>NZ_VNIA01000001.1:0-242846 GCF_008124875.1 Tenacibaculum adriaticum
CAATGCGTTAAGCTACTAGTAATAGTGAGTAATTTCTTAAAACCAGAAACGTCATTTCTAAACTGATGCCAAATTCCTTGAGAATCATACACATCGATAACTTCTTTACTAACGTCGATTCCTAAAAATTGTTTATTTTTATCCATAAGAAAAAAGATTGGAAAGAAAGAACTACCTACAATTCAACAACTTAAAGTCGAGATCTAACTCTCACAGAACTGAACGAATTTGAAGTAGTAAAAGCGTAGGGATTATCAATGTTGACGAAATCTAGGTTTCCACGTATATCATAACCTTATTCTACGCTTCTTTCTTTCTGATTTATATCTCTAAATTTAAACAATTGCTAACTTAAGATGTGTATAATTAATTACTTGGCTCAGGTCTGCTCGGAAAATTCCAAAGGAATTTTCTCTGACACGTTTTTATTTGTTAAATTAGTTGCTTAACCACGCAACTAACCATACACAAACATTATAACGAAGAACATTACTCTATGAAAAAAAAATACTTATTTATTTCATTAACTCTATTGTTAATTTCTTGCGGAAGCAGTAGAAGTTTTCAATCGTTTTTTAATGAACATAAAAATGAAATTGGGGTAACCACTTTTCAAGTGCCTAATTTTATGAGAAGTGTGCTAAGTTCCATCTCTCCTGAAATGAATGGAATTTTTAGTAATATTAACGATTTTAAATTTATTACATTCAACGAAATATCTGTTGAAAAACAAAGAGAACTTATTCAGCAAATAAATTTGGTGACAGCGAACAATTACAAAGATGTTTTAAGGCAAAACACCCCTGAGAAAACTAAAATTTTATCAGTTATTGAAGATGGCAATATTGTAAAAAAAGTAATTGTTTTTAATTCAACTTTAGCAAAAACATCCGTTTTTTATTTAAAAGGAACATTTAACCCAAACACTCTACGTAAAATTTCTGAAACCAATCAATTTGACGATCTATCAAAAAAATTACTTCAAAGTTACCAATTACCTACAAATACAGGTTTTAATCCGAATTACTAAAATGAAACAGTACATACCTTTTTTATTACTTTTTATACTGATGTCTTGCAACGCTCAAAAGAAAAGAACTTTGACAGGAAAATCGGAGTTTCAATTAGAAATGAACGCAAAATTTAAAGACGCTAGTAAATCTCCGCTTACCAAAAAAGGATTGAAGAAATTTAAAGGTTTAGATTTTTTTCCAATTGACGAGAAATACAAGGTAACTGCTAAATTAACAAAAACACCAGATGCTCCTCTTTTTAAATTCCCTACAACTACCAACAGAGTAGTTACTTACAAAAAATACGGTGTGGTTTCTTTTATAATTGACAACAAAGAATTTGAATTGGATATTTACCAAGATGAGCATCCGAAGGAAGAATATAAAGACTATTTATTCTTACCTTTTTTAGATAAAACCAACGGAAAGACATCATATGCAGGAGGTCGTTTTGTAGAGGTGTACACTACTGATGAGCAACAAAACGGAACCATAACGATTGATTTTAACAAAGCTTACAACCCGTATTGTGCTTATAGCAACCGGTATTCTTGCCCAATTACACCAAGAAATAATTATTTAGATATTAAAATTGAAGCAGGTGTAATGACTTATAAAAAATAGTAAAAATCGTCATTGCGAGGAGTAAAGCGAAGAAGTAATCTTTATGTTGAGATTGCTTCATTACATCCATAATGACGATTTTTATTCTATCAAAAAACTCTTATTACTGATTAAACGAAATCTCTTCAATTACGTCTAATTCAATCGCTTTTTGTAATCTTTCTAAATAGGGCTTACGCACTTTTAATTTTGTTTGTGCATGTGCTTTTTTATTCAGTTTACTAAACATTTCTGCTATCTTTACAGCTGTTGGTAATAAATGTTCTTGAGAAACGACTTTATCTAAGAAACCAGCTGTTATGGCATCTTTCGGGTTGTAAATTTCTGAATTGTTTACACTTCTTTCAAAAAATACTGGTGCTAAACGGCTTTTTGCAAGCTCAATCCCTGCGTGATGCATGGTCATACCAATCATCACTTCATTTAAACCGATTTTAAAATCACCTTCTACACCTAATCTATAATCGGCAGACAATAATAAAAAAGCCCCTTTGGCTACAGCATGACCAGAACAAGCAACAATTATGGGCATAGGAAAAGACAACATTTTATGAGCCAATGTTGATCCTTTTTTTACCAATTCTTTAGCGGAATCTGCTGATTTTGTCATCACTTTTAAATCATACCCTGCAGATAAAATCCCGTCTTGACCTGTTAAAATCACCACTTTTTCGTCTTGAGCTGCTTGGTCTAAAGCTTCATTTAACGCATCAATTACTTCATGAGAAACTGCGTTCGCTTTTCCGTTCACAATCTTTATGATTGCATACTTATCTTCTGATGTATAGTGTACTAATTTGTTCATTTTTATAAAAATTTAACTAAGTATATTCCTGAAAAAACTGCTAAAAACCCTACCACAAAACTTGCAATCGTATATAATGCAAAAGTGGTGAAATCTCCAGATTTTAAGAAAACATGATTCTCGTAAGCAAAGGTTGAAAAAGTGGTAAACCCACCACAAAATCCTGTAGCCAGCAACAAGGTGTGATTTTGTGTAATCGCTTCATTTTTGGCTGCTAACCCAAGTATAATACCTATAAACAAACTTCCCAAAATATTAGCTGCAAAGGTTCCGAAAGGAATTCCAGTTTGTGAATTATTAAGGGCTTTACCCATTATAAAACGTAAAACGCTACCAAATCCTCCTCCGATAAATACTAATAACAATTGCTTCATTACTTGCGAAAATAAGAAAACCTCACAACAATTGTGAGGTTTTCATTTATAATAAAATTGAATATTATTGCAACGGATAATAAATGTCTGTTTGAATATCTTCTTGTTTTACTTGAGTAGGATCATTTACATACAATTCGTAGATTGGCCATTTAGAAATGAGATTATTTACCTTTAAATAGGTATCAATAGCCATGTGAGCTTCATAATCTCCTTCATTATAATTACCACATTTAGTAATCATAACATTTTTACCTCCTGTTACTTTTATAATTTCCATGTCTTCTCTCGGTTTGATATTTTTCTCTATCAAAATGCCAATATGAAACTCTGTTTCACCTTTTATTTGATCCCATTTATGGTAAAGTGCTCCTGGTGTAAACTCTGCGTATTTTAACCCTGATTGTATAGCATAATCAATTACTTTAGGCATCGCATCAGCAAATACTTTTTGGATTTCTGCGTAATCAATTTTCATTTTATACGGAAAACCAAGAAATATTTTGTCTTGATTTTCAATAATTTTCACCTCCCCAAGACTATATTTTAGAGGTTGGCTTTTAACAACTTCATCTAAATTATTTAAGCCTTTATCTAACATTGGTCCTAACATATTTTCCCAACCGCCCGATAGTGTAGAAAAAACTTTAAAAATAAAAGGTGCTTTATCATCTTTCATCGTCCAAGTAACTTTTGTTCCTTCTGCTATTTTTTCAAAATCCCAAAGAACATCACTTGGTTCATTATCTCCAAATCTAATTTCTTGAACTATTCTTTTGTTCTCTATTATAGAAACAGTTTTTATACTCCCTGAACCGTCTTTGCTCGTCCAACGATTACTTGCCCCAACACCTACTGTTTTATCGGCATACGTAACCATAATTGTTGAGTCTTCATCGTGCCAAGGACCCCATTTTTCCCAAGTTTTTAAATCGTTTACTATATTAAAAACAGAATATACTGGGTATTTCATCAACTTAGTTCTAGAAACTTCATAATTTCCAGATTGGATAGAAACATACAACAACCCTATTACTAGAAGTGTTAACGACAGTAATAGTAAATATTTAAAAAACTTCATAGTTTATGTATTTTAATTGATATTATAAAGATACAAGAACTACTATAAATTAGAATTTTACATCATCAGCATCGGTCCAATTCCATTTTCCTTTTATAACTCCTTTTTCTACAGTTATAATCCCTGGATTTGCTCTAATTGCTGTTTTTAAAGCTGTTTCATCACAAAAGGCGAAAGTATATGGCAAACCAAATTCTTTTTGGGTAGCTTCTAAATCTTCGACATACGATGCAGTTAGCACATAAATTTCGTATCCTGCCGCTTTTGCTTCTGCTGCTGCTTTTGCGATAGCAGGAAGACCTTCTTTTTCCGTTTTATCGAAATTATACAACGTAATTAACATTGCTTTATCTTTTGCCAACATTTCTTCAAGTAAATCTCCTTCATCTGTTTCAATCATAAAATCATGAATTGGTGGAACTTCTCCATCTCCTTGGTATTTCATTCCTTCAGCAATATCAGTTCCAACAGCATATGCTCTAAAATCAATAATTGGTAAATGGTTTAATACATAATACACGATAACCGTTGAAATGAATAATGTAACGAATGTTGATAAGCTTGCAACTTTATCTGAAATTAAAGGTTTTATATATTTTAATCCTGCAATCAACACCAAGATAAAGCCCATAAAAATTACATTTTTATAGAATGTTGCTTTCGGCGAAATTTTTAATGCATCACCAAAACATCCACAATCGGTAACTTTATCATAAGTATACGAATACCAAGTTAAAAACAAGAAAATAAGTGTAAAACCAAAAATACTCCAAACAGTTAATTTTGGCTTATAACCAACAATTAGCATTACACCCAATACTAACTCTGCTATTACTAACAAAATAGAAAATAGTAAGGCGTAGGGAATTAAAAACTCCATATTTAAAACACCTTCGCTAAAGTATTCTTGAAATTTGAATGCAGAACCCATTGGATCTACTAATTTTACGAAACCTGAATAAATAAATAAAGCTCCGATTAGAAATCTTGAAATTTGTGTAAGTAATTTTAACATAATTAGGGATTTTATTTTTTGTTTTCTGATAAATGAATCATTGCAAATATTGCATAGTTAATCATATCTTGGTAATTAGCATCTATTCCTTCAGATACCAATGTTTTTCCTTTGTTGTCTTCTATTTGCTTAACGCGTAATAGTTTTTGTAAAATTAAATCGGTTAATGAAGAAATTCTCATGTCACGCCATGCTTCACCATAATCATGATTTTTGTTCTCCATTAATTCTTTAGTTATTTTCACGTGCTTATCATACAAAGCACTTGCTTCTTCAATATCTAAATCAGGATTCTCTACCACTCCTAGTTCTAACTGAATTAACGCCATTACCGAATAATTAATAATTCCGATAAATTCAGATTTTTCACCTTCATTAACCTTTCTTACTGCATTTTCTTGCAACTGACGAATGCGTTGTGCTTTTATAAAAATTTGATCTGTTAACGATGGTAAACGTAAAATACGCCACGCACTACCATAGTCACTCATCTTTTTTATAAATAAATTTCGACACTCATTAATAACCGCATCGTATTGTTTTGAAGTATTTTGCATTATGTTTCTACTGAAAAAATAACGTAAAAATAGTAAAACGAAAGAGTTTTCATTTATTTTTACAAAGAAATTTAATTAAAAAGCACTTAAACTCAATGACAATAAATTGTCGCGGAAAACTTATCGATTTTTCTAGCCCTAAAGTAATGGGTATTTTAAACGTTACTCCTGATTCTTTTTTTGATGGTGGAAAATACAAAAACGAAAAAGACATTCTTTCTCAAGTAGATAAAATGCTAACTAACGGTGCTACTTTTATAGATGTTGGAGCGTATTCGTCTCGTCCTGGAGCAAAACATATTTCTGAAGAAGAAGAATTACTTCGCATCGTTCCTGTTGTTGAATTACTAGTTAAAAACTTTCCAAAAATCATTATTTCTATAGATACCTTTAGAAGTAAGGTTGCAAAAGAAACCATTATTACAGGTGCTGCAATAATCAATGATATTTCTGGTGGAAAAATGGATGAGGAGATGTTTAAAACTGTTGCTAAACTACAAGTTCCTTATATTTTAATGCATATGCAAGGAACGCCACAGAACATGCAATTAAATCCAAAATACCATGATATTACTCAAGAGTTAATTTCATTTTTTGCGGAACAAATTTTTAAACTTCGTCAATTAAAACTTAATGATGTTATTATTGATGTTGGTTTTGGCTTCGGAAAAACCATAGAGCATAATTTTGAATTATTAAGAAAACTAGAACTTTTTAAAAGTTTAGAAGTTCCTATTTTAAGTGGTTTATCTAGAAAATCTATGCTTTACAAACCTATTGGTAGTTCCGCCAAAGAAGCGTTAAACGCTACAACTTCCGCAAATACAATTGCTTTATTAAACGGCGCTAATATTTTACGTGTACACGATGTAAAAGAGGCAGTTGAAGCGATTAAAATTGTAAATCAATTATAATAAAATTAGTACTTTTACCCAAAACATAGTAAGAATAATGAGCTTAGATTTTATCGATTTTTCGTTTCTCGACATACTTGACATTATTCTTGTTGCTATTTTACTCTATTATATATACAAACTGCTTAAAGGAACCGTAGCTATTAATATTGTTATTGGAATTGCCTTAATTTTTTTAATTTGGAAAATTACCCAAGCACTTAATATGGAAATGCTAAGTGGTATTCTTGGTTATTTACTTTCTGGTGGTGTAATAGCTTTAATTATCGTTTTTCAACAAGAAATAAGGAAATTTCTACTAATGATTGGTACAACCAATTTTTCTACAAAACGTGGTTTCTTAACTCAATTAAAGTTTTTAAAATCAGAAATTAATGCGGAAACCGATGTTGAAACAATGGTAACTGCATTAGAACATCTAGCAAAATCTAAAACAGGCGCTTTAATTGTTATAGAACGTACTAATAAACTAGATTTTTTAGTAAGCTCTGGAGATAAAATGAACGCTTTGGTTAACGAAGCTATTATTGAAAGTATTTTTTATAAGAATAGCCCTTTACATGATGGTGCTACTATTATTCGTGATAATTATATTATAGCTACACGTGTTATTTTACCTGTGTCGGACAATACAAAAATTCCAGCTCGTTTTGGTTTACGACATAGAGCAGCATTAGGTGTTTCTGAAAAAACAGATGCGGTTTGTTTGTTAGTTTCGGAAGAAACAGGAGAAATATCTTATATTAAAGATGGTGAGTTTGTATTATTTAAAAACTCTGAACAGTTAATAGAAAAACTTCAAAAAGATTTAACGGAATAAAAAAAGCTCTCGTATGAGAGCCTTTTTGATGATATAAAATCTAAAATTATTTAGCTGGTGCCATTTTAGATTGAATAGCGTTCATTACGCTTTTGAATTTAGCAGCTGCTTCTTCATCTAAAGATGCTAAAATTTCTTTTCCTTTAGCAGCTAATTCAGTACCTTTTTTTGCTAACTCAGAGTTCTTTACTACATCTCCTTTAGCATCGATATATTCTTTTGCATACTCAGCATAAGCTTTTAAGTGCTCTCCTACTTTAGGATCCTCAAATTCTGGAATTGTTACTCCTTCTAAAGCAGAGTCTACAGCTTCATTAGCTGCATCAACTGCATCTTCCACACCTTCAGCTACTGCATCAGCAGCATCTTCTGTTGCTTCTGCAGCTTCAGTTGCTACTGCTTCAGTTGCATCTTTTAAATCGCTTCCTGCTTCTTTTGCCTTCTTACATGAAGTTGCCATTAATGATCCAGCAACTAATACAGATAAAATTAATTTTTTCATTGTTAATGATTTTTAGTTTAAGATTGAATAACAAATGTAACATTTTGGATGTACTAATCAAATAAAAGTTAAATAATTATACGACTTCTACATTAAATTGTTTTTCATACAAATTACGGTAATAACCATCTTCTTTTTTTAGTAATTCTTGATGGTTTCCTTTTTCTACAATTTGTCCTTTATCCATTACAATAATAGTGTCGGCTTTTTTTATAGTGTCTAATCGATGGGCAATTACTATAGACGTTCTTCCTTTCGTAATTTCATCTGTAGCATATTGAATCATCTGTTCTGAATAACTATCTACTGACGAAGTAGCTTCATCTAAAATTAAAATACTTGGCTTACTCACATAAGCTCTAAGAAACGCAATTAATTGACGTTGCCCAGATGACAACATAATTCCTCTTTCTTTCACATTATAATTATAGCCGTTTGGCAAAGTCATAATAAACTCGTGAATCCCTATTTGTTTGGCCGCATTTCTTACTTCTTCTAAAGTTATATTTTCGTTTTTCAACGTAATATTGTTTAAAATACTATCTGAAAACAAAAATACATCCTGTAAAACAACTGCTACTTTTTCTCTTAAAGATGTTAAATCATAGTCTTGGACGGGTATTTTATCAACTGAAATTAATCCACTATCAATTTCATAAAAACGGCTAATTAAATTAATAATAGTAGACTTTCCCGCACCTGTAGCACCAACAATTGCAACGGTTTCACCTTTTTTAACATCAAAGGAAATTCCTCTTAATACTTCTTCTCCTTTAACATAACTAAATCGAACATCCTTAAAGCTGATGTCTCCTTGTAAATTATCTGCTAGTATTGTTCCCGATTTATCAATAAAACTTTCGGTGTCCATTACTTTAAATACACGTTCACCTGCTACAATCCCCATTTGTAACTGATTAAATTTATCGGCAATTTGACGTAGAGGGCGGAATAGCATTTGTGCCATTTGAATAAACCCTATAATTGCTCCAACTGTTACTACTTTATCACTTATTACTTGCAAACCTCCATACCAAACAATTAATCCGATGGCTATGGAAGAAAGAATTTCTGCAATTGGAAAGAAAATAGAATAATACCAAACTGTTTTTATATGTGCTTTTTTATGTTTGTCATTTATTTCCACAAATTTTTGGTATTCAATTTTTTCACGATTAAATAATTGAACAATTTTCATCCCTGTAACACGTTCTTGCACGAATCCGTTTAAGTTTGCTACTTGATTTCTAACTTCCTGAAAAGTTGCTTTTATAGCAATTTGAAATAGTTTTGTTGCGTAAATTAAAATAGGCATTACTGCAAATGCTATTAATGCCAACTTCCAATTAATAACTAACATAACAACAACTATCACCAACATTTGTAGGATATCACTTACAATGGTAAAAACACCTTGGGTGAAAAAATTTGCGATTGTTTCTATGTCAGAAACAACACGAGTTACTAATCTACCAACTGATGTATTATCAAAATAGGTCATTCTAAACTGCATAATATTTCTAAATATTTTAGCTCGCATATCTCTAATAATATGCTGACCTACCCAATTAGCGTAGTAAATAAAAGTAAACTGTAATAGTACTTTCAATAATAAAATAACAATCATTACTATTGTAAAATACAACAGCCTTGTTAAATCTTTTGTTTCTGTAAAATCGTTGATTGCTTGCATTAGTACAACTGGACTCGCTGCTGAAAATAATGCTAGTGTTATAGTCGAAATAGTCGCTACCCAAAACTGGAAACGATATCGTTTTGCAAAACTCATTAGTCTTACAAAAATCTTCATGTCAAATGCATTACCTGTATTATTCTTGCTCACAATTTATATATAATTGTATTCTACTTTTGTTAAAAATAATCCTTTTGCTGGCACAGAAACTCCAGCATTACTCCTGTTTTTACTTTCAATAATTTTTCTAAAATCTTTTATAGTAATCTTCCCTAAACCTACTTCCAATAAAGTTCCTACAATGGCTCGTACCATATTTCGTAAAAATCGATTAGCAGAAATATGAAAAATCAATTCATTTCCTTTTAAAACCCATTTAGCATGAGTTATAATACAATTAAAGGTATTTACATCTGTTTTTACTTTAGAGAAACACTCAAAATCTTCGTATTCATACAAAATTTTTGCTGCCTTGTTCATTAAATCTATGTTCAGTTTTTGATAATGTAACTGCCATGTAGTATCTAATAAAAAAGGATTACGTCCTAACCAAATTTTATATTCGTAACTTCTGCTATTAGCATCAAATCTTGCATGTGCTTCACCCTTCACTAAAATCGTTTTATAAATAACAATATCTTCTGGTAAAATTGCATTAAGCTTATATGTAAAATTTTCATCCACGGCTTTATCAACATCAAAATGCGCAAACATTTGTGAAGCGTGCACACCTGCATCCGTTCGACCAGCACCAACAACATTAATCGTCTCTTGCAAGATAGTACTAATTGCTTTATTAATTTCTCCTTGCACAGAAATAACATCTGGTTGAATTTGCCATCCAAAATAGTTTTTCCCGTTGTATGAAAGTTCTAAAAAATACCTCAAAAAAACACTGTTTTACAAGTAGCTAAACTACGGATTTTATTTTGTTCTTTGTACATTCGTCGTGTGAAGAAAATCTTACTTTTATCAGACACCCATAGCTATATTGATGATCAAATTTTAAAATTTGTACAACAAGCTGATGAAATATGGCACGCAGGCGATATTGGTGATTTACAAGTTACCGACACTCTTAAAAAATTAAAACCTTTACGTGCTGTCTACGGAAATATTGATGATAAAGATGCACGTACCGAATTTCCTTTAGATAATAAATTTACAATTGAAGGAGTTTCTGTATGGATTACTCATATTGGTGGATATCCAAATAAATACAATCAACGTGTTAGAGAAGAATTAAAGTCGAACCCTCCGAAATTATTTATTTGTGGACATTCTCATATTTTAAAAATTCAGTTTGATAAAAATTTAAACTTATTACATCTAAATCCCGGGGCTGCTGGTAAACATGGTTTTCATAAAGTTAGAACCATGATTCGTTTTGAACTGGACAATAAGGAAATAAAAAATATGGAAATTATAGAATTAGCGAAGCGAAATTAGATTCATCTCTTTTTACATATGGTACCTCAATCATAGCCTTAGTTCCTTGTTTAATTGAAGATTCTATAACAAAAGTTCCTTTCATTATGTGAATTCTTGCCTGAATTTGATTGAGACCAATGCCCACAGTATTTTCACCATTATTTTCAAAACCTAAACCATTATCTTTAACAATAATTAAAAGTTTACTGTTTTCCTCCTCTATCGTAATATAAGCGTTTGTTGCCTTGCTATGCTTTAAAATATTATTAATAAGTTCTTGAACAATATTGAATATTTTAATTTCAAAATCTTGAGAATATCTATCAATATTTGTAATTGCCGTATGTATTTTTATTTCAGAGTTTGAATATTTTTTGGCAGCATCTTTAATTGCGTAGCCCAGACCAAACTTTAATAAAACAGACGAAACTAAATTATGAGATAAATCTCTAATTTTTTGAGAAGCCTCTAAAATTATTTCTTGTGTTTTTTGAATTTCAATAGGTGTTTCTTTACCAAATTGCTTTTGACTTGCTTGTAAATGCATATTTGCCGACGACAATAAAGCACTAACATTATCGTGTAAGGTTTCAGCTATTTGTTTACGTTCGGTTTCTTTTCCATCTAAAGCTGCATTAAGAATTTTTACCTGAGACTCAGATTTTAATTTTTCAAGATTTCTTTGCTGTTCCAATTCACTTTTAGACAATTGTAAATTTAAATCTTTCTGCTTTAATTTATAAAGATTCGCTAAATAGAGCAACAGTAAAGAAACTAAAACTCCTATAACACCGATTAACCAAGTATTTCTTTCTAAACGCAATCTTTTATTCTCTTCTTCTTTTCTGATTAAATCAATGTTATGTCTTAACTCAATTTTTTTTAATTCCGCTTTAAGCTTGTTATCATTTAAACTATCTCTAATATCATATGATTTAGTAACGTACTCATAAGCTGTATAATCTTTTAGATTATATAATGACCATGCCAAATTATCATACAATAATTCTTTATAATCTATAGCTCGATTAGTAGTTTCATTTTCTAAAAACTTTAAAGCTTCCTTATACAAAACTTTTGCTTCTTGGTACTCCTTTCTTTGTACATAAATACTTGCCAAATTACTATAATCCCCTGCCAATAAAATCTTATTATCAAATCTTTCGTGTATTCCTATAGCTTTTTCTAAATATATTTTTGCTTGATCTAAATTTTCACTATCATTTATATATACCGCAGCAAGATTACTATAAGCATCTCCTTTTAATTTCACAACATCTTTATTAATCGACTCAATACCTATTAGTTCTTTTAAATAATAAAGTGCACTGTCCTTTCTTTTTTCCCTAAAAAAAGCAGCTGACATGTGTAGATAATTATCCGCTTTTATTAAACTTAAATCTTTAACAACCATGTTGTCAAAAACATCTATTTTAACATTTAACAACAAAAGAGATTCTCTTAAATAATTTAGGGCTCCTTTGTAATTTTCTGTCTTAATTAAAATTTTACCTATTAGTAAATTCGCCTTAGCTTTTAACCTCTGATTATTATCACCTTCAGTTATAGGAAGTATCATCTTTAGAGCTTTTGAATACTCTTCTTCTTCATAAAGTTTATTTGCTAACTCATATTTTCTTTGAGATATGCTCAAAGTATCATTTTCTTGTTCTATATAAGCAGAAAAAGCTGAGTCTAAAAACTCAGCTCTTACTTGTGAAAATAAAAATATAAATATAAGGGGGACTATATTTTTTAATCTAGAAAAATCAAACACTTCACATTATAAATTTAAAGAGTGATTATAACCACTCTTGGCATTTTTTCAATATTACTTTCAGTAGCTTTAGCAAAATTATTTGAATAATTTACAAAATCTATTTTCAAAACCTCTGAAGTTTTACTATAAGTTTTAGAAAAACTAACACCGTTAGACTTTCCTTCTTTTAAATGTACTTCGTAAATATCTTCAAGTTCATTATACACAAAAACAACATTTACACCATCTCTAACCTTAAAATTCAACTGATAATTTTCATCACCTAAATCCTCTACACTATATTGCTCTAAAAATTCACTTGACTCCTCTCCTTTAGCTAAAACTATATTATCATCTTCAATAATAACAGATTTTCTTTTTTGGTTATTTTCAAAAAAACCTACTTTTAGTTGATCGTTTTCTATTGATAATGATTCAGAGCGTTTATTTCCCATAGCAACTTTCCCTGAGAACAAATAAATTTCATTATAATTCGTTTTAATATCTTTAACAACATCTACTGATGCGTCTTCTTTAACCTCATAATCAATCGAATATCTCCCCTGCTCATTCTTAGTTATTTTATATGATTTTAAAAGAGTTTCATCCAATTCTATGGTTTCTTCAGACGAACAAGATGCTAGAAAAATAAATGCAATAAAAAATGGTATTAATTTCTTCATAATTTATAATTGTTTTGGGTTATATTTCTAGTACAATTTAAAAAATTTGGCAACGTATGCATATAGTTTTAAGGGGCTTATTTTATCGGGGGACTATAATAAAATAAATGAAGGGTTATCTTTAAACTATATTGTTTTTAACAGCATACATTGCCAAACCTACCACATTTTTTACTTTTAATTTTTTATACAGACTTCTTCTGTGTGTCTCTATTGTCTTTATACTTACATCTAGTTTTTCTGCCATTTCAGATGTACTAAATTCTTGAGTAATTAATTTTAAAACTTCTTTTTCTCTATCTGTTAATGGCTCTTCTACAACATTTTTTATGGTTTCATCTGTTTTAGATTCATTAACAAAAAGCTCAAATAAACTACTCTTTATTTCATCACTATAATATTGTTCTCCTTTATGAACAGTTTTAATGGCTCTTATAATATGTTCACTTGCAGAACTTTTTTCTATAAAACCATTTGCTCCTAATGCAATCATTTCTTGCACCAACTTAGGATCGCTTAAACCAGATAAAATAATTGTTTTTTGTGATATATTTCTTTTTTGAAATATTTTCAAAACTCCTATACCATCTAACTCTGGCATATTTATATCAAGTATTAAAACATCTGCCTTATTTGTTTTAAACCACTCTATAACTTCTTTCCCAGTTAATGAATAGCCTTCAACTTCAATATCATCTTCCGTATTTAACAACGCTATAACACCATCAATTAATATCTTATGGTCGTCAGCGACATGAACTTTGATTTTTTTAATCATTATTTCTTTTACAAATCTATATGGTTACAACTTCTCTACCAAATTACAAACACCCTGAATATCGACTAAGGGTTTACCCTAATCATCTAAGGGAAAACCCTTAGGTAACATCTAAGGGTTTTCCCTTAGACATAGCTGTTAATGTATTCAAAAATAAGTAATTATTATATATTAAAAAACCGAGACAAAGCCTCGGTTTTTTTCGCACTAAATATACTAAGATGTTAGGCTTATCGTAATCTATCGACAGATTTTACAAGATCCTCGTCCTTTTTAATGGCCTTATTTGCTAAAACTAACAGCAAAATAACAATAACAGGAAAGAACATCCCAATACCTTTCTCAGAAACTAAAGTTTCTCCAGATAAGTTTAGTGATAGGTATACTAATAATCCTAATAAAATAAGGTTTATCAAAATATTTAATCGCCCTAAAACAAATTGTAACTGACGTTTTTTAAATAAAAAAATAGTTATCATTGATAAGGCGGCTGATAAAAAGAATAATGACGGAATGCTTTTTTCTAGTATAGTACTAGATGAAAACAAATCTAAAGCAAACAAATTTCCATTTGTATTAGACCATAAACTCACAAAAAAAATCAACCCACCAGAAATAATTCCTGCTAATAATAAGTATATAGATTGTATTCTTTGTATCATTCTTTTTTAATAGGTAGCAAATGTAATATTCTTTTTTTTGAAAAAGAAACTTTGCAAATTAAAATATTTATATATATTTGCTTAGAATTAACCGCGCAATATACTTTTTGTATTTTCACTTATACTTTAAGTTAATCATAAAAAACTTAACAATTTAAGCAAAATCTTTCCTCAAAGATTTTCTAACCTTAATTATTTAATTATAATGTTCGAAATTTCGGATTTAAAAGCGAAAAAATTGGCAGAACTTCAAGAGATTGCCAAAACAACCGGTTTAACTAAAGTTAGCCAATTAAAAAAACTAGATTTAGTTTATAAAATTTTAGATGCTCAAGCAGAAGCTAGTGCAAAAGCTACGGAACCTGTGGCAGAAAAACCTAAAAGAAAACGTGTTGCCAAACCTGATGGTAATCAACATCAAGAAACAGCAAAACCTATTGAAACTAGAAAACCTGTTGAAGTTAAAAAAAACGAATCAACTACTCCTAAAGCAGTTGCTCCTAAAAAAGAACTTTCAGAAGAAAAAAAACAATCACAAAGTAATAAGCCTCGCCCTCAACAAGGTCAACAAAATCGTAATGTTAAAAGCAATAAAGGCCAAAACGTAAAACATCATAAAAACGGAAATCGTTATCGTGATCCTGATTTTGAGTTTGATGGCATTATAGAAAGCGAAGGAGTATTAGAAATGATGCCTGATGGTTATGGTTTTTTACGCTCTTCTGATTATAGTTATTTATCATCCCCAGATGACATCTATGTTTCTCAATCTCAAATAAAATTATTTGGATTAAAAACTGGTGATACCGTTCTTGGTAATGTACGACCACCTAAAGAAGGCGAAAAATATTTCCCTTTAATCCGCGTATCAAAAATAAACGGGTTAAATCCAAATATAGTTCGTGATCGTGTTTCATTCGAACACTTAACTCCTTTATTTGCTCAAGAAAAATTCAATTTAGCAGAAAAAGGAAGTTCTCTCTCAACAAGAATTATTGATTTATTCTCTCCTATTGGGAAAGGACAACGCGGTATGATCGTAGCACAACCCAAAACTGGTAAAACCATGTTATTAAAGGATGTTGCCAACGCAATTGCAGCGAATCATCCTGAAGTATATCAAATTGTTTTATTAATTGATGAACGACCAGAGGAAGTTACAGACATGAAACGAAACGTACGTGGTGAAGTTGTTGCCTCTACTTTTGATGAGCCAGCAGATAAACATGTACGTGTTGCTAACATCGTTTTAGAAAAAGCAAAGCGTTTGGTAGAATGTGGGCATGATGTTGTCATTCTTTTAGATTCTATTACACGTTTAGCAAGAGCTTATAATACAGTTGCTCCTGCTTCTGGTAAAATTTTATCGGGTGGTATTGATGCAAATGCATTACACAAACCAAAACGTTTCTTTGGTGCGGCTCGTAATATTGAAAATGGTGGTTCTTTAACTATTATTGCCACTGCTCTTACAGAAACTGGCTCTAAAATGGACGAAGTTATCTTTGAAGAATTCAAAGGAACTGGTAACATGGAGCTACAATTAGACCGTAATATTTCTAACCGTAGAATTTACCCTGCAATCGATTTAATTAAATCGAGTACACGTCGTGATGATTTATTATTAGATGATAAAACCGTACAACGTATGTGGGTATTAAGAAAATATTTAGCAGATATGAATCCAATTGAAGCTATGACATTTATCAATGAAAGAATTAAGTTCTCTAAAAACAATGAAGAGTTCTTAATCTCCATGAATGGATAATTTCAAGAAAAATACCTATAAAAAATCCCGCACTCAGCGGGATTTTTTATTTTGGATAAATTACCGTTTGCAACGGAACATCGAACTCGTTAATATCTTCAATCTTTTTTATAGGCTCAAAAAAATTGAGCCCAATCGTTTTTACTTCGGATGAACATTCTGATAAAAATCGATCGTAAAATCCTTTTCCGTAACCCACTCTATAATTTTTTTCATCAGAAATTAATAACGGAACAAATACCAAGTCAATATCTTTTACATCTATTTTTTTAGCATTTATAGGTTCAGGAATTCCGTAAGTATTGGTTTCTAATTGAGTTTCTTCTTCAAATAAAAAATGCTGTAAAGTAACGGTTGAAAAATCAGTTTTACTGATAATGATTGTTTTATTAAGCTTCCGAAGAAAACTAATAATCGGATATGTATTAATTTCTTTTTGTCTTTCAATAGGTAGAAAAATATGAATGTTTTCTACAGAAGAAAAATCAAACTTAAAAAGTTGCTGATAAATGTTTTTTTGCAACCGATCAATTTCAACTTCTTTTAAATTTTTTCGTTTTTGTTTGTATTGTTTTCGAAGATCCTGTTTTCGCATTAATTACATTGCTTTTAATTCTTCTCGTAGTTTTTTAGTTAACCCTTTTACAATTAAATCATACGAATGATCTATCAATTCAAAGGCAAATACGTCAGAAACATCTGCATTTAACGTAACTGTATTCCAATGCTTTTTATTCATATGAAACCCCGGATTAATACTTTCATATTCTCCTCGTAATTCTTCTGCCCAATCAGGATCACATTTTAAATTTACTCTAGCTTCACCTTGTTCCCAATGATCTAATCCTATCAATATAAATATTTTTCCCATAACTTTAAAAACTAAAGTTACTTCATCAAAAGGAAAATGTTCGGTAACCCCTTTTTTATTTAAACAATACTCACGAAGTTGTTCTATGTGCATTACTCTAATAATTTTTGATCTCCTTCAGGTAATTCTATAGCAGAATAATCTAATTCCCAACCAATAGTTTCGACCAAGTTTTTCATTAAGGCAATTGCTTCTAACGCTTCCAAGCTGGCTGTTTGCATCAAGTTACTTTCTGGTATTTTTTGTAAAATAAACTCCTTAGCTTCTTTATTTACTTGGGTTAAATCTTCTGAATTAAATTTATTTAATAATCCATTTTGAATATCGTAAAACTGAATGTTTGGCTCTATCGATAAAACTTCAGGTTTTGGAAACTCAGACATTACAATTATTTTTTTAGCATTGTCTGCATGCATTCTTATTTTTCTAAAATCGAACCCAATATGCGTTTTTGCATTGATAATAATAATGGCTTTTTTCTTACTCGAAATAAGTCCTAAAAATTTTTCCTGGGTATTTTCATGATGATAAATTTCTGCAAATTCACCTTCTACCGTAATCAATTTTGATACCTTCTTTATTTTATCTAACAAAATAACAGATTGCTTTTCTGTTAAATTTTTCTTTTTTACGGAAGTAAACTTTTGAAAAATAAAATAAGAAATGATGGCGCCAATGGCTAATCCTAAAAACAATAATTCCATAAATACGAAGTTACAAATTTGGTTTGATTTTAGGATAAATTTCGACTAACTTCGCTACTGCACGAAGAAAAAATATACAATGAAAAAATATATTCTACTTATACTAATTATAATTCTAACCATTGGATGCAATGAGAGAAAAGAAATTAGCTCTATAAATTCAGAAAATTGGTCAAAAAGAAAAATAGATATTAGTAAAAAAGATTCATTAGAATATGGAAAATCATATCTCTCTATTTATTCTCAAATTTATAGTCTTTCCGAACACAAAACACACAACCTAACCGCCATGGCTAGTTTACGTAACACAAGTGATGCAGACACTATTTACTTACTAAAAGCAGAATATTTTGACACCCATGGCAAATCTATTAGAGTATATTTTAACAGCCCTATCTATTTAGCGCCTATGGAAACTACCGAAATAATAATAATAGATGAATCAGATATTGAAGGAGGAACTGGCTCGAATTTTATAATTGAATGGAAAATACCTAAAAATTGCCCTGAACCTTTATTTGAAGGAATCATGAATTCAACTATGGGGCAACAAGGACTCTCATTTACAACACAATCTAAGCGAATCAAATAAGAAGAAGAAGTCCTAAAACGCTAATTCCATAAACACGAAGTTACAAATTTGGTTTGATTCTTAAGTTATTTTCTAATAACTTCGCTATCGTACGATATTCATCATTAAAACGACGGGTATCTTAACATTGACAAACATATGAAAAAATCATTTTTATTATTTATATATGCAATTATATTGACAGGATGTGCTTCGAATCCTTCCAAACTTGCACCAACGACTTTCAATCTAAATAGCTCAAACGGACTAATGATTGGAACAATAACAATCATAGATGAAAAACCGAGATTTAATTCGTACGATTTTTTTTATCGTCCAATAAATGAAAAAAAAATCATCGAATCAATATCCAACCAAATCAAGGCGGATTTAAAAAAGTTCTTAAACCTGACTACACAGACGGTGAAAAAATGATATTTCAGTTTGCAATGGAGCACCCTCAAGACGAATATGAATTTTGGTCTTATAGCCTTTTTACTAATCTAGGCTATATTCAAGATACATTTCGCCCGAAAAAAGACTTCTCTATTCCGATTGAATTAAAAAGTGGTGTTATCACCTATATTGGAAATATAATTTTTTATCCCCAAGGCAATGAAAATGGATATCAAATTGAATGGACTGATAATTCAGAATATGACTTAACGAAATTCAAAGAAAAATACCCTAACTACAATTGGTCTAGTCTTGAAAAGAACGTTCCAAGTGAAGGAAAAAATTTGACTGATAAATTAATTGAGTTTAAATAACGCTTTACAACAACGTATAAAAATAATCGTTATTTTTAGGCTTAAACAAGGGTCGTTATACTTTTGCTACATCAGATTTTCCTAACGGAAAATTCTCGCATACAAAACCGCACAATTCTTATACATAAACGATAGCGAAATTTTCTACTTTTCCAACATAAAAATTCAATTTTTAAAATCATTAAACTAAAAGAACTTCTTATATAAATTTTCCATACTTCATTTTTAAATGAAATATCATAAATACTAATCAAATATTTTTGAGGTATTAAATGATTAATAATTATAAAATGAAACATCACACTAAAATAGTTTGGAAAAAAAACACATCAGAGAATTTTACTTCGGGCAAATACAGTAGAGTACATAAATGGTATTTTGATGAAGGAACAGAAATTAGAGCATCCTCCTCTCCAAAAGTTATCCCTGTCCCAATGTCTGATCCTTCTGCTGTAGATCCTGAGGAAGCATTACTCGCTGCACTTTCTAGTTGCCACATGTTATTTTTTCTTTCCATTGTCTCTTCTAAAAAATATACTATCGAAAGTTATGAAGATACAGTTGAAGGCATTATGCAGAAAAATGATAACGGGAAGATATCAATGTCTGAAATAACCTTAAATCCAAAAACTAAATTCTCTAGCACAAACATTCCTTCAGTAAAAGAAATTACAGACATGCACCAACTAGCGCATAGTCAATGCTATATAGCAAATTCATTAAATTCAAAAATCAACATCTTTCCAAATTAAACTAAATATATAAATGAATTCCATTGAAATTATAGTACTAAATTTTTCAGAAATTAGAAGGAGAAACATAAAATTATGGGAAGCAATTCCTAGTAAATACCTGAACTGGCAACCAGACAAAGATGCCTTTTCAATTATTGAAATGATAAGACATGTGCTAGAAGGCGAACATTTATATCATAAAATAATCGAAAACAAGGGAGACTTAGGTAATTATAAATCTCCTTGGAAACAATTAGAATATACTGATTTAAAAAATGAATTAAAACAATCTGAAAAATATCGGGCTCAATTTTTAGAGATGGTTAAAAGCCTCAAACAATCCGATTTAGAAAGTACAACCATTGAGCGAAAAGAGATAAACCAAAGTAGAAAACTAGGAGATTATTTAAACCGAATTGCTTATCATGAAGCTGTTCATACAGGACAAATGTTAAGTTATTTAAGGACATTGAGAATTGAAATTCCTAAAATATGGGATTAACTAACAACTATAAAAAATGAAAGATTTAGAAATACGATTAAAAAATACACCCGGTGCAATTGCCGAAATGGGAGAAATTTTAGCAGAAGCCAATATTAGTGTAGAAGGTGGTGGAGTTTGGCTTTCTGGAAATAAAGGAATTGCGCATTTTTTATTTAAGGATACCGCTAGAGCTCGTAAAGCTTTAGAAGCAGCAGGCATTGAAGTAATTAAAGAAAATGAAATTCTTATTCAAAAACTAAAACAAGATGTTCCGGGTCAATTAGGTAAAATTACACGCCTTATGGAACAAGCAGGAGTGAATATTGAAGTACTTTATAGTGATCATTACAATCAATTAATTTTAGTCGTTGATGATTATAAAAAAGGTAAATTTGTTTCAGATAAATGGACAAATGAGCAATAACACAATAAATTATGGAGGAATTTGAAAGTAAATTTAGTCAGATTGCCTCTATTATTGGAGATAAAGCACGCTCTGTTATTCTATGGAATTTATTAGATGGCAGAGCTTATACTGCTACAGAGTTAGCCACAAGTGCTAATATCTCACTTCAATCTACTAGTAATCATTTATCAAAAATGATTAAAGCGAATATACTTTCTGTTGAAAAACAAGGAAGACATCGTTATTACAACTATGCAAGTGCAGAAGTAGCTCAAGTTATTGAATCGATGGCTAGCTTGGTTCCTTTATCTGAAGCATACACCAAAATTAAGAAACCAAAAGCCAATGACTTTACATATGCTCGAACTTGCTACGATCATATTGCTGGCTGTGTGGGCGTTAAAATAACCAATTCTTTAATAGACCATAAAATACTCGAGATTTCAGAAAAAAAATATATTGTGACTGATTATGGAAAAGAGTGGTTTCAGAAAATTGATATTGACACTAATCTTATTAAACTTCAAAAACGTTCATTCGCCCATCAATGTTTAGATTGGAGCGAGAGAAAACATCATTTAGCTGGAGCCCTTGGAGCCTCTCTTCTTGAAATAATGATAAAAAAAGATTGGATTCGAAAGAAAAAAAACTCTAGAGAATTAATTATTACCTCTATCGGAAAAACAGCTTTGAAAGACACCTTGAACTTAGAAATTTAATTTGGGTTACCCACATTAAATAGGCCATTCTACTTTAATCTTTTCCTATTTTTCCTAAATGTGTGTTTTTAAAACTATCAGGGTATTTTAATCCGTAACCGAAAAATCTATCCATTGCAGAATGGGAAAATAAAATAACTCCTATTAGTGTATAAAACTCGTTTTTCAGAATAAACATTCCGGTAACAAGAATTGTTAATGCAATAGCTTTATTGTGAAATAAATTATAGGTAATTGCTCCGATTTTTGTATTAAATAAATACCCAACCATACCGATATCTGGCAGTAAAATGAACGCTGGAAAAATCCACCAAGCATATTCTGTTTGCGAAAAAAGTAGTATTCCAAAAATAAACTGAGCAAGTTCTTCTATTTTTAATGTGTTTTTCATGGTATTATTTGATATAAAACAGGCTTACTTGGTGTTGCATCATTTTCAAAAGGCGCAACCATTAAATTGAGAAAATACGTTTCGTCTTCTACTGAATTTGGCACGTAAATAAACTCCGTAATCGTAGCGTCTAATCGTAATTTACCCGAGGTATTCCAAAATGCGTTATGCGCTAATAACAAACCACCATCCTTTTCTTTATCTACCGAAGGTAAATCAATCAACAAATGTCTTACTCCTTTCTCACGTAAATAAATAGCTGCTTCTTCTAATAAATAAGGTGGATTCGTATTTGAATATCTGTACGATTTTTTTTCATCTAAATTTGGTAACGTTCTAATTACAACCGCATCTCTTTTTTTATTTCCTAAAGCAAATTGTAATTGCTTTTTAGAAATCACCTCATCATCATTTAAAGTTTCCGGAACAACCGTAATCACTTCTGTCAAAAAGAAAAACTGATTTAAGTTTTTATTTATAGAGTATACTTTTTCAGTAATATGCCCTACACATTCTGTATGTGTAATATGCGAATGCGGATTAAAATGAATATTATTAAAATTAACATCAGCTCCTTGTGCTACGCTTCCTACCCATTTTCCATCAGATACAGGAAAAATTTTCGGATCATCAATATACCAAGCATTTACATTCTGCTTAGATACATCTATAGGAATAGAAATGTCTATAGGTTTCGATAAATCTATTTCGTATTTTCTTGAGTTATATTTTATTTCTGCAATCAAAATTAATCTAGTTTAAAAAGGTCAGACGCAATTCCATCCGTTAAAAATTTTCCTTTTTTAGTAGTTTTTAACGTTTGTTTTTCAATATACAATAAATCTTGTACAATAAATTTTTCGGCTTGCTTTTGTAAATAAACAGCAAATTCACATCCAAAATCTTCTCTAATTTTATCTAACGAAACCCCCCAAATAGTTCGCAAACCTGTCATTATATATTCGTTGTAGTTGTCTTTTTTTGATAACTCCTCCACTTCAAAAGGTAATTTACCTTGCTGAATTTCTTTTATATATTTTGCATTATTAGCTACATTCCAACTACGTTCTTTTCCGTTAAATGAATGTGCTGAAGGACCAATTCCTATATATTTTTTTCCTTGCCAATAAGCAGAATTATTTTTACTGAAAAAGCCTTCTTTTCCAAAATTAGAAAGCTCATAGTGTATGAAACTTGCTTTATCAAGCTCTTCAATTAGAATATGGAAATGTTCTTGTGCCACCTCATCTTTTACCTCATCAATAACTCCTTTTTTAATAAAGGTTTCTAACGCAGTTTTTGGTTCAACTGTGAGTGCATAACTCGAGATATGTGGTACACCAAACGACAATGCCATTTTAATATTTTCTCGCCAACGTTCGTTACTCATATTCGGGATTCCGTAAATTAAATCAACCGAAATATTACTAAAATACTGAGTCGCTAATAACAAGCTCTTTTTTGCTTCTTCCGCATTATGCGCACGATTCATGAGCTTTAAATCCTCCTCAAAAAATGATTGAATTCCGATGCTTAATCGATTAATCGGGCTTTGTGAAAGCTCAATAATTTTTTCTTCGGAAAGATCGTCTGGATTGGCTTCAAGTGTGACTTCAGGACTCTCAATCACCTTATAATTCTCGTAAACAGTATCAATTAATAATTGAATTTCTTTTGTTGATAAAACAGAAGGTGTTCCTCCTCCAAAATAAATAGTTGCAACGGTTTCATCTGCAAATTCATCTTTTCGCATTTTTAGTTCAGAAACCAATGCTGAAAGCATTTCATCTTTCTTTTTTAACGAAGTAGAAAAATGAAAGTCGCAATAATGACAAGCTTGCTTACAAAACGGGATATGAATGTAGATTCCGCTCATCTATCCTATTTTTTTCGGATTTTGTTTTACAAAAGCCGCCCAACCTGTATAGTTTTTTCCTCCTACTTTAGTTCCTGAATTGTAAAAATGACAAACAGCAGCTGCCAAACCATCTGTAGCATCTAAATTTTTCGGCAATTCTTTTAAGTTCAATAATGATTTTAACATCATAGCGACTTGTTCTTTGCTTGACGTTCCTTTACCTGTAATTGCCATTTTAATTTTCTTTGGCGCATATTCTGTTACGGGAATTTCTCTCGATAAACCTGCTGCCATCGCAACTCCTTGTGCTCGACCTAACTTTAACATCGACTGCACATTTTTACCAAAAAATGGAGCTTCCAGAGCTATTTCATCTGGATTATAAGTATCTATCAATTCAATAGTACGCTCAAAAATTACTTTTAATTTTAAATAATGATCGTCATATTTTTTCAACATCAATTCATTCATTTGAATAAATTCCATCTTCTTTCCCACTACTTTTATCAATCCAAAACCCATAATGGTTGTTCCTGGATCGATGCCTAATATGATTTTTTCTGTCTTCAAATTTTATCGTACTTTGTACAAATACAAATCTAATCAATAAAAACGAATGGGGGTATTTGGTTTACAAACTTCGAACCCAGCTTTTAACAGCTATTTCTGGAAAAAATCGAGAAATTACACTAAAGATAAAATGTCTATTAACGGTATTATCTTAAAATCATTCGCAATGTTAACTTTAGTTACCATTACCGCAACGTATACTTGGCAATTATTTTTTAGTGGCGTAAGCATAAAATGGTATACCGCTATCGGTATGTTTGTTGCTATTTTTTGTAGCTTATTTATCTCATTTAAACACGATTCATCCAAATATTTACTTCCAATTTATGCATTAGCAAAAGGTTTTTTTCTTGGTGGAATTAGTGCTTACGCTCATAAACATTTTCCTTATTTACCTTTTCAAGCAATTGCCGTTACCATACTTACTTTTTTTGTGATGTTTATTTTATACCGATTCAAAATTATTAAAGTAACACGTGAATTCAGAGCGATTATAATAACGGCAATAACAACTATTTTCATGTTATATTTTATAGGATGGATTTTACGTTTTTTAGAAATTGATGTTTCTTTTTTATGGGGAACTTCGTGGATTGCTATTGGTTTTAACACTTTAACTGCTATTGTTGCTTCTTTTTCCTTACTTCTAGACTTTTATTATATAGATAGACAGCTAGGTCGCTACTCAAAAGAACGAGAATGGCTCGCTACTTGGGGATTGTTAATTACCCTTGTTTGGTTATATGTGGAAGTCTTACGTTTGATGAAGAAGTTAGCGATACGGTTTTAGATTTCGTTCCCTAAAGCCTTGCTTTCATACCAAAGAATCTTGCTTTTATACTTTTTAGCTTTTTATTTGTTATTTTTATTTGTTATTTTGGACTAATCTAAACTTTTAAATAAAATTTAACCTTTTATAATCTACCCAAACATTATGAAGATAGCATACAATAATACACCTGTTCAAAACATTTTTAAAGACCTATCATTTACAGCTCAAAAGGCTTCTGGGCAATCAATTTTAACAACCTCTATTGATTTTAAAATACCTACGGATAAACAACCTAACAAATTAACTCCTTTACCTCCTTTAGTTCAAGCTAGTGCTACTGACCCTGTTTTTTGTCCATCTGGAAAAATACTTTGCTCTCTTAATATGTATATTATAGCTTTTATTGATACAGAAGAAAATTCTATAAGCCTTAATGTCGATATGAACTCTGTTCGCTATCTACGAGAAAACCAATTAGAATTTTATGTATCATATACTAAAACTCCAACTCCTTCTTCAACTTTTAAACCTTTCCTGATCTCTTTTACTCTTACTAATTTACCGACAAACATAACTCCTACTACGGTAAAATTATTTTTATGTAATGACGATCCAGAGACCTCTAGAGGTACTGAAACAACTGTAATGCTTCCAGCTTAATATATAAATACGAAATTATCAGAAGAATAAAAACACTCCTTTTTTATAAAACTCAATAATCCTCAATGATTCTACTACTCTATATCCTAATGAAATAAGTTTACAACATCATACACAAATTATTTCTCTATGAGAATTACTAAAATAGAAATATAACTGTATGAAAAGAAGGTTCTGAAACCTTAAGAGAAACAGAAAAATAAAGTTATTTACATCTTTGCTTTAGGAGAAATTTAACTTTAATAATAGTGTATTTTTTTAGTGTAAATTTGTTTGTAACCAAACAAATTCAAATGAATAAATTTATTACATTAGTCTTGTTGTTCTTTTTATGCAACCCACAATCAATTATTTCTCAAGAAAAAAACACTACATCAGTATTAAATAGAGAAATGATTGATATTTCTAAACAATTTCCATCAGATATTTTTTTTAAAAAAGCTGTTCTGTTTTTTTTAGAAAAAAATTGGGATTCTACATTAGTTTATTCGCAAAAACAAATACTAACTTCTCAAACAAAACCTTTACTAGATTACTCAAAGTTTCTTCGTGTCTATAGCTTTACTCAAAAAAAAGTTTTTAAAGAAGCTGAAAAGGAGTACAGTCTCATATCTAAGAATTTCAAGCTTTATAATTTAGCGAAAACATATTTAGGGGTATTAGCTCTTGAACAAAGGCAATTTAAAAAAGCCATAACATACTTTGAAGATGTTATTGATCTCCCTGAAAGAGAGTATGAGCTTATTAAAAAAAGCTCTATAATTCATAATTTAGGTTTATGCTATTTGCACTTGAAAAAAATCCCTCAAGCTGAATTTTATCTAATTAAAAGTATTAAAATTAAAGAACAACAAAAAGATACTTTAGCTTTAATTGGAACTTATGGTAATGTTGCTAGTTTATATTATGAACAATATAAAGACGCTTTAGCAATACCTTATTTTGAAAAAGCTTATCTATTAGCAAAAAAGACTAATGATTTTGACCTAAAAAGAAAAGCTACTAAAAACATGGCTGTCGTAGAAGAAAATAGAAAGAACTACAAAAAAGCCCTAGTTTACAGAAAAGAAATGGAGCAATGGAAAGACTCCTTAAACGATCAAAATAAAATATGGGAAGTTGCCAAGCTCGAAAAAGAATTTGCTGTAAAAGAAAAACAAAAAGAGGTTAACATACTACAAGTAGAAAATAAACTAAAAGAAACCCAACGTAACTTATTTTTATATTCAGCTGCAGGTTTGTTCATTTTATTAGGTATTGGTACTTACTTTTATAGAGAAAAAGTGAAAGCAAATAAAACGATAGCGCTCCAAAAAGAAAATTTAGATGCTTTAAACAGCACTAAAGACAAATTATTTTCTATTGTGAGTCACGATTTACGTTCGTCTGTAAACGCCTTAAAAAGAAGTAATGTTACGTTGTTAGATAACTTAGCTTCAAAAAATATAGATGCAATCGGTACTTTATTACACAAAAACAGTGCTATTGTAAATGGTGCTTATAATTTATTAAATTATGCTTTACTACAAACCAAACAAAGTTATTTTAATATTACTTCTATGTCTTTGTTTTTTATTACTGAACAAGTAGCTTACAATTATAAACCTTTACTTCTCGAAAAAACTATTCATTTTGAAAATACCGTTTCTAAAAGTAGTCTTATTAATGCCGACCAAGAATCTTTAAAAATTATACTTAGAAACTTATTAGACAATGCCATAAAATTTTCTAAACAAAACGGGACGATAAAAGTATATTCTCAAAACAATTCTCCCGAATATTGTGATTTAGTGATTGAAGATACTGGTTTTGGCATGAATGAGGCAACACGTTTAAAACTTCTTGAAACTAATTTTACACTTTCTAAAAAAGAACACGAAGAAGTAATTGGTACTGGATTAGGAATACAACTGTGCAAATCGATGATTAAAAAAAATAACGGAAAATTTTCTATTAAATCTGAATTAGGAAAAGGTACAAAAATGATTGTATCTTTACCTAAAACACAAGATAATGGATAATATAAATGTATTTATTATAGAAGATACTGCTTCTGAAAGTGATGCTTTGGTTAAAGTACTTACAGCCAACAACTATAATATTACAGGTATAGCAACCAATTTTAAAGACGCTTTAAACTTGTTTTACAACATTAAAGTAGACATTGTTATTATCGATATTTTTTTAAACGGGACTCCTGATGGAATTTCTTTTGCAGAAACAATTAACGCCGTACCTAATGCTTCAAAACCATTTGTTTTTTTAACCAGTTCTACCGATCGGAAAATATTTGAACGTGCTAAACTTACACAGCCTTTTAGTTATTTAATGAAACCTTTTAATGAATTAGAAATATTATATGCTATTGAAATGGCGGTGGAAAAATTTTTTACACAAGAAAATGTATTCTTAAGTGAGGAAGAAGATACCGTTATTAGTAGTGAGTATCTATTTATAAAGAAAGGAAAATCATTAAAAAAAGTACTAATTACCGATATTGTTTACATTGATGTAGAAGAAAAGTATTGCAACATTATAACTGAAAACGAAAAGTTTGTGATTCTTATATCTTTAACTAAAATTCTTCAACTATTAGATAATTCCAATTTTCAAAGAACACATCGAAATTTTATTGTCAATACTAAACACATTAAAGAAATTGTCCCTGCCGATAATTTAATACTACTTACAGGGGGTTATAAAGCGACATTAAGTGAACGTTATAAAGATATTATAAAGAAAGTACGCACTTTAAAATAACACATAATACACTATAAACAGTGATTTATTTACAATAAAAACAAATAAAAAACTTATCCTCTTTTTTTCTGCTTTTTATGAAAAAAAATACTCCCTTTATTCCATTTTTCTTATTTCCGCTTTAATTCTGAAGTAATTTCATATCAGAAATAAAATGCTAGCAAACTTATTTTCTTAATTATTAAATAAATAAAACGTAGAAACCCAACCGTGTTTATGGTATTTACAAACGCTACGATTGCTCGTATTTAATAGCTAACCAAACAAAAGAGGTGCAGTAACCACTTAAAAAACGAGACGGAATCCGAAAAGCCTTATGAGTAGGAAAAACTAATTAAACTTTAAAAAAATGGGAAAAGGTGCATTTATAACAGTACACAACAAAAGTAATTCCTTAATTAAAATAGAAACAGGAGGTACACAATGTATGTATGGTACTGGAGATTGGTCTAATTTAATACCATCTGGTAACACATCTAAAAGACAATATATTGAAGCTAAATCTTCAGGTATACCATGTTGTTGTGAGCACAGTAGTGTTGATTACGGTATTTCTATTTTAAATACACAGACTGGAGAGTTTCAAAATGTTGGTGGTTTTAATCTTTATGAATCGGGAAACAATTGGTCTTCAACTTATGTTTCGTCTAATTCAACTGTATCAGTCACACCTGGTGAGCAATTTACAGTTACAGTAACTTTTAATGGGTAAAAATGAGTAATTAACTTTACTCCTAGTTAAATAATATGTTCATTGTTTTTAAACAATGAACATATTATTCTAAAAACTTAAACATAATTTAAAATTGTAATATCATGATTGATTTTTTGAAAAAAAAATACAACAAGGAGGTGATTTACAAACTGAAATTACCAAATTATTAGATCTTAAAATTCCTTTTCCTAAAGCATTAGTTGAAAGAGTTAAAATTGATGATGTTTTTGCTAAATTAATTTATCAAGCATCAATTGAGAAAGAATTAATTCCAAGTATACTTATGTTAGACATTTCAAAAGAAAACAATCAACATAAAAATATTAATCTTCTTAAAAACGGGGTCAATTCATATATCAAATGGGGTCTTAATGGTTTTTCTACAGCTCCAAAAGAAATAATCGACAATAGAATTTCTATCTGTAATTCTTGTCCAAACTTAACTAAACCAACCAATCAATTTGTATATAAAATTAAATTGCATAAGAATGAAAACGCCAATATTTGTTCTCTATGTGGATGTATAGTAGCTAGAAAAACTACACGAAAAGATGAATCTTGCCCAATAGGTAAATGGTAATAAAAAAGTAGTTTCTATAAAAAAATTCTTATTATAAATATTCACCTTTTAATGGATAAAAAATCCTTTCTTATTCCTTTTTTTTTATTTCTTTTTCTATTGTCATTTAATTTTACTTTATAGAAAGCTAACTAGTTAACTCTATTTTAAATGTATTTACTACTAACCTTAAAAAAATAGAAATTATGTCTAATACAATCAGTATCAAAAAATGTGACAATCAACTTATTCTTTTTGCCGTAAACGAAAATGAAAGTTATGAAATTTGTAATGTTCAAAGTGGCAACTTTCATTCAGTAGATCTTGATATCGAAATTAAAGAAGGTGCTTTTTCTGGGACCTACATACCAGAAGGAGGAACATCGAAAGATTTAAGCGGAACAACTACTGTAAAAATCCCTAAAGGAAACTATTCTTTAGTTTACGTTGGTTTAAACTGGGGTGGTCCTTACAATTTCGAATTTGAATTTAATGGTGAAACATACCAGTTGTTAAACAATCCTAAAAAAGAATTAGAAGGTGCTATTTGGAATTTAGGTAATCTACAAATAGCTTTTGATGTTAAAGTTCCTACAGCAGTATAAAAAAACATCTAAATAAATTAAAAAATAATTAGATTTATATATTATGTCAAAAAATAAAAACACATTTCAATTATCAGCTTTAAGTCAAAACGACCCAGGAGCTGCGGACGGAAATAAATTAGTTTGTGAAGTTACTGCAAATGGACCTTTACGTAAAGGATCATCTCCTGTTAATAAGCCTGTTAAACTACCTATTCCTCCTAGCGAATCCAAAAAAATTGAAACACCTACTTGGTATTTGGAAACAACAAAAGGAGAAAATGCTTCTTTTGAAATAAAAATATCTGGTCCAACAGGTTCAAAATACCCTTCAAAATCAATAAAGGTTAAACAATCTGATGTACAAGAATGGGCATCTGTTCCTTTTAATGATAGAGAAAATCAAATTTATCAAGAAGGTGAATATGGTATTTTTGGTTTTGCGCAAGAAGGTCCAGATGGTTCTATTTATACCATAACTGCGGGTGTATTAAACCCTAGGTTATATGGAAACTAAACTGTTTTTTTAACATAATTAACCTCTGTAAAATTTACAGAGGTTTTTTTTAAAGAAAATCAAAATAGATTCTAATCTAAAAGAATCTTAACTCATCATGGTTTTCCTCTCTTTTATAACATCAATTATAGATCTTATTACATTTTTAAAATACTACATTTAATTTCAAATTACTTTTATTAAGAATTTATAAAAAATACACTAATCATGTCTATATTAAACGTAAAATTTAAAAACAAAAGTACTCTACCTAACTCAAACGTGTTTATAGGATTTGTTTCAGGAAGCTCAACTAGTCTTTTTAACATAAGTTCTCTTGCTGGTGAAGATATTAAACAACTTAACACAACCAAAGGCAACGGTAACTGGTATAGCTTAGATGAATTAAATAATAGTGTACAAATACAAAATTTTAGTGGTCGTATTTATGTATCATACGGTAAAACTTGGAAGATTTTAAATAATTATTATGAACCAGCTCAAAACATTACTGACCCCAATTTTTTTCTTCGTTACGACAAAATGGAATTAACATTTAACGGAAAAGCTGATGATGTTGCAGATTTAACAAGTATTGATTATTGGAGTATCCCTATGCAATTAGAAACCTTTTTAAATGGAGCTTCTGTTCAAACAGATAATGGTCTTAAAACAAATATAACCACTAAAATGGTATATAATGAATTAAATAGTCTTACTTCCACTCCACAATCGGGATTAGAGAATGCGTTACCCGCTCTTGTTCCTGGTAATTTTACACAATCCCATAACCAACCAGGTACTGGATTTGCACGTATTATAGGGCCATCATCTTATCCATCAATTGGAGGTGTTCCTGTTACTCCCTATAACCTTTTTAAAGGTTATCTAAATTTTCTAATTCAAAAATTGGGTCCAAATACAGTTGTTGGAGAATCAATTCCAAATTTAGGAAATGGAACTATAGCTACAATTGCTGGTCATTTTAACGGTGTTGGTCCTCATGTACCTCTATCTGGTTCAAAAAGTGCTCAAACCTATAATTTAACCTCTACAATTGATAATTCAGGTGATATTACTTTAACAGGAACTGTTAGCAGTGTTTCTGGAACAACTACGATGCTCTATAAAAAAAGTGACCTTATCAACCCAAACGGTATCTACGGTGCTAATGCTCCTTTTTCTCTTAATGGAGCAGTTTCTCAAAATCCAGCAAACGATGTGTATGGATGGATAACTGGAGATTTATTAGCAGGATTAAATATTGGAGCTATAGGTTCTGAAACCATGATTGGTGAAAAAATTGTAGGAGCAATGAAAAGTAGTGATTGGTTTACAATATCTAATACTTCTTTATTTAGTAATTTACAAAGTAATTCTGCCAATTACAATCAGTACGCTGCTACTTTACAAAAACTTTCAGACGCATATAATTTTGCTTATTCAGATCGTTTTTCTCCAGTTTTAATTTCATTGAATCCAACAACGGTAAATACTTTACAAATTTCACTTCTTGACGCCAATGTTCTAGATGCTTAAAAAATAAAAACTATCATAAAATTTGAAACAAATGAAAACTACTCAAAATGTAGCTCCAGCAATTCAGGAACATTTAGAAAACATTAAAAATAAAATCGCTAAAATCAATGATTCAAATGGCCATCCAATTAAAATTCCTAATTATAATGATTTGTATGCTGCTGCTGGAAAACTAGATAAAACCGAAAATCCAACTCAATTTATGAACCTTATTCAATCTTTATTAGGAAGAGCTGGAAATGTTGGGTCTGAAACAATTTCTTACAATAAAAAAGGAGCTGAGTATTATCTTAAGTTTCCTGAAGACCATCGTATGCACGGTAGTATGGGAAATGAATGGTATTGGTTAGCTTGTCATCTAAACGTAACTGATCAAAATAATAAAAAAGGTAAAATCTCTATTTTAGATACTATGCAAAAAACACGTAGTATGGGCACAGATATACAAGCTAAGTACAATTGGACGGAAGAGCAAATATGCTTAATGGCTAATATTGCTACTGTTACTGTTAAAATGGATGAGAATGATGAAACCACTTATTATAGAAGAGACACTAACGAACAGTGGCCATTAAAAGGAGGAACATCTTCTTTTAGTTCTATTGGAGAACCTTTTTCTTTTAAAGTAGGAACAGACTCCTTAACAGGAACGAATGATGTATTGCCCTTAAGGTTAGTGGTTAATAATGAGGATAATATGCAAATTGATCTTACTTTCACTAATTCTGAAAAATTAAATATTGAATCTTCTTTTTTTAAACAAGGTACTCCTATAGATTTTGGAAATGGAGGAACTGGTATTACACCATTACCAACTCCTGGAATATATTATAGTTGGCCTCAAGTTTTAGTAACTGGCACTATTACTGTAGGTGGAAATAATTATACTGTAAACTCAGGAATAGGATGGATTGATCACCAATTAATGATGTCTTCAATTTTAGACGCTGATGGAAAACCTGATCCAAAATTATTTGAAAACACACCTACTAACTACCCATATAACGGTTGGATTTGGCAATACTATAATTTAGAAAATGGCACTTCATTTACTGGTGCAGGATTTATTCAAGGTGAAATTCCAGCCAATAATCAAGTAGAAATGGTATATGGCTATTACTTAAAACCTAACCAAAAAAAAGAATGGGATGCCACTTTTATTATGGGAGATTTAGAATTAAAAGACCCTCAAAATTTTCCTTCTATTTGTAATGATCCTCATAGTACTCCTGTTACCATACCTATTAAGAGAAATTATAAAGGTTTAAAAAATATCTTTGATCTCTCTTTATTGGAACACCCAATTTCCGGACAAGCATTACCATGGTATCATAACGGAACATTTAACAATCCTGATAATAGTTTATGTGCAGAGTTTCCAGCTGATTTTATTAGCGCAAATCCAGATCATCATCCTAATGGAGTAGGATATTTAGAAACAGTTGGTTTTGAAAAAGTAAATCAACATAGAGCCTATGCTTTAGGTATTTTAAAAGGATAATTCTAGAGTAAGACAAAGTAGTAATTCGAATATTCATACAAACACTTTATAAAATTTGACTTTTATAAGGTGTTTACTTTACTTCCAAAGAAGTAAACTTAAACGTATTCCCATCAAACAAACCTTTATCTGATAATTTTAAAGACGGAATTACCAACAATGCCATAAACGACAAAGTCATATAAGGTGCTCGCAATTTACTCCCCATTTGTTTTGCTATTTTATCTAATTCGGCATATGACTTCCCTATTTCAACAGCAGATTTATCGCTCATGATTCCTGCTACAGGAAGAGAAACTATTTTTTCTTCGGATACTGAAACTGCGCAAACCCCTCCTTTATTTTCAATTAATAAATTCACTGCTTTACAAATCATTTCATCCGAAACCCCGACTGCTATTATATTATGAGAATCATGGCCAACAGAACTTGCAATGGCACCTTCTTTTAATCCGAAATTTTTAATAAATGCTATTGATGGTTCAGCATTTTTATAACGATTTACCACCGTCATTTTTAACACATCATTTTCAATACTTGAAACTAAATTTCCATCTTTAATTAAGGAATCTACTTCAATTTCATTGGTTACTAATTCTCCGTCCAACGCTTCAATAACTCTAATTTTATCTGCAGCGGAATAAAACTCAAAATCAGACACTTTCTTTTTATCGGTATCAAAATTATTTAATACTTCAAAATCTACTGATTTCACAAATGTTTTCCTGTTTTCTGCAACCAATTCTCCGTTTATATATGTTTTCAAAACATTAAATTTCTCTAAGTCTTTAATCACAATAAAATCGGCATCATCTCCTTTTTGTAACAACCCAACATCCAACTTATAGTGTTTTACAGGATTTACACAAGCTGCTTGCAACACTTTAAAAACATCTAGTCCTTTAGCAACGGCACGTTCACACAACTGATTAATATGTCCTTCCAACAAATCATCTGGATGTTTATCATCAGAACAAAACATCATATTTTCAAAATGTTGAGGAAGTAAGTCTATTAAGGCTTCAAAATTTTTAGCTGCACTTCCTTCGCGAATAATCACTTTCATTCCTTTTTGTAGCTTCTCTAAAGCTTCTTCATAGGTAAAACATTCATGATCGGTAGAAATTCCAGCGGAAATATATTTGGTAATATCATCTCCTCTTAATCCTGGAGCGTGACCATCTATAGGCTTATTATTATTTCTTGCATATTTAATTTTAGCTAAAACCTCTTCATCATCAAACAAAATCCCTGGATAATTCATCATTTCAGCTAAATATTTGATATCTGGATTTTCCATCATCAACTCAATATCATCAGAATTTATTATAGCTCCAGCACTTTCAAAAGAAGTTGCTGGCACACAAGACGGAGCTCCGAAATTGAACTTTAACGGAACTTTCTTTCCGTTTTCAATCATAAAATCCACTCCTTTTACTCCCAACACATTTGCTATTTCGTGAGGGTCAGAAACCGTGGCAACTGTACCGTGAGTTACTGCAATTTTTGCAAATTCGGAAGGAACCAACATTGAGCTTTCAATATGAATATGTGCATCTACAAAGCCTGGAAGTATATAACTTCCTACAGAATGATTTGATTCTCGAATTTCCTTAATTTTTCCATTCTCTACTTCGACTTCTCCTTTAAAAATTCGCCTGTTTTGTATATCAACAATATTTCCTTGTATTATCATTTTGTAAATTTTTAGCTAAAATAGGTACTTCTTTCCCATAAAAAAAGCACCCAAATTGGATGCTTTTTAAAATTTTATTCTTCAATAATTGGTGGTCCACCAGCTAAAATTTCTTCGTTTGCATATTCTTCAAACTTTTTGAAATTAGATCTAAATGAATTTGCCAATTTATGTGCTGTTTTATAATACTCAACATCATTGTCCCATGCTTTTCTTTGACTTAGCATTTCAGAAGGCACTCCAGGGCATTGTCTTGGCTGCGCTAAACCAAATACAGAATGTGTATGGTAATTATCGTAACTCATTTCTCCTAAATCACCATTTAATGCTGCATTAATCATAGCACGTGTGTACTTCAATTTCATTCTATGTCCAATCCCATAAGGACCTGCTGTCCAACCAGTATTTACTAGCCAAACATTTACACCCGTTTCTTTCATTTTTTCACTAAGCATTTCTGCATAACGCGTTGGGTGTAATGGCATAAATGGCGCTCCGAAACAAGCTGAAAAACTTGGTAAAGGCTCAGTTACTCCTGCTTCTGTACCAGCTACTTTAGCTGTGTACCCTGAAATAAAATGGTATGCTGCCTGACCTGGTGTTAACTTAGATATTGGAGGCAATACTCCAAAAGCATCGGCAGTTAAGAAAAATATATTCTTAGGATTTTTTCCTATAGATGGTGTTTGAATATTTTCAATATGATAAATAGGATAACTTACACGTGTATTTTGTGTAATTGAAGTATCATCAAAATCTACATTTCCTTTCTCATCTAAAATTACGTTTTCAAGAATAGCTCCTTTTTTAATAGCTCCGTAAATTTCCGGTTCTTGTTCTTTAGATAAATTAATCACTTTAGCATAACAGCCACCTTCAAAATTAAAAACAGTGTTTTCAGCTGTCCAACCATGCTCATCATCTCCAATCAAACTTCTATTTGGATCTGTAGATAAGGTTGTTTTTCCTGTACCCGACAATCCGAAGAAAATAGCGGTATCTCCATCTTTACCAACATTAGCAGAACAGTGCATTGGTAACGTGTTTTTGTATACCGGTAAAATGAAATTTAAAGCAGAAAAAATTCCTTTTTTAATTTCTCCTGTATACCCTGTACCACCAATTAAAGCTATTTTTTTTGAAAAGTTTAAAATAGCAAAGTTGTGTTGACGTGTTCCATCTACTTTAGCATCTGCCATGAAACCTGGTGCATTAATTACAGTCCATTCTGGTGAAAAGTTTTTTAATTCTTCTTCTGTTGGACGTAAAAACATATTGTAGGCAAACATATTACTCCATGGATATTCGTTTACAACACGAATATTCAATTTATAATTTTCATCTGCACACGCATAACTATCTCTTACAAATAACTCCTTATTTGAAAGATAACCTACTACCTTGTCGTAAAGTTTATCAAATTTTTCTGAGTCAAAAGGAATATTGATGTCTCCCCACCAAACTTTATCTTTGGTAACATCATCTTTTACAATAAAACGATCCTTTGGCGAACGCCCTGTAAATTCTCCTGTGTTTACTGCAATTGCACCTAAAGTTGTTTCTTTTCCTTGTCCTTTTTCAATTGTTGCGTTATGTAACTCCTCTGAAGTTAATTGATAACGTAGCGTAGCGTTTTTGATTCCTAAGCTATCTAACGAAATCGTTTTCGTATCAAGATTTGTCATCCTTATATTTTTTAGTTGTGTTTAATGTTAGACAAAAGTAACCCTTTTTGTCTAAACTTATTAGTGATGAAAAAAATTTATGAATCTTTTACTTTTGTAGACTTATTTTGAGGAATTTATAAAATAATAGGCTCCATCCCATAATAAATAATAATCCCCCTAAAGGAGTTATGAACCAAATTGATTTTGCTGACACTCCAAATAGATTAATTAAATAGATTGATCCAGAGAAAAAAAGAATACCAGCAGTGAATAAAAGAGTTAACGTTCGCTTCATTTTTTCAGAAAAGCCATCATATAAATTAATAACTAATAAAACTAAAACATGATACATTTGATAGCGAACTGCCGTCTCAAAACTTTGCATTGCTTCTACTGATAATTGTTTTTTTAAAGCATGTGCCCCAAAAGCTCCAAGAATTATTGTTAAAGCTCCCAACAGCGAAGTGATTGTTAAATTTTTATACATTTTTTATTATATTGTTTAAAATTAAACTTTTTTAACGATATTGTCATTCCAAATTTTGAACAAAAGTACATCATAATTTTATGCGAAATATATTAATCATAGGTGCAGGACGATCAAGCTCGTCCCTAATTAAATATTTATTAGATAAATCTTCAGAAGAAAATTTACATATTACTATTGGTGATTTATCATTAGAAAATGCTGAAGAAAAAATTAATAATCATTCGAATGCATCTGCAATAGCATTAAATGTTTTTGATGAAGACCAACGTAGAGAAGCTATTAAAAATGCTGATATAGTTATATCTATGCTTCCTGCACACCTTCATATAGAAGTGGCTAGAAACTGTGTTGAATTTAATAAACACATGGTAACAGCTTCCTACATCTCTAAAGAAATGCAAGCTTTAGATGATGAAGTAAAAAAGAAAGGTCTTGTTTTTATGAACGAGATTGGTCTTGATCCTGGTATAGACCACATGAGCGCTATGCAAGTCATAGATAAAATAAACGAAAGTGGTGCTAAAATGTTGTTGTTTGAATCCTTTTGTGGTGGATTGGTTGCCCCAGAAAGTGATGACAATTTGTGGAATTATAAATTTACTTGGAATCCTAGAAATGTGGTTTTAGCAGGACAAGGTGGAGCTTCTATGTTTATTCAAGAAGGAACTTATAAGTACATTCCGTATCATAAATTATTTAGAAGAACAGAGTTTTTAACGATTAACGGTAGCGGAAAATTTGAAGCTTATGCAAATCGTGATTCTTTAAAATACAGAAGCATTTATGGTTTAGATAACATTCCTACGATGTATCGTGGTACGATTAGAAAAGTTGGTTTCTCTCGTGCATGGAACGTTTTTGTACAATTAGGCATGACAGATGATAGTTACACTATTGAAGACTCAGAAAACATGAGTTATCGTGATTTCACAAACTTATTCCTTGCGTATTCTCCTTCAGATTCTGTGGAATTAAAATTCAGATCTTATTTAAAAATCGATCAAGACGATGTGATGTGGGATAAATTTTTAGAACTTGATATTTTTAATCCGAAGAAAAAAGTAGGATTGAAAAACGCGACTCCAGCACAAATTCTTCAAAAAATATTAATGGATTCTTGGACACTCCAACCTCATGACAAAGACATGATTGTAATGCACCATATTTTTGGTTACCAAAACGAATCTAGCAAACACCAAATAGAAAGTAGTATGGTAATTAAAGGTGATGACCAAATCTATACTGCTATGGCAAAAACCGTCGGTTTACCTGTTGCAATCGCTACTTTACGCATTTTAAATGGAGATATAACCACTCCTGGTGTTCAATTACCAATTAAAAAGGAAGTATACGGACCTATTTTAAAAGAATTAGAAGAGTATGGAATTAACTTTGTTGAAAAAGAGGTGCCTTATTTAGGATATAATCCAGAAAGTGTAAAAGGCTAAAAATATTTGGTTTGATTTTTAAGTAATTTCTGATAACTTCGTTATTTCCAAAAAGTTATTATATGAAAAAAAGTGTAGCCTTAGTTTTCCTCGTATTGTTAATCATATCTTGCGATTCACAATTAAAAAGTAGTGATTTTACAAATGAAGAAAGTTTTACAGAAGGAATTGAAGGACCTGCCACAGACTATGCTGGAAATATTTATGCTGTAAATTTTAAAGAACAAGGTACCATAGCAAAAACTACACCAAATGGAGAAAGCTCTGTATTTCTAAATTTACCTAATGGAAGTATTGGGAATGGAATACGATTTGGAGAAAAAAACCAAATGTTCGTTGCTGATTATGTTAATCATAATATTCTGGAAATAGATTTACGAACTAAAAAGGTTGAAATATTTGCAAATGAACCAAAAGCAAATCAGCCAAATGATATCGCTATTTCTCCAAACAAAACGCTTTATGCTAGTGATCCAAATTGGTCAAACAACACGGGTAAGTTATGGAAAATAACAAAAGAAAAAGGGTTTGAATTATTGGAGGAAAACATGGGAACTACGAATGGAATTGAAGTAAGTAAAAATGGTAAAAAATTATACGTAAATGAATCTGTACAACGAAAAATATGGATGTATGATATACTAGAAAATGATTTACTAAACAATAAGCAAGAATTCTTTTCATTTGAAGACTTTGGATTAGATGGAATGCGATGCCATGAAAATGGAAATCTATACATATGTCGATATGGAAAAGGAACGGTTGCAATAATATCTCCAGAAGGAAAATTATTAAAAGAAATAAAACTAAAAGGCCAAAAACCAACTAACATTACGTTTAGCAATGATTACAAAAATTGCTATATAACAATTGCAGATAGAGGCTGTATTGAAATTGTAGAATTATAATCTAAAAGAAAAGTAATTAAAAGAATAAAAGAGGTCCCGTATTTAGGATACACACCAGATAGCATGAAAGTGTAAAGAAATTTAACTTGATTAACTTACTTTCGATAACTTCGCTATCGCCTGATATAAGTCATTAAAACGAACCTCATATCATTAAAGATAGCGAAACACTATTTTTATTTTACATCTTCAAATAAAAATCCTTAGTCAAATTTATATAAGCATCAGTATATTGGTGTCTTTTTGTTTCTATAGTTAGTTCTTCTTCTATAACTTCAGAAACTTTAAAAGAAAACGCTAACAAACTTCGTTTTACTTCAGAAGTTGGATTCCCTTTTACCCGACAAACACTGTTTAAATTCAAATTAAAGGTTTCAGCTAACCTAACAAAATTTTCTTCCTCTTTAAACGGAATGATCGTTGAGAAAACTCCTTCTTCTGATAAAATTTTAGAAACTCCTTTTAGTAATTCCTCAAAAGATAAAGAACTTGTAAAGCGCGCTTTATTTCTAGCTTCATCATCACTTTCAAACTCATCCGTATAAAATGGAGGATTCGAAATTATTAAATCATACACTTCTTCCTCTTCTGCCATTTCATCTGCAAATTCTTCAAAAGAAGTGTGGTAACAAAACAAACGGTCTCCCCAATCCGATTGCTCAAAATTTTCTACCGTTTGCTCATACGCACTTTCATCAACCTCAACCGCATCTATTGTCATAGCATCACAACGTTGTGCTAACATTAAAGCAATTACCCCGGTGCCAGCACCAACATCTAAAATAGTATCAGGATACTTCTCTATAGAAGACCAAGCACCCAACAACACAGCATCTGTACCAATTTTCATCGCAGTTTTATCTTGATGAACTGTAAATTCTTTAAATTGAAATGGTTTCATTTATAAAAATCTTCCGATGATTTTATCGGCATTAAAAAATAAGTAGAGTACTATAATTAATAAAACAACAAGGAATAACCCTCGTTTAGGATTTGTTTTTTTTTGATTCCCGAATCGTCTTTCGAATTTCATTCTATATATTATTTTACTTTTTTGTTGCTCTTAACATATGCCATTTACCAGGAGGCCCAGGTAAACGCTCTATAGTAAACCCAACTGCTTTCATAGTTCGTTTCACTTCTCCTTTTGCTGCATACGTAACTAAAATTCCATTTGGTTTTAAAGCAGTATACATTTTTTTAAAAATAGCTTCTGTCCATAATTCTGGTTGAATATCTGGCGCAAAAGCATCAAAATAAATCAAATCAAACTTATTTTCGTCAGTAATATCTTTAAAAAACTGATTTCTTTTTGTTAGCTGAAAATTTTTGTTAATCTGATGCTTTTCTCCCCAAGAAACAGCATGAATTTTATCGAAAACAGTATTGAATTCATTAGCTTTTAACTCAGATACATAATTCAGTTTTTCAACTTCCTCTTTCGTAACAGGATAAGCCTCTACACCAACATAATTGATTCTTTTATCGCTTTCTAATAGGGTAATAAAGCAGTTTAAACCTGTTCCGAAACCAATTTCTAGAATTGAAATATCTTCTGATAAAATCTCTTCCAATCCACTTTTTATATACACATGATATGCTTCTTGTATAGCACCATGTTTAGAGTGATATCGTTCATTCCACTCAGGCAAATAAATAGTGGTTGAACCATCTGAAGTTATAATAATTTCTCTTTTCAAGCTAATGGATTCTTAACTTTTCGATTCTAGGAATTGGACCTGTACATCTATCTTTGTGACAAGCGATACAAGCATCTACTGTTCTATTAAATTGTTCTTTTTGTTCTGCCGATGAAACTTCAAAGATTTCTTTTTGCATATCAGCAAAATGTTTTGCAAACGTTGGAAAAGTTTCATCTAAATCTGAGCTATCCGTAAGTTTTTCAGTATGAATTTTTAAATAAGCTTCGTTAAAATCGCCTATTTCTTCACCATTTATAATTTGCTGCCTTAATTCTTTATTCTTAGCAAGCATTGTTCTCATAAGCCCTGCCATTTCAGATGTTTTATACATCTCGAAATTGGCAGGAACTTCATTTATTACTTTTATCTTTTTAGTAGCTTTTTTGTTTTGACAACTTACTAATAAAATAAAAGCTATAAAAATTATGAATCGTTTATTCATTTGGCTTAGACTCTTCTTTAGCTTCTAACAAAACACCGTTTGCAAGGATAGAATACGTTATTTTAGGCTCTGTAATTTTTGCAATCTCTTCAGCAGATTTACCAGCATCTTCGGCATAGTGCTGTAATTCTTTTACAGAAATTTCAGATTTGAATGCTTTTCCGTTTAAAATCACTTCACTTCCAGCGGCATTAAAAGGCATAAAAAAAGCGTAATCCTTAAATCGCACAAAAGATTCTTTCTCTCCTTCTAAAGGCACTTTAATCCAACATCCTTTCTTTTGACAAACCTCCCCTACTTTAGTTGCAAATTTCACATCAATTGTATCTCCAACCAACATGTTTTCAAACTTTTTACTCATCTCTGCCTGAGAAATTGCATCCTCTGCAGAAATCTTATCCCCAAAAGACACAAAAGTTGAAGTTTCATTTACTGCAGTTTCCTTTTTTTCTGTTTTACAAGAAGTAAAAACCATTACAGACACAAACAAAAGACTAAGTATTTTTTTCATTTTAAACAAGTTATAGATTTAAAGCAAAGATACAATTTTAGCTTACAACTCCTTTTGTATTGTATCTAAAAAAGTAATATTGATTTTGTATTTTTGCTAAAACCAAAAACTATATTCAATGGATTCATCATACATTCAAGTTACGCCAATAAAACAATCTAAAATAGATACTGTTGATTTTAACAAATTAGATTTTGGTCGTGTTTTTTCGGATTATATGTTTGAATGTGATTATAAAAATGGTGAATGGCAAACTCCCGTTATTAAACCTTACGGACCTATTTCTTTAGATCCTTCTGCTAGGGTGTTTCATTACGGGCAAGCTGTTTTTGAAGGTATGAAAGCTTACAAAGATGATAACGATGATATCTTTTTATTTCGTCCAGATGAAAACTTAAAAAGAATAAATAAATCGTCTGAACGTTTAGCTATGCCTGCCTTTCCTGAGAATTATTTTTTTGATGGCTTAACAAAATTACTTCACTTAGAAAAAAACTGGATAAAAAAAGGGTTCGGCAACTCGCTATATATTCGTCCGTTTGTTATTGCCACACAACCTGCAATTTCTGCATCACCTTCCGAAGATTATAAGTTTATGATTATTTTATCTCCAGCTCAAGCATATTATGCGGGCGAGGTTCGTGTATTATTTGCAGAAAAATATAGTCGTTCTGCAAATGGAGGTGTTGGTTTCGCAAAAGCTGCGGGTAATTACGCGGCTCAGTTTTTCCCAACAAGTTTAGCTCATAAAAAAGGGTACCAACAAATTATTTGGACAGATGCAAATACGCATGAATATTTAGAAGAAGCAGGTACTATGAACATCTTTTTTAGAATTGGCGACAAATTGATTACTGCACCAAATAATGATCGAATTTTAGACGGCATTACTCGTAAATCAATAATTCAACTCGCTAAAGATAACGGAATTGAAATTGAAGTACGACCTGTATCGGTTGCAGAAATTAAGGACGCTGCAAGAAAAGGTGAATTAAAAGAAATTTTTGGTACTGGTACCGCAGCAGTTATTAATCCGATTGTTGGTTTTGGTCACTCTGAAGAAGATTTTGAATTACCAAAATTAGAAAAATCATACGCTTCTTTTTTCAAAGAAAAATTAATGAATATTCAATACAACAAATCTCAAGACCCTTATGGATGGCGAGTAAAAATCTAACTCACTCCTATTTCAAATATTTAACAACCAATAAACTAGTCGAGATTTCGTTATATTTGTCTAACTACAATCTTAGATTAAAAGAATGTTATGAAAAATTTTCTAATTTCCATACTATCTATTTCTATATCATTTTTTGTTACAACATTCATTCTACAAAAAATTGATAACAGTAAAGTACCTAGTATAGTTGTTAAAGAAGAACAAAGTATAGCTACAGAAAAAATTAAACCAATCGAATCAACAGTAAAAGCTGGCTTAGCTAAAATTGTTGTTGACTTTGAAAAATGGAAAGACTACCATAAAGAAAATATTGACCTCTCTACAGATTTTATAGGTGTTGATGAAGATGGCATTGAAATTGAAAAAGAAGATTTTTTAAGCAATCTTTTAACAGGAGAATACATCCCTATAAAGCTCCCTGATGCTGATTATATGTATCAGTTATATGAACTTACCGAATCTTCTGATGAAAAAATTAGCAAGTCAATTAAAAGTTCTTCAACTATTATTTATAGTTATTTTAAAAAAGAAGGAGAACCTTTGCCCGAATTTAATTTTGTTGATTTAAATAGTAATAGCTACACATCAGAGAGCACAAAAGGAAAAATTCTTGTTATAAAATGCTGGTTTATTAATTGTACTGTTTGCGTACAGGAATTTCCTAAACTAAATGAACTGTATGATCGATATGAAGGATATGATAATGTAGTTTTTTTAAGCTTAGCATTTGATGAAGCAGATAAACTTAAAAATTTTCTCAGTAAAAAAGAATTTAGATATCCAGTAGTTGCGGAACAAAAAAAGTACATGACCGATGAAATGGAGGTAAAACAATACCCAACTCATTTAATTATTGATGAATATGGTAATATTGAAAAAATGGTGAATAATGTAGATTCTTTAATTTTAGCTTTAGATACTATGATGAATGATAATGCTTTAGAAAACGAAATATAAATTTTTACCTTTAAATAAAAAAAATGAGCATTTTGCTCGCTTTTTTTATTTGTCTAAGATAAATTGAATATTCGGTTTAAAATAATTTGGCCCCTTTAATACTTTACCATCTTCCCTATAAATTGGATTTCCATCTTCTCCTAATTTACTCATATTACTTCGTTGAATTTCTTCAAAAACTTCTTCAATTTTATGTTGCATTCCATGTTCTATAATAGTACCACATAAAATATACAGCATATCACCCAAGGCATCTGCAGTTTCAACTAAATCATTATTTTGTACAGCTTCTAAATATTCTTCATTCTCTTCTTTCATTAAATTATAACGAAGTAATTGTCTTTCTTCGCCAATATTAACCGTTGGTTCATTTTTTATACCTAACCCAAAGGCTGTATGAAATTCGTGAACAGCGTTTATTTTATTTTTCATTTTTATAAATTTAAATTAAACATTTCTTCTGTTTTATTAAGATCGAACTCCGTCCAATCGTTGATATGGTATTTAACGTTTTGTTTTTTAAAATCCTCTACATTCTTTGTGTTAACACCTACAAAATGAAGTCCTAAATTTTTGGCGGTTGTAGCATCCCATAAGCCGTCTCCAAAAGAGATGATATTCTCAAAATGGGAAACCTCGTAATATTCTTTTGCTTCTTTTATAGCAGACTTCACTATTTCTTCTCTTGTAAATATATAGTTTGAAGATGACAACACCTCAGGAACAAAATTAATATCAGCTTGCAACAATTTTAACAATGCAGGTTGATGAATAGATCCCGTAGCAAAACAAACAGCATAGTTAGTTTCATTTAACAAATAATTTACTGTGTTTTTTGCTCCCTCTACTTCGGTTGTGTTGGGATATGTTAAAAAACGTTCCGTCATTACTTTCTCAAATTCTTCAATTAAATCAAAACTAAATATATTTTGATATGTTTTCTCATAGTTATCCTTAAAAATATAACTATCTGTAGCATTTTTATAATTTCTCCAATCTGTATCTACTTTTGTTATACCAAAATACTTCATGGCAAACAACAACGAATCGGTATGTTTTTCTTCACTTTGAGTAAGTGTATCGTCAATATCTAAAACTATTAAATTTTCTTTTTTCACAGGAATTTGAGTTGGGTTTTAATTCGTAATTTTGCTCAAAATACAATTTTATGTTTACGACAGGTCGAATAATTTTTGCTTCAATTTTTGTAGTTGTTTTTGTAACACTAATGATTTTTAGCTACAAAAAAGATTCTAAAAACAACCAAAAACATTATCAAAACGGAGCTTTATATGTAGCAATCGGAATCTTAGTCGTGATTGGATTATTATTCTTATCTAAATTTTTAATTAGAGATTAATCACATTCTTTATGCCTAAAACAATCTATTGTGTGGTCGTTTACCATTCCTGTTGCTTGCATATGTGCATAAATAACCGTTGATCCTACAAACTTAAATCCGCGTTTTTTTAAATCTTTAGAAATCGCATCTGAAAGCTCAGTTGTTGCAGGTACTTCTTCTCTGTTTTCAAATTTATTCTTTATTGGCTTTCCATCTACAAAACCCCAGATATATTTAGAAAAAGAACCAAACTCTTTTTGTACTTCCATAAATGCTTGTGCATTCGTTATCGTAGCTTTTATTTTTAGTTTATTACGTATAATTCCTGCATCTTGTAATAATTCCTCATATTTCTCTTCTGAATAATTGGCTATTTTTAGATAGTCGAAATCATCTAGAGCTTTTCTAAAATTTTCACGTTTTTTAAGAATGGTAATCCAGCTAAGCCCTGCTTGGAACGTTTCTAAAATTAAAAACTCAAACAATTTTTCATCATCATACACAGGAACGCCCCATTCTTTATCGTGATACTCTATGTATAACGGATCATTATTTACCCAAAAACAGCGATTTTTCATACTTTTAAAATTTAAGCTTAAAGGTAACTTTTATACCCAAAAAAACAATGGTGAAAAATTATCTTATTTTATTTTGTATGAAAAAGGTTACATTTACGTCTCACTAAAACAAAACATTTTTTAGTCTTCCTTATTATGAAAAAAATACTTTTTCTTTTAATTTTTATAACTTCCATAAGTAATTCATTTTCTCAAGTTTTCGATCCTGTAAAATGGAAAACAGGTATAGAAAAAATCTCAGAAACAGAATATAACTTGGTTACTACTGCAATCATTGATGCTAATTGGCATTTATATGCTCAAGAAGTTCCTAAAGGAGGGCCAAGACCCACAATTTTTGTCTACAAACCAAATGAAAATTATGAATTAATTGGAGAAACTTCTGAAGATATTGGTATTACAGAAGACGATAAAACCTTTAAAATGCGAATTAAATATTTCGCAAAAAAAGCGACATTTAAACAACGCATAAAATTACTATCTCCTTCGGCTAAAATTGATGCAGAAGTGGAATTTATGGTATGTGATGATGTTCGTTGTTTACCCCCTAGAGTAGAACCTTTAGTGTTTAATGCTCCAAAAGGAGCTAAAACAAATTCAGCTAAAAAGAATGCAGATATAGCAAACTTATCTGATGAAGCGGCAAGTGAATTACTATATGGAATCTCAAACAAAGATTTACAACAACCTATTGCAGTAAGTAATGATTTAGAAACAGATAATAGTACTATCGAAAAAAACAACAAAAGCGAAACGCTATGGAGTATCTTCGGATTAGGTTTTTTAGGTGGATTATTAGCTTTATTAACTCCATGTGTATTTCCAATGATTCCTTTAACCGTTAGTTTTTTCACTAAAAAAGATAGCTCTAAAGGATCTGGAATTTCAAAAGCTGTTTTATACGGACTTTTTATTTTAGGAGTTTATTTAATATTAAGTATCCCTTTTCATTTATTAGATTCTATCAATCCTGATATTCTAAATGAAATTTCTACCAACGTTTGGTTAAATGTTATTTTCTTTGTGGTGTTTGTGTTTTTCGCAGGTTCTTTCTTTGGTTTTTATGAATTGACCTTACCTAGTAGCTGGACAAACAAAACAACAGAAGCAGAAGGTTCTGGTGGTATTTTAGGTGTCTTTTTTATGGCGCTTACTTTAGCAATAGTTTCTTTTTCTTGTACAGGACCTATCTTAGGATCTCTATTAGCAGGTTCTTTATCTTCAGATGGTGGTGCATGGCAATTAACAGCAGGTATGGCAGGATTTGGAGTCGCTTTAGGATTACCTTTTACCTTATTTGCAATGTTTCCCGGCATGTTAAAATCTTTACCAAAATCTGGTGGATGGATGAACACTGTGAAAGTAGTTTTAGGATTTTTAGAGTTAGCCTTGGCTTTTAAATTCTTATCAAATGCAGATTTAGTAGAGCACTGGGGGATTTTAAAAATTGAACCTTTCTTAATCATTTGGATTATTCTTTTCGCGGGATTAGCATTATATTTATTAGGTAAAATCAAGTTTCCGCATGATTCTCCTCTTCAAAAAATATCATTCCCAAGAATTGCCTTTGGAGTTTTAGTAGCTGCTTTTACCATTTATTTGGTTTCTGGATTTAGAGTAAACAAAGAAACCAATACGTTTACACCTTTATCGTTATTAAGCGGGTTAGCACCACCTGTAGGCTACAGTTTTGTATATCCTAATAGTTGCCCGAACAACTTAACGTGTTTTAAAGACTTAAAAGAAGGTTTGTCGTATGCTAAAAAAGTAAACAAACCAATTATGTTAGATTTTACAGGGTACGCTTGTGTAAACTGCCGTAAAATGGAAGAACACGTTTGGCCAATTAAAAAAGTAGATGATGTATTACGAAACGATTATGTATTGATTTCTTTATACGTTGATGATAAAAAAGAATTACCAAAAAACGAACAAATCATAGTAAATAGAATTAACGGAGGAACTCGTAAACTAGATAATTACGGACATAAATGGTCGCATTTTCAAACTGTTTTCTTTAAAACAAATACGCAACCTTACTATGTTTTACTAAGTCCAGACGGAAAACAAATTTTAAATGATCCTGTTGGATACACTCCTAACGAAAATGATTACTTAAATTGGTTAAATGATGGAAAAGAAAAAGCAACCAATACATTAGACAATCTTTTTAACACCTCGGAAGATTTACTAAAATAAAAACAAATAACTTATTAAATATCAAAGAGAAACGCTTTTATCAGCGTTTCTTTTTTTATCTTTATATATCTAAAAATAGTCATCATGAAAAATTTACGATATATAGTAACTATTGGTATTATTAGTTTATTAGTATGGTCTTGTGGTTCTTCACCAAAAGCCATTAATAACGATGTAAAAGAAGAGCCTGTAGTAATTGCTAACGATAGTTTAGAGTATGAAATAATCATTTTTGATATAGGTTTCAATAACTACTTAAACACTATTGCGAAACCTGAAGGATTTTACTCACAGAATTATCTAGAAAATAAAAATCGATTTTATGTTCCTGAATGGAACTCTAGAGTTCGTAACCCATCAAGATTTAATCCTAACATCTACGAAAATATCATTGATTATGATCCAAATATTGATTACGGGTATGATGTTAACTATAAATTATTTAACTATTTCGAGTTTGCACAACGTAAATACCGAATGCGTTTACGATAATATAATTACTTCTCTTAAAAACGTATATTTGCTCTTCAATTTTAATAAAGAGAAATGAACTTTTTACGTAATTTATTAGCGGCTATTATTGGTTTTTTTATAGCCTTTTTCTTACTGATATTTTTATTCGTCATAATCGGCACTGTAGTGGGCTCTGACCAAGAAGTTGTAGTTAAATCCAATTCTATTTTAGAATTAGATCTTTCTACTCCAATTAAGGACTATGCTCCTAAAGATGAAAACCCTTTAGGAGAATTATTAGGATTAGTTGATGAAAAACTAGCGTTAAATAAAATCATTAATGCCATTGATAATGCTAAAACGGATAGCAATATTAAAGGAATCAGTATAAAATCTACCTCTATAAATGCGGGTATTGCACAAACACAAGCTATTAGAAATAAATTAGAAGAATTTAAAGAAAGTGGAAAATTCGTTTTTGCTTATAACGATGTGTATGATCAGAAAAGTTACTATTTAAGTTCGGTTGCCGATAGTCTTTTCTTAAATCCTGTTGGAGCTATCGATTTTAAAGGTTTGTCATCAGAAATTCTGTATTACAAAGATTTTGAAGATAAATACGGAATTAAAATGGAGGTAATCCGTCACGGAAAGTACAAAAGTGCTGTTGAGCCTTATTTAGAAAACAAAATGAGTGAAGCTAACCGCGAACAAATTACTTCTTTTTTGAATTCAATTTGGTCTGAAATTACAGAAGACGTTAGCCAAAGTAGAAATATTACTGTAGAAAATTTAAATCTTATTGCTGATGCTTCCGAAGGAAGAAATGCTGAACTAGCTAAAAAAAACAACTTAATCGATGCCGCTATTTATGAAGATGAATATGAAAGTAAGTTAAAATCGATTGCAGATGCTTCTAAAGTAGAACTGATTTCTATTGAAGATTATATTACTTCTGGCAAAGGACGAAAATCATCAGTCGCAAAAAATAAAATTGCGGTTATTTATGCACAAGGTCAGATTATGTATGGAGAGGGAAATGAAGACATCATCGGACAAGGAATTATTAACAAAGCCATTAAAAAGGCGGTTAAAGATAAAAATGTCAAAGCAATTGTTTTACGTGTAAATTCTCCTGGGGGTAGTGCTTTAGCTTCTGAGTTAATTTGGCGTGAATTAGAATTAGCAAAAAAAGAAAAACCTTTAGTGGTTTCTATGGGGAATTTAGCAGCCTCTGGCGGATATTACATTGCTTGTAACGCTGATAAAATAATTGCAGAACCAACAACGATCACAGGATCTATTGGTGTTTTTGGAGCAATTCCTAATGCTTATGAATTTGCTAATGACATTGGTATCAATGCAGAACAGGTTCGCACGAATAAGAGTGCAGATTACAGTGTTTTTGAACCCATGGATGAAAAGTTTTATACGATTACCAAAGAAGGTGTTGAACAAATTTACACCACCTTTGTAACTAGAGTTGCTACTGGCAGAAAAATGTCTTTTGAAGATGTAAATGAAATTGCACAAGGTAGGGTTTGGACAGGTAAAGAAGCAATAGAAAAAGGATTAGTGGATGAATTGGGAAGTTTAGACGATGCTATTAAAACTGCCGCTGAATTAGCTGAAGTAGACAACTATCGTGTAAGAAACTACCCAAGCTATAAAAAAGATTTTAAAGATGCCTTAAAATTCTCCCCGTTTGCAAAAGTTCGCAAAGAAGAGATTTTAAAAGAAGCTTTAGGAGAAGAAAGTTATCGAATGTTTAACAACATTAATCAAATGAAAAACTTAAAAGGGGTTCAAGCTCGAATGCCATTTCTCATTGAAATAAAGTAACAAAAAAATGTTCAACGTATGTTGAGCATTTTTTTACACTTATATCTAACTTTTATGATTCTTACAAACCAAAAGCTTTTTTCACTTTATCAAGATAATCTAACTTTTCCCAAGTAAATAACTCAACATCTACTGTTTTGGTTTCACCGTTAGGTTGAGAAAAAGTTTTAGAAACCACTTCATTTTCTCGTCCCATATGCCCATAAGCAGCTGTTTCACTATACATAGGTGAACGTAATTTTAAACGAGATTCAATAGCTGCCGGACGCATATCGAAAATTTCTGTTACTTTTTTTGCAATTTCACCATCAGTTAAACCTACTTTAGAGGTTCCGTAAGTATCTACAAAAATTCCCATTGGTTCTACAACTCCAATTGCGTAAGAAACTTGTACTAAAATTTCGCTAGCTACGCCTGCTGCAACTAAATTCTTTGCTATATGACGTGTAGCGTATGCTGCACTTCTATCTACTTTACTCGGATCTTTCCCTGAAAAAGCACCACCTCCATGAGCTCCCTTCCCTCCGTACGTATCAACAATAATTTTACGCCCTGTTAAACCTGTATCTCCGTGAGGCCCACCAATTACAAACTTCCCTGTAGGGTTGATATGATATTTAATATCTCCATTAAATAAAGCTTGTACTTCTGGTGATAATTTTGCTTTAACTCTCGGTATTAATATTTCAACAATATCTTTTCTAATTTTAGCTAACATTTCTTCATCTTCAGCAAAATCATCATGCTGTGTAGAAACTACTATAGCTTCAATACGTTCTGGTATATTATTATCTGAATATTCAATAGTAACCTGACTTTTTGCATCTGGACGTAAATAAGTAATATCTTTATTCTCTCTACGTAAATCTGCTAATTCTTTTAAAATTAAATGAGATAAATCTAATGCTAAAGGCATATAGTTTTTAGTTTCACTGGTTGCATAACCAAACATCATTCCTTGATCTCCTGCACCTTGCTCCTCCTTACTATCTCTATCTACTCCTCTGTTAATATCATCAGATTGTTCGTGGATTGCAGAAAAAACTCCACAAGAATTCCCATCAAACATATATTCACTTTTCGTGTAACCAATTTTATTAATTACATCACGTGCAATCTTTTGCACATCAAGGTAAGTATTTGATTTTACCTCTCCAGCTAACACTACTTGACCTGTTGTTACTAAAGTTTCACATGCTACTTTTGAGTTTGGATCAAAAGCTAAAAAATTATCAATTAATGCGTCACTAATTTGATCTGCAACTTTATCTGGATGTCCTTCAGAAACACTTTCCGAAGTAAAAAAATAAGACATATAACTTCTTTTTAATTTGTTAATTGAAGATAATTTGGTATGATTGGTCGCAAAAGAAGTAATAAATTACTGCTTTAGCATTTTTTAATGAGGTTGCAATCAGATCAAATTTATCCTCTAAAATTTCAGTGGCAAATTTATAACTATATATTAAAATGAAAAAAAAATAACGTGAAATTTGGTTATTAAATTTTAATTACTGAATATTTGCAGACACAAAGTTCAATATCTTATTGATTATGTTATCAAGAAAGGTGGAGGGATTAGACCCTTTGAAGCCTTAGCAACCCTTTGTTCTATACAAAGAAGGTGCTAAATTCTACCAAAACTTTAAAAGTTTTATGGATAGATAACTCGTTAAAAGCTTAAACAATATTTAGCTTTATAACTATTCTTTTTAACATTTTTCTATTAAGCACATTAGTTTTACTAATGTATTTGGCTTTTGTTTTAATTTTTTATTAACTCAAAAACACAGAAAAATGAGTACACAAAATTTTGCAACCAACGCGTTGCACGCAGGTCACGATGTAACTTCTAATGGAGGTACAAGAGCAGTTCCTATTTATCAATCTACAGCATATGTGTTTAACAATTCAGACCACGCTGCTAATTTGTTCAACTTATCTGAACCAGGAAACATCTATACCCGAATTAATAATCCTACCAACGATATTTTAGAACAACGTTTAGCAGCCTTAGAAGGAGGTATTGCTGCAGTAGTAACAGCTTCTGGAACCGCTGCGATTGCAACAACTTTATTAACTCTATTAAGAGCTGGCGATCGTATTGTTGCTTCAAATAGTTTATACGGAGGCACTTATAACCTACTGAATGTTACCTTACCAAGACACGGTATTACGACAACGTTTGTAGATCCTTCAGACACATCAGCTTTTAAAGAAGCGGTTCAAGAAAATACGCGAGTGTTCTTTATAGAATCTTTAGGAAACCCCAAACTAGATGTTTTAGATATTGAGGCCATTTCTTCGGAAGCAAAAGCAGCTAAAGTACCGTTAATTGTAGATAATACAGTGGCCACACCCGCTTTATTAAATCCGATAAAATATGGCGCTAATATTGTAATTCATTCACTAACAAAATACATTAATGGTAACGGAACAGCTTTAGGGGGCGTTATTATTGATGCTGGAACATTTGATTGGACTAATGGTAAGTTTCCTGAATTCACAGAACCCTCGGCAGGATATCATGGTTTGGTGTATGCAGATGTTTTAAAAGAAGCTTCTTTCATAGCAAAAGTACGTATCGAAGGATTGCGTGATTATGGTTCTGCATTAAGTCCGTTTAATGCATTTCAAATTATTCAAGGTTTAGAAACACTAGAAATCAGAATTAAAAGGCATAGTGAAAATGCACTAGCTCTAGCAAAATGGCTACAAATTCAAGAAGAAGTTGCCTGGGTAAATTATCCTGGATTAACATCAAGCAATTATAAAAATTTAGCAGATAAATATTTCCCTAAAGGACAAAGCGGTATCGTAACCTTTGGTTTAAAGGGAGGTTTTGAAGCTGCAAAAAAAGTTGCAGATACGACTAAACTATTTTCATTGTTAGCAAATATTGGCGATACAAAGTCTTTAATTATTCACCCTGCAAGTACTACGCATCAACAGCTCTCTGAAAAACAACAAGAAGCAACAGGTGTTACTAAAGATTTAATTCGATTATCAGTAGGATTAGAAAATATAGAAGATTTAAAAACAGACTTGCTAGAGGCTTTCAAATTAGTTAGAGAATTCGTTCCACAAAATTAAGCATCAATCTAAAAAACAATTATGAGTGATTTAATATTTACTGTAAAAGGGGAAAGTGCCTCATCCACACAATTTATAGCAAAAGCAAGACATTTTAAATTAGTTATAGATGAGCCAAAAGATTTAGGGGGAAATGATGAAAGCGCAAATCCAGTAGAATATATATTGGCTGGATTAGCTGGTTGTTTAAATGTGGTGGGACACATTGTGGCTAAAGAATTAGGTTTTACTATTAACAAATTACAAATAGAGGTGAAAGGAAGTCTCAACCCCAACCGTCTGTTTGGAACTTCAAAAGATGAAAGAGCTGGTTTTAAAGAAATCTATTTGAATTTAATTCCAGAAACGGACGCATCTATTGAAACACTTGTTAAGTGGTTAGAAATAGTAAAAGACAGATGCCCTGTTAAAGATAACTTAACCAATAATACACCTGTTAGAGTTGGAGTTGAAAAACAATATATCACTAAATAAAATGAAAGAATTACAATTTATTTATGTTTCTGATTTTATTACTGAAAGTGGTAAGACAATACCTATAAAATTGTCTTACCAAATTTTTGGTAAGCCTTTACATGACTCTCCTGTTGTGTTGGTAAATCATGCTTTAACAGGTAATAGTAATGTTTCTGGAGAAGATGGATGGTGGAAAGATTTAATAGGTGATGGCAAAGTTATCAATACCAATGAATACACCATTTTAGCCTTTAATATTCCAGGAAATGGGTTTGACGACTTCTTAATCAATGATTATAAAAGCTTTATAGCTAAAGATATCGCTAGACTCTTTTTAGTTGGATTAAAAGAATTAAAAATTCAAAAACTTTATGCTTTAATTGGAGGTTCACTTGGAGGCGGAATAGCATGGGAAATGGTTGGATTAAACCCAAAAATTACGCAACATTTTATTCCTGTAGCAACCGATTGGAAATCGACCGATTGGCTAATCGCTAACTGCCAAATTCAAGAACAATTTTTAGTAAACTCAAATAACCCAGTACATGATGCGCGTATGCATGCAATGTTATGTTATCGGACACCAGAATCATTTAAAAAACGTTTTCAACGATCAAAAAATGAAGAACTACAAGTTTTTAATGTAGAAAGTTGGTTGTTGCATCATGGCGAGAAATTACAAGAACGTTATCAATTAGCCTCTTATAAATTAATGAATCAATTATTAAAAACAATTGATGTTACTAAAGAAAGAGAAAATCAAAATGTTTTAGAAACTATTCAAGCTGATATTCATATTGTCGGTGTGGACTCTGATTTGTTTTTCACAGCTGAAGAAAATAGAGAAACACAAAAAGCGCTAGCATTAACACATCCTAATGTAACCTATAATGAAATAAACTCTGTACATGGGCATGATGCTTTTTTAATGGAATACGAACAATTAGAAAAAATTATTGAGCCTATTTTCAATAAAAATTTAAGGAAAATGAAAATTTTAAAATTCGGTGGAAAATCATTGTCTAATGAAGGAATACAAAATGTAATTTCTATCATTGAACAAAAGATAAATGACGGAGAAAAAATAGCAGTAGTCGTTTCTGCCAGAGGAAACGCAACTAATCAGCTAGAACAAATTCTAGAGAAAGCTTCTAAAAATGAAGTTTATATAGAACAATTAGAAGCCTTTAAATACGAACAAACACAAATTACACCCTTAGTCGATTTTTCTTCAGAATTTTTAAGATTAGAAAAATTATTTGAAGGCGTTAATTTATTAGGAGACTATAGTCAAAAAGTTAAGGATGAAGTATTAGCTCAAGGAGAATTATTATCAATAAAAGTAGTCTCTCAATTATTAAATGATCGTAACATAAAAGCAAATGCTACTGATACAAGACAACTATTAAAAACTGATGAAAATTTTGGCTATGCGCAACCAATTTTAGATTTATCTAAGGAAAATGTCCTCAATTATTTTAAACAATTTAATGGAAATACAGTTAATGTTGTAGCAGGTTTTATTGCTTCTAATCTAAAAAATGAAACAACAACTTTAGGTAGAAACGGTAGTAATTATACAGCATCGTTATTAGCTAATTATTTAGACGCAGAAGAATTACAAAATTACACTCATGTAGATGGTATTTTTACTGCAAATCCTGATTTAGTTTCAGACGCTAAAAAAATTGAAGAGTTATCTTTTTCTGAAGCAAATGAGTTGGCCAATTTCGGAACTAATATTTTACACGCTAAAACCATTATTCCTCTATTAGAAAAAAATATTAATCTTAGAATCCTAAACACCTTTAATTCGAATGACAAAGGAACATTAATAACCGCTAAATCAAGTTTAAAAGGAATAAAATCATTATCCGTTTTAGATAATGTAGCATTAATAAATTTTGAAGGAAGAGGGTTACTCGGAAAAGTAGGCGTTGATGCTAGGATTTTTAAAACCTTGAGCAATCGAAATATTAGTGTTAGCATTATTTCTCAAGGCTCTTCAGAAAGAGGAATCGGTTTGGTTATAGCCCATAATAGAGCCAAAGAAGCTGTTATTGCACTAGAACAAGAGTTTGAAAACGATTTTAACACTAGAGATGTAAATCAAATATCAATTATTGAAGATATTTCTGTAATTTCTATTATTGGTCAAGATTTAAGTGAATTTCATCATCCATATAATGCACTAATTAAAAACCAAATAGTTCCTTTACTTTTTAACAATACCATTACAGGTAGAAACGTCAGTTTAGTCGTGAAAAAGCATCAACTACACAAAGCATTAAATGTAATTCACGGACAAGTTTTTGGGGTTGCAAAAAAAATAAATATTGCCGTTTTTGGTAAAGGCTTAGTTGGAGGAACCTTAATCGATCAAATTTTAGAAAACGCAGAATATATCTTAGAAAAACGAAAAATTAAATTAAATGTATTTGCCATAACTAACTCTAAAAAAGTCTTACTAACCAAGCAAGGAGCTAACCAAAACTGGAGTGATGATTTAACAAACACCCAACAAGATAGTTTGTTAGTTGACAGCGTTATAGACTATGCTAAAAAGCATCATTTAGAAAATTTAATAGCAATCGATAATACGGCTAGCAGCGATTTTATAGAACATTACATTCCTTTAGTTGAGGCTGGTTTTGATTTAGTCTCGTCAAATAAAATAGCCAATACGGTCTCGTATAATTTTTATAAAAAACTACGTGAAACATTAGAAAAAAATAAAAAAAATTACCTGTACGAAACAAATGTGGGCGCTGGATTACCATTAATAGACACCATAAAATTGCTACATGATTCAGGAGAAAATATTACGCGTATTAGAGGGGTTTTTTCAGGCTCTTTAAGTTATATTTTTAATCGTTTTTCTTCAGATGAAATACCTTTTTCAACCGTATTACAAGAGGCAATTGATAAAGGTTTTACCGAACCCGATCCTCGAGAAGATTTATGCGGTAATGATGTTGCTAGAAAATTGTTGATTTTAGCCCGTGAACTCGATTTAGAAAACGAGTTAGAAGATGTTTCTATAGAAAATTTAATTCCAGAAGAATTTAAAGAAGTTTCATCAGAAAATTTTCTATCTAACTTAAACAAGTTAAATATTTCTTTTGAAGAACAAAAAGAGGGTCAAAAAGAGAATCATGTACTAAGATATATAGGAGATTTATATGGCGATTTATCGCAACCGAAAGGAAATTTAGATGTAAAACTAGTATCTGTACCAGCTTCTTCTCCCCTAGGAAGTTTAAAAGGATCGGATGCCATTTTTGAAATTTACACAGAATCATATGGTGAACAACCAATTGTTATTCAAGGAGCTGGAGCTGGAGCTAAAGTTACGGCAAGAGGTGTATTCGGAGATATTTTACGATTAGCAAAAAATAATAACTAAGAGATTAAACATCAACTATAAAATATTAGGTGGCACAAAGCAAAGACTTAAACTATAAACAATGAGTAAAAATTTCGAAACACAAGCTATACGAACACAAACAGAACGTTCACAATTTTCAGAACATTCAACACCATTATATTTAACCTCAAGTTTTGTTTTTGACGATGCTGAAGATATGCGGGCTTCTTTTGCAGAAGAAAAAGAGAAAAACTTATACAGCAGATTTTCAAACCCAAACACATCAGAATTTGTAGATAAAATAGTTGCTATGGAAGGTGCCGAGGCTGGTTATGCTTTTGCTACTGGTATGGCAGCAGTTTTTTCAACTTTTGGAGCATTACTAAATGCAGGTGATCATATTGTTTCATGTCGTTCTGTATTTGGCTCGACCCATAGCTTATTTACCAAATATTTACCTAAATGGAATATAGAAACCAGTTACTTTAAAATAAATGAACCTCAACGTATAGAAAGTTTGATTCAACCAAATACTAAAATTTTATATGCTGAAACGCCTACAAATCCTGCTGTAGATATTTTAGATTTAGAATTACTAGGTAACATTGCTAAAAAACATAATTTATTATTGGTAATAGACAATTGTTTCGCTACTCCATATTTACAAAACCCAATAAAATTTGGAGCAGACTTGGTAATTCACTCAGCAACTAAATTAATCGACGGACAAGGAAGAGTATTAGGAGGGGTTACCGTAGGAAAATCAGATTTAATAAGAGAAATTTATTTGTTCTCCAGAAATACAGGACCTGCAATGTCTCCATTTAATGCTTGGGTTTTATCAAAAAGTCTAGAAACATTAGCCATTCGGGTAGAAAAACATTGTGAAAACGCATTAAAAGTGGCTCAGTTTTTAGAAAAACATCCGCAAGTAAATTTGGTGAAATATCCTTTTTTAAAATCACATCCACAATTTAAAATTGCAAAAAAGCAAATGCGTTTAGGTGGTAATATTGTTGCTTTTGAAATTAAAGGAGGAATAAATGTAGGTCGTAAATTTTTAGATGCCATAAAAATGTGTTCTCTCTCTGCAAATTTGGGAGATACTCGAACGATTGTTACACATCCAGCATCTACTACGCATAGTAAATTAAGTAAAGAAGATAGGTTAGAAGTTGGAATAACCGACGGATTAGTTAGATGCTCTATAGGATTAGAAAACATAGAAGATATTATAAACGATTTAAACCAAGCATTGAATAAATAGAAAATAAATAAAAGTGTATTTTTGTAATATGCTTTCTAAGAGAACAAAATACGGTATTAAATCACTTACTTTTATTGCTAGACAAGAAAAAGGAGTTAAAGTGCAAATTGCCACTATATCAGAAAGTGAAAATATTTCACATAAATTTTTAGAAAGTATATTACTTACCTTACGTAAAGCGGGTTTTTTAGGAGCTAAAAAAGGCAAAGGAGGCGGATATTATTTATTAAAGGAAGCAAAAGATATTAAAATGACAGAAATTATTAGAACCTTAGAGGGTCCTATAGCCATGCTTCCATGTGTTAGCCTAAATTATTATGAAAAATGTGATGATTGTCCCGATGAAGAGGCTTGTTCAGTTCACAAACTAATGATTCAAGTTAGAGATAATACTTTAAAAGTTTTGCACAACAATACACTTGCTGACTTAGTTTAAATAAAGCCATCAATATTAAAATTATTTTTTTAATTCATTTTTTTCTTTGAATTCAATAAAGGGTTTTTATATTTGTTGCTTAAAACCTAGTATTCCGATAGGATAATAGATTTAATTAATGATTGTAGAACAAATTACAGAAAACAAAGTTAATTATCACGAAGATAAACATTCAGAAAAACCAATTAGGAGCATAGCCAAATCAATAAGTTGGAGAGTAGTTGGAACAATAGATACTGTTTTGATTTCATGGATAATTACAGGAGAAATAATAACTGCTTTTTCAATAGGAGCCATTGAATTGGTAACAAAAATGGTATTGTATTTTTTTCATGAAAGAATGTGGAATAACATAAAATGGGGTAAAAAATGAATTTAGAGCATATTAATTTAAAAGAAGTAAATAAACAATTAAAGAATAAAGCACCACAAGAAATTGTAGAATGGGCTTTTTCCGTTGGAGGAAAACAAATTATTACAACAAACTTTAGACCTTATGAGAGTGCTATTTTACATTTAGTAACGTGTCAAAAAAAAGATGTTGAAGTAATTTGGTGCGACACAGGTTATAATACACCACAAACCTATAAACATGCTGAAGAATTAATTAAAGATTTAAATTTAAATATTCAGTTATATGTTCCAAAACAAACGGTAGCTCATAGAAATACAACTTTAGGATTACCAAGTATAAATGACCCTAATCATACAGTTTTTACAGAACAAGTAAAATTAGAACCTTTTAAAAGAGCAATGAAAATTCATAATCCTAATGTATGGTTTACCAATTTAAGAAAAGGACAAACTGCTTTTAGAGATAGCATTGATGTTATTTCAAAAAGTAAAGATGGAGTTTTAAAAATTAGTCCATTTTACAACTGGTCAGATAAGCAGTTAGATGAATATTTAGAAGAGCATAATCTTCCAAATGAATTTAAATACTTCGACCCAACAAAAGTAGAAAGTAATAGAGAATGTGGTTTACACATTTAAGAAACATAAAAATGAGTACAAGAACAATAAAAGTAGGAGCCTTAGAAAGTGAAGCCATATATATAATAAGAGAGGTAGTTGCACAATTTGAAAAACCAGTATTACTTTTTTCTGGAGGAAAAGATAGTATAACACTGGTCAGATTAGCTCAAAAAGCATTTTACCCTGCAAAAATTCCCTTTCCTTTATTACATATCGATACAGGGCACAATTTTCCTGAAACGATTGAATTTAGAGATCGTTTGGCAAAAGAACTAGGTGTAGAATTAATAGTACGAAATGTACAAGACAACATAGACGCTGGTAAAGTAAAAGAAGAAAAAGGAAAGTATGCTAGCAGAAATATGTTACAAACAGAAACCTTACTTGATGCTATAGAAGAATTTGGTTTTGATGCTTGTATAGGTGGTGCTCGTAGAGATGAAGAAAAAGCAAGAGCAAAAGAACGAATTTTTTCTGTAAGAGATGATTTCGGCCAATGGGATGAAAAAAACCAACGTCCAGAATTATTTGACATGTTAAATGGTAGAATTGATTTAGGACAAAACATTCGTGTTTTTCCAATATCCAACTGGACAGAGTTAGATGTCTGGTCATATATTCAACAAGAAAATATTGAAATTCCATCAATATATTTTGCTCATAAAAGAGCCACTTTTTTAAGAGATGGACTTATTTGGTCCGCAAATGATGATGTTGTGTATAGAGATGATAAAGAAGAGGTCCATGAACGCATGGTACGTTTTAGAACCGTTGGTGATATGAGCTGCACCGCAGCAGTTTTATCGGATGCCATAGACATAAATACCGTGGTTGATGAAATTAGAGAATCCTCAATTTCTGAAAGAGGTGCTAGAATAGATGACAAACGTTCTGAAGCTGCAATGGAAAAACGTAAGCAACAAGGATACTTTTAATAACAAAACAATAAAGCTAAAAAAGCTGTAAGAGATTAAATACATAATGGAGATTATAACACTTACAGCCTAAAGCATAAAATATAAAAAAATGAACGTACTAAAAATAGCAACTGCAGGAAGCGTAGACGACGGAAAGAGTACTTTAATAGGACGTATTTTATATGATACTAAATCATTAACGGAAGATAAATTACAGGCAATTGAAGAAAAAAGTAAACAACGTGGATTTGATTACTTAGATTTTTCATTAGCAACCGATGGTTTAGTAGCTGAAAGAGAGCAAGGAATTACGATAGATGTTGCCCATATTTATTTTTCAACACCCAAAACCAGTTTTATTATTGCCGATACCCCTGGTCATATTGAGTATACAAGAAATATGGTTACCGGTGCTTCAAACTCTCAAGTATCTATTATCCTTGTAGACGCTAGAAATGGTGTAGTGGAACAAACCTACCGCCATTTCTTTATCAATAATTTACTTAGAGTTAAAGACGTGGTAATTGCCATTAACAAAATGGACTTGGCCAATTATTCAGAAGAAAAATTTAACCAAATAAAAGGTGAAATAGAATATTTATCTGAAAAAAGTGGATATGAAAACCAGAGCCTAACTTTTATTCCTTTATCAGCATTACATGGCGATAATGTTGTTAAGGCTTCGAAAAAAATGGACTGGTATAAAGGAGAAAGTTTATTAAAATATCTAGAAAATTTAAATACTGAAAAAAATGAAAGCCCCTCACAAGCGCGTTTCCCTATACAAACAGTAATTAGACCTAAAACAGACAATTTTCATGATTACAGAGGGTATGCTGGTAAATTATATGGTGGCGATTTAGCGGTTGGTGACGAAGTAACAATATTACCATCAGCAACAAAATCAACAATAAAAAATATTCATTTTTTTAATAATGAGTTTCAAGTAGCAAAAAAGGGAAGCTCAATCAGCATAACTCTTCAAGATAATGTAAATATAAGTAGAGGTGATATGATTGTAAAAACAGGAGAAGAACCGAATGTTGTTAAACAATTAGAGGCTACCATTTGCTGGATGGACAAACTGCCTTTACAAACTTCAGAGAAATATTACATAAAACACGGAGTAAATGACGCTCAAGTGAAAATAACAAATATATCCTCATTAATTGAAACCGATTTTTCAGGTAAAAAAGAAGCCCCTAAACAATTATCATTAAATGAAATAGGAGAAGTTTCTTTAAAAGTAAGTAAACCTTTATTTATTGATTCATATCAAGAAAATAAAGCTAATGGAGTTTTTATTTTAATCAATCCTAAAACCAATAATACAGTGGGTGTTGGTTTTATTAAATAGGAACAAAAATGGCAATTATAATAACAGACGAATGTATCAATTGTGGGGCTTGTGAGCCAGAATGCCCAAATACAGCCATATATGAAGGTGCTGAAGATTGGAAATATAGCGATGGAACTTCTCTTACTGGTAATATAAAATTATTAAATGGTAATAAAATAGATGCAAATTCAGAGCAAGAACCCGTTTCTGATGAATATTATTTTATTGTTCCAGATAAATGTACCGAGTGTGTAGGTTTTCATGAAGAACCACAATGTGCAGCAGTATGTCCTGTAGATTGTTGTGTTCCGGATGAAGCACATGTAGAAACAGAAGAAGAATTGTTAGCAAAGCAACAATTTTTACACGATTAGGAGTAACGCTTTTTATAAGTAAATCATAAAAAATTATGCAAAGTTTTAGATCTGAAATAGAAAACCCTATTGTAGAAAAAGATATTCTTGAGTTAGAACGTAAAATTCAATTATTTAAAGAAGGAAAAATTGATGAAGAACGATTTAGAAGTTTACGTTTGGCCAGAGGTGTTTATGGGCAACGCCAACTAGGAGTGCAAATGATTCGTATAAAATTACCTTATGGTAAAGTTAGTAGCGAGCAATTGCATAGAATAGCCAATGTTTCTGACGAATACTCTCGTGGGCGATTGCATATTACGACGCGTCAAGACATTCAAATTCATCATGTAAGTTTAGATAGAACACCTGAGCTTTGGGCACAATTAGAGAAAGATGATATTACCCTTCGTGAAGCTTGTGGTAATGCTGTACGAAACGTAACAGCTTCTGAAACAGCTGGAATAGACATCAACGAACCATTTGACGTTTCCCCTTATGCACATGCTACTTTTCAATTTTTCTTACGTAACCCAATTTGCCAAGAAATGGGAAGAAAATTTAAAATGTCTTTTTCTGCTACGGATGATGATACAGCCTTAAGTTTTATGCACGATTTAGGTTTTATAGCTAAAACTAAAACAATAAACAAAAAAGAGGTTAAAGGCTTTAAAGTGTTATTAGCTGGAGGTCTTGGTTCTCAACCTCGTCATGCAGATGTAATTTATGAATTTTTAGAAGCAGATTTATTAATACCAACTATTGAAGGAGTTTTACGCGTATTTGATCGCTATGGTGAGCGTTCTAAAAGAGCTAAAGCACGTTTAAAATTTTTAGTAAAAGATCTAGGTGTAAATGAGTTTTTAACACTAATAGAAACAGAAAGAAAAGCACTTGCTTATCAGTCTTATCCTATCGACACTTCAAAATTTGAAGAAGAACCTGTTTTTAAAACTAACGATATACCTTCTGTTACTATTTTAAATCAAAAGGCATACCAAGAATGGAAAGAAACCAATGTAATAAAACAAAAACAAGAAGGCTTATATGCTATAGGAATTAAAGTTCATTTAGGAGATTTTTATACAGATAAAGCACGCTTATTAGCGGATTTAATAAAAAAATATGCCGCAAATGAATTGCGTTTTACTTTGCGCCAAAACATATTAATCCGTCACGTTAGAGAAGCTTTTTTACCTTTTTTTTATACCGAATTACAAAAATTAGGTTTTGCAGAGATAGGTTACAATAGTCTCTCAGACATTACTGCTTGTCCAGGAACAGATACTTGTAATTTAGGTATTTCGAGTAGTACAGGTATTGCGGCTGAATTAGAACGTGTATTAAAAACAGAGTATCCAAAATATTCAAACAATAAAGATATTACCATTAAAATTAGCGGCTGTATGAATGCTTGTGGACAACATAATATGGCGCATATAGGCTTTCAAGGAATGTCTATTAAAGTAGGTAATTTACTAGCACCTGCATTACAAGTATTAATTGGTGGAGGTATTCTAGGTAACGGTAAAGGTCGTTTCTCTGACAAACTAATTAAAATACCCAGTAAAAAGGGTCCAGAAGCTTTAAGAATTCTGTTAAATGATTTTGAAAAAAATCAAAAAATAAAGGAACCTTATTTAGACTATTATGATAGACTTGGAAAAACCTATTTCTACGATTTATTAAAACATTTATCTGACATTACTAATTTAAAAGAAGATGACTTTATTGATTGGGGACATGATCAAAACTACATAAAAGCTATTGGTGTTGGAGAATGTGCTGGTGTGGTCATCGATTTAATCGCAACATTATTATTTGAAAGTGAAGAAAAATTAGACAATGCTACAGAAGCCTGCAATGAAAAGCAATGGTCTAATAGTATTTATTTTTCATATACAGCAATAATTAACACAGCAAAAGCTCTATTAACTGCTGAAGAAGAAAAAACAAATACACAGGCTGGAATTATAACCAATTTTGATACTGTTTTTGTAGCTACTAAAAAAATAGATTTACCTGTTTCATTTTCTGATTTTGTGTATCAAATTAATAAAAATGAGCCTACAGAAACCTTCGCAAAAAAATATTTACAAGAGGCCAAGGATTTTTATAAAACCATTGATGCTTATAGAAAAGCTACAATAGAAAAATAATTATTAAAATGAAAAAGCAACCAAAATTAACAGTAGTAGGTGCTGGCCCAGGTGATATTGAATTAATCACCTTAAAAGCTATAAAAACATTAAAACAAGCAGACGTTGTTTTATACGATGCCCTAGTTAACATTAAACTTTTAAGCTATGTTCGTAAAAATACTGAGTTAATTTTTGTAGGAAAACGAAAAGGTTGCTACCGTTATCAACAAGAACAAATTAATGAATTGATTGTTGCTAGAGGTTTTTCACATGGTCATGTAGTTCGTTTAAAAGGAGGAGATCCTTTCATTTTTGGTCGTGGAGCTGAAGAGATGGAGTATGCACAAAAAAATGGATTAGAAGTAGCAATGGTTCCTGGTATATCATCATCATTAGCTGTTCCTGCATATCAAAATATACCATTAACAAAACGTGGTAGCTCAGAAAGTTTTTGGGTTATTACAGGCACCACAAAACAGCACCAATTATCAAGTGATGTAGAGCTCGCTGCTAAGTCTAATGCTACCGTTGTTATTTTAATGGGAATGGGAAAATTATCAGAAATAATTAATCTTTTTAAACAAGAAGGTAAAAACAAACTTCCTGTAGCTATTATTCAAAACGGTACTACACCGCAAGAAAAAATAGGAATTGGAACAGTAAACACCATTGAAAAAGTGGTAAAAGATAACCATCTTAGCAATCCTGCAATTATTGTTTTAGGAAGTGTAGTAAATCATCGACAAAAATTATTAAACGTTCAACAACAAGTTGAGATCAAAGATGTTGTTTGAAATGAGTGAAGAAAGAAACAACCTATATCCAGTTTTTTTAAAAGTTAAAAATTTAGAAATCTTGATTGTTGGTGGCGGATTTGTTGCTGAAGAAAAGCTTCATTTTTTACTAAAATCAAGTCCAGAGGCTAATGTAACTATGGTTTCTCCTTTTTACAGGGAAAAAACTGAGATTTTAGCCAAAAAATCAAATATTCATATAATTTCCGATGGTTATAACGAAAAATACATTGATGGAAAACATATCGTTATTGCTACTACAGATAACCCTAACGTTAATATTCAAGTTTATAAAGACTGTAGGGCTCAAAGTAAATTAGTTAATGTCGCAGATAACCCACCCTACTGCGATTTTTACATGGGAGGAATTGTTACCAAAGGAAATGTAAAATTGGCCATCTCAACCAATGGAAAATCTCCAACAACTGCTAAAAGATTACGTCAGTTTTTTGAAGAAGTTATCCCTGAAAACATAGATGATTTAGTTAAAAATTTAAACGAATATAGAAAAACAATTAAAGGCGACTTTGAACAAAAAGTTGAAACTCTAAATGAATTCACCAAAAGTTTAGTGGCTAAAAAAAAGTAAAAATGATACAAACAGATATATTAATTATAGGTGCAGGACCTACTGGATTATTTACCGTTTTCGAAGCAGGATTATTAAAATTACGTTGTCATTTAATTGATGCATTACCTCAACCTGGTGGACAATGTTCAGAAATTTACCCGAAAAAGCCCATTTATGATATCCCTGCTTATCCAGAAATTTTAGCAGGAGATCTAACCAAAAATCTACTAGAACAAATTAAACAATTTGAACCAGGATTTACCTTAGGTGAACGCGCAGACACTATTGAAAAACAAGATGATGGTAGTTTTATTGTAACCACTAACAAAGGAAACAAACACCACGCTCCTATTATTGCTATTGCAGGAGGCTTAGGTAGTTTTGAACCAAGAAAACCCCCCATTCAAAATATTACAAATTTTGAAGATAAAGGAGTTGAGTATATAATTAAAGAACCAGAATTATACCGTGATAAAGACGTAGTAATTGCTGGAGGAGGTGATTCAGCATTAGATTGGTCTATTTTCTTAACAGATGTTGCAAAATCAGTTACTTTAATTCACCGTAGAAACGAATTTCGTGGCGCTTTAGATTCTGTAGAAAAAGTTCAAGAATTAAAAAATTTAGGAAAAATAAAGTTAATTACACCTGCTGAGGTTAAAGGTGTTTTAGGAGACGACCACGTAACTGGAGTGGTTGTTGAACAAAAGGGAAAGGAACCATATATAATAGATACAGATCACTTTATACCGTTATTTGGATTAGCTCCAAAATTAGGTCCCATTGGAGATTGGGGTTTAGAAATTGAAAAAAATGCAATTAAAGTGAACAATGCTTTAGATTATCAAACAAACATTCCAGGAATCTACGCCATAGGAGATGTAAATACATATCCTGGAAAATTAAAATTAATTTTATGTGGTTTCCATGAAGCAACATTAATGTGTCAAAGTGCGTTTCAGCGTATTTTCCCAGATAAAAAATATGTAATGAAATATACAACAGTAGGTGGCGTAGATGGTTTTGATGGCACACGAAAGGAAGCACCAAAAGCAGTAGTTAAAGCAATAGAATAATGGAACAAGAGTGTGGTTTTCGTAATTGCTACCAAGAAAAGCATTATTATTTCGCTTTGCTAATTCAACAGTTATACATAAATTAGAAAAAGTATATATTTTTATTAGATCTCTTTTTAAAAATAAAAAAATGATAACAAAAAAAATAACAGATTTTGTAGGTAATACCCCTTTAGTAGAAGTTACAAATATTTTCAATAAAAAAAATGTTCACTTACTATTAAAATTAGAGGGTAATAACCCAGGTGGTAGTGTTAAAGACAGAGCTGCATATTATATGATCTCTGAAGCAATTAAAAGAAAAAACATTAAAAAAGGAGATACTTTAGTAGAAGCTACAAGTGGAAATACAGGTATAGCTCTTGCTTTAATGGCAAAAGTATTAGGTGTTAACATGGTGTTAGTTATGCCTGAAAATGCAACAATAGAAAGAGTAAAAACGATGAGGGCATATGGTGCAGAAGTCATTTTAACTCCTGCTTCAATAGGAATGGAAGGTGCTATTGATTATGCGCTTGAATTAAAATATAAAAAAGGATATTTTAGATTAAATCAGTTTGATAATTTAGATAATCCAAAAGCACATTATTCCACAACTGGTCCGGAAATCTGGAAAGATACCGAAGGAAAAATTACTCATTTTGTTTCTGCTATGGGAACCACAGGCACTATTACAGGAGTATCCAGCTACCTAAAAGAACAAAATAAAAATATTAAAATAATTGGTGTACAGCCCAAAGATGGAGCTAAAATACCTGGTATAAGGAAATGGCCAAAAGAATATTTACCCGCTATATTCAAACCTGAAAAAATAGATATGATATTAGAAGTTAATGAAGAAGAAGCAAAAACAATGACATTAAAGTTAGCACAACAGGAAGGTATTTTTTCTGGTATAAGTAGTGGTGGTGCAGTTGCCTCTGCTCTCAAAATAGCTAGCTCTATAGACGAAGGAGTTGTAGTTGCTATTATTTGCGATCGAGGAGACCGTTATTTATCTTCAGATATTTTTAATTAAATTATTAAATCAAAAAAAAAGTTCGTTAATTTGTAACCAAATTAGTTCATTAATTTATTGATGTTATCAAGAAAGGTGGAGGGATTAGACCCTTTGAAACCTTAGCAACCCTTTGTAAAAACAAAGAAGGTGCTAAATTCTACTGCATTTGCAGAGAGATAACGGAAAGAATTTTACTTCTCTTTTCCTGATAACACTATTATTTATATATCAGGATGTCAAATATTTATTCAGAAATACAAAAACGAATTCTCGTACTCGATGGGGCTATGGGAACCATGCTTCAGCAATATAATTTTACTGAAGAAGATTTTCGCGGCAAGCGATTTAAAGAACACCCCAGTTCTTTAAAAGGAAACAACGATTTATTATCAATTACACAGCCAGAAGCAGTAAAAGAAGTACATCGAAAATACTTCGCCGCAGGAGCAGATATTGTAGAAACCAATACTTTTTCTGGGACTACAATCGCTATGGCAGATTACCAAATGGAAGATTTGGTCTACGAACTCAATTATCAATCAGCTAAAATCGCCAAAGAAGTCGCAGATGAATTCACAATTAAAGAACCTCATAAACCGCGTTTTGTTGCAGGATCTATAGGGCCTACTAATCGAACTGCAAGCATGTCTCCAGATGTAAATGACCCAGGCTATAGAGCTGTAACTTTTAACGAACTTCGTATAGCTTACAAACAACAAGCAGAAGCTTTACTAGATGGAGGTTCAGATATTTTATTAGTAGAAACCGTGTTTGACACCTTAAATGCTAAAGCTGCTTTATTTGCTATAGAAGAAGTAAAAACGGAACGAAATATTGATGTTCCTGTAATGGTCTCTGGAACTATAACAGATGCCTCTGGAAGAACATTATCAGGACAAACAGCAGAAGCTTTTTTAATTTCAATTTCCCATATTCCGTTATTATCTGTCGGCTTTAACTGTGCTTTAGGAGCAAACTTAATGCAACCTCATTTAGAAGCTATTGCCTCTAAAACAAATTTCGCTATCTCAGCACATCCTAATGCTGGGTTACCTAACGCCTTTGGTGAATATGATGAAACCCCTAATGAAATGTCTATACAAATAGAAGAATATTTAAAAAAAGGTCTTATCAATATTATAGGAGGTTGTTGCGGTACAACACCAAAACACATTACGGCCATTGCAGAATTAGCAACTAAATATGAACCCAGAAAAATAAAAGAAGCTGTATATGGAGAGTGAGTGTATAAAATATATGAAATTATCTGGCTTAGAGCCATTAATAATTACTCCCGAAAGTAATTTTATTAATGTTGGTGAACGCACAAATGTTGCTGGTTCTCGCAAATTTTTACGATTAATAAAAGAAGAACAATTTGATGAAGCTTTAGCTATTGCTCGTCACCAAGTAGATGGAGGTGCTCAAATTATCGACATTAATATGGATGATGGTTTAATTGACGGGAAAGAAGCCATGGTTCGTTTTCTAAACCTAATTGCTGCCGAACCCGATATTTGTCGTGTTCCTATTATGATTGATAGCTCTAAATGGGAAATTATTGAAGCAGGTTTACAAGTTGTACAAGGTAAATGTGTTGTAAATTCAATCAGTTTAAAAGAGGGAGAAGAAAAATTTATTTGGGAAGCTACACAAATTAAAAGGTATGGTGCTGCAGTAATAGTAATGGCTTTTGATGAGATAGGACAAGCTGATAATTATCAAAGAAGAATTGAAATAGCAGAACGATCTTATAAAATATTAGTAGATAAAGTAGGCTTTCCTTCTGAAGACATTATTTTCGATTTAAATATCTTCCCTGTAGCTACAGGAATGGAAGAGCATCGAAAAAATGCGATCGATTTTATAGAAGCAACACGTTGGGTGCGTCAAAACTTGCAAAATGCAAGTGTTAGCGGAGGTGTAAGTAATGTTTCTTTTTCATTTAGAGGAAACAATACGGTTCGAGAAGCAATGCATTCTGTATTTCTATTTTACGCGATACAAGCAGGTATGAATATCGGAATTGTAAATCCAACAATGTTAGAAGTATACGATGATATTCCGAAAGATTTATTAGAGCATATAGAAGATGTAATTCTTGATAGACGAGACGACGCAACCGAACGTTTATTAGATTTTGCAGAAACAGTAAAAGGAATTAAAAAGAATGATTCTACAAAAAATTTAGAATGGCGTAGTTTACCTTTACAAGAAAGAATTACACACGCATTAGTAAAAGGAATAGATACTTTTATTATAGAAGATTCTGAAGAAGCTCGGTTAAGTGTAGCAAGACCTTTACATGTTATTGAAGGACATTTAATGACTGGAATGAATGTAGTTGGAGATTTATTTGGTGCTGGTAAAATGTTTTTACCTCAAGTGGTAAAATCTGCTCGTGTAATGAAAAAAGCCGTTGGATACTTAAACCCTTTTATTGAAGCCGAAAAAGGAGAAAAACAAAAAGCATTAGGGAAAATTTTAATGGCAACTGTAAAAGGAGATGTACATGATATTGGTAAAAACATTGTCTCGGTCGTATTAGGATGTAACAATTATCAAATTGTCGATCTAGGCGTAATGGTTCCTCCAGAAAAAATTATAGAAGCTGCAAAAAGAGAAAATGTTGATGCCATTGGTTTAAGTGGATTGATAACTCCTTCTTTAGATGAAATGGTTTATTTAGCCAAAGAAATGGAGCGCCAAAATTTTGAAGTTCCGTTGCTAATTGGTGGCGCAACAACTTCTAAAGCCCACACCGCAGTTAAAATAGATACTCAATATAAAAATGCAGTAGTTCATGTAAATGATGCTTCAAGAGCAGTAACAGTCGTTGGCGACTTATTAAACGAGAACACAAAAAACGAATATGTAGCCAACTTAAAAAAAAACTATGAAGAATTTCGGGAGAAGTTTTTAAAAAGAGGAAAAACCAAAACCTATATTTCTATTGAAGAAGCTCGTAAACGCAAGTTTAAAATAGATTGGAAAACATCAACCATCAAAAAACCGAAAGAACTAGGAATACAAACTTTACAACAAATAAGTTTAAAAGAATTAATTCCATATATAGACTGGTCTCCATTTTTTCGTTCTTGGGATTTACACGGAAAATTTCCCGATATTTTAACAGATGAACTTGTGGGTGAACAAGCTACAAGCTTATATGAAGATGCTCAAATAATGCTCCAAGAAATAGTCACGAAACAATTACTAAAACCGAAAGGAATTTTTGGCTTATTTGAAGCAAACACAATAAACGATGATGATATCTCTATTCAGAAAAAAGGAAAAGAAATTACAATTTTTAGAACCCTTCGTCAGCAATTAAAAAAGCGTGATGATAAACCAAGTTTTGCCTTAGCAGACTTTATTGCTCCGAAAACAACTAACAGAACTGATTATATGGGAGCTTTTTGTACAGCAATTTTTGGTGCTGACGAGTTAGCAAATAGATATAAAGCACAAGAAGACGATTATAATGCAATTATGGCACAAGCTTTAGCAGACCGTTTTGCAGAAGCCTTTGCTGAATATTTACATCACAGAATAAGAACTAAACATTGGGGCTATGCAATAAATGAAAACCTAACAAATGAAGATTTAATTAAAGAAAATTATAAAGGTATTCGTCCTGCTCCTGGATATCCTGCGTGCCCAGATCATTTAGAAAAAGAGACTATTTGGCAATTGTTAAACGTAAAAGAATCTATTGGTGTTACACTTACCGAAAGTTTAGCAATGTGGCCCGCTGCTGCTGTTTCTGGGTATTATTTTGCCAATGAACAAGCTAAGTATTTTGGATTAGGAAAAATAATGGATGATCAAGTGGAAAATTTTGCTAAAAGAAAAAATATTTCTTTAGATAAAGCACGTAAATGGTTGCATCCCAATATTACAGATAATTAACTTAATAAAATGTAGTTGCGCTAGCGATTGCATTGGCACCCCTTTTTTTAGCTATTACTTTAACAAAGCTGTAACTAAAAAAATATAATATAAAGCGTGCGCCTTGTGGTAACACCAAAAAAATAATTAATAATAAAAAGTCCTTTAATAAGGATTCAGAAACATGAAAGTAACAGAACATATAAAGAAAGCTAACGGCAACACCTTGTTTTCTTTTGAAATTTTACCCCCATTAAAAGGACAACACATTCAATCTGTTTTTGATAATTTAGATCCACTAATGGAGTTTAAACCTCCATTTATAGATGTAACATATCATAGAGAAGAATATACCTACAAAGAGCAAGAAAATGGTTTGTTAAAAAAACAAGTGGTAAAAAAACGACCTGGAACAGTAGGGATTTGTGCCGCAATTCAAAATAAATATCAAGTAGATGCCGTTCCGCATATTTTATGTGGTGGCTTTACCAAAGAGGATACTGAGAACTTTTTAATCGATTTAGATTTTTTAGGAATTAACAATGTGGTTGCTTTGAGAGGTGATGCTGTAAAAAGTGAGACGTATTTTAAAGCAGAAAAAGAAGGACATAAATATGCTAGTGATTTGGTAAATCAAATTCAAGATTTAAACAACGGATTGTATTTAGATGATGCCTTATTAAATTCATCAAAAACTGATTTTTGCATCGGCGTTGCTGGATATCCTGAAAAACATATGGAAGCGCCAAGTTTAGATAGCGACATCCATTTTTTAAAAAAGAAAATAAAAAAAGGTGCCGATTATATTGTTACACAAATGTTTTTTGACAACCAGAAGTATTTTGATTTTGTGGAAAAATGTAGGGAAGAAGGAATAACTGTTCCCATCATTCCTGGCTTAAAACCTTTATCAACCAAAAACCAATTAAATTTAATTCCACATCGTTTTAAAGTTGACTTACCAGATGAATTAATTAAAGAAGTAGTTTCTTGTAACGATAATAAAGCTGTAAGGCAGGTTGGTATAGAATGGTGTATATCTCAAAGTAAAGAATTAATACAAAAAGGAATTCCTGTTTTACATTACTATAGTATGGGAAAGAGTAGTAACATAAAAGAGATTATAAAAAAAGTATTTTAATTTATAGTGATTAATCTATATTCGTATATTGGCAGAATATAAGTTAAATCAATAGAACAATAATTAAAACAAATTTCATAAAAATTGGTTTGGTCAAATATTTGTTTATTTTTGTTGACTTAAATACGTGATTTATAAATTAAAACATAAATAAAATGGCATTAGAAATTACAGACGCGTCTTTCGAAGAATTAGTATTAAAATCAGACAAACCTGTATTGGTTGATTTTTGGGCAACATGGTGTGGTCCTTGTAGAATGGTTGGACCAATCGTTGATGAAATTGGTAAAGAATACGAAGGTAAAGCAATCGTTGGAAAAGTTGACGTAGATGCTAACCAAGAATTTGCAGCAAAATATGGTGTAAGAAACATTCCTACTGTTTTATTATTTAAAAATGGAGAAGTTATTGCTAAACAAGTGGGTGCAGCTCCCAAAAAATCTTACACAGAAAAATTAGATGCAGCTTTATAATAAAAAAAGCTTGTAATCCTAAAAAAGGTTTGGCAATAGCCAAACCTTTTTTTATTTTCGATATCTATGGTTGATCTTAGTAATCTTAATTCTGCCTCGGAAATTAAAAATCTTGACATACTTGCAAAACAAGTTGTTGAAGGTTTTATTACCGGAATGCATAAGAGTCCATTTCATGGTTTTTCTGTTGAGTTTTCTGAACACAAACTATACAACAAAGGTGAAAGTACACGCCATATAGATTGGAAATTATTTGCCAAAACAGAAAAACTTTACACCAAAAAATACGAAGAAGAAACCAATTTAAGATGTCATATTATTATTGATAATTCTGCATCGATGCACTACCCTATTGTTAAAACACAATCAATCAACACTCTAAATAAAATTGGTTTTTCAGCCGTGGCATCTGCATCATTAATAGAAATTTTAAAACGACAGCGTGACGCGGTTGGTTTAAGTGTCTATTCCGATACATATGAGTATTATGCTCCCGAAAAAGGAAGTGAACGACATAGAAAATTACTGATTAGTCAATTAGAAAGCTTATTATCCTCTCCCACAAGCTCATCTACAGAAACATATCAGTATTTACATGAAATAGCTGAGAAAATTCATCGTAGGTCGTTAATTTTTCTATTTACAGATATGTTTCAAACCTCTAAAAATCAAGAAGAATTATTTGATGCGCTACGCCATTTAAAATACAATAAACATGAAGTTGTTCTTTTTCATACTTATGATGGAAAGTATGAATTTAATTTTGATTTTGACAATACCCCTAAAAAATTTGTTGATGTAGAAACTGGAGAAGAAATTAATTTATACACCGCTACAATTCAAGAAAAATACACAAACTTAGTCTCTGAATATTTCAAAGAACTAAAAAACAAATGCTTACAATATAAGATTGATTATATACCTGTAGATATTCATAAAGGATTCAATGAAGTTTTAACAACCTACCTTGTAAGTAGGAGAAAAAATTTATAATTTTTTTTAAAAAAAGTTTTGCAGAAAGAAAAAAGGCTCATATATTTGCATCCGCTTAGAGCAACGGTCTGGTAGTTCAGCTGGTTAGAATACATGCCTGTCACGCATGGGGTCGCGGGTTCGAGTCCCGTCCAGACCGCAAAAAGCTTCTCAAAATTTGAGAAGCTTTTTTCTTTTTTACGACCTAAATTATTTAAAATACAAACCCTTTAATTACGTCGAAAATTGTTTTAATCACTTTATTCTTAAAATGACCTAAACTTATTTTAGACACACCTACCTTATGCAACGCTTTCATATGAAGTAAATCTTTTTGCGCGTTTAATAACCACTCAAAATCTTCTAAAGTTAATTTTCCTTCTGCTAACAAAAGTGTCCATCGTTCTAATCGATCTCTAGATTGTTTCAAAATCTCATCAATATCCTTCACAGATTCGCTTTTAAACTCCGAATATTTCTCTTTAAAAAGAGTTAAAAGAACGTTTTTTAATTCTTTGAGTATTTTTTCAAAATCTATCATGTTTAATTTTTTGAAATTATATCAAGTAATCTAGCTTTAAATTCAGGTTCTTTTTTTGCTTCATATTGAATTAACAAGTCCATCGCCTCTTCATTAATTTTTTTTGCTTCTTCAATAAAATAAGAACTCAATTTTTCTTTCTCTTTCCATCGTTTAAAAAAACCTGCTAGTAAATTTTTATCTTTATCAGAAAGCAACAACCACATTTTGTAGGTTACCTCATTATTCGGCTTATACTTTTCATACGCTACTATCTTTTCAATTTCCAATTCCAATTCGTCCACTTCATTTGAATATTGCTGATACTGTTCGGTTGCTTTTTCCATTAACTTTAAAGCTTCAATTTTGATTTCTATAGATTTCTGATAAGAATACTGATCAAAAACAGCAGTCTTAAGAGCGTTACATCCTAAAAGAATTACAGAAATTGAAAAAACTAAAAAAATTGATTTTAAAAATCTCATAACTAACTACTATTAAATTAGTTAAATTTAAATAAAATTCTATTATTAGAAGAATTAAACATATTATTAAATTGACACGTAAAAATCAACTGCATAATATTTGTTTATTTCAATTTAATGTTTAGATTTGCTTTTCAACAATTATTACAATGATGTTACAAAACGTTTGGCAAGGTTTTTATTTTTACTTTTATTTTTACAATAAGAGCGGAGACTTTGTATACGTTAGGTAAATTAAAATACTAAACTATTAATATAAAGTCTCGATAATTCGAGGCTTTTTTTTTATATAATAATGAAAATAATAGCCATTCAAGGAGTTGAAGGAAGTAATCACCATATTGTTGCTAATACTTTTTTCAAACACAACTTTACTCTCGACAAATGCATGTCTTTCGATGCCTTGGTAGATAGTTTATTAACGCGTAAAAGTGAGATTGGTGTAATGGCTTTAGAAAACTCCATAGCTGGCTCTATCATTCCAAATTATGCTTTAATTGACTCTAATAACCTACATATTATAGGTGAACATTATTTAAAAATCAGTATGAACTTTATGGCTTTAAAAGGTCAAAAAATTGAAAACATTACTGAAGTGTATTCGCATCCAATGGCATTGCTGCAGTGTAAAAATTACTTTAAACAATATCCGCATATAAAATTGATTGAAGATAAAGATACAGCGGAGGTTGCTGAAAGAATTCAAAAAAATCAATTAAAAGGAATTGCAGCTTTAGCTAGTAAACAAGCTGCAGAAATTTTTGATTTAGAAATTTTAGCCGCAGACATACAAACCATTCAAAATAACGCTACCCGCTTTGTAATTGTACAAACATCAAATTCAGTTATTTCTAAGGAAGAAATTAACAAAGCCTCTTTAAAATTTGAATTAGATCATAAACGGGGAAGTTTAGCAGCTGTTTTAAACGTTTTAAGTGATTGTAAATTAAATCTAACAAAAATTCAATCATTACCAAGAATAGAAACTCCATGGAAATATTCGTTTTTTGTGGATGTTACTTTTGATGCATATGATAATTATGACAAGGCAAAATCGATTATGCAAATTATGGCAGAGGATTTTAAAATATTAGGAGAATATAAAAACGGACGTATATGATACAATTTGCTAACCGATTACAAACCGTAGAGGAATACTATTTTTCAAGGAAATTACGTGAGGTACGTCAGTTAATTTCTGAAGGAAAACCTATAATTAACATGGGAATTGGAAGTCCTGATTTACTTCCTCCTACTTCAGTAATTGAAGTTTTAAAAGGGAGCTTAACTGACACAAACACCCATAAATATCAAAGTTACCAAGGTTTACCCGAGTTCAGAGAAGCGGTTGCTAATTTTTACTCAGATAAATTTTCGGTTTCAGTAAATCCAGATTCAGAAATACTTCCTTTAATGGGAAGCAAAGAAGGAATTTTACATATTTCATTAACAATTTTAAATGAAGGAGATGAAGTCTTAATTCCAAATCCCGGATATCCAACATACACCTCTGTAACCAAATTAGTGGGAGCAACTCCTATTTTTTACGATTTAACTGAAAAAAATAATTATCAACCTGATTTTTCAGCATTAGAAAAATTAGATCTTACAAAAGTAAAATTGATGTGGGTAAACTATCCACATATGCCTACAGGGGCAAAAGCTTCGAAAGAAACTTTTGAGAAATTGATTACTTTCGGGAAGAAACATAATATTTTGATTGTAAACGACAATCCCTATAGTTTTGTTTTAAATGATAATCCACAAAGTATTTTAAGCGTAGATGGGGCAAAAGATATCGCCATCGAGTTGAATTCATTAAGTAAAACCTTTAACATGGCAGGTTGGCGTGTGGGAATACTCTTAGGAAATCAAGAATTCATCAACCAAATATTAAAAGTAAAAACACAAATGGATTCTGGTATGTTTTACGGAATTCAAAAAGGTGCGATTGAAGCCTTGAAAACTTCAGCAGAATGGATTAAAAATCAGAATGAAGTCTATCAAAAAAGAAGAGAACTCATCTGGAAACTTGCAGAAAAATTAGATTGTACCTTCAATAAAAATAATTCAGGAATGTTTGTTTGGGCAAAACTGCCCGAAGGAAAAGAAGCCGAAAGAGTTGTAGATGATTTGTTATATGGGAAAGATATTTTTATCGCTCCAGGAACAATTTTCGGAACAAAAGGAGATGGGTATGTTCGATTTTCGTTATGTGTTTCTGAAGAAAAAATAACCGAAGCAATTAATAGGTTTTAAGATGAATGTATTTGTAATAGGTCTAGGATTAATTGGAGGAAGTTTATCTTTAGATATTCAAGAGCATTTTGTGGATGCGAAAATTTACGGAATTGATGTAAGTGAAAATCACTTACAAGAAGCTTTAGAAATTGGAATCATTCATGAAAAAGCAACATTTTCTGATTTAGAAAAAGCAGATGTTGTAATTGTTTCTATTCCAGTTGATGTTCAGTTGCAGGTTATTCCTGAAGTTTTAGATATAATAAATGATGATTGTTTGTTGATTGATGTTGGTTCTACCAAAGAAATGATTTGCACTGTTGTGGCAAATCATCCGAAGAGAAGAAACTTTTTAGCAGCGCATCCAATTGCTGGAACAGAATTTTCTGGACCCAAAGCAGCAATAAAAGGTTTGTTCAAAAACAAAACTAATATTATTTGCGAAGTAGAAAAAACAGCCTTTAAACTACAAGAAAAAGCATTAGAAATTTTTTCAACATTAGGAATGAGAATCCGTTATATGGATTCAAAATCGCACGATAAACATATTGCGTATGTTTCTCATTTATCGCACATAAGTGCATTTATGTTGGGAAAAACTGTTATCGAAAAAGAAAAAAATGAACGTGATATTTTTGATATGGCAGGAAGTGGATTTGCATCTACAGTTCGTTTGGCAAAAAGCTCACCAGCAATGTGGACGCCAATTTTTGAACAAAATAAAACAAATGTTATAGAAACTTTAAATGAATATATTATCAATTTACAACAATTTAAAGAGCTGATGGAGAACGATAATTTTCCTGAAATTTATAACGAAATGAAAAACACAAATTACATAAAGCAAATATTAAACGGCATAAAATAAAAGCCAAAACAATTAGAATAATGGAGAATACAAAAGAATTAAGAACATGGTTGGATGATATGAAATTAAATCATCCACTAGTAATAGCAGGGCCTTGTAGTGCAGAAACCGAAGAACAGGTTTTAAAAATTGCACACGAATTAAAAGATTCTGATGTAAATTATTTCCGTGCAGGAATTTGGAAACCAAGAACGCGTCCAGGTATGTTTGAAGGTGTTGGAGCAATCGGTTTAAAGTGGTTGCAAAAAGTGAAATCAGAAACAGGAATGAAAACCTGTACAGAAGTTGCCAATGCAGCACATGTAAAATTAGCGTTAGAATATGATGTGGATTTACTTTGGATTGGAGCAAGATCTACAGTTTCGCCATTTATTATGCAAGAAATTGCAGATGCTTTACAAGGAACAGATAAAATTGTATTGGTTAAAAATCCAGTAAATCCAGATTTGGCTCTTTGGTTAGGTGGAATTGAGCGTTTATACAAAGCAGATATTAAAAATTTGGGCGCAATTCACAGAGGGTTTTCAACATACGAAAAAACGAAATATAGAAATATCCCAGAATGGCAATTGGCAATTGAGTTTCAAAACAAATTTCCAGATTTACCATTAATTAACGATCCTTCTCATATCACTGGAAATAGAGATATGATTTTTGAAGTTTCTCAAACTGCTTTAGATTTAAATTTTGATGGATTGATGATTGAAACACATTTTGATCCAGACAACGCATGGAGCGATGCTGCTCAACAAGTTACTCCAACTACGTTAAAGCAGATTATGCAAGATTTAAAAATTAGAAAAGAGACAAACACAGAGGCAGATTATAAAAATTCTTTAGATAATTTACGTGCTCAAATTAATGTTGTTGACAACCAATTAATAGAAATGTTGGGTAAAAGAATGAAGGTTGCCGATGAGATTGGGAAACTAAAAAAACAGAAAAATGTTGCTGTTTTACAAACAAAACGTTGGAACGAAATTCTTGGAAACATGATTTTAGAAGGTGAAAGTAAAGGTTTAAGTGAAGAATTCATCTTAAAAATGTTTAAAGCAATTCATCAAGAAAGTATCAACCATCAAGAAAAAATAATTAATTCATAAAAATAAGTTCCCGCTTTTGCGGGAATTTTTTTATCCTCATCTTTGTTATATGACAGGAACGGTTTATAAATCAACAGGAAGTTGGTATTGGGTAAAATCTGGAGACGAATTTTATAATTGTCGTATTAAAGGAAAATTTCGTCTTAAAGGAATTAAAAGCACTAATCCAATAGCTGTGGGAGACAAAGTAGAATTTTCTTTAGAAACCAATAACGATGAAGTAACAGGCGTAATTACAAAAATCTTTGAAAGAAAAAATCACATTGTTCGTAAATCGGTAAACTTATCTAAACAAACGCATATTATAGCTGCCAATATTGATCAAGTTTTTTTATTAATTACCATAAACAACCCTCCTACTTTTACCACTTTCATCGATCGTTTTTTAGTTACTGCTGAAGCCTATTCAATAAAAGCAATTCTTGTTTTTAATAAAATTGACACTTATGAAATTGAAGAACGTGCAGAAATTTTATATTTAAAAGACATTTACGAATCCATTGGTTATGAGTGCATTGAAGTATCTGCCGTAACCGGTAAAAATGTAGATAAGATAAAAAAAATGATGCTTGGTAAAGTAAGTATGTTTTCTGGTCATTCGGGGGTTGGTAAAACTACTCTGTTAAATACTCTTGAACCATCATTAAATTTAAAAACAAAAGAAATTTCTGAACAACACAAACAAGGTCAACACACCACCACTTTTGCCGAAATGTTTGATTTAAGCTTTGATGCGCGAATAATCGACACTCCTGGAATTAAAGGTTTTGGTGTGGTGGATATGGAAAAAGATGAATTAGGTGATTATTTTCCTGAGTTTTTCGCGTTAAAACAGCACTGTAAATTTAACAACTGCATTCATGTTAACGAACCACAATGTGCTGTAAAAGAAGCTTTAGAACGTGAAGAAATTTCTTGGTCCCGTTACAAAAGCTACCTTCAAATTTTAGAAGGAGAAGAGGAACATTACCGAACGGATGTTTGGGAATAACAATCAAAAAAAAGAAGAATATGAAAGCTGTTATTCAGCGAGTTTCAAAAGCTAGTGTTACTATTAAAAATAAAAAAGTTGCCGATATTCAACAAGGATTATTAATTCTTTTAGGTATCGAAGATTTAGACACAATGGAAGATATAAATTGGTTATCAAAAAAAATTGTAAATCTTAGAATTTTTAATGATGAAAATAATATCATGAATAATTCGTTGTTAGAAATACAAGGTGATGCTATTGTAGTAAGTCAGTTTACACTACATGCATCTACTAAGAAAGGGAATAGACCAAGTTATATTAAAGCTTCTAAACCAGAATCTGCAATACCTATGTATGAAAAGTTTATTACTCAAATAGAGAACGTTTTAGGTAAGAAAGTAGAAACTGGTGAATTTGGAGCTGATATGAAAGTAGAATTATTAAACGATGGTCCTGTAACAATTATAATCGATTCAAAAGACAAAAAATAATTCCACGGAAAATAAATATTTAATATATTTGCCATGGAAAATATATTTAATCCATAATCAATTTTAAAAACAAATGAAAAAACTAATTTTATCCCTAGTAGTATTTGCATCAGTATTAACTGCATGTAAATCAGAAAAAAAAGAAAAAGTGGAAGTTAAAGAAGAAGTTGTAGTTGAAGAAACTGTAGCTGCTGAAGAAGTTGCTCTTGACAATGTTAATGTTGAAACTTCTGTATTAACTTGGAAAGGAACTAAGCCAACCGGAGCACACGAGGGTACAGTTGCTTTAAAAAGTGGTTCTTTAGTAGTAGAAGAAGGAACCGTTAAATCTGGAGAGTTTGTTGTTGATTTAAATACAATTAAATGTACTGATTTAGGTGATTCTGAATACGGACAAAAATTAATAGGACATTTAAAAAATGCTGATTTCTTTGATGTTGAAAAATACCCAACTTCTAAATTTGTAATTACTTCTGTTGAAAATAAAGACGATAAATTAGCTGTAACAGGTAACTTAACTATAAAAGATGTTACTAAAAGCATTACTATTCCTGCGACAGTATCTGAAGAAAACGGAGTTGTAACTTTTAAAAGTGATAAATTTAATATCGATAGAGCTGATTTTAATGTAAAGTATGCTTCTAAAAAATTCTTCGACAATTTAAAAGATAAATTTGTTGATGATTTAGTAGAACTGTCTTTTGAAGTAAAAGCTACGAAATAATTAAACTTATTATTTTATAAAAAAAAACCGAGCAAATGCTCGGTTTTTTTTATAAAATATAATTATCTACTTCAAACAAATTTTTAAAGTGTTTTAATATTTTTTCTTTCACCTCATCTGTAGGTATTTTTCTACCCAATTCAGACTCCATCGAAGCAACAGCTTTTCCACGAATTCCACACGGAATAATATTATCAAAATACCCTAAGTCAGTATTTACATTTAAAGCAAAACCATGCATGGTAACCCATCGGCTTGTTCTAATTCCCATCGCACAAATTTTACGTGCAAATGGAGTCCCCACATCTAACCAAACGCCTGTTTCTCCTTCACTTCTTTCTCCTTTTAATCCATATTCATCAATAGTTAAAATAATAGTTTCCTCTAACAATCGTAAATATTTATGAATATCAGTAAAGAAATTTTCTAAGTCTAAAATAGGATACCCAACAATCTGCCCAGGACCATGATATGTGATATCTCCTCCTCTATTTATCTTATAAAAAGTTGCTCCTTTTTCTTTTAATTGTTCTTCGTTGAGTAATAAATTGCTCATATCTCCACTTTTCCCTAATGTATATACATGTGGATGCTCAACAAAAAGAAAGTGATTTTTTGTTTGGATTGAAGATTCATTTCTTCTGTTTTGAATTTTTAAGTCGACAATACTTTGCAGTAAATCAGCTTGATAATCCCAAATATATTTGTAATCTTTTTGAGATAAATCCTGCAAATAAACATTTTTATTCATACTTTTGCTTAATTATTTCATTTTTATTGCGATTATCATAACGTAGAAAAACACTTTTTTTACCCCGAAACAACAAAAATATATGAAAAAAATTACATTGTTAGCTTTCTTTATGCTTTCTTTATGCATAAATGCTCAAGAATTATGGAAAAAAACAAAAGGTAATGAAAATATTAATGGTATCTCAACGCATAAGTTAGATAGTGATAATTTCACTATTGTTAACTTAAATTTATTAAAATTTAAGTCTTTAATTACTAATTGCCCTAAAAGAGGATTAACTTCAGGTAATTTAGTTACTATTCCTGATGAAAAAGGAAATATTGAGAGATTTGAAATTTTTGAAAATCCTATTCTTGCTCCTTCATTAGCCGCAAAATACCCTGAAATTAAATCGTACATAGGTGTAAACAAAAAAAATGGAGCTACTCTAAGAATGAGTGTATCACAAAAAGGTGTGCAAACTATGGTTAGCTACAAAAACAAACCAACTGTTTTTATACAACCAGTAGAAAACAGTACTGAAAAATATGTGGTTTATAATAGGTTATCTAAAACTAGCCTACCTAAAGAAGAATTCATTTGTTCTACGGCAGATGAAATTGTTTCTAAAGACAACATAAAAGACTCTTATAGCAGAGATGCAAATGACCAAACTTTGCGTAAGTTTAGATTAGCGATGTCTGTTAATGGAGAATATACAACATATCATGGAGGGACAGTTGCTGGAGCTTTAGCTGCAATAAATGCAACTATAACTAGAGTAAATGCTGTGTTTGAAACTGATATGGCAGTAACCTTTGAAGTACAAGATTTTCCAGAATTGATTTATACGGACCCAGCCACCGACCCTTATTCAGGTTCATTAAGTGCTTGGAATGTTGAATTGCAAAACACTTTGACAAATACGATAGGTAACGACGCTTATGATATCGGACATATGTTTGGTGCTTCCGGTGGTGGCGGAAACGCAGGATGTATTGGTTGTGTATGTGTAGATGATACAACTTCCATCAATGATGAAAACAAAGGAGCAGGAATTACTTCTCCTGCCAATGCAATTCCAGAAGGAGATACTTTTGATATAGACTATGTTGCCCATGAAATTGGACATCAAATGGGGGCAAACCATACATTTTCTCATAATACAGAAGGCACAGGCGTAAATGCAGAACCAGGTTCTGGTTCTACAATTATGGGGTATGCTGGTATTACAGGCTCTAACGTACAGCAAAATAGCGATCCATATTTTCACTATCATAGTATTCGTCAAATTTTAACAAATTTAGAAACTCAGACATGTTGGCAAAATAATAGTCCTATAAATTTAACAAATAGCCCTCCTGTAGCCAACGCAGGTAATGATTATATAATACCTGGAGGCACTGCTTTTGTATTAAGAGGAGATGCTACTGATGCTGATAGCAGTGATAATTTAATGTATTGCTGGGAACAAACAGATAGTGGCCAAGTTACAGCAAGTCAGTTTGGCCCTACAAGAGAAGTAGGAGCTCAAGCAAGATCTTTGTCTCCTTCTCCTGATTCAGACAGATATATACCAAAATTAAGCCGTGTAATTGCAGGGCAATTAACAGAAACCAACCCCAGCTCTGGTGATGATTGGGAAACTGTTTCTCTGGTTGATCGGGAACTAAACTGGGCTTTAACTGTGCGAGATAGAGAACCAACAGCTTTAGGTTTAGGAGGACAAACCAGCTATGACACTATGAAAATAACTGTTGATACCACTGCAGGACCATTTATAATTACTTCTCAAACCACTAATGAATTATGGGATGTTGGATCAACACAAACTGTTACTTGGGATGTTGCTGGCACAGATTCAGGCGCAGTTAATACGACAACTGTAAACATAAAAATGTCCGTTGATGGTGGTATAACATTTCCTTATATACTAGCTAGTAATGTACCTAATGATGGGAGTCATGAAATAATCACGCCTGCTACAGGTGGTGATACAACCTCTGCCAGAATTATGGTAGAAGGTAACGATAACATCTTCTATGCAGTAAATTCATCTAACTTCTCAACACAAGAATCTGAATTCGCTTTAACTATTGATAATCCAACTTTAGATGTTTGTAAACCTAATGATGCTGTTTATCAATTTACTTATAAAACATTTTTAGGTTTCACAGGTACTACGACATTTTCTGCAGATAATTTACCTGCTGGGGCTACAATTACATTCAACCCTGTTTCTGCAGTAGATAATAACACACAAGTAACTGCTACAATAACAACTACAGATGCTGCTAAAGCTAGCTACCCAATAATTTTAAAAGGAACATCTGGTAGTATTGTAAAATCCATAAATGCTACCTTAAATATATTTGATGATAGTTTTGACCAATTAACATTAACTTCTCCAACAGATGGAATTACAGGAGAACTTTTATCTCCCTTACTTAATTGGGTAGAAGACAACAATGCTACATCATATGACATAGAGTTAGCAATTGATAGTAACTTTGCAAGTATTGTTGCTAATGGTAATGTAACAACTAATTCTTATACCGTTCCTACAATTTTAGAGTACACTACTAGATATTACTGGAGGGTAAAACCTAAAAACAATTGTGGTGAAGGTTCTTTTTCTAACATTTTTAATTTTACTACAGAAGAACCCTCATATTGTAGTTCAACTTTTACACAGTCTAATGGAAGCGAATACATTTCTAATGTTACTTTCAATACCATTAATAATGATTCAGGAAATGATCACGATCCTGATGCAGATGATGGTTATCAGGATTTTACCAATATTTCAACCATAGTTCAATCTGGAGAAACCTATCAAGTGAGCGTTACATTTGATGCCAAAACCTTTAGAGACCATTGTTTTGTTTTCATTGATTGGAATCAAGACTATGTATTCAATATAGATGATGAAAGATATGATTTAGGCACAATATCTGGAAGTATTGTTACTGGAACCATGGACATTACTGTTCCAGAAAATGCAGTAAACGGATCTACCAGAATGAGAGTTATTATTGAATACACCAACCCAAATGAAGATAGTTACGGAGAAGGTGCTTGTGATGAAGATCAAGGAAGTGAGTGGGGAGAAACAGAAGATTACACAATTGTTGTGGATAACCCAGCATCCGTTAAAGACTTTTCTTTTAATAGCTTTAGCCTTTATCCTAATCCTTCAGAAGGAAAATTTAACTTGAGATTTGAAGTTTTAAATACAAATAAAGTTTCTCTTAAATTATTTGATATCAGAGGACGAATGATAGAGCAAAAAGATTATAAAAATACTTCATCTATTTTCTCTGAAGAATTAACATTTGACAAAATTAATGCTGGATTATATTTATTACAAATTCAAAACGGCAATAAACAAACAACCAAAAAACTAATTATTAAATAACCATACCTTTTATAAAGCAAAAAAGCGAACTTAAAAAGTTCGCTTTTTTATTGATTAATAATTAAATTACAAATTATACTTTACACTAAAAGTTGCATAACGTGGTTGTATTATATACGCTGACGTACTATTAAAAATAGTATTTGTATCGTCTTGATTCAAAGATTTTGTATTTAATAAATTAGTCATTCCAATTTTATATTCCCATTTACTATCTTTCTTCTGATAGGTTAAATCTGCATCCCAAAAACTATAAGTATTTAGTGTTTTTTCTTCATTTCTATAGTTATTATATGTATATTTTGTATTGAAAACTAAATCGTTTGTAATAAACGCATCAAAATTTATAAATGGACTATGAGTAGTAAACGTGTTTATATTCCCTCCTTGATCATACTTATTAATACTTACGTTGTATCCAACATCAAAGTTAGGGGCATCTCTAAAGTTAGAACTTAAACGAGTTCTATACAATTGTGTAAACGAATTTGATTCTCTGTTTTCATTTGTGTTTGTCTCGCTTGAAAAAAATAAGTTATTAGATTTTGAATATCCTACATTACCTCCTAATGATAATTTAAATTTTCGATAACTTTTTTGAAAATTAGCATTCGCTGAAATACTTTCATCTGGAAAAACCGAATTAATTGATGTTGAAGTTTGATCTACCCCATTAAACTCAGTTAATCCTTTTACAGCATCAATTCGTTTGTTATAATTAATGTTAGCAAACACATTTGTATAATTAAACATGTTAAAACTGAAATAGCTTAAACTAATATTATGAGAAAGCGCACTTTCTAACTCTCGGTTACCAGAATACAATCGATTGTAATTATTAAAGACGTACCCTTCTGCAACACTATTAATATCCGTAAAACTTACTTGTTGACTATAATTTAAACGTAATGTTTCTGATTTTTTTAACGCAACTTTAATCGAAGCATCAGGTAATAATTTAGTGAAATTATTATCAAACGATGTCCCTAATTGTATGTTTTCTGCTGAATATTGATGTAAAGTAAATCCTTGATCAAAGGTGAATATTCCTGTTATAAATTTATAATGCAATCCGCCAAAATAATCATTGAAAGTATACTCAACATCGTTAATTACATTTGTATTATTAATATTTTGTTGGTTTCCGTTATCTAAAACTTGGAAAACATCAGAATTAAATTGCTGGGTACTTAGAGTACTTCCTAAACTAAAATTCAAATTACTTTTAGCATTTAACACGTAATAATAATCAATTTTTACATCTAACTTGTTTGTCTTTACTCGTTTGTTTTGCGAAACATCAAACAACGTTTGGGGAGACGTTAATCCTAATTGATCAGCAAATGATAATTCTGCTAATTTTGCATTGTAAAATGGATCTTCGTTCTGCCATAAATGTTGCGCTTCAAAAGAAAAAATGTTTTTATCATTTAACGTATAATAATAATTTGCATTTTGACTGATTGAAAACGGATTTTGTGAAGAAACCTCATCAATAGGAACTGTAGTATTTGCTCCATTTACAGTTATTCTATTTGAAGTAAAATTTTGATATTCGTTTTGATCAGAAACTTTTATAAAAATATCATAATCAAATTGATTGTTTTCATTCTTTTTATAGCTAGAACTCAACTTTATCAACCCTAAATTACTTTTTTGATTTGTGGAACTCTGAGTTGTTTCTGTTTCTATAGCGTCTGGATTATTTTCTTCTGGATTGATATAATTCCTGGTTGTATTTTCTTCCATATCCGTATTAGTTCCTGAATAAATGGCAAACCCACTTAAGTCCCAATTCTGCTTAGGTGAGTAACTAAAATTTACGGCACCAAAACGCGTTTCAATTTCTTTAGCCTTATCATTTCTCATAGTTAAAAAACCAATATCCGAAGAAGCTACATTAAAACTTGTACCGCGACCTCCACCTCCTCTAAATCCACCAGTAAACTTAAAATAATCACGACGAGTAAATGGTATTTCTCCAATATTATTAAAGTCTGAAATTACATTTACACTATATTTTGGATTGTAATAAAATAATTTAGGATGTACTAAATAACGTTCATCTTGCATACCTAAACCAACTCCAGCAACTACTTCTCCAAACCAAAAATTTTTCTTTCCTTCTTTCAACTTCAAATTGATAACAATGTTATCTTCATTATCAGTAACTCTGCTCATTTGACTAACTTCACTATGATTTTTTAACACCTCTACTTTATCAATAGCATTGGCAGGAATGTTTTTGACAGCCAATTTAGAATCTCCATCAAAAAAATCTTTCCCTTCTACCATTACTTTTTTAACCGTTTTTCCTTCCACTTGAATTTCACCATCATCATTTACCTCAACGCCAGGTAATTTTTTTAAAACATCTCCTAATTTTTTTTCTGTTCCGCTTTTAAAAGAATCAGCATTGTACACAATAGTATCTCCTTTAACTGTAACTGGCATTTTAGAAATAATTTCAACCTCATCTAATGTTTCATCTAATTCAAGAATAATATCTTTTAAAAGATCAGATTCTTGTGTAACTATAGTTAGATCTGATGTTTTCATACCTACATAACTCGCTTTAATAGAATATGTCGCATTCTTCTTTAAATTAAGTTTATAATTACCATAAGAATCTGTAAACCCATAAGAATCTAACTTTTTAGTGTTATTATTAATAGCAATTAAATTTGCCATTTCTAATGGATTACCAGTACTATCTTTTACAACTCCTGATAGTTTAATTTGCGCATTGGTAATGTTAGCAATCATAATGACTGCGAGTAGTAATAGTTTTTTCATTTTTTTAATTTCACTAGTTATCTTCCTCCTCTTCCGCCATCTCGTCGTCCTCTAAACATTTCTCGCATTTCCTCCATCTTCTTTTTCATAATTTTATTATATTCTTCACGAGTTACCTTGTCTCCCTTAGTCGGTGCTTCAATCATAACTTTTTCTGTAGGATTTAAAACCACTTCTGTGCATAAAATTGTAGTTCTATCTGAATTAATTTCTAAAATCAACCCTGGCAATCCCCAATACTTCTCTGGCCCATTACTCACAGGAATTTGAGGTGTATACCAAGCAGTAACTAGAGTTTCCTTTGGCGTTTCAATTTCATCCGAAACTTTGATAACCTTCGTTGAGTCTTTTGGTTTGTCATCATTTCTCCTTCGCATACTTCTCCAATCAAAATCATCGTTCTTTTTTATCATCGTTGCTTTATAACAAGTATAGTTACCTATTTTTTTTGTTTCACCACTCATTTCCCATTGTGGCATTTCTACTTCTTCAGTTATTAAAAATTTTTTACCAAAAAACTCCTTGGCTTCTATCATTTTTTTTTCAGAAATATTTTTGTACTGTGTACCACCACTCATTCCTCCAAAACGAAAACCTCCTTGTCCTGGAGTTTCTAATTTTTCTTCTTCTTTATATAATGATGAAATTTTATTAAAATGAAGTATGTATGTTTTCTCTAACATATTCTTCATTCTATCCATCATTTGTTTTTTTCTTTGTTCAGACATTTCACGATCATTAAAACGACTCATATCGAATGAAGTTTTTGATTGATAAACCGCTTTTCCTTGAAAATCTTTTTGCGCAAATACAACAACTGAACAAAACAAAAACAGGTAAGTGAAAATTGATTTCATATTTTTAGCTTTAATTTTTTATAAAGATAATTCTTAGTTATCTTCGTTAGACTTAAAAAAAAGCTAAAGGTTTAATCGGTAATTATTTTTACCCTTGAATTTCTATACTAATAGATTCTCCGTCTTTTTTAGATTTTCTTTGATTTTTAAACCTTTCCATCATCTCTTGTGTTTTTTCTTTCATAATTTCATCAAACTTCTTTTGAGTTATTTTTTTTCCTTTTGTAGGTTCCTCTATTTCAATTTTATCTTTCGAATTTAAAACTAGTTCACTACATACAATCGTTTGTTTTCCCTCTTGAACTTCTAAAATTAATCCTGGTAACCCCCAGTGCATTCCTGGTCCATTACTAACAGGGATTTGTGGTGTATACCAAGCTGTTATTGCTACTGTAACTTCCTCTTTTTTCTCTTCTTTTTCTCCATCGGTCATAGTAAAACTAGTTCTCTTTTCTTCTCTACTTCTAGTTGCTTTATAACAAGTGTAATCACCAATTTTTTTAGTTTCTGATGTCATTTCCCATTCATGTTCTGGTAATTTATCTTTAATTAAAAATCGTTTTCCACTAATTTCAGTTTTGTTGGTATAACTTTTATCTACAATGTTTTTATATAACACATCGGTACCCCCTCCACTACCAAACATTACAACTTCAACTCCGCCTGATTTTACTTCTGGTTCTAATTCTTTATTTTGTTTGTAGGTAGAAGCCGACTTGGAAAAATTCAACGTAAATGTTTTTTGAAACATTTTCTTCATACGCTCATGTAGCTTCTTTTGCATATCTGCATTTGGCGCTCCTTTATCTGTACTGATTTTAATTTCCGTTTTTCGGTGTGTTTTATACGTTGCTTTTCCTTGAAAATCTTGAGAAAAAACTACAGAACTCATCAATAGAAATAATAGAATAATTTTTTTCATTTTTATTTAATTTTAAATTGAATACTTCAAAGATGAAAACTCTACTCAATTTTTATAGTTAATGAGTGTTAACGAGTGTTAACCGGTTAAAATTTATGATTATAAAACGTACTTTTGAAATGTGAATACAACAAGATATAACTGGGTACTCTATTTAATATCAGCAACAATACTAACTACCATTGCTGTACAATTCTATTGGAATTATAAAAATTATGAAGTAAATAAGCAGCGCGTAATGAACGAAATTCAATTAAGTTTAGACAACGCAATTGAACAGTATTATGTTGATTTATCTAAAAGAAGTTATTTTGCTATTGTAGAACCTAAGTTTCCTTCAAAATTAAATAACACAAAAAAGAGTAATCTTTTTAAAAAAATATTTACTTCAAGTTCAAAGAAAGATACACTTCATAACAATACTCTTGACGTTTCAGGTGCGTCACTGGAGATTACTACGGACAACAAAAATGAATTACAGGAAATAGATTCTGTTTTAAGCATTGTAACGAAAGAAGTTAAAAAAAAGTTAGGTTCTAGTGCTACTAATTCATTTAATAAAATAAAGGCTCTTACTCAGTTTTCTAAAGAGGGTAAATCTGGCTTTCACATACAATCAGAAGATATTAAAGAAGTAAAAGTATTTAAAGGAAAAAAAGCTACCGACAGTTTAAAACTCATTAAAGGATTACAAACCATTTTTGTTGCTGTACAAAACGATTCTTTAAATCATGAAAAAGTAGATTCAATTTTACAAAAAGAATTGACTCAAAAGAAAATAAATGTGTCATATGCTTTTAAATTTTTTAAGAATGATACTTTACATACTTGGCACAATTCATTAACTACAGATAAAAACCTTAACGAAATTGAGTCAAAATCTACTTTTTTGGGAGTTGGAAATCGTTTCGAAATGCTATACACAAATCCGTCAGCAGAGACATTAAAAAGAAGTTCAACTGGAATTTTATTATCTCTATTGTTATCAATTGCTGTAATTTCTAGTTTGTTTTATCTGTTGAAGATTATTAATCAACAAAAGCAATTAGCAGAAATAAAAAATGATTTAATCAGTAACATAACGCACGAATTTAAAACACCAATAACTACAGTTTCTACTGCTTTAGAAGCTATCAATAATTTTAACGTAATTGAAGATAAAGAAAAAACGCAGAAATATATTTCTATATCTGAAACCCAAATTAAAAAACTGCATTTAATGGTTGAAAAGCTATTAGAAACCGCAACTTTAGACAGTGAAAAGCTATTACTAAAAAAGGAAGATGTAAATCTTACTGACTTATTAGATAAGCTTACCAAAAAACATCTACTTATCGCTCCTGAAAAAACAATCTCTTTTTCATCTAACTTTGATGAATTATCTATAGAGGTTGATGAATTTCATTTTGAAAATGCGATTTCTAATTTAATTGACAATGCTGTAAAATACGGTGGAGGTACTATTGAAATTAGCTTATTAGCAGAAGACAATATAATTGCAATTTCAGTTTCAGACAATGGAAATGGGATTGAAAAATATCAGCAAGAAAAGATTTTTGGTCAGTTTTATAGAATTCCGAAGGGAAACACTCATGATGTTAAAGGCTTTGGGATTGGTTTGTATTACACTAAAAAAATCATTGAAAAACACGAAGGAACAATCAGCATAAATTCTAATCCGAAGAAAACAACATTTAAAATTAAGTTACCTAATGTCTAATAAAATTAAACTCTTACTCGCCGAAGACGAACCTAGTTTGGGACAAATAGTAAAAGAAAGCTTAGAGACTCGAGACTTTAAGGTGTTTCATGCTATAAATGGAGAGGAAGCACTTGATGTTTATAATCAAGAACAACCAGAAGTTTTAGTATTAGATGTAATGATGCCGAAAAAAGATGGTTTTACTGTAGCTAAAGAAATTAGGGAGAACAATAAATCGATTCCAATTATTTTTCTCACAGCAAAGTCTCAAACTAAAGACGTAATTGATGGATTTCAAAACGGTGGAAATGATTATCTAAAAAAGCCTTTTTCTATGGAAGAGTTAATTGTTAGAGTTCACGCATTATTAAATAGAATTCATGTGAAAAAAAATCAAGAAAATATAACCTTAGGAAATTTCAATTTTAACTACACTAAACAAACGTTAAGTTTTAATAACGAAAGTGAGTTACTTACACATAGAGAAGCTGAATTACTTTTTCATTTATCAGAAATGAAAAACGAAATATTAGATCGAAGTTTCATTCTAAATAAATTATGGGGTAGTGATGATTTTTTTAACGCTCGAAGTATGGACGTATTTATTTCTAAACTTCGAAAAAAGCTCAAAAAAGATCCAACAATTCAAATCATAAATATCCGCGGATTTGGATACAAATTGATGTGTTAATTCCTTTCAAAATCGGAAATAATGTGTAATTTTACCCTCCTCAAATTATTGAATTATGCACGTAGCCATTGCTGGAAACATCGGAGCTGGAAAAACAACCTTAACTAAATTATTAGCAAAACATTACAAATGGGAACCTCATTTCGAATCGGTTGATGAGAATCCTTATTTAGATGATTTTTATGCCGAAATGGAACGTTGGTCTTTTAATTTACAGGTGTTTTTCTTAAACAGTCGTTTTCGTCAAGTTTTAGAGTTACGTCAATCAGGTAAAGATATCATTCAAGATAGAACAATTTACGAAGATGCACATATTTTTGCTCCGAACTTACATGCTATGGGCTTAATGACCAATCGTGATTTCAGCAATTATTCTTCTTTATTTGAGTTAATGGAAAACTTGGTAACCCCTCCAGATTTATTAATTTATTTACGTGCGGATATCTCAACTTTAGTTGGGCAAATTCATAAACGCGGACGCGAATACGAAAGCTCTATTAGTATTGATTATTTAAGTAGATTAAATGAACGCTACGAAGCTTGGATAACAAAATACAACAAGGGGAAATTATTAATTATTGATGTTGATAATTTAGATTTTGTAGACAAACAAGAAGATTTAGGGTATGTAATTGACAGAATAGATTCACAATTACACGGATTGTTCTAGCCCCTTCTAAATTCACTTAATAAAATAGCGGTAGCCGTGGCTACATTCAAACTTTCAGTTTGTTGATTATCACCAAAACGAGGAATCGTTAATTTGTTTTTTACAAGTTGATTTATTTCTTCGGAAACTCCGTTAGCTTCATTTCCCATAACCAAAATCGCTTCTCTCGGTAAATTCGTTTTATATACATTTTTACCATCCATATCAGCAGTAAAAACAGGAAGTAAAGTTTCTTTTAAATAAGGATGTAAATCAGTATAATTAATTTGTACTCTTGTTATAGACCCCATTGAAGATTGTACTACTTTTTGATTGTAACAATCTACCGTATTTTTAGAGCAAATTATTTGTTGAACACCAAACCAGTCACACAAACGAATAATAGTACCTAAATTCCCAGGATCATTAATTGCGTCTAATGCAATTATTAATCCGTTCTCTTTAATTTCTTTTTCCTCCGGAATTTCAAATAGTCCTAAAACTTTGTTAGGTGCTTTAAGTGTACTTATTTTTTTTAATTCATTTTCTGAAATATGAATTATTCTACTAGTATCTGCTTCAAAAGTAAAATCTTCAACAATAAATAAAGTATCAATTTTTAATGATGATCTCAATAACTCACTTACTACTTTAACCCCTTCTGCAACAAATAAATTATGTTTTTGGCGATACTTTTTTTGCTGTAAACTAGTTATTAATTTTAATTGACTTTTAGATAAACTCATTTGCTTTTTTTTAACAAGCAATAACCACAAAAAAATAGTATTTTTGGTAATTAATGCGACGCGTAAAGTTAATGAAAAAACTTTCTATCTACTTTTTACTGTTACTATTTCTAAGCTCTTGTAGCACCATAAAACATGTTCCAGAAAAAGAACTTTTACTTACTAAAAACACAGTATACATAGACAGCGTAAAAAATTCTAAAAGTGAAATAACTGATTTATTATTACAACGCCCTAACACTAAAGCTCTTGGAATTCCTCTTTCATTATATTTTTATAACTTAGGAAACCCTAAAGGATCGCAAGATGTTTCTGAATGGAAAGAAAATCACCCAGGATGGTATCATACTTTTAAAGATCTTTTTTCTGAAAAACAAAGTATTTCAGTAGCAAGAACTTTTATTGGACTTAATAACTGGTACTTAGAAAACGGTCAAGCACCTATTATTATTAAGGATAAAAAAACTAAAGAAACCGTAAAAAACCTTGAGGCATACTATTTCACTGAAGGTTATTTTAGAACTAAAGTTTGGTCACAAAAAGACACACTTGGAAATAAAAAAGGAGCTATTAAATATTATATTTCGAGAGGTAAACCTTCTTTTCTAGATTCTATCTACAGTAATATAAAATCACCTGTTTTAGATTCTATTTACGCGACAACTTCTCAAAAAAGTTTTTTAAAAAAAGGAGAGCAATATAAAAATCAAAACTTCATTAATGAAGCTGATAGATTAATCAAGTTGTTTAGAAACAAAGGTATTTATCATTTTAATGAAAATAGTATTGAGTTTGTAAATGACACCTTAAATAATTACAAAAAAACGAATGTAGAAATTTCCATATCAGATAGATTAATTGAAAAGGAGGGCGCTTATATTTCAAAACCTTTTAAAATTCAAAGAATAAAAAAGATAAATATTTTTACAGATTACTTATACTCATTAAGAAATGAACTTCATAAAGATTCTATCAACTATAATGACATTTCATATTTTTCTCATACTAAATTAAGATACAATCCAAAATATTTATCACAATCTATTTTTATCAAACCCAATCAGGTTTATACGGACTCCCTTCGTAATTTAACTCGAAATCATTTACGTGGATTGCGAAATTTTAAAACAACTTCAATACGTTATACAGAGCTAAATGATGAAGAACTAGAAGCAAATATTTTTTTAACTCCCATAGAAAAGTACACCTTAGGAGTTGAAACTGAATTATCACGTTCTAACATCCGTACTTTTGATATTTCAGCAAAATTTTCTATCACAAACAGAAACACTTTTAAGGGAGCAGAAATTTTTAAATTTTCTATCCTTGGATCTTATTTTAATTCTAGAACAGTACCTGGTTGGGAAATAGGTAGTAACTTATCTTTAGAAGTACCTCGGTTTATGGCTCCTTTTGGTTTGCATAAATTTGTACCAAAAAGTATGTCGCCAAGAACAACTTTTCAAACAGGTATTAACATTCAAAAAAACATTGCTTTAGACAAGCAAAATATTTCTTTAGGGGTAGATTATAAATGGCAATATTCAAAACGAAAAACCATACAAGTTGAACTATTAAATGCACAATATATTAGAAATTTAAATGTAGATAATTACTTCAACATTTATAATTCTGAATATGAAAAACTTAATGAAGTATCCTTAACTTATGATGGTAATCCTTTACCTCAACCAAACAATCAAGAAAGTATAAATAAGATTGTGGATTTCATGAAAGAAAGAGCTTCAGATACTAATTTTAAAAGCACAGATCCAACAGCTTTTCAAGACAATCTAAATATTTTAAATCGATATAATATAATCACTTCCGATTTCTTAATTCCAGTTATAGCCTATAATTTTACTTATAATAATCAAGAAAATATTAGAGATGCAAATTTTTCATATTTTAGAGTTAGAGTAGCAAATTCTGGAAATATAATGGCTTTACTCTCTAATCAAACTGATGCTAAAGGTCAAAAAACAGTGTTTAAACTTCCTGTAGCTCAGTATTTTAAAACAGATATTGAATATAAGAAGTTTTGGAGATTGGGTGAAAATTCTGTACTAGCACACCGCTCTTTTTTAGGAGCTATTATAACGTATAACGACTCTAACATTCCTTTTTCGAAAAGTTATTTCGCTGGCGGCTCTAATGATATTCGTGCATGGAGAACCTACGATTTAGGACCAGGAAGAAGAACTCCTGGATTAGAGTACAACATTGGTAGCCTAAAATTTTTATCTTCTTTTGAATATCGTTTTGATATGATTTCTAGCTTAAAAGGAGCTCTTTTTGTTGATGCTGGAAATATTTGGGACATCACCAATTCTTCTTTAGTTGATGATGCAGCTAAATTTAAAAACTTAAAATCAATAACAGACATGGCTGTTGGGGCTGGTTTTGGACTTAGGTATGACCTCAAGTTTTTAGTCGCTCGTTTAGATTTAGGATTTAAAGCACGTGAGCCTTATTTAACAGACAAGAGGTGGTTTCAAAACTTTAATTTTAGTAACGCTGTATATAATATTGGAATCAACTATCCTTTCTAATCATCAGTTTATCATAAATTTTAGTCATCACTTTCTTAAAAAAGTGTAGATTTGTTTTCTAATTACCAAACAACTAAAAAATTAAAAACATGATTAAACCTGGAGTTGCCACCGGAAAACAAGTACAAGAAATCTTTCAACTTGCTAAAGAAAAAGGATTTGCTTTACCCGCAGTAAATGTAGTAGGTTCTAATACAATTAATGCCGTTTTAGAAACTGCTAAAGATTTGAATTCACCTGTAATTATTCAATTTTCTAATGGTGGAGCACAATTTAATGCAGGTAAAGGTCTCTCTAACGAAAATGAAAAAGCAGCTATAGCAGGTGCTGTTGCCGGTGCAAAACATATTCATCTATTAGCAGAAGCATATGGCGTTCCAGTTATTTTACATACAGATCACGCTGCAAAAAAATTATTGCCTTGGATTGATGGACTTTTAAATGCTAGTGAACAACATTTTAAAGAAACTGGCAAACCATTATATAGTTCTCATATGATTGATTTATCAGAAGAACCCATCGAAGAGAATATTGAAATTTGTAAAGAATATTTAGCTCGAATGAGTAAAATGGGAATGACTTTAGAAATAGAGCTAGGAATTACAGGAGGAGAAGAAGATGGAGTTGACAATAGTGATGTTGATGTATCTAAATTATACACACAACCAGAAGAAGTTGGTTATGCTTACGAAGAATTAAAAAAAGTAAGTGATCAATTTACAATTGCAGCTGCTTTTGGTAATGTACATGGAGTTTACAAACCAGGAAACGTAAAATTAACTCCAAAGATTTTAAAAAATTCACAAGAATATATTTCTAAAAAATATAACGTCCCTCATAACACAATAGATTTTGTATTTCACGGAGGATCAGGCTCTACAGTAGAAGAAATTAGAGAAGCTATTGGGTATGGTGTAGTAAAAATGAATATTGATACAGATTTACAATATGCATTTACTGAAGGTATTCGTGATTATATGAGTGAAAAATCTGCATATTTGCAATCTCAAATCGGTAACCCTGAAGGAGAAGAAGTACCAAATAAAAAATATTACGACCCTCGTAAATGGTTACGTGAAGGTGAATTAACCTTTAAAGCGAGATTAAAAAAGGCTTTTGAAGACTTAAATAATATAAATACGCTATAGGAAAAGAAGCCTAAAACAAACAACATTTAAAATTATGGCTTGGTTTAAACGTAAAGACAAAGGGATTCATACCCCTACTGAAGAGAAAAAAGACACACCAAAAGGCTTGTGGTATAAAACCCCAAGCGGAAAGGTTATAGACACCGAAGAATTAAAAGAAAACTTATATGTAAGTCCAGAAGATGGTTACCATGTAAGAATTGGAAGTAAAGAATATTTTGAGTTGTTTTTTGATAATAATGAATTTACAGAGTTAAATGAAAAACTAACTTCAAAAGATCCATTAAAATTTGAAGACACTAAAAAATATCCAGACAGACTAAAAGCAGTTCAAAAGAAAACAGGATTAAAAGATGCTGTTCGAACAGCTGTAGGAAAATCGGCAGGAAAAGACTTAGTTGTTGCTGCTATGGATTTTGCTTTTATCGGCGGATCTATGGGAAGTGTCGTTGGAGAAAAAATTGCACGTGCAATTGATTATGCTATCAAAAATGAAATTCCTTTTTTAATGATTTCTAAATCGGGAGGAGCGCGTATGATGGAAGCCTCACTTTCATTAATGCAGTTAGTAAAAACCTCAGCAAAATTAGCTCAATTAGCTGACGCAAAAATTCCATATATTTCATTATGTACAGATCCAACAACTGGTGGAACAACAGCCTCATTCGCAATGTTAGGTGATATTAATATTGCTGAACCAAATGCGCTAATTGCCTTTGCGGGTCCACGTGTTGTAAAAGATACTACAGGAAAAGAATTACCAGAAGGTTTTCAACGTTCGGAATTTGTTTTAGAACATGGTTTCTTAGATGCTATTTACGAACGTAAAGACTTAAAAAAACAAGTAAACCTATATATTGATTTAATCCAAAATCAACCTATTAGAGCATAATAAAAACAAAAAACTTAAATCTTGTAATCAAAATTCCTTAACAAAACGATATTCATTTATTTTAAAAATAGTTGTATATTTGCAACTTCAATGAAAAATCATTGTATACATTAAAATCATTTAAACAATATTGGTATGTATTTAACAAAAGAAGTTAAAGGAGAGATTTTCGCAAAACATGGTAAAGGAGCAAACGATACTGGTAGTGCAGAGGGTCAAATCGCGTTATTTACGCACAGAATTAACCACTTAACAGAACACTTAAAGAAAAATCGTAAAGATTATAACACAGAGCGTTCGTTAGTAATGATGGTTGGTAAGCGTAGAAGTCTTTTAGACTATTTAAAGAAAAAAGAAATCAACAGATATCGTGCGATTATCAAAGAATTAGGAATTAGAAAATAATTTCAACAAAAAGAGGCTCTATAAACGTGCCTCTTTTTTATTTTTAAAAGAATACTTTTCTATCTAATAAATAGAATTTTATATAAAAAACTCAAAATTAGTAACAGCAATTTTGAATTTCCATTGGAAAAACAACAACACAACAACAACAAACAAAGTAAAAAATTTAGAATTAAAAATTTATGATTCCAAAAGTATTTAGAGAGGTCATTGACCTTGGAGATGGAAGAACCATCTCATTAGAAACCGGTAAATTAGCAAAACAAGCACACGGTTCAGTTGTTGTTCAGATGGGAAAAGCAATGTTATTATGTACTGTAGTATCTAACTACAAACAATCTGATGTTGATTTTTTACCATTAACAGTAGATTATAGAGAAAAATTTGCTGCTGCAGGTCGTTACCCTGGTGGGTTCTTTAAAAGAGAAGCAAGACCAAGTGATGGAGAAGTATTAACAATGCGTTTAGTAGACCGTGTTTTACGTCCCTTATTCCCTAAAGATTATCACGCAGAAACACAAGTGATGATTCAATTAATGTCTCATGATGATGATGTGATGCCAGATGCTTTAGCTGGTTTAGCTGCTTCTACAGTAATACAGTTATCGGATATCCCATTCGAAACTCCAATTTCTGAAGTACGTGTTGCTAGAGTTAATGGAGAATTTGTAATCAATCCAAACAGGGAAGATTTAGCTAAATCGGATATTGACATGATGATTGGAGCTTCAGCAGATTCAGTAATGATGGTTGAAGGGGAAATGGATGAAATTTCTGAAGAAGAAATGGCAGATGCCATCAAATTTGCACACGAAGCTATTAAAGTACAATGTGCTGCCCAAATTCGTTTAGCTGAGGCATTTGGTAAAAAAGAAACTCGTGAATACGAACCAGAAAGAGAAGACGAAGATTTGGCTAAAAAGATTAACGATTTAGCCTACAATAAATGTTACGAAATCGCTAAAAAAGGTACTTCAAAAGCAGAAAGAGGGTTAGCTTTTTCTGAAGTAAAAGAAGAAATTATTGCTACTTTTTCTGAAGAAGAAATTGCTGATTTTGGAGATTTAATTGGAAAATACTTTAATAAAGCACAAAAGAACGCAGTTAGAGAGTTAACTTTAGCAGAAGGATTACGTTTAGACGGACGTAAGACTACTGATATTAGACCTATTTGGTGCGAAGTAGATTACTTACCATCTACACACGGATCTTCTATCTTTACTCGTGGAGAAACTCAAGCATTAGCAACCGTAACTTTAGGTACATCTAGAGAAGCAAACCAAATAGATATGCCTTCTTACGAAGGTGAAGAAACATTCTATTTACACTATAACTTCCCTCCTTTTTGTACAGGAGAAGCACGTCCTTTGAGAGGAACTTCTCGTAGAGAAGTTGGTCACGGAAATTTAGCACAAAGAGCATTGAAAGGAATGATTCCTGCTGATTGCCCATATACAGTAAGAGTTGTATCTGAAGTATTAGAATCTAACGGTTCTTCTTCTATGGCTACAGTTTGTTCTGGTACAATGGCGTTAATGGATGCTGGGGTGCAGTTAAAGAAACCTGTTTCTGGTATTGCAATGGGATTAATTTCTGACGGTGATCGTTATGCAGTTTTATCTGATATTTTAGGTGATGAAGATCATTTAGGAGATATGGACTTTAAAGTAACTGGTACAGCTGACGGAATTACAGCTTGCCAAATGGACATTAAAGTAAAAGGGTTAAGCTATGAGATCTTAGTAAACGCATTAAAACAAGCTCGTGATGGTCGTTTACATATCTTAGAAAAATTAACAGATACGATTGCTGCTCCTAATAAAGAAGTAAAAGCACACGCTCCTAAAATGGTAACTAGAGTTATCCCTAACGATATGATTGGAGCATTTATCGGACCAGGTGGTAAACATATTCAAGAATTACAAAAAGAAACAGAAACTACTATCGTTATTAACGAAGACCCTGTTACTGAAGAAGGAATTGTTGAAATCCTAGGAACAAGTCCAGAAGGAATTGAAAAAGTTCTTGCTCGTATCGAATCAATGTTATTCAAACCGCAAGTAGGTAGTGTTTACGAAGTAAAAGTAATTAAAATGTTAGATTTTGGTGCGGTTGTGGAATATACAGAAGCTCCAGGAAACGAAGTTTTATTACATGTGAGTGAGTTAGCATGGGAACGTACAGATAATGTTTCTGACGTTGTTAAATTAGGAGATGTTTTAGATGTTAAATACTTCGGAATTGACCCAAAAACCCGTAAAGAAAAAGTTTCTCGTAAAGCTTTGTTGCCAAAACCAGAAGGTTATGTAGCTAGACCTCCTAGAGATAATAGTAAAGGTAGAGATAATCGTGGACGTGATAATCGTCGTGACGATAGAAAACCTAGACAAGAAAAGAAAGAAAACTAAATATTTTCTTCCTAAGAATGTTGAAAAATCGGTAAAATATTTTACCGATTTTTTTTTTGCTTTTCGTTTCTTTGCTCTCGATATCGGCCTTAATTATTTTAACGCTATATCCACTTATAATTAATAATAAAGTATTTAGTGGTTTTATATTGAAAATTCAACGTGTTACATATTTATCTCTAGGTACTAACCAAGGAAACAAGTTAGAAAACTTACAAAAAGCCATCAATTTAATTAGTGATAAGATTGGTGCTATACAAAAAGTAGCTTCGGTTTACAAAACAGCTTCTTGGGGATTTGATAGCGAAGATTTTTTGAATACTTGCATTCAAGTTTCTACATATTTACCTCCAGAAGTTTTAATGGTAAAACTTCTTTCTATCGAAAAAGAATTAGGTAGAAATAGAAAAAACAAAAACGGTTATTCTGATAGAGTTATAGATATTGATATTTTATTATTTGATGATGAAATTATCTTTTCTAAAAATTTAATTGTTCCACATCCACGAATGTTGGAACGTAAATTTGCCTTAGCTCCTTTAGTTGAAATTGCTCGTAATGTAATTCATCCAATCGTTAAAAAACATTTGTTTATTTGTTTAGAGAATTGTAACGATGATTCTGAAATTACAGTTATTGATGAAAAGTTAGTTAGACCCATTCCAATTTCAGAGAAGTTTAATTACATTGCTATTGAAGGAAATATAGGTGCTGGCAAAACATCTTTAGCCAACATGATGTCTGACGAATTTAATGCCAAAGTAGTCTTGGAACGTTTTGCAGACAATCCGTTTTTACCTAAGTTTTATCAAGACGAAGAACGCTTTGCTTTTCCTTTAGAAATGAGCTTCTTAGCAGATCGTTATCAGCAATTATCAGATGATTTAGCCCAATTTGACTTGTTTAAAAACTTCATTGTTTCTGATTACTATATTTTCAAATCCCTCATTTTTGCTCAAGTTACTTTACATAAAGACGAATATATTTTGTACCGAAAAATGTTTGATATGATGTACAATGAAATCACAAAACCAGATTTGTATGTATACTTATATCAAAATACGGAAAGGCTACTACAAAACATAAAAAAACGTGGTCGTGATTATGAACAAAATATAGAAGGGAGTTACTTACAAAAAATACATGATGGTTACAGTAATTTTATCCAAACTCAACAAGATTTAAACATTTTAATTATTGATGTTTCTGAACTAGATTTTGTTAATAACGAAGATGATTACCACTATATAATAAACAAGATCAAGAATCACAATCCTTGATCTTATGAATATAATATTTTTTAGAAGACTGCTTACTTCTGAATCAATTCTAACTTTTCAGCAAAATACTCACAAAAATCGCGCATGGTAGCACTCATTTTTTGGTCGTCTGTTGCGCGTTCAAAAGAGTTCGCCATAGATACGAGTGTTTGATGAAAAAATTGCTTCATTTCATCTACAGGCATGTCTTTAGTCCATAAATCCATACGAAGTGTATCTTTTTTCTTATGATCCCAAACAGATAACATAATTGCTTTAGAAGGTTCATTATTAATCCCACCATCTTGTGCATTCCAAGAAATTTCTTCTGGTACTCTATTTTCGTCTAATCCTACTGTAAATGTAATTTTTGATGTATGCTCTACCGCCATTATCTTTTCGGTTTATATTTAGATTTTTGGAAGATTTCCTCTTCTTTTATTTGCATTAATTGTTGCAAAGATACATCATTATTTTGCATATAAGAACGTACAATTTGCCAGCCAATAAACACTCCTATTCGTCCTGGAGACAGCGTATCATTACCTAAATAAAACTTAGAAAATGGGGCTATATCTAAAAATCGCTGGTTTAATTTTAAATCGGTACTATATAATAAGTCTCTCTCTATAAAATACTTCCAAACATCTTCTTCTGAGTTTATTGCCCAATTAAATTTCTCCTCTGAATACCCTATTTTTTCTTTGTCAAATACTTTTGGTAAATAAGCATCTAGTAAGTACATCTTTTTCCCTTCTGAAATCATTTTCTCTAAAAACAGACGGTTTTTATTAGGTAAAACCTGTTTATTAATTATAGAATTAGCAACATCTACAATTATATGTTCTTTAGTATTGTTTTGTTTGATGTACGCTGGGTAATCATTATAAAACTCATGCTTCTTTCCTAAATAAGCATCTAAAGAAATCAACAACAAACTATCTGCAAAAACCACGCGATTATCATAATCGATATTGGTTAGCATAGTAATTACTCTAGGTGTGTTGAATTTAGGATTGTAATACTTTACATGCTGAAAAAGACTTTTTAATTGAACTTCAATAGCAGATACATTATTAAACACTTTTTGAGTCTCTGAAAATAATTCTTGCTCATCCTTATTCTTAATTTTTTGAACCCAAATACTATCAACATCCGAAGGAAATAACATAGGATATTTTTTCTTGGTCGATGATAATGTTTTTTCTGTTGATGTATAAAAATCAACATCAAATCTATCTATTTTTACATCTACTGGAATATGAGAAACATCAACCTGTTTTATAGTAGATTTTTGGCAAGAAATAAAAAGGAATATCAGTAGAGAAACTCTTAAAAAATTTTGCATTAACTTTAGTATATTTACATTCAAAATTAAAACTTCAAATTTACTAAAATAGTATATAATGAACGTACCAAAAGTTACTGAACATATTGTAAAATGGTTAAAGAATTACGCAGAAAATGCAAAAGTTAAAGGTTTTGTAGTTGGTGTTTCTGGAGGGATTGATAGTGCTTTAACTTCTACATTATGTGCTAAAACTGGCTTACCTACTTTATGTTTAGAAATGCCTATCCATCAAGCAGAAAGCCAAGTAAGCAGAGCTTTAAACCATGTAGATTGGTTAAAAAGTAATTTTGATAATGTCTCAATGAAACAAGTTAATTTAACCCCTGTATTTGACAGCTTAGTCAATTCCTTGCCTCCTGTAGAAAACGAAGAAGAACGTTTTATGGCTTTAGCAAATACCAGAGCTAGATTAAGAATGACATCTTTATATTATTTTGCTGGCTTACAAGGTTTACTAGTAGCCGGTACAGGAAATAAAGTAGAAGATTTTGGTGTTGGTTTCTTTACAAAATATGGTGATGGCGGTGTAGATTTAAGTCCCATTGCTGATTTAATGAAATCTGAAGTTTATGAAATTGCAAAACACTTAGGAGTAAACAAAGACATTATTGTTGCTCCCCCAACAGATGGATTGTGGGGTGATGATCGAACAGACGAAGATCAAATTGGCGCTTCATACGACGAATTAGAATGGGCAATGCGAATGCAAGACGCAGGAAAATTGGACACCGATTTTAAAGGTCGTGAATTAGAAGTGTATAAAATTTACACACGGCTAAACCGTATTAACCAACATAAAATGGTACCAATACCTGTTTGTAAAATACCTAATAACCTAAAGTAAATTTGCTGATATCATCAGCATTTTTATTTTTCTGTAGGCATGCTTTTTGTGACCATTAGATATTTGAAACGGGAGTTTTAAAAACAGCCAGACAAGCTGACAAATTTGTAGCAATTTTCTCATAATTTTTGGTTTTCTTATTCTTTTCTATAGGGGAGTGCCGCAAATGTACAAAAAAACAATGGATTAGTTAAAGTTATGAGAAAAAATAGTTAAACCACCCTATTTAACTTATCAAAAAGTAATTTTTTTAATTCAGTATAATTAGTGATTTCTTCTAAATCTGGAGTAATTTGCTGGGTTTGAATACCATTTAAAACTTCACTTATTTTCTTTTCAATTAAAATACGTCGTAAGTTTAACATCGCATCGCTTACCAATTTTGGTAGTATTTTAGCTGTAGAAGTGACAAATATTTCTTTTCGCTCCCAATCACTTAATGAATATTTTTCTTCATCCATTAAAATATTGGTCACTAAACCTGAAATCACTGGATTTTCATGAGCTACTAACTGTTCAATAGAAATTTTTTCTTCTTGGTTTAGTTGATGTATTAATTCATAATACACCGTTTTAAACACTTCATTAGAAAACTCAATCTCATCTTCTTGTAAATTCAAATACAACTCATTAGAAACAGTATTTTTATACTCCTCTTTTTCTATTATGGGTCTTCCTTGTTTATCTTCACCGTCTACCCAATTCACAAAATCTACTTCTTCATTTCCATACAATAATAGAATACGAAGTATCTCTTTTTCTAGAATATTAAGTTGGTTAATACTTTCTGATGATTTACCTGGTGACTTTACAACTCCCATTGCAGCTTGCTCTTGTTCTAAAAAGTACTCTGGCGGTGGTTGATCATAATTGCTTTGATTCTGTTTTGCTTTGTTTGTAACATCTTTTTTAAGTAATTGTGCTAATTCACTAAACAAAACACGTTCTGAGATATCCATAATACGAGCACATTCTTGTATATATACTTCTCGCTGGATAGCATCTGGGATTTTAGATATACTCGTAACAATATCACGAATTAAACCTGCCTTTTTTACAGGATCATTAGCAGCATCTTTCATTAATAAAGACACTTTAAAATTAATAAAATCTTGCGCTGTGGTTTCTAAATATTCTTTTAACTCAACATCTGAATGTGATTTAGCGAAACTATCAGGATCTTCTCCTTCAGGAAAAGAAACAACCTTCACATTCATTCCTTGTTCGAGAATTAAATCAATTCCACGAAGAGAAGCTCTTATCCCCGCTGCATCACCATCAAACAGCACTGTAATATTATTGGTTAATCGATGCACCAATCTAATTTGATCAGAAGTTAAAGCAGTACCCGAAGAAGCTACTACATTCTCTATTCCTGATTGGTGAAACGAAATAACATCTGTATATCCTTCTACTAAAAAACAATTATCTTGTTTTGCAATTTCCTTTTTAGCTTGATAAACTCCGTAGAGAATTTTACTCTTATGGTAGATATCGCTCTCAGGAGAATTTAAATATTTTGCCGCTTTTTTATCATTTGTTAGAATTCTTCCTCCAAAACCTAAAATTCGACCAGACATACTGTGGATAGGAAACATTACACGTCCTTTAAATCGATCGAATTTCTTTTCTTCTGCTCCTCCTTCTTTTACAATAGTTAACCCAGTAGATTTTAAGTATTTCAAGTCATATCCTTTACTCAATGCAGCCTTGGTAAAGTTGTCCCATTCATCTTTACAGTATCCTAAATCAAACTTCTCAACGACATCTTCTCTAAAGCCTCTCTCTTTAAAATATGATAACCCGATAGCACGCCCCTGTTGAGTGTTCATTAATACATCATGAAAATAATCTTTGGCAAATTTGGAAACCAAAAACATACTCTCTCGTTCATTAATTTGTTGCTTTTGTTCATCAGTTTGTTCAGTTTCTTCAATTTCTATATTGTATTTTTTTGCTAACCAACGAATAGCCTCTGGGTATGAATAATGCTCGTGTTCCATTAAAAATGAAATAGCATTTCCTCCTTTACCTGTACTAAAGTCTTTCCAGATTTGTTTTACTGGAGATACCATAAAAGATGGAGATTTCTCGTCAGTAAATGGACTTAGCCCTTTGAAATTACTTCCCGCTTTTTTTAATTGTACAAACTCACCGATTACCTCCTCTACACGAGCAGTTTCAAAAACACGGTCTATGGTTTGTTTAGTTATCATAAAAAGGAATTAAAAACCTCACAAACTTAAAAAATATCTGTGAGGTAATTTAGATTTTATTAAAGCACTCTCAATTATTTCGAGAGATAATAATTTTGTTCTTTTAATTAAGACGCTGCTTTTAATTTTTTTAATGTTGTATTCGTTAATTTATGTTCTGCATACTCTTTAGTCACCAAAAGTTCTTTGATTTCAGAACCTGGTAACTCAAACATTGCATCGGTTAAAATAGCTTCACATAAAGATCGTAAACCACGAGCTCCTAACTTATATTGTACCGCTTTATCTACAATATATTGTAAGGCCTCTTCTTCAATTGAAAACGCTACGTCATCCATAGAAAAAAGCTTGGTATATTGTTTAATTATTGAATTTTTAGGTTCTGTTAAGATGGCTCTTAATGTTTTGGCATCTAACGGATTCATATAACTCAATACTGGTAAGCGACCAATAATTTCTGGAATTAACCCGAACGATTTTAAATCTGAAGGAATAATGTATTGTAGTAAATTTTCTTCATCAATTTTATCATCCTCTAAAGATGCCCCAAAACCAACTGCTTGACGGTTCAATCTTTTACTGATAATTCTATCAATTCCTGAAAAAGCTCCTCCTGCTACAAATAAAATATCTTTTGTATCAACTTGAATAAACTTTTGCTCAGGATGTTTTCTTCCTCCTTTTGGAGCAACGTTAACTACTGTTCCTTCTAATAACTTTAGCAATGCTTGTTGTACTCCTTCTCCAGATACATCACGAGTAATCGAAGGATTATCTCCTTTACGAGCAATTTTATCTATTTCATCTATAAAAACAATTCCTTTTTCAGCTTTTTCAACGTCATAATCCGCCGCTTGTAATAAACGACTTAAAATGCTTTCCACGTCTTCGCCAACATATCCTGCTTGTGTTAAAACTGTAGCATCTACAATAGAAAAAGGAACATTTAACATTTTAGCAATTGTTCTAGCTACTAATGTTTTACCTGTACCTGTATCTCCTACTAAAACAATGTTCGATTTTTCAATTTCAACTTCGTTTACATCGCTCTTAGTTTGTAATAACCTTTTATAATGATTGTAAACAGCAACAGACATTGCTTTTTTGGTTTGATCTTGACCAATGATGTATTCATCTAAAAAGTCCTTTATTTCTTTAGGTTTTTTTAAAATCAAATCATTAGATAGACTTGTACTTTTTGCTTCCGCAACTTCTTCTTCTACTATTCCGTGTGCCTGCTCAATACATTTATCACAAATATGAGCATCCATACCTGCTATAAGCAAATCTGTTTCAGATTTTTTGCGTCCGCAAAACGAGCACTGTAAGTCTTGTTCTTTTGACATTTTTTTATTGTTAAACCTTTAGCTCAGAGCTAAACTGATCATTATTTTCTGCTTAAAATTTCATCAACCATACCATAAGTTTTCGCTTCTTCAGCTTTCATCCAATAATCTCTATCAGAATCATCGTGAACTTTTTCTATAGTTTGTCCTGAATGTTTTGCTATAATTTGATACAATTCATCTTTTAATTTCAAAATTTCACGAGTTGTAATTTCGATATCTGATGCTTGTCCTTGAGCTCCACCTAAAGGTTGATGAATCATAATTCTTGAATGTGGTAATGCAGAACGTTTTCCTGCTGCTCCTGCACACATTAATACAGCTCCCATAGAAGCAGCCATACCTGTACAAATAGTGGCTACATCTGGCTTTATAAACTGCATGGTATCATATATACCTAAACCTGCATACACTCCACCTCCAGGAGAATTAATATATATTGAAATATCTTTAGAAGCATCAACACTTTCTAAGAATAATAATTGAGCTTGAATGATGTTTGCTACCTGATCATCGATACCAGTACCTAAAAAGATAATTCTATCCATCATCAAACGAGAAAAAACATCCATTTGAGTAATATTCATTTGACGCTCTTCCATAATATAAGGCGTTAAACTACTTACTATTTTACCGTAATGAGTGCTATTTATTCCGTGATGCTTAGTTGCGTATTTTTCGAATTCTTTTCCGTAATCCATTATGGCTTTTTGTTTTTTAAGTTACGAACTGTAAAGATACAAAGATTTTCTGTGAAAAAAGAAGATGTTTCAGAGTTCCAAAATCACAACAAGGTTTCAAAGATAAACACGAAATTTCAGTTAAAGTATTTAATAGAAAATGTCATTGTCTTTTCTAAAAATAGATTTATATCGTTCACTAAAAGGAACTTTCTCATTATTATCTAGAACAATTAAACTGTCTTCAAAATACATTTCTTTAATCTTATCTAAATTAACTAAATAACTCCTATGCACTTGTTTAAATTTAGTTTCTGGCAATAATTTCATAACCTCCTTTAATGACATTCTTATTAAATAGGAACTATTTGCTGAATTTAGACTGCAATATTTTTCTTCTACCGAAACATAATAAATAGAAGGCACATCAATTTTTACTACTTTTTTATTTTTTTTAACAAAAAGGTATTTTGAATATTTTTTCTTTTCTTGAATTACATTCAAATCATTACCTACATCATTAATTTTATTTTGTTTTATTTTATTTTTATTAAAATTTTCTAATACTATATTTATAGTCGTTATCAAGGTAGCTTCTTGGTATGGCTTCATTAGGTAACCATTAGGTTTTGTAGCAACAACCTCATTTAATGTTTTTTGATCTCCGTATGCTGTTAAATAGATAATTGGAATATGAAAACGGCCTCTCACTTGTTCTGCTAACCAAATCCCATTTTTATCTCCTGCTAAGTTTACATCTAATAATATCAAATCCACCTCCATCGTTTGAAGATCATTCCATACGTTTTCTGCCTTTGCAGAAGATCCAACAACTTCAAAATCATGCTCAAATAACATATCTTCTAATGAGGCTCTTGCAATTGCAGCGTCTTCTACAATATAAATTTTTACCAAATCTTTCATATACTTACTTAATCTTAAAATTTAATGTATAAGACAATCCGTTATCATTTTTAACATTTAAATTTGCATCAATTTCTTCTGAAAACATTTTAATGAGTCTTAAACCTAATGTTTTTCTATCTCCTTTATTAGAGTTTAAATTCATTCCTACACCATTATCTTTATACTCAAATTCATATTCATCTTCACCAATATATTTTATTATGATTTCTATAACGCCAACTTCACCTTCAAATGCATATTTTATTGAGTTCGTTATTAATTCATTCAAAATTAAACCCAAAGTAGTCGCATAATTAACAGGCAACATTATCTTTTTAATTTTTATTTCTAATGAAATTTTTAAATCTTCTGATAACTTCACTAATCTACTTCCTAATTCACGCACATATTTATCCATTGAAATTGTTGATAACGTTTTTTCATTATAGAGCATTTCATGCACTAATGCAATGGAATTAATATATCGTTGTAAATCATTTAACATATTTTCGATTTCTGGATTCTTATATTTTTTAGATTGTAAATAGAGTAAGCCTGATATCAACTGCAAATTATTTTTAACCCGATGATGGATTTCTTTTAGCAAAACTGTTTTCTGTGATAAAACTTGCTCAATTTCGAGCTTTTGACTTTGAATATTTTGCCTATCGCTTCTAGATTTTATTATAAATACAATAATACTTGTTAGTATAATTAATAAAAAAACAATTGCATATGTAACCTCTTTTAATAATGTATTATCGACCATTATTAGCAACTTTATTTATAAATAACCATTCTTTAAATATCAAAAATTGAAATAAAATATAAAAAAAGGTATTAAAGATCCAAATATCAATATAAGGATCTTCTATAAACACAAGTTGATAGTTCCCTGACATAAATATTAGAGAACTACATATCAAGTATAAAATAAGCCCTATGCTAAAATAAAAATATTCTTTTTTATTATTCAACGTGTTAAATAAATGAATGAATCCATAAATAACCAATAAGGCTGAAGTACTTACTATTTCAAACAAGTTAAATTGCCAAAAAATTTTAGGATTCAAAACATAACCAGCTGTAATTAATAGAGTTATTGTAACGTAAGAAACAATCACAATTTTCTTTAAAGTTATATCAATAAATAATTCTCTAAAGAAAATACTCAACAATAAAAATTGACTGTTAAAATAAAAATGAGATAAAAAAGAATTTTCTCCTGGTTTTAAATAACCAATTAGATTGCATAATAATTCAACAAAAAATAAGATCACAAGATATGCAGTAACAGTTTTGTATAATTTGTTACGTTTTTTCATTTTTAATGAAAATAAAAAAGCATTCATCAATAATAAAAAAAGACTAAAAATACTAAGAGTAAAACCCCAAAAAAATGGATCCATAATTTTATACTATTTTTTACTAATATAAAAAAAACCGACACTTTCGTATCGGTTTTATATATTTAATAATTTTCATTGACCTATCCTCCAAAGTCATCAAAACGGATGTTTTCATCTGGTATACCAAAGTCTTCTCCCATTTTTTGTACTGCTTTGTTCATTAATGGTGGTCCACAGAAATATAATTCTATATCTTCTGGTGAATCGTGTTTACTTAAATAGTTGTCAATTACACAATTGTGAACGAATCCTACAAAACCATCCCCTTCTGCTTCCATGCTATCTTTTACTTTCCAGTTATCTTCTGGTAAAGGCTCAGATAATGCAATATGGAATTTAAAGTTAGGGAAATCTTTCTCTAACTGGTAAAAATGATCTAAATAGAATAATTCACGTTTAGAACGTCCTCCATACCAATAAGAAACTTTTCTTCCTGTTTTTAAAGTTTTGAATAAGTGATATAAATGAGAACGCATTGGTGCCATACCTGCTCCTCCTCCTACATATAACATTTCTGCGTCAGATTCATTAATGAAGAACTCTCCATAAGGTCCTGAAATAGTCACTTTATCTCCCACTTTTCTTGAGAAAACATATGAAGAAGCAACTCCTGGATTTACATCCATCCATCCACCTTTTGCTCTATCAAAAGGAGGAGTAGCAATACGAACGTTTAACATAATTTCACGTCCTTCCGCAGGGAAAGAAGCCATAGAATATGCTCTTTCAACCGTTTCTGGATTCTTCATTACTAACGGCCATAACTTAAACTTATCCCATTCCTCTTGGAACTTGTCTGGAGTTTCATGCTCTTCTGGGTGTGCTGTAATATCCATATCAGCAAACTTCACTTCACAAGGTGGAATTTCAATTTGAATATATCCTCCTGCTTTGTACCCCATATCTTCTGGTATTTCTACCACAAATTCTTTAATAAAGGACGCAACGTTGTAATTGCGAACTACTGTAGCTTCCCATTTCTTAATCCCAAAAATCTCTTCTGGGATAGAAATATCCATGTCTTGTTTTACTTTTACCTGACATGCTAAACGAATACCATGTTGTAATTCTTTGCGTGTAAAATGAGGTGTTTCTGTAGGTAAAGCTTCACCTCCGCCAGAGTTAACGTGACACTCACATTGTACACAAGATCCACCACCACCACATGCAGATGGTAAAAATATTTTTTCATTTCCTAAAGTTGACAATAAAGTACCCCCTGAAGCTACTTCTATTGTTCTTTCACCATTAATAGTAATTTTTACAGGTCCTGATGGCGCTAATTTTTGTTTTACAAATAACAATAAAGCTACTAATACTAAAGTAATAACTAAAAATGCTAATACTGTTACAGCTACTGTTCCTCCTGTGCTTACTTCTAAAAACATCATTATTCTGTAATTTTTTTAGTGTTATCTGCTAATTCTTTTTCAGTTTCTTCTTTCTCTGTTTCGTTTACTTTTGTTAACGAATCTTCTACTTGTTTTTGCTCTACTTTGATTTCAGCCTTTGGCGCTTCTTTCTTCTTACTAGCATCATCTCCACCAGTTAACATTCCACCAAAACTCATAAATCCAATAGCCATCAAACCAGTAATAATAAATGTAATTCCTAGTCCTCTTAAGGCAGGAGGCACAGAAGAATATCTGATTTTCTCTCGAATTGCAGCAATTGCTAAAATAGCCAAAAACCAACCAATACCTGAACCAATACCATAAACTAATGATAAACCTAATGTTGGAATCTCACGAGACTGCATAAATAAAGATCCTCCTAAAATTGCACAGTTTACTGCAATCAACGGTAAGAAAATACCTAATGAATTGTATAATGCTGGTGCAAACTTCTCAACAATAATTTCTACCAATTGTACCATGGTTGCAATGGTTGCAATAAACATGATAAATGATAAGAAACTTAAATCGTACTCTGCATATTCTGCTCCTAACCAAGACAATGCTCCTGGCTGTAATAAATATTGATCTAATAACCAGTTGATAGGTACGGTAACTGCCAATACGAAGATTACCGCTGCTCCTAAACCTACTGCTGTAGATACTTTTTTAGATACTGCAAGATAAGAACACATTCCTAAGAACGTAGCAAATACCATGTTATCTATAAATATTGACTTGAAAAATAATTCTAAATGTTCCATTTTTCTATATTTTAATGAATCTAACTAAGGTTAGTCTTCAATTAATGCTTTATTTCTACTACGTTGTACCCAAATGATAATCCCTACAACTATTAATGCCATTGGTGATAATAACATAAATCCGTTGTTTTCATATCCTAAAGCATATAATCCAGTTTTTTCTATTGGATCTCCTAGTACTTTAAATCCTAATAGAGTTCCCGAACCTAATAATTCTCTAAAAAAACCAACAGCAATCAATATTAAACCGTAACCTGCTGCGTTCCCAATTCCATCTAAGAATGATCTCCATGGTCCGTTACCCAAAGCAAATGCTTCAAAACGCCCCATAATAATACAGTTTGTAATAATTAACCCAACAAAAACAGATAGTGTTTTACTCAATTCGTAAGCAAAAGCTTTTAAAACTAAATCAACAATAATTACCAATGCTGCAACAACTATTAATTGTACAATAATTCTAATTTTTGATGGAATGATATTACGCATTAATGAAATTACCACATTCCCAATAGCTAAAACTGCCATTACAGAAATAGCCATCACTATTGACGCTTTTAACTCTGCAGTAATTGCTAATGCTGAACAAATACCTAATACTTGAATAGTAATTGGGTTGTTGTCTGCTAATGGGTCAGTAATTAATGCTGCGTCTTTTTTTGATAAAAGTCCCATATATTATTTTTTTAAAGTTTTAAAATAAGGCATGTAAAGGTTTAAATCACTTTTAATCATAGCTGTTACACCATTCCCAGTAATTGTTGCTCCTGCTATAGCGTCTACCTCGTTATCTGTCTTATTTTCGTTTTTTGGATCGTTGTTTCCTTTGGTTACATTAATTCCTTTAAAATCACCTGCTTCATTTAACAAATGTTCACCGATAAAATCATCCATAAAGAAACGTTGCTTTATATTAGCACCTAAACCAGGTGTTTCTCCTTTGTGATCAAAATAAGCACCTTGTACCACCATGTTTTCATCCATAGCTACGTACCCCCAAATAGCATCCCAAAGACCTTTACCTCTAATTGGAGCTATATAAAACATTTTACCTTCTTTTTCCCCAACAAACAATGGCAATCTTCTTGTTTTACCTGCCTTTGCATTTGTTTGTTCTTTTTTAACATCAATTAAATATGCTTGACTATCTTCAGTAATTTTATCACCTTCAATAACGATTTGTTTTTTGATGTACTTCGTAAACTCTTGTTCTGCAATCTCTGTAGAAACAAAATTTGCATTTGTTTCATCATTTTGATTTACGCCCATGGCGTATAAAATGTTTTGTTGCTTTTCTATACGTTTATTAGCATCAATATTTCCTCTTAATGAAGATGCTGTAAAAGCTAATAATGCACCTACTATTAACACCATTCCTATGGCGAAAAGTATTGTATATAAATTACTATCTGTTCTCTTACTCATAATTAGGCAGTTTTAACTTTAGCACGTTTTAATCTTCTCTTCACATTTCCTTGAACCACATAATGGTCAATTGTTGGAGCAAAAACGTTCATTAATAAAATCGCTAACATCACTCCTTCTGGATATGCGGGATTAAATACACGAATCATAATCGAAACAAAACCGATTAAGAAACCGTAAATCCATTTTCCTTTGTTTGTTTGTGATGCAGATACTGGGTCTGTTGCCATATATACTGCTCCAAATGCAAAACCTCCAATTAGTAAATGTTTCCAAAAATCTAAAGACATCAATCCATAGAATTTACTTGTTTCACCAATCCAACCAAAATCAACAACTTGGTTAAAGATGAATCCCATTACTAAGGCTCCAATTACTGATGACAACATAATTCTCCAACTTCCAATCTTCGTAAAGATTAAGAATAAAGCTCCTAATAAGATTAAGAATGTTGAAGTTTCACCAACTGAACCCGGAATAAATCCGAAGAACATATCAGAAACTGAATAGCTTAATGGCTGTGATTGTGCTAAACTTCCTAGAATCGTTTCACCAGAAATAGCATCTGCTTTCCCTATTGACTCTACCGCTCCTTGTACCCAAACCTTATCTCCAGACATCCAAGTTGGATATGCAAAGAATAAAAACGCACGAATTGTTAGTGCTGGGTTTAAGATGTTCATCCCTGTTCCTCCAAAAACTTCTTTACCAATTACCACACCGAATACTACTGCAACAGCTAACATCCATAATGGTAAATCTACTGGTACAATTAACGGAACTAACATTCCTGTTACTAAGTACCCTTCTTCTACTTCGTGTCCTTTAATTACAGCAAAAATGAATTCTACTGCCAGACCAACCACATAAGAAACTATAACTAATGGAAGAATCTTAACAATTCCAATCCATAAGTTATCAAGATTCCAAAAGTTTCCGCTAAAAAAGCTCATTGCTCTTTCAGCCTCTCCTGTTGCTACGTGATGTTGGTAACCAGCATTAAACATCCCGAAAATTAAACACGGCACTAATGCCATAATTACGATATTCATCGTACGTTTTAAATCGTCTGCTGCTTTAATATGAGTTCCATTGTGAGTGGTCTCATTTGGCAAATATAAAAAGGTGTGAATTGCGTTAAACGCAGGTGCCATCTTAGTACCTTTATATTTCTCTTTTAAATTATGTAAATTTTGTTTTAAGCCCATATCTTATCCTAATTCTTCTCTCATTAAATCTAATCCTTCGCGAACTATCTTTTGGTGAGGTTGTTTAGACACACAAATAAATTCTGTTAAAGCGAAATCTTCTGGTGCAACTTCGTAAGCTCCTAATCCTTCCATTTCGTCAAGATCTTTATACATACAAGCTTTTAATAATTGCATCGGATAGATATCTAATGGAAATACTTCTTCGTACGAACCTGTTACCACAAATGCTCTGTGCTCCCCGTTTGTATTCGTATTTAAGTCGTATTTTTTCTTTGGATTTAGCCAAGAGAACGTAAATGCTCTTGAAGTAGAAATCTTATTAAATACTGGCTTGTTCCATCCGAATAACTCATAATCATTTCCTTCTGGAATAGCCGTAATTTGATTGTCATAAAAACCAATAAATCCTTTTTCACCAACTTCTAATCCGCTTAATACATTTCCACTAATAACACGGGTGTTATCAGTATCTAAATTCCCTTTTACAACCTCAGCAATATTCGCTCCTGGTAATGCAGTAACATATTGTGGAGTTTTAAATTTAGAACCTGTTAAAGCAATCGTACGTTTTGCATTGAACTTCCCTGTTAACAATAACTCACCGATAACCACTAAATCTTGAGGTGTAACGACCCACACAACTTCTCCTTTGTTAATAGGATCTATTTGTGCAATTTGTGTGCTTACATTCCCTACAGGATGTGGTCCAGAAACTTTATGAACCTCAACTCCTTTTGTGGTAGCTAATGGCGAACTATTAGATCCTACAGAAACATGTACTTTACCATCAGTCAACTTTGTTAAAGCTGTTAAAGCAACTTGTAATTCAGCTTCTTTACCTTTTAACGTATAGTCATAATCTGCTGCCAACGGAGCACTTGCATAAGCCGACACAAAAATAGCTTTTGGAGCTTGATTTGGATTTGCAACAACATCGTACGGACGTTGCTTGATGAATGGCCAGCATCCTGCTGCAAATAAGTGCTTTTTCACTTCTTCACCAGACATAGCTGCTACATCTTTTTTTCCAAAATCCTCAAACGCTTGATTGCTATCTGCAGTGATTTTAATTTCTAATACTTTTCTCCTTGCTCCACGCGTAATCTCAGTAATTTTACCACTTACAGGACTCGGAAATAAAATACGTTCATCACTTTTTGCATGAAAAAGTGCTTGACCTGCTTTTACCTCAGTTCCTTCTTTTGCTAAAATTTTAGGAATAACGCCGTGAAAATCTTCTGGCTTTATTGCATAAACACTACCTATAGGAAGTTCGGTAGTCACTTGTTTTGCTTCACCAACGAGCTTAATATCAAGCCCTTTCTTTATACGGATGTCTTTTGACATAGTAACTATTGATTTGATTCTCTTAAAAAACACGCAAATTTAAAAATTTTGGGTACTAGATATGGCCAAATATTATTTTATCTTCCGTAAAACATCTTATTTATATTTGTTCTAAATAATTTTAATTTGTCTTTGGCTTACATTTTGATACTTTTGCTATATATGTTGAAAAAGTATTTTTTTTTACCCCTTATATTCTTTTCCTTTTTAGGGAAAGCACAAAATATTAAAACCGTACAGCTAAGACCCATAAATAGCAATTCCTTTTCTGCGATTGTTCCGTTAGGTAGTATTTTAGAATTATCTTTTGATGATTTAGACGCTGACAATAAAGAATATCAATATAGAGTTCAGCATATGACCTATGATTGGAAACCGAGCAACCTAACCTCCAATCAATATATAAATGGGTTTGCAGAAAATTACATTAATGATGTTACCAACTCATTTAACACTTTGCAAGATTACACGCATTATTCTGTGCAAATTCCTAATGAAAACACAATCATCACAAAAAGCGGAAACTATTTAATTTCAGTATTAAACTATAATAATGAAGTTGTTTTTACACGTCGTTGTGTATTTTATGAAGACTTAACTATGGTTGGTGTTGCCGCTTTTAGAAGCAGGTTTATAAAAACCATAAACGAACAACAAACCGTTCAGTTTTCGATTAATTATCCCGAACTACAAATTAACAATCCTGCACAAGAAATTAAAGTTGTTCTTTTTCAAAATAATAACTGGAATACCGCAATCACCAATATACAACCACAGTTTTTTAGACCTCAACAGTTAATTTACAATTATACTCAAACTACAAACTTTTGGGGAGGTAACGAGTTTTTAAATTTTGATAATAAAACTATCAGAAATACAAACTTAAACATCGCTAAAACTGAACGCGAGGAAGTTTATCATAATTATCTTTATACCAACGAACCTCGCGCCAACAAACCTTATTCGTACAACCCTGATATTAATGGAGAATTTATTGTGCGTACTTTAGATGCTAACGACAAAACAACCGAAGCAGATTATGCTACCATTCATTTTTCTTTGGATTCACATAAACCTTACCTTAATAAAGAAGTATACGTTTACGGAGCGTTTAATAACTTCGAATTATCCGAAGAAAACAAAATGACGTACAACAAGAAGGATAAAATATACAAAGCTGCCGTTTCTTTAAAGCAAGGTTTTTATAATTATTGCTTTGCGACTGTTGATAGAGACAGAAACGTAAACTTAAACGAAGTAGACGGTTCTTTCTACGAAACTGAAAACGAATACACTGTCATCGTATACTACCACCCTTTTGGAGAAATTTATGATCGTGTTGTTGGAGTAGGAAACGGCTTCTTCAATCAAAACAGATAATCTGTAAATTCTGCTGTTGTAATATTCAATAAAAACTTTTACATTTATTGAATGTTTCAACAAATAACAAAAGGTATTAAGATTTCGGTAAAAACCACTTACAACGGAATCATAACACGTGGTCATTTTAATTATCATGCCTTTAGTTATTTTATAACTATTGAAAACAAATCGAAAGACACAGTACAGTTATTAGAAAGATACTGGACCATACACGATTCATTAAACAAAACAGAATTTATAGAAGGAGAAGGCGTTGTAGGGCAAAAACCCATTTTACATCCTAATGATGAGTACAATTATAAATCTAATTGTTTTTTACTCTCTACACATGGGGCAATGTCTGGCAATTACAAAATGATAAAGACAGAATCTACTGAAAGATTTTTAGTAACCATACCAACTTTTCAACTAACCACAACCCCTACGCTTAACTAATGGCGAAAAAAAATAAGCTCGTAATAATTAAAAATTCAAATTGCTTAAACTGCGGATATCCTTTTTCGGGTCAAGAAATATTTTGCCCTGAATGTGGACAAAAAAATAAAGGAGATAAATTGACTTTCGGAGCTTTTCTTAAAGAACTTTTTAATGGTCTTACTTCTTGGGACGCTAAATTTTGGAAAACCTTAATCCCTTTATTATTTTCCCCTGGAAAAGTATCCAAAGACTATATTGAAGGAAAAAGAACTCGGTATGTAAATCCGTTTCGTTTTTATTTAACTACATCTATTATTTTCTTTTTAATCATTGGTTTTACAGATAGTTATAGTAAATTAAACATGCTTAGAAGTGGTAGAAATGTCTCCTCTTTTAAAAATGTGCAAATATCAAAAAACGGAATTAAAACAGTTGAAAAACCAATAAATTTAGACTCCATTCAAGATGTTGTTTTCAAAGAAATAGATAAAGCTCAAAAGAGAAAAGATTCTATTAATAGCTTAATAGCACTCGATTCTTTAAACAATATTAACGACTCCATAAAAACTAAAAATCAAGCAGATGGCTTCAACGTGTCTTTAGCAGATAATAAAAACGTGATGTCATTTCTTAAATTTCAAAAGAACAATCCTAAAATTTCTATAGACACTGCTTTGGATAGTTTACATATGGAAAAAACATTTTCTAACAGATTTTGGTACTCAAGAGCAGAAGTTATAAACTCTTTTGTATCTAAAGAAGGTGAAAGTAATAAATTTAATAAGCAACTATTGTCTTACGCTTCTATTTCTCTATTCATTTTACTTCCTTTATTCACTTTCTTTTTAAGAATTATTTATTTTAGAAGAAAATTCACCTATGTAGAACACTTGGTTTTCGTATTTCATGTACAAACCGTTTTCTTTTTACTTTTTTCTATTTTTTATCTAATTGATTTTGTAAAAGATACTAACTACATTATCCGTATTTTTTTACTTGTTTTTTTAGTTTACCTTTTTATAGCTATGAAGAAATTTTATGAGCAAGGTTACTTTAAAACTTTTTTAAAATTTATACTAGCAAACACTTTATTTATGATTATTTCATTGTTTGGAGCAATAATTGTGTCTGCAATTGCTTTTGCTTTATACTAAGATAAAACGTTTTCTAATTTAAGAAGCGTATCATTCACAAAATCAATATATTTTATACTAACTTTTTCGGAAGATTTTTGTACAGAAGTAATACTTACCGTTTCGGCATAAGATCTTTTCATTTTTAAAGAAACTTCTTTATTTCCTTTTTTGGTATCTTGATGAAATGATAAAATATTTTCTTGTGAAAACTCTGGGTCTGAATTTAACCAATCTGCAAACCAGTCTTGTCTCAGTTTTTTCATTTCTTCGGTATACAAAGTCGAGCTCGACCAAATTTTAGGCTCTTGAGATAAACGGCTAAAATGCTTTTGATTTCCATCCCAAACTAACTCGTAGGCTTTTAAAGTATTTTTCCAATCAACCAACACAATTGTAAAAGGTTCTATTCCTTCAAAATCGAAATGCTCAATAATTTCTATCGGATTATTCACTTGTAGCAATTGTTTTACAATTACACCTCTACTCAATCTATATGAAGTATCCCTTTTATGTTTTTCAAAACCACCATTTAGCAAACAAATCAATCGTTTTTTTTCGCTTAATCCAATCCAAGTTCCTCCTGCTATTTCATCTTTCGGATATATCAACTCCACCCCATTTTCTTTATACTTTATTGGCGGTATTGTTTTTCGCTTTGGATTCTCATCTCGATTAGAGGTTAAAATAAAATCATTACCTCCAAGCGGTAAATAAGTTACTGTACACATTAATTAGGGATTTATAAATAAACTCTCTAGATTTCTTTAAGTCGGTTTAATGTAGCAAACGTTACAAAATGTTTACACTAAAAATTGTACCTTTACACTTCAAAATTAAACGAATAAAACCAATAAACAAACAACAATGGGAAAAGGATTTTTCAACGTACCAGTTGCTGTTAACGAACCCGTAAAAGGATACGCTCCAGGTTCGTCAGAAAGAGAAGCAGTAGCAAAACAATATAAAGAATACTTTAACGGTTCTGTTGACGTACCAATGTACATTGGTGGTGAGGAAATAAGAACTGGAAACACTAAAAACATGACGCCTCCACACGATCACAAACATGTAGTGGGGCAATATCATGTAGGTAACAAAACACATGCAGCCAAAGCAGTAGCAAACGCTTTAGAAGCTCGTAAAGACTGGGCACAAATGCCTTGGGAACAACGTGCTGCTATCTTTTTAAAAGCTGCGGATTTAATTGCAGGTCCTTACCGCGCAAAAATTAACGCTGCAACCATGATTGCACAGTCAAAAACCATTCACCAAGCAGAAATTGATGCTGCTTGTGAGCTAATTGACTTTTTACGTTTTAACGTAGAATACATGACGCAAATTTATGCTGAGCAGCCAGATTCTGCTGAAGGAATTTGGAACCGTGTAGAATACCGTCCGTTAGAAGGATTTGTATATGCAATTACCCCATTTAACTTTACTGCAATTGCTGCTAATTTACCTGCATCTGCTGCAATGATGGGAAATGTTGTGGTTTGGAAACCTTCCGATAGCCAAATTTTTTCAGCTAAAGTAATTGCGGATGTATTTAAAGAAGCAGGGGTTCCTGATGGCGTAATTAACATCATTTATGGGGATCCTGTAGAAATTACCAACGTAATTTTAGACAGTCCTGATTTTGCTGGATTACACTTTACAGGTTCTACCTTTGTATTTAAAGAATTATGGAAACAAATAGGTGCAAATATTCACAACTATAAAACCTACCCAAGAATTGTAGGTGAAACTGGTGGTAAAGATTTTATTGTTGCACATCCATCTGCAAACCCTAAGCAAGTTGCCACAGGAATTTCTCGTGGTGCTTTTGAATTCCAAGGACAAAAATGTTCTGCAGCATCGAGAGTGTATTTACCAAAATCGATGGCAAATGAAGTGTTAGATTTTGTAAAAGAAGACATCAAATCTTTCAAAATGGGTTCTCCAGAAGATATGAGTAATTTTATTACTGCCGTTATTCACGAAGGTTCTTTTGATAAATTAGCAAAGTATATTGATCAAGCTAAAAAAGATAGTGATGCAGAAGTTATTGCGGGTGGTAACTACGATAAATCGAAAGGTTACTTTATTGAGCCAACCGTTATCTTAACAACCAACCCTAAATACACTACTATGGAAACTGAATTATTCGGTCCTGTAGTTACTATTTACGTGTACGAAGACAAAGATTGGGCAGCAACATTACAGTTAGTAGACCAAACTTCTGAATACGCATTAACAGGAGCAATTTTCTCTACAGATAGATATGCGATTGTAGAAGCTACCAAAGCATTAGAAAACTGTGCAGGAAACTTCTATGTAAACGATAAGCCAACAGGTGCTGTAGTAGGACAACAACCATTTGGTGGAGCGAGAGCTTCAGGAACAAATGACAAAGCAGGTTCTGCACAAAACTTATTACGTTGGGTTTCTCCTCGTTTAATTAAAGAAACATTTGTTACACCAACAGATTATCGTTATCCGTTTTTAGGATAAGATCTTAATCTTTTTATAAAACACAAAAGCAACCTCATTTTAGGTTGCTTTTTTAGTTTGATTCTTAACTTACTTTTCGATAACTTCGCTATCGTCTGATTTAAGCCATTAAAACGAACTCATATCATTAAAGTTGGCAATAATTAAAATAAACAACTCTGAATATCATTAAATGAATTATGAAAATCAAATTATCTTCTTTTTAAGCGCATTAGGAGCTTTTAATGGTCTTTTATTAAGCTTTTATTTTGCATACTCAACAAAGTATAAGAAGTTTGCAAACTATTTCCTATCATTACTTTTACTTGTTTTAAGTATAAGAATTATCAAATCTGTTTTCTTCCACTTCAATCCAAAAATATCAGTTACTTTTATTCAAATTGGCCTTACAGCTTGTGTTTTAATAGGTCCAGCATTGTACTTGTACATTGTATCTACATTAAACGAAAAAACACCTAAAAGATGGTTAATTCATATTGTTCCATTAGTATTGTTATTAATTATATTAGGTATAATTTATCCATATTGGACATTTAAAGAACTTTGGTCAAAATTTATTGTTAAAGGGATATATTTACAATGGTTAACCTATATTGTTTTAACTGGTTTTCGATTAAAACATATTCTAAAAAAAGTATTTTCGAAAGCTAAAAAACTCAATGAAATTGAGTTTTGGTTGTTGAGTATTTTTACAGGAGTATCAATCATTTGGTTTTCTTATACTATAGGTTCTTATACATCTTACATTGTTGGGGCATTATCATTTTCATTTGTTTTTTACCTTTTAGTATTATTATGGTTGTTTAAAAGAAATAAAAACACCTTATTTTTTCATGAAAAAGAAAAATACGAGAATAAAAAAATTGATACAGAAGAAGTAAAATTAATTACAGAAAAATTAACCATCATCAAGGATAAAAAACTCTTCAAAAATCCCAATTTAAAATTGTCAGATATTGCTAAACATCTAAATATTCCATCTCATCAATTATCACAATTTCTGAATGATAATTTAGGTAAATCATTTTCCTTATTTATAAACGAACTTCGAGTTGAAGAAGCAAAACAGTTGCTAATTTCAAATGATGTACACACAATTGAAACCATTGGTTATGATTGTGGTTTTAACTCTAAATCTACTTTTTTTACAACCTTTAAAAAGATAACAAGAACCACGCCAGCTCAATACAAAAAAACAAAGAGTCAAAAAGAAAACACCTAAAAGTTTTTATTTACAAATTAGTAGTTCGGATTTATAATAGAAAACCTATATAAATAAGAATGATTGCATATTGCGGTAAATTAAAACCATATGCAAAAAATAATATTTATTTTGTCATTCATTTCTATTCTAATAGGATGTAAAACCTCACAAAAAAAGCAAGATAAAATACTCTTTGTAGTATCTAATCAAGATACTTACGGAAGTACAAATTTAAATGCCTCTAATCATTTTTCTGAAATTGTCTTGGCTTATGATATTTTTAAAAAATCAGGCTACAAAGTAGATTTTATAAGCCCAAAAGGTGGCGTAATTCCTATAGGATACATAAAAAAATCTGATAGCATTCAAAAAAAGTATCTAAACGATCCTGATTTTATGAATTTACTTAAAAAAACACTTCGTCCAAACGAGATTAATCCATTAAGTTATAAAGCAACCTATTACAGTGGTGGAGGTTCTGCAATGTTTGGAGTACCAGAAAACAAAGAAATTCAAACTATTTCAAGAACTATTTATGAGAACAATGGTATTATATCCACCGTTTGCCACGGTACAGCAGGAATAGTAAATTTAAAATTATCAAACGGAACATATATATATATGAAGATAAACAAATAAGCGGCTATCCTGATTTTTTTGAAAATATGGATTCGGAAAAATATAAAACCTTCCCTTTTTCTATCGAAAAAACAATCAATAAACGAGGTGGATATTTCTCCTATTCAAAACAAAGAAATGCAAATTATTTTGAGGCAGATGGAAGATTAGTAACAGGTCAAGATCCTTCTTCTTCAATATCAGTTGCCAAAAAAGTTATAAAATTACTAGAAAAATAAATATAAAAATAATGAAAAGAACAATTATTATATGCTTACTAAGTATCAATGTTTCACTAAATACATTGGCTCAAGAGTCTGATTACAACCTCGTAGAAAAAACAGTTTCTTATTATTTAGACGGTGGTACAAATAACGATTTTAAAACCCTTAAAAAGGCCTTTCATCCTGACGCTAGGATGAAATTTATCAAAGGAGAAAGCTACACAGAGGTCAATGCTCTTGAGTTCTTTGAAAAAGCAATCAAACCAGGCCCAAAACAAAACCGTACATCTATCATAGAGCAAATCAATATTGCTGGTAATGCGGCAAATGCACGACTCCGTATAGACTATCCCAACTTCTACTTCATCGATTATATGAATTTACTGAAAATTGACGGGGAATGGAAAATCGTAAACAAGATATTTCACAGAGAAAATAAATAAAAATTAAATACAGGTTTGTTTTAATTGAGATATCTAAGCATCCTAAAATCTGCTTCTGATATTCAAAAAAACGTGACCTATTATAATGTGGCAAACCCTATTAAAAGAAATTAAACATGAAGAAATTATTATATCTACTAATTATGGTAAATAGTTTAACAATAAGCTGTCAGCATAGCACTATTGATGAATATGTGCAGCAAGAATACAATAAGGGCCAACTCAACGGCAATGTTCTAGTCGTAAAGAGTGATACTATAATCTATGAAAAATCCTTTGGTATTGCACATCCCGAAACAAAAGAACATTTGACAGCTGCACATCGTTTCAACATTGGCTCAATCTATAAAGAATTTCCAGCAGTTGCAGTCATGCAACTCTTTGAAAAAGGAAGCCTCAAAACTGATGATGAGATTAGTAATTACTTAGATAATTTACCCACCTGGGCATCGTTAATAACAATACAGCAACTATTTAAGTATACTAGTGGTTTACCTAAGGTATCATGGGAACACTATGTGGATAACCAAATTCCAATAACAGAAGAATTACTTTTGAAAGATTTAAAAAAGGTGGAGGAGCTCACTTTTAAACCTGGTACGGATTATCTGTATTCAAACTACAACCCATTACTATTAACGCTTATAGTTGAAAAGGTAACTGGGCAATCCTTTGAAGATTATGTTCAACAACATATCTTTAAACCGGCAAAAATGACCGATAGTTATTTTGGCAAGGCAATGCCTTACAAAAATGAAGTACTACCTGCTATAGCATTTGATAAAGATTACAATTTTGACCCCTTTACAAATAAAGAAGCAAAGTTTTTAATGTTGTTTACTGCAAAAGACCTTTACCAGTGGCTCTATCATTTACATAGTTATCAATTGTTATCAAAAGCATCTATAAAGTTCCTTTCAGAAAGAGAAGGCTCACAATCACCTTTGGGAATTTTAGAATGGAAAGACGATGTATTAGAAGTTCATCATCATCATGGTGAACAAGGAAACTATGAATCTGTCATTAGATACTATCCTAAAGATGATCTATACATTGTGATTTTAAAGAATCAAAAATATTTCAATGTTATGGATATGGCAGATGAAATACATGATATTGTAACTAACACTAAAAATTAAAAAATGAAAAATTTAATTATAATAATTTTAACTCTTGCAAGCATAAGGCATGTACAAAGTCAAACCTTAAGCGGAAATAAAGAAGATATTCAAATCATACTGAAAAACACAGAAGACTTTTCAAAATACGTAATGGCTTCAGATTACACAAATATTGCTAATTCGTATACTAATGGTGCAAAAATATTTCCTAATAATACGAACATATTGGAAGGTGAGGACATTATTAAATATTGGACACTTCCAGAAGGAATAAGTACCACTTATCATAAAATAACCCAATCCGAAATAAATATTATTAATGATATGGCTTATGATTATGGCTACTATGAAGGTAAAACCAAACATAAAGATGGACGCATTTCATCCTGGAAAGGCAAATACGTAATTGTTTGGAAAAAAGTAGATGACGATTGGAAAATGCACTTGGATATTTGGAACAATACAAAATAATCAAGTTCTGGACAACAAACTAATAATATGAAAATCAAAATATCATCACTTTTATTAAGCCTACTTATAATAGCTTCTTGTTCAAAAAAGATAGTTAAAAAAGAATCTGTAAAGTTTAACAAACAAATAGATAAATACATCTCATCACTTATGAATGCTGATGAAATTCCAGGATTGGCTATTGGCGTAATTCAAAATGGGAAAATAATTCACAAAAAAAATTATGGTCTTGCTAATCTAGTTCATAAAGTTCCTGTTACAGATAGTACTTTATTTCGGGTCTACTCTACTTCTAAAATAGTTACTTCTATCGCAATATTCCAGTTAATTGAAGATAGGAAACTCTCTTTAGATGATTCTATTTCAAAATATATAGATAATCTTCCTAAATTGTGGGAAAACATCAAAATAGAACATTTGTTAACCCATTCTTCTGGGCTTCCTGATTATAAAAAATTTGACAAAAAGTTATCCGATCAATTACTTATATCAGAAATGGCTAATGAGCCACTACATTTTGAAAAAGGATATCGACACGAGTATAATCAAACCAATTTTTGGTTTCTTAAATTAATTATAGAAAAAGTTGCAAACCAAAAATTTGAGGATTTCATTAAAGAAAATCAATTTAATGAAGATAGCCATCAAGTATTCTATGCTTCCAATAGTTTGGTTGCAATACCTAATCGAGTATCAAAATATCAATTCAATAAAGAGTACAATGCTTACGAGATAAGCACATTTAACGCTGGGTCTAGATCCATTGCAGGTAATGGTTTAAATATAAATTTAAATACATTGCTAAAATGGAATAGTAAATTGGACCAAAATTATTTCATTAACCAAGAAACCAAAATTAAAATGCTAACACCATACGATTTTAATAATCAGGATACTTCGTTTGGATACAGTTGGGGTATTTTCGGCCCTCAAGGTAAGCAATATTATGGATTTTCAGGTGGTGGAGTAAGTGCTTTGATGAAATTTTTAGATAAGGATTTAACTATAATTATTTTATCAAACGGATTTAAAAACAGACCAGTCATTAGTAATACCATTACTTATATTTCTGGTTTATCTGATACTACTTTGGTTAGAAAAGATAGAATGCTGAATGAAGATGTTCGCCTTGCATTTATGTTGAATAATTATAACGATGCATTACAAATATATAAACAAAAAAAACTTGAAAATAAGAAAGTAAGTTTTGAAAGAGCATTAAATGAAATAGGTTATTATTATTTGTCAAATAATCAGTTAAATAATGCGATATCAATATTTAGATTACTTACCGAAGAACATTCAAATTCATCAAATGCATTTGATAGTCTTGCTGAAGCCTATTTTATTAAAAAACAATATGGTTTAGCTAAACAGAATTATAAAAAATCTTTAGTATTGAATCCTGAAAATGATAATGCGGAAAAAATGCTAGCTGAAATTGAGAAATTAAACTAATGCTAACTTAAGCCGTGTATAATTCATTGCTAGTACTCGCCTACTTACGAAAATCCTCGCGGATTTTCTATTCGGTTTTTATTTGCTAAATTACGTGCTAAACCACGCAACAAACCATATAGAAACACGATAGCGATGCTTTTTTATTTCTCTTTTTGTTCAATAAACCCACCAAAAAAATTCATCTCTCTGTATCTTGTTTTAGTCTACCTTTGCAAAAAAATAACGCATGCAGTTTTCAGACTTACCTTTACATAAATCTATCTTAAAAGCGATTGCCGAAGAACGATATCATACTCCAACTTTGGTGCAAGAAAAAACGATTCCGTTAATCTTAGCTAAAAAAGATGTAATTGTATCTGCACAAACGGGTACAGGTAAAACCGCAGCGTTTGCATTACCCATTATTGAACAGTTATTTAACGAGCAAGATGCTGAAAAAGGAGAAAAGAAAATAAAAGCGTTAGTTATAAGTCCTACACGTGAATTAGCACAACAAATAGAACAAAATTTTAAAACCTACAGTAAATACACCAATTTAAGAACTACCGTTGTTTACGGTGGTATGTCTTTAGAACCTCAAAAAGACGTTCTTAAAAAAGGCGTAGACATTCTTATCGCAACTCCCGGTAGATTGATTGATTTGCACAAACAAGGAAATATAGATTTACGTTTTTTAAAAACATTTGTGTTAGACGAAGCTGATTTAATGTTAGACATGGGCTTTATAAACGATGTTAAAAAAATTGAAGAATTGTGTCCTCGTAAAAAACAGACCTTATTATTTTCTGCAACCATGCCAGAAAAAATAGTAGAACTGGCAAACACAATCTTACACCGACCAGAAAAAGTAGAAATTAATCCTACGGATACAACAGCAAAAAATATTGGTCAACTTTTATATCGTCTTCCTAAAAAGAACAAAACCGATTTGTGCTTGCATTTGTTACGAAACACTATTAACGGGCGAATTATCATTTTTCGTCGCACTAAATATGGGGTTGACAAATTAGAGCAAACACTATTAAAAAATGGCTATAAAGTAACTAGTTTGCATGGAGACAAAACCCAAAATCTTCGTAACGAAGCTATCGAACTATTCAAAAACAAAAAAGTAAGTATTTTAATTGCTACAGATGTTGCTGCTCGTGGTATCGACATTAGCAACGTAGATGCGGTAATTAATTTCGACATCCCAAACATACCTGAAACGTACGTGCACAGAATTGGTAGAACAGGTAGAGCAGGAAAAGCAGGAATTGCCTTTTCTTTTTGTAGCCCAGATGAAAATCCGTATATCAAATTAATTGAAGATTTACTACAAAGAACTATTAAGGTGATTGAGGATCATCCATATCCGTTAACAAAACCTAAAAAAGTGAAAGTGCAACCAAATACGGTTAGCAAAAATAAAAAAGGGAGAAAATCTGAAGCTTCTAAGAAAAACAAAAAACGCTGGTATTAACCAGCATTTTTTTATCCTCTATATTTTAGTGGTAAGTGCACCACTTTTTTAGTTTCAAAGAAATCTTCCTCAAAGAAATCTGGCAAATTGTAAATAGTTGCTTTGGAGAAATCTGCCAACTCTTCCGTTAAATCACCTCCTTTTAAGTATAAAATTCCGTTTTTTAACTCGTGAATATGTTTTTTATGTACTTTATTTCTCACCCAACGATGAAAAGTTTCCATTTGTGCTACGGCTCTACTTACAATAAAGTCGTAAGTATCTTTTACTTCCTCAACGCGTCCATGGGTCGTTTTTACATTCTCTAAGCCTAAACCTTCAACAACTTCGTCTACAACTTTTATTTTTTTACCAATACTATCTACTAAATGGAACTGCGTTTCTGGAAATAATATTGCTAACGGTATACCTGGAAAACCTCCTCCTGTACCAACATCCATCACCTTTGCTCCGGGTTTAAACGGCATAACTTTTGCTATACCTAAAGAGTGTAATACGTGACGTAAGTACAACTCATCTATATCTTTACGAGAAACTACGTTTATTTTTAAGTTCCAATTTTTGTATAATTCTTGTAACTTTGAAAATTGTTCAATTTGTGTTTCCGTTAAATTTGGAAAGTATTTTAAAATGATATCCATAGTATTCGTAAATTGGAATGCAAAAATATGAAACAAATCAACAAAAGTTGAGTTTAATACAAATGAATAATTATCGTTAAAAAATATTATAACAAAATAACATGAACTAAAAAGAGTTATTTTTACAACTTTAAATTAAAATATGAAGACAATTCAATTTTCAAGAATAGATAAAGCAAAGTTTTTTAGAACTTTGAACAAGCGGGTAAACACCTACTTTAAAGATAATAATATTAAAAGAACGGGTAACTGGAAATTATACTCAAAAGCAATTTTAATGTTTGCAGTTTTTCTTGTGCCTTTCATTTTAATTTTAACAGTGAGCATGTCTCATTGGTTAATATTAGCCTTAACCATTTTAATGGGAATAGGTATGGCGGGTGTTGGTATGAATGTAATGCACGATGCTAACCACGAATCCTTTTCAACGAAAAAATGGGTAAATAAATTAATGGGAAGTAGTATATACATTCTTGCAGGGAACGTATATAACTGGAAAGTGCAACATAATGTTTTGCATCACACGTTTACCAATATAAAAGATCATGATGAAGATATAGACGCGGGTAGAATTATTCGTTTTTCAAAAAAATCTACATGGCTTCCTATTCATAAATTTCAAAAATATTACTCTCCTATTTTATACGGATTGTTAACCATAAATTGGGCGATAACTACCGACTTTAAACAAATGCGAAGTTACTTAAAACGTAAATTATCGTACGGAGAGTTTCCAAATCCAGCAACAGAATGGACTAAATTGGTCATTTCTAAAATAGTTTATTATTTACTTTGGATTGTTTTACCAATCGCAATTATGGATGTTGCATGGTGGAAAGTATTAATTGGTTTTTTCGTAATGCATTACACAGCAGGAATCATTTTAAGTGTGGTATTTCAATTGGCACATATTGTACCTTCTACCAAAATGCCTGAACCAGATGAGAATGGAAATATGGAACATACTTGGGCAGTACACCAATTATACACAACGGCTAATTTTGCACCTAAAAACTGGTTAGTTAATTTTTATACAGGCGGGTTAAACCACCAAGTAGAGCATCATATTTTCCCTCATATTTCTCATGTTCACTATGATAAATTAGCGAAAATTGTGAAAGAAACTGCGAAGGAGTTCAATCTTCCATACAACGAATACAAAACTATGCGACGTGCTATTATAGAACATTTTAATCACCTTGCAGAACTTGGTAAAAAACCTCAACTAGCATAAACAACACTATAAATGTCACACCCATTATCTAACAGGATTAACAGTTTACCTGTTTCAGAAACTTTAGCCATGGCTGCTAAAGCACGCGAATTAAAAGCGCAAGGAAAAGATATTATTAGCTTAAGCTTAGGCGAACCCGATTTTAATACACCCGATTTTATTAAAGAGGCCGCAATTGAAGCTATTAATCAAAATTACAACTCATACACTCCTGTAGATGGTTATGTTGAGTTAAAAGAAGCTATTTGCGTAAAATTTAAACGTGATAATAACGTTGACTATTCACCTAATCAAATTGTAGTCTCTACAGGTGCAAAACAATCTATTGCTAACATTGCACAAGTTTTATTAAACTCTGGTGACGAAGTTTTATTACCAGCTCCTTATTGGGTAAGTTATTCAGCAATCGCAACTTTATGTGAAGCTAAATATATTGAAATTCCTTCGTCAATAGAATCGGATTTTAAAATTACTCCTGAGCAATTAGAAGCGGCGATTACACCAAAAACAAAAATGATTTTCTTTAACTCGCCAAACAACCCAAGTGGTACAGTTTATAGCGAAAAAGAATATCGTGCATTGGCAAAAGTATTAGAAAAGCATCCACAGATTTTTATCCTTTCTGATGAAATCTACGAACATATTAACTACGGTACAAAACCCTTTAGTTTTGCTGCGATCGAAAACATGTACGATCGTACCATTACTGTTAACGGATTAGCAAAAGCGTTTGCAATGACTGGTTGGAGAGTGGGTTACATAGGTGCTCCAGAATGGATTGCTAAGGCTTGTACAAAAATGCAAGGGCAAATTACTTCTGGAACCAATTGCATTGCACAACGCGCTGCAATTACAGCTGTTTTAGCAGATCCAAGTAAAGTACAATTTATGGTAGATGAATTCAAAAGCCGTAGAGATATTGTATTAGATTTATTAGGAAAAATTGAAGGATTTAAACTAAACGTACCAGAAGGTGCTTTTTATGTTTTCCCAGATATTTCTGCTTTCTTCGGAAAGACTATTCGTAATAAAGAAATTAAAAATGCAAACGACTTCTCAATGTTCTTGTTAGAAGAAGCAAATGTAGCTACCGTAACTGGTGATGCTTTTGGAGCCCCAAATTGCATTCGTTTATCATATGCTGCATCAGAATTACAATTACGCGAAGCGATTAAAAGAATTAAAGAAGTTTTGAGTTAAAACCTACTTATATACACAAACAAAAATCCCGAGTTAATAACTCGGGATTTTTTTATTTCTTAAAAAGGTAATTTTAATTTCTTATATTTTTTCTTTTTCATCTTTTTTAAATACAAAACTTTTTTATCGTAATCTATAAATGCTCTACCTTGCTCTAAAATATCAGCTCCAATAATACCTTGTACCTCATCAGCATCATGTTGTTTTAAAGCCGTATTTACATGTGTTAAGTCAAACAATACTAAATGACTTTCATTTGTTTTCCACTTCCCAATTTTTAGAGTATTATTTACAGATTTTTGAGTAACCATATCCGTAGCTCCTGCACCAGCCGCTTTAACATCACTTTCTTCGGAAATCAATTTAAAATGTTCTATTAGATCTAATCCAACACACGAATTCGAGGCACCAGTATCTAAAATAAAATTACCTGAAACTCCATTTATTTTTGCTGATAATTCTAAATGATTAGTAACTATCTTTTTTAATTTAATTTTGATGTATTTCTTTTTTCGTAATACTTTTTTCAAACTTGCCATTTCTCGTACTTTTGCTATCTGATAAACAAAAATACGTCATTACGAACACTATTAAAATCAAAATACATTTTGATTGAAAATAAAAACGAAGTTTATGAAGTAATCTCATAAAAAGATTGCTTCGTCATTTCTTCCTCGCAATGACTTAAGAAAACTAGAAATGATTACAGATACACATACTCACTTATATTCAGAACAATTTGATGAAGATAGAAATGAAATGATAGCCCGCGCAAAAGAAGTTGGCGTTTCTCGTTTTTTTATTCCTGCTATCGATAGTTCTTATACGCAACGCATGTTAGATTTAGAAACGAACTATCCTAACGATGTGTTTTTAATGATGGGCTTGCATCCCACTTCGGTAAAAGAAAATTACAAAGAAGAATTAGCACATGTAAAAGAATGGATTGATAAACGTGACTTCTATGCAATTGGCGAAATTGGTATCGATTTATACTGGGATAAAACTTTTTTACCTCAACAACAAGAAGCTTTCAGAACGCAAATTCAATGGGCAAAAGAGAAAAAATTACCGATTGTAATTCATTGTCGTGATGCTTTTGATGAAATTTTTGAAGTGTTAGAAACTGAAAAAGGCGATGATTTATTCGGAATTTTTCACTGCTTTACCGGAACATTAGAGCAAGCACAGAAAGCAATTTCTTACAACATGAAATTAGGAATTGGAGGAGTTGCTACCTTTAAAAATGGAAAAATAGATCAGTTTTTGAATCAAATAGCTATTGAACATATTGTTTTAGAAACCGATTCACCTTATTTAGCTCCCACTCCATACCGAGGAAAACGTAACGAAAGTAGTTATATAACTCAAGTTGCAGGTAAATTAGTAGATATTTACGGGTTATCGTATCAAGAAATTTCAAAAATTACTACTCAGAATTCTAAAGAGATTTTTGGTGTCTAAAATTGAAACTACATATTACAAATCACCTATTGGAACTCTTGAAATAAAAGGTGATAAAAATGGTATTCAATCTATTTTGTTTGATAAAAATGATATTGAAACTTCAACCGAAGTTCCAGATTCATTACAAAACTGCATAACACAGTTGGATGAGTATTTTTCTAGAGAAAGAACAGAATTCAACCTAAAATTAAACCCCAAAGGAACCAATTTTCAACAAAAAGTTTGGGGAGAATTATTAAATATTCCTTTTAATAAAACAAGGAGTTATTTAGAACAAACAAAAGCATTAGGAGACGTAAAAGCAATTCGTGCAGTTGCTTCTGCTAATGGTAAAAACCCTATTTCGATTATTATACCTTGTCATAGAGTTATAGGTTCCGACGGCTCATTAACCGGATATGCTGGTGGCATTTGGCGTAAAAAATGGCTATTAGAACACGAAAGTGGAAATAAACAACAAAGTCTTTTTTAACACGTCATTGCTAAATATTTATATTGAAGCAATCTTACTACATAAAGATTACTTCACCTTGCTCGTAATGACTAAATTAATTTAAGTTTCGTTTTTCTACAAAAAAACGTTTCAATAACAAACCACATTCCTCTTCTAAAACTCCAGAAATCACTTTTGTTTTTGGATGTAATTTAGTTTCTAAAACACTAAACCCGAGTTTTGGCTCTCTGGCTCCGTAAACAATTTTACCAATTTGCGCCCAATAACTTGCCCCCGCACACATTTGGCACGGCTCGAGTGTAACATATAAAATACAATCTTTTAAATATTTTCCTCCTAAAAAATCAGAAGCTGATGTATATGCTTGCATTTCTGCATGTGCTGTCACATCATTTAAAGTCTCCGTTAAATTATGTGCACGGGCTATAATTTGATCTTTTAAAACGATAACCGCTCCTACCGGAACCTCTCCTTTATCAAAAGCTGTTTGCGCTTCTTGCAAAGCTTTTTTCATAAAATATTCGTCATCAAACGGATTCATTTATATTGTTTTTAAGTGATAAAACAAAAGTAGCTAAAAATTGAAGCTACATACTCTGTACAAAATAGTTATTTTTACCAAAAATTTCGATTTGATATCAATCAACACTTCAGAAAATAAGAAAATCTATTTTGCTTCAGATCAACATTTAGGAGCACCCACTCAAGAAGCAAGTTTTCCTCGCGAACAAAAATTTGTTCGTTGGCTCGATGAAATAAAAATGGATGCAGAAGCCATCTTTTTACTAGGTGATTTATTTGATTTTTGGTTTGAATACAAAACCGTTGTTCCAAAAGGTTTCGTTCGTGTATTAGGAAAACTAGCCGAAATTAAAGACAGCGGAATTCCGATTTATTTCTTTGTAGGAAATCATGACTTATGGATGTGTGATTATTTTGAAACCGAATTGAACATACCTGTATATCATTCGCCTCAAGAATTCACCATTAACGGGAAATCATTTTTAATTGGTCACGGTGATGGATTAGGACCACATGATAAAGGTTACAAACGAATGAAAAAAGTGTTTACTTTTAAACCATTTCAATGGTTATTTCGTTGGTTACACCCTGATATTGGCGTTCGTTTAGGGCAATATATGTCCGTTAAAAACAAGTTGATTTCGGGTGATGAAGATGCTAAATTTTTAGGCGAAGAAAATGAATGGTTAGTACAATATTGTAAAAAGAAGCTTACTGAAAGACACTATAATTATTTTGTTTTTGGCCATCGTCATCTTCCTTTGGAAATTGAATTACAGGAAAACAGTATATATATCAATTTAGGTGATTGGATTGGGTATTTTACTTATGGTGTTTTTGAGAGAAGTGGTTTTTCTTTGAATGGGTATAAATAAAAAGTATTAAATGATTGCTTTTTTAAATTGAAAAGAGAATAATAAAAAATACCTGTAAAGATTACAGGTATTTTTTATTATTCTCTTAAATTCTATACAATCTTTAAGGCAAACTAAATTCTGTAGACTCAAACAATCCAAAAGCCCCTCCTTGAGCTATAATTTTTGAACAGAAAGGTACCGTTAGAGAATAAGAACCATTACCCCATGCACAACACATACCATCACCATAAGCATCATTAATTGTAAATGTATAAGTACCGTCTGGCAAAGTCATGTCTATGTTAATTTCTTGTCCTGAATACGCCCCTCCAGAAGCCACTACCGCTGAACTTGAATCTTGTATTTGCCAACTTGTTTCTTCTGGAAAAAGATCAAAAACTATATTTAAATGAATATCATTAGAAAAACAAACTTTTTTATAGTCAATAATAACCTCATCTGGATTCCCAGCAATTTTTAATACTAACGATCTTTGTACATCAAGAGGAATAGACTCAAAATTAAACTTTATTGGGGTAGTTCCCGATGTCTCTCCTGCTTTAATTACTATTGCTCCTGTAAAACTATAATCCATTCTACTCCCTATAGACTCATCACTTACTTCTACCTCTACATAACGGTCTGCTGGATACGTAGTAGAAGCTTCAACAATCAAATCATAAACTAATCCTTCAGGAGAGTCAATAATTAATGATGTTGAAGTGGATTTAAAAGAATCTATAGGATTCTCAATCAATTCTTCTTTGTTATTTATATCACAACTAGAGAATGTTATTCCTAGAAATAATATCGTTAATAAAAAGTATATATTCTTAATTTTCATAATTTAAATTTTGAGTGAAATTAAAAAGTTTATTGCCAGGAACATCAGGATCATCAGACACATCTACTAATATTACATCTTGATCTGTCGATCCATTTAAATCCAAGTTTGAACCACTAAAAATTTCAATAGAAGTATCTGGTTTTACTACGTATATTGTATAACCAGGATCTGTTAATGGAGCAGAATAAATATCTATCGCATAATAAAAGTCTGGTGAAATATCAATTGAATTTTGAATATTAGCATTTATAGGAATAGAAAAACTTGTACTTAGCCCACCATATAAATCGGCCTCCCATCCTCCATCAGAATTAAATGCAGCAAATGAGAAGAATACATCTGTTGGTGAATCTAAAGACAATACTATATTTATAGCATTTGCAGACGCTGCTGGAACACTAACTAGTTTTACAGAAGTTTGAGCACCAAGCACCAAACTAGTATTATATAAACTAACCGCCTTTGTAAGAGTGATATTACTTACATTACCCACTACATTAGGTATAGTTATTGGAGCAACAGTATCTCCGCTATTTAAAACGACCGATTTTTCAACCCCATTTAATGTGTATATAAATTGACTTGTAGTCTCCACTGGACTAGATAAAACAACATTAACAGTTGCTTCATTTTCTGGAGGTGAAGGAAAAACAAAAATTTCTCCCGTTTTATCCAATGAAGCAGTTACGATAGTTCCCGAAGGCCTTATAGCAGGATCATCATCCACCGCACACGAATTTAACAAAGCTCCTATCAAAATAAACGAAAATATATGTATTTTTTTTAATGTTTTTTTCATAATTTATTTTTTAAAGTTGTGAAATTATATAAGTTACATCATCTCCATTTGTTTCTTTATTGAACTGAAAGAGTATACTATCATCTGATATTGTTCCCGTATATTCTATTTCTTGAGCATCTGGAAACGTAAATGTCATTGTATAATCTACAGCTACAGGAGACGTCCAATATTGTGCATAAACTGTAAATATATTATCCACTTCTAACGTTGGTAATTCTACGATTTCCGTAGTGGTTGTTCCTACACTGTAATCAATTACGTTAGCATTTAACAACTCCGTTCCTCTTATTAAATACAAATCTAAATCCGCTGAACTATTCCTCCAGGTAAACTCAACTTGTACATCACCAACAGTAGTTTCAACTACAGTAGGAAGAACATCATAAACTTTTACTATTCTCTCCTTTTTGTTTACATCAGAAGCACTGATTACATATTGCTGTGTGAGTGTTGTTGCTGTTGTAAAGTTTTTAATTCGCACAGTATACGTTTCTTCTCCATCATTCAAAGTATCATCAGAGAAGGTAAATGTAACTGGTACTGATGTTACTCCTGCAGGAATGATGAAATTCTCTTGATAAGTTACTTCCTGAACACCTGAACTTTCAATAGAACCATCTGACGATGTAACTTCTAACTCAACATTACCATCATAAGATAAAGCTTTTGATAAGAAGACTTCAAAAACTACTTCTCCTCCGTCTTCCAAAAGACTCGCTCCATTATTATCATCTAAGAAGCCAATTACAACTTCTTCTGTCTCTGTTACTGTAGATTCTATTGGTCCGAAATTATCATTTTCACAGGCAATAAATGTCATTGAAAAGACGAATAGATATATTATTAATTTTAAATTTTTCATTTTTTCTAGTTTTATTTTATTACAAAGCTCAGTCTTGCAAATACAAATCTTCCTCCAATTCCAAATTGCTGTGCTCTTCGTGACCAATCGAAACGACCATCACTTCTGTTATTTCCACCATCTGAAAAACTAGTTGCTGCTTTGTCTGGATAAATATCAAATAAATTATTTGCCCCAACAGTAAATGTTAATTCTTCTGTTGCTTTAAACCCAACAGACAAGTCAGTAACTATCTTAGAACTAAAAACTTGCTGTCTATCAAGATCAGTAGTTGCCTCAGTTACTTCTCCGAAATACACATTCCTCAAGAATACATTAAACCTGTCTGTTGACAAGGTATTCGAAAGATTAACCTTCGTTCTAGGTACAGCTTCTTCAAGATAAACTCGACTATCTTCTGGAAAATATGTATCCACTAAACCTGCATTTGCAATTTGTTGAGAGCTATGAATATCATCTACTTGTTTAGTTTGAGAAAAAGTTGCTGATAAATCTGATTTTAATCTCATTCCATCACCTAATTCAGCACTATGTGTAATAACAACATCTAAACCTTTCGATTCTGTATCAATCGCATTTGCAAAAAATGATGCTGCAGTAGCATTTGCTTTTTCTAATAATTTTCCAAATTCTGAATCTGAATCATCATTCGTATTGCTATTTGTGTCATTTGTCGTAAACTGACCAGTATACACAACTCGATCTTCAATACCTACCCAGTAACCATCCACAGTAACCTTTAAATTAGCACTAGGAATTTTAGCTGTAAAACCTAAACTTACACTAGCTGATTCTTCTTGCTTTAACTCTGGGATACCTAATAATTTAGCAACTCTACTATCATTTGCAAAAGTACCTACCTCTTGAGGGTTTCCTAGGTTATCAAAAATGGTAGATGTAGAGTTAAAGTTCAACTGATGTAAAGAAGGTGCTCTAAACCCAGTGTTAAAAGCTCCTCTAATATTAATGTTTTCATTCAATTTATATCTTGATGAAACCTTGTAATTAAATGTCGATCCAAAATCACTATAATTTTCGAATCTCCCCGCTAAACTAACTAATAATTTCTCTGTTAAATCAGCTTCTAAATCTGCATATACCCCAATACTATTTCTATCTTTTACTACTTCATTGTCTGGACTAAATCCAGGAAACACTTGAGATGCTCCTGGTCTTGTTCTACCAAAAAAATCTTCAGTTGACGAGGTACTACCTATAACTGGTAATCCGTCTCCATCGTATTGAGTATAAGATGCTTCTTCACCAGCTACTATCTCATAAATCTCAGTTCTATACTCACTTCCAAAGGCCGCATTTAACCCTTTAAAAACATCTTTATATTTTTTGGAAAAATCAACATTTGTAGTATTTTGAGTAAAAGAGAACCCTCCTGCATCAAACTCCGTTGATGAATCATTTAATAAGGAAGCATTTGAAGTGTTTGTTATTTCATATAGAAATCCATTTTTACCCCAAGTATTACTTACATCCACATCCCATTCACTAATTTTACCTCTAATACCAACAGCAACCGATTGATCTTTAATTTTAGAATTAATTTCTGGTAAAAAACCGTTAATATAAATCGGTGTATAAGTTCTTTCTTGATTTGGTAATCTATAAAAACCAGCAGAATTACCATTTCTGGAACCAAAGCCTCCAAAAGAATATAACTCTGTTCCGTTATCATCTAAAGGTAATAACATATTTGCAAAAAAACGTCCTCCTCTTAAACCAGATTGACCAACTCTCATATTGTAATCACTTCTTTCCTGACCTCTAACCACTAATTCTTGTTCTGTAAAATCTAAAGGTATAATTCCTGTTGTTTGACCAGATGAATTTACATTTAGAGTAGATAGAATACCCGCCATTGAATTACTCCCATCATCAACACCAAAAATATCAACCAAAGAGTTAGCATTAGCAATAGCGTTTTTTGTTTGAAGATCAAAATATGTTACTCCTTGAGCTGCAAATTGAACTTCAGATAAAGAAAGATCTGCTAAATTCATTCCAGAATTACTAGCTACCCATTCTATTGCGTTAGCACCATTAAAAATATCGCCTTCCCATTCTTTCATTCTACTATATGGGTTACGATAGTCAAAATCTCCTGAAAAATTTATAAAACCTCCTTCTTTTCCTAATTTTATACCATAACTAGCAGAAACATTTACAGACTCACCATCCATCCCTCCTGTTTGTTCTTCTGCATACTTAGATACATTAGCTCCAGATGTTACTGACAAATTTAATTGATCTGTAGTATCATTAAGTACAATATTAATTACTCCTGCAATAGCATCACTACCATACTGTGCAGCCGCACCATCTCTTAAAACTTCAATTCTTTTAATTGACGCAGCAGGGATAGCATTAAGATCTGTACCTACACTCCCTCTACCAAAAGTTCCGTTTACATTTATTAAAGAAGAAGTATGTCTTCTTTTACCATTAACCAGCACTAAAACCTGATCTGGCCCTAAACCTCTTAAAGAAGCAGGATCTACATGGTCTGTCCCATCCGAAATTGTCTGAGTATTTGATGAAAATGAAGGTGCCACATAATTTAAAATTTGATTTAAATTAACTTGAGGACCTGATGTTAATAATTCTTTAACATCAATAACATCAATTGGCACTGGAGAATCTACTACTGTTCTACTCTTGTTACGTGATCCTATAGACAATACTACCTCTTCTAAACCAACACTATCTTCTAATAATTTAATAGTAATCGAAGAAACTGATGTTACATTTTTTTCTACAGTTTTAAAACCTATAGATGAAATCGTTAAAATAGTTGGCAATTTTTTTACGTTAATCGAAAACTTACCATTTTCATCGGTATTTACCCCATTTGTAGTCCCCTTTTCAACCACATTAACAAAAGGTAAAGAATCCCCGTTTTCCCCAACAACTTTTCCGTTTATTGTTTGAGCTATGATATTCCCTGTAAATAAAAAAAGTAATGCAACTATAGTTTTCCTAAAAATATAGCTTTTTTTCATATAAAATTTGGTTAAAGTTAATTTAACAAATATTTGCATTTTTTTTAACAAAAACAAGGTTTTGATGAAAATATTAAACAACAACTCAGACATAAACGCAAATAAATAAAAATAAAGGTTAAATTATTGAAAATAAAACATCTTATAAACATCAAAATCTTTAACCAACTTTTAACAACAAAAAAATTCTTATTATTGTAGTTTTGTTTACCAAAATGTAACCTATAATATTTTAAGAAAAATGGATGTAGATGTAAGAGCTATCAATGAGAAGATTGAAAAAGAAAGTGCTTTTGTAGATTCATTAACTGCAGAGATGAACAAAGTAATCGTCGGTCAAAAACATATGATTGAACGACTATTAATAGGTCTTTTGGGTAACGGACATATTCTATTAGAAGGTGTTCCTGGTTTAGCTAAAACATTAGCTATCAACACACTTTCAAAAGCAGTACAAGGTAGCTTTAGCCGAATTCAGTTTACTCCAGATTTATTACCCGCAGATGTTGTAGGTACTATGATCTACAATGTTAAAGAAAATGACTTTTCTATTAAAAAAGGACCAATTTTTGCCAACTTTGTATTAGCGGATGAAATTAACCGTGCTCCAGCGAAAGTACAATCTGCTTTATTAGAAGCTATGCAAGAGCGTCAAGTTACCATCGGCGACACTACTTTTAAGTTAGACGAACCTTTCTTGGTCATGGCTACACAAAACCCTGTAGAACAGGAAGGTACTTACCCATTACCCGAAGCACAGGTCGATCGTTTTATGTTAAAAACAGTAATTGATTACCCAAATTTACAGGACGAACAAATTATTATGCGTCAAAATTTAAATGGAAAATTTGCAACTATTAATCCTGTTGTTTCCATAGATCAAATTATTAAAGCTCGTAAAGCAGTTGATGAAGTTTACATGGATGAAAAGATAGAAAAATATATTCTTGATATCATATTTGCAACTCGTTATCCAGAAAAATATAATTTAGAAAAATTACAACCTTTAATTAGCTTTGGCTCTTCTCCTCGTGGAAGTATCTCTTTAGCAAAAGCTGCAAAATGTTATGCTTTTATAAAAAGAAGAGGTTATGTAATTCCAGAAGATGTTCGCGCAATAGTTTATGATGTGTTACGTCATAGAATTGGAATCACTTACGAAGCTGAAGCTGAAGACATCTCTTCTATTGATATTATTAATGCAATAATAAATGAAGTACAAGTACCTTAAAACAACAAATAGAATATAATCCCCAAAATCATTCCCCAAATGACATATAATTTAACAACTTACAGAACTATTACAGGAAAAAAACAAATTTTAGAAACCAAAAAAAAGAAAAGCACAGAGGCTATCATCTATCAAGATGGGAAACCTGCTTTTTTTGTTGACTGTTTCGATTTACAAACGGAATCTAATGTAATAATGAACAGCTTGGTATTATGCCAACAACGCAGTATGAATACCGTAATAAAAGAAATTGCTCAAAAAAACAACATTAATTTATCAATAAAAGGAACTCCTTTATTTGTTATTAAAAAGACTTCTGAAATTAAAGAATTAGAATTACCACCATTACCGGAAGAATGGTTAAACTAAAAAATGGATACCAAAGAATTACTCAAAAAAGTTCGTAAAATAGAAATTAAGACAAAACGTTTGTCTAATCACATCTTTGGAGGTGAATATCATTCTACTTTCAAAGGACGTGGTATGACATTTTCTGAAGTGCGTCAATACCAATATGGTGATGATATTCGTGCTATAGATTGGAACGTTACTGCTCGCTATAACGAGCCTTATATAAAAGTATTTGAGGAAGAACGAGAACTTACCATGATGTTAATGGTAGATGTTTCTGGTTCAGAATTTTTTGGTACAGCTACTCAATTTAAAAAAGATACCGCTACGGAAATTGCTGCAACTTTAGCTTTTTCTGCAATTCAAAACAATGACAAAGTTGGCTTAATTTTATTTTCTTCGGAAGTTGAATTGTTTATCCCTCCTAAAAAAGGAAAAAGCCATGTACTTAGAATTATTCGTGAGTTAATAGAATTTCAACCAAAGAGTAAACAAACAAACATCGATGAGGTTTTAAAATTTTTGTCTGGTATTATGAAGAAAAAAGCAATCGTTTTTATGTTGTCTGATTTTATGGATGATAGTTACGAGCGTACTCTAAAAATTGCAGGAAGAAAACACGACATAACAGGAATTAAGGTGTACGACAAACACGACGAAGAAATTCCAAACCTTGGAGTTGTTCCAATGCTAGATAGTGAAACTGGCTCAGTAAGTTTAATAAATACAAGTTCGAAATCCGTAAGAACACAGTATAAAGCAAATGCATTACGATTAAACGATTATTTTACCACATCTTTCAAAAAAAGTGGTTCTGGAACTATCAATACTAGAGTTGATGAAAGTTATGTAAAAAAATTATTGAGTTATTTTAAAAGTAAATAATCCATTGAAAAAACTATTATTTTACATATCGCTTTTTATTTCTGCTTTTGCATTTTCACAATCATCAATAGTAAAAGTTGAAGTTGACACTACCAACATACGAATTGGAGAACAATTTCAATACAAAATGTCTGTAGATGAAACAGAAAATGTGATTATTCCTAAGTTAGAAAACCTTAATGGATTGGAGGTTATTGATAGTTTAAAAATTGATACCATCAATAATAAATTAATTAGAAAATACATTTTAACAGGTTTTGATAGTGGTGCTTTTTATATTCCGCAACAACAAGTTTTCATTAAAAACCAAGCTTTTTTAACAGACAGTCTATTAATAAACGTAACTACAGTTCCTGTTGACACAACAAAAATTAAAAAATTCCCTATAAAAGGAATTAAAGGCGAACCTTATCAGTTTGATGATTTTAAAACTATTTTATTTTGGGTTTTAGGAATTCTTCTTTTTGTTGGAACTGTTCTTTACTTTGCTTTAAAACGCACACAAAATAATGAAGTTAGAACTGCAGAGCCTTTATTAGCTCCATATCAAGAAGCTTTAAGAGGCCTAAAATTATTAGATGAAAAATTATTGTGGCAAAACAATAAAATTAAACAATATTATAGCGAATTAACAGACGTTATTCGCCATTATATAGAAAGAGAATTACACGTCCCTGCACAAGAAACAACAACCAACGGATTAATAGAAACATTATCAGATTTTAATGATACTAAGTCTATAAACACCAATAAAGAAACCATTAAAAAATTAGAACTTTTGTTACAGCAGGCAGATTTAGTCAAATTTGCTAAATCAAAACCAATGGCACACGAAATTGAAAGTGATAGAAATATTGCTGAAAACATTATTAATAATTTAAAGCTAAATATTACCGAAACTTCACCTGAAATTAAAAATATTCAGCCGGTCATTATTGTTGAAAAGCCTACTGTAAAAAAGCCTACTGTTATAATAAGAGTATTACTTATCTTACTAATTTTAGTAATAGTTGGATTAATATCATACGGATTATCAAAAGCAGTAACCTTGTCAAACTCGTTAAAACAGCCGATAACAAATGTTAAGTAATTTCGAGTTTCATAGTCCAGAATTTTTATGGTTATTTATCCTAATTCCATTATTAGCTATTTGGTTTTTCTTTAGTAGAAAAAAAGAGAGTGCACAACTTACCATATCGAGCATAAAAGGATTTAAAGGTTCAAATTCATTTCTTCCGAAATTAAAACCTTTGTTATACATGTTTCGTTTGTTGGCTTTTAGCGCACTTATTATAGCATTGGCAAGACCAAGAAATGTAGCAGTTAGTAAGAAAACCAAAACCAACAGAGGTATCGATATAGTTATGGCTATTGACGTTTCTGCTAGTATGTTAGCAAAAGATTTACAACCTAACCGCTTAGAAGCCTTAAAAAGAGTGGCTACCGATTTCGTAAATCGTCGTCCGAATGACAGGATTGGAATTGTGGTGTACGCAGGTGAAAGCTTTACACAAACACCAATTACAAGCGACAAATCTATTATAAAAAGAACTATTTCTGAAATTAAATGGGGACAATTAGATGGCGGGACAGCTATAGGAATGGGGTTGGGTTCTGCGGTTAACAGACTTAAAGAAAGTAAAGCAAAAAGTAAAGTGATTATTTTGTTGACAGATGGAGTAAACAACTCTGGTTTTGTGGATCCTAGAACAGCTACTGAACTCGCTAAAGAGCTCAACATTAAAGTATACACTATTGGAATAGGAACTAATGGAATGGCTCCTTTTCCTTGGGCAAAAGACCCTAGAACAGGACAATTATCTTTTAGAAATCAACAAGTAGAAATCGACGAAGAATTATTAAAATTCATCGCTAAAGAAACTGAAGGACGTTATTTTAGAGCCACAAACAATAGTAAACTGAAAGCAATTTACGATGAAATTGATAAATTAGAAAAAACAAAAATTGAAGAATTTAAGTATTACAATTACACCGAAAAATATCGTTTTTGGGTACTTTTAGCAGGACTTTTTTTATTGTTAGAATTTTTACTGAAAAACACATTATTCAAAAGCTTTATATAAGAAGATGTATAAATTAGAAGAGCCAGTATATTTTTATTTATTTACAATTATTCCCGTGATAATTGTGGTTTTCTTGTTGGTTTTATGGTGGAAAAAGCGAACGCAAAAAAAATTCGCATATCCTGATCTTTTAGCAAGATTAGCTCCTAATATATCTACTTTTAAATCTGTTCTGAAATTAATTTTATTTTTAATTGGTATATCATTTTTAATTATTTCTTTAGTAAACCCGAAGATGGGTACCAAACTTAAAACAGTAAAACGCGAAGGTGTTGATATTGTTTTTGCGTTAGATGTTTCTAAAAGTATGTTAGCCGAAGATATTGCTCCTAACCGATTAGAAAAAGCGAAACAAATTATTTCTAAAATCATAGATAAACTAGGAAGTGATCGTGTTGGAATTATCATTTATGCAGGAAACGCATATCCGCTATTGCCAATTACAACAGATCACGCCGCAGCAAATATGTTTTTGCAAAATGCAAATCCTGATATGGTTTCTAGCCAAGGAACAGCAATTAATGAAGCTTTGAATTTGGCAAAAACTTATTATAATAATGACGAGCAAACCAATCGCTTTTTAATTGTTATTTCTGATGGTGAAGATCATCAAGAAGAAACCAAACAAATAGCACAAAACCTAGCTAATGAAGGGGTAAAAATGTATACAATTGGTGTAGGAACAGAAAAAGGAGGTCCAATTCCGATAAAATTAAATGGCTCGCTTATTGGTTATAAAAAAGACAATAAAGGCGAAACAGTAATCACACAACGTAAACCAGATATTTTACAAGGCATTGCTGAAGCCTCTAATGGCATGTATATTGATGGTAATAAAACAGAAAACCCTGTAAACACTATTGAAAAGATAATTGGGAATGCACAAAAAAGTGAATTTGAGACCAAACAATTTTCCGATTATAAAGATCAATTCCAATGGTTTGTAGGGCTTGGATTCTTATTTTTATTATTAGATGTTTTCTTGTTTGATAAGAAGACTAAATGGTTAAAGAAAGTTGATTTATTTAATGAGGAAAAGAAGTAAAATGAAGAAGATATTCAACATATTATTAATACTACTGATGTTTTCATCAGTTAAAATTATTGCACAACAAGACTCTTTAAAACTTCAACGCGAAGCTCGTGCTTTACTTAGAAACGGAAATGAGTTGTATAAAAAGCAAAAGTACAGCGACGCTTCTATTGCATACAGAAAAGCGTTGGGAAAAGACAGCAAATATGATAAAGCGAGTTATAATTTTGGCAATGCTTTATATCAAGATAAAAACTACAAAGAAGCAGTTTCTCAATACGAATTAACTGCAAAAACGGCTAAAGATAAATTTGTGAAAGCTGAAGCTTACCATAATATTGGTAATGCTATGATGGAACAAAAACAATTTCAACAAGCTGTAGATGCATATAAAAATGCATTAAGAAAAAATCCGAATGATGATGAAACTCGTTACAATTTAGCTGCCGCACAAAAACAATTAGAAAAAGAGAAACAAAATCAGAATAAAGACAAGGATAAAAACAAAGACAATAAAGATAATAAGGACAAGAAGAACGAAGAGGATAAGAAAAAGGATCAAAATAAAGACAAAAAAGACGGCGACGATAAAGATAAAAAGGACGATAAGAAAGATCAAAAAGGAGACGATAAACAGGATCAGAACAAACAAAATAAAGACGATAAAAAAGATCCTAATCAACAACCAAAACCTCAACAAGGTAAAATGACGCCTGAACAAATGAAGCAATTGCTTGAGAGTTTAAATAACGAAGAGAAGAAGACTCAAAAGAAAATGAATGTTCAAAAGTCTAAAGGACAAAAAGTAAAACAAGAGAAAGATTGGTAATGTTGAATGAATAAATCAAATTTTTTATTTTTACCTGTTTTTTAAAAAATATATGAAGTTGAGATTTTACATATCATTTTTAATCACATTATTAACCGTTTCAATTTTTGCGCAAGATGTAGAATTAGTAGCTACGGTAAGCAAAAATAAACTAGGCGTTAACCAACGCTTACGCGTAGAATACTCTATTAACAAACAAGGAGGAGACAACTTTAAAGCTCCTAATTTTAAAAATTTTAAAGTTGTTGGTGGTCCGAGCCAATCGGTTAGCCAATCTTGGATTAATGGTAAAGCTAGTTTTTCACAATCGTATACGTATATTATTGAACCTCGTGCTAAAGGAGAATACGATTTACCCTCTGCAAGTATAGAAATTGACGGAAAAACCCTTACATCAAAATCTGTAAAAATTATTGTTACCGATGCTGTTGATGTTCCTAGAAATCCTAATGATCCTAGTTATATTGCTGAACAAAACATTCATTTAGTTGCTGAAGTTTCTAAATCTCAACCTTATGTAGGTGAAGGGATTTATGTAGAATACAGATTATACTTTAGTGACAATGTAGGTATTTATGATAATGCTATTACCGAGGCTCCTCAATACAACGGTTTTTGGAATCAGGAAATTAAGCGTAATGGAATGCCGGTGAAAACTGCTATGTATAATGGCGAACGTTATCGTTATGCTGTGTTACACAAAGCATTATTAATACCAACAAAATCTGGTAAATTAACCATAGACCCAATGAAAATGGATATTGTAGTTGCGGTACCAACAGGTCGTGGTGATTTTTTCGGGAATGCGATTACAAGACAAGTTCGAAAAGAATTTTCATCAGCAAAAAAAAATATTCAAGTTAAAGCATTACCTACTATTGGAAAGCCAGAAAGTTTTACGGGAGCAGTTGGTGCATTTACTTATGAAGTAAATGCAAGTAAAAATTCATTAAAAGCAAATGAATCTTCTCAAATTAAAGTAACAGTAACAGGAAAAGGGAATTTAAAATTATTTGAAATCCCTAAAATTGTAACCCCAAAAGAACTTGAAGTATATCAACCCGAAAGAAAGGAGAATGTATCTATTACTACTTCTGGTTTAAATGGATCTGTTGCTGATAACTATACTGTTGTTCCTCAATACAAAGGGAAATATAAAATACCAAGTACTGAGTTTTCTTATTTTAATCCTGAGAATGAAAAGTATTATACAATTTCTACTGATGATTTGTATGTAAATGTATTAGAAGGAAAAGAATTAATCACAAATACGGAAGAAAATAATACGATTAGTAAGCAAGCTGTAAAATCAACTGGGAAAAACTTTAGATACATTCAAACAGCTACTAATTTACACCCTGTAAAATCAACAGATTTCTTTAATTCTAATTTGTTTTATGTTTTATTATTCTTACCATTAATAGCTATTCCTGTAGGAATTTTAATCGGTAAAAAGAAAGAAGAACGCGATGCTGATGTGACTGGAAACAAACAAAGAAAAGCAGATAAATTAGCGAAAAAATATTTATCTGAAGCTCAAAAAAAGCTAGGTAATAAAGAACGCTTTTACGAAGCTTTAGAACGTGCCCTGCATAATTATTTAAAAGCAAAATTAGGAGTAGAAACTTCCGATATTAGTCGAGATAAAATCACACAATTATTACGTAATAAAAAAGTGGGAGAAATTACTGTTTCAAATTTTATAAATGTATTAGATGATTGTGATTTTGCACGATACACACCTATAAATGATGTGCAAATGAAACAAGAATTTGAGAAAGCAAAACAAGTAATAACACAATTAGATAAGCAACTATAATGAAAAAATTGTTCTTATTATTTTTATTAATTTCAAACATCGCCTCAGCTCAAAATACAGATGAGTTGTTTACTAGTGCTAATAATTTATATAAAGAAGGAAAATATCAAGAAGCAATCGAATTATACCATCAAATAGAAACAAAAAACTTGGTTTCTTCGGAACTTTACTACAACCTTGGTAATTGTTATTACAAACTCAACAAAGTAGCACCTACCATTTATAATTACGAAAAAGCCTTGCGTTTAAATCCGTTAAATGAAGATGCTCAAAATAATTTAATTTTCGCAAAACGATTAACACTCGACAGGATTGAGGAATTACCAAAATCTGTTTTTCAAAAATTTAACGAACGTTATTTACAAAAGTTAACCTATAATAATTGGGGAATAATATCAATTATACTTTCGTTATTGGGTTCAATTTTATTTCTGCTTTTTCACTTTACAAATATTTCGTCAAAAAAACGTTTCTTTTTTATCACAAGTATTTTAAGTTTTCTTTTTTCAATAACTTCGTTTTCATTAGCCTATAATCAGTACTCAAATTCAAATAAAATCGTAGAAGCTATTATTTTTCCAGAAGAAGTAACCGTTAAAAACGAACCTACTAATAATGCTGACGAGGCCTTCCTATTACACGAAGGAACAAAAGTTTTCGTTTTAGACAACGTAGACAATTGGAAAAAAATTCGTTTATCTGATGGTAAAATTGGCTGGTTATTAGCCAAAAATTTAAAAGAATTATAACATCATTCTATTTGAAAATCATTATTTTCGCCTCAACAATGATTAAATTATTTAAACATACTTATTTTAAATATATGCTTCTAATGATTCTTTCATTAAAGGCTGGTTTTTTTATTGTTGAAAATGTTTCATCTATCAACGAAATCGAAATTTGTTATGAATTAGACTTTGATGATGTTGAAAATGATGATAATACTGAGTTAGATGAAAAAGAAAAAATTGTACAACAACAATCTTATTCTTTTAACTTAAAGAGAAAAATAAACAATGAAAATCATCCTATTTTCATTAACGAATATAGAATTCAATATTTAGAATTCTCTACCCCACCTCCAGAGTTTTTAGCTTAATTCTATTTAGTTAAAACAAAATCAATTTTATTTCAATAAAAAACATTACTCTAAATAATTTTTAGAGTAAAAAATAATTATATATGTTCAAAACAATTAAGAGTGACTTACCCGCAAGTATAGTCGTATTTTTCGTTGCACTACCTTTATGTTTAGGTATTGCATTAGCAAGTGGAGCGCCACTTTTTTCAGGAATAATAGCAGGAATCGTAGGAGGAATTGTAGTAGGTTCTTTAAGTGGTTCTAAAATTGGTGTAAGTGGCCCTGCTGCAGGTCTTGCAGCAATTGTATTAACATCGATAGGTAGCTTAGGTGGTTATCAAAATTTTCTAGTTGCTGTTGTGTTAGGAGGTATTATTCAAGTAGTATTCGGCTTCTTAAAAGCAGGAGTAATAGGATATTATTTTCCTTCTTCTGTAATTAAAGGAATGCTTACAGGAATTGGAATTATTATCATTTTAAAACAAATTCCCCACTTTTTCGGTTATGATGCAGAACCCGAAGGAGCAGATAGTTTTGTAGAAACATCAGGAGAAAATACTTTTTCTGCAATCTTAAATATAATGGATAATATCACTTTAGGATCAACAGTTATTGGGCTTATTGGTTTAGCTATTTTATTATTATGGGATAAAGTTTTATCTAAAAAAGGGAAGATATTTAAACTTATACAAGGTCCTTTAGTAGCCGTTGTTGTAGGTATTATTTTCTTTGCTTTAACACAATCTAATACCTTATTGGCTGTGGACCAATCTCATTTAGTTAGTGTACCGGTACCTGAAGATGCAGCCTCTTTCTTTGGCCAATTTAGTTTTCCTAATTTTAGCGCAATAACAAACCCAGAAGTATGGTTAGTAGCTTTTACAATAGCTTTAGTTGCAAGTCTAGAAACTTTACTTTGTGTTGAAGCTACAGATAAAATAGACCCAAGTAAAAATGTAACACCAACTAATAGAGAATTATTAGCTCAAGGAGCTGGAAATATTTTTTCAGGCTTAATAGGAGGTTTACCAATAACTCAAGTAATTGTAAGAAGCTCTGCAAATATACAATCTGGTGGACGCAGTAAGTTATCTACTATTATTCACGGTTTTCTATTGTTAATATCTGTAATTCTAATTCCTAGATTACTTAATATGGTTCCATTATCTGTTTTAGCTGCCATATTATTTATAGTTGGTTTTAAACTTGCAAAACCTAAGATGTTTAAACAAATGTATTTAATGGGATGGAAACAATTTGTTCCCTTTATTGTTACAGTTTTTGGTATTGTTTTTATTGATTTATTATGGGGAATTGGTCTTGGTTTAAGTGTAGGTATTGTTGTAGTACTTTTAAAAAGTTATCAAAACTCTCACTTTTTACATATTGAAGACAATAGTAATGGTAATCATTCTATAAAAATGACACTTGCAGAAGAGGTTACTTTTTTCAATAAAGGTGCTATTTTAAAAGAATTGGATAGTTTACCAAGGGACACGAAATTAGAGTTCAATATATTAAAAACAAGGTATTTAGATAATGACATTATAGAAATTCTTGAAGATTTCCTATTTAAAGCTAAAGATAGAAATATAGATATAAAATTAGTTTCTAAACGAGGAATAGTAGAAAACCCTTCAAGTTTTATTGAATTTTTTAAAGAAAGACCAAAATCAAGTTTAAGCTTAAGTTAGGTCGATTATGAAAACTAATAAAAACAAGATATTATTACTTTCAGACCTAAAAAAATCTTCTAATTTAGAGTTAAAAAGTGCCGTAAGTTTAGCAAAAATGTTTCATGGTGAGATAACACTTTTTCATATAAAAAAACCAACAGAAATAGTTGAAAGAGAAAGTCAGCTATCAACTATCCGTTCTATTAATGAAAAACATATAATTTTAGATAAAGAAATAGAAAACTTGGTCAAACCTATACGTCAAAAATTTAATATAAACATAGATTATAAGTTAACTTTTGGCAATATAAAGCATGAAATTGAAAGTTATATTCAGGAATATAAACCAGACATAATAGTTCTTGGTAAAAAGAAAGGAAAAAAGCTTAATTTTATTGGAAACAATATTACAGAATTTGTTTTGAAAATTCACAAAGGGTCTGTTATGATTGTAAAAGATCAAGATGCACTACAACCAAATCAAGAAGTTTCATTAGGTGTTTTGAATACGATAGATAAAACCCTGAATATACATGATATTGAAGAATTAATTAACAAAACAAAAACACCAATTAAGACATTCAATATTATTAAAGGAGCGAAGAGCAATTTAAAAAAACATTCAACCGCTAACTCTAATAAAAACAACATTGAATATTTTTTTGAACAAAGCGATAAAGCATTAGAAAGTGTATCTAAATACGTATCTAAAAACAAGATAAACCTAATGTGTTTAGACAAAACAAATAAAAAAAACAGAGACATTATAAATAAACTCAATGTTTCATTATTACTAACAGGAGAAAAAGTACAAATACTACAAAAATAGTATCCTAATAATAAATTAAAATTTATGAAAGCACATACAAAAGAGACGCAGTCTACAATGACTCCAGAAAAATCTTTGAATTTTTTAAAAGAAGGAAACCTAAGATTTCAGAACAATTTAAAAGCAAATCGCAACCTTTTAGAGCAAGTAAATGACACAAGCGATGGTCAATTTCCATTTGCTACTATTTTAAGTTGTATAGATTCACGTGTTTCTGCCGAACTAGTTTTTGATCAAGGTTTAGGTGATATTTTTAGTATTCGTATCGCTGGTAACTTTGTAAACGAAGATATTTTAGGTAGTATGGAGTTTGCCTGTAAATTAGCTGGAACAAAACTTATTGTTGTACTAGGACACACAAGTTGTGGTGCTATAAAAGGAGCTTGTGACCATGCAGAAATGGGCAACTTAACTAAATTAATAGAAAAAATTACCCCAGCAGTAAACGCTGTTTCTGAACCAACAAACGAAACTCAAAGAACCTCTAAGAATATTGATTTTGTAAACACTGTTTCTAGAAAGAATGTTGAGCTAACAATAGAAAGAATTCATACTGAGAGTCCAATCTTATCTGAAATGGAAAAAAACAATGAAATTAAAATAGTTGGCGCTATGTACGATATCAATTCAGGTGAAGTTACTTTTTACTAACAAAAGAGAATATCTAATTTTAAAGCAGTATTTTTATAAATGTACTGCTTTCTTTTACAATTATATAATGTTTTTATTTATTTCTTCAAAATAAAAAAGTAAATTACAAACTTATTAAACAAATAAATTAAACATTGAAAAAACTATTTTCTAACTTAAAAGGGGATATTTTTGGTGGTATTACAGCAGGTATAGTAGCATTGCCTTTAGCTTTAGCATTTGGAGTTTCTTCAGGATTAGGTCCAAGTGCTGGTTTATATGGAGCTATTTTTATTGCTTTTTTTGCAGCGCTTTTTGGAGGAACAGATACTCAAATTTCGGGCCCCACTGCTCCAATGACAGCTGTGAGTATGGTCGTAATTGCAGGTATTATTGCCGCCAATGATGGTGATGTTACCAAAGCCTTACCAACCATATTAACCGTTTTTCTTTTAGCTGGTTTACTACAAATTGGCTTAGGATTAATTGGCCTAGGAAAATACATCCGGTATATACCTTACCCTGTTGTTTCAGGGTTTATGACTGCAATCGGCTTAATTATTTTAGTTACACAAATTTTACCTTCATTGGGGTATTATGCTAAAGAAGACACCCAATTTGTACAGCAATTTAAACCTCAGGCAGAAGAAATAATTTTAGAAAACATTTTAAAAGAAGAAGCTGGTGAAGGAATTTTAGTTCTTGATAATTTTAAAGAAACTATTAATAGAGCTGAAAAAATTACCGATGAGGATATTTTAAGAGAAAGTAAAACCTTAGCAGGCAAAGAAGCATCTGGTGTTTTAGGTGCTTTAAAAGTATTACCAAATGCTTTAAAAAATATTAACTGGTTAGAAGTATTATTAGCTTTGGGTACTATTATTATCATTTATGGTTTCAAAAGAATAACCACAGCTATACCTAGTACCCTTGTCGCTTTAGTTGTTATGACTGGTATTGCTATTGGCTTCGGATTACATTATCGCCCGATTGAAGAAATACCTGGGGGCTTTCCAATACCTAATCTTGGAATCTTTACCTATTTTAGTCTCGAAAATGTTACTCCTTATATTTTTACGGCATTAACACTTGCTCTATTGGGTGCAATTGACTCTTTGTTAACATCAGTCGTGGCAGATAATATGACAAAAACCAAACACAAGCCTAATAAAGAATTAATTGGGCAAGGAATTGGGAATAGTATAGCAGCAATTTTTGGAGGAATTCCAGGAGCTGGAGCTACTATTCGTACAGTTGTAAACATTAATTCTGGCGGAAAAACAAAACTATCAGGTATGATAGCGGGTATAATGCTTTTAATCATTTTATTAGGTTTAGGTCCAATTGCTTCAAAAATTCCTGCAGCAGTTTTAGCTGGTATTTTAATTACAGTTGGTATTGGAGTAATGGATTACAAAGGATTGAAAGCAATTCCAGCGTTACCAAAAGATATTAAATTAGGTCCATTAAAATTAAGTTCAGAAGTATTAATAATGTTGGTCGTTTTATTTTTATCAACTTTCTGGAACTTAGTATATGCTGTTGGTATAGGTTTAGTAATTGCTTCATTAATGTTTATGAAAAAAATTGGAGATTTGACTGCAAAACGTTCGGATGTGAAACCTCTAAAAGAAGAAGCCTGGACAGATGAAGAAGATTTTCCAAATAATTTAAAGGAGGAAGTATTCATAAAACATATTAAAGGACCTTTATTTTTTGGATCAACTAGTGATTTTCAACAATTAGCAAAACAAATTCCTAAGACTGCTTCAACTGTAATTATTAGGATGGGTAGAATGCAATATATGGATCAATCTGGATTATATGCTTTAGAAGATATTCTAGTAGATTTAAAAAAAGAGGATATAAATGTTTTATTAGTTAACGTTTTAGAGCAACCAAAATATATGATGGAGCGTATCGATATTATTCCTGATTTAATTAAAAAAGAACATATTTTTAATTCTTTTAAAGAATGCCTTTCTTGGGTAAAACAAAATGTTAAAGACACAACTACAAAACTTTCTTGATTATGAACCTATCAAAAGTATTTGAAAATAATAAAGCTTGGATAAAAAACAAATTAATCTCCAATAAAGATTATTTTAAAGACCTTAACAAGGGGCAAAATCCAGAATTTTTATACATTGGTTGTTCGGACAGTAGAGTCTCTGCAGAAGATCTAATGGGTTTAGCTCCAGGGGAGGTATTTGTTCACAGGAACATTGCAAACATGGTCTCTTCCATCGATTTAAACTCAGCCTCTGTAATAGAATATGCTGTAGAACATCTAAAAGTAAACCATGTAGTGGTTTGTGGACATTATTCTTGTGGTGGTGTTAAAGCTGCAATGCAATCGGCTGATTTAGGTATTTTAAATCCGTGGTTACGTAACATTAGAGATGTTTATCGCATTCATAAGGATGAATTAAATGCTATTGTAGATGAAGAAAAGCGCTATGATCGGTTAGTAGAATTAAATGTACAAGAGCAATGTGTAAATTTAATTAAAACTGCTGCAGTACAAAAAGCTTACAGAGATCGTGGACTAAAAGTACACGGTTGGGTTTTTGATATAAAAACAGGAAAACTTATTGATTTAAACATAGATTTTGAGCACATCTTACAAGATATCATGGAAATCTATCACTTAGATTAATTAAATTCAGATTCATTAAAAATTAATCACCTTGGAATAGTTTATATAATAATAAATGTCTTTATATTTACAGTTGAGAAAATTTATTTGTTATTTATCTTTTCAAAAATCATTCAAAAAAAAATCGGGTAAGTAAATACTACCCGATTTTTTTATACTTCTTTGTTTTCTGTTTGCACTTCATCCTCTCCTTTAATAATAGAAGGAAATATCATCGGAGCAATTTTTTTAACGGGTTTATATAAAATAGATTCGTCTAAATTTTCTTGTTTAACAAAAGGTATTGTATCATTCATTTTTCCGAAGAAAATAAAAACCACACTTAAGATTAATCCTATTTTTAAAGCACCAAAAACACCTCCAAGAATTTTATTAATTATTCCCAAAGATGCAAAATCTGCTATCTTGGTTAAAATTTTACCCATCAAAGCAATTACCACTATAATCACTACAAACGTACCTGCAAAAGCCGCTAGTGAAATGTATTTTTCATCCCACTCTACACTATTTTTTAGCCATTCTCCTAAAAAATAAGAAAAGTGAATAGCGCCATATACACCCGCTACTAAAGCAACTAGTGAAGCAATTTCAACAAATAACCCTTTCATAAGTCCACGTACAAAACCAAAAAGGAGCAAGGCAGCTATTATAATATCAAACGTGTTCATTCTTAAACTTTTTGTGGCAAATATAAGTAACTCATTTGTATCTTTGCTTTTCAATTAAATTAGGATGATAAAGAATACAGATTTAAAAGAAAAGTGGGATTATTTAGTTGCTAAATTATCGCAACAATTTGTAGAAGGAGATGAATTAAATCTAGACGGAATTATCTATTTAATTGGGGTACAAGAATTAGGTCAAGGGCATCGTCGTTTTAAAAAAGACGAAAAAGTAAACCTAATGCATATTGCCATTTGCAAACTGTTAGAACCTTATGGTTATTATGAATTTGACTTTTTTGATGAAGAGGGTTGGCCTCACTACAAAACAATTACAGAATTACCTAGTTTAAAACCAGGAGAACAATCTGTATTAATTAAAGAATCTATTATTACCTATTTTGACAGGATTGAGTTTTTTAAGTAACGCTCAATTTTCTTATCATTTTTGATAATAGCTTCGGGTAAAAACGTTTCATGTACACTCCTAATTTTTCTTTAGCTCCTGCAATATAAACCTCTTCTTTTTCTTTCTTAATAGCTTTTAGCATCAACTTAGCAAAACGGTTTGGATCTATTCCGTTAGCGGTAGCAGCATCCATGGTTTCTTGTGGACTTCCATTACCCGTTAAAGCGTTTTTAGATACATTCGTAGTTACAAATCCTGGGCAAACTAAAGTAACCTTTATGTTGTTATTAAAAACCTCAGCTCGTAAACTATCAAAAAAACCATGTAATGCATGTTTAGTCGCTGCATAAGATGATCTTAATGGCGTGCCAATTTTACCTACAATACTAGTTGTCACTACTAAATGACCTTTTTTTTGTTGAATAAAATACGGTAAAATAGCCTTAGTAAGCGCTACTGTTCCTAAATAATTAATATCCATTAAACGCTTATCTACTAATATATTAGTGTCTTTAACTAATGATCGTTGGCTGATGCCTCCGTTATTCACCAAAACATCAATTTTTCCAAAAAAAGTAATTGCCTCAGCAACTTTAGAAGTTAAATTTTCAAAATCCTCTAAATCTAATGGCAGAACCACAATATCTTCTTGATTGTTACATAATGCTTTAACTTCATCTAGAGCTATTTTATTTCGAGAAGATAAAATTATTTTTGTACTTTGGCGCGAGAGCTCAATTGCTAAAGATTTTCCGATGCCAGATGAAGCACCTGTAATCCAATAAACATTGTTATTTACATTCATCTACTAAGAAACTTTAATGCAAAGTACTTAAATTAAATAAGAAATAGTAATTTTGGTATACTTATTGAAAGATTATAAGTAATATACAATTGTGATTAAAAATAAACGAATAAAAAATCCCTAATAATGAAAAAACTTCTTGCATTACTCGTATTTGTAACATCTATTGCAAACGCACAATACACGATTAAAGGTACAATGACACCTCCAGATGAAGGAGATTGGGTTATTTTATATAAATTAGAAGGAGCAAATCAAAAATTTGTTCTAAACACTACTATAAAGTTTGAGACTGTAAATATTGGTGGTAATGAGCAAAAAATTGGGAGATTTCAATTTGATCTTCCTGCCGACACAAAAAAAGGAACTTATAGAGTTACTTATAGAGATAAAGGAGCTGGTTTCGTAGATTTTTTATTTAACAAAGAAAATGTTGAATTTATATTTAATCCCGTTTACCCAGATCAATCAATAGTTTTTACAAAATCTATTGAAAACAAAGTATATCGTGAATATTTAGAAGCTGTTTCTTTAAAGCAAAAAGACATAGATGCTATACAGGTTAACTATATTAAAACCCAAACAAGAGATTCTAAAAAAGCATATAAAAAAGCTTTAAGCAGCTTAGAGGATTTGCAAGAAATTTATGAAGGAAAATCTAAAGGAATGTTGGCTTATCATTTTATTAAATCTTCAAAAACTGAATACCCTTCTTCTATTTTAGAAAACACACAAGATTATTTAAATTTTGTAGTAGATAACTTTTTTACAAATGTAGATTTTAAAAGTCCAGAATTATATAATTCTTCATTTCTAATAGATAAGGTTACTGATTATGTATTTCTTATAAATGTTCCTGAAAATCAAGTGTTAAGACAAAAAATATACAAGCAATCTATTACTAAAGTAATGGAAAAAGTTAGTCATAATCCTAAATTAAAAAAGGCTGTTTCCGAATTTTTAATTGAACGTTTTACTAACGCAAGAAATTCAGAAATAGTAGATTGGTTATTTGCTGACTATTATAATAATCTTCCTACGGAATTGCAAGATGAAAAATTCAAGAAAGACAAAGTAGCTTTATTACTCGCTACTGTTGGTAGAATTGCACCTGATTTTTCTTGGCAAGAAGAAGGTACAGATTTTAAATTATCTACTTTAAACGATGGTGATAATTATTTATTAGTTTTTTGGAGTACACAATGTTCTCATTGTGTGGAAGAGATTCCTCAAGCCCATGAATTCATGAAAAATTATGGAAAAACTTCTGTAGTCGCTTTTGCTATTGAACAAGATGACTTAGATTTTAATTCTTGGGTTAAAAATAAATTATATGGCTGGCATAATGTTATGGGTACTCATCCTGATAACAAATGGGAAAATGAAACAGTTCAAACGTATCAATTGGTCGGAACACCAACCTATTTTGTATTAGATAAAAACAAGAAAATTATAGCAATGCCTAATTCTTTAGCAGATGTTAAAGATTATTTTGAAAAGGCAAATAAAGTTGCTGAAGAATAAATGTTTCGTAACCTACTTTTAATTTGTATTGTATTCTTAAATACAAACACATTTTCACAAGAAAACTTTAAAGTAGGCGATAACGTGCCAGAATTCAAATTATGGCTTACCGATGGTAGTAGGCTAACTAAAAACGACATCCTTAATAAGGTTGTCGTTTTTAAATTTTGGTTTACCTATTGTATACCTTGTTTATTAGATATAAATAAATTAAACGAATTAGTGATATCATTAGATGAAAGAAATGATATCTTATTTATAGCTCCTGCTCTCGAGAGAAAAGAAATTATTGAAGAGTTTACTTCAAACACTGCTTTTTTGTTTAAAATAGCTTATTCAGCAATGGATGTAAGCCAGATTTTCAACAAGAAACAAGTATATCCTTCTTATTTTGTTATTGATAAAAAAGGGAAATTTACATACATAGATAGTGGCATAAAAAAGTCTGAATTCATACCACTAAAAAAAGCGATTCTAAAAGCTTTAAAAGAATAAAAAAGCATCTTCTAAATGCTCTATACTAAAACGTGTCTGTTTCTTTATGATAGCAATTATATCAAAACGAACTTCAACATCTAAATTATTTTCAAACACATAGTTATCGATAGCTGAGGTTAATAATTTTATTTTCTTCTGGTTTACAAATTCTTCAGGATTCCCAAAAAAAGTGGTAGATCTTGTTTTTACTTCAACAACCGCTAAAACATTATCTTTCTTTGCAATAACATCAATCTCTGCTTTTTGGAATCGATAGTTTTTTTCAACAATAGTATATCCTTTTTTTTGTAAATATTCAATTGCTAACTCCTCTCCTTTTTTACCAAGTTCGTTGTGTTGTGCCATATAAAAACTTATATTTGAATAACTTAAAAAACATCATCATGAAAAAAAATATGGGAAATAATGATAGAGTTATTCGTATTCTTATTGCTTTAGTGTTTGCTATTTTATCTTATTTTAATGTAGTATCTGGAGTGTTAAGTGTTATTTTACTAGCACTTGCTGTTGTTTTATTAACTACGGGGTTATTTAATTTTTGTCCGTTGTACACTCTTTTAGGGATTAATACCTGCAAATTAAAAGAATAATTATTCAAATGACACAGTAGAAGTTTCTTTTCCAACAATCAAAGAAATTTTTCTACCCATAATTAATGCTCTATTATCTGGTTCATGACCTGCAGGGAAATCAAATAATACTGGAATGTCTTTCGGAAGAACATCTAAAATAAGCTCTTCAATTGAACTTCCCCAAGGTGTCGTGTTTTTCTTAATTTTAGACATATTACCAACAATAACACCCTTTAATTTCGTAAAATATCCCGCACGCTTAATGCTTTGTAACATTCTATCAATACTGTATTTGTATTCTCCTATTTCTTCAATAAACAAAATTTTTCCATCTGTAGAAATCTGACTTGAAGATCCTAACATAGAAGCTAAAATAGCAATATTTCCTCCTACTAATTCTCCTTCAATTTCTCCTTTTCTATTGTACTTTGAAGATTTTAAATTATATTTTAATTTATCACCAAACATCGCTTTTTTAAACGTTGCAATGGTTTCAACAATATCTTCAGGCTTGTCTTGCATACTTGTTCCCATCATCGCATGTAAAGTTTCTACACCAAGATTATTAACATGGTTATGAAAAGCCGTAATATCAGAATATCCAATTATCCACTTCGGATGTTGTTTAAACTTGGTAAAATCTAACTGATCTAAAACTCTAACAGAACCATAACCACCACGTGCGCTCCAAATCGCTTTAATATTAGGATTGTCTAACGCATCTTGAAAATCTTGACAACGTTGCTCATCCGTTCCTGCAAAATGATCATTTTGATTAAACAAATGTTTTCCATAAACCACTTTTAAGCCCCAACTTTCTGCTAACTTTTTAGCTTCATCAATAACGTCTTTTCGATTTTTTAAAATTCCTGCAGGTGCTACCATAGCAATAGTATCTCCTTTATGTAAATAAGGTGGTGTAATCAATTTCATCGATTTGTTTTGTGCGTTAGCTGATGAAAATATCATCAATAAAAAGAAAAAAACAATCTTGTTTTTATATATAATCTTCACGTTAAAAATGCTTTTTGTAAAAGTATCTATTTTCCTTCACTTTAAAAAACGAGTTATAAAGGGTTTTTGTACTTTTGTGAGGCAAAAAATTAAACGAATGAATTCACCACAAAGATATACCATTACCGCAGCATTACCTTATACTAACGGACCTATCCATATTGGTCATTTAGCGGGTGTATATGTTCCGGGAGATATTTATGCGCGTTTTTTACGTGCAACAGGTAACGATGTAGCCTACATTTGTGGGTCTGACGAACACGGAGTTGCTATTTCTATGAAAGCAAAAAAAGAAGGTATTACTCCGCAACAAGTTATCGATAAATACGATGGTATTATTAGACGATCTTTTCAAGATTTCGGAATTTCATTTGATAATTACTCAAGAACTTCACGAGAAATACATCATAAAACAGCGTCAGATTTCTTTTTGAAGCTATATAACGACGGGGAATTTATTGAAGAAGTTTCTGAACAATTATACGATGCTGAAGCAGATCAATTTTTAGCAGATCGATTCGTAATTGGAACATGCCCTAAATGTGGAAACGAAGAAAGTTATGGAGATCAATGTGAAAAATGTGGAACGAGCCATAACGCTACAGATTTAATTAACCCAAAATCTGCAATTACAGGAAATGTGCCTACTTTAAAGCAGACCAAACACTGGTTCTTACCGTTAGACAAACATGAAGCTTTTTTACGTGAATGGATTTTAAAAGATCATAAAAGCGATTGGAAAACAAATGTTTTAGGGCAATGTAAATCTTGGTTAGATGATGGTTTACGTCCAAGAGCCGTAACTCGTGATTTAGATTGGGGAATTCCAGTGCCTGTTGAAGGTGGAGAAGGAAAAGTATTATATGTTTGGTTTGATGCTCCTATCGGATATATTTCTGCGACCAAAGAATGGGCAGAACGCGAAGGTAAAAACTGGGAAGATTATTGGAAAAAAGAAGATACCAAGTTGGTACACTTCATTGGTAAAGATAATATCGTATTTCACTGTATTATTTTTCCCGCAATGTTAAAAGCACATGGAGACTATATTTTACCAGATAACGTGCCTGCTAACGAATTTTTAAATTTAGAAGGAAACAAATTATCAACGTCTAAAAATTGGGCGGTTTGGTTACACGAATATTTAGAAGATTTTCCTGGTCAGCAAGATGTGTTGCGTTATACGTTAACAGCAAATGCACCAGAAAATAAAGACAACGATTTTACTTGGAAAGATTTTCAAGCGAAAAACAACAATGAATTGGTAGCCATCTTCGGAAACTTTATCAATCGAGTGGTTGTTTTAACAAATAAATATTACAACGGGCAGGTACCACCTGCGGGGGATTTTTCTGAAGTAGATGAAGATGCTGTAGAACAATTAAAACAGTTTCCAGGAATTATTGCAAAATCTATTGAGCGTTATCGTTTCAGAGAAGCTTCTCAAGAATTAATGAATTTAGCGCGTTTAGGAAACAAGTATTTAGCGGACGAAGAGCCTTGGAAAGTAATTAAACAAGATGAAGAACGTGTAAAAACAATTATGAATGTAGCATTACAAATTGCCACAGCATTATCTGTTTTAAGTGAACCTTTTTTACCATTTACATCAGCAAAATTAAAATCAATGTTAAATGTTGATGAGAATCTTTCTTGGGAAGATGTTGCTGAAAAAGAAGTATTGTTACCAGTAAATCATCAAATAGGAAAAGCTGAATTACTATTTGCTAAAATTGAAGACAAAGAAATTGAGGCACAATTAGCAAAATTAGAAGCGACCAAACAAGCAAATGAAGCCGCTAATAAAATAGTAGAACCACAAAAAGAAACGATCGATTTTGAAGATTTCACCAAAATGGATATTCGTGTAGGAACTATTTTAGAAGCTGAAAAAGTTGCAAAAGCTAAAAAGTTATTACAATTAAAAGTTGATGTGGGTATCGATGTTAGAACGATTGTTTCTGGTATTGCAGAAAGCTTTAAACCAGAAGATATTATCGGACAACAAGTAACGGTTCTATGTAATTTAGCGCCAAGAAAAATTCGTGGCGTAGAAAGTCAAGGAATGATTCTAATGACAGACACACCTGATGGAAAATTAGCTTTTGTTGAACCTCAACAACCTATTAAAAACGGTTCGGAAATTAGTTAAATCCCTAAGTTTAAATAAATGCTAAAAAAAATATCGGTAGTATTAGCTTTTACATTATCATCATTAACTCTTGCTCAAGAAAAAATCGTTGAATTTGAAAATTTTCTAAAGACTAATGGTACATTTATAAAAGATGTTTTTCCAATTATAAATCACAAAAACCATGATATTTCAATATTTATAGCTGATGCTAAAAAAGTATATGGCTACAAATTGAATAACAATTTTAAACTTATAGGAAACCTATCTTCAGAAAAAAAAGAAGAAAGTATAAAACGATAATTGGTAATAGTATTTCGGATAATGGAGATTATAGAATATTTTTAACCAATAAAAGCAAAAATAAATTTTTAACTGTTAATTTTTCGTTTAACAATCAGACTACAACGTCAGAAGAATTTAAATTAAATCTTCTTGAAGAACAGTTTGTTCAAACCGTTTCAGTTAATAATAAATTTTATCTTATTTCAGTTACAAGTGATATAAGTGATTCTTATACTTATTCTAAAGATGCAAATGGTTATTTAAACATTTATTCTTTTGACGATAATGGTGCTTATAAAAGAAATAAAATCAACTTAACTGAACTAGAATTCATTTCTGATTATGGGGAAAAAACTACAGCTGAAAAGTTACTGACTTTCTCAAGAAAAGATATCAATAAAATTGATGCGTATATTCCTAATTCTATTGAAGTTGTCGCGGAAAGAGAGAAAATGTATGTTAGAGATAATTCAATTGTTTTTAGTTTTGACAACAATAATGAATTTACACAGGTTCTTACTATCAATTTAAATGATTTTTCAGCCAAAAGTAAAGCTTTTAAAAAACCAATGATAGACGTTAAACCGAATGATAAGAAATCTAACTCTTTTATAAACGGTAATCATATTTTTATCATAGCAAATAACAAAGAAAAACTAGTTTTAAACATAGTAAATTATAATAATAAGGAAATTTTAAAAAGTTACTCAATATTAAAAGACGAACCTATTACTTTTAAAAACACACCGATAATTCAAGAAGGAGGTTCGTACAATAATTATAGAGAACTAGAAAAGACTAAAAAATTTCTACGAAAAATAAATGTTAATGAAGTAGGTGTTTCTGTTAGGAAACTTAATGGAATATACCATTTAACTTTGGGTGGTTATACACTACAGAGTAATGGAGGTACAATGATGATGGGTGGATTTGGAGGATTGCCTATTACTTCTTTTGGTAATGTTTCCATTTTTTTTAATCCTGCTCAATTTGCTTATAATTCTATATCTAATACAAAATCAACTCGAATAGAATCTCTTTTTGATGAACATTTTAATCATATTGAAGGTGAAATTCAAGAGAATGCATTTGATAAGATAAAAAAAAATGAAAAAGAAATTCAAGACAATGTATTTAATTCTGATTCTGAAAAGGGGGGGACTATCTTCAAATACAAAGATTACTTTATTAAAGGAACCTATAATTATGAATCGAAAATTTACACCTTAAAAAAGTTTACCGATAATTAAACCATTACATAAGTGTATTAAAAACACACCGTTTACTATATTAGCAACCTCACTAAAAGTGAGGTTGTTTACTTTTTAAAACATATTTAAATGCAACTCAATAATTATATTTTACAACACGCACAGCTTTCATCAACATCAATTCAAAACACTATTGAATTATTAAATGAAGATTGTACCGTTCCTTTTATTGCTCGTTACCGTAAAGAAAAAACCGGGAATCTAGACGAAGTAGAAATCGGACTCATTGTAAAGTTAAAAGAGCAATTTGAAGCGCTTGAAAAGCGAAAATTAGCTATTTTAAAATCATTAGAAGAACAAGATGTATTAACTAATGAATTAAAAGAAAAGATTGAAAAAATACAAGATTTAACTTCTCTTGAGGATATTTATCTTCCTTATAAAAAGAAACGAAAAACGAAAGCGGAAACTGCTCGTGCTAACGGATTAGAGCCTTTGGCTAAAATCATTATGAGTCAACGCAATAATGATTTAGATACTGTTGCTTCAAAATACATAAACAAAGATATTAAAAACGAAAAAGAAGCTTTAGAAGGTGCTCTACATATTATTTCAGAATGGATTAGCGAACGTACAGATATTCGTAATTTAATACGAAGAGAACTCGAAAGGTTTTCAACCATCGTTACCAAAGTTGTAAAAACAAAAAAGGACGATGAAAAAGCACAAAAATTCAAAGATTATTTCGATTGGTCTGAGAATTTAAGCAGAATTCCATCACATCGTTTACTGGCTATTTTACGTGCCGAAAAAGAAGGTTTTATTCGTGTAAAAGTTGAAATTGATGATGAAAGAGTTCTCGAAAAAATAGATAGAAAACTTATTAAAAGCAATAACGAAAGCGGAGCAGAAGTTCAATTAGCTATTGATGATGCTTACAAACGTTTGTTATTACCATCATTAACCACTGAAGCTATGAATATAGCTAAAGAAAAAGCGGATGAATCTGCCATTGAGGTTTTTACTAAAAATTTAGAGCAGTTGCTATTGGGCTCACCATTAGGGGAAAAAAGAATTTTAGCACTAGATCCTGGCTTTAGAACAGGTTGTAAGGTGGTTTGTTTAAATAAACAAGGAGATTTATTGCACAACACTACTATTTTTCCTCATCCACCACAAAATCAAGTTTCAGAAGCCTCTCATACCATTGAACATTTAATCAAGAAATTCAATATTGAAGCTATTTCTATAGGAAACGGAACTGCCTCAAGAGAAACCGAACGTTTTGTAAAGAACATTCCGTTAGCTAAAACTATCGAAGTTTTTGTGGTTAACGAAGCTGGAGCATCCATTTATTCAGCTTCTCAAATAGCACGTGATGAATTTCCTGACTATGACGTTACTGTTCGTGGAGCAGTTTCTATTGGTAGACGATTAGCAGATCCTTTGGCTGAGTTGGTAAAAATTGACGCAAAATCGATTGGAGTTGGGCAATATCAGCACGATGTCGATCAATCTAAATTAAAAAAATCGTTAGATACCGTTGTTGAACATTGTGTGAACAAAGTAGGTGTAAACATCAATACCGCTAGTGCATCTTTGTTGAGTTACGTTTCTGGTATCGGATCTAAATTAGCTGAAAATATTGTGAATCATCGTAACGAAAATGGTGTTTTTAAAACTAGAAAAGACATTAAAAAAGTAGCACGTTTAGGTGGAAAAGCATTTGAACAATCCGCTGGATTTTTAAGAATTAAAAATGGTGAGAATCCGTTAGACGATTCAAGTGTACATCCTGAAAGTTATTCTTTGGTGAATAAAATTGCTAAAGATTTAGGTAAAAATACTGATGATTTAATTGGAAATTATAAAATTTTAAAAGAAATAAAATTACAGCAATATGTAACCAATTCTTTTGGGTTACCAACATTAAAAGATATTGTAAAAGAGCTAGAAAAACCTGGTTTAGATCCTCGTTCAAAAGCGAAGGCTTTTTCTTTTGATGAAACTATACAGACTATTAATGACATAAAAGTTGGTCAAATTCTTCCAGGAATTGTAAACAACATCACCAATTTTGGTTGTTTTGTGGATATCGGAATTAAAGAAAGTGGATTAATTCATATTTCTAATTTATCAGATACGTTTGTAAAAGATATTAACGAACATGTTAGCTTACAACAACAGGTAACTGTAAAAGTTTTAGAAGTTGATTTTGCGAGAAAACGAATTCAATTACAATTGATAAAAAAATAAAAAGCGGTATTTCTACCGCTTTTTTTATGCTGAATTTCTACTTGCGTTAATATTTCCGAATAATGAACGGGTAACCATTTTTTCAAATACCTCAACTTGTTGCATATCTTTTTCTGATTGCTTTTCAAATTCTTGTAACTTTCGTAATGCAAATTGTTGGATCGTCAATAATGGTAAAACGATAGATTCTCTTACTTCAATAGATGCTTTTCCTGCGGGTTCGTTTTCCATTAATTCTTTATACCCCGAAATTTTTAACAATAATCGTTTAGTTGTTTTATACTCTTCAAAAATAATAGTCCAAAAAGCACCAAACTCTTCATCATCTGCCATGTATTTGGTCAATTCAAAGAATGATTTGGTTAATGACATCATACTGTTTGCCAACAAAGTTCTAAAGAAACTCGAGTTTTTATAAAATGCCTCAACTCTATTCCATTCATTATTTTCTTCAAACGTTTTTAAAGCTGTTCCAACTCCAAAAAAACCTGGAACATTTTGCTTTAACTGACTCCATGAACCCACAAATGGAATTGCTCTTAAATCAGAAAAAATTAATTTATCAGATTTTGATCGTTTTGACGGACGACTTCCAATATTAGTTTTAGCATAGTATTTCAACGTACTCATTCGTTCTAAATACGGAACAAACATTGGGTGATTTTTAAAATCGCTATATTCCTTATAACTTATTTCTGCCAACTCATTCATCACGGTAACATCCTCTTTTGAAAGTCCTGAGTTTTTGCTGTATAAACTATTTGAAAGCCCTGAACTAATTAACTGCTCAAGGTTGTATTGTGCACTTTCATCAGTTCCGAAGTTAGAACTGATAGTTTGTCCTTGAATAGTTAATTGCACTTCTTTATCTTCAATTGTTGGACCTAAAGAAGCATAAAACTGATGTGTTTTTCCTCCTCCACGAGCAGGTGGACCACCACGACCATCAAAAAACACCACATCGACATCATATTTTCTTGACACCTCGGTTAATTGCTCTTTTGCTTTGAAAATTGCCCAATTCGCCATTAAATAACCACCATCTTTCGTTCCATCAGAAAAACCTAACATAATAGTTTGTTTGCTTCCTCTTTCAGTTAAATGTTTTCGATAATTTTTATTCAAATACAACTGTTCCATAACCGCAGGTGCATTTTGTAGGTCATTAACCGTTTCAAAAAGTGGAACAACATCTACCGTTAATTCATCATTGAAAGCAACTAGTTTTAACATAACAAATAACTGCATAACATTTAAAGCAGTTTGGTTGTTACTAATCACATATCGATTCGCTCCTTTTTCTCCATTTTGTTGCTGAATTTCTTTTACTATTTCAATGGTTTTTAGTGTGTTGTAAACCAATTCATCATCTTTGGTAATATCAATATTTATAGAATCATTTACTTCTGATAAAATTTGAACCTGTTCATCTTCTGATAATTCATGATAATTTTTTGGGAAGATGTCCAATCCATTTTCCAAAGTTTTATCGACTAACGTAGTGAATACTTTGTGGTGAATTCTACTGTCTTGACGAATATCTAATGTTGCAAAATAAAAACCGAAAAGTTTAATTCTATTCAATAAACTATTAATCTCATTTAAATACAATGATTGATGCTTATCAATAATTATATCTTTAATACTTTCAAGTTCTTTTGTTAAGTAATCAAGTTGAATATTATGTAATTCATCTTCATCAACACTGCTTTTATAAACAAGTTTATCTAAGTGTTCAATCTTGTCAGCAACCTCTTTAAAAGTGATTTTCCTTTTAAGTTTTCTAATATCTCTGTAATAAGACTTAAGAATTGTTTGTTTCAATCTTTTAGCTACTTTTTGTGTAGTTGAAGGTAATACAAACGGATTCCCATCTCTGTCTCCTCCAGGCCAAAATCCGATGTTGATAATCTCATTATTAATAGCATCATTATCGAAAATATTTTGCTGGATATAATCGTAAATTTTCCCGAAGGAATCATAGAAAACATTTTCTAAATACCAAACTAAACTCACAGCTTCATCATACGGAGTTGGTTTCTGTCGTTTAAAAAATGGCGTTTTCCCTAACTGTGCCAACAACGTATTTATAGTATTTAAATCATTTTCTCTAACTGCTTTTGTTAGATCAGTAATAATTCCCAATACGCTACCTGGATAAAACTGAGTTGGGTGTGCGGTAAGCACAATTCGTACTTTGAACTCTTCTAAGTATCTTTTTAACTCATCAAACTTATCTTCTTGAGCCGCAGTTTCTTTTAAGCTTCTTAAAGTACCGATTCCGTCCATATTATTTATTAATGAAAAACCAGCATCTTCAATAGCATCAAACAAAACGACTTGACGTTCTATATATTGAATAAATCTAAAAAGCAAGTTGATTTTATCTTCATCTGAACTTTTATTTAAATACTTTTCAAAAAAAGTTTCTACGATGGTTGATGGATTTTTTCCTTCTTGAAATCCTTGTTCACAAACATCGTGAAACAAAGGAAGTAATACTCCTGTTTTAGATATTCTATCGAAAGGTAAAGTCATAAATATACTGTTGTATATTTGATATCTTGACAAGATATTTTCTTTAAACCGAACCAATTTAGGTTGTATTGACATAGTTAGCTATTTATTTTTATAAATATACTAAAGAAATAAAAAAGGCTTGCTTATGCAAACCTTTAATTTTAGATATGTAATTTACTGTTTATTTCCCAACATTAATAATTCATTACAAACCACTTCTGTAACATATCGTTTGTTTCCTTCTTTATCTTCATACGAACGAGAAGTTAATTTTCCCTCAATCATTACTTCGCTTCCTTTATCAAGATAGTTTTCTATAATTTCTGCTGTTTTGTTCCATGCAACAATATTATGCCATTGTGTATCTGTAACTTTTTCTCCTTTCGAGTTTTTATAAGTTTCATTGGTTGCTATCGAAAATTTTGCTAGTTTTTTTCCAGAATCTAACGTGATAATCTCTGGCATGTTTCCTAAATTTCCAATTAACTGTACTTTGTTTTTTAGTGCGTTCATAATATTTTATTTTATTCGTTAAACAGTTAAGACTTGCCATTCATTTGAATTGACACTGCAAAGATGAAACAGCAAACAAATATTAACTGGTTGTTAAACACTTGTTTTCGTTTGTAAATGAATGTAAACGAATAATTTCATATCTTTATAAGATGGAATTTATAATTGAAAAGGCATTAGAAATTTTAAAACAAACACCAAAAACACTGTCCTGTTTATTAGAAAACCTTTCTGATGATTGGGTTTTATCTAATGAAGGAATAGACACTTGGTCTCCTTATGATATTGTTGGACATTTAATTCATGGTGAAAAAACGGATTGGATTCCAAGACTAAATATCATTTTATACGAGGACAACAAAAGATTCACTCCTTTTGATAGATTTGCTCAGTTTGAATCTTCCCAAGGGAAAAATATAAAAGAATTGCTCTCAGAATTTAAACATCTACGAAGCAGTAATATTGATTATTTACAATCGTTGAATCTACCTAATGAACAATTAAATCTTACTGGAATACATCCTGAATTTGGTGATGTTACAATTCGAGAATTATTATCAACTTGGGTAACTCATGATTTAGGTCACATAGCACAAATATCGAGAGTAATGGCTAAACAATATAAAGAAGAGGTTGGTCCTTGGACAGCCTATGTTTCAATTTTAAATAAATAATAATGCAATTTTATTTAGAAACAGAACGCTTAATTTTAAGGGAACTACTAGAAACGGACATTGATGGAATATTTGAGCTCGACTCAAACCCTGAAGTGCATAAATATTTAGGTAACAACCCTATAAAAACCAAAAAAAAGGCAGAAGAAATTATAACTTTTGTAAGAAATCAATATAAAGAATTAGGTATTGGCAGATTTGCTTGTATTGAAAAGTCTACTGGGGAGTTTATAGGTTGGTCTGGATTAAAATTAAATACAGGTAAAAAAGAAGGATTAAATGGTTTTACTGATTTTATTGATATTGGTTATCGCTTAATTCCTCGTTTTTGGGGTAAAGGCTATGCTTCTGAATCTGCTTTTGCAACTTTAAATTTCGGTTTTACTAAAATGAACTATGAAACTATTTATGGTGCGGCTGAAATTGAAAATATTGGTTCTAATAAAATCTTACAAAAAATTGGCTTACAATTTCAAAATGAATTTATATATGATGATGTAAAAGTGAATTGGTATAGACTAACTAGAGAAGATTATGGAAAGTAAAAAATGTTTAGAATGTGGTGAAAAAGTAATTGGCAGAATTGATAAAAAATTCTGCTCTGATTATTGTAGAAATGCCTACAACAATAAAGTAAACAAAGAGAGTAAAAATTTAATTAGAAACACCAACAACCGCTTAAGAAAAAACTATAAAGTTTTAACGGAGTTGAACACTACAGGTAAAACAAAAACCACCAGAAGAAAATTATTCGACCGTGGTTTTGATTTTCATTTTTTCACCTCAATATACACCACAAAAACGGGCAACACCTATTATTATGTGTATGATCAAGGATATTTACCTTTAGAAAATGAAATGTATTTGTTAATTAAAAAGGAGTAACTATTTCCAGTTATTTCCTTTTAATTTCATTGCTGCTTTTAACACATCTTTCTGACTTATCTGACCAACTAACTTACCATTTTCAACAATGGGAAATCTCCTTCTTTTCGATTGTAAAAATTTATTAGCTGCATCGAAGATATTCATATTTCCATCAATAGTTTCAACTTGTTTTACCATTGCTTTTTCAACTGTACTATTTTTATCAATTGGTAAATTATAATATCTACTTTCAGAAATCTGCTTCATACAATCTCCTTCAGATATAATTCCGATTAATTCATTTTTATCATTTACAACAGGTCCACCAGAAATTCTATTTGTTATTAAAGTATCTATAACATCCTCAATAGGTTGTTCCGCTTTAAAAGTGATTAACTTTTTAGTCATATAATCAGAAACTAAAATTGGTTCACTAGATTTTGGTGTTGTGTTAGTTCTTTTTCCTTGAAAACTTTTAATTGCCATAACATAAGATTTTGAAATGTACTAAATTTACTGATTTTTAGTGAGTTACAGAAGATAGTTGAATGATTTTATTTTTTTACATTTAAACAACCAAAAAAAACCATGAAAACACCAAACAAACTCCTTACGCTTATCATTATCTTGATAACTATTTATGGGAGTTTTTCTTCTATACTTCCTCGGTATAAAACAGAAAATAAAAGCTTAGAAAAAACGGAATTTTCAGTTAACAAAGCGCTATTACACTTAAAAAATATTTCTCAAAAAGCACATTATACAGGAAGTGAGGAACATAAAGTTGTTAAAAATTACTTGTTTGATGAACTTAAAAAACTAGGGCTAGAACCAGAAATTCAAGTGAAAACTGCTTTTAATAAAAAATGGATTGCTGGTACTACAGTTGAAAATATTATTGCTACTATAAAAGGAGAATCAAGCGAAAAATCATTATTGTTACTATCTCATTACGATAGCAATCCACATTCTGCAATTGGATCTGCGGATGCTGGATCTGGAATCGTAACTATTTTAGAAGGGATCAGAGTATTTTTAGAAAAGAACAAAACTCCTAAAAATGATATTGTTATTTTATTTTCTGATGCTGAAGAATTAGGTTTATTGGGTGCAGAAGCTTTTGTACAACATCATCCTTTAGCAAAAAACGTTGGGTTAGTTTTAAATTTTGAAGCAAGAGGTAGTGGCGGACCAAGTTATATGTTAATGGAAACCAACGGAAAAAACAGTAAGCTTTTAACTGAATTTTTAAAAGCTCAGCCACATTATCCAGCGGCAAATTCTTTAATGTATAGCGTTTATAAAATGCTACCTAATGATACAGATTTAACCGTTTTTAGAGAAAAAAATAACATCAACGGGTTTAACTTTGCTTTTATCGGCAATCATTTTGATTACCACACAGCACAAGACAACTATGATAGATTAGACAGATCTAGCTTACTACATCAAATAGATTATTTTACAACAACACTTAATTATTTTTCGAATGCAGATTTAACAAATCTTAATAGTACCGAAGATTATGTGTATGTAAATTTTCCGCTAATGAAGTTATTAATCTATCCTTTTTCATGGATTGGTATTTTATTAATTGTAGCAACAATTGTATTGTTAATAATTATTTACTTCGGATTAAAAAAAGGAAAACTTACCATTCCTGGAATGTTTAAAGGATTTGTTCCTTTTTTAAGTTCCTTGCTTTTATGTGGTATAATTTCATATTTTCTATGGAAATTATTAGTAATTATTCATCCACAGTATCAAGATATGCTACATGGTTTCACCTACAATGGTTACCAATATATAGCTACTTTTATTTTTCTAAATCTTTGGATTTTAATAAAAACATACAACCAATTTAAAAATGAAAAAACAATTGATTTATTAATTGCTCCTATTGTAATTTGGTTATTAATTAATTTAGTAATCTATCAATATTTACAAGGAGCAGGATTTTTTATCATTCCAGTATTTATAGCTCTTTTAATATTGTCAATTCAGCTTTTCACCAATTTAAAGAAAAGAAATCAACCCATCTTATTTGCATTTTTATCTGTTCCCACTTTGTATATTTTTGCTCCTTTAATTAAAATGTTTCCTGTAGGATTAGGCTTAAAAAATCTTTTCATTTCTGGTATTCTGCTCGCTTTAATTTTTGGTTTATTACTTCCAGCATTTCATCAACAAAAAAAGATAATCCCGTGGCAAAAATTCGTTGGTTTTTTAACTATTTTACTATTTGCTATTACAACTTTTAATAGTGGCTTTTCAATTGATAAAAAGAGACCTAATAGTTTAGTGTATATACAAAATGAAGATAGTAAAACATCCTATTGGGGAACCTATAACAAAACTTTAGATAGTTACACTTCTCAAATTTTTGATAACAATTATCAAAAAGGGAGTATTCCTAATGCGGAAACCAAAAGCAAGTACAATACACATTTTAAATATCATAAAAAAACAGATTATAAAGATGTTAGAACCTCTTTAATTACTGTTGAACTAGATACCATTATAAATAATGACCGTCATTTAAAACTAACATTATTACCCCAACGAAAAATAAACAAATTTGAATTATTTAATAATTCTTCTATTACTATAAAAAGCTTAACGGCTAACAATACTTCACTTTACGACGATGCTGATCTTGAAAAAGGGACTTTATTAATTTATCACATGGCAAATTCAGACAAAGAGTTAAAAATATCTTTAGTTTTTAATGAAAAAGATAAACCTAGTTTTACCGTCAATGAAATCTCTTACGATTTACTATCGCATCCTAAGTTTAATTTATTGCCAAGGAGTGATGCTATGATGCCCATGCCTTTTGTTACTAATGATGCTATTATTTGTACTAAAACAATAAATTTATAAAAGAAAAAGCACAGCATAAGCTGTGCTTTTTCTTTTATAATATAATTTTTTGGAATTAATCTATTTGAGAAACGCGTAAGGTGTTCACCATCCCTTTTTCATCTACTGGCATAGAACTAAGGTTAATTACAAAATCACCAGACTTTACAAATCCTTTTTCTACAATTATTTCGTTAATATCTTTTACTGTATCATCGGTATTTAATTCTCTGTCATAATAAAAAGCACGAACTCCCCACAATAGATTTAATTTTCCTAAAATTCTTTTCTCAGATGAAAAAGCAATTACATGCGATTTAGGTCTCCATGCAGAAATTTGAAACGCTGTATACCCACTGTTAGTTAATGTTGAAATAGCCGAAGCTTTCATATCATCTGCCATTTGAGCAGCATGATGACAAACAGATTTCGTTATAAAACGGTTCGTACGAATATGTGGTGGCTCATGTGGCACTTTAATTAAAGTAGAAAACTCAACACTTCCAATAATTTCTGTCATTTTCTGAATCACTTTTATTGGGTGTTTTCCCACTGATGTTTCACCTGATAGCATAACTGCATCAGCACCATCCATAATTGAGTTAGCTACATCATTCACCTCAGCACGTGTTGGTACTGCATTTTCAATCATCGTCTCCATCATTTGTGTAGCAATAATTACAGGTATTCTTGCTTTTTTAGCTCTTTGTACCAACATTTTTTGAATAAGTGGTACATCTTGCATCGGTATTTCTACCCCTAAATCTCCACGAGCAACCATTAATCCATCACAATAAGGAATTAAAGCATCAATATTTTCTACTGCTTCTGGTTTTTCAATTTTAGCAATTACAGGTACTCTATAACGTGAATTTTGTTTAATGATGTCACGCAACATTCGTAAATCTTCTGGATTTCTAACAAAAGAAAGTGCTACCCAATCGACTTCTTGTTCTAACGCAAAAATAACATCCTTTTTATCTTTCTCTGTTAGTGCTGGTAATGATATATTCGTATTTGGTAGGTTAACTCCTTTTTTTGACTTCAAAGCTCCACCAACAACAACTTTAGTTTTTACTTCTTTTTGTTTATCTGTAGAAACAACTTCAAACTGCAATTTACCATCATCTACTAAAATGTTTTCTCCTGGTTTTACATCTTTAGGAAAACGTTGGTAGGTCATAAAAGCTTTATCTTTTGTACCAACACACTTTTCTGTAGTAAATATAAACGTTTCTCCTGCTTTTACCTCCACTTCATCTTCCATAATTCCTACACGTAATTTTGGCCCTTGTAAATCAGCTAAAATTGCTACATTATAACCTTTTTCTTCATTAATCTCTCTAATTTGCTGAATCCGTTCTTTTACAATATCGTAATCAGCGTGAGAAAAATTTACTCTAAATACATTTACTCCAGCTGCTGCCATTTCCGTTAAAATTTGTTTAGTATTGGTTGCAGGGCCTAGAGTGGCAACTATCTTCGTTTTTTTGTTATGAGGCATAGGTTAAAAAATTAAAAATTCTTTAGATTTTAATGTGTTTGTGTCAATTATGTATGAGGTGATTATTTGTGGAATCTGATTTATTTTTTCAATAGATTTTACTATATATTCAAATTCAACATCTCCTTCTAATTTCAGGAAATAATCTACTCTTTTTTTTTCGGGCACTAAAAAGGTACGAGTTTCACTTTCGCTAAAAAGACCTGTGGTTATAGATTTGCTTATGGATTTATATACATTCCCTATTATAAACCAATCGTAATCTAACTTTTTATTTGTGTACTCATAAACCGAATAAAAAGAATTGTTATTTTTATTTTCGAAGTCTAAATCGTAAGACGCTCTTTTAAAATTAACTCCTAAATGTTTATTTAATAAAAAAGCTAATCGATAATCTTCTAATGTCGAATGGATACCTATTAAATGGTAATCATAACTAGAAAAATCATCAATTTCTAACGAATATAACTGCATAAAAATTTACATTTCTTCTCATGCTAAGTTACTGAATGTATTAATAATTTTAAATGAAATTAACGAAAACGTTTTCGGCTTTATGTTAAGAATTAGTGATTTGATTTTGAAAAGTAAAATACACTCTTTTTGCAGCCATTTCTTCTGCTTTCTTTTTTGATGTAGATCTTCCTTTAGCTATTTTTTGTCCATCAATAGTAATACGAACGCTAAAATGTTTTTTAGTTTGATTTCCTGTGTCTTCATAACTTTCAAAGTTATATTTCTTTTTAGTTTTTTGACACCATTCAATTATCAACCCTTTATAACTAGAAATCTTTCCTTCTAATCTTTCAATATCCACATAAGGAGTTATTACTTGATCATAAATAAATTGATGACAATAATTATAACCTCTATCTAAATAAATGGCACCTACTAAAGCTTCAAAAATATTACCATGAATATTATCTCCAACTTGATCTCTGGAAACATTACTTCTTACAAATCGAATTAAATCTAAATCTTTACCAAGTTTATTTAAATTCTCACGACTAACAACTTTAGATCGCATTTGAGTTAAATATCCTTCATCTCCTTTTGGTGATTCTTTATAAAGATAAGAAGCTATTACCGATCCTAAAATAGCATCACCTAAAAACTCTAATCGCTCGTAGTTAATAGGTTTTCCAGTTTTATCTGTCATTTTTAAAGAGCGATGTGTAAACGCCTTTTTATAATGATTTAGTACAACTGGTTTAAAATTTAATAAATCTTTAAGGTCATAGTAGAAGTCTTCGTCTTCTTTAGTTTTTGGCCGAACTATTTTACGAAGAAAATTCATACTTACATTAGTCTAATTTTTTAAAGACAACACAAGCATTATGTCCACCAAAACCAAATGTATTACTCATCGCTACTTTAATATCTCTCTTCTGAGCCTTATTTAAAGTTAAATTCAACTCCGGATTAATATTTTCATCCACCACAGAATGGTTTATTGTTGGAGGAACAATTCCGTGTTTCATTGCTAAAATAGTCGCAATCGCTTCTATTCCTCCAGCAGCACCTAATAAGTGCCCTGTCATAGATTTTGTAGAATTGATATTGATATTTTTAGCATGATCACCAAAAACTTCAGATATCGCCTTTAATTCAGCTACATCACCTAGCGGTGTTGAAGTTCCGTGAGTATTAATATGATCTACTTCTTCTGGTTGAAGCCCAGCATTTTGAAGACAATTTTTCATAACTGCAATTACCCCAACTCCTTCAGGATGTGGCGCAGTCATGTGGTATGCGTCCGATGATAATCCACCACCTAAAACTTCTGCATAAATTTTTGCTCCACGTGCTTTAGCATGTTCGTATTCTTCAAAAACCAATGCACCAGAACCTTCTCCTAAAACAAAACCGTCTCGCTCTGCGTCAAAAGGTTTTGAAGCAGTTTTTAGATTTTCATTATTGGTAGATAAGGCGTGCATTGCATTAAAACCTCCCATACCTGCTATAGTAACTGCGGCTTCAGAGCCACCAGTTACAACAACATCACAATGTCCTAAACGAATGTAGTTTAAGGCATCTATCATAGCGTTTGCTGCAGATGCACAAGCAGATACTGTAGTGTAATTAGGCCCCATAAATCCATTTTTAATAGATATATTTCCTGGAGCAATATCTGCAATCATTTTAGGAATAAAGAAAGGGTTGAATTTTGGTGTTCCATCTCCAGAAGCAAATTCTAATACTTCATTCTGAAAAGTTTCTAAACCACCAATACCTGCTCCCCAAATTACTCCTACTCGAAGTTTATCAACTTCTTCTAGGTTTAACTTAGCATCTGCGATTGCTTCATCAGAAGCTACCATTGCATATTGCGTAAACCTATCCATTTTACGCGCCTCTTTTCTATTAATGAAATCGGTCGCGTTAAAATTTTTCAACTCACATGCGAAACGAGTTTTGAACTTGGCAGCATCAAAATACGTAATAGGTGCTGCTCCGCTAACTCCGTTAACCAAACCGTTCCAATACTCTTCAATATTATTTCCTATTGGCGTTAATGCGCCAAGTCCAGTGACTACAACTCGTTTTAATTGCATATAATTCTTACTTTTTTGCTTCTTCTATATAGCTAACTGCTTGACCAACTGTTCCGATGTTCTCTGCTTGATCGTCTGGAATTTGAATATCAAATTCTTTTTCGAACTCCATGATTAACTCAACAGTGTCTAAAGAATCTGCTCCTAAATCATTTGTGAAGCTAGCTTCGTTAGTTACTTCGTTATCGTCTACTCCTAATTTATCAACGATAATAGCTTTTACTCTTGATGCAATGTCTGACATAATTTTCTAATTTTTAAATTTAAAATCGGGGCAAAAATACAAATCTTACGTTTTAATTCTAATTTTTCCTCAAAAATGTGAAGTCTAAATTAAAAAAATCTTTTGTTATAGACGACACGTTGTTAATATTTATTCTTTTTTTTGCAGTAACAACACAATTAATATAAAAATGAAACGTATTGTAATTTTTGCTTCGGGCTCTGGTACCAATGCCGAAAATATTATTAAGTATTTTCAATTTACCCAAACTGCTATTGTTACTCGTGTCCTGTCTAACAACGAACGTGCCAAAGTTTTTGACCGGTGTAAGGGGTTAAAAATAAGCTTTTTACATTTTAAAAAAGACTCTTTTTCTACTTCAGACGAAATATTAAATTTACTAAAAAAAGAAGCCGACTACATTGTTTTGGCGGGTTTTTTATGGAAAGTTCCTAGTAAAATTGTAACTGCTTTTCCTAATAAAATAATTAATATTCATCCTGCACTTTTACCAAAATATGGTGGAAAAGGAATGTATGGAATGCATGTTCATAAAGCTGTAAAAGAAAATAATGAAAAAGAAACTGGTATTACAATCCATTATGTAAATGAAAAATATGATGAAGGAGCAATCATTTTTCAAGAAAAAATAGCTATTTCTTCGGAAGATACTCCAGAAATAATTGCGCAAAAAGTACATTTATTAGAATATAAGTATTTTCCGAAAGTAATTGAAGAGGTTATTTTAAAAAATGAGTAAACAAAAAAAATATTACGTTGTTTGGAAAGGAAAAAAAACAGGTGTTTTTACTTCTTGGGATGTTTGTAAAAAACAAATAACTGGATTTGAAGGCGCACAATACAAATCTTTTGCAGACAAAGCTGAAGCCGAAAAAGCGTTTACCAAAAGCTATAACGATTATAAAGGTAAAAACACTAAAAAAACTATCCTTTCTGCTACTGAAAAAGCACAATACGGAAGTCCTATTTTAAAAAGTTTAGCTGTAGATGCTGCTTGTTCAGGTAACCCTGGAAAGCTAGAATATCGAGGCGTATTAACCGATTCTAAAAAGCAAGTTTTTATCCAAGGTCCGTTTGAAAAAGGCACTAATAATATTGGTGAATTCTTAGCTTTGGTACACGGTTTAGCCTTATTAAAAAGTAAAAACCTACCAGATTTCCCTATTTATTCGGATTCTAAAATTGCAATGAGCTGGGTAAAAAAGAAACAATGTAGAACCAATCTTGAGTTCTCTTCTAAAAACAAAGTGCTCCTTGATTTAATAAAACGTGCCGAAAAATGGTTACAAGAGAACACTTATAAAAATCCAATTTTAAAGTGGGAAACCAAAGCTTGGGGTGAAATTCCTGCAGATTTTGGCAGAAAATAAATTATTCTTTTATAAAACTCATTAACAAATCAACCAATGGTTTTAATTCCGCTGGCGGATGACCATCATCAAAAGTGGATGAAATATACTCTTTACCCCCCTGTTTAACAGTAACTGTTGCATGCAATGCTCCGTCGTGTAGTCTTTCTTTAGTAGGCGCCTCTAAATCTTTCATCTCTTCCAAAGTAATTTTACTAATTATCTCATTTAGTTTTTTTAAATTTTCTGAAGATATTGTTACTATTTTTTGTTTTTGGTTTGTAGCATATGATAGTTGATTACCAACAACTATTAATTTTTTAGAACTCCCTCGCGTCATTGCTTCGTAAGTAACATCAGTTTTTTGCGATGCACAACTCATCATCAATAATAAAAAAGTAAATGTTAAAAGTCCTTTCATTTGAATATATTTTTTCTAAAAATACAACATAATAGATTAATTTTACAAGAATGTTTGCACTAATAGATTGTAATAATTTTTACGCGTCTTGCGAACGGGTGTTTAATCCGAATTTGCAAGGTAAACCCATCGCTATTTTAAGTAATAACGACGGGTGTGTTATCTCGTTAAGTGACGAAGCTAAAGCCTTACAACTACCTTTTGGTGCTCCTATTTTTAAGTGGGATCAATTTTGTAAAGAAAAAAATATTCAAGTACTTTCTTCAAATTATCCTTTATACGGAGATATGAGTGAACGTGTTATGAAAATTATTTCACAATTTTCCCCTGATATCGAAGTATATTCTATCGACGAGGCTTTTTTACAATTTAGAGGGTTTGAAAGTTTTAATTTAGATGAATACGGACATCAAATTAGAAATCGTGTTTTACAGTGGACTGGGATTCCTACTTGTGTAGGTGTTGCTACCACAAAAGGATTAAGTAAAGTTGCAAACAAAATTGCTCGAAAATTTCCAAAAGAAACTGGTGGTGTTTACGTGATTGATTCCGAAGAAAAAAGAATTAAAGCATTGCAATGGACACCCATTGAAAATGTGTGGGGAATTGGTTATCGACTACAAAAGAAGCTCAAAGCAAAAGGTTGCATAAAAGCATATGATTTCACGCAGTTAAATAGTGAGTGGGTACGAAAAAATTTCTCTATTACACTTTGGAAATTACAGCAAGATCTCTTAGGAAATTCAGCCATTGAGTTAGACGAATCAATCACCAAAAAAGCCATTGCGACCACACGAAGTTTTGAATACACGTATTCTGATATTGATAATATTAAAGAACGTGTTGCTACATTTGCTATAAGTTGCGCTGAAAAATTACGCAAACAAAAAAGTAGTTGCCATATGCTCATCGTAACTTTGAGTAGCGACCGACATAAAAAAGAGCTAGCCCAACACTGCGCAAACAAAACAATAATTTTTCCATACCCAACAAACTCTTCGTTAGCCATTAGCAAAAGTGCTATTGAAGCGGTAAAAAGTATTTACAAAAACGGCATTAAATACAAACGCGCAGGTGTTATCGTTACAGGTTTGGTGCCCGAAGATAATTTTCAGTTGAATATGTTTATCCATGAAAATCCAAAGCATAAACCCTTAATGAATGCGATTGATCATATCAACAAAAAATATAAAGCTGATAAAATTAAATTAGGAAGTCAGGATTTAGAACGCACTTGGAAAATGCGCCAAGAAAGGTTATCTCCAAAATACACCACTAATATTAAAGATATAATTAAGGTAATATGAGTATACAATCACAAAGCTTAACTTTTTTTAGTCCGAAAACCTCAAAAAGCGAAGGCGCTATCTTTTTTGATTCTGGAATTTCTGCTGGATTTCCTTCTCCTGCTGATGACTTTAAAGAAACTCGAATTTCTTTAGATGAAGAGCTAATTCAAAATAAGGAAGCTACATTTTTTGCTAGAGTTAGTGGGCAATCTATGATTGGCGCAGGTTTAGATGATAATGATTTGCTGGTAATCGATAGAAGTATTGAACCTACTAATAATAAAATTGCCGTTTGTTTTTTAGACGGAGAATTTACCGTAAAACGCTTACGTGTTGAAGGAGAAAATGTGTGGCTACAACCAGAAAATCCCGATTATCCTATCATCAAAATTACAGAAGAAAATAATTTTGTTATTTGGGGCATTGTAACCAACGTAATTAAAAGGGTGTAAATTTTTATATTTCAAGAAAAAAACTACTTTTATCAAAACTAAAAACTATATCTATGGAAAATACATTTAATGACAAAGTACTATTATCTGCTGGCACCGATATTGAACGAATAGAATTTTACAAAAAGACTTACACACATGTTGCTGGTGGTGTATTACTATTTATAATTTTTGAATATTTGTTCTTACAAAGTAATTCTATTGTAGAATTTGCCTTATCAATGACACAAGGTTATAAATGGTTATTATTATTAGGAGGGTTTATGTTTATCACCAATTATGCAGAAAGTACCGCCTTAAAATCATCTGATAAAAACTTACAATACTTGGCTTATGCAGGTTATATTTTTGCTGAAGCTTTTATTTTTATTCCATTGATTTATATGGCAATTTCATATACTGGGAATTTTGATTTAATTCAGCAAGCAGGAATTGTAACACTTACTTTATTTGCAGGATTATCTGCTGTTGTATTTGTAACTAAAAAGGACTTTTCTTTTTTACGCGCAGGATTAACTGTTGGAGGTTTTATTGCTATTGGTTTAATTATAGCGGGTATCTTATTCGGTTTTAATTTAGGACTTTGGTTCTCAGTCGGAATGTGTGTTTTAGCTGCAGGCTCAATTTTATACCAAACATCTAATTTAATACATAAATTTTCTACTGATGATTATATTCCTGCTGCTTTAGGATTATTTGCGTCATTAATGTTATTATTTTGGTACGTATTACAAATCTTTATGTCTAGAGACTAAACATCCTCTTTTATCATATAAAAAAGCGACCTTTTAGGTCGCTTTTTATTTTAATCTTATTTTTCACAAAGCTAACTCAGCATCATTTTTGCTTTTTTAACAGCCTCTACTAGTATATCAATTTCTTCTTTTGTATTATAAAATGCAAAAGACGCTCGAACTGTTCCCGGTATTTTATAAAAATTCATAATAGGTTGAGCACAATGATGCCCTGTACGAACTGCAATTCCTAATTTATCTAAAATTGAACCAATATCATACGGGTGAATTCCTTCTATATTAAATGATATTACAGACGCTTTTCTTGTTGTACCGTAAATTTTTAGACCTTCTATTTCTAACAATTTTTCTGTTCCGTAGGCCAATAACTCATTTTCCTGCTTTGCTATATTCTCAAAACCAATAGAATTCATATAATCAATCGCTACACCAAAAGCAATTCCACCACAAATATTTGGGGTTCCTGCTTCGAATTTATGAGGTAAACCTGCATACGTTGTTTTTTCGAACGTTACGGTTTCTATCATTTCTCCTCCCCCTTGATATGGCGGAAGTTTTTCTAACAACTCACTTTTTCCATATAAAATTCCCACACCTGTTGGTCCACACATTTTATGTGCAGAAGCAACATAAAAATCAACATCTAACTCTTGAACGTCTGGTTTAATGTGCGGACACGCTTGCGCCCCATCTACTAAAACATATGCTCCAAATTTATGTGCTCTATGTATAATCGCCTCTATAGGGTTTATAGTTCCCAAAGCATTTGACACATGATTACAAAACACCAATTTCGTTTTATTACTTAACATTTGATCAAACAAATCTAATCGCAAAGAACCATCTTCATCCATCGGTAACACACGTAGAACAGCTCCTGTTTTTTCGCACATCATTTGCCAAGGAACAATATTAGAATGATGTTCTAAAGCAGATACAATTACCTCATCTCCTTTTTTTAAGATTGATGAAAAACCAGACGAAACTATATTAATACTCTCAGTGGTTCCTGAAGTAAGAATAATCTCATATGAATGCTTCGCATTAAAATGTTTTTGAATTTTAATACGTGCTTCTTCATATTTATCTGTTGCCTCTTGACTTAAAGTATGCACACCACGATGAATATTAGCGTTGTAATTACTATAATAATCTACAATTGCATCAATTACCACTTGCGGCGTTTGGGAAGTAGCTCCGTTATCAAAATAGACCAAAGGTTTTCCGTGAACTTTTCGTTTTAAAATAGGAAAGTCGGCACGAATTTTATCAATAGTAAACATATAAAAATCAAATTTGAAACAAAGGTAGTGCTTGCTTTCCAAACCAACAATCAATCAATTAAATTCTTACATTTGTTACAAACCAAACATCTATGAAATTCTTACAACGGAGCTTACTATTAGTTTTTACTTTACTAATTTTAATTGTTTTTTTTAATTATCCCAAACTTAACATTATCGCAGGATACTCTGCAAAAAGCACAGCTTCTTCAGTTTTTTTAGCCAATAGAAGTTTAGAATTTACCGATACTACAGATAATGATTTTTCTCCAATCAATTTAGCTTTAGATGCTGTTAATGAAAAGGAAAAGTCCGCAACCTCTTCTGCTTTTGGTTTACTTACCAGAAAGGCTATTTATAGAGAAGGTTTAGGAAGCGTTTTAATTACCGATAATTTTAATCCTAAAAACACTCCTTTAGTCCCAAAAAGAAGTAAACCGAATAATGAAACTCCGTTCCCTTACGGTAATGCAACACCTAAAGACAGTGTTTTTGCTAATATAGACTACTCTTTACTAAACAACACTGTAAGCTCAATGTTTAACGATACCAACAAAACAAGAGCAGTTGTAGTGATGTATAAAGACAAAATTATTGCCGAAAAATATGATGCAGGTTTTGATGAAAAATCACGTTTATTAGGGTGGTCGATGACTAAAAGCATTACTGGTACTTTATTTGGTATTTTACAATGTCAAGGAAAAATAGATGTTCGAGCAAAAGCTCCAATAAAAGAATGGCTAAACGATGATCGCAAAAACATAACTATTCATAATTTATTACAGATGAATAGTGGTTTAAAATGGGATGAAGATTATAATTCAATCTCGGATGCCACAAAAATGCTTTTTCTCGAAGAGGATATGACTAAAATTCAAATTAAAAAACCTCTTATAGGCAAACCAAATGAAACTTGGAATTACTCTTCAGGAACTACTAACCTATTATCTGGAATTTTAAGGCAACAATTTAAAACTCATCAAGAGTATTTAGATTTTTGGTACACCCATTTAATTGATAGAATAGGTATGAATTCTATGATTATAGAAACTGATTTAAGTGGTAATTATGTAGGTTCTTCTTATGCTTGGGCCACTGCAAGAGATTGGGCTAAATTAGGGCTATTATACTTACACAATGGAAACTGGAATGGCGATAATTTATTTGACGAGGACTGGGTTAAATATGCTACCACACCTACTCCTACTTCAGACGGTTGGTACGGAGCTCAAATCTGGTTAAATGAAGGAAATCGTTATCCTGATGCACCTAAAAACATGTATTCATTTAACGGCTATCAAGGACAAAATGTGTTTATTTTACCAGATCAAGATTTGGTTATTGTTCGCTTAGGTCTCACTAAAAATGCTGATATTAATGTTTTTATAAGTGAAATATTACAATCTATAAACTAAAAATCATTATATTATAACATTCTATGTTGTTAGTTATTTAAAGTATTATTTATCTAACCATTTCTTAAAAGACTTAGCTTCACTTTTACTTACAAAAACTTTTTCTTTACCAGGATTTTCTTGGTTTAAAACAACTTCTAACTTTAGAGAACTATGTTTAATTACTTTAGAAACAGCATTAAAATGTATAATATAGTTTCTGTTGATTCTAACAAAGTTATTTGGATTTAACTTGTTGATCACATTTTTAATAGTGTCATCATACAAATAGCTATTTTCATTTTTTGTATAGATAAATAAATACTTTTCAAACCCATAAAAAAAGGAAATTTCATCAGTTTCTATTGATACCAGCTTATTTCCTTGATTTACTAAAAACCGCTTCTGATAAGATCCTTTTTTAGATTCAGAATTTTCTGAATTTTGTTGAAAAGTCTTTTTAAACGACTTGAATTTTGTCAAAGAAGCTTCTAAATCTTCTATATCGAAAGGTTTTAAAAGATAATCTATAGCAAAATGCTTAAAAGCTTGTACAGCATAATCATTGTAAGCTGTTGTAAAAATAATTGGGGCTGTAATACTAATCTCTGGAAGAGTCTCTAAACTATTACCGTCTGCCAAATGAATATCTAAAAAAATCAAATCCGCAGAAGATTTTTTAAAAAAAGTCTTCATTTCCTCTACTGAATATAACCGTTGAATGGAGTGAATTAACAAAATGTTTTGCTTCTTCAAATTATCTTCCAAATTGTAGGCTGCTAAATCCTCATCTTCTACTATTACAACGTTCATAATACTTAATTATATGATCAAAAATACATAAATATATACACCAAAATAAAAAAAGCCTAACATCAATTTGTTAGGCTTTTAACTATTAAATATCACCTAATAGTTTTATTAATCCAAATTACTATAAGTTAGGGTTATTAAGCTTTGCACTACGAGGGTATTGTAATGTATATCTTGGGTCATTTTGCTCAAGAGTATATACTGTACCATCATAGGTGTGAGTGATTTCTTTTTGATTATTTCTTCTTAAATCAAACCATCTATGCCCTTCTAAAGCCAATTCTCTTCTACGTTCTTCAAATAATCTTTGAGTATATTCTGCTTCATCCATAGACTGAATCTCAGTATTTAATGTTGTAAAATATGCTGTAGTGTAACGATTTTTAAGCAAGGAAAGTAATGCTGTTTTAGATGCGTCTAATTGATTTAAGTTCAATAAAGCCTCTGCTTTTATTAAGTAAAGCTCTGAAGTTCTCATTGAACATATAAAATCTTGAGTTCCTCCTTTTCTAGCTTTATAGTTAGTTCCATTTTCAACAAAATACAAGTCAAAACGTAAATCGTTACCTCTGTCATATGAAGCAATTAAGTCATTTGATATAAAAGAAGCATTATTCATTTTATACCCAAACACGTCTTCTAATGCAAGAATAGATTCTGATGAATTATATTGATTTGGCAATGTGCTATCTACATTAAAATCTACGAGTGTTTCATTATATGTTAATGCCTTATTTGCTGATTGTAATGCATTGTCCCAATTTTTCATATAAAGGTTAACTCTAGCTTCTAAAGTATATAAAGCACTTTTAGAAAAACGGTAGTTCTTACCAACTTCTTGAGTATTTACATTAATAAGTTCTTTAGCTCTTTCAATGTCTGCTACAACTTGTTCATAAACAGTTGCCACAGAAGAAGGAGATAACACCTGTTCTAAATCTGTTATCAAAACAATAGGCACTCCTTTATCTTGACTAGAAGTTGTAACATTATATGGCTTACCATAAAGGTTTACAAGGTCAAAATAAACGAAAGCTCTTAAAGCATAAGCTTCTCCTATTAATTGATCCTTTTCTTCAGATTGTTTTATTGTAGAAACACCTTCATTTATAATATGATTCGCATAAAAAACTGTTGTATAAAACGAAAGCCATGGATATTCAAATGTTATAGGATCTGGATTCGTATCGTTCCAAAGGTAAAAATCCTTAAAAAAAGGAGCATCATCTGTACTACTATCCAAAATCAATTCATCTGACCTAAACGCTGCATAAGACTTATGAACTGGAAATGCATTATAAGCTGTTGTTATTAAAGCTCTATTTTCTTCTAACGTTTTCGGGATTACTTTCCCTTCTGGTTCTATTTCAAGAAAATCATCACAAGAAATAAAACCAAGACTCATTATTAATACGAGTGATATGTTTATAATTATTTTCATTTTTTATTTTTTTTAGAATGATACATTAACTCCTAATGCAATAGATCTTGGGATAGGTTGTGCATAAATATTCCCATACGTTTCTGGGTCAAAATAACCTGAATAATCAGAACCTATAACAAATAGATTTCTTCCTTCTAAATTAAACCTAAACTTACTTATGTTTAATTTAGATGTTACTGAACTCGGTAAACTATACCCTAATCGAATACTAGAAATTCTAGCATAACTTATTTCCTTCACATAAGTATCTAAATACCCCATTGTGTTAATCGCATTCCCTCCAGAAAACCATTTATAAGCCATCCAAGAATCTCCTGTCCCCGAAGTTTCTCCTACAATAGCTGGTAAATTAGAACCAGTATTAGATGGTGACCATGCATTTAAAATATCTCTAGTATAATTTTGACCTCTATCAACTTGAGTTGAATTATATGGTAAATTTTCAGTTACCGTTTGTTTTAAGTTGAAATTTACTGAAGCGGTTAAGTCGAAATTTTTATATTTTATGGTATTTATAAGACCTCCTGTATACTTAGGGTCTCTATCTCCAACATAAGTAAATAAATTTCTAAAATCTTCATTACTTAAATTTGACTGTGATAGGTATCCTGGGAAAAAATCTGCCCAAGGATCGAATAAATCAAAAAATTCAACGGCAGAAACTTTTTCGTCTCCTTTCCAAAACATAGGGTAACCGTTTTCATCTATCCCAGCCGTTTTTAATGCAAAAACTGCATTTACAGGTAATCCTTCTCTAGATGGGAAAAAGCTATTTTCTGCAATTTTAATATTATCTACATTACTTTTATTATGAGCAATATTAAAACTGGTAGTCCATTTAAAATTTTCAGTAACTATGTTTTTTGTCGAAAAAGAAATTTCGAAACCTTTATTTGAAACTTGAGCCCAATTAAGGTTCGTAAATTCAAATCCGTTTTCTAAAGCAATAGATTTTAACCCAATTAAATCAGAACTTTTTCTTGTATAAGCATCAAAGCTTAAATTAATCCTGTTGTTAAACAATCCAATATCAGTACCTACATTATAATTCTCTGTTTTTTCCCAACGTAACTTACCATTTGGTGGAGAAGTAACTGTAATTGCTTCTTCATTCGTATTAGGTAATACAGAAGCTTGCCCGTAAGAACCAACAACAAAAGGAGAAGTATTTCTATCGATATTTCCTTGTAAACCATATGAAGCTCTCAAACGTAAATCAGAAATTACATTACTGTTTTTAAGAAATTCTTCTTCAGATAATGCCCAAGCTGCTGAAGCAGACCATAATGGAAGATATTTATATTTAGGATCTACCCCAAATAAATTAGACCCATCGTAACGAACACTTCCAAAGACAGTATATCTTTTATCATAAGTATAAGAACCTGTAGCATAAAAAGAAGAATATGCGTTTTCTGTTGTTCCTCTCAGGTAGGCTCTATAAATAGACTCATTTGCAGTAGACTCATTAGGAAATATAATAGGAGTAGTAGTCAATGTTTTAGGATTGTACCCAAAACCTTGTGTTGCTATAGTTTTACCATATGTTTTTCTAAGCTCCGAACCAATCATTGCATCAATCTCGTGCTTACCTGCAATTTTAGTATTGTACTCTAACAAAGATTTCCAGTTATACTGAAAAAAACTATCTTCTTGGTTTTGAATGATTCCTCCCTCTGGTAAAAAATAATAATAATCCCCTAACTGAGAATCATATCTACGACTTCTTTCTTTTGCCTTTCTAGTGAAATAAGTATCAACACCAGCATACTTTTCTGTACTACTTTGATCTACTTGTAAACCTAATTGAGTAGAAGCTTTTAAGTCTTTAGTTAATTTATACGAAGCATCAACAATCGCTTTTAAAGCATTATTTTTTAAATTATAAGAAGTATTGTTTCTTTCCTCAAGAAAGTTAAAAGGAACATGTCTTCCATCTAAACCTTCAATATCTTCATCATATAAATACATTCCATCTTCATTAAAAGGGGTAAGGTATGGATTTACGTTTCTTGAATAATTAGAAGGATTGGTAAATGCGTCCGTTCCTGTAATATATGATTCCTTTTTAGAATGTGAGCCTAATAAAGAAATTCCTACATCAAATTTATCAGATAATTGGTAATTATTTTTAAGAGTAACATTATAACGTTTAAAACCTGTACCAATTGTTGTTCCTTCTTCGTCATAAAGACCCAAAGAAAAATAATAATCAGAAATATCGTTACCTCCAGATATACTTAAACTGTATTGCGAATTAACAGCTGCTTGGTATAACAAGTTACCCCAGTTGGTATTATTAGATTTTAAATTATTAATACTGTTTTGTGTAGAATTACTCAATGCAGAAAATCCTCCGTTTCTATAAGCATCTAACTCACTACTACTATTTAGTATTCTCATTACTGCACCTTTGTCTGATCTAAAGTCTAAGTCAGTACGATTGGCTAGAGCTAATTCAAAATCTACTTTTTCAGCAGCTGACATTAAATTAAGTTTGCTGAAATTTGGACGCATACTGTAAAATGTATTCGCTGAGAAATTAACTCTCATTTGTCCTTTTTTTCCTTTTTTAGTAGTTACAACAATAACTCCATTAGATGCTCTAGCACCATAAATTGCTGTAGCTGCTGCATCTCTTAAAATAGTAATATCTTCAACGTCATCAGGATTAATTCCTGCAATACTGTAGTTTCTTAATTGGTCAATATTATCTTTATCAGAAAAATCAGGCACATCATTTCCTTCAAGAGGCAATCCATCAACTACCCAAAGAGGATCTTGTGGCCCTGATAAAGATGCTGTACCACGAATTCTTATTCGAGAAATAGTTCCAGGAGAACCTGCTTGTTGAGCCACTACTACACCTGGCGCTTGCCCTTGTAATAATAAATCAACACTAGAAACACCTATTTGATTTACATCTTCCAATTTTACTTTACTTACTGCAGAGGTAAGTTTACGTTTTTCAATTTCTTGATAACCTGTTACTACCACCTCGTTAAGTACATCTATTTCTTCATCTAGGGTAACATTAATCTTTGTTTGATCTCCAACAACAATTTCTTTATCAGTAAAACCTATAAACAAAAAAACAAGGATGTCATTAGGCTTAGCTTTTATTTCAAAGTGTCCATTTTCATCTGTAGAAACACCTCTCATAGTATTTTTTACCATCACAGTGGCTTCCATTATAGGCATTTCAAATTCATCGATTACAATACCTGTTATAATTCGCTCTTGCTCTTTTGTTGAGCCTCCTTCTTGCCCGAGACATAGCAAAGGGAATAGTAATAAAAATAGTATTCGTATTTTTTTCATAAAATTAAAGTTTAGGGGTTTATAACATTTGTAATTCTTTCAATTAAATCGAGATAATGAGCCTGTGTTAATTCATCACCTTTATTTCTTTTTCTTTTTAAGAATTTCAGTAAAGTGTGTAATTCTCCTTTTTTTAAAGAGCCTATTTCTGAAGCTCTTTTTAGGGAAGTGAAATTGATATTTCTAGCAGCTATATCTCCTTTTTCTAAGGAGAAATTACAAATTGTTGGTATTTGTAATGATGAAGAAATTTGTAAAGATTTATTATTTTCTTTTTTTGAAAGTTTGTCTAAATCGACAATTAACACATCAACATAATTTTTTTGTGTCATTCGTTCGAAAAGGCTCAATGATTTATTCTTCATAGTTTTTTTAAAAACCTTACTCCTAACTTCTTCAAACAATTCCTTTGCTGTAAATACCTTTTGATTTTTAGAATGATATAATTCCGATTCTATTATCCTCAATAATCTAGCATCATTAAACAAATCATAAAACACACTAGCTTGTAACTCTCTAGCAAGAGTATAAGGACTATACTCATATGGTCCTAAAGGAGATTTTTTAAGAGGGTAAGTATACTCTATCGTGTTATTTAAAAACAACCATTCAGGAATAGCAAATACATGTTTATTTAGATAACCAACAGCATCTTGTTGTATTTTATAAGGTACTGGTTCATAAGATTGTTTATTATCTCCATGAACAGTATTATTTAAATGAATACCCCCTATATTATTTAACACATGTTTATTATACAGTTGCCATTGCCCTATAGCACCCATATAGAGCTTACCTGTATTATAATAATCATCTCCTTCTTCGTAAGTCCAATTAATTAAATTATTAACGACTCTTTTTAGGTTTTTAATCCCATATTCACTAGCTAATACTGCATTATCACCGAGGTCTTCAGTTTGTGAACGTGGATCTACAATATCTTTATAAGACTGCTGCTCTCCATAAAAATATTCAGGATCGCTAGAATGTTTCTTTATAAGGTTTATTAAATACTTTTTTTCTTCATCATTATTAGTAAACCACTTATACCCCCATTCTATAGCATATTTATCATAAACTCCTATTTTCGGAGTAATTGTTGTTATATGATCTTCTGGTTGTGCCACGTAATTATACCTAGCATAATCCATTATAGAAGGTGCAGTTCCATGATGTTTTGTAAATGTTTTTGACCGCAAAGAATCTACTTCAAAAGCATAAGAAGACCCCATATTATGCTTGAGCCCTAAAGTATGCCCCACTTCATGAGATGATACAAATCGTATTGCCTCCCCCATATGATCGTCTTCAAAAACATTCTTTCTAGCTTTTTCATCAATGGGCCCTGTTTGAACTCTCATCCAACTATGCAAAGATTCCATTAAATTATGCCACCATATAATGTCTGATTCCAGAATTTCACCACTTCTAGGATCTACTACAGAAGGTCCCATAGCATTTGCCTTTGGTGAAGCGGCATAAGTAATCACAGAATACCGCACATCATCTACATCAAAATCAATATCGTTTTCACTTGGCTCTTTCGCTATAATCGCATTTTTAAACCCTGCTCTTTCAAATGTTTTTTGCCAATCTAAAACACCTTTCTTAATGTAATCCCTCCATTTTTTTGGGGTAGATGGATCAATATAAAATGTAATTGGTTTTTCAGGTTCTACCAACTCTCCTTTTAAATAACGACTAACATCTTCTTTTTTTGGTTCTAAACGCCACCTTGTTATAAGGTCTTTTTCTTTCATAGAATGTTGCTTATCGTTAAAAAACCAGTGTTTTTTAGAAAAATAACCAATATGTTTGTCTGAGAACCTCGGCTGCATTGGAGTTTTAGAAAGCAACACAATATTACAAGCCGTTTCTATAGTTAAAGGTATACTACCTCCTATATCATTAAAAGTAGTAGAAAGAGCGGATCTAACTAAAACATTTTTGGGGAATGTTTTTATCTTTTTTATATATGATAAATCTGTTTCAGTCGACCCGCCTAGGCCTGTATCATTAAAAACATTATTAAAACTTTTCTTCTCTCCGTTAAATACTTTATTCACATTTACAACAACAGAGGATGCTTCTTTATTTATAGAAGCTATATTAAAAACTTCAATAATAGAAGAAGAAAAATTATTTTGTACAGATTCAGTAATAGCATCATTCTTAGGTGATGTTACCATTGGATTAGAAGTACGCACCCATACCTTGTTTAATAAAGTGTCTTTTTGAAAAGTGATGATTTTTTCCTCAAACACCATTCCTTTGTTTAAACCCGATTCGTTAAGTGCTAAAGGAACTTTAGATATTTTATTTACTATAAGAAACTCCCTACCTAATAAAGAGTCTGGAATTTCAAAATAATAATCATTTTTAACCTTAATGATATTAAATATTCCTTTTTTCAAGGTCCCTTTCTCTATTAACTCTGCATATTTTTTTAGAGTGACTTTAGAAGAATCCTTCTCTTTTATTTCTTGAGAAACAACTGTCGTTGAGGGTAATATACAAATGATTGATATTATCAGTAGGCGTAAAAAAAATGTCATAAACTAGATTAACTCTTTATTAAAAGCTGTAAAAATGAGAGATATACTCCTCTTAGACAAAAGAAAAGGAGTGAATGGGTTAAAAAACGGAGTAGATGAATATTTACTAATTAAAGTCTATAAGATTAAAATACTTTTTGAAATAACTAATTCTAATTATTTCAAATAAGGTAATTCACAACAAAAAAAATCATCTTTTATATAAAATTTAAAATTCGGTGTCTTATAAAAATTATAAATATCCTTTAAGTATTTTAATCCAAATTGATTCCCTTTTTGTATTGTTTTTTTAGGCTGATAAGAATTTTTAACAACTACCTTTTTGTCAAGCATTAAAACAACAATAAAAAGAGGCTTTTCTTTAGAAGTGATATTATGCTTGATCGCATTTTCTACCAAAGTCTGTAAAGATAAATAAGGAATTTTTTCACTTAAACAGTGTGTATTAACTTCTATATCCCAATGAAGACTCTCATTAAATCTAGTCTTTTGTAGAAATAAGTATTGTTTTACAAACTCCAGTTCGGTTTTTACATCTACAATATTGTCCTTAGGATTTTCAATAAGATATCTATATAACTTAGAAAGCTTAATAACAAAAGTTTTAGAGAGGTTATTATTTTGTCCTATTAACGTGTATAATGAATTTAAACTATTAAATAAAAAGTGTGGGTTAATTTGATTTTTTAATTGCTGTAACTGTAACAAAGCACTTTCTTTTTGATAAATCTCATTTTCTAAAACTAAATTAGCTTTATCGTGTTCTAGCGTTGCTTTTTCTTTAAAATGAACATATACTGTTAAAGCAAAATAATAAAACACAAAAAGCAAAAGGATAGTGAAAATTATATAAATAAAAGAACTATATTTTTTTATTTGATTTACATCTTCTTCATAAATGCTTTTGAGAAAATTAATAGACACAAAAAAAGTATCATCAAATAATGGTAGACATTTTGTGTAGTTGATTACATCAAATTGTAAATATTCTGATGTTACAATACGTTCGCTATATTTACTTTTTACATTTAGAGTATCCTCTGGTTGCAAAGGTGTCATTTTAAAAACATCTTTACCTATATAGCTAGTATCAGGATGTACCAAACATACTCCTTCTAAATTAAACACATAGGCGTAACTTACTGCATAAACGTCTATATTTCTAAATTGATTTTGAACAGCCAATAAATCCAAATCATAACCATAAAAAACAGTTCCGTAAGGAGTTTTAAATATAGCTATGTGCCTCCACAAATAATTATTATTTACATCTTTAAAAACTCTATTACAAAGCCTTTGTGTAGATAAACTATCATATTGTAACAAAACTTCTTTTTTCAAAGAAATAATACTATCATTAGATAATTCTGCACTATCAAAATCTATAATATTAGACTCTTTTATAACACCAAACCAACTACTTACCCTACTACTATCTGATGTGTGGATTTCTCTTAGAACTTCTAACTGTTGAATAACATTTTCTAAGTTAGATTGTTTTAAAGCAACATTTTTAGCTTCGTAAAGAGGTTTTTGCAATAGCTCAAACTGATGCTGTAAATTATTATATTTTTTATAAAAACTTCGTTGAGCAATACTCTGGCTTACTATCGTCGCTTTCTCAGATATTAGTTTATTTATACTATAAGTAGCACTAATAGTAATTAAAACAACTATAAATAGTATAAAAATATATTTTTTCTTGAACAAATATTACTATATTTTTTTGATGAACTAAAGTAAAGGTGCAATAAACAAAAAATCCCGAGGTGACCCTCGGGATTTTTTGTTTATTATTTATTTTAAGGAATATGTATAATTTTTGTACTTACATAAAACTCTTCATACGTTTCCAGTAAACTAATTAAACCAGATATTAAATCTTGTGTTTCTAATAAGATACTAAAATATAAAGTAGTGTTCTTAGGACTCGTTTCATCTGTCCTAATTCTATCCACCTGTCTTTCAATTGATAAAGAAACATCTTTTAATAGCTCTCTTTTTTCCTGAAGAATATGAGCAATACTGTCAAAACTTTGGTTTTCAAAAGTTTTACTAACATCGTTCAATAATTTTGATAATTGATTGTCTATCGTTTTTAAATCTTTAATTTGTGATTTTTTAAGATTTTTATGATTATTATTAACATGTTTATATGTAGCACGAGATATATAACTAATTGACTGAGCAACATCTTGTAAATACCCTAAAATCAAAATATAAAATCTACTTGCTTGTACAGAAGTATCGTCTAATGATTTAATAAAATAGAACACACCATCTTTTAAGTTATCTATTTCATTGTTTAGCTTTGTAACATGCTTATCTGTCTTTCTTAATTTATTTAAATCATGATTTGCTAAATCATTTACCACACTAGAATATAACTTGTTTACACGATCAGCAACCTCTGCAATATGGCTAGAACTTTCTTCTATTACCCCACTAATAGAAATTAATTCTGCTCTTTCAACATATTGTTGTTTTTTCTCTTCTTTTGCTTTTTGAGAATATTGCAATGAAGTACGAACTAACATGGCTATAACAACCATTAATAATACTGGTATTATAGCTGTATGCCAACTAATAAGATAAGCAACTAATCCCGCAGCTACAAAGGCAATTATAGCCGTTAAAAACCATCCTCCAATCACATTAAGAACACCAGCTACTCGATATACAGCACTTTCACGCCCCCATGCTCTATCTGCCAATGAAGTACCCATTGCCACCATAAAAGTTACATAAGTAGTTGATAATGGCAACTTCATAGAAGTAGCGATAGAAATTAAAACACTTGCCATTATTAGGTTTACAGCCGCTCTTACTAAATCAAAAGCTGGTAATTCATATGTTTTATCTCTAGGCAACTTAACAACAGGTTTTTCAAATTTTGAATTAATATAGTTTTGAGTTTTCTCTGGAATTATATAATTTAATCCTTGATTGGTAAACATCGCTGCCCTAACTACTACTCTAGATAAGTTATTAGGTTGAAACTTTTCTTGACCATCACCTTGACGTGACAAATTAATACCTGTTTCTATAACAGCACGGGCTTTTTTGGACGTCCATAAAGTAATCACCATTATTAAACCTGCAAACAATAACAACCATGTATTAGAAGGTACTTTCTGCGCTAATATTCCCATTGAAAAAGCATTGGCACTTACACCTGAAGCTTGCCATGCATCGTACGAGTTTAATGCAGCAATGGGCACTCCTATAAAGTTTACTAAATCATTTCCTGCAAAAGCCATTGCTAATGAAAAAGTACCCACAGCAATAATTGCCACTAAAATATTTATTTTAAAAAATTGAATTATCGCATATGAAATAGAAGACCAAAGTAAAAAACTACCAAGAATAATTGCACCTGTATTTCCTTCAATTAAACCTGCAACACTACCATAAAAAGGAGTTCCTTTTAATCCTTTTATGATAATAAAATATGTAATAGCTGTTAAGGCAAAACCACCAAAAAGTGCGCTAATATATACAGGTCTTTTTTCAAAGTCGAATGAATAAATTAATCTTGAAAAATACTGAACAATAGCACCTACAGTAAATGCTACTATTACAGATAATATAATTCCAAAAATTATTTCAGTAGCTTTTTCATCATTTATATAGCTCCAAATATCTTTAATGCTTTGTGAATCATTTGTTGAGATTTTTATTAAAGCAATTGCTACAGCTGCTCCCAGTAACTCAAATACAATAGAAACTGTTGTTGAAGTTGGCATCCCTAACGAATTAAAAACATCTAACAATAGAACATCTGTTATCATTACTGCCATAAAAATGTACATAATCTCTTCGAACATAAACATATTCGGATTAAAAATACCTTTTCTAGCCACTTCCATCATTCCGCTTGATGTCATCGCTCCAAAGAAAACACCAACACTGGCAATAATCATAATAGTTTTTATAGGTAGTGCTTTAGATCCGATAGCTGAATTTAAAAAATTTACAGCATCGTTACTTACTCCTACGACTAAATCTAAAATAGCAAGCGCAGCAAGCGCTACTAACATTAAAATATATGGATCTCCCATTCTAAAAAATTAAACTCAACAAATGTATAAAGGTATGCCTTCGCTAATGTTACGTAATTGTTATCAAATATATCTATTCACCTGTGTATTTTGATATATTTTGTGGTTCTTCTAATATCGTTTTTATAATTTGCATAGTACCATCCTCATTAGTAATTAAGTGCCATTTTATAAGTATTATTTGATTGTTTTCTATTTCTAAACCTGTTATACATCTAGGATGCACACAACTACCATCATTAAAATAAGGTAATTCGTTGGGTTGTGGAAAACGCGGACGATGAGTATGTCCTGTTATTAGCATTTGATTATTATTCTTACGAATCCAACGCTCTAAATGTCGTTCAACTTTTATTAGCTCTCTAAAATTTTGGGCTGGACTCGTAGGGTCATCAACTCCTAAAGTTTGCAAAGGTCGCCATAAAATTTTAACTAAAAACCTACTTAGCTTCCAAAAAGTATAATTAAACATATCTGCTTGATGCCCATGTAGTAAAAACACACATTTTCCATCTTTTCTCTGTAATTTAATAGCTTCAGAAAAAGTCGTGTTTACTAATAGTTCTTTATCTTTTCCTGTCGCAGGGTCTCGATAATAACTTAAATTTTTAATTACTTTTTTGGGGTTTTTATATTCCATATCATGGTTTCCCCAAATAAAGTGTAATCTATTCTTATCGTGGAATTTTTTAAGCGTTAAAAAGACCTCTTTATTTGCTCTAAAAATTTTATCAAACGAATTTTCCCACAATTCATCCCCATCTCCTAATTCTATATATGTAAATCCTTTTTGAAAATATTGAGATAGCGCATATTGATAAATTTTTCTATTATGCGCAAAATCATCTGCAAAACTGTTATCTCCCCTATGGCAATCTGAAAATAAAATATATTTAGAATCGGCGTTTAACGGCAATATTTTTGCTTCCTGAAATGCTCTATTTATTCTACTATCCGCAGACATTTATAGTTAATTTTTAAGGAGGTAAAGATGCGTAAAAAAAACCAAGTTTTAAAACTTGGGTTTTTAAATATTTTTATTCAATTCTAAATTTATTGAACAGCTACTTTTACATTTTCTACATGCAATGTCATATTTTGATTCATAGTGTCACTTCCTGTATATCTAAAAGCAACATATGCATTACCTGAAAAACCAGCTAAATCTATTGTTCCAGAATCTGTAAAAGTAAACCACTCATCAAAATCGACAATGTAACTTACGTTAAAATCTAAAGCTATCCATGTTGCTGTTGCAATACCAGCTTCTGTTCCATCAAAATCAGTAGAAATTAATACTTGTAATGGCTCATGGCCTGCGTCTGGATATGCATGTTCTGTTTGGAATGTTAAAGCTTCTCCGTCTTGGGCATCTAAATCAATACTTGGTGTGATTAACCAATTGATATTTGAAGCATCACCAGATCCAAATGGGTTTAATTCTGCATAGCCGTTACCATTAAATACTTGCTCTGTCCATACTGCTGAACCAGCTTCTGTATAGTTAATCCATCCACTTAAATCTAGAGTAGTATTGTCTACCGCACTATTAAAATTTTCTTCAAAGACTGGATCGCATCTGTCTTCTGTAAAATCTACATCTTCAGTACTTCTAATATACAATTGAAAATCTGTTCTATATTTACCTAATACTGCTGTTAATGTTCCTCTTTTGTTTGGAATTGATTGAGCTCTAAAATCAGCAAAACCACTATTTCTTAAAATAATAGTTTCATTATCTGAACAGCTTTTAAAAGTCCTATTAACAGAGAATGTATTCTCTACATTTGCATAAGTTTCGTCTTGATTTGAAGCTTGTATATTTTCAAATTGTACTAACATATTAAGGTAAGAATCATTAACACTATTAATACTAGGAAGAATTAAAGGCTGAATAGTTGTTACTTCTATAGAGCGAACAATATGATTTTTATATGATGTTGACGAAATTCTATCTACAACTGTTCCTGTTAATGCACCTATTTCTAGAACACCGTTATTATCCTCCAACCCTAAACCACTTAGTTTAACATATACTTTACGACCTACTTCATAAAAAGTATACATATCTACAGCATCAACTGCTAATTGAATAGCAGCAGTAGGATCTACTGGTTTATCTTGAATAGATATTGTTTTATAAATATTCCCTGTTTCATCACTAGAAACTACATATCCTTCAATAATCAAGTCTCCTAAAATGCTAAAATCTACTACAGATCCTTGATACATATCTTTAACAGACTGAATAGTATTAGTTACTACTAATCCCGGATCTTGAACTGTAGTTGCGTCTGGAATTTGATAATCGCTATCTTCAACACAAGCGCTGAATGTAAATACAAACACTACTATTACAATGATTAATTTAATTATGTTTTTTGTTTTCATTTTTTATGTGTTGTTTTTTATTAAAATCTAAAGTTTACATTGATAAAATAAGTTGTACCTCTACCATACCAATATTTATTACCAAATACTGGTGTATCTAACTCTTTATCATTTTTTAAATTACGGTAACTTGCATTTCTACTTTGTTCAAAACCTCCTGTTTTGTATTCTTTATTAAATAAGTTATTAATACTTCCAAATAAACTTATATAATATTCTCCTATTTTCCATGACTTTCCCCCAACTGCATTTACAACCGTATAAGCTTCAAATTTTTCTTGTGCTAATAATTGCCTTGCAACTACTGGGTCATAATCAGAAAAGGGTAATCCATCTGTGTCTTGATAAAAATTATTAGTTCTTGTAATTGGTGCTACATCTACATAAATATCATCTAAATAATTTACTGTTGCTCCAACCCACCAGTAATCTGGATCGCGGTACTCAAAACCTAAAGAATATGCTTTTTGTGGTCCTGTCGCTAATTTATAATCTTTTAAAGTAGATTCATTTAAATCTAATACATCTTCAAACCTATCTGATGTTAAATAAACATTCGGATTGTTATCGTATGTATACTGACCAATATTAGCGGCTCCTTTTAATTTTATAGTAGGTGTTGCTTGTACCTCTATCCCTAACTCAACACCGAAATGTTTTTTGTCAGCTCCTGTTAAAATTTCTTGTACAAAACCACTATCATCATTCGTTTCTTCCTGAATAGTTGACAATCCATCAGTATAGTAAAACGCTATTTCTGTAGCATTTTGGATCTTTGTATAATATGTAGTAACTTTTGTTTGTACAATCGGACTTCTTAAGATATAACTAAAATCTCCTGATAAAATTTTTTCGCTTGTTAAATCTCTAACCACATTATTGTTTTCTCTCGAATTAGAAAAAGAGTTTCTTAATGATGGAGCTTTAGTTAAATAACCAGCATTAATATCCACTAGATGGCGCCCAGACAATTTGAATGTAGCTCCTGCTTTTACCCCGTAGTTTGTAAATTCTAGTTTTTCAGAATTCCCTAAAGAGTTTGTAGGAAAACTCCCGTTTAAATACAAACCCTCTCTTTGATGAGAAGTTCTTGAAACATTTCCCGCTAAATAAAAATCAACTTTATTGTATTTAAATTGACCTTGAGCAAATGCTGTATATACTTCAGAATTTAAATTATAGTTATACTTAAAACGATCTCCAACACCAACAATTCGATTCGGATTTAATAAATCGTTTTGCTTTTCATCAAATGTAGAGCCAAAAGTATCAACATCCAAATAACCTTCACCACCTAATAAATCTAAAACATTTGCAAAGTTTTCAGATTTCAGTTTTTTGTAATCTAAAGACGCATTTAAAGTTATATTATCCGTTAATTCTGTATTTAATATAGTATTAACCGTAAATTGCTTATCATCATTACGGTCTTCATACTGAATATAAATTGAGTTCGTACTGTTTTGACGAGTTATATTTTGACGATATAATTCATTCCAATTTAACTGACCATCGTTAATTAAATTCTGTAATAAAGCATACTCATTCCCTTCTTCATCTCTAATAGCTGTACTAGGCATGTTTTGATAATACGTAGGATCTGGATTTGAACCTCCTCCAACTGGCCATCCGTTTTGATCTAACCTAGCTCCGTTATAATCTATTCTACTATTTCCTATCTCTCCAAACTGATAAGCCACACTTGTTTTTAATTGTGTTTTATCAGATATATTCCAGTAATGATTTAACATTAAAATCGGCTCTTCTACATCTTTAATTCTAGAATTTCTTATTTTTCCGTTTTGATACCCCCAGTAAGGATTGTACTTTATTCCTTTAATATCATAAACTTCTTGCGTATTTGGAGCTGACTTCCCCCTTCTATTTGAAGCAAAAATAGAAGTGAGATTTAAACTGTGCTCGTCATTGATTATTTTCTCTATAGAAGCAAAAGTTGAAAAAGCATTGTAAGATGTACCATCGACAAACCCCTCATTAGCAGCTCTTCTACTTCCAGAAATAGCAAATGCCCAACCATCTTCTAAAACACCCGATGCATAAGTAGCCATCACTCTATGAGTATAACTTCTATTTGAAGAAGCATAAGAAACTCTACCCCCTTCTCTATATTCAGAAGCTCTGGTAGAAATATTTGTTGAACCTAATGCTCCTCCAAAGGTATAGTTAGAAGGCGTAAAACCATTAGAAAACTCTTGATTTCTTAACACATCGTTTAATCCTCCCCAATTACTCCACTGTGGGCGACCATTGTATAGCTTATTCATCTCAACACCATTGATAAGAACTTTACCATTTTCTGAATCTAAACCACGAATTCTATAAAATGACGGACTCCATTCGAAAGCTGCTGTACGAGAATACACATCTCTAGATGCTTGTAGTAGTCCAGAAATATTATCTGCTCCACTAGTATCATCACTTAATTCATCATCTGTGATAGTAATTGTACTTAAATCTTGTTCTTCATATAATTCATCCTCATACATAAAAACAATTCCTAAATCAACAACATCTCCCGATAATTTAACAGGATAGTTTTGAGTTTCATAACCGTTCTTTTTTAAAACGACAATATACTCTCCGTTGGATATATTTTGTAAAACAAAAACCCCATCAGCACCAGTTACTTGACTAATTTCTGTTTCTTTAACACTTACAGAAACACCTTCCATAAAATATTCAGAATTGCTATTCTTAACAACTCCTTTTATGATGTTTTGTGCTGGTAAATCTAAGGTTAAAAAAAAACCGAACAACACTGATATAATGATTTGTTTCATAACAAGTAATTTAGTTTTAAAAAATGCTGTATAAATGCATTTAAAGTTACATTTTTTTCAAGAAATTAACACCATGTTTACCCCCTTTATACACTAATTATTAACCAATTAAAAACATTGGCGTGAAATTTGTTTTATTTTTACTCAATAAATAACTAGTAAATGAAAACAACATTTTTATCAATTTTAGGCTTCTTAACTTTGTCAATAGGATATTCTCAAAAACAATTCGATATAAGAACTGTTGCTTTTTATAATCTTGAAAATTTGTTTGATACAATTAATGACCCAACAAAGGATGATGAGTTTAGTCCAATAATGGAACTAAAGGGAAATAAATCTAAAGTGTATTGGGACAAAATTGGCAAACTTAGTGACGTTATTTTACAATTGGGTAAAGAAAAAGCAAATACAAGTCCTGCAATCTTAGGTATTGCCGAAATTGAAAATGAAGCTGTTATACAAGATTTAGTGAAATCAGAAAATTTAAAAAAGAAAAGATACGGTATTATTCACTTTGATTCTCCTGATAAACGGGGTATTGATGTTGCTTTATTATATCAACAACGATATTTTAAACCAATTCACTACGAAGTTTTTGACCCAAATATTTATGATAAAAACTATAAAGTATATACTCGAGATATTTTATGGGTAACAGGTTATTTAGATGATGAAATAATACATATTATCGTAAATCACTGGCCCTCTAGACGTGGCGGAGAAGCAGAAAGTAGACCGCTACGTGAAAAAGCAGCGTATAAAGTTACCCAAATCATTGAAAAAATTAGAACGAACGATAATAATGCGAAAATCATTATTATGGGCGATTTTAACGACGACCCCATCAACTCTAGCTTAAAAAATGTTTTGAAAACAAAAGCGGATAAAAATGATGTAAAAGAAACAGATATTTATAATCCTTATGAAGAAATGTTTAAAAAAGGATTTAATACTTTAGGCTATAGAGATAATATCAACTTGTTTGATCAAATTATGTTTACCTCTCCTTTATTAAATAAAAAAGGAGAAAAAACCTATTCAAGTTATAAAATGTTTAAATCAGGAATTTTCAACAAACGTTTTTTAACTCAGAAAAGCGGTCGGTACAAAGGTTATCCTTTTAGAAGTTTTTCTAACGGGCAATATACTGGAGGATATAGTGATCATTACCCTGTATATATTTATTTAATTAAAGAAAAAAAATAAAGCTTAAAAATTAAGAATCTCTTTAATTTTTACAGATATCATTTAAATAATTATTCATTCTTAATTGAAATAATGTCCCTTTAAGTAAATCTTCTATTTGCCCCAATTCAACTAAAGAAACAGCCATACTTACTTTATTTGATGGAGTTTGTAATAATATAGACTTACAATATTCACCTGCTTCACACTTAAAACAAGTCTTCTGCATTTTAGCATCCATAATTTTTTCAATAAACAATTCTATTTCTTCTACAGATAAATGAAAACCTGTATCTCTAAAGATTACTTGTGTGAGTTTTGATTGAACGTCTTTCCACTGAAAAGATATTCCTATTTTATTGTCGTAAATTTTAAATATATCTTCCATAGTCAAAATATTATGGATCAAATATAAGTATTATTTAGATTTGTTCTAAATAATCATTTTAAATCTTTTAATACTAACTGAATCGATGTGTTTCCATTCCATACATTTTCATCTAAACTATAAGCAATATCGAACTCATTTTCTACACAATTTATTTTAGCTCCCAACCCGAAACCAATGGCTCCATACGACTTCCTATCAGAACCTTGAAAAACGGTCAATTTTAAATGTGTTTTATCTTCTCCAACTTGTTTTCCATAACCATTATCTCTAACTGATGTTGAAGCAAAAATAGGTTTCATATTTAATGGCCCAAAAGGAGCCATTTGCTGAATTATTCTAAAAAATTTGGGTGATATTTCAGATAATTCTAACTCAGTATCTATAGTTATTTCAGGAGTTAAAAGCTCTTTATCAATGGTATTTTTAACCACTTCTTCAAACTTGAATTTAAAATTCTCGTAGTTTTCTGGTAATAAAGTTAACCCTGCAGCATATTTATGTCCACCAAATTGTTCTATAAATTCTGAACATTGATCAAGTGCATCGTACACATCAAATCCTTTTACAGAACGTGCAGAAGCAGCTAACTTATCGCCACTTTTAGTAAACACCAATGTAGGTCGATAATAGGTTTCAATTAAGCGAGACGCCACAATACCAATTACACCTTTATGCCAATTTTCATTATACACTACTGTTGTATAAGAATCCGTTTCATTATTATCCTCAATTTGATATAATGCTGATTTAGTAATTTTTTTATCGAGTTCTTTTCTGTCAGAGTTAAATGTTTCTATAGAAGAAGCAAATGTAATTGCTGAATCAAAATCCATTTCAGTTAATAATTCAACTGCATAATTACCATGTTTCATCCTTCCTGCAGCATTAATTCGTGGAGCAATAATAAAAACTACATCTGTAATGGTTAATTCTTTTTTTTGTAATTGATGGATAATCGCTTTAATTCCGTTACGAGGTTGAGTATTTATGACTTGCAACCCAAAATAAGCTAATGCTCTGTTCTCACCTGTCATCGGAACAATATCTGCTGCAATTGCTGTTGCTACTAAATCTAAATACGGAACTAAATCGTTAATCGTTTGATTTCTTTTTGAGGCTAATGCTTGAATTAATTTAAACCCAACTCCACAACCACATAATTCATCGTACGGATAAGAGCAATCTATTTGTTTAGGATTTAAAACCGCAATAGCATTTGGAACTTCATCTCCTGGTTTATGGTGATCGCATATTATAAAATCAATGTTTTTTTCTTTTGCATAAGTAACTTTATCAATCGCTTTTATTCCACAATCTAACGCAATAATTAAGCTAAAATCATTATCCTCTGCAAAATCTATTCCTTGATAAGAAACTCCATAGCCTTCATCATAGCGATCGGGAATATACGTTGCCACATTCGAATAAAAAGTTTTTAAATATGAGGAAACTAACGAGACGGCTGTGGTACCGTCAACATCGTAATCTCCAAAAACTAAAATATTTTCTTCATTCTCAATTGCATTTTCTATTCGTTGAACGGCCAAACCCATATCTTTCATCAAAAATGGATCATGTAAATCTTTTAATGTAGGACGGAAGAATTTTTTTGCTTCTTGAAATGTTGTAATGTTTCGCTGTACTAAAATTTTAGCTAACGTTTTATCGATAGATAACTCCTCTGCTAATCTTTCTACTATTTTATAATCTGGTTCGGGCTTAAAAGTCCAGCGCATTTATTTGTTTTTAGAATTATTGATTGTGAAAGTGATTTTGTGTGGTAACAGTAGCAAACTGACGAAACATTTCCATCACACCACAATACTTATCTACTGATAATTTTACTGCTTTATTTATTTTTCCTTCAGCTAAATTATTTCCATAAAAATGATAGTTAACATGTACTTTATGATAATATTTTGGATGCTCTTCTGTTAATTCAGCTTCAACAATAATTTCAAAAGTATCAAATTCAACTTTCATCTTTTTTAATAAGGAAGCCACATCTAATCCTGAACAACCAGCTAAAGAAGATAACATTAAAGCTTTAGGGCGTAACCCTTCATTATGCCCTCCGCTTTCTGGAGAAGCATCTATGAAAACGTTTTGACCACTAGGGTTATCGCTTACTAACAACATGTCCGTTTTCCATTTGGTAGTTACTGTATCTAAAGTCATATAGTATATTTTTATGATGATCTACAAAGCTACTTAATAAAAATATAACCTATACCATTAGATTCAAATCATGATAAAGAAACCATGCTTTTGTTCAATTTTTATACTAAAGGAGAAATACATTTAACAATTACTTACCCTTATAAATAAAAAAACCTCGCTAACTAGCGAGGTTTATATTTTTACAAGAATTAAAAGATTAATTTTTCTTTAATAAATCTCTAATTTCAGCTAATAAATCTTCTTGACTTGGTCCTGCAGGTGCTTCTGGAGCTGGATCTTCTTTCTTCTTTGTTGCATTAACCGCTTTAACAATCATAAACATAACAAATGCAACAATTATAAAGTCAATTAAATTAGTTAAGAAATCACCATACATAATCGCTACTTCTCCAGCAACCTTTCCTTCAGCATCCGCAACACCTTCTTTTACAACATATTTTAAATCTTTAAAATCTGATTTAAAAATTAATCCAATTAATGGAGAAACGATACCTCCTGTAAAAGAAGAAACCACTTTATTGAAAGCTGCCCCCATTACAAAAGCTACTGCAATGTCGACCAAGTTGCCTTTCATTGCAAAATCCTTAAATTCTTTTAACATACTCATAGTTTTATTGTTTTTAATAATTAATTGACGAGCAATTTAAGAAAATTTTAACGTTTCACAAATCTTTTTATACGCCTTGACAGCCCAGTCAATATCTCATAAGGAATCGTTTCACATTTATGTGCCATATACTCTATTTGCTGTTGATGATTAAACACAATAACCTCAGTTCCCACTTTACAATCAATATTGGTAACATCAACCATAATCATATCCATACAAACATTTCCAATAATAGGTGCTGGTTGATTGTTAATGATTAAAAAACCATTTTTATTTCCTAATTTTCTCGAAATTCCATCTGCATGACCAATTGGGATTGTTGCACTTTTAGTAAGTTTATTTGCAACAAATGAACGATTATAACCAACCGTTTCCCCTGGTTGAATAATATTAATTTGAGATATAATAGATTTTAATGTATGTGTGTTTTTAAGGTTTGCTGTTTCTTTTTCATCATTCCCAAATCCATACAATCCAATTCCCAATCTTACCATGTCAAATTGTGCCTTCGGATAGTTAATAACACCAGAAGTATTTAAAATATGTATCATCGGTTTATAATCCATATGTCCATACATCTGCTTAACGATGTATGCAAAATTATTAATTTGATTCACCGTGAACTCCTGTTCATTTGGGTCTTCGCTCGCAGCTAAATGAGAAAAAATAGACTGAACAAATACATTATTCGATTTTTTAAGTTGAATTAAAATATTCGGAATATCTGTATGCCAAAAACCTAATCGGTTTAAGCCAGTATTAAATTTAATATGAATAGGGTAATTAATTAAAGGTGCTTCATCTGCATATTTTAAAAAAGCTTCAAAAATTGTAAAATTATACAAATTGGGCTCTAACCTATATTTTACAATTTCTGCTATATTTTGTACTTGCGGATGTAATACTAAAATCGGGGTTTTAATTCCTGCCTCACGTAACTCAATTCCTTCATCGCAATATGCTACTGCAAAATAGTCAACTTTATCTTCAACTATTTTAGCTATTTCTACAGCATTGCTACCATATCCGAAAGCTTTAACTACTGCGAGTATTTTTGTTTCGGGTTGTAATTTTTGCTTAAAATAGTTTAGATTATGTAAAACTGCATTCGCATCAATTTCTAAAACTGTTACGTGATTTTTCATTCTTCTTCTTGGTTTTTAGCAGCTTGTTCGCGTATTGCTTTGTAATAAGCAGCACGACTTAGAGGTTCGTATTCTTGTGTTTCACCAAGCAATACCAAATTATCACTTAATGATTTTCTAAAACTATAATGTGCTAAGTTTCCTGTTCGAGTACAAACTGCATGCACTTTAGTAACATACTCGGCAGTTGCCATAAGCGCAGGCATAGGCCCGAAAGGTTTTCCTTTAAAATCCATATCTAACCCTGCAACAATTACACGAATACCACGATTGGCTAAATCGTTACACACCGCTACAATTTCATCGTCAAAAAACTGCGCTTCATCTATCCCTACAACATCTACATCATTAGCCAACAATCTAATATTAGACGATGCTGGCACTGGTGTAGAACGGATACGAGTATCGTTATGAGAAACCACTTCTTCCTCATGATAACGTGTATCAACTTCAGGTTTAAAAATCTCAACACGTTGTTTTGCAAACTGCGCTCTTCTTAATCTCCTAATTAATTCTTCGGTTTTTCCCGAAAACATTGAGCCACAAATTACCTCAATCCACCCAAATTGTTCTGTATGATTTACTGTATTTTCAAGAAACATTTTGTAATTTTAAAGCTCGAAGTATTATTTTTGCCTTACTTTCGAGAAGCAACAAATTTATTAAAATTAAACAGCATAAAATAAAAACCAATAACAACTTATGCACAAAAAATTAGCATCAGACTTAACGAGTTTAGCACACAGTATCTTACAAATGAAAAATAAGGAAGATATCTTTGCGTTAAAAGAAAAAGCATATGAAGTTTACGAAAAGCTAGCATTATTAGCTTATGTTGAAGAGTATATAAATACAACACCGAATGCTACTATTTCTAAGGAAGAGCTAATAACTAAGATAGCTGAAGCCGAAATAAAAAAAGAACAAACTTTATCAGAACCAATTCCAGAAACAACAACTAATACAAAAAATGAATTAACTACTTCAGAGACTAACAAAAACATTCTAATTGATGAAAAAATGTTAGACGATATTGTGGAAGAAGTAGCAGGTGACATTATTGAGCAAATTGAAGAAGAAAATTTATCTACAAAAATAATTGAAGAAACAACTCAAGAAATAAAGGAAGTTATAGAACAACCTTTTGATGAGTTAGAAAATATCTTATTTAAAGATAGTGCTGTAAAAGATGAAGCTCAATTTATCGAGAATCTAAAAACCCCTACTTTAGAAGATGAGTTACAAGACACAATATCTGTTGATATTATGGCTAATTTATTTGAAAAAGCAGAACCTAAAAAAACATTAAACGACCAGTTGCAAGGCACTATGCAAATTGGATTAAATGATAGAATTGCTTTTGTAAAACATTTGTTTGATGGCAATCAAAATGATTTTAATAGAGTAATTTCGCAATTAAATACATTTAAAACGGAAAAGGAGGCTAAAAAATTCATCAACAAGATCATAAAACCTGATTATGACTGGTCTGAAAAAGAAGAATATGAAACTCGCTTTTTAGAAATTATTGAACGAAAATTTATTTAACAAAAAGAAAATTCATGAAAATTGAAGTATCGAACGGAGAAATTATTGATAAGTATACCATTTTAGAAATTAAACTTTCTGAAATAAAAGACACCAAAAAACTTGCTAACATACAACACGAACATGATGTACTAACACCTGTTGTAAATAGTATCTATAAAGAATCTACAAATAAAGACCATTTAAAAAAATTACACCATAATTTATTAGAAGTAAACAAAAAATTATGGAAAATAGAAGACGATATTAGAGAATGTGAACGTGCTAAAGATTTTGGTGATACCTTTATAAAATTAGCTCGTGCAGTATACTACACTAATGATGATCGCTCTGATGTTAAAAAAGAGATTAATAAATTTACAGGTTCTGATTTAGTTGAAGAAAAATCGTACGAAGATTACAAAGCTTAAATACTTAAAAAATAAAGCTATCATAAACATCTTTCAATAAGCAAAAAATGAAACATATTTTAGTAATACGTCTTTCAGCAATGGGAGATGTAGCTATGACTGTGCCAGTTATAAGAGCCTTAACTCAACAAAATGATTCTATAAAAATAACTTTTTTAACACGTTCATTTTTTAGTCCTTTTTTTAACGAGTTTAGTAATGTTTCTATTTTCTCTCCAGATTTAAAAGGTAGACATAAAGGTTTATTAGGCCTTTTTAAACTTTTTAAGGATCTTTCTAAATTAAAAATTGATGTTGTTGCTGATTTGCACAACGTTCTAAGGTCAAATATAGTTGTTGGATTATTTAAATTAACAGGCACTCCTTGTGTTCAGTTAAACAAAGGAAGGAAAGAGAAAAAAGAACTTACAAAACCTGTTATTGGTAAATCATTACTTCCTTTAAACCCCATGCATAACAGGTATGTAGATGTTTTTAAAAAATTAGGATTTATTCTCGACTTAACTAAAAAAATCTTCCCAGAAAAAAGTGAAATTCCTTCTTCAATTTTCAATCAATTAAAAGGAAAAAAACTTATTGGACTTGCTCCTTTTGCTACTTATAAAAGCAAATCTCTTCCTATAAAAAACATTAAAGAATTAATACATCAAATTAACCTTAAAACAGATGCAACAGTACTATTATTTGGGGGAGGAGAAAAAGAAAAATTAATTTTAGAGGGTATTGCCGATGATTCCGAAAATGTAATTTCATTGGTAAAAAAAATATCATTTGAAGATGAACTAAAACTAATTTCAAATTTAGATGTAATGATTGCTATGGATTCTGGCAACGGACATATAGCTGCTATGTATGGCATTCCTGTAATTACCATTTGGGGAATGACACATCCTTCATTAGGTTTTTCTCCGTTTAACCAACCTTTTAAAAATCAAATTTTACCTGATTTAAAAAAATACCCACTAATTCCTACTTCTGTTTATGGAAATAAATATCCACAAGAATATCTTACTTGTTTTGACACCATATCTATAAATGGAATAGTTAAATTGTTAAATGAGTATCTTTAAAAATAGAGTTCTATTCAAATATTTTTTCTAATTCCCTTTGTAACAAAAGCTTTACAGTTTCGTCTTCATTTTAAAAACCAAGTATTATGAAACGATTAACCTCAATTTTCTTCGCATTTTTTATAGTTGTAACAGTAAATGCACAAACAGCATTTAAAGAATTTTACAAAGCCAATGAAAATAAAACAGCTTTTTCAATCAACTTATCAAGCTCATTTGGTAGTTCTTTTTTTGATGATGAAGACGCAGATGAGTTTCAAAAACTTATTAAAAAGTCGAGCGACTTTAAATTACTGGTTTTCAACAATGAAAACAACTCCGTTGCAAACGACTTTAAAAAATTCAAAAGAAAAAACAACTTAAAAACATTAGTTCGAGTAAAAGACAAAGAAAGCAAAGCAGAAATATTCTTTATTGAAAAGGATAATTTTGTACGAGAAATTATTGTACAAGCAAGTAGCGATGATGATAAACTTGTTTTGTTTGGACTACAAACCAAACTCACTAAAGACGAATTAGCTTCAATAATGTCTTCTGCACAAGAAAAAGTAGCCTCAAAATAAATAATGAAACCCGAGTTTAAAACTCGGGTTTTTAGTTATCCTATTTTAACTTTTAAAGCTTCTACAACCTTTTTACTATTACCTATAAAAATTGCATCATCTACCATAAAAACAGGGCGCTTTAAAAAAGTATATTCATCTAAGATATACTGACGATAATCTTTTTCTGTTAAATTTTGACTCTTCAAATCCATCTCTCTATACAACTTTGCTCTTTTATTAAACAAAGCTTCATAACTCTTAGACAGTTTGTGCATTTCTTCTAACTGAGCTACAGTAACTGGACTCGTTTTAATTTCTTGCTTTTCAAACCCATCTAAATTCACTTCTTTTAAAATTCTTCTGCACGTATCACAAGTCTGTAAAAAATAAACTTTCTTCATGTTAAATAAGTATCTTTATCTCCGCTAAAATAACAACAAAATGAATATACAGTTCGACGTTTTAAAAAAAACTAGAGAATTAGTTTTAAAAAGCATTGATGGGTTAACACACGAGCAATTACATACAATTCCAACAGGCTTTAATAATAATATAGCTTGGAACGTGGCTCATTTAGTCGTTACCCAACAATTACTACATTATAAACTATCAGGCTTACAATGTTTAGCTCCTGATGAGTTAATTGAAAACTATAAAAAAGGAACTTTTCCTTCGGAAGAATTTACACCTGAAGATTTTGAAGAAGTAAAAGAATTATTATTAGGTTTACCTGATACTTTACAAGAAGATTACGAAGCTGGTATTTTTGAAAATTATGAAGAATATACCACTAGTACAGGTTATGTATTAAAATCTATAGAAAGTGCTATCGCTTTTAATAATATGCACGAAGGAACTCATTTAGGTATTATTAAATCATTAGCTAAATTAGTGTAACCTTTCATGAATTCAACAACTCATAAAGAAGAAAATAATTAGTGTGAAATTTAATACAAAGACAATACATGGAGGACAAAAATATGAAGAGGCAACAGGTGCTGTAATGCCTCCTATATTTCAAACCTCAACATACGCTCAATCAAGTCCAGGAATTCACAAAGGATATGAATATTCTCGAGGCAAAAATCCAACTCGTACTGCTTTAGAAAATGCTTTTGCTGCCATTGAAAACGGAACTCATGGCTTCGCTTTTGCCTCTGGCTTGGCAGCTATAGATTGTGTTTTAAGAACATTAAATCTTGGTGATGAAGTTATTGCTGGAGACGATTTGTATGGTGGAACATATCGTATGTTTACTCGTTTGTTTCAAAAATACGGATTGAAATTTCAGTTCGTTGATATGAACAACGTAGAAAACGTAACCAATGCTATAACATCCGACACTAAATTAATTTGGATAGAAACTCCAACCAATCCGTTAATGAAAATTGCGGATATTGAAGAAATAAACAAAGCTGTAAAAGCAAAAGATGCTACTATTTTAATAGCAGTTGATAATACGTTCGCAACACCATACTTACAACGTCCGTTAGATTTAGGAGTAGATATCGTAATGCATTCCGCAACCAAATATTTAGGTGGTCATTCAGATTTAGTAATGGGGGCATTAATGGTGAAAGACGAAAAGTTAGCGAATGACTTACATTTTATCCAATTTGCTGCTGGAGCAATTGCAGGACCAATGGATTCGTTCTTAGCCTTACGTGGAGTAAAAACATTACACATTCGTATGCAACGTCATTGTGAAAATGGTCGTGCAGTAGCAGAATATTTGGTAAATCATCCAAAAATTGGTGATGTGTATTATCCTGGATTAGAAAATCACCCAAACCATAAAATAGCCAAAAAGCAAATGGATGATTTTGGAGGTATGGTTTCTTTCCGTTTAAAGGATGAAAGTAAAGAAGCTACTTTCAAGTTTTTAGAAAACACTAAAATTTTCACCTTAGCAGAATCTTTAGGCGGTGTAGAAAGTTTGGTAAACCACCCTGTAACGATGACACATGCTTCTATTCCGGAGTCTGAACGTTTAAAGATTGGAATTACTGATTCTTTAATTCGCTTAAGTGTTGGTATTGAGGATATTGACTATTTATTAGCAGATTTAGAACAAGCGTTAAATAAGTAAAAGATCGTTTCACTTTTAGAAAAAAGACATAAGGCTAAAAAAGCACCGAAATTCGGTGCTTTATATTTTTAATTTAAGAAAAATGAAATGCTAATTACTTAGCTTCAGCATACCTTCTTTCAACCTCGTTCCAGTTAATTACATTAAAGAAAGCTTCAATATAATCTGGACGACGATTTTGATAATGTAAATAATAAGCGTGCTCCCAAACATCAATTCCTAAAATTGGGGTTCCTCCACAAGTAACACCTGGCATTAACGGATTATCTTGATTTGGAGTTGAACAAACTTCAACTTTTCCTCCTTTATGAACACATAACCATGCCCAACCTGAGCCAAATTGAGTGGCTGCTGCTTTAGAAAAAACATCTTTGAAAGTATCAAAAGAACCATAAGCCGCTTCAATAGCATCTTTTAATTCTCCTGATAAACGTCCTTTCCCTTCTGGGTTCATGATTGTCCAAAATAAAGAGTGATTGTAAAAACCTCCTCCGTTATTTCTTACAGCACTATTACTCATATCTATATTTCCTAAAATACTTTCGATTGATTTCCCTTCTAAATCAGTTCCTTCAATCGCTGCATTCAATTTAGTTGTATATCCATTGTGATGTTTAGTATGGTGAATTTCCATAGTTCTTGCATCAATATGTGGTTCTAACGCATCATAAGCGTAACCTAATTCTGGTAACTTAAAAGCCATAATATGTATATTTTTTAGTTATTATTTTTTATAATACGAATTTACCATAAAAAAACAGTCCTTGCAAGAAGTTTACTTTTTCATAATCTATTGCCTTATCAACAGAATTTATTTACGCATAAACTCTTCCGCCTTTTCTACCATGTTTTTGCTTCCGCAGAAAAAAGGAACACGTTGGTGTAACTCTTTTGGCTCAATATCTAAAATTCTTTGAACTCCATCACTTGCTTTTCCGTTTGCTTGTTCAGCCAAAAACGCCATAGGATTACATTCGTATAACAAACGTAGTTTACCGTCAAAATTCTTGGAGCTTTTTGGATACATATAAATTCCTCCTTTTATCATGTTTCTATGAAAATCTGATACTAAAGAACCGATATATCTACTCGTATAAGGCCTATCTCCATCTTCTTCTTGACAATATTTAATATAATTTTTTACTCCCTGCGGGAAATGTATGTAATTACCTTCATTTACAGAGTAAATTTTTCCATCTTCAGGGAATTGCATCTCTGGATGCGATAAATAAAAAGTTCCTATTGCTGGGTTTAATGTAAACCCATTCACTCCATGACCTGTTGTGTAAACTAGCATTGTAGAAGTGCCATAGACTACATATCCTGCAGCTACCTGCTGACTTCCTTTTTGTAAAAAATCTTCCATTTGTACTGGAGTTCCTACAGGTGTTACGCGTCTATAAATGGAAAAAATAGTTCCTACAGAAACATTTACATCTATATTAGAAGATCCATCTAGAGGATCTATTAAAACCACGTATTTATTTTGATGATTTTCATCTTGACTATTTACGGTTATAAAATCATCCTCCTCTTCACTTGCAATACCACAAACAATATTTCTATTGGTTAATGTTTCAATAAAAATATCGTTGGCATAAACATCTAACTTCTGCTGATCTTCTCCTTGAATGTTAGTTTCTCCTACAGCTCCAATAATGTCTACTAAACCTGCTTTATTTACTTCGTGATTTACCACTTTTGCAGCCAAACGAATTGAATTAATTAAACGCGATAGTTCTCCTGAAGTGTACTTAAATGCAGATTGATTTTCTATAATAAACTCTCCTAAAGTTTGATTTTTTTTAGCCATAAAACGTATGCAATTTTTGTGTTGTGCACAAAGATGCCAACTTTTTAGGGTAACTACAACGATTTCGAAGATTAATTTTTACACCAATTAAAACACACCTTAATGCTATCCATATTAAAAATTCAACAAAACAAAATGATATGTTGTAATTTCTTATTTACTTTAACAAATTGTTATAAAAAGTATCTTTGCTTAAAATTTTAAATGATGAGTTATATTCTTAGAAAAGGAGAAAAAAAAGATGCACAAGCCATTTTAGATTTAATTATTGAACTGGCAGTTTTTGAAAAACTTCCTAACGAAGTTGAACTTACGGTTGACGATATAATTCACGACGGTTTTTCATCGAATCCTAAGTTTAAAACTTTCGTAGCAGAAGAATCTAACGGAACTATTATTGGTATGGCGCTTTTTTATGAGCGTTACTCAACCTGGAAAGGTAAAATTATTCATCTAGAAGATTTAATGGTTACACAATCTAAAAGAGGTATAGGTGCTGGTAAAGCTTTATATACTTCTGTTTTAAAACATGCATACGATACAAATTGTAAACGCGTAGCTTGGGATGTATTGGATTGGAACAAGAATGCTATCAATTTTTATGAAAGTACAGGTGCAAAAGTTTTAGAAGATTGGCGCGTTGTACATATGGATGAACAAAATTTAAAAAATTTTATTGAAAAATAATGTCATTCCAAGCAAAGTGTGGAAATCTCAAAATAGCCATTGCTTCACTCTGTTTGCAAGAACGAAAATAAAAAAATGAAAATATTTAAGTTTGGAGGAGCATCCGTAAAAGATGCTAATTCGGTTAAAAATGTTGCAAACGTTTTACAACATGAAGGAACTGATAATAAATTAGTGGTAATTTCTGCCATGGGGAAAATGACCAATGCATTTGAAAATATTGTGCATGCGTATTGTTATAAAAAAGATGAATTAAGCAAAGCTCTTTTTTTTGTACAAGATTTTCATCAGCAAATGATGGATAATCTTTTTAACAATAACCATGATATTTATAATAGAGTTACTTTTATTTTTGGAGAATTGAGTGGGTTTATGGCTCGAAATACCTCTAAAGATTACAATTATATATACGATCAAATTGTTGGATATGGTGAGTTACTTTCAACTAATATTGTGAGCAGCTACTTAACTGAAATTGGCATCCAAAACAATTGGCTAGACGTTAGAGATTTGATTGTTACCGACAATAATTATCGCGATGCAAAAGTAGATTGGGAGAAAACTCAAAAAAATATTCAACAAAAAATAGATTCCTCCACACTAAATATTACACAAGGTTTTTTAGGTGGATGTGGTAACGAAACCACAACTTTGGGTCGTGAAGGCTCTGATTATACTGCTGGTATTTTTGCTTATTGCTTAAATGCAAACAATGTAACCATTTGGAAAGACGTACAAGGAGTTTTAAATGCAGATCCTCGGGTTTTTGATAAAACAGAGTTATTACAAAAAATATCATACACAGAAGCAATTGAAATGGCTTTTTACGGTGCATCTGTAATTCACCCAAAAACGATTCAACCTTTAGAACAGAAACGAATTCCGTTGTTTGTTCGTTCGTTCGAAGATTTGTCAAATAGTGGGACTCGGGTAAGTAATGAAACCGGAATTGAGCCAGAGGTTCCATGCTTTATTGTAAAGAAAAATCAGATTTTAGTTTCAATTTCTGCAAAAGATTTTTCTTTTATGGTTGAAGACAATATCAGTGAAGTGTTTAAAAAATTACATGAATATAAACTGAAAGTAAATTTAATCCAAAATTCAGCCATTAGTTTTTCTGTATGTATTGAAGATAAATATGATAATTTTCAACGCTTATATGATGATTTGAAAGGTTTTTTTACCATTAAATCATATCAAAATACTACCTTGTATACCATACGACATTTTGATAATAATGCTATTGAAAGCATTAAAAAGAGAGGAAAAACAATCATTCGTCAAATTAATACAGAAACAGCACAATTGGTAATACAAGAAAACATTTAACAAAAAGTTTTTTTCGCCTATATTTGCAGTTATCTCTAACGTTAACTAAATGGGAATCGTTACATCTAAAGAAGTAGCAAAAGCAATTAATGTTGAAAAATTTGGGATTTTCGGAACCTTTCTCGGATGGGTTTTGATTAAAGTTTTACGCATTTCTGCTATCAATAATATTTATAATAAAAACAAACATAAATCGGATTTAGATTTTTTAAATGGGGTTTTAGAAGAATGTAAAATTGAATTCGAAATACCTGAAGAAGATTTGAAACGCATTCCTAAAGAGGGGCCTTTTATTACCATTTCTAATCATCCTTTAGGAGGAATTGATGGGGTTTTATTACTTAAGCTACTTATTGAAAAAAGAACTGATTATAAGATTATTGCCAATTTCTTGTTGCATAGAATTGAGCCATTAAAACCTTATATAATGCCTGTAAATCCTTTTGAAAACCATAAGGATGCAAAATCGAGTGTAACGGGTATAAAAAGTGCATTATTGCATTTACGCGAAGGGAAACCATTAGGTATTTTTCCTGCAGGAGAAGTTTCTACTTATAAAGATGGAAAATTAATGGTCGATAAACCTTGGGAAGAGGGTGCTGTTCGTTTAATAAAAAAAGCAAATGTCCCTGTAATCCCGATTTATTTTCATGCTAAAAACTCTAAACTCTTTTATTTCCTTTCAAAAATTAGCGACACATTAAGAACCGCTAAATTACCTTCTGAAGTAATTTCTCAAAAAAACAGAGTAATAAAAGTAAGAATTGGTAAACCTATTTCTGTTGCTGACCAAAATACATATACAGAAATTCCTGCTTTTTATGAGTTTTTACGTAAGAAAACCTACATGTTAGCAAACCCTTTTGATAAAACACCTCAAAAAATTTTATCAACACAAAATTTAAAAATTAAGAAAAAAGCAAAGAAAATTAGCTCTCAAAGAAGTACTGATTTATTTGTTAAGGAAATTGAAGTATTAAGAGAAGAAGGAAATCGCCTACTGCAAAGCAAGAATTATGAAGTCTTTTTTGCAAATGCAAAAGACATTCCTAATTTATTACATGAAATTGGTCGTTTAAGAGAGGTTACTTTCAGAGAAGTTGGTGAAGGAACCAATGATTCTATTGATTTAGATAAGTTTGATAAATTTTATTATCATCTAATTTTATGGGATTGTGATGATAATAAATTAGCTGGTGCATATAGAATGGGGCTCGGTAAAGATATTTACAAGAAATATGGTATAAACGGATTCTACGTTCACACCTTATTTAGAATAGAACCCGAATTATATCCTATGATGGAACAAACCATTGAATTAGGTAGAGCATTTATTATTAGTGAATATCAACAAAAACCAATGCCTCTTTTCTTACTTTGGAAAGGAATTGTTCATGTCACACTTCGTTATCCAGAATATAAATATTTAATGGGAGGTGTAAGTATAAGTGATCAGTTTTCAGATTTTTCAAAATCGTTAATGATAGAGTTTATGAAATCGCATTATTACGATCCATATGTAGCGCAATATATTCATCCGAAAAAAGAATTTAAAGTAAAGTTAAAAGATGCAGACAAAGATTTTGTTTTTGATGCTACGGAAGCCGATATGCAAAAGTTTGATAAGATTATAGATGAAATTGAGCCAGGAGCATTAAGAATACCTGTGTTAATTAAAAAATACGTAAAACAAAATGCTCGTTTGGTCGCTTTTAATGTAGATCCTAAATTTAATAATTCTGTAGACGGATTAATGTATATTAAAGTTGCAGATATTCCCGAAAGTACTGTAAAACCAGTTATGGAAGAATTTCAAGCAGAATTAGAAAGCCGAATTTCTAACGGAGAAAATAAATAAAAAAAGCGACCAAAAATGGTCGCTTTTTTTATTTTAATTTATAAAGGATTATTTTCCGAATAAACGTTGAAAAAAGTTTTTAGCTTTTCCTTTTGCTTCTTTTAATTCTTCAGCTGCATCTTCAGCAAAGTCTGCTAATTTTTCACTTGCTTCTCCAGCTAATTCTGCTGCTTTTTCTGAAGCATCTCCTAACACTTCTTTTGCTTCTCCTGCAAACTCAGTAGCTTTTGCTTTAATATTCTGCACTTCATCTCCAGATAAAATTTCAGCTACTTTTCCTTTTGCTTCTGCAAATGCCTCTTTTGCATCTTCAGCAAAATCTGCTAATTTTTCACCTGCTTCTCCCGCTAGTTCTGCTGCTTTCTCTGAAGCAGTTCCGAAAACTTCTTTAGCCTCATCTGTAACGTTTCCAGCAAATTCTTTTGCGCTATCAACAGCTTCGTGAGCGTGATCTTCTAGATTTTTGTTTTCTTCTGACATTTTTTTGATTTTAAGTTAGATAGTTCTCAAAAATACTAAAAAAACTATTATAAAAAAGCTTCATCTACAGGCTCCCATAGTTCAATTTTATTTCCATCTAAATCTAGAATCCACCCAAATTTTCCATAGTCAAATTCTTCTATTTTATCAATAACTGTAACACCTTCTTTTTTTAATTCCTCTAGTAATTCAACTAAATTTTCTACCCGATAATTAAACATAAAATCTTTCTTAGACGGTTCAAAGTGTTTCGTGTCTTTCTTGAACGGACTCCACTGTGTCATTCCTTTTTTACCGTTATCATCTTTCCACCAAAATGAACAACCCCAATCATCTGTATTAAAACCGAGATGCTTTTTATACCAATCTTTTGTCGCAGATGGATCTTCAGTTTTAAAAAAAACACCACCTATTCCTGTAACTTTACCTTTTTTCATCTTACTTTTTTTTAATATTAGTTTCATAAATAGTTATCCATTCCTCTACAGGTATTTTAGTCGTTAATTCTGCTATTAAACTATAAGGAATATCATCAAACTTTTTAAATCTAACACAACTTTTTCCCTTGTCTAATTTATACTTACAATGCTTAGGATATTCGTTAACAAACCAATCGTGTAATTCTGGCTTAGCATATAACCCAGAATGGTATAATGCTATAAAATTCTTTTGAGACGCTATGTTTATAAATGGCAAAGGTAATTCTGGAGTACAATGATACCCATCTGGATAAAGAGAATGTGGTACAAAATAAGCAAGCATACCATAACCTATACCTTCTTCAAATCCCTTGGGTAAATTATCTTTGATTGTTTTCCGGAGCTTTTCTATTGGAGCTTTTCTCTCTTCTGACAACTGATTTATATAATCTTCCGGCGATGTTGCTTCGTATTGCATTATTATGAGTTCTGAAGCTACAAGTTAGCAAAATTTTGCTTTTATTTTATCTACAATAGTTTGTGCTAATTTTTCTTTACTCTCAACTGTCCAACCCGCAACATGTGGTGTTAAAATTACATTTTCTGATTGAATTAAATATTGAAAAGCTTCTGGTGTTTCAGATTCTGTAAAAAGGTTTTCGAACGATTTTTTCTCGTATTCTAACACATCTAACCCTACCCCTAATATTTTGCCCGTTTTTAACGCTGATACTAGATCTTTAGTAACCACAGATTTTCCTCTTGCTGTATTTAGCAACCAAAAAGATTTTGAAAAAGCATTAATAAAAGCTTCATTAATCATATTAACCGTCAACAAAGTTTGTGGTGTGTGTAAACTCAGTACATCTGCTTTTTGTTGTAATTCTTGTAAAGAAACTTGACGACAATTTTCATCACCGACATTTGATTTTATATCATAACAAAGTACTTCTACATCAAAACCACGCAGCTTTTTAGCAAATGCTTTCCCCATATTACCATAACCAATTAAACCAACAGTTTTGCCATCTAGTTCAATTCCTCGATTGTCTTCGCGCAACCATTTTCCGTTACGAACTTCTTTGTCTGCTTTATTTAGTTTGTTAAATAAGGAAAGTAACATTGCTAACGAATGTTCTCCAACTGCATTTCGATTTCCTTCCGGAGCAGAAATTAGATACACTCCTTTACTTTCAGCATATTCACAGTCGATATTTTCTAATCCAGCACCAACACGACCAATAAATTTTAAATTGGTAGCTTTATCTAAAAATTCTTTATCAATAGTAAAACGACTGCGGATGATAATTCCGTCATATAAATGAATTTTTGCTTCAATTTCTTCTCTAGAAGAAGTGTAATCTTCATAATTATCAAAACCGAGCTTAGAAAGCTCAGTTAATAATAATGAATGATTTGTATCTAAATGAAGAATTTTCATTTAATACTGTTCTTTTTCGTTCGGAAAGTCTTTTGATTTTACGTCTTTAATATACTGTTCAAAAGCTCCTGTCATTTCTGTATATAAATCTAAATATCTGCGTAAAAAACGTGGATGAAACTCATGCGTCATTCCCAACATATCGTGCATTACTAATACCTGTCCATCAACACCGCCTCCTGCTCCAATTCCTATTACAGGAATAGATATGCTATCTGCTACTTTTTTAGCTAATTTTGCAGGCACTTTTTCTAAAACCAAAGCAAAACAACCTAATTCTTCTAATAATTTGGCATCCTTCATTAGTTTTTCTGCCTCCTCTTCTTCTTTAGCTCTAACTGTATAGGTTCCAAATTTATAAATAGATTGAGGTGTTAACCCTAAATGGCCCATTACAGGAATACCAGCAGTTAAAATACGTGAAATAGATTCCGCAATTTCACTCCCTCCTTCTAACTTTACTGCATGCCCCCCAGATTCTTTCATAATCCTTATTGAAGAATCTAATGCATTTTTCGAGTTACCTTGGTAGGTACCGAAAGGTAAATCTACCACTACCAAACAACGTTCAACAGCTCTTATAACTGAACTTGCGTGATAAATCATTTGATCTAATGTTATTGGCAATGTAGTTTCATGACCCGCCATAACGTTTGAGGCAGAATCACCAACTAGTATAACATCAATTCCTGCTCCATCAACAATTTTAGCCATTGTATAATCGTAAGCAGTAAGCATAGATATTTTTTCTCCATTAGCTTTCATTTCTACTAATGATTTTACCGTAACTCTTTTATATTGTTTTTTTGCTACTGACATTTGTTTGTTTTTTCGTTGGGTAAAAATAGACAATTTACCAATACCTCAAATACGTTAATCTTCTGTTAATTTGATTTTTTTGCTGTTTTTTTTCAATAGTTTTACTCTTTCAAGTCAATTAACTATGCAACGGATTATAACACTACTCGCTATTTTAGCTTTAAATTATGTAGTTAATGCGCAATCTTCTTCTGAAAAAAAAGCAATAAAAAACACTATTGAAACTTTTTTTGAAGGACTGCATAAAGGAGATAGTACTCTTGTTAGTTCTACTCTGCATCCATCAATAAAAATGCAAACGACTTTTACTGATAAAGGAGGTGAAAAAAAATTAATTACCGAGACCAAAGAAAAAGTACTTATATCAATTGCTTCAAAAAAATCCACGGACACTTATTTAGAAAAATTACTATCCTATGATATTAAAATTGATGGTAACCTAGCTTCTGTATGGACTCCTTATGAGTTTTACTACAATGGTAACTTTAGTCACTGTGGAGCAAACTCTTTTCAACTATTTAATAACAATGGTAAATGGGAGATTATTTATATAGTTGATATGAGAAGAAGAGATAACTGTGAAGCGTTAAAAGCAAAAAAATAGCGTATATTTAAATCGTGAGCGAAACGAACCAACCACACACTTTATCTCCAGATTTATGGGTAGATAATTATGCAGATTACTTATACAATTATGCAGTAGTTCGTATAAATAATAATGATCTTGCAAAAGATTTGGTTCAAGAAACTTTTTTTGCAGGATTAAAATCAGCTAAAAATTTCGAAGGAAAATCCACTGAACGCACATGGTTAATCTCTATATTAAAAAGAAAAATTATAGATCATTATCGTAAGATAAACTCAAAAAAAGGACAGGCTGAAATTAGGATGAGTTTTTACGATAACGGTGAAAATGAAGGTAATTGGATTGAAGAACGTGTTCCTCAATCATGGAATAGTGAAACTGAAAGTGATATTGAAAATGAGGAGTTAAAAGAACAGATTGACAAATGCATCAACAATCTTCCAGAGAAATATGCAATGGTTTTTAGAATGAAAACTATTTTAGAATTCGAAACAGAAGAGATTTGTAAGGAACTAAATATAACACCGTCAAACTTGTGGGTAATTATTCATAGAGCACGCACACAACTTCGTACTTGTATGGAACAAAATTGGTTTAATAAATAACAAATGTTTAAGTTTTTAGGTATAACATGCGAACAAGCAAATGAAATCTGTAATAAGGCACAGTATAACGAAGCTAATTTTACAGAGAAATTAAAACTTAATTGGCATTTATTAGTTTGTAAGGTTTGTACCTTATATTCTAAACAAAATAATACATTAACAAAAGTTTATAAGATTAAAGCAAATGAGTGTAGAAAACAAAAATTTTGCTTGAACAACAAAGAAAAGGAATTATTAAAAGAAGAAATGAAAAAAACTTCATTACAATAGTTTTTTCGGTTTTTAAATAAACCATTTTTTTGATTTTTTGTTAGATTGAGACGGAGTTTACTTATAAAGTGAGCTCCGTTTTTTATATTTTTGCTTTAAATTTTAAAAGATGCATTTTTTATCTGAAGATATAAATGATTACGTAGTTAATCATTCTCAAGAGGAACCTCAATTATTAAAAGAATTGAGTAGAGAAACTTGGCAAAAGGTATTAAATCCAAGAATGTTAAGTGGTGCTTTTCAGGGACGTGTGTTATCTATGATTTCTAAACTAATTCAGCCAAAAAAAATTCTTGAAATTGGTACGTACACAGGGTATTCTGCACTATGTTTAGCGGAAGGTTTACAAAAAAAAGGCGTATTACACACAATTGATAAAAACGAGGAGCTAGAAGAGCTACAATACGCTTATTTTCAAAAATCGGCATACAGAAATCAAATTAAGCAGCATGTTGGAAATGCTTTGGAAATAATTTCTGGTATTGATGAAAAATTCGATTTAGTTTTTATCGATGCTGATAAATCAAATTATGTAAATTACTTTCATCTAATTATAAATAAAATGAATAAGGGTGGAGTAATTTTATCTGACAATGTATTGTGGAGTGGTAAAGTAGTTGAGCCATTAGACCCTAAAGATATTGATACAAAAATGTTACTAGAGTACAATACGCTTTTAAACACAGATAACCGAGTAGAAACAGTATTACTACCTATTAGAGATGGATTAACAATTAGTAGAGTAAAATAAACTTATGACTTTCTTTTTATAGGACCTGTTAAGTCATCTATATTGTCTTTTACCTCATTAACTTGTTTATTAATATTAGAAACAAGATCAGAATCTATGCCTTGCTTTTTTGCAGTATCATTGATTTCTTTTTTAATATCATTCGTTGCATCTTTAATTTGACGCATTCCTTTTCCAAGACCACGCGCAATTTCAGGAATCTTATCTGCACCAAATAACATAACCACAATCAAAATGATTACAAAAATTTCTGGTCCTCCAATAAATAAAAAAGGTACATTCATGAATACAAAGATACGTAAATTCAAAATTATTTATTGTTATAAAAAGAAAAAGCCAAACTAAATAGTTTGGCTTTTTTTATCTTGATTTAAAACAATTAATCTGCTAAGATAATTGCTTTATTATCTTTCATTTCTAAAGTTCCAGATTTAATGCTAAAACCTAATCTACCATCTACTGTTTTAGTAAATCTATCTTCAAATTTTTCATCTATAGAAACTTTTGAAGCTTCAATCTTGATTATTCCAGCGTTTAACAATGAAACAACTGGTGCGTGATTACTCAACATTTGGAATTCACCATTAATTCCTGGTACAGCAACAGAAGTTACTTCTGATGAAAACAAAACCGCTTCTGGTGTTACTATTTCTAAAAACATAATTATATTTTTATGCTTCAGCTAACATTTTCTCACCAGCATCAATTGCATCTTGAATTGACCCTCTTAAGTTAAATGCTGCTTCAGGATATTTATCTAACTCACCATCCATGATCATGTTAAATCCTTTGATGGTATCTTTAATATCTACTAAAACTCCAGGAATACCTGTAAATTGTTCAGCAACGTGGAATGGTTGAGATAAGAAACGTTGTACACGACGTGCTCTGTGAACTACTAATTTATCCTCCTCAGATAATTCTTCCATACCTAAGATTGCAATAATATCTTGTAATTCTTTATAACGTTGTAATAATTCTTTTACAGCTGTAGCTGTATTATAATGTTCATCACCTAAAATATCCGCAGATAAAATTCTTGAAGTAGAATCTAAAGGATCTACTGCAGGATAAATACCTAACTCAGCAATTTTACGAGATAATACTGTTGTTGCATCTAAGTGAGCAAATGTTGTTGCAGGTGCGGGATCTGTTAAATCATCTGCAGGTACATATACCGCTTGTACAGATGTAATAGATCCTTTCTTAGTAGAAGTAATACGCTCTTGCATTGCACCCATCTCTGTTGCTAATGTTGGTTGGTAACCTACTGCAGATGGCATACGCCCTAATAAAGCAGAAACCTCAGAACCTGCTTGTGTAAAACGGAAGATATTATCCACGAAGAAAAGAACGTCTTTTCCTTGTGCTTCTCCTGCTCCATCACGGAAGTACTCAGCAATTGTTAAACCAGATAATGCAACACGTGCACGTGCTCCAGGTGGCTCATTCATTTGACCAAATACGAAAGTTGCTTTAGAATCTCTCATTCCAGGTTTATCAACTTTAGATAAGTCCCATCCACCTTCTTCCATAGAGTGCATAAAATCATCACCATATTTGATAATTCCAGACTCTAACATCTCTCTTAATAAGTCATTTCCTTCTCGAGTTCTTTCTCCAACACCTGCAAATACAGATAATCCTCCGTGTCCTTTTGCAATGTTGTTAATTAACTCCTGAATTAATACTGTTTTTCCTACTCCAGCTCCTCCGAATAATCCAATTTTACCTCCTTTTGCGTAAGGCTCAATTAAATCAATTACCTTAATACCAGTAAATAAAACTTCTGTAGAAGTTGATAACTCCTCAAATTTAGGTGCTTGACGGTGAATTGGCAAACCAGCATCACCAGTTTTTGGTAAGTCTCCTAATCCATCAATAGCCTCTCCTGTTACATTAAACAAACGACCATAGATATCATTACCTATTGGCATTTGAATTGGGTTACCTGTAGCAATTACCTCTTGCCCTCTTTGTAATCCATCAGTAGCATCCATAGATATGGTACGCACTGTGTTTTCTCCAATGTGTTGTTGAACCTCTAAAACTAATGTAGAGCCATCAGTTTTCTTAATTTCTAATGAATCGTAAATCTTTGGTAATTCAGCATTTTCTGTGTTGAACTCAACATCGATAACCGGACCAATAATTTGAGAAACTTTACCTGTTATTGTAGACATTACTTTATGTAATTAAGTTATTTTATTTATTGAGTGATATTTATGTCACTTTTTCAGAGTGCAAAGGTAATTTTTTTATAACAAAATAAAAAACGTTTACGTGTATTTTTAACCAATAAAATATAGTATAAAAAAAGCCTCGCAAATGCGAGGCTTTCTATTATTTATTTAATTAAGATTACTTTCTTAATTTGATCTCAACACGTCTGTTTTGAGCTCTACCATCTCTAGTTGCGTTAGATGCGATTGGATAATCCTCACCATAACCTACAGAAGATAATCTAGAAGAAGGGATTCCTTTTTTAACTAGGTAATCTAATACTGCTCTAGCTCTTCTATCAGATAATTTTTGGTTTAAAGTGTTAGAACCTTGGCTATCTGTATGACCTTCAATGTTGAAGTTAGCTTTAGAATATTCTGACATAATACCAACAATTAAATCTAACTTACCAGTAACACCTGGTCTAAAAGTAGTTTTACCTGAATTAAAATAAATAGCTCTTGCGAACTCATTTAATTTAGCAGTAGCTTCTTCAGTAATAACTGGCTTAACTTCTGGACATCCGTTGTTAGCAGCAACACCAGCTACGTCTGGGCACTTATCAACGTTATCTAAAACACCATCTTTATCTTTATCTCCCCAAGGACATCCTCCATTATCAGCTGGACCAGCTTCAGTAGGACACTTATCTTGAGCATCTGCGATACCATCCTCATCTGAGTCAGGACAACCGTTCATAGCTTTAGTTCCAGCTTCAGTAGGACAAGCATCATCTTTATCCGCAATACCATCTCCATCTGTATCAGGACAACCGTTTAAAGCAGCTAAACCAGCTACGTTAGGACAAGCATCATCAGAATCTTTAATGTTATCTCCATCAGCATCAGGACAACCGTTGAAGTCTTTTAAACCAGCAACTTCTGGACAAGCGTCATCTTTGTCATAAACACCATCTCCATCTGTATCTTTTCCTCCAAAACGGAAAACTAAACCTAAAGAGTGTTGGAAGTGATCTTGTACTTTACCAGCAAATTCCTTTTTACCTCCAGTTTGGAAATTTAAACCTAAGTTATCATTAAACCAAGTATTAAAACCAACACCTGCATTTAACATACCTTCACCTCCGTAAGTATCCATATCAGTGTAACCACCACCTACATATACATAAGGGTCAAACCAAGAAGTATCTCCAACTAAGTTATTTAAATCATACTTTACGTTAGCATCAATAGCCCAGTATAATAAATCTGAATCATCTTCGGTTCTAAAAGTCTTAATCTTATTTAAAGACCCTGCTAATTGTAAAGTAAATCCAGCATCTAAATATTTCTCAGCTGTGATTCTTGAGATTGAAGGCAATGTATTATCTGCCCATTCTCCAGTACCAATGTAATCTTTTACATAGTCTCCAAATTCTGTTGGGATTCTAACATCAATCGTATTGATACCAAATCCTACAACCCATGGATTGTTTTCATCTTGTGCGCTAACGTTACTTACAGTTAGGAACGCAAACATAGCTAACATAGCTAATTTTAATTGTTTCATTATCAAAAATTTAAATTAAAAGTTCTTTTATATACATCGCAAATGTAAGTTGTTAAAACTTATTTACAAAAACAAATCTACAAAAACTTATGAAAAAAACAAGTTTTTAGACTTCTTTTACGCTATTACATTTAATTGCCTTCCTACTTTAATAAATGCCTTAATTGCCTTGTCTAAATGTTCTTTTTCATGAGCTGCAGATAATTGCACACGAATTCTAGCTTTTTCTTTTGGGACAACAGGAAAGAAAAACCCGATTACATAGATTCCTTCTTCCAAAAGTTTATCTGCCATTACTTGTGAAAGTTTTGCGTCATAAAGCATAACTGGTACAATTGCTGCATCTGCCCCTACTAAATCGAAACCTGCTTTTTCCATTTCTGTACGGAAATAATTTGTATTCCATTCTAACTTATCTCTAAGAGACGTATCCTTAGATAATAAATCAAATACTTTTAAAGAAGCCCCTACAATTGCTGGTGCTAATGAGTTTGAAAATAAGTATGGTCTAGAACGCTGACGTAAAACCTCAATAATTTCTTTTTTACCCGTTGTATAACCTCCCATTGCTCCTCCTAGCGCCTTTCCTAAAGTTCCGGTTACAATATCAACACGTCCCATTACATTTTTCAACTCTAAAGTTCCACGTCCTGTTTTGCCTATAAAACCTGCTGCATGACATTCATCAACCATCACCAATGCATCATATTTATCTGCTAAATCACAAATCTCATCTAATTTAGCAACAATACCATCCATAGAGAAAACACCATCAGTAACAATAATTTTAAAACGATGCTCTTTTTTATTTGCCTCAATTAGTTGTTCTTCTAAAGAAGCCATATCATTATTATTATATCTATAACGAGCTGCCTTACATAAACGAACCCCATCTATAATAGAAGCATGATTTAAACTATCTGAAATAATAGCATCTTCTGCTGTTAATAATGGCTCAAAAACACCTCCATTCGCATCAAAAGCTGCTGCATATAATATGGTATCTTCTGTTTGGTAGAATTCAGCAATTTTAGCTTCGAGTTCTTTATGAATATCTTGTGTTCCGCAAATAAAACGAACCGACGACATTCCGAAGCCATGGGTATCCATTGTATCTTTTGCTGCTTGAATTACTTCCGGATTGTTTGACAATCCTAAATAATTATTCGCACAAAAGTTTATAACTTCTTCTCCTGTTGATATTTTGATTACAGCATCTTGAGACGAAGTAATAATTCTTTCTGACTTATATAATCCAGCATCTTTTATATCCTGAATTTCTTTTTGTAAATGTTCTTTTATTTTACCGTACATATATAGTTTGTTTGTGGCGTAAAATTAACCAATTTCTTCAACTAAAATTTCATCATTTATATAAACCAACAATTTTTTATCAACTTTAAAATTCATCAATTTTAAAATATTTGCATATTTCAATACTTGTTGATGATATTTTTTATCTGGTTTACCAGTTTTATAATCTATAATTGTTACGCTTTCGTTTTCAAAAACCAATCTATCAGGAATAATAATCTGATTATCGATCGAGACAATTTCACGCTCATTAAAAACGGAAACCTCATCAGAAAAATAATATTGTAATTGATCATGATTCACTATCATATTAATCATTCCTTTTATTTCTGATAATTTACCCTTCGGAATCTCGCCTTGTTGCCCGGAAAGACTCACCACTTTATCAACATCTTTTCTTTTGATGATTTTTGCCATCATTTCGTGAATCAAATTACCAAAATCAATTGCTTTTCCTTGTTCGGTATCCCACAACTTAGACGAGCTTGCCAACATTGCTATATTATGCTGTTGCCAAGGCGTAGAAATAAACTCTTGCTGAATATTAACCAATGATTCTCTAGGTTCGTTTTTACTGACACGTTCTGAACCCCCAAAGGAATACTCTAATTGTTCATCAGTCCAAAGCTTCATTTCCTTTAAATAATTGATAAAAATACCCGAATAGTAATTGGTGTTTTCTCCTGCTCTAGAAATTCTCTTTTCTGTAATTATATATAATTGTTCTACTGCACGTGTAAGCGCTACATACAGTAAATTGAAATTATCTAACTCTAACTCTTCTCGTTGTTGCTCATAAATTTGCAACCCTTTATCATTTATATAACTTAAACTTTTACCGTAATCGATTAAAAGTTCATTAAACCCTTCGAAATTTTCGGGTAATTCATCAAACCAAACTTTAGGTTGTATTTGCTGATAAATATCTAAATCGTAGGGAAAAATTACTACTGGAAACTCCAACCCTTTCGACTTATGAATGGTCATTACATTGACCGCATCCGAACTTTCGGGAGCGACAATACTTAATGATTTCTTTTTGTCGTTCCAAAAATCTAAAAACTCTTGAATACTCGTTCCTTTTCGTTGTTGATCTAAAACCACATCTAAAAAAAATTGCACATACGCATCTGAAGAGTTTATTAATTGAAAACCTCGAATAATTTCTTCTATTTTCTCATAAAACGGTAATTGATGAAACATTTCCAAACTAAATGAAACATTATATTCTTTTAAATGATTAAAAATGTCAGGCAATGAATTTTTAACAAGTTTATTTAAAAATGAATGTTTATCCAATTGAACCTTTAAATGATGATGCAAAAAGTAAAGAACATTAAAACGTGTTTCTTCATCATTCGGATGTTGAATTATTTGTAAAATATCCGTGATAAAGTTTACTTTCGAACTATTTTTCAGTAATAAAGTTTCTGACGAAACAATATCAATTCCTTTTTCTGAAAGATAATTTGCTACAGCAATTCCGTCTTTCTTTTTACGAACTAACACACAAATTTCACTAAGTGAAAATTCTTTTTTTAGCGCTGTTATTTTTTCGAGAACTTTATTTTGATACTTAAATTTTTCATCTTCTTTATCTCCTTCCTTTTCTAAAAAGGAAAGAGATACAAACCCTCCTTTTTTAGCGTTTTCTAATTGCTTGTTTCCTTCTAAAAACAGTTTTTTATAACTATCGTTTTGTAAAAAATTAGCCGTGTGCTGAAAAAAATTATTATTAAAATTAATAACTTCAGAATAACTACGATAATTAGTTGCTAGCTCTTTTATTTCTTTTGAAATATAAAACGGATTTTCTGCATTCTCTTCTTCAGAACCTAAATTAATAAACTGTTCTGCCTTTCCTCCTCGCCAACGATAAATTGCCTGTTTTCCATCTCCTACAATTAACAAATTACTATTCTCTTGCGCCAATGCATTATCTATCAACGGAATTAAATTTTGCCATTGTAATACAGACGTATCTTGCATTTCATCAATAAAATAATGCATAAATTTTTGACCAATACGCTCATAAATAAACGGAGCTGGTTGATCTTTTATATTATCTGAAATCAACTGATTAAATTCCGCATTTAAACGAATGTTATTTTCCTCTTTTAAATTATTTAACTCAGAATTTATATTGTTTAAAACCGCTAGTGGAATAATACTTTTTAACGCTAGATTATTAATTACATACAAAGGATGTGAATTTTCAAACAATGTTTTAGATTGTAAATACAAGTTTTTAAACTCATCATACAAATCATCTATGGTTGATTTTGATGCTGCACTTGCTTTTGCTGAATACAAATTTTTGTCCTCACTAAAATTCTTATCAATTCTACCTTCAAATTTTAAATCATCAACCTTCAAGTTTTTGAAATTGAGTAATTTTTTAAAATGATTTGGACATTCTCCTGCATACGCAAAATCAGATATTTGCAAATGGTTGTTCTTTATTAAATCCAATGCCTTTTTTCCTACTTCTTTAAAAGACATTTCAATTTGAGTATTCGCCTTTATTAACTTTTCTTTTAACTGAAAAAAATCTTCAATAGTTTTTTCGCTTAAACTTCTAAAATGTTTTACATCATCTTCATTTAATAAAATTCTTGAAAAGTCATTCAACTCACGAGAAATATCCCACGACTTATCATCATCAATCTTAGATAAAGAGAAGTCAATTAATAGCTTTGTCAACTCTTCGTTTGTGCCAATTTTAGAAATCAACACGTCAACCGCTTCACTTAGTAAGGAAACAGCATCCATTTCTACTTCAAAATTGAGTGTTAACCCTAAATCATGTGCAAAATTTTTAATAATTTTATGCGTAAAACTATCTATTGTTGTAATTGAAAATGCTGAGTAATTTTGTAAAATCGCATCTAAAATTTTCTTACTTCGTTCTTGAATTGTAGTACTGTCCAAAGAAGTTTCTTCCAAGATTTTTGAAGACATGTCTGTTTCTTTTCCTTCGGAAAAAGCATGTAGGTTTTTCATTACACGCTCTTTCATTTCATTTGCCGCTTTATTTGTAAAAGTAATCGCTAGTATTTTTTGAAAACGAAAAATATCTTCCGATTGTAATATAATCTTCAAATATTCTTTTACGAGTGTAAATGTTTTTCCGCTACCAGCGGAAGCATTATAAACTTGAAAATTCGTTGGGTTTTGCACGTGATAATTTTAATGCAAAATAAGTTTTTTTGAGTCAGGAAACAAACAGAAGAACTAGACAAAAAATAATAAAACCTAATTGAATTTTATCTTAATTGCTACCTAAAAGGTTTATTTTTTTACCCTCTACTTAACCGATACTACTCTTCAAATTACCTGAATACAACTCTCTTTTCAATAAAACACACATAATATTTATATTTATAAAATAATATTTTTAGATAAATCTAAAAATTAATTTATATTTGTTCAAAATTATATACTAATGAAAAAAGTAATTCTATTCATAGTTATACTCATTTCAATAACACTAAGTAGTCAAACCATTAAAGGAAAGGTAACCTCTAGTAGTGGAGAAATTTTACCATTTGCTAACATTATTATTAGGGGTACACAAATCGGAACAACTTCTAACGAAAATGGTTTTTACGAACTTAAAACTTCAAAAAAAAAACTAGTTATCATTGCCTCTTTCGCTGGATATTTATCTGAAAGGAAAAGTGTGAGTATAGAATCATCTAAAGAAAAAACAATAAATTTTGCACTAAAAGAACATGCACAAATCCTCGATCAAATAACAATTACAGGAACCAGAACTGATAAACGAAGAACCAATAGCCCCATAATTGTAAATGTAATTAATAGTGAAACACTAGCCAATGTGCAAGCTTGTAATCTATCAGAAGGGTTAAAATTTCAAACAGGTTTACGTGTAGAAACTGATTGTCAAACATGTAATTACACACAATTACGCATGAACGGATTAACGGGAGGTTATTCTCAAATTTTAATTAATGGCCGTCCTATATTTAGCCCGTTAACTGGTTTATACGGATTAGAGCAAATTCCCGCAAATATGATTGACAGAATAGAAGTTGTTCGTGGTGGAGGATCTGCACTATACGGTTCTAGCGCAATTGGAGGAACGGTTAATGTTATTACAAAGGTTCCTAAACGAAACACATACAGTTTTGGGTATACCTATCAAAACACAAAAGGAATATCAGATCATATTTTTGCTGGAAATGCAACTGTTATTAATGAAGATAAGAATACTGGCGCATCTTTTTTTGTAAATAATAGAAATAGAAGTACATATGATGCGAATGGAGATAATTTTTCAGAATTACCCGAACTAAAAAACACTTCTTTCGGTACAAATTTGTTTTTTCTTCCTACAGAGAATCAAAAACTAGAAATAAACTTCAATAAATTAAATGAATATCGTTACGGAGGGGAAATGGTAAACAAAGCTTCTCATTTAGCTTTACAATCTGAGGAAAGAATACATGATGTTTATATGGGAAATATAGACTATCAAATTAACTTTAACAAAAATAAAAGTTCATTGATAACCTATATTTCGACACAATACACCGATCGAGAACATTATACAGGGATTTTTCCTAATGAAGTAAACGATATACAAAACCATATTGAAAACCCTCCTTACGGAACTTCAGAAACTACAACTTTTCAGGGCGGACTTCAACTCAATCATACATTAGAAAACTTCTTAGGTGAAGATAACATTATAACTCTTGGTGGAGAATTTGTAGAAGATAATGTTTTTGATATCATTGAAGCTTATAAATACAAAGTTGACCAACTCACTCAAAATATTGGACTATTCTTTCAATGTGACTGGGAAATTAACGATAAATGGAACCTATTAGCTGGAATTCGATTTGACAATCACTCGTTGAACAACAAAGCAAATAATAAAAGTGCAATAAATAATGTTTTTAGTCCGCGAATATCTCTATTATATAAACCGTTTAAAAAAACACAAATTCGCGCAACTTGGGGAACAGGCTTTAGAGCTCCACAAGCTTTCGATACGGATTTGCACATTGCTTTCGCTGGTGGCGGTATTTCTCGAGTTCAGCTTGCAAGTGATTTACGAAAAGAAAAGTCTAATAGTTACAACTTATCATTTAATTATGACAAACCTACAGAACATTATATTTACGGTTTTACCATAGAAAGCTTCTACACAAAATTAGATGATGCTTTTATTCTAGAAAATATTGGTACTGATGAATTTGGCGAATTGTTTGAAAAAAGAAACGGAGATGGCGCAATTGTAAAAGGAATTGCATTAGAAACTCGCTTAAATTATGATGGCTTTTTTCAAATAGATGCAGGACTTACAGTACAATCAAGTAAAAATAATTCCGCTGTAATTAATTCCGATAATTTACCCACAAAAAGAGAATTCTTAAGAACGCCTAATAACTATGGGTATGCAACGCTAACTTATGAACCAAATCAAAAGTTTAAAACCGCAATCAATATTATTTACACTGGCAATATGGACGTTTTACATTTAGAGTCACAAAACAATATATCTTCAGATGAATACTTTACTTCTCCTTCTTTTACAGAAGTGGGAATAAAATCAAGTTACAATATTACTTTAACCAAATTGAAAACCAACTTAGAGTTATCTGGAGGTATAAAAAATTTATTTGACAACTACCAATCTAATTTTGATCTTGGTAAAGAAAGAGATAGTAACTTTATCTATGGTCCTGCCTCTCCAAGAACTTTCTTTGTAGAATTAAAGTTTTCTGATAATTAAATACTTAATAAAAGTATAAATTTTTTCTTAACATTAAAGAAACGTTCTAATAATAGAACCATAATTTACAAGTAACGTTATGTTTACAAAGTAGGCGGACTTTTGCAGTTGATAATAGATAATTAAAAATGAAAAAAATCTTATTAATTGCTTTGTTAAGCATTTGTCAATTTGCCTTCTCACAAAATAAAGGAATCGTTACTGGTACAGTAACAGATAAAGAAATGAGTGGTGAACCATTACCTTTTGCCAATGTTTTTATAAAAGGAACTTCAATAGGCGGAACAACTGATATGGATGGTAAATATACTATTTCTGTACCAGCAGGTAATCATACCATAGTATTTAGTTTTGTGGGTTACGAAACTATAGAAAAAACTATCACAATAATTGCTGGACAAACTTTAACATTAAATCAAGAAGTAGGAGCTAGTCAAGGTGTTGCTTTAGATGAAGTACAAATAAATGCTAGTGTAAATAAAGAAAAAGAAAGTGCTTTATTATTAGAACAAAAGAAAGCTGTTTCTATTAAAACAAGTATTGGAGCACAAGAATTATCTAGAAAAGGGGTTAGTGATGTAGCTACAGCGGTTACTAAAACTACTGGTATTTCTAAACAAGAAGGAACAGGAAGTGTCTTTGTTAGAGGATTAGGAGATAGATATAATGTGACAACTTTGAATGGATTACCTCTACCTTCAAATGATCCTTCTAAAAAAAATATAGACCTAGGTATTTTCTCTACTGATATTGTGGAATTTATTGGAATTGATAAAACATATGACGTACAAAACTATGGTGATTTTTCTGGTGCTAATATTGATATCTCATCAAAAAATTATAAAGGCAAAGGTTTCATTGAAATTGGCTTAGGTTTAGGAGGTAATACAGAAGCAATTTCTGTTGATAATTTCTATCTAAATGATGGACCAAATACATCTGGTTTTTATAACACAAACTACCCTGCTTTCCCTTTAAACAATTATAATTTTGTCACAAGTTGGGATAGAGAAGAATCAAATCCTCCCTTCTATAATAGTATGTCTTTAAAAGGTGGGGACTCATTTCAACTGGGTAAAGACACTAGATTGAATATTTTTGCTGTTGGCTCTTTTGATAATAATTTCAAGTATAAAGAAGGGGTTTCAAGAGGTAGTGTTAATGTATCTGGAGTAGCGAGAAGAGATTATAATTTTAATAGTTATGCTTATAATACTAACACTACCACAATGGGTAACCTACAATTAAAACACAAACAGCATACTTTCAAATACAACGGTCTTTTCATCAACACTTCAAGTCAGAAACAAGATGAATACAATGGTACTGTTGACGCATTTGATTACGCTCCTAATGGTGGTGCCTTCGTACAAAGAGCTACTTTTGATAGAACAAAACTTTTTATTCATCAATTATTAGGAGATCATAAATTTGGTAAGCAATTTGAAGTTAATTGGGGAGGATCATATAATTTTGTTGACAATGATACCCCTAACAGAAGACAAGTTATTGTAACTCCAGATGATTGGAATCAACCTGATGGCCCAAAATCTTTTCAATTAACAAATAACGATTCTGACAATCATAGATTTTACCAAGAACTAGAAGAAGAAGAACTTGCTACAAATATCTCTACAACATTCAAATTCAATCCTAATGAAGATGAAGAATACATGTCAAAAATAAAAATGGGTTATAGTGGCCGTTTTAAAACAGTAGATTTCAAATCTACTCAATTTAACTTTAGAATAAACAGATCAGGCTCTACTGTTCAACCAATTATAGATGATGTTTATGATTTAGATAGTTATTTTAACCAAGAAAACTTCAATGCTGGTCTTTTTAGTATTAGAACGTTCAGAGGAGGATTAGGAACTACTGGCGTTAATGTTTTATTTCCTCAAACATTTGGAGGTAAACAAGATATAAATGCTGCTTTTATTTCTTTTGAACATAAGTTTTCATCTAAATTTACTGCTATTCTTGGAGTAAGAGGAGAAAAAATAACACAAACTTTATCATTCAACACTTCATTATCTTCTGGCAATAGTGATTTAGATGAGTTTGAAATATTACCTATGCTAACTATGAAATATATTCTTAATGAGGATCAAAATTTAAAACTTGCTGTTAGTAAAACATATACTTTGCCTCAGTATAAAGAAAGAGCTCAGTTTCAATTTGAAGAAGTAACACAAAGCTTTATTGGTAACCCAGCTCTTTACTTATCTACAGATTATAATTTTGATTTAAAATGGGATTATTTTCCTACTCGAAATGAAATTATTTCATTAGGTGTTTTTGGTAAATACATTCAAGATCCTATAAATGATGTTACTATCAATTCAGCTTCGAATGATGTAAGTTGGGTAAACTCAGGTGAAAAAGCAACTGCTTTTGGTGTTGAATTTGAAATGAGAAAAAATATTTTTGAAAAAGAAAAAGATGATTCATTCGGTAGTAATTTAGATGCTGGATTAAATATTTCTTACATGTATTCAAACCAAGACTTAGATGGAAATAAAGTAATACAAGAAACTGATGCTGCTGGTTTTCCTTTGAGTGTTGATTTCACAGAAAATGAAAGTAGATTATCAGGAGCTTCAGACTTATTATTAAATGCAGATGTTAGCTATATGAAAAATTTTAGGAATGATAAAAATATTCAAGGTACTTTAGCTTTCAATTACTTTTCAGATAGAATTTTTGCTCTTGGAACTGAAGGCAAAGGTAATTTAATAGACTCAAGTGTTGGAACATTAGATTTTATATTGAAAACTAAACTAAATAAAAACTTAGGTTTAGGTTTGTCTGCAAAAAATTTATTAAACCCTACAATTGAGAGAAAACAAGAATTACAAAATGTAATAGTTTCCTCATACAAGGCAGGTGTTGATCTTAAATTATCTCTATCATATAACTTTTAATTAACATTATACTAACTCAACATTAATTTTAAACAAATACTAACTTAACATAGATACAGTTATTTTGGTGTACACTTAAATTATAAAAACTAAAAAAATGAAAAAACAAATTTTAACACTAATGATGATGGTTGCAAGTTTTGCTTTCATTACATCTTGTGGAGATGACGATCCCATTCAAACAGCAAGTTGTTCAGATGGGATTCAAAATGGAAATGAAACAGGTGTAGACTGCGGAGGGTCTTCTTGTCAACCTTGTCAAGAATCAACAGCTCTTGAAGGTGATGTAACAAGTGATATAACACTAAACGCAACATTAATATATGAACTTAAAGGCGCATATGTTGTAAGAGATGGTGGTGTTTTAAGAATTCCTGCTGGTACAAGAATTGAAGCTACAGGTGGTACAGCTTCTTATATTGCTGTTGCTCAGGGTGGTAAAATATTTGTTGATGGTAATAGTGATAATCCAGTTGTAATGACTTCTGGTGCAGATACTCCAGCTGCTGCAGATTGGGGTGGCTTAGTTGTATGTGGTAAAGCCCCAACAAATGTTGGATCAACAGCTACATCTGAAGTTGCTGATTTAACCTACGGTGGTACGAATGCAAACGACAATTCGGGTTCTATTCGTTACTTAAGAATTGAGTATACTGGTGCTACTTTTAACAGTTCTAAAGAATTTAACGGGCTATCTTTATTCGG
>NZ_VNIA01000001.1:242942-512626 GCF_008124875.1 Tenacibaculum adriaticum
TGCAAACGACAATTCGGGTTCTATTCGTTACTTAAGAATTGAGTATACTGGTGCTACTTTTAACAGTTCTAAAGAATTTAACGGGCTATCTTTATTCGGAGTTGGTGCTGGAACGACTGTAGAATATGTTCAATCTTTTGAAGGTGGTGATGATGGTATCGAGTTCTTCGGTGGTACTGTAAATGGTAAATATTTAGTTTCTACTAACTCTGGTGATGATTCAATTGACTTCGCTGATGGTTGGGCTGGAACAGGTGAAAACTGGTATATCTCTGGTGGAGCTAAAGCTGGTATTGAAGGCTCAAATAATGGTGATAATGGAAACGCAACTCCTGTTACTAACGCTACTTTAAAAAATATTACTGTAGTTGGCCCTGTAACTGAAGGTGCTCTTTACTTTAAAGAAGGTGGGGGTAACTTTAATATTGACAATTTATATATAGCTGATGTTGATTTAGGCGTTAAAGTTAAGGACACAGATTCTGAAGCAGCGGCTAGAATTGAAAATGGTGATTTAGTAATGACTAATGTTCAATTTGCAAACAATGTAGCTGGTTTTTCATTAACAGACTATACAGGAACAAATCAATCATTTATCGTACAAGGTGTAGCAACTGGTGCAGGTAATGGTGCTGCCGCTCCTGACTGGACTGCTGGTTGGACTACAGGTTTAAGTAACAGTGGTGTTACTACAGAAAACTTAGCTGGTGAGGTTACTGGAAATATTACTTTAAATGCTGATGTTGAATATTTATTAACTAGCTCTTTTGTTGTTAAAGAAGGCGGAAAATTAACTATTCCTGCTGGTACAACTATTAAAGCTACTGGAGGTACAGCTTCTTATATTGCTGTTGCTCAAGGAGGACAAATTTTTGTAAATGGAGAATCTGACAACCCTGTTGTAATGACATCTGGAGCTGATACTCCAGCTGCTGCAGATTGGGGTGGCTTAGTTGTATGTGGTAAAGCTCCAACTAACGTTGGTACTGTTGCAACTTCTGAAGTTGCTGATTTAACCTACGGTGGTACAAATGTAAACGACAATTCGGGTTCTATTCGTTACTTAAGAATTGAGTATACTGGTGCTACTTTTAACAGTTCTAAAGAATTTAACGGGCTATCTTTATTCGGAGTTGGTGCTGGAACGACTGTAGAATATGTTCAATCTTTTGAAGGTGGTGATGATGGTATCGAGTTCTTCGGTGGTACTGTAAATGGTAAATATTTAGTTTCTACTAACTCTGGTGATGATTCAATTGACTTCGCTGATGGTTGGGCTGGAACAGGTGAAAACTGGTATATCTCTGGTGGAGCTAAAGCTGGTATTGAAGGCTCAAATAATGGTGATAATGGAAACGCAACTCCTGTTACTAACGCTACTTTAAAAAATATTACTATAGTTGGCCCTGTAACTGAAGGTGCTCTTTACTTTAAAGAAGGTGGGGGTAACTTTAATATTGACAATTTATATATAGCTAATGTTGATTTAGGTGTTAAAGTTAAGGACACAGATTCTGAAGCAGCGGCTAGAATTGAAAATGGTGATTTAGTAATGACTAATGTTCAATTTGCAAACAATGTAGCTGGTTTTTCATTAACAGACTATACAGGAACAAATCAATCATTTATCGTACAAGGTGTAGCAACTGGTGCAGGTAATGGTGCTTCCGCTCCTGACTGGACTGCTGGTTGGACTACAGGTTTATAATTACTAGAAATAAGCTTTGAAAGAAACTAAAAAAATCCCAAGCAAATTGCTTGGGATTTTTTTATAAATAACCTTTAAATAAATTACTTCACAGCAATTTTAGTGTCTTCTTTCCAACTTTGAACGCTAGCAATTACATTATCTTCATAGTTAATTTCTTGTAATCCATCTTTATTCCAAACAAACCATTTGCCAACTTTCTTTCCGTTTTCATACTGAGCCATAACTGTCTTATTTCCTTTTTTATCAAAAGTAACCCAAGTACCTGCTAACATTTTATTTTTATAAAAACCTTGTTCTTTCACAGTTCCATCTTCATAAAAATTAGTTACCTTAACCATATCTCCAGCCTTTTCATATAAAGGTTTCACTTCCTGCGCTTGCACTAAGCCTATCGCTAAAAAACAAGCAAAAACTAATAATTTTCTCATATTCTACTATTTAATAATTAACACTAACATTACAAATATAGGTATTTTTTTACAATAAAAATACTTTTTAGTAACATTAAATTAACATTAGGATGAATAAACCTTTGACAACCCATAATTTAAATTTATTAATTATAGTTAAAATCATTATATTTACGATGTATTATTAACATTTAAAAAAAATTATTATGGCAGTTATGAAAGTTATTGAAGTATTGGCGAATTCTGAAACAAGCTGGGAAGATGCTACTAAGAAAGCAGTAAAACAAGCTTCAAAATCTGTAAAAAACATTAAATCAGTATTTGTACAATCTCAGAGTGCAGTTGTAAATGATGATAATGTAACCGAATTTAGAGTAAACTTAAAACTTACTTTCGAAGTAAAGTAAATTTATTATAAACTACTACTTAAACTGCTGTTTTGATGTTATTAAAACAGCAGTTTTATTTTTTATTATATTTTTGACTGATGAATACTTTACAACTTATACTTATAGGGCTAGTAGCCTTAATTCATATTTACATCGTCTTTCTAGAAATGGTTTTATGGACAAAACCTAAGGGAATGAAAATCTTTGGCCTAAAAAATAAAGAGTTTGCAGAGGAAACGAAAGTATTAGCAGCTAATCAAGGTTTATATAATGGTTTTTTAGCCGCCGGACTTATTTGGTCGATGGTTTCGGGTAAAACTGATGTTGCAATTTTCTTTGCTACATGTGTTTTTATTGCAGGTATCTATGGTGCATACTCTACTAAAAAAAACACTATTCTTTTTGTACAATCTATCCCTGCATTAATGGTTTTAGCAACCTTACTTTTTTAAATTAATTTCTTCTTTTCTGTTGTAGCCATAAAGTCTTTCAAATAAAAGGGTTCGAAATAAGCAACGTCTTCAAAATTGTTTTGCTGGAACTTTTCATAACTTAATGAAGCCATTTCTTTTGCTGATGGAAATTTATCATCTATAAAGACTGCATTATCACTTTTTATAATTTCTTTACATTTTTCTGCTCCGTCTCCAAGAAAATAAACTGTATTATCTAAAAGATATTCAGAAAATGAACCCTCATCAATAATTTCTGCTTTTATTTCTCTTATTTGGAGATGATCTGAATTATAAACAGCGGCATACACTTCCATTCTACGTGCATCTAGCATTGATATAATAAACCCATTTTTAATGGATATAGCATGCGCTAACGAACCTAAAGTTTCAATAGAAATTAAAGGTTTATTGGTTGCGAAACATAACCCTTTAGCTGCAGAAACTCCAATGCGCAAACCCGTATAAGACCCTGGTCCTTTACTTACTGCAACAGCATCAATTTTATTTATGTTAATTTTTTCTTCTTCTAAAATATCTTGAATGAAAAGATGTAATTTTTCTGCATGAGAATAATTACCCTCATTCAATTCTTTTAGTACTAAAACTTTTCCGTTTTCAGCTAAACTAACCGAACAGTTTTTAGTAGCTGTTTCAATATTTAAAATGAGTGCCATTTTGTAAATTTTGAGCAAAGATAATTATCCCGTAAAGAAAAACCTCATAGAAAACTATGAGGCTTAAAATATCTTGTTAAATAAGTGTTTAATCAACAATACTTTCTCCAAAGTAAAACTTCAACACTTTAGTTTTGAAAACATAGTCGTATTTAGCACGAATTATAGCTCCTTCTGCATTAACTAATCTTGTACGTACTTGATCAAAATCAAACTGTGTCATAGAACCATAATCATAACTTACTTGCGCATTTTTAAACGCTTCATTTTGAGCTTCTAATGAAGTTTGAGCTGCTTCATAAGTTTTTGCAGCTGCTTTAGCATCTAAAAAAGCTTGTTCAATAGTTTGTTGCAATTGTAATTTCTCGCTCTCTAATGCAAATTCAGATTGTTCTCTATTAATCATAGATTTAGCAACCCTATTTTTTGTTTGAAAACGATTGAATAAAGGAACGTTTAAAGAAAAACCAAGGTTATACCCCATATTGTCTTTAATTTGCTTTAAAAATCGATCGTTACTAAATTGTTCATTAAAAAAGTTTTGAAAAGAACTTCCAGCTCCTGCAGAAAAACTTAATGATGGTAAATATGCCCCTTTTGCCAAATCAATATTTAAATCTGCATTATCAATATTTAATTTTGCTTTTTCAATTTCTGGCCTGTTAGTTAACGCTTTTGTATATACTTCATCAGAATTTTGGTACAACAATGCCGCTGATGGTGAGCCAACATCTATTTTAGCTACATCAAAGTCTGTTGATGAAACCTGTAACAACTGAGCTAAACGTAACAATGCTATATTTAAACTATTTTCTTGTGTAACAACATTTTGAATATCATTTGCTGCAGTTGATTGTACATTTAACAAATCACCCTTCGGAATTGCTCCTGCATCAAACTGCGCTTGTGCTCTTTCAATTTGTTTTTTACTTATTTCTGCCTGTACTTCAGCTACTGATAAGTTTTCTTTAGCAAATAGAACGTTTAAATAAGTATTAACAACGTTTAAAGAAATATCATCTTCTATTTTTGCTAAATCTAATTTTGAACTCTCTACTCCTAATTGAGCTTGTTTATATGAGTTTAAATTTCTAAACCCATTAAAAAGGGTTGTACTAGAATTTAAATTAAATCCTGAACGAAAATTATCAGCAGAAATTCTAGATCCACTTTGTCCAATTGAAGAACCAAAATTAAAACCAGGACTTGCAGAACCATTTAAATCTGGCAAAAAATTACCCTTGGCTATTTCAACATCCTTTTGAGCTAATTGTACATTTAGCTTGTTTTGTTTTATGGTGATATTATTTTTTAATGCGTAATCAACACATTCTTTTAACGTCCATTTTTTTTGTGAAAAAGCAGTGAATGAAGTAATAACTGCAACAAATAATACTATTCTAGTTTTCAACGCGTATAAGTTTTATGATTCTTGTAATTATTTCAATTGATATACCAAAAGACAAAATAAAAATAAAAAACTGTTTTCCAGTCAATTACATGAAACAAAAATCATAGCAACTGTTTGAAAACGAACACTTTTTATTCAATATTGAACAATTTTATCTTTTGTTCGTTCTATAAGACGACTAAAATTAAAATATGTTACAAGAAAATTCTCTTATTGAACTGTTAATTTTTCACCTTTTTACGATGACGGTATAAAAAGTAGAACAACACTCCAACTAAAATATACGGAAACACCATTAAATAGGTAATTCCATTATTCACCCCTTCTGCCATGTTTTGATTCCCTCCTTCAACTACAGCTTTACACATGGCACATTGTGCCGGTGCCATTTTAATTGAAAAAACCATCAATAAAACTAATACGAAGCCTTTTTTATTAAACATAATAAGGTGCTATCATCAAATATACAACAACTCCTGTTACTGCAACATACAACCATAAAGGAAATGTTATTTTAGCAATTTTTTTATGCTGAGGAAAATTTCCTAAACGGGCTCTCATAAATGTAATTAAAACAAAAGGTATAATCACAATTGATAATAAAATGTGAGTGATTAAGATAAAATAATACACATATTTTATCATTCCTTCTCCACCAAATGCAGTTGAGTTAGACGTCATATGATATGCCACATACATTACCAAAAACAATGCTGAACAAATAATTGCAGCAGTATTTAATTGCTCATGTAATTTTCTATTTCCTTTTTTTATAGCCATTACAGCTGCAATTAATAATATCGCAGTTATTGCATTAATACTTGCATAAATGGGTGGTAAAAAAGATAATGGCGCTACATTAGGAATTTTTATTCCAAATAATGCTGCTACAGCAATAGGAATCACAATCGAAACAATTGTTATAAATCTTTTATACTTCTTTTCTTCAGAAGAAATTACTTCATTACTCATTTAATAATAATTTAATATCTTGTTTTATTTCTTGAATTTGATCAGGAAAACCTTGTTCTTCTAAGGCTCTATAATACATAATTGGATTACCATGTTCATCGTATCTCGATCGTATAAATCCATCTTTATCAACCAAAGCAAATAAGCCCGAATGTTCAAAACCCGAATGATCTTCATCTCCTTTTCCTGCATAAAGTTTGAACCCGTCATTTGATAAATCATATACATATTTTTCTGACTTACCTGTTAACAAATGCCAGTTTTTATGTGTTATCCTGTATCTACTTGCATACTCATTTAAAGCTTCTGGAGTATCAATTTCTGGAGTAATTGAAAATGATGCAATACCAAAATTTGGGTTGCCCATAAATTTATCTTGTATCGTAACCATTTTCTTATTCATTATTGGGCAAATAGTTGGACATGTTGAAAAGAAAAATTCAACCACATACACTTTGCCTTCATAATCTTTATTACTGATTTTTTTTCCATTCTGATCGATAAACTCAAAATCAGGAACTTTGGTAAACTTGTGTAAATCTGCTTTTTTAAAATGTTTTACAATCTTTGGAATTGAATAAATTCCGAAGAGCAAAATAATAAAGGATATTCCTATATATGAATAATTCTGTTTTTTCATTTTAAATTATTAAATCTGTCTATCTGCATTATTCTTCTTCAAAGCAAGTCTGTATTCGGCTAATACAACTTTAACGTCGTCTTTCATCTTATCGTTTAATTCTCCTACAGATTGCATATTATAACCATACAATTTTCCATCAACAGCGTCTTTATCTTTTTTTCTTCCTCTTAGCTGAACGTCTTTATCTATGATAAAAGCTCTTGAGCTATGTAAGTTTGCATCTAAAGCTTGATTGGTTTTAAAACTATCATACAGCACTTCAATCTCTACTTTTTCAACAAAAATAAAATTCCATTTTTCCATAGTCGTAAAAGCTCCTATTTCATTTTTTAGTTTTTCAATTTCAGCTTCTGTTCCTTTAGGCACAACAACGATCATTTGAAAATCTTTAAATCCATAAAAAGGTTTATAGATTTTCTGATTTAAATTAAACAACTCGCCTTTTACACCTTCAACATCATTCCCTAGAAAAGTAACAATTGATATTCTATTATTAAACTCTTTTGTTTTGTCTATTGTAGATATATCAATTACATTTTTTGTCAATACAGGTAATTTTGCAAAATTGTTTATTCCCATAGACAGGAAAATGTAGAATAATAAAGGAACTATAAACAGTGCAAAAAGTACTACATATTTTTGAATTTTACTCATTTTTAAAAAGTTGTATGCAAAAAAAAGGTGGTTTTTACACCACCTGATTTTTATTTAATTACCATTTAACTAATGGCGCTAATGTATTGTTTAAATAATCTCCTTCAAATAGTATAATAAATAATAAGTAGGAAATTAGAAATACTGCTGTCCAAACTATAGCACGTCTAAACCATGTTTTTTCTCCTTCTAAGTGCATAAATGCCCAAGCAATGTAATATGCCTTCACTAGTGTTAATATAATGAAGATCCAGTTTAACCAGCTTGTTCCTACACCATGTAAATGAAGTGCTGCTGGTTTTACTATACCTAAAGCTACCTCTACCGTTGTAATTATCGTTAAGATTGCTAAAACAACATAAATTCTTTTTGTATTTGATTCGTGTGCGTGACTCATTTTTAATACTATTTTTTGATTAAACTAAGTAGAAGAAAGTAAATACAAATACCCAAACTAAATCTACAAAGTGCCAATATAACCCTACCTTTTCTACCATTTCATAATGCCCTCTTTTTTCATAAGTTCCAAGAACAACATTAAAGAAAATGATAATATTAATTATAATTCCTGAGAATACGTGGAAACCGTGGAAACCTGTAATAAAAAAGAAGAAATCTGCAAAAATTGGATTTCCATATTCATTTACATGAAGATTAGCTCCCTCTACTACCTGTTTTGCCGTTAATAGCTTTACTAAACTTTCTTCTCTAGATAAAACAACTTTTTGTTTTGTCTCAGGATTCAATTTTTGAATTCTAATTTGTAAACTTGGGTCTTGTTTGAAAGCTTCTTGAACTTGAGCAACTGAATAATTAGCTACTGTTGGCTCATCTTCAAACCATAATCCATTTTGGCGAACGTGTTGCACTCTTTCATCTTGTCTTTCTGTATGCACGAAATCTGCTAACGCGATTTGATGACCGTCTTTAACGAATTGTAGTATTTGATTATCTGTAGTTTTTACTGCTCCATAAGAACCTCCGATAAAATTTTTCCATTCCCAAGCTTGAGAACCTACGAAGATTATCCCGAAGATAATAGTTGCAAACATGTACCATGCTACTTTTTTTTGTTGCATTTTATGACCTGCATCTACTGCTAACACCATCGTTACTGATGATACAATTAAAATAAATGTCATTAATGCTACATAATACATTGGTGCGTGTACACCGTGTAACCCTGGAAAGTGAGTAAATACTTCATCGGCTATTGGCCAAGAATCTATAAACTTAAAACGTGTTAACCCGTAAGCCGCTAAAAATCCAGAGAACGTTAATGCATCTGACACGATGAAAAACCACATCATCATTTTACCATAACTTGCGCCAAATGGTTTTGCAGTACCTCCGCTCCAAGTTTCTTTATTGTCAGAATTTACAGCAATATTTGCTTCCATAAATATCTATTAGTTAATTTTTGTTAAATAGTCCGCCAAAATTAAGCATTTTTCATCATCTAATAAAATAGAAAAAGAAAAATAGGTAAATCCATAAAACATCTACAAAGTGCCAAAAGATTGCACCAAGTTCAAACCCAAGCATATCGGCAGATGAATACTTCTTTTTATAATGATTATAAATAACAACTAACAAGACGATTACCCCTGCTAAAAGGTGTAAAACGTGCATAAAAGTGATTCCTATTATAAACGAGGTCGACACTGTACTTTCTGGACCTGTAAAATACAATCCTGATGCTTTTAATTCATTAAATCCTGTATATTGAAACCATACAAAACCTAATCCTAAGATAAAAGTCGCTATTAAAAGTACAAATGAAACAGTTAAATTGTCTTTTTTCAAAAATCTTTGCGAGAAAAATAATGTAATACTACTCAATACAATTAATATAGTACTTATGTAAAATGCTTGAGGTAAATCAAACGAAACCCAATCTTCTCTATTCATACTTACAACGTAAGCACTTGTTAATCCCGCAAAAAACATAACCATACTAATCATGGCAACCCATAACATAGGTTTAGCTGATTTACGTTTGGCTGTCCTTAATTCTTTATCAACTGTTGTTCTATTCATTTTTAGTGTAAAAATTTATCTATTACATATATAATTGGCACTACTGTAATATAAAATACGCTTGCCAACATTAATTTACGTGCATCAGTATTTTGATGCGATTTATAGAGTTGAATTGCATAATATAACATTAACCCACCTAAAACCGCAACGACAGCTGCAGTTACAGGAAAAATGTACAACTTACTCGAAACTTTTAAAACAGGTGCTACAGATACTAAAATCATTACACAGGTATAAAAGATCATTTGCACAATGGCTCCATTGTCTTTTTTATCCATCGGAAGCATATGTAAACCAGCTTTGTTGTACTCTTCAAATTGTAACCAACCAATCGCCCAAAAATGTGGGAATTGCCAAAAGAATTGAATCATAAACAAAAACCCAGCTTCGATACCAAACTGACCAGTTGCCGCAACCCATCCTAACATAAAAGGTATTGCTCCAGGAATGGCGCCGACAAAAACTGCTAATGGAGTAACCGCTTTTAACGGTGTGTATACGCTTGTATATAAAAAAATTGAAATAGCGCCAAACAAAGCACACTTCGGGTTGATTGCATATAAAATCACAATACCTGCAATCGTAAAAATGGTTGCAATTGTTAAAGCCACTAAAGGTTTCATTCTTCCTGATGGTAACGGACGATTTTTAGTTCGTTGCATCACAGCATCAATATCTTTTTCGATAACTTGATTAAATGCATTTGAAGCTCCTACCATTAAATAACCACCAACAGCTAATAAAATAATAGTGGTATAATTAATTATATCTGCACCTAATAAATATCCCGTAATAGAAGTAAACACCACACTTATAGATAATCCAACTTTGGTAAGTTGCTTAAAATCAAAAAAAATGCTTTTTAACACTGCTTTATTTTCTATGGCTGAAACTGAGTTCACGTTGGTTTTTACAAAATTTGTGCAAAGATATTCTATAATATTTTAACCACCATGTTTTTTGAGGTTTATTGGATTTTTTATCTGAAATTAAAAAAAATTAAAAAAAAGTTTCTCCAATCAAAAATAGTTTATATATTTGCACCCGCATTCACAAATGCACAACACGTTCTTAAACAAAGACTACGCGAAAGTAGCTCAGGGGTAGAGCATCACCTTGCCAAGGTGAGGGTCGCGGGTTCAAATCCCGTCTTTCGCTCTGAACCATATAAAAAATGCCAATGCTGAAGTGGTGGAATTGGTAGACACGTTGGACTTAAAATCCAATGAGCCGTAATGCTCGTGCGGGTTCAAGTCCCGCCTTCAGTACTAAAACCGAAACAAAATTGTTTCGGTTTTTTTGTTTTATATACTTTTCTAATTATTATTTGACTTATAGTTTTTTTAAATAAAAAAAACCCACTCAGAAAACTAAGTGGGAAAAATTGCTATGAAAAAGAAAAAGAAAGTGGTTTTTAAACCACTAATCAAATATAAAATATATTTTTTCTTTATTCTCTAAAAATTATTAAACTTTTGTTAAATTTTTATTTTTTTTAACAAATCATTATCTAATTTATATTTTTCATTACTCTCATCACAAACTGCAAAACCGTCCTCATCAAAATTCAATCGACAACCATATTCACTAACCCAACCTATTTGTTTTGCAGGGTTTCCAACTACCAATGCATATGGTAAAATTTCTTTAGTAACTACAGTTCCCGCTCCAATAAAAGCATACTGTCCAATATTATTTCCACAAACTATAGTCGCGTTCGCGCCTATGCTAGCTCCTTTTCTTACAATTGTTTGTTTAAATTCATTTTTTCTATTGATTGCACTTCTTGGGTTTATAACATTAGTAAACACCATAGACGGTCCTAAAAACACATCATCTTCACAGATTACACCTGTGTAAATAGAAACATTATTCTGTACTTTAACATTATTTCCTAAAACAACCTCAGGTGATACAACTACATTTTGACCAAGATTACAATGGTCTCCAATAATACAATTAGGCATAATGTGACTAAAATGCCATATTTTAGTACCTGCCCCAATCTTACAGCCTACATCTATAACTGCAGTTTCATGGGCAAAAAAAGTTTTTTTATTACTCATGTTAACAAAAATAAAAAAACTCAATCGATAAGATTGAGTTTTTAAAGTTTATTCTACTTGAAAAGTAATAGGTAGTGTGTATCTTACTTTTACAGGCTTACCATTATGTTTCCCTGGTGTAAATTTTGGAATCTTATTTACCACTCGTTCTGTTTCTTTTTTTAATCGAACATGTGGTGCTCTAATTTTCACATCAGATACTTTTCCTGTTTTGTCGATAACAAACTGAGTGATAATTTTGTGCTTGCCATGATGCAATTCTAATTCATTTCCTAAATCTGCATTAAAATTTCGCTGAATAAGTCTTTGTATTTTTCTTTCGAAACATTTTTTATTTTCTTCTTCTGATAAACCTTCACAACCTGCAAAAACAGGAATATTTTGAACACTAACAAAAGGAATTTCTTCTATAATGGTTTCCTCAATTTTAACTTCTTTGATATCATCTGGGTTAAGAACTTTTACATCATTAACATCTTCTTTTGGTAAATTAATAATAGATTGCTCTAGTTTTTCTTTTACTATATCAATATCTGATAAATTATTTACCACTCTTTTTTGTGTTTGTTCAATAACTTTTGACTTAGGAATATCCTTTTCAAAAATTATCGGTCTAACATCAATAATATAACGTAAAGTTGAATCATAATCCTTTTCTCTTATTATCATTGCTTTTTGCTCTGTTTCATATTCCAATGAAATAAAAACGATAAAGAGAACTAAAACAAGTCCTAACTGAGTAAAAACTGTAGAAAATTTCTCTAATTGTTGTGTTGGTGATTTTTTTGTTATTTTCATAAATAGGTGGTTTTAATGTTAAAATTTTGTTAAAACAATAAACGTGCCAACAAAAAAAGCAACTCAATTGAGTTGCTTTTTTTGTTTATTTATAAAAAACATTATTCTACATTAAAAGTAATTGGTAATGTATAACCAACACGTACTGGCTTACCTCTTTGTTTACCTGGTAACATTTTTGGTAATTTTTTAGCAATTCTAATTGCTTCTGCTTTTAATCTTGGGTGAGGTGCTCTAGCATTAATACTAGTAATAGAACCATCTTTATCGATTTTAAACTGCAAATAAATTCTTTTTTTACCTGGAGCTAAACCTAATTCATTTGCTAATTCAGCATCAAAATATCTTTGAACGTGTTTTTGCATTTTCTGATTCAAACATTCCTTTTTTTCTGCTTTTGATCCTGTACATCCAGGAAAAATAGGAACTTCTTCAATAATAGAAAATGGTACATCCTCTACAACTTCCTCTTCCTCCTCTACCTCTACAATTTCTTCTACCTCAACAGCTTCAGATTCATCAGTTTCTGTAGATTCTATTACAGTCTCTTCAACTTCTTTATCATCTTCAACAACCTCAATTTTTTCTGGTGCTGGTGGTGGTGGTGTACTTGGTGGTGGTGGTGGTGGTGTGTTTTGAATTAAAATTGTTTCTTCTTCAATATCTGAGGCCATATTAGCCGCACCTAAATCACCATACTGCTTGTCGTACGTTTTATTTTCTATAGAAATATACGTTACAAACAATGCTAAAACTAAACCAAGTTGCATAAATAACTTGCTGTAATTTTCTAAATTTGATTTTGGATTTTTCTTAATTTCCATCCTAGAAAGTTTTAAATAGTTCGCTAATTTAATTAATTTATTCTAACTTATACAAGCTAATCTCTAAATAGATTGTTATTTTTAATAAAACGGTTAAAAAGCAACAAACCTATTACTGTTCCTATTGAATTTGCAAACATATCAGCAAAATCAAAAGTTCGGTAGGTAGTTTCTCCTTGTAAGACCTCAATAATTATGCCGTAAAAAACACAAAAAATAACTACAATTAATTTATTTCTGGTTGTTTTACCAAAAACTAGTAACCAAAAAAAAGTGAGTACTGTATAAGCTATACTATGTTCTATTTTGTCTAAATACGCAAAATTAACAGGTTGCTTACCCATTCTTACCAAGCTTAAAAAAGCAATTACAATAGTTATGAGTACCGCAAAGTAAACGCTTTTATCCTTTAATAAGTTCTTTATATGCTTTAGCATCTAATAAATTATCTATTTGGCTAGCGTCAGAAATTTTCACTTTAATCATCCAACCTGCTTCATAAGGATCAGAATTCACTAATTCTGGTTCGTCTTCTAAAGCTTCGTTAAACTCAATAATTTGACCAGATAAAGGCATAAATAAATCTGAAACTGTTTTAACTGCTTCTACAGAACCAAAAACTTCTTCTACACCTAAGCTTTCATCTAAAGTGTCTACATCTACATAAACGATGTCTCCTAATTCGCTTTGAGCGAAATCTGTAATTCCGATGATTGCTAGATCGTCTTCAATTTTAATCCACTCGTGATCTTTTGTGTACTTTAATTCTGATGGAATATTCATTTGTAATGTTGTTTTATGTTATTTGTATTTTAATTTCCTAAGTTATATACCAAATTGATTCCTGCATTAATCGATTGTCTTGGGAATGTTGTTGAAATTGCATATTGAAATGTATTATGATTATAATAAAACGATGCTGTTAAACTTCTACTTAAATTATAATCTGCTAAAAACTTTAACCCAAATAACTTCTCTCCACCTGTAATTTGGTTATTTTCTTCGTCCACAGAACGAATAAGTGTTAAATTATCTCTTAGCGATATATCTGCTCTCAAATTAATATCCCCTTTTAAGGTTTCTTTCTTCCCTGTAAATCGTGTTACAAATTTAACATCTCTAATCTTATAACCCAACCCAATAACATATTCTGTTCCTTTAACATCCGTTAAGGTATTGTTATTAAAATTTAATGTTAAACTTCTATCTCTTCTAATTTCACCTTTTAAAGAGAATGAATTTTTCATTTTCATATCAACCCTAACTAAAGGTGAAAATTCATCGATTAATGTCGCGGACGAAATTAATAATTCTGGTTGATAATTGTTAGAAATATTTACAGAAGGAACATCATTATTATCTAAGCTATATTGTAGATTGTTCGTGTAGTTTCCAATTGTATAAGACGATTTGTAACTATGTGATAATGTGAATGATGAGAAATTTTTCTTAAACCATTTGTATTTCATCAAACCGTTATAACGAAGCGTCCAATTAGGAATTGGAATGTTTCTAAAGATTCCTGTACTCACTTTATTAGGATCATTCCCCGAATACGCCGCTAAAAATGCTGGTAACATTGCTTGCTGTCCATTTGTTTTAAACCCAGGATTTTGGTCATCTGGATCTTGAGAATTAGGTAAATTTGATTGTGCTGCTAAACGGTCAGAAATGGTTTCTCTATAATCTAAAAAATTCTGATACAACACATCGCCGTCTGTAAAAGCTGTACTTAACATATAATGACTAATACTATAGTTTCCTGTTTCGTAAGCTTGTATGTCTGGATTTGAAGTTGTTTCCCCTTCAATTATATCTAATTGTTGAGTTAAATTAGAGGTCTTAATTCTATTTCCACGAAAATCAATAGTAAAATCTTTAAATGGTTTCACAGAAATATTATAATCCAACTTATCAGCTTTTGTTTTTCCGTAGGTTTTATTATAATACTCTTCATCTTCTGTACGAGTAACCAACCATCCGTTTTCAATCGCTGTATTTAAAATATCGGTTTGACTCCCAAACACAAATCCTAATGTTGGTGCTAAACCACCACTATAATTATCTCGTCCTAAGAAACCAACCGTAGGTATATATCCTTGGAGTAAAGTTCCGTTGTTTTGAGAATAACTAATCTTTGCTTTTTTAATTGAAGTTAATACATCGTAGGTACCTTTTAAAAACTTTTGACTGAAAGAAGCATTTTTCTTCAACTTTGCTTTTTGAGCTACTTGTTTATTTTCTATCAAAGAAACTGTTCCTTTTTTTGTTGTCGGTTTTTTTGTTCCTTTTAATAATAATTTATCTAAACCTAATGTTTTATAAAAACGCTCAAAATCAATATCTGTGTTTATATTATGTGTGTTTGCATTCTGAATCATATTACCCACCTTGTCTCTTACATCTATTGATTGAGAGCTAGATTGCCAATCAAAATCTGCTGTGTATCCGTAATCTGCATTCATAAAATTTAAAAAAGGAATTTTATTAATGGGTAATTTATATGTTCCATTTAGTTTTTGGTGATAATGATTTGGACGACCAATAGTAAAAAACTTATCAAAAATTTCTAGTTCTTCATCGCTACCAAACCCATCATAAATATAATTATTGGTTGCATTAAAGTTTAACTGTAAAGACTTCGTTAAGTCAAAACCGATAGTATAATCCCAATCAAACAAAAATCTCCTTTGGGTTAATTCAGGCTGTGGAGTAAATCCTTCAACCAAATTTCTAGATTGTTGTTGATTGTAATTTCTATTAATTCTTGAGTTTAATGCTAGTGTTTTCGGAACAGGATTAAAGTTAATATCTCTAATAAGTTGCCAGTATTTACTCTTTAATTTTTTTGAATTTTTAAATGGCTCTATACTAAATGGCACGAAGCTAAAATTATAGCTTGCTCCTGCCATTACATTTTGATTAATATACTTTTCAATATTATAGTCTTTATGAAACTCTTCATTAAAAGAATATGAAACAGATAGATTCTCTACATCATAAAACTTAGGTTTCTCCTTACTTTCAGGATTTTTGTTTTTCTTAACATTGATAAAACTAATACTCTTTCTACGTGTATAATCTTGAGCGTTTTGGCTGTTTTGTTTAACTTGATCTGAACCTGAATCTAATGCATCTGCTAATTCTACATCTTGATATTGAGGATCGTATTTAGGATCAGCAAACTCCTCACCATACGCATAGCTCATCGGTACTTGCATGTTCCATTTTTTAGGCATCATTTTACCTAACTGCACGTTTGTAGCGACATTATATTGTTTTGTTTCTTCTATACTTCGTTCTTGTACTCTATCTTCAACATTACCAAAACCTACAGTGGACATTCTACCTGCTAAAGAAACATCAGCTACATCAGCAAAATTAGCATCTACATTTAGTACTGCTGCCCAACCTCCCTTATTATCAAAACCAACGGCACGTAATTCATTAAACCAAACTTCAACAGTTTCAGCATCTAAAGAACTGTTTTTAACACCCAACATTACCGTTCTAATTTGTGCTAGTGTCGGATTTCCTTTTACTCGAATTGTTAATCCATCTGATCTTTCTGAACCATCAATAGTATATAAATCTGCAGCTGAGATTCCTGCGCCATCTCTATCTAGTTTTAATTTCGCTAATTCTTCTAAAGGCACTTCTAAATTATTTTCTTCTGGCCAAGCATCATAAGGGCCTGGGTTATTTAATTTAGTAGATAATTGTAATGGTTTTTCAACTTCATAATAATTATCATTTAAATCCGTACCAAATCTAATTACCGCTGAAACATCACCTGTTTTAACACTAACGGTATCGCCTTCTGCATGTAAAAACATACGCAAATTCTTATAACGACGCATATCTATACTAATGTTCTTATAGATGGCTCTTGTTTCTTCTGGTTCTAAATCTGTAACTTTTAATGTTACAGATTGTTCGTTTTGTCGTTGAATTCTATTGGTTCCCTGTAATTGTTCACGTACAATACCAGGAGGAATTTCGTAACGGTCTTCATTTTGCTCAATGCTCACCACTCCTACTTCAAAATTATTAAGATCTACTGGTTGTAATGGTGTGTCACTGTTATCAAACTTTTTTGTATATCGACGCCAATCTCCACGTACTAATTCTAATTCTCCAAAACGTAAAACTACAGGTATTTTAAACTGAGTTAAAAACATACGCATAAACCGAATACTATTAAAATCAGTTATATTATATGCATTAGAAAACCCATTTCTTACGGGAATTCTAAATTGATACCACGTAGAACTTCTAGACTGTCCGTTTGCTAAAGTTACCGTTGTTGTTTTTACATCTACAATATGGTTAGATCCTTGAACTAATTCTGATTTATTTAATGAAATTTCATATTCAAAATATCCACTCACCGTATTCATCGTTTGATCTTTATTGATGTCTTCAGTATCGGGATATGTTGTCGATGATGTAGGAAACGATTCGTTAGATTGTTCGATTGTAGGTGAATTCCCCTCAGTATTATTATAGTTTTTATAACGTGTTAAAATAGAAGCGTTAATAGCATCTAACCCACTTCCTCTAAAAAACTGGAAATTATCAGCAGCTGGATCATCCAACCCACTAAATGCTGGAAATTTGACCCCTTCTTCCTGATCATTTAAACCATCCAATCCAATATCCTGCTGTGTTCTTACCGCTGAATCATTGCCAAAAGCATATAAAATAGAAGGATTTATAGGGGTATTTCCCCATGTACTTTCTCTTACGTTAGATCCGTTTATTTTAATACCATCTTCTGGTAAACCATTTTCATATTGTTTACTCCCATCACGTAAAATATCTTCCGATATATTACCAAGGTTGATAAATAATTTCCCTACTTGATTCGTTATATCTTGTGGATTTACACCTATTGGCAAGCCTTCTTCTTCTGTGATTGAATAGTTTTCATAAGGATCCATTAACCAAAACTGAACATACTCAACATTGGCTTGTTCAAAATTATTAGTCGTTAAAGGTCTCATAACACCCCCCCAATTATTTTCAGCTATATCAGGGTTTTCGTTAAAATTATATGGCCCTCTTTCAGCTGGATAATATGCTAAATCTAAAGTTCTTACTAAATTTAGTTGTGTTATATCTAAATCGGTATTTGGAAATAATTCTGAATATCGCACCTGACGAACCTCGTCTCTCGACAATTCAATATCATTTATATTACTCGGACGATTACTTCCTGAAGTATAAAACAACTGATCTACATTATACCACGCTATTTTTGCTCTCTGATTATTATACTCTAAATTAAAAGAATCTCCATTAAAACCTTGAGAAACAGGTGTACTCGCTAAAAACCATTGTTGTGGCGAATTTAAATTAATAGGCACTTGTGATGCTTCAAAATCATCTATATACGAAGTAGCAGTTCCATTAACATCAATTCCACTTGGAGAACCAGGTAGCAAATACGCCATATCTGCCCTTACCGATAAATTAGAAGGCACATCAGTTTCTACAAAAGGCAATTTATTTGCTAACTTAGTAAAATAAGGTACTTCTGTACTATAATCAAGATTTAAACCTAACATTATATTATCAATAGGTTCAGCTCCATAATTTACTTTTGGTGTAATTGGTTTTTCACTGACATTTAGAAAGGTACCTCCCAGAATAAAATTCTCAGCAAAACGATGCTCTACATCAATACCAATAAAAGTTTTTCTTTGCTGATTAAAAAAAGTATTATTTTCTACGGTTGCATTTATAGGAATACCAGAAGATTCTAATCCTGGATCTAAAATTTGAACTCTCCCTAACTGGTAATCTACTACATAATCTACCCCCTCTACCAATTGTCTTCCACCTGCGGTTACGTTTACAGAACCTCGTGGTATATTAAACGCCCCTAATGAAATTCCTCTGCTCGTTTCAGATTTAAAGTATCCCTTTAAAAAGAATTTGTCTTTATTTTGAAATTCGTTTTTAGCTTGCGCTTTGGTAGTTAAGTATAACTCTTCAAATAAATATTTTTCTTGATCCGCTGCATTGGTAATATCTTCGGGATCTTTTAAATCTTCCCCGAAAGGTTCTGTTTCTGGAAAGTAAATAAGGCCTCTATCAGAGCTAACTGTAATACCTTCTACATAATCGAAAAAACCATCTCCTTCGGTAATGACAAACTGACTTTGATCTAATCTATCTATATTAAATAAATTTAATAAGGTTCTATCGTGAAGCTCTCCATCTGTAGCTCTTTGTAACGTATTTTGTAACACTCCATTTTCATCATCACGATACATTAATTCAAAACGGAACCCTTCTTGTTGTAACGGATATGCTCCTAACGCATATACATTTTTCATCATTAATCTCCACGTCGGAAAAGGTTCTGTTTGCCCATTAACATCACGAGTAGTTGTTAAAATTTCACTTCTTAGTAATTTAACTGCAATATTTGCAGGCGCATTAATACCGTCATTCGAAAACTCTCCTACTTTAAAAACTGTTTCATTACTAGAAGCTCCAACTACTGTATACTCAAAAGCGACTGCTAAGACTTCACCATCGTTTAATCTTCTGTTTAATGAAACAAAACCTAGTTGTGGATGCAATCGATACTCATTCGATTGTAATTTTCTAGCATTTTGTAAATAAGTATAATCTCTACCTTGTTGCATTTCTGTAGGAACAGCTCCACTTAAACTTGAAATATCTCTAATCCCACTTGTTGGAGTTAATAAATCATTTATAGTATTTATTTCATTATAGGGTAAACTTACTTGAGACCCCCCTACATTTGCTGTGGTAAAAGGAGGGAAGGGATCAACATATCCCGCAGGCGTTCCTGAGTTAAAATCTACCATGTTAGACGGTGTAGATTCTCCAATATCTGCAAAAGCAACAATACTTCGATAATCTTGTACGTTTTGGTTTCGGTTAGTTACCCAAACCTCAACTCTGGTAATATTAATAGGACTACTTATTAGCGGATAATTCTTTAAAGCATCTTTATATGTTTCTCTAAAAAACTGCGAAAGGAAAAAGTGACGATCGTTATCATAATCCGTAGCGCGTAATTCAAACTCTTCTATAACAGCTCCTCCTTCTGCAACTACCGTTTTACTTTGGGAGTTTTGTTGCGAAAATGCTGTTCGTATTGTAGTTTTTCCAAACTGTAAATCCGCTCGAACTCCAAATAAAGATTGTGCTCCGTTAATTAAAGAGTTTTTAATAGGAAAGTTAATATTACCCGCATCTAATTTTTGAATGATATCATCTTCTGTAGGAGAGTATTCTAATTTGATCACATTTTGAAAATCGAAAGTAGATTGTGTATCGTAATTTGCAGTAACCTTTAAACGCTCACCAACCTTTGCTTGTAAACTAGCGCTTATTTGTTGATCAAAATCGAAGGTAAAACTACTCTGATTTTCAACAGAAATTTGAGGATTTTCTGTGTTTTGATATACACCCCCTAATTTAATGTTTATTTGTCCCGTTGGAATCACCTCAACTTCATTACCTCCAAAAACCGATTCGAAAAACTTTGAGTTTACATAATACTTAGGTAGTAAATTTTTCCGTGCTTCATCATTTCCTTTTTTCTTTGTATTAATAGCATCAATTTTTTCTTTAAAATACCCTTTCATATCGTTTTTTAAACGATACTTATCATATTCTTTAGGTGACATAAAAATGGGAGTTCCCACATAGTAATCACCAATCTTTTCTACTAATACAAATTTATTTAATGCTTTGTCGTAAGTAACCTGTAAATTAGTAGGATTGTTTAAAAAAAGACTTCCATTTTGATTGTGCTTAAAGTTATACTTTAGAGGCGAAATAGTATCTTGTTGTGTAGTTGAAATACTATCCTTATTATTTGCGTTTTGCGAAAATGAAACAACACTTACCAGTAAAGTAAGTGCTGTAAAAAATATATTACGAAGCCTTCTTTTCAATCTTTCTTATAAGTTTTTTAACGCTCGCTTTATTAAGGATTCAACACTTGCGCTAGGTGTTTCTTTTAAAATATTATTTAGTACTTTATCAGTTTGTTTTCTTGTAAAGCCTAATACTTCTAATGCAGATAACGCTTCATCTCTATTTGTATTGTTTTGAGAAACAGAAACTTCATCTATATTAAAAGTTTTTAAAATTTTATCCTTTAAATCGACAATAACACGTTGTGCTGTTTTTGCACCTATTCCTTTTACAGATTGGATTAAACCAACATTTTCTGAAGCAATTGCTTGTTGAATTTCTTCTGAAGTCATTGAAGACAACATAGTTCTTGCTATACTTGCTCCAACACCAGATACCGAAATTAATAACTTAAAAACCTCTCTTTCTGTTTTATTTATAAAACCAAAAAGGGTATGGGCATCTTCTCGAATAGATAAATGAGAGTATAACAATACATTTTCATCTGCAGGTAAAGCAGAATAAGTGTTTAAAGAAATGTGTAGTAAGTACCCAACGCCGTTACAATCTACAACGACATATGTTGGATTTTTCTCAACCAACCTCCCTCTAATTTGTGTAATCATAATCCCCTTTTTACTAGGTCTCTAAAATAGGGAAATTATTTTTCTAAAAAAAGTTGTTTCCCTACTCTGCTTTTTGACTATTTAAGTGCTTTTCTCGTTCTTGTGCATCCACTACTGCTACTGCTGCCATATTTACCATTTCATCTACACTTGCTCCTAATTGTAACACATGAACAGGTTTGCTTAAACCTAATAAAATTGGTCCGATAGACTCTGCTCCATCCACTTGTTTCATTAATTTGTACGTGATGTTTGCTGATTCTAAATTTGGAAAAATTAATACATTTACCTTTTTTCCATTTAATTTTGAAAACGGAAATTCCTTTGCTAACATCTCTGGATTTAGCGCAAAATCTGCTTGAATTTCTCCATCAACCACTAAATCTGGATGATTTTTATGCATATAATCTACTGCTTCTCTAATTTTTTGAGAACTTTCAGATTTGGTAGATCCAAAGTTGGAAAATCCTAACATAGCAACATTAGGTTTCATTCCAAACATCTTTGCTAAAACACAGGTATATTGTGTAATTTTAGCTAAATCTTTAGCTGTTGGATTAATATTAATGGTTGTATCCGCTAAAAACATTGGCCCTTGTTTGGTTAACATCAAGTTGGTTGCAGCCACACGAGTTACTCCTTTGTCTTTTTCTATTAGTTCTAATATTGGTTTCACAACCGATGGATATGGACGTGAATATCCTGTAATTAAACCATCTGCTTCCCCTTCATTAACCATCATTGCGGCAAAATAATTACGCTCGCGCATCCATTTTTTTGCTTCAAAAAACGTTACTCCTTTCCTTTGACGAGATTGCCAGTAAGATTCTGCAAAACGCTCTCTTCTTTCTTTTTCTTCAGCAGTTTTAGGATCTATAATTGTCACTTCAGCTTCAAAACCTAATTCAGCTTTCAACTCTAAAATCACTTCTTTATCTCCTAATAAGATTGGTTTTGCTATTTTTTCATCATATACACGTTGCGCTGCTTTTAACACGTCTAAATGATCCGCTTCTGCAAACACAATTCTTTTTGGGTTTCTTCTTGCGCGGTTGTGTAACAATCGTATTTCTTTACTTCCAGAACCCGATCTATCCATTAACTCTTCACGGTACTTATCCCAATCTTCAATTGGTTCTTGTGCTACGCCACTTTCCATAGCCGCTCTCGCAATGGCTGGCGGGATTTCGTATATTAATCTTGGATCAAACGGTTTAGGAATAATATAATCTTTACCAAAAGATAAACTCACTTCATCATAAACAATATTAACTTGTTCTGGCACTGCTCTCTTTGCTAAATCAGCTAACGCATTTACCGCAGCCATTTTCATTTCTTCGTTAATCTTAGTTGCACGAACATCTAAAGCTCCACGGAAAATATAAGGAAAACCAAGCACATTATTCACTTGATTAGGAGTGTCTGATCTTCCTGTTGCCATGATAATATCGTCTCTTGAGGCTACTGCATCTTCATAAGAAATTTCTGAAACAGGATTTGCCATAGCAAAAACGATAGGTTTTCTAGCCATAGATTGCACCATCTTTGGTGTTACAATACCTCCTACCGATAAACCAAGAAACACATCTGCATCAACCATTGCTTCAGCTAAGTTTGCATACTGTTTATTTGTAGCGAATTTTTTCTGATTTTGTTCTAGATCATCTCTACTTTCATGAAGTAAGCCATTAACATCAAACATAATAATGTTTTCTGCTTTCGCCCCTAAAGAAAGGTATAGAGTAGCACAAGAAACCGCCGCTGAACCTGCACCGCTTACTACAATTTTTACTTCCTCAATCTTTTTTTCTGCGATCTCTAATGCATTTTTTAAAGCTGCTGCTGAAATAATTGCAGTACCATGTTGGTCGTCGTGCATTACAGGAATGTCTAATTCCTCTTTTAAACGACGTTCTATTTCAAAAGCTTCTGGCGCTTTAATATCTTCCAAATTTATACCTCCAAAAGTAGGAGCGATTGCTTTTACAGTTTCAACAAATTTATCAACATCTGTAGCATCTACTTCAATATCAAAAACATCAATATCTGCAAAAATTTTAAAAAGTAACCCTTTTCCTTCCATTACAGGCTTTGACGCTTCAGGACCAATATTTCCCAACCCTAAAACTGCTGTTCCGTTTGAAATTACAGCTACTAAATTTCCTTTAGTAGTATATTTATATACATTATTCTTATCTCTCTTTATTTCTAAACAAGGCTCTGCAACGCCTGGCGAATATGCTAATGACAAATCGTGTTGTGTTGCATATTTTTTAGTAGGAACTACTTCAATTTTACCAGGTTTTGGTTTTGCATGATATAGTAAAGCTTCGTGTCTTTTACGTGAATCACTCATAAATTTGTCGTTGTTTGTTTAAGCCGACAAATATACTGAATAAGTTGATGAATAAATAAAATAGCTAAAATGATAAAAATCATTTTTTAAGCTATAGCGATAACTCACCTTTGTACTGTTTTAATTAAAAATTTTATAAATCATGAATATTACCCAAGAAATTATTAACGAAGAGGTAAAATGGGATAAGACTAAAACAATTGTAAGTAAAACTGATGTTTATGGAACTATTTTATATGCTAATGATGTTTTTTCAAACACTTGTGAATATAGTACATTGGAATTAATTGGTGAACCTCACAATATTATTAGGCACCCAGATATGCCAAAAGTCGCTTTTAAAGCTTTATGGGACGCTCTTAAGAAAGGAGAAAATTTTCATGCAATTGTTAAAAACCTTACAAAAACCGGCAGGTACTATTGGGTAATTACAGATTTTACTATTGATAAAAATGAAAAAGGAGAAATTACTGGTTATACAGCTAGAAGAAAAGCAGTTCCTGACGGAGTTGTAAAAAAAATAAAACCTTTATACAAAACACTTCTAGAAATTGAAAAATCTAAAGGCGAAAAAGCTAGCGAATTATATTTTAACGCTTATTTAAATGAAGAAATAGGAAAAAATTACAATGAATTTGTTGTTGATTTGTTTGAAGATGAAACCACTAAAGAATTAGAAAAAAACAAAAGAAAACTAAATTTAAATTGGTTTTTTTTTAGTGATTACCAAGAATAAAGATTCATAACTACGTCAATAACCATAAAATTGACGTAGTTAATTAATTATCTAAAAAATTAATATTTCTAGTTAATCCAGTAAATTTTGTTCGCTTAACAGCAGATTTTTTAAACACTTTCCGAAATGTTTCTTCTGTTATTTCTTGCCAATCTCGCTTGGTCATTTCAAGCATATTTTCTTTGGGCTGAAATAAAGGCTCGTTATGTGGTTTTGAAAATCGATTCCATGGACAAACATCCTGACACACATCACAACCAAACATCCAATCTTCCATCTTATTTTTAAAATCTGTTGGAATATTATCCCGTAATTCAATCGTTAAATACGATATACATTTATTAGCATCTAATTGGTTATTGGGTAAAATAGCTTGTGTAGGGCAAGCATCAATACATTTCGTACAAGTTCCGCAATGATTGGTTGTAAAAGGCTCATCGTATGCCAATTCTAAATCTATAATTAATTCCGCCAAAAAGAAAAAAGATCCTTGTTGTTTTTGAATAAGCAAGGTGTGTTTTCCATTCCAACCAAGACCTGCTTTTTCTGCCCAAGCACGTTCTAAAACAGGTGCTGAATCTACAAAACACCGCCCATCAACTTCTCCGATCTCTGTACGAATGCATTCTAATAGTTCAAATAATTTATCTTTTATAACATGATGATAATCTTCTCCGTAAGCGTATTTTGCGATTTTATAAGTACCCTCTTGCTGGGCTTCCGAAGGGAAATAATTATATGATAACGATACAACCGATTTTGCTCCATCAACCAATAACCTTGGATCTAACCGTTTATCAAAATGATTCTCCATATAGCTCATTTCCGCATGAAAATCATTTTGTAACCACTTTTCTAACCTCGGTGCTTCGTCTTCTAAAAAATCTGCTTTAGCAATACCACAAGCCAAAAAACCCAAGCGTTTTGCTTGTTTTTTTATAATTTGCGAATATTCCTGTTGTCGATTCAAAAAATAAACATTTTATTAACTACAATATTACAGATATCTTTTAACTTTATCCTTTAATTCAATAATCGAATTTATTTTTATCAGAAACCCCATTCCTTATGAAAAAAGTTATTAAAATAGTCGCTGGAATACTTATCGTTTTTATTCTCGCTTTAGCCTTAATTCCTTATTTATTTCAAGATAAATTAGTCGCTTTAATTAAAGAAACTATTAATAATAATGTAAACGCTAAAGTTGAGTTTGCGGATGCTGATTTAAGTTTACTTAGAAGTTTTCCAAAGGCTTCTGTAAATCTTTCCGATGTTTCGGTAATTAATTTTAAACCTTTTGAAGGAGACACTCTGTTTTACAGTCAGAATGTTAACTTGAACTTAAAACTCACTGAAATCTTTAAAAATACGGGGGACCAATTAAATATTAATTCTTTTACAATTGATAACGCTTTGGTGAATGTTTTGATTGATGAAAAAGGAAACACCAACTACGATATCGCTAAGGAAGACTCTAACAATAAAGAGACTGAGGAAACAGACACTAACGAACCGAGTACTTTTAAACTTTCTGTTAATTCTTATAAAATAGAAAACGCTACGATAAAATATACTGATAAAAAAGGAAAAATGGAGCTTGTTTTATCTGATTTTAATCACTCTGGAAGTGGTGATTTCTCTCAACAAAATGTAGAACTCGACACAAAAACTGCCACCTCTATTTCCTTTAAAATGGATAAAAGTTCATATATAAAGAATCAAAAATTAGATTTATCTGCTGTTTTAGCTATGGATTTAGCGAATAGTAAATTTTCTTTCTTAAAGAACGAGGCGCATATAAATCAACTTCCTTTAATTTTTAATGGTTTTGTTAAGTTAAATGAAAATAATCAAGAAGTTGACATCGATTTTAAAACTCCTTCGTCAGATTTTAGAAACTTTTTAGCTTTAATTCCAGAGCAATACGCAAAAAACATTGCTGATGTAAAAACCACAGGAGATTTTAGTATTACAGGAAAAGTAAACGGAATTGTTGATGATAAACATATCCCAAAAATTGATGTAAATATTAGCTCAAACAACGCTTCCTTTAAATACCCTAGTTTACCTAAAAGCGTACAAAATATTCACATTAACACTAATATTAAAAACACCACAGGTTTTATAGAAAATACGTTTGTAGATGTTGCTAATTTATCTTTTAAAATAGACGACAATGTGTTTAGTGGAAAAGCAAAAATTCAAAATTTAACAAGCAATCCACTGGTAAATGCTTCGATAAAAGGAAAATTAAACTTAGCCCATATTAATGAAGTATATCCGATTGATTTAAAAAATGAATTAAGCGGAACTATAAATGCCGATTTATCTTCTTCCTTTGATATGGAAGCTATTCAAAAAAACATATATCAACGTATAAACAATCAGGGAAAATTAAGTATTAACGAATTTGTTTACGCTTCTGAAGATGTAGTGAATCCTATTCACATTAAAAATGCTGAAGTCGATTTTCAACCCAGCAAAATAACATTAACAAATTTTGATGCTAAAACAGGAACAACGGACTTAAAAGCTACGGGAACCATTACTGGTTTATTAGGATTTTTATTATCTGATAAAAATTTACAAGGAAATTTCAACTTAAACTCTTCATCATTTAAAGTAAGTGATTTTATGACTTCGGATACTGGTGAAAATGAGAAAAAAGAAGTCTCAGATTCAAAAGATCAACCTAAAGAAAAATTAAAAATTCCAGCGTTTTTAGATTGTGTTGTAAACGCTTCTGCCAAAGAAGTGTATTATGATAATTTAAAACTAGAAAATGTAACAGGTATTTTAATTTTAAAAGATGAAAAAGCCACTTTAAAAAATGTAAACGGAAACATGTTTGGTGGAAATATTGCACTTAACGGTACCGTAAATACACAAAAAGAAAAGCCTATTTTTGATATGAATTTAGGAATCAAATCATTCGACATTTCTCAATCTTTTGCAAAATTAGAAATATTTAAAATGTTATCGCCAGTTGCTAACGTTTTAAAAGGAGAATTAAATACAAATATAGATTTATCTGGGGACTTAAAAGATGACTTTACACCCAATCTAGCTTCAATTTCAGGAAAAGCTTTGGCTGAAGTATTGGCTTCTAATATCGACCCTAAAAACTCAAAAGCGTTAAGTTTATTAGATGACAAATTAAGTTTTATCGACCTTAAAAAATTAAACTTAAAAGATCTAAAAACAAACCTTTCTTTTGACGACGGAAAAGTTAGCGTAAAACCTTTTAATATTAAATACAATGATATTGATATAACTGTGGAAGGAAGTCATAGTTTAGATCAATTAATGAATTATAATGCAACTTTTAATGTACCTGCAAAATACTTAGGCAGCGATGTTAAGAACTTATTAGGTAAATTAAACGATAACGAGCAAAACGTTAGTGTACCAGTAACTGCAAACCTATCAGGGAATTTTACAAGTCCGACAGTAAAAACGGATTTAAGTTCTGCTGTTAGCAATTTAACTAGTGAACTCGTTAAAAAGCAAAAAACTAAGTTAATTGACAAGGCAGTCGGCAACATTTTAGGTAGTAAAAAAGATAGTACTGCAACCAATAAAGAAGATAAAACAGTTGAGAAAGTTAAAGATGTTTTAGGTGGGTTGTTTGGTAAAAAGAAGAAGAAAAAAGAATAATCAAAAAACTTCTTTAACATTTTATAAGTAATTGATTATTAATATTTAGTTTATGTTTGTTTTATTCACAAACTAATCTGGCTATGAAAAAGGTTACGCTGCTTCTATTTGTATTTACATCAATTGTTTTGTCTGCACAGATAAAAGGAAAAGTAACCGATAAAAATAATCAACCACTTCCGTATGTAAGTATTTATTTAGAAAGTTCTTTAACAGGCACCACTACCAACGATAATGGCTGGTATGAATTAGACCTTAAAAAACCAGGAAAACATACAATAGTTTTTCAATTTTTAGGATTTAAAACCATTAAGAAGACTGTTAATGTTGATATCCTTCCGCTTCGTCTGAACGCGCAAATGACTGAAGAACAAGAGTTTTTAAACGAAGTTGAAGTCTCTTCAAAAGAAAACCCTGCAAATAAAATTATTAGAAGCGTAATTGCAAACAAAGAAAAGAACGCAAATAAAGCTGGAAAATATACGGCCGATTTTTACTCTCGTGGATTGTTTAAAATTAAAGATGCTCCAAAGAAAATCTTAGGACGAGAGATTGGTGATTTAGGTGGAGGATTAGATTCTACAAGAAGTGGAATTATTTACTTATCTGAAACCATTTCAAAAATTACCTATCAAAAAAAACCAAAGAATTTTAAAGAAATAATTATAGCTTCTAAGGTAAGCGGAAGAGATAACGGTATTTCATTCAACAGAGCCGCAGAAGTAAACTTCAATCTATATAAAAATCAAGTTCCTGTTGCTAATGCCAATTTATTTTCGCCTATTTCTGATTATGCTTTTAGCTATTATCGATTTAAGTTAGAAGGATCTTTTTATGATAAAAACAATAAACTAATTGATAAAATTAAACTCATTCCACGTCGTGAAAATGATCGTGTTTTTGGCGGGCATATTTATATTGTTGAAGATGATTGGGCTGTTTACGGAGCAGACCTTACGGCAACTGGAGCTCAAATTAACAACCCTGCTATTGATGTTTTGCATCTTAAACAGAATTATAATTACGATGCAAAAACAAAAATTTGGGCAATTATTTTGCAGACCATCGATTTTAAGGTAGGTTTTCTCGGTTTTAATATGAAAGGTCGTTTTTCAGCTTCTTATTCCAACTATAACTTTGAACCTAATTTTACCGAAAACACTTTTGATAAAGAAATTTTATCTTTTGAAAAAGATGCAACAAAAAAAGATTCGGTGTATTGGAATGCCTTAAGGTCTGTTCCTTTAACTTTAGAAGAGAAAAAAGATTATATCGAAAAAGACAGCATCAAACTTGTTCATAACTCAAAAAAATACCTTGATTCCGTCGATACTCAAAGAAATAAATTAAAAATGCTTTCTCCAGTTTTAGGATATTCTTATCAAAATAGTAACGAAAAATGGAATATTGATTACAGCGGTATTTTAAAAAATTTAGGCTTTAACACTATTCAAGGTTATAATTCTAGTATCGGTTTTAAATACTCTAAAAAAATAAATGATTATGGAAATAATTGGAATACAAGTATTGATGTAAATTATGGTTTCTCTGAAAAAAAACTTAGACCGGTAGCTTATTTTTCTAAAAGTTGGAACAACTTTGATAAACCAAGATTAAATATTTCAACAGGAATTACAGCTACTCAGTTTGACGATCGAAATCCAATCTCTAACTTTTACAACAGTATATATACCTTATTTGGCAAACGTAATTATGCTAAATATTATGAGAAATCATTTGCGAAAGTAGATTTTTCGCAAGAACTCACTACTGGTATTCGCTTCTATTCTTCTTTAGAATATGCTCATCGAAAACCTCTTTTTAACACGACAGATTATTCTTTTTTTAATAAAGATAGAATCTTCGAAACCAATAACCCAGTTAACCCTACGGGTTTAATTGCTCCTTTTAATGAACACAATATTTTTACTGCAGAAGTTTCTACACGTATTTACTTCGGTAATAAGTATATTACATACCCAAACGCACGTTATACCGTTCGTAATCATAGATACCCAACATTATCTATTGGATACAGAAAAACATTCGGTTCTGATAATATCAACTTGCATTCTGATTTAATATTTTCTAGGTTACAACAAAACCTCATGTTGGGTAACCTTGGAGATTTTGACTATAATCTTAGAGGAGGTTTGTTTTTAAACAAAAAAGATATCGCTTTTATGGACTATTATCATCCGCTAGGTAATGAAATAGACTTAGCTCCTAAAAACAGGATGAGTAGTTTTAATTTGCTTCCTTACTATGAATTTAGTACGAATGATAAATATGGTGAAATTCATACCCAACATAATTTTAAAGGGTTTTTATTAGGTAAAATTCCACTGCTTAATAAACTGAACTTTCATACCATAGTAAGTGCAAAAAGTTATTTTTCTGGCGAAAGAAAACCATATACCGAATACTCTATCGGATTAGATAATATTGGCTGGGGAAAATGGCGTTTTTTACGTGTAGATTATGTGCAATCTAACTACAACGGAAATAAACAAAATGGTTTTGTATTTGGTATAAGTTTGTTTGATTAAGTACCTTTACCATAAAATAAGGCCTATGTTTTACGAAGTACTTGAAAAATCTAAAATCAATAAAAAAGTTATTGGTATTAGTTTATATGGTGATGTTGGCTTTTACTGTGGCGTCGTACTAGATTATAGCGACGATGTTATTCAACTACAACAGTATACCAAATACGGCCAAAATGATGGAGTTACCCTTCAAATCATCTCAGAAATTGAACGGATAGATTTTAATGATAGCTTTACAAATACTATCGAATTTTTAGCGAAAAACCAAGAAGCATTACATGCTACAAATTACATCAATAAGTTTTACAGTGATTTAGATGATGAAGATTGGCAAAATCAAGTGTTAGATTTATATTTAAAAGAGAGAAAAGTAATGCTTAGCCTTCAAATAAATAATGACGATTATTACCAAGGTTTTGTTGAAGCTAAAAACGAACTTACTTTTTCGTTTAGATGTATTGGTGATTTAGGTGAAGATAAAGGGTTGGCAATTTTTAAAATTGAAGATGTTTCTAGCATTAAAATCGATGACTTTGAATGCCGAAAAAGATTATTACTCTATAACAAAAAACACCGATGAACATAAAGTTATTGCTATTTGGTATTACTACCGATTTACTAGAAACCTCATCTTTAGATTTCGAAATAGAAGAAAACAGTACTGTTTCAAATTTAAAATCGACTTTAGTAAAGAGTTACCCACAGTTAAAAAACATAGATTCCTACGCTATTGCAGTTAACGAAGAATATGCTTCTGAAGAGATCCAAATCAACCCAAATGATGTGGTAGCTATTATACCACCTGTAAGTGGTGGATAAATTATGCTACGTCTTTTTTTAAATATTTACCAACAAAAAATGTTCCGAAAGGAAGTAAAGACAGTAAGCAAACAATTCCGAATTCTTTAATACTCCATTTAAAAACAGGTTTTAAAAGAAAAGCTAAAACAATGTAGGCAACGAATAAAATTCCGTGTGGCATTCCAAACATTTTTACATATATAGGATCATTTCCTAAACTTTCTAAATATTTATAAGGCATTCCTAAAAACATTAATAATAAATACGAAACTCCTTCTAAAAAACTAACTACTTTAAAAATGTTTATCATTATATTTTAAATCGATTTAAAGATTACTACGTCATTATTCGTGGTAATTACATGCTATAAATTCGCAAACAAAGCTAATGAAAAATTGCGTCCTGGAGCAGAAATCCCTGATGCAAATTCTTTATAATGCTGGTCGAATATATTACTCATTCTTGCTTGCAAAGCAAAATTATCATTAATTGAATATTTACTGTAAAGACCAACTGCCATCCAACTTGGCGTACCGTAATATTTATCAATATCTTTTTCAGCATCTGGATTTATAACAGGTGTTTGGTTTTGATTATCTATTCCTTCTACTAAGTTATAATCCGTAATATTTTTACGAGCATTAAAACGTACGTCTGCACCAGCTTCTAATTTACTATTCACATAATTTAAATCAAAATTTCCAAATACCGGTGGAATAGAAGACATCGGTTCATTTGTGTCAAAAGCTTTTCCTTTTGTGTACGTTACAGAGCCTGATGTTGTCCAATTCTTATGTAATTTTCCTTGGTAACTCGCTGTAAAACCTGTTATGTAGGCATTTCCTTTATTCACATTTGCCACAATATTTCCTTCTTCTCCATCATACATAATTGTTGAACTACCATTTAACTGAAACGCTTCTCTATATATATAGTTTCGCAACAATGTATAATACACATTAGCTCCAACTCTGAATTTACGATCGTTAAAATACTTCTGAGCACCTATTTCAGCATTATAAGCATGCTCTGGTTTTAAATTAATATTTGGTACCGTTACATTGCCGTTTTTCTCTCTTACTTTTCCTACATCATCTAAATTTGGAGATCGAAAACCAGAAGAAATAACCGTATTAAGTTGCCAGGTTCTATTTGGCTTATACACATAACCTATCGTTGCCGTAAACGCACTATTATTTAAACTAATCTCATTGCTTGGTAATGTAATAAAAGTATTGTCAATCCACTTTGCTTTTAAATTAGTTTGCGTAAAACGAACCCCTGTATTTAAAGTTGACTTTTTTGAAACATCTTGACGATAATCTACATACAAAGCAGAATTAAAATAGCTTCCTCCACCATCTGCATAACGAGATTGCACAGGAAAATCTCCAGAAAAACCATCGATTTGATTATTCACAATGTTTAACGTTTTTCCATAAGAATTTGACCCAACATCGTTGTATGCAACTTCAAATCCGTACCCTAAATCTCTATTCGTATCCGTTGCTACAGAAAAATCTCCAGTTACACTAAATACATCTACATTTTCCTTTCTGTAAGATCTATCTAAACTACCAAGCTTACGTTGCATTCGACTCTCTTTAATATCTTGATAAGCTAGTGTAAAAGTTCCTTTATCTATCCATTTTTTCTTTGGATTGATGTCTAATTGCGAAGAAATTAACAAACGCTCTTGCGGACCATAATACCATTCAGCAAACTTCAAATCTCCATCTTTAGTTTCTGTCAAACGATCAAATCGTGGAATGTTAGATGACGTTGAGTACTGAATATTAACTTTTAAATCGGTATTTTTTGATAATGGAACATAGAATTTTTGTAAAACATCTGTTTGCGTAAAACCAGTGTTTTTTTGTGTATTTGGATCTGAATTTGGTGTTGAATCTTCTTTATAATTTCCATTTAAATTTTCAGAATAGAAAAATACTTTTCCCCAGTCATCAAATCTATGAGAACGATTTTTACCCATTGTTAAATCCCCATAATCACTATATGTTACATTGGTAAAACTAGCCCATTTCGGAAAACTTATTTCTGCAGAAACACTGTTAGTAATTTCACTATTTACCGTTGAAAAGCGAGAAAACAAATTACTTTTTACCTGTTTTTTTTCTGATAATTTAGGTGTTTTGGTATAATAATGAATTACACCACCCAAAGCATCGGAACCGTAAATTACTGAAGAAGGTCCAAAAACGACTTCAGTTCTATCTAACAAACTCGGACTTACTGTAATTGAATTTTGTAAATGTCCTTTTCTATAAATAGCGTTATTCATTCGAACTCCATCAACCACTAATAGAACACGATTACTTTCCATACCTCTAAGCACAGGACTTCCACCTCCAAACTGCGATTTTTGAACTTTAATACCAGGTACACTAGCTAATAAATCTGCTGATGTTTGTGGAGCAATTTTTTCGATTTCGTGTTTTTCTATTACCGCTATTTGCTCTGCAATACGGTTTGTTTTAGCATTATTTTTAAATACCGAAACTACCACCTCATCTAATTGCTCTGAATCCTTTGACAAATAAACCTTAAAATCATTAACTTTTATCGTTGATTTTTTTACTTTGAATTCCGCATAAGAAACATGAGAAAAATAGATAATCTCATCATCTTTAAAACTAGAAACATCTATTAGACCATTAATATCGGTTACAGAAGTAATAGATTTATTTTTATTAAAAACAGCAACCGCTTCTATAGGTTTGCCTGTTTCTGCTTCAATAATTGTAGCTTTTTGCGCAAAAATTGAATAGGTGCAAAATAAAAAGAAGAAGATAGTAATTTGTTTCATATATCAAGTAAATACGGTTTCTAAAACACTTAATGATTTTGGTTCTTTAAATCCATCTAGATGCAATTCAAAATAGCGAATTATAGTTTTTAAGACGGTTTGCCTTTCTTTTTTACTAAAAGAGACTTTGTGAATTGCATCAAAATTCATACCAAGAAGCTTTTTAAAAGAAACTAATTCACCCCCAGAAATCGTTAATTTTTCATGAATAGAATTTGTAAATGCTCCTTCTAGTAAATTGAATCCAACAGCATCTTGTTGAACAACATCAGGATAAAACCCTAAGAAGCGAGATAAATTTAATAAAAACAACAGGTGAAAATTAGATATCGAATCATGTGTATCTAACCAAATCAAGGCTGTTTCTAAATAATTATACAATTGATGATTTCCTTCTTCCTCTCTAATAATACCAGATAAAACTTCAGACAAAAACATAACAATTGATTGTTTTATGACAGAAGTGAAAATCGTTTCATAAGGATGAAGAACCTGTACTTCGCGTAAAGAATTTAGCGTGTTTTTTGAATTATGATTCGCCGTTAATTGTAATTGTGTTAATGATTGAAAATAAGCCGGTTTTAATTTTCCTCTTTTAGATTTTAACACCCCTCTAAGCATATATGTTTTTACACCTTCTTGCTCTGTAAAACATTTTACAATTAAGCTAGTATCACCGTACTTTATTGTACTTAAAACAATCGCTTTGGTAGAAACAATAGCCATGTTAATTTACAATAGCTATTTTTGTTGTAGAAGTTTCACTACCATCTTCATTGGCCAACAATACAATATACACACCAGAAGCTACTTTATTTCCAGCTAAATTTCGCTTGTTCCAAACTACCTTTCCTCCTTGTAACTGCTCACCTTCTAAAACATTACTTTCATAGACTAAATTACCAGAAACATCTAAAATTTTAACGTTTGTCCCTTTAGGTAAATGAGCTCCATTTCGGCCATCGATAGTAACTGAATTATGATTTTTTAAAACAGGGTTTGGATACGCATATACCTCTCCTAACTCATCTCCAAAGGGAGAAACTTGACTGTTATAAGCAACAATCCCTTTATTGGTAGCGAAATAAACCTTCCCTGTAGTTTCATCTACTGAAATTTTTAAAATCTTATTTGATGGAAGTGGTGAATTATCTTTACTAAAATTAGCCAATGTTGTTTGTCCATTAGGGTTTGTATTTAAAACACCTCCATTATCAGTTCCAAACCATTTGTTATTAGCTCCATCTACTACAATAGAATTGATAGTCTGATTTCCTAACAACTTTTTAGGGATTCCATCATCTAAAATTATAATTGGTTCTGCATCGTAAATATTTGCATCAAAAATACCCGCAGCATTGTTAAAAACGACCATGCCAGATAAAGTTCCCAGCCAAATTCGATTATTCTTATCTACAGCTACAGTACGAACATTTAAGTGAGGTAGGCTTCCTTTAGTAGGCTCTGTTGTTAAAGCGCGTTTTCTATCTCCATTTTCATTATAAATACACACTCCATTACCACGAGTACCAATCCAAAGAGAATTACTATTATCCATAATAATTTCATTCATCCCTGCTCTATTTATCAAAAATAAGTCGTTGATATTGTAATTAGTCCATTGACCTGAAGGAGATAACTTTTTTAAGCGAAAATCTGAAATAAGATTAGTTAGCCAGAGATTTCCGTTTCTATCAAACATAGTCCCAGAAACACGAATTGTTATCCTACTGGGGTCATTAGGGACGATATCTTCTAACGGACTATTTAAATGATTATAAAACATTATTTCTTGATCATCTTCCACTTCTAATAGACCTCCAGTTAGAGCGGTATTTATTTGATCTGTATCTCCAAAAGAACTGATAAAAACCCTGTTTTCTTTCGTCTTATCAATCGTTACATGAACCAAATCACCATTAGGTTGGTTAGGGTCAAACTTTGTATTTATCCAATTTTCTCCATTAAAATGAGTATATCCTTGTCTTTTTTGAACAGGTGTATACGTGGCATCATAGCCTCCATAAACTATCCATAAATTATTATTGTAAGCATCTATGGAAAAAACTTCGTTAGACAAAGGTCCTTCTGGATGAATTTCAGTATATGATTGAGAAGAAATTGAAGATGATAAAATTCCGAACTCATTAGTTCCTAACAAGAGGTTTCCATTGTTTATGTTTGCAGAATTTAAACTAAAATCAAACTCTTGTGTAGAAATATTCTCACCTATTTGTAACAAAGAAAAGTTATAAACGATTACTCTTTTTGGTAACGATACAATTAATTTATTCTCACTTAATTTTATATCTCTAATATTCTCGGTAAAATTTAGCATCTGAGTTACTGAACCCCCAGAAATTCTAGAAATACTTTGGTTAGAAACCGCATATACATTTGTACCAAACTGAATTATTTTTTGATAATCTCCAGCAAACCGAAGATTCCAATTGTTAGAATCAATCAAATTCGGATTATTAATATCTGCAACATAAATTCCGTTACTAGTGGCTGCATATATTTCGTTACCTAAGACTGTTATTTGGTTTACGTTTACATCCGAAGACCCTGCTCCAATAAAATATGTGTCTCCAAATTCTAAATTTTCTATATCATAAACTACAACCGCAAACGAAGTTGCTAAATAAAGCTTGTTATTATACTCGTAAATACTATTGATTCTTTTTAATCCTGATTGATTAAAATTTGTAATATCTGGTGAGATTGTAATTCTACCGTCTTCATCAACTACTTCTAACAATCCATTTTCGTAACCTATTACCAGTCGATTGCTATTTTGACTATAATGAATTGCAGAAGTTGTTTCCCCAGACAATCCATTTACTGAAGAGAGTTTTTCGGTTTCTTGCGTTTGTAAATTATACGTAAAAACTGCGTTGTCTGTTAATGCATATAATACCTCATTTGAGGTAATAAAATCTTTTACATTATTATATGAAAAGAAGTCCTCCCAGCGATTACTAAAATCCGTTTGAGAATAAGTGATTAATGTAAAAAAAAGAATGAAAAATAGTATTATTTTCTTCATATCAAAATCAAAGATATTTAATAATAACGATAAAAAACGATACATTCGTACAAATTTGAATTCGGAGCAAATGAGCATAGAAATAGAACGTAAATTTTTGATTACTTCTTATAATTTTAAGCAAGAAGCACATCAAAAAAACTACATAAAGCAAGGGTTTTTAAATTCTGACAAAGAACGTGTAGTTCGTGTTCGTTTGAAAGATGATAAAGGTTTTTTAACGATTAAAGGAAAATCGAATAAAACTGGAATTTCTCGTTTTGAATGGGAAAAAGAAATCTCAAAAATAGATGCTGAAAACCTTTTTAATTTGTGTGAAAAAGGCATTATTGAAAAATATCGATATTTAATAAAAAAGGGGAATCATATTTTTGAAGTAGATGAATTTTTTGGAGACAACGAAGGTTTATTAATTGCAGAAGTTGAACTTTCTTCTGAAGATGAAAAATTTTCAAAACCTGCTTGGTTAGGAAAAGAAGTTACTGGTATCATAAAATATTATAATTCAAACTTAAGTAAACACCCTTTTAAAAAATGGGAATAAAAAAAGCTCAAACCGAAGTTTGAGCTAACAATTTAGTTACATAATTTATAATCCCCATTATTATGAACCGTATTTAGTACGGCAAAAATAAAGCCAAAAATTATTAACTCCTTATTTTTCACAAATTTTAACAGCTTAAAAACTGTTAATTTTTACATTTTAGTTGCTATTTAAGACCGTATATGGCTATAAAATGGCTAAAACTTCCCAGCAAAACAAAAACATGAAAAATAGCATGATTGTATTTTATTCTTCCAATAGAGTAAAAAATTGCGCCAATACTGTAAAAAAGACCACCAGCAATAAGATAATACAATCCTTCATCAGATAAATTCTTAATTAACGGTTTAATAAAAAATAATACTTGCCATCCCATTAATAAATATATTGCTGTAGACAATTTGTCAAATCTTCCCGTAAAAAAAAGTTTAAGCACAACACCTACAAGTGCAAAAATCCATACAAAAAGAAACATATACCAGCCTAGTTGCGATTGTAACGCAACCAAACAGAACGGTGTATAACTTCCTGCAATCAACACATAAATAGCAGCGTGATCAAAAATATTAAGATTACGTCTTAATTTTGGCTCTGAAGAAATGTGGTAAAAAGTAGACGCGGCATACAAAACAATTAAACTTAATCCATAAATAATAAAACTACCTTTTTCCCAAAACACAGAAAAATCAAATGATTTAATCATTAAAAACGGAAAAGCTATTAAACTCAATAAAAATCCAAATGCATGAGTTAAAATATTTAATCGTTCTTCTTCTCTAGGATAACGGTGATTTAAATTCTCGCTCATTATTAAATCTATTTGTATCTTTCATGTATAACTCATCTTTTATAAGTTCGTTATACATTAAATTAAAAGTTTTTTCTTTTAAAGAACCTTTTTCTTCTATTGTTAATCCTTTTGTACTTACAAATTTGAGTTGTTTAACCCTAAAGGTTCCTGGGTACCCTTTAAAAACATCCCAAGAGATTAAACGTTTACAATCATAATATATTTGAGGAACTATTGGTATTTGATGTTCAATCGCTAAACTAAATGCTCCATTTTTAAAAGGAGCTAAAACAACATCTTCTGAAGGAACTAATCCTTCAGGAAAAATAGCAATACTAGTTCCGTTAACCAATCTTTTTTTTGCCATTTCATACACGCGTTTTCTACTTTTTAGATTATTTCTATCAACCATAATCACTACTCTTTTGTAGAAAAAACCGAAAATGGGTATTTTAACCAACTCCTTTTTTCCTACAAAAACAATTGGATTTTTACTCATCGCACACAATACCCAACCATCTAATAATGAAGCATGATTTGCACAAAACATATAACTTTTATCAGGTTCAATTTCTTGCTCTCTATCAATCTTTAAACGAAAACCCATTGCATAAATTAAAAAAAAAGACCATCCTCTAATCAATTTCCAAAATGACGGATAATATTTTTCATCCGAAGACAAAATCAATAAAAAAGGAGACATCATAATTACAGTTGATAAAATCAACACATAAAACCATATACGCCAAACCAGTTGAAAAGGCATTTTTAAAAACTTCATAGTTGCGAAAATAGTAATTTCTTTTCTTTGATGGATTTTAGCCTTACTTTTGCTGATATAGTAAGTTTAAAAGCTTGCTAAAACAGACAAATTTCAAGAGCAAATCATAAGAATTATTACAGAATGTCAAGAATTTTAACCGGCGTACAAAGTACAGGGACCCCACATTTAGGGAATTTATTAGGGGCTATTTTACCAGCAATTGAAATGGCTAATCAGCCAGAAAATGAAGCTTTTTTATTTATTGCTGATATGCACTCATTAACTCAAATTAAGGATGGAAATCAATTAAGAGAAAATACCTACAGTACTGCTGCTACTTGGCTAGCTTGCGGTATCGATATTAATAAAACCGTTTTTTATCGTCAAAGTGACGTTCCTGAAACAACAGAATTAACCTGGTATTTAAGCTGTTATTTCCCTTACCAACGCTTAACTTTAGCGCATAGTTTTAAAGACAAAGCTGATCGTTTAGCCGATGTAAATGCTGGATTATTTACCTATCCAATGCTAATGGCTGCCGATATTTTGTTGTACGATGCAGAAATTGTTCCGGTTGGTAAAGACCAATTACAGCATCTTGAAATGACACGCGATGTTGCAAATAGATTTAATCATATTGTTGGAGATACTTTAGTTCCGCCAGCAGCAAAAATTGAAGAGTACACTAAGTTGGTTCCTGGAACGGATGGTGAAAAAATGAGTAAGTCTCGCGACAACATTATTAACATTTTTTTACCAGATAAAAAATTACGCAAGCAAATTATGGGAATTCAAACCGATAGTAAAGCCTTAGAAGACCCTAAAGACCCTGACACCGATAATGTTTTTGCTTTATATAAATTACTAGCTTCGGATACTCAAATTGCAGAAATGAGAGCAAATTACGAGGGTGGAAACTACGGATACGGACATGCTAAACAAGCTCTTTATGAACTAATTGTAGAGAAATTTGCAGATGTTAGAGCTAAATACAACCACTACATGGAAAATCGTAATGAAGTTGATGAAGCCTTAGCTGTTGGAGCTGAAAAAGCTCGTGTTGTTGCTCAAGATGTTTTAAAAAGAGTTCGTGAGAAGATTGGTTATTAAAATAATAATTATTTATTCAATAAAACAATCAAACTCAAGAGAAATAAATGAACAATAGTACAATCGGAATTTGTGTAGCATTAGGAGTAAGTTTTTTCTTTTTGTATACTAGAAAAAAGAAATGGCAAAACCCTAAAATTGTATGGCTAATTTGTTTTGGGCTTTTATTACTTGGAATATCAGGGTTTGTAATTTCAAACACAAAAATTAAGAGAGATTTGATCTTGTATTATGGTTTTTGTATTCCTATAATTTATTGGTTTTTTGATAGGTTATTTAAAACATTAAGTTTCAAAATTCAAAATCGAGATTTTATTCTTTATTTAAAAGGTTCAGATGAAATTGACAGTTCTTTAGGAGGGAAAAATCCTCATGTAAAAGAATCTGATATATTATTTTCATTTGGTCTTTTAATAATTATTGTTTTATCTACTTTGATTGGTGTTTTAATTTTAAGATAAACTTTTTCAATAACTACAATACAAATGAAAAAAATTATTTTTCTTTTTATTCTAATAAATTTCCTTTCTTATTCAGAAAAACAAGAAAAAGAAATTATAACAGAAGCTGCTTGTGGACAATGTAAATTTGGCATGAAAAGTCAAAAAGGATGCGACTTAGCTGTTAAAATTGATGATAAAACCTATTTTATTGATGGAGCCCATATAGACGGTTTTGGAGATGCTCATGATATTGATAAAGGCTTTTGTAATACAATTAGAAAAGTGAAAATAACTGGAAAAATAGAACACGATCGATATAAAGTATCTCAATTTAAAATAATAGAATAAAAAAAGGTGAGTTAAACTCGCCTTTTTTTAGCTGCTATCATTTTTTCTAACATATACTCTACGCCGTTATCATCATTGCTTTTAGTTATGTAGTTTGCTATTTCTTTAACATTTTTATGCGCATTTTTCATTGCAAAACTATAGGTTGCTTTTTGCAACATTTCTAAATCGTTATTATAATCACCAAAAGCCATCGTCTCTTCAGAAGATATATTGTATTTTTCTTGAATTTGCGATAGCGCATTTCCTTTATCTGCTAAATTGTGAGAAAGATCTAACCAAACTTCACCTGACACTTTTACCTTTAATTTATTTTCTAAGTGTTTTACTGAAGGGTATATGTTTTTCTCTGCTCCTTGTTGATTACAAATTGCTATTTTTAAACATTGATCGTTGATTACCTGTGATAAGTTGTCAACAATTTCATAACGATCGTAAAACTCCGAAAAAAAGTTTACAAAATCTTGACCATAATTTTCTATATATCCTCTTTTTCTTCCGCAGAAAATAACTTGCGTATTTTCTATTTTTTTGACCGTTTCAATTAAATCAACATAAACATCTCTATGTATTTCTTTTATTTGAAGTTCTTGGTCTTGCTTCATTGTTAACGCTCCATTTTCAGCAATAACATATATTTCATCTTTTATTGGTTTCAATTTCTCTACAATACTATAATATTGTCTTCCGCTGGCAGCGACAAAAAGAACTCCTAAATTTTTTAATTCTTCAAAAAGTTCGAAAAACCGATCGCTTACTTCTCCTTTTGAGTTTAACAAAGTACCGTCCATATCGGTAGCTACAAGTTTTACTTTAGATAAGTCCATTGTATAATTTGTTTAAAAATGAAAAAACTCTAAAGTAAAACACTTCAGAGTTTTTATTACTAATACTAATTTAAATCTTTGATTAACTTTTAAGGTGCAGGATTTGGAATCAACGCATGTACCTCTTTAATTTCTGCTAAAATTTCTTCTGATAAATTAATATGTATAGAATCAATATTTTCTTTAAGTTGATCCATTTTGGTAGCTCCAATAATATTACTCGTTACAAAAGGTAACTGGTTGATATAAGCTAACGATAATTGAGATAAACTCAATCCGTGTTTATCAGCGATTTTTTGATATTCAAAAACTGCTTTTTGAGAACCTTCTGTCATATAACGTGCTATAAAACGTGGAAATAAGGTTCCTCTTGCGCCTTCGGGTGTTTTTCCGTCTAAATATTTTCCAGACAACACACCTTGTGCTAACGGTGAATAGGCCAATAAACCAATATTTTCACGCAACGAAACCTCACTCATTCCAACTTCATAACCTCTATGAATTAACGAATAGGAGTTTTGAATAGTAGTCATTCTTGGTAAATTATGCTCTTTTGCCGTTTGCAAATACTTCATCGTTCCCCAAGGCGTTTCGTTAGACAAACCAACGTGTTTAATCTTTCCTTGTTTGATAAAATCATTTAGTGTTTCTAAAATCTCTAAATGTTTTTCTACTTCTTCAGCAGCTGTTTTATAAGGATAATCACGTACCCCAAAACAATTTACACCACGATCTGGCCAATGTAATTGATACAAATCAATATAATCGGTTTGCAAGCGTTTTAAGCTTCCTTCTATAGCTTCTGCAATATTCTTTCTATTAAACCCTCCTGTTCTAATGTGTGCTGTATAAGCACCACCACCAGCAATTTTAGAAGCCAATACTACTTTATCTCGATTTCCTGTATTTTTAAACCAATTACCTATAATTTTTTCGGTTGCACCGTATGTTTCTGGAGTAGCAGGTACCGAATATAATTCCGCAGTATCAAAGAAATTTACGCCTTTTTCTAAGGCATAATCCATTTGTTCGTGACCTTCTGCTTCTGTATTTTGATTTCCCCAAGTCATCGTTCCTAAACATATTTTAGAAACTTTTACATCAGTGTTGGGTAATGTTGTATACTTCATTTTAATTATTTTAAAATAGCTTCTATTCCTGGTAAGGTTTTTCCTTCTAACATTTCTAACATGGCTCCTCCACCGGTAGACACATAACTTACTTTATCTCCAAACCCAAATTGTTTTACTGCCGCAACAGAATCTCCTCCACCAACAAGTGAGAATGCTCCTTTTTCGGTAGCTTCTGCAATCGCATTTCCTAATGCAATAGTTCCTTTGGCAAAATTTTCCATTTCAAAAACACCTAAAGGCCCGTTCCATAAAATAGTTTTACATTGGTTAACCACGTTTTTAAAATTTTTCAACGATTTAGGGCCTGCATCTAATCCTTGCCAGCCTTCAGGAATTTGTGTAACATCTAAAACCTGAGTATTTGCATCATTTGAAAAAGCATCAGCAGCCAACACATCTACAGGAATATGAATTTGAACATTTTTAGCCTTCGCTTTTTCTAAAATTTCTAACGCTAAATCCATTTTATCATCTTCGCAAATAGAATCCCCAACACTTCCTCCTTGTGCTTTTACAAAGGTGAATGTCATTCCTCCTCCAATGATTAAATGATCAACTTTATCTAAAATATTTTCTATAACCGTAATTTTAGAAGAAACTTTGGCTCCTCCTAAAACTGCTAAAACTGGTTTTTCTGAGTTATTCAATACCTTATCAATACTCTCAATTTCTTTTGCCAACAAACTTCCAAAACATTTTGTTGTCGGGAAAAACTGTGCAATAATTGTAGTGGATGCATGGGCCCTATGTGCAGTACCAAAAGCATCGTTTACATAAACATCTCCTAGTTTAGATAATTTTTCTGCAAAAGCAATGTCTCCTGCAGTTTCTTCAGCATAAAATCGTAAGTTCTCTAATAATAGAACTTCACCGTTTTCTAAGTTTGCTACAGCTTCTTCTACTGTTGTGCCTATACAATCTTCAACAAATTTTACTTGTACACCAATCACCCTAGTAACTGCATCCACAATATGTTTTAACGAAAATTTTTCTTCAACTCCTTTTGGACGCCCTAAATGCGACATTAACACACAGCTACCACCATCTTCTAAAATTTTTATAATAGTTGGTTTTGCTGATTCAATTCGAGTATCGTCTGTAACCTCAAACTGTTCGTTTAATGGCACGTTAAAATCTACACGAATTAATGCTTTTTTGTTTTCGAAATTGAAATCGTTGATTGTTTTCATTAAAATTGATATTTAGATGTTTGCTTCTTTTTGAAGATTTCTAACAAAAATAAGTAATCTATTTCAGAAAAGATAGCTAGTTAAAAGCTTTATATTTGTTTTACGATGGACAAAATTTCTATTAAAATAACAACTGATAAACTCAGTTTGAACGAATGTTATAATTTTGTAACAGATGATTCTTGTGGTGGAATCGCTGCTTTTGTTGGAACGGTAAGAAACTCTACGAAAGATAAAGAGGTTACACAGTTAGATTTTTCTACTTACAAACCGATGGCGCTTAAAGAAATGCAAAAAATTGCTGATGCTGCTTTAAAAAAATTTGAGATTAAAAAAATTGCAATTCATCATGCGGAAGGGTTGTTAAAAATAGGGGAGGTTCCTGTAATTATTACCGCTTCGGCATCTCATCGAAAAGCTGCTTTTGCAGCTTGTCAATTTGCCATTGATACTTTAAAAGAAACCGTACCCATTTGGAAAAAAGAATTTTTTAACGATGGTGATGTTTGGGTAAACGCACATCCTTAATAAGGTAAATCTGCAGGCTCTATAAAACCTATTGCTGGATTAAAAATTTCTTGCACTAAAACTTTTACTTCTTGCATAAACTCTTGAATTCTCTCTTCAGTTACCTCATTATCTTGTCCGCCTCTTTTTTCTGAAAAATTGAGTTGTAAAAATCCGTTTTTAAGATTTTTGAAGGAATAAATTCCGGCTTGTATTGGTTTACTCGCATCAACTTCTTCAGTTTGTGTATACATAAACGCGTACAACAATACTTGAATTGCTTTGCTAAATTTATAATCACGGATTTGTTCAAAATCAGTAATTTTTAAATCTGTCGATTTCACCATTCCTGTTTTGTAATCAATAACTCTTGTAACACCGTTTAATACATCCACTCTATCTACTTGTCCATGAATTTTAATTGGAAAATCGATTCCGTCAACTTCAATTTTTGCTTCGTAATTCTTTTCGGTTCCAATAATTTTTAATTGATTCTTTTTATCCTTTAATAACGTTCTTTCTTGTTGTAAAAAATTCTCAACAAAACGAATAGCTACTTCAAAAATTAATCTATTTTTCCCGGTGGTAATATCTCCTTTTTTAAAATGCTCTTTAAAGTATTTCTCAACTAAAATCTTTACTTTTTTTTGCATTTCTACAACATCATTTACTAATAAAAACTTACCTACAAAAGGCTTATATAGTTCTTCTAAGGTATCATGCACAACCGTTCCTAACGTATTATAGGCAACTTCTTCTTCTACTTCTTCAAATTCTCGAATTTTAAGTACTTTTTGTTTATAGAATGCTATCGGATTGTACAAATAATTCGTTAATGCAGATGGAGAAATTCCTTTTTCTGCTAATTCTTTTAATTTTTCTAAAGCTTGCTCACTTTTGGTAATTTCTTTTAATTCTGATTTTTCTGTTACTACTTTCGGACTCACAATTTTAGATACAATTCCGTCTCTAATTAATTCTAGTTGTGTTACAAATCTACTTTTTTCTCCTCCACCAAACGTATCGCTTTCGGTGTTGTAAATTAATATCACATTTTTTGCTCGTTGAATTAATCTGAAGAAATGGTACGAGAAAATAGCATCTTTTTCTCGGTACGTAGGTAATCCGAATTGCACTTTTACATCAAACGGAATAAACGAACTTGGCTGTGTGTTTCCTGGTAAAACACCTTCATTTACCGAAGTTAAAATTACATTTTCAAAATCTAATACACGAGTTTCTAACATTCCCATTAACTGTAAACCTTGTAACGGTTCTCCCTGAAAAGACAAACTTTCTGATGAAATTAATTTTCTGAAAAACTGATGTAATGTTTTTAAATCCGTAAAATAATTAAACTCAGAATGTAAGTTTTGCAACTGTGTAAATGCAGTGTAAAATCTAAATAAATATTCTTTTTCTAATCCGCTTACATTTTCTTTTAAAGCATTTATTAAATTAATAATTCGCTGTAAAAACTCATGTATTGACATAAATTTTTCGAAAATTGAAGTAATTATCTTTTGGGTTTCTTCTGAGGTGTTTTTCAAGAATGAAATCATATATTCTTGAGACACAAATGTATTATTCTCTTTAGAAATTTGTTCAGAAATAATATCCGATAAAAATTCAGTTTCAGTAGATAATAATTGATATATTAAAGGTTCTTTTATAAATCGAATTACGTCTTTATAATAAAACACGTTTTGTGCCGACTTTTGTAGTTTTTCTTGTGAAATAAATAATTGAAAAATCGAAAACAATAAACTTGTCGTTGGAATATCTTTTAATGGGTATCCCATCGTTATATTTATCGCATCAACATTTTCAGGCAACGAATTTAGTGTTATGGGCAACAAAGTCTCATCTGCCAACACTAGCGCAGTATTGTTGTAATTCGGTAACTTAGCCAAAACTTCCCCAGCATATTTTATTTGAGAAATATTTTTAGAAGCCCCAACAAGTTCAATGTTTTTTGGTTTTGAAAACCAATCTCCAATTGTTTTTAAATCATTCTTCTCATAAAATTTCCACTGTTTTTTATATCTTCTGATGAAATTTCCTGCCTGATGATTGTTATTTAAAAAAGTACTATCTATATCCCAATATACTTCTGCCTTTTCTTCATAAAGTAATTTTTGAAACAAAAATTCTTCGGAGGCATTTAATGCATTAAAGCCAATAAAGAATATTTTTTTCTTTGGATGCTTAGCAATATACTCATCAATCTTCTTAGTTGCTTCTCGATATAAAACTCCTTGATAGCCTATTTTGTTTTCAACCAAAAACTCATAAAATGCATTGTAATATTCATTTAGTTTTTCAGTAAAAGCATAATGATCTTTCATTAATTCAGTTTCTTCAAACGATCCTTTAACCGACCATTTTCGCAAACGATTAATATCTCTCAAATACACAAATATCTCTCGAGTATTTACCAGATGTTGGTCTATTTCATTAAAATCTTGTAACACCGTAAATGCCCATGTCGAAAATCGATCAAAAGTATCTGGTGTAACTTCGTGCGATTTGTAAATCGTATAAAAATGAAATAACAACTGAACTGCATCTACTTTTTTAATTTCAGAAACTCGCTCAACAAACTGTTCTATATTAATAATTTCAGGTAAAAAACCTGTAGATATTTGATCTTTTAAAGTCTGTTTCACAAAAACTCCCGCTCGTTGCGAAGGCAATACAAAAACTACATTGTCAAATGTTGTTGTTTTTTTTAGAATGTCCTGTACGGTTTCTGAAATAAAGGTTTGCATAGTTCGAAAGTACAATATTTATCTTATTTTTGAGAGGAGATATTTTTATTGATGAAAACTTCCGAAAAACTAAATATAGCAATCATTCAATCTGATTTAATTTGGGAAAATCCTGAAGCAAATAGGCTACAATTTGAAAGAAAAGTAAATCAAGTTGATAACGCAACAGATTTAATTATTCTTCCTGAAATGTTTTCAACTGGTTTTTCTATGAACGCTTCGGTTTTAGCCGAAACAATGAGCGGAGAAACTGTACAATGGATGCAAAAAATGGCTTCTGAAAAACAATTGGCAATTGTTGGAAGTATTATTATTTCTGAAAACGATAAATTTTACAATAGATTATTATTTGTTTATCCATCTGGTAAAATAGAATATTACGATAAACGACATACTTTTACTTTAGCCAAAGAAAACGAAGTCTTTTCCGAAGGTAAAAATAAATTAATTATTGAGTATAAGGGCTGGAAGATCTGTCCGTTAATTTGTTACGATTTACGTTTTCCTGTTTGGTCTCGTAACGTAGAAAATTACGACCTCCTTATTTATATAGCAAGTTGGCCAAAAGTTAGAATTTCTGCTTGGGACGCTTTGTTAAAAGCACGTGCTATTGAAAATATGTGTTACACCATAGGCGTAAACAGAACTGGTAAGGATGGTAATAATTATGAATATGTTGGACACTCAATTGCTTTAGATTGTTTAGGAAACCCTTTAAGCAAAGAGACCAACAATGATGATGAAATTATTTTAGTTCAGCTAGATAAAACCCAACAGCATAAAACCCGTGAAAAACTAGGCTTTCTTAACGATAAAGACGCCTTTATTTTAAAGTAAAGTGGTCTTTTTCAAGAAGAATACTTAGTCATACTTCCTCGTAATGACAAAAAATAAAAAAGGAACCAAAAATTGGTTCCTTTTTTATTTATGATGGTATCATCCATTTAAACTTAATATCGGTATCTGGAATTACAATTCGTTCTGTAATTCTGTACATTCTATCTGGTAATTTCATCAAATAATCACGTGCTTTTTCTGCTTCAGCAGTTAAACCAGTAATTTTATCAATTTCCCAAGTGTCATTTAATTTCTTTAAAATATCTACATAGTCAAAACCTGTATAAACACCTATTCTTTGAGCCACAGTAGAAAAATCATTAAATAAACTTCCTTTAGCACCAAAAGACTCACGTAAATGCATTGCAGGCATTACAATTTTATGCTTCATCATTTTTTCAAAAGCTAACATCATTTCACTAGGGTCTATCTTAAAAATCTCTTTTACAAATGCTGTATATGCTTTATGGTGACGCATTTCATCTCCTGCAATAATTCTCGACATTTTAGCCAACGCTTTATGTCCGCTTTTACGAGCAATTTTAGCAACATTATTATGCGAGATGTATGTAGCTAATTCCTGAAAACTAGTGTACACAAAGTTTTTATAAGGATCTGTTGATGTACCAATATCAAATCCATCAGCAATTAAATGTTGTGTAGTAATTTCTACTTCACGCATATTTACTCTACCTGATAAATACAAATATTTGTTTAAAACATCTCCGTGACGGTTTTCCTCTGCAGTCCAAGCACGCACCCATTTAGCCCAACCATTGTCTGGTTGTTGTGTTACACCTTCTAAATCTAACAACCAAGATTCATACGTAGGTAACGCTTCTTCGGTAATCGTATCACCTACTAATACCACCCAAAAATCATCGTGTAATTCTTTAGAAAGTCCTCTTATCTCTTTTACTTCCTCAATAAAAGAATCTTCTTGCGAATTTGGAAGAAAATCGGTTGGTTGCCAAATTTTTTCAACAGGTATTAAATATTCATCTACAAAACTATGGATCTTTTTTTCCAAAGTTTGCATTACTTCTTTTCTAATATTTTTAATTGACATAAATCTTACTTTTTATATGTTCTTCTACGTTTTTTAAAACTTCATCTATATTATTATCTTTCAAATGAACTGGCTCATGCACTTCTAATGTTAATGGACTAAAAATCCCTAACGGAAACTTCCCATATTTAAATATTTTCCAGGAATTATTGATTGAAATTGGCACAATATAAGCTTCTGGGTTATGTGCTATAATTGTTTTTAAACCTCCTGTAGAAAATGCTTTTGGATGTCCGTTTCTACTTCTTGTCCCTTCTGGAAAAATCACTGCGGACCACTTATTATCATGTATTCTCTTTGCAAAATTATTAAGCGCTTTTATTGCTTGACTTCTATCCTTTCTATCTATTAAAACGGCACCTCCGTGACGTAAATTGTATGAGATGCTTGGAATTCCTTTTCCTAGCTCAATTTTTGAAACAAATTTCGGGTGATGCTTACGCAAATTCCAAATGATTGGGGAGATATCAAACATACTTTGATGATTTGAAACGAAAATAATTGTTTCATTTTCTGGAATAACGTATTCATTTTTAAAACGAACAGGTATGCCTAAAATCAACAATGTTTTTACTAAAATCAAATTCATGAAATCTACCACTTTTTTATGTCCGTCATAACCAAAAAGATTAAGGCCAATCCATTGAATAGGGTGAAAAATCAATAGAATTAAATAAAAAGTTAATCCGAACAACGCCGAGAGTATGTAACTAATAATTTTCATATTTCTTAAAAAATGAGATTCCCGCTTTCGCGGGAATGACAGTTAAAATCTTTTAAATCCAATTAGCCCAAGGTATTCTTGATAAAATGAGTAATAATGCTAAGCCATAGAAAATAGCAAAGGTTTTGAATTTTGATTCACTTTTTACTTGTTTTTTATGTTTAGACCATCCCATGGTTATTAAAACAATGGCAATGATCATCATTAAAGGATGTTCTACAGCTAACAATCTTGCTGAAGATTCTTTCATTACTTCTCCTCCGTTAGCTTTTAAGGCTTTAAACCATGGCGACATAAAATACCAACCTAATCCTATTAATAATTGAATATGTGTCGTTATTAAAGCAAATAATCCTAAACGGAAATCTTTATGAGTAAATTCTTTTTTTTGTGTTAAACCTATTACAGCATTAACAACCGCATAAATTAAAATGGCTAGTACTATATATGCCCAATAAGAATGTAATGTTTTCATCATTATTTGTTAGTTTTTGTTACTGTAAATGTACTGAATTTTGCGCATAAAAAAACCACCTCAAATGAGGTGGTTTTTGAAATTAAGTTTTATTGTTCGATTAGTTTCTAATATAAACTCCTCCTTCAAGAATATAACTAAATGATACATTATGAGAAGATCCATCATAAACATAAACTGTTACATTAAATTTTTGACCTTCTTCCATACCAGTGAAGTTAGTATTTAAAACAGTGTTAACAGCTGCATCAATTTGTTCTGTTGTCCAATTAAAAGTACTTATATTACCATAAGCTTCTAAATTAGCTACTGCCGTAGCATAATCTGGATCATTTCGGTATGTATCGGCTATTAATGTATAGTCGGCTGCTATTAATTCATATTTTATAGTATTATCTGGAACCCAAGTTGTACCATCATGTGCAAACTGCAAAGTAGTATCAATTGTTGATTGATATCCTACCCAAACTCCATCAGTTTTTGTGTATAAATTTCCTCGTGTTTGCGCACCACTCGAACTAGATAAATAATCATATACTACATTCAATACATCTCCTTCTTGTGCGTAAGGAAATTTTATATTTAAAAATGCTGGTAAATAATTATCTGGTGAAGTTGAACTTCCAAAAGTTTCTATACCCATTGATGCGAAATCTACATCACTTATTGAATAAAACCCGTCTGTAGACGGTAATACCCATGCTCCATCGTTATAAGTATAGATTGCTTTATTAGAAACTTTAGTTCCTACTACCTCATCTTCCAATACATCATTACTCATTATAGATGACCAAGTATTTGCAACACGAATACCATCAATTGTTCCTGTTGGACCACCACCACCTTGACGTATTCCAATTCTATTTGCAGTGTTACCTGCACTTCCTGTATTTGTCGCTTCTGGAGTTAAAGGTTCTGACTCTAAAGCTGAAGTTAATACATATAAATTTGAAACACCATTATCAATATTATAAGATGCTACTAAAAGGTAAGTTGTACCTAAGTTAAAAGGTGTTGTACCATATGTTAATGAACTTGAACTAGCACCAATACCAAATAAAATATTACCCGCTCCATCACTTTTAGCACCAACTCTTGCTGAGTAAGCAAAGCTACCATCTTCTTCCATAAGGTGGAAAAAATAAGTCCCATCTCCAACTTCACTTAAATTTATTAAAGCACTTGTATATACCATTTTTGAAGTTATAGGTGTAAATGAACTATTTACATCCTCAGACCCAGCGCTAGATAAGGTTATTGCACCACCTGTATTAGAAGGGTAATCTGTCATTGACAAGCTTTCAGTTGTATATAACAATTGGTTAGCAGTTCCAGAATGATTTACCCAATTATCACTAGAAATCGTTGTTAAGTCTCCAGCTGTCGTTCCGTAATCAAAATTTTCTTCAAAAGAAACTGTAGGTGTAACTGTAAATGCACTTCCTGTATATTGAAAATATGTTGCTGCTACATAATCTCCTTCTTCAGGAGAACTATAATTATTACTAAGAATACCCGCTAAATAATCTTGTGGATTTACATTATTTTGAAAACCTAATAAATCACTTCCACTTAAAGCATAATCCTCCTGTTTTAAACTATAATCTTTTAAACCAAAAGCATTTCCTACATATAATTTATAACCAATTAAAGCCGAAGAACCTTTTCCTAAAACAGGGTATTTTGTTGATAAAAAATCAGGTAACGCTTCTTTAGCATCATCTAAAGAGCTAAAACTACCATAAGATAACTCTAAAGCATCATAATCTTCATCTGTAAGCGTATATTCTACGTCTCCAAATATTGCACTTTCTTGTGCATCAATTTCTGCATTAATATCTTCTAATGGTTCACAAGAAGTGAATACCATTGAAAAAATTGCTATTAATAAAAATATTTTTTTCATTTTAATTGTATTTAAAATTTAATTTTTAATCCTAAACTAAAGGTTCTACCTGCTCCATAATAAACCTGAGCAGTACCATAACTTGAATCTGGACCATTATTAGCATCAGAGATATATTCAACATCAAAGATATTATTCATATTTGCTGATAAGGTTGTATCTAAACCAGCAATTTCAAAACCATGTCTTAATCCCAAATCAAATAAATGATAATTAGGTAATTTCCAAGTATTGCTTCTATCATTTTCATCAGTTCTTGATGTAACATTCATTGTAGCATAATTATCACCTGCATAATTATAATCTAATGAAATATTTGTTTTTTCTAATAAATCATATTTAAGACCTAATGCGAAAGTAGTTTGTGCTGCATCAGAAACCTTTAACCCCTTTGCGTAAACTGTTCCTGAACCTATTTGTTCTCCTGTATTTTCATCAAAACTATTAGCCGATGCATCATCTTTCCATTTCCAATTACCTAATGAAGCCATACCTGTAACAGATAATTTATCTATTGGTCTAAGTAAGAAGTCTATCTCTATACCTTGATGTAAAGCATTTAAACCAGTTACATTAGATTTAATTACAGTATTGTTAGCACCTGGAAGATTAAAAGTCATAAATCTATCTATCCAAGAAGTATTATATAAATTAACGTTTGCAGAAAACAGTTGTGTTTTAAAACCATAACCCACTTCCACACTAAATACTTTTTCATTTAATGCATCTTCATATAAATCTACAGAATAATCACTATCAAATACATTGTCAAAGATAGGTGCTCTTGAAAAATATCCAATATTTGTAAACACATTTTGTTTGTTATCTATGTTATAGTTTGCACCAGCTTTTGAACTATATCCTAAAAAATCAGCTTTCTCAGACTCTCTATTCTCTGCTCCATAAGACATAAAGTCTACTTTACTATAAACTGAATTTGATAAAGATGATGAGAAAAACACAGATAAATCATTTTTACTATATTCTAATTGAGTGAATACACCATATCTTTTTACCTTACCATCGTAATCTTTATTAAAATGATCTCCTACTTGTAATGCTTGACCTCCTGTTTTTTCGGTAAGGTCATCATTATAAAAATATTGTCCACCCAAAAGGTCTGTTACTTCATACCAGTGAGAACCAACATATGCTCTTGCGTCTAAACCTGCTGATAAAGAGATTGTTTCAGTTAACTCAGTTTTTAATGTTGATAAAATACCATACCATTCATGAGAATTCTTAGAAGCTGCAAAAATGTCTGTAGCTCCGTTTGATCCATTTGCTTTATTTTCTTCTACAATAAGATCAAAATTAATTGGTTGATCAACATCTCCTAATCTATAATTATCATTTGAGAATTTTGTTCCTTGAGTTCTTCTTCCTCCACCTGAACCAAAAGAAGCATAAACAGAAGTAGTTAAAAATGATTTATCAGAAATAACCCAATCATGATTTATAGATATTTGAGGTTTGTGATAAAAGTTAAAAGAAGTGTTTTCTATTTGTCCATCTCTATAACCCCAGTCTGGATTAAACCTTTTACCTCCTTGTTCAGTAGCTTTATATTCTGCAATTGTTCTTCTATTATATCTTTGACCATGGTCTTGAATTGTTCCAATAGCATTAAAAGATAGTTTATGCTTTTCGTTAATTTTATTTGAAATATTTAAAAAGTAATTAACTCCACTAAACTGTAAGCCGTTTACATATCCATCTCCAGAAATTTTTGATGCAGATGCAGTAATAGCAAAACCATTATCCATTAAACCAGTAGACAATGTCATACCATATTTTTGGTATCCATCGTTACCTGTACTCATCATTATTGCTCCTCCTTTTTCTGCATCTGTAGATTTAGAAATAATATTTATTGTTCCTCCAATAGAAGGCACTGCAACCTTAGAAGCACCTAAACCTCTTTGTACTTGCATTGCAGAAGTAACGTCTGACAAACCTGCCCAGTTAGACCAATATACAGCTCCATTCTCCATATCATTTACAGGAATACCGTTAATCATAACAGCTATATTTTGTGTTCTAAACCCACGTAAGTTAATTTCTCCATCACCGTAACCACCTCCTGATTTAGTTGCATATACACCTGGTGTCGCTTTTAAAATTTCAGGAAACTCTTGAGTTCCTAATTTAGCCTCAATATCAGCAGCTTTAACTGTAGAAACTGCAACTGGTGTTTTTCTACCTATTGCAAATGAAGTCGCTGTAATTACAATTTCATCTAATATGGCCCCGTCTTCTGTTAATTGAATAGTTCCTAAATCTCCTCCTACAGAAGTAAATGCTACCTCTTTGTTAGTGTAACCAACAAAAGAAACGACAACTACACCACTGTTAGATTTTGCGTTTAATATAAACTTTCCATCAAAATCTGTAGCAGTACCATTTTTAGTACCTTTTTCTACAATACTTGCACCAGGTAAAGCCCCTCCAGTCTCGTCAAGCACAGTACCTGTAATTTTTGTTTGTCCCAAAACTGTAGCCGTTGCAAAAAACAATGCTACTAGTAATAAATGTTTTAATTTTTTCATGTGATATTTAATTGTTATTAAATGCGTCGCAAAAGTCCTGCTTTTATAGAGTTAAAATGTTAAGTTAATGTTAAGTTTTAACACTAACTTAAGATATTGAAAACTACAAAAAAACCAAGCTTATACACAGAAATTAAAACAGTTATATATTAACAATTTTATTAACAATAAGAACAAAATAAATGAAGTTTATAAAAACAGGCAATTAAGAGGTTGACTAATAATTATCCAATAATTTTTTAGCTAATTCTTTTCCTAGTTCTACACCAAATTGGTCATAAGAAAAAATATTCCATAAAATTCCTTGAGTAAAAATTTTATGTTCATACAAAGAGACTAAAGCCCCTAAAGATTTAGGTGTGAGTTGATTAAACAAAATAGCGTTGCTTGGTCTATTGCCTTCAAAAACTTTAAAAGGTAAAAGTTGATTGACTTTATCTAAATCGCCAGCCGTCTTTAACTCTAAATGTACTTCTTCTTTTGTTTTACCAAAAGCCAAAGCATCCATCTGAGCATAATAGTTCGCCATTAATTTTTTATGATGATCTGTTAATCCATAAAGAGACGTTTCGTATCCAATAAAATCAGTAGGAATTAACTTAGTTCCTTGGTGTACTAATTGCATAAATGCATGTTGCATGTTTGTTCCTGTACTTCCCCAAACAATCGTTCCTGTTTGATAATCTACTTTATCACCATTTCTATCTACGCCTTTTCCATTACTTTCCATAATCGCTTGCTGTAAATACGCTGGTAGTTTTGATAAATATTGTGTGTAAGGTAGTATTGCTTCTGTTTCAGCTTCAAAAAAGTTATTGTACCAAACACTTAGTAATGCTAAAACAACCGGAATATTTTCATTAAAATCTGCAGTTTTAAAGTGAATATCCATTTCCTCAGCTCCGTCTAATAATTCTTTAAAATTATCAAACCCTACAGATAAACTAATTGATAGACCTACTGCCGACCATAATGAAAATCTTCCTCCTACCCAATTCCACATTGGGAAAATGTTATTTTTATCTATTCCGAAATTTTCAACCGCCTCTAAATTGGTTGAAACAGCCACAAAATGTTTTGCTACATCAAAAATCGATGCAGAACGTAAAAACCAGTCTTTAATCGTTTCTGCATTTGTAATCGTTTCTTGGGTTGTAAATGTTTTAGAAACTATGACAAAAAGTGTGGTTTCAGGATCAATTTTCTTTAAAATTTCTGAAACATGGTCTCCATCAATATTTGACACAAAATGCGTCGTAAGTTTATTCTTGTAAAACTGTAAAGCTTCAACAATCATATCGGGCCCTAAATCTGATCCTCCAATTCCAATATTAACTATATCTGTAATTGGTTTTCCTGTATACCCTTTCCATTTACCAGAGGTTACTTTATTTGAAAATGCTCTTATTTTTCGTAGCGCTGTTTGAATTTTAGGTTTGATATCTTTTCCATCAACCAAAACAGGTTCTTCAGAATTACTACGCAAAGCTGTATGCAAAACTGCTCTCTCTTCTGTGGCATTAATTATATCGCCTGAAAAATATTTGTTTATAGCATCTTTTAACTCAACTTCATTAGCTAAACTTACTAACAAACCCATCGTTTCTTGCGTGATTCTATTTTTAGAATAATCAATCTCTAAATCATTTAATTTTATCGAAAAATCTGATTTTCTATTATGATTTTCTGCAAACAACTCTTTAATTGTATAGTTTTTTGCTTCTTTATAATGATTCGTTAGTTCTTTCCAAGCTTCTGTTTGAGTTGGATTAATATTTTGTAAAGCCATAGGTTAGTTTTTAGCTATAATTTCTTCTTGAATTACACTTATAATAGGTAACGGAATACTATCTAATTGTTGTTTTAATGGTTGAATAAATTCAAAATACTTTGGCTTCAAATTATCTTCCATTGGTTTCGCAGATGGTAATTTTTCTCTAAAAGGATCTACTTGACGACCATTTTTCCAGAAACGATAACACACGTGTGGTCCACTAGTGTTCCCGGTCATTCCTACCCAACCTATAATATCTCCCTGTTGCACAAATTCACCAACACGAACCTTTCTTCGTTTCATATGTAAATACTGTGTTGAATACGTACCATTATGTCTCACCTTTACATAATTTCCATTTCCTCCTCTACGTGCAGATTCTACAACAGTACCGCTTGCCGTAGTCATAATTGGAGTACCCAATTTAGCTGCAAAATCGGTTCCTTTATGTGCCCTTACTCTTCCGTATAATGCTATTTTTCTTCTTAAATTGTATCTTGATGAAACTCTGTACTGAAACTTAATTGGCGATTTTAAAAATTGTCTTCGTAATAATCCTGCTTCATTATCATAATATTCAGGAATTTGTTTAATGCTATCAGCTACATATCTATAGGCATATAAATCTCTTCCATTATGATTAAAAACTGCGGCTTTAATTTTTCCGTAGCCAACTGAGACTGTATCATTGATAAATTTTTCTTCAAAAATTATTTTAAAAGTATCGTCTTTTTGTAATCTATAAAAATCGACCGTCCAAGCATAAATATCAGCAACTTCACTGGCTAAGCCTGGTCGTAACCCTAGTGTGTCGATTGCTTCAGAAAAATTATAAACAATTTTACCTGAAACTTCTCTCTCTTTAATTTTTATAGGCTTTTTATACGTATAAGCATTCACCAACGAATCTTTAAAATCTATAATGGTGGCATCCACTTTATTATGCTTGTAAATAAAAAACTGTGCTTTTTCTAAAGAATCTTTAGAGGCCAAAATCGTATAAGGTTTCCCTGCTCTTACTCGACGAACATCAAAAGTATCTTTTATGGTAGTTGCTATTTGATTAATTTTTGGATAGTCTACATGAAATCTATCCATAATAATTCCAAAACTTTCTCCATTTTTGATAGTATCATTAATTACAGTAAATTCATCAAAATTGAATCCGTATTTTATAGTAGGCTCTGGTTCTATTACCTCTACAATTTGCTCAACAGGAGGCTTTTCTTCTTCTTTACATGAAAAAAGGAGGCATAAAACGAAAAATGGGAGGAGATAAACTGGTTTCAACTAAAACTATTTTTTATTGTTGGCAAAAATACAAATAAATGAACTTTATTATAATACTTTAACAATATGTAACAGTTTCTTTTGTCTTTGATTAATCAAAAATTATTACAAACGGATTTGCTAGTCCTTTGTAAGCGTCTAATTCAGCTCTTAGAGACCCTACCGATAATGATGCTTTCACCATAACAGGAATTTTATTGTCATCCGCAGTAATCCAAATAGTAACACTTTCTTCAGCTTTAAAAACTCTACCTGCTTGTACAATGGGCCTAAATTTTTGGGTTTTTACTTTCCCGAATTTAGTTTTCAAAGTATCATACCCTAAAAAACGAAGTTTGAAAGGATATGATTTCTCATCAAAAAACATATCTACACTTATCTCTTCTCCTTTTTCCATTCCTTTTGTATCATAAGATCTTAAGAAATAAAAAGTAGAGATCATATCATGAACTCCGTTTACAGAGATAACCGTATCACTTTGTTTAATAAAATCTTGAACTGATGCTGTATTTTGTTCATGATTAAACTTGATATCCTTGTTCTTTTTATAACCACCTTCATCTATTTTTCTTTTGAAATAATAGGGTTTTATGGTATTTATATCAAAAAAACTTTCATAGGTGTCATCAACTTTAAAGAACCAACCAACTAAGTCAGAAGTCTGTCCTTTTCCTTTAGCATGTAATACTTTTTTACCACCGTAAGTAGTTTCTTTTAATTGAAGTACCGCAGTACCTGCTTTTAAAAAACCACTATAGCTCATTTCATATCGAAGCCACTCACCATCTTTAAAGGGAGTAATTTTTTCTTGACTCTTTGCTGTAAACGAAATTACAACTGCTATAATAAAAACTAATATCTTTCTCACAATTTCAAACTTAGGAAAAAAGGATGACAATTACCGTTCCAAAAAGTAAAAAGCTGTTTAAATTATTATTAAACAGCTTTTTGATGTTTTTTAAAATGTACCCCAATTTTTAATTTCTTCCTTACTCCATAAATATGGATAAAAAATTCTCTTCTGGTATTTGGGGTGTAAATATTTTCGCCAACTACTACCACCTGTAGCTTCTAATTCTTTTTCACTTCCACCTAAATATTTACCCGCAGCATTATAATGTGCCATTACCCATTTTACATTTACTGTATAATCGTAATGACGCATTGCTTTAATCAATTCTTCATTTTTTTGAACATCTTCTGGAAGTTGTAAGAATTTTTTTGAAAGATTACAATCATTATAATCTTCCATAAAATCGATAAAATCTCCCATGTATTTCTTCTCAAACAGTTTGATTAAAATTGACTTTTCTCCTGTTTGATGATTTACACCAGCGGCTTGCCAATACAAATGATCATAAGCGTTATTAAACGATGAATTTCTATCAATTGTATCTCTAAAACGAGCATCAATTAAATTAATAAGTTCTGTGGATGCGAACTCAATTTTACGATACTGTGCACTCTGGAATCCACTTGCTGGTGTTAATGTATTTCTAAATTTTAAATATTGCTCCACATCCATTCCTTCTGCCATGACTGAGAACGAGCTGCACAACATATCAAAATAACGACTAATGCGCATTAAGTGTTTCGAAAATTTTTCAGCAGTTATTTCTGATGATTTTGCAACCTGATCAATTTCCCATAATACCATTTTAAACAGCAACTCATTCACCTGATGATACATGATAAATACCATTTCATCTGGCTCAGTTGTTCTTGGTATTTGTAAACCTAAAAGTGCATCGGTTTGAATATAATCCCAATAGGTAATTGGTGTACTCCAAAGTAGCCCTTCTAACATTGCGTTTAACGGAACCCCTAGTTTCTCGTACTTCTCTTCAATGGCTTTTAGTATTTCTTCTTTGCTCATGTTTACTTTTTAGAATCAAAAAAAAACCAAGAAACAGACGTTCTTTGTCTTGACTCTTGGTTTTATATTTTCCATTTATATTATAAAGTTCCTCTACGTTGTTGTTCTCTTTCGATAGACTCAAATAAAGCTTTAAAGTTCCCTGCTCCAAATCCGCGAGCTCCCATACGTTGAATAATTTCAAAAAATAACGTTGGACGATCTTCAACCGGTTTAGTAAAGATTTGTAATAAGTATCCTTCTTCATCAGCATCTATCATAATAGACAATTCTTGAAGTTTAGAAATATCTTCTTTCATCATACTCATATGCTCACCTAAACGATCTGGAATCATATCGTAATACGATTGTGGTGGTGGTGGTAAAAACTCCACTCCATTGGCTTTTAACTGCGATACTGTTTTAATAATATCATCGGTTGCTACTGCAATATGTTGTACACCTTCACCTTCATAAAAATCTAAATATTCTTCAATTTGTGAACGTTTTGCTGCTTTTGCTGGCTCATTTATTGGAAACTTTATACGTCCGTTTCCATTACTCATTACTTTACTCATTAAAGCTGAATATTCGGTATGAATTTGCTTATCATCAAACGATAAAAAGTTTACGAATCCCATTACGTCTTCGTACCATTTTACCCATTTATCCATTTGTCCCCAACCAACATTACCAACCATGTGGTCGATATATTTTAACCCTGCTGATGGTGGATTGTAATCTGTTTTCCATTCTTGAAAACCTGGTAAAAATGTTCCGTTGTAATTTTTACGCTCTACAAACATGTGAACCGTTTCTCCATATGTGTAAATTCCTGCACGTACTACTTCGCCATGTTCGTCGGTTTCAACTGTTGGCTCCATAAACGGTTTTGCACCACGTTTTGTAGTTTCTTCAAATGCACTTCTTGCATCTTCTACCCAAAGTGCTACTACTTTTACACCGTCACCGTGCTTTACAATATGTTCATTAATTGGCGACTTACTATTTAATGGAGTCGTTAATACTAAACGGATTTTGTCTTGTTTTAAAACATAACTCACCGAATCTTTAGAACCGGTTTCTAATCCTTTATATGAGTGTGATTGGAATCCGAATGCTGTTTTATAAAAATGCGCTGCTTGTTTTGCGTTACCTACATAGAACTCTACATAATCTGTACCCAAAAGTGGAAGGAAATCTTGTGCTCCTTCAAATATTTTTTCTAAACTGTAGTTTACTGATTTTATTTCTTTACTCATTGTGTTTGTTTTTTTACTCTAACCAAGATTTATAATAATCCTCATCAGCAATTTTCATTGCTTCTTCTGTAACTTTTAACGGTTTAAAAGTATCTACCATTACCGCTAATTCTTCAGTTACTGTTTGTCCAATACTTCTTTCGGTTGCTCCTGGATGTGGACCATGTGGAATACCTGCTGGATGTAATGAAATATGACCTGCATCGATATCGTTTCTACTCATAAAATCTCCATCAACGTAATATAAAACTTCATCAGAGTCGATGTTACTATGATTATATGGCGCTGGAATTGAGTTTGGATGATAATCATACAAACGCGGTACAAAACTGCAAATTACAAATGCATTAGTTTCAAATGTTTGATGTACTGGTGGCGGTTGGTGAATTCTACCAGTAATTGGCTCAAAATCGTGAATAGAAAATGCATACGGAAAATTATACCCGTCATACCCCACAACATCAAAAGGATGCGAAGCATAAACCATTTCTATAATATCTCCTTGTTTTTTTACTTTGATTAAAAAGTCTCCTTTTTCATCATAAGTTTCTATCTCTTCTGGCCTTCTTAGATCACGCTCACAAAATGGAGAATGCTCTAATAATTGACCAAACCAGTTTCTATATCTTTTTGGTGTGTATACTGGTGAATATGATTCAACAATAAAAAGACGATTGTCTTCTGTATCGAAATCTAATTTGTATATAATTCCGCGAGGAATTACTAAATAATCTCCGTATTTAAAATCTAAATTCCCAAGATGTGTTCGTAATTTACCCGTTCCTTTATGAATGAAAATTACCTCATCTGCATCTGTGTTTTTATAAAAATAATCTTTGGTAGATTGTTTTGGTGCTGATAAAATAATATTACAATCGGAATTTGTTAGAACAACCTTTCTACTCTCTAAGTAATCGTTTTCTGGAAGTACTTGAAATCCTCTAAAACGATACGATTGAATATTGTTTTCTTTCGCAATTTTTGGTGCAATAGAATATTGCTTGCGAATTTCTTTGACCATAGTGGGTCTATGTTCGTGATATGAGTTGGTAGACATTCCGTCGAAACCAATAGTACCAAACAATTGTTCGTAATATAAACTACCGTCTTTTTTACGGAATTGTGTGTGTTTTTTAGGTGGTATTTTTCCTAATTTATGATAAAAAGGCATAGTATTTCTATTTGATGATTAAATAATATTAACTTATAAATACATCAAATTATCATTCAGGATTTCTCTTAATAAGAAATTTTAAGTGTGATAATAGGTCTAACCAAAACATAATAAATGGTTTATATGCTACTATACAAATATACAGAAAAGTACGCGGAGATTTTTAACTTTCAGGAGCTAATTCTACTTCCAATCCGTCTAGCTCAGGAGTTATTGGTATTTGACAACCTAAACGGCTGTTATCTTCCACATAAAAAGCTTCAGCTAACATAGCTTCTTCTTCCTCACCCATTTCTGGTAATTCATGATCTGACTTTACATAACATTGACACGAAGCGCACATCGCCATACCACCACAAATCCCAATGGTTCCTTCTGGAGCTAACTCGTACGAACGAACTACTTCCATTAGGTTCATTGCCATATCGGTGGGAGCTTGTATTTCGTGCAAAACACCTTCTCTATCTGTTATCTTTAGTGTGATATCTGGATTCATCTAATTTATTGACTTTATAACAGCTTTTGGTGCTTCTTTTCGGGTTCCGTCAAAACCATCTACACCACCTACAGTTGTATATTTCATCACATATTTTTTATCTGGGAAAATACGTTGAAACGCACTTTGACACATTAAAGTGGCTTCATGAAAACCACATAAAATCAATTTCAATTTACCTGGATAGGTGTTTACGTCTCCAATGGCATAAATTCCTGGAATATTCGTTTGATAATCAAGAGCATTATTTACTTTAATGGCATTTTTCTCAATTTCTAACCCCCAATCTGCTATGGGACCTAATTTTGGTGATAATCCGAAAAGAGGAATGAAATGATCTGTTTCTATAATGAACGGCTCTTCGTCTTTTTTATGAACTTCAACACCAGTAACTTTATCCCCTCCAACAATTCCTTTAACCTCTGCAGGAGTTATTAATGTTAGTTTTCCTTCGTCTTTTAACTCTTGAACTTTATCCACGGAATCTAAAGCACCACGGAATTCATTTCTTCTATGAATTAATGTTACAGAAGAAGCAACATCAGTTAAGAAAATTGACCAATCTAAAGCAGAATCTCCGCCACCAGAAATCACAACTTTTTTGTCGCGATACAACTCTGGATCTCGAATAATATATTCAACTCCTTTATCTTCAAAATCTGCTATATTAGGAATTGGTGGTTTCCGTGGCTCAAAGCTTCCTAATCCACCCGCAATTGCAACTACTGGTGCGTGGTGTTTTGTTCCTTTATTCGTCGTTACTATAAACGTTCCGTCTTCTTGTTTATCGATAGTATCTGCACGTTCACCCAACGTAAATCCTGGTTCAAATTGTTTAATTTGTTCCATTAATTTATCGGTTAAATCTCCTGCTAAAATCTCAGGATATGCTGGAATATCGTAAATCGGTTTTTTAGGATATATCTCTGAGCATTGACCTCCTTGTTGTGGTAATGCGTCTATTAAATGACAACGTAATTTTAATAAACCTGCTTCAAAAACAGTAAACAATCCTGTTGGGCCTGCGCCAATAATGAGTATGTCGGTTTTTATCATTTGATAAAATCTATTCTTTTAATTATTTTTTTACTATTCGTTTTTTACACTTTGAAAAAACAAACCAAAAAAAACACTTTTCCTTTATGATTTTTAAAAATCTATTCTTGGAAAAGTTTTTCAATGCCATGCATTGATTGTTTTATTTTATTCTATCTTCTTCACTATTTGCAGATAAAATCTGCGTTAGCGATTGAAGCGTTTGTATGAGCTCTTTTGTCTAAGCAAAAAGCGGCGAATACGGAAAGTGCAACCCACAGGGTACCCAAAATTAAAGTGTTATAAATTTGTAAAAGCTGACATTTATCAGTTACGCTACATTTATAACTTCTTCAATTTCTGGAGCATACTTTTTTATAGTTGCTTCAACACCGTTTTTAAGTGTCATTTGATTTACAGAACAACCACTACAAGCACCTTCTAATTGCACTTTTACAATATTATCTTCTATTGATAAAAGCTTAATATTTCCTCCGTCACTCAATAAAAAAGGACGGATTTCTTCTAAAGCTTTTTCTACGTTGTTTTGTGTTTCTTGAGCTTTCATTTTATTTTATTTTGTGCTACATCCACTCATTGTTGTAATGCGAACAACTTCTGTTGGTGGTAAATTAGCGTTACGTTTTAGTAGTTGAGAAACCATTTCTTTGGTAATATCCTCAAACGCTTTTTCTAAAGGAGTTCCTTTTTGTAAAGCTACTGGATGACCAACATCTCCTGCTTCTCTAATACTTTGCACTAATGGAATTTCTCCTAAGAATGCAGTATCAATATCTTCAGCTAAATTCTTCGCGCCATTTTGACCAAATATATAATATTTATTATCTGGTAATTCTGCCGGTGTAAAGTAAGCCATATTCTCTACAATTCCTAAAACAGGAACATTTATACTTTCTTGTTGAAACATTGCCACTCCTTTTTTAGCATCTGCCAAAGCAATGTTTTGTGGAGTACTAACAACAACTGCACCATTTATCGGCACCGCTTGCACTATTGATAAATGTACATCTCCCGTTCCTGGAGGCAAATCAATTAATAAGAAGTCTAACTCACCCCAATCTGCATCAAAAATTAATTGATTTAATGCTTTTGAAGCCATCGGTCCACGCCAAATTACCGCTTGATCTGGATTGGTAAAAAACCCTAGGGATAATAATTTTACTCCGTAATTTTCAACTGGTTTCATTTTAGACCTACCTTCAACTTTTACAGATAAAGGTCTTTCCTTTTCAACATCAAACATTAAATGTTGAGATGGCCCATATACATCCGCATCTAAAACCCCAACTTTGAATCCCATTTTTGCTAATGAAATTGCTGTATTAGACGTAATAGTAGATTTACCAACTCCTCCTTTACCAGATGCAATTGCAATAATGTTTTTAATATTCGGAATTTCCTTACCTCTAATTTGATTTGGATTTTCTTTAGTAGGAACTTCTACTTTCACATTCACTTTTACATCAATCTTTTGATCAACATGCTCGTGAATAGCTTTCATAATTTCTACCTCAACCTTTTTCTTCGCTTGTAAAGAAGGGTTGCCAATAACCACATCTACAATTACTTCGTTGCCAAATGCTACAACGTTTTTTATGTTTTCGTTTTCTACTAAACTTTTACCTTCTCCTGGTGCAGTTATCGTTTCTAACGCTTTGTATATATCTTGTTTTGTGAAACTCATGTAAGTTCTTACTTATATTTAATCTAAATTGCAAAGATACATTTTAGCCCTCAGATAATAAAAGGTTTGAATTGTGTTTATTTATAAAATGATAAAGGTTTGTTATGTTTGTTTTATCTTGTAGTCTCTTTACCTTATATTTTTCTTGAAATGGATTTAATTAATCAAATAAACACTTATACATACCCTATAGTTATCCCTCTTTTCATAGTACTTATTTTAATTGAAATATATCTTGGCTGGAAAGATCGTGAGCAAAATCACGAAGTAAAAGACACAATAACAAGCATAGCTACAGGATTGGTGTATTTTATCATATCGCTACTCACTAAATCTATCAAATTGTTATTGTTTCTCTACATCTACAATAATTTTAGATTATTCTCTATTGATTATTCCCTATGGACTTCTTGGGTTGTTCTTTTCTTTTTAGATGATTTCACTTTTTATTGGGGGCATCGTTTTGCGCATTCTGTTTCATTATATTGGGCAAGCCACGTGGTACATCATTCTTCTGAGCGATTTAATTTTTCAACTGCATTAAGAAAAACATGGACGTATGATGTAACTGGTCATTTTTTGTTTTGGATTTGGTTAGCAATTATTGGTTTTCATCCATTACATATTTTTGCAGTGAAAACCTTAAATTTTATTTACCAATATTGGATTCATACTGAAAAAATTAGAAAACTACCAAAACCTATTGAATTCATTTTCAACACACCCTCGCATCACAGAGTGCATCATGGGTCGGATTTAAAATACTTAGATAAAAATCATGCTGGTGTGCTCATTATTTGGGATCGGCTGTTCGGAACTTTTCAATCTGAAGAAGAAACTCCGAATTACGGATTAACTTCAAACATTAAATCTTTCAATCTTTTTAATGTAGAATTTCACGAATGGAAAAATTTATTTTCTCGAATTATAAAAAGTGGAAACTTTACTAACGGATTAAAATATTTATTTATGCCTCCAGGCTGGAGTCACGATAAAATTTCGTTAACCACAAAAGAGTTACGTGAAAAAATGAAGAAGGAAAGTATTTAGAGTAACTCTTTACTCGGGTCCCAAAACACCTTTTCAAAATCTTGAATTTGATTCTCGACAACCACAATTCCTTCGCTTTCTAACAATTGCTGCATAAGGTTTGTTCCGTCAAAATGATGCTTCCCTGTTAGTAAGCCTTTTCGGTTTACCACGCGATGTGCTGGCACATCCTTTCCTGAAGAATTATTCATGGCCCAACCTACCATTCTTGCAGATCGTGCTGCTCCTAAATAAGTTGCTATCGCCCCATAGCTAGTTACTCTTCCGTAAGGAATTAACTTTGCAACTTCATGAGCTTTTTCAAAAAAATTCGGATTAGAATCCATTGTATAAAACTACAATAATTTAATCAATGATACTATAGCCACCAATCCCGTAAGACTCGCTAAAACCAAATTTAAATATTTAGAAATTTTTGCAATTCTGCTTTTCATTTTTGAAGCTAAAATCACATAAGAACCAAAAATTAAATGAAATCCTAAGAGAACTCCAAAAACTAAAAGTGTAAAATCACTAATCTCCTTAAAAAAACCATTTTTTGAGGCGTAAAGTAAAAAAACACCATAAAAAAAAGGAATTGCAAACATATTTGCTGAAGCTAAAATTAAACCATATAAAAATGGTTTTTTAACATCGCTCTTTTGTGAAGTTTGTTTTTGTTCTTGATAAGATTTTCTAAAGAAATAAAATGAAAGCAAAAGAAAAATAGCTATGGAGAACTTTTGAATCATCGATAGTATTCCTGAAGACTCACTACTAATTCTCACCAAATAAATAGCTACTAAAGATTGTAAAACAGTTACCAGACTAACCGCTAAAACAAATTTAAATGCATGATTTTTATTATAATCTACACTTATTTTACTTGCTGTAATATTTAACATTCCTGGGGCTGCAAAACCAAAAAAAGAAGACAAAACCCCTAAACTTACTGCAGCTAACATGTTTTAATATTTTATTCTGAATTTAATAAACGTAATTGGTTTTCCTTGCTCTAAATATTGCTTTTCATAAAACGTTTGTGTACTTACCACCTCTTCTGGTGAATAATAATCTTTATACACATCGTGATTAGCATGTAAAATCTCATGTCCTTCACCATGTAGTAACCCTAGCGTATAACCATGCATAAATTCGCTATCGGTTTTAAGATTAACGACTCCGTCTTCTTTTAAAATAGTATGATACTTTTTTAAAAATTCAGAATTAGTCATTCTATGCTTTGTACGTTTGTATTTTATTTGAGGGTCTGGAAAGGTAATCCAAATTTCATCTACTTCGTTTTTAGCAAAAATAAAATCTACCAACTCTATTTGTGTACGAATAAAAGCAACATTGGTCATTTTGTTCTCTAACGCAGTTTTTGCACCACGCCAAAAACGCGCTCCTTTTATATCAATACCAATAAAATTTTTATCAGGATTTTTTTCTGCTAAAGCAACCGTATATTCACCTTTACCACATCCTAATTCTAAAACAATAGGATTGTCGTTTTTAAAAAAGGTATTCCATTTTCCTTTTAATGAAAAATTGTTAACAACCTCTTCTCTCGTAGGCTGAATTACGTTTGCGAACGTTTCGTTTTCTTTAAAACGTTTGAGTTTGTTTTTACTCCCCAATGTAGTATAGAATTAAGCTCTATCTTCTGTTCCTTCTTTTAAGAAACGATAAGATTCATTCATCCAGTAAGCTAACAATACTAAAAGAACTACTAAAAACAACCAGTTAATTGTATTGGTAGTCCACCAATTCTTAACCGTTAGTCTTAACCAATCGAAAGGCAAGAATAAAACCTTATCAAATAAATCTCCTATTAATCTAAAAATATTTAATGCTAACATAACTTGATTATCTTTACGCTTGCAAAAATATAAAAAGAAACGATGTTAACCAACTTTTTCAGCAAATCAAAACCTATTACTGTTTTACTGATTATAGCTTTGTTTTTATGCTATTATTTTATGGCTTTTTTAAGTGGAAAAATAGCCTCTATTAATCTTTGGGTTTTACCCTTATTTTTATTAATGTTTAGTATTGCTGGGTTTATAAATTCTAAGAATGCTCTTACATTCGACAATTCTTATGCCTTTTTATTTTTGGTGTTTTTTATAGGCATGTTTCCAGAAACTCTTAAAATAAATTCTACCTTCTACTCTAATCTCACATTGTTACTGTTTTTACGAAAAGTATATAGTATACAATCTTCAAAAAACTTATTTAAAAAATTATTTGATGGTGGTTTATGGTTAGGAATTACCTTTTTAATCGAACCTTTTTCAATACAATTTGGTATACTTTTATATATATCAATATACTTACACCAGCGTTTTACTTATCAAACAATTTTAATTCCTTTAATAGGCTTTTTCGCTCCTACTTTTTTATATTTTACCTACTGTTTGTGGTATGATAAACTGCAAGATTTCGAGCTCCTTTTTGATTGGTTTACGCATTATGATTTAAGTTTATACAATCAATTTAGTTATCTATTACCCATTTACTTTGTCTGTGTTTTTATTATGCTTTCCGTATTTTTTAAAACACCTAAAGCATTGGCTATTAAAAACTCTTTTAGAAAAAATTGGATTTTACTTTTATTGAATTTTGCAATTGCTTTTTTATTACTAATACTAGTTAAAGACAGAAACGGTAGCGAGATTTTGTATTTGTTTTTTCCTTCAGCATTAATAATAGCCAACGGACTTGAGCTTTTTGAAAGAAAATGGTTTATTGATGTTGTTCCTTTTTCGTTTATCGTTTGTGCTTTTATTGTTAATTTTGTGTAATTACATTTTTTCGCCAAAAGCTAGATCACCAGCATCACCTAAACCAGGAATAATATATCCGCTATCATTTAAATTTTCATCAATATCCGCTATCCACAACGAGGTGTTCTCTGGAAAATGTTTTTTAATATAATCAACTCCGTCTTCTGATCCTATAACAGATACAATATGGATTTTTTTGGGGCTACCATATTTTTTTATTGCTTCATGAACAGCCACTAACGACCTTCCTGTTGCTAACATAGGGTCAATCAACAACAATGTTTTATCGTTTATAGAAGGAGAAGCAAAGTATTCTACCACAATTTCGAAATGCTCATCGTTGTTTGGGTGATGACGATATGCAGAAATAAACGCATTTTCAGCATCGTCAAAATAATTTAAAAGTCCGTTATGCAAAGGTAAACCCGCTCTAAGAATAGAACATAAAATCAAATCTTCTGAAGGTAAATTGGTTTTCTTAATCCCTAAAGGGGTAGTAATTTCTTTCGAATAAAAAGAAAGCTGTTTACTTAATTCATACCCTAAAATTTCACCTATCCGCTCTATATTTCTTCTAAAACGCATACTATCTTTTTGAATAGCAACATCCCTAAGTTCTGAAATAAACTTATTTAAAACGGAATTCTCTTTACCTATATGATTAATTTTCATGAAAAATATTTGATTGCAAATTACAAAAAACTAACCTACCGATTTAATAAAATCTTTTAGCAAAGAAATCAATTCTTTTGAATTTTCTATATGGCTCATATGTCCGTTAGACAATGTAATTAAAGGTGTTTGTGTCCTCCCTGCTTCTTCTTTGATTTGTTTATGATTTATTATTGAATCTTTTTTACCTGTAATAATTAGTTTTTTAAAACCTTTTGAAGCTAAAACATGCTCTCTGTTTATTCGCATTCTCATTCCTTCAGAACAAGCAATATACCCATGTACTGATGTTTTTAAAGCCACTTCTTTACATTCTTCTACTTCCTCTAAAAATTGATTTCGAGTATCTTCTGCAAATAAATTCACGATTGACATTGATACTAAACTTTCATAATTAGTTTGTGCCATTTTTATAGCGCGTAACCTTAGTTTTTTACGTTCTTCATTATCTGCTTGCGCAGTAGAATTTAGCAAACACAAACCTTTTATATTTTTTAGATATTTTTCTGTAAAAGCCAAAGCAACATACCCTCCCATAGAATGACCAATAAGAGTTACGCTTCTAATTCTTTCTGCTTTTAGAACAGCTTTAACGACGTCTGCCAGATCCTCCATAGCATGTACATAACCCAAACAATCAGATTTTCCATGCCCTAACAAATCAATGCAAATCACTTTGTTTCGTTGTGATAATTCCTTATCTATTTTATTCCACATGGAAGAATTTTCAAGAAAACCATGCAGTAAAATTACGGCTCCTCCTTTTCCTTTAGAAGAATATGCAACCCGTGTATTTTTATACATTATAAAATTTTCCATAGCACAAAAATATGTATATTTCGTCACTAGACTAGTAGTGTTATATGAATAAAACCAAAGAAATTTTCGTTACAGGGTTCGCCTTATTTTCTATGTTTTTTGGCGCAGGGAATTTAATTTTACCTCCTTTTTTAGGTAAAAATGCAGGAGAAGATTGGTATTGGGTATCTATTGGTTTTTTTATTACCGCTGTTTTCATACCAATTCTTGGTATTCTAGCGCACGCTCGCTTACAAGGAACGCTGTATGATTTTGGTAAAAAGGTTTCTCCGGTTTTCAGCACAGTATATTGTATTATTATATACGCTATTTCCATTAGTTTACCAGCACCTAGAACAGCTTCTGTAACCCATGAAATGGCAATTGCACCTTATTTCAGAACCAGTTCATTACTAACAAGTATTATTTATTTTTTACTCGTATTTATATTTGCTATTAACCGAACAAAAGTTCTTAACCTTTTAGGCAAGATTTTAACACCTTTCATTATCCTTATTTTATTAGCAATTATTTTTATTGGTGTTTTCACTGCTCCAAATGTTATTTCCCCAACTACCTTTAGTACTCCTTTTGTTAGTGGTTTGTTAGAAGGGTATCAAACTTTTGACGCTATTGGTGCTATTGTCGTAGGCGGTATATTGGTGATTTCTATGAATTTTAAAAAAGACACTTCTTTCGAAATAAAAAAGGAATTAATTACCAAAGCTGGGTTTATAGCGGGGTGCGGTTTATTAATTATTTACGCAGGATTAATTCTTAACGGAGCACGCTTCAATACTACCTTTAAAACGGATGCAACTCGCACAGAAGTGTTATCTATTTTAAGCACACAAACCCTTGGTAATATCGGAACTGTTTTTTTAAGTGTATTAGTTTCTTTAGCTTGTTTTACAACTGCTGTTGGAATAGTTACAGGTACCTCCGACTATGTAAAAGGCCTATTCAACAATTCACAAAAAGTATATTTTATAACTGCTTTTTTGGGTTGTTTGATTGGCGTTGTTGTTGGGCAATTCGATGTTGGTTACATTATTAATATTGCCTTACCTGTACTAATGTTTATCTACCCAATTACGATAGCTCTAATTATATTAAATGTCTTGCCTGAAAAATACGCTTCTAAAAATGTATTTAAAGTAGTGGTATTAGCGACATTTATTTTTAGCATTCCAGATTTTTTACAGTTTTTTGTTGATGAAAAAAAGCTTTCAGAAATTCAAAATATCATTCCTTTTTCAAAACATAATTTAGGATGGGTTTTGCCAGCAGTTTTAAGTTTTATTCTTGGGCTCCTCATAAAAAATCATTCTTTTTCAGAAAAAGAAAATTAATTCTCTTCATGTTTTTCTACATTTAAATCTTCGTACTTTTGTACTCTATGATAGAAACAAGAGAAGCCATATCTGAAAAGGCGGTTTTAATAGGAGTTATAACCCAGCATCAAGACGAAAAAAAATCTGACGAATATTTAGATGAGCTAGAGTTTTTGACCATGACTGCTGGTGGTGTTCCTGTAAAACGATTTGTACAAAAAGTTGAAAAACCAAACCCTAAAACTTTTTTGGGTACAGGTAAGTTAGAAGAAGTAAAATCGTATATAGATGCTCACGGAATAGGTACCGCTATTTTTGATGACGAACTCTCACCTGCACAATTAAGAAATATTGAGAACTTTTTAGATTGTAAGATTTTAGACAGAACCAATCTTATCTTAGATATTTTTGCGAGTAGAGCTCAAACAAGTTCTGCAAAAACACAGGTCGAATTAGCACAATACCAATATTTACTACCTCGTTTAACAAGAATGTGGACACACCTTGACAAACAAAAAGGTGGAATTGGGATGCGTGGTCCTGGAGAAACAGAAATTGAAACGGATCGTCGTATAATTCGTGAAAAAATCGATTTACTTAAAAAGAAGCTTAAAACGATAGACAAACAAATGGCGGTTCAACGTAAAAACCGTGGGAAAATGGTTCGCGTTGCGCTTGTTGGTTATACCAATGTTGGTAAATCTACTTTAATGAATGTCATTAGTAAAAGTGAAGTTTTTGCAGAAGATAAATTGTTTGCAACTTTAGATACTACCGTTAGAAAAGTAGTGATTAAAAACATTCCTTTTTTATTAACAGATACCGTTGGATTTATTAGAAAATTACCAACTCAATTAGTAGAATCATTCAAATCTACCTTAGATGAGGTTCGTGAAGCTGATTTACTGTTACATGTTGTAGATATTTCACATCCAACTTTTGAAGATCATATTGCATCAGTAAACAAAATTTTAGATGAAATTGATAGTGCAGACAAACCTACTATTATGGTTTTTAATAAAATAGATGCTTATTCTCATGAAACTATTGATGAAGACGATATTATTACTGAAAAAACAAAAGCACACTATACTTTAGAAGACTGGAAAAAAACTTGGATGAGTGATCTTTCTACAGAAAGCATTTTTATTTCTGCACTAAATAAAGATAATTTAGAAGATTTTAAAGACCTTGTCTATGAAGAAGTAAAAAAGATACACATTCAGCGTTTTCCATATAACGATTTTCTTTATTATGAATATAAAGAAGAAGAATAATTAAAATAAAACTACTAGTAAAAAACAAGCCCAATCTAAATAACAATTGGGCTTTGTTTTTTTATAAACTTTCTACATCTTCACTATCTTCCAGCAATCCTAGTTTTTTCGCTCTTTTTTCCCAGCTTTTTCTTGCTAAACTTTGTAAATCGGCAACATTATCACTTTCATCCATTATCTCAAGCCCTAATAAAGTTTCTATAACATCTTCTTGAGTTACTAAACCACTTACAGAACCATATTCATCTACAACCAAAGCAATGTGCTCTCGTTGTTCAATTAATTTTTCAAACAACTGCGGAATTGGCAAATCTCGTTTTGTTATTGTAATAGTTCTTTGAATACTTTCTAGTTTTTCATTCCCCTTACCTTGTATAATGGCCTCTAATAATTGATCTTTCAAAAAATATCCTGAAATATTATCCGCTTTGTCAGTAAACATCGGTACACGTGAAAATCTTAAATTAGGATTTTCATCGAAAAAAGATTGAATCGTTCTTGAAGAGTCTGCAATTTTTAACACTGTTCTTGGTGTCATAATATCTTTTGCTTCCACCTCTTTAAAACTAAGTAAGTTCCTAATAATTAAACTTTCACTTTCATGAAAAACACCTTCTTGTTCAGCAATTTCAGCCATTGCAGAGAAATCTTCACGACTCAATATACTTCCGTGTGCTCCTTTACCTCCTATTAACTTTGTAGCTAACTGTAACAACCATAAAATACCCATCCACTTTAATGGAAAAATAAGTACATTTAATGCTGTTGACGTAAAATTTGCTAAACCTTTCCAATAGGTTGCTCCAATAGTTTTTGGTATAATTTCAGAAGCTACTAAAATAAGAAAGGTCATTAATGCAGAAACAATAAAAACTCCGTTCCCCTCATCTCCAAACGCTTTTTTAGCTTCTACACCCACTAATATAGCACCTACTGTATGTGCAATCGTGTTTAAAGTTAAAATTGCAATTAACGGCTTATCAACATCCTTTTTTAATATTTCTAAATTCGTAGCATAATGTTTCCCTTCATTTTTTTTAATATTAATAAATGTAGGTGTAACACTTAATAATACTGCTTCTAGAATAGAACATAAAAATGAAAAGAAAATAGAAAGTGTAGCATAAATAATTAATAATGTCATCTTAAAAAAATTTTAGTAAAAATACGCAAAATAAAAAACCCCAAGATAATTTCTTGGGGTTTCTAATTTATATTTTAACAGGTCTTAGAAACCGTAATTCACGCCTAAACCAAATACTTCCTTTGTTTGAAAACCTTCATAAGCATTATCATCATAAATAGCTTGTAATGCTAAGTTGGCTGATAGATACTTGTTAATTTTCATTACAACGTTAACCGTATAATCTATATCAATATTTTTAGCTTCTTCTAAATAATTACTATATAAATTTAAAATATTTTCTACAGAAACATTTTCCATTAAATTAAATTTGTAGTAGGCATTAACAGCTGCTCCTAACTCGTAACGAGAAGTCTCTCCAGCTTTTACACCGAAATAACTAACACCAGGAGCTAAATTTTCTGTAAAATGATCATGTACAAAAATTAATTTAGAAGTCGCCGGCGCTAAATTAACTTTTAAGTTGTCATGTTTTTTCCATAACATCCCTGGTCCAAATTGTAAATATGCTGGTGAGAAAAAGTGAGATAACTGATTTCCTGCTCCATCATAAGTAGACTCCATTTGAGTTTTAAAGTTTATAAAACCAGAATAGTACCAGTATCCACTCGCTTTTTTACCTGCTAAAGAGTTAAATTCTAAACGATCATCTGTTTTTTGAGCCTCTTGTCCTTTTAATTTTGTTAAACCATAAGAAACCAATATTTTGTTATCCCAAGTCCAGTCTCCTTTTGCGTAATTAAAGTCATAATTCACTCCTAAAGTACCTGTAAGGTTGTTTGTTCCTCCTGCTAACCAGTTGTTGAATGCCGATTGATTAAATAAGAAAGAAATATTTCCTGCTCTTTTCCATCCTTCTTTAGGTTCTTCTTTTTTCTCTTGTGCATTTACTGCTAATGCACCGAACAAAATAGCAATTGCTAATAGTTTTTTCATTTTTAAAATTTTTTGTTTTTTAATTCGGGGCGCAAAAATACGCCTTTATCTTAGTTTTAGACAAAGATTTTTTACAAAAGTCACTTAATCTAAAGTATTATTTCTTTTTGAATAATGGAACATTTGAACAAGCCTCTCCAAACATAATTGATTTTACCACTGATTGTATTTTACTAATCAACATTGTATAAGCGCTTTGCGGAATCGGTTTATTAGAACATCCTTTTATAATTACAGGTGCATCTTGATATTCTGAAACATCTAAATTATCTATAATTTCTTGAAAAATTACCGTCTCTAACAACGCTAAATCACCAACGACCACTTTTTTTGCATAAGAATTTAACCTTGTTGTTAATAATAAATATGCCCAAGAAGGAATAATAGCTTCTGATGAAGAAGATATAGCAATATAGCTATCTTGATATTGTTTCCAATTATGATTGCTAACCTGTTCTCTGAAATCTTTTTCACGAAGGATAAGACCTTCATAAAGCCACTCGGTAATATCAAAAACAATTCTATTTCCTGATGGATAAAACTCCTCAAGGTCTATCGTTTTTAATTTGCTATTTGCAACCCTATTTATTATTTCTTCTGCCATACTATAGCATTCCGAGTTCTAACTTCGCTTCTTCGCTCATCATTTCTTGTGTCCACGTTGGATCAAAAGTAATTTCAACTTCACAATTATTAATCTCTGGAAGTGTTTTTATTTTTTCTTCTATCTCTACAGGTAAACTTTCTGCTACCGGACAGTTAGGTGATGTTAACGTCATTAAAATTTTAGCATCATTTTCTTCAGAAACAAATACATCATAAATTAATCCTAATTCATAAATATCTACAGGAATTTCTGGATCGTAAATTGTTTTTAATACACGAACTATTTTGTCTCCTAACTCGTCTAATTCTTTATCTGTCATATTCTTTTCTTTAATTCTCCAACTTAGTTTGTTGCGCAATAGCGTACATTTTTATTTGCTTTACCATCGATACTAATCCATTAGCACGTGTCGGACTCAAATGTTCTTTCAAACCAATTTCATCTATAAAATTAGTGTCAGCGTCTAAAATGGCCTGTGGTTTTTGATTAGAATAAACACGCAACAACAAAGCCACAATTCCTTTGGTTAAAATGGCATCACTATCTGCTGTAAATTTTAATTGCTCTCCATCTAAACTAGAATGCAACCATACTTTCGATTGGCATCCTTTAATTAAATTTTCATCCACTTTAAACTCATCTGCTATTAAAGGTAACGATTTTCCTAACTCTATAATATATTCATAGCGCTCCATCCAGTCATCAAACATAGAGAACTCATCAATAATTTCTTCTTGTATTTCTTTGATAGTCATTTTTTAGAACTATTTTTGCACTTTAAATTTATCTTGTGCAATTATCGTACAAAATTACTGATAAAATTTGGCATTAGAAATGCCTAACAACGTATAAAAAATATGAGTAAATTATTAGCAGTAGGTACTGTGGCGTTTGATGCTATTGAAACTCCTTTTGGAAAAACCGATAAAATTTTAGGAGGTTCTGGAACTTTTGTTGGATTAGCAGCATCACAATTTGGAATAAAAACAGGAGTCGTTTCTGTGGTAGGTGGAGATTTTCCTCCATCATATTTAGATATGATGGAGAAGAAAGGAATAGACACTAAAGGAATTGAAATCGTTAAAGAAGGGAAAACTTTTTTCTGGAGTGGTAAATATCATAATGATATGAACTCTCGTGATACTTTAATTACTGAATTAAATGTTTTAGAACATTTTCAACCTGTAGTAACTGAAGAATTTAAAAATTCAGCTATCGTAATGTTAGGAAATTTACATCCACTTACACAAGCATCTGTATTAGATCAAATGAATGAAAGACCAAAATTAGTAGTACTAGATACTATGAATTTTTGGATGGATATTGCTTTAAACGATTTACATAATGTTTTAAAACGTGTAGATGTTATTACTATTAATGATGAAGAAGCTCGCCAATTGAGTGGGGAATATTCGTTAGTAAACGCAGCAAAGAAAATTCATGAAATGGGCCCACAACACGTAGTAATAAAAAAAGGGGAACACGGAGCACTGTTATTTAACGAAGGAAAAATGTTCTATGCTCCTGCTTTACCATTAGCAGAAGTTTTTGACCCAACAGGCGCAGGAGATACTTTTGCAGGTGGTTTCTGCGGATATTTAGCGAAAACAGAAGATATTTCGTTTGAAAACATGAAAAACGCAATTATTTATGGTTCTAACTTAGCTTCTTTTTGTGTAGAAAAATTCGGAACACAACGAATGGAAGAGCTTACAAAAGAAGAAGTTGAAACTCGCTTACAAGCTTTTAAGGAATTAACACAATTTGATATTGAATTATCATAATTAAAATCCGCGCCTTTGGCTGCGGATTTTTTTTAATATTTGCATTTCTGCGCAGGCAGGAATACCTTTTTTTAACCTAGTTAAAAAACCAACACACAACAACACAACATAAACAATTCCTGCCTGCGAAGGAATTTATCTTTACAACATGAGTGACACTTTAAAACACGAGTGCGGAATTGCAATGGTTAGATTGTTAAAACCCTTACAATATTATAAAGACAAATACGGAACCGCTTTTTACGGATTAAATAAAATGTATTTGTTAATGGAAAAACAACACAACCGTGGTCAAGATGGTGCTGGTTTAGCAAGTATTAAATTCAACGTAGAGCCTGGTACTCGTTATATTAGTAGAGTCCGTTCTAACAAAACACAACCTATACAAGATGTGTTTGCACAAATAAACGACCGTATCAATGGTGTTTTTGAAAATAACCCTGAAAAGTTAGAAGATATTTCTTGGCAAGAAGAAAACATGCCTTACTTAGGCAACTTGTTTTTAGGCCATGTTCGTTACGGTACTTTTGGTGGCAATAGTATTGAAAATGTACATCCTTTTTTACGTCAAAGTAATTGGAAACATAAAAATTTAATTGTTGCCGGTAACTTTAACATGACCAATTCTAAACAATTAATGGAAGAGTTGGTTTCTTTAGGACAACATCCTAAAGAAGCTACCGACACAGTTACTGTAATGGAAAAAATAGGTCATTTTTTAGAGGACGAAGTTTCAGATACTTATAAAAAAGCCAAAGAAGCTGGTTTTAATAAAAAAGAAGCTTCTCCTTTTATTGAAGAGCATTTAGATATTCAACGCATTTTAAAACGTTCTTCTAAAAATTGGGATGGCGGTTATGCCATGGCAGGATTATTAGGACATGGAGATGCTTTTATATTGCGTGATCCTTCAGGGATTCGACCCGCATTTTGGTATCAAGATGATGAAGTAGTTGTAGTTGCTTCAGAAAGACCTGTTATTCAAACAGCCTTTAATGTTCCTATTGATGAAGTACAAGAAATTCCTAGAGGAAAAGCATTAATCATCAAAAAAAATGGAAAAACCTCTCTAGAAAAAGTATTAAAAAAACGTGAAAAGAAATCATGCTCTTTTGAAAGAATTTATTTTTCTCGTGGTAGTGATGCTTCTATTTATCAAGAAAGAAAAAATTTAGGTAAATATGTATTTCCAGAAATATTAAAATCGATTAATAGTGATATTTCGAATACTGTATTTACTTACATTCCAAATACCGCAGAAACTTCTTTTTATGGAATGATAGAATCTGCTGAAGATATTTTAAATCAACAAAAAACCGACAAAATTTTAGCGGGAGACGGAAAGCTTTCTGCTGAAACAGTTACCAAAATTTTATCTGAAAGACCTCGTTTCGAAAAAATAGCGATTAAAGATGCAAAACTCAGAACATTTATTGCAGATGATAACAGTCGTGATGATCTGGTAGCCCATGTTTATGATATTACCTACGGTGTTGTAAAACCTACCGATAACTTAGTGATTATAGACGATAGTATTGTACGTGGTACTACCTTAAAGAAAAGTATCATTAAAATTATAGATCGTTTATCTCCGAAGAAGATTGTAGTGGTTTCTTCTGCTCCTCAAATCCGTTATCCAGATTGTTATGGAATTGACATGGCTAAAATTGGTGATTTTATTGCTTTTAAAGCTGCTTTAGAATTACTAAAAGAAACCAATCAATATGGTATTGTTGAGGAAGTTTATAAAAAATGTAAAGCACAACAAAACAAAGAGGATGCAAACATTGTAAATTTTGTAAAAGAAATTTACAATCCTTTTTCTAATGAACAAATTTCTCACAAAGTGGCAGAAATGCTAAAAACGGAAGAAATTAATGCTGAAGTAGAGGTTATTTTTCAAACAGTAGCTGGTTTGCACAAAGCATGTCCTGAACATACAGGTGATTGGTACTTTACAGGAGATTATCCTACCGATGGAGGTCATAGAGTTGTAAACGAAGCTTTTATTAATTTTTATGAAGGAAGCGACAAAAGAGCTTACTAGTTTAATAACTTTTAATAGTTAAAAAAAGCATCAGTTATCGATGCTTTTTTTTTATTTTTAACATTACATAAAACTTCTCAACTTTGAAAAGCATAAAACTACCTACTCCGCATACTATTTTACTAATTATAGCAGGATTAGTTGCAATTTTAACATGGTTTGTCCCTGCTGGTAAATTTGACACCTTACAATATCAAAAAGATAGTAATTCTTTTACCTACACACACTTAGAAGAGGTAAAAACACTACCTGCAAATCAAGAAATTTTAGAAAATTTAGGCGTTAAGATTCCTTTAGAAAAGTTCACCAACGGAGATATTGGGAAACCTATTAACGTTCCTAAAACTTACACACAACTCGACCCAAAGCCCCAAGGATTTTTAGATTTTATAAAATCACCTATTAAAGGAATTATACAATCGTCTGATATTATTTTATTCGTTTTAATTTTAGGAGGACTTATTGGTGTCATGAATTTCACGGGGGCTTTTGATGCTGGTATTTCTTGGTTAGCAGAAGCATTAAAAGGAAAAGAATATTGGCTAATTATAGTTGTTACCACTTTAATTGCTATTGGAGGTACTACATTTGGTTTAGCAGAAGAGATCATTGCTTTTTACCCTATACTTATCCCTATATTTTTAGCTGCAAAATATGATGCAATAGTCGCTTTAGCCAGTGTATATATTGGATCATCTATAGGAACTATGTGTTCTACGGTTAATCCGTTTAGTGTAATTATTGCTTCGGATGCTGCAGGAATTAATTGGACAACTGGATTTACAGGAAGATTAATCATGTTAATTTTAGGACTTATTATTTGTATTCTTTATATTTTTCGATATGCAAACCGAGTTCAGAAAGATGTCACAAAATCGATTGTTTTTGATCAAAAAGAAATGATTGAAAATTTATTTGGGAATTCAACTTCAAATTCACATACGTTAACAGGTCGTTTACGAATTATCTTAACTGTTTTTGCCTTATGTTTTGTAATAATGATTTACGGAGTTTCACGCTTAGGTTGGTGGTTTGAAGAAATGACAGTCGTCTTTTTAATCGGCTCAATTCTTATTGGTTTTTTAGCCAAAATGAAAGAAGAAAGTTTTGTTACACTTTTTATTAAAGGAGCAAATGACTTGTTAGGAGTCGCTTTTATTATTGGTATTGCCAGAGGAGTATCTGTAGTAATGGAACAAGGATTAATAAGCGATACTATTTTACACTATGCTAGTGGTTTAACAAGCGGGATGTCGAAAGGAGTTTTTACCAATGTGTTACTTTTTATTTACTCTGGTTTATCATTCTTTATCCCAAGTTCTTCTGGTATGGCTGTTTTAACGATGCCAATTATGTCGCCATTAGCAGATACTGTTGGTATTGGTAGAGAGGTAATTGTAAACGCTTACCAATACGGTATGGGTTTGTTTGCATTTATCAACCCAACAGGTTTAATTTTAGCTTCTTTGGCTATTGTTAAAATCGGATATGATAAATGGTTAAAATTTGTCATTCCGCTAGTAATTATTTTAACTGTATTTACCATGATAGCGTTAACAATACAGGTTTATATTTAACATATGAAAAACATATATTTTATCTTAGTTTTATCTACAATTATCGGATGCAACAATCCCGTAAAAACCTCAACTAAAATGGATACAAAAATTGTAATTGCTCATCGTGGAGCTTCAGGGTACTTACCAGAACACACTATGGAAGCGAAAGCTATGGCTTATGCAATGAAACCTGATTATTTAGAGCAAGACCTTGTATTAAGCAAAGACGATGTTCCTATGGTAATTCATGATATTGAGTTAGATGACGTTACCGATGTGGCTCAAAAATACCCAAATAGAAAACGTGAAGATGGTCGTTTTTATGTTATTGATTTTACATTTGACGAATTGCAACAACTAAACGTTACAGAGCGTTTTAACCCTAAAACAGGTAAGCAATTTTATCCAAATCGTTTTCCGAAGGGAAAAGGAAATTTCAAACTACATTCTTTGCAACAAGAGATTGAATTCATTCAAGGGTTAAATACATCTACAGGAAATAACATCGGTATTTATCCAGAGATCAAAAACCCTGCTTTTCATCATAAAAACGGGAAAGATATCGCTAAAATCACCTTGCAAATATTGTCTGACTATGGTTATACCACTAAAAAAGACAAATGTATCTTCCAGTGTTTTGATGCTAAAGAATTAGAACGTGTTCGAAAAGAGTTAAAATCAGATTTATTTTTAGTGCAATTAATTGAATTCCCCGAAGAAGCTAATAATTTAGATTACTACGCTCGTTATGCTAACGGAATTGGACCTTGGTATAAGCAAATTCTAGATAAAAAAACAGGTGACAAATGGATATTCACATCCTTGGTTGATGATGCTCATAAATTAGGCTTAAAAGTACATCCGTATACATTTAGAGCAGATCAGTTAGATGAGTTTTCTTCGTTTGATGAAATGATGCAGGTCTTATTTTTTGAAGCAAATATTGATGGTGGTTTTACCGACTTCCCTGATAAAATGGTTGAGTTTTTAGCTAAGAAGTAACTTCAATTAATTTTCTTCTGTATACTGTTAACAATTTAGATTTAGAAATAAATCCGTGATATTGATTATTATTAACAACAGGTAAATTCCAAGCACCACTATCTTGAAATTTCTTCATAATATCCGTCATTTTATCTTCTTCCAACTCCACTATTTCAGGTGGATCTTGCATTACATCACTAGCTTTAACACTATTATATAAAGTGGTATCAAACATAATAGGCCTTATATCATCCAATAATAAAATTCCTAATAACTCCTTAGTTTCCTTATCAACAACAGGAAAAATATTTCTATTTGATTTTACTACCGCTTCATGAACAATTTCTCCTAATGTCATTTCAGGATAAATCTCCACAAAATTGTTTTCAATAACCCTATCCATATCCATTAAAGTTAATACGGCATGATCTTTATCATGGGTAATCAATTCTCCTTTTCTACCCAACTCCATTGCGTATACGGAGTGAGGATGAAAATATTTTATCACACCAAAAGAAATAGCAGAAGTGATCATTAAAGGAATAAATAATTCATATCCGCCTGTTATCTCTGCAATTAAGAAAATTGCTGTAAGCGGTGCATGAAGTACTCCCGCCATAAGACCCGCCATGCCAACCAAAGTAAAATTACTTTCAGAAATGGAAAAAGAGAAAAAACCTGAATTATTAATAATTTTTGCAAGACAATTTCCCATAATGCTCCCCATAAATAATGTAGGTGCAAAAATACCACCAACACCACCAGCACCAAAAGTAAGTGAACTTGCTATAATTTTAAAAAATACTAATCCTATTAACAACCCTATAACGATCCAAACATTTTCGGTCTCCAAATTAAAAAAATTGTTTTCTAACGCTTTTTCAGGGTTTCCTGCAACTAAATTATTAATAACATCAAACCCTTCCCCATACAAAGGTGGTATGAAATACACTAGAATACCAATGGCTATACCTCCAAAAACAATTCTTTTAAATGGTGAACCAATATTGTCAAAAATCTTTTGAATTCTCTCGTAAATCTCTGTAAAATAAACCGAAGTTAATGATGCTACGAGTCCTAAAACAATATAAAAAGGAACATCAGATACTGTAAATTTATCCTCAATTCTGAAAGGCAAAAGAATATCATTTCCAAAAAAGAAATATGACATAATAATAGCCGAAAGTGACGCTAAAAGTAACGGTAACATTGAGGCAATTGTTAAATCTAAACTAAACACTTCAATAGCAAAAATAATCGCAGCAATTGGAGCTTTAAAAATTGCTGATAAAGCGCCTGCCGCAGCACAACCAATAAGTAAGTTACGTGTGGTTTGGTTTACATGAAACATTCGAGAAATGTTAGAACTTATGGCAGCACTTGTAGCAACTGTGGGACCTTCTAATCCTACAGAACCTCCAAAACCAATTGTGATAGGTGCCGTTAATAATGAACCAAACATTTGGTATTGTTTCATAATTCCTTTTCTCTTCGAAATAGCAAAAAGGGTAGAAGGAATACCGTGACTTACTGTGCCTCTAATTATATATTTAATTACCAAATACACAAGTGTAAACCCAATTATAGGAAACAAAAAATAAAATACTTTATGATAATGTTGCACTAACTTCCCTTCTAAAAGAGATTGTATATAGTGCGTAAAGTTTTTTAAGATTAAAGCTGCTAACCCAGAAGTAAATCCAACTAAAATACTTAGAATATAAACAAATCTTCTTTGTGAAATGTTTTTATATCTCCATATAAATATTTTCTTAAGTATTTTTTTAGATGAAAGCATAAGTCCAAATGTATCAAAAAAATCCCTCAAAAAGAGGGATTATATTTATGCTTTAATATCTAATTTAATACTCAATTCTTGTAATTGTTCATTATCTATCGTTGCTGGTGCATCAATCATTACATCACGCCCTGAGTTGTTTTTAGGGAATGCAATAAAATCACGGATAGTTTCTTGTCCGCCTAAAATAGCAACCAATCTATCTAAACCGAAAGCTAAACCTCCATGTGGTGGTGCTCCGTATTCAAAAGCATCCATTAAGAAACCAAACTGAGCTTTTGCTTCTTCTTCAGTAAATCCTAAATGCTTAAACATAATTGCCTGTGTTTCTTTATCATGAATTCTAATAGATCCTCCACCAATTTCATTTCCGTTTAATACCAAATCGTAAGCATTTGCTTTTACAGCTCCAGGATCTGTATCTAACAATTCTAATTGACCTGGTTTTGGCGATGTAAACGGATGGTGCATTGCATGATAGTGCCCCGTTTCTTCATCTAATTCTAATAATGGGAAATCAATTACCCATAATGGTGCAAATACTTTTGGATCTCTCAAACCTAAACGTTCTGCCATTTCCATACGTAAAGCACTTAATTGTGCTCGAACTTTGGTTGTTGGTCCTGATAAAACACATATTAAATCTCCTGATTTTGCTCCTGTAGCTTCAGCCCATTTTGCTAAATCTTCTTCGTCGTAAAACTTATCTACAGAAGATTTAAATGAACCGTCTTCGTTACATTTTACATATACCATTCCTAAAGCTCCTACTTGTGGACGCTTTACCCATTCGATTAATTTATCGATTTCTTTACGTGTATAGGATGCTCCTCCAGGAACTGCAATTCCTACTACTAATTCAGCATCATTAAATACCTTAAAGTCTTTGTGTTGTGCAACTTCATTTAACTCACCAAATTCCATCCCAAAACGGATATCTGGCTTGTCATTTCCATACAAACGCATTGCATCATCAAACAACATTCTTGGAAATTTATCAACCTCAACATTATTGATTTCTTTTAGTAAATGACGTGTCATTCCTTCAAAGATCTCTAAAATATCTTCCTGTTCAACAAATGCCATTTCACAGTCTATTTGTGTGAATTCTGGTTGACGATCGGCACGTAAATCTTCATCTCTAAAACATTTTACAATCTGGAAATATTTATCCATTCCACCGACCATTAACAATTGTTTAAAGGTTTGTGGCGATTGTGGTAATGCATAAAACTGACCTGCATTCATACGAGAAGGCACTAAGAAATCACGTGCTCCTTCTGGTGTAGATTTGATTAAATATGGAGTTTCAACATCAATAAACCCTTTATCAGAAAGGTATTTACGAACTTCCATTGAAACTTTGTGACGGAAAATTAAGCTGTCCTTTACCGGATTACGACGAATATCTAAGTAACGATATTTCATTCGGATATCTTCTCCTCCATCGGTTTCATCTTCAATAGTAAATGGAGGAAGCTTTGCTTTGTTTAAAATATCTAACTTGGTAACTAATACTTCAACATCTCCAGTTTCCATATTTGGATTCTTAGACTGACGCTCAATTACCGTTCCTGTAACTTGTACTACGAACTCACGACCTAAAGTTTTTGCTTTTTCTATAATGTCTTTAGGTGTACGCTCTTCGTCGAAAATTAACTGTGTAATTCCGTAACGGTCGCGTAAATCAACCCAAATCATAAATCCTTTATCGCGCGATTTTTGTACCCATCCAGATAAGGTAACTTCAGTATTTATGTGCGATGCTCTTAACTCGCCACAAGTGTGCGTTCTGTACATTTAATTCTTGTTTTAGAAGTTGCAAAATTAACAATAATTGTTAGGATGTGAAAAATTACTATTAGTTAGTTTAAATTGATTTAATTCTGTTTTTTTACTATGTTATAAAAAAATTAAACATGACATTAGATAACTTTATTAGTAAATTGAAAAACAACCCAAAAACTATTGAGTTTAAAAACACAATAAATACTATCGAATCACTATATAATTTTTCTCCATCAGCATTTAAAAACGGAGAAATAAAAAATAGAGCTACCGAAAATTTAGGCTCTTGTAAAGTATTTGCTTTTGCATTAAAGCAACAATTTACAAAAGATGAAACTTTAGCTTGTTTTGGTCAATATTATTTTAAAGATGTGTTAGGAAACCCTAACGGAACGGATCATCAAAATATTCGAAATTTTATGCAAACTGGTTTTAAAGGTCTAAGTTTTGAAAGGGAAGCATTAACAGAAAAGAACTAATATTTTATCTAAACTATTTTAAAACTCATTCATCTTCAACTTCTGAAAATAAACCGCAGCTGCTTTTTTAACTTTTGGTGCTAAAATCAACGTAGAAATCACCGTTGGAATTGCCATGAGTGCATAAGCGCTATCCATTAAGTTTATGACAAAATCTAACTTAACTACCGAAGCAATTACAATAACAAAAATATAAATATGATTATAATATTTTGCCGTTTTTAAATTCGATAAAAAACTTAAACAACTATAACCATAAAATGAATAGGTAAACAACGTCGAAAAGGCAAAAATCAACACACATATTGTTAAAATAACACCTCCTATATTATACGGTAAAACAGAATTAAATGCCGCTAACGTTAACGAAATTCCGTCTCCATCAAAACCTTTCCATATTCCCGAAGCTAAAATGGCCAATGCAGTAAGTGTACATACTAGCAACGTATCAATAGCAGGGCCTAACATTGCTACCAAACCTTCTCTAATAGGTTCTTTAGTTTTAGCGGTACCGTGCATCATCGGTGCGGTTCCTAATCCTGCTTCGTTAGAAAAAGCAGCTCGTTTTACTCCGGTAATTATTAAAACTCCTAATGCACCTCCTAACACTGATTTTCCTGAAAAAGCATCTGTAAAAATTAATTTGAATATGGACGGAACTACATCTATCTTTAAAAATAGAATCGTTAAAACAGTCATTAAATACACCACCACCATTACCGGTACTAGTTTCCCCGCAACACTTCCAATTCGTTTAATTCCGCCAAAAATTACCAAAGCAGTAATAATGGCAATCGTTATTCCTAACATCAATTTTGCCGTAAACGTATTGCTTTCATTTACTTGAAAAACATCTACTAAGGTTTGTGTTAATTGGTTTGCTTGAAAGGCAGGTAATGTTCCGAATAATCCTGCAAAAGAAAAGAAAACGGCTAAAGGTTTCCATTGTTTTCCAAGTCCTTCTGTAATTACATACATCGGGCCTCCTTTTACATTTCCATCTTCATCTTTTCCTCGATACATTACCGACAAACTACAGGTAAAAAATTTGGTTGCCATACCTACAAAAGCACTTACCCACATCCAAAAAATGGCTCCTGGACCTCCAGTAGCAATTGCAATGGCAACTCCGCTAATATTTCCCATTCCCACAGTAGCAGCAATAGCAGATGATAATGCTTCGTAATGCGATAAATCTCCAGGAGAATCCTCTTTATCATATTTCCCTCTTAAAATTGCAATAGCGTGACCCATATATCGAAACGGAACTAATCCCGAATAGATAAATAAATACAATCCGCCACCAATTAACAAGATTAATAAAGGAATTCCCCAAATCCATGAAGAAAATTCTGCAACTATATTCTGAATGTCTAAAAACATAAATTAATATTTTAATCGAAAGTAGTAAAATGTGTATGAAAAAAAGAACGATACCTTATTATTAACAAGTATCGTTTTTTAGTGTTATTTTATGAAAGTATGATATATTATTTACAAACTATTCCTCTTTTTCCTAAAACATCAACATCTCTTAAAAAGCCTTCTTGAATGGTTCCTTCTTGAAAAATAAACGTTTTTTCGTGTATTTGATTTCCTTCAAAGAAGCTTACCTGGAAACGATTATCTAACGCAAACAATTCAGGCTGCATAATTTCAAACTTAGCAAATGAATTTGCTGGAAGTTTATCAATCTTTCTTCTGAAAAGTGACGTTGTTTTTGTCTCTGAAAACCCTTGAGAAACAATGACCACCATTTCTAAATCCACATCTTTTCTGTTGATGATATACACATTCCAATCATCTTCATTATGCGCTTCATTGTACTCTAAAACAATGGCAATTTCTACACCAGTAACTTTAGGTATTTCGATGTCTTTTTTCATAAGATTGTATAAAATGGAAAGACGAAAGCTTTTGGTTTCTTTCGTCTTTTATTTTTGATTTTTTTTAAAGTACAGATTTAAATTGCTCTAAGAAACGAACGTCATTTTCATAGAACATACGAATATCTGGAATTTGGTATAACAACATTGCGATACGCTCAATTCCCATTCCGAAGGCATAACCAGAATATTTTGTAGGATCTATGTTTGCATTTTTCAATACATTAGGATCTACCATTCCGCAACCCATAATTTCTAACCAACCTGTTCCTTTCGTAATTCTATAATCGGTTTCCGTTTCTAACCCCCAATAAATATCTACCTCAGCACTTGGCTCAGTAAATGGGAAATACGACGGACGTAATCTGATTTTAGATTTACCGAACATTTCTTTAGTAAAGTATAATAACGTTTGTTTTAAATCGGCAAACGAAACATCTGTGTCAATATATAACCCTTCTACTTGATGGAAAATACAGTGTGCACGTGCTGAAATATCTTCATTACGGAAAACTCTACCTGGAGAAATCGTACGAATTGGTGGTTCATTATTTTCCATATAACGTACTTGCACTGAAGATGTGTGCGTTCTTAATAAAGTATCAGGATTCTTTTCAATAAAGAAAGTATCTTGCATATCACGTGCCGGATGATATTCCGGTAAGTTCAATGCGGTAAAGTTGTGCCAATCATCTTCAATTTCTGGTCCTTCAGATACTGTAAATCCAATACGATTAAACACTTCTATAATTTGATTTTTAACGATAGATATCGGATGACGAGAACCTAATTCAATTGGTTCAGACGGACGAGACAAATCGCCATAAACCCCCTTTTCTTCAACTGAATTTTCTAATACTTCTTCTTTTAAAGTAGTTACCTTTTCTTCTGCAGCTTGTTTAAGTGTGTTTATCGTTTGTCCGAATTCTTTCTTTTGATCGTTAGGCACATTTTTAAACTCAGCAAACAACTCTTTTAAGATTCCTTTGCTTCCTAAAAACTTAATTCTAAACGTTTCAATTTCATCTAAAGAAGTAGCTGAAAATGTGTTTACTTCACCAATCAATTCTTTTATCTTATCTAACATATTCCATCAAAAAAATTAAGTTGCAAATTTACGCTTTTTTACTGAAAAAAAGAGTATACAATAAGGGATTACGAAAACGATTTAGAGAAAACTAAAAAAAGCACCTTTTTAAGCACCTAAAATAGTAATTTAATTATATTTGCGTATTAAAATTATAGTATACATAATATATTGAACAACTAAATTATGGAATCAAAAATAAATGCTTTTATGGACTACGTTAAAGAACGTAATCCTCATGAACCAGAATTTTTACAAGCTGTACATGAAGTAGCAGAAGCTATTATCCCTTTTATTGAGAGTAATTCAAAATACAAAGGAAAGAAATTATTAGAAAGAATGGTGGAGCCAGAAAGAACTTTAATGTTTCGTGTACCTTGGGTAGATGATAGTGGAGAAACTCAAGTTAATCGTGGTTATAGAGTAGAATTCAATTCTGCTATTGGACCCTACAAAGGTGGATTGCGCTTTCATCCTTCTGTAAACTTATCAATTTTAAAATTCTTAGGTTTCGAACAAGTATTTAAAAACTCATTAACTACACTTCCAATGGGAGGTGGAAAAGGAGGATCTGACTTTAACCCAAAAGGGAAATCTGATCGTGAAGTGATGGCTTTTTGTCAATCTTTTATGACTGAATTAGCACGTCATATTGGTCCTAACACAGATGTTCCTGCGGGAGATATTGGTGTTGGTGGTCGCGAAATCGGATTCATGTTCGGTCAATACAAACGTTTACGTAATGAGTTTACTGGGGTTCTAACTGGTAAGGGAGCTACTTGGGGTGGATCATTAATTCGTCCTGAAGCAACAGGTTACGGTGATGTATATTTCGCTGAAAACATGTTGAAAACTAAAGGAGATTCTTTTAAAGGAAAAACCGTTGTTATCTCAGGATCAGGGAATGTTGCTCAATACGCTTGTGAAAAAGTAATTCATTTAGGCGGTAAAGTTGTTACCATGTCTGACTCTGGTGGATATATTTATGCTCCTGGAGGAATACATTCAGAAAAATTAGCTTTTATTATGGAGCTTAAGAATGTAAAAAGAGGACGAATAAAAGAAGTTGCTGAGAAATTTGACGGTGTAGAATATTTCGAAAATGAAAGACCATGGTCTGTTGCTTGTGATGTAGCTCTGCCTTGTGCTACTCAAAATGAATTAAACGGAGAAGAAGCAAAAACATTAGTTACAAACGGATGTATTTGTGTAAGTGAAGGTGCAAACATGCCATCGACACCAGAAGCTATCGAAGTATTCCATAAAGCAAAAATATTATTCGCTCCTGGAAAAGCATCAAATGCTGGTGGAGTTGCAACATCTGGTTTAGAAATGAGTCAAAACTCATTACGTTTAAGCTGGACGCGTGAAGAAGTTGATAGTAAATTACATGGAATTATGAACAGCATTCATGAAGCCTGTGTAAAATACGGAACTGAGCCTAATGGTTATGTAGATTATGTAAAAGGAGCAAATATTGCTGGTTTCGTTAAAGTTGCCGACGCAATGTTAGATCAAGGAGTTGTTTAATTTCAACTTCTAAATATACAAAAAGGCGCACCAAAATGGTGCGCCTTTTTTTTGCTTTAAAGCGTAAAAAACAGGTTAATTTATTAACAAATTTTTCCGTTTTCTCTTTCCGTTATAATATGTATATTTACAGATTAAGAACAGACTATCTTAAAAGATACAACCTGTTGAAAACCAAATTATTAAAAAGATAGTTTTTTGATACTATACCAACTATAGGTTTAAAAAACTACTCAAAATATATAAATTTTATGAGTTGTAGCAGTTGCTCAACTAACAATAACGGCGTTCCTAACGGATGTAAAAGCAATGGAAATTGTGGAACAGGTACATGCGGAAGCGGAAACAAGCTTGCTGTTTTTGATTGGTTATCGAATATGACTTTACCAACCGGTGAAGCTCCTTTTAATATTTACGAAGTCCGTTTTAAAAACGGGAGAAAACATTTTTTTAAAAACACTGAAAAACTAACACTCTCTATGGGAGACATTATAGCAGTTGAAGGATCTCCGGGTCATGATATTGGTATTATTTCATTAGCCGGTGAATTAGTAAAAGTGCAAATGAAGAAGCATAACGTAGATTCTAACAACGAAGAAGTTAAAAAAATCTACAGAAAAGCATCTCAAAAAGACATCGATATTTGGCAACAGGCTAGAGATAGAGAGCAAGAAACACAACGAAAAGGGCGTGAAATTATTTCTCGTTTGGGATTAAAAATGAAACTTTCAGATGTTGAATACCAAGGAGATGGAAACAAAGCCACTTTTTATTACACAGCTGATGAACGTGTAGATTTCCGTCAGTTAATTCGTGATTTGGCGAGTGCATTTTCTATTCGTGTAGAAATGAAACAAGTTGGAATGCGGCAAGAAGCGGCTCGTTTAGGAGGTATTGGTTCTTGTGGTAGGGAATTGTGTTGCTCTACTTGGTTAACCGATTTTAGAAAAGTAAATACAGCTGCGGCTCGTTATCAGCAATTATCATTAAATCCACTAAAATTAGCTGGACAATGTGGTAAGTTAAAGTGTTGTTTAAACTATGAATTAGATTCGTATTTAGATGCTTTAAAACAATTTCCTAAACAAGATACCGTTCTTAAAACTGAAAAAGGAGATGCTGTTTTTATTAAAATGGATATTTTCAAAAAACTACTATGGTATACCTATAAAGAGGAACGCTTTAGATGGTATAAATTATCTCTAGATCAAGTTCTTGAAATTATAGAACTAAATAAAAATAATGAGGTAGGCTCTCCGTTAGAAGATTACGAGTCTGAAATTACAGAAGAAGCAAAAACAGATTTTGAAAATGTGGTTGGTCAAGATAGCTTAACACGTTTTGACGAGCCTAAAAGGTCACGTAAAAACCGTAACTCTCGCACCAAAAACAAACCAAAATTTACAAATGCTAAAACTCAGGTTGTTCAAAAAAATCAACCAAAAAGAAAACCTCAAGCTAGAAAAGAAGAAGGAGCAGAGGCAAAAGAAAACCAACCTAAACAACAACGAAACAAAAAAAGACCTAATAATAAACCTAAAGTTGAAGGGCAATCTTCACCAGAAGGAACTCCAAAAAACACAGCAAACAAAAAACCAAACAGCCAAAAAAGAAGAAATAACAAACGTAAAAACACTGGAAACAACAATGCTTCAAACGATCAAAAACAATAATTATTTATCAGTTTTAATACTGTTTTTAGTATTGGTTTCGTGTGATTCCAGTCGAGTTTTTGATAAGTATTCTTCCATTTCTAATGGCTTATGGAATAAAGAAGACATGGTTTCTTTTACGTTTTCAGTTAACGACACAATCGCTAAGCGCAATTTATTTATCAATATAAGAAACAACAATAAATATCCGTTTAGTAATTTGTTTTTAATAACTCAAATGAATTTTCCTGATGGTCAAAAAATTATTGACACCCTTGAATATGATATGGCTGATAAATCGGGGGAATTTTTAGGAGAAGGTTTTTCAGAAATTAAAGAAAATAAACTTTTTTATAAAGAAAATATATTGTTTCCTATAGTCGGAGATTATTCTGTTACTATTTCACATGCCATGAGAAAAAACAGTGAAGTTAACGGGATTAAAAATCTAGAAGGAATTACCGAGGTAGGATTTAGAATTGAAAAAATTGAATAATATGACAGAAAAAAAAGCTACTGATTTTAGCAACTACATTAAATGGTTTTGGCGTCTTGTTTTAGGAGGAATTCTATTTTTATGCTTGTTTTTTTTATTTGCTTCTTGGGGTTTATTTGGTAAACTCCCTTCTTTTGAAGAATTAGAAAATCCTGAAAATAATTTAGCTACAGAAATTATTTCTACAGATGGCAAAACTCTAGGTAAATATGCTCATGAAAATAGAACTCCTATTAAATATAAGGACTTACCAGAAAACTTAATAAAAGCGTTAGTTGCCACCGAAGATGAGCGTTTTTACGAACATTCTGGCATCGATTTTAGAGGAACCGCTAGAGCTGTTTTAAAACCAGGTAGTGGTGGTGCAAGTACGATTACACAACAATTGGCTAAAATGTTGTTTACAAAAAGAGCCTCAAAAAATATTTTTTTACGTGTTATTCAAAAAATGAAAGAGTGGGTTGTAGCAACAAAATTAGAACGTCAGTACACAAAGCAAGAAATTCTTTCAATGTACCTAAACAAATATGATTTTATAAATCAAGCAGTAGGTATCCGTTCTGCTGCAAGAATTTATTTTGGTAAGGAACCTATCGAATTAGAAATGCACGAATCTGCCATGTTGGTTGGTATGTTAAAAAACGCCTCATTGTACAACCCTTTAAGAAGGGAAGAAATGGTAAGACAACGAAGAAATGTTGTTTTAAAACAAATGGAAAGAAATGGTTTTATTACTGATAAAACTAAAGATTCGTTACAAAAACTTGCTTTAAAAATAAACTACACTCCAGAAAGTCATAGTGATGGTTTAGCTACTTATTTTAGAGAACATTTACGTGATTTCTTAAAAGGTTGGGTAAAAAAGAATCCAAAACCAAGTGGTGAAGAATATGATATTTATCGTGATGGTTTAAAAATTTACGTAACTATAGATTCTCGTATGCAACAATACGCAGAAGAGGCTGTTACAGAACACATGTCGAATTTACAAAAGTATTTTTTTCAAGAACAAAAAAGAAATAGACAAGCTCCTTTTTACGATATTGATAAAGATCAGATTAAAGGGATTCTTAATAGAGCTAAAAAGAATTCTGATCGGTACAAACGCATGAAAGCCGATGGTAAAAAGGATAAAGAAATTGAAAAGGTCTTTAATACCAAAACCGAAATGCGCGTGTTTACATGGAAAGGTGATAGAGATACTATCATGACTCCATACGATTCTATTCGTTATTATAAATATTTCTTGCGCTCTGGTTTAGTTTCTATCGAACCACAAACGGGTCATATTAAAGCATGGGTTGGTGGTATAAATAATAAGCATTTTAAGTACGATGCTGTTGAACAACAAAAACGACAAGTAGGTTCTACTTTTAAACCATTTGTATATGCAACAGCAATTAATCAATTAAAAATGTCTCCTTGTGAGAAATTACCAAACACGCCATACACTATTCCGAAAGAAAAATATGGAATGGACAAAGATTGGACACCTGAAAATGATGGAAATAAATATGGAGGAGAATTAACCTTAAAACAAGCTTTAGCAGGATCTGTAAATACAGTAACCGCAAGATTGATAGACATGGTATCACCTATAAACGTAGCTCGTTTAGCGCAATCGGCAGGTATATCTACCGAAATAAAAGCCAATCCATCTATTGCTTTAGGAGCTATCGATTTATCATTATTAGAAATGGTAAGTGCGTATTCTACTTTTGCCAATAAAGGTTTACGTGTAAGCCCTATGATGTTAATGCGTATTGAAGATAAAAACGGTACCGTTTTAGGAAATTTTGTTCCAGAAACAAAAGAGGTATTAAGTGAAGAATCTGCTTACGTAATTTTAAATTTAATGGAAGGTGTTACGCAAGGTGGTTCTGGTGTTCGTTTACGTACTCCTTATGCACGACCAAAATATCTTACTGGTTATCCTTATAATTTTTCAAATCCAATAGCAGGAAAAACAGGAACCACACAAAACCAATCCGATGGTTGGTTTATGGGGATTGTACCAAATCTTGTTACAGGTGTTTGGACAGGTGGTGAAGATCGTTCAATTCATTTTGCTGGTATTGATAAGGGTCAAGGAGCAGCTATGTCATTACCTACTTGGGGTATTTTTATGCGTAAATGTTATGAAGATAAAACCTTAGACATAAGTACTAGTGCTTTTGATAAACCTTCTAATATTAGTATCAATTTAGATTGTTCTAAGGTAGAAGATGATAAAAGTGCAGAAGAAGGTGAAGAGGGAGATAAAAAACAAGAAGAAGAAAAAGACACAGATTTTTAACATTTATCTTAAACAAAACAACTAACAATGATAAATAAAAAGGTAAACAACGTTCAAGAAGCTCTAAAAGGCGTTAAAAGCGGTATGACTTTTATGCTTGGCGGTTTCGGTTTATGCGGAATTCCAGAAAACGCAATTACAGAATTAGTTCGTTTAGGAGTTAAAGATGTTACCTGTATTTCCAATAATGCAGGTGTAGACGATTTTGGTTTAGGCTTACTATTACAAAATCGACAGGTTAAAAAAATGATTTCATCTTATGTAGGTGAAAACGATGAGTTTGAACGTCAAATGCTATCGGGTGAACTAGAAGTAGAATTAACACCACAAGGTACTTTAGCTGAAAAATGTCGTGCTGCACAAGCAGGTTTTCCTGCTTTTTATACACCAGCAGGTTACGGTACTGAAGTAGCCGAAGGAAAAGAAACTCGTGAGTTTAATGGTAAAATGTACGTATTAGAACCTGCATTTAAAGCTGATTTTTCTTTTGTAAAAGCTTGGAAGGGTGATGCTGCAGGTAATTTAATTTTTAAAGGAACTTCAAGAAACTTCAACCCAAATATGTGTGGTGCAGCAACTATTACAGTTGCAGAAGTAGAAGAATTAGTTCCGGTTGGTGAATTAGACCCTAATCAAATTCACATTCCTGGAATTTTTGTACAACGTATTTTTCAAGGAGAAAAATATGAAAAGAGAATTGAGCAACGAACTGTTAGACAAAGAAATTAATTATGGCTTTAGATAAAAACGGCATTGCAAAACGTATCGCACAAGAAGTAAAAAACGGTTACTATGTAAACCTAGGAATTGGAATCCCTACACTGGTTGCTAATTACGTTAGAAACGATATTGAAGTTGAATTTCAAAGTGAAAATGGTGTGTTAGGAATGGGGCCTTTTCCTTTCGAAGGAGAAGAAGATGCTGATGTTATTAATGCTGGTAAACAAACTATCACTACACTTCCAGGAGCAAGTTTTTTTGACTCTGCTATGAGTTTTTCTATGATTCGTGGTAAACACGTTCATTTAACCATTTTAGGCGCTATGGAAGTTTCAGAAACCGGAGATATTGCCAACTGGAAAATTCCTGGGAAGATGGTAAAAGGAATGGGTGGCGCGATGGATTTGGTGGCCTCTGCAGATAATATTATTGTAGCGATGATGCACACCAACAAAGCAGGGGAATCAAAATTACTTAAAAAATGCTCATTGCCTTTAACTGGGGTGGGTTGCGTAACAAAAATTGTTACTAACTTGGCTGTTCTTGAAGTTAAAAATAATACGTTTCATTTGTTAGAAAGGGCTCCAGGAGTAACTGTTGAAGAAATAAAAAAAGCTACAGAAGGTACTTTAATTGTGAATGGAGAAATTCCAGAAATGTCAATTTAATTTCAATGAAAATAATTTCTTACAACGTTAACGGAATTCGTGCTGCTATAAAAAAAGGATTTATTGATTGGTTACAACAAGCGGACCCAGACATAATTTGTATTCAAGAAACGAAAGCACAAAAAGAACAATTAAATCATTTAGACTTTGAATTAGCAGGATATCCTCATCATTATTGGTTTTCTGCCGATAAAAAAGGATATTCAGGTGTCGCTATTTTTTGCAAAAAAGAACCAAACCATATTGAATATGGTACAGGAATTGAATCCATGGATTTCGAAGGAAGAAATCTTAGAATAGATTATAATGAGCTTTCAATCATGAGTTTGTATCTTCCATCAGGAACAAATGATGCTCGTTTAGGTTTTAAATTCAATTATATGGCTGAATTTCAAGATTACATAAACGAGCTAAAAAAGAAGATTCCTAATTTAGTAATTTGTGGAGACTATAATATTTGTCATGAAGAAATAGATATTCATAATCCAAAAATGAAAGGTGTATCTGGTTTTTTACCTGAAGAACGTGAATGGATTGGAAACTTTATAGATAGTGGTTTTATAGATAGCTTTCGCTACTTAAACAAAGAACCAAACCATTATAGTTGGTGGAGTTATAGGGCAAATTCTCGTGCTAATAATAAGGGATGGCGCATCGATTATTGTATGGTTTCAGATTCGTTAAAAGATAGTATTTCAAGAGCCTATATTTTACCTGAAGCAAAACACTCAGATCATTGTCCTATCGCCGTTGAGTTTAAATTTTAAAATGAAGTCGAATGCATGTGATGAATTTTTCTATGAAAAAAATATTTTTATCTCTACTTTTTATCTCCTCTAGCCTATTATCACAAAACACAGGTATAGATTCTGTTTTTGTTCAAAAGAATATCGCTTCACAATCAATTGATAGCATTCAAAATAACGAAATTAAAGAAACAGTTATTGCTGAAGAATTATACACTAACGATGATTTAAAATTAATGGACAGTTTGCTGATTGAAGCAAAGTTTAAATCACCTTTATATGATAGCATTCAATATGTAATTAATGATAAAGATATCATAGGAAATGTTACTGAAATTGTTTCTCCAGATTTATTAAAATCTCGATTAGCAGAAATTAATACCACTACCCCATTTCATTTAGCGTATAATCCCGCACTAGAAAAAACAATTAATAATTATATCAAATACCGTAAAAAATATTACCCTGCTCTAATGGCAAGAGCTCAGTATTATTTCCCAATGTTTGAACAGTATTTAGATCAATACGACATTCCTTTAGAAATGAAGTATTTGGCTATTGTAGAATCTACGCTAAATCCAAAAGCGAAATCCAGAGTAGGCGCAACTGGTTTATGGCAATTTATGTACGGAACGGGAAGACAATTTAAACTTGCTGTAAACTCTTATGTAGACGAACGCCAAGATCCTGTGAAATCAACTATTGCTGCGTGTAAATATTTAAATAGTTTGTACGATATTTTTGGTGATTGGGATTTAGCTTTAGCAGCTTATAACTCTGGTCCTGGAAATGTGTTAAAAGCGATAAAACGTTCTGGTGGATATCGAAATTATTGGAATATTCGTCCGTTTTTACCAAGAGAAACCGCTGGTTATGTGCCTGCTTTTTATGCAACTATGTATATTTTTAAATATGCAGATGAATTAGGAATTTATCCTGAGGCTCCGCAAATTTTCAATTTTCAAACAGATACAATTCAAATAAAAAGGAGTCTTTCCTTTGATCATATTTCAGAAAAAACTGGGGTTGATACAGAAATTTTATCTTTCTTAAATCCCATGTATAAATTGGATATTATTCCGCATGTTAAAAATAAAGGCTTTGCTGTGCGTTTGCCTCGTAACAAAACCTTTGAATTTTTGGATAAAGAACATGAAATATATGCATTAGCAGATTATGATGATTCTAAACGAGAAAAACCATTACCAAAATACTTTGAAATGGATAAGCGTATTCGTTACAAAGTAAAAAATGGAGATTTTTTAGGAAAAATTGCTGCTAAATTTGGTGTGCGTATAAAAGACATAAAGCGTTGGAATAATATGTTAAGTACCCGATTAAAAATTGGCCAACATTTATATATTTACCCTAAAAGGATGTAAATGGAACAATTTTTGATTAATTACTCTACAACCAAAACTATAAAAACTACAATGAAAAATTTACTTACACTTTTAGCGCTAACATTCTTCATTGTTAGTTGTAAAAACAATAAAAAAACTGATTTTGTTTTACCAACTTCTTCAGGAAATACTAACAAGATTTTAGTAGTTATGAAAAGTAACCAATGGTTAGGGAAATCAGGGGACGAAATCCGAACTGTTTTTGGTGAACATCAAGTTGGCTTACCTCAACCAGAAACTTTATTATCTGTTTCACAAGTTGATCCTTCAGGATTTAAAACTTTTATGCGTAACGATAAGGCTATTTTAATTATGCAAGAAGGAGATAAAGAACAAATTTCTGTTACCAAAAACAAATATGCTGCGCCTCAGACAATTGTGTTAGCAACTGCTAAAAATGAAGAAGGTTTTGTAAACTTAATAAGAAATCGCGGTAAAGAAATTATTAAAATTTTTAAAGATGAAGACATTAAATTTATTCAAAACATCTTTAAAAAAGAACGTCTAAATGATGAATTGTTTAAAACATTAGAAAATATTGGTGTTAGTTTTGATATTCCTGAAAGATATTGTTTAGTAGATGATACTGGAGATTTTTTATGGTTACGTCAACATTTAAAAAGCGGAATAGCAAGAGGAGATGGATCTAATAATATTATCGTGTATTCCGTTCCTTTAGAAGATGAAACAAAAGTTGCAGATAATATAACCGCTGTTAGAGATACTATTGGTAAAAAATATATCCCTGGAAGCAAAGAAGGAATGTATATGATTACTGAAAAAGCTTATACTCCCTATACATATGATGCAGAAATAGATGGAAAAAAAGCATTTGAAACTCGTGGTAAATGGGAAGTGAAAAATGATTTTATGGCAGGTCCTTTTATTAACTATACAGTTATAGATAAAAAGAACAATCGACTAGTTGTTTTTGAAGGATTTACCTATGCTCCTTCTATAAATAAAAGAGATTTTATTTTTGAATTAGAAGCTATTGCTAAATCTATGAAAATTAAATAAATAACCAGTAGCTAAAACACCTCTCTATATCAAGTATAAAGTGGTGTTTTAGTGACTTATTAATCCATTTACAAAAGTATAATAGTTTTTTTTACTCATCATATCTCTCTCAATATTTTATCTTTTACCTCTTTTACAAAGTTTCTACCTATAGGAAGTCGTTTGTCTCCAATATGAATACAATTTCCATCAATAGCCATTACTTTATTTATAGCAATAGTAAAAGATCTATGAATTCTAATAAACTGATTATTAGGTAGTAATTTAGTTATCGCTAAGAGATTGTAGTGGGTAATGTAGTCATCGTAAATCGTTTTTATGGAAACATAATCTTTAAGACTTTTTATATACAGAATGTCATCATAGAAAATTTTTATCATCTTTTTATCAACCTTTATAAAAAAATAATTATTGTTGATAACTTGTTCTTGATTAACTTCTTGTGAACCATTTTTAGAATTCAATAGTTTAGATACTTTATTTAAGGATTTCATGATTCTTTTTAGAGCTATCGGTTTAACCAAATAATCTGTAACATCTAGTTCAAATCCCTCTACAGCGAATTCTCTGTATGCGGTAGTAATAATGATTAAAGGGGGATTACTAAGACTTTTAATGAATTCTATTCCATTTAATTTTGGCATATTTATATCAATAAAAATTAATTGTATCTGGTTTTTTGACAATATATTAAACGCCTCAATAGGGTTATTACAAGTATGAGATACATTAAAATTATCAAAACTTTCTAAATGCTTTTTAAGCACATTGATAGCCAAAGGTTCGTCATCAACTATTAAACATTGTATTTTCATTTAAGGGGGATTTTTAAAACTATTTCATAGTCTATTTCATTTTCATTAATTCTAAATTCATAATTATTATCAAACAACAATCCTAATCTACGTTTGGTATTTTTCAAACCAATACCATTTTCTATTTTAGAACCTTTAGTAAAATTTTTAAAACCACTTTTTTTATTTTTTGTTATAAAAGTTAGCCATGAATCAATTACTTCAATACTAATATATAAATTAACTTTTCCTAGATCATAATCGGTACCATGTTTAAAAAGATTTTCAATAAATTGTAACAATAATAATGGAGGTATTTTATAACTCTCTATAGATCCTGTTAATAAAAAATCTACACCTACTCTATTTCCAAATCTTAATTGTTCTAAATCTATATAATTCTGAATATATTTTATTTCATTTAATAGGTATACTTCCTTTTTATTGCCCTCATAAATAATATAACTCATAAATTCTGAAAGCTTAACCACTGTTTCCTCTGCTCTATCTGATTTATCTAAAATTAAAGAATATAAGTTATTAAGGGTGTTAAAAAAAAAATGAGGTTGAAGTTGAGCTTTGAGCATAGATAATTCACTCTCAAGGTTTTGTTTCTCAAGACGCTTTGTTTTTTTTAAGTTTTTCACGTAATCTATAGTCACCTTTATGGCTGTTGTAAAACCAATTACATATAACTGACCAATATATGCTGCAAGAATGTAATTAAAATCAAAAATTGATGTGTTAGATCTCTGAGATTCTTTGTAAACGTCTGTTGTAACAAATTCGTATGTAAAAATGATTCTCACAAAAGTCATAACCAATATGGCTGTTAAAAGCATAAAAATATACGCTAAATACCTATTGGGAATTAATCTTGGTAGTAAGAAATATAAATTAAAATATACAAGAATAATATGAACAGAAAATTCAACAATATTTGAGTAAAATGAATAAGAGTAATCATCAAAATAGCTACCCCATCTCAAAGTATTTAAGGTGAAATAAATTAACCAAAAAAGGCCATGATAAACTATTTCTCTTTTAATTTTAATTGACTTCACGTTTTAAGATAGACATATGTTATAACTCAAAGTAATCCATTTTATTGAATACTTAAAACACCTTTTTTAGCAAAACTCTCTTTTAGTGCTTAGTTTATACGTTTTCAGATAGATGATTCCGTATAGCTACAATTTAATGTCGTTCAGCTAATTAGTTTTCTAATAATTACACTTCTTATTACTTTAGATTATTATAACAACCCCAAAATCAATCTAATATCATGAAAAAAATGAAGTCCCCCGACAAAGAATGGTTAATTCTCAAATCTGAATTAACAAAATTACTTTTTATCTTATTCACAATTTTAACAAGTGCTATAACTGCTCAAGTTAATACTGGAGGCTCCAGTACGACTTCAAATCACAACAAACAGATCATTGGTTATATCACAAATTGGGATGCCTGGAAACAACCAACGGCAGGAGTGCCAGCTCAAGGAGCATTAACTCAATTGAATATAGATTATTCAAAGTACACGATTCTTAATTACTCCTTTTTTGGGGTAGCAAATGATGGATCATTACATAGTGGAGATCTTAGAAATAAACAAATTTATCAGCAAGGAGTTGAACAGCAACCTGGAGATATCCTTTTTAGTGATGTATATAGTAGCTGGGATTATCATATTCTTTTTGGTGAAATAGAACCTATTCAGTATATCAGCGAAGCTGTGAAACAGAGAGCAGAAGCACTTGGTTATGTGGTAACTGTTGGTGGTAATACATGGAGTCATCCCGCATGGGGACTTTCAGGAACTTTACCTTTACCGTTGCCAAAAGAAGGTAGTGGTGGAAAAGGATTGCTAGAGTTAGCTCATCAAAACAATGTAAAAGTAATGGCTTCTATTGGTGGCTGGAGTATGTGCAAACATTTTCCAGAAATGGCAGCGGATCCAGCAAAGAAAGCTAGATTTATAGCAGACTGTAAGAAGCTGATTAGCATGGGATTTGATGGGATTGATCTGGACTGGGAATATCCAGGAGCCTTCTCTGGAATGAATTTTACAGGAACTGATGCTGATTATGCAAATTTTGAAAATTTAGTACAAGAAATAAGAAATGCTATAGGCCCTACTAAATTGATAACAGCTGCTATGGCTGCAGATCCAAAAAAACTAGATGGTTTTAATTGGTCAAAATTGGCCAATACAATGGATTATTTTAATATGATGACCTACGATTTTAATGGAGGTTTTTCAGATATTGCAGGTCATAACGCACCAGTATACCCTTATGATGGAGCAGAAGCTCCTGATTTTAACTGGCAATCTACACTAAGTAAACTAAACTCTTTAGGTGTACCTTCTAATAAAATAAATTTTGGTGCTCCATTTTATGGAAGAGGTGTCATAACAAGTGGTAATGCGGGACTAAATGTACCAACTGTAAAAAGAAATGTTACTATTCAGCCCGATGGGCCAGTGAGCACTGCTGCAGATTATACCAATTGGCCACAAGACGTTTATGATGGAACTCCAAACTACTTTTTTATTAAACAAAAAACAGGTTCAGGAAGTGGTTGGACTAGACATTGGGATGATCAAGCAAAAGTTCCTTATATGACAAAAGGAAATTATTTTTTAAGCTACGATGATGAAGAGTCTATAGGTGTAAAAGCGCAATTTATAAATGATAATAACCTCGCAGGAACCATTGTATGGACAGTTTATGGTGATCTAGAAATGAGTGGTTCGTATGAATCTTATGGAACTAAATTAAAAAAATGGTCTAATGTAAAATCACCATTAATAAATAAGATAAACGATGTTTTTGCTAATGGCGGTAGCGGCGGAGGTAATATTACTCCTACGGTTTCTATAACATCTCCTCAATCAGGGGCAACATTAACCGCTGGTAACGCTATCAATATTGCAGCAAATGCATCAGATAGTGATGGTAGTATTACAAAAGTAGAATTCTATAATGGAGCTACATTATTAGGAGAAGATACGAGCGCACCATACACCTATAGCTGGGCTAATGTATCAGCAGGAAGTTATACGATTTCTGTAAAAGCGTATGACAATGCAAGTAGTACAGCTACTTCTTCTGTTGCAGTAACAGTGAGTGGTAGTGGTGGTAATCAACTACCTACGGTTTCTATAACATCTCCACAATCAGGAACTAGTTTTATTGCTGGAGATAATATTATAATTAGTGCTAATGCTAGCGATGCTGATGGTTCTGTAAGTAAAGTAGAGTTTTATAATGGTGCTACTTTATTAGGACAATCTACAAGTAGTCCTTATTCTTATACTTGGAGTAATGTACCTACAGGAAGTTACACTATTAATGTAAAAGCATTTGATAATGAAAACGCACAGAGTAGTTCTTCAGTTTCAATTACAGTAAGTAATGGTAGTGGAAACGGCACGTGTACGGCACCTGCGTGGGTATCAGGACAAGCCTATAATGGAGCTGAAGTAGTATCGCATCATGGCCATGAATACCAAGCAAAATGGTGGACCAATCAGAATCCTATAGGGAGCTCTGAGTGGGAAGACCTAGGTGCTTGTGAAGATGGAGACGATGGTAATGATGATGGAGGAAATGGTACGTGTACGGCACCTGCGTGGGTATCAGGACAAGCTTATAATGGTTCTGAAGTAGTATCACATGAGGGTCACGAATACAAAGCAAAATGGTGGACGAATCAGAATCCAGTAGGAAGTTCTGAGTGGGAAGACCTAGGTGCTTGCGATGGTGGCGGTAACAATGGAACCTCTCCTCAGGTAGCTATTAGTACTCCAGGAAATGGCCAATCATATACAGTAGGAAGTATAGTAACAATTACAGCTAATGCATCTGACAGTGATGGTAGTGTATCAAAAGTAGAATTCTTTAGTAACGGAAGTAAGTTAGGAGAAGATACAACAAGTCCTTATAGTTATACATGGAGTAATACGCAAGCAGGAAACTATTCATTAACAGCAGTAGCTACAGACAATAGTAATTTATCATCTACCTCAAATGTGGTAAGTATTAGTATTACTTCTGATGGAGATGATGATGATGATTGTAATAACAATGATTTTAAAGTCGTTGGATATATGCCTAGTTGGCAAGGTAGCGCAACTGCAATACAGTATGATAAACTAACCCATATTAATTATTCTTTCTTAATTCCTAATAGTGACGGTAGCTTGCAAGCATTAGAAGGAGCTGCAAAAATGCAACAAATTGTATCGCTAGCCCATCAGAATGGAGTAAAAGTACTGATCGCTGTAGGAGGATGGTTAAACGGTAATGATTCTGCATTTACTACATTGGCTGCAAATGCATCTACCAGAACAGCTTTTGTAAATAACCTTGTTAACTTTGTAAACCAGTATAATCTGGATGGAGTAGACATGGACTGGGAGTATCCTAGAGAAGGAAATGAGCCACAGAATTACGAGTTGTTAATGCAAGAACTTGGCGCAGCAATGCATAGTAGAGGTAAATTACTCACTGCTGCTGTGGTAGTATCTGGATGGAATGCCGATGGTATATTAAGTGGTGTGTTTGATGATATTGATTTCCTTAATATTATGGCCTATGATGGTCCTGATCATTCTACATTTGCACAAGCTAGTGGAGGTTTAGACTACTGGTTAGGGCGTGGATTACCAAAATCTAAAGCAGTACTAGGGGTACCATTTTATAGTAGACCAGAAGTAAAAAGTTATGCCACTTTAGTAGCGCAAGGAGCAGATCCTTATAGTGATGTTTTTCAGGGTACCAACTATAATGGAATTAACACCATAAAAAGCAAAACAGAACTTGCCATACAACGTGGTGGTGGAATTATGATTTGGGAATTATCTAATGATAGTACAAACACACAGTTTTCTTTACTAAGTGCAATAAATGAAGTTACTGGAGGTCCTTGCGGAGGAAATGATAATGTTGTCCCTACAGTATCTTTAACTTCTCCAGTAAACGGAAGTAGTTTTACAGAAGGAGATACGGTAACAATTAATGCCAATGCTTCTGATAGTGATGGTACTGTAGCGACAGTAGAATTTTATAATGGCGGTACGTTATTAGGACAAGATACAAGTGCACCATATAGTTATAGTTGGAACAATGTTTTTCAAGGTTCGTATACAATTACTGTTAAAGCAATTGATAACGAAGGTGCTTCTGCAACTACATCAGTAAATATTAATGTAAATGCTGATAGCGGAGATAGCTGCGATCAACCACAGTATATAGAAAATGGTGGATATGAACCAGGTAGCCAAGTACAGAATGAAGGAAAAATATATCAGTGCAAAGATTATCCAAACAGTGGATGGTGTAATGGTGCGGATTGGGCATATGGGCCTGGTACTGGTACTTATTGGAGCGACGCTTGGACATTAGTAGGTGAATGCTCTGGTGGTGGAGATAGTAATGCTCCATCAGTATCTATTACTTCTCCTTCTAATGGACAATCATATACAGAAGGAAATAGCATTATAATAAATGTTTCTGCCTCTGACGCAGATGGTAGTGTAACAAAAGTAGAGTTTTATAGTAATGGTGCTAAACTAGGAGAAGACACAACTAGTCCATATATATATACTGTTGCTAACGCAGATGTAGGTAGCTATTCATTAACAGCAGTAGCAACAGATAATAGTAATCAGTCTACTACTTCTAATCCCATAAACATTAATGTTACTACTTCTGGTGATGAGGGTAACAATGGAGAACTACCAAAGAGAATTCTAGTAGGATATTGGCATAATTTTATTAACCCTGCTGGTGGAATGAAATTAAGTGAAGTCTCAGATAAATGGGATGTAATTAATATCTCCTTTGCTATCCCAACAGTATTAGGTGGTTCAACTATGACTTTATCATTAGATCCTGCCATTTATTCTAATGTACAAGAATTTAAGAATGATGTTGCCGCGTTACAAAGTAGAGGTAAAAAGGTCTTGATTTCGATGGGAGGAGAAACTGGAGTTGTCGGAATAAATACGGCTGCAGACGCTCAAGCTTTTAGTAGTTCTATGATCAATATTATTAATGAATATGGATTCGATGGAATGGATATTGATTTTGAAGGAGGTTCAATTTCTCTTGCAGGAGGTGATACTGATTTTAGAAACCCTACTACACCAAAAATAGTAAATCTAATTTCTGCTTGTCGTACTATTATAAGTCAATTTGGATCTGATTTTATTTTATCAATGGCTCCAGAAACGGCATACGTACAAGGTGGATTTAGTGCTTATGGCGGCATAAGTGGTGCTTATTTACCGTTAATTTATGCATTGCGAAATGATATGGATTATATCCATGTACAACATTATAATACTGGATGTATGTTAGGATTGGACGGTTTGTGTTATGGTTCTGGTAATGCTAACTTTCAGGTAGCTATGGCAGATATGCTGTTACAAGGATTCACTGCAGGAGGACAACAATTCCCAGCACTACGCCAAGATCAGGTAGTTATAGGTTTACCTGCCACCCCTTCTGCCGCAGGAAGCGGATATACAGCCTCATCAGAAGTTCATAAAGCATTAGATTATATTATCAAAGGACAGTCTTTTGGTGGTTCGTATGTCTTAAGGAATCCTTCGGGTTATCCTAATTTTAGAGGATTGATGACTTGGTCTATTAATTGGGATAAAAATGGTGGCTTTGGTTTCTCTAATCCACATAGAGCGTATTTAGACGGACTGGACAATAGCACTATAACAACTGTTGCAAATAAAGCAATTAGTGTTGTAAGCATTTACCCTAACCCAGTTGTTGGAGACATGATGAATATGAATATTCAAGGATCTAAAGCTAATACAACATTTAGATTGCAAATATTTAATAACAGTGGTTCTAAAGTTTTAGATTTTAAGGACAATAAAATTCAGGAAGGAAGTAACATAAAATCCTTTGATGTTAGCAAACTAGAATCTGGACTTTATTTTTACATTCTTTCTGCTCCAAAAGGAGAAGTAAATGGTAAAATAATAAAACAATAATTTTTTTATACTTCTTAAAAATTTTCCTCCCGTAATCGTAAAAAGTTTCGGGAGATTTTTTTATAACTTTAACGGTATTAATAACCATGATGATAGGGTTTATTTAGAATAGACCTATATTCTTTAAAAATACCTGAATGAAAGAAGTAAATCATTGGTTTGTGACCTTAGCTATTATGGGCGGGATCTTATGTAAATTAAGCCTCAAAATATTCTTCAATTAAAAGTATCAATTGAAAAACAAACAATTGATGCTTTTTTTATTTTAGTGTAACAAATTCTAAAAATGAGCAACTAATAAATATCAACCAAAAAATAACCAAATGATTTCACGTTTTTTAAATCTTGAATGGAAACAGTTTTTTCGTTCTATGTTTTGGCAAAAGGGAATTCTCATTAATATTTTAATGGGTTTGTTTGTTCTCTATTTTGCCATTGCGTTCTTAAGTATTGGTGTGGGTGGATTTTACTTTCTCAAAAAGCAATACCCTGAGCAAGACCCCTTAAAAATTATCAACTCATTAATGCTCTTCTTTATTATTGGTGATTTAATTTTTCGCTATATCATGCAAAAGTTACCCGTAATGAATATTAAACCTATGCTTGCTCTTCCTATAAAAAAGAGCAAATTGGTTAATTATATTTTAACCAAATCAGCCTTTTCATTTTTTAATGTATTAGGAATGTTTTTCTACATCCCTTTTGCAATTGTTTTAATTAAAGAAGGTTATGGGATAAGTAATATTTTAGGTTGGTTAGCAGCAATGTTTTTCATTATATTATCTGCTAATTATTTAAACTTTTTAATTAATAAAAATAATATTGCTCTTGTTGTATTAACCGTTTTATTGGGAGGAACAGTCGCTTTGCAATACTTTGGTATTTATGACATTACTAAAATAAGTTCTTTTTTGTTTGATGGTTTGTATGTAAATCCCATTTATTTTTTAATTCCTATTGCTTTATTAGTTGGACTCTATTATTTAAACTATAAACAATTAGCTAATCAGGTATATTTAGACGATGCTATAGCAACCAAAACAAAAGAAGCAACATCATCAGATTTATCTTTTGTAAACAGATTTGGTAGTTTGGCTCCGTTTATTAAAAACGACATGCGTCAAATATGGAGAAATAAGCGCACGAAGACCATCTTTTTTATGTCGTTTCTATTCCTTTTTTATGGAATTATTTTCTTCTCAAACAAAGTATATGAAGAAAAAATGCCAGCTTTTTTAATCTTCGCTGCGTTATTTGTTACCGGTGGTTTTGCAATTAATTATGGACAATTTATTCCTGCTTGGGACAGTGCTCACTATCGAATGATTATGAGTCAAAACATTCGTTATCGCAAATTTTTGGAAAGTAAATGGTTGTTAATGGCTATCGTAACTTTTGTTTTATATATTTTAAGTATTCCTTATTTATACTATGGAGTAGATAAATTTTTAATGATCACGGCAGGGGCAGTCTTTAATATCGGATTTAACACCTTGTTTTTATTGTTTGCGGGTTCTTTTAATAGAAAAAGAATTGATTTAAACGCAAGCGGATTTGGAAACACACAAGGAACTAGTGCAACACAATTTTTAATAATTATTCCTATGATGGGAATTCCAATGTTTTTATTCTGGATTTTCAACAAATATGTAAGTTTTAATGCTGGAATTATTGCAATTGCTGCTGTGGGTATAATCGCTTTTATATTCAAAAACTACTTTATGAATTTAATAGAAAAGAAATACATAAAGGATAAGTATGCTGCTATACATGCTTTCAATCAAAAAAAATAATCTAACCAAAAAGAAACAAAATGATACAAGCTAAAAATATTTCAAAAAAATACGGATCAACAGAAGTTTTAAATATTCCGCAATTAGATATTCCTAAAGGACAATCTTTCGGATTGGTAGGAAATAACGGAGCAGGAAAAACAACACTGTTTAATTTATTGTTAGATTTAATTCGACCAACAACTGGTAGTATTGAAAACCATAATGTTGTGGTTAATAAAAGTGAGGACTGGAAAATATTTACAGGTTCCTTTATTGATGAAAGTTTTTTAATAGGTTATTTAACACCCGAAGAATATTTTGATTTTATCGGTGATTTAAGAGGAATGAATAAAGCAGACGTGCAAGCATTTTTAAGTCAGTTTGATGATTTTTTTAATGGAGAAATTCTTGGGAAGAAAAAGTATTTACGTGATTTAAGCAAAGGAAATCAGAAAAAGGCAGGAATCATCGCTGCAATGATGGGAAATCCGCAGGTTGTAATTTTAGATGAACCTTTTGCCAATTTGGATCCAACAACGCAATTTCGTTTAAAAAGTATTATAAAAAAATTAACTGAAAACAATGAGGTTACCGTGTTGGTATCGAGTCACGATTTAAGTCATGTAAACGAAGTTTGTAAAAGAATTGTTGTTCTTGACAAAGGAAATGTAGTTAATGACATCCAAACTTCACCAGAAACTCTAAAAGAATTAGAAAGCTATTTTTCTGCATAAGTTAAATTTTAGCATTTTATTCCTATTTTTACGCTCTTACGTACAATAACTCATTAAAAAGCTTGTTGTAATTAGAGCGTAATTTTATATGAAGAGACTACATAAAATACTTATTCTTTTAACCGTTTTGGTAACGGTTTTATATTCGTGTAGTACCCAAAAAGATACTCTTGTTAGCAAAAATTTTCATGCATTAACCGCTAAATACAATGTGTTATTTAATGGTGAACAGGCTTTTCAACAAGGGTTAAAAGATATTCGTGAACAACATACAGATAATTTTTGGAAACGTTTACAGATAGAACCTATTACGTTTGATGAAAGAAAAATTGAAGCTCCTAAATTTAATTCTCCTGGAGAAGATTTTAATAATAAACAAGAAGAAAATAAAAGCGCAACACCTTTTGATAGAGCGGAAGAAAAAGCTGTAAAAGCAATTCAAAAGCATTCTATGAATATTAAAGGATATGAAAAAAATCGGCAAATAGATGATGCATATTTATTGTTAGGTAAATCCCGTTATTACACACAACGTTTCATTCCTGCTGTTGAGGCTTTTAATTACATCATCGCAAATTACCCAAATGCTAATTTAAATTATGAAACTCGTGTTTGGAGAGCCAAAGCGAATGTTAGATTAGGAAATGAGGAAACAGCTATCCAATCTATGAAGTTGCTATTAAAAGTAGTAGATGAAAAAGAAGAAATTTCAAAAGAAGTACAAGAACAAGCATATACCGCTATGGCAATGGCGTACACTGAAACAGATACTATTCAGAAAGTTATTGAGCACTTAAATAACGCAACTCAAACATTTATCAATAGAGAACAATCGGCAAGAAATATGTTTATTTTGGGTCAGGTTTATAGCGAATTAAATCGCAAAGATTCTGCAAGAATGGTCTTTCAAAAATTAGCAAATAAAAAACAAGCTCCAGTTAAATATAGAATTCATGCGAATATTGAATTAGTTAAAAATTCAGCTAAAGATTCTTCTGATGTTTTACTCATTAATCGGTTTAAAAAATTAATTAAAAACACAGACAATCGTAAATATTACGATGAATTATACTATCAATTAGGAACTTTATATGAAGATAGAGGTAACACTAAAAAAGCGGTAGAATACTATAAAAAATCATTAACTGCTAAAGACGGTAGCAATTACCAAAAAACATATACTTACGAACGTTTGGGTAATTTACACTTTAACAAACAAGACTACTTATTAGCGGGTTCTTATTATGATAGTGTACTACAAATTACTTCAAAAGAATTTGATAGTGAAAAACGTATCCGTAGAATTAGAAGAAAAAACAAAGGCTTAACTACATTAAAGAAATACGAAGATGTTGTTAAAAACAACGACAGTATTTTACAACTGGTAGCAATGTCTACTAATGAACGTACAGCTTATTTCGAAAGTTATATCGAAAAAATTAAGAAAGAAGATGAAGAACGCAGACAGCAATTATTGAATTCTCAAAACTTCGGAAATCAATTTGGTGGCGGGACATCTTTTGGTAATAACAAAGGGAAATGGTATTTCTACAACACACAATCTAAAGGTTTTGGTGAAGCGGAATTCCAAAGAATATGGGGAACTCGTCCTTTAGAAGACAACTGGCGTTTATCAGATAAAACAGCTATTAATTCAAATAATGAAATTGCAGAAGAGGAAGACATTAATAAAAGCAGATATGAGTTAGCAACCTATATAGAGGCTATTCCTACTGATCCAAAAATATTAAATCAACTTAAGGAAGATCGAAATGATGCTTTATATCAATTAGGATTAATTTATAAAGAACAGTTTAAAAATACAGGTTTAGCAATTAAAAACTTTGAGCGATTAACTAATCTTAATCAAAAAGAAGAATTAAAACTACCTTTAAACTACCACTTATATCAATTGTATACAGAGGTTGGCGAAATTGCTAAAGCAACACGGGCAAAAGAGTTTATTTTACAAAATTACCCAAATACAAGATTTGCAGAAATAATTATATCTCCAGACAAGAAGCTGGAAGCAATCGAAGAAAAAGAGGATGAAATAGCGAAGAAATATAAAGAATTATATTACCTATATAAGAACTATAAATATGAAGAAGTTGTAAATCAGATAAATACTTTTTCAGAAACAGTTGCAAAATCAGATTTAATCCCTAAATTAGCGCTCCTAAAAGCTTTAGCTATAGGTAAATACAAAAGTAAAGAGGAGTATAAAAAGGCATTAGAATTTGTTGCCTTTAGCTATGCAAATAAAGAAGAAGGAAAAAAAGCAGAAGAAATAATTAAACTCTTAAAATAATCCCCATATGTTCGGTAAAAACAAAAAAGAAGATGCAGTTGAAAGAAAGACAACTAGCAGAAATGTAATCGGTAAAGGAACCAAAATTATTGGTGATGTAATTTCGGAAGGAGATTTTAGAATCGACGGAATTTTAGAAGGAAGCTTAAAAACTGATGGGCGTGTAATCATTGGGCAAGAAGGCTTTATCCAAGGAAATGTAGAATGTGCTAACGCAGATATTGAAGGAAAATTCTCTGGAGAATTTATCGTTAGTGATACATTAACAGCTAAAACTTCAGCAAATATTACAGGGAGCGTTATTGTTGGTCAAATTTCAACAGAGCCAGGTGCTGCATTCAATGCCACTTGTAATATGAAAGGAGCTGTTAAAGAATTGAGTAAAGAAAATAATGATCAAAAACTCAAGCAAAAAACCGCTTAATAAATTCGTAAAATTTTCAGGAATTGCAATACAAATGGGTCTAACCATTTACCTTGGTAGTGTACTGGGTAAATGGTTAGATGCCAAATTCTTAAACGAAACCCAACTCTACACTAAAATTTGTACTCTTATAGCAGTTTTTGGCGCAATGTTTTCTGTTATAAGACAAGTTATTAAAATGTCTAAAGACAATGATTAAACGAATTCTTAATTTTCTAATCGCAATTATTATATTATTTGCGATTAGCTATTTTTCACATCAACATGTGATTCAATCTAAAGAAATTCATTTATCCTTTTCGCTACTTTCAGTATATCTATTTCATAGTATTGCTGCAATCATTATATATAGTATTGTAGAATTTGTTGCTCATAAAATACCAAACCAAGCAGGATATGCTTATCTTGCTTCTATCTTTATAAAAATAGGTTTTTTTGTGCTGATTTTTAAAGCAGCTGTACTTGCAAATGAAAGTCTTTCGAAACCAGAACGGTTTTCGTTAGTAATTCCTCTTTTTATATTTTTAATAACTGAAGCGGTAGCTGTTTCGAAGTTACTGAATAGCAAATAGTTTCTCTTATTTTATTTAAAATTTTACTTATTAAAATATCTTAAAAAACTAAACAAAAAAAGGGTTTGTAGTTTTAATTAAATGTTTACCTTTGCACGGAAATTTAGAGACCATAATCCTATATTCAGAAAAGGTATGATGATAGCAAGAATATCTATCAAGTTTTTAACGATATTTACATTAGTATTCACCCCATTTACAGTTTTTGCTGGCGAAGGTGAAAAATCTTCAGATAAAGGTGGTGAAATCAACACCCCAACATCTATTAAAGAATATATTAAACATCACTTAGCGGATTCGCATGATTTTTCTTTGTATTCATATACAAACGATGAAGGAGAAAGAGAACATATTGGCTTTCCATTACCAGTTATAGTTTGGACAAGTAAAGGACTGAAAACTTTCATGTCTTCCTCTTTTCATCATAATGACGACGGACACATAGTTGTTGAAAAAGGAGGGGTGAAATTGGCAAAGATTCATAGTAAAATCTATGAGTTAGATGAAGATGCTACAGAAGTTTCTTTTGACGAGGACCACCATGCAACAAACGCGCACAAAGTATTAGATTTTTCTATCACAAAAAGTGTTTTCGGAATGTTGTTCGCAGGCTTCTTAATGCTATTAGGTTTTGGTTCTTTAGCTAGAGGTTATAAAAAAGGAGCGATTCCAACAGGAGTTGGTCGTGTTTTAGAGCCTTTAGTATTATATGTAAGAGATGAAATTGCAAGACCAAATATTGGTGAAAAGCACTACCGTAAATTTATGGGATTCTTATTAACGGTTTTCTTCTTTATCTGGATCTTAAACTTACTAGGTTTAACTCCATTAGGATTTAACGTAACAGGTCAAATCGCAGTAACTGTTTGTTTAGCATTATTCACTTTTATTATTGTGCAATTTAGTGGAAACAAAGATTATTGGAAACACATTTTCTGGATGCCAGGTGTACCAGTAGTAATGAAAATTATATTAGCGCCAATCGAAGTTTTGGGAATGTTTACAAAACCTTTCTCTTTACTAATTCGTTTGTTTGCTAACATGACTGCGGGTCACTTCGTAGTAATGAGCTTAATCGCCTTAATGATTACTTTAAAAAATCAATTTGGAGCTGTAGGTTCAACAGGATTATCTTTAGTGTTAGCGTTGTTTATTTCAGTAATCGAAATTTTAGTAGCGTTCTTACAAGCGTTCATCTTCACCATGTTATCATCATTATTTATTGGTATGGCGGTAGAAGAACACGATCATGACCATGCACATGACGCAGAGGGACATGGAGCAGAAGATAATGCAATTATTTAAGAATAAGAATTTGTTTAATTTAATATAAATCAATTAGTATGTACAATTTAATTGGAGCAGGATTAATCGTAATCGGTGGAGGAATCGGATTAGGTCAAATTGGAGGAAAAGCAATGGAAGGTATTGCTCGTCAACCTGAGGCTGCTGGTAAAATCCAAACAGCGATGATCATCATCGGAGCATTATTAGAAGGTTTAGCATTCGGTGCTTTAATCTTAGGGAAATAATTCCGAAAGAAATTAAAACTAAAACACTATCTGCAACGGTTGGTTGCAGATGTGTTTTAAAAATTAAACAAAACAAAAATTAAAGAATAAAGATTATATATAATGGAGCAGTTATTAAATGATTTTTCACCTGGTTTGTTTTTCATGCAAGCATTAATATTAGTTATATTATTGTTTTTAATGATAAAATTTGCTTGGAAACCAATTATGAATTCTCTAACGGAAAGAGAAGAAGGAATTCAAAATGCGTTAGATCAAGCTGAAAATGCGCGTAAGGAAATGCAAAACCTACAAGCAGATAACGAAAGATTGTTAAAAGAAGCAAGAGCAGAAAGAGATGCAATGATGAAAGAAGCTCGTGAAATTAAAGATAAGATCGTAGCCGATGCTAAAGAAGAAGCTTCTTCTGAAGCAGGTAAAATGATTGAAAATGCAAAAGCTACAATTAAACAAGAACAACAAGCTGCCATTTCTGAATTAAAAAAGAAAGTGTCAGAGTTATCTATTAGTATTGCAGAAAAAGTAGTAAAGAAAGATTTAGCTTCAAATAGCGACCAATTAAAGCTAGTTGAAGGAATGTTAGAAGACGTTACCTTAAACTAATCTTACCATGAAAGACGCAAGACCAGCATTACGTTATGCAAAGGCTATTTTAAGCCTTGCTAAAGAAAATGGAGTAGAAACGCAGGTTAACGACGACATGAAGTTAATCGTTGAAACTCTTATAAGTAGTGACGATTTACAAACAATGCTTAAAAGTCCTGTTACAAAAGCAGAAGACAAGAAAAAAGTATTGGTTGCATTATTTGGTGAAAAAGTAAATACCATAACCAAAGGTTTATTTAACTTATTGCACGAAAATAAACGAATGTTAATGTTAGATTCTGTAGCAAAGCAATACGCTGTTATTTACAATTCTGATAAAAACATTCAAACAGCTACAGTTACAACAGCTGTTGCTATAACAGATGCATTAGAACATAAAATACAAAATAAAATTGTAGAAATTACTGGTAACAGTGCTACAATAAAAAATATTGTAAATCCTAATATTATTGGAGGGTTTATTTTACGTGTTGGAGATGTGCAGTACGATGCAAGTATCTCAAACCAATTCAATGAATTAAGAAGAGAATTTGACAATAGTCATTACATTCCACAAATTTAATTATACATCAAACGAAATAAGATGGCGGCAATTAAACCAGCTGAAGTATCAGCAATTTTAAAGGAACAATTAACAAATTTCGAGTCAAAAGCTACGTTAAACGAAGTAGGATCTGTATTACAAGTAGGTGATGGTATCGCACGTGTATACGGTTTATCTAACGTACAATATGGTGAATTAGTAGAGTTTGATGGCGGTTTAGAAGGAATCGTATTAAACTTAGAAGAAGACAATGTTGGGGTTGTATTATTAGGAGCTTCTACCTCTGTAAGAGAAGGATCTACTGTAAAACGTACTGAACGTATTGCTTCTTTAAGAGCTGGAGAAGGAGTTGTTGGACGTGTTTTAAACACCTTAGGACAACCAATAGATGGTAAAGGACCAATTGAAGGAACTACTTACGAAATGCCTTTAGAGCGTAGAGCTCCTGGTGTAATTTATCGTGAGCCTGTAACTGAACCATTACAAACTGGTATTAAGTCTATTGATGCAATGATTCCTGTAGGTAGAGGTCAACGTGAGTTAATTATTGGTGACCGTCAAACTGGTAAATCAACAGTTGCTATTGATACTATCTTAAATCAAAAAGAATTTTACGATGCTGGTAACCCAGTATATTGTATATATGTTGCAATCGGACAAAAAGCATCTACGGTTGCTGCCATTGCAAACATGTTAGAAGAAAAAGGAGCTTTAGCGTATACAACTATTGTTGCTGCTAACGCATCTGACCCTGCTGCAATGCAAGTTTATGCACCATTCGCAGGAGCTGCAATTGGAGAATATTTCCGTGATACAGGTAGACCAGCATTAATTATCTATGATGATTTATCTAAACAAGCTGTTGCTTACCGTGAGGTTTCTTTATTATTAAGAAGACCACCGGGACGTGAGGCGTATCCTGGAGATGTATTCTACTTACACTCAAGATTATTAGAGCGTTCTGCAAAAGTGATTAATGATGATAAAATTGCAAGTGAAATGAACGATTTACCAGATTCTTTAAAAGGAATAGTAAAAGGTGGGGGTTCTTTAACGGCATTACCAATTATTGAAACACAAGCGGGAGACGTTTCTGCATATATTCCAACAAACGTAATTTCGATTACTGATGGTCAGATCTTCTTAGAATCAGATTTATTCAACTCAGGTGTACGTCCTGCAATTAACGTTGGTATTTCTGTATCTCGTGTAGGTGGTAACGCTCAAATTAAATCGATGAAGAAAGTATCTGGTACTTTAAAGTTAGATCAAGCTCAGTACCGTGAATTAGAAGCATTCGCTAAGTTTGGTTCTGATTTAGATGCCGCTACCATGAATGTAATTTCTAAAGGACAACGTAACGTAGAGATCTTAAAGCAAGCTCAAAACGATCCGTTTACAGTAGAAGATCAAATTGCTATTATTTATGCAGGTTCTAAGAACTTATTAAAAGAAGTTCCTGTAAATAAAGTAAAAGAATTCGAGAAAGATTATATCGAGTATTTAAATGCTAAGCATAGAGATACCTTAGATACTTTAAAAGCAGGAAAATTAACTGATGAAGTAATAGACACTTTAACAGCTGCTGCAAAAGAGATTTCAGCTAAATTTTCAGCTTAATAAAGATTTTTAGTATTGAGAATTGAGAGAAAAACTCTTAATTCTCAATACACAATTGTAAATACTTAACAAACAAGTATGGCAAACTTAAAAGAAATACGTAACAGAATTACTTCTATTAAATCGACAATGCAGATTACCTCTGCCATGAAAATGGTATCGGCTGCAAAGTTGAAAAAAGCTCAAGATGCAATTACTGCAATGCGTCCATATTCATCTAAGCTTACAGAATTACTTCAAAGCTTAAGCGCTACTTTAGATAGCGATGCTGGAGGATCTTATTCTACACATAGAGAAGTAAATAAAGTATTATTAGTTTCAATTACCTCTAACAGAGGTTTGTGCGGCGGTTTTAACTCTTCTATTATTAAGAAGACCATAAATACTATCAACGAAAAATATCAAGGAACTCAGGTTGATCTTTTTACTATTGGTAAAAAAGGAAACGACATTTTATCTAAAGAATATTCTATTATTGAAAACAGAAATGATGTTTTTGATAATTTAACTTATGATACTGTAGCTGAAGTTGCTGAAAAGTTAATGAGTTTGTATGTAGATGGTTCTTACGATAAAATCGAAATCATTTATAACCAGTTTAAAAACGCTGCAACTCAAATTCCTCAAGTTGAACAATTTTTACCAATTCAACCGGTAGAAACAGACAAGACTGTAGTTTTAGATTACATTTTTGAGCCTTCTAAAGAGGAGATTGTACTAGAATTGATTCCAAAGTCATTAAAGACACAGTTATACAAATCTATAAGAGATAGTTTTGCTTCTGAACACGGAGCTCGTATGACTGCGATGCATAAAGCTACAGATAATGCAACAGAATTACGTGATGAGTTATTATTAACGTATAACAAAGCACGTCAGGCAGCAATTACTAACGAGATTTTAGAAATTGTTGGTGGAGCTGAAGCTTTAAACAACTAAACAAATCAAACCTAAATAAAAAAAGCGAATCAAAATTGATTCGCTTTTTTTATTTTATTAATTCTTCTATTGTCTTATAAATGGAATTAATATCTATACCACATATTTGTTGTAATTCATCAACGGTACCATGATGTATAAATTCATCTGGAATTCCTAAAACTTTAATTTTCATTTGATAATTGTTTTCTGAAGCAAATTCTAAAACGGCACTTCCAAAACCTCCTTTAATAGTTCCATCTTCAATCGTAATTATTTTACCAAATTTTTGGAAAATAGTGTGTAATAAATTTTCATCTAACGGTTTTATAAAACGCATATCATAATGTGCAACATCAACTGTATTATCGATATTTTTAATAGCTTCTGAAACATTATCTGCTATTGTTCCTAAAGATAAAACAGCTACTTTATTTCCTTCTTTTAAAACACTTCCTTTTCCAATTTCAATTCTTTTAAAAGGAATTTGCCAGTTTTCAATCTTTCCTCTACCTCTTGGGTAACGAATCACAATTGGATGGTCTAAACCTAATTGTGATGTATATAATATATTTCTTAACTCAATTTCATTGCGTGGAGCAAAAACAACCATATTAGGGATGCACCGTAAGTACGCTAAATCAAAAATACCATGATGCGTTGCTCCATCTTCACCAACCAATCCTGCTCTATCTAGACAAAAAACAACAGGCAAATTTTGAATGGCAACATCGTGAATAACTTGATCATATGCACGTTGCATAAAAGTAGAATAGATATTACAAAATGGAATTAATCCTTGTGTAGCCATACCTGCAGCTAAAGTTACGGCATGTTGTTCTGCGATACCAACATCAAATGTTCTGCTAGGAAACTCCTCTAACATAAACTTTAACGAACTTCCTGTAAGCATTGCTGGTGTAATACCAACAATTTTATCATTGTTTTTAGCGAGTTCTACAATAGTTCTCCCAAATACATCTTGAAATTTAGTAAACTTATTATTTTCTTTTGGGAGTACATTACCAGAAACTTTATCAAACTTTCCTGGTGCATGGTATTGAACTTGGTTTTCTTCAGCTTGACGTAATCCTTTTCCTTTAGTAGTAATTACGTGTAAAAACTTAGGACCTTCAATTTCTTTTAATCGATTTAATTCTGATAAAAGTTCCACAAGATTATGTCCATCAATAGGCCCTGAATAATCAAAATTTAAGGCTTCAAAAATATTTTGTTGTTCTATATCACTGCTAACAGATTTAATTCTAGTTAGGTAATCTTTTAATGCTCCCACTGAAGGATCAATTCCAATCGCATTATCGTTTAAAATAACCAACAAATTAGCATTGGTATCTCCAGCATGATTCAATGCTTCGAAAGCCATACCACTAGCTATTGACGCATCACCTATAACTGCAATATGATGTTTCTTTTCTCCTTTTAATTGAGAAGCAATGGCCATACCCAAAGCAGCAGAAATTGAAGTGGAAGAATGTCCCACCCCAAAACTATCGTATACACTTTCATTCCTTTTTGGAAAACCAGAAATTCCGTTACGTTGTCTATTGGTATGAAAATTTTCTCTTCTACCCGTTAGAATTTTATGTCCGTAAGCTTGATGTCCAACGTCCCAAACCAATAAATCATTAGGAGTATCAAATATATAATGAAGCGCAATGGTAAGTTCTACGACTCCCAAACTTGCTCCTAAATGTCCTTCTTTTGTTGCTACTATATCTATAATAAAATCACGAAGTTCTTTCGCTAATTGTGGTAGCTCAGAAGGTTGTAATTGCCTAACATCCGAAGGAAAAAAAATATTTTCTAACACCTTTTTTGCCATAGCACAAATGTACTAAAACTTTGTTGTAGCTTTGCTGTATGAGTAAATTGTATTTGGTACCGACACCTATCGGAAATTTAGAAGATATGACCTTTCGTGCTATTAAGGTATTGAAAGAAGTAGATTATATTTTAGCGGAAGATACACGTACGAGTGGCAAATTATTAAAGCATTTTGATATTAATACACCTATGCAGTCTCATCATATGCATAATGAGCATAAAACAGTGGATATGATTGTGAAAAGAATTCAAAGTGGTGAAACATTTGCACTCATTTCTGATGCGGGTACACCTGCAATTTCAGACCCTGGATTTTTACTTACAAGAGCTTGTATTCAAAACGGAATAGAAATAGAATGTTTACCTGGGGCTACTGCTTTTGTTCCTGCTTTGGTAAATTCTGGTTTACCTAACGATAAGTTTGTTTTTGAAGGTTTTTTACCAGTAAAAAAAGGACGTCAAACGCGTTTACAGTTTTTAGCTGAAGAAACAAGAACGATGATTTTTTATGAAAGTCCACATAAATTAATTAAAACACTAACTCATTTTTCTGAATACTTTGGCAAAGATAGAAATGCTTCTATCTCAAGAGAATTATCAAAATTATTTGAAGAAACAAAACGAGGTACTTTACAAGAATTACTATCATATTATACGGAGAAACCAGCTAAAGGTGAAATTGTGATTATTGTTGAGGGAAAAAAGTAATTCGTAAAGTTTTTAAAGAACAATTATTAGTCTTTAGTTTACTATTTTTGTACTTCAAATTTTTCAAATGAATACATTTCATCCTCTTAAAATAAAAAATATCATAAAAGAAACCTCAGATGCTGTTTCTATCATTTTTGATATTCCAACCCATTTGCAAAACGATTTCACGTTTATTGCAGGGCAATACATTACAATTAAGGCAACTATTAAAGGAGAAGAGGTTCGTAGAGCTTATTCTTTATGTTCATCTCCTAAAAGTGGGGAAATTAAAGTTGCTGTGAAAGCAGTTGAAAATGGAATGTTTTCTGTCTATGCAACTACTGAATTAAAAATAGGTGACACATTAGAAGTTTCTAAACCAGAAGGTAAATTTATATTACAACCACAAGCTGATAAAAACTACATTGGTTTTGCTGCTGGAAGTGGAATTACACCTATTTTATCAATGATAAAATCTGTTTTAGAAAGTGAACCTTCTTCAACTTTTACGTTGATTTATGGTAATAAAAGTGTTACTGATACTATCTTTTTTAATGATTTAAATATTTTAGAACAAAACTATCCTCAACAATTCAAGTTACATTACGTTTTTAGTAGAGAGCAACAAGAAAATGCTTTATTTGGTCGTATTGAGAAAGGGCAAGTAAACTACTTTGTAAAGAACTTATACAAAGATATTTCTTTTAGTAACGCCTTTTTATGTGGTCCTGAAGAAATGATCGAAACAATTTCTGAAACTTTACAAGACAACGGATTTACATCAGAAAACATTTCTTATGAATTATTTTCAGCATCTATAGACGAAGAGGCAGCGGCGCAAGTTAAAGAAGGCGAAAGTGAAATTACTGTAGTCTTAGATGATGAAGAAACTACTTTTACGATGAAACAAACCGACAATATACTTTCGGCAAGTTTACGTCACAAATTAGATGCTCCATATTCATGTCAAGGAGGTGTTTGTAGTAGTTGTATAGCTAAAGTTACAGAAGGTAAAGCCGTTATGGTTAAGAATCAGATTTTAACAGATGATGAACTCGAAGATGGTTTTATTTTAACTTGTCAAGCCCACCCTACTACTCCAAAAATCGTAGTTGATTTTGATGATGTATAGTAAATAATGTATATTTAATAAATGGATTTCTACGATTTTAAAAATGCTTTTTTTATTGGAGTTTTTATGGCTCTTATGATTGGACCTGTTTTTTTTATGCTTTTAAAAACCAGCGTTTTAAAAGGCGCTCGTGCTGCTATCGCTTTTGATTTAGGGGTTATTATGGGCGATATTTCTTTTATGTTAATTGCTTATTTTGGAAGTAGAAGTTTACTAGAAGAAATAAAGAATGATCCACGATTATTTTTAGTAGGCGGATTGGTACTTATTGTATATGGTATTATTACGTATTTAGATAAAAGTAATAAAAAAGAAATAGACGAAGATGAAATTAAAGTGCCTGAAGAAAACAATTACTTTAGACTTTTAGTAAAAGGCTTTTTGTTAAACTTCATTAATATTGGTGTTTTAGCTTTTTGGTTAGGTTTATTAGTAGTTGTAGGCCCTACTTTAGATATGAATCCTACTTCTATTTTTTGGTATTTAACCACCGTAATTATAGGATATGCTGTAACCGATTTAGGCAAAATACTACTAGCAAAACAATTAAAAAACAAATTAACTCCTTTAGTAATTTATCGCGTAAAAAGAGGAATGGGCATTTTACTCATTGTTTTTGGTGCTGTATTAATGTTAAAAGGTTTTATTCCGAGGGAAAAAATTGACACCATTATCGAAAAAGTAGAAAAAACTACTAAAAACCGATAATCAATTTGGCTATTGAAAAGTAGATTAAAATCCCAAAAATATCATTACTGGTTGTTATAAAAGGTCCTGTTGCAATTGCCGGATCGATTCCTCTTTTATTTAAAAACAGTGGAATAGAAGTTCCAATTAAGCCCGCAATAATAATAACAGAAAATAAGGATACAGATATTGCAAAAGCTAGTTTGATATTTTCTTTAGTTATCCAAATAAAAATAAACAGAAAAATAGCTAAAAAAAAGCCATTTACCATTGCTAACGAAATCTCTTTAAGTAACCTTTTTAAAATACTCCCTTTTATACCATCATTAGCCAATCCTTGTACTATGATTGCAGATGATTGCACTCCTACATTTCCTGCCATTGCGGCGATAAGAGGTGTAAACATAAATAAAACTGCATTTTTAGCCATAGCCCCCTCAAAAAGCCCCATAATACTAGCCGCACTTAACCCTCCTACTAAACCTAGAAACAACCAAGGTAAACGCGCTTTTGTAAGAACCAATATACTATCATCTGCCTCTACATCTTGTGTAATACCCGCCGCTAACTGATAATCTTTATCTGCCTCTTCCTTAATAACTTCTACAATATCATCAATGGTAATTCGCCCCACTAAAACCCCTAATTCATCAACTACAGGAATCGCTTCTAAATCGTATTTACGCATTACGTTTGCAACATCTTCTGCCGCATCATTTACGTTTACAAAATCTACATTAGGAATGTATACATCTGCAATTTTAGATCGCGTAGAGGCCATTAATAAATCTTTCAACGAAAGGCGTCCTTTTAGTTTTCCACCGTCATCAATTACATAGATAGAATGTACTCGTGTTACTTCTTCTGCTTGAGCACGCATTTCTTTTACACAACGTAAAACCGTCCAATTTTCATTTACTTTTACCAGCTCTTTCGCCATTAACCCCCCTGCAGAATTTTCGTCATAACGTAGTAATTCTACAATTTCTTTGGCATGCTCTTCATCGTCTATCTCTTGCATTACTTCCTGCTTTCTTTCTTCAGGAAGTTCTGCAATTACATCAGCGGCATCATCAGTATCTAACTCATCAATTTCACTAGCAATTTCTTTAGCGGTAAGTTGTTCAAATATTTTTTCACGAACCTCATCATCTACATCTAATAAAACCTCAGCTGTTGTTTCACTATCTAACAAACGGATAATATAAACCGCTTCATCAAACGATAAATCGTCTAATACTTCAGCAATATCTGCATGGTGAACATCTAAAAATAATTCCGAAAGCGCTGTGTCTTTTTGATTACTAATAAGTTCTGAAACGTTCTCTAAAAGTTCTTTGGTAATATCAAATGCCATCGTTAGCAATTTTATCCGTCAATTCAATAAATTCTTGCACCGACAATTGTTCGGGACGCATTACAAAGATAGGGTCTTCTTTTAAAGTATCCGATAAGTTGAAAGATTTTAAGCTACTTCGTAACATTTTTCTTCGTTGATTAAAAGCTGTTTTTACCACACGGAAAAATAACTTTTCATCAACAGGAAGTGTATAATTCTCTTTTCTAATGAGTCGTATAACTCCGCTATCTACTTTTGGTGGCGGATTAAATACTGTTGGCGGAACTGTAAACAAATATTCTACATCGTAAAAAGCTTGCGTTAATACAGACAAAATTCCATATACCTTACTACCTGCTTTTTCAGCAATTCGTTGTGCCACTTCTTTTTGAAACATACCAGAAAATTCTGGCACAAATTCACGATTTTCTATTGCTTTAAATACAATTTGGGTAGAGATGTTGTATGGAAAATTTCCAATAATAGCTACTTGTTTCCCAGGAAATACTTCTTGTAAATTCTGTTTTAAAAAATCACCTTCAATAATTTTAAATTTATCTGCGGATGTATCTAATTTAATATGCTCTACTGGAAACGTTTCATGTAAATAAGCAACCGATTCTCTATCGAGTTCCATTACGGTAACTTTCGATTTTTTTTGTAATAAGTATTTAGTAAGCACACCCATTCCTGGACCGATTTCTAATACATTATCATAACCTTTTTCAGTAAGCGAATCGGCTATTTTTTTTGCTACATTTTCATCAGTTAAAAAATGTTGGCCAAGATGTTTTTTTGCTCTAACAGACATAATTATTGTTTACCTACCCAAGGTTTTAAGTCTTTTCTTAATTCTTTTTCAAGATTAGTTATAATAAATTGTATTACTTCTTTTGATGAATTATTATGAGAAAGTTCGTAAAATGAAACTCTTATTTCTGCTATTTTTACTAGCCATTTTCTTTCTAACAATTTTAATCCATAAGTAGAACTTTTATAACTATCATTATAATGTTTTAAAATTCTTTCTTGTAATTTTTCTGATTTTCCTATGTAAAAAACATTCCAATTATCTTTTATAAAATAGTCTGATATATTTTTACGAATACTTGGAAAATTTACGGTTTTATCTTCAATCCATTGTTTTTTAAAAAAATTTAAGTCAAAATTATTTTTAGGTTTGATTGAAAACAAATAGACACCCGCTTTTTTAGGAATATTTTGAAAGTTACTATCTTCTAATTTAAAAGTATTCTTTTTAAAATGTTTTAAACTATCTTTTTTTAAAACAGGTAATAATTCGTCCCAAGACTGTTGTAATTTAAAAGAGAAATTTTCTATATTCATTAATTACTTGAAACCGTTGGATAAAATTCTTCAATCACTCTTAACTCAGTACGAAAAGCCACCATTTTATCTGCAAACTTCATCATTGCATCACTTCTTAGCTTATCTGCATTGTGTTTATAGTAATCATCTAAATCTTCTCGCGTTTTAGCAGTATATTGAATTGAATAGGTAACTCCTCCCATTTCTTCTTCTACTAAAACCTGAGTCATTTTAGCACTTATAAAACGGCCTGTTGCTAATACTTCTGGTATGTGTTCTTGAATCCATACTAGCCATTCATCATGAACGCTTTCGTCTATATTTATTGTTACATTATATATGTACATAATTTTGTTTTTATTGGTGAATATTTGAACACTTTTACAATTTTCAACCCTATTAATTTATAGTATCCCCCCTTAATTTTCTAAACTTTTTTCGTGCATCTACCAAATAAATACTTGATGGATGTTCAAAAATAATCTTTTGGTAATATTCTGATGCCTTTTCAGGATTATTTAATTCGTTCTTGTAGAGTTCTGCCATTTGATAATACACATCATCTACTAAAATACCTTTTGCATCTATTGTAATAATCTTATCAAAATTTGAAATCGCAGCCTCGTATTTTTTTTGTTTGATATATAGTTTTGCTTGTTTAAATAATGCTTCGTCTTCAATAGATTGCCCTTTAAATTCTTTAATAACCTCGTTTAAAACAACTATTGCTTCATCATCTTTATTTTGATAGGCTAATAAATCTGCTTTCGCGTATTTTGCTAATCCGGAGGGAATACTGTCTTTTGGTTCATTATCTGAAATGGTTAAAAACAAATTTGCAGCATCGTTTGCAATAAGTTGTGTTGCAGAGCCTTTTAATATTTTTAATTGTGCTTTGGCCCAGGTAAAATCGTTTTTAAAATACGATGTTTGGGCTACTTTAAACCGTGCTTCTTGTCCTAATTCGTGATTTGGAAACTTTGTTTGAACTTGTGAAAAATAAATTAATGCTTTGTTAAATTGATTTCGATACACTAAAACATCTCCTATTTTTAGCTTTACTTTTCCTTTTTGAAACTTAGAATTTGCATGTTGTAAAGCTTCCTCTAAAATTATATTGGCTTTTTGAGGTTCGTTTTTGTCAAAGGTTAAATAATCTGCATAGGCTACTTGAATAGAAAAAGTATTGGTGTTAATACCATAATTAGTAAATATTTTTTGAAATTCTTCCTCTACATTCGGTTGTTTTGTAGCCACAGAAATTAATAAATTCATATAAATTGCATGGAATTTATCTGTAGGGTAATTTGTTTTTTCGATCACAAAATCGAAACTGTTTTTGGCCGTTTCGTAGTCTTTGTTTTCGAAAGCTATTTTACCCACTTCTTTAATTCCAGCTAAATTATTTGCATCTCTAATGTATAACGCTTTCTGTTGAATTAATGCTTTATTATACTCTTTTTGATTCGTAAATAACCAAGCTAACAAATTGTTCCAAACATCTTTAGGGTTACTTGCCGATTTACGCAACAATGCTTTTTTAAACAAAATATTATTCTCGTTTTCACTATCGTCATTCACATATCTCGCAGTGTATCTTTTTACCGTGTTTAAATAATTATCATTTTTATCTAAGAAATTAATATACTCTTCAAACATATAAGCAAAATCTCCTTTTTCTCCATATATCTGAGCAATTTGAAATCCATAATTTGAATTCTCATTATAATTACTTGCTTTTTTATAGGCTTCAATCGCTAAATCTAACTTGTTGTAATTTTTAAACATATTAGCAATTGTTCCTCCGTTGTTTGAATTCTCGTCTATTGATTTTAACGCTTTATCATAATATTTTTGTGCGAGATCATTCTGTTGTTGACGCTCGTAATTATATCCTAAAAAAACATTTAAAAAAGATAAGTTCGGTTGACTATTTAATTTTTGCTGAAGTAATTTTTCTGCTACAATAAACTGATCGGTTTCTTGATAACAACTTATTAATCTTTGTAAATATGTTGTGTTGTAAGGACTTTTATCAACTAATTTTTTATAAATCTGAGATGCTTTTTCAAATTCATTATTTCTAAAATAATTTTCTGCAAGCACATATTCATTTCCTTGCGCAAAAGAAAACGTACTAAAAATCAGTAAAATAAAAAGAGAAATGTAGTTTTTCATCAATCAAAAGTAGGGAAGAAAAATGTTAATTTAATATTAAATTGAATCGTTTTACAAAATATTCTGTAACATTTTGGCACGGACTTTGTCTTATGTGTATAAGAACTAACAAATTTTTAATTATGAAAAACTTAACTAAACAATACGAGATGGCAAAAAGAAATGCTAATCAATTTATGCAAAACGGACAAATAGGTGCTTATTTTGAAGCGCTATTAGAAATGAACAAATACAAAAGATTAATGGTTGCAATTGTTGCAAATTAATATAGTAGTATCCAGTAATCAGTTAGCGCGCAACTGACTACTGAACACTTTTAAAATCATCAATCTATCATATTAAATCCGCAATACGGAACCAATACTTCTGGAATTCTAATTCCTTCTGCAGTTTGATAATTTTCCAATATACCCGCCAAAACTCTTGGCAATGCTAATGAACTTCCATTTAAGGTATGCACCAATTGTGTTTTTCCTTCTTTATTTTTAAAACGTAGCTTTAATCTGTTTGCTTGAAATGTTTCAAAATTTGATGCAGAACTAATTTCTAACCATCGGTCTTGTGCTGTAGAAAATAATTCAAAATCAAATGTTAATGCAGAAGTAAAACCTGTATCACCACCACACAAACGTAAAATTCTGTACGGTAATTTTAACTCACGTAAAATTTCCTTGATATGCTCCACCATTCCATTTAATGCTTGGTAAGAATTATCTGGATGCTCAATACGAACAATTTCTACTTTATCAAATTGATGCAAACGATTTAATCCACGAACATGCGCACCATAGCTTCCTGCTTCACGACGAAAACATGGTGTATACCCTGTAACCGAAATTGGCAATTCACCTTCTTGTAATAAATCTCCACGGAACATATTTGTTACTGGAACTTCGGCGGTAGGAATTAAATACAAATCATCAACTCCAACATGATACATTTGCCCTTCTTTATCTGGTAACTGACCTGTACCAAAACCTGATGCTTCATTTACCAAGTGCGGAACTTGTACTTCTTTATAACCTGCAGCTGTATTTTTATCTAAAAAATAGTTGATTAAAGCACGTTGTAAACGAGCTCCTTTTCCTTTATAAACAGGAAAACCAGCACCTGTAATTTTTGCTCCTAAATCAAAATCAATAATATCGTACTTTTTCGCTAATTCCCAATGTGGTAAAGCATGTTCACCTAAATCTGGAATAATTCCTTCTTTATAAACCTCTTCGTTATCTTCCTCGTTTTTTCCTTTCTTTACTGAAGCATGAGGCACATTCGGAATTTGATATAACAATTCTTGTAATTCGTCTGATACTGTATTCAACACATCCGTTAATTCTTTAGATTGCTCTTTTAACTGACTTGTTTTTTCCTTTAATAAATTGGCTTTTTGTTTTTCTCCTGATTTAAAGAGATTACCGATTTCTTTGGATAGTTTATTCGATTCTGCCAACACATTATCTAACAACACTTGAGTAGATCTTCTAGTTTCATCAGCATTTAATACCTGATTTAATATTTCTTCTGCATCAACAAAATTACGTTTTGCTAATCCGTCTAAAACAGTTTGTTTGTTGTCTCGAATAAACTGAACTTGTAACATCTTTTTAAATTTTTAAGAAAAGCAAAGATACACGAAGCAACAGACTTTAGCAACGTGTTGTTACAGATTATTCTTGATGTATTCTCGGGAAGTTTTTTCGTCTTTTTTTAGTTGAATAATAAGCTCATTAACCGAGTTAAATTTTTGTTCATCTCTAAGAAAAAAAATAAGTTCTATATTAAGTTCTTTTCCGTATAAATCTTTATCAAAATCAAAAAAATGAGTTTCTATCGTTTGATGTTTTCCATCAACCGTTGGTCGATTACCGATATTCATCATTCCATAAACTTGTTTATTTTCTACGAATGATTTTACCACATAAACTCCTGTTTTCGGTATCAATTTATAATCTTCAGCAACATCAATATTTGCTGTTGGAAAACCGATGGTTCCTCCCAATTGTTTTCCATTAACCACTTTTCCTTTTAATGAAAAATTGTAGCCAAGATATTTATTAGCGGTTTTTAATTCGCCTCCCGCTAAAGCTCTTCTAATCTTGGTTGAACTCACAGAAACATCATCAATATCTTGGGCAGGAATTTCTTCTACTTTAAAATCGTACAAATGACTATATTCGGTAAGCTGCTCAATGTTTCCTTCTCTGTTTTTACCAAAATGATGATCGTAGCCAATAATTAATTTAGATATATTTAACTTGTTAACGAGAATGTCGCGCACAAAATCCAACGCAGTTAATCGAGAAAATTCTTTACTAAACGGATGAATAATTAGATAATCTAATCCAGTTTTTTCTAGCAGTTTCGCACGCTCATTAATTGTATTAATCAATTCTATTGATACATCCTTTTGCAATACCATTCTTGGGTGTGGGAAAAAAGTTAAAACAACGGATTGTTTTCCGTTTGCCTTCGCTTCAGCAACTAACTTTTCTATGATTTTTTGATGTCCAATATGCACACCATCAAAAGTTCCAATAGTAACATATGTTCTCTGAATTGGAGTAAAGTCGAAAATTGAATGGATAATTTCCAAATTAAGCTTAAATTTAAGCAAATTTACAAGTTAATTCTCAGTAAAGAAATTCATCTTAAAAATATGTTGTCAAAATATGATAATGGCAAAAATAATGCTTATTAAGTATAGGAATAACAAAAAAACAAGGTAAATATTTTGTAAATCAAAAAAAGTTGTATTTTGCACAATAGTTAACAAATATTCACATTATGATAAAAAAATTATTACTAGTTGCATTTGCACTGTTTGGTGGCGCAATGATGGTTGCACAAACCACTATTACGGGAACAGTAAATGATGCGTCTTTAGGTGGTCCTCTTCCAGGGGCCAACATTAAAGTTTCTAGAAAGGCAGTGGGGACTAACACTGATTTTGATGGAAAATTTACTTTACAAGTAACGGATACACCTCCGTTTACTATTGAAATTTCTTCGTTAGGATATCATTCTAAAACAGTAGAAATTACCAAAAACAATCAAGATGTTACGGTAGATTTAGAAGAAAATGCTACTTCTTTGGATGAAGTTGTTGTTTCTGCTTCTAGAACTCCAGAACGTGTTATGGAATCTCCGGTAACTATTGAGAGATTCGATTCAAGAGCAATTAAAAACACAACTGCCCCTTCATTCTATGATGGGTTAGAAAATTTAAAAGGAGTAGATATTAACACAAGTAGTTTAACGTTTAAATCGGTAAACACTCGTGGTTTTGCTGCTTTTGCTAACGAACGTTTCGTTCAATTAGTAGATGGGATGGATAATGCTTCTCCTGCTTTAAACTTTGCTTTGGGTAACTTATTAGGGCTATCTGAATTAGATGTAAAAAGCGTTGAAATTCTACCTGGTGCTTCTTCTGCTTTATATGGAGCCAATGCATTTAACGGTATTATGTTAATGACAAGTAAAAGCCCTTTTAACGATCAGGGTATAAGTGCTGTTATAAAGACAGGATTAACTAGCCAACAGGCAGCTGGCGACAATGAGTTTTATGATGCAAGTATCCGTATGGCTCATACATTTGATGATTATTTTGCAGCTAAAGCTTCTTTATCCTACGTAAAAGGTGAAGAATGGCATGCTACTGATTATAGAAATACAACAGGTGTTGGTGGTACATACATTCCTGGTTTTAGAGAGGTAGGTAATCCTGATTCTGCAATAGATTATGATGGGGTTAATGTATATGGTGATGAAGTTGGAACAAATATTAGAACTGCCTCTGGTTTAGGTATCATCCCTGATGTTCGTGTAACAAGAACAGGTTACAACGAAGTAGATTTAATGAGTAATGAGGCTAAGAGTATGAAATTTGGAGCATCTCTACACTACCGTCCATTAGGAAATGATAGAGTTGAAATTATTTGGAACTCTAAATATGGTAGAGGTAATACTATTTACCAAGGTCAAAACCGATATAATATTGCTAACTTCTTTATGGAGCAACATAAATTAGAAGTAAGAGGTAAAAACTTTTTTGTTAGAGGTTATTATACTGGAGAAGATGCTGGTGATTCTTATGATACTCGTTTTGCCGGAATTAATATCAACAGACAATGGAAATCCGACGAAGATTGGTTTGGAGATTATATCCAAACATATGCTGGTGCTGTGTTAACAAATCCTACGATTGATCCAAAAACTGCTCATTTTCTTGCAAGACAAGCCGCAGACACTGGTCGTTTGTTACCAGGAACTGCAGGTTTTAAAGCTGCTTTTGATAAAGTTACTAATGATCCTGATTTAAAAACAGGAGCAAAATTTAAAGATAATACCAATTTATATCATGCTGATGGTAACTTAAACTTACGTGATTATATTGATTGGGCAGAAATTCAATTTGGTGCTTCTTATAGACAATACAATTTGAACTCATATGGTACAATATATACTGATAGTAACGATCCAATTACCTATGATGAATATGGAGTTTATACTCAACTACAAAAGAAAATGATGGATGAGCGCTTAAAACTAACAGCTTCTGCTCGTTATGATAAAGCGATAAATTTTGATGGAAATGTTTCTCCTCGTGTATCATTGGCATATGCGGCTGGTGAAAGTAAAAATCACAACTTTAGATTGTCTTTTCAAACAGGTTTTAGAAATCCAACAACTCAAGATCAGTACATTGGTTTAGATACAGGTGGAGGTACTTTAATTGGTACTGCTGAAGATAACTTAGACAGATTCACTTCTTTACCAATTAATGTTAGTCCATCGGGTCAAGCCTTATCAGGATTGGGAGCTACAACTACTTATACAGGTAGAGATGCTTTTGAAAACGCTTTTTCTGCTAAATCTATAGAGGCAGGAAACCCAACTAAGTCAAATTTTGATTTAGTAAAACCAGAAAAAGTAACTTCTTTTGAAGTAGGGTATCGTGGTGCTTTACCAACTGGAGACAACAAATTAGGGGTTGATTTTAGTGCATATTACAACGACTATAAAGATTTTATTTCTATCAAAAATATTGCCGTACCTTTTTATGGTGTGGCAGGTGATCCTGGTGTTCAAGGTCAATTAGCATTGGCTGCACTACAAAATGGAGATTATGCTGGTGTTGGTTTTAGAACAAACTCTACTGCAGATATTAGTTCTTATGGTATTGGTTTAGGATTAGATACTAAAGTTTTTAATGGTTTTAATGTAGGTTTAAATTATACATGGTCTAAGTTTGATTTTGATCAAGCCTCTGATCCTGATTTTGAAGCTGGCTTCAACACACCAGAACACAAAGTAAAATTACAATTTGGACACACTGATTTGTTTGAAAACTTCGGATTCAATATTAACCTACGTTGGCAAGATGAATACTATTGGGAATCTTCTTTCTTAGAAGGCAAAGTAGACGCAAGAACTACCTTAGATGCTCAAATGAACTATAAAATACCTTCTATAAAGTCTGTATTTAAAGTAGGAGGAGCTAATTTAACTGGTCAAGAATATTTTAGTGCGCCTGGTATTGGTGCAGTAGGTTCTCAGTTCTATATTTCTTGGACAATTAATAACTAAAAAAATGAAAAAAATGAAATTTAAATATAGTTGGCTGCCAGTTCTTTTTTTAGGATTAACAGCATGTGATATAAATAATGATTTAGACCCAATTCCTGAAGACCCAGCTACTGCAGTAGTTGAATTAAATGGAAATGGTATCGATTTTTCTACCTACGTATCTATAGGAGCTTCTTTTACGGCTGGTTTTACTGACAATGCTTTGTTTATAGCCGGACAAGAAAACTCTTTTCCAAATATCTTAGCTGAGAAATTTGCTATGGTTGGTGGTGGAGCATTTACACAACCTTTAATGAGTGATAACTTTGGTGGTTTAATTTTAGGTGGACAACCTGTGATTAATCCTGCAACTCAAGAGAGATTATTTACTGAAAGATTAATTTTCAATGGTGAAGGACCAGCACCTTTAGCAAGTGTTAACCCTGCTGCAATGTCAACAACAGATTTTGCACTGAACAATCCTACAGGCCCTTTCAATAATTTAGGAGTACCGGGAGCAAAGAGTTTTCATCTAATAGCTCCAGGGTATGGAAATTTAGCTAATTTTCCTACAGCAGCTAATCCTTATGCCATTAGAGTTTCAGGAAACACAGATACTTCTATTATAGGGTTAGCGGTTAGTCAAAATCCTACATTTTTTACCTTATCAGAATTTGGTGGAAACGATGTCTTAGGATATGCAATATCTGGTGGTGATGGTAGTGACCTAATTACACCGACTGCAACATTTGATTTTGCTTTAGAGAATGTAACAGCAGCTTTAGTAACTACTGGTGCAAAAGGAGTAATAGCAAATTTACCATACATCACAAATTTACCTCATTTTACAACAGTGCCATACAATCCTGTTCCTTTGGATTTAGAAACAGCAACAGCTTTGAATCAAGGCTATGCAACTTATAATGGAGGTATTCAAGCAGCTCTTGCCGCATTAACTGGTACTGGGCTATTTACTGAAGAAGAAGCAACAAAAAGAATGATTAATTTTGAAGCAGGCGAAGGAAATGCAATGGTAATTATAGATGAAAATTTAACAGATTTAGGGGCTATTAATCCTGCATTTGCTGCTTTACCTAAATATAGGCAAGCTACAAAGGATGATTTATTTGTATTGCCTCTTTCTTCTTTTATACCACAAGGCTATGGTACTCAAATAGCATTAGAAGATAAGTGGGTCTTAACCCCACAAGAACAAATAGAAATTAAAACAGCAACAGATGCATATAACCTAAGTTTAAAAACTACAGCAGAAGCAAATGGGTATGCTTTTGTAGATTTAAATTCATTATTACAACAAGCATCTACTAGTGGTATCGCATTCGATAGCTATGTTTTAAGTGCTAATTTAGTTACTGGTGGATTAGTTGGTTTAGATGGTGTGCATTTAACCGCTCGTGGTTATGCATTAATGGCAAACAAAATGTTAGAAGCAATTGACTCTACTTATGGCTCTAACTTTGGTAAAGCTACAAACGGTTTAGCAAAAGCGAATGATTTTCCAACAAATTATTCTCCTGCTTTACAATAAAAATTGTTTTAATCATAAAATAAAAAAGGTTGAGAAATTTCTCAACCTTTTTTATTTTCTCCACTCTTCTATTTTCTTATCATCTAAAACATATTTTTTATACTTTCCGTCTTTATAGCGATAATAAATAAAAACAGGCATTAATATGAATGCCATAAAAAACACTCCTAACCCCATAATAACTTGCGCTTTTTCATGATCAACAGCTAATAAATAAGCCCCTGCAAGCATCCAAAGTAAAAAGATAATAAAAAGAGTTGTAACTACTTTTTTCATTGATTAAAATTTAGGCTGTAAATCTACAAAATAAAAAATCCCAAGTATATAAACTTGGGATACTTATTTTTATACTTTAAGAAGCTATGCTTCCATTTTCATTAACCAAGAACGAACATCTACTTCTTGCTTAATAATGTCTCTTAATTCATCTATTTTAACACGTTTTTGTTCCATTGTATCTCTATGACGAATGGTTACCGTATTGTCTTCCAATGTATCATGATCAACAGTAATACAAAATGGTGTTCCGTTAGCATCTTGACGACGGTAACGACGACCTACAGCATCTTTTTCATCATATGCTACATTGAAATCCCATTTTAAATCTTCAACAATTTTACGAGCAACTTCTGGTAAACCATCTTTTTTAACCAATGGTAAAACAGCTGCTTTAAAAGGCGCTAATACTGCCGGTAATTTTAAAACAGTTCTTGTAGTATTGTTTTCTAGCTCCTCTTCTACTAATGCATTAGAAAATACAGCCAAGAACATACGATCTAAACCTATAGAAGTTTCTAAAACGTAAGGTGTATAACTTGCATTCTCCTCATGATCAAAATATTGTAATTTTTTTCCTGAAAATTCTTCGTGTTGTTTTAAATCAAAATTTGTACGAGAATGTATTCCTTCTAGCTCTTTAAATCCGAAAGGAAATTTAAATTCTATATCTGTCGCAGCATCGGCATAATGCGCTAATTTTTCATGATCGTGAAAGCGGTAATTATCTTCACCCATTCCTAAAGATAAATGCCATTTTAATCTTGTCTCTTTCCAATATTTAAACCATTCTTTTTGTGTTCCTGGTTTAATAAAAAATTGCATTTCCATTTGCTCAAACTCACGCATTCTAAAAATAAACTGACGTGCAACAATTTCATTACGAAAAGCTTTACCTGTTTGTGCAATTCCGAAAGGAATTTTCATACGTCCGGTTTTTTGAACATTTAAGAAATTTACAAAAATTCCTTGTGCTGTTTCTGGACGTAAATATAAATCCATCGCATTTTCAGCAGATGCACCTAGTTTTGTACCAAACATTAAATTGAATTGTTTAACATCTGTCCAGTTTTTACTTCCTGTTAACGGGTCCGCAATTTCTAGCTCTTCTATCAAAGCTTTGACATCAGCTAAATCTTCATTTTCTAAAGATTTTCCTAAACGGGATAAAATAGTGTTAATCTTTTCTTGATACCCTAAAACTCTACCGTTAGTTGCTAAAAATTCTTCTTTATTAAACGCATCACCAAAACGCTTTTCTGCTTTAGCTACTTCTTTATCAATCTTTCCTTCAATTTTAGCACAATAATCTTCTACTAAAACATCGGCACGATATCTTTTTTTACTGTCTTTATTATCAATTAACGGATCGTTAAAAGCATCTACGTGACCTGAAGCTTTCCAAGTAGTTGGATGCATTAAAATTGCGGCATCAATCCCTACAATATTTTCATGCATTTGCACCATTGCTTTCCACCAATAGTCACGAATATTTTTCTTTAATTCAACCCCGTTTTGCGCGTAATCATACACAGCACTTAAACCGTCATATATTTCTGAAGATTGAAAAATATAACCGTATTCTTTAGCGTGTGATATTACTTTTTTAAATTGATCTTCTTGTTTTGCCATAATGCAAAAATATAATAAGGTTTTAATATGTCGTATATGAAAACAAAAAAAGTGAAGAAATATAATTCTTCACTTTTAAATTTCTACAAATAATTTAATTTATCTCAATTTTACCACAGAACTTGTTGTATAGATTCCATCTACAAAAACATTTACTTTATATTCTCCTTCATTAATATCATCTCTATTAACAAGAATTAATGATAAAATACCTAGTTCTTCATTGTCATAATTAGCAATTATTTCATCGCTATATTCAATTTTAGCATCGTTTTTTAACGTAACGACGCCTTTAGGGGTAATAACATTATTTTTAATGTCTTGTACTTGAACATAGATCTTTTTATTTCCTGGGGCTGTTATTTCATTTTTAAGAAGTTTAAAATTAATTCTAAAAGCATCCGTTCTACTAGATCTTGAAGTGCTTGTTAATTTACCACTACTTCTTTCTTTCATCGCTTCGAAATTAATGGGTGTTGTTTTAATTTGGGCTGCTGTTGAAATTTGGGCTGAGAGTTTTTTATTTGTCTGTTCTAAATCATCATTTCTTTTAGTTAAACTACTCGCTAATGAATCCTTTTGATTTAAAATTTCCGTAGCAACAATGTTATCTTGCTTTAAATTGTCATTAATAGTACTTAATGAATCTACCTTTGAAAATAATATTTTGTTTTGTCTTTCTAATGCCGCTATTTTTCTTCTATATTTTCTAATTAAACTAAAATTAAAAGCTTCTAATTTTCCTACAGAATCTCTTAATGCTATAATTTTATTAACTTCTCCTATTAATCTTTTAGATAAATCTTTCTTTTTTACAGATAAATCTTTATAATCATCAATAATCTCATCTAATTCACGTTGAAGTTCAGTTTTTTCTTCTGCAAATATTTTCTTTAAATCATTATAATCATTATTCTTCTTGTAAGCAAAAATAAGGAGAAAAAGAACTAAGGCGAATAATAGGTAGGTTAGCACCTTTTTTTTAGAGGATTTTTGGTTCATATGTATTTATTTATAGTTATTTAATAGGGTATAACGCTTATAAGCAAGTAAAATTATTTTATTTTAGAAATATGGAGTTAACGAAGTTCTAGCACCCTGTCTCCAACTAGAGTTCCTTCTAGGTAAACACTAACAAGATAATTTCCTTTTTTAATGTGTTCTCTATTTACTTTAACAAGTGAAACAAGAGAGATTTCAGAATTTCGATAGTCTATATTAAACGTGTCACTATAAACTAATCGACTTCCGTCTTTAAGTATTATATGACCATCTGCAGAGATTACATTTTTATCCATATCAACTACACTAACATACACCTTTCGCTTACCTGGTTTTGCTACCTCGTTTCTCAATAAATTTAAAGTCAATCTAAATGCGTCCGTTCTTTTAGACCTTGATGTAGTTGTATAGTCCCCATTACTTTTCAATTTCATAGGGGTAATTTCTATACCGTCAACTTCTATTTCAGCAGCTTTAAGTACTTTATCTTCTAAACTTTCCTTATATTTTTTTAAGTTTGAATATTTTGCGGCTAATTTCTTGGTGATTTTTCCTTGTTTATCAAGTTCTTCTTTAACCGTTACATTTTCTACTTTTAAAACGTTATTAGCTTGGTTTAATGAATCAATTCTAGCAAATAATTCTCTGTTTTCTTTCTCTAAATTTGCTACTTCTTTTCTAAACCTTCTAATTAAACTATAATTTTTTTCTTGTAAGTTTTTGATCGTATCTCTTAGCTGAATAACTTTTGATCGTTTACCCCTTAAATTTGTGGATAATTTTATCTTTTTATCAATAACATTATCATAATCGGTAATTATCTTGTCTAATTCAATTTCTAACTGATTTTTTTCTGCTTGAAATGCAGTTTGTAACTCTTGGTAATCTTTAGCGTTTTGATATGATAAAAAACCAATAATTAATATAAGTAGTAGTAAAAAGACAATAATGCCTCTGTTTTTTTTTTCAGAACTCATTTTATTGGGGATAACTTATGATAAACATATATTCGCTAAAATACTATTTTTTAGCACATTTATATATAAATGCAGGAGGAAAGTTTAGTGGTTCGAAACTTAATGAAATACTATTTCCAAATACATTTTTTAGTTTTTTGTAGTAAGACAAACTATATTGAAACTGCATATACAAGCCATCTTTCTTTAAAACCTTAAACGATTCTTTTAATATCTTTTTAGATAATTTTTGTGGTAATATCGCTAATGGAAGGCTAGAAATAATATAATCCGCTTTTAAAAAACCTAATTTTTGAAGTTCTTCATTAAGATGTTCTGCAGATGCTTTAACTATTTTTAACTGTGGATGTTTAATTTTTAACAACTCTCTGTAAAAAGCATCATTAATTTCAAAGCATACAAGTGTAGTTTGTGGTTTGATTTTTTTTAGGATGTACTTTGTAACTGCTCCGTTACCTGGGCCAAGTTCTACAATTACATTTGCATCTGAAAAATCAATAAACTTAAGTAATTTATCAGCTAAAAAACGAGAACTTGGTACAATTGTGCCTGATGTTTTATAATTTTTGACTGCTTCTTTAAAAAAATTAAATTTCTTATTCAAAAGTATTGAAGGTATTTTTGTATATTACTGTTAAAATTGCCACGCAAATATGCAACTTTTAAAAGATATATCCCGGTTGTTTTACCCAGATTTATGTTTAAATTGTGATAAAAATCTTCTATATAAAGAGTCTATTTTATGCTCTTTTTGTAGACATGATCTTCCGCAAATTAATTTAAAAAATTATCAAAACAACGAAATAACTGATATTTTTTATGGGCGTACAGCAATAAAAAAAGGAGCCTCTTTTTTATATTTTAGAAAAAAAGGAATCACTAAACAATTAATTCATCATTTAAAATATAAAAACAGGCAAGATGTTGGAACTTTTATAGGAAATTGGTTTGGCTATGAGCTAGATAAAAGCAATGAATTTAAAAATATCGATTATATAGTACCTGTTCCATTACACTCTTCAAAATTAAAAAAACGCGGATACAACCAACTCACAACTTTTGGTAATAGTTTGAGTACTACTCTTAAAACTCCCTATCTTCCAGATGTTTTACTCAGAATTTCATCTACTAAAACTCAAACTTTTAAAAAACGGTTTGAGCGTTTTTCTAGTACAACAACAAAATTTAATTTAACCAACACTTCTGTTTTTGAAAATAAGCATGTTTTGCTAATTGATGATGTGATTACTACAGGCGCTACATTAGAAGCTTGCTGTAATGAATTATTAAAATCAAAAAATATCACAATTAGTATTATAACCATGGCCTTTACAGAAAAAACATAGTAGTTTTTTAGTACTTTTGATATTCAATTTAAAATAGATTTCGTGAAGTTTTTTTATAAATTTTTAGCTTTAATAATAGTTTCAATTTTAGCTCTTGCTTGTGCACGAAAAGGACGTCCTGATGGTGGCCCAAAAGATGAGGCTGCACCTATTATGGTTACCGCAAAACCACCTTATAAAACAATTAATTTCAAGGAAAAAGATATTAAGATTTATTTTGACGAATACATTGTTTTAAAAGATTTAACAAAACAATTAGTTGTGTCTCCTCCTTTAAAAAATCCTCCAATAATTACACCACAAGGTACACCCAGCAAGTATATTAATATAAAAATTTTAGACACACTACAACCCAATACTACTTACACATTTAACTTTGGTAATGCTGTACAAGATAATAATGAAAACAATAAATTAGAAAATTTTAAATATATCTTTTCTACAGGAAGTTACATTGATTCCTTAGAAATAAAAGGATCTGTAACCGATGCTTTAATAGGCAAACCAAATAAAAACATAAGTGTTTTGTTATATAAATTGGATTCTACTTATAAGGATTCTGCTTTCTTTAAACAAAAACCGAACTATGTTACAAATACTACAGACTCTGTAAATTTCCATTTTACAAACATTCAAAAAGGAAAGTATGTGATGATGGCTCTAGATGAAGAGGTGAGTAATTATATGTTTAACCCAAAAACAGACAAAACTGGCTTTTTAATAGATACTATTTTACTTCCCAAAGACAGTATAATTTCAACTCCTCTATCCATTTTTAAAGAAGTACAACCTTATGTTTTTAAAAGAGGGAAGGAAGCTACAAAAGGAAAAATTCAATTCGGTTTTGAAGGAAAATCAACTGATATGAAAGTAAATTTACTTTCCAATACCCCTGAAAATTTTAAATCTTTTTCTCAATTTGAAAAAAACAAAGACACTTTAAATTTTTGGTTTACTCCTATTGAAGCAGATTCACTTAATTTTACCATTACAAACAAAGAGTTTATAGATAGTATTACCGTTCGTCTACGTAAAAATAAAGTTGATTCTCTTTCCGTTTCATCCACAGTTAGTGGAACTTTGCACTTAACAGATACTTTATTTCTAACAACCAATAACCCTATTACAACTATTGATGAAACAAAGTTTTCTCTAATTAATAATGATACCGTTGATGTTGCCTATAAGTTAAAAAAACAAGAAATAAATAAGCTTGCCATTTTGTTTGAAAAAATACCGAAAACGAGTTATAATTTAACCGTTCTCCCCAAAGCAATTACCGATGTTTATGAAACAACTAACGACTCCTTAAACTATAAATTTAACACCAAAGATTCTGAAGATTATGGAAGTATTTCGTTAAACATACAAAAAGAAACTGAAAGCCCTGTAATTATTGAATTATTGGTAAAAGATAAAGTTGTTAAAACTCTCTACTTAGAAAGTTCTAAAAAGATTGAATTCTCTTTATTAGAACCTAAAGAATATACGATAAGAGCAATTGTTGATGATAATAAAAACCGTATTTGGGATACGGGTAATTTCTTACAAAAAATTCAACCTGAAAGAATTATATATTTCCCAGAAAAAATACCATTAAGAGCTAATTGGTCTTTTGATAAAATTACTTTTACAATTAAATAAAAAAATACGCTGTTAGCTCTAACAGCGTATTTTTTTATTTAAGATGGTTGTTTATAACGAAAAATTAAGCTTAAACTCGTATTCTACTGGAGTTGATTTACCATTTTTTTCTGCTGGTATAAACCTAGGAAGTTTGGTTATTAACCTCATTACCTCCTTCTTTAAAATTCTATCATCTCTTGTCCCGGAAATTTGAATATTATCTGCTTTTCCTTTTTTATCAATTATAAATTTTGCTGAAATCTTACCAGTAATTCCTTTGTTAATAGCATCATCTGGATAATTAATATTTTTGTTAATAAACCCCATCATTTCAACATTAAAACATTTTAATTGTTCTTTTTTTATTGTTTCCTTACAAGATTTAAAAAGAGGAATTTTATCAACAGTACTAAATTTATCAATAGTGTTTTCTTCTTCTTTTTCTATTGCTTTAATAATATTTATAGCAGAGGGTTTAAAGGGTTTAGATGCATTGGAAATATCATAACTATTAATGTCATTAACAGTAGATATTAATTTTGCTTTTCTTTTTTTTAAAAATCTTCTTTTCGAAGCAGTAACCTTTACTGTTATTTGACGAGTTTCTCGGAAGTTTTTTTTAACTGAAGCTTTAGCAGCACATTTTTCAATGCTGTTAAGATCTAACAAATCCTTAGAAGATTCACAGTTATTTTGACCATATGACGTTACAAATTTTCCTATAAATAGGAAAAAGAGAAACCAATGTACTTTTTTCATAATTTGGGGATTACTAACTACATTCGTATTATTGGGACGACCAATTTATATAAATTTATCATCTTTATGTTAAAATTTTACACTTTTTATTACAAAATGGTCTTTTTTTGATCCATTTTTCTAAAAAATACTAATAATCAATAAATTATGATTAAACCGTTATATCAATAAACTATTTATGATTGACAAAAAATCCGCTGTTAGTGCTAACAGCGGGTTTTTGTGTTTATTGAATTTTATAATGAAAAGTTAAGTTTAAAGTCGTACTCAACAGGAATTACTTTCCCTTTTTTTTCTGCAGGTATAAATTTAGGAAGTTTAGTTATTAACTTCATTACCTCTTTTTTTAAACTTCTGCTTCCTCTAGGTCCCGAAATTTGGATATTATTTACCTTACCTCGTTCATCAATTATGAATTTTATTGAAATTTTTCCGTTAATTTTATTGTGAATAGCATCTTTGGGATAATTTATATTTTTATTTATAAACTCTTTCATTTCATGATTAAAACATGCCTGTTGATTTTCTTTATTAATTCTCTTACATTCTTTAAAAAGTGGGATTTTATCTACTGTATTAAATTTTTCTATGGTGAACTCCTCTTCAATATTCTTAGAAAGCGTTTTGCTTATATTAACTGTTTTATGAGGATTTTCAGTTTTAGAAATTTTATGGTTATTAACTGTAGAAATTCGTTTTATTTTCCTTTTTTTTAAAAACCTTCTTTGAGATTGAGAAGCTCTTAAAGTAATTAAACGTGTTTTTTCTGCTTCTTCCTCTTCATTTAAATATTCAGCAACACTATTTATAGAGTCTTCTGACTCATTAGATGTCGCCTTTTTATTTTGTGCTGTTAAAATACTTCCAAAAAACAGACAACCGATTAACCAATATGCTTTTTTCATAGCTTGGGTATATTTATAATTATAAAAACGTAATATTGAGGGATATCCAAATTAGTAAAATTATTTTATATTTTGTTAACTTTTTGTCAATAATTTATTTTTGATGTTAAAAAATGTAGATATTTCAACCTTAACTTAACAAAAAAACCTCGTACAAATTATTGTACAAGGTTTTTATAAAATTTTAAAAATAACTACTTATTTATTGCCTTTCGTCCAGCTGTCTCGCAATCCTACTGTTTTATTAAACACTAATTTATTTGATGATGAATCATCATCAACATTAAAGTATCCTATACGTTGAAATTGAAAACAATCTCCAACTTTAGCTAATTGCAAGCTTGGTTCAACAAATGCATTAATTACCTCTAAAGAATTTGGATTTAAAAACTCCATAAAGTCTTTGTCTTTGTCAGCATCTGGTGCTTCATCTAAAAACAAGCGGTCATATACTCGAACCTCGGCAGGAATTGCATGCTTCTTAGAAACCCAGTGTAATGTTCCTTTTACCTTACGCTTACTTTCTTCTGTTCCGCTTCCTGATCTACTTAACGGATCATAAGTACAATGAATTTCCGTAATATTCCCATCTTTATCTTTTATACAACTCTCTCCTTTAATAATATAAGCATTCTTTAAACGAACTTCTTTACCTAAAGTTAAACGGAAGAATTTCTTGTTTGCTTCTTCTTTAAAATCTTCTCTTTCTATATATAATTCTCTTGAAAATGGTACATCTCTCGTTCCTGAATCTTCATCCTCAGGATTATTTTCAGCAGTTAAAATTTCTTCTTTTTCTTCAGGGTAATTTGTGATAATCAATTTTACTGGATCTAAAACGGCCATAACACGATCTGCTTTTTTGTTTAAATCTTCACGAATTTTAAACTCTAATAAAGCAACATCTATTACATTTTCACGCTTAGAAACCCCAACCGTCTCTATAAAATTACGAATAGATGCCGGTGTATAACCTCTACGGCGCAAACCAGAAATAGTTGGCATACGTGGGTCATCCCACCCAGATACAATTCCTTCTTCCACTAATTTGAGTAACTTACGTTTACTCATAATTGTGTAACTTAAATTCAACCGAGAAAATTCTCTTTGTTTTGGGGTTGATGAATATTCTGACTTACTATATTCATACACATTATCTCGAAACCAATCATATAAATCACGATGTGGTTTAAATTCTAACGAACATAACGAGTGTGAAATTTGTTCTATATAATCACTCTCTCCATGTGTCCAATCATACATTGGGTAAATACACCAATCATCTCCCGTTCTATGGTGAGATTTGTATAAAATTCTATACATAATTGGATCACGCAATAACATGTTTGGTGACTTCATATCAATTTTAGCACGCAAAATATGTTCTCCTTCAGCAAACTCACCTTTTTTCATTCTTTCAAATAAATCTAAGTTTTCTTCAACGGAACGATTTCTAAACGGACTGTTAGTTCCTGGTTGTGTTGGGGTTCCTTTTTGTTCTGCCATTGCTTCAGACGTTTGGCTATCCACATACGCTTTACCGTCTTTAATCATTTGAACAGCCCAATCGTATAACTGCTGAAAATAATCAGAAGAATAACATTCATTTGCCCACTGGTAACCTAACCATGTAATATCTCGCTTAATTGCATCTACATATTCCTGTTCTTCTTTTATAGGATTAGTATCATCGAAACGCAAGTTTACAGGTGCATTGTATTTTTCACCCAAGCCAAAACTAATGCCGATAGCTTTAGTGTGCCCAATGTGTAAATACCCGTTTGGTTCTGGAGGAAAACGAAATCGCAAATTTTCTTTTGGCATTCCGTTAGCCAAATCTTCTTCAATAATTTGTTCTATAAAATTAAGGGACTTTTTTTCTTCTGACATATTACACGTTTAATCTTAGACAAAAGTAATTATTTCAAAAGAAAAAAAGCAGTGAAAACTTATGTGTTTTTACTGCTTCTTAGTTGTTTATTTATAAATTTTTATTTCTCTGAATACGAATTGTTATTCAAATCAATATCTGCCATTAAACCGCTTTTATCAATTTGAACAGATTGTACTGCTTTTGAAGTCGTAAAAGTATAGGTTGGATATGCCCATCCCCAATCTTTTAATATTCTTGCTTTTGTTGGTTTATTTCCACGCATAATTTCTAACGGAATGTTAAATGCTTCTGTTGTTCCGTCTTTATAGGTAACCTCAACATCAATAGGCATCGGCATTTTACCAATTCTTTCTAAGGTTATTTGGTTATTATTTACTTCTTTTACTCCATAATCGATTGTATGAGTCGTTTGCGCCCACTCATTTAAATACCAATCTAAATGAATGCCAGAAACTTTTTCAGCAGTTCTTTTTATATCATTTGGTGTTGGATGTTTAAAGGCAAAATCATTAAAATATTTTTTTAACGTTTTAGCTACATTTTCTTCACCAATTACATATTCTAACTGACTTAAAAAGATATTTCCTTTTGAGTAACTCGCAATACCATAAGCGGTATTAATATCATAACGATCTGCATGTGTAGTAAGAGGTTCTTCAATTCCTTTTTTTACCACATATTCATATCCTTTGTAAGAACCTACATGCGGATTCACCTTATTCTCTCCTAAAATTTCATTCTCTGCTTTGTTAGAAATATACGTCGTAAAACCTTCGTCCATCCACGGGTGTTTACTCTCATTTGTTGCTAATAAAAACTGAAACCATGTGTGTGCCATTTCATGTGCTGTTACACCAAATAAGCTACCCCAAGATCTTTGTCCTGTAATTAAAGTACATTGTGCATACTCCATTCCACCATCTCCTCCTTGAATAACTGAATATTGCTTGTATGGATATTGACCAACATGCTCATTATAATAATTCATTAAATCAGCTGTTTTAGGTTGTAATTTTTTCCAACCTTCTAAAAACTCTGACTTCATGTTTTTCTTATATAAAAAATGTAAATCAATACCATTATCCATTTTATAAACATCATGATTATACTCAGGGTCAGCTGCCCATGTAAAGTCATGAATATTTTCTTCTTTAAATTTCCATGTTATTTTATCTCCTGAAGGAAGTTTTAAATCTTTATTTTTATCTTCATAACCATATCCTACTTCTTGTGGGTTTTGTAATTTTCCTGTTCCACCAACTACATATTTTTTATCAATATGAAGTGTTACATCATAATTACCCCAAACTCCGTGAAACTCACGAGCAATATAAGGTGGTGTATGCCAACCTTCAAAATCGTATTCTGCCATTTTAGGATACCACTGCGTCATAGATAAAGCTACTCCTTCACTATTATTTCTACCTGTTCTACGGATTTGAACGGGAACTTGTGCATCGTAATCCATTTCAAACGTTACACTTTCTCCTGATTGAATAGGTTTGTTTAAGGTAACCTCTAGAATGGTTCCAACCGTTTCATGTTTAACCTCAGTTCCGTTTTGTTTTAAAGAGTTTACTTTGATATATCCTATTTCCGACGGACTTAATTTTTCTATTCTACTCTTAAACTTAGGCGCTTCCCTTGTTCCTATATTTTTCACCATTCTTCCATCTGGATCTTGAATAGTATGTAACCGTGCATCCATCTGAGAATTTGGTTGAAACGCATTAAAATAAAGATGATAAAAAACCTTGTCTAATACATCTGGTGAGTTATTGGTATAAACTAAAGTTTGTTTTCCTTTATACTGATAGTCGTTCACGTTCATATCAATATCCATCGTATAATCCACGTGTTGTTGCCAATAATTATCTTTTTTTACTGATGTAGTTTTTTGAGCTGTTGTTGCGCAAGAAACCATCAATAGTAAAGAAATTGAATAAATAAGTTTTTTCATTTTTAATTGATTTTCAATTGTAATTAATCAAAAAAGAGCATCAGTAAATAATGCTCTTTTATGTTTTTATAGAATCATAAAACTATCGTCCGTTTACCATTCTGTCTGCCATACGTAAAGCATTATATGCATTTACTACACGACCCGACACTGATAAATCTGAAAAAGGAACTAATTCTCCTTCTGGGTTTTCTCTGCTTTGTGATCCTGGTTTAGTAACCATTAAATCGATTTTAGTACCCGAATTCATTAAAATATGCTTCACCTGACTCGCACTTAATTGTGGATAGTAAGAACGAATTAATGCTGCTACCCCTGCTGTAGATGGTGAGGCCATAGAAGTTCCACTAAATTTTTTATATTCCCCATCTGGAGTTGTAGAATAAATTTGTACTCCTGGAGCAAAAACATCTACATTCTTTTTACCATAATTTGAAAAACTTGCAGGTAAATCTTTGTTATAGTTTGCACTCATAGCTCCAACTGTTAAAAAATTATCAGAAACCTCAGTTATTAAATCTGGCGCATCGTTAGGGAATGTTTTTTCAACATCAATATTTTTACCATCGTTTCCTGCTGCATTTACAATTAACACATCTTTAGATGCTGCGTATTTAATCGCATCATAAACCCACTCTTTATTTGGAGAAAATGCTTTACCGAAACTTGTATTAATTACTTTGGCACCGTTATCAACAGCATAGCGCAAGCCTAAAGCAACATCTTTATCATACTCATCTCCATCTGATACTGAACGAACTGCCATAATTTTTACATTATTCGCAACACCATTCATTCCTTTACCATTGTTACGAGTCGCTCCGATAATTCCAGAAACGTGAGAGCCATGTGCTTCTCCTTTTTCAGAATGTCCTGTATTATTATCTCCAGAACCTGGTTTATCGTTAATATCGTAAGCATTATCACCCACAACGGTACGATAATCTGTTTTTAAGTTATCTCCGTTAATTGTTTTGTCTGCTTTTTCAACTAAACTTGTAAGTTCTTTTTTAGCATCAGCTAAAGAAGGTAATCCGAAACCAAACATTGCTTTTGCTGTATTTACCGCTTTTGTTAGGTTTTCATCAGTCGTATTAACGGCTAATACTTCTTCTTGAGTATACTCTGGCTTACCAAAATATTTTGTTAAAGCTTCATCTGCTTTTGTAACACTAGCTAAATACTGCCCATAACGCTCTTTGTTTATCTTTGCTTCAGATACTTTTTCTTCTTGGTAAGCTTTTACTTCTGCTAATGTTTCTGAATCGGCAATAGAAGGCTTCATTAAAATACGTTCATATTCTAAATGTTCTGTATACGATTTGCCTAAAAAGTTCCATCCATTAATATCGTCTACATATCCGTTTTTATCATCATCTATTCCGTTACCTGCTTTTTCATCCGTATTAACCCAAGCAACATCTTTTAAATCTTCGTGTTTTAAATCTGTACCAGAATCAACCACACCAACTACAACTTGAACACTTTTTTTTCCTTTTAAGAAATCATACGCTTTATTCACGCTCATTCCAGGAATCGTATCAGTCGCTAAATCTAAGTGTTGCCAATTTTCTTTTTCATTATCTGTTAATGCTGCTTTTTTAGCTGAAATATTAACAATTGTATTAGATCCTGCTGGAACTGCAATTTTATTATATGCTGTTTTACAACTTGCTAACGTAGTTATTGCAACCGCTGAATAAAATACGGGTTTTAAAATCTTCATAATCTCTATCTTAATTAAATATATCTTTAAATTTATAACTTTCATTTAATCGAACTCCTTTATCTGTATGCTTCACCGTTATTAATTCGTTATAAGCATCGTGCTCTAAAAACAAGTAAAAGCCTTTATCAGCAGCTTCTTTTAAAAAAGCTTCTTTTTCTTTTAAGGTAAGTAATGGTCTCGTATCGTACCCCATAACATATGGTAAAGGCACATGACCAGCTGTTGGTAATAAATCTGCCATAAACACCAAGGTTTTTCCTTGATATTCAATCTTAGGAAGCATTTGTTTTTCTGTATGCCCATCTTTAAACAATACATCAAAACCAACATAATCTTTTGCATTTAAGTGTAAAAAATTAAGTTGTCCGCTTTCTTCAATAGGAAGAATGTTTTCTTTTAAAAAGGATGCTTTTTCACGTGCGTTGGGGTGGATTGCCCAATCCCAATGACGTTGATTACTCCAAAAACGTGCATTTTTAAATGCTGGTTCTAATCCTGTTTTATCTTTATTCCATTGAATAGCTCCTCCGCAATGGTCGAAGTGCAAGTGTGTTAAAAAAACATCTGTAATATCATCACGATGAAAACCATATTTTGCAAGAGATGTGTCTAAAGAAAAATCTCCATATAAATAATAATACCCAAAAAACTTATCTGATTGTTTATTACCAATTCCTGTATCGACTAAAGTTAATCGATCACCATCTTCAATAAGCATGCAACGCATACTCATTTCTATCATATTGTTTTCATCAGCAGGATTAGTTTTCTGCCAGATAGTTTTAGGAACAACGCCAAACATAGCGCCTCCATCTAACTTAAAATTACCTGTCTCGATAGAATAAATTCGCATAAGTAACAAAGATGCATTTTTTTAATGAGATTTTTTGTTAATAAACACAAAAAAGATACGCTCTTGTACATTTTTTTGTGATTTTTTATATGAAAAGTCATCAATAAGGTAACTCTAATAAATAACCAACTATAAAGTTTCCATCATTAATAAATATTACCTGCTCACAAGAAGTAGCGTCGAGTATTGCTTTATAAATATTTAAGCCCGATTGTGCTTTTTTACCTTTTTTATCAACAGCAACTTCAAATTCTGAAACATCGGTACTTAAACTAATATACTTTTCATCTCCTTTCATTACAGTAGATGCTATTTCGTGTGGTGCGCCTCCTATCAAGAAACATTTTTTTCTTTTGTTAGTAGGAATTGTAGAAGCAATTTCTTTTACCTGATTATAAACATCAATATCTTCTACTCCTTTTTGATAATATTTAGACCCATAAGATTCTTTAGTTACAACTTGATCTCCTTCTCTGTAAGAAAATTTTGTATTTCCAGAACCTATATCTACAACAAACGAAGTTTCTTTAAACTCTTCTGGTAAATAGGCTTGTAACGCATATTTTGCTTCTTCTTTCGGAGTTACAACATGTAGATCATACCCGTAATTTTCTAGTTCTTTAAGAATAACTTGCGTTAAGTCCTCTTTAATAGCTCCAGAACTCACCACAAAGTGAATGTCTTTTGTTCCTATGCCTTTACTCATCATTTTCTCAATATACTCCTTAAGTTTTAAATTAACTTGAGATGTATTCGTCATTCCTTCTGATATCAAACTACTACCGTACTCTATCTCTTTTAACTCCCAATTTTTGACTTCATCTACTTCTACAATTAATAAATTAAAGCCTGTCATACCCAACTCTACAATTCCTTTTAATTTACCATTAACAGGTTTGGCTGGAGTGTAATTATAAGCTACGACTTCTTTTTTTAAAGAAGCCATTTCTTTCTTATTTGTTTTACAAGATAAAAACGGTAAAAAAAACAAGCTTACCAAAATTAAACTAAGCACTTTTTTCATAAGGGTTGAATTATTATACACTAAATAACGTTTTTTAAGATACTGTCTAATTCTTTATTTTTAGAATGCATCTGGGGAAGAGACAAGCAAATATATAACTTTTGTTTATTTATAAAACTTGTTAACTAAAACTTAATATTAAGAAGGTTTTATTAAAACAAAAAACCTTTCTAATCAAAAGATTAAAAAGGTTTTAGAGGTGTCGAGCGGATTCGAACCGCTGTAGATGGTGTTGCAGACCACTGCCTAGCCACTCGGCCACGACACCTTATTCGGATTGCAAATTTACAGTTTTTCTTTATTACTGCAACATTTTTTTAATTTTTACGCTTATCTGATAAAATAATTTCTACTTCCCCAACATTTCCGCCTATTGGTGGGTTTATTTTAGCAACACCTACTTTTGCTTTTTTTACCATTGGAATTTCATTAAAAATTCGATCAAGAATACGTTTTGCAACGTGTTCTAATAGTTTTGAACGAATCGCCATTTCTTCTTTGGCTATTTTGTTTAAATGCACGTAATCAACAGTATCTTTAAGTTGATCGGTTTTTGCAGATTTGCGTAAATCTGCTTTTATCTCAATATCAACTCTATATTCAGAACCAATTTTTGCCTCTTCCTCTAAACAACCGTGGTTGGTGAAAATTTTTATATTGCTAACTTTTATTGTTCCCATCAAAATTAAATTTTGCCAAAAGTAACTTTTTTACTTTACTTCAAAAGTTTGCTTTTCACCATTAATCTTAACAGTATATTTTCCTTTTGGTAAATACGTTTTTCCATTTTTAGCTTCTTTCAAAACAGCGTCTTTGTTTTTCTTTTTATAATCTTTTAATCCTTTTTCATTAAAAGAAACATCAAAAAGAACTTCATTAAATCCTTTTGAAGCAACAATATTTATTGAATTTACTTTAATATCATCAGAAAAAACATCAACCACTACTCTTCTATTTGAATTCACATAATATGGTATTTTTAATTCAGGTGTATACCCTTCAAACCATTTACTCCAAGAACTACCCCAAGAATTACTTTTTCTAATATTTTCTATAGAAAAAATATGAACTGATTTTTTCTTGACCTCATCGGTAAAATCTTGCAAAGGCGCTATGTTTGCTTTATACAAACTACGCCCGTGAGTTCCAATTACTAAATGTTTTGCTTCTGATTGAATTACCAAATCATGTACCGCAACATTGGGTAAGTTTTTGTTGAAAATCTCCCAAGATTCTCCTCTGTTTAATGAAGTATACAATCCGTTATCTGTACCCACATACAGTACATTTTCATTTGCAGGATCTTCTTTAATTACATTTACCGGTGAATTTGGAATGTTACCATTAATGTTTTTCCAAGTTTTACCATAATCATCAGACATGTACACGTATGGTGTAAAATCATCCCATCTATAACCGTTTAACGTTACATAAACGCGTTCTTTTTTATGTTTTGATGCTATTACGCGGCTCACCCATAAATCTTTTGGAAAAGAATTAGAAATTTTATCCCAAGTGCCTCCATTCTTAGTAATATGAACTAATCCATCATCAGAACCCACATAAATTAATCCGAATTGGAAAGGACTTTCACTAATTGTTGTTAGCGTTCCGTAAGCTACATTTCCTTTTTTTCCACCATTTGTTAAGTCATCCGAAATTGTTTCCCAATCATCACCTTGGTTTAAAGAACGGTGCAATTTGTTTCCTCCTAAATATAAAATATCTTGGTTGTGTTTTGATAAATGAATTGGTGTTTGCCAGTTAAATCTGTACGGACTTTCTCCTAAAGAATGTTTAGGTTGGATGTATTTATTTTTACCCGACTCTCTATCAATTCTGTAATAATTTCCAAACTGATATCCGGTATACACAATATTCGGATTTCTATCATCAACAGCTACTTGCATTCCGTCTCCACCGATAATGGATTCATATGAATTTTGACCCGATTGATGCCAAGATTTATCAATTTTAGCATTGTGTTTAGCTACCCATACCCCGTTGTCTTGCAATCCACCATACACTCTATACGGTTTTTGATTATCTACATACACCGAGTAAAATTGCCCAACAGCAGGATCATTCAACTTTGTCCAGTTTTCTCCATCATCATAAGAAATATTCAATCCGCCATCATTCCCATCTAGTAGATGACCTTGTTTTTTAGGATTTACCCAAAGCGCTTGATGATCGGCATGTACATTTTCTCTACTAATAGATTTGAACGTTTTTCCTCCATCTTTCGATTTTAAAATAGGTACACCCAATACGTAAATTGCGTCTTCATCTTGCGGATCTACTCTAATTTCTCCGAAATAATATCCGTAAGAATAATATAAATCGTCAAGATAACCTTCATGTGTTTTTTTCCAAGATTTTCCTCCATTTTCCGTTTTAAAAACCTCTGCACCAACTACCGGAGTGTCAAATAATAACGAGTTAGCATCTTCTAAATATTTAGCTAAATCGACTGGTTTTACAGAACCTGATCGAACCATTTGTTTTACATTTTCTGCTCGGTACTTTTCCTGAAAACCGTTCATTTTTAGGTACGAATTCAGTTTTTTATCTGAAAGACTTAAAAACTCGGTAGTACTCATCGTTTTAAAATCTTCTTTAGTCAAGACATTGCTATCTTTCTTCTTTTCTTCCTTTTTTCTTCGGAATTGACTATCGTGAAATGCATACACTGTATTTTCATCAAAAACTGCTAAACCAATTCTTCCAACACCATTTCCGTTAGGAAATCCGTTATTTTTAGAAATTTTTGTCCACGTGCTTCCTGCATCGGTAGATTTATAAATTGCTGAATTTTCTCCATCACCATCAAAGTTCCACGCTTTTCTATCGCGTTCCCAAGCAGCAGCATATAAAACGCTAAAATTATTTGGAGCTTGTTGCACATCTATTATCCCGGTATTTTCATTAATGAACAAGGTTTTTGCCCAAGTTTTACCTCCATCGCTAGTTTTAAAAATTCCTCTTTCTGCATTTGGAGAGTACAAGTGACCAATTATACCAATAACTACCTCATCAGGATTATTTGGATTGATTAAAATTCGACCAATATGATGTGAATCATACAAACCTACATTAGCCCACGTTTTTCCTTTATCCGTAGATTTTAAAATTCCGATACCAGCATACGATGAACGTGACGAATTATTTTCACCCGTTCCTACCCAAATAGTTCCGTTTTTCCAATCTACAGCAATATCTCCAATATTTTGCGTTGGAGAATTGTCTAACACCGGAGTAAACGTTGTTCCGTTGTTGTTGGTGTACCACAAACCACCTGAAGCGTATCCTACATAAAATTCGGCTGTGTTGTTTGGGTTCACATCAATATCAACTACACGCCCACTCATTACTGTTGGACCTATGTTTTCAAAAGGAATATTCTTTACTAATGATTGTGTAACCATTTGTTCTTTTTGCTGTAATGCTTTTTGAACTACATCTTCTTTTGTAGCAGGTTGTTGAGCAAATATAGAGCTAGTAAAAATAAACAGTAATAATCTTGTTATGATTTTCATAATAATTAGGTTGGTTACTCAAAAATAAAAAAATAGTAGCACTATTTGCTTTTTGTTTAGTTTTGTATAAAAAGAAAATTTACTATGAACATTTTTATTCTTTCGCTTAGTGAATACATCTACTCAACGAAACGAATTTTTGATGAGGCAAAAAAAAGAGGTCATAATATTAAAATTATTGATCACACAAAATGCACTATAAAACTAAGCGGTGGAAAAAAAGCTATTTATTATAAGGGTAAAAATATCGTTAATGATGCTGATGCTATTATTCCTCGAATCGGTGCTTCTGTAACTAAACATGGAGCAGCAATAGTAAGAGAGTTTGAATTGAATACTATTTATAGTACCGCAAGTGCTTCAGGAATTCTTATTTCTCAAAACAAAGCACAATCACTACAAATTTTGAATCAAAAAAATATTCCAATTCCAGACACCTTATTTTCTATAAATCCAGATGATATTGGCGAACAGATTAACTTGCTAGGAGGTACTCCTGTAATTATAAAATTACAAGAAGGGACACAAGGAAAAGGAGTAATGTTAGCGGAAAGTAATCAATCTGCCAAATCAATTATAGAAACTTTATACAGTACAAATACAAGTATTTTATTACAAGAGTTTATTAAAGAAAGTAAAAGTGAAGATATTCGTGTTTTTGTTATTGGCAACAAAATTATCTCTGCGATGAAACGAACTGGTTTAAAAGACGATTTTAGATCTAATATTCATTTAGGTGGAAAAGGATCTCTTGTTTCTTTATCAGAAGAAGAAAAACAAATGGCAATTCAAGCTACTCAACATTTAGAGCTACCAATTGCTGGTGTCGATTTAATTAGGTCTAAACGTGGTTCCTTATTATTAGAGGTAAACTCAACACCTGGTTTACAAGGCATTGAAGCGTATACGAAAGTTAATATTGCTAAAGAAATTATAACATATTTAGAAAGTACATGTTTATAAAAAAGTTTAAAAATGAAGAAGTAATTATTCGCGGAGAAAGAATTGGTTTAGATGAATCTAAATTAATAAGAATTCCTATTGATAGATTGCCAACAGGAACAATAATTGACATCCCTGTATATGTTTTTAACGGAAAAGATGCTGGCCCTACAATATTACTACAAGGAGGCTTACATGGCGATGAAGTTAACAGCATTGAATTGGTTAGAAGAATGCTAATTGATAAAACATACAAAATTCATTGTGGTTGTGTGATCGTGGTACCGTTGTTAAACGTTTTTGGTTTTCTCAACCTTGCACGCGATATGCATGGTAAAGACGTAAACCGAAGTTTTCCTGGGTCTAAAAGAGGTTCTTTAGCTAGTAGAATGGCGTACTATCTTATGAAAGAATTAACTGACAATGTAGATTTTGCTATCGACTACCATACGGGAGGTGAGCAACGCAACAATTATCCACAAATTCGTTATACACCTCAAGATGAAATAGCAAGTAAACTTGCTGAAATATTTAATGCTCCATTCAAGTTTGGTTCTAAATTAATTGCTAAATCTTTCAGGAATGAATGCTTTAAACACAATATTCCTGTAATTGTTTATGAAGCGGGTGAATCGCTTCGTTTAGAAGAAAATGCTATTCAAGAAGGTATTTACGGTACGCTTCGCATTCTTCGTCATTTCAATATGATAAGCAAAACTGTTGAAATTCCAGAAGCACCAGAATCTATAAAAATTATAAAAAGAGGTTGGATTAGAGCTAGAGTTGCAGGTATTTTTAACTCAGGTGTTGACAATGGAGCACAAATAAAAAAAGGTGATGTTTTAGGTCATATTATGGATACTTACGGAGAAACAAGTTTTGCTATAAAAGCACCTAGAGATGGCTATATTATTGCAAAAAATAATTTCCCTATTGTTAATATGGGAGATCCTTTATTTCACTTAGGCTCTTCATAAATTTCTTTTTTTCTACCTATTTTTAAAACTAGACAAAATAATAACCATATAATAAAGTACAATAAGAAAAGCCTCTAATAATTTAGATGCTTTTCTTATTTAAAAAAGTGATTAGAAATAGCTGTACCTTTGCAAATCAATAGAAATAAATAAATTAACTTATTTCTGGATATATATTTATGACATTTAAATCATTAGGATTAAAAGAAGAGCTATTAAAAGCAGTTGAAGAAAAAGGATACACAACACCATCACCAATACAAGAAAAGGCAATTCCTGTAATATTAGAAAGAAAAGATGTGTTAGCATCTGCACAAACAGGAACAGGTAAAACAGCTGGATTTACCTTACCTATTTTACAGATTATAACTGACACTAAAAATCCAAAATACAGACCAATTCGTGCATTAATATTAACACCTACACGAGAGTTAGCGGCACAGATTTACGATAACGTTAGGGATTACAGCAAGCATGTTAACATTAAATCTACAGTGGTTTTTGGGGGAGTAAACGCCAAACCACAAATAGCTACCTTAAAAAAAGGAATTGATATATTAGTTGCTACACCAGGAAGGTTGTTAGATTTACACGATCAAAAAGCTTTGTCACTAAAAAGAGTTGATATTTTAATTCTAGACGAGGCCGATAGAATGTTAGACATGGGCTTTGTTCGTGACATTAATAAAATTATAGCTCTCTTACCTACAAAACGTCAAAACTTATTGTTTTCTGCTACTTTTTCTAAAGAAATAAAAGAATTAGCAAAAGGTATTTTAACCCATCCTGTAATGGTTGAAGCTGCACCAGAAAACACCACTGCAGAAATGGTAGCACAAAAAATATATCGTGTTCCAAAAAGTAGAAAAGCAGCAATGCTCACCCAATTAATTTCTGACGGAAATTGGAGTCAAGTACTTGTTTTCACCCGAACCAAACACGGAGCCAATAAACTTGCTGAAAAATTAAATAAAAAAGATATTTCTGCAGCCGCAATCCACGGTAATAAAAGTCAAGGTGCAAGAACCAAAGCTTTAAAAGGGTTTAAAGAAAATACCGTTCGCGTTCTAGTTGCTACAGATATTGCAGCTCGTGGTTTAGACATTCCACTTTTACCGCATGTTATTAATTACGAATTACCAAATATACCTGAAGATTATGTACACAGAATCGGTAGAACTGGTAGAGCAGGTGCAAGTGGAGAAGCAATTTCTTTAGTAGCGAATGAAGAATTAGAATATGTTAGAAACATTGAAAAATTACTTCAGCAAAAACTACAAATTGATGAGTTAAGAGGTTTTGATATTTCTACGGATGATGAGCCTACCCAAGATACTCCTTCAACAAGAAAACCAAGAGAAAACAAGCCTCAACGAAAAGATTTTAAAAAGAAACCTTTTAAGCCTAGAAGAAAACCGAACGAAGAAAAAGGCACTACTCCACCAAAAAAACATAGAGGTAGTAACTCTAAAAACAGATTTAATAGAAGACCAAAAAGAAATACAGACAACTAATATTTTATCATAAACAGAAATCTTTAATTTTCAATGAACGCGTTTAAAATCAACTTCAATGAATATTTAAAAAGCATCATCAATAATGATAAGCTTGAAATGTTTATTCCTGAGATTTTAGATTCATTTGAAATTTTAAAACTAAATAAGAACAAGTATTTCGTTTCTAAAGGCGAAGTATGTTCTTATTTCTGTTTTGTTGAAAGCGGTATTTTACAACATTCTATTGACGTTTTAAGTGAAGAAAAAACAACATATCTGGCTTTAAAAAATTCTTGTACTTCGGCCTTAAAAAGCTTTTTGCAAAAAAGTCCGTCTCGAAAAAGTATTAAAGCGCTAAGTGATTGTAATTTATTGGTTATTAAAGTAGATGCCTTTCATCATCTTATAAAAAACAACAAAGCTTTTCATCAGTTTTATTATAATCTTATTGAAAATCAAATTTTTTTAATTGATGATTATCGTATCGATTTACTCACATTAACACCTGAAGATCGTTATAAAAAATTACTTTCTAACGAGCCTAAACTTTTACAAGAAGTTCCGTTACATTATTTAGCATCATTTTTAGGAATTTCTACAAGACACATGAGTAGAATTCGAAAGAATATAAAATAATGCCATTTGGCTACTGTTTTAAAAACTGGTTTTATTTATTTTTGATAACGACTAAATTTTAAATTAAAAATTCATGAAATATTTACCAATCAATCGTGATTTATTTATAAAAAATCGCAAAAACTTTATGGCACAAATGAAGTCAAATAGTTTAGCAGTTTTTAATTCTAATGATATTTATCCTGTTAGTGCCGATAGTACTTTGCCTTTTGAACAACATCGTGATATATTTTATTTAAGTGGTGTAGATCAAGAAGAAAGTATTTTGGTATTATTTCCTAATTGCCCAAAAGAAGATTTACGCGAAGTATTATTTTTACGCGAAACGAACGAACATATTGCTGTTTGGGAAGGCGAAAAATTAAACAAAGAAAAAGCCTTAGAAACTAGCGGAATTAAAACTGTTTATTGGTTACAAGACTTAGAAAAAGTTATGGCAGAAATGATGGCTTTGGCTGACACCGTGTACATCAATACCAACGAACACTATCGAGCTAAAATAGAAACAGAAACTCGAGAAGCACGCTTTACAAAGTGGTTATTAGAAAAATATCCAGCGCATACAGTAGCAAAAAGTAATCCTATTTTACAACGTCTACGTTCGGTAAAAGATACTATTGAGCTTGATTTAATGCAAAAAGCATGTAACATTACAGAAAAAGGATTTCGTAGAATTTTAAATTTTGTAAAACCAGATGTTTGGGAATATGAAATTGAAGCTGAGTTAATGCATGAGTTTTTACGTAACCGTTCTAAAGGATTTGCATATACACCTATTATTGCAAGCGGAAATAATGCAAACGTATTACACTACATAGAAAATAATCAGCAATGTAAAGCAGGTGATTTAATTTTATTTGATATTGCTGCTGAGTACGCAAATTATAAGAGTGATTTATCGAGAACGATTCCTGTTTCAGGTCGTTATACTGAAAGGCAACTTGCTGTTTATAATGCTGTAAATAGAGTGAAAAAGGAAGCAACTAAAATGCTAACCCCAGGAACTCTTTGGGCAGATTATCATGTGGAAGTTGGTAAAATAATGACTTCAGAATTGTTAGGGTTAGGTTTAATTGACAAAACGGATGTAAAAAATGAAGATCCTAATTGGCCTGCGTATAAAAAGTATTTTATGCATGGAACTTCTCATCACATTGGTTTAGATACACACGATTATGGATTGTTACACGAACCTATGCAAGCGAATATGGTATTTACAGTAGAACCTGGAATTTATATTCCTGAAGAAGGGTTTGGTATTCGTTTAGAAGACGATGTAGTAGTTCAAGAAAAAGGAGAACCTTTTAACTTAATGCAAAACATTCCTATTGAAGCAGAAGAAATAGAAGATTTAATGAATCAATAACATTCCTTTTCAAACAAATAAAAAACAGCTCGCTTTTGCGGGCTTTTTTATTAATGATACTTTACTTTTCGTAGTACTCGTATTGCTTCTTTATATTTAATATAAGTTGTTATATCTGGTAAATTTCGAATATATTCTTTTGCTTTTTCTAGTTGTTCTTTCGAGTCTGAAAATCCGTTGAGGTAACAAATTAAATAATTAGTTGGTAACCGAAATACATCTTCGTGCTCGGTAACAGAAAGTGAAATTCCTTTTTCAATTTTGCGAACAATCTCATTACTATTCTCGTAAATATGTTGAATAATAACTTTATCATACTGAGGAGGTTCAAACAAAAATTCCTTAATAATATCGAGCTTTCCGTTATCTTTAAAATGAATGATGGTTTTTTCTAACGGATAATATGTCTCTTTTTTGTCTATCCCTAAAAGGATATATTCAATAACAATAAATGAATGTTCATTAAACTTAATTTCTACCTCATCTAAAGTAGAATAAAATAACTGAACTTGTTCGTTAATTAATTCTATATCTACACGGTTGTATAATTCTTTACCATTAGAGTTTGATTTTTTTCCTGCCCAACAAAGTATAAATTGTTCTTTAAAAACTCGATATTTAGGATTGTATTCATCTTTATGACGATTCATAAAATCGAAAACACCATCTAAAGTTAATTGAATATTATTACTCGCATTTTTTTCAATTGCTTCAACAATGGCTTTGTTGTTGTTTTTGATTTCAAACTTTCCTTCAAGAGGCATTGAATTACTACCACGACGAAAGAAAACACTACCGTATGGATATTTCCAAATAAATCTTGAAAACTTAGACAACCCTTTTTTAGGATAAATGGTAACCAACCCTATTACTTTATATCTTGGTAAACGTGGAAAAGGAATGTTTTCGTAGGCTATTTTAGGTGGATTATCTACATAAGCATTTACTAAATTTTGAATTTTACTATCATCAAAAAAGTCAACTCCTACAATACTATTATCTGCATCTTTAATTCCCACAATAATAAATGAATCATTGTCTGGGTTTGAATTAGAAAGTGCACAAATATGTTTTATAAACTTCGCCTTACCTTCTTTATCGCTTAAATTTAATCGTAACTTTTTATCATAAAAACTATTCTCGTCGTTATGCGAGAGAAGGTTTTTAATTAAAAGTCGTTTATTAATCATTACGGTACTTTATGCCCTTGACTTGCTACTAAAAGTGAAAACCAATCTTCTAAATCTAGCTCCATTTTTACTGCTTCATTTGCATTTTTAATCCGCTCTTTATTGGTGGTTCCCACTACAGGAATGCATTTAGAAGGATGCTTTAAAATCCACGCTAATAACAATTGATCTTCCGTAGCGTTATACTTTTTACAAAGTGTTTGTAGTTCTTTTTTTATCCTGATGTTTTGCGCTGTCTCTTCCTTAAAAACATTTCCTAACGGACTCCAACTCATCGATTGAATTTTATTTTTTATCATTTGATCTAAAGATCCATCATGCATTACCGAATGTTGCGTAAGTGAAAATTCAATTTGATTTGCAAGAACTGGTATTTCGCTCGAAATTAAATCTACTTGAGATACTGTAAAATTAGACACACCAAAATCGATAATTTTTCCTTGTTCTTGTAACTCAGAAATTGCTGCTGCTATTTCCTGTGGATACATTAACGGACTCGGTCTATGTAACAGAAGTACATCCAAATAATTCGTCTGTAAGTTTTTAAGAGATTGCTCTACACTCCAAATAATATATTCTTTTGAATAATTATAATGTTTAATTTTAGTATCTCTTGTGTTTCCAACATATTGAATTCCACATTTAGAAATCAATTGAATTTGCTCGCGTTCTATCCCGCTTTTAGTAAACGCTTTCCCAAACTCAGCTTCTGTAGTATAATCACCGTAAATATCAGCATGATCAAAAGTAGTATTTCCTTCGTCTACACAAAATTGTAATAAATTAGTCATTTCTTGGGGTGAAAATTGTTTTCCCCAAGCACCCCAAGACATGCAGCCAATAATAATTTCAGAAAGTTTAGTTTGCATTTTTATTCAGAATAGTAGCACTTGCTTGTGCAGTTGGATATACGATTAAATCTTCGATGTTTACATGATACGGACGGGTTACTACAAAATGAATAATATCTGCAATATCTTCTGGTTGTAATGCTTTATAACCTTGGTAAACAGTTTTTGCACGTTCGGTATCACCTTTAAAACGAACGTCTGAAAATTCTGTTTCTACCAATCCAGGATGAATTGCACACACACGAATATTATGCTGATTTAAATCGATTCTCATTCCTTTATTTAAAGCATTTACAGCGAACTTTGAAGCACAATATACATTTCCGTTTGGATAGACTTCTTTTCCTGCAATAGAACCAATATTTAGTATAAATCCATTATTACGTTCAACCATTTGTGGAATAATTGCTTTCGAAACATATAACAACCCTTTTACATTACCATCTATCATTGCATCCCAATCTTCAATATTTCCTTCTTGTATAGAATTTAATCCATGAGCATTACCTGCATTGTTAATAAGAATATCGATATGTTTGAAATCCTCTGGCAAGCTATCTATTGCTTTCTGAACCTCTTTTTGATTACGAACATCAAACTGAAGTGTATGTACATTTGTTAATTTAGACAATTCTTTTTGTAAGTCAGCTAATTTTTCGGCACGCCTTCCGCAGAGAACAAGGTTTATATTATTTTGAGCAAACAGTTGTGCGGTTGCTTTACCAATTCCTGAAGTAGCCCCTGTAATAAAAGCAGTAAGATTCATTATTTTTATAGTTTGTATAAAGGTAAAAATTTTAATGTAAATCCAATGTTATAAAAAAGAAAAACCGCTCCTTAGAGGAGCGATTCTCTTTCAATTGGTTATTAAAATAACCAACCAAAAATCAACTAACCAAACTTTATTTTAATACTTTTCTATCAACTTTTTTTCTTACTATCTTAGTTCGTTTTCTACCGTTATTCCTTACAGCTGATTTTGCATCTTTAACACTTTTTCCTTTTAAGTATTGTACAAAACCTCTTCCTGAATATACATAGGTTGTTTGTGAACTTATATGATATAATGCTATCCTTTGATCATTTATAACGCTTAATTCAAATTCTTCAATATCTCCACCATCATAATTAAGTGTTAAAATTTTTAAGTCACTATATCCATTTACATCATATACTGTGTAGCTTCCTACAAAATTCCAATTAATGAAATCAATATTCGTGCCAAAAGGGTCTCGTGATGAATAGAAGGTCACATCATTTTCTGGTGTAAACTGTAAATATCTTTCCTCGTCAAATGGATTAGCAGTTCCGTTTTCTATGCCAGTTCTTTCCCAAGCTATATATTCTTGTAAAAAGTATTCGATATTTTCATAAAACAACTTATCGTAATCAAAATTGTTTCGTTGATATCCTATTAAATAATAACTTACATTTTGATCAATATCATCAATTCTAATTTCATTTCCTGATAATTGTACTACATCAAAACGATAACTTCCATCAAGATCATGAAAGGTTTCTAAAACACCATTGTAAGTATCATATTCCCCAACTAAAATCCCTAAACCATTACCTGTTCTACCGATATCAACAATATTATTGTTTGCATACATTCTTCCGTTTAAAAAAGACACTGTAAATGCTTTTGACAGGAATGGTACATCTCCATTTCCTGAAGTTCTGTGATAATCTACATACCATAAATCATAACCAGAAACAACTTCTTCTAATGAGATTACATTTCTATCTACACATGATGAAAGGAGTATCCCTGTAATCAATGTTAAAAAGAGTAATTTTAAAGTCTTCATATACTTTTATTTTGTGGTTATGCTTAAAAAGTTTCAAAATACGTGCCAAAAACAAAAACCACCCAAATTGGGTAGCTTAATAATTTTATTATTAAAAAGTTAGTTTGGATAAATCGGTTTTCCTTTTTGTAGGTTTTCTACTTTAAAATATTTGGTTTTTTCTCCCTCAATATAACTTAGTACTGCTTCTGTATCTTTTAGCTCAAATGGAAAATATTCCTTTCGAATAGTTACTATATTGCCATATTCCATAGAAGCATCTCTATGCATTTGTAAATTCTCTTTGCTTCGGACTTTCGAAGTGTTAAATTGCCCCATTACCGATTTTTGGCCGTTTAATTCTTTAAAGCTAACTTTTGTCTTTTTGCCTCTAAAGTAAATACTATCAAAAGTAATTTCTTTTTCTGAAGTATAACTAATATTTACATTTGTGCCACTAACTCCTTTTACTCCTCCTACCCAATTTGTATAGGTTGCTTTGGTAATAATAAACGGCGGGGTTTGCTCAAACTGCAAACTTGCACATTTAGTTAATCCTAATGCTAATAGTATAAGCCCTAATAATTTCATTTTTTTCATATTTGTTTTCTTTTTTAGAAATTCAAGTACTGTGCCAAGTTACAAATTAATGTTAAAATCAATTCCTTTTTACGTAGTTTTACTGCATGGTAAATTTTAGTTATTGGGAACTTAAAGAATGGTTTACAAATGTCGATTTTACTATTGTAGGTAGTGGAATTGTTGGTTTAAACTGTGCTTTAGAGTTAAAAAAACAGCATCCGAAAGCAAAAGTTTTAATCTTAGAAAAAGGGTTGTTACCTCAAGGAGCAAGCACAAAAAATGCAGGATTTGCCTGTTTTGGAAGCCTATCTGAATTAATTGACGATTTACAAAGCCATTCGGAAGAAGAAGTAATTAATCTCGTTAAAAAACGTTGGGAAGGTCTACAATTACTTCGGAAAAACTTAGGTGACAAAAACATCGCCTTTCAACAAAATAAAGGATTTGAATTATTTCAAGAAAAAGATTTCTATCTGCAATGTTTAGAAGAAAAAAGTAAAATAAATAACCTTTTAAAACCTTTATTTAAACAAGATGTCTTTTCAGTATCTGATAATGTTTTCAATTTTAAAAACATTCAGGAGAACTACATTGTTAATAATTTTGAAGGTCAGATTGATACGGGAAAAATGATGAGTGAATTATTAGGCTTAGTCCAAAAATCAGGAATTAAAATTTTAAATAGCATTTCTGTTGAAGAGTTTTCTGACAATCAAAATTCAGTATGCGTAAAAACTAATCAGATTGAGTTTACTACTCAAAAATTATTGATAGCTACCAACGGGTTTGCAAAACAACTTTTAGACGAAAAGGTGCTACCTGCTAGAGCACAAGTTTTAATTACAAAGCCGATTAAAAACCTACATATTAAAGGAACTTTTCATTTAGACAAAGGTTATTATTATTTTAGAAATATCGATGATCGAATTTTATTTGGTGGTGGAAGAAATTTAGATTTTAAAACAGAAGAAACTTCGATATTTGGGCAAACTGAATTGATTCAAAATAAGCTAGAAGAAATTTTAAAAAATACTATTTTACCTAATACTAATTTTGAAGTTGAGCATCGTTGGAGTGGAATAATGGGCGTTGGAAATCAAAAAAAACCAATTGTAAAACAACTCTCCAACAATGTTTTCTGTGGAGTTCGTTTAGGCGGAATGGGTGTTGCAATAGGTAGTTTAGTTGGTAAAGAATTAGCTGATTTACAATGAGCTTAAAAGAAGAATTGTATAAACAATCTTGTAACTATGTAAACAAACGTTTACAAACCGTTGAAGAAATTATTACTTCTAATCAAAAAGCTTTAGAAAGTGAAACTAAAAGTTCTGCTGGCGACAAACACGAAACAGGACGTGCCATGTTACAATTAGAAATGGAAAAAGCAAGCCAGCAAATTGAAGTTGTTCAGCAAATGAAAGAAATATTAGCTAGGATAGACCCTTTTAAAACATCTAAAAATGTTCGTTTAGGAAGTATTATTTTTACAGATAAAGCCAATTATTTTTTGTGTATCTCTGCAGGTCAGTTAACTATCGATAAAAATATCTTTTTTGCCATTTCTGTTTCTTCACCAATTGGAAAATTGTTGTTAGGAAGTCAAAAAGGAGATATTATTTCTTTTAATGGAAATTTAATAAAAATTGTAGCGGTTAGATAAATTGAATACAGATCTCCTTTCCTTTTTTAACATCATTAAAATGACTTACATACAATTTTTGATCATTAAAATCAACTTCAATCAACCAGTAAAAACCCTTAAAATATGAGTTTATAACTTTCGCTTGTAAATCAGATTTTTCTACAATTTTAATTTGATGTGGGAATAATAATAGTTGTTTTCCGTTAATTTCAATCTCATTAACATCATCAAACAGTGAAGCTACATATTTATTAAGCGGCGGTTTCGTATACAACTCCTTGGGAGGAGCATCTGCAATTATTTTATGGTCTTTTATTACAATCATTTTATCTGCAAATGATAACGCATCATTACCATCGTGAGTAGCCACAATACAAGCAATATTTTTCTCTTTTAAAAAAGCAAATAACTTTCTTCTAAGCGAATTCTTTTTAAAATTATCTATCTGACTAAATGGCTCATCTAATAATAATAATTCTGGCTCTTTTGCTAGAGCGCGTGCAATTGCAACACGTTGTTGTTGTCCTCCACTTAAGTTTTTAACTTTTACGTTAGCGAAGGGGCTCATTTCTATAACTTCGAGTAATTCTTCTGTTCTTTTTTTGGCTTCCTCTGGATAAAAACGAGATAAAAATTTAGAAATATTTTCCGACACTGAGGTATAGGGCATCAAATCGAAATCTTGTGCTACATATTTAAAAAAATCCATTCCAGGAACTAAGTGATGAGCAGGTCCTAAAACTTGATTTTCTTTCCAAAAAATAGTACCTCGATTAAGGTCTAATAATCCGTAAATAGCTTTTAATAAAGTTGATTTTCCACAACCACTTTCTCCCATTATACAAAGATGTTCGCCTGGGTTAAGAATAAAGTTAACATCTTCTAAAACTTCTTTTTTAGAATGGTAACGAAAGGATAAATTATCTACTTGTAACATGGGGTAAAAATACCTTTTCTTTTTTCAAAGAAGAAAATAAAAAAACCGACACTTCTGTGTCGGTTTTATATTAAGTATTTCTTTCGATATATCGAATAATATTCTTGGCAATATCTTTATTTGTTGCTTTTTCTATTCCTTCTAAACCAGGAGAAGAATTTACTTCTAAAATTAAAGGACCTCTAGAAGATTGTAACATATCTACACCTGCAACGCCTAATCCCATCGCTTTAGCTGCTTTTAAAGCTGCATTTTCTTCTTCGTCTGTAAGTTGAATTATAGTAGCACTACCTCCTCTATGTAAATTAGATCTAAACTCTCCTTCTTTTCCTTGACGCTTCATAGCACCTACCACAACACCGTCAACAACAAATGCTCTAATATCTGCTCCTCCTGCTTCTTTAATAAATTCTTGTACAATTACACGTGCTTGCAATCCGTTAAAAGCTTCTAAAACAGATTCTGCTGCTTTTTTAGTTTCTGCTAAAACGACACCTAATCCTTGAGTTCCTTCTAAAAGTTTAATAATTAAAGGCGCTCCTCCAACTTTTTTAATAACTTCTGTAGTGTCTTTAGAGTAATTAGTAAAAACCGTTTTTGGCAATCCTAAATTAGCACGAGAAAGAATTTGTAAACTTCTTAACTTATCTCTAGAACGCATTAATGCTTGCGACTCTACAACTGAAAAAACTTTCATCATTTCAAACTGACGTACTACTGCCGTTCCATAAAAAGTTACCGAAGCCCCAATACGAGGTATTACTGCATCTACATCAGTAATTAATTCATGGTTATAAACAATGGCTGGTTTTCTCTTTTCAATAATCAAATCACATTTTGTGTGATCTAATACCAACATTTCATGATCTCTTTTTTTTCCTGCTTCTACCAAACGTCTTGTTGAATACAACTTTGGATTTCGAGAAAGGACAACAATTTTCATTTTTTATATTTCTTTTGATGAGATGTTTTTTTGAGAAACATCAACTATAAATTTTTTATCTAAAAACCTTCTACCTATTAAAACTGGATAATTCATTTTTTCTCTATCTGATAATGAGAGTTTGATTTTATATTTTTTCCCATAAAATAAGACAGAGGTATCCACAATATACCTTTTTTGTTTTTTCCCATTAGAACTTCTAATTCCTTTTATTTGGTATTTGGTAGTAGTAATTAACTTGTTATTATATTTTTCTGTTTTTGGACATAATAACTTAAATTTTAAAACTCCCTCTTTTTCTTCAATATGCTTACAATGAATGGAAGATGTATATGCCCCAGTATCTATTTTAATTGGTAAATCTTCTATATCCCATTTTAAAAAGGTCATTGTTTCAACTCTACCAATTATTCTCATATAGCAAATAAATTAAGGGATGCGAATTACTAATTATTTTTTTAAATATACAATATATTTTTTCGCTTTTATAAAATAAAAAAACCAGTACAAAGGTACTGGTTTAATGATGTTAAAAAAATGTGTGTTTTACCAAATTTTCACTCTTTCTTCTGGTCTTAAATACATTGCATCTCCTTCTTTTACATCAAATGCTTCATAAAAAGCATCTACATTTTTTAAAGGCATATAAGCTCTGTACATTCCTGGAGCGTGTGGATTTGTCATGATTAAGTTTTTTAAAGCTTCATCACGCATTTTTGTTCTCCAAATTGTTCCCCAAGATAAGAAAAAACGCTGCTCTGGTGTGTAACCATCAATGTTTTCTGGACGTCCATTTTTTTCTAAGAAAATTTGTAATCCTTCGTAAGCTGCTTGCACCCCACCAAGATCTCCAATATTTTCACCTAAAGTAAATTCTCCATTTAAGTGCATACTGTCTATAGCTATAATATCACTATATTGTTTTACTAATTTTTTACCAACAATGGCAAATTCTTCAGAATCTTTATCTGTCCACCAGTTTTTTAAATTTCCTTCACCATCAAAACGAGCTCCTGAATCATCAAAACTATGTGATATTTCGTGTCCTATTACTGCTCCTATACCTCCATAATTTACTGCTTCGTCAGCTTTATAATTATAAAAAGGAGGTTGTAAAATTGCTGCAGGAAATACGATTTCATTATTTACGGGATTAAAGTAAGCATTTACAGTTTGCGGAGACATTCCCCATTCTGTTCTATCTACTTCTTTTCCTAATTTCGCCATGTTTTTATCATAGTTCCATCTAGTTACATTAATAGCGTTATCAAAATAAGTGCCTCCTTCTTTTAAACCTTTTACTTGTAATTTAGAATAATCTTTCCATTTATCTGGATATGCTATTTTAACTGTTAATTTATGTAATTTCTCTAAAGCTTTTTCTTTCGTTTCTTCACTCATCCAAGATAATTGAGCAATACGTTTTTCAAAACCTAACATTACATTGTCAATCATTTCTTTAGCTTTTCGTTTAGCCTCTGGTGGAAATTTTGCATCAACATATAATTTCCCCAAGGCCTCACCAATTGCTCCGTTTAAATTACCTAAAGCACGCTCATCTCTTGGGCGTTGTTGTTTAGCTCCACGCATTGTTTTGCTATAAAACTCCCAATTTGCTGTTTCTAAATCCGTTGTCAATGACCCTAATGAATTGTTAATAGCATTCCAACGTAATACTAATTTAATATCTTTAACAGGGCTGTTTTTAAGAACTTCACTCATTGCCTTAAAATATCCTAGATCTGTAACAATTATTTTTTCTAAACCGTTATTTCCATCTACACCTTTAATATCAACACCAATTCCTTTTAAATGCTCTTCCCAATCAATTGCAGGAGCTAATTCTGATAATTCTTCAACCGTCATAGGGTTGTAGATTTTACGGGTGTCTCTACGCTCTTCTTTAGTCATCATCGGTTCTGCTAAACTTTTTTCGAAAGCAACAATAGTAGCAGCATTCTTTTTAGCTGTTAACTCATCATCTCCAAACTCTTTTAACATTTTTGCCACAAACTCTTGGTATTTTTCTAGCTTGTCTTTAACCTTTTCATCTACATAATAATCTCTAGATAAACCTAGGCCTCCAGCCCCCATGTATCCTGCATTTATATTACTGTTTTTTTAATCATTGTAAACTCCAAACCCATAAAAACCACCACCTCCGTAAGGAGCCATATTTGTTAAATAGGTTTCAACATCTTTTTTGGTTTTAATTTCATCAATTTTAGCTAAAAAAGGTTTTAATGGATCAATTCCTTGCTTGTTTCTAGCTACTGTATCCATAATAGTTTCGTAATAGTTTACCGCTTTTTCTTGATCGGAATCTATTTCGTTACCATTGGTATCTTTTACCTTCGGAAAATTACCTTCTTCAATTGCTTTGTTTAAAATTGCGAGCACATCGGCATCGGTTTTTTTACGAAGTTCACCGAAACCTCCCCAAGAGGTTCTATCGGCAGGAATTTCTGTTTTATCTATCCAATTTCCATTTACGTGTCTAAAAAAATCATCTGATGGTTTTACAGAAGGATCCATGTTCTCTAAAGCAATCCCAGGGATTTTTTCTGCTTTGTCTTTCTTACAAGCTACAACTCCTAATGAAGCCACCGCGGTAAATAATAAGACTTTTTTTAAGGTTTTCATTGTTATTTATTTTGGTTGATAATTTTTTGTTTAATGTGTAATGTTATATAGTAATTCACCACAAACTTCACCAAATTCATAAGATAAATTTAGTGCAGTAATACAGATAAAGGCACTTAATGAAATCGCTATAATTTGTCTTTTTTTCTTAGGGTATGATTTATACAATTCCATTATTTTTTTAATAGAATAATTACTATTCTCTTTCATTTTAACTATTTTAATGGTTAACTAATTATCAATTAGTACTAAAAAAAATAAAATGTTACACTTTTTAACTCTTTATTTTTGATTTCGGTGGATTAGGTAACTCATCAAAACCCATATTAAATAGTGTAAATCCGAAAATATCCGCATACTGTTCAATGGTTTTAGTAACTGGTGTTCCTGCTCCGTGACCTGCATTGGTTTCTATTCTGATCAATACAGGATTCGTTCCTTTATGTTTCTCTTGTAACTCTGCAGCAAACTTAAAACTATGCGCAGGCACCACACGATCATCATGATCTCCAGTAGTTATCAAAGTAGCAGGATATTCCACTCCTTCTTTAACATTTTGAACTGGTGAATATCCTTTTAAATATTCAAACATTTCTTTGCTCTCTTCTGAGGTTCCGTAATCATATGCCCATCCTGCTCCAGCCGTAAACGTGTGATAACGTAACATGTCTAAAACACCAACTGCTGGTAACGCTACACGCATTAAATCTGGACGTTGTGTCATGGTAGCTCCTACTAATAGACCTCCATTTGACCCTCCTCGAATTGCTAAATAATCTGACGAAGTGTATTTGTTTTCTATTAAATATTCTGCCGCAGTTATAAAATCGTCAAATACGTTTTGTTTTTGCATTTTTGTCCCAGCAACATGCCATTTTTTACCATATTCTCCTCCTCCTCGTAAATTAGGAACTGCATATACACCGCCTTGTTCCATCCATACAGCATTTGCTATACTAAAACTTGGCGTTAAGCTAATATTAAACCCTCCATACCCATATAAAATTGTTGGGTTTTTCCCGTTTAAATCCAATCCTTTTTTATAGGTAATAATCATCGGCACTTTTGTTCCATCTTTAGAATTATAAAAAACCTGTTTGCTTTCATAATCATCCGAATTAAAACCAATCGCTGGTTTCCAATACAATTCATACGTTCCGTCATTTTGATTGAATTTATATGAAGAACTTGGCGTGTTATAATTAGTAAACGAAAAGTATAACTCTTTAGCATCTGTTTTTCCACCAAATCCTCCAACGGAACCTACGCCTGGTAATTTTACTTCCCTTATTAGCTTCCCTTCAAAATCGTATTGAAAAACTTTAGAAACTGCATCTACCATATATTCCGCAAAGAAGTATCCCGCTCCAGTTGAAGGACTCAGCACATTTTCAGTTTCTGGAATAAAATCTTTCCAGTTTTCTGAGGTTGGATTTGTTGCTTCTGCTGTAACTACCTTTTTGTTAGGTGCATTTAAATTCGTTACTAAGTATAATTTGCTTCCACGATTATCAATTACATATGTATCGCTATCAAAATCATTTAGAACCGTAATCATTTTACTATTTTCATCTGACAGGTCTTTGATAAAAAGCTTATTTCCTGATGTTGATGTTGAAGCGGACACTACTAAATATTTATCGTCCTCTGTTAAATATCCACCGACATAACGATGTTTCTCTTCTGGTTTTGCTCCAAAAATAATTTCGTCCGTTTTTTGATCTGTTCCTAATTGATGATAATATAATTTATGTTGATCTGTCTTGGCAGAAAGTTCACTTCCTTCAGGTTTATCGTAACTTGAATAAAAGAAACCTTCGTTTCCTTTCCATGCAATTCCTGAAAATTTAACATCTACTAATGTATCTTCTTTTATTGTTTTAGAATCTGCATCCATTACAATAATTTTTCGCCAATCGCTACCTCCTTCAGATATTGAATACGCAACCGTTTTTCCGTCTTTAGAAAAACTAACTGAACCTAAAGAAGTGGTTCCGTCTTCTGCAAATGTATTTGGATCTAAAAAAACTTCTTCTTTACCTTCCTCTTTTTTTCGATATAAAACATAATGATTTTGTAATCCGTCATTTTTATAAAAATAAGTATAATCTCCCTCTTTAAATGGAGTGCCTATTTTTTCGTAATTCCAAAGTTCAGACAAACGATTTTTTAACTGTTCACGATATGGTATTTTATTCAAAAAATCGAACGTTACTTCGTTTTCTGCTTTTACCCAAGCTTCGGTTTCTTTACTTCTATCATCTTCTAACCATCGATAGTTATCAGTTATTTTGGTCCCAAAATAGTCATCAACTACAGGTTTTTTCTCTGTTTGAGGATAATTCACTTCAATGTTTCTTTTTTTATTTTCTTGCTTGCAAGCTACTATTAAAAGACTTGCGCTTAAAAAAGGGAGGATTAATTTTTTCATTCTTGTTCGATTAGATAATTCTCTCAAAGTTAGAAGAAAAACTATTTATTTGTTATACTTTAAGAGCTTTTTAACAATTTTATTGTCCTATAAACAATATTCTTTGTAATTATAGCTGTAAAATTCGTCTAACTTTACACAAAAAAGAATATTTATGACAGAATTATTAACAAAAGAAACTTTTTTACAGAAAGTTTTTAATTATGAAGAAAATAAAGAGTGGAAATTTGAAGGAAAAATTCCTGCAATTATAGATTTTTACGCTGATTGGTGTGGTCCTTGTAAAATGCTAGCACCAATTTTAGAACAACTAAGTGAAGAATATAATGATAAGGTTACTATCTATAAAATAGATACGGAAGCTGAACAAGAGCTATCTGCCGCTTTCGGTATAAGAAGCATTCCTTCTATGTTATTTTGCCCAGTAAACGAGGAACCTCAAATGGCACATGGAGCTTTACCAAAGCAACAAATCGAACAAATTATTGCCGAGGTTTTACAAGTAAAAAAATAAACTTTTTAAACATTAAATAGATTTAACATAAAAAAATACTTATTTTTAATAATATAGAACCCCTATAATTAAAATATTATCAAAAAGATAATCTTAAAATCACTTTTAATCTACCAAACACACAAATTTTTAAACCATTTATACAAATTAGTATTAAATTTTAATTAATGTATATACATTTGTAGAGTACTTTATGTATTTATAATCATAAATCGTATATTGGGGATTATTCGAGATTATGAAAAAAGAAAAAGCGATATATTTATATCGTTTTTTTTTGTTTTATTTTTTCCTGAAAATTCATTTTCTGCTTCAAATAAGAAACCCAACAAACTCCACTAGCGATAAATTTAACAACTACTTAAAACACTAAAAATAAGAACATTAGACTTGTGGTTATTTACTTTGATTTACTGCAAAAAAATCTATTTTGTTAAAAACTTCAAGGGGTTTGTGAATAAGTAGGTCTTTCATTTTGGAACAATTTTTCCAATCTTTGTTATTCCCCAAAAATTGAAAAAAAAGACCAACTTAAAATTATAGAATGGCTGCCATAGAACCTATTTTACAAGAAAACAAGGACAGATTTGTTATATTTCCTATTCAACACAATGATTTATGGGAATGGTACAAGAAACAACAAGCATGTTTCTGGACTGCAGAGGAAATCGATTTACACCAAGACCTAAACGATTGGAACAACAAACTAACTGATGATGAGCGATATTTCATCAAACATGTTTTAGCTTTTTTCGCTGCATCCGACGGAATTGTAAACGAAAATCTTGCTGAAAATTTTGTAAACGAGGTTCAGTATTCTGAAGCTAAATTCTTTTATGGTTTTCAAATTATGATGGAGAATATCCATTCAGAAACCTATTCTTTGTTAATAGACACTTATATTAAAGATGATAAAGAAAAGGACCGTCTTTTTAAAGCTATTGATGTTTTTCCTGCTATTAAGAAAAAAGCAGATTGGGCATTAAAATGGATTGAGTCCGATTCTTTCGCTGAGAGATTAATTGCTTTTGCTGCCGTAGAAGGAATTTTCTTCTCAGGTTCTTTCTGTTCAATTTTCTGGTTAAAGAAAAGAGGATTATTACCAGGTTTAACATTCTCTAATGAGTTGATTTCTCGTGATGAAGGAATGCACTGTGATTTTGCAGTTCATTTACACAATAATCACCTAGTAAATAAAGTTCCAAAAGAAAGAATTAGAGAAATTATTATCTCTGCACTTACTATTGAACGTGAGTTTATTACAGAATCTTTACCTGTAAGCTTAATAGGTATGAACTCTAAATTAATGACACAATATTTAGAGTATGTTACAGATAGGTTGTTGTTAGAATTTGAATGCGAAAAAGAATACAACGCTACCAATCCTTTTGACTTTATGGAGATGATTTCTTTGGAAGGAAAAACAAACTTCTTTGAAAAAAGAGTATCAGAATACCAAAAAGCTGGAGTAAAATCTGGAGGAACAGGAGATATTAGTTTCGATGCTGATTTTTAAAAATTTTCTGTTTTTTAAAGTAAAAAGACTTAAATTTAAAACAATTAGGAAACGTTAAAAAGGGGATATTTTAACGTTTCTATTAACCAATATAAAACCAAAAAAATATGTATGTAGTAAAAAGAGACGGACGAAAAGAGCCTGTGATGTTCGATAAAATCACAGCAAGAGTTAAAAAGATGTGTTACGGATTAAACAAAATTGTAGATCCGGTAAAAGTTGCCATGCGTGTTATTGAAGGTTTATATGATGGAGTAACTACTTCTGAATTAGATAACCTTGCTGCTGAAGTAGCAGCAACAATGACAACTGCTCATCCTGATTATGCAAAATTAGCTGCACGAATAGCCGTTTCTAACTTACATAAGAATACTAAAAAATCGTTCTCTGAGACGATGGTAGATTTATATGAATATATCAATCCAAGAACAGGAAAAAAAGCTCCTTTATTAGCAGATGATGTATATCAAATCATCATGGATAATGCAGAAAAATTAGATTCTACTATCATCTACAGTAGAGATTTTAACTACGACTATTTTGGTTTTAAAACGTTAGAAAGATCATACTTATTAAAATTAAACGGAAACATTGTTGAGCGTCCACAACACATGTTAATGCGTGTTTCTATTGGTATTCATAAAGAAGATATTGATGAAGCAATTGCTACATACGAGTTGATGAGTAAAAAATATTTTACACATGCAACACCAACCCTATTTAATGCAGGTACACCAAAACCACAAATGTCTTCTTGTTTTTTATTACAAATGCAAGATGATAGTATTGACGGAATTTACGATACCTTAAAACAAACGGCAAAAATTTCGCAATCTGCAGGAGGTATAGGTTTGTCTTTACACAATGTTCGTGCTACTGGTTCATACATCCGCGGAACAAATGGAACTTCTAACGGAATTGTACCAATGTTAAAAGTTTTTAATGACACAGCTCGTTACGTAGATCAAGGTGGAGGAAAACGTAAAGGTTCTTTCGCAATGTATTTAGAACCTTGGCATGCCGATATTTTTGAGTTTTTAGATTTAAAGAAAAACCACGGAAAAGAAGAAATGCGTGCGCGTGATTTATTTTATGCAATGTGGATTTCTGATTTATTCATGAAGCGTGTACAAGAAGATGCAGAATGGACATTAATGTGCCCAAATGAATGTCCTCATTTATTTGACACCTATGGTGAAGAATTCGAGCGTTTATACACCAGTTATGAAGCAGCAGGTAAAGGAAGAAAAACAATTAAAGCACGTGAGTTATGGGAGAAAATATTAGAATCTCAAATTGAGACTGGTACTCCTTACATGTTATATAAAGATGCTGTTAACCGCAAAACAAATCAACAAAATTTAGGAGTTATCCGTTCGTCAAATTTGTGTACAGAAATTATGGAGTACACTGCAGAAGATGAAGTTGCTGTTTGTAACCTAGCTTCTATTGCAATGCCGATGTTTGTTGCAGAAGATGAAAACGGAAACAAGTTTTTCGATCATAAAAAATTATTTCAAGTAACTAAAAAAGTAATTAGAAACCTAGATACAGTTATCGATCGTAACTACTACCCGGTAAAAGAAGCTGAAAACTCAAATTTCCGTCACCGTCCTGTTGGCTTAGGAATTCAAGGTTTAGCAGACGCCTTTATTATGCTACGTTTACCGTTTACATCAGAAGATGCAAAAAAATTAAACCAAGATATTTTTGAAACCTTATACTTTGCTTCTGTAACTTCTTCTATGGAAATTGCAAAAGCCAAAGAACCTTATTCAACGTTTGAAGGTTCACCAATGTCTCGAGGAGAATTCCAATTTAACATGTGGGGGATTTCTGAAGAGGATTTAAGCGGAAACTGGGATTGGAAAAAGTTGCGTAAAGCGGTAATGAAAAATGGTGTTCGTAACTCATTATTAGTTGCACCAATGCCAACAGCTTCTACATCACAAATTTTAGGAAACAATGAAGCTTTTGAACCTTATACTTCTAACATTTATACACGTAGAGTATTGTCTGGTGAGTTTATCGTAGTAAACAAACATTTATTAGAAGACTTAGTAGAACTTGGTTTGTGGGATAACAATATGAAAGAAGAGATTATGCGTGCAAACGGATCTATTCAAGATATTGAAGCCATTCCTCAAGATTTAAAAGAATTATATAAAACAGTTTGGGAGATGAGCATGAAAGATATTATCGATATGGCGCGCCATAGAGGATATTTTATCGATCAATCTCAATCGTTAAATTTATTTATGAAAGATCCTGACTTTGCTAAATTAACATCGATGCATTTTTATGGATGGAAATCGGGCTTAAAAACAGGAATGTATTACTTACGTACAAAATCGGCTGTAAACGCAAAACAATTTACGTTAAACGTAGAAAAGAAAGAGGAAGATAAACCGATGAGTGCAGATGAATTTAAAGCAATGGTAGAGGCTTCTAAAAATGAAGGGCCAGACGATTGCTTAATGTGTGGTTCTTAAGAATTAACACAAGATAATTTTCTTGTTTTGAAGGGGCAAGAATGTAGTATTAAATTAAAAGTGATAAAGAGAAGTCGAAAGGCTTCTCTTTTTTAGTAAATTCGAAAAAAATTCTGATTAATAATGAACTGGGAACAACTACTTTCTTTAAAACGATTTGGAGACACACAAAAGCGAGAACGCGCGCAACAAGACGAAACACGTTTAGGTTTTGAAGTAGATTTTGATCGAATTATATTTTCTTCAGCTTTTAGGAGTTTACAAGATAAAACACAGGTAATTCCATTGTCAAAAACTGACTTTGTTCATACGCGTTTAACACATAGTTTAGAAGTATCTGTGGTTGGTAGAACTTTAGGAAGAAAGGTAGGAAAAGTTCTTTTAGAACGTCATCCGAAGTTAAAAGAATTAGGATATACTTTTAACGATTTCGGGGCTATTGTTGCCGCTGCTTCAGTAACGCACGATATTGGGAATCCGCCTTTTGGTCATTCTGGTGAAAAAGCAATTGGTGAGTATTTTAAAACAGGAAACGGTTTACAATACAAATCAGATTTAACCGATAAAGAATATCAAGACCTTATCGATTTTGAAGGAAATGCTAACGGATTTAAAATTTTAAGCGAAAGCAGAGAAGGGATTTCTGGTGGTTTACGTCTTTCGTATGCAACTTTAGGAGCTTTTATGAAGTATCCTAAAGAGAGTTTGCCTAAAAAACCAACCAAACATATTGTCGATAAAAAATATGGCTTTTTTCAATCTGAAAAAGAAGAGTTTTTAGATATGGCAAACAATTTAGGTTTGTTAAAAAAAGAAAGTGACGGAATTTCATTTTATCGTCATCCACTTGCCTATTTAGTGGAAGCTGCTGATGATATTTGTTACACCATTATTGATTTTGAAGATGGTATTAATCTCGGACTCATTGATGAAGATTATGCGTTGGAATATATGATTATGTTGGTAAAAGGCGCTATTGATAGTAAAAAATATCATTCTTTACAACATAAAAAAGATCGAGTAAGCTATTTACGTGCGTTGGCGATTGGAGTTTTAATTAACGAAGCGGTAGATATTTTTTTAGCAAATGAAGAGGCTATTTTAAAAGGAGAATTTGACAAAGGCTTGCTAGATAAGTGTAAATATGAAGCACAAATTAATGATATCATTAAAATTAGTGTTGAAAAAATTTACCAGTCAAAAGAAGTCGTAGAAAAGGAAGTTGCTGGATATAAAATTATTGCCGATTTACTAGATGTTTTTGTAACCGCACTTAATAACAAATTCAACGGAACACAATCTAACTACGATAAGTTGGTTTTAAACTTACTCCCTGAAGAATATCAACAAGAAAGACAAAAACTATACGACAGAATCATGCAAATATGTAGTTATATAGCAGGAATGTCAGATGGTTATGCAATTAGGTTGCATAGAAAATTAACAGGAAATATTATATAATTGTATAGATATTTTATTAATTTAGCAGCATTTAGCAATCTTTTATATTAAAACATGAACAAAAAACTACTTTTATTGGGAATTTTTTTAGCAGCTGTAGTAGTTGTTTATAAATTTTATTCAACTGAATCTGAAGTTGAAAAAATACGCACTCAGCATGCAGAGTTTTTGAAAAACCACCCATTTAATAAAATAATGGAACTTTCTAAAAAAGAAAGAAAAGCAAATCGTTTACCTCCAAATAAATTCTTTGAACAAGAATATTTAAATGAGATAGATCCATCAACAGGTAAAACATATCCTAAGAATATTTTTATAACCCAAAAAGAGTTAATACAAAATAAGCCCTTAGATAGATCTCCAGGAGATGGAACTGATAATGCTTGGGTTGAAAGAGGTCCTGATAACGTTGGTGGTAGAGTTAGAGCAGTTCTGTTCGACCCTAATGACACCACAAATGAAACTGTTTTTTCTGGAGGAGTTAGTGGTGGTTTATGGAAAAACACAAATATTTCTAGTCCTACTTCAAAATGGACAAGAGTAGGTATCCCTGAAAATTTATCAGTTTCTTCTATTGCTGTCGACCCTAATAACTCAAATATTTTCTATGTAGGAACAGGAGAATCTTACGTAGGAGGTGATGTTAGTGGGGATGGTTTATGGAAATCTACAGATTCAGGAAATACTTGGACTAAAGTTTTTGGTGGTATTACTGGAGATAGCTTTTTTCAATCATCAGATAATATTACTGTTAATTCTCCTTCAAATATTCAAGGAGATTACATCTCTTATCCAACTACAAATTTTGGAACAACAGTTACTTCTCAAATAACAGCTGATTTAGTGTTAGCAAACGGAAATGTTCCAGTAACAGGAAGTAATGGGAATACATCTACTGACCCAAATGAAGGTTGTGGTAGCTCAACTGTTGATATGACAGGTAAAATCGCTTTAATAAGAAGAGGGGTTTGTGCTTTTGTTGAAAAAGTTAAAAATGCACAAGATGCTGGAGCTATAGCAGTAATTATGATGAATAATATTGATGGTGATCCAATTCCAATGGGAGGTGAAGATGCTACAATTACAATACCATCTATAATGGTTTCTAAAGCCCATGGAGATATGCTACAAAACGCATTAAGTTCAGGAAATGTAAATGTTTCTATAAACCCTTCTTCTGGTCTTTTTACAGCTGTCGTAGTACCTGGACAACAACATATTAATGACATTAAAATAAGAAATAACACAGGCCTTTCAGAAATATATGTCGCTGTTGCAGATGCCGCTTATGGTTCCTCAAATTCAGCAACAGTTTTAGGAGGTTTAACATTTGGACTGTATAAATCTATTGATGAAGGTGCAACTTGGGTTAAATTAACCTTACCTAATACTGTGAGTGGAAATGACACATGTCCTAATGATATTTCAATTGGTGCTGACAATAAAATATGGGTAAGCACAACTAGTAGTAGAGCATATGGAGATGGTGGTGGTAGAGTTTTCTCTTCTGATGATGGTGTGACTTTCATCCAAAAATATGAAGTAACTAATGGAGATAGAACTCAAATTGAAGCTTCTAAAATAAATGGAAATAAAATATTTTTATTAGCCGAATTATCAACGGGTGGTAGTGTAACAATTATTAAAACAGAAGATGCTTTTGCAACAGCCCCGACGACTTTACCTTTGCCTAATGATGCTGATACAGATATCTCTGCTGATGATTTTACACGAGGACAAGCTTTTTATGACTTAATGTTAGCTCTTAACCCAACAAACGATGATAGTGTGTATGTTGGAGGTATAGATTTATTTAAGTCTACTGATGGAGGAATAAGCTGGAATCAGTTCTCTCATTGGTATGGTGGTTTTAGTTTCCAAGAAGTACATGCAGATCAACACACAGCGGCTTTTGCAAATGGCGACAGCAATAAAATGTTGTTTGGAAATGATGGGGGTGTATTTTATACTACTGATTCTGGAGATAATACACAGTCTAGAAATAATGGTTTAAACATTACACAATTTTATACAGTGGGTGTAGCTCCTTCAACTACTTTTGGGGGAGATGAATATTTTTTAGCAGGCGCACAAGATAATGGAACTCAACTAATTGAAAATGCAAGTTCTACAATAAATAGTTCCATAGAAACTCAAGGAGGAGATGGGGCGTACAGTTTTTTTGATCAAGATGGAACCGATAAATACTATATTGCCAATTATGTATATAATGATAATATAAACTTATATAATCTTGAAAATGGACAGACTAAAAATATAAGTAGTGAAGACACTAGTAATGGGGATTTTATTAATCAAGAAGAATTAGATTCTAATTTAAATATTTTATATAGTAATTATTCTAATGGAACTAATATTAGAATTAGAAGATATGCAAATTTATTAGGGTTTATTTTTAAAACGATTTTAACTGATGATCTTTTAACTTCAAGTCCTAAAGCAATGAAAGTATCTCCATACACTACTTCTTCAACTACCTTACTAGTAGGAACAAGATTAGGAGATTTACTAAAAGTTGAAAATGCAAATGGGACTCCTGTATGGTCAGAAATATCTGGGCCAAGTTTTGTTGGGTCTATTTCTGATATAGAGTATGGGCAGTCAGAAAACGAAATATTTGTTACAATGCACAATTATAATGTTGTTAATGTTTGGTACACAAATGACGGCGGTTCAACATGGGAAAATATTGAAGGTAACTTGCCTGATATCCCAGTAAAAACTATTTTACAAAACCCTTTAAATACTAGTGAAGTAATTATTGGTACTGAATTAGGTGTATGGAAAACTGACGATTTAAACACAGGAAACCCAATAGAATGGTCCCATTCTTATAACGGTATGTCTAATGTTAAAGTAACAGATTTAGATTTACGTGATGATAATACAGTTTTTGCAGCGACTTACGGTAGAGGAATTTTTTCTGGTCAGTTTACTGCTGCAACTGCTTCTATCGAAGATGTTATTAAAGGAACAAAAGTATTTTCAGTATATCCAACCGTTTCTAATGGTACATTTAATGTGTTTGCAAAATCCACCCTTGGAAAAGCAAAAATGTTAATTTATAATATGAATGGGCAAGAAACATATCGTTCTGATTTAAATTTTAATTCTAAAGAAAAACATGAAGTTTCAATTAATGCTAATCCAGGTATGTATATTGTAAATATTATTGATGAAAACAATAAAAAAAGTTCTCAAAAAATAATTATTAAATAATTTAATTTAGGTATAAAAAAAGCTCCATATATATGGAGCTTTTTTTATACGTTTTTATATATATTCTTCAGAAAACAAAATTTAAATTGTTATCAATTAATTTCTATTTTTAACGATTGTTATTTTAAACGCATTTTTTTCTCAACTAAAAGTATTACTGAATAATTAATTTACATTTTCCTTTCCCGTTAACACCATTTATATTAAAGAAATAAATACCCGTTCCTATATTGTTAAATTCCTTTAAGTTTATTTGAAAACTTGATTTGTTTACTTTTATTTTTTTTGAAAAAATCTGTTTTCCCAGTATATCATTCAAGACACAAAGAAAAATACCTCCCGATTGCTCCATATTTAATTTTACATTAATAATACCATCAGTATCAATAGGGTTTGGATAAATTTCTGTTTTAATAGAATCAAAATCATTAAATCCTAAAGAGTTTTCAGAAATTTCAATCCAATTAATATTAAAGCCTGCGTCCTTTATTAACATTCTCAAAACATGTTCTCCTTCTTCAAGTTGGATTGTAGTTAAAACTGTAGTCCAGTTTTGCCAACCTCCTGTATTAGGAATATTAACAGACGTTTTTAACTCATTATTAATCAAAAAATCAATGCTTCCAGTATTTGTTCCTGCAACTCTTACGTTTACATTGTAATTACCCGCTTCATTCACTTTAATTTTATATTCTGCCCAATCTCCATTATCAGTCCACCCTATATTCATAAACCCATCAATATCTTCGGTAAGTTGCGTAAATAATCCAGACATAAGATAGTACTCTTCGGTTTCAATTCTACTTGGTATTTCAAATTTCAGGTTAGGATCATAAATAGGAATATCCATATATAATTGCCCTAACTCTGTTAGTGTACCATCTGCTCCATATAAATCAATAAAAGGATAAGAAGTCTGGTTAGATTCTCTACGTCCAATAAACCAGGCATAGCGATACACATCTGGATCACGTTCTAGAAAATTTACTGTTCCTGCCAAATATTCTTTTTGATCTTCTATTTCTGTTACTGAACTATCCCAAGCTGCAAATTCTGTAACCCATATAGGTTTATTATATTTTCTAGCATCCTCAATATAATCAACAATCGAATTTCCCCCTCCATACCAATGTAAGGCTATATGATCCACACGACAATCTGTACAAGCATCAAAAAAATCGTCTAAATACGTAAATGGATTGCTATAAGTAACTCCATTTTCAGAAACGCAATTACCACAATAATTTATTGCGGGACCTACAATAGTAAGATTATTATCTGTGGCAATTGTTTGAAGAGCAGGCCATCTATTAGCTGCTTCAGAAGGAGTCATATTTGCTTGATCCATAAAATTAGGTTCATTAAACCCTAATACATATTTTACATTACTGTCTTGAGAAACCCAATTATCTACATTTTGTATCCCGTTGGCACTCCAAGCCATTGAAGCAAAGTCTATATTGTAATTTTGATATGTAGATCGTATATCTGCATCCGGTTCTGCGGCCCAATTATACCACCAAGAAATATTTTCTGAAAAAATCTGTATATCCATCACTGAATGATAACCATACCCAACACCTCTTTTGTAACTTTTATTTTGCGAATACGATGATTTAATTATAATCAATAACACAAACAACAGTAATACTTTTTTCATACTCTATAGGGATATAGTTATTTTTATAACCAATAAGAATGCTATTTATTATAATCAACTAACAAAGATCATCTAACCATTAAGAAAGATTTATTTTCCTTGTTTTGCAGCCACTTTTTCCAACTCATCATACCAGTTTTGTCCAAACTTTCTTACTAGGGCTTGTTTTACAAATTTATAGATGGGAACTTGCAGCTCTTTTCCTAAAGAACAAGCATCATCACAAATTTCCCATTTATGGTAGTTAACAGCTGAAAATTCTGAATAATCTTGTACTCGAACAGGATATAAATGGCAGGAAACGGGTTTTTTCCAATTCACTTCTCCTTGATTATATGCTTCTTCAATTGCACACAACGCTGTGTTTTTTTCATCAAAAATAACATAAGCACAATCTGCTCCATCAATTAATGGAGTTTCTAACTCACCAAAATCATTTTTTATCCACCTTCCTTGTGCTTCGATGGCTTCAATTCCTTCTTTTCTTAAAAAGGGTTTTACTTTGTCGTAAATATCATCTAAAATCTTAGTTTCTTCTTCTTCTAAAGGGGCTCCTGCTTCTCCATCTATACAACAAGCTCCTTTGCAAGCCGATAGGTTACAAACAAAATCTTTTTCTATAATATCTTCTGAAACGATTGTTTTTCCTAACTGAAACATAAAATATCTTTTTTATAAGGCAAAAGTAGTGGATTGTTAGTTTACTTCTATAATTTTGTACTTTAAAAAACAAAAACTATGAATTTTAATATTAAAGAAATTGTAACTGCCTTTATGGTATTATTTGCAGTAATTGATATTATTGGAAACATCCCTATTGTTATCGATTTACGTAAAAAAGTTGGTCATATTCAATCAGAAAAAGCTTCTATAATTGCTGGAGCTATAATGATTGTTTTTTTATTTGTTGGTCAGCGGTTATTAAGTTTTATCGGTTTAGATGTTCATTCTTTTGCTGTAGCTGGTTCTTTTATATTGTTTTTTATCGCTTTAGAAATGATCTTGGGGATTACTTTGTATAAAGAAGATGATGATGACGCAATGAATGCTACGGTTTTTCCGCTTGCTTTTCCTTTAATTGCCGGACCAGGTAGTTTAACTACTTTACTTTCCTTACGTGCTGAATATTCAACAGAAAATATATTAGTAGCTATTTTAATTAACGTTATTGTAATTTTTATCGTTTTGAAAACTTCTTCTAAAATTGAGCGTTTAATTGGTGCTAACGGAATAAAAATTATACGAAAAGTCTTTGGAGTGATATTATTAGCTATTGCTGTTAAATTGTTTGCTGGGAATATTAAAGCTTTATTTATTTAAAATGATTTTTGATACTTTAATAATTGGTGGTGGTGTAGCAGGAATGCAATGTGCTTTAGTATTAGGCTCAGCAAAAGACAAGCCTTATGCTAAAGATAAAAGTATTGGAATTATTATCCATCAAAGAGCTTCTCATCTTCAAAATGCACTATTTAATAATGTTTTAGGATTGCCACAAGGAACACTGGGAAAAGATGTTTTAGAAGAAGGAAAAAAACATTTGTTGGAAGTTTATCCGAACGTTACTCAAATTGAAAAAGAAAAGGTTGAAGCGGTTTTAGAGAATGAAATAGGTTATAAGATTATTACCAATAAAAATGAATACTACTCTAAGATTGTTGTTTTAGCTTTAAACTATGCCAAGCCATTTGAAATTGCAGGATTGGAACAATATGTTGAACGTCATACGAGTGCTAACCCAATGAAAGACAGGATTCAATTACGAAACTATAATCACATAATTAAAGAAGGATTATATGTTTGCGGCACGATTGCAGGTTGGCGAAGCCAATTTGCAATTGCAGCGGGTAGTGGAGCGTCTGTAGCCTCTGATATTCTAACTCTTTGGAATGATAATATTGGGACGCAGGTTCATGATAAAACTAGCTGATATTTAAAAAATTTAATCCTTTCTTTTGATATAATATACAAACTAAAAATTCTTTTTGTGATATAAACTTCATTTCTATCTGTTTTTACTCTTTTTATATCGATGATATATGTTTATAAAAACAAATTAATGATTAGTTAACACGATAATTTATTGTTGTTAGATTATTTATCTATTCTTTTGTGGAGTCATGTTAAATAATCACTACATTCTTTGTGGGTTTCTTACGGTGTGTATTTTGTTTTTTAATAACGCTAATGGCCAATCTATAGATTTAAATACCCCTTTTTATAAAGAAACAGATTCTATATTATTAAATTACAAAAAAGAACTGGAGCTTGCTAAAAAGAAAGACTCCAACCACTTAATTGCAGAGAAAAGACAGCAATTGGGTCATTTTTATTATGATTCTGGATTGTATACAGAGGCTATTAATCAATATAATAAATCTTTAGAGCTTATTAACTCATTAAAAGTTGGCTCCTTACATATTTTACTAAACAATGACATTGGAAGAGTATATCTTTCTATGAATAACTACAGTTCTGCTGAAACTTTTTTTAAAGATGCTTTACAGATTTCAAAAAAATTAAATTTATTAAAAGGACAAGCCGATTCTCAGGGTTTATTAGGAGCTACTTACGAAAAAAAAGGAGAATATTTAAAAGCTTTAGAATATCAAAGAAAAAGTTTATCTCTGTTTGAAATCTTAAAGGATAGCACTGGAATCGCACTAATAAATGAAAATATTGGAAGTATTTATGAAGATCTAATCCAATATGATAAAGCTCATAATTATTTTATTAAAGCCTATCGTTACTTAAAAGACACCAAAACACATGCTGAAATTAATGTATTAAATAATTTAGGTGATGTGTATAGAAAAAAAGGAGAGTATGATGAATCAATATTATACACTAAAAAAGCCTTGGAATTAGCCATCATAATTAATGACGACAATGAGCTTGAAAGTGCCTATAAAGACATGTCTAAAGCTTATGCTTTAGTAGGAAATTATGAGAAAGCATTTGAGTTTTTAAAAAAATCAGAAAGGTTAAAGGAAGAAATACTAAATAATCAAAATGCTTATCAATTAAATGCTTTACAAACTGCTTATGATTCTAACAAAAAAGAAGCTCAAATTCGACTTTTAGAAGAAAAAAACAAAGTAAATCAGGCAAATCAAAAAGTATTAATCGTCATCTTAATTTCTATTTTAAGTATCATCTTGATTTTATTACGATATTTTAATAAAAAAAGGAAAGCAAATTTAAAACTACAAGATTATAAGCAACGAACTTTAAAGGCTGAACTCGACAAAAAAGAAATTGAAGAAAAAAATTTACAACGAGATAACCAGTTAAAAACTGCTTCACTATCAAAATACAGTTTGCATCTATCTCAAAAAAATAAAATTTTATCAGATATTTCTACCACTTTAAAAAACATCGCTACTCGAAAAAATATAGACTACAACTCTAAGTTAAAAGAATTAGCTAAAGAAATAGATTTTAATTTACAACAAGAAAGTGAATGGGTTGAATTCAAAAACTTATTTGAAGATATACATCCAGATTTTATAAAAAAACTATCTTCAGTATCTGTTGATCATTTGTCTCCAGCAGAACTAAAATTAGGAATGTTACTAAGATTAAACCTTTCTTCTAAAAAAATTGCCTCTGTATTAAGAGTAACACCAGATAGTGTAAGAGTCGCTCGATATAGATTGAGAAAAAAACTTCCTATAGATCAGAAAAAAGAATTAGTCAGTTTTATGCTTGAATTATAGCCTATTTCTACCTTTCTTTTTTTAAAGTTAGTACAATGTAAATTAATCTTTATTGTTGCCTATTTGTTTACCTAAAAACAGAATATAGTTGCTTGTTTGTTTACCTAAATAAAAACATATAACATATTGATATATATAAATTTGGAGTAAATAAAACTATAACTAAAATGAAACAAACCAACCTACTAAGATTCCTTTTTGTAACGGTTTTTATACTTTTTAATATTGTAAAAACCAATGCTCAAAACGGGACAATTCAAGGTATTATAACCGATGAAAACGGAATCTCTATTCCTGGAGCTACTATTTTAATAGAAGAATTAAAAAAAGGTGCAGTATCAGATTTTGATGGAAAATTCACGATGCTAAATATTCCTGAAGGTACTCATAAATTTTTAATCGAATATTTAGGATATGCAAACCAAGAACAAGAAGTGACTGTAAAAACATCAGTAACTACAGCTGTAAACATTATATTAAAATCCAAAAGTACAGAGTTGGATGAAGTTGAAATTACTGCTTATACCATAGGAGGACAAGCAAGAGCTTTAAATGCTCAAAAAAACAAGCAAAATATTACTAATATCGTTTCTACAGATCAAATAGGAAAATTTCCTGATGCTAATATTGGAGATGCTGTAAAACGTATTCCTGGAATTACTATGCAAGTAGATCAAGGAGAAGCACGAAATATTGTAATTCGTGGTTTAGCACCTCAATTAAATTCTGTTACCTTAAACGGAAGCAGGATACCTTCAGCCGAAGGTGATAACAGAAATGTCCAAATGGATTTAATTCCTTCGGATATGATTCAAACTATTGAAGTAAATAAAGCAGTAACTCCAGATATGGATGCCGATGCACTTGGTGGTTCTGTAAATTTAATCACAAGAACCTCTCCTCAAGGGTTCCGGTTTTCGGGTACTATAGGTTCTGGACTTAATTTTATAACAGACAAACGTATAATTAATGGATCTTTTCTTGTAGGAGACAGAACAAAAGATGATAAATTTGGATGGATGATTTCAGCATCTGTAAACGATAACGATTTTGGATCGGATAACGTTGAAGCAGAATGGGAAGATGAATTTGAATACAATGCTTTTGATGATGAAGATAATTTAGAAGAAGTTGCTGTAAATCCTTATGCTAAAGTAACTGAAATTAGAAAATATCTTGTACAGCGTATTAGACGTAGTTTCTCTGCTAACTTAGACTATAAATTCGACGATAATAACTCAATTTATTTAAAAACTATTTATAATTGGAGAGACGATCGTGAAAATAGATTCCGATTAGAACAAGAAATTTTAGATGGTGAAGATATTGAAGATGGTGATTTTTCTGTTGATGGAAATGGAAATTTAACCAGTTTTCCTGTTGAAGCTAAAAGACAAACTAAAGGAGGAATTTCAGGAGGAAGAAATAAAAATGCTCGTTTGGAAGACCAACGTATGCAAAATTACAGTTTTGGAGGTAAACACTTAGCAAACAACTTACAGATAGATTGGATGGCTTCTTATGCTAAAGCATCCGAAGAACGTTTAAATGAACGTTATTTAGAATATGAAAGTGAATATGGAATTACATACAACAACAACTCAGATTTTCCTCTTTATACACCATTAAGTACAGAGAATGCAGACTATAACCTTTTTGAATTCGGAGAATTAACGGAAGAAAACCAATACACAGAAGAAAAAGATTTCAATACATTTTTGAATTTCGAGTTACCATTAAACTTATTTAATAAAGAAAACGGGGTATTAAAATTTGGCTTTCGAGGAAGATTCAAAAACAAAAACAGAAATAATAATTTTACTGAATATAGTCCTGAAGGAGCAGAATTTGAATTCTTGGGAGGTATTCCCACTCAAAATTATACAGACTCTAATTTTGAACCAGGTAGTCAATATATAATAGGAGATTTTGGAAGTGCTGAATATCTTGGAAGTTTAAATTTAAACAACACTTCTCTTTTTGAAGGGGAAGATGTTCCGGATGAATATTTAACAGCAAATTTTGATGTAGACGAAACTGTGTCGGCTGGTTATATAATGACAACTCAAAATATAACTGAAAACTTCAGTGCATTATTTGGAGTACGATTGGAAAACACAAAAATAAAAAGTATAGGAAATGAAATTATCTTTGACGAAGATGGCGATTATGAAGCAACAAATGAGGTGAAGGATGAAAATTCTTATACTAACATCTTACCGGGACTTCATTTAAAATATGATATTTCAAAAAACACCATTTTACGTTTTGCTTGGACCAATACAATTGCAAGACCAAATTATGTAGATCTTGTTCCTTTTAAAGAAATAAATAATGAAGATGAAGAAATTGTATTAGGAAACTCAGAGTTAGATCCTGCAACATCAATGAATTTTGATATAATGGCGGAACATTATTTTAAATCTGTAGGATTAATTTCTGGAGGTGTATTTTATAAAGACATTAAAGATTTTACTTATATTTTTCAATATGAGGATGAGAACGAATACGAAGTGTACCAACCTTTTAATGGTGATGATGCTTCTGTACTAGGATTTGAGGTTGCTTTACAACGTCAATTAGATTTCTTACCAGGATTTGCTAAAAACTTTAGCATCTATTTAAACTATACTCATTTAACATCTGATGCTAATGGTATTAGAAATGAAGATGGTGAAGAACGTACAGATTTAGACCTTCCTAATACAGCTCCAAATATGTTTAATGCTTCTTTTGGTTATGCAGACAAAAGAATAAATTTACGTTTATCAGGTAATTATTCCGATGCATATTTAGATGAAATTGGTGGACGCCCTTTTGAAGACAGGTATTATGATAAACAGTTTTTCTTAGATTTTAACGCAAGCGTAGCATTAAATAAAAACTTGAGTTTATATGCAAGCATCAATAACATTACAAATCAACCTTTACGTTATTATCAAGGTGTAAGTAGTAGAACTATGCAAATGGAATATTATCAAAAACGTTTAACTTTTGGTTTAAAATACGACCTGTTCAAAAAATAAAAGATGAAATATTTATATATAACCTTATTAGTATTAACAATTGTTGCTTGTAAAAAACAATTACCTGAAATAAAACCAACAGTTATTACTGAAAAATTACCTCATGATAGTGATGATCCAGCAATTTGGATTAACAAACAAGATCCTGAAAAAAGCATTGTTTTTGGAACGGATAAAGACGAAGTTAATGGAGGAGTCTATGCTTTTGATTTAGATGGAAAACTTATCAAAGAAAAAAGTATTACAAATATTAATTATCCAAACAATGTAGATGTAGAATATGATTTCAAAATAAACGATTCTACAAAAACAGATATTCTGGTGTTTTCGGAAAGGGAAAAACATCAACTCCGATTATTTTCTGTTCCAGATTTAAAACCATTAGATAATGGTGGTTTCAAGGTTTTTGAAGATGAAACTGATGTTGAAATGAAACGACCAATGGGAATTTCTTTATATAAAAACCCTAAAAACGGAAACATCTCAGTGATTGTGAGTCGTAAAAACGGACCCACAGAAAACTATTTGCATCAATATGAATTCATTTCAGACTCTTTAGGGATAAAAGCCAATTTAGTTAGAAAGTTTGGAAAATTTAGTGGTAATAAAGAAATTGAAGCAATTGCTGTAGACGATACTTTAGGATATGTTTATTATTCAGATGAAGGAGTTGGAATACGTAAATATTATGCTAATCCTGAACAAGGAAATGAAGAAATCAAATTATTTGGTGGCGAACATTTTAAAGATGACATAGAAGGAATTGCCATTGCTACTTATGAAGGAGATAAAGGTTATATTATTGTTTCAGATCAACAAGACCATACATTTAATTTTTTTAAACGTAGCGATAATATGTTTGTTAAAAAACTAAATCTTGGAACTTTAGAAACTGATGGTTGTGATGTTACCACAACAGCTTTAGGAACTAAATATCCTAACGGATTATTTGTATCTATGAATGATGAGAAAGATTTCTTTTTGCACGCATTAGATTCGCTTAAAATTACAGAATAATTAAAATTATCTCATAAAAAACAAACCCTTTTTATTTCTAAAAGGGTCTGTTTTTTATATAATTTCCATCTTTTTTAACAAGAAACTCGCATTCATATTCTGGCAAATTCCTTTTTTGAAAGTATAGTCAAAATGAAGCTCGTCGTTGATAATTTCCGCATCAAAATAGTAGTTTTGTACAGCCTTTAATTCTTTTTCAATTTCACATAAACTTAAATCATGCGTAGCAATAATTCCTGTAGCTTTTGATGCTACCAATTTCTCTACAAATTTGCGTGAGCCAATAGCTTTATCAGTACTGTTTGTACCTTTTAATATTTCATCTAGAATAATAAAATAAGGTTCTTTCTGTATTGCGTCTACAATGAGTTTTAAGCGCTTTAATTCTGAAAAGAAATACGAACTGTCATCAGTTAATGAATCGCTTGTACGCATGCTTGTAATAAGCTTAACAGGAGAATATATACTAGACTCAGCACAAACAGGCAAACCAACATTAGCCATAACAATATGAAGCGAAACCGTTCTTAAAAAAGTACTTTTTCCAGCCATGTTTGCTCCAGTAACAATAAAAAATTGCTGATGATCTATATGAATGTCATTATCAATTCGTTTCGCTTCCTTAAGTAAAGGATGCCCTAAACCCTTGGTGTTAATAGCAACGTTATTTTCTATAATTTTTGGAAATATATACTGCGAATGATTATACGCATAATTACCTAAACTATTATATGCATCAAAAAACGAAACGACTTCAAACCAATCTTCTACTTTATCATGATAGTTTTTTATCCATTGTTCTACTTGGTAACTGTTTTTAATATCTACTAAAAACAATCCGTTTCCAAAAATGGCAGAAATTAAATTATTTCTATTATCTAAAGCATCTAAAGCCTTTGAAAGTTCCGTAAAAATAAGAGAAGCTTTTTTGTTTTCAGTTTGAATTTTCTTTTGCTTTTCCTTTAATAATTCTGAAGTAAAAGTCTCATTTTCTATCTGATTTAATAACTGAGCATATTGACGAAAGGTGTCTTTTACCTTGTCTGTATTTTGAGACAAGTCATTTATTTTTTTAAGATATTTTCCTGTAATTGCTAAACCTACCAACAACCAATACACTAAAAAAGAAGTATTTATAACATTTAACAAAATCAACCCAAATAAAATTGAGGATAATAATGAGAATACCAACGGAATCCATTGCATTCCTTTAGGTAAAAAGGATTGATGTTGTTTTAACCAAACTATAATCTTATTAGCGGGAGTTTCGGTTTTTATTAAACTAGATATTGCCTGAAAATGCTGCCTCCATACTGTCTTAGAAGCAAGTTCTTTTATGGCTTGCTGACGAGAAATAATATCTTTTGTATTATTAGCCGTTAGTTCATCTACTAATTTTTTAGTGCCTTCGCTTATAATGGTTCTATTCATAAATTGAAAGAAAGAACCTCTTCCAAATAAATCAATATCTAAGCTATAAAAGTGATGTGAATCTTGAAATTGTAAACCTTCTTCTCTTTCCTGAAAATCACCAGAAGCAATCTTGATTTCATCTTCATTTATATTCACTAACGCTTTGGCTAATTCTTGTTGTTGCTTAATATTGGTATACTTAATCAATAAAAACAAAAATATAGATACGCCTATCAATCCAATAACTACCGCTATTTGCCACTGATTAAAGAACCAATAAACACCAAAAGAAGTTGATAAGAACACTAATAATCTAAACATACTTAAAGCAGTCATCGACTTGTATAGTTTACTTATTTCCTTTTCGTGAATCTTAATTTGTTCCTTATAAAATGATATTGTTTCTTTCATTGATTTTTTGGTTTAAAGAAATAAAAAATCCCAAGTTTTATCTTGGGATTTTTCTTTCTATATAAAAGAAGTGATTTTATCCTTTTAAACTTGCTTTTAAGTATTCTGTATTCATACGAGCAATGTTTTCTAAAGAGATTCCTTTCGGACATTCTACTTCACAAGCTCCTGTATTCGTACAGTTACCAAAACCTTCTTCGTCCATTTGCTTCACCATGTTTAAAACACGATCCGTAGCTTCAATTTGTCCTTGTGGTAATAATGCAAACTGAGATACTTTTGCACCCACAAATAACATTGCTGATGAGTTTTTACAAGTTGCGACACAAGCACCACAACCAATACAAGTTGCTGCCTCAAAAGCTTTGTCTGCATCGTGCTTATTCACAGGAATAGCATTTGCATCAATAGTATTTCCTGATGTATTTACAGAAATAAAACCTCCAGCGTGTTGAATACGATCGAAAGAACTTCTATCTACAATTAAATCTTTAACTACAGGAAATGCTTTTGCTCTAAATGGCTCGATGTAAATTGTATCTCCATCTTTAAACATACGCATGTGTAATTGACACGTAGTTATTCCACGATCAGGCCCATGCGCTTCTCCATTAATATATAATGAACACATACCACAAATTCCTTCACGACAATCGTGATCGAAGGCTACAGGCTCTTCATCTTTATTAATTAATTGTTCGTTTAAAACATCTAACATTTCAAGGAAAGACATATCTGGTGAAATATCGTTGACTTTATAATCAACCATTTTACCTTTATCGTTAGCGTTTTTTTGACGCCATATTTTTAACGTTAAATTCATAGCTTTCCTTATTTGTATGATCTTTGTTTTAATTCTATATCTTTAAATTCTAACTGCTCTTTGTGTAAAACAGCATCGCTTGGTTCTCCTTTGTATTCCCAAGCAGCAACGTATGCAAAATCTTTATCGTTACGTAATGCTTCACCTTTTTGTTCACCATCTAACTCAACAGAATCTTCTCTAAAGTGACCTCCACAAGACTCTTCTCTATTTAAAGCGTCTTTTGCAAATAATTCACCTAACTCTAAGAAATCTGCTACACGACCTGCTTTCGCTAATTCTTCGTTGTATTCTTCGTTTGTTCCAGGAACTTTAACTTCTTTCCAAAACTGCTCTCTTAAAGCTTTTATTTCTGAAATAGCTTCTGTTAATCCTTGTACATTACGAGACATTCCTACTTTGTTCCACATGATTTTTCCTAATTTCTTGTGGAAATAATCTACAGAGTGTTTCCCTTCATTCGTTACAAAGAAATTTAATTTCTCTTTTACTTCTTTTTCTGCCTCTTCAAATTCTTTTGAATCTGTAGAAATTGGGCCTGTACGAATATCATCAGATAAATAGTCTCCAATGGTATATGGTAATACAAAATAACCATCTGCTAAACCTTGCATTAATGCAGAAGCTCCTAATCTATTTGCTCCGTGGTCTGAAAAGTTAGCTTCACCAATACAATATAAACCAGGAACTGTTGTCATTAAATTATAATCTACCCATATTCCACCCATTGTATAGTGAACTGCTGGATAAATCATCATTGGTGTATTGTATGGGTCTTGATCTACAATCTTCTCATACATTTGAAACAAGTTTCCGTATTTATTTTTTACTACTTCTTGTCCTAATTTTTTAACTAAAGCAGCATCATTTTCATTTAATCCTTTAACATGTGCTTGCTCTTTACCATAACGTTGAATGGCAGAAGCAAAATCTAAAAATACCGCTTCACCTGTTGCGTTTACACCAAAACCAGCATCACAACGCTCTTTTGCAGCACGAGAAGCAACATCACGAGGCACTAAGTTTCCAAAGGCAGGATAACGACGCTCTAAATAATAATCTCTATCTTCTTCAGCTAAATCTCTAGGTCTTAATTTCCCTGCTCTAATAGCTTCTACATCTTCCATTTTCTTTGGAACCCAAATACGTCCATCGTTACGTAAAGACTCAGACATCAAAGTTAATTTAGACTGATGATCTCCAGAAACAGGAATACATGTTGGATGAATTTGTGTGTAACAAGGGTTTGCAAAGTAAGCACCACGTTTGTGCGCTTTCCAAGCTGCTGTTACGTTACTTCCCATCGCATTTGTTGATAAGAAGAATACATTACCATAACCACCAGTTCCAAGAACTACTGCGTGTGCAGAATGACGTTCGATTTCTCCCGTAATTAAGTTACGTGTTATAATTCCACGAGCTTTTCCATCAACTTTAACAACGTCTAACATTTCGTGACGGTTGTACATTTTGATTTTACCACGACCTATTTGACGGTTCATAGCAGAATATGCTCCTAATAATAATTGTTGTCCTGTTTGTCCAGCTGCGTAAAAAGTACGTGATACTAACACACCACCAAACGAACGGTTATCTAACAAACCACCATATTCACGAGCAAAAGGAACTCCTTGTGCAACACATTGGTCAATAATATTTGCAGAAACCTCTGCCAAACGATACACATTTGCTTCACGAGAACGATAATCTCCACCTTTTACAGTATCGTAAAATAATCTGTAGGTAGAATCTCCATCTCCTTGGTAATTCTTCGCTGCATTAATTCCTCCTTGTGCAGCAATTGAGTGTGCACGACGAGGAGAATCTTGAAAACAAAATGCTTTTACATTATAACCTAGCTCTGCTAACGTAGCAGCAGCGGAACCCCCTGCTAAACCTGTACCTACAACAATAACATCTATGTTACGTTTGTTAGCTGGGTTTACTAAATTAATGTGGTTTTTATAATTAGTCCATTTGTCTGCAATTGGACCTTTTGGTATTTTAGAATCTAAAGCCATATTTAGATGTGTTTTTTAGTGATTAAAATGATGAAACAATGCAATAAAAATGAATCCTAAAGGAATACCAATTGCATAGATTTTACTAAATCCTTTTAATCCTTTTGTGTATTTGTTATTTGCTCCAATTGATTGGAAAGCAGAATTGAAACCATGTAATAAGTGAAGTGATAAGAATACAAAACCTATACAATACAGAGCAACTCTCCATATTGGAACAAATTTATGTTGTAATTCTTCAAAGTATCTATAACCTTCACCATCTGCTAATAAACCAGACATGTCACCTTGAATATATTTGGTGTTAATTTCTGGAATCCAAAAATCTAAAAAGTGAATAACTAAAAATACTAAGATAAAACCACCACTCCAAATCATGTTTCTGCTCATCCAAGAAGAATTAGCTCCTCCATTGTTTTTTGCATAACTAACTTGTCTGGCTTTGTTATTTTTTATTTCTAAAACAAATCCCATTACAAAATGGAAAATAACACCTATAATTAAAACAGGTTGCAATAAATACTGGACAGCCCAAAAAGTCCCCATAAAGTGAGAAGCTTCGTTAAAAGCATCTGGACTTATAACCGATAAAATATTAATTGCAAAGTGTTGTAAAATAAAAAACATTAGAAAGAGTGCCGAAAGTGCCATCGCAAACTTTCTTCCTATTGAAGAATTTAAAATTCCGCTCATTTTTTTGAAGTTGATTTATATCTAACAAAGTTAATATGTACGTATTTATTGCACAAATTTTACGAATTGTTTTGTTTGATATTTAGAATGTGTATAAATAGAGAGCTCTTTTTGAAAGGTTTCGCTATCGTGTTTGTATATGGTTTGTTGCGTGGTTAACAAATAAAAACCGAATAGAAAATCCTTGCGGATTTTCGTAAGTAGGCTAGAACTAGCAATAAATTATACACGTCTTAAGTTAGCAGCAGTTATTTATTTTCTTCACTTCTAATTAGAAAAGTAAAACTGAATATTGCAGAACGAACAATTTTAAGTAATTCCATTGTAAAGCTTTCTAATTCGCTTAATGAAATAGTTTTGTTACTCTCATTAAAAAAGACTTTGGTTTCAATTATTTTATATGTAAATTCATGTTCCATTAGGTTTCTTAATTTCTTATATAATCGTAGTTTTCCACTATCTTTATTTAAATCTAACGATAAGCTATATAGTGCGCATAAAGAAATGTTCTTTTCATTTATTAATTGAGCTTTATATACGTCAAATACATTTTCAAAATAGGTGAAATTATCTTGGTTTAGATTATAAAAGGTGACTATACCATTTCCTAACTTATCTAAAATACTATAAGCTAATTTAAAAGACATTTTCAAATATTCAATAGAGTAACCTGTCTTAATTTTAATTGAACTGTCATATAAAACATCATTCGGTTGTGGGTGAGATTGAGTTTTGTGTTCAAAAAGAAGAAATCTTGAAAACGAAAATTCGGATTTAATTATTTCAAGTAATTGGTTTAAGTCATTATTCTTAGAGTTTAATAATAAATCATCTTGATAAGCATCTGTGCATTTACAATATATTGCATGTTCAGAAAGTGTAACATTATTATCTAATGAAAACTTTCTTAACTCAGAATGATTTTTATAATATTCTATTTCTTCATTAATATTCTTTATTATTTGTTCTTTATTTAGTTCAAATCCATTTTCTTCTAGTCTTTTTTTGCAAAAGTTTATACTACTTTCTGTATTTCGTATAACCGCATCATGAGTAGGTTCAAGATATATTTTTTCTAATCTTTCAGCTGCTTTGTAATATAGAGAAGGTGTTTCTTTGATTTGATATTTTGAAACAATATTTAGTAAAGAATCAGCCCATGAAATACTAGACTTAATATGATTATTGTTTTTTTTAATATTTTCTTCATAATAGGTCATTGCTTCTAAATATCTACCAACATGGCCTAAAGAAACTGCTAAGTTATTTTTAATGTTAAATTCTTCTATTTCACTAGTGTTATCCTTTAAACTCACTCGATATAATGAAATAGATTTTTGGATACTATCTTTAATGGAATAGATGTTTTTTATTTTGGAATAGTCAATAAGTGTTTCTCCTTTTTTAAAAGTATTTTCTGCTAATTCTATCGTGTATTTAACTTCGTGTGCTCTAGCAGTAACAGAATTATGAAACTGTTTGAGTCCAACTTCTTCTTCTGGAATAATTTTTTTTAAACTTTTGAGTAATCCAATTCCTTTTGATATAACTTTTTTAGCTTGTTCAAATCGATTTCTATAATAGATTAGAGTATCTGCAATTACGATATATGACTCAACTAATTGAACTTTAAAAAATTCAGGTTCGATGGGAATTTCTCCGTTAATTACTTTATCCAATTTATCTAAGGCATCATCATATTTTTTATTGTCAATTAATAAATTTATTTCTTCGTGAATTGCAATAGAAGTTAATGGGATTGGATTCATTTGATAGTCGGTTTTCTAATTGCTGCTAACTTTAATGATATGAGTTCGTTTTAATAACTTATATCAGACGATAGCGAAGTTATCGAAAAATGACTTTAGAAACAAACTAAATATTTAAACAAAAAACCTCACAAATTTGTGAAGTTTTTTGTTTAAATACATAGAAAAATTATGCTTTCCCTCCATCTAATTCATCTTGCCACTTTACCAATTCTTCCCATCGGCCTTGATACGCCAATCTTGCTTGCCTTGGCCATGTTCCTGGCTTATGAATTTTATAACGATCTCCTCCGCTATTTAAAACTTCTTGACATTTTTCTATAGAAGTTTCACCTAAAGCTTTCCATGTTTTTATTCCGAAGTTATGAAAAAGGCCTTCAATTTTAGGTCCAATTCCTTCTACAATTTTTAAATCGTCTTGTTTTACTTTCTTTCCTAAAGCTGCTTTGGCTGCATCTGCTTTAAACGGAATAGTAGCAACGGTTCCTACTGCTGAAGTAAATGAAGAAGAAACGTTTCCTAAAGGTTTTCCTCCAGTTTGTAAGTTCTGTTCTTTTGATGTGCTTTCTTTTGCTGATTTTAAATCAGTTTCTAATTTTATTTTGCTTTTTTTACAAGCATTTAAATCGGTTTCTAATTTTGCTACTTGTTTTTTTAATGCTAATAATTCGTCATTATTTCCGCTTAAAAGCTTCCCTAATAAATAGCCTAATAAAGCTGAAATAAGACCTACTAATAAGGGGATTAATAAACACCAATTCATAATTTTTTGTTTTAAGGTTAGTTAATTGTTATTACTGTTCTTCTATTTTTTGCTCTACCTTCTTCGGTACCATTGTCTGCAATAGGCTCTGTTTGACCTTTAGAGGTTGCGATAATTTTATCTCCTGATATTCCATTAGTAATTAAGTATTGTTTTGCAAAATCTGCTCGGTTTTGGCCTAATAGTATATTATGAGTTGCATCTCCGGTTTTATCTGTATGACCTGTTACTAAACACATTGCTCCTTCAACCTTATCTAAATACATAGAGATATCGGCTATTTTACTTCTTTGTTCAGGCGTTAAGTTGATGTTTGCCTGACCTGTTTTAAAATATAACACTACTGGATTTTCCTTAATTTCATTAGCAGTCAATTTTAACTTTTCTGAATTATCAACAGAAGCTAAAACCTCAAAAGATAATGGTCCATGAAATACATTTAATGAATCTGCAACCATTTCATCATTTAATTGACTATAAGTGTCTATTAATTTTGATGAAATTCCTTTATCTTTTAAGTAATTTTTAATTGAATTTGCTCTAGCTAATCCTAAGTTTGGAAATGCTGAATTGTTCGTTTCATCACTTTGATAAAATCCTGTAACAGATAATGTTTTTCCTTCTTGAGAAGTTAAATATTCTTTTAATTTTTCTATTTCATGGTCTAAATTTGTAGAGACTGGTTGTAAATAATTTAAACCTGATTGTTTGAAGTTGAAATTATCCTCTACAGAGAGAGATAAGTTTCCGTTAACATCTTTTACTTGGAAAGGTAAAAAAGTAGTAGCAGGAATAATTGTACTAACATTTTCAACTTTTTTTTTCTGTTTGCATGCACCTACTTCACAACAAGGATTACAACAAAACTTCCAATAAAAATATGTTCCTAAGAGGATAGTACCTATAATACCTAATAGATACAGTAGTTTTTTGCTCATAGTATATTTTTTTAAGTTACTGAGGGTTAATTTATTAAAATTTTACCAAATTTTAACATTTAGCTCTTTTTAATTTTTTTGAACACTAAATTATCAAATTCACAATAAGATAAACTTACCTTAAAACATATAACACACACGCCTTTTACATTTGTTTATTAAATAATTTTAATAAAATGTTATAATGTTATTATTATGTTAATAAGTGTTTTAATTTGAAACTTCTTTTCTTTTAAAGCGTCTTTTAGTTGAACATAACTATTAACTTAAACCTTAAAATCATGAAAAAATCGGTTCTAACCATTATGGTCTTATTTTTAGCCATAACAACAACTAATGCAAGTTCAAAAAACATTAAACGCACAGAAATTACTACTCGTTACGCGGATGTAAGTCCGTTTTGTAAATTAATTCAGTCTGGTAATTATGAAGCTGTAAAAGCTATGATTGAAAGTGGTGTAGATATTAATAAAAAATCTACAGGGTTAACACCTTTAATGTTTGCGGCTCGTTACAACAAAGCTAAAATTGCTAAATTGTTAATTGAACGCGGAGCTAAATTAAAAGTAAAATCAGACAATGGTTTTACTGCATTAAAGTATGCACAATTATCGAAAGCAACAGACGCTTTAGCTGTTATTGAAGAAGCTCTAAACAGTTAAACTTGCAGTATTGTAATTATTTGAATAAACAAAAAGCCTCGCAAATTTGCGAGGCTTTTAACTTTTTATAAATCAAATTTAATTCCTTGTGCTAACGGTAAATCAGTTGTGTAATTAATCGTGTTAGTTTGACGACGCATATACACTTTCCATGCATCTGAACCAGATTCACGACCCCCACCAGTTTCTTTTTCACCACCAAAAGCTCCACCAATTTCTGCTCCTGAAGTACCAATGTTTACATTCGCAATACCACAATCAGATCCCTGAACAGATAAGAAACGCTCAGCTTCACGTAAATTATTGGTCATAATTGCTGATGATAACCCTTGTGCAACACCGTTTTGTAATGCAATTGCATTTTCAACATCTCCAGAATACTTCAATAAGTATAAAACAGGTGCAAATGTTTCGTGTTGTACTATCTCGTAATAATTTCCTGCTTCTGCAATTGCTGGTTTTACGTAGCATCCGCTTTCGTAACCTTCTCCTGATAAAACGCCGCCTTCAACAACAATTTTACCTCCTTCAGCAACAACTTTTTCTAAAGCATTTTCATAATTTTTAACGGCATCTTTATCGATTAACGGTCCAACATGATTGTTTTCATCTAATGGATTTCCAATACGTAATTGTTTATATGCATCAGCAACCGCATTTTTTACTTTATCATACATAGATTCATGAATGATTAAACGACGTGTAGATGTACAACGTTGTCCTGCAGTTCCTACAGCACCGAAAACAGCTCCAATAACCGTCATTTTAATATCGGCATCTGGAGTTACGATAATAGCATTATTTCCTCCTAATTCTAACAATGATTTTCCTAAACGACCTGCCACTTCTTTTGCAACGATTTTACCCATACGGGTAGAACCTGTTGCAGAAATTAAAGGAACACGAGTATCTTTAGTCATCATTTCACCAACTTTATAATCTCCATTAACTAAACAAGAAATTCCTTCTGGTAAGTTGTTTTCTTTTAATACTTCTGAAATAATATTTTGACATGCAACACCACATAAAGGTGTTTTTTCAGAAGGTTTCCAAATACAAACATCACCACAAATCCAAGCTAATGCTGTGTTCCAAGCCCAAACTGCTACTGGAAAGTTAAATGCAGAAATAATTCCAACAACTCCTAATGGATGATATTGCTCATACATTCTGTGGCCAGGTCTTTCTGAATGCATTGTTAATCCATGTAACTGACGCGATAAACCAACGGCAAAATCACAGATATCAATCATTTCTTGTACTTCTCCTAAACCTTCTTGATAAGATTTACCCATTTCATAAGAAACTAATTTTCCTAAAGCTTCTTTTTTCTCACGTAATTTTTCACCAAACTGACGTACAATTTCTCCACGTAATGGTGCTGGTTTAGTTCTCCAAGTTTTAAATGCTTCTGTAGCTGTTTTCATTACAGCTTCGTAATCATCTTTTGTTGATGCTTTTACTTTTCCTATAAGTTTACCATCTACTGGTGAGTAACTTTCTATAATATCTCCGTTAGAAAACCATTTAGTTCCCGTAGATGATCCGTTGTTTATATCTTCTAATCCTAAAGTAGATAACGCTTCTTTAATTCCAAAATCTGCCATTTTGTGTTTCCTTTTTAGTTGTTTAAATTGAGCTCAAATTTACAAATAATTTTTTTGTTATATAATTTAAACAAATTATTTGGTTTTTGTTTAAAATCAAACATTTAAAATGAAAAAAAACTATTTTTTATCGATCTTACTACTATCGTTTCTCGGATGTAATTCTGAGCCTAAAACATCATCTGAAAAGAATAAAAAAGTAAATGAATTTGCTATTGTTATCCACGGTGGTGCAGGTACTATTTTAAAGAAAAATATGACTCCTGAAAAAGAAAAAGCATATCAAGATAAATTAGAGGAAGCTATAAAAGTTGGTTATAATATTTTAAATAATGGAGGTTCTAGCTTAGATGCTGTAGAAAAAACAATTCACGTCATGGAAAATTCTCCATTGTTTAATGCAGGAAAAGGAGCTGTTTTTACACATGATGAAACCAACGAATTAGATGCTTCAATAATGACTGGAAATGATTTAAATGCCGGTGCTGTGGCTGGGGTAAAGAATGTTAAAAACCCTATTTCATTAGCTCGTAAAATTATGGAAGAGTCTCCTCATGTTTTACTTTCAGGTAACGGTGCTTCTGTTTTTGCAAAAGAACAAGGATTAGAAATCGTGGAACCAAGTTATTTTTATACTGAAAGTAGATTCAAATCTCTACAACGAGTAAAAGAGAAAATGAAAGCGGAATTAGATCATAATGCAAAAACTGCTTTTTACGACTCAGAAATTAAGAATAGTAAATTTGGAACTGTTGGTTGTGTTGCATTAGATAAAAACGGAAATATTACAGCTGGAACCTCAACAGGAGGAATGACCAATAAACGTTGGAACAGGATTGGAGATTCACCCATAATTGGTGCGGGTACCTATGCCAATAATGCTACTTGTGGTGTTTCATCTACTGGTTGGGGTGAATATTTTATTCGCGGGATGGTAGCGCATGATATTTCTGCTTTAATCGACTATAAAGGTTCAACATTAAAAGAAGCAAGTAAAGAAGTTATTCAGAATAAACTAACAAAGCTTGGTGGAACTGGTGGTATTGTCGCTATTGACAAGTTTGGCAATATTGTGTACGAATTCAACACCGCTGGAATGTACAGAGCATCTATGAACGATAAAGGTGAATTGGATGTGAAAATTTACAAAGAGTAAACTAAAAACTTTTCCAGAGAACTTTTTTATCTGTTGCTTTTTCGGTAAAATCTGGGCATGTGTTATTTAAACTAGGTAACATCCCTCCAAACGTGCAAAGCTTTTCTTTTTTAATGTTGTATAAAGTAGACATTGCATCCGGACATTGGTAACAACCGTCAACCATATAAACTATTTCTCCTTTATATGTATATTGAGTAATCATAGCTTTGGTTGGAAATGGACTTTTCTTAGTTTCTTCTATATATTCTTTTATCCAAACAATATCTTGTAACGGATTGTTGGTACTTTTTTGCGCATTTGAACTCGATTTACAAGACATCATCAAAACAATTAGAAGGGCGGGAAAAAATATTTTCATTTGTGTTTTTAAGCTAAGGTACAATTAAAATTCATACTTTATTCCTGTATAGATTCCGAAAGTATAAGGTTTAAAGCCGTTTGAGTTTTTTGAAAAAGTATTAAAATGTGATTTAAACATTGGGTTAATGTTAAATTTCATCTTATTATTAATAGAATAATCTACATCTAATCCAAAATTACCACTAAAATTTATGGTGTTTAAATTGTTTGCTTCTCCTAGAACTTCAGAAAAAGAACTTGTTTCTGCGGTAATTGTATTTTGATTTAAAAAAAGAGAACTAAAACCAGCGATTATATTTGTTCTTATTTTTGAGGAAGATAATATGTTATACTTCATCTCAATTGGTATTTCAATATACCCGTATGTTTGATTTAAGCTTCCTTGTTCTACAGCAAAGCTATTACTTAAAGATAAAGCATCTGCATTTTCAAATGAGTTTACAATAAAGTATTCTTGATTAGAATTAATATTTGTTAAATTACTACTTCCAATAACACTAGAGACGATAGCTACATTTTTTGTGTTGAATTCAACTTTTTGCATATGAATACCTGATTGAACAGACCATTTCTTATTTATTTTATAAGCAACATTTACACCATAAGAAAACGTGTTTTCTCCTGATGTTTTATTGCTATTAAGCCCTGCATCAATAGCGGATGCATTTGTAAAAGAATTCGATTTTAAAACTCCTAAAACAGGAGAAACTGACCACTTATTTTCTTTGGAAACAACTTTAACATTCTCTTTTTCTTTTTTTAATTCCGCAATAAAATCCTTTCTTCCTTTTTCTTTCTTTTTATTAGATTGATCCTTTTCTTCTTTATTAGAAAAAATCTTTTCCATAACAATTTTTTTGTCAGAAGAAATACCCTTCACAGTTTCTTCTGACTCTCTTCCTTTTTCAATATTTTTTTCAGTTTTTTTATCCCCAAAGGCCAAAATTTGTTTTGTTTTTATTTTCTTTTTGGAAGCTCCTATTTGTTTTTTTTTTCTTTTGGTAATTTCCCTTTTTTTTTCAATTGATACTATTTCTTGGTTAGTCTCTTTTTCGATTACATCTTTATTCTTTAATTTTTTTGTATTAACAACTTCTTCTATTTTTTGTGGTAAATTTAGATTGTCTTTTTGGTTATTATCCTCTATTTTTTTTATCTCTGGGAACAACAATAATCCAAAAATCAACATGGCTGCCACACCACTAGAAAGCCACCAAATTGGAAAAATTCTTCGTTTTTTCTTTTGAAGTTTTGCTTCAATATTCTCCCAAATTTCAGGACCAGGAGTCACCTCCATATCTTTGAATTTCTCTTGAAACAACCTATCAATATTTTTATTCTCTAACATTAAGCGTTTTCTTGTTTTTGCTGGTAATCTTCAATCTTTCTTTTTAAAATTAAACGTGCTCGTGATAAATTAGATTTTGAGGTTCCTTCAGAAATTTCTAACATATTCGCTATTTCTTTATGCGAAAAATTATCTAACACGTATAAATTAAAAACCAATCTATACCTATCTGGTAACTGCTGAATTAACTCTAACATAAAATTTAACTCTATTTTAGTTTCGTCGACATCTATTAAAATGTCTTCCTTACTTTCTATATTTTGTTCATCCTTTACTAACTGTAAAGGTGATTTTTCTCGGTACCTCTGTAATGCTGTGTTCACAACAATTCTTTTAAGCCAACCTTCAAAAGAACCTTTACTTTCGTATTGATACATTTTATTAAATGCTATTATAAAACTGTCTTGCAACACATCTTCAGCATCATGATAATTTCGAGAATACTTTAAACTCAATGCGAAAAGTTTACCAGCAAAAAGATGATAAACTTGAGTCTGCGCTTGCAAATTATTTTGCTTGCATTTTTGTATGAGCTCTTCTAGGTTAATTTTTATAAAGTTTATTTAAAAATAAACTAATATTTTAATACAGGATATCCGTTTTCACAAACTACCTCTTGTGGCTGAACGGGCAGTTCACAGGTGGAAGTTATATTCCATTTAATATTATATTGATTTTCTGCCTCGGTATATTCTTCTATTTTTTGTAAAAAATCAACTGTATCTATTTGATTAGAATATGGTATGTATCCTTGAGGACCTCCACAAGCTTTAGAACCGTATGCAGTAAAACTCCATTCTGTAGCATTTGTACAAGAAATACTGTTAGATACATTTTCTATTTCTGTAAACAATTCGATTAATTTTTGATGGTCTTTTTCTTGATCACTCAGCTCTCTTTTTACCACTAATTTCTCATCCGTTAACGAAACTATTCTCCAATTAAAATCTCCTGGAAAAAATTCCATTTTCACTTCTATTAAATCATTTTTGGTATTATACCTTCCTTCTACATCATTAAAAACCAACGGTGGAGTTCCACACCAACCAGATGTTCTTTCAATAAAAATTCCATTATTTAAGAAAGAGATTCCATATTCTTTTTCCATTAAATTAGTTGCCCTTTCAAACGTTAACGTTTCATTTTCATATACTGCATTTACCCAACTCCCTAACAATAAATTATTAGGATTAAAATCTGTGCTCGTATTATCTGAACAAGACACTAATGTGATGCAAAATAATATTGTAATTAAAATTTTAACTTTCATGTGTTTAGTAATTTTATGTTAAAAATTGATTAATTTACTGGCACAACAACTTCCTCGAAAATGTTTTCCCCATCATCATCTACTCCTTTCCAAAATTTAAAAACATAATCTTTTTCCTGTGTAACTTTTACAGGAAAAGTATATTCTTCTTGAACTATTTCTTCGGTACAATCTACATCGAGTCTTACACGTGCATTTATAGCAACAACTCTTATAGTGTCTTGATAATCATAATATAATCCGTTAAAGAAGTAACAACTATTTGGTAAAGAATATTTTACTGTAATATCGTAAGTCTCACCATATATGAAACTATCAGGAGTCTGTGCTTCATCAATCGTTAATAACTCATAATTATATTTAGGTGTATCATCGTCTCCTAAACAAGACTGAAATAATAGAACACTTAAAAAAAGAAAAACAAGCTTTTTCATAATAGTATCGTTTTTAATTGTTTATTATAAGATGTAGATTTTATAATTAGGTTGCGTTTAATAATCTTATTTTTGCAAAGGTTTATGCAAAAAGAAGTTTTTAACATACAATCTGAAGAAGATTTTAACAAAGTAACCATGCAAGTTTTTAAACATCAGTTTGAAAATAATGTGGTATATCGTTCTTTTTGTGATTTGTTATATGTACATCCGAGTGATGTAAAATCTATTGAAGAGATTCCTTTTTTACCGATTCAGTTTTTTAAATCGCATCCCGTTTTAAGTACTTCGGATGAAATTCAACAAACATTTACCAGTTCAGGAACTACAGGAAGCATAACTAGTAAACATTTAGTGTCTGACCTTTCTTGGTACGAAAAAAGTTATTTAAACGGTTTCAAACATTTCTATGGTAATATTGAAGAGTATACTGTTTTAGCCTTATTGCCAAATTATTTAGAGCGAACAGGATCATCCTTAATTTATATGGTTGATGATTTAATTAAACGCTCTAAAAATCTTGAAAGTGGATTCTATCTTAATAACCTTGAGGAACTCGCTAAAAAACTCATCAATCTTGATAAAAAAGGAAATAAAATTCTACTCATAGGTGTTTCTTTTGCTTTGCTAGATTTAGTTGAAAACTATCAATTCGATCTACAAAATACCATCGTAATGGAAACTGGCGGAATGAAAGGACGTAGAAAAGAATTAGTTCGTAACGAATTACATAAAATTTTATCTGATGGTTTTTCTGTTGATAAAATCCATTCAGAATATGGTATGACTGAACTCTTAAGTCAAGGATATTCAAAAGGAAACGGAGTTTTCGGTTGTCCACCTTGGATGAAAATTCTTACTCGTGATACTGAAGATCCTTTAACTATTCAAAACACTGGGAAAACAGGTGGAATTAATGTTATAGACTTAGCCAATTACAACTCGTGCAGTTTTATTGCAACGCAAGATCTAGGAAAAGTGTATAACGATGGTAGTTTTGAAATTATTGGTCGTTTTGATAACTCTGATATTCGTGGGTGTAATTTGATGGTTTTATAAAACTTTCCTTTCTCTAATTTTTTTCTTAATAATTATCTGAAAAAGAAATTCTAAAAAATTTAAAATCATTTAAGTTTATCATTATTTTTGGATGAAACTATATGCTATGAACAACTTTTCATTCTTTAATAGAGAAAACATCAAAAAAGAATTACAATCTAATGAGTTTGATATTCTTATTATTGGTGGCGGAATTACGGGTGCTGGAATTGCTTTAGACGCTGCTTCTCGCGGAATGAAAGTTGCTCTTATTGAAAAAAATGATTTTGCTTCCGGAACTTCAAGTAAGTCCACTAAATTAATTCATGGTGGGCTTCGTTACTTAAAACAATTTGATTTTTGGTTGGTAAAAGAAGTAGGTACCGAGCGTGCTATTGTGCACAAATTAGCACCTCATTTGGTAATTCCAGATAAAATGATTTTGCCTTTAATTGAAGGTGGAACTTATGGTTCGTGGTTAACATCTATTGGATTAAAAGTATATGATGTATTGGCTTCTGTTGAAGGTGATGACAAACGTAGAATGTTAGATAAAGAAGAAGCTTTAAAAAAAGAACCTTTGTTACCAGAAGAAATCTTAAGTGGTGCTGGTTATTATGCTGAATATAGAACGGATGATGCTCGTTTAACTATTGAGGTTTTAAAAACCGCGAGTCACTATGATGCAGAAATACTAAATTATACAGAAGCAACAGAGTTTTTGTATCATAAAAAGCGGGTTGGTGGTGTAAAAGCAAAAGATGTTTTCACTGATGAAACGTACAATATAAGAGCAAAATATGTAGTAAATGCTGGTGGGCCTTGGGTAGATGATTTACGTGAAATTAACAACTCTAAAACAGGAAGTCGTTTACACCTAACTAAAGGTGTGCATTTAGTGGTTCCTTTTGAAAAATTGCCTGTAAAACAATCGGTTTATTTTGATATTCCTGATGGTCGAATGATGTTTGCTATTCCAAGAGGAAAAGTAACCTATTTTGGTACTACGGATACAAATTACAATAAAGATTTAGATAGTGTAGAAACTGGTTTGGTAGATGCATTGTATCTAATTTCTGCAGTCAATAACATGTTTCCAAATATTGAATTAACCTTAGAGGATATTCAATCCTCTTGGGCAGGATTACGTCCGTTAATTCATGAAGAAGGAAAATCTGCTTCTGAGTTGTCTAGAAAAGATGAAATTTTTGTGTCTGACACTGAATTAATATCAATTGCAGGAGGGAAGCTAACGGGTTACCGGAAAATGTCGGAACGCATTGTAGATTTAGTTACTAAAAAATACAAAAAGAAATACGAAACAGAGTTTGATTCCATTCAAACAGAAGATATTGTTTTAACTGGTGGTCCATTTAAAAATTACAAATCGGTAAATCTTTACATTAAACAAGTTTTTAAACAAATCAAAAAAGACGGTTTAACGAAACAAAATGCTGAATATTTAGTTCACAATTATGGTAAACAAACCGATATTGTATTAGATAAATTTGATGAAATTAAAGAAAAAGATATAGAAAAACGTTTAATAAAAGCGGAAGTATGGTTTACTATTCAGCATGAAATGACCTGTACACCTTCCGATTTTTTTATGCGTCGTACTGGACGTTTATTTTTTGATAAACCGAGTGTAGATAAATATAAAGAACTCGTGTTAGAAGAGTTTTCTAAGTACTTTAATTGGGATACTCATACAGCGGAAAAACATCAACAAGAATTAGAGAAAAAAATAGACTTAGCTGTGAATTTTAAATAAAATTTTATTCAGAGTTTTCATGCTCTTCTAAATCTTTTATTAAGTCTAGTTTTCTTAATGTTGGATTAATAATTCCTGTTGTTAGCACAGTAATTAACGTCATAGTTCCACCAAAAACAACAGCGGTTACTGTTCCCATTAATTTGGCTGTAACACCACTTTCAAAGGCTCCTAATTCGTTTGATGACCCAACAAACATAGAATTTACAGAAGCTACTCTACCACGCATATGATCAGGTGTTTTTAATTGTAAAATAGTTTGCCTTATAACCATAGAAACTCCGTCTGTAACACCACTAAAAAACAATGCTACAAGTGAGATCAAGAAAACAGAAGATAAACCAAATATGATGATACAAATACCAAAACCAAAAATTGCAGTTAGTAATTTCATTCCTGCATTTTTACTAATAGGAAGGTATGCTGTAATTAACATCGTTAAAAAAGCACCGATTGCTGGAGCAGCTCTTAAAGCACCAAAACCTTCTGGTCCTACTTTTAAAATATCCTGCGCATATATAGGTAATAAAGCAACTGCTCCTCCAAAAAGTACGGATATCATATCTAAGGTGATAGCGCCTAAAATAGCTTTTGTTTTATATACAAATTGAATTCCTTCTTTTAAGCTTTGCATAACAGGTTCTCCTATTTTTGGATTTAAAATTGGTTTATTTTTTATAAAAAATACAGTGAAGAAAGACAATAAAACCAATGTAAATACTACACACAAAGACCAATGAACACCAATAAAGGAAATTAAATAACCAGCAAAAGCAGGTCCTAAAACAGAGGCTATTTGCCAAGTAGAACTGCTCCAAGTAGCGGCGTTAGGGTATAATTTTTTGGGAACTATTAAAGCTATTAAAGAAAAAATGGTAGGACCAAAAAAAGATCGTAAAAAACCTCCAAAAAAAACAAGTGTGTAAATAGCATACAAAACTGTGTTGGTAGACCAGTCTTTAATAAAACTAGGTAGTGTTAAAAAAAACAAACCTAAACTTATAAAAGAAAATGCTCCTATACATAAGGCTAGTAAATTTCGTTTTTCTTTCTGATCTACTATATGACCAGCGAATAATGCCATAGAAACTGCTGGAATTACTTCCATTAAACCAATAATTCCTAACGATAAGGGGTTTTTAGTAATACTATATACTTGCCATTCTATGATAATAAATTGCATAGACCAAGCAAATACTAACAAAAATCTTACTAAAAGGAAAATATTAAATTCTTTAATTCTTAAAGATGCATAGGGATCTTTTTTTTCCATGTAAACTTAATTTTTAACTCAATTTTAAATCCATTAAAATGGAAAAAGTTTCGTTTACCTCGACGTCTTTTACAACAATAGTCATCTCATGAGTTGTAGAAATAACTTCTTGTACTGCAATATTTGCCCAAGCAAGTTGTTTTAAAATGAAATAATAAATACCTGATTGCTCCATATTTTCTTTAGGTAATTTTATAGTAATTGAAGCTAAATCATCTATATTATTAATAAGGGTTTCTTTTTCAAACGTTTTTATAATTTGTGTTTGTAAACTCTTACTAGCCACAATATTTGTTTCAAAAATTCCTTGAGAAACCGTTAAAAAAGTATCGTTATTTTCTCCTGCTTCCGATAAAATAGAAGCAACTCTTTTAAATAAAGTCGATGAATTTTTGAAAGTATAATCACACAAATCCGAACGAACAATTACATCTCCCAAATTTAGTGCAAGGCGTTTAATATTTTTACGAATACGTAATTCGCTAGCTGGGGATAACCTGTTAATAGCCATCATAACAGCTCCAACTTTTACTTCCTTTTTAAGTTGTTGCGCTACTTCTGGCAAAATAATTCGTGCTAACGAGGAAACATTAATTAATTTTTCATGTAATGCTTCTTCTATAAAAGGAGTTTTACGTATCGTAATTTCAACAGCTTCCTGAATCGTTTTCATTATTGTTTAAAATTAAACTAAAAGTTATAAAAACAAATGTATGAAAGTTAAAAATAACTTATATCTAGAATTTTGTGTTTTTTTTGGGTAAGTTGTATGTAAATCAGAAATTTAATTAACTTTGGATAATGTTATTAATGCAACACAACTAAATAAAAGAGCGATTGATTGAGTTTTTAACTCATTTTTTGAGAACCCAAATATGTAAATAAACAACTAATTTAATCTATTTGTTAACTTTTCAAACTCGTCTTTCGCCTCTTTTTTTCCATACAAAACATTATAAACAGCATCTATAATCGGGGTTTTTGCACCATTTTTTTGGTTGATTTCATAAGCACTTTTAGTAGCATAATATCCTTCAGCGACCATACTCATTTCCATCATTGCAGATTTTACAGTATATCCTTTACCAATCATATTTCCAAACATTCTGTTTCTACTAAAGACTGAATATCCTGTAACCAATAAATCTCCTAAATAAGCTGAATCATTAATATTACGTTTCATCTTATGCACTTTTTTAATATACCTTTTCATCTCACGAATTGCGTTACTCATTAATACAGACTGAAAATTATCTCCATAACCCAATCCGTGTGCAATCCCCGCAGCTATTGCATAAATATTTTTTAGCATTGCAGCATATTCCGTTCCGATAATATCATCAGATATCTTGGTTTTTATATATCTACTAGCAATGTATTTACTTAAATTTTTTGCTTTTTCTTCATCTTCACATGCTAATGTTAAATACGATAAGCGTTCCATCGCGACCTCTTCTGCGTGACAAGGACCTGTAAGAACACCAATATTTTCAAATGGAACACTATGGTAATCATGAAAATGTTCTCCCACTATTAATCCTGTTTCTGGAACAATCCCTTTAATGGCCGAAAACACAACTTTATCTTTTAAGGATACTGTGAGTTTATCTAATTCTCCTTTTAAAAAAGCAGATGGTATAGCAAAAATTAAAATATCATAATTATCAACAATTTCATTAATATCATCAGATAAATCTAATTGCTCTGGATGTAATTCTGCAGAACTTAAGTAATTAGGATTATGTTTGTTTCGTTTTATATGTTCTATCGCATATACACTTCGCATATACCACCCAACAGTATCAAGGTTTTCAGATAACATTTTTACGATTGCTGTAGCCCAACTTCCACCACCTAATACAGCTATTTTTGCTTCTTTACTCATTTTACTTGGTTTTGTATTACAAAACTAATAAATCTAAACACTAAAGCTAAATAGTTTTTGTTATTATTATATTTGAAGTGTAAATAGATTATTATGAACGTACAAATTATAAACAAATCAAAACATCAAATTCCAGCTTATGAAACCGAAGGTTCTGCAGGAATGGATTTAAGAGCAAATATTGATGAATCTTTTACTTTGAAACCTTTAGAAAGAGCTATTGTAAAAACAGGTTTATTCATCGCTTTACCGAAAGGGTTTGAAGCACAAGTTCGTCCGCGAAGCGGACTCGCAGCAAAAAAAGGAATTACCGTTTTAAACTCACCTGGAACTGTCGATGCTGATTATAGAGGTGAAATAGGAGTAATTCTTGTAAACTTATCTAACGAAGAATTTGTAGTTAATGACGGAGAACGAGTAGCTCAATTAGTAATTGCAAAACACGAACGTATAAACTGGCAAGAAGTGGAAGTTTTAAACGAAACTGAACGTGGTACAGGTGGTTTTGGTAGCACTGGAGTTTAGAATAGAACCTAATAAATATTAAAAATCCGAAGTTGTTAACTTCGGATTTTTAATTTAGTTCTTTTACCATTTTATACATTCCTCGGTAATCATCAAAAACCAACGGAAATTCAATAAAAACTTTATCAACTTCTTTAAAGTTATATTTTTTATAGAAATGAAGTGCTTGTGATTGTTTTTCCATCACTTCTAACCACAATTTTTTATACCCTTTTTTAGTTGTAAAATCAATTAACCAATCCATCAATTTTTTCCCTATTCCTTGGTTTTGAATCTGTTGATCTAAATATATTCGGTGTAATTTCACAAATTTCATATCCTCTTCATAATCAGTATTTAAATTCCAAACTAATCGTAAAATTCCGATGTTTTTATTATTAAAAAGGATGAAGAAATAGTCTGAATTTTTTTCTTTAATTTCTTCTTTTACATTTTGATAATTATACAATTCATCAACGTACCATTTCCCTCCATCCTGCCAATAATCAAAATATGCTGGCGGATAAATTCTACACATCAACTCATACAATTCTTTATGATTGTTAATAGTAATTGATTGTAGTGATAAGTTTTCTGAAATTGAAATCATTTATTAAAAATAAAAAAACTGTTGTAAATACTTACAACAGTTTAAAATTTAAACACTAAAATATTTTGTGTTATATTATTCTTGATTGTCAATTACTTCTTTAATCTTTGTTTCAAGTTCCTCTGCTAACTCAGGATTATCCTTTATTAATCCTTTTACAGCATCACGTCCTTGTCCTAATTTAGTGTCTCCATAACTAAACCAAGAACCGCTCTTTTTAACGATTCCTAATTCTACACCAATATCTAAAATTTCACCAACTTTAGAGATTCCCTCTCCATACATAATATCAAATTCTGCCTGTTGAAAAGGTGGGGCAACTTTATTTTTTACTACTTTAACTTTGGTGCTATTTCCAATAACTTTATCACCTTCTTTAATTTGTGTTCTACGGCGAATATCTAAACGTACAGACGCATAAAATTTTAATGCGTTACCACCTGTTGTTGTTTCTGGATTTCCGAACATTACTCCAATTTTTTCACGTAATTGGTTAATGAAAATAACTGTACAGTTTGTTTTACTAATTGTACCTGTTAATTTACGAAGCGCTTGCGACATTAAACGTGCATGTAATCCCATTTTAGAATCACCCATTTCCCCTTCAATTTCTGATTTTGGAGTTAATGCTGCAACCGAGTCAATAACCACAATATCTATAGCTCCAGAACGGATTAAGTTATCAGCAATTTCTAATGCTTGCTCTCCATGATCTGGTTGGGAAATGATTAAATTATCAATATCAACTCCTAAATTTTCTGCATAAAAACGATCAAATGCGTGTTCCGCATCAATAAAAGCAGCAATTCCTCCTGCTTTTTGTGCCTCCGCAATTGCATGTAATGTTAAGGTTGTTTTACCAGAAGATTCAGGTCCGTAAATTTCAATTATTCTTCCTCGTGGATATCCACCAACACCTAAGGCTAAATCTAATCCTAAAGAACCTGATGAAATAGCATCAACTTCTTCAATAACTTTATCACCCATTTTCATTACGGTACCTTTACCGTAAGACTTATCTAATTTATCTAATGTAAGTTGAAGCGCTTTAAGTTTCGCTTCTTTTTCTTTATCTGCTGCCATAAAAATTGCTAAAAATGTTCATAAAAATAAGAGTTGCTAAGGTATAAAAAAGTGAGGTAATTCTATATGCTTTTTTTAGACTCCTTTTTTATTGTAATATTGCTGTTTATTAAGCCTTTTTAATGTTTAAACACCAACATTTCATTATTCATAAACCTTATGGTTTTATTTCTCAGTTTGTAAATCCTGGTAAAAGAAAGAAGAAATTATTAGGTGAGTTATATAATTTTCCTGAAAATACCATGGCAATTGGGCGTTTAGATGTTGCTTCAGAAGGATTATTATTATTAACTACGGATGGAAAAGTAAGTCATTTTATCAGAAGTAAAAAAGTGGAAAAAGAGTATTATGTTCAAGTAGATGGAATCATAACTCAAGAAGCAGTTAATAAACTTAAAGAAGGTGTAGAAATTGGATTTGAAGGAAAAAAATACCTCACAAATCCTGGAAAAGCAACATTAATTAAAGACCCTAAATTTCCTTTAAAATCTCAAAAAATACGTGATGAAAGACATGGTCCAACAAGTTGGGTTTCTATCATTATTAAAGAAGGAAAATTTAGACAAGTTCGTAAAATGACAGCTGCTGTTGGCTTTCCTACATTACGGCTTGTTAGAGTGAGGGTGGGATCAATTTTATTAGAAGGTTTAAATAATGGAGAAGTTAAAGAAGTAGATTCTTTACTTTAATGTAACTTTTATTACAGTACATAAATATTTTGCTTACTAATTTTGTTTACTATGAAATCAAATACATTTATTTACATAATTGCAAGTATTATCATTCTACATTTTATAGCAGGATTTGCATATTTAATTTATAAAATGAATAAAAAGAAATAATTATTTCTTTTTATATTCTTCTCGTACTTAAATAAATTATTAGCTCTCTAAAATTAATTCATATAGTTTTTCTCGGTAATAAAAAATAAGCCCTTTTATATATCAAAAGTAAATTATAATATCTTTTTGTATTATTGTCTCTTTATTATATAAATATAACTAACTATGAAAAAAGCATTCCCCTTTCTATTATTTTTATTAATTTCTAACTTTTCTTTTGCTCAAGACTCAGAAAATGATCAGATTTCTGAAGAAGAATATATCAGAAAAATTGATAGTATTAATAATGCATTTACTTATCAAGAAGGCAAAATTACTTTACAAGATGGAATTGCTGAAATTACAATTCCTGATGGATATAAATTTTTAGATGCTAAACAAAGTAGTTATGTATTAACAGACTTATGGGGAAATCCTCCTTCAGAAGTTTTAGGAATGTTATTTCCAAAAGATGTTAATCCTTTAGGAGATAACTTTACGTATGCAGTAGAAGTAACTTACTCTAAAGATGGTTATATTAATGATGAGGATGCTAAGGAATTAGATTATGATGAATTATTAGAGCAAATGCAAGAAGATACTGATGCTTCAAACCCGGAAAGAAAAAAATTAGGTTATCCAACAATGGATTTAGTTGGTTGGGCTTCTGCTCCTTTTTATGATGAAAATAATAAAAAGTTACACTGGGCTAAAGAAATAAGTTTTGAAGGAGAAGCAGAAAACACTTTAAATTATAATATCAGAGTCTTAGGAAGAAAAGGATATTTAAATTTAAATGCTATTGGAACTATTGATATTTTACCAAATTTTAAAAAAGATGTAAATCAAATATTAAATAGTGTTGCTTTTACAGAAGGTAATAAATATTCTGATTTTAATCCTGATATTGATCAAGTTGCCGCTTATGGTATCGGTGGTTTAATTGCTGGTAAATTATTAGCAAAAGCTGGCTTCTTTGTCGTAATTCTAAAATTTTGGAAAGTAATTGCTATCGCTGTTGCTGGTGGTTTTGCTGCTTTTAAAAATAAACTTTTTGGTAGAAAAGAAGAGGAAGAAGTTTCTTAGTTTAAGAATATACTTTAAAAATAAAAAGGGTGAAGAAAATTTCTTCACCCTTTTTATTTTTTTATCATATAAATATGAATAATTCCGTCTTCTAAATATTCATCGCCAATTTGTATAAAACCATGACTTTCGTAAAACTTCTTTAAATACTTTTGAGCACCAATTTTTATGAGCGAGGTATTATATAGTTTTTTTATAGTTTGTATTGAAAAATCCATTAAATCATGACCGTAACCATATTTACGTTCTTCTTGTTTTACAACCACTCTACCAATACTGGATTCTTTATAATAATCTCCTGATTGAAACAAACGAGTATAGGCTACTATTTTGTCATTTTTTTTTCCTAAAACATGTATAGCTTGTTGGTCTTTACCATCTAAATCAAGAAAAACACAATCTTGTTCTACTACAAAAACATCCGAACGTAATTGTAAAAGATCATACAATTCTAATGTTGTTAATTCCTCAAAAGTTTTAACTAAAAAATCCATTAAGATTCACAAGAAATTTTATCTACTCTATTTTTATGACGACCCCCTTCAAACTCTGTAGAAAGAAAAATCTTTACAAAATCTAATGCTTGATAAAGAGAAACAAAACGTGCAGGAATTGTTAAAATATTTGCATTATTGTGTTGACGAGATAATGCTACTAATTCATTATTCCAACATAAAGCAGCACGAATTCCTTGGTGTTTATTAGCAGTCATTTGAGCACCATTACCGCTTCCGCATAAAATAATTCCCATTTCTGCCATACCTGTTTCTACCGCTTCTGCAGTTGGATGAATAGCATCTGGATAATCCATACTGTAAGTATCATTGGTACCAAAATTGATAACTTTATGTCCCAACTTTTCGAGTAGTTTTATAATTTCGAACTTGTATTCGGTACCTGCATGATCGTTTCCGATTGCAATTGTCATAATTAATTGATTTTAATAGTGTTATTATAAACAAAAATACAGTTATTAACGGTTATCAACAGTAATTAACAATGCTTTTTTTACCGTACTTAATAACCCTTTAAAAATAAAGGTTTTATAAATATTATTTAAATGTTAAGAACTAGTTGTATGTTTTTAAAAATATATTTGATTCTTTCATAAAAATTTACAATACAATTACTAAATTTAATTATGCAACTTTTTTTTTAAGTTTTTAATGAACATTTATCAACATAAAATTAACCCTTTATTTACATTATAAATCATTTTAACTATTCATAAAAACTAGTTAATTGCTGTTTATAACTTTTGTTAATAACCTAACTTTATAATTGATTTTAAAGATTTTAATAATTGAATAACTTGTTTATTTTATTTAATAAGTGATAAATCAAAATTTAAAAGTAAAAAAGTATTGTAGAAATTAACAAGCTATAATAACAATCACCTTTTTTTAAATTTTAAAATATCTTTTTTAATAATAATATATATTGTTAACAACTGAAATTTTAAAAAGATGAATTTGATTTCTTTTCTGCTTTAATTAAGTAAAGCGTGTCTTTTTTTTTTCTTTTAAAGTTTGTGTAGGATCTTTTTTATTAAGCGTAGTGTTAATACTTATTGCAGTAATAATTATACCAGCAATAAATATTCCAAAAAATAGAGCAATTATTTTACGTAAGTTTTTCACTTTTAACGACTTCCTTTAAATAAAGACTTTAAATTTTAAGAAATGTTACAATTTTATTAAGTTTTTTTTAAGAAAGTTTATTACGATAATTTCTTCGTACTTTGGATGAAATTATAATGAGACAAAATATATATGTCAAGAAAGAAAAAAATATACAAGAAAAAAGGAAATGTAATAAAAGATTTAACGCGTAATATATTCAGAATTTTAAATGAAGACAGCGAAAAATCTTTCAACTATAAACAAATTGCTGCTAAAATAGGTGTTGTAGATACAGAAGGGAAAAATCAAATTATTCAAAAATTAGCTGAACTTAAAAAAAATCAAAAAATAAAAGAAATAGATAGAGGAAAATTCCAAATTAATGAAGATCGTAAATACCATGTTGGTAAGTTAGATTTAACCTCAAACGGTAATGGCTATTTTATTTGTGATGATTTCGAAGATGATATTTTTGTTCCTTCAGTAAATATAAACCATGGTTTGCAAGATGACCTAGTGCGTGTTTATGTATATAAAAAACGTAAAAGCTCAAAATTAGAAGCTGATGTTGTAGAAATTTTAGAACGTGCTAAAACAGATTTTGTAGGTACGTTACAAATGAATAAAAACTTTGGTTTTGTAGTACCTGATAGTTATAAAATGTATGCTGATATTTTTATATCTAAAGGAAAATTGGGAGGTGCACAAGACGGGGACAAGGTATTAGCTAAAATTACAGATTGGCCTGATAATTCTAAAAATCCTTTTGGTACTATTACACAAGTACTTGGTAAACCTGGAGAACACGATACAGAAATTCATTCTATTTTATTGGAGTATGGTTTACCTTATGAGTTTCCAAGAGAAGTAGAAAAAGATGCTGAAAAGCTTTCTATAGAAATAACCAAAGAAGAAATTGCCAAGCGTAGAGATATGAGAAATGATTTAACATTTACCATAGATCCAAAAGATGCTAAAGATTTTGACGATGCTTTATCATTTACAAAATTAGAAAATGGTAATTATGAAATTGGAATTCATATTGCTGATGTTTCTCACTATTTACAACCAAAATCTATTTTAGATGATGAGGCATATAATAGAGCAACATCAGTTTATTTAGTTGATAGAGTAGTACCTATGTTACCAGAAATGTTATCTAATGGTGTTTGTTCTTTACGCCCTAACGAAGAAAAATTAACTTTCTCTGCAGTTTTTGAAATAGATGAAAAAGCGAACGTTATCAATCAATGGTTTGGTAGAACAGTAACGTATTCTGATCAACGTTTCGCGTATGAAGAAGCACAATCTATCATTGAAAACTGTAAACTATCAGATACTATTGAATCATACACAATGCCAATAGATACTTCTATTATAGATAGAGAATATAATGTAGTACCTGAAATTGTAGAAGCAACTTTAAAATTAGATGAGTTAGCAAAAAAATTCCGTTCAAAAAGAATGAAAGCTGGAGCTATATCTTTTGATAGGGTAGAAGTAAAATTTAATTTAGATCAAGATTTTAATCCTACAGGAGTTTATTTTAAAGAGTCTAAAGACGCAAATAAACTAATTGAAGAGTTTATGTTACTTGCTAATAGAAAAGTGGCTGAATTCGTAGGAAAAGGGAAAGGTGCAAAACCTACTAATAAAACTTTTGTGTATCGTGTGCATGACGAGCCAAATCTAGAAAAATTAGCATCTTTACAGAATATTATTGGTAAATTTGGTTATAAAATTAACACTGAAAATAAAGAAACAACATCACAGTCGTTAAATAAATTACTTTCTGATGTTCATGGTAAAGGAGAAGCTAACATGGTTGAAACTTTAACCATTAGATCTATGAGTAAAGCAGAGTATACGACACAAAATATTGGACATTATGGTTTAGCATTTGACTATTATAGTCATTTTACTTCACCAATTCGTCGTTATCCAGATGTAATGACACATCGTTTATTACAACATTATTTAGATGGCGGTAATTCTCCTAAAGCAGATGTTTATGAAGAAAAATGTAAACATTCTTCTAAAATGGAAGAACTAGCTGCAAAAGCAGAAAGAGATTCTATAAAATACATGCAGGTTAAATACATGCAAGATCATCAAAATGAAGAATTTCCTGGAGTGGTTTCAGGAGTTACTGAATGGGGAATTTATGTTGAAATCATTAGTAATAAATGTGAAGGAATGGTTCGTATTAGGGATATTAAAGATGATTATTATATTTTTGATGAAAAGCAATATGCAATTGTTGGGCAAGCAAGTCAAAATATTATTCAGTTAGGTGATGAAGTAGTTGTTAAAGTTAAAAAAACTGATTTAGAAAGAAAACATCTTGATTTTGATTTGATTAGTCACTAAACAATATACTTTTTAATAAAAAAATGAGTTGGTATAATTATTGAATTACCTTTTCAAAATAAATTTCAAAAATTATGAATAAATTATTGTTTTTAAGCATGTTATTTACTGTAGCTTTATGCTCTGCACAAACAACCATAAACAAAGTTTTGCAAGATTTTTCAACTTTAAAAGTTTACAATGGTATTGATTTAGAATTAATAAAATCAGAGGATCAACGCATTGAAATAACAGGAGAAAAGACAGATAAAGTTGTTATTAAAGAAGAAGATAAAACTTTAAAAGTATATTTAAGATTCCCAGAAACAGTTGCAGAAGGAAAAGTGAAAGCTACTTTATATTTTAATAAAAACATAGATGTTATAGATGCTAATGAAGGAGCAACTTTAACAGGAAAAAATATTGATCAAACTAGTTTAGAAGTTAAAGCACAAGAAGGTGCTTTTATTAACCTTGTTGTAGCAACTAAACATTTATATGTTAAATCAACCTCAGGAGGAGTTATTAAATTATCTGGTACAACACAAAATCAAGATGTATCTGTAGATTTAGGTGGAGCTTATCATGGTTATAAATTAAAAACATCTCATGTATCTACAGTTAAGGCAGGATCAGGAGCAAAAGCAGAAGTTAGTGTTGGTGAAACATTAGATGCTAGGGTTACTTTTGGTGGTACAATTTTTTATAAAGGAACTCCAGAGGTTTTAAAAGATAAAAAAATTATTGGAGGTACTATAGAACAACGTAATTAAAGTTTTCGTATTTTTGTACTATTAAAATTTAAAAAATGACAGCATTAACTATTTTTTTAGGAATGATTGGACCATGGCAAATTGCAATTGTAGTTGCATTGGTTTTATTAATGTTTGGAGGTAAGAAAATACCAGAATTAATGAAAGGATTAGGTACTGGTATTAAAGAATTTAAAGACGCTACCAAAACAGAAGAGGAAGAAAATAAAGAAGAAAAATAATTTCTTTTAAATAATAAAAAATAACCGAAACTTTATGTTTCGGTTTTTTTATGAAATGAAATCTTACTCTTCATTTATAATTTTCGCTTATTCATCTTTCTTTTTCATATTTTTCATAGCTTCTCCAATCTGATTACTAGCTGTAAAACTTGCAACCATATCATTTAACATTTGACTACCTGCTTGAGGAGAATTAGGTAATAAAATTAAATTACTATTTGTTTCTTGTCCTATAGATTGTAATGTATCGTAGTGTTGTGTTACTACAATTAGAGCAGAAGCTTCTTGACTATTAATACCTACTTTATTTAATACTTCTACAGATTCTTCTAAACCACGAGCAATTTCTCTACGTTGATCAGCAATTCCCTGTCCTTGTAAACGTTTACTTTCTGCTTCTGCTTTTGCTCGTTCTACGATTAAAATACGTTGTGCATCTCCTTCAAATTGTGCAGCTATTTTTTCACGTTCAGAAGCATTAATTCTGTTCATAGCTTCTTTTACTTGTCCATCAGGATCTATATCAGTTACTAAAGTTTTTATGATATCATATCCATATTCTATCATTGCATCGTTTAATTCCGATTTTACTGCAATGGCAATATCATCTTTTTTTACAAATACATCATCTAACTTCATTTTTGGTACTTCAGCACGAACAACATCAAAAACATAAGAAGTTATTTGATCGTGAGGATAATCTAACATATAAAATGCATCATACACTTTATCTCTAATTACTTTGTATTGTACCGATACTTTTAGTTTTACAAATACATCATCCAATGTTTTTGTTTCAATAATTACATCTAATTGTTGAATTTTTAAACTCAATTTACCTGCAATTCTATCAAAAACAGGAATTTTAAATTGTAATCCTGATTGACGAATGCTATGAAACTTACCAAAACGCTCTATAATTGCTGCAGTTTGTTGTTTAACTATAAATACTGAAGCTAATAATATAAAGATTGATAATCCGATGAGAATAGGAATTAATGCCATAGTTTATTTTTTAAGTTGATAATTTGTTAAAGATACTATATAATTGATTTACTTATATGACGTAGTTTTTATTTAATGTTACAATTCATTTATTAAAATTATATTTGCTTAAAATCAACTTTATGGAATTATTACAGAAACACGCTACTGAAATTTTAATCTTATTTTTTTTAATTGTCACCTTTTTACAATCTGGAATTGATAAAGTGTCTGATTGGGAAGGGAATTTGTCTTTTATAAAAGCTCATCTCAAAAACACACCATTCAAAAATAGTGTTCCTCTCTTATTAGCAATAATCTTAGTTATTGAAATTATGGCAGGCGCTTTAATGTTCGTTGGTGTTTTTCAATTAGTAACTGTTGGTACAACTAATTTAGCTTTGATTGGTGTAGAATTGTCAGCTTTGTGCTTAATATTTTTATTAATTGGTCAACGACTTGCAAAAGATTATGCAGGTGCAATGACATTAGCAGTTTACTTTATCATTACAATTTTCGGTGTGTATTTATTAAATGCTCACTAAATCATTTGAGCTAAGATTTGTTTGTTTCAAGTCAATCCTACTTTCTTTTAGTATATAATTTTGTTCATTATTAACATTAAAATATTTTATTATGAACAAGAAACTATTTTTATTATTTGTGTTTTTCACTGCAATTATGAGCGCACAAAACTTTGGTATTAAAGGAGGGATTAATTTTTCTAATTTAACAAATTTTGACAAATCTTTTGAAGAAGAAGTAGAATCAGAAAGTATTAGAACATCATTTCATGTTGGTTTTTACAATGAATTCAAAATCAATGATAATTTAAGTATTCAACCAGAATTATTATATTCATCACAAGGTATAAATAATGAATCTGATGGTATTGATGGAAAGGTTCAACTAGATTATATTAATATACCAGTTTTACTTAAAATATATTTGACTGAAGGCTTCTTTTTAGAAGCAGGACCTCAAATTGGTTTTTTGGTTAATGATGACATAAAAGTTGGAACGTTAAATTTTTCAGATAATGAAGATTTATTCAATACTGTTGATTATTCTATGGATTTAGGTTTAGGTTTCAAATTATCTGAAGGAGTATTTTTAAATGCACGTTATGGTTTTGGTTTAAACGGAGTTTTTAATTCTTCAGAAGAAGGATCTGATAATAATCCAAAAAATAGTGTTTTTGCTGCATCTCTTGGTTTTAACCTATAATAATATTAATTTATATTAATTTTATTATTAATCAATTTTTTATATTTAAAAAGCTCTTAAAACATCGTTTTTAAGAGCTTTTTATTTTTACTTAATATGATTTACTATTTATATATTATAAATGAATTAAACATATATTAAAATTGATTTTATCTATTTTTTATGATATATATTAATGAAGAATGTTCTTTTGATGCTTTTGCTTTTCTATTCGACATAAAACCATTAATAAATGCATGAATAGGTCTCATCTTTCCTGTTTTGTATTTTTCTGATAATAAAGAAACATAATACGAATCAAACTTCATTGGTAATACTTTTTCAATTTTCATTTCTACAGTTGAAAATAACTTTCTGATTGAAGTTTTAGAGAAATGCCACAGATGTCTGGGTACATCAAATGCGGCCCAAAATTGTTTGTAATGCTTTGCATCATAACTTTTAAAATTTGGAACAGCAATTACCAACACACCATCGGGTTTTAATAAACCTTTTAATTGTTGAATATATTCTATTAAATCTGGTACATGTTCTAATACATGCCACATTGTAATAACATCAAATTTTTCGTTAATCTCACTAAGATTTTCCTTTACAACTAATTTTTTAGTTATAGATATTTCTCTTGCTTTTTTATTAGGTTCTATTCCCGATACTTTCCAATTATTTTGTTTACATATTGCTAAAAAATCACCCGTGCCAGAACCAATATCTAAGAGCGTTTTTTCTTTAGAGTTAAATGAATTTAGTAAGTTTAGTTTTGTCTTTAATGTATAATTACGCACTAATTTATACACTTTATCTATTATAGATTTACTACTATCAGTATGAGAAATATAGTCTTCACTTTTATAATAATCACCTAAATTTTTGGGTACAGGTTGTGTAACTAACATATCAAATTCCTTGTTAAATAAAAGTTGATATTCCTCTTTTGAAACTGTATAATCTATAGAATTTAAAAACGGTTCTAAATTATTATTTATTTTTTCTGTTATATTCAATGGTCTATTTGTTATTATGTTCCCCGTGGAACAATGCTATGATTTTGTTTTTTTACCTTGATACAATGAATACCAAACGGATTCAAAATTAAATAAAGGTTTTTAATTTATAATTGATTATTTTAATTTTTTAATGAACATTTCTATATAATGTTCCCCGTGAAACATTTCTTTATTTATATTAATGTGTTGTGATCATTATGCCGAATTTTATTAAATTATTTTAAACTTATTTTTTATTTCTATAATTATAACACTACCTATCCCATTTCTATTTGTTTCTTATTTTTAATTTAGAAATATCTGAATTTATTTATGGAGGATCTTTTATAAATTAATATCATAATTTTATTTACCTTATATTAATCTAAAAGAAATGTTTTAATATTTTAACGTATAAATAATTTTTCTTTTACTCATGTTTTTCAATTATCGTCGTGAAATTAGATTTCTATTTTAAGATGATTTAATTCTACTATTTCATCCTTATTTAATTGTGATTAATTTTTGTTTCTAAAATAAAATTTGATATTAGTATTGATCGTGATTAATTCTAGTTTTATTTATAGTCTATAAAATAATTACGTTTATTAATAATGTTCCTCGTGAAACAATTGCTTTTTCTTTAATTAATTATAATGTTATTGTAGGACTTATAAGAATCGTTTATTCTAATAATGATGGTTTTGTTATTTATTTTAAAATTGAATTCAATTATTAAAACCTGATTTAAATTAACTCTTTAGTTAGTTTATATTATTTTTTTATTGATGTTTACGACCTTATGAATGTTAAGTTTTATTTTGTGTCTCATAAAAGAACTTATGAGATAAAAGGAGTTAAACTTTATTGATTTCAACCTATCTTGGAATTTCATTATTTTTTTAATAATGTTCCTCGTGAAACATCACTCATAATATTTAATTTTTTAGTTTTGATATAATGACATTATTACCATTAGGATTTTAATTTAGTTATCTATCTTCTCAAGATAAGCCAGTGTATGATAATTTTTAAAAGGGTGTTTTTAGTTGTTTGTGGTGAATTCTTATTGCCAACTACTTTTATCATAATATAGATCATCGCCATTATTTTTAATTGTATTGTGTTTTATAATTTAATAACGGTGTTTAATAAAAATATAGATTTTATTTTTCTATTATTTTTGTAGTTTAAATATCGTTTCAATATAATGTTCCTCGTGAAACAATTCTATTATTTTTTATAAAATATGAGTAATAATTATAATTATGTATAGCCTAAAAGAGATAATTGTTTATCTTTTTTTATTACCTACTTATTACTTTTTAAGATTAGATTTTGATTAGCTGTTCAACTTTATAATTTTAAATTAGGGTAGAGTAATTTATTTTTGTTTGAAGTAAAAAAGAAAGGAATCATTAATTTTAAATAGCATTCTATAACTAATCTATTAGAAGTAAAATTAATAATGATGTAATTGTTTATTATAATTTAATTAGATGTTCCTCGTGAAACATTAACTATTTTATTTAATTATTTTGAAGTTAGATATAATCATATTGTAACCATTAGGATCTTGAATTAGGCATCCATTTCTTTCCAATATAGATTTTTAGGTATGTTGATTTTAATTCCACTCCTATTGATGTTTTTAAAATTAAGTTATACTCACCTCTTTGTTCTAGATAGAATACTAATATGTCATCATTAAAATTTGAATTAATTTATCCATTTATTGAAGTAAATTCTTGATGTTAATTCAAACCATCTTTAGCCAAAAGGCACAGTCTTAATTATTATGATTTTGATAATGTCCTTGTATTTAAAAAACTAATATAAACATGTAGAAATTAATTATTGGATGTAGTTTTTCAGTATGTCTTGCTATTCTATATATTATTTTATAAAGAATGTTCCTCGTGAAACATTAACTATTTTATTTAATTATTTTGAAGTTAGATATAATCATATTGTAACCATTAGGATCTTGAATTAGGTATCCATTTCTTTCCAATATAGATTTTTAGGTATGTTGATTTTAATTCCACTTCTATTGATGTTTTTAAAATTAAATTATACTCTCCTCTTTGTTCTAGATAGAATACTAATATATCATCATTAAAATTTGAATTAATTTATCCATTTATTGAAGTGAATTCTTGATGTTAATTCAAACCACCTTTAGCCAAAAGGCACGGTCTTAATTGTTATGATTTTGATAATGTCCTTGTATTTATAAACCTAATATAAACGTGTAGAAATTAATTATTAGTTGTAGTTTTTCAGTATGTTTCGCTACTCTAAAAATCATTTTATAGATAATGTTCCTCGTGAAACAATAAGTTGAAATTAGTAATAAATGTATAAAAATAAAAAAGCGTTCCATTTGGAACGCTTTTTTATTTGTTGTTTTTATCTACCCATGTAAACCAAGAGCACGGATACATCACTTGGTGATACTCCGCTTATTCTACCTGCTTGGGATATGGTTACAGGTTTTATTTTAGATAGTTTCTCTCGTGCTTCAAATGATAATGATTTCACTTTCGAATAATCAAAATTATAAGGTATTGGTACGTTTTCTAAACGATTCAATTTATCAGCATTACTTTTCTCCTTCTCTATATATCCAGAATATTTTAAGTAAATTTCTACCTGTTCAATAATTTCATTATCGATGTTATTCTCTTGAATATAATTTTCTAATTTATCAATAACTCTAAAATCATTAAAGTCTAATTGAGGACGTGCAGCAATCTTAAATAATTTTAACGATTGGTTCACCGTAGCTAAATTTTTAGCTTCTAAAATCGGATTTACTTCTTCTTTTTTAACACTTAAATTTTTTATAAAATCAATTAAGTTTTCCGTTTTTTCTTTCTTTTCAATAACACGATCCATTCTTTCTTTAGATGCTAAACCTATTTCAAAAGATAAAGGTGTTAATCTTAAATCTGCATTATCTTGACGTAATAACGTTCTATATTCTGCACGAGAAGTAAACATACGATAGGGTTCTTCTGTACCTTTTGTAATTAAATCATCAATTAAAACACCGATGTAAGCTTCACTCCTTTTTAAAATAAAAGGTGATCTGTTTTGTACTTTTAAAGCTGCATTTATACCTGCCATTAAACCTTGTGCAGCTGCTTCTTCATAGCCAGTTGTTCCGTTAATTTGACCAGCAAAGAATAAGTTTTTAATTAATTTCGTTTCTAAAGAATGCGTTAACTGTGTAGGTGGAAAATAATCGTATTCGATAGCGTATCCATATCTAAAGAATTTTACGTTTTCAAAACCTGCAATAGATCGTATCGCTTTATCTTGAATATCTTCTGGTAAGGAAGTAGAGAAACCATTTACATAAATTTCTACCGTATTCCATCCTTCTGGTTCAACGAAAATTTGATGTCTATCCTTTTCTGCAAAACGATTTATTTTATCTTCTATAGAAGGACAATAGCGAGGTCCTGTAGATTTAATTCTACCGTTAAACATTGGTGAACGATCAAAACCTTCTTTTAATAAATCGTGTACTTCTTGGCTCGTATAGGTTAAGTAACAAGAACGTTGTTTTTGTAGTGGTTTGGTTGTTGGTAAATAGGAGAATTTTTCGGGATTATCATCACCAGGTTGCTCTGTCATTTTAGAATAATCCAAAGATCTTCCATCTACTCTTGGAGGAGTTCCTGTCTTCATTCTACCCGATTCAAACCCTTTTTCAACTAAATCTTCTGTAATACCAGTTGAAGCTCCTTCACCAGCTCTACCACCACCAAAAGTTTTTTCACCAATATGTATTAATCCATTTAAAAAAGTACCAGCAGTAACAATAACAGTTTTAGCTTTTATTTCTAGTCCTAAAGCTGTTTTTACACCAATTATGGTATCTCCGTCAAAGATTAATCCGTTAACACTGTCTTGAAAAAAGTCTAGATTTTCCGTTTGCTCTAACATAGTTCTCCATGTTTCTGCAAACTGCATTCTATCAGATTGTGCCCTCGGACTCCACATTGCAGGTCCTTTCGACTTATTTAACATTTTAAATTGAATGGCTGTTTTATCAGTTACAATTCCGCTATAACCTCCTAAAGCATCAATTTCGCGAACTATTTGTCCTTTTGCAATTCCTCCCATGGCAGGATTACAACTCATTTGTGCAATGTTTTGCAAATTCATTGTAATTAACAATGTTTTTGCACCCATATTTGCACTTCCTGCTGCGGCCTCACTTCCTGCATGACCACCTCCAATAACAATGACGTCGTATGTTGTTGTAAATAAACTCATATTTTTACAGTTTCATTCGAAACTTTAATTTTTTTAATTAACTGGTAATCAATTATTTAGTTTATGTAAACATTGATTTTCTCTATCTCTCATTAGTTGTTTTTCTTCCTCAGATTTGTCTTTATAACCCATGTAATGCAACACACCATGGATGATAACTCTGTGTAACTCATTTTTGAAAGAAACCTCAAATTCTTTTGCATTTTCTGCTACTCTATCCACAGAAATAAATATATCTCCGCCTATTAATTTTCCTAAAGTATAATCAAAACTGATAATATCGGTTAAAGTATCGTGTTGTAAAAATTCAACATTGATTTTATGTAGGTAATCATCATCACAAAAAATATAGTTGATTTCGCCTAATTCAAATCCTTCTTTTTCGACACACTCTTCTATCCAATTAGTTGTTTTTTCTTCGTTATCTAACTGGAATTCTGTTTCGTAATTAAAAGCTATCATTCTTAATTTTTATCCTGATCAGGAATACTAAAATATTCCTGAACTTTCTTTTTATAATTTTGGCGCAAAGGTAAGGATTGTCGGTTTAATATTTCTGTTTGATTGTAAAACAACTTCTTAAATTCTAATTGTTTAGCATTATTTTTATTGTATTCAATTAAATTGGAGTTTGCTTTGCGTTGTTTATCACGACCTTGCTCAAAAGTAGCCTTGTCTAATTTTAACAATTCGTAGTTAAGTTTTTGCATTTTGTTTAAAGCGCCTTGTGTAAAACCTTTCTCCAGAATTTCATTCTCCAATTCCTCCATTTCTTTCAATGCTTTCTTTGCTTTACCATTTCCAGAACCACCTTCTTTTATTGCGTCTTCAAGTTGCTGACGTAGTTCAGATTGTTCTTTATAAATCTGATATAGTTCACCATTCATTTCTTCATTTTCTCCACCATTTCCTTGTTTTTCACCCTTACCTTCCTTACTACCTTTTCCCTCTTTCCCTTCTCCATCTTTAGGTTTTCCTTCATTTCCTTTCTTCTGCATTCCTTCTTTCATTTTTTGCATCAATTCACTTTGTTTTTGAATGATGTCTGGTAAACTAAAAGATTCTCCTTTTCCCTTTCCTTTTCCGCTACCAGGTTTGGCGTTTTTCATTGCGTCTAAGGTATTACTTAACATATTAGCTAATTCGTTCGCAGAAGTCATAATATAGCGTTGGTTAGAAACACCATTATTAAACCTGCTTTCCGCAAAATTTTCTAAAGATTGGTCTAAATTATAGTGTGCATTTCCTAAATGTTCTTGTATTTCAGAAGAAATTCTAGGCACACGCATCGATAAAACAAACAAACTATCATCTATATGTTCAAAATAAGTTTTAAGTTGAAATTGTTTTTTTAAGTTTTTACCAAAATCTGGATGCGAAGAAGATGAATCTGTAAATTCGTTCATTAATGCTTCTTGATCAAATGAAAAAGTAATTAGATTTTCTAGTATTTGACGTAAATCTTCTTCATTTTCTTCTTGCATTTCATCACTCATCATTTCCATAGATTTCTCCATCTTAGCACTCATTTGTTTCATTTTATCAGCAGCTTTTTGCTGATTTTTATTTGCGTCTTTTGGCTTATTTTGTTTTAAATTTTCTTCAGCTTTATTTAATTCCTGTTCAGTTTCTTTTTGTAATTCTTCCATCTTTGGAATATCCATTGGGTCTTTAAGCTTTTCATTGTCTTTTTGCAATTCCTTCATTTGCTCCTGAACTTTTTGAAACTCTTTTTTAACCGCTTCTTGCTCTTCTTTATCCGCATCTTTATTAGCCAAATTTTCTTGTTTTTTGGCCAATTCTTTTAATTCGTTTGCTAGTTGTGTGGTTTTTTGTTCCACATAAAACCTTTTGGTCATTTCTAATACACGCTCTAAACTACGCTCTTGTTGTTTGTTTTGTTGCGCTAGCTCTTTGGTTTTCTTTATCAACTCTTCTTTATTGAGTTTTTCTGCCATTTTCATGAGCTCGTCTAACAACTTTTGTTGTTTTTCTAATTTTTTAAGCTCCTCTATTCGTTTTTTTAAATCTTCTTTTTTCTGTTGTAAATCCTCAGTTTCTTCTTTTTTTTCTGAAAAATTTTCTTGCAACTTATCGGTTTGACGTTGCATCATTTGTTTATATTGTTGCTGTCGCTTAATTAAATTCTGAACTTTCTTTTGATCGTTCCAATTCATGTTCTTTTTGTTCTGTAAATCGAACTGAATTTTCTCTAGATCTTGTTTGCTTTTTTGTTGCTTTTCTAACGAGTTTTCTAAGTTGTTAATATGATCTCGTTGCTCTTGTAATAACTCTTGTTCTATTTCTTGTGTTGTTTTTTGTCGGTATGAGAACTTTTTACTCGTTGTTTTTTTATTTCCGTTAATGGCATCATTGTCAAAAACTTGAAAGAACATTTCATAATTAATACCTTCTTGTAAATTTAAACCATCAGGAAATTGATAAAAAAACGTTTGAATATTCTCTTTTCCTATAGTAATCTCTTTGGTTTGTTGCGACTGCGGATTTTGAGCATTGTAATACACCAACTGTAATTTTTTAAATCCGTAATCATCAGATATCTGACCCGCAAACATGGCAGGTCCACGTGAAACACTATCAATATTCGATTGCACAGAAATAATTGGATATTCATCTTTTACCACATTAACTGAAAATTGTAATTGCTCGTAATCTTGTAACTTTTCGTTTGAAGTTGTAATTTGGTAATTAATGTTCTTTAAAATTCGTTTCGAAAACACAAAAAGATCCGTTTCGTTTTGTTTAAAATCGGTACGAGTTTCTTCGTTAATAAAAGTAACCGTATTACTTTGAGATGTTTTTACATTCCACTCTATGGTGGTTCCTTGCGGAAGGGTAATATTACTTGTATTCGGAATCGTTTCGTTTTGTTTTCCTAAATATCTCGGATACAACAACCGCATCGAAACGTTTTGTATGGTGGGAGTTTTAATAATATTTATATGATAATCTACAGACTGAATTCCGTTTGCTTCTGCATAAAAATCAATGGGTTGGTTTACTTCTGAAAATGTATAGGAAAACAATCCTACTCCGTTATTTTCTAGATAATATTGCTGATTATCGTAAAAAATTTTCGCTTCTTGCGGAATTACTTCTCCTTTCGCTTCTACATAAATTGTTAAGGGTTTTCCTTGTATAACCTGTAAATTATTGTTGGTTAATGAAAGTGTAAAAGGAGCTGGTGGTGCGTAAGCAATACGGTGATTTACAACACGTTCTAAACTTTGATTTAATTTAGTGTTAGCGCCTGTAAATAAGGTTATTAACCAAATTATAATAGGAATTAAAGCGAATTTTAAGTATTTAGTATTGTTGTTAAAATCAACTGCTTTGGTAAAAGGGACAGGTTGTAGTTCGTTCGATTTTTGCTCGATACTTGCCAATAACAAATCCGATTGATTATTGGATTGTTTGAGTTGCAATACATTCAGTAATTTATCTTTAACCTCCGGGAAGTGATTTCCAATAATTTTTGAAGCTTCTTCGAACGAAATTCCTTTTTGCAATCCGAATAATTTAAATAATGGAAACCCAATAAACCGCACCAATAAAAAACCTTCAATTAATATAAAACCCCAAAACAAAATAGTTCTTGCCGTGGGTTTTAACCATAAAAAATACTCTATAAACAAGGTGAATAATAGGTACAATAACCCCAACGTAACAAATAAAATACTTCCTTTTATCAGTTCGTTGGTGTAATATTTACGGCTAAATTGCTGTAGTTTGTGTTCTATGTTGGTAAAATCGTTCATGACTAATACGTAAAATTACGGAAATTACGTTAGTTAGTTGATTTTTAGTTGAGGGAAAGTTTTAGCTATTTTTTTCAATATCAATTTTTATTTTCTAAAGTTGGAAAACGGGCTTTATTTTTTATAAAAAAGGAACTTCATAAGCTAGAAAAAGCACTACTAAGTTATCTAAAAATAAACCGACTTAAAAGAGGGTTATAATATTTGATATTTTACAAATTATTGACTTTTGCAACGGTTATTATTATGAGTTGTTTGTATTATACTAATAATTATAGTTCTTATGGATACAAAATGATTACTTCATTACAATTTTTCAAAAAACAATTTTTTATTTCTTCAACTTTGAATTGTAATCAAAATATATTATTCGATTGAATAGCTATTAATAATTTTTAATTACAATGGTGATATCCGAAAAACCAATTTTAAATAGAGTAGGAAAATTAAATTTTAACTATTATGAGTATTACACCACTTTTTGGAGCAGGAGTAGCAGGCTCTAAAACAGATTCATTTAATGATTCAGTGATCAAATTAGAACAAAAATATTGGTCATATTGCGGAGGTTCAACCGATTCTTTTGGATATAATGTTAATGAAATAACAATTACGAACATAGATCCAAATGGAGCTCATTTAGAGAACGTTGAAGTACTTTTAAGTGCTGATGACAATAGTATTAATTGGGAAGTGCTTCTAGCTAATTCAGAATATAAATCTGTAGAAACACTGACATTAGATTTTGGTTCTATTAAAAATGGACAAAGTGTTAAACTTTCTTATAGATGGTTTGCAAAATGTATTAACGGCATAGCCGGAGACACTAAATATGATTACCAATTCAATGTTATGCCTTCGTATACTGTTATCTACAATAAGGCTGAAGCTTGGACTAGTAAAGGATCTGGGAATCCTGCTTAAAATAGATTCTTTTGAAGTGAATCGTACATTTTTTATGGGTAATTTAAAAGGAGCGTTCTTGTTGGACCTCCTTTTAGTATTTAATAAACAATTAAAGAGAGCATGTCTAGTCTTGAAGAAATATGGTTACAGGTTAAAATTAAATTTACGCTGATAATTTATATACCATATTTGGTGTTTTATAGTCTAAAGATAAGTGTAATCTTATTTCGTTGTATAAATTAATTGCATTTTTTGCAGCTCTTTTTGCGTGAGCCACGTTTGTAAAGGTTTGGTCGAGATAAAATTCATCTTTTAAAATTCCATTTACACGCTCAGCCATTGCATTTTCGTAACAATGATTTTCTTGGGTCATACTAATATCTATTTTTTTTCTTTTAAGAATTTGGGTATATACATTACTACAATATTGTATTCCTCTGTCAGAATGATGAATAAGCTGTTTAATGTTTTTAGCTTGATAAATGGCCTTATTAAGTTCTCTTACACAGCCTTTTAGTTCTAGGCTATCCTAAGATCGTACCCAACAATTTTCCTAGAATGCATGTCGGTTATTAAAGCTAGATAACAAAAGCCATTTACGATTCTAATGTATGTAATATCAGATGCCCAAACATGATTAGGTCTATTAATTTCTATATCTTTAATAATGTTATTGTACTTATAAAACCGATGATAGGAATTAGTTGTTCTGGCGCTAGTTTTCTTTCTAAGAGTAAGCATATTGTGTTTTCTAAGGGCATTAAATAGCGTATCTCTACCAACTTTAAGATTAGCATTAGTAAACTCAGCACCTAATGATTTTTCAAGTTTACGTACGCCTTCTCAGGGAAGGGATTTACGTCTTTTCTTGACGATCTCAATAATTTGTTGTTCAAGTTTTAATCGCTTATCAGCTCTTACTTTATGCTTATAATACGCATCACGATTAAGTCGAAAACAATGGGTTATAGTGGTTAAAGAAGCAAACCCTTTAGCTTTAATTAAGACTTATACTTAACTTTTTTTTTAGTTCAGTAATAGATTTGTAACCTAAATCTTCAGCAGCTACTTCCAGGTAAGCATCCAACACCATGGCATCTAGATCCTTTTTAAGTAATAGTTTTTTAAGCTGTTCAATCTCTTTTTGAAGCGCTTTGATTCTAGATATCTAGATATTTCGTCTTTAGTTTCCACCTTAATTCTGGTGTTCATTAAGTCTTTCCGATTGTACTTTTTAATCCATTCGTTAACTGTTGTTGGAGCAATAGAATAGAGTTTACAAAGTTCACTCTTAGTGTGTTTTCCGATTGTAAGTTGGTCTAAAATCTTTAATTTAAAAGGTTCGTTGTAACGTCTAATTACTTTGTCATTTTTGTACATAATGTTTAAAATTATGTAGCCTTTATTCAGGACAACTCAAAATTAATGCAACGTTGTTGTATATGGTTTGTTGCGTGTTTTAGCACGTAATTTAGCAAATAAAAACTGAATAGAAAATCCGCGAGGATTTTCGTAAGTAGGCAAGAACTAGCAATAAATTATATACGGTGTTGCCACCCGTTTTTTATTCAGATTACTAATTTTAAAATAAATGAGTTGTGAGTTTCCATATTTTCCCAATAGTAATTTCCTCTGTTATTACCACAAGTATAATTCCAGATATTAATTTATTTTCAGTAATTAATTTCCAAAATTTTACAATAAGAGATTTTTTTTCTTGCGTAGCAGTCGGATTAATATTAGTCAGACTATTTGAAAAGTTAGATTCTTGGTTTAATTGACTAATTGTCGAATTATTAAAATTATTTGTTATGTTTTTATTTTCAGTTTCAAGTTTATTTAGATATTCAATACCTTTAAATTCAATCTTTGCTTTTATATGGTCAACTTTGATATTGTCTCCATCTCCAAAGCGCATATCTATTCCGCCACTATATGAAATTAGTTTTTCTTTAGAAATTCCGTTTAGTTTTATTCGTAATAATTTCTTATCGTCTGACAATTCAGAAACGTCTATATATTCTCCATTATCATTATCTTTTAAATGTTTAAGTATTTTATATTCTAAAGTATCTTTCATTTTTCAGAGTGTGATTGGTAAATGGTTGGCAACGTGGTTATATACGTGTAAAATACATCGTTATACCCCTTTTTTGAGGTGTAAAGGATGTATTTGTACATCTTTATGCATTTTAGAATAAAGATATAAATTAAATATTAATACTAACGCTTAGATTAATGTATCTTGAATAAATGAAAAACCTTTATTCTTAAGAAATTTAGAACAAAGGTTTTTACTTTCGTAAGCTTATATTTTACTACCTATTTCACTTTTTTTAAATCGAAAAGATCTTTTCTTCTGTCTTTTAAGTTTCGAACACTACCAAACTGGTTTAAATCTTTTAGTAGATCTAAATCAACATCCGCAATTAAGATCATTTCTGTATTGGTGGTAGCTTCCGCTTTAATTCCGTTTGCAGGAAAAGAAAAATCACAAGGCGTAAAAACCATAGATTGTGCATATTGTATATCCATGTTGTTTACTTTTGGTAAGTTACCAACACTACCCGCAATAGCTACATAACATTCGTTTTCTATGGCTCTTGCTTGGGCACAATGTCTTACCCTAGAATAACCATTTTGTGTATCGGTTAAAAAAGGTATAAATAAAATATCCATCCCTTCATCAGCTAAAAGTCTGCTTAATTCTGGAAACTCAGAGTCGTAACAAATAAGAACCCCAATTTTACCACAATCGGTATCAAAAGTTTTAAGTTCATGTCCACCTTGCATTCCCCACACCTTAGCTTCATCTGGCGTAACATGTAGTTTTTCATAACGCTCTGTAGTACCATCTCTTTTACAGATATAACCTACATTATACAAAAGTTGATCTCTTATTTCTGGCATACTGCCCGTAATTACGTTAATGTTATACGTAATGGCTAGTTCTGAAAACTTTTGAACGATTTCTGGAGTATATTTTGCCAATTCTCGAATGGCTTCTGCTTCTGGCAGATGATTGTTATCTGCCATTAAAGGCGCATTAAAAAATTCTGGAAACAACGCAAAATCTGAACGATAAGCAGATACAGCATCTATAAAATATTCTGCTTGTTGCATTAATTCGTTCAAATTTTTGTACAAACGCATTTGCCATTGTATCAAACCTAAACGCACCACTTTTTTCTTAGTAGCCGCTTTTTTAGATTTCTTCTCGTAGTAGATATTATCCCATTCTAACAACACAGCAAACTCTCCAGAATTTTCATCTCCTTCTAAATAGCTTTTTAAAACTTTTGATGGGTGAAAATCGTTTGATATTTGAAAATTTAATACAGGATCGTGAATTTCTTTGCGCTTCACTTTTTCGATATATTGCTTTGGTGATAAAGTAGTTGCGTATTTGTGGTAGTTTGGTATTCTTCCACCAAAAGCAATTCCTCTTAAATTTAATTTTTCTGCAAGTTCTTTTCTATAATCATACAATCTACGACCTAAACGTAGACCTCTGTATTCAGATTTAATAAAGACGTCAATTCCATACAACACATCGCCATCGGCTTTATGAGTATCGAAAGTGTATTTTCCTGTAATTTCTTCGTAGGTATGATGCTCATCAAAACTATCATAATCTACAATAATAGACAAAGCACAACCCGCTAACTCACCATTAATTTTTATAACAACCTGTCCTTCTGGGAATTTTTCAATTAAAGATTTTATATGAGATTCTCTCCAATATGAATCTGGCATACTACTCGAGTACGCCTCAATCATTGCATCTTTTAATTGGTTGTAATCACTTAGAGTTAAATATTTAAGCTCTATATTTTCAATATTTTCTATCATTTTATTAACGATTTAAGGCTCTTGTTTTAAAATGAATACACATTCATAGCCATTAACAAAGTTCAATAAAAAAAATATATAGAATAATATTTTTTTTCACTTATTTTTTCATCAATCTACGCAAGACTTCATACGCCATAGTCATCCCAAACATGGCAGGCATATAAGCAATAGTACCGTAAAAAGATTTTTAAAAGGAGAAGGTTAGTTATTATGTGTAGTATTAGTGGCTAAATTGTTGTTATATGTTAGTAAAATCATTCATAGCTAATACGGAAATTGTATTAGCTAGTTTATTTTTAGTTAAGGAAAAATTTTATTTACAGATAATATATTATGAACTATATTTTTATTTTTTCAATGAGAAATGACCAGAAAAAAATGTTCCGTCATCAAGAATAACTTTAAACCAATAATCATTATCATTCATCAATTTTCCATTATAAGTTCCATTCCAACCTAAACTATTAGGAGATAGTTGTTTTAATAGTTTTCCAAATCTATTGAAAATAAATATTTTAGAATTAGGGTATTTCTCTATTCCTTTAATTTGCCAATAATCATTATAACCATCATTGTTTGGAGTAAAGAATTTCGGATAGTCAATTACTATAACTTTTTTTGAATCTTCTCCACAATCTTCTTTATCTCTTACATATGTAGTATAGTTTCCTCCTTGAATGTTAGGAAAATAATTACTGTCTTGATAATTTATACCATCTATAGAATATTCAAAATTTCCGTCACCTGAAGCAATTATTTCTATAAAATTATTATCTGACAATTCCTCATATTTTATTTCTGTAATATTTGGAAGAACGGAACGTATTAATTCAAATTCAAAACTATTCTCACAATACAAGCCATTTTTATTTTCAGCTACTGTAAGTGTGTAATTACCTGCGTTTACTATAGTGGCTTCATGAGTGTTTGAAACTGTGTCACCATTTTGATATTCCCAAGTATATGTATTTAAATTATTATCAACACTTATATTTAATGATGTTTCTAGGTTACAAATAAAATAAGTTTCATCAATGTTTACGGTTGGCAATTCATTAACTATTAGTTCGAAACTAGTTTCGGAATAACACAAATTATTTAGCTCGTTTTCTACTTTTACATTTATGATTTGAGACCATGCTTGGGTATTTTGAAAAGGAATGGGTAATGGACTCGGTAATTGATTTCCACTAGTATCAAAATAAAATATTTTCAACCCATTTTGATTACCAATAAGTTCTGTTTCAATATTAGAGGTATCAAAACTTGCAAAACCATTACCTAAATCACATCCATAAAGCGATAGAGGTGTATTTATTTCTGGTTGCGAAGCTGTTTTTAAAACTAAAAGTGTTTCTGCATAACAACTTGTTAACGGGTTAGTAACTTTAACCGTAATTGTTTCTTGATTTATTATTGAATTTGTAAAAGGGTTCGGTAATGGACTTGGTAATTGATTGCCTGCAGCATCAAAATAAGAGACCTCCATATTTGTTTGATTCCCTAAAACGTTTACCTCAATATTTGAAGTGTCGAAATATTCAGAGACCCCATCATTATTATCATCGCAACCTATTAATTCATTTAAAGCGTTAGCTACAGGTAAAGGATTTACGATTAATTTAAAAGTAGTTTCATTATAGCAATTTGTATCAGTGTTAATAGCACGAACAGTAATTATTTCTTCATTTATAATTAAATTCATAATAGCATTTAATGATGATTGTATTAATTGCCCGTTTTCATGATAAAATTCGACTTCGATATTATTAGTGTTATTTATAATGCTTGTTTTCATTTGCTCTAAATCGAAAAAAGCAAATCCATCAGTATCATTATTACAAACATATAAGTCTGAAATGGATGCTAAACTTGGCAAAGGATTTGTAATTAGATCAAAAGTAGTTTCAGAATAACAACAAGGATTGTCATTGTGAGAAACTCTTACGCTTATAGTTTCTATATCTCTAATGGTGTTAGTAAAGGGATTAGGTAATGTGTTGTATTCGTTACCGCTACCATCTATGTAGGTAACAATTTTATCAATTTGTCCACCTAAAACCTGTTGTGTAACCATTGAAACATCAAAAGATGATGAAAGACCTGTGTCGAAATTATCTTCACATGCGTAAATGTTATTAATACCATAAGTATTTGGAGGCTCTTTAACATCAATGGTTTCTGTTAAAACCTCAATATTTGCATCATTACTAGTAACTGTAGCGGTAATTGTATATATACCGTCTGCTGAAAAATCGTGAAAAGGTGATAAATCGGTGGAAATATTATAGGCTCCAGTAGCAGGGTCTCCAAAATCCCATAAAACTGAAGCTATGTTTGTACTGTCTTCAACACTAAATTCTTTTAAAAACTCTGAACAAATATTTGAAATATTCATTTCAAAATTATTGGTAACATGATTTACATTTCCTGTTACATTTATATAAAGTTTTGTATTTGGATGACCAAGATCTACAACGTCAACAAATGTTCCAAATGGTCCGCAACCTCCATTATATGATCTAAACCAAGAAACACTATTATCATCTTGTTCAGTAGCTGCCGGAAAAGAAACTGCTCCTCCTTGATATACTTCTATGAGTATCCTTTCTACCTCATTTGAAACTACAATTGGAGAGTCAAAATCTACATTAAAAACAGTAGGCGTTGAACTTGAGTTAGAACCAATATAGGGAACTGATACAACCTGACTTGTGCCTATTAAATCTGTATCAGAAAAAGAAGATGGAAAATCATTATCTATTTTATAAACTCTAAATTGAATTGTTGTTCCCCAATTTGCATAATATATTCCAACTTGTCCAGAGTTGATTATAAATTCTTCATTAGAAGATATTCCAAAGTCGTCTAGTATAAAATCTCTTGACCAACTCATACCTCCACCAGAACAACCATAAATTGTTGGTTTAATTAAATCATCACATGTACTATGTGATAACCTAGTTGTTGAGCCGGAACTTTGCGTGTTAATTAATTCTCCTGTAACATTTATGAAAAAGTTGGCATTTGGTAATGGAGTACTTAAATTTTCTGTAGAAGTATATGTATAAAGCTCTCTACAACCTTTAAACCAAGAAATATCATTATCTTGTTCAGTACCTGCAATAATAACCTTTGTATAATCAGGATTATATATATCCTCCATTTGGGTAACTTCAACTAAAATTCTTTCAACTCCAGCAGGAATAATAATAGAAGTACTAAAATCAATCTGAACAATTTTTGGGGTATTACCTATCTCTGGAGCTAATACTAAATTTCCATAGCTAATTCTTTCTGGAGATGAATTAGGGAAATTTGAATCAACACTATAAAAATTAAATAGTAGCCTAGCACCGTCATAGGAGTTACTAATAGCTACTTGGCCAGAATTAATAATAAATTGGTCTGTAGTAGATATTCCAAAATCAGAAAGAGTAAATGTTCTAGCCCAATATTCTTCATACTCACAAGTTGTTATATCCGTTTTTATAGGGTTATTTCCAATATTATGAGTTAAGGTTATTTGGGCATTTATACTTTGAAAAGAAAGAACAAGAAGAATTAGTGCAATATTTTTAATCATAAATTTTTTAATCTTGTTGTGTTATTCCGGCTTTAGCTATTTTTAACTTATAAGTTATAGTAAAAGAGAACACCCATCTATTTTAATTATGAATATTCACCAATAGCGAAGTTCAATAAAATTAAATTAATAATCAAACTAAACTCTTGTTAACCGTCTAATTACCTCATACGCCATAGTCATCCCAAACATCGCAGGCATATAGGCAATTGTACCATAAAAAGATTTCTTATAATTAGTGCCATCGGTTAGTTGTAATGAATCTTTATTTTGAATTTCTTCAGAATAAACAGTTAATACTCCATCTCTAACTCCTTTAGCGCGTAGGTACTTTTTTACTGTTTGTGCAAACTTACAATCTCTAGTTTTTTTAATATCGGCAATACGTATTTTCGTAGGATCTAATTTACCTCCTGCTCCCATAGAAGAAATAAACTTACATTTCATTCTACGTAAGGTTAATATTAAACTCACTTTTGGGCTTACACTATCAATACAATCCATTACAAAATCAAATTGGTTTTGTAATAACAATTTTTGCATTGCTTCCGGTGTCATAAATTGATCGTATACGGTAATCTCTAATTCTGGATTAATATCTAAAAAACGATCTTTTAATACCTCTGCTTTTTGCATTCCAGCAGTAGAATCTAAAGCTTGCAATTGCCTGTTTTTGTTGGTTAAATCTACATCGTCTCCGTCTATAATTGTAATTTTTCCGATTCCAGATCGTACCATGGTTTCAGCTGCGTAACTTCCTACTCCGCCTAATCCGACAACAAGAATGTGTGTGTGTTTAAGTTTTTGTATTGCTTCTTTTCCTATTAATAATTCAGTTCGTTCTAACCAGTTATTCATGATTAAAAAATGTTATTGCGTTTTTATTGATTTGTTTTATGAGTGTTTCAACAGAAATATTGAGAATTTTTGCTGCCTGCAAATATATATTCTCTATAGAAATATTTGGCATACTATCTGTCTCTAAAAAAAACCGATCTAAAGGCAATGATGTAAGGAGTGTTTTATACTTTTCAGTAGGTTGTAAAACAGGTATTAACGAAATGTAAAAACCTTGATGTATGAGTTGTTTTGCTAATTCAGGGTGACGAGAAAAACCATGTATACACCAATTGGGTATATGTGGAAATTCTTTTTTAATCTGTATTAGTTGATCAAAAGCACGAACACAATGAATAATAACAGGTTTTTTAAGAGCATTGGCTAAAACGAGTTGACTTTTGAGTATTTCAATTTGTTTTGAGAGCTCTGGGCCTTTAAATTTATCTAAACCCATTTCTCCCATTGCTAAGCAATGCTCGCTGCTTAAATGTAAAGTAAGCGTGTTTAATTCTTCTTTTGAAAGCACTTCTTCGGTCCACCAAGGATGTTTTCCAATCGTATACAAACTATGTTCCGTTTCTTTTCCTAAATGAATTGAAACGATTTCGCTAATGTTAGCCTCACTTTGTCTACGCATTTTGTGGGTATGAAAATCTAAGTAATTAATATTTTCAAAAGGATTTTCACTCATTTTTTAAAACAATTATAATCCTAAAAAAGTTAAAACTGGTACTAAACTTGTATTGGGATCTTCTTCCATAGGCACATGTCCCAAATTTTCCAAAACAACCAAAGTGTCGTTTGGTAAATCTTCATGAAAACGATATGCATTACTTACAGGAATTAAAAAATCTTTATCACCCCAAAGCACTAATGTGGGTTGTTGAATGTTTTTAATTTTATCAATATTTGGTGTCTGGTTTTCCATCATCATTCTATCCACCAATGCTTGTCGGTTGCCTTCGCGTAAGGTCAATTCAAAATACCTCTCAACCAATTCAGGGGTTACTTTGGTTTTATCTGCATACACATCTTCTACACTTTTTTTTACCATAGGTTTTGGAGTAATAACTGTAAGAATTTTATTTAAAATAGGTGTACGAGCTATAGCAAAAGCAGCAGGCACACTTTCCGATTCAAACGGATAACCAGCGGCATCAATTAAAATTAATTTTTCTACTTTCTGCGGAAATTTTACAGTAAAATTCCACGCTATTTGTCCGCCTAAAGAATTCCCTCCGATTACGCATTTTTCAATGCCTTTAGCATCTAAAAAATTATTAATAAAGGTTGCATAACTGTTAATTGAATAGTTTTTATGCGGAAACGGTCCGGTTAAACCAAACCCGGGAATATCCATTCGAACAATTCGTTTTTTGTCTTTAAGTTGATTGGTCCAAGCATCAAAAGTGTGCAAACTTGCTCCAGTACCATGAATTAAAACCAATGGCAAACTATCTAACGGATTTCCTTCATCACGATAATGTACATCCATTCCATCAACAGCCATAAAAGAAGAAGGCGGATTTGCATATTTTGCTTTCAAATCTTCAAAAGGTCTATCTTGATATCCAAAAAATAGATAAACACCAAGGGCTATAAGCAGTAATGCAAAGAAGAAAACTCTTAAAATTTTAGTGATTAGTTTCATAACGGTAGCAGTTTGGTTAATAAAATATGTAATAATTATTGAATAAGTTTTAATAGGCGCCCCAACCACCATCGGCGACAAGCACTTCTCCATTTACAAAACTAGAATCATCACTTGCTAAAAATAGTGCAACTTTAGCTATTTCTGTAGGGTTTGCAGTTCTTGGGTTTAAAGCCATACCTGGCATTATCCTGTCATTTACCAAAGAAGAAACTTTAGTAAAATCAATTGTATCGCTAATATTAGTTTCTACAGCACCCGGAGCAATTGCGTTGCAACGAATACCTAATTTGGCGTACATATACCCTGTGTTTTTTGTCAAACCTACCAAGGCGTGTTTGCTTGTGGTATACGCAGCACCTGCTCTTGCTCCATTAATACCACCAAGAGAAGCAATATTAATAATAACTCCTTTTTGCTGAGGAAGAAATATTTTGAGAGCACTTCTAATAGCTTTGAAAGGACCGTCAACATTTACTTTCATAATCTTTTCCCATAGTTGATTACTCACTTCATCGGCTGGTTCAAAATTATCCATAATACCAGCATTGTTTACTAGAATATCTAGCGTACCATAGTTTGATGTAGCTGTATTGATCATTTTTTTTATATCATCTTCCTTAGAAATATCAGAAATTACAGTTGCAATCTCTCCGCCTATTTCTCTAATTTCTTTTTCAAGAACATCTAATCTTTCTTGATTAATATCGGCAGCTACTATTTTACTTCCTTCGGAAGCAAATAACAGAGCAATTGATTTTCCTATTCCAGAGCCAGCTCCAGTTATGATTGAAACTCTATTTTCTAATTTTTTTTCCATGCTTGAATTGTTTATTACAGAATAGATTACCAAAAAGGAATTCTGCTTGAAAGTAAGTGATTTATAATCTTGCTAGCTAAGTTCACCTTTTTTCGGTCAAAAAACAATCAAAAACCTTGTAATAATTATCTTTGCGCTTTCAAAACGAATAAAAATGTCAGAAAACGTACGTGTGCGCTTTGCACCAAGTCCTACCGGACCATTACATATTGGTGGTGTAAGAACCGCTTTATTCAATTATTTATTTGCTAAAAAACACAACGGAACCTTTGTATTGCGTATTGAAGATACCGATCAAACTCGTTATGTGGCGAATGCCGAACAGTATATAATCGATTCTTTAGATTGGTGTAATATTCCGTTTGATGAAGGACCAGGAAAAAATGAAAAGTTCGGACCGTACCGTCAATCAGAACGTAAAGAATTATACAAACAATATGCCGATGAATTGATTGAAAAAGGTTGGGCATATTACGCTTTTGATACTGCAGAAGAATTAGACGCTCACCGTAAAGATCATGAAGAAAAAGGAAAAACGTTTATTTACAACTGGCATAATCGCGAAAAATTACAAAACTCATTAGGGTTGTCTACAGAAGAAATTCAAAGTAAGATAAACGCAGGTGAAAAATACGTAGTTCGTTTTAAAACGCCGCAAGATGAAACCTTGATCATGCATGATGAAATTCGTGGAACGATTAAAATTGACACGAATACGTTGGATGATAAAGTGTTGTTTAAGTCTGATGGAATGCCAACCTATCATTTAGCAAATATTGTAGATGATCACTTAATGAAAATTTCCCATGTAATCCGTGGTGAAGAATGGTTGCCGTCAATGCCTTTGCACGTATTGTTATACAAAGCATTTGGTTGGGATGCACCAAAATTTGCGCATTTACCATTGATTTTAAAACCAGTAGGGAAAGGAAAGTTAAGTAAGCGTGATGGTGATAAATTAGGTTTTCCGGTTTTCCCATTAGAATATACAAATGATGAAACTGGTGATGTTTCACGTGGCTACAAAGAAGACGGATATTTTGCAGATGCTTTTATAAACATGTTAGCTTTATTGGGATGGAACCCAGGTACAGAGCAAGAAATTTTTACATTAGAAGAATTAATTCAGGCATTTGATTTAACTCGTGTAAGTAAATCAGGAGCTAAGTTCAGCCCAGATAAAACGAATTGGTTTAATCAACAGTATTTACAACAGAAATCGGATGCAGAATTAACAAAGTTATACTTACCAATTTTAAGAGAAAAAGGTATTTCTATAGATGAAAATTTTGTAGAAAAAGTAGTTTCTCTAATTAAAGAGCGTGCTGTATTTGTAGCAGATTTTTGGGAATTGTCTAACTTCTTCTTTGAAAATCCATCAGAATATGATGAGAAAGCAGCTAAAAAACAATGGAAAGAAGGAACTTCAGACCTAATGAAAGAATTAGTCGAGGTAATCTCTAAAATCGACGATTTTAATATAGAAAATGCACAAACTGAAATTAAAGGTTGGATTACTGCCAAAGAAATAGGTTTTGGTAAAGTAATGCAACCCCTTCGTTTAAGTTTAGTAGGTAAATTAGCAGGACCCGATTTGTTTGAAATTATGACAATGATTGGTAAAGAAACTACCGTTAAACGTATAGAAAATGCCATTTCTAATTTATTTTAAATGAAAAAACTACTTTTTATTATGCTGATATTGAGTAGTTTTTTTGCTCAATCTCAAATTATAAATGTTGAAAATCTTCGAAGAGTAACCGATACTTCGGGGTGGTCTGGTTACACAAGGTTTGATTTTCAACTCATAAAAAACAAGAACAGTATTTTTGTTTTGTCTAATGATGTTAGAGTTCAATACAAAACTAAAAATCATTTATGGTTACTTATTAATGATGTAGATTTTAAAAAGGCAAATTCAACAAAATTGGTTAGTAAAAATGCACAACATTTACGCTATAATTATCGTTTTCACTCTAAAATAACATGGGAGGCATTTTTACAATCTCAAGAAGATGAGATTTCAGCTATTAGATTTCGAGGATTAGCAGGAACAGGTTTTCGCTTTAAGTTTTTTAAATCAGAGGAGTATAAATTTTATCTTGGAAGTTTATTAATGTTTGAACATGAAAACTCTAATTCTCAAATTAAACGAATTCATAACGATTGGAGAAATAGTTCTTATTTATCGTTTAGTTTGTATCCGAAAGAAAATGTAACAGTGGTAAGTACGACTTATTTTCAACCAAGATTAAATCAGTTTTCAGATTTTAGGGTTTCAAGTCAAACCTCAGTAATATTAACGATTTTTAAGAACTTAGCATTTACAGCAACGTTTTCTTATCAGTTCGATAAGTTTCCTGTAGAAGGAGTTCCTAAAGAACAGTATACTTTAAAAAATGGATTAGTATATTCTTTCGATTAAAAAAAGCGCCAATTGGCGCTTTTTTTAATGTTGGTTGTAATAACAAGATCCTCCTACTGATCCGCCACTTCTTCCTCCAGAAGATAAATTTTTAATAACAAAAACGAGTCCGATTGTTACTTGAATATGTGAACGCATACTTTCGTACGATTCTAACGAATATTTGTAATATAATTGAGAATTAATACCTAAACCTTCAGAAAACCAGTAGGTAGCACCAGCACCAAAATTTAGTGTAGGTGTCATTTTACGTTCAGAATCTACTAAACTTCCTCCAGCAAAAACATAGGGATAAAAACTTTCTGAAACGTTTGTAAAACGATAACGAACAGAACCATCCATAGAGAAGTACTTTGCCGAATTTGTTATAAAACCAATATCAAACGTATTGAAAGACAAAGCTCCATCAATGGAGATGTTTTCTGTAATGGGTGCAGTTAAATTTAGTCTTGGTACCTGAAACAGGTATTGATCACCAATAAAAGCAGCATCTTCTTCACCAAATTTTACAATACTCGCGCCAACACCTATTTGCCATTTATTATTCTTTGTTTGAGCAACTAAGCTCGAACAAAAAGCAAAAACTATAACGAAAAGTATTTTTTTATAAACCATATTTATGGGGAATATTTATTTCTAAAACTAAAAAATTAAGATTTTAGTACGTAAATATACTAAACTGCATTCACTTCTTTAATTGAAGACGTAAAATCCTCTAAATCATTGTCATTCAATACTAAATGAATAGCTTCGTCACATACTTTTTCTACATTATCTGTAGGGAAATGTAAAGCAACAGCAATTTTTTGCATTAATTTAACTTCTTCTTTACTTACTTCATCATCTGCAAAAACCATTTTTGTTAAACGGTATAAACGCTCTATTCTTTCGTCATAGCTTACAGGTGCGTTTACTGGATATTTTTCAGGATTCTTTAAAATAAGTTTATATTCTTCCTCACTAATATTTAATCTTTCAGCAGTTCTATTTAACAACTTTTGTTCTCCTTCGGTAATTATAGTATCAGTTTTAGCTATTTTTACAATACTTGCAAAATGACCTACTTCTTGCTTGTGTTTCCCGTTTGAGTATAAATCAGATATCGACATATTTTTTGAATTTTCGACAAAAATAAAGGAAAATGAATGGTAAACTAAAATAAAATTATTGAAAACTTTACCTTTGCTTAAAATAGTTACCGTTGAGCAAGCAAACGATTGTTAATCACTACCAAAAATCTGCTAAAACAACGCAGGTTTTACAAGAGCTACAACACGATAAAAACCATTTTCAAATATCGAATTTGGTAGGGTCGTCGTTGTCTTTTGTTATTTCAGAAACGTTTAAAAAAGTAGATAAACCGTATTTGTTAATTTTTAACGATAAAGAAGAAGCGGCTTATTATTTAAATGATTTAGAACAACTTCTAGGAGATAAAAATGTACTTTTTTATCCAGGGTCATACCGAAGACCTTATCAAATAGAAGAAACCGACAATGCTAATGTTTTATTGCGTTCGGAAGTTTTAAACAGGATAAACTCTAGAAAAAAACCAGCAATAATAGTTACGTATCCTACCGCGTTGTTTGAGAAAGTCGTTACCAAAAAAGAGCTTGAGAAAAATACACTTAAGGTAAGTGTTGGTGATAATTTATCACTCGATTTTGTTAATGAAGTCTTGTTTGAATATAAGTTTAACCGTGTTGATTTTGTTACTGAACCAGGTGAATTTTCGGTTCGAGGCGGAATTATAGATGTGTTTTCTTTTTCTCATGACGAACCGTATCGAATAGAATTTTTTGGCGATGAGGTAGATAGCATTCGTACGTTTGATGTAGAAACTCAGCTTTCTAATGAAAAGCTAAAAAAAGTAAGCATTATGCCTAATGTTGAAAACAAGGCACTGCAAGAAAACAGAGAAAGTTTTTTAAAATATATTTCACCTCAAACCATTGTTTTTACCAAAAACATAGATTTACTTGTTGGAAATTTAGACAAGTTTTTTACCAAAGCACAAGAGGCTTTTAGTGGTTTATCGAAAGAAATAAAACATGCAGAACCGTCAGAATTATTTTGTGATGGTAATTTTATAAAACAACAACTTCAAGATTTTACCTTAGTTTCCTTCGGAAGCAATGAATCTGGTAAGAAGATTGATTTTAATATAAAAACGCAACCTTCTTTTAACAAACAATTCAATTTGTTAATAGAAGATTTAAATGAGCATCATAAAAACGGATTCACGAATTACATCTTTTGTGCAAACGAACAACACGCAAAACGATTTCATGATATTTTTGATGATGCAGATGAAGAAGTTCATTATGAAACCTTAGTTTTTCCAATTCATCAAGGATTTATAGACGAAGATGAAAAAATAGTTTGCTATACCGATCATCAAATTTTTGAGCGTTATCATAAATTTCGATTAAAAAATGGATATGCTAAAAAGCAATCTATAACACTTAAAGAACTTACAAATCTAGAAAAAGGAGATTATGTAACACATATAGATCACGGAATTGGAAAATTTGCTGGATTACAAAAGATTGATGTAGAAGGAAAAAAACAAGAAGCTATTAAATTAGTGTATGGAGATAGAGATATTTTATATGTAAGTATTCACTCATTACATAAAATCTCAAAATTCAACGGTAAAGACGGTAAACCGCCGAAGGTATACAAATTAGGTTCTGATGCTTGGAAAAAAGTAAAACAAAAAACAAAAGCAAGAGTTAAACACATTGCCTTTAATTTAATTCAATTATACGCGAAGAGACGTTTACAAAAAGGCTATGCTTTTGGTCATGATACGCATATGCAACATGAGTTGGAAGCAAGTTTTATTTATGAAGACACACCCGATCAATTTTCTGCTACGCAAGAGGTAAAAGCCGATATGGAAAAAGAACAACCGATGGATCGATTAGTTTGTGGTGATGTTGGTTTTGGAAAAACAGAAGTAGCAATTCGTGCTGCTTTTAAAGCAGTAGATAACGGAAAACAAGTAGCCGTTTTAGTACCAACAACCATTTTAGCATTTCAGCATTTTAAAACCTTTACAGAGCGGTTAAAAGGATTTCCAGTTACAATTGATTACTTAAACCGTTTTAGAACCGCTAATCAAAGAAAAGGAGTATTAGAAGGTGTTGCTAACGGAAGTGTAGATATTGTTATTGGTACACATCAATTGACTAACAAAAATATTAAATTCAAAGATTTAGGATTATTGATTATTGATGAAGAACAAAAATTTGGAGTTGCGGTAAAAGACAAATTAAAAACGATCAAGGAAAATGTTGATACGTTAACATTAACCGCTACCCCAATACCAAGAACCTTACAGTTTAGTTTAATGGCAGCTCGTGATTTATCCGTAATAAAAACGCCTCCACCAAATAGGCATCCTATTGAAACAAATGTAATTCGTTTTTCTGAAGAAACTATTCGTGATGCCATTTCTTATGAAATCTCTCGTGGCGGACAAGTGTTTTTTATCCATAACCGAATAGCAAATATTAAAGAAGTTGCTGGTTTGTTACAACGTTTGCTTCCGTCAGCTAAAATTGGCATTGGTCATGGGCAAATGGAAGGTAAAAAGCTAGAAGATCTTATGCTTGGTTTTATGAACGGAGATTTTGATGTGCTAGTTTCTACGACAATTATAGAAAGTGGATTAGATGTACCCAATGCAAATACTATTTTCATTAATAACGCGAATAATTTTGGATTATCTGACTTACACCAAATGCGTGGTCGTGTGGGGCGTTCGAACAAAAAAGCATTCTGTTATTTTATCACGCCGCCATATCATATGATGACCGATGAAGCTCGCAAACGTATTACAGCGTTAGAAATGTTTTCTGATTTAGGAAGCGGTTTAAACATCGCTATGAAAGATTTAGAAATTCGTGGCGCTGGAGATTTATTAGGAGGTGAACAAAGTGGGTTTATTAACGATATTGGTTTTGATACTTACCAGAAAATATTACAGGAAGCTATTGAAGAATTAAAAGAAAATGAATTTAAAGATTTATATGCTTCGGAAACAGAGAAAAAACCGAAAGAGTTTGTAAAAGAGGTTCAGATAGATACAGATTTTGAAATTTTATTTCCAGATGATTATGTAAATTCAACTACCGAACGTTTAAATTTATATAAAGAATTAAGTGATTTAACTTCGGAAGAAGAACTACTTGTTTTTGAGAAGAACATTATTGATCGTTTTGGAGAAATACCAAAAGAAGTTAAAGATCTATTAGATAGCGTTCGTATAAAATGGTTAGCGAAAGAACTTGGTTTAGAAAAGGTTATTTTGAAGAAAAAACGTATGGTTGGGTACTTTGTGTCCGATCAACAAAGTGATTTTTACCAAACCGAAGCATTTACTAGAATGCTGCGCTATGTACAACAAAACCCCAAAAGCTGTGTAATGAAAGAAAAACAAACCAAAAACGGATTGCGTTTACTCATCACGTTTATTAAAATAGATTCGGTAAGTACCGCCTTAAAAATATTAGAAAGAATATAAAATGGCATCAATATTTGGGCATGCAATAACCGCAATTGCTTTAGGGAAGAGTTTTTCTAAAACCATGATTAGTTATAAATTTTGGATATTAGGGGTTTTATGCTCAATATTGCCCGATGCAGATGTTATAGGTTTTAGTTTTGATATTAAATACCATAGTTTTTGGGGGCACCGAGGTTTTTCTCACTCAATTTTATTCGCATTTATTTTAGGAGGTCTTGTTACAGTATTGTTTTATAGAAAACAGACTTTTAGTTTTAATGGAGGTTTATATATTTTGTTTTTTACTTTATGTACAGCATCTCACGGAATTTTAGACGCTTTAACAACAGGCGGGTTAGGCGTTGCATTTTTTTCACCTTTTAACAATACTCGTTATTTCTTTCCTTGGAGGCCTATTCAGGTTTCTCCTATTGGCGTTGAACGATTTTTCGGTGAAAGAGGACTCAAAGTAATATCGAGTGAACTTATTTGGATTGGTATCCCTTCTATTTTATATATTGCTGTTGCAATATTTTTTAAACGATCTAATAGAAGAATTAATGGAAAACAATCACATTAAAAACTTATCAGGGTTAATATTAGCTGCTTTTTTTATAAGTACCTCTAGTGTATTAGGAAAGTATATAGCCATGCCATCTGAGGTTATTGTCTGGTTTCGTTCGGCGTTTGCTATGGTTTTTTTATTCATTTATTGTAAATATAAAAGCATTAATTTATTTATTAAATCAAGTAAACATTACGCACCATTTATAATTAGTGCTTTTTTTACGGCAGCTCATTGGATTACCTATTTTTATGCTTTAAAAAAAGCAAATGTTGCTATAGGAATATTGTCTTTATATACATTTCCTGTTATGGTTGCCTTTTTAGAACCTCTTTTTTTTAAAATAAAATTTAACCCAATTCATATCCTTTTAGGAGTATTAGTTTTACTAGGGGTATACTTATTAGCACCTGATTTTAATATTGAAAGCAGTAATATGCAAGGGGTTTTATTCGGATTGTTATCAGCACTATTCTATTCAATTAGAATACTTATTTTAAAACAATATGTAATTCAATATAACGGAATTATGTTAATGTTTTATCAAACATTCATTATTACTGTTTTCTTAGTTCCTGTGTTGTTTTTTATGGATGTTTCAGGGTTTGAAACTCAATACCCATATCTGTTATTATTAGCATTGTTGGCTACAGCGATAGGACACAGTTTAATGGTACATTCATTCCAGTTTTTCTCAGTATCTACCGCAAGTATCATTAGTAGTGTACAGCCTGTTTTCGGAATTATATTAGCTTTTTTGTTTTTAAACGAAATACCAACACTAAATACTTTTTTTGGAGGATCCTTGATTTTAGCTACTGTGTTTATTGAGAGTCTTAGAAGCAAGACGAAGTAAAAATAACTTAACGTATCATCGAAACATCTTCATAATTACGGCGGACAAAATCGAGTGCGTTTTCTAAGATTTCCCCCATATTATTACTTTTTTTAAAAGTAATATCTTTCGTAAAATCATATACTTGTTTTTTAAGAAGTTCAACGTTTTCATCAGTCGATATTGTGTCGTTTTTCATGCAAAAAATCAATTGATTCACTCGATCTTCGGATGATAAAATTCGTTTTGCAACAATAGACCGTTCTTCCAATTTATACTGTTCAATAGAGTTTTCTAATAATTTATCGGCGACCAATTGCACCATGGGATAATTCTCTTTAAAAAACTGTGGATAATATACTTTAAACTTTCCCTCAAAACATTGTTGGTCGAAATCAATTGCGCGAATTTTATACACTACATGGTCAAAATCGTGTGTCGTTACAATTACATAATTATACGAACGCATATCTCCCAACAAACGAATCATACAACGCTCATTAAATTTTACAAACTCTTTAGCAATCTGTGCTTTTTCAGGTTCCGAACAGTTAGGTAGTACTTCTTTAATAAATATATCCCCTGGTATCCCTGCTATATGTTCTTCTATCAATGTGTCTTTATACACTAAAAAGTTGAGGTTGTAGGGCGATAAAATATGTTCGAGTTCTAATCCGTAAACACGAGAAGCATCCGCTTTTTTAACATAGAAATAGGTGTAATTGTCATTTAAAACATTACGTACTTTTACTCGAAAAGGCTTCGAATTACCAAAAGTGCAGTAATCTACTGCATCAACACTTAAGTATTGAATATTGTCTAAATTACCGTTTGAGTGTAAAATATTATAGACCATTTTTAAATTCAAATCAATTTCTTTACGCTCAAAATCAGAATAATACACACGAATCCAAAGCGTGTCTTCATCATTTTTATCATACACCACAATTGAACCTTGAAAACGCAACAAATCATCATAAAAAATCGGAATTTTTATGTTTCTACCATGCTCTACCAAATAGTCATTTAAAAAATGATTTACAGGAAACGCAGGTTTCTTTTTAGACATTAATTTTTCTTCGGATGCCATCTACAATGATTTTCTTCAAAAATAAAACAAAAGGAATGGATATAACTAGACTTCAAACATTTTTCGTGGGTGTAGTTAATTATTTAGTTTATTAAAAAGGTATTTTTAATTCTTGTTTTTTATATTTAGAAAATGAAAAAGAGTCTTATCATTTTATTTATTATTCATTGCAATTTAAATGCTCAAAGTAGTTTTATTGATTCTGTAATAAAACCATTACAAAAAGAACCACTTTTTTCTGAAAAAGTTTATATACATACAAATAAAGAAATTTATAATTCTGATGATATAATTTGGTTTAAAGCCTATGTGGTTGGAAATAAAAATAAACCCTCTCAACATACAACACTCTTGTATGTTAACTTATTAAACGAGAAAGGGGATTTAATTATATCTAAAAATGTTTTGATAAATAAAGGCATTGGGGTTAACCAAATACAATTACCCTCAACTAAAAAAGGCGCAAAATATTATATACAAGCATATACCAATTATATGAAGAATTTTGGAGGTGATAATTATTTCTTCAAAAAAATAACAGCAAAAGGGAATACTAAAATTAACAAACCCTTTAAAAATAAGTATGATATTCAATTGTTTCCAGAGGGAGGATATTTATTAGAAGGTTTTAAAAATACAATAGGAATAAAAGTTACTAAAAATGGTTATGGAGTAGATTATAGCGCTAAAATAATAACACTTAATAAACAAGAGGTAACCAAATTTAAAAATGAACATAAAGGAATGTCTAAAACGTCTTTTTTTTATAAAAAAGGGCAAAATTATAGCGCCTCGGTAATTTTAAAAGATACTGTTATTAATATAGAGGTTCCTTTGGCTAAAAAAGAAGGGGTATTATTGAACTTAACTAAAAATAAAGATTCAATTAAAATAGAATTGAAAGGACAATTTATAAAAACTAATTATGATAATAATTATATTGTTTTATTTCACCAAAAAAACCAGTTAATAGACTATTTTCAACTGCCTAAATTTGAAAGAAGAGAGGTTAAAACATTACATATTGATAAAAGAATATTTTTAAATGGTGTAAATACAGTAACTCTATTTAAGAATAATGAACCTATTTCTGAGCGAAAATTTTTTATTGAAAAAAGTAATAAGGAAAGTGCTATTAAACTAGAAAAAATATCAGAAGAAATAGATTCTATAACTTATGGTTTAACAATATATGACACAAATAAAGAGCTTTTAAATGTTAACGCTAGTGTATCGGTTTTATTAGACAAATATTATAAGTTCAATCCAGAAGTAAACATTGTTAATGCGTTTAATTTATCTCCTTTTGTCAAAGGGTATATAGAAGAACCTTCACATTATTTTAATCAAAAAAATGCCAAAAGAAAAGAACATTTAGATTTACTACTATTAACTCAAGGATGGAGTAAATATGATTTAACAAAAATGATTTCTGATTTAAACCCTAAGTATAAATATAGTTTTGAATTAGGGTTTAATTTAAAAGGGAGCTTGTCTCCAGTATTAACAAACGAATTAGCTTTAATTTCATCAAAAGAAAAGTTGATAGATAAAGTAAGTTTAATAGGGAACAATGATTTTAATTTTAAAAAACTATTGATTTACAAAGGAGATACAGTTAAAGTATCTTTTATAAAAAACAACGAAGCTCTTTCACCAAAAAAAATAAAAATGGATACTGTAAGAAATTTTTTTAATCCTAAGGTAAAACATTTATCAGAATACACACATCACTCAGATTTAGATGAAAATTATTTTATTAATTCTGATATTATAAAGTTAGATGAAGTTGAGGTTAAAGGAAAAAAGAGAAGTGAAAAATATTTAAAGAAAAAAAAATTTGTAAAAAAATATAAATCTATTGTTTGGGATATTGGTAAGTATTACCCTTTAAAAATTAGCCAAAACTATAAAGAGGAAAAGATTAATTTAATGACATTTCTTTTTAATGAAGAAGGTGTTATAATAAAAAAGAGTAAAGGACCATTAAATTATTTGTCTGTTGGAGTAAATAAATTAGCCTTTTTATTTATTGATGGAAAAGGAATTGAACCAAATGAATTATCTAACGTGTTTTTAAGGATGAATGAAGTTAAAGATATAGCAATACAACCAAAAGGAAGAGGAAATAAAAAAATTCAAGTATTTACTACTGAAAATTACAAAAAAAACATTGAAAATTTATTTAAACAATTTATTATTAAAAACGGATATGACAGAGCAAAAAAATATTACTCTCCTACTTTAAACCCCGAAAATTTTAATGAAATACAAGAGTTAGACTGGAAACCCGTTTTAAGAGCAAACAAATCTGAAGAAAAGATAACTTTTAAATTAAAGAAGTATGAATATTTAAATCAAAAGAATATTGTTTTTTATATTCAAGGAATCTCGAATAAAGGGAATTTAATTAATCAAATAATTAAAAACAATAATTAAAACTAGACTTCAAACATTTTTCCAGGATGCGGTTTTACAACTCCTTTTAATTCCATTTGAATAAGAATTGAGGATAATTGATGAATAGGTATATTACAATCTAAGGCAATAACATCTAAGAGTTGTCTTCCGTTTTGGATTAAATAGGTATAGATTTTTTCTTCATCGTCATTAAGTTCAAAGAACAGTTTTTCTTGTATCTGTTTTGTTGGTTTATGTACATCCCAATTCAACATTTTCACTATATCTTCTGCAGAGCTTAATAAATGAGCTTGATTGTTTTTGATGAGGTTGTTACATCCTTTACTAAATAAATCACTTGCTCTTCCAGGCAACGCAAAAACATCCCTATTGTAAGAGTTGGCAATGTCTGCAGTAACTAATGAACCACCTTTTTCAGCAGATTCTATAACAATGGTCGCTTGCGAAATTCCTGCAACTACCCTATTTCTTTTTAAAAAATTTTCTCGAAGTGGTTTTTCATCATGCCAAAACTCGGTAATGAATCCACCATTTTCATTTACAGCAGGAATGTGTTTTTTATGAACTTTTGGGTAAATTTCATCTAATCCATGCGCTAACACAGCAATAGTTTGTAGTTTGTTTTTTATAGCTGCTTTGTGTGCACAAATATCTACTCCGTAAGCAAAACCACTAACAATAGTCGGGTTGTATACTGCTAAATCTTTAATGAGTTCATTACAAAAATCACGTCCATAAGAAGTTATATTTCGGGTACCTACAACAGAAATGATTCGTGGGTTAGTTAAGTTAAGATTTCCATCCTTGAACAATAAAATTGGCGCATCTATGCAATGTTTAAGGTTTTCAGGATAATCGTTATCTTTAAAAAAACAATATTGGGTTTTACTTTTTTCAATATAACTGAATTCAGTTTCTGCTTTTTTTAAATTTTTATTATCTAATAAATGAGAAATTAATTGAGCGCCAATTCCATCAATTTTTAATAAAGAAGATTTACTTTCTTTAAACACTTGTGTTGCACTTCCAGAAGTATTTATGAGTTTTTTGGCAATAATATCACCAACTTTTGGAGTTGCTTGTAACCGTAATATCGCTATTAGTTCATCTTTATTCATGTTCAAAAAATTGATAATCAATATACAAAATATTTGTTGATAACAATTAGGGTAGAACAGTTGTAAAAGTGAACAAAAAAAGTAACTTTGTTTTCATGAGTTTAGCCAACTATATTAATGATTTACTATACAGATATGATTGTGTAATTGTACCCAATTTTGGAGGTTTTGTAACCAATAAAATTAGTGCAGTTGTAAATAACCACACACATACATTTCATCCACCAACAAAACAATTAAGTTTTAATATTCATTTAAAGCATAATGACGGTTTATTGGCAAATTATATTGCTTCTGTAGAAAATATTTCATTTGAAAGAGCGAATGATGTTATTGTTTCATCAGTTTTAAAGTGGCAAACAGAATTACAATCAAAATCAATTGAAATAGCATCTGTAGGTAGATTATCTTTAAATGATGAAAAACAATTGATTTTTGAACCGAATACAACTACAAATTTCCTGTCTGAATCATTCGGTTTTTCTACGGTTAAATCTCCTGTTATAGAAAGATTTAAACAAGAAGTAAAACCATTAATTCCTGTTCAAGAGACTTCTAATGAAGAGGCAAAAAAGGGAATTCCTGCTTTTGTAAAATATGCTGCGACTGCTGCTATTTTACTTACGGTTGGTACTTTCAGTTTTAATCAATACAATCAAATACAACAGCAAAAAGAGTTTGCAAAACAACAGGAACAAGTGGAGCAAAAAATTCAATCTGCAACGTTTGTAATAGATAATCCATTACCAACCATCAATTTAAATTTTGATAAAGTTAATCCAAAAGAGTTTCATGTTATTGCTGGTGCTTTTCAATTAACTGAAAATGCTACTAAAAAAGTAAATCAGTTAAAAGAAAAAGGATATAATGCTCGTATTTTAGGTTTAAATGAATGGGGTTTAATCCAGGTTTCTTTTGAAAGCTTTGAAAAAAGACAAGAAGCTAAAACCGCTTTACGTACAATTAAAAACAGTGGTTCTGAAGATGCTTGGCTGTTGATTAAAAAGTTCGACTAATTCTATTTTTTAAATTCTATTTAGAAGATCACTTTTTATAAGTGATTATATATCTTTGCGCAAAATTTTACTGATGAAAGCAAAAACACCTAGAGAATCACTAACTGTACTAACCGACCTCGTTTTACCTGGTGAAACAAACTTTTTAGATAACCTTTTTGGAGGAGAATTGCTAGCTAGAATGGATAGAGCCTGTAGTATTGCGGCAAGACGTCACTCTAGAAGAACCGTGGTAACAGCATCTGTAAATCATGTTGCATTTTCAAAGTCTGTTCCTGTAGGAAGTGTAGTTACTGTAGAAGCGAAGGTTTCCCGAGCTTTTAAATCGTCTATGGAGATTTATGTAGATGTTTGGATAGAAGACCGTCAATCGGGTGAAAAAACAATGGTAAACGAAGGTATTTATACGTTTGTCGCTGTAGATGAAACAGGGAAACCAGTTCCGGTTCCGCCTATTGAAGCAGAAACAGCACTTGAAAAGCAACGTTTTGATGGAGCCTTAAGAAGAAAACAACTTAGTTTAGTTTTAGCGGGAAGAATGAAGCCAAATGAAGCTACAGAGCTAAAAGCGTTGTTTACAGAGTAGTTTTTACAAAGACTCTTTTGTTTTATCAATCTCTCCACTTTCAGATAACATAATTGCTATGGGTAATGTTTTTTCAAATTGAGAAAAGACGATAATCATAATTACCGTTATAGGTACTGATAAAATCATGCCAGTAATTCCCCAAATTTTTCCCCAAATGGCAAGTGCTAGTATCGTAACTAACGGACTTAAATTTAAAGATTTTCCGAAGACACGTGGTTCAACAACATTACCAACGATTACTTGCACAGAACCGACAGCAATTAATACGATTATAAAAGGGGTAAACTCACCAAACTGTATTAAGCTAAATATAGCGGGAAATACAGTGGCTACTAACGATCCAATCGTTGGAATATAATTCAAAAGGAATATTAAAAAAGCCCAAAAAGGCGCACTATCTACTCCAACTAATACTAAAACGATATAACTTAGAACACCCGTAAGTAAACTTACGTAGGTTTTTAAACGTAAGTAATTTGAAATAGAATATTCTACCTTCGTTAAGATAGCTTTCATACTACCATAGGCTTTTTCTGTAGAGAAAATTTTATGTAACTTTTTTATAAAGCTAGCTTCTTCTAAAAAGATAAACAATGCATAAATAACGATCATGAAAGTATCTCCCAGTAATCCGCTAATACCATTTGCAATATTCCCTAGAACAGACCCATAGTTAAAATCTCCAATAACAGATTTTACCGATGTGATAAAATCTGCATGAAAATAACCAGTTAAGCTATTAATAATTTTCTCAACATTAGGTTCGTATTTACTATAAGATGTGGTAAGTTCTGTAATGCTGTTGGTAATAATTTCTGATACAAAACCAAAGGCTAAAACGATTAATGTAAATACTAAAATATTACTTAACCATTTCGGTATAAATTTTTTAGCAAAAGGTAAACGATAAATAGTCTTTCGTATTTCTCGAGTTAAAAACCAAAAAATTAACGCAAAAATAAAAGGAATTAAAATTCCTTTACCAACAACCAGAACAACAATAATTGCTGTAGTTATGATAATAAAATTTGTAGCGTTTTTCATTATTTATCTTCTATCCAATCTGAAGGATCTAAACGTTCTGTATTTTTAAATAACACAAAAACAAGGTCTGTTTTACCAGTAACTTTGTCGGTAAAAATTTTACCTAAAGTATCTCCTGTTTTAATTCCATCACCTTTATTTACATAGATGTCTTTAAGGTTATTGTAAGCAGTAATATAGCTACCATGTTGTACTAAAACTGCTTTTCTTCCTTTAGATAATAATTGAATAGCCAACACCTTACCATTAAAAACACTTTTGGCATTATCTCCTTTTTTACCACGAATATGTAACCCTGTACTATTGATATTAATTCCTTTAAATGTTGGATGAGGTTGCACGCCAAATTTACGTGTAACCAATCCATTTACAGGCCACGGTAATTTTCCTTTATTCTGTTCAAAATTAGCTTTTAAAGATTTTTCTTCGGCATTTAGTAAAAGTTCATTTTTTTTAGCTTTTCCTTTTTTGGCTTTATTAGCTTTTGCAATTGCTTCACGAATAACTTTATCAAGTTTATTGGCAACTATTTTTTCTTCTTTAATTTTTTGTTGAAGCTGATTTTTATACTTTGTTTCTTGTTTTTTAATTTTAGAAACTATTTGTTCTTGGTCTTTTTTATCACCTTCAATATGATTTTTCTGCTTTTCTTCTTCAATAATTAACAGCTCTTTTGCCTTCTTTTTCTGAAAAAGAGAATCGTTAAACTTTTCAATTAACTTTGTTTTAGCAACAATTTCTTCTCCTTGTTTTTTACGGTAGTCTTTGTATTGCTCCATATATTTAATTCGCTTGTAAGCTTGATAAAAGCTTTTAGAAGACAGTAAAAACATGGTTTTACTTTGTTGCGATTTACTTTTGTATGATTTAAAAACCATATCTGCGTAATCGGCTTTTAAATTGGTAAGTTCTAGATTGTATTTATCGAGTTTTTTTTCATTTTCTTTAATCTCTTTAGATATTTCCTTAGTTTCTAATTCGATTGTTTCTATTAAACGTTCTCGAACCGTGATTTTTTGATTGATGTCCTTTAAATCATCTAGAGCATTACTTTTTTCTTTTGAGGTTTTAAAAAGTAAGGTGTTTACTTTTTCAATCTCTTTATTTAGTTTTTTCCTCTTTTTTTCGAGTTGTCTTCTACTTTGCCCAAAAGAAATGGTTACAGAAGCAAAAAAAAATAAAAAAGATATATAAAAAAGCTTGTTTCTCATTACAGTTTAATTTCTTTATATCCTGAAGGAATTTTATAGGGAATACTTACTTCTTCATCAAAAATAATAGAACGAACGCTAATATTAATATTTGTAAATTTATTTTTTTCTTGCGCATTAATATTTATTCTTTCAGGAAAAGAAACATGATGCCTTTTTAAATACTTTGGATATGAAATATCTAATCGCTGTTTTTTAAACTCATTAACCAACGATTGTTTATTTAACTTAAAATTAGAGGGATTAACCCAGTAAAAAAGATCAAATAAAACAGGCTGTTTTTTAGGGTGTAATTGATATGCTTTTTCTACAATTTCGACTTCATGTTTTTCTGATTTAACATCATATATAGCTTGCCCTAATAACAGGTTTTGCAGTTGCTGAAAATTAATATCCGTACCTAACATTTTTTTCAACATAGAAAAATTTCCTTCAATATAATTTTTCTTATAAGGTGAGTAAAAGCTGACTTTTTCTGGGGTTATTTTTGCTTTGAAGACCGTAATGATTTTAGTTCCTTTTAACCAAATAACTTCGTCTTTTTTTATTTTCATTCTTACAGAAAAACCAAGATCTTCCTTAGAGTCTTTGTAATTCACTTTTAATTTAGCGTCAATTGTTTTTTTGTTAAAATTCTCAGCCACGTGTTTTTTTGCTACTTTTTTTGCTGATAATTCTTTAACAAAAGAAGTCTTACCACTTATTGCTTTACTTGATTTACAAGAGCTAAAAACGATAAAAAAAACAAAAATATATTTAAAAATCTTCATTTATAATTTTAATTTTTTTTGATATTTACTTATGTTTTTATCATCGCCTAAACCTTTATAAGATTTAAGCAGTTCGGTATAAAAACGTTTTTCCATTTCTACATCATCAATTACAAAATCAATGCCGTTTTGCAAAGTTTCTATAGCTTTTTTAAAATCATTTTTTCGATTATGTGCTTTTCCATTCATTAAATAAACCAAAGGTTGTGCAGGAAATAAACGCATCCCTTCATTACTGTATTGTTGTAATTCAGGATTATTTTCTTTATCAAATTGATTCAGTAAGTTTTTTAGAAAAACAAAAGACTTGTTTTTAAGAAACTGATCTTTTAATGAGCTTTCAGTATTTTCTAGTACTACATTTTCTTGTTGAACAGGAGTTTTTTTAGTTTTAATTAAACGCTTATATATTCTTCGTAATCTCGAATTTAACATTTTAGCATCTGCTAATTCAGTCAATAGATTTTTAGCTGAATTTGTATCGTTATTTCGCAAATGTAAATAGACAATTTCTTGCTTTTTTTTCGGATATTTTTTAGCTATTTTTTCTTGAATTTTAATTGCTTTGCTATATTTTTTTTGTTTTTTATGAATTGTAACAAGATGTTCTAAAACCCAAAGATTTTCAGGGTCTGTTTTCAATGCTTGGTATCCATACTCTAACGCTTCCGGAATTTTATCTAATTGTAAGTAGTTCTTAGAAAGTTCAAACAAAACGGCTTTATTATTCGGAATTATTAAATTACACTCTTCTAAATTTTCAATTGCCTTTTGATAATTTTCAATTGCTTTTTCGGTAATCGCATTAAAAAAATATTCTTGAAAATCTAAATTCTTTTTTTCATTAATACTGCTTTGCAGAACAATACTATCTTGAGAAAAAACGGCATAAGACGAAAGAATCAAGACTAGAAATAATATGCTTGCCTTGATTCTTGAGTTTAAACTTATTGTTTTTTGTTCTTTATATAAGTTCTGTGTAATCACCAATGCTTACAGATGTATATTTTCCATTATATTTCGCATGATTCCCAATCATAGCATTATCTAAATTTGCGTTAGAAATTACAACATTTGTTTGAATTAAAGAGTTGGTAATTGTTGAATTTTCAACAACACTATTTTCTCCTATTGAAACAAACGGACCAATTTTGGTGTTTTTTAAGACTACGTTTTTACCAACAAAACAAGGTTGTATAATTTCAGAGTTTTGTAATACAACGTCGGCAGACACTAAATTATTACCACTTGCATGTTCAAAGCCTAAAACTTGTTTGTTAGTATCTACTGTTGGGTCTTTTTTTCCACAATCCATCCAAGCATCAACTTTACCTGGTATAAATTGAGCACCTTGTTGTTTTAACGATTCCAACACATTGGTTAATTGATATTCACCATTTTCTTTTAAATTGTTATCTAACAAGTATTTAATCTCTTCACGAACCTTATCTCCATCCTTAAAATAGTATATGCCAATAATGGCTAAATCAGAAACAAAGTCTTTTGGTTTTTCAACAAAATCAGAAATAACACCGTCTTTTAGTTTTACAACACCAAAAGCACTAGGATCTTCCACTTGTTTTACCCAAATTGCGCCATCTGCGTTTGCATCTAAGGTAAAATCTGCTTTAAATAAAGTGTCGGCAAAAGCGACCACACAAGGACCGCTTAATGAATCTTTTGCACAATAAATAGCGTGTGCAGTTCCTAAAGCTTCTTCTTGAACATAAACAGATCCTTTTGCATTAAGAGCATCAGCAATTTTTAAAAGCTCTTCTTTGGTATTCTCAGGAAACCCTTTTGTTGTTGGGCCAATAATAAAAGCTATTTCATCTATGGGTTGATTTACAACAGAGGTAATATCTTCAACCAAACGTTGTACAATTGGTTTTCCAGCAATAACAGTTAATGGTTTAGGTGTGGTAAGTGTATGTGGACGCAAACGCGATCCAATTCCTGCCATTGGCACTATAATTTTCATGTTTTTTCTTTTCGTTTTAACGTTGCAATATACTACTAATTCATCGATATAAAAAGAGAGGAATTGATGTGTAAAGCAGTTAAATTATATCCCTTTTGGGATAGAATCAATTAATTTTTTAGTATAACTTGTTTTCGGATTTTGATAAATAATATCAGCATCATTAATTTCTTCTATTTTTCCTTTATTCATTACCATTAGTTGATCTGCCATGTATTTAACAACAGATAAATCATGTGAGATGAATATATATGTGAATTTATATTCAGATTTAAGTTGATTTAACAAATTCAACACTTGAGCTTGTACAGAAACATCCAAAGCAGAAACAGATTCATCACAAATAATTAATTTAGGCTGAAGAGCTATTGTGCGAGCAATTCCAATTCGTTGTCTTTGTCCGCCAGAAAATTCATGAGGATAACGATAAAAATGTTCAGGTTCTAATCCTACTTTTTTAAGAAGTTTTAAAACATATTCTTTTCTTTCTTTCGAAGATGAAAATATATCGTGAACCTTCATCGGTTCCATTATAGCTTTCCCAACAGGGATTCTCGGATTTAAAGAAGAAAAAGGATCTTGAAAAATAATCTGAATTTCTTTTCGTAAGTTTTTAAATTCAGATTTTGAAAGATGGGTAATCTCTTGTCCTTTGTATTTAATTTGTCCAGAAGTAGCCTTTTCTAGTTGTAAAATTGTACGTCCGAGAGTTGTTTTTCCACAGCCACTTTCACCAACTAATCCGAGAGTTTCTCCTTCATAAATTTTAAAAGAAACATCGTCAACAGCTTTAATTATATCTGGTTTGGTAAACCAACTTTCTTTAGAAAAAAATTCCTTCTTCAAATTGTAGACTTCTAATAATGGAGTTTGGTTATATATTTTTTGGTGAAATTTTGAGCGCTCTTCATCAGAATATATTGAATAATCAATTGTATTATTAATAAAATCAGTAACTGTGGGAAGTGTTTTTGAGCGGTTTTTTAAATTAGGTTTCGAATTAATAAGTGCTTTTGTATAATTTTCTTTAGGATTAAGAAATATTTCTTTTGCATTTCCTTGCTCAATAGCACTTCCTTTATACATTACCACAACCTCATCCGCAATCTCAGAAACCAATGCTAAATCATGTGTAATAAATAAAATACTTAGCCCATTTTCTTGTTGTAGTTCTTTAAGTAAATGAATAATTTCCTTTTGAACCGTTACATCTAATGCGGTTGTGGGTTCATCTGCAATTAACAATTTAGGTTTACATGCTATTGCCATAGCGATTATAACTCGTTGTTTTTGTCCACCACTAATTTGATGAGGATATGAAGAGTAAATCTGCTCAGGTCTTGGTAATTTTACTTTCTCAAAAAGAGAAATTACTTCTGTTTGAATTTCTGAAGGAGACAAATTTGTATGTTGTTGTAAAATTTCAACAACTTGAAAGCCACAAGTTAAGGTTGGATTCAGAGAACTCATAGGTTCTTGAAAAATCATGGCAATTTCTTTACCTCTTATTTTTTGAAAATCTTTTTCAGAAAAGGATAATAATTTTTTTTTATTAAAAATTATTTCTCCCTCAACTTTTGCTGCTTTTGGAAGCAATCCTAATATAGCCAAAGAAGTAACTGATTTTCCACTTCCACTTTCTCCCACAACACCTAGTATATTATTGGGTTTTATTTCAAAAGAGATGTTATTTACAACCTTGTTTTCTGAAAATGAAATAGATATGTTTTTTGCGCTTACCATAATAGTTTTCCAAAAATAAGGATTAATAAATTGCTATGAAATTTATAAGACAAGGATTAAAATGTTAAAATAATGTTTTTGTTTTGTTAATAAAATTATATATTTACCGTTATCTTAACAAAAAATTAAGAATTTTAACAAGATTTTCGCCTTAAATCCCCTGAAATATTAAGTTAAATTTAATATAAACTTAAACCCTTCGATTAAATGAAAAAAAATTACTTAAGTTATGCTTTTGTTTTTTCTTTGCTAGCAGTAGGTACTGTTAATGCACAAAAAAATGAACTTCAAATTAAAAAGAAAATTTTAGACCAAAGAGGAAACCCCTCTATTGTCATGTTTAAAAAATCATCTAATTATTCCGTTTCTCAAGCTAAAGAAGCTATAATTCAAGATTTTGAATTAAAAAACAGTTCTTTAAAAAAAGTAAAAATTAATAATGATGATTTAGGCTTTACCCACGAGAAACAACAACAATTTCATAAAGGAATTAAAGTTGAATTTGGACAATACAACTTTCATGCTAAAAACGGAAGTGTTCAATCTGCTTCAGGTAAAATTTTTAGAATAGAAAAAGAAAATTTAACACCAAACTTATCAAAACAAGTAGCTTTTAATAAAGCAATTCAACATACTGGAGCAGAAAAGTATATGTGGGAATTCCCAGAAGCATCAAAAGAAATGGATAACTATAAAAAACCAGAAGGTGAATTATTACTATTACCGGGTGAAGTTATCGGACAAAAGGATGCGCGTTTAGCTTATAAATTTGACATTTTTGCAACGAAGCCCTTAAGTAGAGGTTATTTATATATTGATGCTCAAAATGGAGAAGTATTGTTTTATAACGCAATTATTAAGCACGCAGAAAAGTTTGGTCACGGAAGTGAAGCAAAACATGTTGATAAAGTAAATAAAACAACTACAGTAGCTACAGCATTTGTTTCTGCTATAGCAGAAACACGTTATAGTGGAGTAAAAAATATTGAAACTGCTTTAAGTGGATCTAATTATATTTTAAGTGATGCTTCAAGAAAAATATATACTCGAGATGCTAAACATCAAGCGCCAGGATCAACATATCCTTATGTAACAAATTATGATCAGTTCACAGATAGTGATAATAATTGGACAACAGCTGAACATAGCACAAATAAAGATGATGCCGCATTAGATGCTCATTGGGGAGCAATGATGACTTTTGATTACTGGCAACAAGAGCACGGTAGAAATAGTTATGATGGGAGTGGAGCACAAATTAGAAGTTATGTACATGTAGATAATAATTATGATAATGCATTCTGGAATGGTTCAGTAATGTCTTATGGAGACGGATCCTCAAATGGTAATGAAGGAAACGGAAATTTCGATGCTTTAACATCTATCGATGTAGCTGCACATGAAATTGGTCATGCAGTCTGCTCATATACTGCAGATTTAGCATATCAAAGGGAGTCAGGTGCATTAAACGAAGGTTTTTCAGATATTTGGGGAGCAGCTGTTGAACATTTTGCAAAGGGGAATGGAAATGATTTAAATCCTTCCGCTTCAGTATGGTTAATTGGAGATGAAATTGATAGGCGAAGCGGTTCTGCTGCTTTGCGCTCTATGAGTAATCCAACTTCAGAAGGTCAACCAGACACGTATGGTGGTACAAATTGGCAAAACCCAAATTGTGGTACACCTACAAATCTTAATGATTATTGTGGAGTTCATACAAACTCCGGAGTGTTAAATTATTGGTTTTATTTATTAACTGTAGGTGGTAATGGAACAAACGATGTAGGTGACGTTTTTAACGTAACTGGAATTGGGATGACTAAAGCAGCAAAAATTACATATCGTTTAGAAGCTAATTATTTATCACCTAGCTCAACCTTTGCTGATGCAAGAGCTGGAGCAATTCAAGCGGCTACGGATTTATATGGAGTTAATTCTCAAGAAGTAATTTCAACAACGAATGCTTTTTATGCAGTGAATGTTGGAGAAGAGTTTGTGCAGGCATGTGCATTAGGAGCTCCTTCTGGCCTATCGACTTCAAATGTTGGAGACAATGGCTTTACTGTTTCTTGGAACTCAGTATCAGGAGCTGCATCTTATGATGTTACTATCGGTGGAAATACAAGTAATGTATCTGGAACAACTTTTAATGCATCAGGATTGTTATCTGGAACTCAATATACAGTTAACGTTTCTGCTAAATGTTCAGGAGGAGGAAGTGGAACAGCAGCGACAACGAATGTTACTACAACAGGAACGCCACCATTAAACTATTGTGATTCTAAAGGAAATAGTGTTGCAGATGAATA
>NZ_VNIA01000001.1:512720-1152566 GCF_008124875.1 Tenacibaculum adriaticum
GGAGGAGGAAGTGGAACAGCAGCGACAACGAATGTTACTACAACAGGAACGCCACCATTAAACTATTGTGATTCTAAAGGAAATAGTGTTGCAGATGAATATATAGGAAGAGTTCAATTAGGAACTATTAATAATACTTCTGGAGGAGGAAGTGGATATACAGATCATACTTCAATTTCAACAACTTTATCAAAATCAGCATCAGCTACTATTACAATTACCCCTACTTGGACAGGAACCACGTATAATGAAGGTTATGCAGTGTTTATTGATTATAACCAAGATGGAGATTTTGCAGATAGTGGAGAAACAGTTTGGACGAAAACAGCTTCTAAAACGACGCCAGTTTCAGGATCATTTACGGTACCCGCAAGTGCAGCATCAGGAGCAACAAGAATGCGTGTTTCTATGAAATATAATGGAATACCAACTTCATGTGAAACATTTTCTTATGGAGAAGTAGAAGATTATACTGTGGTAATTGGAGCAGGAGCACCAGATACACAGGCACCTAGTACACCAGGAAACGTTAGTGCATCAAGCGTTACACAAACATCAGCAACACTAAGCTGGTCAGCATCATCAGATAATGTTGGAGTAACAGGATATGATGTGTATAGAGGAGCAACTTTTGTAACTTCAACCACATCAACATCTACAAATGTATCAGGATTAACAGCAGCAACAAGTTATACGTATTCAGTAAGAGCAAAAGATACAGCAGGAAATGAATCTGCATCAGGATCAGTAACATTTACTACATTAAGTAATCAAGTTTCTTACTGTGCATCAACAGGAAGTAGAGTTACGTATGAGTGGATTGATTATGTATCATTTGGAGGTATGACAAATTCAACTGGAGCTAATGGAGGTTACGGAGATTTTACAAGTCAAGTAGCAACAGTAGCACCAGGATCTACAAACCAAATTATTTTTAGTGCAGGATTTAGCGGAAGCACTTATACTGAGTTTTTTACAATTTGGATTGATTTTAACCAAAACGGAACATTCGAATCAAATGAAGAAGTGGTAGCAGGATCGTCATCAAGTGCCGGTAATTTATCAGCAGATATTATTGTGCCATCAGATGCGGTATTAGGAAATACGAGAATGCGTGTTTCTATGAAATATAATAGTAAATCTACAGCCTGCGAGTCTTTTGGAGATGGAGAGGTTGAAGACTACACGGTTAATATAACAAATTCGGCAGCGGTTGTTCAAACGTTTGGGGAAGTAGCCAATGTAAAAGCATCTACAATAGGTAATGAAGGCAGCTTTGTTCTAAAAGCGGTTCCAAATCCAGCGACTAATTTTGTTCATGTTAATTTACAAATTAGAGGAGATATTGCATCATATAGAATCCTAAATATTATAGGCCAATTAGTAAAAAAAGGAAAACTAAACGGAGAGAGTATTAGTCTATCTAATTTGAAAACAGGAATGTATATTTTAGAAGTTAATGATGGACAAAAGTTATTAAAAACCAAATTGGTAAAGAAATAACCTATCAGTTTCATGAGGAAATAAAACCCCAAGATGATTTTGCTTGGGGTTCTATTCTTATGATTAAACATAATTTTTTATGTTTTTTTACAGCTTACACTTAAATATTTACGATTTATACATAATTTTTTAATTTTCTTTTAACTTTAAATAAAAAAATTATATTTGCTACTGCTTTAACAAAAATTTATGATTTTTTTTAGATTATTTATTTTTAAATAACCTAAAGGTTAAGCAAAATATAATATTAATTAAAACCCTTCAATCAAATGAAAAAAATTACCCTAACACTTATGTGTTTATTATTTGTTGCTGTAAATTTTGCACAACAAAGAAACTGTCACTCAATGGAAAACCTTGAGTATAGACAATCTCTAGACCCGACATTACAACAACGTATGGGAGAAATAGAATCTTTTACTCAAAGAAAGGTAAGAGAAAAGGAAAGTAACCAAGCAAGAGTAGACGGTCAAATTATTACTATTCCTGTAGTAGTTCATGTTATTTATAGCAATTCTCAAGAAAATATTAGTGCTGCACAGATTCAGTCGCAATTAGATGTTTTAAATGAAGATTACCGTAGAACTAATTCTGATGCAAATAGTAAATGGTCTCAAGCAGCAGATACTCAAATTGAGTTTCAATTGGCGACTATAGATCCTAATGGTAACCCAACAACAGGTATTACTAGAAAATCTTCTTCTACAACTTCTTGGGGAACTAATGATGCAATGAAAAAATCATCTCAAGGAGGTGTGGACCCATGGGATGCTTCAGAATATTTAAATATGTGGGTTTGTAACATTGGAGGTGGAATTTTGGGATACGCTCAATTCCCAGGAGGTAGTGCTTCTACTGATGGTGTTGTTATGGGACCTCAATATTTTGGTAGTTCTGATAAAGGAACAGGATTTTATTTATCTGCTCCTTTCGATAAAGGAAGAACAACAACTCACGAAGTTGGTCACTTTTTAAACTTACGTCATATTTGGGGTGATGGAGGTTGTGGAGTAGATGATTTTGTATCAGATACTCCAGAATCAGATGCGGCTAATTATGGCTGTGAATCGTCACACTCTTCTTGTGGTTCTTTAGATATGGTAGAAAATTACATGGATTATTCTGATGATACTTGTATGAATTTATTTACGGTAGGACAAAAAGCAAGAATGCGTACTGTTTTAGAAGCAGGAGGGTCTCGTAGAAGTTTAGCATTATCTGATAAATTTGGAACCCCTTGTGATTTAGCAGCACCAGCCAGTTTATCGTCTTCAAGTGTTGGAGATAACGGATTTACAGTATCATGGAGTTCGGTTTCTGGTGCAGTATCTTATGATGTTACTGTTGGTGGAAGTACCTCAAACGTTTCTGGAACTTCATTTACTGCCTCAGGTTTAACAGCAGGAACTCAATATTCAGTATCTGTATCTGCTAAATGTTCAGATGGAGGAAGTGGAACAGCAGCGACAACGAATGTTACTACAACAGGAACGCCACCATTAAACTATTGTGATTCTAAAGGAAATAGTGTTGCAGATGAATATATAGGAAGAGTTCAATTAGGAACTATTAACAATACTTCTGGAGGAGGAAGTGGATATACAGATCATACTTCAATTTCAACAACTTTAGCAAAATCAGCATCAGCTACTATTACAATTACTCCTACTTGGACAGGAACCACGTATAATGAAGGTTATGCAGTGTTTATTGATTATAACCAAGATGGAGATTTTGCAGATAGTGGAGAAACAGTTTGGACGAAAACAGCTTCTAAAACGACACCAGTTTCAGGATCATTTACGGTACCAGCAAGTGCAGCATCAGGAGCAACAAGAATGCGTGTTTCTATGAAATATGATGGAGTGCCGACTTCATGTGAGACATTTTCTTATGGAGAAGTAGAAGATTATACTGTGGTAATTGGAGCAGGAGCACCAGATACACAGGCACCTAGTACACCAGGAAACGTTAGTGCATCAAGCGTTACACAAACATCAGCAACACTAAGCTGGTCAGCATCATCAGATAATGTTGGAGTAACAGGATATGATGTGTATAGAGGAGCAACTTTTGTAACTTCAACCACATCAACATCTACAAATGTATCAGGATTAACAGCAGCAACAAGTTATACGTATTCAGTAAGAGCAAAAGATGCAGCAGGAAATGAATCTGCAGCAGGCACTGTATCATTTACAACGTTGAGTAATCAGGTTTCTTATTGTACATCAACAGGAAGCAGAGTTACGTATGAGTGGATTGATTATGTGTCATTTGGAGGTATGACAAATTCAACAGGAGCTAATGGAGGTTATGGAGATTTTACAAGTCAAGTAGCAACAGTAGCTCCAGGATCATCAAATCAATTGTTAGTAAGTGCTGGTTTTAGCGGGTCTTCATATACAGAATTCTTTAGTGTATGGATTGATTTTAATCAAGATGGAACATTTGCTAGTAGTGAAAAAGTAGCATCAGGATCATCTAGTAGTGCAGGAAATTTAAGTTATACAGTTGCAGTACCTGCAAATGCAGTATTAGGAAATACAAGAATGCGTGTTTCTATGAAATATAACTCAGCATCAACTGCTTGTGAGTCTTTTGGAGATGGAGAAGTTGAAGATTATACGGTTAATATTTCAACATCTGCACGTTCTTACGGAGCTGATGTTTCTGCAGAAGCTTTAAGAAACGAGAAAGTTTTAGATGTAGTTGCATATCCAAATCCAGCAACCAGCTTTATTCAAGTAAAGTTAAATACTAAAGATACATCTAATGCAACGTATAGAATTGTGAATACAATCGGTCAATCTGTACAAACAGGTAGATTAGACAATGCAAACATTAACGTTTCCAAATTACAAACGGGAATGTATATTTTAGAAGTTAACGATGGTCAAAAGCTATTAACAACTAAATTGGTTAAGAAATAATCACCCTTCATTTTTTTAAAACCAATTAAACCCGAGCAAATTGCTCGGGTTTTTTGTTTCTTTGCGTAAAATTATACAGATGAATTACCTTACGGTTGAAAATATATCAAAAGCTTATGGCGAAAGAGTATTGTTTGAAGATATTTCTTTCGGAATTAATAAAGATCAGAAAATTGCATTTGTAGCAAAAAATGGTAGTGGAAAGACTTCTATTTTAAATATTATAGCAGGTTTAGATACACCAGACACGGGGCAAATAACGAGTCGAAAAGGAATTTATATAGCTTATTTAGCACAAGACGATAAATTAAATCCTGAGTTAACAATAGAGGAAACTATTTTTTCAACAGAAAATAAAATTCTTACGATTGTAAAACAATATGAAAAAGCACTAGAAAACCCTGATGAAGTTGAAGCTTATCAACATGCGTTTGAATTAATGGAGCAACACAATGCCTGGGATTTTGAAACACAATACAAACAAATTTTATCCAGATTGAAGTTGGATGACTTAAGTCAAAAAGTGGGTACGCTTTCTGGAGGCCAAAAAAAACGATTGGGGTTAGCGATTGTACTAATAAATAAACCAGATTTATTGATTTTAGATGAGCCAACCAACCATTTAGATTTAGAAATGATAGAATGGCTAGAGGCTTTTTTTGCAAAAGAAAAGATTACCTTGTTTATGGTAACGCACGACCGTTACTTTTTAGAGCGTGTATGCAATGAAATTATAGAGTTAGATAACGGACAGTTATATAAGTATAAAGGAAACTACTCGTATTACCTTCAAAATAAAGAAGAACGACAAGCGCTTGAAGCTGTTAACTTGAGTAAAGCAAAAAGTTTGTTCAAAAAAGAGTTGGAATGGATGCGTCGTCAACCTAAAGCACGAACTACGAAGTCGAAATCACGTATTGATGACTTCACTGAAATTAAAGAAAAAGCACATCAGCGAAGAAACGAACATGAAGTTCAGTTAGAAATTAACATGGAGCGCTTGGGAAGTAAAATTGTTGAGCTACATAAGTTAAAAAAATCTTTTGATGATAAAGTTATTTTAGACGGATTTGACTATGTGTTTACAAGAGGAGAACGCATAGGGATTATCGGAAAAAACGGAACAGGTAAGTCGTCTTTTTTAAATATTTTAACAGGAAAAGTTCCTGTTGATGGAGGAAAAGTGATTGTAGGAGAAACCGTAAAATTTGGTTACTATACCCAAAAAGGTATTGTTATTAAAGAAGGACAGAAAGTAATAGACGTTATTAAAGAATTTGGTGAGTATATTCCTTTAACGAAAGGAAGAAAAATTTCTGCAAGTCAATTATTAGAACGTTTTTTATTCGATAAAAAAAAGCAGCATGATTTCGTTGAAAAACTAAGTGGTGGAGAACAAAAAAGATTGTATTTGTGTGCGGTACTTATTCAAAATCCTAATTTTTTAATTCTGGATGAACCTACGAATGATTTAGATGTAGTTACTTTAAACGTGTTAGAAAACTTTCTATTAGATTACCCTGGTAATTTAATGGTTGTATCACATGACCGTTATTTTATGGATAAAATAGTGGATAATTTGTTTGTGTTTAGAGGCGATGGAATTGTTGAAAATTTCCCTGGAAATTATTCTGATTTTAGAGCTTATGAAGATTCTAAAGAAGAAGAACCCAAGGAAGAGAAGAAAGAGGTTGTAGCACCCGTTAAAACACCTCAAAAAGGAAAGTTAAGTTTTAATGAAAACCGAGAATTTGGTTTGTTAGAAAAAGATATTGAAAAACTTCAGAAGAAAAAAGCAATTATTGAAACACAATTTATGAATAATGAAGTTTCATCAGAAGACATTAATGATAAATCAATAGAGCTCCAACAAATTATTGAAGATTTAGAAACAAAAGAAGAACGTTGGTTTGAGCTTTCCATGAAGTTGGAAGGATAGTTAGTTGTATAGTAACAAAAGTCTATTTTTATGAAACTTTTAATTATTGAAGATGAACATTTATTAGCTGAAACTATGATGGCTTATCTTAACAAAGAAGGATATCAATGTGAATGGGTTGATAATTTAGAGAAAGCCAAAACTAAGAGTTGGGATTACGAGTATGATTGCTTGGTGGTAGATGTAAATTTACCAGACGGTAAAGGGTTTGAAGTCGTAAAGCAACTGAAAGAAATGAGGTCTGATTGTGGTATTATCATTATTTCAGCTAAACACGCCCTTGATGATAAAATTTATGGCTTAGAAATAGGGGCTGATGATTATCTTACAAAACCATTTGATTTGGTAGAGCTTAATGCCAGAATTAAGTCCATTTTACGACGACGAAATTTTAACGCTCAAAACACCATTGTTTTTAACGAAATTGAGGTTTTCCCAAATGATAAAAATGTAAAAGTTAATAATGAGTTTATAAAATTAACCAAAAAAGAGTACGATCTTTTACTATATTTTATAACTAATTTACATAGGGTGATTCCGAAAAGTTCTATTGCAGAACACTTATGGGGAGATCAAATGGACATGGCGGATTCCTATGATTTTATATACTCCCACCTTAAAAATCTCCGGAAAAAAATCTTAAAGAAAAACGGAAAAGACTACATACAAACAGTATATGGAGTGGGTTATAAATTTACAGATGAATGAAATTACTTAGGTTTACCAATCAATATTACTTCATAGGGCTTTTGATTGCATCGTTAGTAGGAAGTGTTTTAGCATTTTATATTACGAAATACAATATAAACGAAGGGTTTAATCAAAAACTATATGCAGAAAAAGAACAATTAATACATGAGCTTAATGAGTTTGATGAATTACTATCAACTTACACACTTAACATTGGTGATAAAATTAACATAAAAAAGGTGGATGAGGATCCCAGAATAGAAACATTTATAAAAGATACTGTTATGTACAGTACTTATGAAAAAAATAATCTTAATCATAGACAGATACTATTTTCTGAAAAAATTAAAGAAAATTATTATATAATAAGTATTACTAAATCCTTACTATCACAAGAAAACTTAATCAAAGATGTTTTAGAAATTATTTTTGTTATTATCATCCTGTTGTTTTTAACAATGGTATTATTAGCTAACATAGTATCTAAAATAGTTTGGAAGCCTTTTTATGACACATTATTCCAACTACGATCATACAACATAAAAAAGTCAGAATCATTAAAGCTTCTACCAACAAAGGTGTTAGAATTTAATGAGTTAAACACAACAATTGAAAACATGACTTTTCAGGTTGAAAAAGATTATAAATTGTTAAGAGAATATACAGAGAACGTTTCACATGAAATACAAACACCATTAGCTATTATCAAAAACAAAATAGAGTTATTATTACAAGATCAAACTCTTAATGAAGAACATTTAATTACATTAGCTCAGCTACATCAATCTACAGGGAGATTGTCTAGGTTAAGCAAAAACTTATCGATCTTAACTAAAATTGAAAACAATCAGTTTGTTGAAAATACAGAAATCTATTTAGCAGATTACATTAAAGAAAGAATAGAGGATTTTGAAGAATTATTAATTTTAAAAGACATTGAATTAACCACTAAATTTAAAGATAATCCCAAACTCTTATTAAACGAAACACTGGCGTATCTTCTTTTTAACAATTTAATTAGCAATGCCATTAAACACAATATCAAAGGAGGTGGGATTGCTATAGAAATTACAGATAAATCTTTTGTAATTACAAATACAGGAAAACCTCTTATTGTTTCTAAAGTAGAACTATTTAATAGATTTGTTAAATCTACAAATAGTTCAGAATCTACAGGTTTAGGATTATCTATGGTGAAAAAAATAATTTCTTTTTACAATTTTTATATTGCATATAAAAATGAAGATAACTTACATGTTATCACTGTTTTATTTATTAAAAAAAATATTTTAAATACTAAAAATATTTTTTAGGAGTTTTCTACAGATTCTCTCCAGATTTATATATCACTTTTGTGGCAAATAAAAATATAAATAAATAAAGTAATGAAAGAAATATTAAAGTCTTTTAAAGAGAATGTAAAATCTATTAGTGGTTTTATTGCAGTTTCAGTAACAGAAATTGAATCAGGTATATCTTATGATTCGGAAGCTATTGATGGTTTCGATCCAGAATTAGCATCAGCCTATAACTTAGAAGTGGTTAAAGCTAAGTTAAACGCCATTAAAGTATTAGGGCTTAAAGAAGATATTGAGGATATAACAATTACCTTAAACGGACAAGTACATATAATTAATGTAGCCCCTAGTGGTGCTTACTTTATTTATTTAGCAGTAGATTCTTCTAAAGCTAATTTAGGAATTACTAAGTCTTTATTAAATAAGCACAAACAAGAGTTATATAGCGCTTTATAATAAAGTTTCCGTAACGCAACAAAGTTTACCATTCATATAAAAAGCATCTGTTTTAAAACAGATGCTTTTTTTGTAAATTATAATAGTATTGTAAAAAGAATTCTGATTTATTATTAAACTTTAATAATGTTTTTTTCTTCAACCAAGGATAAATTATTAAAACGCAATAATAATTGTGCTACTGCAACGGTATCACGTTCACAATACTCAACAATACGCGGGAGGTTTTTCTCCTCGTAATATACGTTAGCGACCTCGCTACCATCAATATCTTGTTTTGGTGAAGGAACTCCTAAAATATGTGTTAATAACTTCAGCGAAGTATAGTGTTTATAATCACCAAACTTCCATAATTCTAAAGTGTCTAAATGCGGAACTTCCCATGGTTTTTTACCAAATAAATCGAGTTTTTTGGGTAACTCAACTTGCTGGATAATCATTCTACGAGCAATGTATGGAAAGTCAAACTCTTTTCCGTTATGAGCACATAGTATATGTTGAGGTTTGTTAAAATGATCTTCTAATAAGGTTTTAAAATCGATGAGGAGTTGTTTTTCATCATCAGAATAAAAAGAAGTAACTCTTAATTGATCAGCCCCTTTTAATTCTACGAAATACCCAACAGAAATACAGATTATTTTCCCAAACTCAGCCCAAATACCTGCTCTATGATAAAATTCTTCTGCAGTAAATTCATCTTTTCGTTGGTATTTGGTTTTAGCTTCGTATAGTTCTTGCATTTCTTTAGAAACGTCGTTCCAGTTTTCGTGTTGCGGAACAGTTTCTATATCTAGAAATAAAATATTTTTCAGATTGAGTTTATTGACCATTTTCTTTGATTAAAACATATCCGTTAGCAGAGTAAATATAATTTTTCTGATTGTTTTTATCCATAGAAATATCAACAAACACAATTTTTACTTTTAAGGAATCTAAAATTTTTTCAATCGTCATTAGATCAGGATCTATACCGTTATTTTTACTTTGCTTGTCAAGTGAATCCAAAAGGGAGGTGCAATCTAATATTCCTATTTCTGAATTGTTTTTCCAAATAGAGATTGTGTTAGATTTTTCTAACAGAATAAACTCATAGCCCAAATATTCTTTACGATTATCTTTAAAACTATTGAAATACACACGTTTAAAAAAATCATACCCTTTGGTGTTTATTATGGTGTTGAATTCATCTAAATTATAATATTTATTTTCAGAAGCTATTGTCGTTTTATCATCAATAGTAATATTCAAACTATCCATTAATTTATAAGGAATATCCCATTTGTTTTTACTTTTAAAAACTTCGTCTGGATTGTAGCCTAAAATATCGGTAATCTTATCAGTTTCATTTTTATTAGATAAATAGCGTATTATAGATTGTAACTGATTTTTCTTCTCGTAAGTAGTTGTGAAATTCTGTGCTTTAATTTCGTGATACACTTTTTTAAACTGATGTACTTGACTTTTGGTAGAAACCGAAAAAGCACTCCAGAATCCGAAGGAAGTAAGCAAAGCTAGTACAGCTAAACTCAATGGAAAATAATTGGTTTTTTTGTTTTTACTAATAAGCATGTAAGCTGTCATTCCTAAAATATAACATGCTAAAATGAGCACAAAATAACGATTTTCGGTAAATCCATATTCTGAAATTCTGCGAAAAATAGCTACAAAAAGTAATATGTTTAAAGGAAGTAACAACACATAAAACCACGGATAAAACCTTCGAATTGCTCTAGAATCTGTCGTTTGTTGAATCGGGCTGATTAAAATTTGAATAAGAAAACCTAAAAAGGAAAGTGCTACAACCAAATAAGAAACCCATCCTTTAGGTAAGTTCCAGTTCAGTACAATTTTTAAACTATAAGCATATAAAATGATAAGGTATAAAATTACTAAAGGAATCAAAACATACTTTACAAGAACCTCTAATGCTTTTGTATAGTTTACAATGGTTTTTTGGTGTATTTTCTTAGGAAAATCAGCTAAATACATCCAAGTATTTACAATACCTAAACAAATGATAAAAATTTGAAAGAAACGTTTTCCATCAACATCAATATTGAATAAATGTTTAAAAGCGAGAAGTGCAAGTGCAACACCAAGGTATAAGACTAAAGAGAAAAACAAGCTTCTAACAATGGCGATAAAAATGGATTTTATATAGTTGAAATAGGCGTTTTTATTCCACTTTAATAAAAAAGGAGCTACAAAAATCAGTAAATGTCCCGCTAATAAGTATAGCACAAACCGTGTGATGTTTGTATTGCTCATTCTACCTTCATTGGGCAGGCTTACATAAAACACAAAAATAAAGGATAATGTGATTAAGAAAATCCATTCTTTATCCGTTTTAAATTGTTCTTCAAAAAAACGAGTAGCGATTAACCAACTAATTCCTAAAATAAAGGTGAGAATTACCTTACCATAAAAAATTTTATCAAAGGTTTCTATTTCAACAGACCACAAAGTAAAAAGGGTTCCAATAATTGACCATGAAAGCGTAATAGGAAAGCGTTTAAAAGCTTCTTTACCTTTATGGGTAATTTCTCCTAATGAAGGAATTAATTTCATAGTAATCAATTTTTATAAAGGTAGAAATATTTTTATAAATTGATTTTAATCTGAAGAAGATTGACTTTTACTTATCAGTAATTATTTCGTTTGATTTTACTAAACATTTGTTGTTTTCCCATTTTCCTCTTAATGTTTTTGTATTGATGAGATTTCCTTTACAGGTTAGAAAGCGTTTTTTAGCGTCTTTTTTAATGATGAGCATTTTACCTTGATGAATTGCATTCACAATTAGATAAATTAATCTATTTTTAGTGTATTTTTCACCTTTTCTGGTTAGCGACAATCCAATTTCATTGTTATGTAAATCCATTTTCCTAGAAGCTTTGTCGGGTAAAACACCATCTTCTAATTTATTTTCTTTAAAATATTGATAATTTTCTTTTTCATGCGCTTTTCCTAAAGAACGTGCAGCAGATTCACCAATTTCTTGACGCAAACGTGCCATCCAAAAAGCATGACGAAAAGCATCTACCTGTCCACCTGCATGATCACCGTCTAATAAGCTTGTTTTTCGAATACTATCGGTTACACGACCAGCTTCTTTAGAAATAGCTAAGGCTTTTTTGGCTTTAAAAGGATGAAAGAAAATCCACCATTTTTTAGGACTCGAAAGGTTTTTAAATTTTTGATAATTAGATTGTGAAAACCCTGATATTGTAAAACACAAAATCAAAAGGAAAACAACATTTTTCATAGCAACTATTATATTATTTCTTCTTTTTTCTTTTCTCTTTGTAGTACTGTTTATCTGCGATGTAAATGATTTTTTCTAACTCACAGAAAACCGTTTTTTCTCCATCGGTTATATTCAGTTTTTTTATCAAGTCGATTTCCTTTTTTTCAGCGATATCTTTTTTGATGTTTTCTATTTCTTCCGAAGTAAAAACAAATTCAGCGTAAGCATTAGATTTTGCAGGCCTTCTGTATTTTATTTCGGCAGATTTATCCCAAACCACATAATCATCTCCTAAAATATGGAGTAACTGTATCATGTAAATAGGATCAGTTGCAGAGAATAAGCTTCCACCGAAAACACTACCAACATAGTTTTTGTTTTTATAACTAATAGGAATTTTAATTTTTACATCTAATAAATCATCCGAAGTATAAATAATACGCCCTGTTAATCTTCTGTACATTGGCGAAAGGTTGAAGCCAGATTTAAAAATCTGTGACTTTGTAAAGACTTTTTCAGCAAGTTTGGTAAGTGTTTTATACATACTTCAAAAGTATAAAAAAGAAAGGCTTGGTTATGTTCTAGTTATTTTTAAGTTGTTGTAAATGCAAATTTTTAAGGTAGTTAATTTTAATTTACTACTTTAATGGTTAATATAAGAGTCAAGTAAAATACTAAAACTCACATTAATTAAAAGTTAAGCTTCTGATAGTAAGCGTAATTTTTAATAAAAGCCTTAACATTAAATCAATGTTAAGTTAAACAGGTGTTGATTGTTTTAATTATATAATAGTTATTTTTGAGTTAAATTAATTAAACCAAAGAAATGAATACTAACGACATCAAGATTTTATTAGTCGATGACGAGCCAGATATTTTAGAAATTGTCGGGTATAATTTAAAATCAGAAGGATATCAGGTTTTTACTGCAAACAATGGTGCAGAAGGTGTGAAATTAGCTAAAAAAATAACTCCCCATTTAATTTTACTTGACATCATGATGCCAGAGATGGATGGTATTGAAGCTTGTGAAAAGATACGTAAAATAAAATCACTTGAAAATGTAATAATTTCTTTTTTAACAGCAAGAGGAGAAGACTATTCTCAAGTTGCCGGGTTTGATGCAGGTGCAGATGATTATATTACCAAACCAATAAAACCTAAAGTTTTAGTAAGCAAAGTAAAATCTCTCTTACGTCGCTTAAAAACAGAAACAGCAGAAGATACAACAACCAAAATTGGTGATATCTTAATTAACAGAGAAGAATATGTGGTTTTTAAAGCAGGAAAAAAAATCACATTACCTAGAAAAGAATTTGAACTTTTTTCTCTTTTAACCTCAAAACCAGGAAAAGTCTTTAAAAGAGAAACGATATTAGATAATGTTTGGGGTAATGAAGTTGTGGTTGGTGGAAGAACTATAGACGTACATATTAGAAAATTACGTGAAAAAATAGGAGATGATTATTTTAAAACGGTAAAAGGAGTAGGTTATAAATTTGTACTTGAATCTGCAGAAAAATAACATTAGTAACATACCAATAAAATTATGTAGATTGCTGTTTTAGCAATCTACTTTTTGTTTTAGAATGAAAAAAATAAAAAAAACATATAATTACGCTCTTTTATCAGCATTTTATTTAACCATATTATCTATTGCTATTGCATTACTTTCCTACTTGTTTTTCTTCCAATCATTAGGAGTTATTACGGTAGTTGTTTTTGGATTTTTACTTTTTACCATATCCTTTTTCATAATACAGTACAGAGCAGAACATTTTATCTATCAAAGGATTAAAAAATTATATCAAGATATTTCAATTTTAGATATCAATGATTTACATAGAGATAAAGTTACAACCGATGTAGAAGGTTTAACCAAAACAGTGCAGGAGTATGTTGAAGACAAAAAAGAAGAAATAGCTAATTTAACAGAAAGAGATTCTTTTAGAAGAGATTTCTTAGGAAATGTTGCGCATGAATTAAAAACACCACTCTTTACAGTACAGGGCTATATTTTAACACTTTTAGAAGGAGCTGCTAATAATAGAGAAATTAGGGAAAAATATTTAGAAAGAGCAAGTAAAGGTGTAGAAAGACTCACTTCTATTGTTAAAGATTTGGATATGATTGCTAAATTAGAAACAGAAGGAATGAAGATGAATATTGAAACATTTAATATTCTTGAGGTTATTCAAAATGTTTTTGATTTGTTTGAAATGAAAGCAAAAAAACGCAATATCAAATTAAAGTTTGATAAGATTTACGAGTTTCCAGTACTTGTTAAGGGAGATGTAGAAAGAATAGAACAAGTATTAATTAATTTAATTGTTAATTCCATTAAATATGGAAAAGTGGGTGGAGTTACTATTGCTTCTGTAGAAAACTATAATAAAAATAAATACATCATAAAAATAGCAGATAATGGAGAAGGCATAAAGCAAGAACACCTTCCTCGTTTGTTTGAACGTTTTTATCGAGTAGATCAAAGTCGTTCGAGAGAGCAAGGAGGTTCTGGTCTTGGTTTATCGATTGTAAAGCATATTATAGAAGCTCACAACGAAACAATTTTATTAAAAAGCACCTTCGGAGAAGGTTCTGAGTTTTCGTTTACGCTTGAAAAAGCTACCGTTATTTAATTATTGTAAATCAAAGCCAATATCTTTTCGATAATTCATTTTATCAAAAGATATTTTATCAATGTTTTTGTAGGATGTTTCTAAGGCTTCATTGATTGTTTTTCCTAATGAAGTAATAGCCATAACACGACCACCATTAGTAAGAACTTTATTGTTTTCTAATTTTGTTCCTGCGTGAAAAACGATAGAACCGTCAATGTTTTCTAACCCTAAAATTTCTTTCCCTTTTTCATACGATTCAGGATATCCACCAGAAACCAACATAACAGTTGTTGCTATCTTATCCGTTACTTTAAACGATTTTTCATGTAAATTTTGATGCGCAACTCCTTCAAATAAATCTAATAAATCCGATTCTATTCTTGGTAAAATTACTTCTGTTTCAGGATCACCCATTCGTACGTTGTATTCAATAACTTGCGGATTTCCATCAACATTCATTAAACCGATGAAAATAAATCCACGATAATCGATTCCGTCCTTCTGTAAACCATTTATAGTTGGTTTTACGACGTGTTCTTCAACTTTAGTTAAGAAATCCTCACTAGCGAACGGAACTGGAGAAATGGCACCCATTCCACCTGTATTTAAACCTGTATCACCTTCACCTATTCGTTTATAATCTTTAGCAGACGGTAAAATTTTATAACTTTTTCCATCCGTTAACACAAAAACAGAAAGTTCAATTCCGTCTAAAAATTCTTCAATAACAACTGTAGAAGATGCTTCTCCAAATTTCTGATGCGTTAACATCTCTTTCAATTCAGCTTTTGCTTCTTCTAAATTATTAAGAATTAAAACGCCTTTACCAGCAGCTAAACCATCTGCTTTTAAAACATAAGGAGGATTTAAAGTTTCTAAGAAATTAAACCCATCATTTAAATTTTCTTTGGTAAATGATTTATAACGAGCTGTTGGAATGTTATGTTTTTCCATGAATTGCTTAGAGAAATCTTTGCTACCCTCTAATAAAGCGCCATCTTTTTTAGGACCGATTACTGGAATTGATTTTAACTCATCATCATCTAAGAAAAAATCATGAACTCCGTCTACCAAAGGAGCTTCAGGCCCCACAACCACCATATCAATTTTATGGGTTAAAATTGTTTCTTTAACAGCAGTAAAATCAGTAGGATTGATGTTGATGTTTTTAGCAATTTTATGAGTCCCTGCATTACCAGGCGCTACAAAAATTTGATTTATTTTTTTACTTTGTAAAAGTTTGTAAACAAAAGCATGTTCGCGACCTCCCGAACCTAAAATTAGAATATTCATGTTGTTGTGTTGTTGAGGTGCAAATATAGGTTGGTTTATTAAAATAAAAAAGAGAAGCTATAGCTTCTCTTTTTTATAATCTTGGTTTTAAATTTATTCTTTAATCACTTTTTTAGTGATTAATTCACCATTATTTAAAAAGACTCTTAAAACATAAATTCCTTTAGGTAAATTTTGAGTGTTAATTGTCTGTAGGTTCTCTTTTCCTTCAAATAGAACCTCATTAAATAGGGTAGTAAAGTTCCAATGATTTATTGATTCTTCACTTTTTATAAAAATATTCTCTTTTGTTGGGTTTGGATATACGCTTACAATTTCATTAGATTTTAAAATATTAAGATCTTCACTATTTGTCGTAAGTTCTTCCTGAGAATTAGAACTTTTAGCTAAAGAAGGTCTACCTGCTGTACAATCTTCTATAAATGCTCTGAAATTTGTACCTGATTGCACATGAAATCCAGGGTTTAAAATAACTTTATTTTCAGCTTTAAATGTGACAGGGTAGGATGTATTTATAATGTTTGTAGCTATTATGGTATTAGAAACTTCTACAGAAACGGTTCCTTGATTTTGATAGATATCCTCATCAATAGTAACATTTTCAGTACAACTGGCACTTGAAGTTGTGAAGTTTTTTATAGAGCCCCAATTATCACTATATATACCATTTGAACATTTGGAACGGACTCTCCATTGATAATCAGTATTTGCACTTAAATTAGTTATTGTTTTACTGGTACTACTAGTAGTACCAGTTGTCCAAGAACTAAAACTAGATTTCTTATACTGATATTGATAACCACTATTGTTTGCAACACTTGACCAATTTAATTTAGCACTGTTCTCTGTTATATCATTTGTGTTTGATGACGAGGGTGCATTTAAATTACAAGTAGCATAATTATATGTTACATTTATAGTTATAGGTTTTTCATGATATCCTCCTCTATTATCAAAATAGACAGCTTTAAAAGTATATGTTGATATTGTTGTGAAATTAACATTCCGTTTAAATCTAAATACCATATCAGTGACATCACCGACAAACAAAATTGGATTTGTATAACCTATTGATAATAAACCATTATCTGGAATGGAAATATAATCAGTAGCACTTCCTGAACAAGAACCGGTTTCTCCTCCATAACAATTAACTCTTATACTCGCTAGTATTTCTTCATTAGAATTTCCAGAAACATTTAAGGTTTGTGGAGTGTAAGTAAGATAGTTTTGTGAAAAACCAGAAAGACATATAATTAAGGATAATGTAAATATTATTCTTTTCATCATAATTTTAAAATTTTAAGTTAAACTTTGATGAAACAATTACTTAACATCTGTTAATTTCTTCTCTAACGTTTTAATACGTTTTTCTTGTTCTATTGTATACAATGTTAATTCTTCAATTTTTTGAAGTAATAAGTTGGTCATTTCTTTTAAATGTAAACCTTCTTCTTGTATTTGTTTTGCTGATGGCATTTCAGGTAAATGATTGTTCTTTTTGGTAAATATTTCAACTTCTTCTAAAGTTGGCATTTTATAATCTTCTTTTAAAGAAGAAGAACCTATATAATATTTTTCAAATACATAATCGGCAGGAACTGCTAAATCTACTTTTACTTCTTCACAATGTATTTTACCTTTTACAGTAAGTTTGCTGTCTGGGTTTACTGAGCCTATACCAACATTACCATTATAGTTAATTCTTAATCTATTTTGACCACCAGTAAAAAAATCCACTCCAAAATAACCAGACATATAAGCATTATTACCATTTGCTGGGCTTGAGTTATCCTGAAAATGATGAAAACCAAAACCATAATGGTTTAAATATTTACCATCATATAAAAAATCGTCGCCTTCACTTTGATATTGTATTATACCTGCAGAGCTGTTATCCGTATTAGAAGCTTCATATATTTTTGTATAGTCAATCCTTTACCACTTACTGTTACCCCACTTGAAAAATCTCCATCATAGTTTATTATTAATTCATTTGTTCCAGAAACTAATGCTCGTTTCCAGATCAAATCATTTGTAGAATAATTTCTCATTAATAAATCTCCATTATCATTATTTAAATTAAAGGAATTATTAAGTAACTGCCCAAAAGAGACAAAACTGACTAAAGAAAGTAATAAAACAAAAAATAAATTTTTCATAGTTAAAAAGGTTTAAGGTTAGAATACTCAAAGATTATAATTTTATAAACATTTGTAAATACCATAATTAGGGTATTTTTTGTAAGTTTAAATAAAACTAAAACTATGAAAAAGATAGAAGTAGTATTAGTTGATGATCATCAATTATTTATAGAAGGTGTAATAGCTTTAATGAAAACAGAACAATATTTTAATGTTATCTCTTTTAATAAAGCAGCAAGTGCTCTTGCCAAGTTAAGTGATTATTGTCCTGATATATTGATTGCTGATATGTCTATGCCAGAAATGAATGGTTTAGAGTTAATACAAAAGGTAAAAAAGGTACATAAAAATTTAATAATATTGGTTGTAAGTGCAAATGAAAAAATGATACCTTACCATTTAATTGATGGTTATCTTAATAAAAGTGAATGTGCATTTAAATTAATCTCAATTATAAAAAATATAGTTTTAGAAAATATCGACTACTCTAAACCACAAAAACCGATTACAAATAGAGAAAAAGAAATAATAACATTAATTACAAAGGGACATAAACTTGAAAAAATAGCATCTTTAACAAACACCAGTTCACATACTGTTATAACACATAAAAAAAATATTTATAAAAAATTAGAAATAAATAGTATTACAGAGCTTGTAAAGAAGGCTTTTTATTTAGGACTTGTTGACTAACCCCCACTTTTTAAAATATTTATAAGCTGAAGATAAATGATAATACAATAATTTAATTTTTTTTGAAGAACCTTGTCTCTTAACGTGTTGGATTTTTACATTTGGATAATACATTTTTCGCTTACCAGTATTATCTATTTTTTTACAAATATCAACATCTTCCATATATAGAAAATAGCGTTCATCAAATCCGTTAATTTTAACAAAATCATCAGTTTTAAATAACATAAAACAACCATGGATAAAATCAGGGTAAAAAGACCTTGACAAATCTAGATCTCTGTACTCTTGTTGATGAACTCTCGTTTTAAAAACATTTAACCTTCTAATAATTAAATCTAAAAATGCAGGGTATTTTCTGGCAGTAAACTGATATTTCCCATTTGGGTATTCTACTTTTGGAGAAATCATAGTTAAAGTTTCATCTTTCTCTAATTGATGAATTAATTCTGATATAATTCCTGATTCAAATACAACATCAGGATTTAAAATTAAATGATAATTAGAATAATTTTTTATATGATCAATAACTTGATTGTTTGCTTTTGAAAAACCTATATTTTTATTATTAAAGACATATTCAGTTTCAGGATGATTAAACTTTTCTTGTAGTATATTTTCTTTTGAGTTATCAATTAAAAAAAGTTTTTTTGAAAACGGAATTTGAAGAAAACTGTCAACCGTTTTTTTCAATTCGGTATAATTCTCATTGTAAAGAACAATCGTTGAAGATATTTGAGTTTTAGTGTTCATTAATAAGCGTTTTCATCTCCTTTAAATACGTTTATAATGGTTTTAAAAATTATTTTAACATCTAAATAAAACGACCAATTTTCAATATAAAAAATATCGAATCGAACCCTATTTTTTATATCATTCTTTTTCTTAATTTCACCTCTGTAACCACTCACTTGTGCTAAACCCGTTATTCCTGGTTTTACAGCATGCCTATCCATATAATTATCAACTTCTTTTTCATATTCAACAGCTAAACTTCTCATATGAGGTCTTGGTCCCACTACACTCATATTTCCTAAAAAAACATTAAAAAACTGTGGGAGTTCATCAATACTAGTTTTTCGAATAAAAGCACCTATTTTGGTTACTCTATGATCATTTTTTGTAGCATGTAATTGATCTGCTTCCTTGTTTTTTTGCATCGAACGAAATTTATAACACACAAAATGATGTCCATTCAAACCTTCACGTTCTTGTTTAAAAAACAAAGGTCCTTTAGATTCTAACTTTATGAATATCCACAAAAGTGGAGTTAACCAAGACATGATAAGGAGAATGATAAAAAAAGAAAAAAGAACATCAAAAATTCTTTTTAAAATATGATTCTCAATAAAATCAAAAGGAAGCTTTTTTATACTTAAAACTTTAAAAGTATCATCATAAAATTGTACTTGTTGGTTTTTACTGTATAATTCATTAGCATTAGGAATTAACTTTAACTGTATATGATTCTCGTTCGTGAATTTAGTAAGTTTTTTTAGCTGCTTTTTTTCTAATACTGATAATGTTGCATAAACTTCATTGGTGTTATTCTTAATTATAAAATCAAAAATTTCTGTATCTAGACCTAAATAAAGAGGGTTTTTAGATGGTTTCTTAGAAAAAAATCCTTGCACTGTATATCCTAAACTCTTTTTCTCTTGAAAAAGAGATATTATTTTTTTTGAGGTATTATCTCTTTCTAAAAACACAACTTTACGATAGTTTTTACCATGTTTTCTATACTTTTTTATAAGGATAAAGAAAATAAGTTTAACGAAAGCCAAAGAGATAATTGTTATGAAAAGGGTTTTAAATTGTGTGTTAACAACAACCCCTTCTTTAAAAATACCGAAATAGGCGAAAAAACCTAATGTAAAAAGAGTTGCTTGAATAAAAAGTTGAGAAACGAGTCTGAAAGGACTTGTATATCGATATACTTTATAATATCCGGTTATTAATGAGGTTATGATCCAAAATAATGATAAAGAAAGATTGAAAAAATAATATTGATGTATTTTTTCAAAAATAGAAAGCACAACAATATTAATTATTAATACATCAATTATTAATAACAAAGGATATATATATATTGAATATCTATTTTTCAATGTTAACTTCTTTAGTATAAATTTTTTCTAAAACTTGAATATTGTTTTTTATATCAAACTCTAAAATAAATTTTTGTTTTGAGGCTACAGACATTTTATCTAGTAATTCTGTATTATAGTATAAACGTACAATTGCAGTAGCTAACTCTACTTCATTTTCTCCAACTAAAAAACCGTTTTTGGTATCTTCAACTAAATCTTTGTTGCCATCTATATTTGTTAATACACAAGCTTTAGATAACATTAATGCTTCTATAGCGGCATAAGGTAATCCTTCGTATCTTGATGATGAAATGTAAAATAAGCTTTTTTGTAATATTGATAAAGATTCTTCTCTAGGCAACCATTCTACTAGCGTAATATTAGAATCCAAATCAAGCTTTTTAATTTGATTTTTTATATATTCCAAGGAAGGAGAGTATAAACCGACTCCCAAGATTACTAAATGAATATTTTTGATGCTTTTTTTAGCCATGTGTATAGCATTTATTAACAACTCTGTGTTTTTTTGATAAGAAGGTCTACCAATGGTACAAATAAATTGAGAAGGAAGTTTTTCTGGTAATTTTGATTTAGTTTTAATGGTAGTTTCTTCAACAGAGTTATTCCATAAAAGAACTTTATTCTTCTGAAACTTTAAATCTTTAATGGCTCTTTTGTATTCTGATTGGGAACAAGCAAGTGTTTTGGCAGGAGTTAATCTAAATAGTTTTTCAACAAATTTATAGAAAATAGCTTTAAGTTTACTTTCTGTACTTAAATAAGAAAAAGCGTGTGGTGTATATAGAACAGGTATCTTTAGATATATACCTGCTAATCTTCCTAAGATTCCTGCTTTAGCACTATGACAATGGATAAGATTAGGTTTTATTCTTTTTAAAACTCTAATAAGTTTTATTAGAACTTTTATATCGTTTATTATACTTATTTCACGTTGTATATTGATATGGTATTTTTCTAATTCTTCTCCTACTGAATTCTTTAACTCAATATTATTGTCTTTTTCATTACATACGATAATATTTAGATACTTATTAGCATTCAAATACTTAGATAATAGTTGAATATATACCCCAACACCACCAATTGGTTTCGCTATGTGAACTATTTTAATCATTCCAATAATTTTTGTTGACATATAAAAGATTAAAAAAAGTAAATAGTAATATTCCTTTTCCTCTAACTAAAATAGACTCGGTAATCATAACAATTAAAAAAAAGATAAAAATATACGGGTTGATATTACTGTTCTTACCTAGTTGAATTATTAAGAATAAAAAAAACACTAGGCCTATACTCCCCATCCCTATAAAGAAATGTACATACTGATTATGAGAATTTATAGGATGATAATATTTATACCCATCATTAATGATTTTATTAGATATATGAGGTCTTACGTTTTGCATTCCAACACCAAGAGGCCATTTACTTTTAAGCTCTTCAAACGTATATTTGTAGGTCAAATACCTAAGAGGTATGTTTTTCCAGGATTCTTTAATTAACTCTTTTTTATTATTTGTTTTTATAATTGTGTAAAGGTTTGAAAATTCATCAAGACCCTGGTTAAAACGAGGTGTTTTATAACCAATGAAAATCACACCAATTATAACTAGCCCTAGTGATAAAATCTTATGATAAGGTTTAAGAGTTACTTTTTTATATCCAAAAAATAAGAGTACTATAATAAAAGCAATTAAAGACATTCTTGCACCTACATATAAAAGCAAAAAAGTATTAAATATTATAATAAAAAAATCTTTTATTGGGTTAAAAACGGGAGTATTTTTAAGGTTGTTTGTTAAAAATAATATATTACAAATTGTTAAATACAAACCAAAATAAACATGTGTTAGCCCGATAGGCTCAGAAAATTGAGGATTTGTTTTTAAAAATAATGTACCATTATAAAAATTAACTAAAAACAAAGAAACAGAAGCAATTAAACAAGATGTTATAAATACTCTTATAGTTTTTAGTAGTGAAATGGTAAACCCGTAATATTTTGTTCCAATGAATAAAAAAGGAATAATGAAAAAGTATATAAAAACATCTAATCCTTTAAAGCGAGGAGGGAAAATTATAGAGTTTATAGTTATAAGAGTAAATAGTAATAGAAATAAGTACTCAAAATAATTGAAATTTTTATCTCTTTCTGTTGATTTTGTCTTCTTGTAAATAGCTAAAAATAATAGTAATAATATAATAGTTATAACTTTAAAAACATCACCAACGTAAATAGAAGAAAAGACTAATAAGTAAAAAAAAGTATGAAAAAACTTATCTATTGTTGTTTTCTTTCTTAAAATTAAAAAAAATAAATAAAAGGCAAATAGCACTATACCTATTGTTGTGTAGGTTGCCAGTTTACCAATACTCAACATAACTAATAAATATAATAATATAGAAGAATAATTAGTTGCTCTATTTTGTGTATTAAATTGTATTTTATTTATTAATTTCATTTTTTTTCTCTAAAACTATTGTAATATAATCCGTAATAAATAAAAGGAAAAATCCCTATTTTATGCCTTATTGCAGATCCTAAATCTGGCTCAAAAACTCCTTGAACTATAAAGAAGGAAAAAATTATGTAAAAAATCCAGATATCATAATTATCAGAAATTCCTTGTTTAAGGCATCGTTCATATCTGATAAAAAGGATTATAAATAATAGTATTTGCCATATTACAAAAGCTAAAATTTGAGGTGAAGTTATATGTTTTAATCCGTTAAAAGGTAAGTTTACAGAAAAGAAACCATAAACAATACCAAAAGATTCTCCATACCAAGTATCTGTTTTAACAGGAGAGTATATTGCAGAGTTATTTTCTCCATCATTTTTACGAAACTCATTAAAAGACTCTCTAGTTTTTTGAGAAATGAATTGTCCTTTAATAAGTCCATAGCTTAATGATACACCAATTGCAATCAATAAACCATAAAAGAGAGTTGCTAGCTTTTTATTTTTAATATTAACTCTACTAATGAAATAAAATATTAAGGTTAATAATACGATCAACATATAGTATTCTCTGAAAAAATACCCAAAGAAAGTTAATATTAGAAGTGTTATTATTACAGTTGTTTTTACTGAAAAGTTTTTTTTTATAAATAAAAGAACAATTAAAGCCACCAAAAGGTAATTTATAAATTCTTTAGTAGGCATACATAAAAACACGCCAATTAATAAAAAACTGATATATATAACAATATTTTTTGTGGTAATTTTATGAAAATTTTTAGGGACTCCAATTTTATAGGTTAACACTATTACAATTAAAAACTGAATTAAACCTATTAAACTAAAAGAAAGGTGTTTCAAGCCAGTAATTTTATAAAACAAAATAGTAAAAGGGTAACTTCCTTTCCAACCAATTTCATTATATAAATCGTAAACAATAATATCTGTGTCATTAAAAAAACGACTGGGTAAAAAGTAAACACCTAATGTTGCAATTAATAAACCCAAAAAAGAGAAAAACAGAAACGCAAGCGTGTTTTTAGGTATAGTAAGCTTCATTATTAATTAATATTTGTTCAATAGAGTTGGTGGTAGTTTCCCAAGATAAACTATCCTTCTTATTAGACAGCAATTTAGTTATTTTTAAATTTTTATGGGTGTTTGTAAAAGCTTCTTTAATTGTGTTAACTAAACTGTTTTTATTTGGTTCACACCAAAAACATTCGTTTTTATTTAATTGCTCATTAAGTCCACCAACATTAGTGCAAATCATAGGTAAATTAGCACCAATACCTAAAGAAATTATACCAGATTGGGTGGCTTCTGTATAGGGAATAACTAATACGTTTGCCCATGTCAATAATTCACCAATTTCTTTATCAGATAAATATTTATTTATTAATTTTATTTTTGGGTGCTTGGGTATTTTTAATGGATATAGTACAGATCCCGCTATAATTAACTCATCAAAATAGCTTTCAGCTTCAATGGCACTATCAATTAAAAGTTCAATGCCTTTATATCTATCAATTCTTCCAATAAAAAGTAGGTTTTTTGTTGATATACTCCTGTTTTCTAATGAAAAATATTCATTATCTAAAACAGGGTGTGGTACAATATAATTAGGCTTATATACCTTAATTTTTTCTTCTACAGTTTTTTTAACATAATTGGTTAAAAAAATTAATTCTGATGAACTTTTAATTCTTATGTTAGATAAATATTGTGTAAAAAAAGTTTTTTCTCCCGTATGTAAAATACCATCATGTACTGTAAAAACAATCCTTTTTTTTAATAGTTTAAAGGCTAAAATAAAAGGAATATCCCATAAATGTTTATATGGTATATATAATACATTGTAGTTGTTTTTGATTTTGGGTAATAGTTTGATTAAAATAAAAGGGAGATAAAAGAACGTATTAATAACAAACGAGAATTTATTTTTGTATGTAGTTATTTCAATACTGTTTTTTAAAGGTTTTTTATTAATTCGATTTTTTGATACTAAAATATCATAATTCAAAGAAAAATTTTCTGATATATTTTCAGCATATTCGGGTAAAGAACCAGTTCTACCTAAAGATAAAATCAATGCTTTGTTCATAACCACCCTAACATTAAAATTCTATCTTTTTTATAAATAATAATTACAGATAAAATATTCCAAAAGAAAAGACTAAAACTAAAAGATATGGCTGCTCCAACCATTCCATATATCGGAATTAAATAAAAATTTAATATAAAGTTAATTAAAACAGCAACCGTTAAAATATTTTGAAATTGTTTTTGTTTACCTGTCATGTTTAAATATACTGCCGTTGATCCAAAAAAAGAACAAACACCTTGACTTAAAACCATAATTTTTAGTGCTGTTTCAGAGGCAATATACTCTTCACCAAAAAAACTTAAAATTTGACTAGAAAAAGTAACAATTAATATACATAGAATTAAAGAACCTATGAACATAAATTTAGTGCCTTGGTTCAAGATTTTTTTTAATTCAATTATTTTTTTTAAGGTATATAATTCAGCGATTTTTGAGGCAATATTTATATTAATAGCATTTATAACTAAAGCAATTATAAGAACAAATTTAACCGCAACACTATAATATGCAATCGTTTGATTATTGGTGTATTTTTTTAAAAACAAAACATCAATACTTTGTAATAAAAAGAATGCCATGCCGCTAATTGCCATAGGGTAAGATTTTTTAAAAACCTCCGTCATACCAATATAATTATTTGGTTTTGCTGCTGATTTTTTAAACTTATTAAAAACCTGATAGGTAGAAATAATTCCAATTAAAATAAAACCAATTAAATATACATTTATGAGTAATTGATTTTCTTCAAGGTAATTAATTAAAATAGCGCCTAAAAAGAATGGAAGATATTTTATAATATTTCTGTATAATTCTGATAAGGTAGTGTAATTAAGAGTCCTTAGAACTTCAAAATTAAGAATAGAAATGCTATAAAAAAAGATAATCATTGTTGTATTAAATATCAAGAAATAAGTGTCTAAATCATTAAAAAAACTATTAATAAATTCCTTATTTAATAAAAAAACAATAGTAGTTAAAACCAAATAAGCCATAAAAATTAAGCTAATCATTTTTATATAAATAGATTTTATATGTTGTTTTTCTTTTACACCGTTAAGTTTACCAGCAAAGTATAAAATAGAGTGTTCTGTACCTAAAAGGGTTAAGCTACCAAAAACAAGTAAAAATGATCTAACAAAATCATATTTGCCAATAAGACTCGCAGAAAAATTATTAGTTAAAAATAACGTTACTCCAAATAGTAATGTTACACCTAAAACCCTTAATATTAAAACGCTTAAAGTTTTAAAAAGTAAATTAAAACGGGGGTTTGATATATGTTTTTTAGGAAAAATCAATGGAAAATGTAGTTAGTTTCTTATCCTTCTTTGATAAATTTATTTCATTTTCTGAAAGCATCCAATCAATACCTAAACCAGGGTCATTATAAATAATTCCACCTTCAGCTTTTGGATTGTAATAATTATCACATTTGTAACTAAAAATTGTATTGTCTTCTAATACAGCGTATCCATGGGCAAAACCTCTAGGAACAAATAATTGCTTTTTGTTTTCATCGGATAAAATGATTGAAAAATATTTACCGAAGGTTTTAGAACTTGGGCGAATATCCACTGCAACATCTAATACCTTTCCTTTGATTACTCTAACCAGTTTAGCTTGTGCAAATTCTCCTTGTTGAAAATGTAAGCCCCTTAAAACACCTCGGTTTGAAAAAGCTTCATTATCTTGAACAAAATTTATATTTAATCCAGTTTGTTCTTTAAATACTTTTGAATTAAAACTTTCGTAAAAATAACCTCTATGATCACTAAAAACAGGTGGTTCAATTACAAAACAACCTTCTAAAAAAGTTTTTTCAATCTTCATTTTTAATAAGAAATAAGTTATTGAAATACACTCAAAAAAACGTTACTGATTAATTTTGGTAATTTTCTAAATAACGATTCAATTTTATCAATAACAATAATAAAATCATTAAAATGGCTCCCAATAAAGCAAATTGAAATGCTTGATTTTTTTGAATTTCCTTAATTTCATGGCCAACAGGTTGAAAATTAGAGATGACATTAATCACAGCTGTTTTTTCTGCAAGGTCTTCACTAATTTTCTTTAAGTCTTTATTTAACTCTCGATTGGTTTTAAACAACTCCAATTCTTTGCTGATACTTTGTTTACCACCCAAATCGATATTGGTTCCAGAGGTTGTTTTTTTAGCCTCCTCCAATAAGACTTTTTTGTATACGTAATGTAAAGAATCTGCTTGAGCTAAGTTTTTACGAATTAATAACTCTGTCGTACTTAGATTTTCATTATTTATCTTTCTTAGATTATTAAAATATTCGTTTTCAGTAATAGACCCAATGATTGCCTTATCTAATTTTTTAAAAATATTGTTTTTAGTAGCCTGTACGTTAATGTTATGAATTTGATAATCGTATTGCGTAAACATATTTTTAAACTTGTTAAAAGAGTAACTTTTAACTGTTAGGGTGTCTACAGATAAGATTAATTCATCGTAAGAGGTTAAAATATCATTTTCATTAATAATTGGATAAATTTCAAATTTTCTTAAAGAAGCGGCATCATCCATAGAAATATTGAATGTTTTAGCTAATAAAGCAGTGTCTTTCTGTTTTACCAAATCATTATAATAATTAATGTTGTTGTATAGCTGTCTAGAGCTCTTAAAGTTTGGTTGCACTTGAAGATTATCAACATATTTAGTATTGTTAGTATATTCAATAAATATACCTAGAACCCCACCTATTATAGCAGCTAATCCTATTTTTATAATATTAGACTTTAAGAATAATAAAACTTGAATAAAAAAATCAAAAATGCTATTGAAAAGTGAGCCTATAAAACTAAAAAAATTAGAAAATCCTTTGCCAATAATGACAAACAAAGAGCCTAAATCTACCTCTTCCTCGCTATTTTTATTAATGTTCGGCATGTATTAAAAAATTTGTTCTAGTATTTTTAAGGTTATTGCATAGGTTGGAGTTACACCACTCATTCCTAAACCACCAGAAGCAAGTGTAGCTCCAGTTTCTAAAGGGTTATCGGAAGCATAGTATGCGTAACGAACTTTTACATCTTCTCGTATATTACCTCTAATTTTTGAAGCAGATTGAATCGCTTTTTGATAATGAGCTCCTTCCATTTCTAAACCAATTACATTCCATGTAGAATCATGGAAAAATCGTAAAAGGTCTTTATTCTGTAATGATGTTCCAAGTACAGTAACCATGGCGCCGTCAAAAACTTTAACACCATAGCCGTCTAGATCTTCTTTCTTTAATTCGTTTTTAAAAGGATAATTATCTGCGGTTCCTTCAAATATATGAGAAGTCGGAATCATAATATCCCCTTTGCCACCTTCTAAAATACCTGCTTTTCCCATTATTGAAACAGATTCAACATTCAAATGAATGGTTTTATCATTCGTTTTATAAGGTTTTAAAAGCTCATCCATAGTTTCAAAAGCTTGCTCACCAAACGCATAATCCATTACAATAATTACTGGTTTTTCACCTTTAGAGTGATTCTTTATAAAAGAAGTGTTTTCAAAATTAATTTTATCAGTATCAATAATTTGAACATTGATATTCGTACCCGACTTATCTTTTATATAAATTAATCCGTTTTCAGAAGCGTATGTTTTAACAGTAGTTTGTAAATCATTACTATTAATACTACTCAATAATTCGTATAATTCAAATTTTTTACTACTTTTTGCTTCTTTTGGCAATGCATTTGTTGCGTAAATCGAGTTCATTACACTATGCATATTCGCACTGATAATATGTATAGGGCGGTCTATCAAACCATTTTTAAATAAAGCTTTTTTAACATCATCCGCCCACATATCACCATAAATATGATGTCCTATTTCTTCATTCAACACAGAACTGAACCTAATAGAACGTTTATTATCGAAAAGCTCTTCGTTTATTGCTAACTTACCTAACCAGTATATTAGATGGAAAAAACGATCTGGATTTTTATCTGTAGAAAAGTTTTTATGTGCGCTATAGACTTCATCATAAGTTCGTCCTAAAATACTACCTAAATGTACGACTAAAACATCGCGTTCATTGTTCGATATTTGTTTGTTGTGTAGTACGATATCTTCAAGGTGAGCCCATTCTCTAATAGTATCTTTACCGTCATTAATTAAAACACGGTCTTTTATTTTATGAGATTCAATAAATAAGAAGGTGAGATGGGTAAGAATATCATAAATTTCAGAACGTCCACGAGTAATTTCAATGACCATTTGATCTTTATCTATACGATAACAATTTCTCCTTCTTTTAGCAGGAATAATAGGTTTAAAATGTGAATTTCTATATCCTTCATCTGCAGTTAAATTGATGTATTGACATTCTTCAATTCCTTCAGGCAAACGCTCTATTACGTATATAAGGCCGTTTAATTCTGATTTTTCTTCAGCAATAGATCCGTATATCTCTGGTCGAAGTAATAATAATGATTTACGTAAAGTTTCTCCTGAAACTCCCATTGGTTTATAAAATCCACGACTAAATAAGTGACGCATAGAAATATATAATTTCTCAATAGCGTTGGTAGATTCTTGCGCACGAGTGCGTTCTTTCTGTTTTAGTTTTGACATAATTTTTTTAAAACTCAAATATACAAATAATGTGGTGTGCTTATTTGCCTAAAAAGTTATTGTATTTGTTGTTGTTATTAAGTAATTCTGAAGCTTTTTTTATTGCGATATCATTTTTTAATTGATATTGATAAACCCCTTTTTTATAAAAATAACGTTCAATGATTTCGTCTTGTAAAAGAGAAGTTAGAAGATCTTCATTTTTAGTTATTTCAGCGATTTTAAGACTCTTTAATTTTGTAATTAAATGGTTGTATTCTGAGGATATTTTACTGTTATTTTCCTCAGATTCATATGCAGTTATAAATAATTTTTCTTGCTGACTAGTAAACGTAGTATCTTTTGTTATAAGATATTCTTTAAATTGATTAAAATCTGAAGAAGAAAAAGTAAACGTGTCTAAATTTATAGAAGGGTTTTTACGAGCATATTCAGTTGCAAAATTAAAAATAGCTTTAGAATTTAATAAGCGATTTGTTTCTGCTGTTTTTTCAGAAATATCTATTTTAACATCTGGCAATACACCACCACCATCTAAAACCGGACGTCCATTTTCTGTACTAAACTTGTTAACAATCCCATCAGAAAACTTTGGAACCCCTCCTGTTTTAGCATCTCGGTTTGCATAATCTAATTCCTGAATACAACGTCCGCTAGGAGTATAGTATTTAGAAATTGTTGCTTTCATTTGTGTGCCGTAATTAAGTTTAAAATAACGTTGCACCAAACCTTTTCCAAAAGATCGCTCTCCCATAATTACGGCTCTGTCATAATCTTGTAAAGCACCCGATACAATTTCTGAAGCTGAAGCCGAACGACCGTTAATTAAAACTACCATTGGCATCTCTAAATCTAAAGGAGACCTACTTGTATTGTAAGTTCTTGAGTTTTTCTTACTTTTTCCACGAGTGTCCACCACTTTCTTACCCATTGGTATAAATAAATTGGTAATATTTACGGCATCATATAAAGAGCCCCCAGGATTGTTTCTAAGGTCGAAAACTAATTTCTTCATCCCTTTTTCTTTTAATTCCTTAAAAGCTTTGGTAACACCTTCTGTAGCTTTGTAATTGGTAAATTGCGTTAAAATAATATAGCCTGTATCTTCATTTATCATTTCATAAAATGGAACAGGATCCATCATAATTTTGTCTAAGGTTAAATCGAAGGGTATTGTTTTCTCTGCACGTTTAACTTTTAGATTAACAGGAGTGTTTGGACTTCCTTTTAACATCTGAGAAAGTTGATCATCTTCTAAACCTCCAATATTTTGTCCATTTACATTAAAAATTACATCTCCAGCTTTTAAACCAGCTTTGTCGGCAGGGTAACCTTCTTTGATATCGGCAACAACAATTCCTTTTTTTGTGTAAAATGAAGAAATACCTATACCTCCATATTCTCCTTCTCGTCTAATTAAAGCGTCCTCCATTTGCTGCTCATTATAAAAGCGGGTATACGGATCAAGGTTCTTTAAAGTATTGTTTATTGCCTTATTGGTTAAGTCTCCAGGATTAATTTCATCTACATAATTCATATTCAGGGTTTTGAATAGGTTGTTGTAGATTTCTATTTGTTTGGCAATTTCGAAAAAACGCGATTGAAAAGAGAAGGAAACAGTTATGAGTGCAACCAAACTCAAAATCAGTATTTTTTTAGCTTTCATCTTTTTTGATTTCTTCAATAAACAAGGTTAATAATTTCTTCATTTTATGCTCAATATCAGCATATTTCCATTCATCTTTTGCAAGATAAGAAATCATAAACACATAAGGTTTCTCTAGGGCGTCATATACCGTGTATTTTTCTTTTCTGTAAGTTTCACGAAGTAGTCTTTTAATACGATTTCTATCTACCGCACGTTTAAAATTTCGTTTTGGTACAGAAACACCCACTTGCGCAGGGTAACCTGAAGTATGTTCGGTTTGTAAATACACCATTCGCAAAGGAAAAGCTTTTACAGATTTTCCTTCAGTATAAAGCCTACCAATAAGTTTTCGGCTTTTTAATCTTTCTTCTTTTCCTAAGGTGTATTTCATCAATACAAACATACATAAACTAACGGGAATAACGGTTTTTTTGGTTATTTTTGAACAAAACCAAATCACATGAAACCCGACTTATTCCAAGCTCCAGATTATTATAATATTGATGATTTATTATCCGATGAACATAAACTAGTTCGTAATTCTGCAAGAGATTGGGTTAAGAAAAATTTGTCGCCAATTATAGAAGAGTATGCGCAACGTTCTGAATTTCCAAAAGTACTGGTAAATGGTTTAGCCGAAGTTGGTGCTTTTGGTTCTTACATTCCTACGGAATATGGCGGAGCAGGATTAGATCAAATTTCATACGGATTGATTATGCAAGAACTCGAAAGAGGCGATAGTGGAATACGTTCTACGGCATCTGTACAATCATCCTTGGTAATGGGACCTATTTATAACTATGGAAATGAAGCACAACGCAAGAAATATTTACCAAAATTAGCTTCAGGAGAATGGATAGGTAGTTTTGGACTTACAGAACCTAACCACGGAAGTAATCCTAGTGGAATGGAAACGAAGTTCAAAGATATGGGCGACTATTATTTGTTAAATGGTGCAAAAATGTGGATTTCTAATTCGCCAATTTGTGATGTCGCAGTTGTTTGGGCAAAAAATGAAGAAGGAAGAATTCACGGTTTAATTGTAGAACGTGGAATGGAAGGTTTTTCTACGCCAGAAACTAAAAATAAATGGTCGTTACGTGCCTCCATAACTGGAGAGTTAATTTTTAACAATGTTAAAGTTCCGAAGGAGAATTTATTACCTAATAAATCGGGTTTAGGAGCGCCTCTTAAATGTTTAGATGCTGCGCGTTATGGAATTTCTTGGGGAGCTATTGGTGCTGCGATGGATTGTTATGATACAGCACTTCGTTATGCGAAGGAACGTACTCAATTTGGGAAACCGATAGGTCAGTTTCAGTTACAACAAAAGAAATTAGCGGAAATGATTACTGAAATAACGAAGGCTCAATTATTAGCGTGGAGATTAGGAACGCTAAAAAATGAAGGTCGAGCTACGTCTGCTCAAATTTCTATGGCAAAACGTAATAATGTAGATATGGCGCTGAAAATTGCGCGAGAAGCACGTCAAGTATTAGGAGCTATGGGAATTTCTGGTGAATATTCTATTATGCGCCATTCGATGAATTTAGAAAGTGTGGTTACTTATGAAGGAACTCACGATGTTCACTTGTTAATAACAGGTTTAGATATTACAGGATTGAATGCGTTTAAGTAGTGGTTTCGCTATCGGTTCAGCTATGAATCGTTTCGTTGTTTTAGTATAAATTTAATAAAATAAGCGAATTTTAGATCGTTCTGTTGATTTTCCTGAGTGGGAAAATTCACCAGCAATGCTTTAGGTTTTGTTACCTTTTATTGCGTCATGTACAGCCATTTTTTAGCCTGTAGTTATCAACCTCGTAATTGATTAAGTCTGTCACAGTTTAAAATCCAAAGTATTATTTTCAGTCGTTTTATTCCGTAAAGATTGTCAGCAACGAGATTGGAAATCCTCCGTTTTGATTCAGTAGTTTTTCTCTGATTTTATTTCTTAAATTCTACTTTTAATCATTTTTTTCTGTCTATTTTGAGTCATTAAATCTACAATTATTGAAGGTTATCTTTAGTTTTCAAAATTGATTTTAAGCAATAAAAGGCAGGTAATTTGATAAAAATTTATTATTTTTAGATTTAATAAGAATTCTTTCGCGAGAAGATAGACATTAACCTTGAAATGTCTTTAAAATGTTCAAGGATTTAATCAATTTAATCATTATTATTATGAAAAAACAAATTTTAAACCTAGGAAAAAGATTAAGTAGAGAAGATCAACAAGAAATTAAAGGAGGATTTCCATTTATAGATTGTGACCAATTTTGTAATATTAGTGGGAATAATCCAGAATTTTATTTACAGGATCAATTGAAATATGGTCTAGATTGGTCTCATTGTGTTTGTTAACATTGAGGATGTAATGCTTTAATTAATATGGAAATATATTGATATGATAGCCATCGGCTTAAAACGGTGGCTATTTTAGTTATAGATTTAATAATCAAGATAAATTAAACATCAATACCAGTCGGCAATCCATCAATACTTTGGGTGTTTTTCTCTTTCCAATAGTCTTCAATACCGTCTTTTCCTTTTTTAATTGCCCATTCGTTTAGTTCTTCGCGTTCACCTTTGTATTCGTAAAAAGGGATAGACATTCCGCAGGAAGTTTGTGCACTTTCCACGGTTACATCAAAGATTTGTCGTGCTCCTGGAGTTTCTGGTAATAAAGAGGCCAACTCTTCCCAGTTTTTATCTTTTGGTTTAACTTCTTTAGCTTTTCCATAGATACGAAGAATGTTTGGGGTCCCTTCAAAAGCACATAGCATTAACGTTATTTTACCATTTTGATTTACATGAGTAGCAGTTTCATTTCCACTTCCAGTAACGTTGAGCCAAATCAATCTATTTTGTTCAATTACACGCAAACTATCCATTCCTTTGGGTGATAAATTAATTCGACCTTCTATAGGAGCAGTTGCTACAAAAAATATTTTTTGTTCTTCAATGAATTTTTGAAGTCTCGGAGTTATTTTATCGTAGAATTTTGACATATTGTTTTATATTTATAATGTCATATTGAGTAAGTTTTACTGTTGAAAACGTAAAATTTGTATCGAGATGTCTAGTTCTTGATACATTTTTGTTATGTTGTCACTTCACAAAAAAAACTCTAACAGACACGTTTTTAATCTATCCAATCTTTTGTTCTTTCCACGGCTTTTAGCCATTTTTTGTACAATATATCTCTTTTTTCCGATGAAAAGGAAGGAGAGAATTTTTTATCTATAGCTTTTTGCCTTGTTATATCTTCTTGTTTCCATAAGCCCACACAAATTCCAGCTAAGTAGGCACAACCCATTACTGTGGTTTCAATAATTTCTGGCCGCAGAACTTCTACACCTAAAATATCTGCTTGAAATTGCATTAAATAATTATTTGCACATGCACCACCATCAACTTTTAAAGATGTTAAAGGTACTTCAGCATCTTTTTGCATAACGTCTAAAATATCTTTGGTTTGATACGCAAGCGAGTCTAAAGTGGCTTTTACCAAGTGATTTTTACCTGTGTCACGAGTTAATCCAAACACAGCACCGCGTGCATACATATCCCAATACGGAGCCCCTAAACCAGCAAAAGCAGGAACTACATAAACAGGATTTTCACCTTCAACTAATTTTGCCAATTTTTCAGTGTCTTTAGCATTGTTAATGATTTGCAATCCGTCTCGTAACCATTGAATGGCAGAACCCGCTACAAAAACACTTCCTTCAAGAGCATAATATACTTTGTTGTCAATTCCCCAAGCAATGGTAGTCAACAGTCCATTTTTTGAATATTCGAGAGTTTCACCGGTATTCATTAGCATAAAGCATCCTGTTCCGTAGGTGTTTTTAGCTTCTCCTTTTTCAAAACAAGCTTGTCCAAATAAGGCAGATTGTTGGTCGCCTGCAATTCCTGCAATGGGAATCATATTTCCGTCTAATTCATAATTCCCGAAATGAAAAGAAGAGGGTTTTACTTCAGGTAGCATCGATTTAGGAATGTTTAATTCTTTTAATAATTTTTCATCCCAACATAAGTTTTTAATATCGAATAACATGGTTCTAGAAGCGTTGCTATAATCTGTTGCATGAACTTTTCCATTCGTTAAATTCCAAAGTAACCAGGTATCGATGGTTCCAAATAGTAGGTTTCCTTTCTCAGCTTCTTTTCGAGCTCCCTCTACATTATTGAGAATCCAATTAATTTTGGTTCCAGAAAAATAAGAATCAATGACCAAGCCAGTTGTTTTACGAACGTGATCTTCCAAACCTCGTTTTTTGAGTTGTTGACAAAAATCGGCAGTTCGCTTGTCTTGCCAAACAATGGCGTTGTATATGGGTTTTCCTGTGCTTTTATTCCAGACTACTGTTGTTTCTCGTTGATTGGTAACACCAATACCCACAACTTCCGAAGGAGAAATACTTGCTTTAGCCATTGCTTTTTTAAGCGTAGCTAATTGTGTTTTTAATATTTCTTCCGGATTATGTTCCACCCAACCCGAATGCGGAAAAATTTGCTCGAATTCTTGTTGTGCCAACCCAACAATTTGTCCGTTTTCGTTTATAATTACGGAACGAGAACTTGTAGTCCCTTGGTCTAGCGCGATAATATATTTTGCCATTTTAGAAAATAAAAAGACAATTTACAATTTAATGTGGTGGCAATAAAAAAAACCTTCTAGATAAATTTATCTAGAAGGTTTACTAATCCCCTTTTTTTCGTTTTTATCCGTGTCGATTAATTTAATCCCCATTAATTAATTAAACGGAAGAGAACAAGTCAAAAGTAAAGTAAATTTTTAATATTAAAAAAGGGATTTCCGCAAATAAAAGTGTGATTTTCCGCAGTTTATAGTTTAATAATCAAAGAAAAACCTCCCAAACAAATTTGCCTGAAAGGTTTTCTTTTTTTTTTTCTTCAAGTAATCTTCCCCAAAATTACTAACAAAGTATGATGCAAATTTATCAGTTTTATAGGTAGTGATAAAATGGTTTACCGCAGAAAAAAGTGTGGATTTCCGCAATAATTAATCTAATATTCCTAATTCTTTAGCTTTTAACACTAAGTCTGTATTATTTATAGCTTGTAAATCGGCACGAAGTTTGGCTAATTTATTTTCTATTGCTCTTATTTTCAATAGACTTCCGTCACTTTTGGTAATGATTCCTTCCATATTACCAATCTTTGCGTGTTTTGGCAATTCTTTTAAAATTTGGATAGCAACATCATCCATTTGAATTTCTACCAAGGCTCTTTTTAAGATTTTCTGATGAATTTCATGTGTGTAATACACCTCGTTTGCCAACATTTTTTGAATGGCAAAATTTAATTCGGCGGTATCGCAATTTCCTTTTAAAATATAGGCAGATGGATTTAGATTGTGAATAACACTATAAACCCGGTTCGTTTCAGAATGACCAGTAATAACACCAATTTTTATGGGAATTTCTTCTTTTTGAAGCATTTTTATAAAAGACTCTCCACTGTCTATAAGAGAGTTCTCATCAGCATTATCAAAACTTAAATCGGTAAAAACAATTTGAAAAGGATTGTTTTGTAAACATGTTTTTATTTTCGAAAAAGCCTCGTCGCACGAATTTGCAGTTTCAATTTCTAAATGAGGAATATCTTTAAGGTAAGAAAGAATTCCTTCTAATATCAACTGATGATCATCAACAATCAGTATTTTTATTTTGTTAGGCATTTATAGGTATTTGGATAGAAGTTTTGGTTCCTTCACCCACCTTACTTTCAATAGTAAGAGTTCCGTTTAACTCTTCTACACGTTCTTGTAGGTTGTGTAAACCAATTCCTTTTTTACTAATTTTGGTATCAAAACCTATACCATTATCAGTAATACTCAAAAATACAAATTTTTTAGCGATTGAAAGATCAATTATAATTTTAGTTGCTTGTGCGTGTTTTTGGCTGTTTTGTATGCTCTCTCTTATACTTAAATACAGTAGTCGTTTTATAGCGTTGTTTATGGCAGACCAATCGTAATCTTGTAATCCGTTTACTTTTATTTTTAAATCTAACGAAAAATAATCGCTCACTAAATTAATAACTTGATCTTTAAACGAAACTTTGTCAAAATTTACACTACTTAATTGATGCGATAAATTACGAACGTTTTCTTTTACCATTTCTAGCTTTTGTGCTTCTTCTATAAGTTGCGATTTCTCTAATTTTTGATGTAACATTCGCAAATCACCCGCAACTTCGTCGTGTAACGATTTTGCAATTTGTTGGCGTTCATGTTCACGGGCTTCAGCTCTTTGTAATTGTGCTTGGTATAGTTGTTTTCTACGTCTTAACACAAAAAAGGAAACACTTAATGCTAAGGCGAATAAACACGCTGCTGCAAATAACCAACCAATTGTTTTTTGCTGTTTATGACGTACTATTTCTATTTGTTTTTTTTCATTCTCGGTTTTTAAAACAACGTTTTCCTTTTCTTTTTTATCGGTTTCGTACCTAATTTTTGCAAACTGGTTTTTTAACCTACGCTCTTGTTGAAATAAACTATCATTAAGCTGTATGTATTCTCGTAAGTATTGCCTTGATTGTTTGCCCGTTGTGAGTTCTGAAAGTAATTCCAGAGCTTCTAAAGTTCGTTTGTTATTATGGGCTTGTCTAGCGTATTTTAAAGCTTCGTTAACGTGGTAGAGTGCTTTTTCTTTTTGATTAAAACTTTTGTAATAATCTGATAAATTAATATTAATAGTACTTAATTCTTTAAAATCTTTAAGTTTACTTCTTATTTCTAACACTTCGTAATATTGTTTTAAGACATTTTTTTTATTTCCTGATAAAAAATTACTGGCGGCCAAGTTTTCTAATAAAAAAGCATATTCTTTAGGGTATTTTTCTTTAATATCATCGAATTTTAACCCTTTTTTAAAAAACTGAATAGCTTTTTCATGTAATTTTTGTTTTTGATATAATAAACCTAAATTATTAAAAACACGAATGTATCCCAGTTCTTGTTTTTTATAGTCTTTATTTAATTTACTTATTTTGTATGCTTTTTTATAGTATGATATAGCTTCATTTATCTGATTTAATTCTTCAGAAGCCAAACCTAGGCAGTTATAGACACTTTCTAAAAAATTAAAAGCTTGAATAGGCTTCAAATATTTTAATGATTCGATTGATGAAATTTCACTACCTAAAAAATCTTTAGCATCTCTTTGTATTACAGCCATACTAAGAAATCTTTTACCTATTTCTAGTGAATCATTTAAAAGCAAGGAAATGTTTTTTGATTTATTATAATAATAATAAGTACTATCACTATTAAATTTAATTCTATGAAGTAAAGCTTTATAATGAAAATATTTAGCTAAAACTGACAAATCTTGATTTTTTTTATATAAAAATAATAATTGATTTGTTGTTTTGTTTAGAGTTATTGAATCATTATTAAAATATGCTTCTAGTCCCTTTTTAATAATACTTTCTTTTGAAGAAAGAGCTATTTCTTGAGAGAAGATAGAAAAAAAACTAAAAAAAAACAGGAATCTTAAAAACATTTTATAGATAATATAAAACCATCACAAGAGTGATGGTTTTGTAGCTTATTTAAATAAAAATGATTAGCTCATGATTAACCACCTTCACCATCACCACTTGTTCCACTACCTCCAGTATTGTCGTCACCTCCGCCAAGGGTCTCTGTTCCTTCAGGGTTTAAAATCATTGCTTGTTCTTCTAAGGGATTCATTTCTTTCATTTTCTTAATTTTTAAAAGTTAATATAATCTGAGCTAAATGTACTGTTTTATTCTAATTTACTCTAAAAAACAAAATAATTTAACATTAGTTTTACATTGTTGTTGTTAAAAGTTAAATTTTGGTATTATTTATTTAATAAATAAGGTTTTTTATTGAGAAATTTATTTATAGCTTTAAAAACAAGTTAGAAAAATAGAACGCCTCATTGCTTTTTTTAGCCCGTCATTGCGAGGGCAGCGAAGCAATCTTTCGGTTTTGAGTTCTCAATAGAGAGATTACTTCGTCATCCTTCCTAGTAATGACAATTGCTTGATGTTTTCATTTTTTAAAGAATTATATTTTACACGTCATTGCGAGGGACGAAGCAATCTGTTAGTTTCGAGTTCCCAATTAAGAGATTACTTATTACTTCGTCATCCTTCCTCATAATGACGTTAGGTTAAACATTAAACAACCAACCTTCAGATAAATCTTTCCAATCAGGATTTTCTTTATTTATTAAATCTTCTTTTCTTTTTCTATTGCCAGCTTTTAATTGCTTTTCTCGAGCTATAGCTTCCGTTATCGATTGAAAAGTTTCATAATAAACTAATTTGTTGCAATTATATTTAAAAGCAAAACCTTTGTATTTACCTGTTTTATGTTCGTAAATTCTTTTAATTAAGTTTGAAGTAATTCCAATATAAATGACAGTGTTGTTTTTATTGGTTAGAAAATAAACAGAAGGAGTTTTCATGCATACAAATTACTAAAATCCCACGTCATTGCGAGCGCAGTGAAGCAATCTTTCGGTTTCGAGTTCTCAATAGAGAGATTACTTCGTCATTTCACTCCTCGTAATGACGATTGGTTAATTGTTTTTCGTTTTTTGAAGGAATTTATATTTTTTACGTCATTGCGAGGGACGAAGCAATCTGTTTAAGGTTATCGAGAGTTTTCATATTGATGTCAGTTCGAGTGATTTTATGAAGTAAAACGGAATAAAATTGTATCGAGAACAAGCTCATAGGTTCCTGCCTTCGCAGGAATGACAATTTATTTTTAAGCTCTCATTTTAGAAAACAAATCCCAAAGCACCACACCACAACTTACTGAGATATTCAATGAATGTTTGGTTCCTAATTGTGGGATTTCAAGACACATATCAGAAGCAGAAACTACGTTTTGTTGTACGCCTTTTACTTCGTTACCAAAAACCACAGCGTATTTTTGGTTCGATTTAGGGATAAAGGTATTTAGCATAGTACTGTTTTCAGCTTGCTCAATAGATAGTACTTTTACATTGTCTGCTTTTAGTTTTTCAACCAAAGTCAACGTGTCTTCTACATACTCCCAATCTACCGATTCGGTGGCACCTAAGGCCGTTTTATGAATTTCTTTGTTGGGTGGCGTAGCCGTGATACCACACAGGTAAATTTTTTCGATTAAAAAAGCATCCGAAGTTCTAAAAACTGAGCCCACATTATTCAAACTACGAACATTGTCTAACACCACAATAATGGGTGTTTTTTCAGTTTGTTTAAACTCATCAACCGTTATTCTTCCTAACTCGCTATTCTTCAGTTTTCTCATGCTTGGGCAATCTTTAAATAATTATGGTGAGATTACTTTGTTATTGTTCCTCATAATGACGATTTTTTTACGTCATTGAGAGGAAAAGGAAGCAATCTGTTCATCAAATAATTAAATGAATTATTTAACAACAATAACACTTTTCATATCTTCGCAAAACTAACCCAAAAAATCCAAAAACTTGGCAAAAACAAAGGCAAAAAAGGTTACGCCATTAATGAAACAGTACAACGGAATTAAAACAAAATATCCTGATGCGATGTTACTGTTTCGAGTGGGCGATTTTTACGAAACCTTTGGAGAAGATGCGGTAAAAGCATCGGAAGTTTTAGGAATTATTTTAACAAAAAGAGGTGCAGGAAGCGAAAGCGAAACAGCTTTGGCAGGTTTTCCGCATCATTCGTTAAACACCTACTTACCTAAGTTAGTGAAATCGGGTCTTAGAGTTGCAATTTGCGATCAGTTAGAAGACCCAAAAATGACGAAAACCATCGTAAAACGAGGTGTTACTGAGTTGGTAACTCCTGGAGTTGCGTTAAATGATGAGGTATTACAATCGAAAACGAATAACTTTTTAGCAGCGGTTCATTTTGGGAAGAAATTGCTAGGAGTTTCTTTTTTAGATGTTTCTACAGGAGAGTTTTTAATCGCGCAAGGAAACGAAGAATACATAGATAAATTATTACAGAATTTTGCTCCGAGTGAAGTTTTGGTACAAAAGCAAAATAAACAGCGGTTTTTAGAATTGTTTACCAACCGTTTTCATTCCTTTTATTTAGAGGATTGGGTGTTTCAAAAAGACTACGGAAACGAAGTTTTAACCAATCATTTTAAAGTTAACAACTTAAAAGGTTTTGGTGTTGATGAATTAGAACAAGGCATTGTTGCTGGTGGTGCAGCAATGTATTATTTATCGGAAACACAACACAATAAAATTGAGCACATACAATCTGTTGGAAGAATTGCAGAAGATAAGTATGTTTGGATGGATCGATTTACCGTTAAAAATCTAGAGTTGTATGGTGGAAATTCGATCAATTCGGTTTCGTTGTTAGATATTATCGACAAAACCATTTCGCCAATGGGCGGACGTTTATTAAAACGTTGGTTAGCCCTTCCATTAAAAGATATTGAGCAAATACAACAACGCCATGAGTTGGTGAAGTTTTTAATTGACAAAGATGATTTTTTAGAAACGGTTACCTATCAGTTAAAGCAAATTTCAGATATAGAACGCTTAATTTCTAAAGTGGCTACAGGTAAAGTTTCTCCTAGAGAAGTAGTGCTGTTGAAAAACTCACTTAAAGCAATTTTGCCGATAAAAACTTCTGCAGAGAAAAGCAAGAACAAGGCAGTTCAAGAGTTAGGGAAACAGCTCAAGGATTGTAAAGAACTAATTCATAAAATTTCGGAAACTGTTTTTGATGATGCTCCTGTAAATATTAACAAAGGAAATGCAATTGCAAGTGGGGTTTCTGATGAATTAGACGATTTACGAGGTATTTCTAATTCAGGAAAAGAATATCTCGATAATATGTTGGCTCGAGAAACTGAGCGAACGGGAATTACGAGTTTAAAAATAGCTTTTAATAACGTTTTTGGGTATTATATAGAAGTAAGAAATACCCATAAAGACAAAGTACCCAAAGAGTGGATTCGTAAACAAACTTTGGTAAACGCAGAGCGTTATATTACAGAAGAACTTAAGGAATACGAAACCAAAATTTTAGGAGCGGAAGAGAAAATTCAAGCCTTAGAAGTTGAGATTTTTGCTAAGTTGGTTCAATACATTATCGGTTTTGTACAGCCTGTGCAACAAAACGCACAAGCGATTGCAAAAATTGATTGCTTATTGTCGTTTGCCAAATTAGCGATAGATAACAATTATGTGCGTCCGATTATTGATGAAAGTACGGATATTGAAATAAAAAATGGCCGTCACCCAGTAATTGAAAAACAATTAGCAATAGGTGAAGAATATATCGCCAATGATGTGGTGCTGAACAATAATCAGCAGCAAATTATAATGATTACGGGTCCGAATATGTCGGGTAAGTCAGCTATTTTACGTCAAACCGCATTGATAGTTCTGTTAGCACAAATGGGAAGTTATGTGCCTGCACAAAATGCGCGTATTGGTATTGTAGATAAGATTTTTACGCGTGTTGGAGCAAGTGATAATATTTCGATGGGAGAATCGACCTTTATGGTGGAGATGAATGAAACAGCGTCTATCTTAAATAACATTTCGGATCGTAGTTTGGTGTTGTTAGATGAAATTGGACGAGGAACGTCTACCTACGACGGAATTTCCATCGCTTGGGCCATTGCTGAATATTTACACGAATATCCTGCGAAGGCAAAAACGTTGTTTGCTACACATTACCATGAGCTAAATGAAATGACCACCACGTTTGAACGTATTAAAAACTTCAACGTTTCGGTAAAAGAATTAAAAGACAGTATAATCTTTTTAAGGAAATTAATTCCGGGCGGAAGTAATCATAGTTTCGGAATTCACGTAGCAAAACTAGCAGGAATGCCTAGTATGGTAATTCATAGAGCAAATAAAATTTTAAAAGAATTAGAAGACTCTCATTCACATAAAGAAGTTAAAGAGGTTCTAAAAGATGCGCAACACGAAGAAATGCAAATGAGCTTTTTTCAGTTAGATGATCCATTATTAGAAGACATTCGAGAAGAAATTTTAGCAACTAATATTGATGCGCTTACACCCATTGAAGCATTGATGAAGTTGAACGAAATTAAACGAATGTTGGTGAAGAAGTAGCCGTTCATCAAATAATTTTTCACCTCAAATGGAGTCGAGAGGTTGTTAATTGTTAGATATCGACTCCGCTCGATCTGACATAATACTTCTTACATGCAACAAGACATTAGCTTTAAACGAATAAATAAACTAGCAATTCCCGCCTTAATTGCGGGTGTTGCGGAACCATTACTTTCTACGACCGATTTAGCGATTGTTGGTAACATACAACACAATGCTACCGAAAGTATTGGAGCTATTGGTATTGTAGGAGCTTTTTTATCGATGTTAATTTGGGTATTCGGACAAACACGTAGCGGAATTTCAGCTATTTTATCTCAATATTTAGGAGCAAATAAGTTAAATGAGGTTAAAAATTTACCTGCACAAGCCATCGTAATTGTGGTGGCTACAAGTTTTTTAATTCTAGGATTGAGCTTTCCGTTTGCACGAGATATTTTTCAATTTTATAATGCTTCTGGAATTATTTTAGACTATTCAGTTGAATATTATCAGATCAGAGTTTTTGGTTTTCCGTTTACACTTTTTGTAATTGCTGTTTTTGGTACATTTCGAGGATTGCAAAACACGTATTATCCAATGTTGATTGCGATTATTGGAACAATTATTAATATTGTTTTAGATCTTATTTTGGTGTATGGTGTAGAAGGTATAATTCCAGCAATGAATATTCAAGGAGCAGCCTACGCCAGTGTTTTTGCACAAGTTTCTATGGCTGGTATAGCTGTTTATTTACTATTGAAGAAAACAGAAATCTCACTTAAACTTGAATTACCATTCAATAAAGAGATTTCGCGTTTTATCACTATGATTTTAAATTTGTTTGTGCGTACGATTGCCTTAAATGTTGCTTTGTATTTTGGTACTTCATATGCGACAAGCTTCGGAAACGAATATATTGCAGCTTATACCATTGGCCTTAATTTATGGTTGATAGGAGCATTTACCATTGATGGTTATTCATCCGCAGGAAATATTTTATCAGGGAAATTATTAGGAGCAAAAGCTTATAAAACACTCATAACATTAGGAAATCGATTGCTACTATATGGTTTTTTATTCGGAATTGTAATGGCGGTGATTGGTTTTATTTTTTATAAACCCATTGGAAGAATCTTTACGCAAGAACCCGAAGTCTTAGAACAGTTTTATCATACTTTTTGGATTATTTTATTGATGCAACCGGTATGTGCAATTGCATTTATTTACGATGGAATGTTTAAGGGGTTAGGAGAAATGAAGTATATACGAAATGTTTTATTGGTTTCAACAACCTTTGTTTTTGTTCCTGTTTTGTTAATTTTTAATGAGCTTGATTACAAATTACACGCTGTTTGGATTGCTTTTTATTGTTGGATTCTCGTTCGTGGAATTCCATTAATTTTAAAATTTAGAGGAAAGTTTTTACCGCTAGCGCAAAAAATGTAATTTTGAGAAAAATCAATAACTATGAGTACAACCAGAGCTAACGGAAGTTTATATACCAATATTGAAAACAAGATTGCTACTGTAGAATTTGGTCATCCGGCAAGTAATTCATTTCCTAGTGAATTGCTAGATAGATTAGCCAAAGAGTTTGATTCATTGTCTGAAAATGAAAACGTTTCTGTAATCATCTTAAAATCGGAAGGAGACCGAGCGTTTTGTGCAGGAGCTTCCTTTGATGAGTTAGTCTCAATTTCTAATTTAGAAGATGGTAAAGCTTTCTTTTCAGGGTTTGCAAATGTAATTAACGCAATGCGTACATGTTCAAAATTAATTATTGGTAGGGTGCAAGGAAAAACAGTTGGTGGTGGAGTTGGATTAGCTGCTGCTTGTGATTATGTGTTGGCTACGGAAGGAGCGTCGATAAAATTATCAGAATTAACCATTGGTATCGGTCCATTTGTAATTGCTCCTGCGGTTGAACGTAAAGTAGGAGTGAGTGGTTTAGCAGAATTAACGTTAGATGCTACTAGTTGGAAAAACGCGTATTGGGCTAAAGAAAAAGGGTTATATGCACGAGTTTTTGAAAGCATTTCTGAATTAGATAAAGAAGTTGAATTATTATCAGAAAAATTAGCATCGTATAATCCGGAAGCTTTGCTTGAAATGAAAAAAGCATTGTGGTTAGGAACAGATCATTGGGATCGTTTATTAATTGGAAGAGCAGAAACTTCTGGAAAGTTGGTATTATCAGAGTTTACTAAACATGCGTTAGCAAAGTTTAAAAAGTGATACAATTAATACGAACTGATTCTCAAAATCAGGACTTTGTTGAGTTGGTTAAAAAACTAGATGAATATCTTTCTATATCAGACGGAGAAGATCATTTATTTTACGATCAGTTTAATAAGATTGATACGATTAACCATGTTGTGGTTGCATATTTCAATGAAAAACCTGTTGGATGTGGTGCTATAAAAGAATATGATGATGCAACAATGGAAGTGAAACGAATGTTTACGTCTAATGAAAGTAGAGGAAAAGGAGTTGCTTCTTTAATATTATTTGAGTTAGAGAAATGGGCTGTTGAATTGTTATACAATCGATGCTTGTTAGAAACAGGGATTAGACAAGTTGAGGCAATTGGGTTGTATAAGAAAAATAAATATGCTGTTGTAGATAATTACGGACAATACGTCGGAATTAAAGACAGTGTTTGCTTTGAAAAAAAATTATTATGAAATGTTTTTATATCAAAATTTAGAAAAGACAGATGCTTATAAAGCTGGTTATGAAACAGGAAAGTGGGTGGCACATCATCCAACAGTTTCTGTTATTATTGGTGTACTTTTATTAGCTGTATTAATATGGGGTTTTATCAAAGTTGTTAAACAAATTCGTACTTTTGGTGAATAAAAAACAATAAAAATGGGAGGAAATTCTTTATTTGCAGTTTTAGCTCTAGTTGTTGCTATCGTGTATTTTTTTAACAAGTACAGAAGTAATAAAAAATTTAAAAGATAATGAGCAATATTCGTATTACCAAACAATTCAATTTTGAAACGGGTCATGCTTTATACGGTTACGATGGTAAGTGTAAAAATGTACACGGACACAGTTATAAATTATCGGTAACAGTTATTGGTGAGCCAATTATGGATACTTCCAATGTTAAATTTGGAATGGTAATCGATTTTGGGGATTTAAAAAAGATAGTAAAAGAAGAAATTGTAGATGTTTTTGATCATGCAACGGTTTTTAATAAAAACACTCCTCATGTTGAGTTAGCAAAAGAATTAAAAGACAGAGGACACGATGTTATTTTAGTAGATTATCAACCAACTAGTGAAATGATGGTAATCGATTTTGCTAAAAAGATCAAAGATCGTTTACCAAAGCATATCAGTTTACATTCTATAAAATTACAGGAAACAGAAACCAGTTTTGCCGAGTGGTTTGCTGGTGATAATTAGTATATACTATTCTTGTAAAAAAGAAATCTATTCATATAAATTTACTTTCCATTAAAGGCATTCATGGTATTTGCTAATCCAGCAGTAATAAATGAAGTTACGGCGTTAACACAAGTAGGAATACGTTCTATCATAGCGCTTTCTTCTTCTTTGCTCCATTCACCCAACACAAAGTCTACTTGTTCACCTTTTCTATATTGAGAACCTACTCCAAAACGAAAACGAGGATAAGCACCTGTATTAAATTTTTCTTGAATATCCTTTAATCCATTATGCCCACCAGAACTTCCTTTTCCTTTCATTCGAAGTGTGCCAAAATCGATGTTTAGATCATCTGTAATCACCAATAAATTTTCTACTTGAATATTTTCTTGTTTCATCCAATACATGACTGCTTTTCCGCTTAAATTCATGTAGGTGTTCGGTTTCAATACAATTACTGGTTTTCCTTTAATTTTTAGTTTTGCAATATCTCCTAATTTTTCTGTAGTAAAACTTCCTTCATGTTCTTTTACAAAGGCATCAACAATTTTAAATCCGATATTGTGACGTGTGTTTTCGTATTTAGGACCAATGTTTCCTAATCCTACAATTAAAAATTTTTTCATGAATGGTTCTTGTGTTTCAGTTTTAATTCCGAATAGTTTCTTAAAAAAAACAGTAATATTCATTTTTCAAAAATAAAAAAAGCGTTACACATTGGTAACGCTTTTGTAAACTTACTTAAGCAAAAATTATTTTTCTGCTTCAGCAGCAGCTTTTGCAGCATTACGAGACATACGTACTTGAGCAACTACAGTGTTATCTGGATGCATGATTGTATAATCATCATTCTGTAAAGCTGTAACATATAATTTATTACCAATTTGTAACTCAGTAACATTAGCTTCGATAAAATCTGGTAATTTAGCTGGTAATGCTTTTACTTTTAGTTTACGTGTGTTATGACGTAAAGCACCACCGACAGCTACACCTTTAGATTTACCTACTATACGTACTGGAATTTCCATAGTAATAGCTTTGTCGTCAAACAACTGATAAAAATCTACGTGTAAAATATTATCAGTTACCGGATGAAACTGGATGTCTTGTAAAACAGCATTGTATTTTGATCCTTCAACATCAATCGTTGCAGTATATACGTTTGGAGTATAAACTAATTTCTTGAACGAAATTTCTTCTGTTGAAAAATGAACAGGTTTGTCTCCTCCGTATAATACGCAAGGAACCATTCCAGCATTACGTAAGGCTTTTGTTGCTTTTTTACCTACGCTTTCTCTTTTTGATCCTTTGATTGTAATTGATTTCATTACTTTTTTATTAATTAAAATTTACATTAAAAATTGTCCGCTAATAGATGTATTGTCTTGAACTTTATGCATCACATCAGCGAATAAGGGCGCGCAAGATACAACTTTTATTTTAGAAACTTGTCTTTTTAAAGGAATTGTATCTGAGACAATTAGCTCTGTTAATTTAGAGTTTTGAATCTTTTCATATGCATCACCAGATAGTATTGGGTGCGTACAAATCGCTCTTACCGATATTGCACCTCTTTCTATCATTAAATTAGCTGCTCTTGCAAGCGTACCACCTGTATCGATCATGTCATCAACAAGAATTACATTTTTGCCTTCAACTTCACCGATAAGTTCCATATGATCAATTATGTTTGCTTTTTTTCTTTGTTTATAGCAAATAACTACGTCGCTTTCTAAATACTTAGAATATGCATAGGCTCTTTTAGACCCCCCCATATCTGGTGAAGCGATAGTTAAGTTATCTAGTTTTAAGCTTTCTATATATGGCATAAAAATGGTTGAAGCGAATAAATGATCTACAGGTTTTTCAAAAAAGCCTTGAATTTGATCTGCATGTAAATCCATAGTCATAATACGAGTCGCACCAGCAGCTTCTAATAATTTTGCCACCAATTTTGCGCCTATTGCAACTCTTGGTTTGTCTTTTCTGTCTTGACGTGCCCAGCCAAAATATGGCATTACTGCAGTAATATGTCTTGCAGATGCACGTTTAGCAGCATCTATCATTAGTAGCATTTCCATTAAATTATCTGCTGTAGGAAAAGTAGAGCCAATAAGAAAAACTCTTCTTCCACGAACAGATTCTTCAAAAGCAGGTTGAAATTCCCCATCACTAAAGTGAGTTGTATTTACTTTACCTAAAGGAATACCGAATTCTTTTGCAATTTTTTCAGCCAATTCTGTACTTTGAGAACAAGCAAACAATTTTGGACTTAATTGTATTGGAGTCATTTATTGTATGATATTTTAGTTAGTGTTGTTGTTGCAACAAAAATATAACTATTTTAAGAGTTAAAAAGGTATTTTAAATGAAATATTTTATAGCTTTGCATCTTCCATATAATGCTCGAGTGGCGGAATTGGTAGACGCGCTGGATTCAAAATCCAGTTCTTTTGGGAGTGTGGGTTCGATTCCCACCTCGAGTACAAAAAACTCAACTTTTTTAGTTGAGTTTTTTTGTTTTATAAATACAATTTATTAATTTTAATAAAACTCTTTTTCAAGATTATGGTAGCTTATAAAATAACTTCAACACGAGAAGAATTAGAGCAAATTTTAAACCTTCAACAAAAGAATCTGCTCAAAAACCTTTCAGAAGAAGAGAAAAAAGAGCAGGGTTTTGTTACTGTCGAACATACTCTAGGTATTTTACAGAACATGCATGATGTACAACCACATATTATAGCAACTCATCAAAATAAGGTGGTAGGATACGCACTTTCAATGCATCAAAGTTTTAAAAATGACATTCCTGTTTTGGTTCCTATGTTTGATGTAATTGAAAAAACAGTAGAAAATTCTTTAAATTATATTGTAATGGGACAAATCTGTATTGATAAAGATTACAGGGGAAAAGGAATTTTTAGAGGTTTGTACGATAAAATGAAAAAAGAAGTTTTTAAAAATTTTGATGCAATAATCACAGAAGTCGATGCTTTAAATACTCGCTCTTCAAACGCACATAAAGCTATTGGGTTTAAAGAATTGGTAAAATATGAATCAGGAGGGCAACTTTGGGAATTGATAATTATAGAGACAAATAGCTAGAAATTCCATTCTCTAAACTATAAATTTGAGCTTCTGGAAATTGTTTTTTTAACATAGCAGTTGCTTCGTAACTGGTAATACCTTTAACACATACCATTATATATTTTTTGTTTTTCTGCGGATGAAAATTTGAATTCGGTAAATCAGAAAAATGAATGGTTTTATAATTTGAAAAAGGAAGTTTTAAATTTTCTAAAACACTAATAACTTCTATATTTTCATTTAGTAATTCTGATTTTAATTCTTCAGAAGAAATTAACCAATCAGGATTATGAACCTCACAACTTGTGGCAAAATAATTCTCTGTCTCAAATAATTTTTGAATTTCATCTTTTGATGTTCTTGGACTCAACTTCATTTTTAACTGAGAATTCTGTAAAGAATTATAAATCAATAGCTCGTTGGCTAAGGGTTTTCCAACTTTGGTGATGAGTTTTAAAACTTCATTTACTTGTTGAGTGGCAATCATCCCCACTATAGAATTCAAAGTTCCGGCTTCTTCACAATTAGGAATATCAGTTGCCATGGTTGGAAAAGCGTCGCGTAAATTTGCACTTCGAGTTCCACCTTTTAAAGTAATGTTGAAAACAGAAAGATAACCATCAAACTTGTACAATGAGCCATACACTAAAGGTTTGTTTGTTAAAACACAGGCATCGTTCAATAAATATTTTGTGGGTAGAGAGTCAGTTCCGTCAACAATAATGTCGTAATCCGAAATGAGTTTTAAAACATTTTCTTTATTAATAGGAGAGTTGGTGTAGCTAACTTTTGTAAACGGAGCTCTTTGTTTTATAAAATTTGCTAAAACTTCAGCTTTTGGCTTGCTAATATCATCTAAAGAATAAAAAACTTGACGATGTAAATTAGTAACATCAACCATATCAAAATCAACCAAGTGTAATTCTCCAACCCCACTGGAAGCTAAATACACTGCAACAGGACTTCCTAATCCGCCACAACCAACTATCAAAACTTTTGCATTTTGTAATTTCTGTTGACCTTCCTCACCAATTTCTGATAAAGTGATCTGGCGTTTAAAAAGCTGTTCTTTGGTGATTTTCATTGTTTTAGTCATTGCGAACATAGTGAAGCAATCTTAAAGATTACTTCGTCGTTTCTCCTCGTAATGACGAGGTAATTTCTCTTTTTGCTTTTTCAAATTCCTCTGGAGTATTGATATTTCTAATCAAATCATCATCTACCTCAACAATTTCCACATCCGAATTGATTAACATTTTACGCGGACAAGAATATCCTTGAGCTAAATATTGTAATAAAATAGGATATGCTTTAGGCTCATAAATAGTGATTAACGGTTCAGGAAACTCTTTACTTTTTCCTTTCACCGTAGTTGCCACTTTACTCGGATTTCTCTTTTGTAATAATAATTGAATTAAGTCATCATTTACAAAAGGTACATCGGTTGCTAAGACAAACCACGCTGAATTTGGGTCTTTTTGAAATGCTGAACAAATTCCTCCAAATGGGCCTAAATTTAAAAACACATCGTGAATTTCTTTCGGATCATCTGATTTGTTCTGAACCGAGTGGAAAGTTTCTACTAAATGTTCACTCAACAATTCTTTTACAACTACTTTTTGAGGCTTTCCATGATAATTCAATTCCGATTTATCTGTTCCCATTCGGGTACTTTTCCCTCCAGTTAATACTAACCCTTTTATTGGAGTAATATGTTCTTCAATAAGATTTTTGATGTGTTGCGTTATTTTATCAACCTCATCAATAGTGTAAGAAGTAATGTTTTTTATCTGCGGATATTTCTCTGTTAAAAATGAAAAGTATTCCGTTTCAGGTTTCAATTTTATAACAAATTGAATTCGATCTAATTGATCTAAACGTTTTAAAACGGAAGCTTCTTTTTCCTCGTCTAAAATTAAGATTTGTTTTGCTCCGTTGTAATGATTTCCATTAATAAACACAAAATCATATTGCGAAAATTGAATTCTTTGAACATACTTATTCACAGGTGAATTAGTGTTGATTTGTAAATTCCCTTCGTGATGAAAAGTATATTCAGATACTATGTTTTTTTCAATGTCTTTTGCGTGAGAAGCATCAAAATACGCCAATTTATAGTTGGATAATTTATCTGAAACCTGACGAACCAAATCTGTAATAATTCCACATTTTGTTCCGAGAATTGCAATTTCATTAGGCGCGAAATTATCGTTGTGTTTTCGTGTTAAGTTAGTATGTTTTTGGTGTTTTTCCATTTTGTTATAGGTCATTGCGAATGTAGTGAAGCAATCTCTAATTTTAAAGATTACTTCGTCGTACCTTCTCGTAATGACGGTTTAATTTTTTACATCCGATTTTCCGCCAGTTTTCTCAATTAATTTTACTTCTTGAATCACCATTTTTTGACTGATAGCTTTACACATATCGTAAATGGTTAAACATGTCGCAGAAGCTCCAGTTAAGGCTTCCATTTCCACTCCTGTTTTTCCTTCAATAGTAACTTTACAAAAAACATCAACATGTTCTTTGTCGGTGATATTAATATCGATATCAACTCCGTTAATTAGTAGTGGGTGACACATAGGAATAATATCAGACGTTTTCTTTACAGCTTGAATTCCCGCAATAATTGCCGTTTGAAAAACAGGACCTTTTTTGGTCATCAATTCATCATTGGTAAAGTGACTGATTATTTCTTCGCCTAAATACATGGTAGCTTTTGCGATAGCAGTACGTTTCGTGATTTTTTTATCAGAAACATTGACCATTTTAGGTTGGTTTTGTTCGTTTATATGGGTGAAGTTGTTCATTGTTAATTCAACAGTTTATTGTCTTTAAAAACATCAATAATAGTTTCTTTCACTTCACTAGTCAAATCACCTAGCCCCATGTCTATAAGTTTACCTTTTAAGACCTCTTTCCAATTTTTCTTATTTAGAATTTTCAATAATTCTTTTAACTCTTCAAATTCGTTACTTAAATCATCGTAAATAATTTGTTGACCCAATTGAATTTCTTCGATTTTCGTAAAAAAGTTATCCAACCTCTTTATTATTTCTTTTTTCTCATCATTTGAAAAGAAGTCGATTTCTTTTTTAGAGTTGTCATCTTCAATAAATTCAATTCCCTTAGCAATTATATCTAAGAAAGTTCCATCCTTAGTGCTTATCATTCTTACATGTCCCATTTTTTCAAGAGAAATTGCTAACTCGTAGGCTTCACTAGGGTTTACATCTAAGTCTTTTAATAATTTTACTACATCAAAATAGCCTCCTTGAAATCGATTTTCATAAAGAAGTTGTAATAGATGAGTTTTCTTTTCTTTGAATGTCATTGCTTCAATATTAATTATCTAAATCTAATTACTGGATAAACTTCTCCTTTTTTAAACTCCGCTTCTTCTGTTTTTGGCAGTTCAATAAACCCGTCAGCTTCAACCAAACTTGCTAAATCACCAGATCCATTTCCTTTTATGGGTGTTGCGAATAATTGTCCGTTTTCGGTTGTTAGTTTTACTTGTAAAAAGTACGTTAAATCAGGTTTAAAACTTACATTTTCAGTAAGAATTGCTGTTTGAGGTTGCTGTTTAACCCCAGCCGATTTATAATACCACGGATAAAAATACACCAAACAATTCACAAAAGTTGAAACTGGATTTCCAGGAAACGCGAAGACTTTACAAGTATCTGTTTGCCCCATCCAAAATGGTTTTCCAGGACGTTGTGAAACTCGATGAAATAATTTTTCAACTCCTAATTCCTCTAAAACCTCAGGCAGAAAATCAAACTTCCCTTTGCTTACTGCACCGCTGAATAGTAAAACATCGAAGTCGTTTAAAAACGAGGTTATTTTTTGTTGTAAAACCTCTTTTTTATCTGTTAAATGTTCGATTTCCGAAGGAATTTTCAATTCATTCAACAAAGAAACTAAGGTAAATACATTGCTTCTACGTATTTGATGTGCTTCAGGATTTTTATCAACACCAACCAATTCATCACCTGTAGAAACAATCATCACTTTAGGTAGTTTAGCAACTTTCACTTTAGACTTCCCTACAGTTGCTAACACACCAATTTCTGAGGGAGAAATAACAGTATTCTTTTTGATAAGTATATCTCCTTCATTCCTATCTTTTCCTTGGTAGTGAATGTTTTGGCCTTCGGTAATTTCATCAATGTTTACGGTTGCCATTAACGTATTGATGCTAACATCTTCATACCGAATTACAGTATCACAGTTTTCTGGTAATACAGCACCTGTCATTACTTCGTAGCAATTAGAAGCGTTTATCATGGCTTCTTGTTCACTTCCTGCGGGTTGAACACCTTCAATTTTAAAATCACGAACTCCGTATTGAAAGAAACGATAATTAATCGCAATTCCGTCCATAGCCACACGATTGAATGGTGGAAAATCTCTATCGGCAACAATATCTTCTTTTAAAACGCGTCCGACCGAATCTAAAAACGGAATTTCCTCAACACCAAAATCTTGTGTGTTTTGTAATATGATATGTTTTGCTTCTTCTACTGTAATCATTTTATCCCCCTATTGTACTCATACTTTCCGTTACGTTTCCTTTTCTGTTGGCTTCAGCTTCAAAACCGTCTTTAGGTTTTTCTTTTACTAACGATAAAAACAACTCTTTTAAATCTTCATTACTCGCTCCGTTTCGTATAAAATTCCTCAAATTGAAAACACCATCATCAAACAAACAGTTTTTAAATGTTCCGGTTGAGGTGATGCGAATTCGATTACAATCATTACAAATAGTTCGGGTAAAAGCAGGGATAATTCCAACAGTTCCTAAATGACCTTCTATCGAATAATTTCGTGAAGTTGATGATTTTTCCGAAGAAATTTTAGTAATCGTATATTGAGATTTTATTTCTTCTAAAATTCGATTAAAGCTCCAGTTTTCGTTTGTTTCACGTTGCCCGTTTCCATTAAAAGGCATTTCTTCAATAAAACGAACAGCAATATCTTTATCCTTAGTCAATGCAACAAAACCATTGATTTCATCGGTATTAAAACCCGATTGCACCACAACATTCAGTTTTAAATTTAGGTTGCTTTTTTCCAGTAGCTCAAAAGTGTTATATACTTCGGGAAACACATCACGACGTGTTATTTTAGCGAACTTTTCTCGTTGTAAACTATCAATACTTAAATTGATGTTTTTTACTTTTTTGATTTTTTCAAGCGTTTCAATGTGATTAGAAATCAAAGCTCCGTTGGTGGTAATATTAATGTCGTCTAACAAATCATTAAAAGACAGCATTTCTAAGAAACTCATAAAATCTTTTCTAACAAAAGGCTCACCACCTGTTAATCTAACTTTATTCACACCGAGTTCGGTTAATACTCGAACAATTCGATACATTTCTTTATAAGTAAGCAGTTCTTTTCTCGGAACAATATCTATTCCGTGCGCTGGCATACAATATTGGCAACGCAGGTTACAACGATCGGTAACCGCTAACCTTACATAGCTAATTTGTCGCCCAAAATTATCAACTAACTTACTCATAATGTAAAAATACTAATTCTATAAACGATGGGGCTTTAAAACCCAAAAAATTGTACTTTCGTTATATGCCAACACCACTAGAACTTCAGGTACAAACATTGCCCAATTCTCCGGGAGTTTATCAGTATTTTGATAAAGAAGATGTGATTATTTATGTAGGAAAGGCTAAGAATTTAAAAAAACGTGTTTCGTCATATTTTACTAAGAATCATGAAAATGGAAAAACACGAATTCTAGTAAAAAAAATTGTTCGGATTGAGCATGTGGTGGTTGATACAGAAACGGATGCCTTATTATTAGAGAATAATCTGATAAAGAAATATAGACCACGCTATAATGTTTTGTTGAAAGATGATAAATCATATCCGTGGATTTGTATAAAAAAAGAACGCTTCCCAAGAGTTTTTTCTACTAGAAGAGTGATAAAAGATGGATCTGAATATTTTGGTCCATATACGAATATGAGAACGGTACATGCGTTGTTGGATTTAATTAAAGAGTTATATCCGTTACGAACATGTAGTTACGATTTAAGTCAAGAAAAGATTGATAGCGGAAAGTATAAGGTTTGTTTAGAGTATCATTTAGGAAACTGTAAAGGTCCTTGTGAAGGATATCAACATGAAGATAACTATCTGGAAGATATTACAGCAATCCGTAATATTATAAAAGGAAACTTTAAGGAAAGTTTAGAGCGTTTACAAACCATGATGATGAATTTTGCTTCGGAGATGAAGTTTGAAGAAGCTCAAAAAATTAAAGATAAATTAGATTCTTTAAAAAATTATCAGGCAAAATCTACGATTGTAAATCCGTCTATTAACAATGTTGATGTGTTTTCTATTATTTCTGATGAAACACATGGTTATGCGAATTTCTTTAAGATTATGAATGGGTCTATAGTTCAGTCTTATACTACTGAGATTAAGAAAAAGCTAGACGAAACCGATAAAGAATTATTAGAGCTTTTTATTGTGGAAACACGCCAGCGATTTAATTCGCTTTCAAGAGAAATTTATGTTCCTTTTAAAGTTGACGTTGGTGATGAGGTTAAAGTAACCATTCCTAAATTAGGAGATAAAAAACGTATTGTTGAATTATCAGAAAGAAATGCAAAATATTACAGACAAGAGCAGTTTAAACAAATAAAAATTGTAGATCCAGATCGTCATGTAAAAAGAATTATGGCACAAATGCAAAAGGATTTGCGTTTGCAAGTAGAACCTCGTCATATTGAATGTTTTGACAATTCAAATATTCAAGGAACGCATCCTGTAGCTGCTTGTGTGGTTTTTAAAGATGGTAAACCAAGTAAAAAAGAGTATAGGCATTATAATATAAAAACTGTTGATGGACCCGATGATTTTGCATCGATGGAAGAGGTTGTTTTTCGTAGGTATAAACGATTATTAGAAGAAAACGAACCGCTTCCGCAGTTAATTGTAATTGATGGGGGAAAAGGCCAGCTATCATCCGCCTTAAAAAGCTTAGATGTTTTAGGGTTACGAGGAAAAATTGCCATTATCGGTATTGCAAAGCGTTTAGAAGAGATTTATTATCCAGGAGATTCTGTTCCGTTGTATTTAGATAAAAAGTCAGAAACGCTTAAGATTATTCAATACTTACGCAATGAAGCGCATCGTTTTGGAATTACTTTTCATCGAAATAAAAGAAGTAAAAGTGCCATTCAATCAGAATTAGAACAAATACCTGATATTGGTCAGCAAACCATAACCAATTTATTACGTAAATTTAAATCGGCAAAAAGAGTTAAAGAGTCTACTATAGAAGAACTTAAAGAAGTTGTCGGTAACTCTAGAGCTCAAAAAATATATAACTACTACCATTCCAAACAATAATGAATAAGAAACTATTATTTGCTTTGATTTTCCCTTTAGTATTATTTGCGCAAAATCAGCCTAAAGTTGGCTTGGTTTTAAGTGGAGGAGGTGCAAAAGGGTTTGCTCATATAGGTGTATTACGTGAATTAGAAAAAGCGGGTGTTCAGGTTGACTATATTGGAGGAACTAGTATGGGGGCAATTATTGGAGGATTGTATGCGGTTGGATATAATTCTTATCAAATTGAAGAAATTATTAAGGATACTGATTTTATGTCTTTGCTACAAGATAAAGTGCCCCGAAGAGAAAAAACATATTTTGAAAAAGCATTTGTAGAAAAACATGCTATTTCTTTACCCTTTAATAAAGGAACAATAGGGTTACCATTAGGGTTGTCAAAAGGACAAAATGCACTTAATTTATTAACAGAGTTACTTTCTTCAGTAGATGATGTGAATGACTTTACTAAACTTCCAATTCCTTTTTATTGTATTGGAACAGATATAGAAACAGGCGGTGAGGTATTATTAGAAAAAGGATCTTTACCTTTAGCGATTAGAGCGAGTTCTTCATTTCCCACATTGTTAAACCCTGTTGAGATTGATAATCGTTTACTGGTTGATGGAGGTGTTGTAAATAATTTCCCTGTAGATATAATGAAAAAGAAAGGGGTAGATATTATTATTGGTGTTAATGTTCAAGGACAACTATCAAATAGAAATAAGCTATCATCAGTAACAACAATTTTAGGGCAAATTATTAATTTTCAAATGTATCGTAAATCTGACGAGCAAATTAAATTAGTAAATATTTATATGCGTCCTAAAGTACTGGAATATACAGTTACTTCATTTGAAGATTGTGAGGCAATTATAGCTGAAGGAATAAAAGAAGCAAAGCCTCACAAATCTACTTTTGAAAACATTGCGAAGCAACAAATAATTAAAAGAGAATTACCAAAAATTAGTCAGAAGGTTAACGAATTTTTGGTAGATAGAATTATTATTAACGGAAATAAAAATTATACTAGAAATTATATACTTGGTAAACTTCAATTAAAGGAAGGAGATTATGCTTCTTATAAAGATATTTCTAGAAAAATAAATACGTTAACTGCTACCAATAATTTTGAACGAATAGACTATCATTTTGAAAAATCTTTTAAAGGAAAAAAACTCACGCTGACAATTAAAGAAGATAAAGTAAAAACGTATTTGAGATTAGGGTTACATTACGATTTATTATATGAATCAGGGATCTTGTTAAATTATAATCATAAAAAAGTGCTTTTTCAAAATGATGAACTTTCAGCAGATATTGTTATAGGAGATAATATTAGATATGATTTGCAATATTTTGTAGATAATGGTTTTTTAACTAGTTATGGGTTCTCGTCAAGGTACAATGGTTTTTCTTCTAACATTTTATTTAATAATAACAACGTTGATAGGCTTAATATTGAGTATAAAGATTTTACAAATAGGTTGTTTATGCAAACAACTATTGATAAAAAATTCGGCTTTGGCTTTGGTCTTGAGTCAAAAGCCATTAAAGCTAAAACTGAAACCATATTAACTAATGAAGGGAAAGAGACTTACTTAGAAAAAAGTCATTATTTAAACTCATTTGTGTTTTTACGATTAGACACCTTTAACAAAACAATGTTTCCTACTAAAGGGTTTTATGCAGATGTTGGTTTTAAATGGTATATGTTGTCTGATAGAAATGATAAATTATCTCAATTTTTGGAAGGAAGTAATGAGCCATTTAATCAATTTTCACAAATAGGAGGGAAAATTAGTGCAGCTTTTACGTTAAAAGATAAACTTACTTTTCAATACATTTCAGAAGCAGGTTATACTCTTGGAGAAGAAAAGTCTCAAGTATTTGATTATCGTTTAGGAAGTTATAATAAAAACTTTATAAATAACTTCATATCATTATATGGTTATGAAATAGCCTCTTTAAGTGATCAATCATTTTTAAAATCAGAATTTGATATTCGCTATAAGGTTTTAGACAAACACTATGCAACATTTACTGTTAATTTTGGTCGTGTTGCAGAAAATGTTTTTGAAAAAGGAAGTCTTTTTAAAGATACAAAAACAGGGTGTGCTTTAGGTTATGGCGTAGAAACTCTTTTAGGACCCATAGAGTTAAAATACAGTTGGTCTCCAGATCACAGTCAAAAATATTGGTTGTTTAATTTAGGGTTTTGGTTTTAAATTAATAGTATAAAACAAAAAAATCCCACTCTATTGAGTGGGATTTTTTTTGATAATAAGATATGCCTTACTTACTAAAGATCCTTCTTTTTAAAGAAGAATTTATATTCTAAGTATTGGTAAGCATCTCTAGGTAAAATTTTAATCCACTTTTTGTGTTTTACAAACCATTTAAAACGAATAGAGTTGATTCCTTTAGTTAAATAGGCAGCTATAAAAGGATGAGCATTTAATGTTATATCTTTATAATCATTTTTATTACTCAAAATTCTTTCAATTTCTGCCTCTATTTTATCTATTAAAACAATAGGAGCTTCAACTTCACCATTTTTATTTGGGTTTGCTTCACGTGTTTTTATTTCTAATTCAGGTCGCACACGTTGACGTGTTATTTGCACTAATCCAAACTTACTTGGAGGTAAAATTTTATGTTTTGTACGGTCTAACGCCATAGCATCTTTTAGATGTTGATATAATTTTTGTCTGTTTTCAACAGTTTTCATATCAATAAAGTCCACTACAATAATTCCTCCCATATCGCGTAATTGTAATTGTCTTGCAATCTCTGTTGCAGCAATCAAATTTACTTCTAACGCGGTTTCTTCTTGGTTTTTAGCTTTGTTTGAGCGGTTACCACTGTTTACATCAATTACGTGTAACGCTTCGGTGTGTTCTATAACTAAATAGGCACCTTTGCTCATAGAAACTGTTTTGCCAAACGATGTTTTTATTTGTCTTTCAATCCCGTATTTTTCGAAAATCGGAGTTGGAGAATTGTGTAGTTTTACAATGCTTTCCTTTTCAGGATATATTTCTTGTAAATACTCTTTAATTTCAACGTTTAAGACTTCATCATTGGTAACTATACTTGTAAAAGAATCGTTCATCACATCTCTTAAAATAGAAGATGCTCTGTTTAATTCACTCAAAATTTTAGTTGGAGTATTTGTGTTTGCAATACGTTTGCAAGTTGTTTTCCAACGTTCGAGAGAGTTTTGTAAATCTTTGTCTAGTTCTGCTACTTTTTTTCCTTCAGCAACAGTACGTAAAATAAGCCCAAACCCTTTTGGGCGGATACTTTTTGCTAATCTTTTTAAACGTTCCTTTTCTTTGTTATCTTCTATTTTTTGAGATACAGATATTCTATTAGAAAAAGGAACTAATACTAAATATCTACCAGCAATCGAAAGCTCTGAACTAATTCGAGGTCCTTTGGTAGATATAGGTTCTTTTACGATTTGTACTAATAAATTTTGACCTGATTTTAGTACATCATTAATACTTCCATCTTTATTGATGTCGTTTTCAAAACGGAAGTTTTTTAAAGTGAATTCTTTAAATTTACCTGTGCTTACTTTCTTGATGAAATTATTTAAAGATTGTACTTGTGGTCCTAAATCGTGATAGTGTAAAAAACCATCTTTAGGATATCCAACATTTACAAAAGCGGCATTTAAACCAGTCATTACTTTTCCGATTTTAGCAAGAAAAATATCTCCGACCGAGAATTTATTGTCGTTTGTTTCTTTATTTAATTCAACAAGTCTACCATCACGTAGTAAGGCAAAATCAATATCAGAAGAATTTGAACGTATTATTAATTCGGTTTTCATCTGAATAAAGTTTTGTGCCAGCGCAATATGATTGTATTGCGTTAACGGATTAAAATTTGTAAACAGGTATAATTTTTATACCGGCTGAGATTTTTAAAAACCTCAATGTCAATGAACTTTTGCGTTTTTTAGCAAACGGAAAAAGTAAGCGAATGCTTACTTTTTCTTATGACGGTTTGCTCTTGCTCTTTTCTTTCTTTTGTGTGTAGAGATCTTAGCTCTCTTTCTTTTTTTACCACTTGGCATAATAAATCGTTTTTAGAAACTCTTTCGAGTTTAGTTAATACTGTCTGATATTTTTTACTTTACAGAAACCTTTGTCTTTACTCCATCAGTAAAGGTTTTAGCAGGCTTAAATGCAGGTATGTTGTGTGCTGGAATTTTAATAGTAGTATTTTTAGAAATATTTCTACCAGTTTTCTCAGCTCTAGTTTTGATGATAAAACTACCAAAACCTCTTAAATATACGTTATCTCCACTTTCTAATGAATCTTTTACTTCAGACATAAATGCCTCAACAGCTGCTAATACATCAGCTTTCTCTATTCCTGTTTTGTCTGAAATATTCGATACGATATCTGCTTTTGTCATTATAAATATATTTTTGTTTATTTTTTAAAAATTTCAAGGGTGCAAATATATGATAATTAATCTATTCCGAAAATATTTGTTCTTAAAAATATCTGAATAAAATACATTAATTTCGCATTGCAAATTTTGATAAATGCATTTTCATAACACTTTAATTTACTGGTATTTACAAAATCAACGTGAATTGCCTTGGAGAAAAACACAAAACCCTTATTATGTTTGGTTAAGTGAAATTATGTTGCAACAAACAAGAGTAGCTCAAGGATTACCTTATTTTTTGAAGTTTAAAGAAGCCTTTCCAACAGTTTTCGATTTAGCAAATGCAGAAGAAAGTATGGTGTTAAAATTATGGCAAGGGCTTGGGTATTATTCGCGGGCAAGAAATCTTCACTTTACTGCTAAATATATTGCAAACGATTTAAATGGCGAATTTCCAAGTTCTTATAAAGAGTTACTGAAGTTAAAGGGAGTTGGAGATTACACTGCATCTGCCATTGCATCCATCTGTTTTAATGAACCTGCCGCAGTTGTAGATGGAAATGTTTATCGAGTGCTTTCTCGTTACTTCGGAATTAAAACTCCTATAAATTCATCCACAGGAATAAAGGAGTTTAAAATATTAGCGCAAACCTTAATTGATTTAACACAACCAGGAACATACAATCAGGCTATTATGGATTTCGGCGCACTACATTGCAAGCCTCAAAATCCATTATGTAACAAATGTCCTTTTTCTAGTAGTTGTGTGGCTTTTGAAAAAGGGTTGGTTAACGATTTACCTATTAAGGAGATGAAGCTAAAAGTAAAAAAGAGATTTTTTAATTATTTAGTTATAAATACTTGGGATGAAAAAACAGTTTTATCGCAAAGAACAGGAAAAGGGATATGGCAAGGATTGTATCAATTTCCATTAATAGAAACGGATAAAGCGATTAACGAACAAAAATTAATCGCATCAGAGAAATTTCAAAGCTTATTTCTAAAGGAAGCAACAATTTCATTATTTAATCAAGTAGATGTAGTGCACAAACTTTCACATCAACATTTATATACAAAATTCTGGATTGTAAAAACTCCCGAGGTTGAAATAAAAACAATTCCATGGAACGAAGTTGATAAACATCCAGTACCTGTATTAATTGATAAGTTTTTAGATGCATTTCTGAACAAGAAAAAGTAATTTTGTATCTTTGATTGTACACAAACTTTTATGCTATGGCAGGAACAATTAATAAAGTGATTTTAATAGGGCATTTAGGAGATGAAGTTAAAATGCATTATTTCGATGGAGGAAATTCTATCGGTCGTTTTCCTTTAGCAACTAATGAAACCTATACAAATCGTCAAACTGGAGAAAAAGTTACAAATACCGATTGGCATAATATTGTGGTTCGCAATAAATTAGCTGAAATTTGTGAAAAGTATTTAACGAAAGGAGACAAGGTGTATGTTGAAGGACGTTTAAAAAACCGTCAATACGAAGTTGAGGGTCAAAAGCGTTATACAACAGAAATACATGTGCAAGAAATGACTTTTTTAACCACTAAAAAAGATCCTAACGCACCAACAACATCGGTAGGTCAATCACAAAGTAGTGCTGCTACAAGTTCGGTAGCATCTCAAGAGGAAGATGATTTACCATTTTAGTTTAATTAAATTTTAAAATTTGGATCCAGACCCCGAACTTTTATTAATTTCTAGTTTTAGTTTTTTAACCACGCTTAATTTTATTGTTTTGTTGGTTCTACTTATTTGTTCTGCCTTAATATCTGGAGCAGAAGTGGCTTTTTTTTCATTATCTCAAACAGAAATTGATGAGTTGTCAGAAAAAACTAAAGGAAAAAACGCTGTTGTACAGCTGCTAGAAGATCCTAAAAAACTACTGGGAACCGTTTTAATAACTAACAATTTTATTAATATTCTTATTGTATTGTTGTTTGCCATATTAGGCGAAGTGCTTTTTAGTTCTTTATCAGGAACGATTAAGTTTTTGGTAGAAGTCGTGCTGGTAACTTTTTTAATTTTATTATTTGGAGAGGTTCTTCCAAAAGTATATGCTACAAGAAAGTCAATGCAGTTTGCTAATTTTATGGCAAAGCCCATAAAAGTATTGAACATAATCTTAACGCCTTTAAGTTTGCCTCTTATTTCATTGACAAATTTAATAGAAAACAAACTAGGTAATAAAAACAATAATTTATCGGTAGAAAGATTATCACAAGCCTTAGAATTAACATCAGATAACGCTACGACTAAAGATGAACAGAAAATTTTAGAAGGGATTGTAACCTTTGGAAATACAGAAACGGTACAGATTATGAAGCCACGTACAGATGTTTGTGCTATTTCTAGTGCAGAACCTTACGAGCAAGTTTTAGAAACGATTTTAAAAAACGGATATTCTAGAAACCCTGTTTATGAAGAGAATATTGATAAAATTATAGGGGTTCTATATGCTAAAGATTTATTAGCACATCTCAATAAAAAGGAGTTTAATTGGCAAGAATTAATTAGAGAGCCATTTTTTGTGCCAGAAAATAAAAAATTAGATGATTTATTAAGTGAGTTTCAAGAGAAAAAAAATCATTTAGCGGTAGTTGTAGATGAATATGGCGGAACAAGTGGAATCGTGACCTTAGAAGACGTTATTGAAGAGATTGTAGGTGACATTAACGACGAGTTTGATGATGAAGATTTATCTTACTCTAAAATAGATGAGAACAATTATATTTTTGATGGAAAAATAACCATTAAAGATTTTTGTCGTGTGTTAGATGATGAAGATGAAGACAAGTTTGAAGAAGAGAAAGGGGAAAGTGAAACGTTAGCAGGTTTTATTCTTGAAGTTTCTGGTAAGTTTCCTAAGAAGGGAGATAAAATAAATTTTAAAAACTATATGTTTACTATTGAGTCTTTAGATAGAAGGCGTATAAAACAGGTTAAAGCCACACGAAATGCGTAATTTTTTTTACTTGTTAATAGTATTTATGACGTTGAGTTGTGGTAAAGAAACCATGCCTAAACCTAAAGGGTATTTAAGTTTAAATTATCCTAAAAAAGAATTCGCTAAATTAAATATTGAAAGACCTTACACTTTTGAGATTGCTAAAAATGCTAAAGTAATAAGCTTGCCTAAAAATTGGTTAAAAATTGATTACCCAGATTTAAAAGCAACGGTTGATATTACGTACAGACCCGTTCAGAATAATTTAAAAGAATTATTAATGGAGGCTGAAAAATTAGTATTTGAGCATACGGTTAAAGCAGATCAAATAGCGTCTAATAATTTTGAAAACAAAAAAAATAAAGTATTCGGGAGTATCTATGATATCACAGGGAATTCTGCATCTCAAGTGCAATTTCATGTTACCGATAGCACGAAACACTTTTTAAAGGGATCTTTATTTTTTCAAACAAGACCAAACTACGATAGTATTCTTCCTGCTGTAAACTACATTAAACAAGATATGATTCGGATGATGGAAACGTTAGAGTGGAAGGACTAATTAATAGCTATTTTTCTACTCTGTAACCATAAATAAAACTGTAAACCAAATAAAACAGCACCCGCTAATAAATGGGTTGCTTGTGTTCCTAAAGGAAATTCAGCATAATACATTAAAATTCCAGTAATCGTTTCTAAAAAGATTAAAAAGATAATCCAGTTTACAAGTTTGTAACCTAGACTTTTAATTTGGTTTAAATATAACATTCCAAAATTCACTAATACAATGGCAATAGTAAAAGAACGATGGAAGTAAAATTTAAAACTTGGATTTAGCAAACTATAATGTTTGTTTTCAAATCCGTAGAGCTTTACTTGTTCATCTATAAACTGACGAACTTGGGTTCCCATAGCTATTTGAATTAATGTAAAGACTACAGAAACAATCAGAAGTTTGTTGAACAAAGAATGGTATTTGTAAGTAGTTTTTTTCTCCGTAATTATATATAAAACCATCAATAATAAGGCTACAATTATCAATCCAATAACCATATGAATAGTGATTATTGTTGGTTTTAAGTTCGTGTCCACTACTGTTTTGCCTAGCCAAGCTTCAAAAAGCATTAAGAAAAAAGCGCAAAAAGCGAGCAGCGGGATTGTTTTATTTTCTCTCCAAAATTTAGCTGAAACAAATATTAGTAATAAAAAAGGAATTCCAGCTAAAGCTGAGGATAACCGATTTATATATTCTGTCCAAGTATGGTATTTGTTAAACTTTGCGTAATTGTGCTTGGTATATTTCTTCCAGTTGTTAGGTTTAAATTCTGATGAGGTTTTTAAATCGTTTTCGGCAACAAAAAGAGCTTCGTTTTTAACGATGATCATCCCTTTTTTAAACTCTTTGTTTGGTTGCCAAGTAATTTGTTCTTCGGAAGTTGGAGGAATGTAATATCCAAAACATTTTGGCCAATCAGGGCAACCCATTCCAGACCCTGTCATGCGAACTACAGCACCTGCTAAAAAGATTAGATAAACTGAAATTAACGTGATTTTGACAATAAGTGAGAATCGTTTTTTCATCCAAAGAAAATTTAAGCAAAGATAAAGTAAACGCATAAAAAAAGCTCCTGAATACAGGAGCCTTTTTTATATAATATGTTAGAATTATGCTTTTTTAGTAGTGCAACATTCTTTTTTGCAATCTGCAGTACAAGTCTTAGCTTCTTTTTTTGCACAACACTCTTTTTTACAGTCAGCAGAACAAGTTTTTGCTGTTGTTTTTTCAGTACACGTTTTGGTACATTCGGCAGGGTTACAATTTTTTTTAGTTGCTTCAATAGCTTTGTAAGTATCTCCTGTTCCGACACCTTCTACAAAAGCAATTAAGTTAGTTTTGTCAACTTTAGAAGCATCGTATTTAATTGTTGCAATACTGTCGTTAAAAACAACTTTAGCTTCTAAAACACCTTCTTTTTTTGCTAATTTAGATTCAATAGTTTTTGCGCAACCTATTTCGCAAGTCATTCCAGAAATGTTTAACGACAATTCTTTTGTGTTTTCAGCTAAAACTTCTTTAACCTCTGTTTTTGTTTCTGTTTTTTCTGCTTCTTTTTTACATCCAGTAAAAACAAAACCAGCAATCGCTAAAGCGAATAATATTTTTTGAATTTTCATTTTTTACAATAATTAATTTGTTGTGCAAATTTATAAAAAAAAGATATTAATCCACTTAAATAAGCGATTTTTGTCCATCAAACTAACTCATTATGAATAACCAACGACAAAAATGGATTTATTTAAGTGTACTCGCTCTAGTTTGGGGGAGTTCTTTTATTTTAATGAAAAAGGCGTTGGTAGGGTTAACGCCAATACAAGTTGGAGCACTTCGTATTTTAATTACTTCTGTTTTATTAGGGTTGATTGGTTTTAAAAGTTTAAAAAAAATAAAAAAACATCATTGGAAGTATGTTTTTGCTAGTGCTTTATTAGGAACTCTTTTTCCTTCATTTTTATTTGCTTTTGCAATTCAAGGGATAGATAGTTCAATAGCATCAATTTTAAATTCACTTACTCCCTTTAATACATTTCTTTTTGGGTCATTAGCTTTTGGTTTTGCTTTTAGAAAAAAACAATTTATAGGAATTTTAGTGGGTTTATTAGGGACTGTTATTTTAATTTTAAAAGGTGCAGATTTAAACCCAAACCAAAATTATTGGTATGCATTATTGCCTATTATTTCTTCTGTAGGATATGCTTTTAATGTAAATATTATTAAAAAGTATTTGCAAGACTTAGAGCCTTTAGCCATAACAACAGGAAACTTTGTTTTAATTTTTTTTCCAGCGTTAAGTGTTTTGGTTTATACCAGGTTTTTTAGTGAGTTTGAATTAACATCAGAAACAAAACCTGCCTTATTATATATTTCAATTCTAGCAATTTTTGGCACGGCCATAGCAAAGGTGATGTTTAATAAATTGATACATATTTCATCACCTGTATTTTCAAGTTCGGTAACCTATTTAATTCCAATAGTAGCTGTAGTTTGGGGTTTTTTTGATGGAGAGAAATTAAGTTTGATTCAGTTACTTGCAGGAGCAATTATATTATTAGGTGTATATTTAGTAAATAAAGCAAAATAAAAATTTAAGACGTCATTAAAATAACACTAAAAACACTTTTAAATGAATGGTTAACAAGCTTGTTTTTAATTATTTAATTTTATTGTAAATAGATTGTAATATAACAAAAAAGATGTATATTTGCACCCGCATTTTCTTTAAGAAAGTGTATAATTAATTAAGTATAAACGCAAAACAAATAGTATGTACGCAATCGTAGAGATAGCAGGGCAGCAGTTTAAAGTAGCAAAAGACCAAAAAGTTTACGTTCACCGTTTACAAGAGGCAGAAGGATCAAAAGTAACTTTTGATAAAGTAATGCTAATTGAAGATAAAGGAAATGTAACTATTGGCGCCCCAGCTATAGAAGGTGCAGGAGTAACTGCAAAAATTTTAGGTCACTTAAAAGGTGAAAAAGTAATCGTTTTCAAGAAGAAAAGAAGAAAAGGTTACAAAAAGAAAAACGGACATCGTCAATATTTAAGCGAAATTCAAATTGAAAGCATTGCTGCTTCAGGTGTAAAAGCATCTAAAAAAGCTGCTCCAAAGAAAGAAGCTAAAAAAGTAGAGGCTAAAAAGGCTGCTCCAAAAGCATCTGGAAAAGCAGATGATTTAAAGAAAATCGAAGGAATTGGTCCAAAAATTGCTGAAACTTTAGTTGCTGCAGGAGTTGCAACATATGCAGATTTAGCAAAAACAGCACCTGCTAAAATTTCTGAAATTATCGCTGGAGTACGTGGAAATCACGTAACAGATACTTGGCCAACTCAAGCAGGTTTAGCTGCAGATGGTAAGTGGGATGAATTAAAAGAATTACAAGATAGATTAGACGGAGGCGTTGAAAAATAAATCCGTAAAGTTTAACCTATAAAAACAATAAAAGATGGCTCATAAGAAAGGTGTCGGTAGTTCGAAGAACGGTCGTGAATCGGAATCGAAACGATTAGGAGTAAAGATTTTTGGTGGACAAGCTGCAATTGCAGGTAATATTATTGTTCGTCAAAGAGGAACAACTCACAACCCAGGTGAAAATGTTTACATGGGAAAAGATCATACTTTACATGCTAAAGTTGATGGTATTGTTGAGTTTAGAAAGAAAAGAGATAACAAATCATACGTTTCTATTACTCCTTTCGAGGCTTAGAAATAAACTGATATAGAATACAAAAGCTCAAACTTAACGTTTGAGCTTTTTTTGTAATTAGGGATTACAAAACTTTAAGGGGTGTAAAATTATTACACAATAAATTTAAATTAAATATATATTATATTCAAGAAAAAAATTGTTTTTTAATTAAAAATCAATATATGGCAGTTGTTTTTTTGTTTAATTATTATAGTTTTGGTTGTTTCTTTGCGTTCCATTCAATATAAAATTGATTCAGAAAAGCTTCCATAAAAAAATGTCTTTCTTCTGCTAATTTTTTACCAGATTCGGTGTTCATTTTATCCTTTAATAATAATAATTTTTCATAAAAATGATTGATAGTTGGTGCAGTTGATTTTTTATACTCATCTTTAGTCATATTTAAATTTGGTGGAATTTCAGGATTGTATAGCTCTCTGTTTTTAAATCCACCATAATTAAAACAACGAGCAATACCAATAGCTCCTATTGCGTCTAATCGATCAGCATCTTGAACAACATCTAGCTCTGGAGACGTAAATTGTTGTTCAAAGTTTCCGCCTTTAAAAGAGATGTTTTTAATAATGTTTTCTACATGAATTATAGTTGTCTCGTCTACTTGTTGATTTTTAAGAAATAGCCTTGCTTTTTTAGGCCCAATAGTTTCGTCTCCATTATAAAATTTACTATCAGCAATATCATGTAATAATGCACCCAGAGCTACAATAAAACCATCAACTTTTTCATCTTTGGCAATTAATAAAGAGTTTTTGTAAACGCGTTCTATATGAAAATAATCATGCCCTCCTTCGGCTCCTTTAAGGGTTTCTTTTACAAAATTGATGGTGTTTTGTATAATTTGTTCTGTATTCATTTTTCAAAAATAATGAATAAAAAACCCCACGTTAATTAACGTGGGGTTTTTGTCTAATATTTTTAGTTTTTATGCAGTAACTGAATTTTTAATAAGATTATTTACAACTAAATATTCAGCAATTTGAATAGTATTTGTAGCAGCACCTTTACGTAAGTTGTCAGAAACAATCCACATATTTAATGAGTTGGGTTGCGATAAATCTCTTCGAATTCTACCTACAAAAACATCATCTTTTCCTTCGGCAAAAAAAGGCATTGGATACACATTGTTTTCAATATCATCTTGAACGATAACACCATCGGTTTCCGTTAATATTTTGCGAATGTCTTGTATTTCAAAATGATTTTCAAATTCAATATTTACAGCTTCAGAATGACCACCAACAACGGGAATTCTTACAGATGTAGCTGTAATGCCTATACTAGGGTCGCTTAAAATTTTATGTGTTTCTCTAACCAATTTTAACTCCTCTTTTGTATAACCAGCCTCTTCAAAAACATCGCAATGTGGTAATGCGTTTTTGTGAATTTGATGCGGATAAGCAGCTTCTCCTTCAATTCCTTTAGATTCATTTTCTAACTGTTGAACTGCTTTTACACCTGTGCCTGTTATTGATTGGTAGGTAGAAATAACCAAACGTTTAATCTCGTATTTTTTATGTAATGGTGCCAAAGCCATTACCAATTGAATCGTAGAACAATTAGGATTGGCAATTATTTTATCATTTTCTGTTAACTCTGAAGCATTAATTTCTGGAACGATTAATTTTTTAGAAGGATCCATTCTCCATGCAGATGAATTATCAATCACTGTTGTGCCAACTTCAGCGAATTTAGGAGCCCATTCTAATGAGGTGTTTCCACCAGCAGAAAACAAAGCAACATCAGGCTGCATGGTAACAGCTTCTTTTAAACCAACAATGGTATAGTTTTGACCTTTAAATTCTATTTGTTTTCCTATAGAACGTTCTGATGCTACAGGAATTAATTCTGTTACCGGAAAATTTCTTTCTGCTAAAACTTGCAACATAACGTTTCCTACCATTCCTGTTGCACCTACTACTGCTACTCTCATTTTTATTTTTTTAAGATTAATTGCCAATAACCAACATCAACCCATTTGTTAAATTTATATCCTATTTCTTTAAAATGTGCCGCTTTTTTAAACCCAAATTTTTCATGTAGTTTAACACTTGCTTCATTAGGTAATGAAATTCCACCCATTAAAACATGCACATCTAATTCTTTTAGTTTACTTATTACCGCATCATATAACAACGAACCAATTCCTTTCGATGTTGTGTCTGGATTTAAATATACCATTAACTGAACACTTTTTTTATAACCACTTCTTGTTTTCCAAGCGCTTGCATTTGCAAAGCCAAGAATTTGGTTATTTACTTCGTAAACAAACCAAGGAAATTTTTTAGTTATATTTTTTATTTCATCTTTAAAATATTCTTCAGAGACTTCTTGTTCTTCAAGTGTTGCAACTGAAGTTCTTACATAATAATTGTAAATATTGGTAATTGTTGCAGCGTCTTGTAAAGTTACTTTTCGAATCATTTAATGAAAAAATAGTCTATGCAAATTTCAATAAAAAATAAATTCAAAAGATATTAAAACGTTAAAAAATCTCTTAATGTTATAAATTAAACATATTCTATTAAAAAACATGGTTTTTATTACTAAAACCTCAAAAATCAGTACATTTGCAGCATAAAAAATATTGTTTAACTTAAAAAAGTATAGCATGCAACTGTACAACAAGTTAAGCGCAGAAGAACGCGCTAAATTAATAGACGAAGCGGGAAAAGACCGTATTACCATTTCATTCTATCAATACCATAAGATAGAAAACCCACAATTATTTAGAGATAAATTGTTCCTTGAATGGGATCAATTAGAAGTTTTAGGAAGAACATATGTTTCCTATGAAGGAATTAATGCACAAATCTCTGTTCCTTCGGAAAATTTTTTATCCTTAAAAGAACAATTAGATAGTATTTCATTTTTAAACGGAATTAGACTTAATGTAGCTGTTGAACACGATAACAAGTCGTTTTTAAAATTAAAAGTTAAAGTCCGTAATAAAATCGTGGCAGATGGTTTAAATGATGAAACGTTTGATGTTACCAATAAAGGTGTGCATCTTAATGCGAAAGAGTTTAATGAAATGCTAGCAAATCCCAATACAGTTTGTGTGGATATGCGAAATCATTACGAAAGTGAAATTGGACATTTTGATGGCGCAATTACACCAGATGTTGATACTTTTAGAGATTCTTTAGATATTATTGAAGAAGATTTAAAAGACAATAAAGAAGATAAAAACTTGTTGATGTATTGTACTGGAGGAATCCGTTGTGAAAAAGCATCTGCATATTACAAACACAAAGGTTTTAAGAACGTTTTTCAGTTAGAGGGCGGAATTATTGAGTACACACGTCAAGTGAACGCAGAAGGTATCGAAAATAAGTTTTTAGGTAAGAATTTTGTGTTTGACCATCGTCGTGCGGAAAAAATTTCTGATGATGTAATTGCTAATTGTCATCAATGCGGTAAAAGTTGCGATTCTCATACTAATTGTGCTAATGAAGCATGTCATTTATTATTTATTCAATGTGATGAATGTGCAGAGCAAATGGAAAATACGTGTTCTGTAGAATGCCAAGAAATAATCCGTTTACCTTTTGAAAAACAAAAAGAATTACGAAAAGGGACACATGCCAGTAATAAAATCTTTAAAAAAGGTAGATCCGAAAAGCTTAAGTTTCAAAAAGGAAACACTTGTAGTTAATAAAATTTAAAGCTCTCCTTCGAGAGCTTTTTTTAATTTTACATTGTGCAATTACAACCACCATATAGAAAAATAATTCATGTAGATATGGATGCTTTTTATGCATCTGTAGAGCAATTAGATAATCCTGATTTAATGGGGAAACCTGTTGCTGTAGGCGGAAGTGAAATTAGAGGTGTAGTTTCCGCAGCAAGTTATGAAGCAAGAAAATTTGGAGTTAGATCTGCAATGAGTGGCGTATTAGCAAAAAAGAAATGTCCGCACTTAATATTTGTACCTCCTCGTTTTGATCGTTACAAAGAAATTTCAGCAAAAATTAGAAGTATTTTTTACGATTATACCGATTTGGTAGAGCCACTGTCTTTAGATGAAGCTTATTTAGATGTTACTGAAAATAAAAAAAGAAATCCATCGGCTAGTGTGATCGCACAAGAAATTAGAGAGCGAATTTGGAATGAGTTACAGTTACGAGCCTCCGCAGGAATATCAATTAATAAATTTATAGCGAAAGTAGCTTCTGATATTAATAAACCGAACGGACAAAAAACAATAAACCCAGAAGATGTAATGACATTTTTAGAGCAATTATCTGTAAATAAGTTTTATGGTGTAGGTAAGGTTACGGCTGCTAAAATGCATAATAACGGTATTTTTACAGGATTCGATTTAAAGAAAAAATCACTTGAGGAGTTAACCGCACTTTTCGGTAAATCAGGAAAGCATTATTACAATATTGTTCGTGGTATTCATAATAGTATTGTAAAGCCTGACAGAATTCGTAAATCGATAGCAGCAGAACGTACTTTTAATGAGAATTTATCTTCAGAAATATTTATGCTTGAACGTTTAGAGAAAATTGCTGATGAGCTTGAGCGAAGAATGATGAAATCTAAAACTAAAGGAAAAACAGTTACATTAAAGATTAAATATAGTGACTTTACTCAACAAACACGTAGTAAAACGGTAAATCATTTTATTGCAAAAAAAGATGATTTCATACCTGTTGTAAAAGAGTTGTTGTTTCAAGAAAAATTAAAAAACTCTGTGCGTTTATTGGGAATTTCTTTTAGTAATTTAGATTCAGAAAAAAAAGAACCAGTTTGGGTTCAGTTAGAGTTTAATTTTTAATATAAAGGAATTTGTAATGATACTTTTGTACCTGCTGAATTTCCTTTTTCATCTATTAAATCTTGATAGTTTAGCGAAAATTCCCCAGAAAAATCGTTACAAAAAGTTTTCATTCTTTCAATAGTTAAATCAATACCTATTGATTTCCTTTTTAACGATTTCCTTTTTTTAATATTTAAGGCAGCATCCCTACCAATACCATTGTCAGTAATACTTATTACAATTAGGTTTTTAGAAACTTTCTCCGCTTCTAAAATTATTTCTTTTTCCCCTTCTTTAGAAGAAAGACCATGCCAAATAGCATTTTCTAAAAAAGGTTGTAAAACCAACGGAGGTAATTTTATAGTGTCTGTATTTAAATATGGATGGATTCTTTCAATGTATTTTATTTCATTTGAAAAGCGAATATTTTCAATACTCATATATAAGTTCATCGTATTAAGTTCTTCTCTTAAACTAACTTCTTTTACTTTAGATACATCAAGTATGTTTCGGATAAGTTTAGAAAATTTATTTAAATAATAAACAGCATTTTTTTGTTCGTTGTTAATAATATATAGTTTAATAGAGTTTAAAGCATTAAAAATAAAATGAGGATTCATTTGAGTTTGTAATGCTTGTTGCTCTAACAATAATATTCTTTGGTCATTTTTTAATAAACGCTGTCTGTAAACAGAATACAAAGCAACACTTAACAAAGCAATTGAAACTAAGGTAATAATTAAGATATTTCTGTTTCTGGCTAACTGAAGAGTTTTAATTTTTGTAATATTTTCAAGATTGTTAATTTCGTTTATTTTTGATTGAAGATCATGTTTAGCAATTAAGTTGTTTACATAAACAATGTTTCTTTGTCCTAAGGTTTTTTTCTCTTCTTCAATCCCTTTTTTATAAAATATATAAGCTTTTTCGCTATTGTTGGTTTTTTCAAATAACTCAGCTAAACGAAAAGGAACCTCAATTTGAATATGTTTAACGTTGTATTTTTCTGAAATTTCAAGAGCTTCTATTAAATTATTTTTTGCATTTTCATAATCCTCAACTTTTAGTCTAGCCCAACCTAAGTTACTTAGTGTTTGCGAAACGTAATATTGATCATTTAAATTTACAGCGATAGGGTATATTTCTTCTATAATTTTTAGAGCTTGTTGATAATCCCCTTTTTTTATTAAGGTGCTACAAATACTATTCTTGCAAATTATTTCGCCAAGAGTTGAGTTTATTTCTTTGTTATACATCAAAGATTTATTGTAACTAGCTAAGGCTTCATCAAACAAATTTAAATGCTCTTGAGCATTTCCAATATTTTGAAAATTAATAGCTAAGCCTCTTTTGTTATTTAACTCTTCTTGAAATTCTAAAGATTTATTAAATTGTTGAAGAGCAAGATTGTATTGTCTTAAGGTGATGTATATGTTCCCAATACTATTTTCAGAAACACTTATACTTTTTTTATTCTCAAGAGTAGGATTTTTAATTCGTTTCGCAAGAGATAAAGCAGATTGATGATAATCTAGAGCGTTTCTTATATCATCTTGTCTTCGATAAATTACTCCAATTAAGTTTAAACATAAAATTTGAGGATCTATAAAGTTGTTTTCCTTACATATAGCTAGTGCTTTTTGATGGTATTTTAAAGCTGTTTTATAATCAGAATTGTTTCTATAGTGTTTTCCAAGGCTATTAAGTGCGTAAACTTCTCCTATTTTATAACCAACTGCATTACATTGTTCGTAAAAATCTTCTGCTTCTTTTAAAGAAAGCCCTTTTTTACTTAAATAAGAATCTAAGCTAAAATAATCTTTTGGTTTGTCTTTTAATATTTTAATTATAAAATCTGAGTCATTACTTTTATCTTTTTTTTGTAGAGTGATAAAAGAAAATAAAAAGACAAAAAGATAAAGAGGAAGATTAAAGGTCATTAGATTTTATCTAAAAATTCGGCTTTACGTTGTCTAGAGACTGGGATTTTATGATTGTTTTCAATTACTACATATCCATCCGTTTTATAAAACTCCTTAATTTTATCTAAATTGATAATAAATGAATTATGAATTCTAAAAAAATGATTTTTTGGGAGTAATTCGTTAACTTCTTTTAGTTTTTTAGTTAAAACAATTTTTTTATTTTCTGTAGTATGTATTGAGCTATAATTACCATCAGATTCAACAAAAAGAATTTCTGAAGGCTCTAAAAACAACAGTTTTCCATCTGTACTAATTATTATCTTTTTTTGATTGAATTTTTTATTAAAACTAAGAAGTATTTCTTCAAACTTTTCTTCAGTATCTACTTGAGTTGTTTGTTTGTTAAATTTTTTTATTTTCTTTAAACATTGCTCTAAATCATCTGAGTCTACAGGTTTTAAAAGATAATCTATAGCTTCTTTTTTTAAAGCTTCAATAGCATATTCGTTATATGCAGTTGTGATAACGATTGCAAAATCTTTTTTTGTGAGTTTTTCAATAAATTGAAAGCCATCCATTGTTGGCATTTCAATATCTAAAAACAAACAATCAATTTTTTTAGTTTCTAAAAAAGATAAGGCTTCTTCAGGTTTATTAAAGGTTTCTAAAATTTCTATATCGTCATTAAAGTTTGAAAGCTCCCAAGACAAGCTCTTAATCGCTTTTTCTTCATCGTCAACAATAACTGCTCTTAACATAAATGAGGGGATTTAACAATTTTTTTTGCAATTTATACAAAAAAATAAACCATTTATACATATTTGTTGTTTTTTTGAGATTTTTGATTAAAATTTTTAATCAAAGACGTCTTTTTTTGATGGAACTTAACAAAATTTAAAAACAGATTATATTTAACCAATTGTAAATTTATTCATTCCATTTATACAAAATAACAAGATCTTTTCTTCTTTATTTATTAAGTTTTATTTTTATATACGATATTGAAAGGGGTTTTACTAACGAAAAATTAAGTGGAATAATATTTTTTAAAAAGAAACTTGGTTTATACCGTTTTTTTTTATATGTTTACTATCTAGCTGTAAAAAGCTAGTTTAATCCCCAATAAAAATAAGGCATTCTAATATTAGAATGCCTTATTTTTATTTATTAGGAAAAGTAGCTTTTCTTTTTTCTAAAAAAGCAGTAGTTCCTTCCTTAAAATCTGCTGTACCAAAACAAGCTCCAAATTGTTCAATTTCTGTATTAAATCCGTTTACGCCATCCTTAAAGTTAGCGTTAACAGCATTAATGGCTTTGCTAATTGCAACAGAAGAATTTCTCATTATTTTGCCTGCTAACCTTTCAGCTAAAGGAAACAAATCTTCAGGCGTAACTACATAATTTACCAATCCATATTCTTTAGCTTCATCAGCAGAAATCATTCCTGCAGTCATAATTAACTCCATCGCTTTACCTTTTCCTATAAGTTGTGGTAAACGTTGCGTTCCTCCATAACCAGGTATAACACCTAAAGAAGTTTCTGGTAATCCCATTTTTGCATTATCAGACGCAATTCTAAAATGACAAGCCATAGCCAATTCTAAACCACCACCAAGAGCAAATCCATTAACCAAAGCAATAACAGGAGTCGATAAATTCTCCACGAAATCAAATAATATTTCTTGCCCTTTTGCGGCTAGCTTGCCTCCATCTTGTACCGAGAAATGTGCAAACTCAGAAATATCAGCACCAGCGACAAAAGCTTTTTCTCCACTTCCTGTAATTAGAATTACTTTTACAGACTTATCTTCATTTAAGTTTTTAAAAGCATGGTGTAATTCTTCTATAGTAGCTTTATTTAAAGCATTTAATTTTTTAGGCCTGTTAATAGTTATAGTTCCTAATCCGTTGTTATTATCAACTAAAATGTTTTCGAAATTCATGGTTTAAATTTTTGGTAAAATTATAGTAAAAACGGTACCAATACCTTCAGTTGAAGTAAAAGAAATAGTTCCGTTATAAGCTTCAATAATATTTTTAATCATCGGCAAACCAAGTCCCATTCCGCTTGATTTGGTTGTAAATTTTGGTTCAAAAATAAGTTCTTTATTCTTGTCAGAAATCCCTTTCCCGTTATCGGAAACAGTAATAACTACGTTATTTCCTTCTGAGGCAACTTTTACTTCTATTTTAGGATTCTTTTCATTAATTTTTATAGCTTGAATAGCATTTTTAACCAGATTTGTAATAACTCTAATAAGTTGTGTTTTATCTAAATTAGCATACAATTCTTTTTCTTGAGGATAATAATGAATGTAATCTTCATGGAAGATATCTAATGCATGTTTTACAACATCGACTACATCTAATTCTTCTTTTCTTTGAGATGGCATTTTAGCAAAGTCAGAAAAAGCAGAAGCGATTGAACTCATTACATCTATTTGTTGAATAAGAGTATCACTATATTCTGTCATTTTTTCTCTAACCTCAGGGTCTTTAGGATCAAATTTTCTGTGAAAACTTTGAACAGATAAACGCATAGGGGTTAAAGGATTCTTAATTTCATGTGCTACTTGTTTTGCCATTTCTCTCCAAGCTTGTTCACGTTCACTTTGTGCAAGTTTAACAGCACTATCTTCTAATTGGTCTATCATATTATTATAGGCATCAACCAACGAGTTAATTTCTGAACTGGCTGAATCTAACGTAATCTTTTCGTTCCGTTTGTTTAATCGAGTTTCTTTAATTTTTTCAGAAATAGTTTGAATTGAACGAGTAATGTAGCTCGATAAAAAGTATGCCAAAGCAATCGCTATTAAAAGCATTAATAAATACACTAATAAAAGGCGTAACATAAATTCACGTAACTCTGTTTTTTGTTCTTCATTATCTTGGGCAATACGTAGTTCTAAAATTCCAATTCGTTTAAAACGAGGGTCGTTAATATAGGTGTAAGAGGATTGGTATGTAATTCCCTTTTCGGTTCTACTTTTAAAAATTTTATGATTTGAATTATTTCCTAATTCATTAACCACTTCTTCAGATAAAGGAGTTTCATCTATTTTTTCAAAATCGAAAGGAATGGAAGATTTTAATAAATTTCCATTCATGTCGTACATTGAAATTGTTAGGTTATGGACAGTAGCTATATCATAAATTCGATCCTGAAAGATTTTAGATAAATTTTCTGTATTTACTAGGTAAGTTGTTTTTCGTTTTAATTCAATTTCAATATCATGTCTCGTAGAACTTTCTTTTCTTCCAAAACGTTGAATATTATAATCTTTTGTTTGCTCATCGTATTGGTAAATAGTTACGAGAGCAATTAAAACAGAAGCCAATAATACCAGAAGTATCATTGATAAAAAGATTCGAATTCGTAACGATATGTTATTTAGATTCATAAACTATTTAAGTTCTATTCTTTTATGTTAAGTTTATTTAATTATACATTAATTTTTTCTTCTTTAGTATGTAGTAAACGAGTTAGTTTAATAGATAAATCTAACAAAATAATTTTAGCATTTCCGTTTCTTTCAATATGATATTGTGCTTCACTTAGTTCTTTTTCAATAGTTAAAATATTACCGCTATGTATAAAAGGAGCAAATTTTTCTATTTGAAAATTAGAGATTTGTGTTTTTAAAAACACTAAATCTGGTGTTCCGTAATTTAACAATAGAGCTTGTCTAAAAAAACGTAAACAATATTGTAAAAATTGTTTTTGAGTTTCACGTCCAGACTTCGCTATTGCTTCACTCCAATTTATTAAATCTTGAATAACACTTGCGTTACCTTTCGCTTTAAAAGCACTACGAATCCAGGTAATAAACCATTCTTCAAAAACCAAATCATTAGAATCGTTGTGTAATAAATGAATCGCCTTGTTATAATTCCCTTCGGATTGGTGTGCTATTCGTATAGCTTCGTTTTCAGTAATATTTTGTTTGTTAATCAACGTTTGGACAATATCATTTTCGCTTATTGAAGGAAAATGTAATGCTTGACAACGAGATTTAATAGTATTTATAATTTGACCTTCTTCTTCGGTAATTAGTAAAAAAATAGTTTTACTAGGAGGCTCTTCAATTAATTTTAAAAGTTTATTTGCTGCAGAAGAATTCATCTTTTCTGCCATCCAAATAATCATAATTTTGAACCCTCCTTCGTACGATTTTAGCGTAAGTTTTTTTACAATATCTTCAGCTTCATCAACACCTATTTGACCTTGTTTATTTTCTACTCCAATATGCTGTAGCCAGTTAAATAAACTTCCATACGGGTTTTCAGCAATAAAACTCCTCCATTCTTCTAAAAACAAATTACTAACAGGATGTTTTTTTACATTGTCGTTTGTTGTTACAGGAAAAGCAAAATGGAGATCGGGATGCTGTAATTTATTACACTTTATGGTACAAGTTTCTTCATCATTTGATGTACTACATAATAAATATTGTGCATAAGCAATTGCCATAGGTAAAGTTCCGCTACCTTCCTTGCCTACAAAGAGTTGAGCATGTGGAATTCTGCCGTTTTCAGCAGACTGAGTCAGGTGCTTTTTAATATGTTTTTGACCTATAATTTCTTTGAATGTCATATCGCAAATATAATACTTCTAAAACGAGAAAGAAATCACTTCTTTAGAATGATTCTAATTTAGTATCTTTGCATTAAAATTAGTGTTCCCGCATTTGCGGGAATATCTTTATAAAGTAATTAATGAATACAATCGCATCGTTGCAAATTGGTGAAATGGGTGTAATTTTAGAAGAGAGTTTAGATAGAATTCCGTTAAAATTACTAGAAATGGGTTGTTTACCAGGAGCTGAAGTTAAGCTTTTACAAATAGCACCTTTTAATGACCCAATATATATTTGTGTAAACGGAAGTCATTTAGCTATTCGTAAAGAAACTGCTAGTCAAATTTTAATTTCTAAATTTTAATTGATGAGCAAAACACAAATTATTAATGTTGCTTTAATTGGAAATCCCAATACAGGAAAAACATCATTATTTAACCAACTTACAGGGTTGAATCAAAAAGTAGGTAATTATCCAGGTGTTACAGTAGATAAAAAACAAGGAAAATGTAAGCTGCCTAATAATCAAATTGCCCTTATTACAGATTTACCAGGTACGTATAGTATTAATCCTACATCTTTAGATGAAAGTATTGTTTTAAAAACGTTACTGAGTAATAATGAATTAGAGAAGCCAGATGTTATTGTTGTTGTTGCAGATGTAGAAAACTTAAAGCGAAATCTTTTACTTTTTACGCAAATTCAAGATTTAGAAATTCCCACCGTATTAGTTATTAATATGGCCGATCAAATGAGGCGAAAAGGAATTTCTATAGATATTCAGTTACTGCAAAAAGAGTTAGAGACCGATGTTGTTCTAATAAGTGCAAGAAATGCAGCTGAAATTAATAAGGTAAAGGAAGTAATTGCTAACAAAAATAAAATAGACAAACCGAAACCAGTTTGTAAAATAAACCATAAAATTGATGCAGAATACTTTGCTGAACTACAAAAAGTAACACCTAATTATTCATTGTATGAGTTATGGTTAATGGTAACTCAAAATAGTTTTCCTGAAAAGGTTACTGAAGTTGAAAAGCAAAAAATAAATGAGTTTAGGAGTGATATAAGTAAGGTAAAGAGGTATCAGCACAAAGAAACAATTTACCGTTACCAAGCTATTAATAGAATTCTAAAAGCAACTTATAAAGTAGATGCATCGAAAGCTACAGACTTAAGGAGTAGATTAGATAAAATTTTTACCCATAAAATCTTCGGATACGTTATTTTCTTTGGAATATTACTGTTGATTTTTCAATCCATTTTTGATTGGGCATCTGCTCCGATGGATTTTATAGATGAATTTTTTGCTAATTCAGCTGAATTTGTGAAGTCTCAACTTCCTACAGGAATGTTTACTGATTTATTAACCGATGGAATTATTCCAGGTATTGGAGGCGTGGTTATTTTTATTCCTCAGATTGCAATTCTCTTTTTCTTAATTGCTGTTTTAGAAGAAACAGGATATATGAGTAGAGTAGTTTTTTTAATGGATAAAATTATGCGTAAATTTGGGATGAGCGGGAAAAGTGTAATTCCTTTAATTTCGGGTACCGCTTGTGCAATTCCAGCAGTGATGTCAACCAGAACTATTACCAGTTGGAAAGAACGATTAATTACCATTTTAGTAACTCCTTTTACAACATGTTCTGCTCGATTACCTGTGTATGCAATTTTAATTGCCATTATTATTCCGAATAAAAAGCTCTTTGGTTTTTTAAGTTTACAAGGATTCACCTTACTTAGCTTATATGTTTTAGGATTTGCCGCAGCAATTATTTCAGCCTATATTTTGCATAGAACACTTAAAATAAAAAACACTTCGTTTTTTGTGGTTGAAATGCCTAATTATAAGTTACCATCACTTAAAAACGTGTTTTTTGATGTATTTGAAAAAACTAAAGCGTTTGTGCTTGGTGCAGGGAAAATCATTTTAGCAATATCAATCGTTCTGTGGTTTTTAGCTACACACGGGCCTTCATCATTTAAAGATGCTGAGAAAAGTGTAATAGAGAATGCGAATAACAGTCAATTATCAGAAGAAGCTCTACAGCAAAAAATAGCTTCTGCAAAACTTGAAAAATCGTATATAGGAATTGCTGGAAAAGCTATTGAGCCAGCAGTAAAACCTTTAGGTTATGATTGGAAAATTGGAATCGGATTAATTACCTCTTTTGCAGCACGTGAAGTTTTTGTTGGTACATTGGCTACTATTTACAGTATAGAAGGAGTGGAGGACGAAGCTACTATAAAAGAGCGAATGACTGCAGAAATAGATCCAAAAACGGGAGAAAAGCGTTTTAACTTTGCAACAGGAATGTCTTTGTTGGTGTTTTATGCATTTGCAATGCAATGTATGGCAACTTTAGCAATTGTAAAGCGTGAAACAAAAAGTTGGAAATGGCCACTAATTCAATTAGTAGGAATGGGCATTTTAGCGTATGTTTCTGCGTTAATTGTATATCAATTTTTAAAATAATGCAAGAGATCTTAACATATATAACAATAGCTTTAGCAGTTGCTTTTTTGGTGAGGAAATTCTTTTTCAAATCAAAGAAGAAAAAAAATTGTGATACAAATTGTGGTTGTGCCTAAGCATAACAAAGAATAAACTATTTTTGTTTATACTACGTTTGTAAAGTATGACCAAAAAACTAATTTGTATTCTCTCTTTTTTCTTCGCAATTACTGTTAGTGCGCAAAAAAAATCGAAAGATTTTCGGTCTAAAAAATATGTGGTTGTAAACGATACTATTAAAATAGATACGTTAAGCATCAATCCTCAAAAATTTAAGGTATTTACTTCGGATAAAAAACTTGTTAATCCACAAGAATATTCAATAGATTTTAGCAAAGCACAGCTTATTATCAACAAAAATAAATATACAGAAATTACCATCGAATATTATAGGTATCCTGATTTTGTTACCAAAATATATACTCCTTACGATAAAAAACTTATTGTTCCGAATACTTCGAATACAGGTAAATTATATAGTGCCACAACAAACAAGAAAGTTTCTAATATTAAGTTGTTTGATGATTTAAAAACACAAGGTTTTATTGCACGCGGAATTACGGTTGGGAATAATCAAAATGCAGTTACAAACTCGTCTTTAGACTTAAATATTGAAGGGAAGCTCTCAGAAAATGTTTTTATAAGAGCAAATATCTTTGATACTAATTTTCCGCTACAACAAAATGGATATTCTCAAAACATTACCGATTTCGATCGAATTTTTATTGAACTATTCAGTAAAAAATGGAAAGTTAAAGCAGGAGATCTTTCTTTAAATAATAACGATAGTTATTTTTTGAATTTCGACAAACAAGTTTCTGGGTTACAAGTGGAAGCTAATCTTAGTGAAAACACAAATGTTTCGGCTTCCGGAGCCGTAGTTAGAGGTCGATTTTCATCATTTGATTTTGTGGGTATTGAAGGAAATCAAGGACCGTATAAGATTTTTGGTCTCAATAACGAATCTGTATTAATTATAGTTTCTGGTAGTGATAAAGTTTTTGTAAACGGAATTCAACTACAACGTGGTGAAACTAAAGATTATGTGATTGATTATAATTTAGCAGAAATACGATTTAATACTACCTATCCTATTACTAATGATATGCGTATTCGAATTGAGTTTCAGTATTCAGACAGAAATTTCACTCGTTTTATTACGTACGAAAAAGCACAATATAAAGATGATGATTTTTCGATATCGGGATATTTTTATAACGAAAAAGATGCTAAAAATCAACCTGTACAACAAAGTTTAACTACAGAACAAAAACAAATTTTAGCCGACGCAGGGAATGATGTGTCTCAAATGGTGAGCCCAAGTGCTTTTTTAGATGAATATTCTCCAAATAGAATTCAGTATAGAAAAGTGTTAGTAAATGGGGTTGAAACTTTTGAATATTCAACCGATGAAAATGAAGAGTTGTATTCGGTTTCGTATACAAATGTTGGTGTAAACCAAGGAAGTTATGTAATTGATAGTACCATTGCTATTGGTACGATTTTTAGACATGTAGGTATCAATCAAGGAAATTATGAGCCTGTAGTTCGATTGGTTGCACCTTCAAGTTTGCAAGTTGTTGTGGTAAATTCGAGTTATCATCCATCAGAAAAAACAATAGTAAATGCGGAATTAGCGTACAGTGATAATGATTTAAACTTGTTTTCAGCAATAGATGATAGTAAAAACCAACGTTTAGCTTCTAAAGTTAATTGGCAACAAACATTAATTGATAAAAAATGGCAGCTTGTAAGTGATGTGAACTACAAGTTTATTCAAGATAATTTTAAAACGGTGCAACGTTTTCAAAATGTGGAATTTAATCGTGACTGGAACTTAATAAACACTACAGGGAATCAGCATCAAATAGGAACAGCTTTTCTTTTTAAAAACAAGAAAAAGGATTTTGTATCGTACAGTTTTAATCATTTAAGTTTTTCTGATAATTTTAACGGAAACAAACACGAAATTAAATCCAAATTTCATGTAAAGAGAACTAATTTTTCGGTTGATGGAAGTTTACTTAACAATACATCCTCGGTTGAAAAAGATAATTTTTTTAGATTAACATCTACTATAGAACATAGTTTAGGAAAACCATGGTTGGGCGCTTTTGTAAACTTTGAAACTAATGATAGAAAAGATAAAAACACCAACGGTTCTATTAATACTAGTCATCAATTTAAAGAATACGAAAGCTATTTTGGTTTAGGTGATTCCACTAAAGTTTTTGCGAAATTTGGAATTAATTATAGAACAAATGATAGTGTAAGAGCAAATACATTCACTGAAATTAACAATAGAAAAACGGTTTATCTAGATAGCAAGTTGATTCAAAACAAAACCACCAATTTAGCATTGTATGCTAATTATAGGTTGACCAATAATGCTTTTACAGAAAACGAAAAAGCACTTAATTCTCGATTAGTTTATAACCAACGTTTTTTTAAAAGTTTTCTAACCTTATCAACGGTTTATGAAACTTCTTCAGGAAATATTGCACAGCAAGATTATGTATATGTAAAAACAGAACCTGGACAGGGTTTTTATACTTGGGTAGATTATAATAATGATGGAGTTCAGCAGTTTGAGGAATTTGAAATAGCACAGTTTCAAGATCAAGCAGATTATTTACGTGTAGCACTTCCAAATCTTAGTTATTTACCTACACAGCGTGCAAAATGGAAACAAACGGTTACGTTAAATGCATTGCAATGGGCAAAAAATTCTGGAATTAAAAAAATAGTATCCCATTTTTATAATCAAACCTATTTATTAATTGACAATGAACAACAAAGAAAAGGAGATAGTTTTAATTTGAATCCGTTTGATTTAGACGAAGATAAATTATTAGGGTTAAGCTTTAATTTTAGAAACAATTTGTATTTTAATAAGAATTTGAAGAATTATAGCTTGATTTACACCTATGGAAAATCACGTAATAAACAACAATTTAATGTTGGCAACCAAGAAAGCAATTCATCTATTTATCAATTAGAATTACAACATAAGTTGTCAAAATTTTGGCAGTTAGATGTTAAATCATCTGTTTCAAAGAATCGATTAAAAACAGAAAATTTAGCAAACAGGAATTATGATATAGATATTAATGAAATTAACCCAAAGCTCACATTCTTATATAGCAAAGACCACCTTTTTTCTGTATTTTATAATTATAAGAACAAAAAAAATCAGGTAGATAATTTTGAGGAATTAAAGCAACAAAAAATTGGACTTGATTATTTTTTTATTAGTAAAAAGAGAAATCAAATCAGTACTAATTTTACGATGTTTTTAAATGATTTTATTGGAAATTCAAATTCACCTGTAGGTTATCAAATGTTAGAAGGTTTACAAATAGGTAATAATTTTACTTGGAATTTATTATTCGACCAAAAATTGAATTCATTATTAAATTTAAGCATTAATTACTTTGGAAGGAAAAGTGGGACATCTAGTACTATTCATACAGGAATGGTACAGTTAAAAGCTATTTTTTAAATTTTTAACGTATGTTTGTTATATAGTTATTAAGAAAAGTTAAAGAATAAAAAATGAAAAAAAATTTAATAATATTTGCTGTTTTTCTAAGCTCGTTTGTACAAGCTCAACAGGAAGTAAGTGTTGATTTAGGAGACGCTTTAGTCATGAAGACTTTAGAAGTTTCGTATGAATATTATTTAAGTGATCAATCTTCAGTAGGTTTATCAGGTCTTTTTAATTTTAATGGAAGAAATTCTGATTTTAGATATAAAGAAGAAAATATGGTTACACCCTATTTCCGTCATTATTTTACAACAAATAGTACTTGGAATTATTTTGGAGAAATTTTTATGGGGATTAATTCAGGAGAGGAAGAAATTAAAATGTTAGGTTCTCCCAATCAATACGAACAATATACAGATGGAGCTTTAGGGGTTTCTATAGGTTCTAAATATATTTCTAACGGTGGCTTTGTAGTAAGTGTATTAGGAGGTATAGGAAGAAATTTGTTTACAGATAAATCACCAGCAGTTGTACCTAGAGTTGGATTAAATGTCGGGTATAGGTTTTAATCAAGCTAAAAAACGATATTAAGTCCGCTTTTATAGCGGATTTTTCTTTTAAAATAACTCCCTTAACAGGGTAAACCTTAAATTACTGTTTATTCATTATAATTATGAAATTATCACAAAAACAAATATTTACTGTTGCTTTTTATAATGTTGAAAATCTATTCGATACAGTAGATAATCCTTTAACAGCAGATGATGATTTTACAGCAAAAAGTAAACGACGTTGGACATTAAGTAGATATGGTAAAAAGATTAAGAAGTTAAGCTCAGTGATTAGTCAATTAGGAACCAAAGTTTCTTCACACTCACCAGTAGTTGTTGGTTTAGTTGAAGTTGAGAATAGTAAAGTTGTACAAGATTTAATTCGACATAAAAATCTACATAAACATGATTACGGATTTGTTCATTATGATTCTCCAGATGAAAGAGGAATAGATGTAGCGTTGTTATATGATAAGAAGTTTTTTGAAGTTATATCTTCAAAAACATACTCTCTAGAACTCACGGATGATAACGGTGATATTGATTATACAAGAGATGTTTTGCGTGTTTCTGGCCATTTACATGGAGAATTAGTACATATTTTAGTCAATCATTGGCCTTCACGCCGAGAAGGAGAGGAAGAAAGCAAGCACAAACGAATAAAAGCAGCATCTATAGTGCATAATGCCATAAATGATATAAAAGAGCAAATAAGTGACCCTAAAATCATTATTATGGGTGATTTTAATGATGATCCAACTAGTGAAAGTGTCAAAAAAAACTTAGTTACTAATGATTTTTATAATCCTATGGAAAGTTTATTTGAAGAAGGATATGGTACATTAACGTTTAATGGGAAGTGGAATTTTTTCGATCAGATTATTTTTTCTAAAAATTTTATTGAATGTAATGGAACTCAGCATTCATTTTTATACGCTGAAGTTTTTAATAAACAATGGTTGAAAATTTTCAAAGGGAAATTAAAGAACAGTCCTTTTAGAACTTATATAGGGCCTTGGTATAAAGGAGGCTTTTCAGATCATTTTCCAGTTTACACTTACTTAGAAAAGAATCAATAAAAAATCCCAAGCTTAATACTTAGGATTTTTGAGTTTGTATAAAACTGAAATTATTCTACAGTAACCGATTTTGCTAAATTTCTAGGCTGATCTACATTTTTACCTAACATAACGGCTATATGATAAGATAATAATTGTAATGGAATTGTTGTTAACAAAGGAGTTAATGCTTCTTCTGTATCAGGAATTTCTATTACGTGATCTGCAATTTCTTTAACTGTTGTGTCTCCTTCTGTAACAATAGCAACAATTTTTCCACTTCTAGATTTTATTTCTTGAATATTACTTACTACTTTTTCATAATGCCCTTTGCTAGTTGCAATAACGAACACTGGCATATTTTCATCAATTAAAGCAATAGGGCCATGTTTCATTTCTGCAGCAGGATACCCTTCAGCATGGATATATGAAATCTCCTTTAATTTTAAAGCACCTTCTAATGCTACTGGAAAATTAAATCCACGTCCTAAATATAAACAGTTTTTAGAATCTTTATAAACTTTTGCTATTTCCTGTACCACAGGGTCTATTTTTAATAACTTTTCTACTTGAGTAGGTATTTGTTGCATCATTTGTAAATATGCATTTACAGCTGGTTTAGACAAAGTTCCTCTCTCTTGAGCTAACTTTAATGAAATTAAGGTTAACAATGTAATTTGAGTTGTGAATGCTTTTGTAGAAGCAACACCAATTTCTGGTCCTGCATGAGTATAAGCGCCAGCATGAGTTTCTCTAGCAATTGAAGATCCAACAACATTACAAATACCAAAAACAAATGCTCCTTTTGATTTTGCTAATTTGATAGCAGCTAATGTATCTGCTGTTTCACCAGATTGTGAAATGGCTATAACAACATCTTTTGGAGATATAATTGGGTTTCTATACCTAAATTCAGAGGCATATTCAACTTCAACAGGAATACGAGCCATATCTTCAAGTAAATATTCACCCACTAATCCAGCATGCCAAGAAGTACCACATGCAACAATAATTATTCTTTCAGCATTTAAAAATCTAAGTAGATTATCATCAATACCCGCCATACGAATAATTCCTTCGTTGGCTAACATTCTTCCACGATAGGTATCAATAATAGCTTTTGGTTGCTCGTGTATTTCTTTTAACATGAAATGTTCGTAACCCCCTTTTTCAATTTGATCTAAACTTAGTTGAAGTTCTTGAATGTTTGCATCAATTAATTTATCATCTTCTATTTTACGAACTTTTATAGCTTTTCCCTGTTTTATAATAGCTAATTCACCGTCTTCTAAATAAATAGCATCTTTAGTATATTCTATAAATGGAGACGCATCTGAAGCGATAAAAAACTCTTCATTATTTTTACCAACACCAATAGCTATCGGACTCCCTAAACGAGCCACTACTAATTCATTTGGTTTAGTCTTATCAAAAACAGCAATTGCGTAAGCACCAATTACATTGGTTAGAGCTAATTGTACTGCTTTTCCTAGTTTGCAATTTTCTTTTTTCTTTACTTCTTCAATTAGATTAATTAAAACTTCAGTATCTGTATCACTTTGAAATTCATAACCGCGAGATATTAATTCTTTTTTAATAGTATCGTAGTTTTCAATAATTCCGTTATGAACAATAACTAAATCTCCAGACTGAGAAAAATGAGGATGTGAATTTATGTCATTTGGTACTCCGTGAGTTGCCCAACGAGTATGACCGATTCCTATCTTTCCAATTTTTCTTTTTTCGTCTTTATTGGTTATAACTTCAAGGTCTGATACCTTTCCTTTAGTTTTAGATAAGTTAATAGTTTCACCATCATACATCATGATTCCAGCACTATCATAACCTCTGTATTCCAAGCGTTTTAATCCGTTAATAACGATTGGGTACGCATCTCTTTCTCCTATATATCCTGTGATTCCACACATAACAACTTAAATGTTTTTATTTTTCTTCAGTGTACGAAATTACCAACTTAGCTTTTTTATCACCATTTGTAGATAAGTGATTTAATAAGCTAACAGCTCTAGGATTCCAATTATAAGTTTTTACTATTGTGTCTGAAACAGGTGCATCTGTGTCAACATTGTAAACTTTTACCTTTAATAAAGGGTTGTAGTTTGTTTCACTTTTTAATAAATCAGAAATATAATCGGTAATTCTTATGGTATATTTTTCAGGTTTTCCATCAGCTAATTCTAAATTTCCACCAAAAAAAGTTGATTCAGAATACGCATCTTTTATTTGTGCCCCTACTACATCTCCACTTTTATATGCAAATAATCTTCTAGGAACATTCGTAGTGTCTCTATTTCCATTTACATAGAAAATTAAAGAAGCATCGTTGATTAACCAATTATTGGTTCTAAGTTCTTGTAGTTTAGTGTCATCAAAAAGCTTTACTTCTGCCATTGTTCCAGCAGTTCCTTGTACAACAATGTTATTTGTTGGGAAAGGGTTTTGCTCAGACATTTTATAAATACTATTCTTTATTCCAGAAAGTGGGAATGCATAACTTTTAGGTAGAGTATCTTTAACTCTTCCTCCTTCAAAAGTTGTTACTGTATAGTGAAACTCTAAAGTTGGATTATTCGTTCCAGATAAGTCAAGCGGAATTAAGGCACCATCATTTCCTTCAGACTTTAGAATTAAACCTCTAAAATAATCATCAAAAGCAACTTTAGTAGAAAATTCAGGATCATTGAATTTATCCCAAAATAATTCTTTCATTCTTGAAGTTTTTAAAGGAACTAATAAAAATGGAGCATTGTTACTTAATTTAATGGTATCCTTATAGATTCCTCCTTCACTTGTTTTTCTGTTAAGAAAATACATAGTATCTATGGCTCTTGGAATGAATGAAAAGGTATCTTCATTTAATATTTCTTCTTCGATATAATCTTTGTTAGATTTATAACTATTTTTTTTTGAAGGGTCAGTAGGGTCTAGGGTGTTTAAAAAAGTACCATTTCTATAAACTTTTAAAGATGTAGTTCCTTGAGCATTACCCAAAACAGAATCTAATCTGAATTTTGGTTTTCCATCAGATTCTTTACCAATGTTAGTAGCTAGGTATGGTATTTTCACAAATACTGTGTCTAGTGTAAAGATAGAGTCAACAGTACCTGTGCCACTATCTTCGGTTTTTGGATTCACCAATAATCCTAATTGACTTACTATTGATGCTTCAATTTTTTTATAATCAGGATTGTTATACACACCTAATAAATATTGCCCTAGGTTACCAATGGCAATATTATCAGCTCTTACATTTTTAACATCTGTAGTGTCAACTGTAATATCTAAAGTATCTTTATTTGTATTGAAAGGATTGTTTCCTATAACTTTTGTACCTATATCCTGAAAATCTTTTTCACATGAAATTATGGATGATATTAATAATAATATAACACCTAGGTAAGCGATTCTTTTTGTCATTCTTTTGTAAAATAAACTTTTATATGTCTTGTAATTCAAGAACTTCTTGTTTGTAAAAATCTAAATATGCTTCAGTTAATAAATCCTCAGGTTGATAATTTAAAACCTTAACACCACTTTTAGAAATAAATTCTTCTATTTCATCAGAATAGGCTTCTTCTACTTTAATAATAGCATCCGAATTTTCTATTGCACTTTTTAAAATATTTGCATGATTAGGTGTTTCTATTATTGCCGCTTTTTTGTTGTTAATCTTATCAAAACGGACTTTATTTGCTATTTCTTTATTTAATTCACCTTCAAATTCATTTCCGTATAGCGAAGTTACAATCTTACTTTCTGTAAATAAGGGTTCTTCTTTGTAAAATTCTCTTAAATATAATGGAAGTAATGAAGCCATCCATCCGTGAACATGAATTACATCTGGCGCCCAGTTTAATTTTTTAACAGTTTCTACGACTCCTTTAGCAAAGAAAATCATGCGTTCGTCATTGTCAGAAAAAAGATTATCATCTTCATCGGTATATACGGCCTTGCGCTTAAAGTATTCGTCGTTATCAATAAAATACACCTGCATTCTTTCTTTTGGTATCGAAGCAACTTTAATTATTAAAGGCATGTCCATGTCGTTAATAATTAAATTCATACCAGATAATCGAATTACTTCATGAAGTTGATGTCTTCTCTCGTTAATTACCCCAAAGCGAGGCATAAAAATACGGGTTTGAACTCCTTTAGAATGCGCGTATTTTGCAACATTAAAAGCGGTTGATGATAGTGTAGTTTCGGGTAAGTAGGGAACAACTTCCGACGAAACATATAATATTCTCTTATCCTTCATTAATTCAATCTTTTTTGTAAAGATGCAAAAGTACGAAAATTTATGCTAAAATCCTGTTAAATTGCTAATTTTGCAGTCACTTGAATAATTATACAATGAAAATATTTAAAACAAAATCCGATTTAAAAAAGTATTTATCAGAAGTAAAAAAAACTCATAAATCTATCGGATTTGTTCCTACCATGGGAGCACTACATGAAGGGCATTTATCGTTGATTAAACATGCTCAAAAAAAGAACAATGTTACTGTGGTAAGTGTTTTTGTAAATCCTACTCAGTTTGATAATAAAGAAGATTTAGAAAAATATCCACAGACTTTAGAAAACGACGTTAAATTGTTAGAAAGTATAAATTGTGATGCGCTATTCGCCCCTTCAGTTAAAGAAATCTATGAAGATAATATTACTTCAGATACATTTAATTTTGACGGATTAGAATATCAAATGGAAGGAAAATTCCGAGAAGGTCATTTTGATGGTGTAGGAACAATTGTTAAAACCCTATTTGAAATTGTAGAGCCCGATGTTGCTTATTTCGGAAAAAAAGATTTTCAGCAGTTACAAATCATCAAAAAGATGGTTGAAAAACATAATTTACCTGTTAAAATTAAAGGGAGACCTATATTTAGAGAAGAAGATGGATTAGCGATGAGTTCTCGAAACACCAGATTAACGAAAGAATATCGAGAAGCAGCACCTTTTATTTATAAAATATTAAAAAAGGCTAAAAAGAAATTTGGCATAAAAAGTGCTAATGATGTAACGGAATGGGTTAAAAAACAATTTAATAAACATCCTTTATTAGAGTTAGAATATTTTACAATTGCTGATGAAGAAACATTGGAAACGGTAGATGTTATAAATTTAAGTGCCGATTATCGCGGGTTTATCGCGGTGTTTGCTGGAGATATTCGATTGATTGATAATATTCGTTTTTAATCCGTTACAAAACTTAAAGTCAAATAACTAAAAAACACTTATTTTTGCAGCATGTTAGTACAAGTAGTAAAATCTAAAATCCACAGAGTAAAAGTTACTAATGCGGATTTAAATTATATAGGAAGCATCACTATTGATGAGGATTTAATGGATGCCGCTGGAATTATAGAAGGCGAACGCGTTCAAATAGTAAATAACAACAACGGGGAACGTTTAGAAACGTATGCAATTCCAGGGCCAAGAAGAAGTGGTGAAATTACTTTAAACGGAGCTGCAGCTCGTAGAGTTCAAAAAGGAGACGTATTAATCTTAATTGTTTATGCGTTTATGGAGTTGGAAGAGGCTAAAAAATTTAAACCACAGTTAGTATTTCCTAACGAAGAAAACAACTTATTAGAATAGTTTGAACTTATCTATTAAAAATATTTTAAAAACCATATTACCTCTCGCTTTGGGAGGTTTTTTAGTTTGGTATTCGATCTCTAAAATATCTTTAGAAACCTTATTGCAGTATTTTAAAAAAGCCAACTATAGTTGGATAACATTAGGTTTGTTTTTTGGTATTTTAAGTCACTTATCTCGAGCATATCGATGGAAGTATTTGCTCGAGCCGATGGGATATAAACCTAATTTTGGTAATAGTACTATGGCGGTTTTAGTGGCTTATTTGGTAAATTTAACAGTTCCGCGTGCGGGAGAGGTTTCTCGTGCGGCAGTTATGGCAAACTATGAAGGTATTCCGTTTGAGAAAGGTTTTGGAACAATTGTAGCTGAAAGAATTGCTGATTTATTAATGATGCTATGTATTATTACCATAACTCTTTTTGTTCAATTTGATTTTATTTATAATCTACTTACTAAAAATTTTAACCCAACTAAAATCATTATTGGATTATTAATTCTGGTTTCAGGGTTTTATATTTTCTCTTATTTTGTTCGAAATGCAGAGTCTGGTTTTTTATTTAAAATTAAAACATTTGTAAATGGGTTAATTGAAGGAGCCACCAGTGTTTTTAAAATGAAAAATAAATGGGCCTTTATTTTTCATACGGTTTTTATTTGGTTAATGTACATAGCTATGTTTTGGGCGACAGTACCTGCCATTGATAATTTGCATGTCCCTTTCGGAGCTGTTTTAATTGGCTTTATTGCCGGAGGGTTTAGTATCGCAGCAACTAATGGAGGTATAGGTTTGTATCCTGTAGCTGTTGCAGGAGCATTTGCTTTATTTGGTATATCTGAAGAGCCTGCCAACGCTTTTGGGTGGATTATGTGGACTGCTCAAACAGCGATGATTATTGTTTTCGGAGGTCTATCTTTTCTATTTCTTCCTATTTATAATAAAAAATAATAAGGCATTACGCTTTAGGTCACGTTTTCACTACTCGCTTTTTACTTTTATTTAAATGTAAAAAGAACTCAAACAATTAGCTTATGGTGAGCGTAGTCGAACCTTTAAATCGCTAACGCAAAATTTTGTTTCTTTGTAGATCTAATTAATAAAAATGGCGAAAACTAAAACCACTTTTTTCTGTCAAAACTGCGGAACCCAACATGCAAAATGGATGGGGCAATGTAGTGCGTGTAACGAGTGGAACACGATTGTAGAGGAAGTTGTTCAAAAGGAAGAAAAACGTTCTTGGAAACAAGCAACGACTGCAAAATCGGTGTCAAGACCACTAAAAATAGTAGAGATTCAATTGAACCCAGAAGAGCGGTTAAAAACAAATAATAACGAATTAGATACTGTTTTAGGTGGTGGATTGGTAAAGGGCTCTGTAACTCTTTTAGGAGGAGAACCTGGAATTGGAAAGTCTACTTTATTGTTACAAGTAGCTTTAAAAATAAGTCAGAAAGTATTGTATGTTTCTGGAGAAGAAAGTCAGTCGCAAATTAAAATGCGTGCAGAAAGATTAGAAGAAGCTATAAATTCTAACTGTCTTATATTAACAGAAACCAATACACAACGAATTTTTAAAAATATAGAAGAAGTTCAGCCAGATGTTTTGGTAATAGATAGTATCCAAACCTTGCATACTGATTCTATTGAAGCTTCTCCTGGCAGTGTTTCGCAGATTAGAGAAACTTCTGCGGAACTTATAAAATTCGCAAAAGAGACAGCAACTCCTGTTTTATTGATAGGACATATTAATAAAGAAGGAAATATTGCTGGTCCGAAAATATTAGAACATATGGTTGATGTGGTGTTGCAGTTTGAAGGGGATCGTAATCATACGTATCGAATTTTAAGATCACAAAAAAACCGTTTCGGTTCTACGGCAGAATTAGGAATTTACGAAATGCTTTCAGACGGATTAAGGGAGGTTTCTAATCCATCAGAAATATTAATATCAAAAAAAGATGCTGATTTAAGTGGAACTGCAATTGCCTCTACTTTAGAAGGTGTTCGTCCGTTAATGATAGAAATTCAGGCATTGGTTAGTACAGCCGTATATGGAACTCCGCAGCGCTCTACCACAGGTTATAATTTAAAGCGCTTGCACATGATTTTAGCTGTTTTAGAGAAACGCGCAGGATTTAAACTAGGGGCGAAAGATGTGTTTTTAAATATTACAGGAGGTATTAATGTAGATGATCCTGCGATTGATTTAGCGGTGGTAGCTGCTATTTTATCATCCAATCAAGATGTTGCTATTAATCCCAATGTATGTTTTGCAGCAGAGGTTGGTTTGGCAGGCGAAATTCGTCCAGTCTCTAAAATAGACCAACGTATTTTAGAGGCCGAAAAGTTAGGTTACAAAACCTTTGTGGCATCTAAATATAATAAAATTACCAGCAAAAATCACAAAATTAAACTGATTTTAGTAGGTAAAATAGAAGAAGCACTCGCTACGTTGTTTGCATAAAATTAGTTTTTGTTAATTCTTTATTCCTTTTTCTTTTTAAAAAGCCGATTGAAGAAACCTTTAATCCCTTTTTCTCTGTAAGCAGTGCATTTAATCGATGAAGAAATTTCTTCAGGTATATTGAAAGAGGTTAGGTATTGTTCCTTCAGTTTAGGATCTTTTTCTATTTCTTTAAGGATGTTAGCTATAATAGGCAACGCCAATGACGAGCCAGAACCATTCCCGCTGTTAAAATGAATTGTATTTTTAGAGGTTCCTACCCAAGTTCCAAGAACAATGTTTGGTGTGTATGCCATAAACCAAGCATTTGTATAATTTTGTGCAGTACCTGTTTTGCTTGCTAACGGACTTTTAATTTTAAAAGTGCTTCTTATTTTAGAAGAAGTCCCTTGTTCAACAGCTTGTTGTAAAATAGCTGTAACTGTTTGAGAGCTTTCTTTTGTAAATACTTTTTCAGTTTTTGACTCTTTACTTTCATAAATAATGTTTCCTTCTTTATCGGTAATCTTGCTAACCATATATAAATCGTTCATTTCACCGTCATTAGCAAAAGCACCATAAGCTCTTGTAGTTTCAAAAAGAGATAGATCAAGAGTTCCTAAAGCTATGGAAGGAGCGTTGTCAATAATTTCTGGAAATTTTAATTTTTCACAAGATTTGGTCAGCCATTCTTTTTCTAGCTTAAAATAAAGGTTAACACTAGGTATATTCATAGATTGAATTAAGGCGTACCATAATGCCACTTTTTTATCAGGAGTTGAACTATGGTCAGCATTTTCTGGCTTCCAGTTTTCGTATTCTTTATATGTTTTTTCTTCATTTTCAAAATAATCACAAGGTGAAATTCCTTTTTCTAAAGCCGTTGCATACAAAAATGGTTTAAAAGCAGAGGCTATTTGACGATGCGATAACACCATATCAAAAGGAAGTGTTGTGAAATTATTACCACCCACCCAACTGATAATTGCCCCGTTTTTCGGGTTTGTAATCAAAACAGAGGTATTCAGCATTTTTGAATAGTGCCAAAGGCTATCAATGGTATTACCTGTAATGGTTTTTGTGCTGTCCCAATCGAATAACTTTAAAGACCTTTCTTGTTTGTCTTTTGCTGTAAACTCTTGATCTTTTAACCATCTGTTCTTTAAAATATTTGATTGCAACTCTTTATCTAATTGCTTTTGTTTGATGACGAGTTGTTCCTTTGCGGCTTTTTCAGCCATTTTTTGAATACCGTAATTTAGGGTTGTGTATATTTTTAAACCATCGGTTTCTAAATTGTAATTACTATTGGTTGTTTCATTAATGGTTTTTATAATTTCAGTAGTTTTTTTCTTTATTTGATACGAAAAATAACCCGCTGATGTGTTTGTATCAAGATTTTTATAGTATAGGGTAATGGGGAGCTTTTGCAAGCTATCTGTAGTTTGATTACCTAAATAAGCTTCGTTGTTCATTAATTGAAGAACAGTATTGCGACGTTTTTTAGCATTTTTCGGGTTTATCCTTGGGTTGTAAAAGGTATTCGCTTTTAACATTCCAACAAGTACTGCCGACTCTTCAACTTTTAATTCATTAACGGACTTATTAAAAAAACGATTAGCGGCAGATTCTACTCCAAAATTATTTTCGCCGAAAGGAACTGAATTCAAATACAACAATAGTATTTCATCTTTACTATATAAAGTTTCCATTCTACTAGCTATAATAAGTTCTTTGATTTTATTTATGGGCATGCTTAAAAAGCCATGATATTGCCTTCCGTAAAGGTTTTTAATTAATTGTTGCGTAATAGTACTTCCTCCACCTCCGGACGCATCTCTCATTAAAATACTTCTAAAAAAAACTCTAGCATAACTTTGGCCATCGTAACCGTTGTGAGTATAAAAACGCTTATCTTCTGTAGCGATAAGAGCCTCCTTTAAATGTTTGGGTATTTGTTCTAACTTGACATTTGTTCTGTTTTCAGCAAAAATTTTTCCAACAATAATAGTATCTGATGAATAAATTAAGGAAGCTTCTTCATTAATGATAGCTGTTAAGTTTTCTTTGTTAGGTAATTTACCGAATACGTCGGAATACACTAATAAAAACAGTAGAAATATTAAAAGAAGCCCCAAAAGAATCAATCCTGTTATATATTTTAAAAGAAGGGTTAAGTTCTTCTTTTTTAGAAGTTGAGGTTGTGTTTCTTTTAATATTTTCACTTTGCTATACAAATGATTTTAACTGATAAAATTGTGGATGTTATCGAAATATTAATTACGTAAAGTTTGCTTTCATATTTAAGATATCTATCATTTCAATGACAGATATTATCCGATACTGAAATAAGTTCTGTACATATAACGAAGTTATTAGTTTTTAATATATGAATCAAACTAAATTCGTTCCAATAAAAAACCCTTACAAGTTGCAAGGGTTATAATTTATAAGGTTGGAAAAATTATTTTTTTCCGTTAGCTCCTTTAATGTATTTTTCTAAAGCCATAGTCATTGAAGGTGTTTCTGGGGTTGGTGCAGCAATATCTACACGTAATCCTCTTTCTTCAACAGCTTTAATGGTAGAATCACCAAAGACTGCAATTCGAGTATTGTTTTGCTTAAAATCTGGAAAGTTTTGAAATAAACTATCAATTCCAGAAGGACTAAAGAACACTAAGATATCATAAAAAACATTTTCTAAGTCAGATAAATCACTAACTACAGTTCTGTATAAATCAGCACGTGTCCAGCTAATTCCTATAGCATCTAATTCTTGAGGTATTTCTGGTTTTAATTTATCAGAGGAAGGTAATAAAAATTTCTCGTCCTTATGTTTTTTTATAAGTTTTCCTAATTCAGGAAACGTTCTAGTACCCACATAAATTTTTCGCTTTCTATATACTACATATTTCTGTAGATAGTACGCAACTGCTTCAGATTGACAAAAATATTTTAAATCATCTGGAACTGTATAGCGCATTTCTTCAGCAACTCTAAAAAAATTATCAACAGCATTTCTGCTGGTTAAAATAATTGCAGTAAAGTTTTTTAAATCTATTTTTTGAGATCTTACTTCTTTAACAGGGATTCCTTCAACATGAATAAATGAGCGAAAATCAACTTTTACTTTTTGTTTTTCAGCTAAATCAAAATATGGGGAGGTTTCTGTTTTTGGTGCTGGCTGAGACACTAAAATAGTTTTCACTTTCATAAAACGTTCTTTAAATAGTTATTGTTTTATAGAGGATTAACAAAGGTGCTAATTCAAGGGTGCAAAAGTACAAAATAAAATAGAAGAACTGATTAAAAATCATCCTTTTATTATTAGTAAGGATTAAATAAACCCTGAAAACCAATAGTAAAGTGATAAAAAACAAAAGAAAAAAAATATCTTTAAACCAGTATTGGTTGATAATTAAAACAGGAAAAATCCATAAACAAATACTATATAAATATCCGTTTTTAGAATATAAAAAGTAATTTAAATCTTCTTGCATACTAAAAACATTAATTATAAGGTAACTAATTAAATATTTTGCAATAAAATAAAAAGCAGTTACACCTAAAATTAATAGAAAAAGGAATAAGTTTTTTTCAAGAGTAAAAGAGGTAATTAATGTGAAAAATGTTAATGAAATAATAATTACAGAAAAAGTGAACATAACACCATGAAAAGGAGAAAGTAGAGAAGTGGTTTCCTCCGATCTCTTTTCAATAAAACCCTGTGTGAAAAAAGCAATCGAATAGCCTAACAAGCGCTGAGGCTTGTATAATTTCATTAAAAAAAGCAAGACAAAACCTAAAAGAAAGGTAATTGTAATTAAGTCATCCGATAAAAAATTACGTTCAATAGCCTCCATTTAGCATTTTTAGGTCCTATCCAATTAACACAAAATTAGGAATAAATTAATGTATCTTTGTGCAAATTTTGATGAAATTTTAATTTATGTCAGACACTTTAGTCATAATTCCAACCTACAACGAAAAAGAAAATATAGAAGCTATAATTAGAGCAACTTTTAGTCAAGAAAAAAAATTTGATGTTTTAGTTGTAGATGATAATTCACCTGACGAAACTGCATCAATTGTAGAAAGCTTACAAAAAGAATATCCAGAGCAACTTTATATTGAAAAAAGAGCAGGAAAGAATGGACTAGGAACTGCATATATCCATGGATTTAAATGGGCGATTGAAAAGAAGTACGACTATATAATCGAAATGGATGCTGATTTTTCTCATAATCCAAAGGATTTAATTCGTCTTTATAACGCCTGTGCTGTTGAAGGAGCAGATGTTTCTGTAGGGTCAAGATATTCGGTAGGTGTAAACGTGGTAAATTGGCCAATGCGACGTGTGTTGTTGTCTTATTTTGCTTCTAAATATGTGCGTTTTATTACTGGAATTCCAATTCATGATACGACTGCAGGTTTTGTTTGTTGGAAACGAGAGGTATTAGAAACTATTAAGTTGGATAAAATAAAATTTGTTGGATATGCTTTTCAAATAGAAATGAAATTTAAAGCATGGAAGCATAAGTTTAAGATAAAAGAAGTATCCGTAATTTTTACCGATAGAACTTTAGGAGAATCTAAAATGAGTGGATCTATTGTTAGTGAAGCTTTGTTTGGTGTGATAAAAATGAGACTAAACGGATTGCCAAAATAATTATAATGGAACAGATTTCTATAAGACCAGCTACACTAAATGATCTACAAACGTTATTAGAGTTTGAACAAGGTGTTATAGAAGCAGAAAAACCACTAGATCCTTTCTTAAAGGAAGAAAAAATTTATTATTACAATATTCCAGAATTAATAACTTCAGAAAACAGTTTTTTGGTTGTGGCTGTCTCTAATGATGAACTTGTAGGTTCTGGTTATATAAGAATTGAAAATTCAAGACATTATCATAAAAATAAACATAATGGTTATATAGGATTTATGTTTGTTAAACCTTCTTTTCGAGGACGAAGAATTAGTAACATGGTTTTAGAGTCTTTAAAAAAATGGGCAAAAGATAAAAATTTGAAAGAATTAAGATTAGATGTTTATAGCAATAATACTGCAGCAATAAAATCGTATGAACGATTTGGCTTTAATAAGAGTTTAGTAAATATGCGAATAGAAATTTAAAAGAAAATGACAAAATCTACTTTAATAAAAAACGCTAAAATTGTTAATGAAAAAAGCATTTTTAAAGGCGATGTTCTCATAGAAAATGAATTTATTGTTAAAATCGCTGATGAGATATCGATTTCTGAAAATGTTGAGGTTATCGATGCTTCAGGAAAATATTTAATTCCAGGGATGATAGATGATCAGGTTCATTTTCGAGAGCCAGGATTAACGCATAAGGCAAATATTGCCACAGAAAGTAAGGCAGCTGTTGCAGGAGGAATTACTTCTTTTATAGAAATGCCTAATACTGTTCCGCAAGCAACAACACAAAACTTATTAGAAGATAAATTCGAAATAGCAAGTAAAACTTCTTACGCAAACTACTCGTTTATGTTTGGTGGAACGAATGATAATTTAGAGGAATTGTTAAAAACAAATCCAAAGAATGTTGCAGGTATTAAGTTGTTTTTAGGATCTTCAACAGGAAACATGTTGGTAGATAATGAAGAGGTTTTAGAAAAAATATTTTCTTCTACAAAAATGTTAATTTCTGTTCATTGTGAAGATGAGGCTACTATTCGAAGAAATACGGAAAAATTTAAAGCAGAATATGGTGATGATATTCCTTTGAAATATCATCCAATTATAAGAAGTGAAGAAGCTTGTTATTTATCATCTTCAAAAGCAATTGAATTAGCAAAGAAAACTGGAGCAAGATTGCATGTTTTTCATTTATCTACAGAAAAAGAAACACATTTGTTCCGCAATGATATTCCGTTAGAAGAAAAACAAATTACAGCCGAAGTTTGTGTGCATCATTTGTGGTTTACAGATGCTGATTATGAAAAGAAGGGAACACTCATTAAATGGAATCCAGCAGTTAAAACTCAAAAGGATAAGGAAGGTTTATGGAAAGCACTGTTAGACGATAGGATAGATATAATTGCAACAGATCATGCACCTCATACTCTAGAGGAAAAAGAAAATGTGTATACAAAAGCTCCAAGTGGTGGACCTTTGGTGCAACATGCGGTTACGGCTGTTTTTGAGAAAGTGAAAGAAGGAATAATTTCAATTGAAAAGGCAGTGGAGAAGATGTGTCACAATCCTGCGAAAATATTTAAAGTTGAAAAACGCGGATTTATAAAGGAAGGATTTTACGCTGATTTAGTTTTAATTGATCCAGCTCAAAATTGGACAGTTTCTAAAGAAAATATATTGTATAAGTGCGGATGGTCTCCGTTTGAAGGAGTTGAATTTTCGAGTAAAATTACACACACATTTGTGAATGGAAATTTGATATACAACAACGGAACGTTTAACGAAGAAATTAAAGGAAAAAGACTATTATTTAATAGATAGATAGAGTTATGAGAAATTTCATTTACTTTTTAATACTTTTATTCATTGTTTCTTGTAATAGTAATACAATTTATGAGAAACCTGAGAATTTGATTCCTAAAGATTCAATGATTTTTTTGTTAACAGATATGTATATAGCTTCATCTGCAAAACATATAAAGAATAAATTTCTTCAAAAGGATGTTAATTACACAGCTTTGGTGTATAATAAATACAAAATAGATAGTGCTCGTTTCGATATCAGTAATAATTATTATACTTCTAGAGTTGAAGAGTATAATGAATTGATAAATAAAGTGAAAACTAGGTTAGAAGCAGAGCATAAAATGTATCAAGAAAAAATAGATAAATTAGATTCTATAAAACGCGATAGTTTGAAAAAGAAAACTATAAAACCGAAGTTGTTAGATTCAGCCAGAAAAATTAAGTTAAAAAAAGCAAAATTAAAAGATAGAACTCAACCAGAATAATTGTTACAAATTTCTTTAATAACAGTATCTATCGGCTCAAATTCATAACCTAATTCTTTTTTAATTTTTTCGGAAGAATAATATTCTTTTCTCTGTGATGATCTCGCAGAATTTTTAGTGAGTAATGGTTGTTTTCTGGTGATTGTTGTCAAAAACCAATCAATTTTCCAAAGTAGAGAAGTTGCAAATTTTCCTATTTTAATTGATGGACGTTTTTTATTAAAAACATCTGCGATAGTAAAGAATATTTCTTTGAAAGATTTGTTTTCTGATACTAAAATAAAACGCTCATTTTTAATATTAGAATTCATTAAATTAATCATTACTTTTACCACATCTTTTACACCAACAAAACCCGTTACACCTTCTGTAAAAAACTTAAATCCGTTATAAACTTGCGTAAAAAATTTACCTGAGCCTTCGTTAAAAAAACCAGCTCCTAAAATTACTCCAGGATTTACAATAACGATATCAATGCCTTCTTGTGAAGCTCGCCATACTTCCATTTCTGCACCATATTTGGTAATAGAATATCCATGATTTTCACTTTGATCATTCCATTCATTTTCCTCTGTAGTGAGATTTCCATTTATAGAATCTCCAATAGCAGCAATAGAACTTACATGGCAAAACTTCTTTATTTTTTTATCAATAGAAAAGTTAATCACATTGGCGGTGCCTTCAATATTTACTTTTCTCATTTTACGATAATCCTCTGGGTTAAAAGAAACTAATGCAGCACAATGGTAAACATATGTGATTTCACCTTCAAAAACGGCTTTAAGTGAAGGCGTATCATTAATATCAGCTCTAATCCATTCTATTTTTTTAAAAAAAGAGAGGGAGTTTCCAGTGTAAAAAGAAAATACAGTTTTAACTTTTTCAAGTTTATCTTCTGAACGATAAGTTGCTCGAACAACATTATTTTCCCTTATTAAATGGTACAATAAATGAGAGCCTACTAAACCTGTTCCGCCTGTTACTAAAATCATAGTACGAAAATAGAATTTTTTACCTGATAAATGTATCTTTGTTCCTTTAAAACAAATACAAATGACCAAGAATTTAGTTGAAGAATTACGTTGGCGTGGAATGATTCACGACATGATGCCAGGAACCGAGGAACAATTACAAAAAGAAATGACGACGGCATATATTGGTTTTGATCCAACTTCAGATTCATTACACATTGGTAGTTTAGTGCCAATTATTTTGTTGGTGCATATAGAAAAAGCAGGACATAAACCAATTGCATTGGTTGGAGGTGCTACAGGTATGATTGGAGATCCATCAGGGAAATCAGATGAACGTAATTTATTAAATGAAGAAGCGTTAGCAAAAAACGTTGAGGGAATTAAAAGAACTTTAGGACGTTTTTTAAAATTTGATAATGGCACAAAAAACTCGCCCATTCTAGTGAATAATTATGATTGGATGAAGAGCTTTTCATTTATAGAATTTGCACGTGATGTTGGTAAACGAATCACAGTAAATTATATGATGGCGAAAGACTCTGTCAAAAAACGTATTTCGGGAGATTCTAGTAACGGAATGAGCTTTACGGAGTTTACCTATCAATTAATTCAAGGTTACGATTTTTATCATTTATACAAAACCTACAATTGTAAATTACAAATGGGAGGTTCTGATCAATGGGGAAATATTACTACAGGAACTGAGTTAGTGCGTAGAATGAATGTTGGAGAAGAAGCAAAAGCGTTTGCTATGACTTGCCCGTTAATTACGAAAGCAGATGGTTCTAAATTTGGAAAATCAGAAGGTGGTAACGTATGGCTAGATGCAGATAAAACTTCAGTATACAAATTTTACCAATTTTGGTTAAATACGTCGGATGAAGATGCAGAAAAGTATATAAAGATCTTTACATTTTTAGATAAAGACACGATAGATAATTTAATTGCAGAACACAAAGAGGCTCCTCATGTTCGTGTGTTACAAAAAAGATTAGCTGAAGAAGTTACAGCATTTGTACATTCAAAAGAGGAGTTAGAAAAAGCAATTTCAGCTTCCAATATCCTTTTTGGAAAATCTACTGCAGAAGATTTAAAATCGTTAGATGAACAAACATTTTTAGACATTTTTGAAGGGGTACCTCAAGCCAGCGTTAGTTCAGAAGATATAAAAGAAGGGTTATCAATGATAGATGCTCTGTCAGCAAAAACCAATTTTTTAAAATCGAATGGGGATGCACGTCGAGCTTTAAAAGAAAACTCAATTGCTGTAAACAAAGATAAAGTTAATGAAGACTTTTCAATTACAACAAACGATTTAATAGCAAATAAATATGTTCTTTTACAAAGAGGTAAGAAGAATTATTTCTTACTTCAAGTTAGTTAGTAAACTATAAAGCTTAAAACAAAAAAGCCTTGATAATTTTTATCAAGGCTTTTTTGCATTTAATATATAAAATAAGCTTTTATGAAACAGCTTTAAACTCGTGTGTTAAAGGACAGCGTTTGCAATTAATGCCTTTTTTTTTGTATTTATTACAACATTTAGTTTTTGGTTTTAAACAATTTGAAGAACAAATTGAATCACAACTTTGTTGTGGTAAAGAAACTATTGGTGTAATTTTCTTGTTTTCAGTATAAAATACAATCATATTCTAAAAATCTGTGGCAAATATAATTATTTATTTAGAATAAATAAAAATAAAAAACAGGTTAAATTTATATTGATAATCAAGAAGCTAAACAGTATTTTTGCATTTCAGTTTAACAATAATTTTTGTGATTAGAAGTTTAGGCATATACTTTTTTGTTTTTTTGTACATGATTGCTATGTTACGACCTATAGCTCCATTTGTAGAATATGCCATTAACTACGATTATATCTCAAAAGTTTTATGTATTAATAAAGACAAGCCAGAACTGAATTGTAATGGTAAATGTCAATTAATGAAAGAACTTAAAAAACAAAAAGACGACGACTTCAAGTCTTTACGAGTTCAGATGGAAGAATATCCGATTGGGTTTGTTCAGTTAATGAGCTTAAATAATAAAAAACAAATAGTAGCCTATAAAACTCATCAATTTTATTACCAACAAGATTATTCTTATCTGTTTGAGTTTTCTACGTTCCATCCACCAACAGTTTAAATTTATATATAGGTTTTAAAGAGCAAAATCAGTTTGATAATATCAAACAGGTGTGTTTTGCTACGCAATTATGTAGAATTTAAACATTAAATAATGAGAAATTTATGGATGATGCTATTCTGCATCTTATCTATAAGCGTGTCTGCACAAACTAAAAAAGACACCTTAACAACAAAAAGAATAAAATTAAATGAAGTGGTGGTTAAAGGGGATTTAAACACGAACCCTGTTCACACATCAATAAAAAACGATTACCAAAAAAAGGTAATTCAACCTAAAAATGTAGCTGATTTATTTTCTGAAATCAACGGGTTTTCAGTAGTAAAAAGAGGGAATTATGCTATCGATCCAATTTTTAGAGCTTCGGTTTACGAGCAATTAAATGTAATGTATGATGGCGCAACTAAAGCAGTTCATGCATGTCCAAACAGAATGGATCCAATAACAACGCATATTATTCCTGAGGAAATTTCAAAAATTGAAGTAATTAAAGGTCCTTATACTGTTCGTTACGGAGCTACTTTTGGAGGAATTGTAAATATGGTTACTGAAGATTATGAAAATCTTGAAAACGGTTTGCACGGAAAAGTTTCTGGAGGATACGAAACGAATGGAAACTCATTTGTAACCATGCTTCAGTTACAAGAGGTTTCTGATAAGTTTGATATCATAGGAAATGTTGGCTACAGAAACTTTGGAGATTATAAAGATGGAGAAGGAAATAAAATTCCATCAGCATTTAAAAGTACTGATTATGGTATCAGATTAGGATACAACATTACAGATAATCAACGTTTACAAGCTCACTGGCGTCAGTCTTTTGGTAGAGATGTAAAACATGCTGCTTTACCAATGGATACCGAGTTCGACGATAGTTCAATATTATCATTAGATTATAAAATTCAGAATATCGATAATACACTAAAATCGATTACAGTTAAAGGATTTTACAGTTATGTAGATCATTTAATGACCAATGCTAATCGTCCAAACTTTCCAATGATGTTTGCTTCATCACCAGTTAACTCAACAACAATTGGAGGTAAGTTAGAAACTCATTTATTATTAGATAAGAAGATTAATTTATTTGTTGGAGTCGATGCAAATCATATTGAAAGAGAGGGGAACAGAACTCGTACAATCAAGATGATGAATGGAACGATGTTGCCAACACCAATGGTAAGAGTAGATAAAATTTGGCAAGATGCGTATTTAAATGATTTTGGACTATTTGCTGAAGCTAAATACAGCTTTTCACCTAAAACATGGTTAACTACAGGTATGCGTGTAGATTTTGTTGATGCTAATGCAAAAGATTTAGAAGTAGATTTTGCAACAATGTATCCTGTTACAAAAACAGATGAAACTAATGTAAGTGGAACTATTTCATTAAAACATAAGTTTTCAAGAAAAGCAATTCTTGAAGCGGCTTTTGGTAGAGGTGTTAGAACCGCAAACATGGCTGAACGCTTTATCAACCACTTTACAGTAGGTCAAGATTCGTATGAGTATTTAGGAAATCCGCTTTTAAAACCAGAGGTTAACAATCAATTTGAAATTGGTTTAAAAGGATTGATTGACTTCAATGAAAATGCAGTGTTTAGTTATGAAACTTCTGTATATCATTCCATTTTTGAAGATTATATCTCAGCAGTGGTTGATCCAACAATTCCAAGTAATTTCATGCCAATGCCAGAGTTTACGAAAGTTTTTGTTAACATTGAAGATGCATCAAAAACAGGTTTTGAAGTGGCTACAAAACTGAATTTATACCAAGATTATTTTGTAAAAGCAGAAGTAGCTTATGTAAAAACAAAAAACGAAGATTTTAATGAGTCCTTACCGTTAAATCCGCCATTTACTAGCAAAATTTCTTTAGGTGTTAATAAAGAAAAATATTGGGCAAATGCACAATATAATATGGTTTCAAAGCAAACAAATATTGCACCTTCTTTTGGCGAAACTGAAACAGATGGTTACCAAATCTTAGATCTTAAATTCGGAATAAAGCCATTGGAGAAATTTACAGTAGGAGTAGCTTGTTTAAATGTGTTTGATAAAAATTATATCAATCACTTAAATTTTTCTTACAGAAATCAAGCAAACCTACCAATGGCTCCAATAACAGAACCAGGTAGAAATTTCACAGCTTTTGTACAATATAAATTCTAGTAAAAACAGATAGTATTTAAAATGAAAAACATATTAATAGCTGTTATAGGTATTTTGTTACCTATAACGGCTTTTACACAATCTATATATAAAGGAAAAGTTATTGATAAAAATAACAATCCAATAGTTGGAGTATCAATAATTTCTTTAGAAGATAAAAACAAGGGAACTGCAACCGACTTTGATGGGAATTTCAGTATTAAATTAACAAATCCTGAAGTAAAAGTATCAACTGTTGGATTTAAAAAAGAGGTAGTAATACTTACAAAAAACTTCAACACAATTAAATTAGAAGATAATATTGAAAATCTTGATGAGGTAGTTGTTTCTGCAAGTAGAGAAGTTCAAAAACGTCAAGAAGTTCCAGCTTCAATAGGTTTGCTAACAGCAAATCAAATTAAAGAAACCAAAGCTTTTGGTATTGAACAATTGGTAAATCAAGTTCCAGGGGTTTTTATGAGTACTTCAAAAGCATCAAGCAACGAACAACACTTTATGGCTACACGTTCACCAATTTCAACAAAATCATTGTTTTTATATGTTGAAGATGGTTTGCCAATTCGTCCGGTAGCAGTATTCAATCACAATGCGTTGTTAGAAATGAACAATACAACATTTAACCGTGTTGAGGTATTGAAAGGACCAGCATCTAGTATTTACGGAAGTGAAGCTATAGGTGGAAGTTTTAATTTCATCACTAAAAACCCAGAGAAAGAATTTGGAGGATCATTAGGTTTTCAAATTAACGATTTAGGCTTAACTCGAGTTGAGGCAGAAGCATCAACAACAGCAAATGATAAATATGGATTCTATGTAGGAGGTCATTATGTACAAAGAAGTAACGGGCCTGTTGGTCATTCAAATTATGAGAAGTTCGCAATTTCGTTTAAAAATGTAAATGATTTTTCTGAGGATTTAAAATGGACGAATGCCGTAACTTTTATTGATTACCGTTCGGATATGTCGGGTTCAATTTCTGAAGATAATTATACTGATGGTAATTATGAAAGTAATCAAACTTTTACTGAAAGAGTTGCAAGAGCATTACGTTTTCGTTCTACTTTAGATAAAACTTGGGATGAAAAAAGTAAAACCTCGTTCAATTTTATCTATCGAAACAATGAAATGGATCAAATTCCATCGTATAGAGTTAAACAAAATAGAAATCAAGGACAGTTAACAGGAACTGGTACCGGAGAAATTAATTCCAACGCATTTAGAAGTTTTGTAGGTTTAATTCAGCATAAAAAAGATTATGAGTTTGCCAATGCATCTTTAATATTTGGTGTTACTGCAGATTATTCTCCACAAGATTATGTTGCTGAAACTATTAATGTAACTGTAGATACAAATACTCAAAAGAATATTGATTACGTTGTAAATTTGGGTGATTACATATTAAATTATCAAGCAGACATTTTTAATTATGCAGGATACGCTCAATTTGAAATTTCTCCTTTTAAAAGTTTAAAGTTAACAGGAGCTATCCGTTATGATGGATTTTCATATGATTATGACAATTTAATTGAACAGTTTTCAGGTGTTGCAGATACCAAAGTAAGCTATACTAATGTTGCTCCAAAATTAGGATTTAACTACAACTTATCTAAAAACGCAGGGTTATACGGTAATTACTCTGAAGGATTCACTCCTCCACAAACATCAACGTTGTTTAGAAATGGAGATAATGATGCTGCAGGAAATACAGTTTTTGATTTAAAACCTGCTAAGTTTGATAATTTTGAAGTTGGAGGTTATTTTACCATTCCATTAAAACTAAAAGTTGATGTTGCATTATACCAGTTAGATGGTAAAGACCGATTAATTTCTATCAGAAATAATGACGGAGATTATATTCAATTGAACGCTGGTGAAACTCGTTCTCGTGGAGTTGAATTAGGGCTAAACTACAAAGTTTTAGAAAACGTGTCTGTTTCATATAGTGGAAGCTATGCAAAACACGAATACCTATCATTTTTTGATAATAATGTTGACTATTCTAATACTGATATGCAAACAGCGCCAAAATATATGGCAATGGCATCAGTAAATTATAAACCAATAAAAGATTTATCGTTAACGCTAGAACACGAAAAAATTGGTAAGTATAACACAAGTTTTGAAGGGCAAGCTGTTGTTGGAGTTGATACAAATGGTGATAATATTTTGGGAACTTCAACTTACAAAGGACATAATGTTTTCAATTTCAGAGCAAATTATGAATGCAAACAATTTGAAATTTGGGGGCAAGCACTTAATATTTTTGATGAGTTGTATTCTGTAAGAGCTGGTTATAATATTTATAGCAAACAAAAGGAATATACAGTTGGTAATCCAAGAGCTTTTCATTTTGGTATAAAATATAATTTCTAGTTAAATGAAAAATAGAAAATTAAATCAGTGGCTTTGGAAGTGGCATTTCATTGCAGGAATTATTTCTCTGCCGTTTGTATTGCTACTATCAATAACAGGAGCTATTTATCTTTTTAAACCAGATGTTGAAAAGGAAGCGATTGGGAAAATTCAAAATATTGAAGAAGCGCAAAAACAATCAATTTCGTATCAAAAACAATGGAAAATTGCTCAAAAAGAGATGAAAAAGAAGCCAAATGTAATGATATTACAAAATTCATCTACAAAAGGAACTGAATTCATTTCGGGGAAGTTTGGTAATAAAAGATCGTTGTTTGTAAATCAATACACAGGGGAAGTTTCAGGAAAATTTAGTCCGAAAGATACTTGGATGTATAAAGTAAGAAAACTTCATGGAGAACTACTAGGAGGAAAAGTAGGAACCAAAATAGTTGAATTAATTGCCAGTTGGATGGTTGTGTTGATTTTAACAGGTTTATACATTTGGTTTCCGTTTAAAAAAGGAGAAAAGAAAGGAGTGTTTACCATCCGATTTAAAGAAGGAAAAAGAACTTTATTTAGAGATCTACACGCTGTTGGTGGTTTTTGGTTGTCAATTCTGTTATTAATGGTTTTGGCAGGAGGTTTTCCATGGACAGACGTTTTTGGTAGTAACTTCAAAACACTTCAAAAAATAACTAATACAGGGTATCCAACAACTTGGAACGGACGCGGATTAACATCTTCAATAGCAGAAAAAACACTTTCGTTAGATGATATGGTAATAATTGCCAAAGCACAAAATTTAGAAGGAGAAATAAGTATTGGTCTGCCTAAAAACGAGAAAAGTACTTTCAGTGTTTCTAATAAAACGGTAAATCTGGAAGCGCAAAAAATGTTGCATTTCGATCAGTATTCAGGTAAATTGATTAAAAAACACAATTGGAGTGATGTTGGTTTTTTAATGCGAGGCAGAATGTGGTTAATGGCATTTCATCAAGGTGAATTTGGTGGCTGGAACTGGTGGTTGATGTTTTTTATAGCTATTGGATTAACACTAATGAGTGTTTCTGCATTGGTTTCTTATTTATACAGAAAATCAAAAGGAACTTGGGGTATTCCAAAAGTTCCTGCAAGTTTTAAAGTAGGTAACGCCATTGTTGTAATGCTAATTTTACTAGGGTTGATATTTCCGTTATTCGGAATTTCATTAGTATCCATTTATGTATATGATTTTATTGTCAGAATAAAATCAAAAAAAATAGCGTTATAATTGCATGTATTTTAAAACTATTAAAAGATTATAAAAACCAAAAATTAAATATATCATGAAAAAATCAATCTTATCTATCATTGTATTTGCAATCGCGATGGTATTTTCAACTAATGCTGTTGCACAAAAATTTTCATCATTAGATAAAAGTCCATTAGATATTGCTGCTTATCCATCAAGTTATAGAGTGTCGGAAAAAGTTATAAAAGTAATTTACAGCCGTCCTCAATTAAAAGGAAGAACTGTATCAAGTTTAGCAAAAAACGGAAAAGTTTGGAGAACGGGAGCAAATGAAGCTACAGAAGTGGTATTTTATAAAGATGTTACTTTTGGAGATAAACCGGTAAAAGCAGGAACTTATACATTATTTACTATTCCAGGAGAGCAAGAATGGACTGTAATTTTAAGTACAGCAAAAAATGTTTGGGGTTCATATATGTATAACGAAAAAGAAGATGTCGTTCGTGTGACTGGTAAAGTATCGAAAACAAAAGAAACTTTAGAAGCTTTTTCAATAGTTTTTGATGGAGAAGAAGATGCTTTTAATATGCATTTAGGCTGGGGAACAACTGTTGTATCTGTTCCTGTGAAAGGGTAATTAATTTGAAATAAATTTATAAAGACCTGATAGTGTTTAAAAACCTGTCAGGTCTTTTCTTTTTCATGAGAATAGCTGTAAATTTGCTGCTTCAAATTATCGTCATTGCGAATAAAGTGAAGCAATCTTTTGAAATAAAGATTACTTCGTCATTTTATTTCTGGTAATGACAAAAAAGAAATTAATTACAAGAAATGCAATACAATCACCAAGAAATCGAAAAAAAGTGGCAAGAATATTGGGCGAAAAACCAAACGTTTAAAGCCAGTAATACTTCTGATAAACCAAAATATTTTGTGTTAGATATGTTTCCATATCCATCAGGGGCTGGGTTACACGTTGGGCATCCGTTAGGGTACATCGCTTCTGATATTTATGCGCGTTACAAGCGTCACAAAGGATTTAATGTATTGCATCCGCAAGGGTATGATAGCTTCGGGTTACCGGCAGAACAATATGCTATTCAAACTGGTCAGCATCCTGCAATTACTACCGAAACTAATATTAAAACGTACAGAAAACAGTTAGATAAAATCGGATTTTCATTCGATTGGTCGCGTGAAGTTCGTACATCAAATCCTGATTATTATAAGTGGACACAGTGGATTTTCATCCAATTGTTCAACTCTTGGTACAATAAAGATACTGACAAAGCGGAAGATATTTCAACCTTAATTTCAAAGTTTGAAGCAGAAGGAAATGCGAATGTAAATGCGGTTGCTGATGAAAATATTGAAGCGTTTTCTGCGGATGAGTGGAAAGGCTTTTCACCAACTAAACAACAAGAAATATTATTACAATATCGTTTAACATTTTTATCAGATACTGAGGTAAACTGGTGTCCTGCATTAGGAACCGTTTTAGCAAATGATGAAATTGTAAACGGAGTTTCAGAACGTGGAGGTCATCCAGTAGTTCGTAAAAAAATGACCCAATGGTCTATGCGAATTTCTGCGTATGCGCAACGTTTGTTAGATGGATTACAAAATATCGATTGGCCACAACCGCTAAAAGACAGTCAAACGAACTGGATTGGTCGTTCACAAGGTGCCATGGTTTCTTTTGATGTGGATGGTCATGATGCTAAAATAGATGTGTTTACTACACGTCCTGATACTATTTTTGGAGTAAGTTTTATGACGTTGGCTCCAGAACACGATTTAGTGGCAAAAATTACAACTGCTGAACAAAAAGAAGTTGTTGAAGCGTATGTAGAAGCAACAGCTAAACGTTCGGAACGTGAGCGTATGGCAGATGTAAAAACCATTTCTGGGGTGTTTACAGGTGCGTATGCATTACATCCGTTTACGGGAGAAAAAGTGCAAATTTGGATTGGTGATTATGTGTTAGCAAGCTACGGAACAGGTGCGGTTATGGCGGTTCCTTGTGGTGATGAACGTGATTATGCCTTTGCAAAACACTTCGGAATTGAGATTCCAAATATTTTTGAAGGGGTTGATATTTCTGAAGAAGCTAACTCGGTAAAAGAAGGTGTTAAACTTGCTAATTCTGATTTCTTAAACGGTTTAAACTATAAAAAAGGAATGAAAACCGTGATCTACGAAATGGAAAAACGCGGTTTTGGTTACGGAAAAATAAACTATCGTTTACGCGATGCGGTATTTAGTCGTCAACGTTATTGGGGAGAACCATTCCCAGTGTATTACAAAGACGGAATGCCTCAAATGATTGATGCAAAACACTTACCAATTGTATTGCCAGAAGTTGAAAAGTATTTACCAACTGAAGACGGTAAACCACCATTAGGAAATGCTGAGGTTTGGGCTTGGGACATTACTAAAAATGAAGTTGTTAGTAATGATTTAATTGATAATGAAACTGTTTTTCCATTAGAATTAAATACAATGCCTGGGTGGGCAGGAAGTTCTTGGTATTTTAACCGTTATATGGATCCTACAAACTCAGAGGAATTTGCAAGCAAAGAAGCGTTGGAGTATTGGAAAGATGTAGATTTATATATTGGAGGTTCTGAACATGCTACAGGACACTTATTATACGCGCGTTTTTGGCAAAAATTCTTATTTGATAAAGGAGTATTACCTGTTGATGAGTTTGCTAAAAAACTGATTAACCAAGGAATGATTTTAGGAACTTCGGCTTTTGTTTATAAGTTCATCCATAATATTAAAGGAATTCCTCAAGTTTTTATTTCAAATGATTTGGTTGACAAGGGAAGAATTGAAAAAGATGAATATCACAAAATCCCAGATTATGAAAGCCAATTTTTTAAAATAATTGATAAGTATTTAGGAAAAAGAGATAAGCCCGAAGTATTTCATGGTGAGGTAAAAGTTCATACAGACGTATCTTTTGTTAATGCATCAGATGAAATGGATACAGAAGCCTTTAAAAATTGGAGGCCAGAATTTAAAGATGCTGAATTCATTTACGAAGAAGATGGAACTTTTAAAGTTTCTCGCGAGGTAGAAAAAATGTCGAAATCAAAGTACAACGTTGTAAATCCAGATTTAATTTGTGAAGAATACGGTGCAGATAGTTTACGTTTGTTTGAAATGTTCTTAGGTCCGTTAGAGCAAACAAAACCTTGGAAAACTTCAGGTATTTCAGGAGTGTATTCATTCTTAAAAAAATTATGGAAGTTATACCACAACGGAGATAATTTTGAAGTTTCAGATGCTGAACCAACCAAAGACGAGTTAAAAACCTTACATAAAACCATCAAAAAAGTAGAAGAAGATATCGAGAATTTCTCGTTCAATACATCAGTTTCTACTTTTATGATTGCAGTGAATGAATTATCTGCTTTAAAATGCAACAAACGAGTTATTTTAGAGCCTTTATTAGTATTGGTTTCTCCGTATGCACCGCATATTGCTGAAGAATTATGGGATAAATTAGGTTATAAAGAATCAATTTCAATTGCCGATTTCCCAAAGTTTGATGAGAAACATTTGGTAGAAAGTGCTAAAAACTATCCAGTTTCATTCAACGGCAAAACGCGTTTTACCTTAGAATTGCCATTAGATTTATCAAAAGAAGAAATAGAAAAAATTGTGATGGCAGACGAAAGAACGCAAGCACAATTACAAGGACGTACACCTAAAAAGGTAATTATCGTCCCTGGTAAAATCATTAATTTGGTAGGGTAGTTACCTTTTTATAAAAAGACGATAGAACCACTATGAATTTATCATAGTGGTTTTGTTTTTTAGTGACTTTTTTAAATATATTCGCAGCTTTAAAACAAAAACAAAAACATGAAATTGCTAAAAAAAATATTTCTACTATCAGTAATTATTTTATTAACGAGTTGTGCTTCTGGTTATAAAACAATCAATCCGAACAGTTTAAATTATATATCAAACAGCACAGATAAGGGAGTTTTATTAGAATATAAATATGAACTTCTAGAGAAAAAATATGAAAAGAAAGAGTTAGCAAAAGGAGTTAGGTTAATTGCAATAAAAATAACTAACAATTCAGATAAGGATTTGGTTTTCGGAAAAGACATCAAATTAGCGTATGGAAATGAGAGTAATCTTTATATCATGGACAATGAAAAAGTTTTTAAAACCTTAAAACAAAGTCCTGCTTCATATTTATGGTATTTACTATTAACTCCATTGAATTTATACACAACAGAGAGCACTAATGGATATCGAACAGAAACTAATTCTATACCTATCGGGTTAGTTGTAGGACCTGGATTAGCAGGAGGAAACATGATTGCAGCAGGGAGCGCTAACAAAAAATTTGAACAAGATTTGATGAATTACAACATCAATGGAAAAATTATAAAAAAAGGAGAAACAACTTCAGGCTTAATTGGAGTAAGATCAGATAATTATGATGCAATTCAAATTGAGGTTAAATAAACAACGACATTTAAGTATAAAAAAAGCACCACTTCAATTTTTGTTGTGGTGTTTTTTTTATTTAAAAAAGAGTTTATTATGTAAAGATTACTTAATTTACCGACAAATTTAGGGGTTATTTTATCACATTTGGATTTCTGTATAAACACACATAACGCACATTATTTTTCTTCCGTAGAGGAAATTCCTGAAGAAATTTGGCATAGTTTGGATTGTATCCATAATGTGTATTTTCATCCAAATTATTTGTCGGCACTGGCCAACAATCACCCAGAAATTGAATTTTCATACGTTGTTTTGTTCGATGAAATTAACAAACCAATTGCTTTTTCAACTATTCAAATTGTAAATTTTCAGTTAGAAAGTGTCCAAAACAAATCAGAGTTATTTTTAGAAAAAGTAAAATGTTTGGTACGTAATTTAGGGGTTATTTTACCAAAAAAACCTTTTAAAATAATAACTTGTGGAAACACGTTTGTGAGTGGAGAACACGGTATTTTTATTAAACAAAATCAAAATAAACAAGCTGTGATCAAAGAATTAGCAAAAGCGGTTTTGCACTTTGTAAATTCTAATCCAAAACTTAAAAAGGAGATTAGTGCTTATATGTTAAAAGATTTTGTAAAAGAATCGTTAGTCATTACCAATGAATTGCATGAATGTAATTACTATTCCTTTAATGTGGAGCCTAACATGATAATGTCTATTGATGGAGAATGGCAAAATTTTACTGATTATTTAGCCGATATGAAAACGAAGTTTCGTGTAAAAGCTAAAAAGGCAATGGAACGAAGTTTTGTGTTAGAAACAATTGATATTTCAGAAGAAAATATTGAAGACTATCTTTCTGAAATGACTTATTTGTATAAAAATGTTTCCTCTAAGGCTGGGTTTAATTTAGGTGAGTTTAATATTCAAAGTTATAGAGAACTTAAAAATAACTTGGGAGAAAACTATGTAATTAAAGCGTACTTTTTAAAAAATAAATTGGTTGGGTTCTTATCTGCTATCGTTAATCAAAAAACATTAGATGCTCATTTTGTAGGTATAGATTACCAATACAACAGAGAGTATGCAATTTATCAACGAATGTTATATGATTATGTAGATATAGCAATACAAAGAAAATTATGCCATATCAACTTCGGAAGAACAGCAAGTGAAATAAAAAGTTCGGTAGGTGCTGTACCTCAAGATTTAACAATTTATTTGCGTCATAAAAACACTATTCCTAATCGATTTTTAAGCTTGTTGTTGAGCAGGATAGAACCTACACCTTTTCATCAAAATTATCCTTTTAAAGTTAAAAATTTTGTTGCACAAGTGTAATCGGGTATCTTTACTTTTTCAAAAAAAGTATCCCCGATGAAAAACACACAAGAGCTATTAAATATACTTACACTTGAAGATAAAGGAGATGATAATTTTGAAGGGGATAGTAGAGATATTGGGAGTCCGAATGTATTTGGAGGTCAAGTATTAGCACAGTCTTTAAATGCAGCCTATAGAACGGTTCCTAAAGAACGAATTTTACACTCATTACATGCCTATTTTCTAGAAGCAGGAAACCTAAATTTACCTATTACTTATAGCGTACAATCGATCCGTAACGGAGGTAGTTTTTCTACGCGACGTGTTACTGCTCATCAGGGAGAAAAAACCATTTTTATTTTAGCGTGTTCTTTTCATAAAGAAGAAAAAGGATATGAGCATCAAAGACCAATTAAAACAGCTATAAAACAACCAGAAGAATTGTTAAGTTGGTCGGATATGTTAGAGCAATTTGGTGACTTTTTACCCCAAAGAACGAAGGCTTTTTTAAGTATTGAGCGACCTATAGATTTTAAACCTGTTCATTTACCTAATCCGTCAGAAAAAAAAGATTTACCACCGATAGTTGATGTTTGGTTTAAGTTAAAAGGAGATGTTAAAGGATTAGAATTACCTATAAAACAACAAATTTTAACCTATTTGTCTGATTATAATATTTTAACCGCTTGTTTAAATCCGAATGCAAGCGAAGCTAATTTTGGAAACACACAAATGGCAAGTTTGGATCATTCTATGTGGTTTTATCGCGATTTTGATTTTGATGATTGGATGTTGTTTTCAATTGAAAGTCCAAATTCATTTGGAGCGCGTGGTTTTGCTCAAGGAAATATTTACACTCGAGATGGAAAATTAATTGCTTCCGTTGCACAAGAAGGATTAATAAGACCTAAAAAGAAGAAATAAAATGAACCAGTATTATTATGTTTTATCAGTAAACGGATTACTTTTTATTTTTAGTTTGATCTTTTACTTTTTTCCACCAAAAAAAATTAATTCTTTATATGGATATCGAACCAATAAATCTATGAAGAATGAAGATGTTTGGCAGTTTGCGAACCAATTTTTTACCAAGCAGTTTATTATATATGCTGCAATTTCACTTGTAGCAGCAGTAATTTTAGCATATATAAACCCTAAAATCACATGGCAACCGATGGTTATTTTGTTACTTTCTTTAGCGGTATCGGTAATTAAAACAGAACAAGCACTTTCTCAAAATTTTGATGACGACGGCAACAGGAAGTAGTTTATTTCTTATACTCTTCTTTTAATAGTTTAATATCTTCAATAATTTTTTGCATGTTTTCTTTCTTGGTTCCATCGTACGAACCACGGATGCGTCTGTCTTTATCAATTAGCACAAAGTTTTCGGTGTGAATAAAATCATTTTCATCACCACTTCCTTCATCTAATACTGCAAAATAGCTTTTGCGAGCTAAATCATAAATGTGTTTTTTGTCTCCGGTTGTTATATTCCATTTTCCGTCAATAACACCTTTAGCATCTGCATAAGATCGTAAGACTGGAACACTATCCATTACAGGGGTTACAGAATGTGATAGAAACATTACTTCATTATCATTTTTAAAATGCTCTTGTAATTCACTCATGTTGTACGCCATGGCTAAACAAATGGTTTGACAACGTGTAAAAAAGAAATCAGCAACATAAATTTTTCCTTCATAATCTTTGTTAGTGATAATGTCTCCGTTTTGATTAATCAATTTAAAATCAGATACTTTATGATTCTTTGTTTTACTTCTAACAGACTTATCTACCAGCTTAGGGTTAACATCTGCTGGATTGTAAATAGGTAATTTTTCATCTGTCTTTACCAAATGATAAAAAACTGGAAGTCCAATCAAGGTAAAACCAATAAGAAAAAAAAATGTTTTTTTAGATTTTTTAAAGAAATTTGTGTCCATTTTCATGAATTATATTGCAAAAATACAGCTAAAAGCAACAGTTTCCTAAAATCTTTGTTAAAACCTAGACAAGATAAATACGATACTTTTACAACTGTTTTGAAAAACGTACATTTGCTCAATTTTAAATTAGATAATAACCCTTTATGGAAATATTAATAAAAGCATCACAATTTATTTTAAGCTTATCATTACTAATTGTTTTGCACGAATTAGGGCATTTTATACCAGCAAAATTATTTAAAACCAGAGTAGAAAAGTTCTATTTATTTTTTGATTATAAATTTTCATTATTTAAGAAGAAAATTGGAGAAACGGTGTATGGTATTGGTTGGATTCCGTTAGGAGGATATGTAAAAATTGCGGGTATGATTGATGAAAGTATGGATACTGAGCAAATGAAATTACCAGCGCAACCATGGGAATTCCGTTCTAAACCTGCGTGGCAACGTTTAATAATTATGTTAGGAGGAGTTATTGTAAATTTTGTGTTAGGATGGTTAATTTATGTATTTTTAATGTTTGCTTATGGTGAAAAATTTTTACCAAACGAAAACGTAAAAGATGGTATTTGGGCACAAGATCAATTAGCTATCGATTTAGGTTTACAAACTGGAGATAAAATTTTATCAGTAGATGGTAATAAAGTTGAAAAATTTGGTCAGTTACCTCTAGAATTCATTAATGGAAATTCATACAGTATTGAAAGAAATGGAGAAGTAATTGAAAAGGTAATTCCAGTTGATTTTATTTCAAAAATTGTGGATAGAGGCAAAGAAGCAGGAAACTTCATAATGCCACGGTATCCATTTACAATAGGGCAAGTTTCTAAAGATTCACCAAATATTAATTCTGGTTTACAAGCAAAAGACATTGTGGTTGCAGTAGGAGAAACTCCAATAAAATATTATGATGAAGCTAAAGAAAAATTGTCAATTTATAAAGGACAAGAAACAACGGTAACGGTAAATAGAAATGGAAAGTTAAAACAAATTCCTGTAAAAATTTCTGAAGAAGGAACTATAGGTGTTGGTCTTGGATACTTGCCATTTACAGATTTAGAAAAATTAGGTTATTATAATTTAGCAGAAAAAAATTATTCGTTTGCAGAAGCAATTCCTGCTGGAACTCAAAAAGCATGGAGCACATTAACCAACTATATAAAACAATTAAAAAAGATTTTTAACCCGAGCACAGGAGCTTATAAAGGTTTAGGAGGGTTTATTTCTATAGGAAGTATTTTTCCTTCAGAATGGAGTGCAGAAAGCTTCTGGAACATTACCGCGTTTTTATCGATCATGTTAGGATTTATGAACTTATTACCAATTCCTGCGTTAGATGGGGGGCATGTATTGTTTACTTTATGGGAAATGATTACAGGTAAAAAACCAAGCGATAAATTTTTAGAATATGCTCAAGTTGCAGGATTTATATTATTACTAACGTTACTAATTTTTGCTAACGGAAATGATATTTTTAAACTCTTTAAGTAAAGTAGTAAAAATAAAATTCATAAAAAAAGCAGCTTATTCAAGCTGCTTTTTTTATGAATTTTATTTTAATTTTTTTTTACAGGAGTATTTATTAACGAAACCCAATGGTATTTTTTTCCGCATTGCAAACAATAATACGTTTTTACCAAAGGTATATACCTTACAAAACCATTTCTCTTTGTCCTTCTTCTATCCGAAGAACTACAGTGTGGGCATCTTTTCATCTCTTTTTTTTAACGAATTTATGAAATTAATTATTAAAAACTTGTTTTAATATCTGATATATAAGTATTTAACAATAAAATAAAAAAGGGACTCAATTGAGTCCCTTTTTATGATGTTATTTATTAACCACATTAGTTCTTATAATGGCTTGTTCATTTTTCCAGTCTATCCATTTTTGACCTCTAATTTTACGCATCATATTATCAATTGTACGCATAATAAAGACATTGTAAATGGCTTTTCCTAAATTTTTTGGATTACGTGCGATAGCACGTAAACTCATCGAAAAACCTGGAGTTACATAGCGCATATAATGCCAGTACCCTTCTGGCATATATAATATATTACCATGTTCTAATTCTGCAATATATCCTTTTGCATTTTTTAGTGCAGGCCATTTTTCAAAATCTGGATTGTTAAAATCAATGTCTTCTCGAGTAATTAACGAATGAGGAATTTTATATAAGTACTTGTTTTGCTTTTGATCAAATAAAATAACCTTCTTTTTTCCTTCAAAATGAAAATGAAAAATATTCGCTAAATCAATATCATAATGCATAAAAGTGTAAGAGTCTCTACCTCCAAAAAATAACATTGGTAATCCTTTCATTAGGCTTAACCCAAAATCAGGAAACTTAAAATCTTTTTGTAAAACAGGTATTTCCTTTAAAATATTCCAAAGAAAAATCCTGAATTTTGTAGGCTCTCTTTTTAATAAATCTACATACTCACTCATTTTCATAGTAGTATGAGGCTCGTTAAAACCGTCTTTATAATCTACCGGCCTATTATCATATAAAGGTACTGTTACATCACCAGCAACCTCTTTCATATAATCTAATGACCATTTGTTATATGCTGGCCAATCTTCAATAAAATGTTCAATTACCACAGGTTTTTGTGGCTTAAAATACTTTTTGATAAAGTCTTCCTTTGTTATAGTACTAACTCTATCTATTTGAGAAAGATCTAAACTCATTTTACAGTTTTTAGGAGCAAAGTTAAGAAATCGTTACGAGTTTTATTTAAAGATAATTTGTTAAAAATAAAACCCTCAAATTAATTTGAGGGTTTTATAAATATTGTTTAAGCTTCAATTTTTTTAGCTTCTTGCTTTTTAAGTTCGTTGCGTTCAATTTTATGCTCTGGGCGTGTCCATTTTGGTTTTTCGCCTAAAGCTTCAAATTTAGAATCTTTTGCTTCCACGGTTTGTGGCTGTACTTTTTTAGTAAATGGTTTTTGAGGAGTTAATCCTAATAATTTAAACATTTTCATGTCCTCATTAACATCTGGATTTGGGGTTGTAAGTAATTTATCACCTGCAAAAATTGAATTTGCTCCTGCAAAGAAGCACATTGCTTGTCCTTCTCTACTCATTTGAGTTCTTCCTGCAGATAAACGAACTTGTGTTTCTGGTAAAACAATTCTAGTGGTTGCAACCATTCTTATCATGTCCCAAATTTCTACTGGTTTTTCATCTTCTAATGGAGTTCCTTCTACGGCAACTAATGCATTAATAGGTGTAGATTCTGGCTGCGGATTCAAGGTTGATAAAGCGACTAACATTCCTGCTCTATCTTCTGCGCTTTCTCCCATTCCAATAATTCCACCAGAGCAAACAGTTACATTGGTTTTACGAACATTATCTATGGTATCTAATCTATCTTGATAACCACGCGTAGAAATTACTTCTTTATAATATTCTTCAGAAGAATCTAAATTGTGGTTATAGGCATATAAACCAGCTTCTGCTAAACGTTGTGCTTGATTTTCGGTTACCATTCCTAAGGTACAACAAACTTCCATGTCTAGTTTGTTAATGGTTCTAACCATGTCCAAAACTTGATCAAATTCGGGTCCGTCTTTTACATTTCTCCATGCAGCTCCCATGCATACTCGAGAGCTTCCACTCTCTCTAGCTCTTAAAGCTTGTGCTTTCACTTGGTTTACCGTCATTAGGTCATTCCCTTCAATACCTGTGTGGTAACGTGCTGCTTGTGGACAATAACCACAATCTTCTGAGCATCCACCTGTTTTTATAGATAGTAAAGTAGAAACTTGCACAACATTCGGGTCGTGTTGTTTTCTATGAATTGTAGCAGCTTCATAAAGCAACTCCATCATAGGTTTATTATATATTTCTAATATTTCTTCTTTCGTCCAATTGTGTCTTATCTCACTCATAAAATCGTTGTTTGTCAAAGTCAAAAATAAAAAATTCCGCTTTAGAAACGGAATTTATTATGGCTTATTTGTTTTCTTCAGAATTTTCTCCTGTTACATCTTCAACAACATCTGCAGGAGTTTCTTTACCTTTTAAATAATCAGGTAATTGCATACCTGCCATGTTAAACATTTCTTGCAATGGAGGAACAGATTTATACATTCCTGAAATGAAGCTTGAAGTAGATGATTTTCCATCCTTGCCACCACCATTTTCCCAAACAGTAATTTTATCAATTTTTATGTTTTTAATAGCTTCAGCTTGTGTTTTAACCAGTTCTGGTAATTTGTCAGCAATTAAAAGCAGCACAGCATCTTTAGAATTATTACCAGCTGCTTTTACAATTTGATCTAATCCGGCAGCCTGTTTTGTTAAAACTTCATACAACCCTTGTGCTTCTGCTTGTGCCTTAAATAAAATAGCATCAGCTTCCCCTTTCGCTTTTCTTCTAATTCTTTCCGCTTCCGCTTCTGCATCTATTTCTACTTTCTTCTTATCTATTTCCGCAGGTACAATAATATCTGCCATTTGAGATGAGCGTTCTCTTTCAGCTCTGGCAGTTTCAGCTTCCTTCTCTGCAGCGTATGATTCTTCTAATGCTTTCGCTGTTTGTACTTTTTCAGAAGCGATGGCAACTCTTTCTGCTTCGGCTTCTCTTTGTCTTCTTAAGGAATCTGAATTTGCAACGGCAATTTTTGCTGTGTTTTCACCTTCTATTGCTTTTGCATTAGCAGCAGCAACTTGTGTTTTTTCATCTTGTACAGCGTTTGCTTCACCAATAGAACCATCTCTAGTTTTTTCAGCAACAGATTTACGAGCTGCGTTAATAGCATGTGCAGCTGCTTCTTTTCCTAATGCTTCTATATATCCTGATTCATCAACAATATCCGTAATATTTACGTTGATTAATTTTAGACCTACTTTTTTTAATTCAGATTCAACACTTTGAGAAATATTTGTTAAAAACTTATCCCTATCAGAGTTAATCTCTTCAATATCCATGGAAGCAACTACCAAACGTAATTGACCAAATATAATTTCTTGAGCTAATTCTTGAATTTCATTTTGCCCCAAACCTAAAAGTCTTTCAGCAGCATTTTGCATAATTCCAGGTTCGGTAGAAACACCAATGGTGAATCTAGAAGGAACATTTACACGAATATTTTGTTTAGAAAGTGCATTTATTAAATTCACTTCTATTGATATGGGTGTTAAATCTAGAAATTGATAATCTTGAATTACAGGGAAAATAAAAGCGGCTCCACCATGAATACATTTTGCAGATTCACCACCTCCGACTTTTCCATAGACTACTAAAATCCTATCAGAAGGACATCTTTTATATCGCTTTATAAGCGCTGTAATTAATATAAAAATAAATAGAATAGCAATACCAATAGCTGCTAACCCAGCAAAAGGTGAAGTTTGTAATACAATAAAGTTTAGCATAGTAATTTTTATTTTTGAGGTTCGATTATTAATATTCCGTTGTTTGTTACTTCAATAACTTTAATAACATTTCCTTGTGTGAGATCTTCATTAAAATCTGTTAAAGCTTCTAATTCTCTTAAAGCGCCTTGTACTTTTACTTGTACTTTTCCTATTTTAGATCTGTTGGCACCTACTGTTAAATAGACTTCTCCAATAGCATTTAATGCATTTTTCATTTTTAGAGTGCCACTAGAGGTTAATTTGCTGATATAATAAAACATTGCCGCCATAATTGTCATCATTATTAAGCCACAAGTAATTGAAATAAGGATAGTGATTAATTTCGAATTACCTGCATTAATACTTGCAATTCCAGTCCAACCAAATATGGTAAAAAAGGCCACTAAATTTTTTAAGGTAAAGAATTGGAAACTCGCGCCAGTATCAGCATCTATTTCTGCATCGACATTGCCAATATCATCACCATCAACACCTATAAAAGCACCGATTAACACAAATAAAAAGATTAGTGTAAATACAGCTGTAATAATCCAGTATGTTTTTTCAAAAGAATTTAATTGATAAAAAGAGTCTAACATAGAGCAATTAATTTAAACGATTCTAAAGTATATAATTGAAAATAAATGAACAATTTATTTTGAAACTAAAATTGAGACTGCATTACCTCCAAAACCAACAGCATTCACTAATATTTTTCTTAGTTTTTTAGGTTGTTCTTGGGTAGCGGCAAAAGGAACTTGAATAGCTTGTTGATGTTGTAACATTAATAAGGCTAATTCAAAACTTAATAAACCAGATGCGCCAAAGGTGTGTCCTAACTTCCATTTATTGGTAGTTAGAAATGGTGTTTTGTTACAAAAAACTTTTTTTATTGCATTTACTTCAGATAAATCCCCTTTTATTGTGCCAGGAGCGTGCATTACAATGGCATCAATTTCTTCTAAATTGACGTTTTGAGTCGCCATTTTCATCGATTTTTGAAAACATTCAGCATCTGTAGTAACCGATGTATTGTGTTTTAAAATTTCGGTAGCATAACCAATACCTTCTATTTTGGCAATGGCATTTTTAGTAATTCCTTTTTCTAAACAAACAGCAGCAGCACCTTCACCTAACACCATAGTGTTTTTTGTTTTATTTAAATCGAATGCTTTACAAGGATAGCCTTCTGTTTCTTTAGAATATACTTTTAGAGCTTGCATTTGTGCAATCGTAAAATCTGTTAACGGAGCTTCACTACCCCCTACTAAAAACTTATCACTCATTCCTGAGTTTATCCAGGCAATTCCATTTAATAAGGAATGTAATGCTGTGGAACACGTAATCGAGTGAGAAATTTCTGGCCCCTCGGTTTGTAAATCGTGAGCAACCCAAGAAGATATATTTCCTAAAGTGGTGGTTGGAGAACTTAAGGTTGACGAAACTCCCTTGTTTAAAAATTCTTCATGATATTTCTCAAATAAATGAGTAGCTCCACGAGAAGAACCAAAGTTAATACCGAAGTTATCATTTGATTTCCATCCTGCTTTTTTTACAGCATTTCTTGCAGAGAAAATAGCAAATAAAACTGTTTTATCGAGATTTTTATACTTGTTGTCGGAATTTTTAATTTCCTCAATTAACGCATTGTTTTCTTCAGAAAGATGTGCTACAAAAGTTGTTTCTTCGTTAATAGTTTTAGTAGAAATTCGATGTTTATCATCTAAATATGCGCTCCAAATACTATTTTCATTACTTCCTAAGGAAGAGATTGAATCAAAAGAAATTATAGAAATTGGTGTTGTCAAATTTTTTTTTTTGTACAAAAATAAGGTTTCAAACTATTTTATATGGAGGAATATCAAGAAAGAAGTTGGTTTAGTAAAAATTGGCCTTGGGCTTTGCCTTTAGGTTGTTGTTCTGGGTGCTTGTTATTATTTATTTTATTTATTGGAGGTATTGGAACTGCTGTTTTCGGCGTATTTTCCGAGCTGAAAGAAGCTACACCGATTGAGGAGATTCTTATTACGGTTAATAAAAATCCAAAAGCGACGGCAATTTTAGGAACCAATATTGTAAGTGATGGTTTTCCGTCGGGTAATATTTCTTTAAATAATAATGATAGAGAAGTTGCATTTACAATCCCAGTAAAAGGAAGTAAAGTAGAAGGTGTTTTAACCGTTAATGGTATTCGTGTAGATAAGAAATGGTTTTATGAAGACTTGTATGTAACAATTAAAGAAACACAAGAACAAATTAACTTATTAGAAAAAGCATTAGAGGATTTCTAATGCTTTTTCTATAGTTTTATATATTTTTTCTAATTGTTCATTGGTAATTACAAAAGGAGCTAAAATGTAAATAGTGTTACCTAACGGACGTAAACAAACGCCGTTTTCCATGAAGAAATTGAAGAGTTTGTAGCGTAAATCACCGTAACGTTCCATTTCAACATTTAAATCCAATGCATAAATAATTCCTTTTTGTCTGGTTGATTTTACTTTTGGATGCTTTTTTATTTTAGAGTCAAATTCTTGATGCGATTTAATAATTCTTTGGATATTACCCTGAATTTCTTCAGATTGTAACAATTCTATTCCAGCTAAAGCAGCAGAACATGCTACTGGATTTGCAGAATAAGTATGTCCGTGAAAAAAACCTTTACCAATATCATCACTTAAAAAAGCGTTGTATACTTTTTGAGAACAACTTGTAATTGCCATAGGAACCAAGCCTGCGGTTAATGATTTTGACAAACAGATGATATCTGGTTTGTGCTCCAAATATTCAGAAGCAAAATTCTTACCTGTTTTTCCAAAGCCAGTCATTACTTCATCTGCTATGGCTAGAACATTGTTTTCTTGTGCAATTTTAATAAGCTCGTTTAATAAGTTACCATCAAACATTTTCATGGCAGCAGCACCTTGTACTAAAGGTTCATAGACAAAAGCGGCAACGTTATGTTCTGTAATTAATTTTATAAATTCCTCTTTTACGTGTTCGAAATTCTCCTGTGTTGGCACAGGGATACGGGCTACATCAATAAAAAAATCTTCGAAAGGTCCGTTGTAAACCGACAAACCAGAGACTGACATGGCACCAAAAGTATCACCATGAAATCCGTCTTCAAGAGCAATAATTTTCCCTTTTTTTTCTCCTTGATTAAAATGATATTGCAAGGCCATTTTTATAGCAACATCTACGGATGTTGAGCCATTATCAGAAAAGAAGACTTTTTCCTGATTTTCAGGAAGTATTTTTATGAGTTCTTCAGATAGTTTTATAGCGGGTTCATGAGTAAACCCAGCAAAAACAACATGATCTAATTGTTGCATTTGCTTATAAACGCTACTGGTAATGTATTCATTACAATGTCCATACATACAGGTGTACCAAGAGGCAATGCCGTCTATATATTCATTGTTTTTGTCATCGTATAGAATTGCTCCTTTAGCTTTGGTAATTGCTAAATGATTTGGATATAACTGATGCTGAGTTAGCGGATGCCAAAGGTGTTTTTTATCGCGTTCGGTTAAGTTCATAATTTATCTTTAAACAATTCTGCGTATTCTTTAATTACGTTTTTATCAAAGTAAGGCTCTTCTTCTATGCGACCAATAACAGGAATATTAGTCATTTTCTGAATGATTTCCTCCGTGGTTTTATGTTCATCACCTGAAAAAATTAATGAAACATCAAATCCTTTTTCTTTTAACAGGTTTATTGTTAGTAATGTGTGATTGATGCTTCCCAAATAATGACGAGAAACCACAATTACTTTATAATCGGGTTTTATAATGTCTAAAATAGTATTTGTGTCGTTTAACGGAACTAACAATCCGCCAGCACCTTCAATAACTAGGTGGTTTTTGGTTTTCGGTTCTTTTATTTTTTTAATATCTATTTTAATTCCATCAATTTCAGCAGCAGCGTGCGGACTCATTGGGGTGTTGAGCGCATAGCTATTTGGATGAATAATCGTTGTTGAATTTGAGATTAATTTTCCAACTTTATGAGCATCGGAATAATCAAGTTCTCCTGCTTGAATAGGTTTCCAATAGTCGGCTTCTAAAGCTTCTGTTACAATTGCAGAAGCAATGGTTTTGCCAACTTCCGTAGAAATTCCTGTGATAAAATATTTTTGTTGTTTCATGTCATTACGAGGAACATTGCGAAGAAGTAATCTTTAATAATTAAAGTAGATTGCTTCACTTCGTTCGCAATGACGTTTAATTTACAAAAGTAGCAAGGTTCTCTAAAAGATTGGTGATTTCTTTGGTAGAATTATAACTGTGTAAACAAAAACGCAATCGTTCTTTTCCTTCTGAAACCGTTGGAGAAAGAATTGGTTTTATGTCAAATCCTTTTTGTTGCAGTTTTTCAGCGATATTTTGTGTTCTTGTATTGCCAGAAATAACACAACAATGTATGGCTGAATTACTTTCAATAAATCGCTCGCTGAGGGATAATCGCTTAATTTCTGTTTTAAAATGATGAATGTTTTGATGTAGTTTATTAATGATAGAATTATTCAACTCTTCATACGCGATCTTAATAGTTGCTAAAGAATGAGGAGATAAACCTGTTGTATAAATAAAACTACGGGCAAAATTTACTAAGTATTGAGTCAGTTTTTCACTTCCTAATATTACTGCTCCGTGGCAACCCAAGCCTTTTCCGAAGGTAACAATACGAGCAAAAATATCTTTTTCTAAATTTAAATGTTGAGATAACCCACAACCATTAAGGCCAAAAACACCTAAAGCATGTGCTTCATCAATAATTAAGAGAGCATTGTGTTTTTTACAGATGTTATTTATCTTAATCAAATCAGGAGTATCCCCATCCATAGAAAAAATACTTTCTGTTACAATATATACATTTAACTGAGTTTCTGTAATAGAATTGGAATGACGGATTAGTAATTTCTCTAATTCTTCAATATTATTGTGTTTGAATTTAAATGATTTTGCATTTGATAGTTGAATTCCGTCTCTAATAGAAGCATGAATATATTCGTCGAATAAAATAATATCTCCACGTTGAAGTATTGAAGAGAAAAATCCGAGACTAGCATCGTAGCCAGAATTAAATATTAAAGCGCTCTCCGAATTGTGGAAGTTACTTAGGTGCTTCTCAAGTTCAGTGTGTAAAAAATGATTTCCAGAAAGCAAACGAGAACCTGTTGCTCCGTTGATTTTGATGTTTTTATCAATTAAAAATTGATGTGTTTTTTCAAAAATAACTTCAGATTTAGCAAAGCCTAAATAATCATTAGATGAGAAATCTATCAAATTTATAGTGTTTTTAAGACTTCTCAACGTGTTGTTCTCTTCACGTTGTTGGACTTTGTTTTGAAGTTTTTTTGGAAAATGCATGGTGTAAAAATAAAAAAAAGACTTACATAGAAGTAAGTCTTTTTCGTTCGCCCCCGAGCAAGCTCTTTTTTCAGAGCTTGTTTATTTATACTATTTAAGTAAGCTCTATATTTTAATAATGTCTGTAGGTGTTTCAATCAAGATGGTTATATTACCTCTTAAAGCAATGGGTTGTTTCATGATTTCTGGATTGTGTTGTATCATTTTTATCCAGTCATCAGAAGAAAAATCATGATGTTCAAAACGAGAGGTATAAGAAGGGTGTTCTTGGTTTACCAAATCTCTAATTTCAATATTGAGTTTGTCTGCAAGTTCTGCTATCTGTGTTCCCGTAAGACGCGTTTTTAAAATGTCAATTTCTTGAATTGGTAACCCTTCTGCTTTGGCATAGGCTAAAGTCTGTTTAGCTCTTGTGGATTTAGAACTATAAAATAAAGTAATTTGCCTGTTAGATGTCGCAATTTCTCCCATAATGAATAGCTTTATTCTTCAGTCAAAAATAGTTATGAGAGCAAATAGATAAAATGATATTTATCAGTATAAAACATTAATAATTTTATGGTTTAAATAAAAAATCTATTTTTATAAATATTTATTGAATTAGTTCTAAAGTTGTTTTAAAAAGAAGAAGTTATTTTTAAAGAATTTAATTAAAAAACATTAAAATGAAGTACAAACTTGTCTGGTATTTAATAAGTATACTGATAGTATCTTGTGTAGAACAAACAAAAAAAGAAACAGAAACTTTAGCTAATACAAATCTGGTAGATTATGTAAACCCTTTAATGGGAACAGATTCTAATTATAGTCTGTCAAATGGAAATACTTATCCCGCTATTGCAACACCCTGGGGAATGAATTTTTGGACTCCAATGACCTCAAAAATGGGAGATGGATGGACATATAAATATGATGAAAATAAAATAAGAGGAATTAAACAAACTCATCAACCAAGTCCATGGATTAATGATTATGCTGCATTTTCATTAATGGCGGTTACAGGGGATCTTAAATACAAAGAAGAAGAACGAGCTTCGTGGTTTTCTCATAAAGCAGAAACGGTAAAGCCTTATCACTATAAAGTATATTTGGCAGATTATGATGTGGTTGCTGAGGTTGCCCCTACAGAACGTGCAGCACATTTTAAGTTTACGTTTCCAGAAGCTGAAAAATCTTATATTATGCTAGATGCCTTTTTTAAAGGCTCTATGGTGAAAATTTTTCCTGAAGAAAGAAAAATCATTGGGTATTGCAGAAATAATAGTGGTGGAGTTCCTGATAATTTTCACAATTATTTTGTAGCAGAATTTGATAAAGATTTTGAAATAAACCATACTTGGGGAGATGATTGGAAATTGCTTGAGAATTCTACAGAAAATGAAGGGAAGCATGTAGGAGGAATTATTGGGTTTAAAACCAAGAGGGGAGAAACAGTACATGTAAAAGTAGCTTCATCTTTTATTAGTCCAGAACAGGCACAACTGAATTTAAACAGAGAAATAGGAAATGATACGTTTGATGCAACAAAGAAGAAAGCTAAGAACGCTTGGGAAGAAGAATTGAATAAAATTCAGATAGAAGATAATAATACAGATCATATTAAAACCTTTTATTCTTGTTTGTATAGAGTGCTCCTTTTTCCAAGAAAATTCTACGAGTTTAATGAAAAGAATGAAGTAGTACATTATAGTCCTTATAACGGAAAAGTATTACCAGGTTATATGTTTACAGACAATGGTTTTTGGGATACTTTTAGAGCTGTGTTTCCTTTTTTTAATATGATGTATCCAGAGTTAAATAGTCATATTATGGAAGGGTTGGCAAATACTTACGTAGAATCTGGTTGGTTGCCAGAATGGGCAAGTCCTGGACATAGAGATTGTATGATAGGCTCTAATTCTGCACCAATTATTGTAGATGCATTTTTAAAAGGAAATGTAAATAAAGAAACGGCAACTATTTTATTTGAAGCAATATTAAAGAATGCTACCACTTCTCAGGGGAGACCTTTGTCTAAAAAGGGTGATGAAATGAGTTCTGTAGGAAGAGAGGGGATAGACTATTATAATACATTGGGTTATGTACCTTATGATGTAAATATTAACGAAAATACGGCAAGAACGTTAGAATATGCGTATGCTGATTTTACGATTGCTAAAATGGCAGAAAAATTAGGTAAAAAGGATATTGCAGATACTTTTTATAGGAGATCTCAGAACTATAAAAATGTTTACGATCCGTCAACCAAATTAATGCGAGGTAAAAATAAAGATGGTAGTTTTCAATCCCCTTTTAACCCTTTAAAGTGGGGGGATGCTTTTACAGAAGGAAATAGTTTGCATTATACATGGTCAGTTTTTCATGATATTGAAGGTTTGATTCAATTAATGGGAGGGAAATCAGAATTTGAAAAACAATTAGATAATGTATTTACAATGCCTCCAGATTTTGACGATTCCTATTATGGAGGAACAATTCATGAAATTAGAGAAATGCAAATTGTAAATATGGGTAATTATGCGCATGGAAATCAACCAATTCAACATATGATTTATTTGTATAATTATGCGAATGCAGCTTATAAAACCCAAGAAAAAATACGCAATGTTTTAACAAAGTTATACGCAGCAACACCAGATGGTTATTGTGGAGATGAAGATAACGGACAAACTTCTGCTTGGTATGTATTTAGTTCTTTAGGGTTTTACCCAGTTACACCAGGAGTAAATGAATATGTAATAGGAAGCCCGTTGTTTAAAAAAGCGATAATTAGACTAGAAAACGGAAAAACATTTGAAATTAATGCTTTAAATAATTCTAAAGAAAACATGTATATACAATCAGTTTCTCTTAATGGTACTGAATATGATAAAAATTATTTAGACTTTAAAAGTATTCAACAGGGAGGGACTTTTAATTTTACGATGGGAAATGTTCCTAATAAAGATTGGGCAAAGACAAATAATGCAGTACCATATTCTTTGAGTAAAGAGAGAAAAGACAACTAAAACAAGGTTTTAAATTATACGAAAATAAAAAAGTCTAGCTAAATGCTAGACTTTTTTTTGCTCCTCAACCTGGACTCGAACCAGGGACCCTCTGATTAACAGTCAGATGCTCTAACCAACTGAGCTATTGAGGAATTTGCGTAACACTATTTGTGTTTTGCGAGTGCAAATATAATACGGTTTTTTGAATCTGCAAATAAATTTTGAAAAAAAATTGATTTTTTTTCAATTGAATTAAAACTCAAAAAAAGAAAACTTTTTTAGTAAAAGTTGTACTTTTGTATCTATTATTCTTATTTAGAAAAGTACGATAGTATATATGGACAAGTTTTCGTTCTTAAACGCAGCACATACGGGATTTATAGGTGATTTGTATGAACAATATCAAAAAAACCCTGATACTGTAGAACCGAGTTGGAGAAGTTTTTTTCAGGGATATGATTTAGCAAACGAGAATTATTCGTTGACTGATGAAGAAGTTTCAGTAGAAGTTCCTGAAGGAGTTCACAAGGAATTTTTAGTGATAGACTTAATAAATGGTTACCGTACTCGCGGGCATTTGTTTACTAAAACGAACCCTGTTCGTGAAAGAAGACAATACACACCTTCCTTAGATATCGAAAACTTTGGATTATCACAAGATGATTTATCGACAGTATTTAACGCTGCAGAAATTTTAGGAATAGGGTCTAAAACTTTATCAGACATCATCAATCATCTAAAAGCTATTTATTGTGATAGTATTGGGGTTGAATATATGTATTTAAGAAATCCTGAAGAGTTAAAATGGTGGCAAAATCGTTTAAATAAAAATGATAATCACCCTAATTATGATTTAAACGAAAAAAAATACATACTTTCTAAACTAAATCAAGCGGTTGGTTTTGAAAACTTTTTGCAAACAAAATATGTGGGTCAAAAACGTTTCTCTTTAGAAGGAGGAGAAACCTTAATACCAGGAATTAGTGTTGCACTTCGTGATGCTGCAGAATTATATGGTGTTGAAGAATGTGTGTTAGGAATGGCTCACCGTGGTCGTTTAAACACCCTAGTAAATATCTTCAAAAAACCAGTTAGAGATTTATTTAGCGAGTTTGAAGGAAAAGATTTTGAGGATCAAGATATCGATGGAGATGTAAAATATCACTTAGGGTTAACACTTAGTAAAGCATATAAAGGCGGACAAAAAATGAAGATGAATTTGGTGCCAAATCCATCACATTTAGAAACGGTAGCTGCTGTAGCAGAAGGAATTGTTCGTGCTAAAATAGACTTAGATTATAAAGGTGATAATGGTAAAATATTACCAATTATAGTACATGGTGATGCCGCTGTTGCAGGTCAAGGTATTGTGTATGAAGTTGCACAAATGATGACCTTAAATGGTTACAAAACTGGAGGAACTTTACATATAGTGGTAAATAACCAAGTTGGATTTACTACAAACTATTTAGATGCACGTTCAAGTACGTATTGTACAGATGTTGCAAAAGTGACTTTGAGCCCTGTTTTACATGTTAATGCAGATGATGCAGAAGCTGTATGTCATGCGATGGAAATAGCGGTTGAATATCGCATGAAATTCAAAAAAGATATTTATATAGACTTATTAGGATATCGTAAATATGGGCATAACGAAGGTGATGAACCTCGTTTTACCCAACCGAATTTATACAAAGCAATTGCAAAACATAAAAATCCTAAAGATATTTATGTAGATAAATTAATTCGTGAAGAAAGTATAGATAAATCTTACGTAAATCAAATTACAGAAGATTTCAAAGCAATGTTAGAGGTGGAGTTTGATGAATCTAAAAAGAAAGAGACTTCTAAGATTAGCGAATTTATGCCAGAGGTTTGGGAAAACTTTGTGCGTAAACAATTGCAAGACATGTTGCACCCTGTAGATACGACTTATTCTGTCGACAAATTAAAAAATATTGCAAAAATTGTTTCTAGTGTACCAGAAGGTGTGAAATTTGTTCGTAAAGCAGAGCGTATATTAGACGGAAGAAAAAAAATGGTCTTTGAAACCAATGAATTGGATTGGGGAATGGCAGAAACGTTAGCATATGGATCATTATTAGAAGAAGGATATGATGTGCGAATTTCTGGAGAGGATGTAGAAAGAGGAACTTTTTCTCACCGTCATGCCATTTTACGTGATGAAATTTCCGAAGCAAGAATTAATTTGTTAAACACAAATGAGAAGAATAAAGGTGAGATGACTATTTACAACTCACATTTATCAGAATACGGAGTACTAGGCTTTGATTATGGTTATGCTATGGCAGCTCCAAATACATTAACTATTTGGGAAGCTCAGTTTGGTGATTTTGCTAACGGAGCACAAATAATATTTGATCAGTATGTTTCTTCTGCTGAAGATAAATGGAAGTTACAAAATGGTTTGGTAGTGTTATTACCTCATGGTTACGAAGGTCAAGGACCTGAGCATTCATCAGCAAGAATAGAACGTTTTTTACAATCATCTGCAGTAGATAATTGGACGATTGCGAATTGTTCTACGCCAGCAAACATTTATCATTTGTTACGTCGTCAAATAAAACGTGATTTTAGAAAACCATTAATTGTTTTCACACCAAAGAGTTTATTACGTCATCCCAAAGCGGTAAACCCTATTGAAGATTTAGCAAACGGAACTTTCCAAGAAGTAATTGACGATACGGTAGATACTTCTAAAGTGAAGAAAATGGTGTTCTGTATGGGTAAATTTTATTACGATTTATTGTCAGAGCGTGAAAAGTTAGGTCGTGAAGACATTGCGTTAATTAGAATTGAACAATTATTCCCATTACACAACAAGAATATTGGGAAAGTAATGGATAGATATCCAAATGTAGAAAGATATGTTTGGGCACAAGAAGAACCTAAAAATATGGGTGCTTGGGGTTATATGTTAGAACGTTTTGAATTAGCTAAATTAGAATGTGCGTCGAGAGATTATCATTCGGCTCCTGCTGCAGGTTCAAGTGCGCGTTTTAAGCGTAGACATCAAGCGGTTATTGACAAAGTTTTTGATCAGGAGCGTTAGGGTTTGAAGGGAGCTACCATGTAGTGCGTAAGCCCGACCCAAATGGGATCGTGCCAAAAAATAAAATAAAAAAAATTCAGATATATAAAATTTAGAACTGATGGTTTTAGAAATGAAAGTTCCTTCTCCGGGGGAGTCAATTACAGAAGTAGAAATAGCAACTTGGTTAGTTGAGGATGGTGATTATGTTGAGAAAGATCAACCGATCGCCGAAGTAGATTCAGACAAAGCAACCTTAGAGTTACCTGCGGAAGAAAGTGGAATTATTACCCTAAAAGCAGAAGAAGGTGATGCCGTTGCCGTTGGTGCTGTAGTGTGTTTAATTGACATGGATGCTAAAAAACCAGAAGGTAGTGAAGCTCCAAAAGCTGAAGAAAAACCTGCAGAAAAGAAGGAGGAAGCTCCAAAAGCAGCTCCTGTAGAAACAACATATGCAACAGGAACAGCGTCTCCAGCAGCAAAAAAAGTCTTAGCTGAAAAAGGAATGAGTGCTTCAGATGTTTCAGGAACTGGTAAAGCGGGGCGTGTTACAAAAGACGACGCTATAAAAGCGGTACCTTCTATGGGAACACCAGGAATGGGGTCTCGTAGTACAGAGCGTAAAAAATTATCTATGCTTCGTAGAAAAGTAGCACAACGTTTAGTTTCTGTTAAAAATGAAACGGCAATGTTAACTACGTTTAACGAAGTGAATATGCAACCAATATTCGACTTGCGTAATCAATTTAAAGAGGATTTTAAAGCGAAACATGGTGTTGGTTTAGGATTTATGAGTTTCTTCACAAAAGCGGTTACAAGAGCTTTACAATTGTATCCAGACGTAAACTCAATGATCGATGGAGATTTCCAAGTAAAGAATGACTTTCAAGATATTTCTATTGCAGTATCGGGTCCTAAAGGATTAATGGTTCCTGTAATTAGAAATGCGGAAAACTTAACCTTTAGAGGTGTTGAAAGTGAAGTAAAGCGTTTAGCTTTACGTGCTCGTGACGGACAAATTACTGTCGATGAAATGACAGGAGGTACATTTACCATTACTAACGGAGGTGTATTTGGTTCTATGTTATCTACACCAATTATCAATCCACCACAAAGCGGTATTTTAGGAATGCATAATATTGTAAATCGTCCGATGGCTGTAAATGGTGAAGTTGTAATACAACCAATTATGTATGTGGCGTTGTCTTATGATCATAGAGTTATTGACGGTCGTGAGTCTGTTGGATTCTTAGTTGCTGTTAAAGAGGCATTAGAAAATCCTATAGAGTTATTGATGGATAACAACCCAGCGAAAGCTTTAGAAATGTAGTTTTCTTTGAAAATAAAAATAATTAAATCCTGCACTTTTAGTGTGGGATTTTTTCTTATTTTTAACCATAACCCACTAGGTAAATTTTCATTTTAATGAACAAAAGAATCATCTTTCTTATTTTTTTTCTTGCTTTTTGGTTAGTTGATTTATTAATGATTTATTTAGATGAGAGAGTTTTTTTAATTATTCCCAGAGTATTAAGTTTGTTATCTTTGATTTTGTATTGTTTTTTTTCTGTAAAAAAAATTACTCTAAATTTTTGTGTTTTATCATTTTTTATAATGTTAACAGGGGCATTGTTTTCAGTTAATGATTATACACTAATAGGAATGTTAAGTCTTATAGCTTTACGCATAACGTGGATTAAGTTGCTACTTTCATACAAAGAAAAAACAGAGGCTAAAATTATATTATTAGTGTTCATATTATCATTAACTATAACTAGTATTGTAATATACACTATGTATGCAAATACATACTTCTTTTGTTTATCAATACTAACTTCAGGTCTTTTATTATTTCTATTAGCAATTTCTTTTTCAAGATTACTAACCGCCAGTCCACTGTTTGGTAATAAAGAAATGTTTATTTCTATAGTTATCTTTATTTTTTCGGATGCACTTTCAGGGTCAAAAAAAATTGAAGGAACAAGTACTTTTTTTCTTATTTTAAGTGTTTTTCTGTATAATATTGCTTATTTTTTTCTGATAAAATCTCTTATAAAAAAAGATGTTAAGTTTCAATTAGCAGCATAGTTACTTATTTTTAATGATTAAAAACAAAAACTACATCCTTTCTTAATAAACATATTCATTCTTTATAAGATGTCGTCAATTGTATTCCGATTAATCGAGTTTAACATTTTACCGTTTTTTGTTGTATAGAATTTTGTAAATTGCTAAAAGATCTAACCGTAAAGTTATAAAATGAGTACTACAACAGATAAACACAACGAGCGTATTGCAAGTATGACCTTTGCATCTGTGTATCCGCACTACATTACTAAAGTAGAAAAGAAAGGTAGAACTTTAGAAGAATTACATCAAGTGATAACATGGCTTACAGGTTTTGATATTAATAAACTTAACGACCTTATCGATGAAAAAGTAACCTTTAAAACTTTTTTTGAAGAGGCATCTCTTCATAAAAATGCGTATTTAATAAAAGGTGTAATTTGCGGTTATAGAGTAGAAGAAATAAACAATAAACTTACGCAGCAAGTTCGTTATTTAGATAAACTGGTTGATGAATTGGCAAAGGGTAGAAAAATGGAAAAGATTTTACGTACAGAATAAATTAAACTAAATACTATGAAAATTTGAGATTTTTCAATCAGTTTAGTGGGAAAATATTTTTATAAAACAGTTGATTTCCTGTGTTTACAGTGAGTATTGAACATAATTACTGAATTATATAAAATGGTAATTCGTACATTGGTTTATTTCAATGAATGTTCGAAAACAACATTTTAGGGTTTATCCAAGGTGGGATGAAAACGCTAAAAAACTTGATGACTTTGATGCTGAGAGAGATATTTACAAACATTAAAAGCTAATCATATTAAGCTAGATACATAAGCAGATAAAAAAAATTTAGGACTGGCAAGTATTGTGTTTTTTGACCTGAAAGAAAATATTATTTTAATAAATCGACATGTATATAAATTATAATAAGAATAGGAAAATTTTACTTGAGTAGAATTTGAATTTCATTTAACTTAGATAATGATGAATAAAATGTCAATTTCCAAGCAGAATTTATGGATTAAGATAATAGCATCTGTCAACGGAGTTGCAGCTGTTATTCATGCATTTTTTTGGGTATTAGTTTTTGTCAAATCACCTACTATATCTTCAAAAGAAAACATTTTAGAGAAGACAAATCTTGCAACAACTTACGGGTTTGGTATTGCCGATTTAATATGGTCGGTACCTCTTCTTGTCATTGGTTCTGTTTGGCTTTGGAAAAAAACTCCCATAGGTTGGTTAGGTGCACAATTTGCAAACGTTTTATATTGGTATTCTTTTACGGTTATAATTACTAGAGATTTTCATTCAGGCACAATTTCTCCAGGAACCATGTTGTTCTTACCTTTTGCAATTTTTTCGTTTTGGGCAGCCTCTTTTTTATGGAAACAACGAAGTGTTTTTTTTTGATTAATGAAGGTTAAATGTAATTTGAAATAGATTAAGAATGAAAAAATATTCAGAAGCTGAAGTAAATAAACTAATAAGTAGTTTTACAAGTAAAAAACTTCCAGTAAATGAATGGACTCATGAAGCTCATGTAATTGTAGCGATTTGGCATAATTGGAATTTTGGTTTTAATGAAGCTTTAGAAATGGTGAGGTCAAAAATAATTAGCTATAATGAATCGGTTGGCACTCTGAATACCGAAAACTCTGGATATCATGAAACATTAACTGTTTTTTGGATGATACACACTAAGAGTTTTGTTAATGAAAACAATTTTTCATCAATAGAAGAAGCTTCTAATGCGATTTTAAATAGTGAAATATCTCTCAAAAACATACCATTCGAATATTATACCAAAGAAATATTATTTTCTCCAATAGCAAGAAAAAAATGGGTAAATGGAGATTTGAAAGAAATTTCATTAATCAATGATAAAGATCAAACTAAATTAATATTTTATTATGAAGAATAATATTACTAATGACTAACGAAAATAAAATGTCAACATACAAAACTTTCGAAACAGCACGACTTATATTAAAACCAACGCAAGTTGAGGATGCAGCGTTTATTTTAGAGCTTTTAAACACTCCTAAATGGATTGAGTATATTGGTGATAGAAAAGTCTATACTCTTGAGGATGCTAAAACATATATTAAAACACGTATGTTACCTCAATTAGAAAAGCTAGGCTATGGTAATTTTACGCTTGTTAGAAAAGAAGACAATGCTAAAATGGGCTGTTGTGGTTTGTATGATAGAGAAGGAGTGGATGGTTTAGATATCGGTTTTTCATTTTTGCCTGAATATGAAGGAAAAGGCTATGCTTTTGAAGCTTCAGAGAAACTTAAAAATGTGGCTTTTAATGAGTTTGGAATTGAGAAGATTTCAGCAATAACTACAAAAACTAATTCATCCTCTCAAAAGCTATTAGAAAAGCTTGGGTTAAAGTTTGTAAAATACACTACAATACCAAATGACGAGGAAGAATTGATGTTATATGAAATAACAAAATAAAAAATCCCAAGTTTTTAACTCGGGATTTTTATATATTAAATGTGTTTAAAAACCTACAAATCAAAACCAATATTTACTCCTAATTTGGTCGCTATTAATTTTGTGATTCGTTGTTTTACTTCCGGAATTTTTACACTTTCTAAAACCGTATTTGCAAAAGCATACATCAATAAAGCTTTTCCTTCTTTCTTAGGAATTCCACGTTGTTGCATATAAAATAACGCATCGTCATCTAACTGACCAATGGTACAGCCATGAGAACATTTTACATCATCCGCAAAAATCTCTAATTGAGGTTTCGCATTAATGGTAGCTTTATCACTAATTAAAACATTGTTGTTTTGTTGATAAGCGTTGGTTTTTTGAGCTTCCTTTTCAACAATTACCTTACCATTAAAAACTCCAGTAGAGCGCTCATTATAAATACCTTTATAATCTTGATGACTTTCACAATTCGGCTCTATATGATGTACTAAAGTATGGTGATCTACATGTTGTTTCCCTTCAATAATGGTAATTCCTTTTAAAATAGAATCGATATGTTCTCCTCTTTGATAAAAATTTAAATTATTTCTGGTGATATTTCCTCCAAAAGAAAATGTATGTACAGATACAACACTGTTAGATTTCTGCTCGATGTAGGTGTTATCTACTAACGATGCATTATCATCATCATTTTGGATTTTATAATAATCTACAGTCGCGTCTTTTGCTGCAAAAATTTCAGTAACAGCATTTGTTAACACTGCATTTTCTGTTAAACTCTGATGACGTTCTATAATTTGAACATGTGCATTTTGCTCTACCACAATTAAATTCCGTGGTTGCACCATAGTTGCAGCTTCAGAGCCTGTGGTAAAATTGATAATTTGTATTGGTTTTTCTACCTCAACATTTCTTGGAATATATATATAAGCTCCTTCGTTAGCAAATGCTGTATTTAAAGAAGTCATATTATCTTGTTTGGCAATTTTATTGAAGTAATTTTCAACAACTACCTTGTATTTTGATTTAGAGAATGCTGCGGATAATAAACAAATATCTTTTCCATCGTGTGTGGTATCAGAAAGGAAAGAACTATATTTTCCATCAATAAAAACAATTTTATAAGTGTCTATATCATGAATAAAATACTTCTTAACATCTGCAAATTCTACAGTATTATCTTTATTGGCAAAAATGCTATAATCGTTCTTTAAAACGTTGTTTAAAGAGGTGTACTTCCAAGCTTCTAATTTCTTGGTAGGAAAACCTAACTTTTCAAAATTATGAAACGCTTCTGAACGAATATCATGAATATCAGAATTGATGTCCATTTCGTTTTCAAACGCTACATATGACGATACTATTTTTTCTTTTAACTCCATTATTCTTTCTTCTGTCATTCCGCACTTGTTGCGGAATCTTAATTATTGAAATCTCAAAATTTTGTGAGATTCCCGCTTGCACGGGAATGACAAATCGGATTATACCAACTCGTTCTTAATCCAATCGTACCCTTTTTCTTCCAACTCTAAAGCTAAAGAAGCATCGCCAGTTTTTACTATTTTACCATCATGTAAAACATGTACAAAATCTGGAACAATATAATCTAACAAACGTTGGTAGTGTGTAATTACAATTACAGCGTTGTCTTTAGATTTTAACTTGTTTACACCGTTTGCAACAATACGCAAAGCATCGATATCTAAACCAGAATCTGTTTCATCTAAAATAGCCAATTTTGGTTCTAACATGGCCATTTGGAAGATTTCGTTACGTTTCTTCTCACCACCAGAAAAACCTTCGTTTAACGAACGCGATAAAAACTTTCTGTCTATTTCTAACAATTCAGATTTCTCGCGAATCATTTTTAACATGTCTTTAGCAGGCATGTCTTCTAAGCCTTTTGCTTTTCGAGTTTCGTTAATAGCTGTTTTAATAAAGTTTGTTACCGAAACACCAGGAATTTCTACAGGGTATTGAAATGATAAGAATACACCGTTATGTGCTCTTTCTTCTGGAGCTAACTCGCTAATATCTTCACCACTTAATTCTATGATTCCTTCTGTAACTTCGTATTCTTCTTTACCTGCAATTACAGAAGCCATTGTGCTTTTTCCTGCACCGTTTGGTCCCATAATAGCATGAACTTCTCCTGCTTTAACTTCTAAATTAATTCCCTTAAGAATTTCTTTATCTTCTATGCTAGCGTGTAAGTTTTTTATCTTTAACATTGTTCTATTCTCTTTATAATTGATAGCTTTTAATTAGTAATTAAACTAATTATCCAACCGATCCTTCTAAACTAATTTCTAATAATTTTTGTGCTTCTACAGCAAATTCCATTGGTAATTTATTCAATACCTCTTTACTGAAACCATTCACAATTAAAGCGATTGCTTTTTCAGTGTCAATTCCACGTTGATTACAATAGAATAATTGGTCTTCACCAATTTTACTAGTAGTTGCCTCATGCTCTACTTGTGCTGATTTATTCTTAACTTCAATATAAGGGAATGTATGTGCTCCACATTCGTTACCCATTAACAAACTATCACATTGCGAGAAGTTACGAGCGTTTTCTGCTCTTGAGTTAATTTGTACTAATCCACGGTAACTGTTTTGAGATTTTCCTGCGGAAATTCCTTTCGAAATAATGGTTGACTTAGTGTTTTTGCCTAAGTGAATCATTTTTGTTCCTGTATCTGCTTGTTGATAGTTATTGGTAACTGCAATAGAGTAAAATTCACCTACGGAGTTATTTCCTTTTAACACACAACTAGGGTATTTCCATGTAACAGCAGAACCTGTTTCTACTTGCGTCCAAGAAATTTTCGCATTTGTTTCACATAATCCTCTTTTGGTTACAAAGTTAAAAACTCCACCTTTACCATTTGCATCTCCAGGAAACCAGTTTTGTACTGTAGAATATTTAATTTCTGCATCATCCATGGCAATTAACTCAACGACAGCTGCGTGTAATTGGTTTTCATCACGTTGTGGTGCAGTACAACCTTCTAAATATGATACATAACTTCCTTTGTCTGCAACTACTAATGTTCTTTCAAACTGACCTGTTCCTCCTTCATTAATTCTAAAGTAGGTTGATAATTCCATTGGACAACGAACTCCTTTTGGAATGTAACAGAAAGACCCATCAGAAAATACGGCTGAATTTAGTGCTGCGTAGAAATTATCTGTTGTTGGAACAACAGTTCCTAAATATTTTTTGACCAATTCAGGATGTTCTTGAATTGCTTCTGAAATCGGCATAAAAATAATCCCTTTTTCAGCAAGAGTTTCTTTAAATGTAGTTGCTACGGAAACAGAATCCATTACAATATCAACCGCAACATTAGCCAATTTTTTTTGCTCATCTAAAGAAATTCCTAATTTTTTAAAAGTTTCTAACAGATCAGGGTCAACCTCATCTAAACTATTTAATTTAGGTTTCTTTTTGGGTGCAGAATAGTAGGCGATTTCTTGAAAGTTAGGTTTAGGGTATTTAACATTTGCCCAATCTGGCTCTTCCATTTTTTCCCAAACTCTAAACGCTTCTAAACGCCATTCGGTCATCCATTCTGGTTCGTTTTTCTTTTTTGAAATAGCACGAACAACATCTTCGTTTAACCCTTTTGCAAAGGTTTCACTTTCAATATCTGTATAAAAACCGTATTCGTATTCTTTGGTTTTTAACTCTTCTCTTAAATCATCTTCTGTATACTTACTCATTATTTTCAGTAATCAATTATCAGTTATTGTTTTTCTATAAAGAAAAACTTTCTCCGCATCCACACGTTCTATTAGCGTTCGGATTGTTAAAAACAAATCCTTTACCATTTAACCCTCCAGAATATTCTAATGTTGTTCCTACAAGATATAAGAAGCTTTTTTTGTCGACTACAATTTTTACATCGTTTTCTTCAAAAACCTTATCATTTTCTTGTGTTTTTTTATCAAAAGTTAAATCGTATGATAATCCTGAACAACCTCCACTTTTTACGCCTACACGAACAAAGTCTGTTGTAGCGTCAAAACCATCATCAGTCATGAGTTCAATGACTTTCTTTTTTGCTGTGTCTGAAACTTTTATCATTTTAAATAGATTAAATCTAAATTGGATGCAAATATACGAATAAAGAATTTCTTAGACACACTTGTGTAAGAAGGATTTAGAGCAAGTGTTATCTATAGTTTCTATGATAGAATTGAATATGCTTATAGTTCGTTTTTATTGCTGAAACTTAGGATTGTTTATGAAGTCATAATCAGAAAGTGATAATAAAAATGCTTTTAAATCGGCTTTGTCTTGTGAGGTTAGATTTACACCTCCTTGATCTATTTTTTTCATTAGAGGATCAATCGTCTCTGAGTTTTGCAATCCTTCGGAATAATGATTAATAACTTCATCGATGGTTAAAAAACGACCATCGTGCATATACGGTGCGGTAAATGCTAAATTACGAAGCGAAGGAGATCTAAATTTTCCGTTATCGTTAGTGTCTCCAGTAACTCCACCTAAACCAAGATCAGTAAATGTAGCGTCTAATCCGTTATTATGAAATTTATTATCTGTCCATAGAGGATTATTGTTGCTTCCGTGACAATGAAAACAATCTCCTTTAGTCTCGTCCATAAATACGTTGAATCCATTTAGTTCGTTATCGGTTAATTCTACTTGGCCAAGTAAATATTTATCAAATTTAGAATTAGCAGATATTAAAGTTCGTTCGAATTGAGCAATAGCTTTTACGACTAAGGCAGAGTCAATCGCAACGGTTTTAAAAGCTAATTGAAATAAAGAGGGGTATTCTGGATGGTTTTGTAATTTTTTTTCAACATCAATCCAGTTACTATGCATTTCTATTGGATTGGAAACAGGTTCAAAAGCCTGTTTTTCTAAACTAAATTCTTTTCCATCCCATGTAAAACGCTCATCGAAATTCCAAACTAAATTAAATAGAGGCATCGAGTTTCTTGTTCCTCTAATTCCGTCGATACCGTCACTAAATTGATCGGTATCTGTAAATGAATTTTCAGGATTATGGCAAGTGGCACAAGATTGTGTATTGTCTTTGGATAAAATAGTATCAAAGAACAATTTTTTACCAAGAGCAATTCCTTCTTCTGTCAGCGGATTGTCAGCTGGAATTAACGGGGCAATTAACTTCTGTTGAAATAATATTGGAACTTCTAAAGAAACAGGAATGGGTATATACTCTTCTTGTTGATCACTTCCCGATGAACAGGAAATAAAAATTAAAAGAAAGCATATGTGTAGCCATTTTTTCATTTATAAACTAAAAACTGATTTCCCGTTTGCATTCATCAATAATTGTGCTTCATAATTTGGCATTAACATTTGATTTAATACATTTAAATCCCATTCATTTGGATTTTTAAACCATTCGGCAATATTCATTTTAACATTAATTGTAGCTGAATTATCTTTAACAATTACCTCCCCTAAAGTAACACTAAAAGAAGTATCTTTGAGAATTAAGTTATCTGGATCTGTGTTGTCTACAGCACGAATTGCATGATAATTAAAACCAACGGTTGTATCGTTCATGTCAATAAATTTGCCATCAAATTGCATGTAATGATAGCCACCACCCATTATCATTGGTACTTCGAAACTAGCTATATTTAAATCTGGATATTCTCCGTCTATATTATTTTCATCCGAAAAACCAAAGCGAAAAGAAAAGTTGTAGGTTCCGTTAGGTAGAAGGGTGTTTGTAGTATAGGATAAAGTTTCTTCATCATTAACATCTACTAAAAGGTAATCTTCTACTTTATAGCTAGAGCCACTGGTATGGGTTAAATAAATATTAGAGACTAAATAGCGAAGTCTTTCTATACTTAATTCTTCGCCGTGTTCATTAGTGAATTTAATATTATTAAAATCATCTTTTGTAACTGAATCTTCCTCCCAGTTGTGGGTAAAGTTAATATTGATGGTAGTTTCTTTAGGTGCAACATCACTATCTGAACTACATGATGTAAAAGCAATTGAAAGTCCTAAAAAAAGTGTAATTAATTTTTTCATTTTATTATTTTAGTTTGATAATTAGTAGGTCTGAAAAACCTCTGTTTAATAGTATATCTCCATCATTACTTGAGCTTTCACCAACAGCAATAACAGTTCCGTCATTTAATTCAACAGCATCATATAAAAAATCAATATTTGAGCCTCCTATAATTTGTTGCCATTCTTGGTTTCCTTCGGAAGATATTTTTAATATCCAAGCATCATTTTCACCTTGATTTGTAAATCCGTTATCGATACTGCGTGAACTTCCAGAAATGATAAATCCACCATCGTTTGTTTTACTTATAGATCTTGCAACATCAAAACTACTTCCTCCAAAACTCTTTTCCCAAAGTAAATTTCCTTCAGGAGAAATTTTAATAAGCCATAAATCGGCACCGCCATTGTTTAAGCTTACATCTATATCGGTACTACGAGTATCACCCACAATTATAAAATTACCATCGTTGATTGTGCTAATAGCTCGAGCTTCATCAATTTCGGAGCCACCGAAATTTTTTTCCCAAATTAAATCACCTGTTGAAGAAATACGTATAATCCAAAAATCGTAAGTTCCTTTGTTATTGGTAATGTCAACATCACTACTATCTGAAGTTCCTGTTATAATATAACCACCATCAGAGGTTTTTGCAATTCCTTGAGGTGTATCGGTAAAGTTGCCGCCGTAATATTTACTCCATTCTTTATTACCAATATTATCGAGTTTTATTACCCAGTAATCTCCACCAGCATGACGGTTAGCTGTACGAGAATTCCCTTCTCCACCAGAAGCTGTTACATCTAATTCACCAGTAATTAAATAACCCCCATCGTTGGTTTCAATAAGTTTTGTGCCATCATCTCTACCTTGAAAACCGAAAGATTTTTGCCAAGAAAGGTTTCCGTTTTCATCTAGTTTGGCAAGCCAGAAATCACGATCACCAGCATTATTTGTAACATCTAAGTCGTTACTTTTACTGTACCCGAAAATAGCAAAACCACCATCTTGGGTTTGGATAATGCTTTTACCTCTATCGTCTCCGCTTCCCCCATAAGTTTTACTCCACTGTAAAACATCCTCTGAAGAAAATTTTAACACATAATAATCGAAGCTTGTATCGTTTTTATATTCAACATCATTATCGTTGCTTTGTGTATAACCAAGTATTGCATAACCGCCGTCAGAAGTCTTTACAATTGATTGTGCTGCTTCATTATTCGTTCCTCCAATTGTTTTTATTAATTCAATTTTTGGTTTAGTTTGAATAGGAATGGTTAAGCTACCTTCAGAACAGCTTACTAATGTTATAAAAATTATTACAAAAGAAATATTTCGAATCATGATTAGGATCCTGATTTTCTAATAACGAATAAACCTCTCTCTATGTCGTTTATGATAATATTACCACTTGAGAAATAAGGGTAAACACTCCAAGCACCATTAAAAGCTGTAGCATCGTCAGCAGGATAAGTGTCAAAGTATCCAATTTCTGTCATAGAGTTTGTAGAAGCGGAAATATTAGAAATATCTAACACACGCATACCGGCTCTATAATTAGCCACATAAAAATTATTATCTAAAACATAACCATTATGATCAATTGCTTTAGAAGATCCTGAATAAGTTGATGATAATATGGGGTTATTCAAGTCTTGCAGGTCAAAAACTAAAGTACGTGTGTTCATACCAAAGTTTTGTTCATCAGTTTCATCTCCTAAAATGAAGTATTTATGATCATCTGTAAACCATCCTTGGTGTGTGTATCCAATTTGCGAGTAGCTTATTGATGATAATTTTACTATATTGGTTTTGTCTGTTACATCTAATACAACCACTTCATTTTCATTGCTGCCTACATAAATTTCTTTGCCATTGTATTCTATGTCTGGTCCGTTATACGTTATTACTTGAGCGTCGTGAGAATACCCGTCTGCAGTATGATCTCCTAAATAAGTAGGGTTCGTAGGATTGGTTATGTCAATAAAAATTGGACCTCCTCCATTAGTACTTCTACATCCCACTAAATAAGCGATACCTTTATCTTCATTAATAACAATATTGTGGCAACTTTCTACTCCGGTGTAGATAGCATCTGCAGTAAAATTAATAGGAGGATTTGTTACATTTCTTAATTTTGTTAAGTCAAAAACCTGCATACCATGAGCTCCTACACCGTCAGCTACAATAAATGCATGATTATTAAATACCTTAATATCTCTCCAATAATTGGTTCCTGCATTTGTGTTTAATCTTCCTAAGAATATAGGGTTTAGAGGGTCGCTAACATCTACAAATGCAGTACTGTTTGTTGTTCCAACAAGAGCATATTCTTTATTCGTTGTAGAATCCGTCCACCCCCAAACATCACTTCCTTCGGGTGTTCCAGTTGAACTAGCTAAAATTGAAACAGGAATGTTTGACATTAAATCATAATCATTACATGGGTAATCTCCAGCAAAACCATTTATACATGGGGTTCTTTCTGTATTATTATCAGTATCCGTGTTTTGAGGGGCTGTATCTGTTGAAGAACAAGAGAATAAGCAGAATAAAAAAGTAATTACAAAGACAAATTTAATTTTCATAAGTAAGGGATTAAAGTTATGCTTAACCTAAAAAATAATAGTATAGTATTCAAAGTTATAGTTTTATTTAGTAGTTAGCTAACGAAAACTTGTTAAAATATTACTTTGAACTATCTTTGCAGTATGTTAGAAGATAAAAATACTGAAAAAACTTCATTAGCTGAACTAGGAGAGTTTGGTTTAATAAGCCATTTAACAAAGCATTTTAAAATTTATAATTCAACCACTAAAAAAGGAATTGATGATGATTGTGCTGTAATTTCTGCTGGAGGAAAAGAAACGTTAGTTACAACAGATTTATTAATAGAAGGAGTTCATTTTGATTTGAGCTACATGCCTTTGAAACATCTTGGTTATAAAGCTGTCATGGTTAATTTGTCTGATGTATATGCAATGAATGCAAAAGCAGAACAAATAACCGTTTCTTTAGCAGTTTCTAATCGTTTCCCTTTGGAAGCATTAGAAGAATTATATGCTGGAATTCAGTTGGCTTGCGATACTTATAAAATAGATTTGATTGGTGGAGATACCACTTCATCTACAAAAGGAATGTTAATTTCTATTACAGCTATAGGAATAGCAGATAAAGAAGATATTATATATAGGAATGGAGCAAAAGCTACTGACTTAATTGTTGTTTCTGGAGATTTGGGTGGAGCATATCTTGGTTTACAAGTGTTAGAGCGTGAAAAACAAGTGTACCAAGTGAATCCAAAAAATCAGCCAGATTTAGACGCTTACACTTACATTATTGAGAGACAATTAAAGCCTGAGGCTAGAAAAGATATTCCAGAACTATTAAAAGAATTAGGTGTAAAACCAACTTCTATGATTGATATTTCTGACGGACTCTCTTCTGAGTTGTTTCATATTTGCACACAAAGCAAAGTAGGGTGTAAAATTTATGAAGATAAATTACCATTAGATCCCCAAGTTATTTCTACCTGTGAAGAATTTAATATTGATTCTACTATGGTTGCCTTAAGTGGCGGAGAAGATTATGAATTATTATTTACGGTTCCTATTTCCGAATTTGATAAAATAAAAGGAAATCCAAATTTATCAATTATCGGCCATATGACAGAAGAGAATCAAGGAATGAATTTGGTAACTAGGGCAAACCAAGAAATTGCATTAAAAGCACAGGGGTGGAATTCGTTTAGTTAATGATTTCATTTTGAGTGAGGTAAAAATCATTTTTAGAAATATTAAAAAATGGTATAAAATTTGTATCTTGCTCTAGAGAAAAAATAATAATTAACAAAAAAAATTAAAAAAGAAATGGGATTATTTTCATTCATTAAAAATGCTGGTGCTAAAGTGTTTGGTATCGGAAAAACAACTGAAGAGGAAGCAGTAGAAAAAGCTGTAAAATTAACAGACGCTGTAAAAGCATTAGAATTATCAGTAGAAAATTTAGAAGTATCTGTTGATGACGATAAGGCGACAATTTATGGTGAAGCAGCTGATTTAGCTACCAAAGAAAAAGTTGTATTAGTAGTAGGAAATACAGATGGTATTGCTTCTGTAGAAGACAACATGACTGTTGCTGAAGTAGAAGAAATAAATGAAGCTGAAATGGCTCAGTTTCATACAGTTGAAAAAGGGGATACTTTAGGTAAAATCGCAAAAGAATTTTATGGTAATGCAATGAAATATCCTGTGATTTTTGAAGCAAATAAGCCAATGTTATCTCACCCAGATAAAATTTATCCAGGTCAGGTATTAAGAATACCACCTTTAGTGGACTAATCAAAAGTTAATCAACCAAAGGAAAAGCGTTACTTTATTGTAACGCTTTTTTTGTTTTTAGGATGAATATAATGGTTAATTTTGTGTCTTAACCAAACATCAATGAACCAAAGAATTTTAGCATTAACAGCAACTTCAATTGCGACTATTATTTATGGCGTAACTTTTACAATTGCTAAAGAGGTAATGCCTTTATATATAAAACCTTTTGGATTTATTTTACTTCGTGTGCTAGGAGCTACGATAATATTTTGGATAATCGGACTTTTAGTTAAATCACCTTCAGTTGAAAAAGAAGATTATAAACATATTGCGTTAGCAGCATTTTTTGGAGTAGGATTAAATATGCTTACTTTTTTTAAAGGGTTAAGTTTTACAACTCCTATAAGTGCATCGGTAATTATGGTAACAGCACCAATATTAGTGCTTGTTTTTTCAAGTATTATTATAAGAGAAAAATTAATTCTGCGGAAAATAATAGGTATAGTTGTTGGGCTAATAGGAGCAGTTGTATTAATAACCTACGGAAGCTCACCTTCAGGAGACGCAAAAAATGTTATGTTAGGTAATTTCTTGGTTTTTGTGAATGCATCTTCGTACGCCATGTACTTGGTGCTTGTAAAAAAATTAATAACTAAATACAATCCAATTGTTTTTGTAAAGTGGTTATACTTTTTTGGGTTGCTTTATGTTTTGCCTTTCGGTTTTTCAGAATTTACAGAAGTGCAATGGCAAATCATACCAACTTCCATTTATTTAAAAATAGGTTTTGTTGTCTTGTTTACAACATGTATAACGTATTTATTTAATTTATTCGCATTGTCAAAACTAAAACCAACCACAGTAAGTGTATTTATTTATTTGCAACCAGTAATAGCTACTATTTATGCCTTATTCGTTGGAAGTGATCAGCTAAGTTTAATTAAAATAATAGCAACAGTGTTCATTTTTTCAGGAGTGTATTTGGTTACAAAACAAGTGAATCCGAGTACCAGCAAATAATGTATCTTTGCCAATTAACAAACCAAAGTTATGATACAGTCAATGACAGGTTACGGGAAATCCGTATTACAATTACCTACGAAAAAAGTGACAATTGAGATAAAATCGTTAAACAGTAAAAATCTCGATTTAAATGCACGTATTCCGTCGTATTATAAAGAGAAAGAATTAGATGTTCGTAAAAAATTGGCGTCTGCTTTGGTAAGAGGAAAAGTTGATTTTTCTATTTATGTAGAAATGACTGCGGATGAAACTTCAACAGTTATTAATAAAGGAGTTGTTGCCGAATATATGCAGCAATTAAGAAATGTTGTGCAAACAGGTTCTTCGGATGATGTTGAGCTTTTAAAAATGGCAGTTCGTATGCCAGATGCATTAAAGACAGAGCGTGAAGAATTAGATGAAAATGAGTGGAAGGAGATCGATAAACATATTGATATTGCTATCAATGAGATTATTCAATATAGAGTAGATGAAGCTGCTTCTTTAGAAGAAGATTTTAAGCAACGAATTACCAATATTAAAAGTTGTTTAGAACAAGTGAAGGAAATGGATGGTGAACGTGTTGAAAATGTAAGAATACGTTTACGAAAAGCTATTGATGACCTAAAAGTAGAAACAGATGAAAATCGTTTTGAACAAGAATTGATTTACTATTTAGAAAAATTAGATATTAATGAAGAAAAAGTACGTTTAGCAAATCATTTAGACTACTTTTTACAAGAATTAGACAGTACAGATTCTAACGGAAAAAAATTAGGATTCATCGTACAAGAAATTGGTAGAGAAATTAATACGACAGGTTCTAAAGCTAACTTTGCACCTATGCAAAAAGTGGTAATTCAAATGAAAGACGAGTTAGAAAAGATAAAAGAACAAATTTTAAACGTTTTATAGTAGTATGACGAAAGATTTTAAAGGAAAGTTATTTGTATTTTCAGCACCATCTGGTTCAGGAAAAACAACGATTGTACGTCATTTGTTAAAACAAGAACGATTTAATTTAGAGTTTTCAATCTCTGCAACTTCTCGTGAAGCAAGAGGAGAAGAAAAAGATGGTATTGATTATTATTTTATTTCTGCAAAAGAATTTATTCAAAAAATAAAAAATGATGAATTTTTAGAATGGGAAGAAGTATATCGCGATAATTTTTACGGTACATTAAAAACCGAAGTGGAACGAATTTGGGCTAAAGGGAAACATGTAATTTTTGATATTGATGTAGCTGGTGGATTGAGAATAAAAAAGAAATTCCCAAAAGAAACGTTAGCAGTTTTTGTAAAGCCACCAAGTATTGATGAATTAAAAATTAGACTTAAAAAACGCAGTACCGAAAGCGAAGACAAAATTAATATGCGAATTGCTAAAGCATCTGTAGAGTTAGCAACGGCGCCACAGTTCGATAAAATTATAAAGAACTATGATCTAGATATCGCTTTAAAAGAAGCAGAAGAATTAGTTGGTAATTTTTTAGCATCAAGAATAACATCAAACGAAGAAGAGTAGATGAAAAACATTGGGCTGTACTTCGGAACTTTTAACCCTATTCATATTGGTCATTTAATTATTGCCAATCATATGGTAGAAAATTCTGATTTAGACGAAATTTGGATGGTCGTTACACCTCATAATCCGTTTAAGAAAAAAAGTTCGTTGTTAGATAATCATCATCGGTTAGAAATGGTATACCGAGCTACCGAAAGTTACGATAAGATTATTCCTTCAGATATTGAGTTCAAGCTACCGCAACCTAATTACACAGTTTATACGTTAGCGTATTTATCAGAAAAATACCCAAGCTATAAGTTTAATTTAATTATGGGAGAGGATAATCTAAAAAGCTTTCATAAATGGAAAAATTATGAAACTATTTTAGAGCTTCATGATATTTATGTGTATCCAAGAGTTTCTGATGGAAAAATAGAAACACAATTTCATAATCACCCTAAAATTCATCATGTACAAGCACCTATTGTAGAAATTTCTTCAACAATGATTCGCAAGGGAATTAAAGAGGAAAAGAACATGCGTCCACTTTTATCAAATGCTGTTTGGCAATACATAGATGAGATGAATTTTTATAAAAAATAGTTTCCCTATTTTTTCGTTGTATATTTGAATTATAAAGGCAATTTTTGTGGCAAAAGACAAGAAAAAAAGTAAGTTAAAACAAAAACTAACCGATAAGTATCGCTTGGTTATTTTAAATGAAGACACTTTTCAAGAACGGTTTTCTTTTAAACTTTCTCGGTTAAATGTATTTGTATTTGGTGGAGTATTTTCGGTTTTACTGATTACTCTAACTACATTTTTAATAGCATTTACAGGGTTACGAGAATACATACCAGGTTACTCGTCAACTGAGTTAAAAATAAAAGCTACAAGGTTAACTTACGAAACAGATTCGTTAAAAAATCAATTAGCAGTTTTACAAAATTTTACAGAAGCAATCAGACCTGTTTTAACAGGAGAAATTGAACCCGAAGTTATAGACTCTTTAAAAAGTGAAGCTGAACAAATAGTTGTAGATGAAATCAAGTTAAGTGCCTCTAAGCAGGATTCTTTATTTAGAGAGGCAATGGAAAGTGAAGATCGTTTTCCTTTATCTGAAAACTTACAAAATAGAGCAAAAATTGTATTTTTTGCACCTTTAACGGGAAGTCTTACTCAAAAGTTTAATGCTATAGATAAGCATTATGCTATAGATATTGTAGCTAAAACAGATACTCCAGTTAAAGCTATTGCAGATGGAACCGTGGTTTTTTCTGAATGGACGGCCGAAACAGGATATGTGTTGATGATTCAACATGCAAATGAGTTTATTTCAGTATATAAACACAATGGAAACTTGTTAAAACAACAAGGAGATTTTGTAAAATCGGGTGAGGTAATAGCCAGTGTGGGTTCTACTGGAGAGCTTAGTACAGGACCTCATTTACATTTTGAATTATGGAATAATGGATATCCTGTAAATCCAATAAATTATATTGATTTTCAATAAATGAGCATTAAATCTTTTTTAGCGATTCCATTTGCCAAACTTGCTAGAAAGCAAGTATATAAGTGGGCAAATAATCCACACGAAACACAAGAGAAAGTTTTTCAATATTTAGTTTCAGAAGGAACTGCAACAGTTTTTGGTAAGGATCATGATTTTGTCTCTATCAATAATTATGAAGATTTTAAGAAGCGTGTTAAAGTAAATGATTACGAAGGTTTACGTCCATACATAGATAGAGTTGTTACAGGTGAAGAAAATGTTTTGTGGAAAGGAAAACCAATCTATTTTGCTAAAACTTCAGGAACAACTTCTGGAGCTAAATACATCCCTATTACAAAAGAATCGATGCCAACGCATATAAAATCGGCAAGAAATGCTTTGTTGTTTTATATTGCCGAAAAAAAGGATGCTAGTTTTGTAAATGGAAAGATGATTTTTTTACAAGGAAGTCCAATTTTAGAAACTAAAAACGGAATCAAATTAGGACGATTAAGTGGTATTGTTGCGCATTATGTTCCATCATATTTATTAAAAAATCGTTTACCAAGTTGGGAGACCAATTGTATTGAAGATTGGGATGTTAAAGTAGGTAAGATTGTAGATGAAACATTGCCAGAAGATATGACGGTAATTAGTGGAATTCCGTCTTGGGTACAAATGTATTTTGAAAAGTTGATTGAAAAAACGGGAAAAAAAGTTTCAGAAATTTTCCCAAACTTCAACTTCTTTATTTACGGAGGTGTAAACTTTGAGCCATATAAAAATAAATTCGAAGCTCTTATAGGGAAAAAGATCGATTATATTGAGCTATATCCAGCATCCGAAGGGTTTATCGCTTATCAAGATAGTCAAACTGAAAAAGGAATGTTATTACAACTCGATAACGGAATTTTTTATGAGTTTATTCCTGCAACTGAGTTTTTTGATGAAAATCCAACACGTATTTCTTTAAAAGATATTCAACTAGGAGTTAATTATGTAATTATTTTAAATACTACAGCAGGACTTTGGGGGTACAATATTGGTGATACAGTTGAGTTTACTTCGTTGAGTCCATATAGAATTAAAGTTACAGGTCGTATTAAACATTTCATTTCTGCCTTTGGGGAACACGTAATAGGTAAAGAAGTAGAGAAAGCGTTAAACGAAGCTATTGTGGGAACAAATATTACTGTTAGTGAATTTACGGTTGCTCCACAAGTAAGTCCATCTGAAGGGTTACCATATCATGAATGGTTTATTGAGTTTGAAAATGAACCTAATAATCTTGACGATTTAGTTGTTAAAATTGATGCTTCAATGCAACAACAAAATATTTATTACCAAGATTTAATAAAAGGAAAAGTATTACGCCCGCTTATTATTAGAAAAGTAAAAAAAGGAGGGTTTCATGAGTACATGAAATCAATTGGTAAGTTTGGCGGTCAGAATAAAATTCCGCAGTTATCCGATAACCGTAAAATCGCTGATGTATTGCAAAATTTTTTAGTTGAATAATATTGTTATTGCGACAAAGTATAAAGCGCTAACCTCTTCTATTTAATTGATTGCTTTATTTTGTTTGCAATGGTGTTAATCCTGTAATTACATGAAAATCATATCAACAAATATTGGTAAACGAATAGAAATTGATTGGAAAGGTGTAATGATAACTACAGGAATTTTTAAATTCCCTGTAGACAAGCCTGTTTTTTTAGATGTTGAGGATGTAAAAGGGGATGCTATTTGTGATCGTGAAGAGCATGGAGGAATAGATCAAGCGGTATATGGATATTCGTTAAAACACTATGATTACTGGAGAAAGTTATATCCAGATTTAGATTGGCAATTAGGCATGTTTGGTGAAAACTTAACAATAGATGATTTAGAGGAAACAAAAATCTATATAGGAGATACTTTTAAGGTTGGTGAAACGATTTTAGAGGTAACGAAACCACGACAACCTTGTATTAAGTTAGGTGTTCGGTTTAATAATATGAAGATTGTAAAGCAATTTTGGAACTCAACGAAAAGTGGAGTGTATTTTAAAGTTTTACAAACTGGTTTTGTTAGTGCAAATGATGAATTTAAACAAATTAAAAAGTGTGTTGAAAACCCAACCATAGCTGAGGTTTACGAAGCAAAAAAAATAAAAAACGGAATATAAAAAACCTCGCTATTAGCGAGGTTTTTTATTTATTGTTTTTCTAGCTCAAAAACTTTCTCGAGCATTTTATCATCGGGTTGATTAACACGATACAAACCTTCATCGTTAAACAATTCACGTGCAATAGACGTTTTTAAATACTTTCTAAGTTGTTCTTTTGTTCGTTGAGAAGGATTATAATCTTTTAATTTACTTAAGAATTTGTCTGAAATAGTATGATCTTCGTCGAAGTTTTTAATATAATCTTCTACAGATAATTTTGATAGTGTTTTACGGTTTTCATCCACATGGGTAAAAGCAAAATCATTAAGCTGTCTAAAATAAAATGCAGGTATATACGAAGTTGTGTCAATGGGAACAAAAACATCAGGTACAATACCTCCACCACCATACACAATTTTCCCTTTAGGAGTTGTATACCGTAAGCTATCGATAGTTTTTATACTGTCTTTGTTGAATAATTCTCCGCTACGATAACGATCTTCAATGTCATGATCATAATCAATTATGTCATTGGTGTCAAAAGGATCAATTGTTTCATCTTCTTCTTTTTGACCGCTATATGGTTTTTGAATGGAACGTCCTGTAGGAGTGTAATAACGAGCGGTGGTTAATCTAACTGCAGAACCATCCCCTAAATCCATTTCTTCCTGTACTAATCCTTTTCCGAAAGAACGACGGCCAATAATAATTCCTTTATCATTGTCTTGTAGGGCACCAGCTACAATTTCTGAAGCAGAAGCCGAGTTTTCATCTATTAATACATATAATCCTCCTTTTTCGAAAGCACCTTTCTCTGTTGCATAAGATTCAATAATATTACCTTTATTGTTTTTGGTAAATACCATGAGTTTATTATCTTCTAAGAATTCATCAATAATACTGTTTGCGATATGAATAAAACCACCTCCATTGCCTCGTAAATCTAATACCAAATCGGTCATTCCTTTAGACAATAATTTATCTAATGAAGTTTTAAATTCTTGATAAGTATTTTGAGCAAAACGATCTAGTTTTATATAGCCGATGCTGTCATTTAGCATATAAGCTACATCCACACTTTTAATATTTACCTTTCCTCGGTTAATGACTACGTTAAATAAACTATCGTTGGTTTTTCGGTAAATCTGTACTTCTACTTTTGTGTTAGGTTTCCCTTTTAAGATTTTTAAAATTTGAGAGTTCTGGAGGTTTTTACCATATAAAGTATCTTTATTAGCTATTAAAATTCGATCTCCTGCTTTAATACCCACTTTAATACTCGGTCCGCCTTTTATTGGTTGAATAACCGTAATGGAATCATTAATCATTCTAAATTGAACACCAATACCTACAAAATTTCCTTGCATGTTTTCGGTAACAGCTTGTAAGTTTTCTTTCGGAATGTATACCGAATGAGGGTCTAATTTACCTAACATTTCAGCAATAGCCCCATCTAATAACTCGTCTGTATCCACACTGTCAACATAATCATGTTGAATAAAGTTAATCAAACGTTTTATTTTTTGCTCTTTTGCAGAGCCTCCAGTTATGGTTAATCCTGAATTACCACCATTTAAAAAAGTTCCTATAAGAACTCCGAAAACAACGGCGATTGCTAAATAAATGGGTAAATTATTCTTGTTCATTAGGTAAATAAATAAGTTCTACACCTGCTTTTTTTAAAAACTCTAAACCAGATTCATCTTTGTATTCATTGGCATATACAACACGTTTTATACCAGCTTGATGAATAAGTTTACTACATTGTTGACAAGGTGATAAAGTAATATATAACGTAGCACCTTTACATGATTGTGTTGAGCTAGCAACTTTTAAAATTGCATTTGCTTCTGCATGTAGTACATACCATTTTGTGTACCCTTCCTCATCTTCACAAGCATTTTCAAACCCTGTTGGAGTTCCGTTGAATCCGTCGGAAATAATCATTCTATCTTTCACAATAATCGCTCCAACTTTTTTACGGTGGCAGTGAGATAATTTTCCCCACTCATGAGCCATTTTTAAGTAAGCTTTGGCGTATTTTAATTCTTTTTTAGTCAAGTTTTTGAGTTTATATAGCTAAAATAGTGAGATTTTATTTTTTGAGAAGTTAATTATTTACCAAAAAACACGATTTATCATCATTTGTATTGCGAACCCAATTACGATTGAGGATGCTACTAAAATCCAATCACGACGATTTACACCTAAAACAGACTGCACAAGAGATCCGATTAATAAAATACCAAGTACTATAATTACTTGAGCTGCTTCTACACCTAAGGCAAATTCAAGTAAAGGAATGAACTTGTCTTGACTTTTACCAATCATCATTTTAAAATAATTTGAAAAACCAAGTCCGTGAATTAATCCAAAGAATAAAGCAAAAATTAAATTCTGATTTTCTTTTCCTACAGATGCTTTTCTGGCGGTTAACACATTCATTAAACCTGTAATAAAAATGGTTAACGGAATTAAAAACTCTACTAAGTTGGCACTAACTTTTAAAATGCCATAAGCAGATAAAGCTAAGGTTATAGAGTGACCAATGGTAAAAAGTGTAATTAACCAAAGTACTTTTTTCCATTGTTTAAAAAGGTAAACAACCGTTAAAACTACAAGAAATAAAATATGATCATAGGCTTTGAAATCTAAAACATGGAACAAGCCCATTTTAAAGTAAAGAATAAATTCGTTCATAAAGGGGTTAAATTTTTATTTGTCTGTCTATTTGTTGGTCTAAAGATATAAATGTTTCGGTTCTTGAAACACCTTTTATATTTTGAATGTCCTTATTTAATAAGTGCATTAAATCTTCGTTATTTTTACACATTATTTTAATAAAGATAGCGTAATTACCTGTTGTATAGTGGCTTTCAACAACCTCGGGAATCTCTTTTAAACGCTTAATTGCTGATGAATATAAACTGGAGGAATCTAAAAAGACTCCTACAAAAGCGGTAGTTGTATATCCTAAGGCTTTAGGATTGAGTACCATTTTAAAACCGTCTATCAAATCAGACTCTTCTAATTTTCGTAAACGTTGATGAATAGCTGCTCCAGAAATGCCTACTTCACGAGCAATACTTAAAATAGGTGTACGAGCATCTTCTACTAATCGTTTAATAATGATTTTATCAATCCCGTCAATTTTTAGTTTTTTTATCATAATGAAACAAAAGATAAAAGTAAAAAAATCCGCTCAACTGAGCGGATTTTTATTGTATTTAAAAGTTTAATCTTTTAGCTTAACAAAACTCATCATAAGCTTGCGCTAAATTTTGCGCAATCATTTGTGCAGAACGACCTTCAATATGATGACGTTCTAACATGTGTACTAATTTACCGTCTTTAAATAAGGCAATAGCTGGTGATGATGGAGGAAAAGGAATCATATGCTCACGTGCTTTTGCTGTAGATTCTTTTTCTACTCCAGCAAAAACTGTTGTTAAATGCATTGGAGTTTTATCTGCTCCTAACGATGCAATTGCACCAGGTCTTGCCGTTCCTGCAGCACAACCACAAACAGAGTTTACCATTACTAAGGTTGTTCCTTTTTTAGCTAAAGCATTATCAACATCTTCAGCAGTATATAAAGCTTCAAAACCAGCGTCAATTAATTGATCACGCATTGGTTTTACTAATTCTTCTGGATACATAATTATTAAATTTTAGACTGCAAAGATACTTATAATCTGTTTATATTTGAAATTCATTAAAAATGATATTTATGGGCAAATTTGCAAAATGGCTTGGTGCAGGTGTTGGATTTACGTTAGGCGGACCAATTGGAGCTATTTTAGGATATACATTAGGTAGTTTTGTTGATGGTTTTTCTATTCAAGATTTTACGCAAGAACAAGAGGAGTATAAGCAACAAACACAGCAAAGAACACGAGTTCATGCAACATCGGGCGATTTTGAAATTAGTTTATTGATTTTAGCATCAGTTGTTATAAAGGCAGATGGAAAAGTAGACCGAAGAGAATTAGATTACGTGCGCATGCATTTTGTTAAAATGTATGGAAAGGATCGCGCAAACCATGCCTTTAAGCTTTTTAGTGGAATTATTAAAAGACAAATTTCTACTCGTCAAGTATGTATGCAAATTCGTCAGCATATGACACATTCATCTCGTTTACAACTTATTCATTTTCTTTTCGGAATAGCAAAAGCCGATGGAAATGTGTCTTCATCTGAAGAACAAGAAATACATAAAATTGCAAGTTATTTTTATATAAATGATTATGATTATACTTCTATAAAAGCGATGTTTTATAATGAAAGCGATAGTGCTTATAAAATTTTAGAAATCACCAAAAACGTTACGGATGATGAAGTAAAAAAAGCGTATCGTAAAATGGCTAAAAAATATCACCCAGATAGAGTTCAAAGTGTAGGGGAAGAGCATTTGGTGGGAGCAAAAGAAAAATTTCAAAAAATACAATCAGCTTACGAAAAAATTAAAGATGAAAGAGGAATGAGTTAATTGTATTAACGAACATAACAATTATATAACAAAACGGCCTATATTTGGGGCGTTTTTTAATAGATCAAAACTAAGAATTACAATAAAATACGTAATTTCGCACATCTAATATACAGAACGACAAAATGAGCAAGAATTTTACTGAATACAAAGGATTGGATTTACCAAAAGTAGCTGATGAAATATTAAACTATTGGGAAGAAAACAACATCTTTGAAAAAAGTATTACCACACGCGAAGGCAATAAGCCATTTGTGTTTTTCGAAGGACCGCCATCTGCGAATGGTTTACCAGGAATTCACCATGTTATGGCACGTGCCATTAAAGATATTTTTTGTCGTTATAAAACTCAAAAAGGATACCAAGTAAAGCGTAAAGCAGGTTGGGATACCCACGGGTTGCCGATTGAGTTAGGTGTAGAAAAAGAGTTAGGAATCACTAAAGAAGATATTGGTAAAAAACTTACCGTAGAAGAGTATAATCAAGCTTGTAAAACTGCAGTAATGCGTTATACAGATATCTGGAATGAAATGACTCGTAAATCGGGTTACTGGGTAGATATGGAAGATCCGTATATTACATATAAACCAAAGTATATGGAGTCTGTTTGGTGGTTATTAAAGCAAATTTATGAGAAAAACTTGTTGTACAAAGGGTACACAATTCAACCGTATTCACCAAAAGCAGGTACAGGTTTAAGTTCACATGAGTTAAATCAACCAGGAACGTATCAAGATGTAACAGATACAACTGTTGTTGCACAGTTCAAAGCACTAGAAGAAACATTGCCTGAGTTTTTAGAAAACGAAGGAACCGTTTACTTTTTAGCATGGACAACAACTCCTTGGACACTTCCTTCGAATACAGCACTAACCGTTGGGTCAAAGATTGATTATGTGTTAGTTGAAACCTATAATCAATACACATTTAAACCTATGAATGTTATTCTGGCTAAGAATTTAGTTGGTAAGCAATTCAGTGGAAAATATTATCAAGTTGAAAAAGATTCAGAATTATTAGCATATTCAGATGGTGATAAAAAGATTCCTTTCTTCGTAAAAAAAGAATTTAAAGGAACCGATTTAGTTGGAATTAGATATGAGCAATTATTACCATATGCACTACCATATGAAGCAGCAGAAAATGCATTTAGAGTAATTTCTGGTGATTTTGTAACAACAGAAGATGGTACAGGTATTGTTCATACGGCACCTACTTTTGGTGCAGATGATGCATTGGTTGCAAAACAGGCAGAACCAGAAATACCACCAATGTTGGTATTAGATGAAAACGCAAATCCAGTTCCGTTAGTAGATTTACAAGGGAAATTTAGACCAGAAATGGATGAATTTGCAGGTAAATATGTGAAGAATGAATATTATGCAGACGGAGAAGCACCAGAAAAATCTGTAGATGTAGAACTTGCTATTAAACTTAAAACAGAAAACAAAGCCTTTAAGGTTGAAAAATACGTACACAGTTACCCAAATTGCTGGAGAACAGATAAACCTATTTTATATTATCCGTTAGATTCTTGGTTTATTAAGGTAACAGACGTAAAAGATAGAATGTTCGAATTAAACGAAACGATTAATTGGAAGCCAGAGTCTACAGGAACTGGTCGTTTTGGTAATTGGTTAAAAAATGCCAATGATTGGAATTTATCGCGTTCTCGTTTTTGGGGAATTCCTTTACCTATTTGGAGAACAGAAGATGGTTCAGAACAAATTTGTATAGGTTCTGTAGAAGAATTAAAAGCTGAGATTAAGAAATCAATTGAAGCTGGAGTTATTTCAGAAGATATTTTTGCTGACTTTGAAGTAGGAAATATGTCGGATGAAAATTATGATAAAATCGATTTACATAAAAATGTAGTTGATAAAATTGTATTAGTTTCACCTTCAGGAAAGCCAATGAACCGCGAAAGTGATTTAATTGATGTTTGGTTTGATTCTGGTTCTATGCCGTATGCACAATGGCATTACCCATTTGAAAATAAAGAGCTGATAGATAATAAAGTAAGTTATCCTGCTGATTTTATTGCAGAAGGAGTAGATCAAACGAGAGGTTGGTTTTATACGCTTCATGCTATCGGAACCATGGTTTTTGATTCTGTAGCTTATAAAAATGTGGTTTCTAATGGTTTGGTGTTAGATAAAAACGGACATAAAATGTCGAAACGTTTAGGAAACGCTGTAGATCCGTTTACAACCTTAGCAGAATTTGGTCCGGATGCCACACGTTGGTATATGATATCAAATGCGAATCCTTGGGATAATTTAAAATTTGATGTTGCAGGAATAGAAGAGGTAAAACGCAAGTTCTTTGGAACCTTATATAACACTTATTCATTCTTTAGTTTGTATGCTAATATTGATAACTTTAATTATTCAGAAGCAGATATTCCTTCAGAAGAAAGACCAGAAATTGACCGTTGGATTTTGTCAGAATTACATACGCTAATTCAAAAAGTAGATGAAGCATATGCAGATTATGAGCCAACAAGAGCAACCCGTTTAATTAATACGTTTGTACAAGATCATTTAAGTAATTGGTATGTGCGTTTATGTAGAAGACGTTTTTGGAAAGGAGAATATGCGCAAGATAAAATATCTGCATACCAAACTTTATATACTTGTTTAGTTACGGTGGCTAAGTTAGGATCGCCAGTAGCACCATTTTTTATGGACAGATTGTATAAAGACTTAACCAAAGCAACGAATAAAGATGCATTTGAAAGTGTGCATTTAGCTAATTTCCCTGTTTTTAATGAGTCTTTAGTAAATAAATCTTTAGAAAGAAAAATGGAGAATGCGCAAACAATTTCTTCACTAGTTTTATCGTTAAGAGCTAAAGAAAAGATTAAAGTACGTCAACCCTTACAAAAAATAATGATTCCGGTTTTAGATACGAATCAAAAGGAAGAAATTATTGCTGTTTCAGATTTAATAAAATCGGAAGTAAATGTTAAAGAGATTGAATTGTTAGACGATGCTTCGGGTATTTTAGTGAAACAAATTAAGCCGAATTTTAAAGGATTAGGTCCAAAATTCGGAAAAGATATGAAGTTGATTTCTAACAAGATACAAAATTTTACTCAAGAAGAGATATCTGTAATTGAAAAAGAAGGGCAAATTTCTGTAGAAATTAATGGAAAAATGATTACTTTGGAACTCGCAGATGTAGAAATTTCATCGAAAGATATTGAAGGTTGGTTGGTTGCAAACGCAGAAGGGTTAACGGTGGCTTTGGATGTTACAATAACTGATGAATTGCATAAAGAAGGTATTGCAAGAGAGCTTGTAAATCGTATTCAAAATGCAAGAAAAGAGACTGGATTAGAAGTAACAGATAAAATAAAATTAACACTGTTAAACTTCGCTGATTTACAACAATCAGTATCTGCAAATGAAAATTATATAAAAGCAGAAACGTTAATCAAAGAATTGGTTTTCGTTGATGCATTAGAAAATGGTACGGAAATTGAGTTCGATACCATTAAAAGTAGAATGTTAATCGAAAAAGCATAGCAATATGGCAGAAGATGTAACCGTAAGATACTCAGATAGTGACTTACAAGAATTTAAAGAAATTATTTTAAAGAAAATAGAAAGAGCTGAAGAAGATTTAGAACTTTTAAATGCTTCATATAAAAATGGTTCTGATAATGGTACTGAAGACACTTCACCAACGTTTAAATCGTTTGAAGAAGGTACAGACACGATGGCAAAAGAAGCGAATATGCAATTAGCCATTCGTCAAGAAAAATTTATTCGTGATTTAAAAAACGCGTTAATTCGTATTGAAAATAAAACTTACGGAATATGTAGAGTTACTGGAAAATTGATACAAAAAGAACGTTTAAAATTAGTGCCCCATGCCACGTTAAGTATTGAGGCAAAAAGAAACCAATAAACCAAAGCTTCCTATTAGGAAGCTTTTTTGTTTTATGAAGAATCTAGTTTTTATATCCTTTTTTTTAGTGAGTAGTATTATTTACTCACAACAAACGCTTATGAGAAGTTTTGACACTTCGGTTAACGAAATCGAGTTGTCTACAACGGGTTTAGATGAAATCCAAATTATAAACTCAGAATCAAACAGTATTGAAGTTAGTGTATTTGATGAAAATCCGAACTCGCATTATATTATAGTGGATGAAGAAAATGATTTATTAAAAATTGAGTTTAATCTTCAGTTTATAAATGATGAATCAACTGTTTTTAGAAAGTTTATTACAGAACGCTTAAATAGAGCTTCCGCAGTTGTTAAAATTCCTAAAAACAAATCGATAATCATTTATGGAACCAATATTGATCTAATTTCTAAAAATTATGAAGGAGATTTAAAAATTTATATCGATAAAGGATTATTAAAACTGAATAAAGTTGAAGGTAATATAGAAGCAAAGCTCTTTCAAGGAAATGTTTTTGCTGAGGTTAAAAATTCAAATATTGAGGTAGTTTCTAACAACGGAAAAATTATGGTGAATGAGGAAATTCATTCGAAGAAATATAAAAAATCAAGTAAATTTACAAGTAAAATCTTCAAGATAACTTCTATAAACGCTAATGTTATGTTAACCACTAAATAAACACAATACTTTTCTTATTTTTGTCGCACTTAAATTTTAAAAATGTCTAAAAAGAACATCGCTATTCTTACTGTTGCCCTAGCAATCTTAATTGATCAAATTAGTAAAATATACATTAAAACACACTTTATGTTAGGAGAAGAAGTCGTGGTTTTTCCTAATTGGTTTATTATTCATTTTACAGAGAATAATGGAATGGCTTGGGGATTTGAATTCGGTGGAAGAGCAGGAAAACTCTTTCTTACATTTTTTAGATTAGTTGCTGTTTCAGGGATTGTGTATTGGCTGTGGCAAACCATAAAAAAGGCAACTCACAACGCTGTAATTGTTGCGATCTCGCTTATTTTAGCTGGAGCGGTTGGTAATATTATAGATTCTGTTTTTTACGGAGCAATATTTGATTCTTCTAGAGGAAAAGTAGCAAGTTTATTTTCAGAGAATCCATATGGAGAATTTTTCCATGGGAAAGTAGTTGATATGCTTTATTTTCCTATGTGGGAAGGTACTTTACCAAATTGGTTGCCTTTTGTTGGAGGAAATTACTTTACTTTTTTTAATGCTATTTTTAACGGGGCTGATAGCTGGATAACTATTGGAGTTATTATTTTATTCTTTTTTCATAAACAAGCTTTTCCTAAAGAAGAGAAAGCATAATTTATTTATATTTATAGGAAAAATATATGCGCTTTTTAAAATACGCTGCCATTTTTCTACTTGGTTTTTTAGTAGCTAAACTTTTCTACGAAGAAAAAGAAGAAATTTATCAACAAGAAGAAATTAAAGTGATGCTCAATGAAATTAATAATTTGAGTAAATTGGTGGTTTCAGAAGGGAATTTTTCTGAAATGTATAGTTTTTCTGATACCAAAAAGTATTTCTACGATTATTTCGAGTTTGAGAAAAAAGCAATGTTATCGGTTAATGCGAAAGTTGAAGTTGGATATGATTTATCTAAGTTAGAAATTCAAATTGATAGTATTGGCAAACAAATCATTATCAACAAAATACCAGAGGAGGAAATTTTGATTTCACCAGACATCAAATACTTCGATTTACAGCAAAGTCAATTTAATACATTTTCAAAACAAGAATTAAATGGATTAAATGATAAAGCGATTGAAAAAATAAAAGAAACAATAGAAGTAAGTCAGCTTAAAGCAGCAGCCAAAATCAGATTATTTGAAGAACTTTCTAAAATCTATCAGCTTTCTAAAATCTATCATTGGAAAGTGGTTGATAATACAAACTCAACGATATTTGAAGAACTACAAATAAAATATTAGTTAGGTAACTTCTTACTTACTAATCCGAATACAAAAACACCTAAAAGAGCTCCAATTATGATGACTAGAGCAGGTAAGAAGTCAAACCCAAATAAAATAAATAAAGGAGCTACACAAGCTCCAGATAAAGCCCAGCCTAATCCGAAAATAGAACCACCTAAAAGTGTTCTTACATAACCTTTACTTTTTTCGTTAGGGACAATTTTATTTCCGTTAACATCTTTTATTTTTTCATTTTTAAATAACTGCATTATTAGGAATGAAATGATCACAGCAGATCCTATTACTCCGTACATATGAAATGATTGAAACTTAAACATTTCATAAATTCTGTACCAAGAAATAATTTCAGCTTTACTTAAAACAATTCCGAAGAATACACCGAGAAATAAAAATTTTATGTTTTTCATTTTAACCAAAAATTAAAGGAAGCAAAACCCAAGTCATAAATAAACCACCAGCAAAAAAACCAATGGTAGCTAGTAAAGAAGGTAGTTGTAAACTACTTAAACCCGTAATGGCATGCCCAGAAGTACATCCGCCAGCGTAACGAGTACCGAAACCGATTAAAAACCCAGAACCAATTAGAATTAAAAACCCTTTTAAAGAGAAAATTACATTCTCACCGTACAGTTCTTTTGGTAAATATGATTTTCCAGCGTCAGTAAATCCTAAATCAGCTAAATCATTTACTGTTTTCGGATTCAAATCAATCGTTTGATCAGGAATTAAAAAATTAGCAGCTATCAATCCTCCAATAACCAAGCCTACTACAAAAGTTAAAGCATAATCACGTTCTTTCCAATCTTTTTTAAAGTAATCAGAAAACTTACCAGCACCTACAATAGTACACATGGTTTCGAAATTACCAGAAACGCCAAAGTTTTTACCAAAAAAGAAATATAAAAATAATGTTAAAGCTATTAAGGGACCAGCAGCATACCAAGGCCAAGGTTGTAAAATAAAATCCATCTATAATTTCTTTTTAATATAATCAATTACTAAATCTGTCGCACCAATATTACTTTTTACATACGCTTTATTGATGTTTCCCATTTTAGATTTTAAATTAAAATCAGTTTTTAGTTGCGCAAATATACTTGAAAATTCTTCTTGATTTTTAATGGGTTTAACACCTTTTAGTTTTTCTAAATCGGTTGCTTCTTTAAATTTTTTATAATTATTCCCGCCAAAAACTATAGGAATTCCATAAGTTGCTGGTTCTAAAATATTATGCAAACCAGTTGCTAATCCACCCCCGACATAAGCTACATCGCCATAAGAATATATTTTGGTTAGTATACCAATGGTATCGATGATGAAAACTTCATATTTTGATAAATCTTCACCTTCTTTTTCAGAATACAAAATTACTTTTTTATCAATTGATTTTTTTAGTTCTTCAATTTGATTGGGATGAATGTTGTGAGGAGCAATGATAAACTTTTCTTCTGGTGAAGAGCTGTTATTAATATAGTTTATCAATAATTCTTCATCTTCTTTCCAAGTACTTCCTGCTACTAGAGTGTGTTTGTTGTTTTTAAATTCAGTAACAAAAGCAAGAGAATTATCTTGTTGTAAAATTTCATAAACCCTATCAAAACGGGTATCTCCAGACATGGTTATATTATTATAACCTATCGTAGTTAATAATTTTTTAGAAGTTTCGTTTTGAACAAAAAAATGATGAAAAGCTTTTAAAGGTTTTTGCATCCAAGTTCCATAGGATTTAAAAAATAATTGATCTTTTCTGAAAATACCTGAAACTAAAATAGTTTTTGTTTGTGATCTCTTCAATTCTTTTAAAAGATTAGGCCAAAACTCGTATTTAACAATAATTGCCATTTCCGGATGAATCTGTTTAATAAATTTTTTCACGTTCGATTTTGTATCAAAAGGGAGGTAACAAACAATATCTGCCAAGTCATAATTTTTTCGGACTTCATAACCTGAAGGAGAGAAAAATGTAATTACAATTTTATAATTTGAATACAAAACTTTTAGCTTTTCAATAATCGGTCTTCCTTGTTCAAATTCACCTAAAGATGCAGCATGTAACCAAATTACTTTGTCATTTTTTTTTATGGAAGATAGTTTTTTAAATGTTTCATTTCTTCCATCAATAAAAAGTTTTATTTTTTTATTAAAAAGCGCTATTATTTTTAAAATAAAGTAGGAAATAGAGATAATGATATTGTATAGGAAACTCATGAGTACGAAAGTATGAAATAAAAAAATCAGTGAAGAAATTCACTGATTTTTTTATTGTTATATTTTTAAAACCTTAAGTTAAGATTCTGGTTCCATTTTAAAATCTTCCATAAATTTAGTAGTGTAGTTACCTGCTACATAATCTGGATGATCCATTAATTGTCTATGGAAAGGAATAGTTGTTTTTACACCTTCAATCACATATTCATCTAAGGCACGTTTCATTTTATTAATTGCCTCTTCACGTGTTTGTGCTGAAACAATCAGTTTTGAAATCATAGAATCATAGTTTGAAGGAATCATATAACCAGCATACACATGTGTGTCAATACGAACTCCATGTCCACCAGGAGCATGATATGATACTATTCTTCCTGGAGCAGGTCTAAATCCGTTATAAGGATCTTCTGCGTTAATTCTACACTCAATTGAATGCAATTGAGGGGTATAATTTTTACCAGAAATTGGTACACCAGCAGCTACGAGGATTTGCTCACGGATTAAGTCGAAATCTACAACTTCTTCTGTTATAGGATGTTCTACTTGAATACGTGTGTTCATTTCCATAAAGTAGAAATTACGGTGTTTATCTACCAGAAACTCTACAGTACCAGCACCTTCGTATTTAATATATTCTGCTGCTTTAACTGCAGCATTCCCCATTGCATTTCTAAGTTCATCTGTCATGAACGGAGAAGGAGTTTCTTCCGTTAATTTTTGATGACGACGTTGAACAGAACAATCTCTCTCAGACAAGTGGCAAGCTTTTCCGTAAGAATCTCCAATAATTTGGATTTCTATATGACGAGGTTCTTCAATTAATTTTTCTAAATACATACCGTCGTTACCAAAAGCAGCTTTTGCTTCTTGACGAGCTGAATCCCATGCGTTTTGTAACTCTTCAGGTTTCCAAACGGCACGCATTCCTTTACCACCACCACCAGCGGTTGCTTTTAACATTACAGGAAATCCAGCTTCTTTAGCTAGTTTTTCACACTCAGCAAAATCTTTGATAATACCTTCTGAACCAGGAATACAAGGAACTCCTGCAGCAATCATAGTTGCTTTTGCAGAGGCTTTATCTCCCATTTTGTCAATCATTTCTGAAGTAGCTCCAATAAATTTTATATCATGCTCTTCACATAATTTTGAAAATTTAGCATTTTCAGATAAAAAACCGTATCCTGGATGAATTGCATCGGCATTGGTAATCTCCGCTGCAGCTATTATATTAGACATCTTTAAGTACGATTCACTACTTGGTGCAGGGCCTATACAAACAGCTTCATCAGCAAAACGGACGTGTAAACTTTCAGCATCTGCTTTAGAATAAACAGCAACGGTCTTAATGCCCATTTCTTTACAGGTTCTGATTACACGAAGTGCAATTTCGCCTCTATTGGCAATTAATATCTTTTTAAACATATTTTTAAAGTTTAAATTTTTATATTTTACCAACCAACTAACTTATAAGGTTTGGAAGATAAAATTTCAGATTTAATTATGATGGGTCTACTAAAAATAATGGTTGATCAAACTCTACAGGTGAAGAATCATCAACTAAAACCTTAACAATTTTACCAGATACTTCTGATTCAATTTCGTTAAATAATTTCATAGCTTCAATAACACATACAGTGTCTCCAATTTTTACTTCGGTACCAACTTCTGCAAAAACAGGTTTGTCTGGTGAAGGTTTACGGTAAAAAGTTCCAATAATTGGTGATTTTATAGTTACGTATTTTGAATTTTCTTCAACTGGTGCATTAGCTATAGGAGTAGTTGCTTCAACAACAGGTTGAGCAACGGGAGGAGAAGCCATTAATTGAGGTCCAGCAGCCATAGGAGCAGCTTGTATTATAGTAGTTTCTGTAGCACCACTACCAGTTTTAATGGTAATTTTCACATCCTCCATTTCTAACTTCACCTCACTTGCGCCAGATTTAGCTACGAACTTAATAAGGTTTTGGATTTCTTTAATGTCCATATTGTATTGTTTTAAATTTTAGTTGATTTGTCTATGCGTTATATGCCCATTTTAAATAAATAGCTCCCCAAGTGAAGCCACCACCAAATGCAGCAAAAATTAAATTATCTCCTTTTTTTAATTCTTTTTCGTAATCACTCAATAGCAAGGGTAGAGTTGCTGATGTTGTGTTTCCATATTTATGGATATTCATCATCACCTTTTCATTTTCTAAGCCAATACGGTTGGCCGTTGCTTCTATAATTCTTTTATTAGCTTGATGCGCCGCTAACCAATTTACATCATCTTTTGTAAGATTATTTCTTTCTAGTATCTTTTCAGATACATCAGCCATATTAGAAACTGCAAATTTAAATACTGTTTTTCCTTCTTGATGAACAAAATGTTGTTTGTTTTTTACTGTTTCTTCACTAGGAGGAAGGATTGAGCCGCCTGCATCTATTTTCAAGAATTCTCGTCCAACACCATCACTTCTCAAGTATTGATCTTGATAACCTAAACCTTCATTATTTGGTTCAAATAAAACAGCACCAGCACCATCTCCAAAAATGATACAAGTTGCTCTATCGGTATAATCGATAATAGATGACATTTTATCAGCTCCAATTAATAATACCTTTTTGTAGCGACCAGATTCTATATAGCTTGCTGCGGTAGACATTCCGTATAAAAAACTTGAACAAGCAGCCTGTAAATCATATGCAAAAGCATTGGTGGCTCCGATTTTTGAAGCAGTAAAAACTGCTGTAGAAGCTACAGGCATATCTGGAGTTGCAGTTGCAACTATAACAAGGTCAATTTCTTTTGGGTTAACTCCCGATTTTTGAAGCAAATCTTCGGCAGCTTTGATAGCCATAAAAGAAGTGCCTGCATTTTTTTCTTTTAAAATCCTTCGTTCTTTTATTCCTGTTCTTGAGGTAATCCACTCGTCATTAGTTTCTACCATTGTTTCTAACTCTTTATTGGTTAGAATGTATTCTGGAAGGTATTTTCCCACTGCTGTAATAGCTGCAGTTAATTTAGTCATAGTTGTTTGTTTGTTATGAAACTAGTTTTCAAAAATAGTGATTTTTTTCTCACTTTTTGAAGTAAAAAACGTCAAAAACATTCATTTTTGACGTAAAAAAGCAAAAATCCCCCAAAATGAGAGATTTTTAATTTTATGTAACTTGTTTACTAAGCTTCAGCAATTGTACCATCTAATACAACTTGCCCACGGTAATATAATTTACCTTCGTGCCAGTGTGCTCTGTGGTATAAATGTGCTTCACCAGTTGTTGGATCTGTAGCTATTTGAGGTACAGAAGCTTTATAATGAGTTCTTCTCTTATCTCTTCTAGTTTTAGATATTTTTCTCTTTGGATGTGCCATTTTATGTGTTTTTTCCTGTTAGTAAATCCTTTAATTTATCCCATCTTGGGTCTGTTGATTCTTCCTCAACAATCTTATCTTCTTTAATCTCTAATTCTTCTAACTTCTTTAAAGTTTCAGATTCCATAGTGCCATCTAACACTTTTGGGTGAATCCTTTTTGTCGGAACAGACAATACAATTAATTCATATATGTATTGTGCAACGTTGATTTCATATGCTTCGTGTGGTAGCACTAAAATATCTTCATTATCATCGTTGTATTCTGGACCAAATTTTACAATTAATAGCAAATCTCCTTCAAACTCTAAATCGAAAGGTTCGTTAGTGGTATCGCAAGGAACATTTACCGTACCTTTTGCTTTAAAATTAAGCTCCATTAAGGTGCTTTTTTTAATAAAGCTGATATCCACTTTTATTTGCGCATTGTTAAATTCATCAAACTGAAATGCTTCAAAGAACTTCTTGTCAATTTGATACTCGAATGTATGACTACCTTCTTTTAAACCTATAAAAGGTATATTGAATTGTTTTAAGTCTTTCATCTACAACATCAATTTGAGCGTGCAAAGATATAAAAAATGTTTTTATATTTATATATTGTTGTAAAAATTTAAACTATTTCGCTTTTAGTGCGTTAGCTTCTAGTTCTGACAACTCTTTTCTGTTATTAAATATCTGTATTGAAGCAAATAAAGCCTCTTTAAATGATTCATGATTTGCGATTCCTTTTCCTGCAATATCATAACCTGTACCATGGTCTGGGGAGGTTCTTATTTTACTTAAACCTGCAGTAAAGTTTACTCCATTTCCGAAAGATAAAGCTTTAAAAGGTGCCAATCCTTGATCGTGATACATGGCCAATACTCCGTCAAACTGGGTATAATTTTTCGAACCAAAGAAACCATCTGAAGCATAAGGCCCAAAAACCAACTTACCAGTTTCTTTAATTTTTTCAATAGTTGGACGGATAATTTCATCATCTTCTTTACCTATTACACCTTTGTCACCACAATGTGGATTCAAGCCTAAAACTGCAATTTTAGGTTTGTTAATGTTAAAGTCTTGCTTTAAAGAACGGTGCATAATTTCAACTTTTTCTTTAATGAGTTCTGGTGTAATAGTGCTTGCAATTTGCGAAACAGGAATATGCCCTGTAATTAAACCAATGCGTAATTCATTAGTCATTAGAATCATTAAACTCTTACCTTCTAAATTAGCTTCTAAATATTCTGTATGTCCTGGAAAATTAAATTCATCCGATTGAATATTTTCTTTGTTAATTGGAGCAGTAAGCAAAACATCAACTTGGTTGTTTTTTAAAGCATCAACTGCTGCTGAAAGTGATTTTAAAGCATAATTACCACCTTCTTTAGTCGTTTTTCCTAATTCAACTTTAACATCTTCTTTCCAAACGTTAACTAAGTTTATTTTTCCATGTACAATTTTATCTACAGATGGAATGCCGTGGATATTATTTTCTAGATTTAATATTTTTTTATGAAGAGAGACCACTCTGTTAGAACCAAATAATACGGGAGTGCAAAACTCCAACATTCTCTTGTCTTCAAAGGTTTTTAAAATTATTTCTAAGCCTATACCATTTATATCTCCTATCGAAATCCCTACAATAATTTTATCTGATTTATCCATATTTCCTTACGTAATGTCGTATTTTTGATCTTAACAAAAGTAACTAAATTTTATAGAATGTTTACAGGAATTATAGAAACTCTTGGTGTGGTAACTGAGCTAAAAGCTGAGCAGAAAAACTTACACATCACTGTAAAGAGTAATATAACAGGTGAGTTAAAAATAGATCAAAGTGTAGCGCATAATGGGGTTTGTCTAACGGTTGTTGCAATTAATAACGAAGAGTACACGGTTACTGCAATTAAAGAAACACTCGATAAAACAAATATAGGAGATTTAAAAGTTGGTGATGAAGTAAATCTAGAACGAGCAATGAAGTTAGGAGATCGATTAGATGGGCATATTGTACAAGGTCATGTAGATGAAACAGGAATTTGTAAATCTATTAAAGACGAAAAAGGAAGTACAATTTTTACTTTTGAATACAAGTCTGCAAACAATAATGTTACGATAGAAAAAGGCTCTATAACAGTTAACGGGGTTAGTTTAACGATTGTGAATTCTAAGAAAGATGAATTTAGCGTGGCAATAATTCCATATACTTTACAACACACTACATTTAAAAACTTTAAAGTAGGAACCCAAGTTAATTTAGAATTTGATGTTATAGGTAAATACGTGGCTCGACTAACCCAAACACAATAAATTTTTATTAAATAATGATAGATTTAAAACAAGCATTACAAGATAATTACGGACATATTTTTGAAAAAGAGTTAATTGAAGAAATTGCAGAAGTAGGTATTTATAAAGAGATTGAAAGTGGTGATAAGTTGATGGAAATAGGTAGTTATATCAAGTCTATGCCGCTTTTACTATCTGGAGCTATTAAGATTTTACGAGAAGATGATGAAGGAGATGAACTTTTACTCTATTATTTAGAAAAAGGAGAAACTTGTTCTATGACAATGACTTGTTGTATGGGAAATCAGCAAAGTAAAATTAGAGCAATTGCAGAAATTCATACAGAACTCGTTATGATTCCTATTGGTAAGATGGAAGAATGGTCTGCGAAGTATAAGTCTTGGAGAAATTTTGTGTTTGAAAGTTACAATAATAGAATGAATGAACTTTTTCAAACGGTAGATAGTATTGCATTTAATAAAATGGATGATCGTTTAATTGCTTATTTAAAGGAAAAAAGAAGAGTAACTAATGATGAGATAATTAACAACACACATCAAGAAATTGCGTACGAAATGCATACTTCAAGAGTGGTGATTTCAAGATTATTAAAAAAATTAGAAAATCTAGGAAAAATTAAACTTCATAGAAATTCTATAGAAGTTATTAATTTATAGAAGCCTGCTTTTCAGCAGGTTTTTTTTGTAACTATTGTTACTGTGTTTATTGTAGCGAATAAATAATTTAGCTTGATGAAAATTAATTATTACTAATTTTAGTAGGATATGATGAAAAAGAGAAATATCATTTATGCAGTTATAATAGTAGCTTTTTTTGTACTAGTAAGCTGTAATTCTAAAAAAGAAAAATATACTTCAAAAACGAAGGTTGATAAAACGGAAGAGAAATTAGCAGAACATCTAGGTGAAAAACTTTTAAGAAGACAATGTTATGTCTGTCATAATCCGTCAGCTTCTCATAATTCGATAGTTGCTCCGCCAATGATAGCTATTAAAGCTCATTATATAAACAAAAATACTACTAAAGAAGAATTTACTAAAGCTTTTGTAGATTTTGTAACCAAACCAACAAATGAAAATGCGAAACTTCGTGGTGCGGTGAGAAGATTTGGTTTAATGCCAATTCAAAATTATAAAGAAGATGATTTAAAGTTGATTGCAGATTATCTTTTTGACTATCAAATTGATGAACCAAAATGGTTTAAAGAGCATTGGCAAGAAATGCAAGGTAGATCTTACATAAATTCAGGAAAAACATCTGAAAAGAGCAGTTCGAAAACAAAAGCAGATATTGGTTTAGAATATGCTTTAGCCACTAAAAAAGTATTAGGTAAAAACTTAATGGGTAAAATTCAAAAAGAAGGGACTCTTGAAGCCTTAAAATTTTGTAATGAAAAAGCGTATCACTTAACCGATAGTATGGCAACAAAATTCAATGCAACTATTAAGAGAGTTTCAGATAAACCGAGAAACCCAAAAAATAAAGCAAACAAAAAAGAAATTGAGATTATAAATCAATATAAAAATAGCGTAAGTGCAAATGAAAGTATAGAGCCAGTTGTAGAAGAAAGCAATGGTAAAACGCAGTTTTATTATCCAATAATAACAAATTCCATGTGTTTGCAATGCCACGGAAAATCCAATGATCAAATAAAACCGAGTGTTTTAAATGAGTTAGCCAACTTATATCCTCAAGATAAAGCAAAAGGGTATAGTGAAAATCAAGTAAGAGGAATTTGGAGTATAACATTTAATAACTAAGTATATGTCTTCGTTTACAGAAATTATAAATCAAGAGAAACCCGTTTTAATAGATTTTTTTGCAGATTGGTGCGGACCTTGTAAAATGATGAGTCCCATACTTAAAGAAGCTAAACAAGAATTGGGAGATACTGCAAGTATTATTAAAATTAATATAGATAAAAATCCGAAATTAGCAACAAAATACGGAATTCGAGGTGTGCCTACTTTTATCCTTTTTCAAAAAGGAGAAATGCTTTGGCGACAATCAGGAATGTTGTATAAAAATGATTTAATTAACGTTATTAATCAACACAAAAATTAGGATGATTGATTTATCAGAAGAATTTTGGAATAATAAATATCGAAATAATAAAACAGGTTGGGATTTAGGTGCTGTTTCAACACCTTTGAAAACGTATTTTGATCAACTTACAAATAAAGACCTTAAAATATTAATTCCCGGAGGTGGAAATTCGTATGAAGCAGAATATCTGTTTAAAAAAGGATTTACTAATGTTTTTGTTATTGATATTGCAGAAGAAGCGATTGAAAATATAAAGAAGAGGCTTCCAAACTTTCCTGAAGAAAATTTAATTCACAATAATTTTTTCAACCTGAAAGAATCTTACGATTTAATTATTGAACAAACATTTTTTTGTGCACTTAACCCTGATTTAAGAAGTGATTATACTAAAAAAATGAATGAATTATTGAATGAAAATGGGAAATTAGTTGGATTACTTTTTGATGCTGAATTAAATTTTGATCATCCACCATTTGGAGGAGGCAAAAAAGAATATGTAAAACTCTTTCAACCGTATTTTGATATTCAAAAGATGAGTGATTGTTATAATTCTTCTAAAGGCAGGGAAGGAATGGAGTTGTTTATAAATGTATTAAAAAAACATTCAAAACTTTCCTGATCTTAAGTATAGTTTTTTTCTATTTTCATATCAACATTTGATATTACTTATGTAACATCTGTTACAAAGGACTTTTTTAGTATAGATTAATTTTACGATAAGTAAAAAAAATATAAATTTAATCTATTTAATATGAATACAACAGAAACACTACAACAAGAACAAATGTTTTCAATGCCAAGAATTGGTGATAAAGCACCAGAATTTAAGGCAGTGACAACACAAGGTGAAATTAATTATCCTTCAGATTATAAAGGAAAATGGTCAATATTATTTAGTCATCCAGCAGATTTTACTCCTGTTTGTACGTCTGAGTTTATGACGTTTGCCCATTTAGAAGAAAAATTTGAAAAAGCAAATTGCAGTCTTATAGGTTTATCAATTGATGGTTTATACAGTCATATTGCTTGGTTAAGAACGATTAAGGATAAAATTAAATTTAACGGAATGGAAAACATAGAAGTTAAGTTTCCTTTAATTGAAGATATTTCTATGGACGTTGCTAAAAAATATGGAATGATTCAACCAGGAGAAAGTAAAACACAGGCTGTTAGAGCTGTCTTTTTTGTTGACCCAGAAGAAACAGTTCGTGCCATAATTTATTATCCTTTAAGTTTAGGGCGTAATTTTGATGAGCTATACAGAGCTTTGATTGCAATGCAAACTTCAGATAAATTTAACGTTGCAACTCCAGCAGATTGGAATCCAGGAGAAGATGTTATTGTTTCACCAGCAGGATCTTGTGGAGTAGCTGAAGAAAGAATGACTTCGACAGAAGATTTAGATTGCAAAGATTGGTTCTTCTGTACTAAAAAATTAGATAAGGATTTAGTTTTAAACGAAATTCTTAAAAAATAATTTTTTTAAAAAAGAGACCACTTCCTTAGAAAACGGTCTCTTTTGTAATAATAGTTACATATAGTTTTTAATAAAGAATATAAATTTGACTAATAAATAATAAAAAAATGGCAGAAGAACATTTTTATCAGGTTAAAGTAAACTGGAAAGAGAATAGAAACGGAATACTTTCTTCAGAAGTATTAGATGAGAAAATCACGATTGCAACACCACCCGAATTCCCAAAAGGAGAAGCCAATATTTGGTCTCCAGAGCATTATTTTGTAGCAGCAATTAATGGTTGTTTATTAACAACTTTTTTAGCAGTGGCAGAAAATTTTAAATTAGATTTTGTTGATTTTGAATCGGATGCAGAAGGAAAGCTAGAGGTAGTTGACAGAAAATATGTAATTAGCGAAGTGGTTTTGAAACCAGTGATAATTATTAAAAAAGAAGAAGATAGAGAATTAGCTCAAAAAGTGATTGAAAAATCAGAAAAGGCTTGTTTAATTTCCAATTCTGTGAAATCAAATATAAAAATGGAAGCAATTATTAAAGTTGTTTAAATTATTTAATAAAGGATGGCTTTTAATGCCATCCTTTTTTGTTATTTTTAAAGAGTAATTAATTAACCATCCAAAATCCATTTTCAATGGAAGACATGTTATTTTACGATCGTATGCAATTTGCATTTACGATCACTTTTCATTATTTATTTCCACAACTTACTATGGGATTATCGTTAATGATCGTCTATTTTAAATGGAAATTTTTAAGAACTCATGTTGAAAAATATAACGATGCTGCAAAATTCTGGATGCGGATTTTTGCACTCAACTTTGCTATGGGGGTGGTCACAGGAATTCCGATGGAGTTTCAGTTCGGAACGAATTGGGCAAAGTTTTCAGAATTAACAGGAGGAATCATTGGGCAAACGTTAGCCATGGAAGGAATGTTTTCTTTCTTTTTAGAATCATCCTTTTTAGGATTATTTCTCTTTGGTGAAAAATTACTAGGGCATAAACTTCATTTTGTTACAGGGTTCTTGGTTTTTTTAGGTTCTTGGGCAAGTGGATTTTTAATCATTGCTACACATTCGTGGATGCAACACCCTGTAGGTTATGAAATTTTAGAAAACGGAAAATTTGTGTTAAATAATTTCGGAGCTCTATTTTCTAATGTTTGGTTATGGCCATCGTATTTACATAACCAAGCTGCGTCTATTGTAACAAGCTCTTTTGTAGTTGCGGCCATTGGTGCATTTTATATATTGAATAATAAGCATAATGAATTCGGAAAATTATTTGTGAAAACAGGTGTTGTTTTTGGATTGATATCAAGTCTTATTGTTGCTTTTCCAACAGGAGATATGGCTGCAAAAAATGTAGTGAAACATCAACCTGTAACCTTTGCAGCGATGGAAGGAATTTTTGAAACTGAAAAAGGAGGTTCAGAAATCGTATTGATCGGGCAACCAAATATGCTAGAAAAAAAGCTTGATAACAAAATTGCAGTTCCTAATATTTTAAGCTTTTTAACTTATCAAAGTTGGGATGCAGAAATTAAAGGACTAAATGAATTTGATAAGAAAGATTATCCTACAAATGTTCCTGGTTTGTACTATGCATATCATATCATGGTTGGTCTAGGAACTATATTTATTGGTTTAATGTTTTTTGCAGTAGTACAACTTTTCAGAAAAAAACTATACACCACTAAATGGATTTTATGGTCGTTATTATTTATGTTACCATTTCCATATATTGCAAATACGACTGGTTGGTATACTGCCGAATTAGGTAGGCAACCCTGGTTGGTTTATAATCTTTTGCGAACTGCAGATGGTGCTTCTCCAACAGTATCATCAGGGAACACATTATTTACGTTGTTAGGATTTATAGGGTTGTATTTGCTATTAGGAATGTTGTTTTTGATATTGGTTGGTAAAATAATTAACAAAGGCCCACAAACTATAAATGCATAACTATGGAATTATTTTGGTATATCGTTTTAATGACAATGTTGGCTGTTTATGTAATTTTAGATGGCTACGATTTTGGTGCAGGAATTATTCATTTGTTTTTTGCAAAATCTGAAAAAGATAAAAAAGCAATTACCAATGCAATTGGCCCGTTTTGGGATGCAAATGAGGTTTGGCTTATTGCTGCAGGAGGTGTTTTGTTTTTTGCTTTCCCAACGTTATATGCATCTTCTTTTAGTGGTTTTTATTTACCATTGATTATGATTTTATGGCTGCTTATTTTTAGAGCTACAGGATTAGAATTACGTGGACAGATTCATAACAAAATGTGGGAAACAATTTGGGATAAAGCTTTTGGTGTTTCAAGTTTATTATTAGCGCTTTTCTTTGGAATTGCTCTTGGGAATGTAGTACGTGGAGTTAATTTAGGAATGGTAGAAAATGGTGTGTCAACACAAGAAGCCCATTATTTCTTCTTACCGTTATGGAATACGACTTTTAGTCCGCAAGCAGAACATCTCGGAATTATTGATTGGTTTACCATTTTATTAGGGTTAGTAGCAGTTGTAACATTAACTATTCATGGAGCTAATTGGATTATTTTTAAAACAAACTCAAGCTTAAACACAAAACTCAAAAAAATAATTTTTAACCTTAATTTTGTATTATTAGCATTGGTGATTATTTCGTTATTAGTTTGGCATGTTATTGAACCCAAACCATTTCATAATTTTCTTAAAAATCCTTGGCTTTTTCTTTTTCCAATAATCACTTTTACAGGATTATTTGGTTTGTTCAAAGTAAAATCATTTAAAAAAGAAGGCTTAGGCTTTCTGTTTTCGTCACTGTTTTTATTTGGAGGATTAACTTCAACAGTAGCCTCAATTTTTCCAAAAGTATTACCATCTACAAATGCTGTAAATCCTTCACTTACCTTATATAATGTTGCAGCTCATGAATATGGTTTATCAGTTGGTGTTTATTGGTTTGTAATTGCGGTAATTTTAGTAGCAGCGTATATGGTTATTCAATACAAAGTTTTTAAAGGAAAAATGGATAATGTAGGTTATGGAGAGCATTAATTTTTTATCATTTTACTAGGTAAGTAGCCATAAAGCTTCTTAAAAGCGACTGTGAAATGCTGAGAATGTTTATACCCAACTTTATAAGCTGCTTCAGAAACCGTATAATCACCGTCAATAATTAATTTTTTTGCTTTTTCCATACGAAGTTTCGTAATAAATTTAAAAATAGTGATGGAAAAGACTATTTTAAAATCGTGCTTGAGCTTTGAGGTATTAATTCCCGCGATAATTGCTAGTTTTGGTATGGTTAAGGATTTTTCTAAATTAGACTTTATATAATGCTCTACTTTTAAAATATTATTGTAATCTTCTTTAGTCAATTCTTCATTTCTATTTTCTAAATGACTTTCATTTGTTTTCTCCAATAAAAAAATTAAAAGTTCATTTATTTTTGCTTGTAAATATGCTCTTTTTAAATTTTCTGAGTATTCACAATTTATGATTTCTTCTATATGAACATTTAATTCATCAGTAATTGGCTGACTTTTTTTCCACATTAAAAAGTCGCGCTTTTCATGTATACTATTACCAAATTTTTTCAAATCTTTTTTATAGTCATCACCAATAATTTTCTTTATATAATTTTCAGTAAAAAGAATCTCTAAGGTTTTTCTGTAATTTGTTTTATAAGTTAATTCTCCATTAACTTCAGGGAGATAAAATAAATTATAATACCCTCCAGGAATATATACCTCTACTCCTGATTTATTAAAAGGTTTATAATGACTTGATCCTTCAATTTCAAACTGTAATTTAAAAAAAGGGAAATCATGCGATACATTAATTTTATAATTTGAGGTTTTAATATTTCTATGTACTATTCTAATTCCATTTAATTGGATTTCTCTTACAGTACCTATTTCACCAGAATTATTAAGTTTAATAGTATTTTCTTTAAATGAATCTACTTCAAAATCTTGGTTAAAATATTTAACCAAGATTTTGTCTTTAAATATTGAACTTTTTAAAACTGTCTTCATTTCTTCTTTTCTCGTTATTTAAAATCCCTTTTACGTTAATCGCTAAATCTGTCTATCATATACATTTGCAAAAATAAATATTATTTATATCAAATCTAAATAAACATAAAATGAAAATAAATTATTCAAATTTAAAAACAATAAAAAAAAGCATATTCTTTGTATGTTTCTTTACTTTTCATTTATTATATGCTCAAAGCAACGGAAGTATTAAAGGAAAGATTTTTACGAATGATAATAAAGCTGCTGCTTATGTAAACATAATAGTAGAACATACAAATAAAGGTGCTATTTCTGATGAAAATGGATATTATCAAATCAATAGTGTTAGTCCAGGCAACCATAAATTAACATTTTCATTGTTGGGTTTAGAAACAAAATCTATTGAGATTGATGTTTCTGAAGGTGTAGTAACAAAAATAGAAGACATAACTCTAAATGTAAGTGAAGAAAAATTACAAGAAGTAGTACTTGAAGTTCGAAGAAAAAATAAATTTAATCAAAAAGAATCTCCTTACGTTTCTCGTTTACCATTGAGTAATATTGAAAACCCACAAGTATACACGGTTATTACAGGTGAATTATTAGACGAACTACAAATTACAGATATTCAAGGGGCTTTACAAAACGCTCCTGGAATTAGTAATGTAATGCAAGGTATTGGATCAGGTGGTGTAGGTGTAAATCTGTATTTAAGAGGTTTTAGTGCAGATATTGCTATGAGAAATGGTATCGGGACTTCAATTAGAACGAGTACAGATCAAGCAAATATTGAACGGATTGAGGTTATAAAAGGTCCTTCTGGTACTTTATTTGGAACCAGTATTGTGTCATCTTATGGAGGTGTGGTAAATCTTGTTACTAAAAAACCTTACGAGACTTTTGGTGGAACTGCTGGTTTTTCAACAGGAAGTAATAACCTTTCTCGTTTAACCGTAGATATAAATACACCATTAAATAAAGAAAATACTGTTTTATTTCGTTTAAATGCTGCAAAACATGCCGAGCATAGTTTCCAAGACTATGGATTGACAAGAAACTGGTATGTTGCTCCAGCTTTAACTTACAAAGCAAGCGATAGATTGACTCTAAATGTTGAAGCTGAAATTTACAATAATAATTCTCCCAGTATTTATTTTAATCCAGGAAATGCTGAATTAACAACGATGAATGATTTAAATTATAATTTCGAAAATTCTTACGGTAGCGATTATTTAAGTAATGAAATCAAATCTTATAATGTTTTTGCAGAAGCTAAATATAAATTATCCAATAATTGGACCTCTCAAACACTATTGTCTTCGAGTAATTCTGACAATAGTACTAACTATTTATTTTTAGATTTTTTAGATGAAAATGATGCAGAAAGAAGAATAATGAACATTGAGAGTCAGTTTAATACGACACAAATACAACAAAATTTTATTGGAGCGTTTAAAATAGGAAATCTTGATAATAAATTGATTGTTGGTTTAGATTACTACGATTTACAAACTCCTTACAGAAGAACCCAATTAGTATACGATGTAATTGGTGCAGATAACCCTGTAATGGACTTTAACCCTAAAAAATATGAAAACTTATTAGGAGAAATTGAAGCTTTCCGTATCGGACAAAGAGACCAAAATAGTTTTAGTATCTACGCTTCTGATGTTATTAATTTTACAGAAAGACTTTCTGTAATGGCGAGTTTAAGATTAGATAATTACAATGATAAAGAAAATGATTATAAACAATCATATGTAGCTCCAAAATTTGGTGCAGTTTATCAAATTGTAAAAAATGGAGTATCTCTTTTTGCAAACTACATGAACGGATTTACAAATGTAGCTCCAGATTTATCTTCGGGAGTAAAGATAAGTTTAAAGCCTGAATTTGCTACACAAATTGAAGGGGGAGTTAAAGCAGAGTTATTTAACGGAAAATTAAGCACAACTTTAAGTTACTATGATATTACCGTAAATGATGCAGTAAGATATGTAAACAATGGAGGGACTTGGTCACAAATTCAAGATGGAGTAAAAAGTAGTAAAGGTTTAGAAGTAGAAGTAATTGCTGCCCCTGTAAAAGGATGGAATATTGTCGCTGGTTATGCGAACAATAACAGTGAGTTTATAGAAGGTGCAGAATCTGTAATTGGGAAAACACCATACGCAGCACCAGAAACCACTATTAATTTGTGGACGAGCTATAAAATGCCAGTAGGAACAGCTAAAGGTTTAGGGTTTGGGTTTGGCGCAAATCATGTTAGTGATACTTACGTTGATGATATGAATACACTTTTAGCTCCAGGACATACTGTATTGAATAGTTCTGTATTCTTAGACAAACCGACTTATAGAATAGGAGTTAAATTCAATAACATTACTAATGAAAAATACTGGGCAAATATGGGCTCATATGTTCAGCCACAAAAAACACGTAATACTGTAGTTAGTTTTACGTATAAGTTTTAAAATTTTTAAATAAAAATAATATTTAAGGGGCGGTATAAACCATCGTCCCTTTTTCAAGTTTTTGAAACAATGAAAAAAAAAGGAAAAAGTAAATTTCAAAAAATAGTATCCTGGATACATCTTTGGCCAAGTTTAATAGCTGGAATTATTGTTTTATTTGTCTGCCTAACAGGTACAATAATTGTTTATACTGATGAAATAATGGATTTAACTGCTGGAGATGCTCTATATGTTGAAGCTAAAAGTGAAAAAATATCACATGAAAAAATTTTTGAAGTAATTAACAACCTAAATCCTAATTATAAACTTTCTGAAATTGTTTTTTACAAAGATCCAAATCGTAGTTTTAGACTTCGGGTTTTTGATTTAAAAGAAAAAGATTTAATGATGATTTACATGGATCCTTATACTGGAAACATTCTTAAAACAGATCATACCATTTACTTTTTTTATATCACAGCCCATTTACATGCACAATTGTTGGCGGGTTCTTTTGGCGGGTGGTTAGTTATTATTTCTACGATTATATTTTTAATTGGTTGTATAACAGGGCTTATACTTTGGTGGCCAAAAAAATGGAACAAAAACACTCGCAATGCAAGTTTTACAATTAAATGGAAAGCTAAATTTAAACGCTTAAATTACGATTTACACAACGTACTTGGGTTTTACACGCTGCCAACAAGTATTATTTTAAGTATTACAGGTCTATTAATATTCTTTCATCCATTAATGGATTTTACTGTAAAAATTTCTGGTGGAGATGATTTAGGGATACAAGATATTTTACCTAAAGCAGACAGCACAAAAGTGTCTAAAGATCTTGTTGCCTATGCATATAAAACATTAGAAGAAGAATATCCAAAGAAAAAAGCTGTGAATTCTTGGGTATTTCGTTTAGATAAATTGGGTGCTTTTACTATAAACTCAGGAAAGCCTGGGTTAAAAAGTATGGAAAATGTAGATTATACTATTTATGATAGATATACAGGAGAAAAAATTATCCCTTCAACCGGACAAATAACACATGAAAAAGTTGAAAACATGGTTTGGCAACTTCACATGGGACAATGGTGGGGGCAAATAGGAAAATTTATCACATTTCTTACCGGAATTATTGCCACATCATTATCAGTAACTGGTTTTTTAATTTGGTGGGGAAAACGTAAAAAGAAAAACAAAGTAAAAACCGCATAATAAATAAGTAAAATGAAAAAAATACTTTTCTTAATAATTCTACACATTTTTATTTTTAAATCACATAGTCAATCAAAAATAGTAATAGGAGAAAAATTTAAAATATTTTCTAAAACTTTAAATGAAGAAAGAGAATATTGGATATCTCTACCAGACAATTATAACGACACAATATATGAACCAGAAAAATATCCTGTTACCTTTTTTTTAGACGGAGATAGACATTTTCAATCCTTAACTGGTATACATGATTTTTTAAGTAAAGGGCCATATGCATCTTTACCAGAAATGATTTTAGTTGGTATATTAACAACTAAAAATAGAACGAGAGATCTAACTCCTACAAGTGTAAAGCAAGCACAAACAGGAAAAAATTTTGTATTTAAAGATAGTGGTGGAAATGAAAACTTCATGATATTTCTTAAAAATGAATTACTTCCTAAGATTGAAAAAGATTACAGAACAAACGGTTACAAAACTATTATTGGTCATTCATTTGGAGGCTTAACGGTATTAAATACTTTATTTACAGAACCAAAATTATTCAATTCATATATAGCAATAGATCCGAGTATTTGGTGGGATGATGAGTATGTGTTAAAAAAAGCAATAAATAAATTACAAAACTCAAATTTAGAAGAAAACTCATTATATTTTTCATTGGCCTATGAAGAAACTATCCCAGAAAATATTGCCATTGAACATGAAAATGCCATTAACAAATTTAAAAATAGTTTAGAAAATTTAAAATCTGAATTAAATTGGAAATTTCAATTTTTAAAAGAGGAAGATCATGGAACTATTTCATTACCTTCAGAATATTATGGATTAAAGTTTATTTACGATGGTTATCAATTACCAGTGAAAGAACTAGCGAGTAATACAAATTTAGTTACAAATTTATTTGATAAGTTATCAAAAAAGATGGACTTTGAAATAAAACCTGCTGAATCTCGTATTGACTGGATTGCTTCATATTGCTTTAAAATTGGTAAACCTCAAGAAGCAATACAACTATTAAAGATAAATCTTAAAAATTACCCCAATAGTGAAAACGTGTACACTAGTTTGTCGAATGCTTATAAAAAAACAGGAAATAATTTTGATGCAAAATCAATTTTAGAAAAAGGGTTAAAATTGCTTCCAAAATCAGAAAGGATACGTTATAAAATAAAAGAACTAAAATAAGTAAATTTTAGTTAGGAGGTTTTAATATATCATGTTCGTACTTCAATTTATAACAAAGCTATAAGCATTACTTTTTTCAATACAAAAAAATAAAAAGAATAGATAATTTAGGTTACGGAGAGCATTAGTAAAGATTAAGATTTTTTTAACAAAACCCTAAGTAGTTGCATATGCAACTACTTAGGGTTTTGTGTACTTTTGCAAAATGAAATCTGATGAAAATAATATTGATTTTGAAAACTCGATTGGACCTTGGTTAGGTAAGACCGTTAAGTTGGTTGATTATTTTTTACAAGAATCATTTAGCTCAAAAGACCTTGATTTAACAAAAGAGCAGATGGTTGTTCTTAAAAAGCTGCACGATAAAGATGGTTTAAATCAAAATAAACTTGCTTTTCTAACACTTCGAAATAAATCTTCATTAACACGCTTACTTATAAAAATGGAAGCCAAAAATTATATTTTTAGGGAGCATAGTAATGAAGATAAGCGGATTAAAAATGTATACATAACTGAATTAGGTAAAGAAGTGTATGCAAAAGCGAAACCTGTTATTAAAAATTTAATGACAACGATGGAGCAAAATATTTCTTCGGAAGAAAAACAACAAATAATTCAAATTCTAAAAAAAATTCAAACTAATTTTTGTTCTAAAGCAGAGCACATTTAACTAACAAAACATGAGAAAAATAATTCTTTCACTTTTTGGAGTATTAATTATCGTCGGGACTTTATTACTTGGAAAGTACATTATTGCCAACAAACAAAAACCAAAACCAGTATTCAATAAAATTGTGAAAACGGTTTTTGTAGAAAATGTTAAGAACAAAGAAATTCCAATTGTATTAACCACAAGTGGAAACTTAACAGCTAAAAATAAAATAGAATTATTTTCGGAGGTTCAAGGAGTTTTAAAACCATCAGCAAAACCATTTAAAGCCGGAACAAGCTTCTATAAAGGACAATCTTTATTAAGTATTAATAGTGATGAGTTTTATGCTAGTTTACAATCGCAAAAAAGTAACTTATTTAACCTCGTTACTTCCATAATGCCCGACCTACGTTTAGATTACCCAGAGAATTTTAAAAAATGGGAAGCATATTTACAGCGTTTTGATCTCAATAAATCAACACCAAAACTACCCGAAGCTTCATCAGAAAAAGAAAAATATTTTATCTCAGGAAGAGGTATTACTACCGCTTATTATAACGTTAAGAATTTAGAGGTAAAACTAGGTAAATATAGAATTAGAGCTCCTTTTAATGGAATTTTAACCGAAGCTTTAGTAACACCAGGAACTTTAGTTCGAGTTGGTCAGAAATTAGGAGAATTCATAAGTCCATCAGTATTTGAAATGGAAGTTTCTATTAATGCAGAATATGCAGATTTATTAAAAGTAGGCAACACAGTTTCTTTATCAAATTTAGAACACACTAAAAAATATACAGGAAAAGTAGTTCGCGTAAACGGGAAGATAGACCAAACCTCTCAAACCATAAAAGCATTTATAGAAGTAAAACATCAAGATTTAAAAGAAGGAATGTATTTAGAAGCCGATTTGGTTGCAAAATCTGAAAAAGAGGCTTTTAAAATTTCAAGAAAATTGTTGGTAGATAATAACAGTGTGTATATCGTTAAAAACGACAGCATTTTAAGCTTGGTTAAAATAGACCCTGTTTATTTTGGAGCAGAAAATGTTATTATAAAAGGCTTAGAAAACGATACTAAAGTTTTAACACAAACACTTCCTGGAGCATATAGCGGAATGACTGTTAAAATTAATAAAACTCAGTAACCAATGAAAAAAATAATAACCTATTTTATTAAATATCCGGTTGCTGTTAATGTTTTTATAATTGCGTTTATCGTTTTCGGATTATTAGGTGCTTTAAGTATGAAGTCGTCTTTCTTTCCGTTGGTAGATTCGCAATTAATCAGCATTAATTTGGTATATCCAGGGGCTTCTCCACAAGAAATGGAAGAAGGAGTTGTGTTAAAAATTGAAGACAATTTAAAAGGAATTGTCGGTGTAGAAAGAATAACATCAGTTTCTCTTGAAAACTCTGCAAGAGTATATGTAGAAGTAGAAAAAGGAAAAAATATTGATGTTGTTTTATCGGATGTAAAAAATGCAGTAGATAGAGTTCCGTCTTTTCCTAGCGGAATGGAACCACCAGTTATTGCAAAAGTAGAAAATATTAGATCCACCATTAGTTTTACCGTTAGTGGGGAAAATTTACCACTAACCACATTAAAGCAATATGCTAGAAATATTGAAAATGATTTACGAGGTATTGACGGAATTTCCCAAGTAGATTTATCTGGTTTTCCCGAAGAAGAAATAGAAATTGCTGTTAGAGAAAATGATCTACGTGCATTTAATATGTCTTTTACAGAAGTTGCTAATGCTATAAGAAATTCAAATATCTTAATTACAGGTGGTAACATAAAAACAGATGAAGAAGATTATTTAATCCGAGCAAGCAATCGTTCTTATTATGGAATTGAGCTTCAAAATTTAATTGTTAGAACAGAATCTTCAGGAAATATTATAAGGTTAAAAGATGTTGCAGAAGTAAAAGATATTTGGTCAGAGAATCCAGATAGATTGTACTATAATGGAAATCTAGCTATTGATATTACGGTAAGTAATACAAACAATGAAGATTTAATTTCATCGGCAGATAAAATTAAAGAATACATTCATAAATTTAATCAACAACACGAAAATGTTCAGTTAAATGTTTCTAGTGATTCTTCAGTTACATTAAATGGAAGAACGCAACTATTAATAGAAAACGGAATTTTTGGGATCTTATTAGTATTGTTGTTTTTGGCCTTGTTTTTAAATGTAAGATTAGCTATTTGGGTAGCTTTTGGTTTGCCGATAGCCTTTTTCGGAATGTTTATTTTTGCAGCACAATTAGGCGTTACTATTAATGTATTATCACTCTTCGGGATGATTATTGTTATTGGTATTTTGGTTGATGACGGAATTGTAATTGGAGAAAACATTTATCATCATTATTACGATTTAGGAAAATCTAAGATTAAAGCCGCTATTGATGGAACCATGGAAGTAATTCCGCCAATTGTTTCAGCAATTTTAACAACTATAATTGCCTTTTCTACCTTCTTTTTTGTGGATGGAAGAATAGGTAGTTTTTTTAGTGAAGTTTCTACTATTGTATTGCTCACACTATCTGTTTCTTTGGTAGAAGCTTTAATTATTTTGCCAGCACATATTGCTCATTCGAAAGCGCTTCAAAGAAAAAAAGATGAAAATGGAATAGCTATAAAAGAGAATAAATTAGATGCTTTTTTTACAAAAGTGAATGAGAAAGCAGATGGCTTTTTAGTAAATATTAGAGATAAATATTACATGCCATTTCTAAGATTTTCTCTTCAAAATAAGCTTTTTGCTTTCGCAATTCCTATTGCATTGTTAATTTTCAGTTTTGCAGGAATTGGTGGAGGAATTGTAAAAACATCATTTTTCCCTTCTATAGCAAGTGATAGAGTTCAGATATCGCTAAATATGCCACAAGGAACCAATGAAAAAATTACAGATTCCATTATATCTTCAATCGAAGAAAAAGTTTGGATTATCAATAAAGAATACACCCAAAAACAAACTGGAAATATTGATGTTGTTCAAAATGTAATTAAAAGAGTAGGTCCAGGTACCGCAAATGCAACATTAACAGTAAACTTATTGCCTGGAGAATCTAGAGATTTTTCATCACCAGAAATCACCAATTCAATTAGAGATAAGGTAGGAAAAGTATATGGTGTAGAAAGCTTAATGTTCGGTTCTGGAGGGAATTTTGGGGGTAGCCCGGTAGCTGTTTCTTTATTAGGAAGTAATATTGAAGAATTGAAAGCAGCCAAAAAAGAGTTGAAAGATGAATTGGAAAACAATCCTCTTTTAAAAGATGTTGCAGATAATGATCCGGCAGGAATTAAGGAAGTGAAAATTAAACTGAAAGATAATGCGTATTTACTCGGATTAAATTTACAATCGGTAATGTCGCAAGTACGTTATGGTTTTTTTGGGTTCCAAGCACAACGTTTTCAACGTGGACAAGACGAAATAAAAGTTTGGGTACGTTACGACAAAAAAGATAGATCTTCTATAAAAAATTTAGATGAAATGAGAATTGTAGCTCCTAACGGAACGAGAATTCCATTTTCTGAAATTGCTACTTATGAAATTGAAAGGGGAGATATCGCTATTAATCATTTAAGTGGAAAAAGAGAAATTCAAATTTCTGCAGATTTAAAAACACCAGGTGAAGGAGCAACGGAAATTATAGAGGATATTAAAACGAGATTAATGCCAGAGATTACCTCTAAGTATCCAACAGTTTCTCCTTTATATGAAGGACAAAATAGAGAGGCTAAAAAGACAACAGATTCTGTAAATGTAGTAGGCCCTATTATTTTGTTGTTAATCTATATAACAATTGCATTCACATTTAGATCTTACAGTCAGCCAATTTTATTGATTTTAATGATTCCTTTTAGTATGATAGGAGTAGTATGGGGGCATTATTTTCACGGATTTGCAATTGGTATTTTATCTTGGTTAGGAATTATTGCTTTAATAGGAATTATGGTAAATGACGGATTAGTTTTAATAGGGAAATTCAACAGTTATTTAAAAGAAGGGGTAAAATATGATGAAGCTTTAATTAGAGCAGGTCAATCTCGTTTTAGAGCTATTTTATTAACATCATTAACAACCATTGCAGGTCTAGCACCTTTATTATTAGAAAAAAGTAGACAAGCTCAATTTTTAAAGCCTATGGCAATTTCAATTTCTTATGGTATTGGAATCGCAACTATTTTAACCCTGGTAATGTTACCGTTATTATTATCGGTTTCTAATTCAATAAAAGTGTTTATAAAATGGTTAAAAACAGGAAATAAAGTAAGTAAAGAAGAAGTTGAAAGAGCAATTATAGAATCTAAATTTGATAGCGATGAAATTCATTAATAAATATATATGTATAGGAGCTGTTTTATTTTCTTTTCAGCTAGTAGCTCAAAATACACTAACCAAAAAAGAAGCGTTAAAAATTACATTAGAAAATAACTATGGTATTAAGATAGCGAATAATAATATTAAAGTGGCTAAGAATAATTCTAGTATTTACAACTCGGGATATTTACCAACAATTTCGGCTACTTCAGGAGCCAATTATAGTAATACAAACCAAACAGTTGTTCGTCAAGACACCACTATAAGTATTAATGGAGCAGTTACAAAATCGTACAATGCATCTGTTGGTTTAAATTATACCATTTTTGATGGTTTGGGTAGAAAATATAATTACGATCAGTTAAAAGAGCGATATGATTTATCTGAATTACAGGCTAGAGAAACGATTGAGAATACCTATTTACAACTATTTACCGTTTATTTTCAAATAGCACGTTTATCTGAGAACACCTCAAGTTTACAAGAAGCATTAAAAATATCTAAACAACGATTGAAACGTGCAGAATATCAATATGAATATGGACAGTCAACCAAATTAGAATTGTTAAATGCTGAGGTAGATGTTAATAATGATAGTATAGCTTTTATAAATTCGAAACAGCAATTTGCGAATGCAAAACGTAGTTTAAATATTATTCTAGGAGTCTCAAAAGAGGTTGGTTATGATGTTGAGACAGAGGTTAGCTTTAGTACACTGTTAAACTTGGATGATCTTTTATCTGAGGCTAAATCTAATAATGTATTGTTAAAGCAAAACGAAAAAAATATAGCTATAAATGAGTTTAATATTAAAGTTAACAAAGCAAATTATCTACCAAGTTTAGGATTAACAACTTCTTATGGGTGGAATAAAAGTGAAAATCCGGCAACTTCATTTGCTACGGGTTCAACATCAGACGGGTTAAGTGCAGGTTTAAATTTATCATGGAATTTATTTGACGGAGGAAGTACAAAAACACGTGTGGCAAATGCGAAAATTGCGTTAGAAAATCAAGAGATTTTATTAGAACAACAAGAAGAAACTTTAGAAAATAATTTAAAAAACACTTGGGAAGATTATCAAAATAAACTGTTTGTTTCAAGAGCTCAAGAACAAAATGTGATTACAAGTCAGAATAACTTTGATAGAACGGAAGAGCGTTACAAATTAGGACAAGTTTCATCCATAGAATTCAGGCAAGCACAAATCAATTTAATAAATACAAAAACAGCGTTAAACAACGCAAAATTTGATGCGAAACTAATAGAATTACAATTATTACAATTAAGCGGACAAATTTTAAATACTGAGTTTTAAAAATAGATTTTAATCTAATTAAAAAAACAGCCTATAGGCTGTTTTTTTTTTGTGTAACAAAAGTTGCTGTTTGTTAGAGTGTTATGTCGGAAATTAGTGAAGCAATTTTAAATGATATTGACATGAAAAGAACAAGGTTACTTATTGTAGTATTTGGACTTATATTAGTTACTTCTTTTATTTCTTGTAGTAAGGATGATGATAACACTGGAAATAATAATACAGAAATAACACAAACAGATAAAGAAGCTTTGTTGTTTATGTTAGAAGAGGAGAAATTAGCTCGAGATACTTATTCGTACTTATACGGTTTATGGAGAATTGTGCAATTCTCAAACATTAAAAGCAGTGAGCAATCTCATATGAATGCTGTTGCTAATTTATTAGATCTTTACAATATTGATTACACAATCTTAGAAGAAGGATTATTTGTGAATCAAGATTTACAAAATCTTTATAATCAGTTTGTAATTGATGGAGCAATAGATCAAACAAAAGCACTACAAATTGGAGCGACTATTGAAGATTTAGATATTGTGGATTTAGAAAACAATATTAAAGTTACTTCAAATACAGCTATTATTTCGGTATTTGAAAGTTTACAATGCGGTTCAAGAAATCACTTAAGAAGTTTTGTTTCTGCTATAGAAATTTTTGGAGAAAAATATACACCTCAATATTTAACACAAGAAGAGTATAACTCAATAATAAACAGTAGTAATGAACAATGTAATTAATGATAAATGTCATTGTATGAAGGTTCTTTATTTCTGAATTTTATAGCCAAATTAATAAATTAAGATCATGAAAAGCATAATTAAAAACAGTCTGTTAATTTTTCTTTTAGCGGTTTCATATATAAGTTTCTCTCAAGATAAAAGTATGAGTGAAATTGAGGATATGAAATATATGGTTGAAGAAGAAAAAATGGCAAGAGATGTATATGAATATTTAGGTGATAAATGGAATTTAAGAGTATTCAATAATATTAAACAAAGTGAACAACGTCATATGGAGATGATGCAAAACTTACTAGAGGTAAATAAGATTGATTATACGATAAGTAAAGAAAAAGGTGTGTTTTTCAATAAAGAATTACAGAAGATTTATGATGCACTAATTACTCGCGGATCAACATCAGTACTTGAAGCAATAGAAGTTGGTAAATTAATTGAAAAAAAAGATATTGAAGATTTGGAAGGAGCGATACGCAACTCACAAGACGATTTTGCAAAACAAGTATATTCATATTTATTAAAAGGTTCACAAAATCATTTAAGAGCTTTTAACAGACAATTATCAAGATATTAAAAAGGGTAGCATTAATGCTACCCTTTTTAATGTAACAAAAGTTACTTCTAAAAGTATTTAAAAGGATAATCTTTACAAAATCTTTAAACATGTATTGTTCACACAACCAACATGATGAATGTCATTTTATGTAATAAAATCTTAAACTAAATTTATCCTAACTAAATAATAGAAAATGTCAAAAATAGTTGTTTTAGGAGCTGGAATATCAGGCCATGTTGCCGCAGCTCATTTACGAAGAAAACTACCTAAAGAACATGAGGTTATTGTAGTTTCTCCGAATAGTAATTACCAATGGGTTCCTTCCAACATTTGGGTTGGTATTGGAAGAATGAAATCTAAAGAAATTTACTTTCCACTAGCACCTTTGTATAAAAAGAAAGGAATAGGTTTTAAACAAGCAAAGGTAGTTACTTTTCATCCTGAAGGTGATAAAGATATAGCTAAACCTTATGTGATGGTTGAGTATGTTACAGAAGAAAGAAAAGGAGAAAAAGAGAAAGTTACCTACGATTATTTAATTAATGCTACAGGGCCAAAATTAAATTTTGAAGCTACAGAAGGGTTAATACCAGGTACTAATAAAACATATTCCGTTTGTACATATCATCATGCAGATGAAGCATGGAAAGCTTTAAGTGAACTGATTCAACAGATGAAACAAGGAAAAAAAGCTAAAATTATGATTGGTACAGGACATGCGAAATCAACTTGTCAAGGAGCAGCTTTTGAATACATTTTAAATGTAGAGCAAGAATTAAGGGAGCACAAAGTAAGAGAGAATGCAGAAATAACTTGGATTGCAAATGAACATGAACTTGGAGATTTTGGTATTGACGGCATGTTGATGAGCTATGGAAATATGACTATGAAATCTAAAGAAATGGTAGAAATGATTTTTGAGGATAGAGGGATTAAATGGATCATTGAAGCAGGTGTGAATAAAATAGAAGACGGAAAGTTACATTACGAAACCTTGGATGGCGAATTTAAAACCGAAACCTACGATTTTGCAATGTTAATTCCTGCTTTTTCGGGTCATGGTTTTAAAGCGTATAATAAAGAAGGTGTAGATATTACAGATAAACTTTTTAAAGGTTTTATGATTGTTGATGCAGATTATACTCCGAAACCATATGAAGAATGGTCGGTTCAAGATTGGCCTGAAACTTATCAAAACCCATCATACCCAAACATTTTTGCTCCGGGAATTGCCTTTGCTCCACCACATCCAATTTCTAAGCCGCGTACAAGTAAAAACGGAACCCCAATTTCTCCATCTCCTCCAAGAACAGGAATGCCTTCTGGTATTACAGCAAAAATAGTTGCCGATAATATTATAGATACCATAAAAAAAGGAGGTGATATTTCTTTACATCATAAAGGGTCTATGGGAAATATGGGTGCTGCGTGTATTGCTTCTGCAGGTTATGGATTAACAACAGGAAGCGGAATGAGTATCACTACTTTTCCAATAGTTCCAGATTATCATAAATACCCAGATACTCAAGGTAGAAAACTAGGAAAAACCTTTGGGTCTATTGGTTTAGCAGGGCATTGGTTAAAGCTAGCATTGCATTATGCTTTTTTATACAAAGCAAAAATGAAACCATTTTGGTGGTTAATTCCTGAATAATCCTAAAAAGTTAATCCTTGAATAAAAATAGCAGTATCATGACACAAAGAATATCAAAATATCAACGATTCATAATGATGAATCCAATCATTCAGTTTTTTAAATTCATTTTTTTAAGTATTAAAATAATGGTAATTGTAGCTGGTGGACATGGAGGAACAAAATCTGAATAACAACCAAAATTAGTAGAAATAAAAATTAACGAATAAAACAAAATGGAAACAACACTAGAACAACAAGAAGTACTATCAATGCCAAGAATAGGAGATAAAGCACCGTCATTTACCGCAGTAACAACTCAGGGAGAAATTAATTTTCCTGAAGATTATACAGGAGAATGGTCAATTTTATTTAGTCATCCAGCAGATTTTACACCAGTGTGTACATCCGAGTTTATGACATTTGCTCATCTTGAAGAAAAATTTGAAAAGGCAAATTGTAAACTTATCGGGTTGTCTATTGATGGGCTATATAGTCATATCGCTTGGTTAAGAACTATTAAAGATAAGATAGAATTTAATGGAATGAAAAACATCGAAGTAAAGTTTCCATTAATTGAAGACATTACGATGAATGTTGCAAAAAAATATGGAATGATTCAACCAGGTGAAAGTAAAACACAAGCAGTAAGAGCCGTGTTTTTTATTGATCCAAAATCTATTGTTAGAGCTATTATATATTATCCGTTGAGTTTAGGACGTAATTTTGATGAAATTTATAGAGCGCTTATTGCGATGCAGACTTCGGATGCTTTTAATGTAGCAACCCCAGCAGATTGGAATCCTGGAGATGATGTTATTATTTCACCAGCAGGGTCTTGTGGTGTTGCTGAAGAAAGAATGACAAATACTGATGATTTAGAATGCGAAGATTGGTTTTTCTGTACTAAAAAATTAGATAAACAAACCGTTTTAGATACAATTATCAAAAAATAATAAATTTTAAAGAAGTTGAATTTTCACACTTCTTAAATTTTAAATGAAAACACCTGCTTATAAGCAGGTGTTTTCATTTAAAAAACTGATTTTAAAATAATTAGTATGATATAAGTCATTTTTATTTATTAATGATGTATATACATTTACATAATTATAACCCAAAAATGTATCAAAATGAAAAAAATACTTTTAGTAATAGCCTTTGTTGTTTTAGGAACAGCAACTATGAGTGCACAAGACCCAGACCAAGTTAGAGATAGAGATCAAGTACGATTAATGTTAGTTGATGGTGATGTTTTACAAATCAGGGATCGAGATCAAATTCGATTAAAAGATAAAGTAACCTTAAACGACGGAACAGTTCTTAGTTTAAATGGAAGATATCAGACAAAAGACCAACAAAAACTTCGTTTAAAAGATGGAGAATGTATGGATGTAGATGGTGTAAAATATCGTAACGAATATCAATACAGATACAAAGTACAACAAGAAAATAAAGGATTATCACAAGCTCAGATTCAAGAACGAAATCAAAATAGAGTTCATTACATGCTAGTTGATGGTGAAGTTTTACAAATTAGAAATCAAGAACAAAATAGATTACAAAAACAATTAAAACTTAGTGATGGCTCTATGGTAAATCCCGATGGTTCTTATCAGACAAAAGATAGAAAGCAATTACGTTTAAAAGATGGAGAGTGTGTTAATTTAGAAGGTAAAATGTACCGAAATACCTATACACAAAGAAAAATGCTGCTTCAAAAAAATAAAAAAGCGAGTAAGAATTTAATGAAGAAAAAAGTTCAGAAAAAGCCTGTTGTTCAGAAAAAGGTTATGAAAAAAGGAAAGTAATAAATCAATAAAAAGGATTTATAATTATTATAAATCCTTTTTTATTCTTAAAGCCTAATATTATGAAAACTACAAAGTTTAAATTTACTACACTATTAGTCCTTTTTTATTTATTCAGTGGTACTATAATTAGCCAAAACAAAGATATTGATCAAAATATTGTAGTAAATGATTCGTCTTACGTAAAAGAAAAAGATTCATCGTATGTGCTAGCAGATGTGAGTTTTATAAATGATGCGGTTTTTATGGGTAGAAAAGATTCGATAGCAGCACCCTATTTATATCCTTCAATAATGTATCATAATAAATCTGGGTTATATGCAAAAGGTTCTTTTTCGTATTTAACAGGGTCGGAAGAAAACAGAATAGATTTGTTTTTACTTACAGCGGGATTTGATTTTACATCAAAAAAATTAGAAGGAGATATTTCTGTTACTAAATATTTTTTTAATGATGATAGTTATAATGTTATTTCAGAAGTTGAGATAGATTTAACAGCAAGTTTTAAATATGATTTTAGTATTATTAATTTAGGAATAATAGCGAGTACATACCTTAATAAAGGTGATGATTCGGATTTCTTTTTGTCATCAGAAATAAGTCATGATTTTATGAGTTCGGACAATAAATTTCAATTTTCTCCCACAGCAGGAATTCATTTAGGGTCTCAAAATTTTTATGAGCAATACTATATAAATAATCGCTTTGGTAATAGAAAAGGAGGTTCTGGACAAGGAAGTGGCTCACAACAAACAGCCCAAATAAATATACAAGAAAGCGAAAACTTCGATATTATGGCAATTGAATTTAGTTTACCAATCTGGTTTACAGATAATTCATTTATAATTTCATTTATACCTTCTTTTGTATTACCGCAAAACGAACCAACACTTCTTATTGAAGACTCTGTCATAAAAGAAAATTTAGAGAACACCTTTTATTGGATACTTGGTGTAGGCTATAAATTCTAGAAAGAACAATCCCCTTTTTATCATTCTCCCCTAGGTAACAAATGTTACTTACTAGCGCGTTTATGCGTGGTAATTTTGCGTCAAATTAATTGAATTATATAATGAAAAACAAATTGTTAATAATACCATTAATATTACTTTCTTCCTTTGTAAAGGCGCAAGAAGTAGTAACGGTAACTAAAAGTGAAGTTATTTCTAAAGTAAAAGAAAATAACAATACTATTAAGATATCACAGCAAGATATTTTAGCAGCAAAAGGAGATTTTAATCAAACCAACGCTGTGTTTTTACCAAATATTACAGCATCTCATACAGGAATAGCAACTACAAATCCGTTAATGGCTTTTGGTTCCAAATTAAATCAGGAAATTCTTACACAAAACGATTTCAATCCTGCTTTATTAAATGATCCGGCAGAAACCAAAAATTTCGCAACTAAAATTGAAGTACAACAACCTTTAATAAATGTAGACGGAATTTTTCAACGTAAAGCGGCAAAAGCAAAGTTGAATGCAACTAAGTTACAATCTGAAAGAACTAAAGATTATATAGAGTTAGAGGTTGAAAAGGCTTATATGCAATTACAATTAGCGTATAAAACGGTAGATGTTTTAGAAAAAGTAAAAGAAACAGCTTTAGAAAATAAACGATTAGCAGATAACAGTTTTAAACAAGGTTATTTACAAAGAGCAGATGTTTTGGCTGTAGAGGTTCGTGTAACCGAAATCAACAATCAGTTACAATATGCTAAAAGTAATATTGAAAATGCATCAAACTACTTATCGGTACTAATGAACGATAAAACGTATAGCATTTTTAAACCATCAGATTCTTTAACGGTAACTACGGAAGCAATTTCTGTTGATGGATTGTCTGAAAACAGAGCAGATATCCAAGCAATGACATACGCTAAAGACGCTTACCAACAAATGCATAAAGCAGATAAAATGACGTTTTTACCTCGTTTAAATGCTTTTGGAAGTTATGAATTATACGACGATAAAATTTTTCAAGCAGATGCTAACGGATATTTAGTTGGGGTACAATTAAGCTGGGATATTTTTCAAGGTTCTAAGCGTTTTGGAAAAGCTCAAAAAAGTAAAGCTGAGTTTGAAAAAGCTGAAATAGAGTTGCAAGATTATATGGCTAAAAGTCAGGTTGAACTAAATAAGGCAAAACGTATGTTACAAGATGCTAAAAATAATTTAGCTCTTACCGAATTAGCATTACAACAATCAGAAGAATCATTAAGAATCAGAAAAAACAGATTCGAACAAGGATTAGAAAAAACAACTGATTTATTAATGTCTGAAGCGAAGTATGCACAAAAGCAATTAGAATATTATGCAACAATTTTCCAACACAATTATGCATATGCATACGTACAATTTTTAACTAAAGAATAATTTTTAAGATGAAGAAATATATATACACAATCGCTCTAGTATCATTATCCCTTTTAGTAACAAGTTGTGGAAGTGATGATAAAAAAGTAACAACAGATAATTCAACACCAATTGCTGTAAAAGTAAAAGCAGTACAAGCAGACGGTAACAATCCTTTTGTAACAGCAAGTGGAAAAATTCAAGCAGAAAACAGTGCCGATTTAAGCACTCGTATGATGGGGTTTGTAAACAAGGTTTACGTAAATGTTGGAGATAAAGTTAGCAAAGGACAATTATTAATGTCTATAAACAATGCTGATTTACAAGCAAAACGTGCTCAAGTAAACGCAGGTATTACAGAAGCAACTGCAGCGTATAACAATGCAGAAAAAGATTACAATCGTTTTAAGAGTTTGTTTGCTGAAAAAAGTGCTTCACAAAAAGAAATGGATGATATGACAGCACATTTCGAAATGGCTAAAGCACGTTTAGAAGCTGCAAATCAAATGAAGAATGAGGTAAATGCTCAATTTAAATATGCTAATATAACAGCTCCATTTAATGGTGTTGTAACGAGTAAGAACATTGAAGCAGGTGATATGGCAAATCCAGGAATGCCTTTAATTTCTGTGGAAGCTCCAGGAAAATTTGAAGTAATGGCAATGGTTCCAGAAAGTGAAATATCTCAAATTAAAAAAGGAACTGAAGTTAGTGTGGTTGTAAAATCTATCAATGAAACATTAAAAGGAAAAGTAACAGAAGTGAGTACATCGGCAAAAAATACAGGCGGACAATTCTTAGTAAAAGTAGCTTTAGATAAAACAGATGCTAAAATTTTATCAGGAATGTTTACAACCGTTCAGTTTCCAGTAGCTAAAAAAGCAACGGCTTCAACAATGATTTTAATTCCAACAAGTGCTATTGTTGAAAAAGGTCAACTTACAGGAGTATATACAGTTAGCCAAAGTAATACAGCTGTGTTACGTTGGTTACGATTAGGAAGAACTTTTGGAGACAATGTTGAGGTTTTATCTGGTTTATCAGCTAAAGAATCATATATCGTTTCTGCGGAAGGAAAATTATACAACGGAGCAAAGATCTCAATTAAATAACAAATAAGCCGCGTTGAGGGTAGTAGTGAAAATTCTTTTTAACTTAATAAATAAGTTGTCATTACGAGGAGTATAGCGACGTTGTAATCTCCTAATCGATTAAGAGATTGCCACAGTAAATTAAGAAATTTACTTCGCAATGACATATAAAAAGATTGAAACGAATAGCCAGTTAAAACGCTAAAAAAAATATAAATTATGAAAGAAGGTTTAGCAGGAAAAATTGCCAAAAGCTTTATAGGCTCTAAGCTTACTGTGCTTCTAATGATCGTGTTTATGGTTATTGGAGTGTATAGTTCGTTTTTAATTCCACGTGAAGAAGAACCACAAATTGATGTGCCAATGGCGGACATCTTTGTTGGATATCCGGGAGCGAGTCCTACGGAAGTGGAATCGAGAGTTATAAAACCATTAGAAAAATTAATTTCCAACATTAAAGGTGTTGAGTATGTGTATTCAACATCAATGAAAGAGCAAGGAATGGTCATTGTTCAGTTTTATGTTGGTGAAGATATTGAACGTTCGTTTGTAAAGTTATATAACGAAATCAATAAACATATGGATCAAATGCCGAAAGGTGTAACGTTTCCATTAGTAAAAACACGTGCTATTGATGATGTGCCTATGTTAGGGTTAACATTGTGGAGTGAAAACTACGATGATTATCAATTAAGCCAAATGGCTCAGGAGCTAGAAAGTGAAATTAAAAAAGTAAATGATGTTGCTATCACACATAAAATTGGAGGTAGAAACCGACAATTGCGTGTAGTTTTAGATAAAGATAAATTAGCTTCTAGCGGATTAGATTTCTTATCGGTTTCTGAAATGATCAAAGCGAATAACTCACAATTAAATTCAGGAAGTTTTGATAAAAATGACACCGAGTTTTTAGTAAATACAGGTAAGTTTTTAGAGTCTGTTACCGATGTTGAAAATTTAGTAGTTGGTGTACAACAAAATCAACCTATTTACTTAAAACAAGTTGCAAAGATTATTGATGGTCCTGAAGTTCCACAAAATTATGTGTCATTAGGATTTGGACAAGGAAGTGAAAAAGCTTCAGAATATAAATCAGAATATCCTGCAGTTACTATTTCAGTAGCGAAAAGAAAAGGAGCGGATGCAATGAAAATTGCAGATGTTATTATTGATAAAGTTGAACACTTACGCTCAACGTTAATTCCAGATGATGTGCATGTTGAAATCACTAGAAATTATGGTGAAACAGCATCTCATAAAGTGTCAGAATTATTATTACACCTTATTGGTTCTATCATTGCTGTTACACTTGTGGTAATGTTAGCAATGGGTTGGCGTGGAGGATTGGTAGTGTTCTTATCAGTACCAATTACGTTTGCCTTAACGCTGTTAAGTTATTATATGTTAGATTATACTTTAAACAGAATTACCTTATTCGCGTTAGTATTTGTAACAGGTATTGTGGTAGATGATTCTATTATTATTGCTGAAAATATGCACAGGCATTTTAAAATGAAACGCTTGCCATTCAAACAAGCTGCTTTATATGCCATCAACGAAGTTGGTAACCCAACAATCTTGGCAACATTTACGGTAATTGCTTCGGTATTACCAATGGCGTTTGTATCAGGGTTAATGGGGCCATATATGGCGCCAATGCCTATTGGAGCATCTATTGCAATGATTTTATCATTATTTGTAGCATTAACCATTACTCCATATTTAGGATACATTTTCTTGAGAGAGAAAGATAAAAAAGGAGTAGAGGAGAAACCTGAAAAACCAGTTGAAGACACTTTAATTTATAAGATTTACAACAAGTTTGAAAGACCTTTATTAGAAAACAAAACTAAACGTTGGTTGTTTTTAGCAGGAACTTTCCTGTTGTTAATGGGAACAATGGTGTTGTTTGTTACCAAATCGGTTGCTGTGAAAATGTTACCTTTTGATAATAAAAATGAATTCCAAGTAGTAATAGATATGCCTGAAGGTACAACACTGGAAAGAACAGGTGTTGTTGCTCAAGAAATCTCGCAATACTTATCTACACGTCCAGAAGTGGTGAATTATCAGAATTATATTGGAACTTCGGCTCCAATCACTTTTAATGGTTTGGTACGTCATTACGATTTACGTGGAGGAAGTAATATGGCAGATATTCAGGTGAATTTATTGGATAAAAAAGATCGTAGTGCTCAAAGTCATGATATAGCAAAATTGTTACGTCCAGATATTCAAAAAATAGCTTCAAAATACAATGCGAATGTAAAATTAGTTGAAGTTCCACCAGGACCTCCAGTATTATCTACCATTGTTGCTGAAGTTTATGGACCAGATTATGATGAGCAAATGAAAATTGCTAACAGCGTTCAGGATATCTTAAAGAATTCTGAAGATGTTGTAGATATTGATTGGATGGTTGAAGACGATCAAACAGAATATCAGTTCAATATTGATAAAGAAAAAGCAATGTTGTACGGTGTTGCACCACAACAAATTGCCTATACCATGAATATGGCGTTGTCTAACAGAGCAATCACCAATTTGTATGATGAAGATGCTTCAAATCAAGTAGGTTTAGTATTAGCTTTAGATGAAAAAGAGAAATCGACTATTAGTGATATTTCTCAATTGAAAGTGAAGTCTAAGCAAGGAAATATGGTTCCTATTGCAGATTTAGTAGATGTCAAACAAACTACTGCTGCTAAGAGTATTTATCGTAAAAATCAAAAGCGAGTGGTATATGTAATGGCAGATATGGCTGGAGAGCTAGAAAGTCCAGCATATGCAATATTAGGAATGGAAAAGAAATTAAAAGAAATTCCATTGCCTGCAGGTTACGAGATTAACGAAATGTATTTGGGTCAACCAGATTTTGAAGATGATTATACAGTAAAATGGGATGGTGAATGGCAAATTACCTTAGAAGTATTTAGAGATTTAGGAATTGCCTTTTTAGGAGCCATCATTTTGATTTATATTTTAATAGTTGGATGGTTCCAAAACTTTAAAGCACCAGTTGTGATGATGGTTGCAATTCCGTTATCATTAATCGGAATCATATTAGGACACTGGATGATGGGTGCATTTTTTACAGCAACTTCATTTATTGGAATGATTGCGCTAGCAGGAATTATGGTGAGGAACTCGGTATTACTGATTGATTTTATCAATCTGCGAACAGCAGAAGGTGTGCCATTAAAACAAGCAGCTATTGAAGCTGGAGCAGTTAGAACAACACCAATTTTATTAACAGCTGGAACCGTTGTAATTGGAGCATTTGTAATCCTTTTTGACCCAATTTTCCAAGGATTAGCAATTTCGTTAATGGGAGGAACAATTGTATCAACTGTGTTAACATTGTTGGTTGTACCATTAGTTTATTATATGATTGAACGTAAAAATTATAAATAAGATGAAATGAGACAACTGGGTTTGATATTGTATAAGGATACTTTTAAGTCGAATTCCATTTGTCAAAAATTCAAAATAAAACAATTCAAATGAAATTATTAATAGTTACCGTTGTAGAACAATTTCAAAAGGAAATACTACAACTTTTCAAGAAGGCAAAAATTGAAAGCTTTAGTGGTTCAGAAATTGACGGATATAAAAATGTTGAGTCTTTGTTAATGACTACGAGTTGGTTTCCAAGTGAAAAAGGAGGAGCAGAATCAAGTTTGTTTTTTTCTTTTACAGAAGAAGAAAAGATCGATGAGTTATTCGACCTTATAAAAGAATTTAATCAAAATTTAGATACGAATAACCCAATAAAAGCGGTTGTAGTTCCTATTGAAAAATATATTTAAACTTAAAAATTAATTAAAATGTTAAATAAGTATTTTAGAATTATCGTTGGTACAATGGTATTATTAAGTGTTGTGCTTACTATTTATGTTCATCCAAATTGGATGTGGTTTACTGTATTTATTGGTGTAAATTTAATTCAATCTGCATTTACAAAATGGTGCCTCTTAGAAACCATTTTAAAGAAATTAGGAGTTAGAGAGTAATTATAAATAAAAACCGTTCTTATTAAAAACAGGAGCGGTTTTTAATTTTTATTTATCATATTAAAAAATAGGTATCTTTCAAATAATGTAACTTTTGTTACGTAAAAACTTTTAAGTTTTTTGTACCTTCGGCATTCACATGAGTAAATTGTTTGCCATATCGTATTCATTATTAATTCTCGTGCAGAGTTTTAATATTAACCTTGAGGATGTTTCTAAATTCAAGGTGTTATTAGAACATGCAGAATTTCATCAAAAAACCTATGGAGATAGTTTTTTTGAGTTTATAGCAGAGCATTATGGTAGTGAAAAGTATACCCATGGCAGTGATCATAAAGAACATGAAAATTTACCTTTTAAGGGAGACCATCAAATGTGCTCTCATATTCACATTCCTTTTACTATAAATTCAACAAATTACAATATTGAGCATCCTTCATTTGTTGAAATTCCTTTCAATTTTTTTTATAAAGAATCCCATTCTATTTTCGAGAAACATGCTGTTTTTCAACCACCTAAGTGCGCATAATTCATACTGATTAAAATCATTTCATTATAAGCTGTTTATCAATAGCTTACAACGTTTTTATACATGAATTATGTTAGAAAATATTATAAAATTCAGTTTAAAGAATAAACTTATTATTCTTTTATTAATAGCCTTTATTATTGGCTTCGGGGTTTTCTCGGTAACTCAAATACCTATTGGAGCCGTTCCTGATATTACCAATAACCAAGTACAGGTTATTACTACATCCCGAAATTTGTCGACTCAGGATGTTGAACAATTTATTACCTATCCTGTGGAATTAGAAATGGCTAATTTACCAGGCGTTGAAGAAATTCGTTCGGTTTCAAAATTTGGTCTTTCGGTTGTCACTATTGTTTTTAGTGATGATTTAGGCACCTTTTTACCAAGACAACTCATTGCCGAAAAAATAAAATCGGCTTCAGAGAAAATTCCTCAAGGTTTTGGATCTCCAGAAATGGGACCAATAACGACTGGTTTGGGTGAAATTTACCAATACATTTTAGATGTAAAACCAGGATACGAAAATCGTTATTCTGCTACAGAACTAAGAACCATTCAAGATTGGATTGTAAAACGGCAACTCTCCGGAATACCTGGAGTAGTTGAAGTCAATACTTGGGGTGGATTTTTAAAACAATACGAAGTTGCTATCAATCCGCAGAAATTAAAAGCAATGAACATCGCTATTTCAGATATTTACATGGCACTAGAAAAAAATAATAGTGTTGCTGGTGGTGGTTATATTGAAAAGACAAATAAATCCTTTTTTATTCGAGGTGAAGGATTGGTATCCTCGCTTGAAGATATTGAGAATATCGTTGTTAAAAATGAAGGTTTGCCAATTTACATAAAGGATATTGCAAAGGTTGGTTTTGGTAGTGCCACTCGTTTTGGAGCCATTACAGGAAATGGAGAAGGAGAAAAAGTCTTAGGACAAGTTATGATGCTAAAAGATGGTAACTCCAAAGAAGTAATAGATGCTGTTAAAGAACGTGTAGCTTCCATCCAAAACTCATTACCAGAAGGCGTTTATATTAATGGTTTTTTAGAGCGAAGTGAACTGATTGGCAAAACCACTTTTACAGTAGCCGAAAATTTAATATTAGGATCTCTCATCGTAATTTTTGTAGTGGTTTTATTGTTAGGAAACTTACGTTCTGGTTTGGTAGTTGCTTCAGTAATCCCTTTAAGTTTACTATTTGCAATTTCATTAATGAATATTTTCGGAATTGACGCCAACTTGATGAGTTTGGGAGCGATCGATTTTGGAATTATCATTGACGGAGCTGTTATTATTGTGGAATTTATTGCTTTTCGAATTACAGCTCAAGCGGTTAAAATACAATCCTTATCAAAAGAAGAACAGCAAGCAGATGTAGATACTATTACATTAAAAAGCGCATCTAAAATGATGAATTCTGCCATTTTTGGCCAACTGATCATCCTTATCGTCTTCATTCCAATTTTATCATTAAGTGGTGTGGAAGGAAAAATGTTTAAACCAATGGCATTAACCTTCAGTTTTGCATTAATTGGGGCAATGTTATTTTGTTTAACCTATGTTCCCGTAATTTCTTCCATGTTTCTAAAACCAAGCATACAGAGCGACAAAAACATTTCAGTACGCTTAATGAAATTCTTAAATAAAGGGTATAAGCCAATTATAAATTGGGCGCTAGGACATAAAAAAACAGTGATTTCACTTTCAGTACTCTTATTGGTTTCAAGCTTCTGGATTTTCAGCAAAATGGGTGGCGAATTCGTACCGACTTTAGATGAAGGGGATTTTGTAATTCAACCGGTTTTAAAAACAGGAACCTCATTAAGTAAGACCATAGAAATAACAACAAAAATTGAACAAATACTACTAGATAATTTTCCTGAAGTAGACCAAGTGGTGAGTAGAATTGGAGCTGCCGAAGTTCCAACAGACCCAATGTCTATGGAAGAAAGTGATGTGATTATTAAATTAAAACCAAAAAAGGAATGGACATCGGCAAAAAGTAAAGATGAATTGGCCGATAAATTTAAAGAAACTTTGACCATAATTCCTGGTATGGAAGTAGAGTTTACACAACCTATCGAAATGCGATTTAACGAGTTAATTACTGGAGTTAGAGCTGATGTTGCGGTAAAGATTTTTGGTGAAGATTTATCCGTTTTAGCAAATAAAGCAAATGAAATAAAATCACTGATTCAAAATGTTGAAGGAGCATCAGATATTACGATTGAAAAAGTAGAAGGTTTACCTCAAATGAGTGTGAGTTACAACCGAAGTAAAATTGCACGTTATGGTTTAAATATAGCTGATTTAAACCAGGTGATTTCTATGGGATTTGCTGGCGGAACAGTAGGAAATGTTTTTGAAGGTGAAAAGCGTTTTGATTTGGTGATTCGTTTAGATGAAGCGCATCGAAAAAACTTAGAAAGTCTTCAAAATTTATATGTAGATACAACTAATGGAACGAAAATTCCGTTGAGAGAATTAGCCGAAATTAAATATACAACGGGTCCTGCAAAAATTTCGAGAGACGACACCAAGCGTCGTATTGTAGTTGGTATTAATGTTAGAAACAGAGATTTACAATCGGTTGTAGATGATGTTAGAAACATTATTGAAAGCAACCTTAAATTACCTACAGGGTACACGATTACGTATGGCGGGCAATTTGAAAATTTACAAAGCGCAAAAGCACGTTTAATGGTGGCAGTTCCAATTGCATTGGTGCTTATTTTTATCTTGCTCTACTTTGCATTTAATTCGGTTAAAGAAGCGCTTATGGTATATTCTGCGATTCCGTTGTCTGCGGTTGGAGGCATTTTATTATTATGGATTAGAGATTTGCCTTTTAGTATTTCTGCAGGTGTTGGTTTTATTGCACTTTTTGGAATCGCCGTATTAAATGGCATTGTTTTAATCGAACATTTTAAAGAGCTTAAAGAGCAGGGTATTACTGAGGTTGATGAGCGAATTAAAAAAGGAACATCGGAACGTTTACGTCCGGTTTTATTAACAGCTGCAGCTGCAGCCTTAGGGTTTTTACCGATGGCAATTTCAACAAATGCAGGAGCTGAAGTACAACGCCCTTTAGCAACAGTAGTTATTGGTGGATTGGTAACAGCAACAATTTTAACTTTAGTTGTATTACCTGTTTTATACGCTTGGTTTGAAGAAAAAACAGCATTAAAAATGAATAAAAAAGGAATAGCTTCAGTGGTAATTATACTGCTCTCATTCACAATAAGTGCACAGCAGAAACCATTAACGATTGATGAAGCAGTTGCATTGGCTATTGAAAACAATGCAGGTTTAAAAGCATCGTCTTTAAAAGTTGATGAATCTGAAGCATTAATAGGAAGTGCTTTCGATTTTGACAAAACATCAATTTATTACAATTATGATGAGAATAATTTAGCAATAAACGGAGATCCTTTAAAGGTGTTTGGAATCGCACAAGACTTTAAATTTCCAACGGTTTATTTTGCTAATAAAAAGGTAAATAAAGCCAAAAACAGCATAGAAAAGTCTAATTACAATATCAAATTAGAAGAAGTTAAAAGAGAGGTGTATTTGTCTTTCTACAATTTGAGTTATGCTAAGAATAAAGTCAAAACTTATCGGTTTTTAGATAGTTTGTATCAAAATTTCGCTAAAGTAGCAGCGCGTCGTTTTGAATTGGGAGAGACGAATTATTTAGAAATGATTACCGCAAAATCGAAGCAAAAGCAATTACAAACGCTTTTTAGTCAGGCACAGCAAGAAGCAATTTTGAATTATGAGCAACTTAAAGAAGTGGTGCAAGTAGACGGTATTGTAATTGAAGAGAACGCGTTGATAAAACTTCCTTTGAAAACTATTTCTAAAGAAAATAATATTGGTTTACAATATTTTGAAGCCTCAAAAACCTATTACAATGCATTGCATCAGCAGGAAAAACAACATTTACTTCCCGATTTAAGTGTAGAATATTTTCAAGGGAGCAACGATGCTCTAAATAGTAATGTTAAAGGATATCAACTCGGAATTAAAATTCCGTTGTTGTTTGGTGGGAAATTATCCAAAATAAAAGCTTCAAAGATTGCAAGAGAGATTATTGAAGAGCAACAAAATGATTATAAAGCAAAACTTTTTTCAGAATACAATAAGCTATTGGCAAAACTTCAACAATATGAAGACGCAGTAAGTTATTATGAAGCTCAAGGAAAATCTTTATCTCAGGAAATTATAAAAACAGCTGGAAGTAGTTTTAAAAACGGTGAGATAGACTTTTTTCAATACATACAAAGTGTAGAAAATGCGACAGATATTGAACTGAATTATCTTGAGAATTTACAGATATACAACCAAACAGTTATTACCATAAATTATTTAACCTTATAGAAATACAAACGTTATGAAACGCATATATATATTACTTTTTTCACTTGCATTAGCGTCTTGTGGAAAGTCTGAAAAAAACACTGAAACAGCAATAGAACAAGTTACTAGTAATAACACTATAACTATTACTCAGTCTCAATTTGAATCTGAAAAAATGGAGTTAGGAACATTATCAGAGCAATCATTTAATGAAACAATAAAAACAAATGGCTTTATTGATGTTCCTCCACAAAATAGAGCAAGTGTGAGCACTTTTTTAGGAGGTTATGTTAAAAGAACACCTTTATTAATTGGGGATAAAGTTAAAAAAGGTCAATTGGTTGTTATACTTGAGAATACTGAGTTTGTAGAAGTTCAACAAGAGTATTTAGAAGTTACTGAACAACTTAATTATCTAAAAACGGAGTTTGAAAGACAACAGACTTTGTATAATGAAAAGATCACTTCACAAAAGAATTTTTTGAAAGCTGAAAGCACTTATAAAAGCTCGTTGGCGCAATATAACGGTCTACGAAAAAAATTAAAAATGATGAATATTAATCCAACTTCTGTAGAACAAGGGAATATTTCATCAACAATAAATATTTATACACCCATTCAAGGGTATGTAACTAAAGTGAATGTGAGCAACGGAACTTATGTTTCTCCTTCGGAGACCATAATTGAAATTGTTAATACAGATCACATTCATTTAGAATTGACTGTGTTTGAAAAGGATATTTTGAAAATAAAAAAAGGTCAGGTTATTCACTTTAAAATTCCTGAGGCGTCAAATAAAGTTTACAAAGCAGAAGTGCATTTGGTGGGTACCTCTGTAAATGAAAAAGACAGAACGGTTAAAGTTCACGGACACCTCGAAGATGATGAAAAAACCAATTTTGTAACAGGAATGTTCGCAGAAGCAGAAATAATAAGTAGCACAAAAAAGACATTAGCCTTACCAAAAGAAGCTATAACTGAAGTTGATGGAGATTATTTTGTATTGGTTTTAAAGAATAAAAATGAAGGAGTTTACACTTTTGATACGCTAAAATTGGAAGTAGGAAAACAATCAGAAGAATTTGTTGAAGTGACAAATATTTCAGATTTAAAAGGGAAAGAGATCTTAACCAAAGGTGGATTTATGTTGTTGAACTAACTAAAATTAGATGTTAATATCATTTGAAAATGATATTAGATTCAGGTAGCTTTGAATTATCTTTGTTAAAAATATAGATAGTAAATTTATGAAAAACAGAATAGCTCTTCTATTATTAATACTCACTATTGGTTGTAAATCGACAAGTATTCAATCTAATGATTCGATTTCTAAATCACAAAAAGGCGATGTACTAAATAAAGAATATTCAATATTGGCTGTTTTATGGCAACAAAATTCAGCTGAATACAAAGCACTCACATATCAGGCTTTTAATACGGCTCAACTTCAATTAGATAATATGCTCCGTAACAAAAAAGGTTCTGAAAAACCTATGGCAATTGTTACAGACATAGATGAAACACTCCTGGATAACAGCCCTTATAACGCAAAAATGATTGAGTTAAATGAAGATTATTCAGAAGCTAGGTGGATAGAATGGGGAAAAGAACGAAAAGCAAAAGCAATTCCAGGAGCATTAGAGTTTTTTAAATATGCTAAAAGTAGAGGTGTGGAAATTTTTTACATATCTAATCGTTTATCAAAGCAAAAAAGAGAGACTATTGAGAATATGCAAAAATTGGGCTTTCCTTTTTCAGATGATCAACATGTTTTATTGAAGACAGATACGAGTAAAAAAGAATCAAGGAGATTTCAAGTTGAGAAAACACATGAAATAATAATGTTACTGGGAGATAATTTATCTGATTTTCATTTTGTTTTTGATGATCAGCCATCAGAAACAAGAAGCCGTAAAGTTGATAGCTTAAAAACGTTTTTTGGAAATAAATTTATTGTATTACCCAATCCAATGTATGGAGATTGGGAAACCGATGGAATATTAGAAGGAAACTATAAATGGACTCCATATCAAAAAGATTCTATCCGACGTAGCAAAATACGATCGTATTAGGATTTTACTTATCTCAATTTATTTTCTAACAAGTAGTATATAAAGCCTCTAACATGACTATTGTCATTTTAGGGGTCTTTTTAGTTTGATACTTTTGAATAATCATTGTACTAAATTAATCAAGATGAAAAGAGTAATACTACACGCAACCGATTATTCAGAAAATGCGATACCAGCATTAAAGTATGCTTTTAGTTTAAGTGAAAAATTAAATGCGAGTTTATTTATAGTTCATATTTTCGATTATCCTACAATTTTTGATGAAGGCCTTAAAGAGCCTTATAATTCTTTAGAAAAAGAGTCTTATAAATTACATCATGACAAACTAGTTGATTTTTGTAAAAAACATTACAAAGGTGATCTAGATAAAATAGATGTAACATTTGAAGCTATTGAAGATAAATCAATAGAAAATGGAATTATAACCAAAATAAATGAATTAAATGCCGATTTAATAGTTACTGGCACTAAAAGTGAAAAATTATTAAAAGAGTTGCTTTTAGGTAGAACGATAAAACATCTTATCGATAGGGCTCCATGTCCTGTTTTAATGGTTCCTAAAAAAGCTAAAGTAAGAGAAATTAGAACCATTGTTTATGCGTCTGATTTTGAAGAGAGAGATATTAATGCTATTCAAGATTTACTTAAAATAGCAAAACCGTACAATGCAACCTTAAAAATTGTTCATTTTTCTACCAAAGAAGAATATCATGGAGATGAACAAATGGAATGGTTTAAAGAATTACTTCGAGAAAAAATTTCATACAATAATATTGAAACAGAGATCTTATTTTCTGATAATATCTTTAACTCATTAAGAGAATATCTAGGGAAAAATAAAGCTGATATAGTAGCGATGTTAGAAAGAACCCCGAAAGGCTTAGTAAAAAAAATATTTCATGCTGATTTGGTAAAAAAAATGGGAACTTTAGGAAACTTTCCTTTAATGAGTTTTAACGAAAACCGTTTATAAAAAATATTTAAAATTAGGACAAATGGAAAGAAGAATATATAGAATATTAATTGTTATCTCATTAGTGTTAGGTGTTTATCTTTTTAACATAAGAGAATCTCATTCGGTCCTTTTTGTGTCGCTAACTTTAGGATTAATTTTTTTTCTTTTTAGTGCTGGTGTCCATGGGTTATTAGCACATTCGATTAATCCAAAACTTAAAAACTATACTATTGTGTATCCAATACTTATGGGACTATTTTGGGTTTTTTTATTAATGATATTAATATTTTTTATCATTCCAATTTACTGTCCTAATTTCATATATAAAGGATAATTTATAATTTTCGAAACTCACTTGCTAAGTGAGTTTCCTTTTTAATTATACAGCGTAATTTTTTAATCAATTGATTATTAATGATAAATGTCATTTCTAAAACTGCTTTAGAGATGTAATTTTAGCATTAAAATATTGGTATTGAAAATGATAGGAACAACTCGAAACGTAGAAATTAATTTAGGTAATGTTACGCTTAAAGGAATTTTAAGCGTTCCAGAAAACTCAAAAGGGATTATTATTTTCTCACATGGTAGTGGAAGTAGTCGATTGAGTCCGAGAAATAACTTTGTAGCCAAATTATTAAATGAACAACAGTTTGCAACACTTCTTTTTGATCTGTTAACAGAAAAAGAAGACAGGGTTTATGAAAACAGGTTTGATATTGAGTTGCTAACTCAAAGGTTAATCAATGTTACCAAATGGGTTAAAAACAATTTCGAATCATCATCAATTAATAATATAGGATATTTTGGTGCAAGTACAGGGAGTGCATCAGCATTAAAAGCAGCCGCGTTTTTTGGAGATTCAATTAAAGGTGTAGTTTCTAGAGGAGGAAGAACGGATTTAGCTGGTAATGAGGATTTAAATAAAATAAATTCTCCTACACTTTTTATAGTTGGAGGATTTGATGATGTGGTGATAGCTTTAAATCGTATTGCATACAGTAAATTGAAGTGTGAAAAAGATTTTAAAATTGTTTCCAATGCTTCTCATCTTTTTGAAGAACCAGGAAAGCTAGAAGAAGTAACAGCATTAACGATTAGTTGGTTTAATGAATTTTTTAATGATTAAAACGATGTTTGAAGATAGAACTGAAGCGGCCATATTACTAGCAAAAGAATTGCACCATTTAAAAGGTGAAAATACCGTTGTATTAGCGATTCCTAGAGGAGGTCTTCCGTTAGGAGCAATAATAGCAAAAGAACTTGAAGTGCCTTTAGATATAGTATTAACTAAAAAAATAGGACATCCTTCAAATAAAGAATATGCAATTGGTGCTGTAAGCTTAAAAAACTCTGTTTTAGGATTTGGTTCCGATAGTGTTTCAGAAGAATATTTAATAGATGAAATAGACAGCGTTAGAGAAACTTTAAAAAAGAGACTTCAAAAATTTTATCTAAACGTTTCTCCTCAAAACCTTAAAAATAAAACGGTGATTATTGTAGATGATGGAATTGCCACAGGAAATACTATTTTAGTTACAATCGAATTGGTGTATAATGAAAATCCAGCAAAAATTATTATTGCAGTTCCTGTTGCTCCCCCATCAGCCATACAAAAGCTAAAACGCTCTCCATATGTAGACGAAGTTATTTGTCTAGAAGAACCTTATGATTTTAATGCAGTTGGAAATCACTACAGAAATTTTGATCAGGTTAGTGATAAAGAAGCAATTTATTTATTAGAAGAAGCTAATAGTGCCTTAAAAAAGAAAAAATAAGATGAATAATGCTACTCTTAAAATGTTTAGTGAAATTGGTATTAATGATATTGCTGTTGTTGGTGGTAAAAATGCCTCATTAGGAGAAATGTATAATGAGTTATCTTCAGATGGGGTTCCTATACCTAACGGTTTTGCTACCACATCTTTTGCTTTTAGAGAGTTTTTAATCAAAAATAATATAGAAGAAACTATAAAGCAAGTTTTAAAAAAGTTAGATAGAAATACTTATAATAACCTTAATGAAATTGGTGAAAAGGTTAGAAAATTAATTTTAGAAGGCGAGTTACAAGAAAAATTTTCTGAAAGAATACTACAGGCGTACTTAGAATTAGGAAAAGGGAAAGAAATTGATGTAGCTGTAAGAAGTAGTGCAACTGCCGAAGATTTACCAGGGGCTAGTTTTGCGGGACAACACGAGTCTTATTTGAATATTAAAGGAGAAGCTAATTTGTTAAAGGCGGTAAAAGATTGCTTTGCTTCATTATATACCAATAGAGCCATAAAGTATAGAGAAGAAAAAGGATTTAAACACGAAGAAGTTGCGTTGTCGGTAGGAGTTCAAAAAATGGTAAGAGCAGATAAAGGATGCTCAGGTGTTGGTTTTACTATTGATCCAGAATCAGGATTTAAAGATGTGGTTTTAATTTCAGGGGTTTGGGGCCTAGGAGAGAACATTGTTCAGGGAGTTGTAAATCCGGACGAATTTTATGTTTTTAAACCTTCGCTTAAAAAAGGGTTCGATGCAATTATCAAAAAGAACATGGGATCTAAGGAAAAAACAATGGTGTATACCACATCAAATAATCATGCATCAACTATGAATGTAGATACCCCTTTGGCTAAACAAGAATCGTATGTGCTTTCAGAAGCTGAAATTAATAAACTAGCTAAATGGTCTTTAATTATCGAAGAGCATTATAAAACAGCGATTGATATAGAATGGGCAAAAGATGGTTTTACAAATGAATTATTCATTATTCAAGCAAGACCAGAGACAGTACATCAAGAAGATGATAAGAAATTCACTGTTGAATATAAATTGTTAAAAAAACAATCTTCGATATTAAATGGAAATGCAATTGGGCATAAGATTGTTCACGGTAAGGTTAAAAAAATAAACTCTCCAAAAGAAGCAGTTGAACTAACCAAAACAGATATTATAGTCACAGATTCTATTACGCCAGATTGGGATCCTTTATTAAAAAAAGTGAGTGCTATTATTACCAATAAAGGGGGAAGAACAAGTCATGCAGCGATTGTTTCTCGTGAACTCGGTATTCCTGCATTGGTAGGTTGTATTAATGCAACAGCAATTCTTTCAAATGATCAAGCTATTACTGTTTCATGTGCCGAAGGAAATACAGGATATGTTTATGAAGGAGAAGTACCTTTTGAAGAAAACAAGATCAACTTTTCAAACATAAAAATGCCGAAAACAGAAGCTAAAATTATTCTTGCAGATCCTGATAAGGCTTTCAGATTGTCATTTTATCCTAATGATGGAGTTGGTTTAATGCGAATGGAGTTTATTATAACACATTTAATAAAAATCCACCCAATGGCATTGGTGCGTTTTGATAAACTCAAAAACCCAGCAACAGCGGCTTATATTGAAAAACTTACGAAGAACTATACAGACAAACGGGAGTACTTTATTGATAAGTTGTCGCAAGGAATTGCTACTATTTGTGCAGCATTTTATCCGAAAGAAGTGATTGTTAGACTAAGTGATTTTAAAACGAATGAGTATGCAAATCTTATTGGAGGTCAACAATTCGAGCCAGCAGAGGATAACCCCATGTTAGGTTTTAGAGGAGCTGCACGTTATTATAATAAAGCGTATAAAGACGGGTTTAAACTTGAATGTGAAGCTATTAAAAGAGTTCACGCAGATATGGGATTAACCAATTTAAAAGTGATGGTTCCTTTTTGTAGAACGGTTGAAGAAGGAAAAAAAGTAATAATGTTGATGGGAGACTATGGATTAATAAGAGGCGAAAATGGCTTAGAAATTTACACTATGGTTGAAATACCAAGTAATGTAATTTTAGCAGAAGAATTTGCAGAAATATTTGATGGATTTTCAATAGGTTCAAACGACCTTACGCAACTTACATTAGGTATAGACAGAGACTCAGGGTTAATGTCAAATTTGTTTGATGAAAAGAACGAAGCGGTTAAAAAGATGATATCTATGGTTATTGAAAAAGCAAATAAAACGAAAACGAAAATTGGTTTATGTGGTCAAGCTCCGAGTGATTATCCTGAATTTGCTTCGTTTTTGGTGGCATCGGGTATAGATAGTATTTCATATAACCCAGACGCTTTGTTAAAAGGAATTGAGAATATGAATAAAGCTGAAGAGGAATTATTTTCTAAAGCACGTAGTTAATAATTTTTTTTAATATTTAGTGTTATATGCTTCATTTTCAGAATTAAAAAAGCCCAATTAAACAATGTTTAATTGGGCTTTTAAGTTGTGGTCCCACATGGACTCGAACCATGGACCACCTGATTATGAGTCAGGTGCTCTAACCAACTGAGCTATAGGACCTCCTAAAAAGGATTGCAAAAATAAAAACTTTTTTGAAACTAGAACAATAAAATTACACTTTTCTGTTCATTAAATTGTTTCCGAAATCTCGTAGGCCTTTTTTTGCTTCTTCAGAAATTTTTAAAGACGCTAAACTTTCAAAAGATTTATTGGTATAATCTTCAATTAGGTCTTGTGTAAATTTAGGAATATCGTTCTGCTCAAAAATACGAGAAACTTCTACTATTTTTATAGAGTTGTCTTCTAATTTTTGGTTGTAAAAAAACTTAAGTTTTTCAATATCATTATTATCAGCAATTTCTAATGATTTTAAATACAAATACGTTTTCTTGTTTTCAATAATATCCCCACCTACTTGTTTTCCAAATGTTTCAGGATCTCCAAAAGTATCTAAATAATCATCTTGTAGCTGGAATGCTATACCAAGGTTTAATCCGAAATCGTATAAATGATTTGCCTGTTCTTCATCAGCTTCTGCAACAATGGCTCCCATTTTTAAAGCAGCAGCCACTAAAACAGATGTTTTTAAAGTAATCATTTTTATATATTCATCAATAGTAACATCGTTTCGAGTTTCAAAATCGACATCTAGTTGCTGACCATCACAAACCTCCAAAGCTGTTTTGCTAAATAATTTTGCTAATTGCTGAAAAACTTTTGGTTTATAATTTTCAAAATACTGATATGCTAAAATCAACATCGCGTCACCAGATAAGATACCTGTATTTATATTCCACTTTTTATGTACAGTTTCTTTACCTCTTCTAAGCGGAGCTTCATCCATAATGTCATCATGAACCAAAGTGAAGTTATGAAAGGTTTCTACCGCCATAGCTGCAGGTATGGCTTTTTGATAATTACCAGAAAAAATATCCGCAGCAATTAAAGTCAAAATTGGTCTGATTCTTTTTCCTCCTAATTGGAGTATATATTCAATAGGAGCATATAAGTTTTTAGGTTCATTCTCAAACTTTTGGGTTTGTAAATAGTCTAAAAAGTCTGTTTGATATTTTAATAAATCCAAATCTCAAATTTTTTGTAAAAATAATGTAATCTGAAGAATGTTTAATACTGAATGTTAAAAAATCATTAAAACTTAGGAAACTTTTTTTGTTTCTAAAGTTTCCTGTTGTACATTTGCCGTCAATTATGAAAGAAAAAATTTTAGAAAAAGCGGGAGAAATGTTCCTAAACCTAGGGTTTAAGAGTGTTACGATGGATGATATTGCCAACGGAATAGGTGTTTCTAAAAAAACCATTTACACTCATTTTAAGAATAAAATAGAGTTAGTTAAAGAAGTGACCAGTTTTATGTTTAATTCTGTTTGTTGCGGAATAGATCATATTCATGAGCAACAAAAGAACCCTATTATAGAATTATTTGAGATTAAAAAGTTTGTAATGGGGCATCTTAAAAATGAAAAATCATCTCCACAATATCAATTACAAAAATATTATCCAAAAATTTATTCTGAAATTAAAAAGAAGCAATTTGATTTTATGCAAAACTCTATAAAAGAAAATTTAGAGAGAGGCCTAGAACAAAAATTGTTTAGAGATGATATTAATATTGATTTCATTTCAAGAATTTATTTTCAAGGAATGACAGCAATAAAAGACAACGAGCTATTTCCAGCTAGTCAATTTTCACAATCAGAATTAATGGATAATTATATAGAATATCACTTACGTGGCATTTGTACGCCAAAAGGAATAAAAGTTATTGAAAAACAGTTAATGAAATAAAAGTAAATGAAGAAAACAGTATTTATAATTTGTCTTTTTTTAGGATTAAATTCTATCAAGGCACAAGAGACCCCTTTTAAATTATCACTAGAAGAAGCTATTGACTATGCAATAAAAAATAACTACAATAACAAAGTAGCAGCTAAAAATATTGACGCAGCTATAAAAAGAAAATGGGAGACCACGACAATAGGTTTGCCACAGATAAATGGTACTGTTGATTATCAGAATTGGTTAAAACAGCAGGTTTCATTACTTCCGGGAAAAATAGCTGGTGGAGATCCAGGTACATTTGTGCCAGTGGCTTTCGGGACAAAACAAAATATCAATGCATCAGTAAGGTTAAGTCAATTAATATTTGATGGGTCTTATTTAGTAGGTTTACAATCTGCAAAAACCTATTTAAAAATTTCTGAACAAGCGAAAGAAAAAACAGAACTGACTACTCGTGAAGCAGTAATCAATGCTTATGGAAATGTATTGGTAACAGAAAAATCTATAGATATTTTAGAAAGTAATCAACGTATTCTTCAAAAGAATTTAAATGAAACTCAAAAAATTTATGATAACGGTTTAACGGAACTAGAAAATGTTGAGCAATTGCAAATCACCTTAGGGACTTTAGAAAACAATTTAAGAAATGCTAAACGCTTAAAAGAAATCTCTTATCAAATGTTAAATATTTCTTTAGGGAATTCAATTAACAAAAAATTAGAATTAACAGATTCACTTGAAAGTTTAACGATGTTGAATACTGATCTAAATTTATTAGCTCAAACTTTTGATATAAATAAACATATTGATTATCAAATAGCGCAAAACGATAGAGAAAGTAAACGTTTGCTGATGAAATTAGAGAAAAGCAAAGCTTTACCTAGTTTGTCTGCTTTTATTAACTACGGTGCCAGTGCTAATTCAGACTCTTTTGCTTTTTTTGATAGTGACCAAGAATGGTTCGATTATTCATTATTTGGTGTAACATTGAATGTCCCAATCTTCAGTAGTTTAGGTAGAAGTGCTAAAACTGCTCAAGCCAGAATTGAATTAGAAAACGCCGATATACGTTTAGAAGAAATTGAGCAAAATTTAAACTTACAAGCACAAACAGCAAAGAGTGAATATCAATTAAGTATCGAAAATTACGAAACGGCTAAGAAAAACATGGCCTTAGCAGAACGTATAGAGAAGAAGCAACAAGTCAAATTTTTTGAAGGAATTTCTTCAAGTTTCGATTTATCTCAAGCACAAAATCAATTATACACACAACAAAACAATTACGTGCAGTCAATGTTAAATGTCATTGCTAAAAAAGCACAGTTAGAAAACGCATTAAATATACCAGTAAAATAATCAACTAATGAGAAAGATATTTATAATAGCAGTAACCACCGTTCTTTTAATTTCATGTGGAGGCAAAAAAGAACAATCAGTAGAGCAAGTTTTAGCTACGAACGATTTAGCACAGATCAGAGCAAAAAAAGATAATTTAGATAAGCAGCAACAAGTTTTAGCAGATGAATTAAAACTATTAAACGCAAAAATTTCTGAATTAGACACGAATAAAAAAGTGTCGTTAATTACTACGATTGCAGCTAAAGAAAACCAGTTTGTACATTATTTAGAATTACAAGGAAATGTACAAACAAAGAAAAATGTATTGGTATATCCAGAAATGGCGGGTCAATTAGTAAGTATTTTTGTAAAGGAAGGTCAACAAGTTACTAAAGGGCAAGCATTGGCAAGAATAGATGATGGAGGAATGTCTAACCAATTAGCACAATTAGAAGCTAATTCAGCACTGGCAAAAACTACATACGAGCGTCAAAAACGTTTATGGGAACAAAAAATCGGATCAGAAATTCAGTTTTTACAAGCAAAAACAAGTTACGAGGCACAAACCAATGCAGTAAGTAATTTACGTAAAACAATAGCAAAATATACTATTAGAGCTCCGTTTACAGGAATTATAGATGATGTTATTAAAGAGCAAGGTACTGTGGTTGCACCTGGTCCTGGATCAGAAATTTTCCGAATAGTAAACTTAGGAGATATGTATATTGAAACTGATGTGCCAGAAAATTATATTACTTCTGTAAAAAAAGGAAAAACAGTAGAAGTTGATTTCCCAATTTTGGGAAAAAAAATAAATTCTGAAGTTCGTCAAGCAGGAAACTTTATCAATCCAGCTAATCGTACATTTAAAGTTGAAATTAGCGTGCCAAATAAAGACAGAAGCATAAAGCCAAATTTAACAGCAAAGCTTAAAATTAATGATTATACAAATCCTAATGCGATTTTAATACCACAAAGTATTATATCAGAAAATGCTAATGGAGAGCAGTATGTGTATATGGTAGATAGTATAAAGGGTAACAAAGGAGTTGCAAAACAAGTAATTATTGAAACAGGAAAAACTCAGGGAGATATTATAGAAGTAATAAGTGGAATTACTAGCGGAATGCATATTATAAACGAAGGAGCACGTAGTGTAAAAAATGACCAAGAGGTTAAAATCTTGAATGTTAATAGCGCTAAATAAACCAAATTAAAGACCTACGAATAATGACTAAAAAAAATAAAAAAGTAGATAAAGAATTCGGTTTGTCTTCTTGGGCAATTAACAACAAAACCACTGTTTATGTAATGATGGTGCTGATTTTCTTCTTTGGTATTTCTGCATTCTTAAGCATGCCTCGTGAAGATTTTCCAGAGATTAAAGACACCAAGATTTATGTAAACTCTATTTACCCAGGAAATACTGCGGAAGATATTGAAAAGTTAATTACTGATCCGTTAGAAGAAAAATTAAAAACAGTAAGTAATGTAACGAAGATTACATCGACATCGCAAGAAGATGTTTCGATGGTTATTTTAGAATTTGATGAGCATTTAACTATTGAAGAAGCTAAGCAAAAAGTTAAAGATGAGGTAGATCAAAAAGTATCGGGTGAAGACTGGCCTACATTTAACGGAGCTAAAGTGGAACCTAATGTTTTTGAGTTAAATATTTCTGAAGAAACACCCATTTTAAACATCAATATTTCGGGTGATTATCCTGTAGAACAACTTAAAAAATATGCTGAGTATCTTCAAGATGAAATTGAAGATTTAGATGAAATTAAGAAAGCAGATATCCGAGGTGCAGAAGACAAAGAAGTCGAAGTAGCGGTAGATATTTATAAAATGATGGCTGCTCAGGTGAGTTTTCAAGATGTTATACAAGCCATTGGAGAAGGAAATGCAACAGTTTCTGCGGGTAATATTGTAGCGAGTGGGCAACGTCGTACAATTCGTGTTTTAGGAGAAGTTCAAAATCCACAAGAGTTACAAAATTTTGTAGTAAAATCAGAAAAAGGAAACTCAATTTACCTTAAAGATATAGCGGTTGTTACTTTTAAAGACAAAGATAAAACAACCTATGCACGAGAGTTTGGGGAGCCTGTTGTAATGCTTGACGTTAAAAAACGTGCAGGAAAAAATATGGTTGCTGCGGCAGAAAAGATTACACAAATTGTAAAAGATACGAAGGAAAATATTTTTCCTAGTAATTTAAAAGTAACCATAGCGAACGATCAGTCGTCAAAAACAATTGGTCAAGTTGACGATTTGGTAAATAATATCATTTTTGGAGTAATCTTAGTAGTAACTGTACTAATGTTTTTCCTAGGGTTCAAAAATGCACTATTTGTTGGTTTTGCGATTCCTATGTCGATGTTCATGTCGTTAATGATCTTAAATTTGATGGGTTATACCTTAAATACCATGATTCTCTTCGGATTAATCATGGGGCTAGGGATGCTTGTTGATAACGGTATTGTTGTCGTAGAAAACGTATATCGTTTAATGGAAGACGAAGGGATGAACAGAGTTGAAGCCGCGAAAAAAGGAATTGGAGAAATTGCATTTCCTATTATCATTTCCACAGCAACAACAGTAGCTGCCTTTATTCCGTTAGGAATGTGGCCTGGGGTTATGGGACAATTTATGATTTATTTCCCAATAACTTTATCGGTAGTTTTAGGATCATCCTTATTTGTTGCTATCTTTTTTAACTCTGTTATGGTATCTCAGTTTATGACTACTGAAGATAAAGATATGCCATTGAAAAGAATCATAATGATGACGGCAATTATGGCTGTTTTTGGTCTATTAATTGTAATTTTTGGAGGTGCTTACCGCGCATTAGGAACTATAATGATTTTCACGGCAATCATGTTGTGGGTATATCGTTTATTTCTTCGTCCTATGGCAAACAGGTTTCAGAATAGATCTTTACCCCGTTGGGAGCGTTTTTATGAGCGAATGATTAGAGCTTCTTTAAAAGGATGGAGACCATACATTATTACAGTAGCAACATTCATTTTATTATTTATGGCCTTTGGAGGTTTTGGAGCATCTGTTGGTAGTCAACGTACGAAAGTTGAGTTTTTCCCAGATAACACCCCAAATCAGGTTATTGTGTATGTAGAGTACCCACAAGGGACAGATATAGATAAAACAAATCTTATTATGAAAGATTTGGAAGAGCGAGTAGATAAAATTTTAAACTCTTCTGAATATATGGACGGAGATTATAATTTTTTAGTAGAAAGTTCTATAGCACAAGTAGGGGCTGGTTCTGGAAATCCACAAACAGACGGAGGGTCTACTGCAGAAATGCCACATCGTGGTAAAATTGTAGCTAGTATGCGCGAGTATAAATACCGTAGAGGAGTGGATAGTAAAGAGCTTAAAAAGAAAGTTACCGATGCTTTACAAGGTATTTATCCAGGGTTATTAATTTCTGTAGAAAAAGATCAAAATGGACCGCCAGCTGGATACCCTATTAATATTGAAATGGAAGGGAAAGACTATGGAGAATTGATTAATACTGCAGAAAAAATTCGTGACTTTATCAATTCTAAATCAATACCCGGTATTGCAGAGCTAAAAATAGATGTAAACAAAGCAAAACCAACAATGTTGGTAAATGTAGATAGAAAGAAAGCAGGAGAATTAGGTGTTAGTGCTTCACAAGTAGGGCAACAATTACGTAATTCAATTTTTGGAAGTAAAGCAGGAGTTTATAAAGAGTCAGGAGATGATTACGATATTTACGTGCGTTTTAATAAAGAGAATCGTTACAACACCAGTGCTATTTTTAACCAAGCTATAACCTTTAGAGATATGGCATCAGGTCAGATTAAATCAATTCCTGTGTCTGCGGTAGCAAGTCAAAAAAACACCTCAGGGTTTAGCGCAATTAAACATAAAGAAGCAAAAAGAGTGGTAACAGTGTATTCTGCTTTAGCTCCAGGTTTTACAGATGCAGGCGCAATAGTTTCTAAGATTCAAAATGAAATGAAAGTTTTTACTGAATTACCCTCTGATATTAAAGTGGATTATACAGGTCAGATTGAAGAACAAAATAAACAAATGACATTTTTAATGGGGGCATTCTTCTCTGGTTTAGGATTAATTTTCTTTATTTTAATTTTCCAATTCAATTCAGTCTCTAAACCAGCAATTATTATGTTGGCAATATTTTTAAGTTTTATTGGTGTTTTTGGAGGGATTGTAGCATCGGGAGCATCATTTGTAATAATGATGACGATGATGGGAATTATTTCATTAGCAGGTATTGTGGTAAATAACGGAGTTGTGCTTTTAGATTATACTCAGTTATTAATAGATAGGAAAAAGATAGAGCTGGATATAGATAAAGAAGATTTTGTTGATGTAAATACGCTAAATGAAGCGATTATTACTGGTGGTAAAGCACGTTTGCGTCCTGTTTTACTAACTGCCATTACCACTATTTTAGGATTAATACCGTTAGCAACCGGATTAAATATTAACTTTTTTACGTTAGCAAGTGAGTTAAACCCACATATTTATATGGGAGGAGATAACGTAATCTTTTGGGGGCCATTAGCATGGACTGTTATTTACGGATTATTTGTAGCTACATTTTTAACTCTAATAGTAGTTCCAATATTATTCTACTTAGTTACACGTTTTAAAATGTGGCTTCGTACTATTCTATAATTAATTTTTTATTAACTATAAAAAAGGGTTGAAAGTGTAAAAATTTTCAATCCTTTTTATTTGCCATAATTAGCTACTTTCGTAAAATGAAAAAGCAGGTTTTTTCGGTTGAAGAAATAAAACGAAAGTTAGAACAATATTGTGTTTATCAAGACAGATGTCATAAAGAGGTTGAAAAAAAACTATCAGAATACAATTTAATTCCAGAAGCTAAAGAGTATATTTTATTACATCTTTTACAACATAATTTTTTAAATGAAGAACGGTTTGCAAAGAGTTTTGCTAGAGGTAAATTTAGAATTAAAAAATGGGGAAAACAGCGAATTATTCGAGAGTTGAAGTTTAGAGATATTTCTCAATACAACATTAAAACTGCACTTAAAGAAATTGATGACCAAGAGTATATAACTACTTTATATGAATTGGTTGAAAAGAAAAACGAGTCAATTTCTGAAACCAATATTTACAAACGAAAAAAGAAAATCATTGATTTTCTCAACTACAGAGGTTGGGAATCTAACTTGATTTTCGAAGCAGTGAATGAAATAGTTAAGTAAACTTACTTAAACTTAGATAAGAACAAAGAATCTCTTTTTTTCTTAATTTTAACAATAGGGTTTACATCTTCATTTGATACAGCAATAGAAAGCACATAGTGTTTTATTTTCCACTCATTTTGCTTTTTGGTAATAACTCCAGAACCACGACAAACTCCCATCCAAGTATTCAGTAATTCGTCAAACCAAACTAAAGCACCTGATTCATGGATATAAATATTTCTATCTACTGTTTTAAAAGACCATGCTTTTCCTTTATCAAAATAAGGTTTACTAAAATTTTCAAATTGTTTTTTGTCCCAAACTTCACTAGCATCTGTACCTACAAAAACAGAAATACTATCCATAGCACCAAAGTAATTTTCAAAATTAGCATCAGAAGCAGCTTTATGCCAGTTATCTAACAAATTACTGACTTCTGTTTTTACAGCTGATGTATTAATTTTTTCTTCTTGAGGTTGGTTACAAGAAAGAAAAGAAATACTTAAAAGAGTGATTAAAAAGGGAATTGAATTTTTCATTATTTAATTTTAAAAAATTGTTTTCGTTTCTTAACCTCAAGAGGCTGGTCTTTAAATACCTTTTCTTTTTTAGGGATACTTTTTATTTTCTCTTTTTCTTCTCTTTTTATTGATTCACCAATAGTATCTAGTTTAAAAAAGTTATTCAAATCAATCTCCTTGTCAAAGTTTTTTTGATCGTAAATGGTATTTATTTTGTCATTTAAACTGCCAAAAACAAGAAATATTTTATCGATTTGATTGTTGACTTCATCACCCTTTATAGCTGGGATTATAGACATGTCAGATAATCTTAAAATTTCGTTTTCTAATACATTTAATCTTGCATTGAAAGCAGGTGTTTTAAAATCTTCAATTATAATGCTGTCCTTTAAAGCTTTGGTTAATTCTTTTAATTCCGTAACATTACTAAAGGCTTCGTTTGGCGATGTAGTTTCAAACCTTTTTAAAAACTCGTTAAAATTTTTATACGCTACCCAGTTTTGAGTTTTTTTAATTGAAGCGTCTTTTAAAATAGCATATGTTTTGTGTTTAACAATAATACTTTTGTCGCTTTTTACAGTTTCTTTTTTAGCAGTTTGTATGCTTTTCTTACAGCTAAAAAGCAAAATAAAAATCATAAAAAAAAACAAAATTGACTTGTTCATAAAGGATAATTTAAAGAAGTAAAATTACATATTTTTAATCGTTTTAGAGATAATGAAAAGTTAAACCTTAACAATCAGTTTGTTGACAATATTTTTTATGAATAGTTAAAAATTAATAAATTATTATTACGAATTCTTAAATTTGATACCTTTGTTCTATACAATTTATGAGTTTTTAAAAATGAGTGAAACCATTTTAATTATAGGTGCTTGCGGACAAATAGGCACTGAGCTTACACAAAAATTACGATCTGTTTACGGTAATAATAGTATTATAGCTTCAGATATTCGAGAAGGAAATGAGGATATGATGCATTCTGGACCATTCGAAATTATTGATGCCACCGATAGAGAAACGATTATAAAAGTTATCGAAAAATATAAGATCACTCAGGTGTATTTAATGGCTGCTATGCTATCAGCTACTGCAGAAAAGTATCCACAGAAAGCTTGGGAATTAAATATGAACTCTTTGTTAATTGTTTTAGACTTGGCAAAAGAAAAGTTAATTAAACAAGTTTATTGGCCTAGTTCTATTGCTGCTTTTGGACCAACATCACCTAAAGTAAATACTCCACAACAAACGGTTATGGAACCAACAACTGTCTACGGAATTAGTAAAATAGCTGGAGAACATTGGTGTAATTATTACCATCAAAAGTTTGGGGTAGATGTTCGAAGTATTCGTTATCCAGGAATCATTAGTTGGAAAACTAAACCAGGAGGGGGAACAACAGATTACGCTGTAGATATTTATTTTAAAGCAATTGAAGAAGGTAAATACGAATGCTTTTTAGAAGAAGATACCCGTTTGCCAATGATGTATATGGAAGATGCAGTAAATGCAACGATACAAATCATGCAAGCTGATGAAAAAGAGGTGAAAACACGTACTTCTTATAATTTAGCGGCGATGAGTTTTACGCCAAAAGAAATAGCATCAGAAATTAAAAAACACATTCCTAATTTTGAAATTTCCTATAAATCAGATTTTCGTCAAGCAATAGCAAATAGTTGGCCACAGGTTATCGACGATAGTCAAGCAAGAAAAGATTGGAATTGGCAACATAAATTCGATTTAGAATCAATGACCAATGAGATGTTGATCAATATTAAAAAGCAACAAGAAGGAGTCTTACCGTCAATGTAAGTTTAAATAAGTCTTTTCGTCCAACAAGAAGTACAAAACAGATGTAATGAAAAAACTTTTAGAAAAAAGCTTACAAAAAGCAATTTCGTATTCTGACTATAGGACGTTGATTTCAGATTTATTAGCGGAAAATAAATCAACAGGGCCAAATCAAACAGAAGATTTATATAATTATAGTTTGCTAAATGATAGACGTATGAAGCGTCTTGATAAAACAATTAAAGTAACTGACATAACAAAACAATCAGTTCTAAAAATTAACGAAGCACAAACATGGTTGGTTTTAACTGAAGGTTGGTGTGGAGATGCTGCTCAAAACATACCTGTACTTAATAAAATTGCAGAAGAAAATTCGAATATTGATTTAAAATTGGTTTTGCGTGATGAAAACCTTGAGTTAATGGATGAATTTTTAACCAATGGAGGAAGGTCAATTCCGAAGTTAATCGTGTTAAATGCTAATAAAGAAATTTTATTTACTTGGGGGCCGAGACCAACTGAGGCAACAAATTTAATTGCTGATTATAAAGTAAAAAATGGAGTTGTAGATGCTAAAATAAAAGAAGATCTTCAAGTTTGGTATAATAAAAACAAAGGAGAGAATGTACAAGAAGATTTAGTTTCCTTGTTTTAAAAACAAAGGTTTTCATAAAACCTAAAATCCGTTTAATACTAGTATTAAACGGATTTTCTTTTCTATATATTTGCCAAATGTTAGTTAATCATGAAACTTTACAGGATGATGCTCGAGTTTGGGTGTATCCTAGTAGCCGAAAATTTTATCCTCAAGAGGTTGAAGAGCTTAATCAAAAGTTATGCGATTTTGTTTCTAATTGGAAAGCAGATGACGTAAATTTTAAGGCTTCTTATCAGTTTTTATACAATCGATTTATTGTTTTTCTTGCTGATGAAGATTCGCAGTTAGCCAATACAGATATAGATGCTCAAGTCGCTTTTATTTTACAATTACAACAAGAGTACGAGGTTGATCTATTAGATAAGATGAATGTGTGTTTTAAACAGGGTGAATTCATACAGTATAAAGATCTTAAAGAGTTCAAAAAATTGCTTAAAAGTAAATCAGTAAACGATAAAACCATTGTTTTTGATAACCTGATTCAAACTAAGCAAGAATTAGAAAATAATTGGGAAGTGCCCATTACCGAAAGTTGGTATAATCGATTTTTGTAAAGCTTATTTTAAACCCTCAATAAAACCATCAATACTTTGCGCATTATCTACTGAAAAATCACCGATTTTAGTTCGTCTTAATACCGATAAATGAGCTCCAGAGTTTAATGCTATACCAAAATCATGAGCTAATGAACGAATGTAAGTTCCTTTGCTACAAACCACTCTAAATTCAAGATTAGGCATGTTAATTTTCGTAACTTCAAATTCTGTAATTTCAACTTCACGAGCTTTTATTTCAGTAGTTTCTCCTTTACGAGCGAGTTCATACAAACGCTTTCCTTCTTTTTTAATCGCTGAAAAAATAGGCGGTTTTTGTTGTATTTTTCCAATAAACTGTTCAGTAGTTTTATGAATTAAATCTTCAGTTATATGAGCTATAGGAAAGGTTTCGTTAACCTCGGTTTCTAAATCGTAGCTAGGTGTGGTTGCTCCTACAACAAATGTACCAGTGTATTCTTTAATTTGACCTTGATATGTGTCAATGTTTTTGGTTTGTTTACCTGTACAAATAATCAGTAAACCAGTAGCAAGTGGATCTAAAGTCCCTGCATGCCCCACTTTAATTTTTTTAATATCAAAACGTTTACGAATATGCCAGCGTAGTTTGTTTACTACTTGAAACGACGTCCATTCTAACGGTTTGTCTATTAAAAGAACTTGCCCATTTTTATAATCTTCTGCAGTCAACATCAACTTAAATGGTTAATTTATAGATAAAAAAGTGGATTACTAGCAAAGCAATTCCTAATACAATTCGGTAGTACCCAAAGATTTTAAATCCTTTTTTACTTAAGTAATCAATAAACGATCTAATAGCAATAAGAGCCACTATAAAAGCAATAACATTCCCAATAATTAAGTAATTTATTTGGTTGTCGCTTAATACAAATCCTGCTTTGTAGTAATCGTATAATTTTTTGGCAGTTGCACCTAACATAGTAGGTACCGCTAAGAAGAAAGAAAATTCTGCAGCTGTTTTTCTATTTACACCTTGCGTCATTCCTCCTACAATACTTGCTCCACTTCGAGAAGTTCCTGGTATCATAGCCAAACATTGAAAAAAACCAATCTTTAAAGCTGTTAGGTAGTTGATTTCTGTATGTTCTGTTGGGTTTTTTGGATTGACGTCTTCATTTTTCTTAAACCAATCATCAACCTTTAAAAGTATAATTCCACCCAAAATTAAAGTAATAGCAACGGTTGTTGGGCTTTCTAATAATTCATCTATAATATCATTTAATAATAGACCTAAAAACACTGCTGGTAAAAAAGCAACAAATAATTTTAAATAGAAATCGAAACTTTGAAAAAAACGTTTCCAGTACAATACAACTACAGATAAAATAGCTCCTAATTGAATTACGATGGTAAACAGTTTTGTAAAATCATCCGAAGCAATTTTCATGAATGATGATGCAATAATCATATGTCCTGTAGAAGAAACGGGTAAGTATTCCGTAATGCCTTCAATAATAGCTAAAATAATAGCTTGTACGATATCCATGCTTATTTTTTAGGATTTGCTAAAATGGCGTAAATCTCAATACCTAAACCAATAATTACTAAGGTTGGAGCTAAACGAATGCGTCTCCAGTTATAAATTTCTGGATTAAAGACATTTGGGTCGTCGCTTCCGCCACCTGCCATTAAAATAAAACCTAATGAGATTACAGCTAAACCAATTAGCATAATCATATAATTTCTTTTGCCAAATAAGAATTCTGGCTTTTTGTTTTCTTTCTTCATGTTAATAATACAAATCGTTTGTTTGTAAGTTTAAAAACCTTTGGGTAGCAAAAAAAGTGCTTAACCAAGTGATTAAAAAAGAGATTAAAATAACGCCTCCGACAACGTACCCTAAAGATAAATAGTCTTTAATTAAATCTAGAGTTGGTATGTATTTGTCTAAATAGTAAACAATAAAAGCTAAACCGATTAAAGCAATGATGGCAGCAATAAAACCTAGCTTTATACTTTGCCAAATAAACGGACGACGAATAAAACTTTTAGTGGCACCTACCATTTGCATCGTTTTAATATTAAAACGTTTCGCATAAATAGATAAACGGATAGAACTGTTAATTAAAATAATAGCAACTAAGCTAAAAAAACCGCTTAAAACAAGTAGCCAAAAACTAATACGTTGTATGTTTTTAGTAAGTTGCTCTACCAAAGGTTTGTTATAAGAAACATCATCAATAAATGCATTTTTATTGAATCTTTGCTTGAGTTCATCCATTTTTTCAGGTGTAACATACTCAGCTTTCAGATATAAATCAATACCATTTTTAAGTGGATTATCTCCTAAAAATTGTAAAAAATCTTCACCTAAATCTTTACTATATACTTTTGCCGCATCTTCTTTAGAAATAAAATAAATCTTTTTAGTAAACTCTTCTTTCAGTAAAGATTCTCTTAATCCTTTTGTTTTCTCTTTCGTAACATCATCTTTTAAAAATAAGGACATCACTACCTCTTCTTTAAAGTGATTAGCAACTTTGGTAGATTTTAATAAAACCAAACCTAATATACCAATCATAAATAAAACCAATGCGATACTAATTACTACAGAAGCATACGAAGAGCGTAAACGTCGTTTTTGAAAAGAATCAAAAGATGTAGCCATAGATTTTTATTGTTTTCTGCCTTGCAAGATACAAATATTTGCTTGGTGAATTTTGTTAAAAAAGTTAGTCAATTTCTTGACACAATTCAATTAAAACACCATTTGTAGTTTTAGGATGTAAAAAAGCAACCAGCTTATTATCAGCACCTTTCTTAGGATTTTCATTTAAGATTGTAAAACCTTCTTTTTTTAATCGAGTAATTTCATTAACAATGTCGTTAACTGCAAAAGCAATATGATGGATGCCTTCCCCCTTTTTTTCTATAAACTTTGCAATAGGGCTATCGGGTTTGGTGGCTTCTAACAATTCTATTTTATTAGGCCCCGATTTAAAAAATGAGGTTTTTACACCTTCACTAGCTACTTCTTCTATTTTATAATGTTTTTTACCGAGAAGAGAGGCAAATAATTCGTTTGAAGCTTTTAAATCTTTAACGGCAATACCTATATGTTCTATTTTTTTCATTTAGTAAAAATATAAAAAACGCCTCAATGTTACATTGAGGCGTAGAAGTATTGTTAATAAAATTTTATACAATTTTAAACTAACCTGTGATGATTAACAATACTTTAAAGAAGCGTATATAAAAGCTATGAAAATTTATTTTAAACATTCCGCTGTTGCAAAGTTAGAATTCTTAAAAAGGAGTAGAATAGGTAAAAGACTATTGATTATAGGGTTTTTTAACCTAAAAAAACACCTTAACTATTTTGTAGTTGAGGTGTTTGTGCAATTCCCCCTTGAAGTAAATCCTCTTGAATTCTTTTTCGCTACAAATTTGCTGTTACTTATTTTTTTTTACAAGAGTACTATACTCTTAATATTGATAGTGTAATTACTTGGCTGATGAGGGTGTTTTTCCTGTTTTTTAAAATAAAATAAAAACTAAAGTATTGATACACAATAATATTATTAGAAGACTTAATGTGTTTTTTAAAAGTTAGCATGTATATTTAGCTTAAATTTAAAATTATATACCATGAAAAAAACTAACCAACTAGTAGTAATGTTATCAATTGTTATGATTGGGTTTTTATCCTCTTGTAAGCAAGATTGTGAGAAATGCCCAAAAGTATTTACACCGCCAGAAGGTACTTATTGTTATGAATATGTAGGAAGGCCTCCAACAACTTTAAAATATAAAAAAATAGTAAAAATGCTGAGACAATATGATAAAACAAGAAAGCGTATCTTAAAAAGAGGATTGGGTTTTGAAGACACCCGAGTTAATTTTTACACATTTCAAGAGTTAAAAGATTATTTTGCTTATATAGAAAAACTTTCGATTGAGAAAGAGATACCTATTACAGGAGTTAGTTTTATTTCAGCAGCATACCCGAAGAATTATAAGCCAGATACTATTCAAAGTAATTATCAAACATTAATTTATATTCCTACTACTGATATAGACGGTAAAAACGTTGCTATTGACCTAGTACAATCTAAAAAAGATAGTATTGTTACTTTTAAAGAAATGTTAGTTAAATATGGATATAATTGGAGGTACAACAGCAAGGAAGATTATGAAAGTAGTTTAAAGTATGATAGTGAAGAAGATAAAGAAGAGGAAAATAAATTAATAATGAAAATACTTGAAATTAATGCTGATGTGGATAGTGGAGCAGGAAATAAAGGTTTGCCACAACCACCTTTCTAGAAAATATGATTTATTTTTATTTAGGATATACTTTATCAATATTATCTTTTACAAATTATGTATTTAGGTTTTTTTTACTATTTCTATTTTTTTTATTTTTCATAGATACACTAGCTTTGACTTTGTCAAAATTAAAATATAATAATGCTTTTTATAATTTATTGAGTTTTTTAGAGTTTAATTTATTATTTGCATTTTATAAAGGTGTTTTTAAGAATAAATTAACGAAAAAAATTCTTTGCTTCAGTTTTTATATATATAATATAATCTATTTTTTTAGTAGTATTTTTTATGGAGTTTTAATTTTCAAGACAAAATTAAATACAATTGCACCTGTTTTTGGAGCCTTTTTAATAGCAATTGTTTTGATTTTATATTTAAGGGAAATGCTGCTTTCAGAAGAAATAGTTAATTATAAAAAAAACATTGTCTTCTGGATAACAGTGGGTTTGTTGTTGTATTATTTAGGAACATTGCCTCTAACTGCCATTTTTAATTTTATGAAAAGTGGAAGTAGTTTTATTAAGTTGTATAGGATACAGCATATTTTAACAATTATTATGCATAGTTGTTTTTTAATTGGATTATTATGGAGTTTGAAGAAGGACAAGTAATCGTTTTAATTTCAACTATTTTAGTTGTCTTTGGTGTTTTGTTTATAGTAGTGTTATTTACTGTTTTTCAAAGACGTAAAAATAAATTGCTTATTGATAAGCAAGAAGCTAAAAAAAAGTATGAAAAAGAAATTATAGAAACCCAAATTGAAATTCGTGAAGAAACCTTGCGGAATATTAGCTGGGAGTTACACGATAATATAGGGCAGTTATTAACCTTAGCCAAAATACAAATACAGCAGGCTTCTCCAGAAAATATGGAGGAAATTTCAGAAACCATTTCTAAAAGTTTAACAGAAACAAGAGCGTTGTCTAAACTTATTAATCCAGAATTTATAAATAATATTAAGTTAAAAGAGGCTTTACGGTTAGAGTTAGAACGATTTAACAGGTTAAATTATATTGAAGCAAAACTAACTGTTTTAGGAGAAGAAACAGAAATTAATCAAAAGCACGGAATCATTATTTTTAGAATTCTGCAAGAGTTTTTTTCAAACACCATTAAACATTCAAAAGCAACAAATTTAGAAGTGATTTTAAAATTTAAAGAAAAGAAAATAAAAATAACAGCACAAGATAATGGTGTTGGCTTTGATGTAACAAAAAAATCTTTAAATGGAATTGGAATTCAAAACATTAAAACCAGAGCAAGTTTAATTAATGCTTTGGTTAAATTTGAGTCAAAACCCAATGAAGGTACAACTTTAAAAATAAATTATTACCTTTAAAAGCACTAATCCCCATAGTTTTTTTAATAACCAACATAACTTAACCACTATGAAATATTCAGTTGTTGTTGTAGATGATCATACGTTATTGTCGCAAGCTATTGAGGGTATGGTAAACACTTTTGATAAATTTAAAGTGTTATATACTTGCAAAAACGGAAGAGAAGTTGAAGAAAAGTTCAAAGCTTCCCCAAAAAATATTCCAGATATTGTTCTGGTAGATGTTAATATGCCCATTATGAATGGTATAGAAACCACAGAGTGGATTGTGGAACACTACCCTCATGTACACGTAATGGCGCTTTCTGTTGAAGATGCCGATGGTACAATTCTTAAAATGCTAAAAGCAGGTGCCGTCGGGTATCTGTTAAAAGACACTAAAAAAGAAATTTTAGAAAAAGCTTTGTTAGAGATGATGGACAGTGGATTTTATCACACCAGAAATGTAACCAATTTACTGTTAGAATCTGTTTCTGGAAGGAATGGTAAAAGCAATGTTAATTTTAAAGAAAACGAATTAAAGTTTATGAAATTCGCTTGTTCAGAACTTACATACAAAGAAATTGCAGAAAAAATGTTTTTAAGTCCGAAAACCATAGATGGATATCGCGATAGTTTGTTTACTAAATTAGATGTGAGAAATCGTGTAGGATTGGTGATGTATGCTATTAAAAACAAAATTTATACTCCTTAAAAAACATTAAATATCTCTTTGGACCAATTATTGATTGTAAACGATAAAATAATCAGTAAATTTGTACCATGGAAGAAACAAACAGACAAAGAAAGATAGCAGGCGTTTTACAACAAGATTTAGTTGATGTATTACAACGTGCAGCACAAGACGGAATGAAAGGTGTTATTATTTCTGTCTCTAAAGTTTCCGTTACTTCCGATTTGGGTGTTGCTAAGGTGTACCTGAGTATTTTTCCTTCAGAAAAAAGAAAAGAAATTATTGAAGGGGTAAAATCTAACACTCCGTTAATTCGTCATGAAATGGCACAACGAACAAAAAATCAACTTCGTAGAATGCCAGAATTATTGTTTTTTGGTGACGATAGTTTGGATTATATAGAAGAGATTGACAAGTCGTTAAAAGGAGAAGACGAAAACCCAATTAAAAATCCAGATATTTTACCTAAACGTCAAAAGCGTTAATGAATTATTGCTACATTGCTGCTTCATAATTTTATTAACTTTTGAATTTTCCTCTATATATAGCCAAGCGATACCTGTTTTCAAAAAGCAGTACCAATGCAATTAATATTATTACACTAATAGCTACGTTTGGGGTAATTGTTGGCTCGCTTGCATTATTTATAATTTTATCTGGTTTTTCAGGATTACGAACCTTTAGTTACTCGTTATTAAATACTTCTGATCCAGATATTAAAATTACAGCGGTAAAAGGAAAAACTTTTTTATTTACTTCGGATGTTGAACAAATATTAATTCAAACCCCATCCGTAAAAGACTATTCTAAAGTTGTTGAAGAACGTGTTTTTTTAAAACATAAAGACAAAAGCCATATAGCGAACATAAAAGGGGTAGATCAAAAGTATACTAAAGTAGTTGCGATAGATTCTTCCCTTTCGGTAGGGACATGGGTAGATTCAGAGTTTAAAAACACAGCGGTAATCGGTAACGGAATTTCTTACAAACTCTCGCTAGGAATTCTCAATTTTGGAGAATCTTTAGAAATTTATGTCCCAAAATCAGGAACTGGGTTCATAAACCCGAACAATGCTTTTCGTTCGGTAAATGCACAAGTTATTGGTGTTTACAATGGGTCGGAAGAGTTTCAAAACAAGTACGTTTTTACAGAATTAAAACTAGCGCAAGAGCTTCTTAACTATAATAAAAATCAGATTTCAGCATTAGAGATAAAATTAATAAGTTCTGATTTGGTGAATAATATAAAAGAAGAGCTCCAAAATCAATTGGGTAGTGCTTATAAAGTAGAAACTAGAGAACAATTAAATGCGTTGTTTTATAAGGTAATAAATACAGAGAATTTTGTATCGTACTTAATCTTCACTTTAATCGTTATCATTGCATTGTTTAATGTAATTGGGGCGATTATTATGATGATTATTGACAAGCGTAAAAATCTAAAAACCTTATTCAATCTTGGAACAAGTGTTCAAAACATTAAAAAAATATTTGTTTTGCAAGGGTTTTTATTAACGCTTGTAGGAATGGCAATAGGATTAACTATCGGAATATTGCTGGTGCTTGTTCAACAACGTTTTGGTTTGTTTATGATTACTCAAAACATTCCATATCCAGTAGAATTTCGTTGGGCGAATTTATTGGTAGTAATCGGTACAATTTCAGTATTAGGTTTTCTTGCCGCGCAAATTGCAAGTTCAAGAATTTCAGAAAGTTTTGTTGAAAAATAAATGTTTTCTTTTTAGTTATTTTAGACAAACTGGAAACTCTGAAAAGAATTCTAAATAATGAGCTTTAGTTTAAAATACATTTATCAATAATAAGTTTAAAATTATACTTTTTTTATTTTGTTGTTTTAACTTTTCTTCATTCTTTAAGTAAAGAAAGAGTAGAGGAATTACTTCATTTTAATAGAGAATAAATAAAAAAATGATGAAAGATTAGAAAAGACTTAAAATAGTTTATGACAACTATTCTTCCTTAGAGATTTTAATATTAAGAATGTATTAACTTTAATATGAGTGATTTGTGAATTATTATTATTATTATGTTTGATGTGTTCTTAAGAATATTTTAAGAGAAAGAGTATCTAGAAAAAATTGCGCATTATTCTCTTTCTAAGTTTTATTTATAACATTTTAAAGTTTAGAAAAATGAAAAAAACAAGAAAAATTTATTCTGTAAGTTTTATAGCACTTTTGCTATTAGTCACATTAGTTATAATTCAGAGTTGTAAAGATAATAATGAGAACATACAAACTGATTTAATAGTTATCCAAAAGTTTAATTTGAGAAAATTTTCAAACGATTACTCTAAAGGAACATACAATAATCAATTTATTGATCTTATAAGTTCAACATATTCAAGTCAAGATTTAATTTTAAAAAATATCTCAGAGAAAACAATCGTCAATTCAAATAACTCAATTTATGCAGTAATTGAATATTTTAACGAAGACAGTTCTTTAATTGCGTATGAAGTTTTTTATTCCAATACAGGTTTTAGACATTTATTTTATATCACTTCAAATACGGGGAGTACCTTTGATAAGGTTTTTGATTTGAAGGATAATATGGTTAATTTCAATAATATTGAATTTTTAGTTCATTATTTTTTAGATAATCTTGATGGGTTATTTGTAAAAATGCATCTAAACGATTCTTTTGAAAAAAGTGTTGTCACTCAAATTTCAGAATTTGAAGTTTTTAAAACAGTTAAGTTGTTTAACCTAGAAGAAGATTCTTTACAAAATGATAGTTTACCTGTTGAATTTGCAACAAAAATGAAAATGGCATCAGGTTCATGTAACCCAATTTGTTCTGGAGGTTTTGGCAGCTGCAATACATTCTCTATGTCATGTGGAGGGGCAGATCCCGGTGGTTGCCGTATGGCTTCTATAGCAGTAGATGATGCTTTTCAAAATAATTTTCCTTCTGTCGATTTGTTGTCAAAATTTGATAATTATTATGCCTTAAGAGATAATTTTCTCAATACAACTGTAATAGGGAAAAAATTAATAAGTTATTATTATAGTTTAAGTAGCTCAATTGATATAAAAGATTTTAGTATTTCAGATTATGCCAAAATAGTCTCAATGCTTCCTGAAATTAACGAAGCTGTAGATAAAATCAACAATAATAGAAGAGATATTGTTATAAATGATAATTTAAAAAATAACTTTTTAGAATTTATTGAAATATTAAAAACAAAATCAACAAGTAATAGTTACCAGTTAATTTTAAATGATCTTAAATCAGAGATCATCAATTTATCAGGTAAAAATGAAATAGAATTAGTAGATGAAATGATTCTATATGAGTAAAATAGTATATATAATTCTTTACATTATTTTTTATAGATGCTATATTTTTATATGGCATCTATTTGCTTTTTATATTAATGAAATTTTGTTTGTTAAATTAATGATAGATAAGATTTTATTAAAATTAATTTTGTTCTTATCAATAGATGTGCTTTTAATCAGTTTTCTTTATTTTATTTATTTAAAACTAAAGCCAATTTATTTTGCCTTTAGATTATTCTTCTTGTTTTGTCTAATAGTGCCAATTTGGTTTGAATTAGATATATTTTTAAGGTATTTAACTTTTAAGTTTGACGAAAGATTGATTTGTTATATACATTATGGTTTAATTGATACAATGAAAATATATGTTCCTTTATTTCTTTTTGTTGCAATTTCTTCCTGTTTAATTGCTGAAAAAATCAATGTAAAAAAGGAGGAACTCGTTTTATTATCATCAACTATTGTAGGTTACTCAATTATGCATAATATTTACTTATTGAGTATAGAAAATTTTGAGTTAAACCTAATGTTTTTTTAATAAAAGGTTGTACTATAAAAATAGTATATATCTATCCTATTTGAGGTATTCTTGTGTCTCCAAATTTAGCCTCCACTTCATCAAAAGCAGCAAAGACATCCTTCGCATCATCAGAGGTTACCATTTTCATCCTATGTTCTTTAAAATGAGGGATTCCTTTAAAATAATTGGTATAGTGTCTTCTGGTTTCAAAAACACCCAAAATTGGTCCTTTCCAATCAATAGCCATTTGTAGATGTCTACGGGCCATTTCAGTTCGTTGAGCAATCGTAGGAACCTCTAAATATTCACCAGTTTTAAAATAATGCTTTACTTCATTAAAAAACCAAGGATAACCAATAGCTGCACGACCAATCATACAGCCATCTAATCCGTATCTGTCACGCATTTCCATGGCTTTTTCAGGAGTGTCAACATCGCCATTACCAAACACAGGAATGTGCATTCTCTGGTTATTCTTCACTTCGGATATTGGTGCCCAATCTGCGCTACCTTTATACATTTGTGCACGTGTACGACCATGAATAGAAATTGCTTTACACCCCACATCTTGTAAACGTTCTGCTACTTCCACAATACGAATAGAATCATGATCCCAACCTAAACGAGTTTTTACAGTAATGGGTAAATTGGTGTGTTTTACCATCGCCTCGGTAAGCGAAACCATTAAATCAACATCTTTTAAAATTCCTGCACCAGCTCCTTTTGAGACTACCTTTTTAACAGGACAGCCAAAGTTGATGTCAATAATATCTGGTTTGGTTTTTTCAACAATTTCAACCGAGCGTAACATAGAATCGAGATTTGCGCCGAAAATTTGAATTCCTACAGGACGTTCTTTTTCATAAATATCTAGTTTCATTACGCTTTTCGCAGCATCGCGAATTAGTCCTTCCGAAGAAATAAATTCTGTATATACCACATCTGCACCATTTTCTTTGCATAAAGCTCTAAATGGAGGATCACTTACATCTTCCATTGGCGCTAACAAAAGCGGGAAGTCAGGTAATTCTATGTTGCCTATTTTAACCAATTGTCATCAATTTTAAATAAAATTCACAATCATTTGTATTTCATATTTAATCAAATGGTAATGAGTGTGTTTTGCACGAACTTGATTAGACTTCGTGTAATTTTTGCAAAAGTACATTTTTTCAGTTTAAAAATTTATAAATAACGTATCTTTGTCGGTCATAAGTAGATAGATATTACATGAAGAACATCAGAAATTTTTGCATCATTGCACACATTGATCACGGAAAAAGTACCTTGGCAGATAGATTGTTGGATTATACAGGAACGGTTACTGAACGTGAAAAGCAAGATCAATTATTAGATAGTATGGATTTGGAGCGTGAGCGTGGTATTACCATTAAATCACATGCAATTCAAATGGATTATGTTCATAACGGAGAAAAATATATTTTGAATTTAATTGATACTCCGGGTCACGTGGATTTTTCGTATGAAGTTTCTCGTTCTATTGCTGCTTGTGAGGGAGCATTGCTAATTGTAGATGCTGCACAAAGTATACAAGCCCAAACCATTTCTAACTTATACTTAGCGCTAGAGAATGACCTGGAAATTATCCCGGTTTTAAATAAAGTGGATTTGCCTAGTGCAAATCCAGAAGAAGTTACTGATGATATTGTAGATTTATTAGGTTGTGATCCAGAAGATGTAATTCATGCAAGTGGAAAAACAGGTTTTGGGGTTGATAATATTTTAGCTGCTATTATAGATAAAGTTCCTGCTCCTAAAGGGGATCCTGATGCACCTTTAAAAGCTTTGATTTTTGATAGTGTTTATAATTCTTACCGGGGAATTGAGACTTATTTTAGAGTAATTGATGGCTCTATAAAAAAGAATCAACAAATAAAGTTTATGGCAACGGGTAAACAATATAATGCCGATGAGGTAGGAACACTAAAGCTACAGCAAGTTGTTAAAAAGGAAATCACAACTGGTGATGTAGGATATTTAATTACAGGAATAAAAGCAGCAAAAGAAGTAAAAGTAGGAGATACAATTACGGATTTTGAAAATCCTACAAAAGATAGAATTGAAGGTTTTGAAGATGTAAAGCCAATGGTTTTTGCAGGTATTTATCCTGTAGATACAGAAGATTACGAAGAACTTCGTAGCTCGATGGAAAAATTACAATTAAATGATGCTTCTTTAGTATTTCAGCCAGAAAGTTCTGCAGCTTTAGGATTTGGTTTTCGTTGTGGGTTCTTAGGAATGTTACATATGGAGATCATTCAAGAGCGTTTAGAGCGCGAGTTTAATATGACTGTAATTACGACAGTTCCTAACGTTTCTTACCATGCGTACACAAAGAAAAATCCTGATGAAATTGTTTTATTGAATAATCCAACAGATTTACCAGATCCTTCGAGGTTAGATAGAGTGGAAGAACCTTTTATAAAAGCGACAATTATTACAAAGTCAGATTTTGTTGGTCAGGTAATGAGTTTGTGTATTGAAAAACGTGGAGAAATTGTGAATCAAACATACTTAACTACTGAGAGAGTCGAGTTGACTTTTGATATGCCTTTAGCAGAAATTGTTTTCGATTTTTATGATCGTTTAAAAACGGTTTCTAAAGGATATGCTTCGTTTGATTATTCTCCAATAGGAATGAGACCATCTAAATTAGTTCGTGTAGATATCTTATTAAACGGACAACCTGTAGATGCACTTTCTGCTTTATTACATGCAGATAATGCTTATACTATTGGTAAGAAGATTGTAGAAAAATTAAAGACATTGATTCCAAGACAGCAGTTTGATATTCCTATTCAAGCAGCCATTGGAGCTAAAATTATAGCAAGAGAAACTACAAAAGCATTACGTAAAGATGTAACAGCAAAATGTTATGGAGGAGATATTTCTCGTAAACGTAAGCTTTTAGAAAAGCAAAAGAAGGGTAAGAAACGTATGCGTCAAGTGGGTAATGTAGAAATTCCACAAGAAGCATTTATGGCGGTTCTTAAGTTAAATGATTAATATTTTTGGTTAGATAAAACAAAAAACTCTCGATTTTCGAGAGTTTTTTTATGATATAAGATTTATAATTAATCTCTACTGGCCATTAATTTCATAGCCCAATATGCTAACATTGCTAACGAACCTAAAGCAGCAACTAGATAGGTTCTTGCGGCCCATTTTAAGGCGTCTTTAGAACCTGCTAATTCTTCTCTGGTAACCATGTTTTTATTTTCTAACCAAGCCAATGCTCTGTTGCTGGCGTCGTATTCAACAGGTAAGGTTACAAAACTAAATAAAGTAGCTAATGCCATTAAAGCTACACCACCTGCAAGTACATAATATCCTACACTAGATGCAGCGCCTAAAACCAATCCCCCCATAATTAAATATTGAGAAAATTTTGAAGATATATTTACCATTGGTACTAAATTAGATCGCATTTGTAGCCATTTATAAGCTCTTGCATGCTGTACTGCATGTCCGCATTCATGCGCAGCCACCGCAGCAGCAGATGCGTTTCGTTGATTGTACACACCTTCACTTAAATTCACCGTTTTATTTTGTGGATTGTAATGGTCAGTTAACATTCCAGGAGTTGAGATGACTTTTACATCTGTAATTCCATTATCAGCTAACATTTTTTCTGCAATTTCGGCCCCACTCATTCCATTTCTTAAGCTTACTTTAGAATATTTTTTAAATTTTCGCTGTAGCATATTACTAACAAGCCAGCTAATAAGTGAAAAAATTCCTATAACTGCATAATATTCTATTCCCATAATTTTTATTTTTTTAATTGTAATCTTTTTAAGTTTGATAAATTTACAACATAAATTATTCCATTTTATAAATCAGAAAATAAAAGTGTCAAAATGACAAATAAGCCTAGTATTTTATTAGTGTACACAGGAGGTACCATTGGTATGATAAAAGATTATAAGACAAATGCTTTAAAGGCTTTTGATTTTGATCAGATTTTAGATAAAATACCAGAACTTCAGCAGTTAAATTGTAATATTTCTACTATCTCTTTTGAAGAACCAATAGATTCATCAAACATGAATACGAAGTATTATATTAAGATCGCTGAAATAATTGCTGAAAATTATATAAAGTTTGACGGTTTCGTGGTATTAACAGGATCTGATACGATGTCGTATGTATCTTCCGCGATTAGTTTTATGTTTGAAAATTTAAAGAAGCCAGTAATTTTTACAGGATCACAACTGCCTATTGGAGATTTAAGAACCGACGCAAAAGAAAACTTAATTACATCTATAGAAATAGCATCTGCAAGAGAAAAAGGAGAACCTATTATTAAAGAGGTAGGTTTGTACTTCGAATACAAATTGTACCGTGCCAATAGAACTACTAAAATTAATGCAGAACAATTTGAAGCTTTTGCCTCGATGAACTATCCTCCATTAGCAGAGAGTGGGGTGCATCTACATTTCAATAAACATTTATTGCTTCAGCCAAAAAATAGTGAGGAAGAACTAATCTTTAGAAAAAATTTAATTAATGATGTAGTTGTTTTAAAGCTTTTTCCAGGGATTACTCAAAAAGTAGTTCAAGCCATTGTAAACATTCCTAATCTAAAAGGAATTGTTTTAGAAACTTATGGGGCAGGTAATGCGCCAACAGAAGCTTGGTTTTTAGATTTGTTAGATAAAACAATAAAAAAAGGAGTGCATATAGTAAATGTAACACAGTGCGCAGGAGGTAGTGTTCTTTTAGGTCTTTATGAAACAAGTACCAACTTAAAAAAAATAGGGATCATTAATGGGAAAAATATTACTACCGAAACAGCCATTGCTAAAATGATGTATTTGTTAGGAGAAAATTTATCAAAAGAAGAATTTAAGCATTATTTTGAATTGTCATTACGAGGAGAAATAAATTAATTTTTTAATAATTACTACCTTATTAAGTATAAACGGAAGCCAAATCATAGACAAACCATAAAAGTTTGGGTGTTTAATGTAAATACCTGATGTTTTTTTTTATGGATCCAACATTTTTTTGTTATTTGGCACTCTGAAAACTGAGGGGATTTCTTAAGTGTTATTTAAATAACTAATCTTTTAAAGGGGTCTTCCTGTGTTTCGAAAGCAAAAAATTTGTATTTTTAACCCGTTAACTATTTAAAATTAATTATAACAAAGATGAAAAAAGTAGTAAATATCCTAACTATTGCAGGATTCATGTTCTTTGGAGCGATTCAATCAACTTTTGCACAAGAGGTAGTAGCTGAAAAAACTTTCCACCAAGAGTTAAAACAACGTTTTATTGAAGGAGGACCAGGTTTTATGGGAATTGTATTAGTAGCCTTAATTTTAGGTTTGGCTATCGCAATCGAAAGAATTATTTATTTAAACATGGCAACAACAAATACTAAGAAATTAGTAGCTAGCGTTGATGAAGCGTTAAGTTCAGGTGGTGTAGAAGCTGCTAAAGAAGTTTGTAGAAATACAAAAGGTCCTGTTGCCTCTATCTTTTATCAAGGTTTAGAAAGAGCTGATGAAGGTTTAGAAGCTGCTGAAAAAGCTGTAGTAGGATACGGTGGAGTACAAATGGGATTATTAGAAAAAAATATTTCTTGGATTTCATTATTTATTGCTTTAGCACCGATGTTAGGGTTTATGGGTACTGTAATTGGTATGATTGGAGCTTTTGATTCGATTGCAGTAGCAAACGATATTTCTCCAGCGGTAGTAGCAACAGGTATTAAAGTAGCCTTATTAACAACAGTATTTGGTTTAGTAGTAGCAATTATCTTACAGGTTTTTTACAACTATATCGTTTCTAAAGTAGATAGTATTGTAAACAATATGGAAGATGCATCTATCTCTTTAATTGATTTATTAGCTAAATACAAAAAATAATTTTTCTTATGAAAGGAAATAAATTAGCAAAATTCTTACCTCTAATAGTTGCCTTAGTTAGTGTAATAGGAGCAGTCCTATTCGTTAGGGTTTTTATGGCAGGGGAAGATTCGATAAAAACAGATCCAGCTGTGCAAGCTAGTGTAGTTAACCCATTAATAACTTTTTCTATGTGGTTATTATATGCAGCCATAGCTATCACTTTAGTACTAGCTATTTTGAGTTTAATTAAAAACCCAGCAGCCTTAAAGAAAACATTATTAGGATTAGCCGTATTAGGTGTTCTTTTACTTGTTTCTTATTTTTTATCTTCTGATGCAGCAGTGTATGATGTACAAGGAGTATTATTAAAAGATGGGCAAGCAGGAGCGACCTCTAAATGGGTTGGTACTGGTATTATATATAGTTTAATCTTAGGAGGTATTGGCTTATTCTTTTTTGTAATAGACTTAGTTAAAGGATTAATTAAATCATAATATATTATGGCAAGAAGAGAAAACCCAGAAATTAATGCAGGTTCGATGGCAGATATTGCCTTCTTGCTACTTATCTTTTTCCTTGTAACAACAACTATGGATGTAGATTCAGGTATCTCTAAAAAGTTAGCTGAAAAACCACCTAAAGATTATGTTCCGCCAAAAATTAAGATGAAAAACATCTTCGAAATCAGTATTAACCGTAATAACCAACTTTTTGTAGATGGTGAAGTTATGGAGTTAAAAGATTTAAAAGAAGCTGCAATTAAATTCATTGATAATGGAGGAGGAATAGGAAATCCAGTTGAAGGTGAGAAAGAGGGTAAGTCTTGTGATTATTGTGGTGGTGAAAGAGATGAGAATTCTTCAGATCACCCAAATAAAGCAATTATCTCTGTAGAAAGTGATAGAGCAACTGAATATGGAACTTATGTAACGGTACAAGATGAATTGTTAAGCGCTTATACTGAATTAAGAAACAGATTGTCTCAAAAGCGTTACGGTATGTCTTTTAATGAGTTAGAACAATTGTTTATTGATAGCGGACGTAAGGACGAAGAACTAAGAAAGAAAGTTGAAGATGTCAAAACAAGTTATCCTCAAATTATTACTGACTTAGATCCTACAGGAGCGAATTAATAAATATAAAAACGATAAAGTATGTCTAAATTCAGAAAGAAGAAAAAAGAAACGCCAGCGTTATCGACTGCGTCTTTACCAGATATTGTTTTTATGTTATTATTCTTCTTCATGGTAACGACTACCATGAGAGAAACTGATTTGCAAATAGATGCACCTCGTTTACCAAGTGCATCTGAAGTTAAGAAGTTAGAACATAAAAGTTTAGTAAGTACTATTTACGTAGGTAAAGCTAAAGATCCTAAATACGGAACAGGTTATAACAAGATTCAGTTAAATGATAAAATTGGGACACCAGATGATGTACCTGCTTTCATTATTAATGAAAGAGAAAAAGTATCTGAAGCTGAAATTCCTTTTATGACCACTTCTATTAAAGCAGATAAAGAATCAAATGTTGGTACATTAACTGATATTCGTTTAAAATTAAGAGATGTAAATGCTCTTAAATTAAGTTTGTCTACTCAAAAAGGAAGTACGATAAAGAAATAATTTTAAAATTATTTAATAATATAAAGGGCAATCATTTGATTGCTCTTTTTTTGTATAAAATGATTTATATTTATAGTTAGTTATGAAACATTGTATAGTCAGTCTTTTTTTTATTTTTATTTCTATGATTTCTTTTTCCCAGAAAGATTCATTGCAATTAGGAGACTCCTACTGGGAGGATCAGTTATATTTGAATATTACTTATAATATATTAGATAAGCAACCAACAGGTTTTGGAAATGGAGGTTTTTCATATGGATTTTCCGCAGGGTATATTAAAGATATTCCTTTCAACAGAAGAGGCAATTTTTCAACAGGAATTGGTATAGGCTACAATTACGATTCATTTAGTCATAACTTAACTCCTAATAATGTTGATTTTACTTCAAACCCTGATGCAATATCAAGTCAAATAGGATTACATAATTTAGAGTTTCCAATTCAAATTAGATGGAGAACGTCAGATGCTGTTACGTATTCATTTTGGAGAATATATACAGGTGTAAAGTTAAGTTATAATCTATCTAATAACTTTACATACACTATCGATAATGAAAAGTTCAGTTTTACTAATATTGATAAATATAATAATTTTCAAACAGGATTAGAACTGTCTGTAGGTTATGGTGCATTTAATTTATATGTGTATTACGGTTTAACACCTATGTATAAGGATGCTTATATTGATAATGAAAAAATAGACACAACTATTACTAAATTTGGATTGATTTTTTTTCTTTTATAACACCCAAAAGACTAAAAACTGACTAATAACCCCAATAAAAAACCCCATATAGACTTCTCTAGGAGTATGTGCTTTTAAATATAGTCTTGAGCTGGCTAATAAGCCTGATAAGATTATAAGGACTAAGATAACAGGAAGTATAGATATATTATGACTTTGTTGAAAAAGTAAAAAATATCCAACAGCATTTCCCATAGAAAGTAAATGTAGACTGGTTTTCTCTTTAAAAAGAAAAATAAAATAAACTAGTGTTAAACTTAATGAGGTTCCGTAAAATAAGTAGCTAAACTCTCTAGTTACTGATGTACTCATTAAGCTTTTTCCAACGAAAAAAAACAACCCTGTCATAAAAAGAATTGGAATTTTCCTTTCAGGAATAGTTTTTACTTGATACGTTTCTATTACTCCAATTGCGCGTAAAAAAATTAAAAGGAGAATAGGAATAATGTAGGTAGAAATAAATACCATACTTAGTACAGCTAATTGCTGTTCTCTTGTAATTTTTACTTCTGATAAAATAAAAAACAAAAGTACACCCACAGTAGGCATAACAATGGGGTGTAATATTGCAGATATAAACTTATACCAACGCATTAAATTTCTTTACGAAGGCGTGCTACAGATATATCTAATTGTTCACGGTATTTAGCTACCGTTCTTCTAGCAATAGGATACCCTTTTTCTTTTAAAAGTAGTGCTAGTTTTTCATCTGTTAAAGGTTTTCTTTTGTCCTCTTCAGAAATCACAGTTTCTAAAATCTTTTTTATTTCTCGGGTAGACACATCTTCTCCTTGATCGTTTTTCATCGATTCTGAGAAGAATTCCTTGATTAATTTGGTTCCGTATGGTGTAGATACATATTTGCTATTTGCAACGCGAGAAACAGTTGAAACGTCCATATTAATTTCATCAGCAATGTCTTTTAAAATCATAGGTTTTAACTTACGTTCATCACCTGTTAAAAAGTAATCATATTGATGATGCATAATTGAATTCATGGTGATTAAAAGTGTTTGTTGACGTTGTTTTATCGCATCAATGAACCATTTAGCTGCATCTAGTTTTTGTTTGATGAACATCACAGCATCTTTTTGCGACTTACTTTTTTCTTTCGAATCACTATAACCTTTTAACATGTTGTTGTACTCTCTAGAAACATGTAATTCAGGTGCATTTCTTGAGTTTAAAGTCAACTCTAATTCACCGTCAATAATTTTAATAGAAAAATCAGGAACAATTTGTTCCGCAAATTTATTATTGCCAGCATAAGAACTACCTGGTTTTGGATTTAATTTTCCAATTTCGGTAATAACCTCTTTTAATTTCTCTTCAGAAATATTAAATTTTTCGAGAAGTTTATTATAATGTTTTTTTACAAAATGATCAAAAGCATTTTCTAGAATATTAATAGCTAAACTACGGCTTTCTTTTTCTGATTTAGATTTTAACTGAATAATTAAACATTCTCTTAAATCACGTGCGCCTACACCAATCGGATCTAATCTATGCACAACTTCTATCAGTATTCTTTCAACTTCTTCTTCAGTGGTGAATATGTTTTGTGTAAAAGCCAAATCATCAACTAAATCGATAATTTCTCTTCTTATATATCCACTATCATCAATGCTTCCGACTAAAAACTCAGCAATAGCACGTTCATCATCATTAATTCTGAAAGTATTTAATTGATTTAATAAAGATTGATGAAAGCTAGTTCCTGCAGCATAAGGAACATTTTTTTCTTCATCGTCAGACGAATAATTATTGGCTTGTGTTTTATAGCTCGGATATTCATCGTCGCTTAAATATTCATCAATATTTATATCATCTGTTTCAATTTTTTCTGTGCCAGCATCATCATCGTATTCGTTCGACAAGGTATCTTCAAAATTTTCAGCCTCTTCTTTCCCAGAATCTAGTGCCGGATTTTCCTCAATTTCTTGCTTTAATCTTTCTTCAAAAGCTTGTGTAGGCAATTGAATCAACTTCATCAATTGAATTTGTTGAGGCGATAACTTTTGAAGTAATTTATATTGTAAACTTTGTTTTAGCATAACCAACTAACCATGTTAGATTAATTTTATTGTAACATCCTTAAAAGTAAAGGTAATTAAACAAAAATAAAGATAATCTTGTTAAAAAATAAATCGCCACTCATAAAGAATGGCGATTATTAATTTTTTATTTAAATTTTAAAATTCAGCATTTTGCGGAGTTCTAGGGAAAGGTATTACGTCACGGATGTTGCCCATACCTGTGGTGAATAATACCAAGCGCTCGAAACCTAATCCGAAACCTGAGTGAACAGCAGTACCGAATTTACGAGTATCTAAATACCACCATAATTCTTCTTCTTCTATACCTAAAGCTTCCATTTTCTCTTTTAAAACATCTAAACGTTCTTCTCTTTGAGAACCACCAACCATTTCACCAATTCCTGGGAATAAAACATCCATGGCACGAACCGTTTTACCGTCTTCATTTAAGCGCATATAAAATGCTTTGATACTCGCAGGATAATCAAATAAAATCACAGGACATTTAAAGTGTTTTTCAACTAAAAAACGCTCGTGCTCTGATTGTAAATCTGCTCCCCATTCGTTGATAGGAAATTGAAATTTTTTCTTTTTGTTTGGCTTTGAATTACGTAAAATATCAATAGCTTCAGTATAAGACACTCTTTTAAAGTTATTATCAACCACAAAATGTAGCTTTTCAATCAAGCTCATTTCACTGCGTTCAGCTTGTGGTTTTGTTTTTTCTTCTTGTGCTAACCTATTGTCTAAAAACTCCAAATCATCTTTACAATTATCTAAGACATATTGAAGGACACCTTTTATGAAATCTTCCGATAAATCCATATTTGCATCCAAATCATTGAAAGCAACCTCAGGTTCTATCATCCAAAACTCTGCTAAGTGACGAGTTGTATTTGAGTTTTCAGCTCTAAATGTTGGACCAAAAGTATATACTTTTCCTAAAGCCATAGCATAGGTTTCTGCTTCTAACTGACCAGAAACCGTTAAATTGGTTTCCTTTCCGAAGAAATCTTGTGTGTAATCAACTTCTCCTTCTTCGTTTAATGGAGCTTTATTAGCTTCAAAGTTAGTTACCTTAAACATTTCTCCAGCACCTTCAGCATCCGACCCTGTAATAATAGGTGTGTTTACATAATAAAAACCGTTTTGCTGAAAGTATTGGTGCACAGCAAAAGACAATGCAGAACGAACACGCATAACTGCACTAAATGTATTTGTACGAACACGCAAATGCGCATTTTCACGTAAAAACTCGAAACTGTGTTTTTTAGGTTGAATAGGATATTCTTCAGGATTAGAATCTCCTAATATTTCTAAAGTAGTTACTTGTATTTCTGATGTTTGGCCTTTTCCTTGGCTTTCAACTAAAGTTCCTTTTATAGAGACAGCAGCACTCGTTGTAATACGTTTTAATAAATCTTCATTAGTATTTTCGAAATCTACAACACATTGAATATTTTTGATTGTAGAACCATCGTTTAATGCAATAAATCGATTACTACGAAATGTTCTCACCCAACCATTTACATGTACTTCATGCAAGAATTTATCTGACTCTAATAGTTCTTTTACGCTACTTCTTTTCATCTTCTAAAAATTGAGTTGCAAAGATACTTTTTTAAGAAGAATTGAGCAATGAGAATTTGCTTAGTTATGGTATTGATAATGAATACTTTCTTATTTTAGCGAATATTTTAAACCCCTACAATGTCAGTTATAACCTATAGAGAAGTTTTTGGTCAATTAAAGGCAGATTTAATAGGAAAGGATTCTTACAGAGGAATAACATTAACTTATGCTTGGTTAGCAAACCAATTTGGGCATATTGCACTTGGATTTATTCCTTCTTTTTTATTGAACCATTTTTTAATTGCTACTTCTATCTTTAAAAACCCTTTACTAACAAGTAGTATAGTAACTTTCTTTTGGTTTTTATTTGAGTTTTACAATTTTTTAGGACCATTATTACTAAAAAAAATATCGATTTCAGGAACTATGTATATTCCCCAAAAAAGTACATATGTTTTTACCCCTAGCTGGAAAAATATAGCTTTAGATACTTTTACAGATCTTTGTTTTTTTGCTTTAGGGGCATTTTCATTTGCTTATATTAAAACTCAAAGTGGTACTTCAATATTAATTTTAACAATTCTGTTAATTTATTTATCAGTAGCATCTAGATATTGGTTTTTAACAAAAATGTATCAATTTTATGCTAATTATCCGTTTCAGTTTAGGTTAAGTCAGTGGGATTTTTGTATTGATGAAATTGATAAACCAAAGATTGAAAATTTTTTAAATAATAATGATGCAGGAAAACATTTATTAATTTTTGGTTCTCAGTTAAGTGGAAAAACAAGTTTAGGTGTTGGGTTGTTAAACGAATTATCAATTAAACACAAATCTTGTTTGTATACGAGTGCTATAAAGTTGTATACTTATTTTTTTGTTGAAGATAATTTATTAATAAACAAAAGAAAATTATGGACTTGGAAAGAATCTAAATATTTAATTATAGATGATGTTAATCCTGGAAACCCTATAAAAGAAGAATTAGTTTGTCCTGACAAATTTTTAAAGTTTTTAGATCCTACAGAAATAGGAAAAGTAAATGAAGAAAATTGCGAAATACTCTCACAAAAAAATATTATCTGGATTTTAGGGAATTATAAAGAAGAAAATTTAGAAGAAAATAACTGGGTTAAAATGCTTTTACAAATAGGAGTAAATAGAAAAAAAATAGATATAATTAATTTAACGTAAGTTATAAAATGTGATTGGTGTAAGCAAAACTTATTAAATGAGGTAAACTTTTCACATTAAATCTTTTATAAAGGGGTATTATACGTTTTTCTATCGCGGATTGACTTACGTTTAGATTGTTAGCAATTTCTTTAAAAGCAAGTCCCTTGGCAGCCAAACTCAATGCTTCTTTTTCTTTTCTTGAAATTGCAAAATGCTTAAAAAGCTCTTTACTTAGAGTTTCTTCAAATTCAGATTTATCCGGGCCATAGGCTGCATATTGCATTACATTCCCAAATTTTAAAGATGGAACAATTTGTGAAACACCAATAATTTCTTCTATATTTCCATTATTAGTCTTGTAAATTCCAACTCTAGAAAAAAGAGGTACAATATTTCCGTTTTTATGAATTTTTTCTACTTCTAAAGTAAAACTATACTTTTCCAAGTCTTTTTCTCTCGAGTTTACAAACTTTAAACCTTTCTCGTTTAATTCACTAGAAAAAGACATATGCCTTTCGGAAGTACTCGTAATAATTTTGAATAATGAAATTTCATCATCATTATATCCTAAAACATCAAACCAGCCTTTTGCATACACCATTCTCTTTTCTTTAAAAGAATAAACATACACAGCTTCTCCTAAAAAGCTAGGAATGGTCTTATCATATAGTTTAAATATGTGACTATTTAAATCGGCAGGAATATCAGTAACTATTGATTTTGGATAATCTCCGTAACTTTTATTTTTCATAATAATAAACCTGCGTAAAGACACAGTTGTGTAAACTTAAATTAGTACATAAATTTGCTTCGAAAATAAGAAATATGTAGCAAAACTTAAGTCTCCTAACCATATTTTGAGAAAGAAAAAGTTATTAAGAACAATATCTACAAAAATTGTTCAATTACAAAACCAGTTGTGTTATGGGGATCGCAACTGGTTTTTTATTTATCTTCTTTTGGAGGTAATATTTTAAAGTTGGTTTCTTTTAGTACTTTTTTATTAGCAATCTTTTTCTCAAAAGACAAAAGTAAAGAAGGAAGTAGCAGTAAGTTTGAAATCATTGCTAATAAAAGAGTGACTGAAACCAAACCACCTAGAGCGATAGTTCCTCCAAAACTAGAAATTGTAAATACTAAAAAACCAAAGAATAGAACAATAGATGTATAGAACATACTTACACCTGTTTCTCTTAAAGCTGAATAAACAGCAGGTTTTATTTTCCAATTATTGGCTAACAATTCTTGTCTGTATTTTGCTAAAAAGTGAATAGTATCATCAACAGAAATACCAAAAGCTATACTAAATACTAAGATAGTTGAAGGCTTTATTGGAATGCCAAAGAAGCCCATTAGCCCTGCTGTAATTAACAAAGGAAGCATATTTGGGATTAAAGAGATTAAGATCATTTGTGCAGATCTAAACATCCAAGCCATAAAAATTGAAATTAAAATGATGGCTAAGGTTAAAGAAATTACTAAATTCTTAATTAAATAATTAGTTCCTTTTAAGAAAACTAAAGCCTTTCCTGTCATAGAAACATTAAACTTATCATCAGGAAATTGCTTTTTAATAACAGCATTTAATCGGTCTTGAATAATATCCATTTTATCAGTACCAATGTCTTTCATAAATGTAGTTATTCTAGCATATCTTCCCGTAGAATCAACAAAGTTTTTTAACATTCCAGCATTGCTATTAGAATTTTTTGTGTAAGCGAAAATATAGCTTTGCTCTTGTGAAGTTGGTAATTGATAATATTTTGGATTTCCGTTATAGTAAGCCTGTTTGGAGTATTTTACTAGGTTGGTAACAGAAATCGGTTTTGATAATTCAGGAAAAGTTTCGATGGTTTCATTTAATTTTTCCATCTTTTTTAAAGTAGAAAGCTTCATAACACCTTTTTCTTTCTTGGTGTCAATTAAAATTTCCAAAGGCATAATACCTCCGAACTCTTTTTCAAAGAACTTTATGTCTTTGTAAAATTGCATTCCTTTAGGCATATCTTCTATCAAACTCCCTGAAACACGGATTTGAAAAAGACCAACCATACTTAACATTATTATAACAACGGTTGTTATGTATATCGTAATTCGTTGCTGTTTAACCATTCTTTCCATCCAAGCAACCACATTACTCATCCATTTTTTTTCAAGATGATTAAGGTGTTTTTTCTCTGGAAGAGGCATAAAACTATATAAAATCGGAATAATTAATAGTGCTAAAATGAATATACTAACAATATTTATAGACGCTAAAATTCCAAATTCACGCAACAATTGACTTTTCACAAACACAAAAGTTGCAAAACCAGATGCTGTAGTGATGTTCGTCATCAATGTAGCGTTTCCAATTTTAGAAATAACTCGCTGTAAAGATTTTGCTTGATTACCGTGTTTTTTTACTTCTTGCTGATATTTATTGATTAAGAAAACAGCATTAGGAACACCAATAACAATGATTAATGGAGGAATAAGTGCAGATAAAACAGTTATTTCATATTGAAATAATCCGATAAAACCAAATGCCCAAATAACTCCAACACCTACGACTAATAAAGTGATAAAGGTTGCTCTAAACGAGCGAAAAAAGAAAAAGAAAATTACTGCTGTTATTAATAGTGCGCCTAAAACAAAAATTCCCATTTCATCAATAATATTTTGAGAATTTACTGTACGAATGTATGGCATACCAGAAATACGAACATCTATATTATACTTTTTTTCAAAATCATTAATTTTAGGAATTAATATTTCTGCTATAAAGTCTCTACGAGCAGGAGTATTTACTAAATCTTTTTTTATGTAAATAGCAGTTTGAATTGTGCCATCTTCATTGTAAAGTAGGTTTTCGTAAAATGGAAGTTTTTCGAAAAGTTGTGTTTTTATTTTATCTACTTCCTCCTTTGTTTTCGGAGTTTCACTAAATAAGTCTTCTACAATAAATTTTCGTTGTTTTCGGTCAGCTTTTAATTGTTTAACATCTGATATAGAAACTGTGAAATCTACTTGCGCTACACTGTCGAAAGATTTTACTAATTCATTCCAAGCATTAAATTTTTCAGGACTAAATATAGTACTGTCTTTTACACCTAAAATGACTAAATTACCTTCTTCACCAAAAATGTCTAAGAATTTATCATATTCTATATTAGCTTCATGGTCTTGAGGAAGAAGATTCGCTTCAGTATAAGAAAACCGGATATATTTTGTTTGGGTTACTAAAAAAGTGGTTATCAAAGCAATTACAAATAAAACCAAGTATCGGTTTCTTAATATAAATCCAGCAATTCTAGTCCAAAATGTCATTCAAAAAAATTTATGCGAAGGTAATTTTAAAAAAATAGTTTTTAAGAAAAAAAAGAGTGTCTAAGAACACTCTTTGTCTTGTTTTAAAAGAAAATTAAACGGTCATTATTTCTTTTTCTTTTACAGAAAATTTATCGTCTATTCCTTTTACAAATTTATCGGTTAAAGTTTGTACATCAGCCTCAGCTATCTTTTTCATATCATCAGAGACCTCTGTTTTTTTAATTTCATTATTAGCTTCTTTACGAGCATTTCTAACACCAACTTTAGCGTGCTCAGCTTCAGCTTTAGCTTGTTTTGCTAAATCTCGTCTACGTTCTTCTGTTAAAGCAGGTACGCTAATTATAATAAGATCACCATTATTCATAGGATTAAAACCAAGATTTGCAAGCATGATTGCTTTTTCGATTTCTTGTAACATATTTTTTTCCCAAGGTTGAATCGTTATGGTACGCGCATCAGGTGTGCTTACGTTTGCAATTTGACTTAATGGAGTTTGAGATCCATAATAATCAACTTGTACGTTTTGCAACATAGCTGGAGTGGCTTTACCTGCTCTAATGCTACGTAATTCTTTTTCTAAATGCGCAATTGCGCTATTCATAGCTTCTTTGGCTGTGTCTATAATAAAGTCTATTTCTTCATTCATCTTTTTAAAAAATTTAAAGATATCGTTTACTCGTTATCAACTATTGTTCCAATCTGTTCTCCAGAAACTAACTTCAGTAAGTTTCCTTTAGTGTTCATATCGAAGACAATAATTGGTAAATTATTTTCTTCACTTAAAGTAAAAGCAGTCATATCCATCACTTTTAGCCCTTTTTCAATAACGTCTTTAAATGTAATGGTTTCAAACTTAACTGCGTTTTTATTTTTTTCTGGATCTACATCGTAAATTCCATCTACTCGAGTTCCTTTTAAAATGGCGTCTGCATTAATTTCTATAGCTCTTAAAACTGCTGCAGTATCTGTAGTGAAATAAGGATTTCCTGTTCCTGCACCAAAAATAACTACTCGTCCTTTTTCTAAATGACGAATAGCACGCCTTTTAATGTATGGCTCTGCAATTTCTTTAATTTCAATAGCAGTTTGTAAACGTGTATACACACCAGTATCTTCTAAGGCACTTTGTAAGGCTAAACCATTAATACAAGTTGCCAACATTCCCATATGATCACCTTGAACACGATCCATACCTTGGCTAGCACCTGCAACTCCTCTAAAAATATTTCCACCACCAATAACAATGGCTACTTCAATACCTCTATCTACAACTTCTTTTATTTCTTGTGCGTATTCTTTTAATCTTTTTGGATCAATTCCATATTGACGGTCACCCATTAAAGCTTCGCCACTTAATTTTAAAAGTATTCTTTTGTACTGCATAGTTTTGTCGAAAGTTTTGCAAATATAGTAATTAGATTTATCTGATTTTAATGAAAATAAAAAACCTCGCAAATTTGCGAGGTTTTTATTATTTATTTCGAAAAAGAATTATCCTAAAGTAACTCTTACGAAGTTTTTAACTTCAACGTCTCCGAATGATTTTACATATTCTTCAACAGTTTTCTTATCGTCTTTAATAAATTTTTGATCTAATAAACATTGTTCTTGATCTAAAGTAGTATTATCAGAAACGAATCTTTCCATCTTACCAGGTAAAATTCTATCCCAAATTTGTTCTGGTTTACCTTCAGCTTTTAATTCTGCTTTAGCAGCTTCTTCAGCTTTAGCCATAGCATCATCAGTAAGTTGTAATCTAGAAACGAATTGAGGTACGTTTTTAAGAGTTTTTCCTAAACGTACTAATTCTTCATTGTCTTTTATAATAGCAGCTATTCTTGCTTCAGTTTCTGACGCTACATATGCAGGATCAAAATCTTTGTAAGTTAATGAAGTTGCTCCCATAGAAGCAGCTTGCATAGCTAAATCTTTAGTTAATTCTGCTGCTTTATCAATAGCTTTAGTTAAACCGACCATAGCAGCAATTTTACCAACGTGAGTATAAGAACCTACGTATGGAGCTTCAATAGTTTCGAAAGAAGTAATATCGATTTTTTCACCAATAACACCAGTTTGTTCGATTAACTTTTCAGCAACTGTCATTCCTCCGAAATCTGCCGCTAAAAATTCTTCTTTAGTTTTATGATTAAAAGCAATATCAACAAATTGTTTTGCTAAATCTTTAAATGAATCATTTTTAGAAACAAAGTCAGTTTCACAAGCTAATACGATAGCAACACCGTAAGTATTATCGTCACTTATTTTTGTGATAGCAACACCTTCAGTAGATTCACGATCTGCTCTTTTTGCAGCAATTTTCTGACCTTTTTTACGTAAAATCTCAATAGCTTTGTCAAAGTTTCCTTCAGCTTCTACTAATGCATTTTTACAATCCATCATTCCTGCACCTGTAGTTTCTCTTAATTTTTTTACGTCAGCAGCACTAATTTTAGACATTTTCTTTATTTTTTAAAGTTGTGATAATTTTTGAAAGGTATAAAAAAATAAAGGCTCCAATATTATGAAGCCTTTATCTAATTATTATTTTGCTTCTTCTTTTGCTTCTTCTTTTGCTTCAGTTTTAGCTCCTACTTTATCAGCAGGTTTAGCTTTTTCTTTATCTGCTTTTCTTTCAGATAAACCTTCAGCGATAGCATCAGTTACATATGATAATACTTTATCAATAGATTTAGATGCGTCATCGTTTGCAGGAATTACAAAATCAATCGGTCTTGGATCAGAGTTTGTATCAACCATTGCAAAGATTGGAATGTTTAAGTTTAATGCTTCTGCAACAGCAATGTGCTCTTTTTTAACATCAATTACAAAAATAGCTCCAGGTAAACGCGTCATATCAGAAATAGAACCTAAGTTTTTTTCTAATTTTTCACGTTGACGGTTAATTTGTAATTTTTCTCTTTTTGATAATGCATCAAAAGAACCATCTTGCTTCATTCTATCAATAGTAGCCATTTTTTTAACTGCCTTTCTAATAGTAACGAAATTTGTTAACATACCTCCTGGCCAACGCTCGGTAATATAAGGCATGTTTACAGCTTTTGCTTTTTCTGAAACGATATCTTTAGCTTGCTTTTTAGTTGCAACGAATAAGATTTTACGTCCTGAAGCAGCAATTTTATTTAATGCAGCTGATGCTTCATCAATTTTAGCTGATGTTTTATACAAATCGATGATGTGAACACCATTACGCTCTGTATAAATGTATGGAGCCATATTTGGGTTCCATTTTCTAGTTAAGTGACCAAAGTGTACGCCACTTTCTAGTAATTCTTGAATATTTGCCATTTTAATAAATGTGTTTACGTTCTGTTTTCACAATACTTCAGTAGTTTTTCAAGTCTGAAATATTTAGATACTAAACTGTTAAAAATTGATTTATAAATAACAGCTCTAATAAACGATTAACGTTTAGAGAACTGGAATTTCTTACGTGCTTTCTTTTGACCAAATTTCTTACGCTCAACCATTCTTGGGTCACGTGTTAATAATCCTTCTGGCTTTAATACAGCTTTGTGCTCTTCGTTAATAGCTACCAATGCTCTAGTAATTGCTAAACGGATAGCTTCTGCTTGTCCTGTTACACCACCACCAAAAACGTTTACTTTAATGTCGTAAGCCTCTAAGTTTTCTGTTAACATTAAAGGTTGTTGTACCTTATATTGTAACGTTGGCGTTGTAAAGTAATTTTTATAGTCTTTTTTATTAACAGTAATGTTCCCTTTACCTTCAGAAAGATAAATACGAGCAACAGCTGTTTTTCTTCTACCTATTTTGTGAACTGTTTCCATTATTTAAGATCGTTAAGGTTAATAGCTTTTGGTTTTTGAGCTTCTTGTTGGTGCTCAGTACCTGCGTTAACATATAAATTCTTGAATAACGCACTACCTAATTTGTTTTTAGGTAACATACCTTTTACTGCTTTTTCAATTAATCTCGTAGGATCTTTTTGAAACATTTCTGTTGCAGTTAATGATCTTTGTCCTCCTGGATAACCTGTGTGACGGATATAAGATTTATCAGCCCATTTGTTTCCAGTTAAAATAATTTTTTCAGCGTTGATGATTACAACGTTGTCACCACAATCCACGTGAGGAGTGTAGTTTGGTTTGTACTTACCTCTAATTAGCATTGCTACTTTAGAAGCCAAACGACCCAATGTCTGTCCGTCCGCATCAACTAAAACCCACTCCTTGTTTACTGTAGTGCTATTAGCAGATACTGTTTTGTAACTTAATGTGTTCATAATTACACGATTAGTTTTTGTCTATGATTAATAATTTTATAATTTCCCTTAAAAAAGGACTGCAAAAGTACAACTATTTATTTGTTTGACAAATAGTGTGTTAGTTTATTTTTTAAATAAAAAAACCACACTAATTTTAGTGTGGTTTTTGATAATACATTATTTTAAATAAATTATTCTACTTTTTGGTCTAATAAATTGAAGAACTGATTTAATCTTGGCATAACAATAATTTTTGTTCTTCTATTTTTAGATTTGTTTTCAGGAGAATCATTAGCAACTAAAGGTATATAACTACTTCTACCAGCTGCAATTAATCTTTGAGGAGCAACTCCGTAATTATTTTGTAACTCACGTACGATAGCTGTTGAACGTTTTACACTTAAATCCCAGTTATCTTTCAATGAAGAATTACTTGAAATAGGGGTGTCATCTGTATGACCTTCAATCATTACATCCATTTCAGGTTGCCCATTTACAACAGTTGCCACTTTTTCTAAAACTTTAGAGGCTTTATCTGTAATTGTGTAGCTTCCGCTTTTAAATAATAATTTATCAGAAATCGAAATAAATACAACAGTTTTTTCAACATTTACTTCAATGTCTTCATCATCAATTCCTTGCTGTAATTCTTTCTTTAAATGAAAGGCAACAACTAAATTTAATGAATCTTTTTTACTAGCAGCAGCTCTAATTCTATTTATGTATTTGTCTTTTTTACTTAATTGAGCTAAAGTTTCTTTGATATTGTCATTAGCACCTTTTGTTAGTACAGTTAAATCACCAACTTGCTGTAATGTGTTTTCTTTGTCTTTTCTAAGATCATCTACAGTACCTTGTAGAAAACTAGATTTTTCTTCAAAGCGTTCTTTTTCAACCAAACATTTGGTTAAATTGGTTTTAACGGCTAATAATTCGTCTTTGGTTTGCTCATGTTTTGCTTTTAAAGCATCTAGTTCCTTACTAGAGGCACATGAGGCAGCAATAATAGCTAAGGTAAGGAGTACAACTATTTTTTTCATCTTGTTTTTCGTGTTAGAATGTCTAACAAAGTTATAAAAATGATGATACAAAAATCATATTTAACGAATTTTTATGAAGAAAAAATAAATTATTTTTGTGATATAATTTTTTAAAATGAAAAATAGCACGTTTTATTACCTAATTTTCCTTTCTGTTTTCTTAACCAGTTGTAAACAAGAAAAAAATAAATTAATAACTCAATTACAAGGACCTGTTTTTGGAACTACTTATCATATTACTTACGAGGATCCGCTAGATTATCAACAATCTATAGATAGTTTATTTTATTTAGTGAATAAATCGCTTTCTACCTATATGCCAACTTCAGATATTTCTCGTATTAATAAAAACGATACAACTGTGGTAGTGGATGATTTATTTATTGAAGTTTTTAATAAATCGAAGAAAATATATAAAGAAACAGATGGTTATTTTGATGTGACAGTGGGTAATTTGGTGAATGCCTACGGATTTGGTTCTAAAAAGGGAAAACACGATTTGTCTTTTGCTGAAATTGCTGATATGATGAAGCTTGTTGGGTTTGATAAGGTTGAATTAAAAGATCGAAAAATAATTAAACAAGATTCAGGTATTGAATTTGATGTAAATTCAATTGCAAAAGGTTTCGGAATTGATGTGATAGCTCGTTTTTTAGAACAAAAAAACATCCAGAATTATTTGGTAGAAATAGGAGGAGAGATTAGATGTAAAGGGTTAAAAGAAGGAAAACCTTGGCGTGTCGCTATTGAAAAACCAAACATTGACGGAACGCAATCTATTCAGAAGACGATTGAATTGACTAATAAATCGATGGCAACTTCTGGTAATTATAGAAAATATAGAGTCGGAGAAGATGGGAAAAAATATGTGCATATTTTAAATCCTTTAACAGGATTAGCTCAAGAAAGTAATTTGTTAAGTGCATCGGTAATTGCCGAAAAAGATTGTGCAGATGTAGATGCTTACGCTACCGCTTTTATGGCAATGGGTTTAGAGAAAACAAAAGAGTTTTTAGAAGAGTATAATGAAATTAAAGTGATTTTATTGTACGCAAATGAAGAAGGTAAAATAGTTGAGTTTACAAACTAACTTTTATAACAAACAGGTAAAATTTCACCTTTCATTAAAGCATATCGTTCTAGTAATTCTGGGGCGATTTTTTTTGTGTAGTCTATTTCGTCTACTTTAAAACCAATAGAACGAAGTTTGTCAAAATAATCGCGACCATACACTCGAACATGATCGTACTGACCGAATATTTTTGCACGTTCCTTAGGGTCGTTAATTGAGTCGTCTTCAAAAGTGACTTCTCTGCTGATATCTTGCGGAATTTGAAAAATACCCATTCCTTTTTGTTTTAAAACCCGATACAATTCTTGCATTGCTTTCGTGTCATCAGGAATGTGTTCCAAAACATGGTTGCAAAAAACAACATCAAAAGAATTGTCATCAAAAGGTAAATCACAAATATCTGCTTTCACATCTGCAATTGGTGATTCTAAATCTGAAGTTATATAATCAAGGTTTTTTTGATTTCTAAAAATGTCTAAAAAACATTGTTCAGGAGCAATATGCAATACTTTCAGCTTTTCTTCCGAAGTAAAAAAATCAGTTTCATCCTTTAAAAATAACCACATTAAACGATGTCTTTCTAAGGATAGCGTAGAAGGGGAAAGTGCGTTTTTTCGTTGAACACCATATCCGTAGGGTAAAAATTTACGAAAAGATCTTCCGTCGATAGGGTCGGTAAAATTATCACCTTTTAACCACCAAGCTACTACAGGACGCACAGCATAACTCGCTTTAATTAGAAAAGGGCGAGGGATGGTGTTTAAAATAGCTTTAAAAATCGACACGTTTTATAAAACTAAAGGTTGCTGTCTGAATTCATTTTCTTCATCACTTACGATACCTAATGCATCATAAATGTATTGGAAAGTCGATAATAATTCTGGTTTACCATCAATAATAGCAACATCGTGTTCAAAATGTGCGCTCGGTTTTCCATCTAAGGTGGTAATCGTCCAACCGTCTTTATGTTGTTTTATTTTTTGTGTTCCCATGTTTGTCATTGGCTCTATGGCAACAACCATCCCTTCAATAAATTTTTTACCACGACCTCTTCGCCCGTAGTTTGGCATTTCAGGATCTTCATGCATCTTTTTTCCTAAACCATGACCTACTAATTCACGAACTACACCGTAACCGTGTTTTTCAGTAAAATTTTGAATAGCAAAACCAACATCTCCAACTCTATTACCAACTTTCAATTCACGAATACCTACATATAAACTTTCTTTGGTAATATCAAGTAATTTTTGAGTTTCTGGATCAATTTCTCCGACAGCAAAAGTGTATGCATGATCGCCATAAAAATCATTTTTAATAGCTCCGCAATCAATAGAAATAATATCACCCTCTTGTAATGGAGTTTTATTTGGGATACCATGAACAACCTGAGAATTCGGACTCATGCATAATGTATTCGGAAAATCATATAAACCTAAAAAACCAGGTATTGCACCTTGCTCACGAATAAATTCTTCGGCAAGTTTATCAAGGTATAAAGTAGTAACTCCTGGTTTTACTTCTTTAGCAAGCATTCCTAAAGTTTTGGAAACTATTAATGCACTTTCACGCATTAATTCAATCTCTTCTCTGGTTTTTTGTATAATCATATTGCAAAATAAAGCGCAAAGATACTCTAATACTTAGAAAGATAAAATTCTTAAAATATGATTTTTAATAGCTTTTAATAATAAAGCTATTTTTAAATTTGTAACTCAATAAGAAAAAAATATGAGTAAGTACACATCTGCCGAAGAGGCTGTAAAAGTTATTTCTTCTAATAGTAGAGTTTATGTTCAAGCAGCGGCGGCTGTACCACAAGTATTAATTAATGCAATGTCGGCGAGACATGAGGAATTGAGAAATGTTGAAATTTGTCATTTGCATATTGAAGGTGATGCACCGTATGCAAATCCGAAGTTTAGAGATAGTTTTCATGTAAACTCTTTCTTTATTGGTAAAAATGTTAGACATACTTTAAAATCTGGAAATGGATCTTATACACCTGTTTTTTTAAGCGAGGTGCCTTTATTGTTTAATCGTAATATTTTACCATTAGATGCAGTGCTTATTCATGTATCTCCACCTGATAGTCATGGGTATTGTTCGTTGGGTGTCTCGGTGGAAGCTACGCTTGCTGCAATAAGTAATGCTAAAAATGTGATAGCACAAGTAAATCCGCAAATGCCGCGTGTTCATGGTGAAGGAATTATTCATATTTCAGAGATTGATACTTTGATAGAAGTTGATTTGCCGATTCCAGAGCATCATTTAAAGGCGCCAACAGAAATTGAACAAAAAATTGGTGATTATGTAGCAGAATTAATTGAAGATGAAAGTACTCTACAGATGGGTATTGGTACAATACCAAATGCCGTTTTATCGAGATTAGGAAATCATAAAAATTTAGGATTACATACTGAGATGTTTTCTGACGGAGTAATCGATCTAATTTTAAAGAATGTAATTAATGGAGATTTTAAAGGAGTAAATCCAGGAAGAGCTTTGGCTACATTTTTAATGGGGAGCAAGCGATTGTATGATTATGTTGATGACAATCCGTATGTAGAAATGCGATCTTGCGATTATGTAAATGATACTTCTAATATAAGATTGAACCCTAAAATGATTGCTATCAATTCTGCTATTGAGGTAGATTTAACTGGGCAAATTTGTGCAGATTCTATTGGAATTAACATGTATTCTGGAGTTGGTGGGCAAATGGATTTTATGCGAGGAGCTTCTTTAAGTGAGGGAGGAAAAGCAATTATAGCGTTACCATCAACTACCAAAAATGGACAAAGTAAAATTGTACCTTATTTAAAAACAGGAGCAGGAGTTGTAACTACCAGAGCGCATGCAAATTATGTGGTTACAGAATATGGTGTGGCTAGTTTATTTGGAAAAAGTATTAAACAACGAGTAAAAGCTTTGGTAAAAATAGCACATCCAAACCATCGAGAAGAGATTGATAAAGCTTATTATGAAGCTACACATTAAAAAAAGACATCCTAGGATGCCTTTTTTTACTTTTGATATGCGTGTTTGTAATTTTTTTCTGAAACTATTTGAAGTATATCATATTCTAAAGAAGCTCCATTAACAGTATGTTCCACAAATCGACCTAATTCTTTTCCGTCTTTATAAAAAATAAATGTAGGAACACGAACGACATCGTAACCTTTTTCCAACCCTTTCGCTTTCTTTTTACGATCTACGGTTACTAATTCTAAATTAATATAGTTAAAACCTACTTCATCTAGTGTTTTGTAAAGATTTGGGATTTCACGTTGACTATCCCCACACCAAGTTCCCATAAAACCTTTAATGGTAACTCCATCTAATTTAGATTTAAGTGCGGTTATTACTTTTTTGTCGGTTTCGTAGTATTCGTAAAAGTCATTAAACCATTCACTGCCATAAGGTTCTTGTTTAAAACTTTCTTTAGTAGCAATCCCTATTAAATTCCCGTCTTTATTTTTTTTTGCAGGAAATTGTTGTGTTACCCCACACGAAAAAAATATAGATAGGATAAATATATAAGTTAATTTTTTCATTCTTTTTAATTAGATTAATGAATGTTGTGTCATTTCTTTAGGTTGTTCTATACCCATTAATTTTAAAATAGTTGGAGCAATATCTCCTAAAACACCATTTTTTATTGATTTTAAATCTTTGTCAATTAAAATCATAGGAACCGGGTTTGTGGTATGTGCTGTATTGGGTGTTCCGTCTGGATTAATCATGGTTTCACAATTACCATGATCTGCTATTAAAATAGTTGTATAATCATTTTCTAAAGCTGTTGTAACGACGTCTTTTACACATGCGTCTACTGCTTCACAAGCTTTCACTGCAGCTTCAAAAACGCCGGTATGCCCTACCATATCTCCGTTAGCAAAGTTTAAGCAAACAAAATCTACTTTGCCTTTTGTTAGTTCAGGTACAATGGCATCACGGATTTCATAAGCACTCATTTCTGGTTTTAAGTCGTATGTGGCAACTTTTGGAGATGGACATAATAATCGTTTTTCTCCTTTGAATTCTTTTTCTCTTCCTCCGGAAAAGAAAAATGTTACATGTGGATATTTTTCAGTTTCAGCAATTCTAATTTGCTTTTTTCCTGCAGTTTCTAGGACTTCACCTAAAGTATTTTCAATATTTTTATTATCGTAAACAACATGAATATTTTTAAAAGTAGCATCATAATTTGTTAGAGTAACAAAATACAATGGTAGCTTTTTCATGTTAAATTCTGGGAAGTCTTTCTGATTTAAGGCATTGGTTAATTGACGGCCTCTATCGGTTCTGAAGTTGAAAAAGATAACGACATCGTCTTCTTTAATATTTGCTTTTGGTTGCTTATTTTCATCAACCATGATGATTGGTTTGATGAATTCATCCGTTATATTTTCATCATAACTCTCTTGAATGCTCGAAACCGCATCCGAAGAAAAAGAACCTTTTCCATTAATCAAAGCGTCATAGGCTAAGTGTACGCGTTCCCAACGATTATCACGATCCATCGCATAATATCTACCTGTAATTGTTGCCAATTCACCAGTAGTCTCACTCATGAATTTTTGAATATCGTTGATGAAATATTTCCCAGATTTCGGGTCGCAATCACGACCGTCGGTAAACGCATGTAAATACACGTTCTCTAATCCAAATTTATCTGCGGAAGAAAGTAATCCTTTTAAATGATCTAGGTGCGAATGAATTCCTCCGTTGGAAACTAATCCTAAAAAATGCACATTTTTGTTATTTGCTTTCGCGTATTCGAATGCTTTTAGTAGTTCAGGTTCTTTGGCTAGCGAACCATCTTTTACTGCATTGTTTATTTTTGCTAAATTTTGATATACAATTCTACCTGCGCCTAAATTCATGTGGCCAACTTCCGAGTTTCCCATTTGTCCTTCAGGTAAACCGACGTGTTCTCCATCGGTACGTAATTCTGCGTTAGGAAATTTTTCGTATAACGAATTAATAAAAGGTGTTTTTGCGTTATAAATAGCAGATACTTTAGGATCTTGGGTAATTCCCCAACCGTCCAATATCATTAAGATTACTTTCTTGTTCATTGAGAATAGTTTGAAGAGTAAAAATAAGAAAGATTTTTTGATGCTTTTTAAAATATTACGAAACCGATAGAGTAGGCAGGTAAAAAAATAACTATTAGTAAAAAAAGCTTTCAGAAGAAATCTGAAAGCATTAGAAATTTATGAAGACTAGACGTAAAAATAATTACCTTTTAGCATATTTTTTAATAGCCTCTTTAATTTTTTCGATTCTGTTTTCTGGATCTGGGTGTGTGCTTTGAAACTCTGGAGTTCTGTTTGGCCCTGCTGCAGCTTTTAAAATTTCCATTACGTTAATTAAGTAGCGAGGATCGTACCCTGCTTTTACCATTAAACGAACACCTAAGTCATCACTTTCCAACTCGTCTTCTCGTCCATATTTCATGTTAACTACATTCGCAATAGCTGCAGCACCTTGTGCAGTACTTGGATCAAAGCCAACAGCTGCACCAGATAGTAAACCTTGTGTTAGATCTTGTTTTGCCATACGTGCTGCAGAGTGACGCCCAATTACATGTCCGATTTCATGTCCTAAAACACCCGCCAACATATTTTCGTTTAACCTTCCTTCTTGATTTACTAATTTAGAAAATAAAGCAAAGGTGATAAACACTTGTCCACCAGGTAACGCAAAAGCATTAATGGTTCGATCATCTCTTAATAAATGAAATTCAAAAGGGTAGCCAGATTTTTTAGCAATTGAATTATCTACTAATTTTTTACCTATAACATCAACAATTTGTTGGTATTGAGCGTTTGGGTGTAATCCACCATGCTGCTGTGCCATTGAAGGAGCAGAGCTTAAGCCAATTGCAATTTCTTCTTTTGGTGATATGGAAATATGTTGTTTTTTCCCAGTATACGGATTTGTTTCTGCGCTTGCACAATATTTTACTACAGCAAATAAAGCTATAGCAGCGCCAATTAATAGGCGTATGTTTAGTCCACTTCTTCTCATTTTTAATTTTTTTGTTACTGGCTAAAGATACAAAAACCATATTTTTTTAAAACATCCAATATACTGTTTTATAACAAAGCATTAATTTATCCATGGAAAATTCACCTAATGGTAAAATAAAATTAATTGAATAGTCTTTCATGTTTTTCTTTTTTAAGGAAAGAAAAAATTATCAAATTATCTGCAAAAAAGACTAGGTAAAGGTTATATATTATTGTGTTTTCATTTTTTAATTATTTGGATATAGGGCTATCTATATAAATAAGTTAGGTCTGTTTAAATTTTAATGTAGTAATCTTTTTTATTTCAATAATCATAACAGATGTTTCGAAATCCTTTTCGTGATTAGAGGTTATTTTTACGATAAAATACTCTTATTTTTCGTTAATTTGAGATTAGTAACTAGAATAGAATTAATCAAACTTAAAACTTTAGAATTTAGGTTTTAAAATAACTTATGATGAAAAAATTTACAGAAGTTCCAGAAGCATATAAAATTACTTCACTTTTACATCAAAAAACATATTTAGTTAATGGTGAATTAAAAGAATGGAAAGGTGATGTTGCTGAAGTCTATTCTACAATTTCATCAACTAATAAATACAAACCAACTTTATTAGGAACAGTTCCTAATTTAACAGAAAACGAAGCTTTAGAAGCTTTAAATTCCGCTTATAGAGCTTACGATAAAGGACAGGGTTTATGGCCAACAATGAAGGTTGTAGATAGAATTGAATGTATGGAGGGATTTGCAGAGCAAATGAAAACGAAACGTGATGAGGTTGTAAAGCTGTTAATGTGGGAAATAGGGAAATCTTTACCAGATTCTGAAAAAGAATTTGATAGAACAGTAGAATATATTTACGATACTATTGAAGATTATAAACAAATGGATAGAAATTCGGCAAAGTTTCAAAAAAATAGTGGAGTTTATGCGCATGTTAGACGTGGACCTTTGGGTGTAGTTTTATGTCTAGGTCCCTATAATTATCCTTTAAATGAAACATTTGCATTGTTAATTCCTGCCTTAATTATGGGGAACACAGCTGTTTTTAAACCTGCAAAACATGGAGTTTTATTATTATCTCCATTAATGGAAGCTTTTAAAAATAGTTTTCCAGAAGGAGTTGTAAATGTTATTTATGGTAGAGGTAGGGTTTTAGCTACGCCTATTATGAAAACAGGTAAGGTGGATGTTTTGGCTTTAATAGGTAATAGCAAGTCTGCAAATGCTATTCAAGGAAACCATCCTTTTAAAAATAGATTGCGTTTAGTTCTTGGTTTAGAAGCTAAAAATCCTGGAATAGTATTGCCAGAAGCAGATTTAGATTTGGCAATTGATGAGTGTATTTCTGGAACAACTTCTTTTAACGGACAACGTTGTACAGCTTTAAAAATATTATATGTTCATGAACAAATTGTAGATGAGTTTAATAAACGATTTGCAGAAAGAATTGATGCTTTAAAATTTGGAAATCCTTGGGAAAACGGTGTAAAATTAACACCTTTACCAGAACCAGAAAAACCAGCATATATTCAAGAATTGATAGATGATGCAACTTCTAAAGGAGCAAAAGTGATCAATAAAAAAGGAGGAGAAATTTCTGATAATTATATTTTTCCAGCAGTTTTATATCCAGTTTCTAAAGAAATGAGAGTCTTTCAAGAAGAACAATTTGGACCTGTAACTCCAATAGTTTCTTTTAAAAATATTCAAGAGCCTTTGGATGATATGGCAGAATCTAATTACGGACAACAAGTAAGTGTTTTTGGTAGTGAAGTAAAGACTCTAGCACCTTTAATTGATAGTTTAGTAAACTTAGTTTGTAGAGTAAATTTAAATAGTGCTGCTCAACGTGGTCCAGATGTATATCCTTTTACAGGAAGAAAAGATTCTGCAGTCTCAACTTTAAGTGTGCATGATGCTTTACGTTCTTTTTCTATTAGAACATTTGTAGCGTCTAAAGACACAGATTATAATAATGCTATTTTAAAAGAATTATTAAATAAAAAAGCTTCTAATTTTATCAATACAGATTATCTTTTATAAAAATAATTAGAAATTTATATAAAACAAAAAAACTCCTTTTTGGAGTTTTTTTGTTTAGCTAAAGCCAACGTCTGTTAAATTATCTAAAAAAATAAACTGCCTTAAAAGGCGGTTATAATAACTCATGTTTTGTAAAATTAAGACTTATGAAAGGTTACAATTATTGGTAATTATTTTTTAATTTATTTAGTATAGAAGAGTTCATATGTTGTATTTAAAGTTATTGTCAACTTAATCGTATAGGTGTAGAATAAGGTGTTCTTGCTATAAGCACATTATTTTAAATCATTTTTTTTGTTTTTACTAATATTGGTGTCCGCAGTTTTATAGAGCTAAAACTTGTTGTGAGGTTGAATTTTCTTAACTTTATAGCTTTGAATCATATAAGATTATAAAGTATGGATACTCACTTTGAGTTAAATGAAGTTACTAAAAAGTTACCCAAACATTTACATAAGTTTGTAGTAAGACAACCGTATGAAGAGTATACAGCACAAAACCAAGCAGTGTGGCGTTATGTGATGCAAATGAACGTAGATTATTTAAAGAAAGTTGCTCATTCATCTTATATTGAAGGTCTAGAAAAAACTGGAATTTCGATTGATTATATTCCGAAAATGGATGGAATGAATCGTATTTTAAAAGAAATTGGTTGGGCTGCTGTTTCTGTAGATGGTTTTATTCCACCAAATGCATTTATGGAATTTCAAGCATACAAAGTGTTAGTTATAGCATCAGATATGCGTACTATTGATCATATTGAGTATACACCAGCCCCTGATATTATTCATGAAGCAGCAGGTCATGCTCCTATTATTGCAAATCCTGAATATGCAGAATATTTACGAAGATTTGGGGAAATCGGGGCGAAAGCAATTTCATCTGCAAAAGATTACGAAATGTATGAAGCTATTCGTTTGTTATCTATTTTAAAAGAAGATCCAAATTCATCAGAAAATGAGATTAATGAAGCACAAGAGAAAGTAGAATGGCTACAAAATAATATGGGAGAGCTTTCTGAGATGGCTCAGATACGAAATTTGCATTGGTGGACGGTTGAATATGGATTAATAGGAACTATAGATAATCCAAAGATTTATGGAGCAGGTTTATTATCGTCTATTGGTGAAAGCGCATGGTGTATGCAGGATGAAGTCAAAAAACTCCCTTATACTTTAGACGCGTGTAATGTAAATTTTGATATTACTAAACCTCAACCTCAATTGTTCGTAACACCAGATTTTGCTCATCTAAGTTCTGTTTTAGAAGAGTTTGCCAATAGTATGGCGGTAAGAAAAGGAGGGCTGATTGGTGTAGAAAAGTTAATAGATTCTCAAAATTTAGGAACAATCGAGTTGAGTTCAGGTATTCAAATTTCAGGGGTATTCACTAATGTAATTACGGATGAAGATAAGAATCCGATTTATGTACAAACGACAGGAAAAACTGCTTTATCATATCAAAACAAAGAGTTATTAGGCCACGGTACAGATTACCATGCGGAAGGTTTTGGATGTCCAATAGGGAAGTTAAAAAGCATTTCGATGCCAATAGAGAAAATGAGTCCTTACGATTTAGATAGATTTGGTATTTACGAAGGTAGATTTATGGAGCTTGATTTTGAAAGTGGTGTAAGAGTAGAAGGAGAAATAATAACAGGAACTCGAAATATAAAAGGGGATGTTATGATTATTTCTTTTAAGAATTGTTTAGTAACAGAATACGATAAAATTTTATTTCGCCCAGAATGGGGAATATATGATATGGCAGTTGGTGCAGAAATTATTTCAGCTTTTGCAGGAGCTGCGGATGTAACTTCATTTGAAGAAACGGGCAAAGTATCAGAAACGAAAACACATAAAATAGAGCATTCTTTAAAGAGTAAAGAGCTGTATCAGTTATATGCTAAAGTTAGAAAAATGAGAGAGGAAAAAACAGCTACAGATGTTTTTATCAGCCAAGTTTTTGATGTTTTATTAAAAGACCATCCAAATGATTGGTTATTGCCGCTTGAGCTTTACGAATTATGTATTGGTAAAAATTTTACAGTACAACCTTATCTGGAAAAACACATAAAAGAATTGAAATGTAACAAAAGCTACAAAAGATTAATAGAAAATGGTTTAGCTTTGCTGCCGAAAGAACAAATTATTTAAAAAAATGGGATTTTTCAATTTATTTAGAAGAAAGAATATGACAAACGAAATTAAAGAATATTTAGAAAAAGGTGCAGTTGTTTTAGATGTACGTACAGTAGAAGAATATAATGAAGGACACTGCAAAGGTTCAACACTTATAACGTTAGGAACGGTTCCTGTTCGTGTAGATGAAATTAAAGCATGGAACAAACCTGTAATAGCAGTATGTAGAAGTGGAGCTCGTAGTGGGCAAGCTACTCAGTTTTTGAAAAACCATGGTTTAGATGTAGTTAATGGTGGCCCTTGGCAAAATGTTGCACAACATTTAAATTAAGAAGAAATTAAAATTGTATAAAAGGAAATGCTTTTTGAAGTGTTTCCTTTTTTTGTTGTAAATTTTTTAAAAACTGCTGATGTTGTTCTGTGTTTGGATTAAAAGGTCTGTGAGCTAATCCTTTTTGAATGGTGTCAACAGAGTTCATTGTTGTGTTAGCATTTTCGGAAATCCATGAAAATTGAAACTTTCCCCAAATATAGTTGACGGCTGTTTGATTTGGATGAATCATATCCTCTGTATAAAAACGATAATCTCTTAATTCATCCATCATAATTTCATACGACGGAAAGTAGTGTGAGTTTTTTCTCGGTTCAACAATAGTATGAATTGCTGAAAGTAAATGTGCTTTACTTTGTTGATTTTCTATAAAACCATCTTTTAAATGACGAACCGGAGAAACGGTTAAGATAATGGAAGCTTTGTTGTTTACACTTTTTATTAAAGCAATTATAGATTCTAAACTTTCTGAAATCTCATCAACAGATAGGATTTCTTTTAAAAATTTTTTCTGAGTAATTTTATGACAATTAGCGACGAAACTATCTGTTTCTATAAATCGATATACCCAGGCTGTTCCTAAGGTAATTACTATGTGAGAAGCTTCTTTTAATTGCTGGAAAGTTGAATTAATAGCAGAATTTAAATTTTCAATCAGTTCGTTTTTATCCGAAGAACTTAAACTTGAATGTGCGTCAAATGAATGCCAAAGCTCATTGTGAGAAAAAATATCTTCTTCAGAATATGTTTTTTGATTAATTGCATCCGTAATCAGTTTTTCAATAGCTTTTGGGTGGAATAGAATTCCAAAAGGATTTACTACTGATTGGAATTTGAAATACGCTAATTTATCACCAATATTTTCAGAAAAACAAGAGCCTAACAATAACAACTTTGAGTTGTAATCAATTTGATGATGTGGTTGCTTTTTTAGTGGTATTTGAGTTTGTAATTGCATTGTGATAAAGGTAAAAGAAAAAAGGTTCAAAGTAAAACAAACTTTGAACCTTCTATAGTTTTATATTGTAAGAATTAGCTTAAATATTCTTTAGCTTTATCTAATACTTTTGGTATTCCACCAGGGTTTTTACCACCGGCAGTTGCAAAGAAATTTTGTCCACCACCACCACCGTGGATGTATTTTCCTAATTCACGAACCACTTTACCGGCATCGTAACCTTTTTCGTTTGCTAAATCTTTAGAAATATAACACGTTAACATTGCTTTTTCCTTACTTGGAGCTGTAGCAAAAAGCAAGAATAGGTTCTCTACCTCACCACCTAATTCAAACATTAGGTTTTTAATTCCGTTAGGATCTAAATCAATTTTTGTTGCTAAAAAGTTTACTCCGTTTATTTCTTGTAACTGACTTTTTAAATCGCCTTTTAAGTTTTTAGCTTTATCTTTTAGTAACTGTTCAATTTGTTTCTTTAAAGAGGTGTTTTCATCTTGTAAACTACTTACTGATTTTGCTACATCCTTTGGGTTTTTTAATAACTGTTTAACTTCAGAAAAATCCTTTTCAATAGTTTCAAAATAATCACCAACAGCAACATTAGAAATAGCTTCTATACGACGAATTCCAGATGCAACAGCACCTTCAGACTTTATTTTGAAATACCAAATATCACCAGTTTGTTGTACGTGAGTTCCTCCACACAGTTCCATCGATTGTCCGAATTTAATTGCACGAACACTGTCTCCATATTTTTCACCAAATAAAGCAATAGCTCCTTCATCAATAGCTTGTTGCATAGGTATATTTCTTCTTTCTGTTAACGGAATATTCTCACGAATACGTGCATTAACAAACTCTTCAATTTCGTTTAATTGTTCTTTTTCAACTTTTGAAAAATGAGAGAAGTCAAAACGTAAATAATCAGGGCTTACTAAGGATCCTTTTTGCTCAACATGCGTTCCTAAAATAGTACGCAGTGCTTGGTGTAATAAGTGGGTTGCAGTATGATTACTTGCAGATAAGTTTCTGAATTCATCGTTTACTACAGCTTTGTATGTTTCGCTTAAGTTTTTTGGAAGGTTCTTAGCAAAGTGTATAATTACATTATTCTCTTTTTTAGTATCTAAAATATGAATTACATCACCATTTGAAGTCTCTAAATATCCTTTGTCCCCAACTTGTCCACCACCTTCAGGGTAAAATGGTGTCATATTAAAGACTAATTGATATTGATCTCCGTCTTTTTTGGTAGTAACTTTTCTATAACGAGTTAGTTTTACATCAACTTTTAAGGTGTCGTAACCAACAAATTCTTCGATTTCATCTTCTAAAACAGTAACCCAATCACCGGTTTCGCTTGCAGAAGCAGAACGAGAACGATCTTTTTGTTTTTTCATTTCTGAAGCAAATTCATCTTCATTAATAGAAAAACCTTTTTCACGAGCGATTAATTGTGTTAAATCTAATGGGAATCCGTAGGTATCGTATAATTCAAAAGCTTTTGAACCAGAAATAGTTTTTCCTTTTGTGGTTTCAATAACTTTATCTAATAATAATAAACCTTGGTCTAAGGTGCGTAAAAATGAAGCTTCTTCTTCTTTAATTACGTTGTTAACTAAAGAGTCTTGCTTTCTAATTTCAGGAAACGCGTCACCCATTTGATGACTTAATGTTTCTGCTAACTTATAAATGAAAGGTTCTTTTTTATTTAAGAACGTGAAGCCGTAACGAATAGCTCTTCTTAAAATTCTTCTAATCACATAACCAGCACCATTGTTACTAGGTAACTGTCCGTCGGCAATTGCAAAGGCAACCGCACGAACGTGATCTGCAATTACACGAATAGCGATATCTACTTTTTCATCTTTTCCGTAAGCAACATTAGTAATTGTTTCAATTTCTCTAATTAACGGAGTAAAAACATCAGTATCGTAGTTTGACTGAACATCTTGTAAAACCATACATAAACGCTCAAATCCCATACCTGTATCGATATGTTTTGCAGGAAGCTCTTCTAAAGATCCGTTAGCTTTACGATTGTATTGCATAAAAACTAAGTTCCATATTTCTACAACCTGTGGATGATCCATATTTACTAAAGACTTTCCATCTACTTTAGCTTTTTCATTCGCAGAACGGATGTCTACATGAATTTCAGAACAAGGTCCACAAGGTCCTTGCTCACCCATTTCCCAGAAATTATCTTTTTTATTCCCTTTTAAAATTCGATCTTCAGCTATATGAGTTTTCCATAAATCATAAGCTTCCATATCCATTTTTGTGCCGTCTTCTTTATCGCCCTCAAAAACAGTTACGTATAAAATATCTTTATCAATTCCGTAAACTTTGGTTAGTAATTCCCAAGCCCAAGAAATTGCTTCTTTTTTAAAGTAATCACCAAAACTCCAGTTTCCTAACATCTCAAACATGGTGTGATGATAAGTATCGTAACCAACTTCTTCTAAGTCGTTATGCTTACCAGATACGCGCAAACATTTTTGAGTATCAGAAATTCTTGAATTTTTAGGAGTGGCATTTCCCAAGAAATATTCTTTAAAAGGTGCCATACCAGAATTGGTAAACATTAAAGTTGGATCGTTTTTTAACACCATTGGCGCAGAGGGAACAATAGTATGTTGTTTAGATTCAAAAAACGCTAAAAACTTCTTTCTTACTTCTTGAGATTTCATTCGATTGACAATCGGATTTTGTTAAATTAATTCTAATTAAAACGATAATAAATTAAAGTTTTAAAACATTTTGTAAATTTGTGAGTTTTCTAACTGTTTTTTATTTGAAAACCCCATAAAAATCACAAAAATAGTATATTTAGTCGTATGGCAAAAGTAAAATATTATTATGACCCTGACACTTTGTCTTACAGGAAGATAAAGGTAAGGAAACGAGATAAATTTAAAAATACCATTATTGGTCTTTTAAGTGTGTTACTAACCGCATTTTTTGGATTTATTGTTTTTAGTCAGTTTTTAACTTCCCCAAAAGAGAGAACTCAAAAAAGAGAATTAGAGAATTTAAAACTTCACTACGAATTGTTAAGCAAAAGACTACAGGAAAGTTCAGAAATACTTGCTGATTTACAAGAGCGGGATAATTATATTTACAGAACTTATTTTGAAGCAAATCCAATACCAGAAGAGCAGCGGAAAGCTGGTTTTGGAGGTGTAAATAGGTATAAAAACTTAGAAGGTTTTGATAATAGCGGAATGATAAAAAATGTAACTAAAAATTTAGATATTTTATCGAAACAAATGGTAGTGCAATCTAAATCTTTAGATGAAATTGTAGAGTTAGCAAAAGAAAAAGAAAAAATGTTGGCTTCGATACCTGCGATTCAACCCGTAAAGAATGAGGATTTGAAAAGAATGGCTTCGGGGTTTGGCATGCGTTTACACCCTATTTTAAAATCGTGGAGAATGCATAATGGGATGGATTTTACTTCACCAACAGGAACGCCTATTTTTGCTTCTGGAAATGGCGAGGTTACGATTGCTACTAGAAGTTCAACCTTCGGAAATGTTGTATATATAGATCACGGTTATGGTTATGAAACCATTTATGCACACATGAGTAAGATCGTTGCTAAAAAAAGACAGAAAGTAAAGCGAGGGGATTTAATTGGTTATGTTGGAAACACAGGTCGCTCGGCAGCACCTCATTTACACTACGAAGTACATAAGAACAAAAGACCGTTAAATCCTATTTATTATTATTATGGAGATTTAACTCCAGAAGAATTTTTAGCGATGCAAAAAGCCTCGCAGCAGCTAGGACAATCTTATGATTAATTTATAATGCACGTAGATTTACCCGAAAAAAGATATTACAAGATAGGAGAAGTAGCTAACGCTTTTGGTGTAAATACTTCTCTTATTCGTTTTTGGGAAGGTGAATTTGATGTAATTAAACCTAAAAAGAATGCAAAAGGAAATCGATTATTTACAATCGAGGATATTGAAAACTTCAAAATTATTTATAATTTAGTTAAAGAAAGAGGATTTACTTTAGAAGGAGCTAAACAGAAACTAAAGAGAAATCCAGATGAGGTAGTAGAAAATCACGAAATTATTAGTAGATTAGAAGCCATAAAAGCTGAATTAACTAAGATAAAAAATCAATTATAAATCAAAAAATAAAAATTATGAAAAAATGGTTAGTACCTATAATTATTCTTGCAGTATTTGCATTCGCTTTATATAATTGGGCAGTAGGATTTAATAATACAGCTGTAGAATACCAAGAAAATGCAAAAACATCATGGTCTAATGTAGAAAGTTCTTATCAAAGAAGAAATGACTTAATTGGGAATTTGGTAAAAACGGTACAAGGAGCTGCAGATTTTGAAAAAAGTACATTAACAGCAGTAATTGAAGCTAGAGCCAAAGCAACTCAAACTACAATAAACGCTGGTGATTTAACGCCAGAAAACATGGCTAAATTTCAAGAAGCACAAACTGGTTTAAGCGGTGCTTTATCTAGGTTATTAGTGTCTGTAGAAAGATACCCAGATATTAAGGCTAACAAAAACTTTTTAGAATTACAAAGCCAGTTAGAAGGAACTGAAAACAGAATTAACGTAGCACGTGATCGTTTTAATGAAAATGTAAATATTTATAACAAGCACATTAAAAAATTCCCAGGGTCTATATTAGCAGGGTTTTTCAATTTTGATGAAATGGCTCGTTACAAAGCAGATTCAGGTTCAGAAAATGCACCAGATGTAGATTTTAAATTTTAATAGATGTCTAACGTAGAAGATTTTCTTTCTATAGAAGAGGAACAGGAAATCGTTCTGGCAATAAGACAAGCAGAGCGAAATACTTCTGGTGAAATACGAGTTCATATAGAGAAATCATCCCAGATTTCTCATTATAATCGTGCATTAGAAGTGTTTCGTATGCTTAAAATGTTCAATACCAAACAGCAAAATGCTGTGTTAATTTATGTGGCTGTAGAAGATCATAAATTTGTAATTTATGGAGATAAAGGGATTGATGCGGTTGTGCCTAAAGACTTTTGGGATTCAACTAAAGATATAATGCAAAAACAGTTCAAAAAAGGAAATTTTAAACAAGGAATTATTGAGGGTGTTTTGAAAACAGGAGAAGAGTTAAAAGTACACTTCCCTTGGAATCAAGACGATTCAAATGAACTATCTAATGAAGTTTCTAAAGGCTAAATGAAGAAATTTCAACAACATATAACTTTACTTTTTTTCTTCGGATTATTATTTGCGCAAAATTCATTTGCACAGTTTGATATACCCAAAAAGCCAGATTTTCAAACCAGTGTTTATGATTATATTGGGTTACTTTCTGCAAGTGAAAAATCTGCCTTAGAAAATAAACTTATTAAGTATTCTGATACTACTTCAACTCAAATTGTAGTAGCCATAATAGCTACAACAAACGGAGAAGAGATTGGTTATTTAGCAACCAATTGGGCTCATGAATGGGGAATAGGAGGAAGCAAAGAAAAGGACAACGGTGTATTTATGTTATTAGCTAAAGACGATAGAAAAATCACCATAAGAACTGGGTATGGAGTTGAACATTTATTAACCGATTATACTTCTCGACAAATTATAGAATACGATATTCTTCCACATTTTAAAAATGGAAATTACTATGCTGGCTTGGACAGTGGGGCTAATGCCGTTTTTAAAGTAATGAAAGGTGAATATCAAGGAACTCGTAAAAAAAGTAAGGATGGATTTGATCCTGGTTTTATTATCTTCATTGTCATCATCATTATTTTCTTTATACTTATTTCTCGTGGCAATCGAGGTAATCGAGGAGGTGGTTATCGTAATTATAGAGACGATAACACAAGTAGAAGTATTTTAGAGACTATTATTTTAAGCAATGCAGGTCGTGGAGGCTTTGGCGGTGGTTTCGGAGGAGGTTCTGGAGGTTTCGGAGGAGGAAGCGGCGGCTTTGGTGGTGGTTTCGGCGGTGGAGGCTTCGGAGGTGGTGGGGCTACTGGTGGTTGGTAAAAATGACACCTTTGTAAAAATATTTCTGGCATTTTTTTTTATGAAAAAACACATGGTAAAGGTAGTTTTTTTGTATGTGTTTGAGTTCTAAGAATATTATTATCTTTTTTTAACATTTCTACCTCTCCAGATTAAAAACCCACTTATTGGTAGTCCAGCAATAAAAAGACTAGCTAAAAAAGCAAATATTTTGCCAGTTAAACCAAAATACTGTCCTGTATGTAAACCATAATTCATTTCCTGTAATTTTAATCCAGCGCTTTTATCTTCATAAAAATGATTTTCTAAGTGCTCTCCAGTTTTAGGATGGAAATAGAAATTTGATTGATGGTGAAATTCTAAAGAATTTGGATAGGCTCCAGTTATAATAGGTAATTTTTCTCCTTGATCCCAAACAAAAAACATTCCGCTATTTGGTAAAATAGCGTAAGTTTTTAGAAAGGCTGTGTCAATTGGATTAACTTCAATTTTTATTGAAGTTATCTCTATAGTTGGAGGGGTGTTTTCTTCAGGGTATTGGTTACCAAAATTACCAATAATATATAAACTATCATGCATCCATTCATAAGAAAAACTAAGTCCAGTAACGGTAATGACAAAAGCAAGCAATAAACTATAAAGGCCTGTAACTCTGTGCCAATCATAATTTAATCTTCGCCATCTGGCATTCCACTTAATTTTAAAATTCATCGAACTATTTTTCCATTTTTTCGGCCACCAAAGTACGATGCCGGTTAAAAGCATTATGATGAAAATTAACGTTGAAATACCTACGATTTGCCTTCCAATTTCTTCAGGAAGTAAAAGATACATATGAATACTTTCAACAATTAAAAAAAAGTCTTTTTCTAAATTTTGAATATGGAGTAAATCTCCAGAATAGGGGTTGAAATAAACATTATGAGGTACCTCTTTTATAATTACATAAACCTGTGCTGGACGTTCATTATTCTGATATACTACCATATTAGCATTGGTATCAGGAAAACGTTCTTTAACGGTTTTAAGAAGTTTAGAAGGAAGAATAAATTCTTTATTTTGTGGAGCTACCTTTCTCCAAGGTTGTGTTACGTCTTGAATTTCATCATGAAACACAAAGATAGTGCCTGTAATAGCAACAATAAAAACTACAAGACCAGATGTAAGTCCAAGCCATAAATGTATTTTTCCTATCCAATTTTTAAGGTTGTTTTTTCTAGCCATATAATAAGATATATAGTTTTGTTGTTTAGATGTGTTTAAGTACTAACAAAACCCAACCAGATAATAAAAATAAACCACCAATAGGAGTTATTGGTCCTAAAAAACGAAGTTTCTTTCCTTGTGCATCAGAAAGCACTAAACCGTAAATACTAAAAGAAAATAAAATTACACCAAGGGTAAAACACCAGTATATAGTGTTATTTAGGTCTTTAAAATTAAAGCCTAGAATTAGTAAAACAATAGCGTGATACATTTGATATTTCACTCCTGTTTCAAAACTTTTTAATTGTTCTTCAGACAGGTTTTTTTTTAATGTATGCGCGCCAAATGCACCAAAAATTACAGATAACATCCCGAAGATAGAAGCTGTAATAATAATTGTTTCTTGTGTCATTATTTATTGTTTAGACAGCAAAAATACTTACTTTTTAATGGAAGAGATAAAATCTTGATATTCTTTTATAGTATCTATGTCTATAAATTCTTCTGATTGTAATATAAGGCTATTTACTTTAAAAGAATTTAATAAGTTTCGAGCGCCTTTATCACCACTAAGTTGTTTTAAATCTTCAAAATAGGTTTTTGGAAAAATTGCTGGAACTCCCAGTTTTCCATCGTAATTTGAAGCAGATATTTGTTTAGGATTCTTAAGAAATAATTGTATTAATGAATTTAAATATTCCGAACCTACGTTAGGTTGGTCTCCTAACATAATTAAAACAGCATCAAAATTCATAGGTATGAGGTGCTCAATTCCTGAAATGATGCTCGAGCTTATTCCGTTTTTATAATTAATGTTTAAAACTGTTTCGATATTATAATTTTTAATTGAAGATTTAATTTTTTCAGCATTTGCTCCTAATACACATAACACTTTTGAAGCATTAGAGTTTAGAGCAGTGTTAATAGTAATCCCTAAAAGAGTTGAATTGCCAATGGGTAAAAGTTGTTTAGGCGTTCCCATTCTTGAAGAGCTACCCGCGGCTAGAATTAGAATAGCAATATTCATATTCTTAAGCATTAATTTTTCCGACACTATTTTTTAAAGATATAGGTTCTTTTTTTCTAGTAACCGCTAAAATTTCAGATAAAATAGATAGAGCAATTTCTTCTGGGGTTTCTGCGCCAAGGTGTAAACCCGCTGGCATGTGTAAATCGTCTAAAAATTCTTCAGAAACGTTGGGAGCAAGCTCGAAAATTTCGGAAAACATTCTATCTCTACGATTAGGAGCCCCTAAAACACCAATATAACCAAGGGCTATATTTTGTAGTCTTAACACGTACTTTAAATCTAAAACGTAGCTATGATTCATAACAACAAGAGCTGTATGCTGGTTTAAAGTAGAAGTATTAAAAGTTTCTGGATTGTTTGGGGTCATAGATTTAGCTCCAGGAAAATCTGTTAATTGTTTTGGGTCTTTTAAAGAACAAATAACATCAATTTCCCAACCTAATAAAGAAGCCATAGTACATAATTTTACAGCATCGTGTTCAGCACCTATAATTATCAGTTTAAAGGGAGGTTGTAATTGTTGAGAAAAAATATGTAAATTTTGAAAATCTTGGGGGTTAAAGTTATTAGAAAAAGTAAAACTAGAATTATCTTCAAACCTAATAACAGATCCAAACTTACCATATACTTCATCATTTTGTTCGTAAAAAGATTGGATTTCAAACGAATTTCGAACTTCTAATTGAGAAGTAAAAGCATTTAAAAAATCATTAGAAACTGTAAAAGATTCTAATAATATGTACAAAATACCTTCACATCCTAATCTGTATCTACCGTCATAGGTAATTACTTTCGCTTTTTCATCATTAAATATTGACTGAGCTCTACGACAAACTTCTTTTTCTACACAGCCACCACTAATTGCCCCAGTCATTTTTCCGTTCTCTGCAATAAGCATTCTAACTCCTGGTTTTCGGTATGAAGAACCGTCTAAAAAAACAACGGTGGCAAGTACATTTTTCAACCCTTTTTCTTGGTTAATTTTTGCTTGCTGAACAATGTGTTTAAATTCGTGTGTCATTTTCAGAAAATACTAATATACAATAAATTCGATTATGAACTACACGATAACATTGAGCAGCCAATTTTGTTACGTGCCCATTCTGGTCGTTTCGCAAACCATTTTTCATAGTTTGGCTGTTCCTTATATGGTTTTTTAAGTAATTGATATAATTCATCAATTAACTCATAATCTCCTTTATCAGCATCGTCTATAGCAAGTTGCGCCATGTAATTTCGCAATACATACTTCGGATTTATGAGATTCATGTTTTTCTTTCTTTCTTCATCGGAAAGCGCTTCTGTTTTTAAGACTTTTAAATAATTTGAAAACCAATTCCCCCATTCATTCTTAATTTCTCCTTTTATTTCTTCGGGATTGTAAAAAGCAAATTCAATTTTATTAATAGCATTTTCGGGAGTGTCGTTTTTATTAATATTACCTAAATTTCTGAAGAAAATAGTGTAATCTGTTTCGCTGAGTTGTAAAACTTTTTCAAGTTGAGATATAATTTCTGATGAATCTTCTGAGGATAATAAACCTAATTTAGCTTGCATCATGTTCTCATACTCTATTAGATATAATTTTTCGTATTCTTCGAGAATTTTTTGAAGAGGTGTAGCATCTTCTACCAATGGGTACAATGCATTGGCTAGTTTGTATAAATTCCACATACCAATATATGGTTGATTTCCATACCGATATCTGCGATGTTGTGCATCGGTTGTATTAGGTGTCCATTGATAATCAAAACCTTCTAACCAACCATAAGGGCCATAATCGATAGTAAGTCCGAGAATAGACATGTTATCTGTGTTCATCACTCCGTGTACAAACCCAACACGTTGCCAATGCACAATCATGTCGATAGTTCGGTTACGAACTTCAGTTAAAAAATCCAGATATTTTTGTTTTCCTTCGGAAGTAATTTCAGGATAAAAATAATTGATTGTATAATCTGCAAGTAATTGTAATGTTTGATGATTTTCTCTTGAAGCTAGAATCTCAAAATTCCCAAACCTAATGAAGCTTTGGGCTGCTCTACAAACAACAGCACCTTTTTCATAAGCTGGATTTCCATTATACATTACATCTCTCATAACCTTATCTCCTGATAAGCTGAACGATAAAGAACGAGTGGTAGGAACTCCTAAATGAAACATAGCTTCGCTACACAAATGCTCTCTAACAGAAGAGCGTAATACAGCTAAACCATCCGCAGAACGAGAATAAGGAGTTTCACCAGCACCTTTTAGTTGCAACGCCCAACGTTGATTGTTGTGTAAAACCTCAAATAAATTGATAGCGCGACCGTCACCTAATTGTCCTGCCCAATTTCCGAATTGATGTCCACCATAACACATGGCATACGGATGTGTATTTTCATATACTTGATTACCTGAAAAAAACTTTAGAAAATCTTCTGAAGTAGCATCTTCTTTAGTTAACCCAATCTCTTGTAACATTTCATCCGAAATATGGATAAGTTTTGGATTAGATGTCTTTTTTGGTTCAACATATGAAAAACATGCATCAACTACCTGTCGACGATGGTTCTCTAAAACTTTATCACCTGGTAATTCTTTACGAAAAGTATCATCAATTTGTAACTTCATGAGTTGATTTTTTTTTAGTAAATATGTTCTATATTTTACAGCTTTAGGTATAATTGCAAAGAGTTCTTTTATAATTTTATATATATCTTTTTTTTGTATAATATGTGGCCAACACCCCAGTTTATTAGTACAAAGAGTAATGCAAAAACTAAGGAAGCTAAATAATTATTACTAAATATAGAATTTATATAGTTGCTATATAAAAATGATTTTATAGAATTCCAATTACCATTATGAGTTAAACCAATATTACCAATAAGTATAGATAACAAGAATGATATAACATATATAAACAGTGGATTTACTCCAAATGATTCAAAAAAGGCACTCCACTTTTTTTTCTCTTTAACATCAATTATCCATATCAGCAACGCCAGACTAAGAGCTCCTAGACCACTAGTAACCAAAACAAAAGAAGAACTCCATATTTTCTTGTTAATTGGAAATCCATAATTAATTAAAAAACCGATAAACAAAATAATAGTTCCAACAATAAATATTTTTTGTAGAGTATTGTTCATTTCTGTTTTTTCCGAAATTATTTTTCCAATTAGAAATCCGACCAACACTTGTGAGATAGCTGGAATTGTGCTAAAAAGACCTTCAGGATCGAGAACTAGTTGTGTTCCATTAGAAAAATGGTCAGTATACATGTGATTTGCTCCCAGAACAGCTCTGTCAATAATAGCAACAATACTATTTTCGGTTGGCAGATAACTTTCTGTTGCTCCTATAATTACCCAATACAAAATTAAAATACTGCCTATTAACCACGGAATGTATTTATGTTTTATTAGAAGAATAATTATGGATCCAAAAAATGAAATGAGCGCAAGTCGTTGCAAAACTCCAAGAATGCGCAAATTATCATAGCTTAAAGCCGCTTGGCTAATTTTTTGAAAAAAACCAAAGCTAGATTCTTCATTCGTTAGTGAATTAAATTTACTCAAAAAAAGACTAAACCAGTTCAATAAAAGTCCTATAATAAATATTAATAACGATCTCTTTGCTATCTTTTTAAATGTCTTTGCAGAAAACTTAAAATCAAATTTTCTAAAAGATAGGTACATAGACACTCCCATAATCAAAACAAAAAAAGGGAACACCAAATCTGTAGGGCTTAACCCATTCCACTCTGCATGACTTAAAGGAGTATATTTATAACTCCAATCTCCTGGATTGTTTACTAATATCATTGCAGAAATTGTAATTCCTCTAAATACATCAAGAGCTAACAGTCTTTTTTCTGATTTTACTTTATTCATTTAAACTGATTTTTATTGTGTGCATTTAAGAATGGATATGTAAAAACAAGATAATAAAATTATATAAAATAAGAGGAAGCCGTTTTCTTAAACTGTAATTTGTTTTCTTATTTGAATTCAATTTTGACATGATTTTTGTTCTTTTTTGATGCTTTCCAAAAAAAAAATATCCTGTGAGTAATTACTCACAGGATATTTTTTGTTAAATCACTATTGTATTTTATTTCTGTCTAAAATAAATAGTTATCGGCACACCCGTAAAATTATAACGTTCTCGTAATTGATTTTCAAGGTAACGTCTATATGGATCTCTTATATACTGTGGAAGATTTGCAAAGAAAGCAAACTGTGGTGTATGCGTAGGTAATTGCATACAATATTTTATTTTGATAAACTTTCCTTTAGTTGCTGGAGGTGGATTATGTTCAATGATATCCAACATAGTTTCGTTTAGCTTACTAGTTTGTATTTTTCTTTTTCTGTTTTCGTAAACTTCGACTGCAGCTTCAATAGCTTTAAAAATACGTTGTTTGTTTAGTACAGAAATAAATATAATAGGAACATCGGTAAAAGGAGCAATAGTTTTACGGATTTTTGCTTCATAATCACGCATTGTATTTGTCTCTTTTTCTATTAAATCCCATTTATTAACTAAAATAACAATACCTTTTCTGTTCTTTTCTGCCAGCCAGAATATTTTTTCATCTTGACCTTCAAAATCACGTGTGGCATCAACCACAAGTATCGCAACATCACAATGTTCAATAGCACGAACAGCGCGCATTACAGAATAAAATTCTAAATCTTCTTTTACTTTCGATTTTTTACGAATTCCGGCAGTATCAACTAAATTGAAATCAAATCCGAAACGATTATACTTAGTATCAATAGAATCACGAGTGGTACCCGCAATATCTGTTACGATATTTCTTTCTTCACCAATTAAAGCGTTAATAAACGATGATTTCCCAGCATTGGGTCTTCCAACAACAGCAAAACGTGGTAGTTCATCTTCTTCAACTTCGTTATCTTCTGGTATTTCTTTTACAATTGCATCTAACAACTCCCCAGTTCCACTACCATTAATAGATGAGATTGTATAATATTCTCCTAAACCAAGATTATAAAATTCGACAGCATCAGCATCACGCATTGCGTTATCAACTTTATTAACTGCCATAAAAAGAGGTTTTTTAACTTGGCGTAATATTTTTGCAACTTCTGTATCCATAGGTGTAATCCCTTGCTCAACATCAACTACAAAAACAATAATATCTGCTTCTTCAATAGCTAATTGAACTTGTTTGCGAATTTCTCCTTCAAAAATATCATCAGACCCAACAATGTATCCTCCGGTGTCTATTACGGAGAATTCTTTTCCATTCCATTCTGATTTTCCGTAGTGACGATCACGTGTCACACCACTTACAGAATCGACTATTGCCTCACGACGTTGTACTAATCGGTTAAATAAAGTTGACTTTCCTACGTTAGGTCTCCCTACAATGGCTACAATACTACTCATTTTGCAAAAATTTGTGCAAAGATAGTTTTAATTTGTGATTATAGTTAATAAAGCTTTGTTTTTGAAGGGGCTTGGTTTTTAGAGTTTTGTTATCACTTCAATGGAGAATACAAGTAAACCTATTTGATGTAATTTTTTTGTATTAGATTTGAGAAAGTTGATTAATAGTTTTGGGTTAAAATGAATAGAAGAGAAGAACAGAATAGTGAAATATTTCTTCGACCTCGATTTTCGATTATGTGTGAGAGAAAAGCAACAGAGGTAATGCATACACTTTTATCAAACCTAAAGGAAAATAAAAAAGATTTTAAAACTAGGATTTCTGATAATCATATTTTTATTGATATTCCAGAAAAGGAAACTCATTTTTGGTCACCGCAATTACATTTTGAGGTAGTTGAAGATGAGGGAAAGACAAAAATTAAAGGATTATTTGGGCCTAAACCACAAGTTTGGACATTATTTATGTTTGTTCATTTCTTTGTAGCTACTGCTTTTATAGGCTTTACAATCATGTTTTATGTGAAAAACAAATTTGGAGAAAGCGTAGTTTTTCCACTAGTAATGTTAGTAGTCTTACCTATTATTTGGTTTTTATTATATTTTTTAGGTCAATTTGGAAAACAAACAGGAAAAAATCAAATGGATGATTTAAAAAACTTCATGAAAGACATTCTTGAAAATATTAATTAATCCTTATAACCAAAACGTTTTAACTGACGGTCGTTTGAGCGCCAATTTTTATTTACTTTAACATACAAATCTAAAAACACTTTTTTATCAAAGAACTTTTCTAAGTCTTTTCGAGCCTCTGTACCAACACGTTTTATAGCGGCTCCTTTATGCCCGATAATAATACCTTTTTGAGTTTCACGTTCTACCATTATTACTGAGCGAATCTTTATAATACCGTCTTCTTCGGAAAAACTTTCAGTTTCTACTTCTACTGAATAAGGTATTTCTTTTTTATACTGTTGCAAAATTTTCTCTCTAATTTTTTCATTAACAAAAAAACGTTCAGATTTATCGGTTAATTGATCTTTAGGGTAAAATGGAGGAGAGTCGGGTAACAGCTCTATAATTTTATAAAAAACACTTTCTACATTAAATTTTTCTAATGCTGAAATTACATAAACGAATGAGTTTGGAACTTTTGCACGCCAATAAGCAATTTTTTCATCCACTTCTTCTGGAGTAGACTTATCAATTTTATTAAGTAATAAGATTACAGGTATTTTACTATTTATGATCTTATTAAAGAAAGCATCATTTTTAAGCTCTTTCTCACCCACTTCCACCATGTAAATTAAGACATCGGCATCATCAAAAGCAGACTTGACAAAATCCATCATAGATTCTTGTAATTCGTAAGCGGGTTGTATAATTCCAGGGGTGTCTGAAAATACAATTTGATAATCTTCACCATTTACAATACCTAAAATTCGATGGCGTGTAGTTTGCGCTTTAGAGGTAATGATTGAAAGTTTCTCGCCTACTAAGGCATTCATTAAGGTTGATTTTCCAACATTTGGGTTTCCAATAATGTTTACAAATCCTGCTTTATGTGTCATGTAGCAAAGGTAATTGTTTTTTAGAGTGATAGTTATAATAGTTAAAAAATAGTTTTTATAAAAAAATAAAAATTTGTTTGGTTAAAACAAAGAAAAGGTTGTATATTTGCACCCACAAATCGCGGGATAGAGCAGTAGGCAGCTCGTCGGGCTCATAACCCGAAGGTCACTGGTTCGAGTCCAGTTCCCGCTACTAGATAAATAAAGGGCTTCCAATTTTTTTGGGAGCTTTTTTTATTTCAATGGGTACAGAATAGGTACAGAATGAGAGAAGTTTTTTATAAATTTCATCTTAAAATAAAACTTGATTTAAATTAATTCGAATTGAGTGTAAATAAGATTCAATTACTATTTCTTCAATTTAGTAGTAATAGGTTACGAGAAAAAACACTTCGCTTCAAAAGTCTTGGACACAATCCATCATTTTAGCCTTATATTCCATTAATCCTTCCCGCTATGCTGGGAAGGAGCATTTCATTCCAAGCTAAAATCGCGGATTAAGTCCGCCTAATCAGAATTTCAAATTTAAATTTAGTATCACTTCCTGATAGGTTGTTGTTCTTCATACTACGTTTTTGCTCTAAGCCTGAACCACCAACCTAATACCTTTTTTGCCAGCAAATCACCAACATTTAGGCTTAAACGGACTGCATAATCAGGCTCACTTCGACTACGCTCAGCGCAGGCTAACCTCGCACTTTTTATAAGTCCTTAATAAGCCTAAATATTGAAAATGTGTAAGCAACAAAAAAGGTAACAGCTGACGGCTCTATGGGAAGTAAATCAAAAACAACGAATCATGAAATCATATCAAAATATCCAAAAAGGAAGTGACACTAAAAGACAAAAAGGAAAACGCTTCTGGATATAATAAGTAAATCAATGTTTAATTTATAAATTTCAAAAATCATGAGTACATTAAAAAACAAAGTACAGTTAATTGGAAATGTTGGTCAAGAACCAGCAATTACCAACCTTGAAAGTGGAAAGAAAGTAGCCCGTTTTTCCTTAGCGACCAATGAAAACTATAAAGACAGTAAGGGCGAAAAACAAGTGGATACTAATTGGCATACTATTGTTGCCTGGGGCAAGACAGCAGAAATCATTGAAAAATATGTAATTAAGGGTAAAGAAATTGCTGTTGAAGGTAAATTGACTTCACGCTCATATGAGGACAATGAAGGTGTAAAACGATATGTTACTGAAGTGGTAGCAGACGAAATCCTACTATTGGGAAATAAATAGATAAATAAAGAGAGCATGTCTCTGGGAAAGTCTTGCTCTCTTTTTCATTATTCACCTTTAAAAGTAAAACAATGAAATACAAAGTTAATGAAATACAAATTAGTTATAGAGAAAAAATAAGCACATTAAAATCAGCTTCTATGAAAAACTCCGAAGATGTTGCCAATTTACTTTTCAGGAATTGGGATACTGCCAATATAGGTTTACGCGAAACATTCAAAATTCTTTTGTTGAACAATGCTAATAAAGTTAAGGGGATTTCCTCCTTATCTATTGGCGGAATAACGGGTACAATGGTAGATATAAGAATACTGTTTGCTATAGTATTGAAAACCCTTTCAGTTGGTATTATATTGGCACATAACCACCCCAGTGGAAAACTACAACCTAGTACAGCTGATAAGGAGTTAACTTTTAAAATCGTTAAAGCAGCAAAGCTACTTGATGTGAAAGTATTAGACCATATTATTATCACTCCGAAGAAACAATATTTTAGTTTTGCGGATAACGGTTTGTTATAATTTCAATTATTTAGTTATGATTTTTTTGAATTATAATAACCTAGATAAAGAAACCCAAACCCGATTACTCACAATCTCAAAAAAGGATATTGAAAGTCGATTTGGAGACCAATTGAAAGCCTATGCTCAAAACCATCAGATAGATTATAAAACGCTATTAGATGAAGAAGCAATACGAAATCTATACAATTATGATTATATTTTTAATGTTTGATTAATCAATTTACTACAAAAAGGTTCAAATTTAATGTTGAGCCTTTTTACATCTTATAAACAGATCAATTTGTATATTTATATGGTAATGTTCCTGCATTAAAATGGTTGTCAAAACTATTATTTCACTTTTTAATTGACAACCTAAAACTTCCAAATCATTGAACTTTAAAGCAACTGATTTTCTAATCATGTTGTTTGGATTTTTGTCACGCTCGCGTGACGAAAAGGAAAAGCAAGAGGGTAACACGCTAAAGCGATGTTATATATTCTAGTTCTTTTTCAAACCCCTTAAAAATAAGGGGTTGAAGAAATTTATATAGTAATGAGATTTTTGATTTTTAATGGAAAAATCAAGAGAACCCAGTAAAAACAAGGAAATTTTAATGGAAAAATGGATAAAGGATATCAAAAAGAACAATTTACGTGTTTGAGCATTAAAATCTCCATTGCCAAAAAGTACAGGAAATTTTGTAGGAGTTTCGGAAAATCCCAGTCCCTGACTCTATTGGCTATGTTAGATTTTTTTCAAGTAAATGAAGTTTCTCCAAATGACCGCTTGGGAGAAACTATCTCTAGTTTAAAGCACCAAATGAAACGGCGTTTCAATGCTGTTATTGCTATTATTCGTGATATTGAAAAAAGCCAAACTAAGCCTACCACTATTATGTTACAACAGTTATTTGAGCAAGCTTCCGGAGATAGTGAAGAAGAAACATTTGATTTTGGTACTCCGGAACTTATTTCTGAAAGCGAAGAGCTTAATTATTATCGTGATAATTATTTCAAAATCCAAAGCGAGCATCAAGCAATGTGTAACGATCTTGAGTTGGTTTTAAATAGCATCAAACCAGTTAAAGGAACTTTTGGCAGTAGCTTCTTAAAATTGGAGATATCAAAAAAAGAATACCAGGAATTAAAAAATAGGATTGAAAATGTATATAACCATAACAGCACAGAAATTGGGTGATAATTATGCCCGAAGCTCAGCAAATTTTGTAAGCTATTTAGAAAAGGAAAATGAAGGTAGAATTATTGAAGAACAAGAACAGTTTTTTAATCAATTTGGAGAAGAAATAAAAGCAGATGAAGTTATTCGTGAGATAGATAGTAATACTGCGAAATTAAAACGTAATGAACCTCGTTTCTATTCCATTACTGTTAATCCGAGTAAACGGGAATTGAACCAACTGCAAAATCATTCCAAAGATTTAAAAACCTATACCAATGAATTAATGATAGCGTATGCCGAATCTTTTAACCGTGAGATTAATGGACAGAAAGTAACAGTCAATGACATTAAGTTTTATGCAAAGATTGAACATAGTCGTACCTACAAAGGAACTGATAAGGCTGTCAAAGAAAATCAACCTTATGCTACCAAAATTTTGGAGTTAAAGCAGCAAATTAAAAGTATTAAAAATGGAATGGTAGAAGGCAATATAAAAAGTTTAAACAGGAAAATAGCCAAACTCGAAAGGGAAGCACCATATCAAATAAATGGAAAGCGTATCGTACGGGGTATGGCAAAAGAAGGATCACAAACACATATCCATATTATTGTAAGTAGAAAGGACATAAGTAACAAATACAGTTTGTCACCAGGAAGTAAGCATAAAGCATCAGAAGTTAACATGCATGGTAAGCAAGTAAAACGGGGGTTTAACCGTGATGCTTTTTTCAAGAAGTCAGAAGAGATTTTTGATAAGCAATTAAACTATAATCGTAACTATGTTGAAACCTACACAGCACGCAAAACATTCATTAAAAATCCAGAAAAGTATTTTGCTAGTTTAATGGGCTTACCAACAAGCCAAAAAGCACTTGCATTTAAACTATTGGGGAAATCTGGAATGCCAGTACCGCCGATGAACATACCTGTTAATAAGGCACAATTAGCATACAAGGTATTCAAACAATTAAAAAGAACATTAGATAGAGGTATTCAATCAAGTTCAATCGGGATATGAATTGGACAATGGCACATATCATTTTATATGTTGTATTACCAGCACTAATAACGGTTATTGTCTTTTATGTTTATATTTTTTCTGAGGAGAATTCAAAAACAAATAAGAAGTATCAAGTCCATTTTAAACTAAAACAAGGAAAATTTAAGATAGATAATGTTAGAAGGGGAGTATCCATTATTGGTTCTGCAGGAAGTGGGAAAACAGAAAGTGTAGTGTATAATTTATTACAACACTTTGCGAAGTACAATTTCTGTGGAATCATTCATGATTATAAAGATTTTGAATTGACAGAGATTGCTTATCCTCTCTTTAAAGATATGGATGTTGATTTTTATACCATTTCATTTGATAAAATTTATCATCGAGTAAACCCTATTGCTCCAAGATATTTACCCAATGAAGAGAGTGTAAACGAAGTATCCAAAGTTTTAATTGAAAATCTTCTGGAAATGAATTTATCTGAAGCATCAGGAAGTTCAAAGTTTTTTATGGACGCTGTTGAAGGGTTATTAAGTGGCCTTATTTGGAAATTAAAAACTGCTTATCCACAGCTATGTACATTACCACATTTAATTGCACTATATCAGACCATGAGCACTAAAAAGTTAGTAGTTTTTTTAAATTCCGATTTTACCTCTAAAGCTATGGCAAGTGCTTTTATTAACGGAATTGAATCGGAAAAACAAACTGCAGGTGTGAAAAGTACCTTAGCCAATGCTTTTAAAAAAATCTCATCACAAAAAATATTTATGGTTCTTTCTGCAGATGAAGTTCCCTTGAATATTAATAATCCTAATAACAAAGCTGTAATTTCCATAGTCAATAATCCGCAATACGAATCAGCATATTCACCGATCATTGCCACAATTATGCACACAGTTATTAAGCAGATGAGCATGAGAAATCAAGAATCAGCTTTTGTGCTTATGGAAGAAGCTCCAACTATAAAACTGTTGAACATGCATCGTATTCCAGCAACATTACGAAGCTATGATATTGCAACTGTGTATGTAATGCAGGATAAAATCCAAAACGATATGCTCTATGGAGAAAAAGCCAGCAAAGCTATATTAAGCAATCTTTCCTATCAGTTCTTTGGTAAGGTTAACGATCCTGATACGGCTAAATATTATGAACGTTTTTTTGAAATTATAAAGAACCCCACAAAAAGTATTAGTAAGAGTACAGGGCTTTCTTGGGATGCTCGAATTACCAAAGGAGAAAAAGAAGTGCCAAAAAGAAAAGCAGAGATTTTTTTTAGATTAAAACCTGGTGAATTTATTGCTTTTGCTGACGGGATGGATAAAAAAATAAGTTTTAAACTTCAATCAATTTATAAGAAAAGGTCTATAAAAAATAAGCAATATTCAAAAGAAGAATCAGAGCTAAATTTTTACCGTATTCATAGGGATATTGAACGTTTTTTTATTAAACAACAAACTCAATTCATTTAAAGTAGGGTTAATCCAAAAGAGGTGTTTAAGAACAATCTTTACAAACACCAGTAAGTACACAATTCACACTCTCAACATTATAGCCTTTTTCAAGTGAAAAATGTACGGGTACAGGCAGGCATTCAATAGTTTCACATTTTGTGCAACGAAAATGAAAATGGTGTAAAGGTGTTCTTATAGAGCTATCATCACATTTCACGCATACGGCAAAATATTGTTTCCCATCCTCTGCAACTATTCTATGGAGAACCCCATCCTCACAAAAGCGATTTAAAACGCGGTAAATAGTAGCTCTATTGATATCAATATCTATCTTCTGCTCAATCGCATCTTGGCTCATTGCTTTGCTAGTCCCTGTTAAGACTCCTAAAACAGCTTCTTTAGTAGGTGTATTTCTTCTTTTCATTTATTAATGCGATTTATTTGCAATTATTATTGCGATATGTTTGCAATATAGTAAAATACTAATATATTTGCAAAACAAATTAATGCGACATAGTGGCATTTAATATTATTTTCATGCACAGAAGAGATGTAATAAAACAAGGAATTATAGCTTCATTAGTAATCGCTTTACCTAACTCATTAATGAGTTTTACTAAATACAATGACATGGAACAAAATAAAAACTTTGAAGTAATCATAATAGGTGGTAGTTATGCTGGACTTTCCGCAGCAATGGTATTAGGTCGTTCATTACGAAACGTATTAATTATCGACAGTGGTAAGCCTTGTAATAAACAAACGCCACATTCACATAACTTCATTACACAAGATGGAAAAAAGCCAGCTGAAATAACTGCAGAAGCTAAAGAACAGGTTTTGAACTACACTACGGTTACATTTCATAACGACCTTGCTGTAAGCGGAAAGAAAACTGAAACTGGGTTTAGAATCGTCACAGAATCAGGTAAACAATTTACGGGGAAGAAATTAATTTTTGCTACGGGAATTAAAGACACAATGCCAAACATAGAAGGTTTTGCAGCGTGTTGGGGTATTTCTATGGTACACTGTCCTTATTGTCACGGTTATGAATTGCGAAATAAAAAAACTGGAATTATGGCAAATGGAGACAGGGCTTTTCATTTAGCTTCATTAGTTAATAATTTGACAGACAATCTTACAATTTTAACTTCAGGAAAAGCAAATTTTAATGAAGAACAATTAGCAAAACTAGAGAAACATAACATAAAAATTATTGAATCTGAAATTTTAGAAATAGAACACGAGAACGGACAGGTTAACAATGTGATTTTCAATAACGGCAACAAAAAAGCTTTTGAAGGCATCTATGCAGCTTTGCCATTCACACAACATTCAGATATACCTACTTCGCTAGGTTGTGAAGTGGATGAACAGGGTTTTATTGAAGTAAATGATTTTCAAAAAACAACTATTGAGGGCGTCTACGCCTGTGGTGACAATTCAACTATGATGCGTTCAATCGCTAATGCTGTCTATCGTGGAAACTTTGCAGGAGCTTTTATAAACAAAGAACTAACTGACGAGGAATTCTAACTACAAAATCATAAAAAAAAATGATAACAGAAATAGGAAAACAAGAACCTAATGTTCCTGTCGAGCATAATTCACGTCAACTACGCAAAATTTTAGTAACAGTATGTATCGCGCTTATGGCAGTTATTGCTTCTGTTTCTGGATTAAATGTAGCTCAACCTGATCTTGCAATAGAGTTCAATGCTTCTCAAAGCACCGTTCTATGGATGATTAATATTTATGCAATTAGTTTAGCAGCATTATTATTACCTCTTGGAGCTCTTGGTGACCGGTTGGGACGTAGACCTGTTTTAATTACTGGTTTAATTATTTTCGGCATCGCAAATGTAGCTGCTGGTATTTCAACTTCTTCTGAAATGATACTTGTTTCACGTCTTTTGAGTGGTATTGGGGCAGCTATGATAATGCCAATTACACTTGCAGTTATCACTTCAACTTTTCCTGCTGAAGAACGCTCAAAAGCTATAGGGATTTGGACAGCTGTTGCAGGAGGCGGAGGCATTATTGGTATGTATCTTTCTGCTGTTTTAGTTGATTATGCGAATTGGCGTTGGCTTTTCTTGCTTCCTGTTGTATTGGTTATTGTGTCTCTAGTTATGGCACTTCGTTTTATTCCAAACTCCATAGAAAAAGCAACACACAGATTTGACATTGGTGGTTCAATTTTATCAATAATTGGAATAATAGGAATTGTCTTTGCTCTTCACGAGGCTCCTAGTTTAGGTTGGTCTGAACTATCTGTATTGATATGTCTTGTTGTAGGACTATTGTCTATTTTAGGTTTTGTACTTTGGGAATTGCGTCAAAAAGCTCCCCTACTTAATTTGCGGTTCTTCCGCAAACGTGGTCTATCTAGCGGCTCCGTCTCTCTAACAGTTATTTTTGGTGTACAAGCTGGTATTTTTGTACTCCTCTTTCCTTTTTTTCAAGCTGCACTTGGTTGGTCTGGTCTCCGCGCTACTTTTGGGATGATGCCAATGGCAATATTAATGATGCTCGCTTCCGGGCTGTCACCTAAGTTAAGTGCTCGTATTGGAAATCGCTACACAATGGCCGTTGGAATTATATTGTTTGCTGTCGGGTTGATTCTTTTGGCTACACTTGTTTCTATTGATGGAGGTTATTTTTCTGTTCTACCTGGGATGTTGGCTATGGGGTTAGGTATGGGTATATCAATGACTCCTTCAACCGAGGCGATTACTTCCGCATTACCTTCAGAGCATCAAGGAGTTGCTTCAGCACTAAACGACCTTACCCGTGAATTAGGCACAGCACTTGGTGTAGCCTTACTTGGGGCTTTAGTTACTGCTGGTTATAGCAATGCTATCGATAATCGACTTCATGAGCTACCTCCTAACATTGTTGCAGTTGCTCGCGAAGGTATTGCCAATGCGTTGGATATTGCTCCCAAAGCAGGTTCTCAATCAAATATGTTAATCTTAGCCGCCAAAGAATCTTTCGTTGAAGGATGGCAACAGGCTATGTGGATTGGTGCAATAGTTATGGCGGTTTTATTTGTTTATGTCCTTATATGGGGGGCAAAATCTAATGAAGCAAGTATAGTTATATCAGATAAAAAATAAAATAATTAAATTGAAAACAACTAGTCCCATTGTCAATAAAATAAGCACCTTAACAGGAGTTGCCATTGTGGTTGCTAATATGATTGGTACTGGGGCGTTTACAAGTTTAGGGTTTCAACTAAATGATTTAAGTAGTCCATTGGTGATAATTACGCTATGGATATTGGGAGGAATATTAGCATTATCGGGAGCTTTTAGTTATGCAGAAGTAGGTACAGCTATTAAAAAATCAGGTGGAGAGTACATCTTTCTTTCTCAAATTTATCATCCACTTGTAGGATATTTGTCGGGATGGATTTCCTTAACGGTCGGTTTCGCTGCACCAATTGCATTATCCGCCATCGCTGTCGTAAAATATTTTCCTTTTGCAAATCTCCCATTAAAATGGACAAGTATTGTTTTGATTGCTGTTATTACTTTCATTCATACTTTTAGTTTAAAATCAAGTTCTAAATTTCAAAATATTAGTACACTTTTAAAGGTGATTTTGATACTTATATTAATAATCATAGGATTAATTATACCTGAAACATCAGGAACTAATTTTACAGGAGAAAATTATTTTTCAGAAATATCTACTGGTGCATTTGCAATTGCATTAATCTATATTAGTTATTCCTATTCGGGTTGGAATGCAGCAGTTTATATTACCGAAGAGTTTAAAAACCCAAAGAAATCATTGCCGTATGCATTAATCGGTGGCACTTTATTAGTAACCATTCTTTACACACTTTTACAATATGTTTTTTTGAAAACAGCAACAATTAGTGAATTAGCAGGCCAATTAAATGTCGGTACAATTGTCGTACAAAAAATGTTTGGTGAACACATCGGAAATCTTTTTAGTATGGCAATTTCATTGCTGTTAATTTCTGGAATAAGCGCTATGGTTTGGGTAGGACCAAGAATAACATCAAGTATGGCAAAAGATTATCCGTTATGGAGCTTATTTAAAAACAACAAAAAGGAAATTCCTAAAATGGCATTATGGTTGCAATTTGGAATCACGGCTATTTTCTTGCTAACAGGTACTTTTGAACAAATACTAATTTATTGCGGTGTTCTTTTAACACTTTCATCTGCACTTACCGTTTTTGGGGTATTTGTATTGCGGAAAAACAAAACGCATAATAGCTCATCTGGATTTAAAAGTCCATTGTTTCCTCTATTTCAAATTTTATTTCTGCTGTTCTCTATTGGAATGATTTTTTTCGCATTAAAGCAATACACTTTTGAAACAATAATGGGTATAAGTAACCTGTTTATTGGGTATGGAACTTGGCTTATCAACAAAAAATTAATTTTAAAACAATAAGAAAATGACAAAACAAAAATTATTAATTCAATCTTTAAGACTGTTATTTGTAGTTGCTTTATTTACGTCGTGTAATAATACTAAAAAACAACCAGATTTAGATGAAAATAATGAAACGCATAATCAGCACAAAGATGCCAATCACGAAAAATCGTCACATGCAACACATGGATATACAGACAAGGTAACTATAGAGGAACTTACAAAAAGGTTTGAGTCACCCGAGAGAGATTCTATTGAACAACCGCAAAAAATAGTACAATTTCTTGGAGATATTAAAGGTAAAATAATATTAGATATAGGAGCAGGAACAGGTTACTATTCAGTTAGATTTGCCAATGAAGGAGCTAACGTAATTGCAGCCGATGTGAGTGATCAATTTCAGGATTATTTGAAACAACGGATTGAAAAGAACAGCATCAAAAATATTGAACTTAGAAAAATACCTTATGATACTCCATTACTAAAAGATGGTGAAGCTGATATTGTCTTTATTGCAAATACCTATCATCATATTGAAAATAGAGTGGAGTACTTCACCAAAGTAAAGAACGGTCTAAAAACGAATGGAGAATTAATTGTTTTGGATTATTTTAATGTCGATTTTCCAAAGGGAATAACAGCTCCGCCCATGAAAATGAGAGTATCTGTTGATCAAGCAGTTTTTGAATTGAAAAAAGCAGGGTTTACTACTTTTGAAGTTGAAGTAAATGATTTGCCTTATCACTATATTATTAAAGCGAAGTAAAAATAGTCAATAAAAACCTTCCATAACAACCCACTAATTCACAATTTTATGAGGAATATAAATGCATTATTATGATAGAAGTTTTTACTACAAATATACAAGACCACATTCAGGTAAACTGTATTTTAAAAATTCTTGAAAATAGTTTTCCTGTACTAAAATTTAATTTCGATTTAGAAGACTTTAAATTACCTTATCCGTGTAATCATAGCATTCTACGAGTTGAAGGAAAGCTGATACATACAGAAAGCATCATCACAATACTTGACCAATTAGGATATCAATGTGATATTCTAGAAGATAAAGTGTGCAACTAAATAACAAATGGTATGACAGAATTTTGGGAAGAAAATTTTATAGATAAGCAGGAAATGTGGGGGTTTAAACCTTCGCGTTCAGCAGTATTAACAAAAGAATTTTTTATTAAAAAAGGAATAAAGAATGTGCTTGTTCCAGGTATTGGTTACGGACGAAATGCTCAAGTTTTCAGCGACAATGGAATGACTGTAACAGGAATAGAAATATCAAAAACGGCAATTGAAATGGCAAGAAAACATTATCGAACAACTATGAAAATCTATCATGGTTCTGTAACAGATATGCCGTTTGACAATAAGCAATATGATGGAATATTTTGTTATGCATTAATCCACTTATTGGACAGCAACGAAAGACAAAAACTAATCCAAGATTGTTATAATCAATTAACAGAAAATGGGTTTATGGTTTTTACTGCCATAACTAAAGAAGCTCCAAATTATGGAAAAGGTGAATTAATCAGTAAAGATCAATATGAATTTCACAAGGGAGCCAAAATATTCTATTATGATAGGCAATCAGTAGAAAAAGAATTTAATGATTTTGGACTTGTAGAAATTACAGATATTAATGAAAATCAACCATTCTACTTAATAAAATGTAAAAAAAGTATAGATGAAAATAAAAAATAACACCATAGATATTATAGCGCTTTCAAGTTCACTAATTTGTGCAGTACATTGTGCAGCCATCCCTATTGTGCTTTCATTTTCTTCTCTGAGCAGTTTACATTTTTTAGAGAACCCATATATTGAATGGACATTTATAGGTTTTGGACTTGTCTTTGTTTTCGCTTCTATTTTACCTAGTTATAAAAAAGTTCATCGTAAAGTAAAACCCCTGCTATATGCTACATTAGGTTTTGTTTTTATTGCTTTGGGGAGGTTCAACTTAACTGAATTATGGGAAATTGTTAATACAGTTATAGGCGCTTCCATAGTAGCTCTGGCTCATTATTTAAATTGGAAATTAGTAGGCACTAAAAGTAATCATGTACATTAATTTTTATTTAGATTATATTAACATATTTTTTAGTTTATTTTAATAAGTTTGTATTTGATGAAAAAAGGTCGTTTTAAAAATAGCATCACCTATTTCCTCCTTGTGCTTTTCCTTTCAATGAAAATGACAGGGCTTCATGTGCTATCCCATACAAATGACAAAGACCACGTAGTTGATTGTACTATTTGTGATCATGCTATTACACATAACTTAACTCCGGTACTTACTCCTGATTTACAGGATTTCACAATTGAAAATACTGAACCAGTTGTTCAGAGAGAGATAACTAAAAACTATAATTTTATTATCTCAAGTACAATTGCTTCCTATCAATTGTTTTCCCGACCACCTCCTTTTATACTATAAATTTCCTATACATTTTTTATTTAGATTTCGATCAACTTTTATCGTTAAGTTGCGTTTATCAGTGTCTAAGCACTAGATAAATACAGTTTTATATAGATTAACCTCTTTAGTTTACCAGTAGTTTCAAAGTAGTGGGGTTATTTACAATCAGGTTATAGGTCTCGAGTTACTTCATATAAATAGATGTATAGGTTTTGTCATGATCCTTTTTTGGGGGACAATTGTTCAAATCTTATAGTATTCATTATGTTTCATAAAACACTAAGTTTCTGGCTATGTTTTAGCCTATACTCGATTGCATTTTCGCAGAATTCATTTCTAATAAAAGGGTCTGTGATAAATGCCAACACTTTACAACCTATAGAGGGTGCCAATATTATTAGCAAAGGGTTATTTGCAATTTCATCAGTAACAGGAGAGTTTACCATAAAAAATGTTACTGAAGGAACATACACATTTACTATATCTCACATTGGATATAATCCAAAAACATTGATGATAGAAGTTGATCCGAAAATGGAGAATTTGCATATTTCCTTAAGCGAATCAACCACCACTCTTAAGGAGATAGAAGTTCATGGAAAAACTAAAAAAAGAGAAGCAAAAGAACTACCTATAACAACTGTGCAAGTCTCCAAAGAATTTATGGATGCTAACAGAGAAAACAGTTTGATGCAAACCCTAAAGAAAATTCCGGGTGTCAGTACTATCAACATCGGATCGGGACAGTCCAAACCTGTTATTAGAGGATTAGGATTTAACAGAGTGAGTGTTGTGCAAAACGGAGTAAAACATGAAGCACAACAATGGGGCAATGATCATGGCCTGGAAATAGATCAGTATGGTATAGAAAATATCCATATCATAAAAGGTCCAGCTTCTTTATTATATGGTTCTGATGCCATTGCAGGGGTAGTGGATATACAATCACCAAAAACACCTTCGGTTAACTCGTTTAATGGCGAAGTAAATGTATTGGCAGAGAGCAATAACGATTTACTTGGGGTTTCCACTGGAATAGAGAGCAGAAAAGAAAAATGGTTTTATCGTGGACGCCTAACTTATAGAGATTATGGGGATTATAAAGTGCCTACCGATAAGATACGTTACGAAAGCTACATTTTTGACCTACACAGAAACCATCTAAGAAATACTGCTGGTAATGAAGCCAATGCAGCCTTTAGTATAGGTTATGTTGGGGAGAGCTTTAAATCCGAAACTTTTTTTAGCAATGTATATGCAAAAAATGGTTTTTTTGCTAATGCCCATGGCTTGGAAGTTCGTACATCTACAATAGATTACGATAGCGGCAATAGAGATATAGACTTACCTTTTCATAAAGTAAACCATTTTAAAATAGTAAACAATACTTCTTTTTATAAAGGAGAGCATACGATACAGTTAGATCTGGGATATCAAAATAATCACAGAGAAGAGCATTCCGAACCTGTTCCTCATGGGTATATGCCTAAACCTGATAATAGTAAGGAAAGAGTATTTGATAAAAATACATTTTCCTTAAATGCCAAAGATGCTTTCAAGTTCAATGAAAAGCACAATCTGGTTTTTGGAATAAACACCGAATTTCAAAATAACAATATTGGGGGTTGGGGATTTTTAATCCCTAAGTATAATAGATTTACTGTGGGCTTTTTTGCTTATGATCATATAGAGGCTTCTGAAAAGGTTCACCTTCAAGGAGGTTTGCGTTATGATTTTGGAGTCATTAATACTAAGGCTTATTATGATTGGTACCCATCTACTGTAAACAATAGTGATGGCTCTACTTCTAATGTCTATTTACAGAGGGCTCAAAACAAAACTCTTAATTTCAATAACATAAGTGGTTCTTTAGGAGTAAGCTATATAGGAGATAAAACCACCTATAAATTAAACATAGGTAAAAGCTTTAGAATGCCTCTAGCCAATGAACTGGCTTCCGATGGGGTAAATTATCATATGTACAGGTATGAAAGAGGGAATTTAAACCTAAATCCAGAGGAATCCTATCAACTGGATATTGATGTAGGTTATTCAACAAAGAATTTTAGTTTCGGAATAAGTCCTTTTGTAAACTTCTTTGAAAATTTTATTTATCTCAATCCCACTCCAAATTATTATGAAACCTTACAAATTTATGAATACACACAAAGCAAAGTCTTTAGGGTTGGTGGGGAATTGAGGTTTGGTTATGCCCTAACTGAAAATTTGAGAATAGACGCTTCCGCAGAATATGTGTATTCCAGACAGAGAAACGGACCGAAAAAAAACTTTACCCTGCCATTTTCACCACCTTTATCGGGATTGGTTTCTGCCAACTACCAATTAAAGAAAGATCTTTTATGGTTTAAGAATATAAGGCTTATGGCAGATTACCGCCTTACAGCCAAACAAGAGGAAATAGTTCCGCCAGAAGAAAAAACAGAGAGCTTTCAAGTTTTGAACTTATCTTTTTTAAGCAATCTTAACCTGTTCAATTCTGAAAAGCAAACTGATTTGCGCTTTAAACTTAATAATGTATTTGATACAAAATATTTTAACCACACCAGTTTTTACAGACTGATTGATGTACCCGAAGCCGGTAGAAACATTTCATTGTCTTTAACAATACCATTTTAAAATGAACTTATTAAACATATAAACCCAAAACAAATAAAAAAATGACAGCAAAATTTAACTTTTTAATCACGATCGTATTTTCAGGCTTATTTCTATGGTCCTGTAGTAGTGATGATTCCGACATTAAGGATGAAACAAAACCTGAAATAACTATAAACTACAATGAAGGATTTCCCCAATCTTGCACCGAATTGGTAAGAGGTGAAACGTACCATTTTAGGGCAATGGTTACTGACGATATGGAACTTGCTTCTTATAGCTTGGATATCCATAATAACTTCGATCACCACACCCATGACGATCAGGGAGCACAATGTGAGCTTGACCCTATAAAGCAAGCTGTAAATCCTATGATTTATATGGAAAATTTTTCCATTGAAAATGGGTTGACCTCTTATGAAATCGACATCACAGTTACGATACCGAATGATGTCGATGCAGGGGATTACCATTGTGCATACTCTGTAACCGATAAAACAGGTTGGCAAAGCAGAACTTCTATTGACATTAAAATTATTGAATAACAAATTAAAATAAACAAAAATGAAAACAACGAAACAAAATTTTAGAACTCAGATTGCGCTTTATGCATTAGCTTTTTTCGGCTTATTAATAACATCATGTAGTAATGATGATAATGACGTTCAACTTCCTATTTCTTCTATTAGTGAAGTAGAAATTGGTTCAGCTAATAGAGGTGTTATTGGTAGAGACTTTCATTTTAATGTAGAAGTGTTAGCCGGAGATATGATTGATATCGTACAGATTAATATTAATCCTCGTGAGGATGAAACCTATACCCATGATTGGTCATTCGAAATAGTGTGGGATGAATTTAAAGGCGTTAAAAACGCCACAGTTCATAAACACTTTGAAGTTCCTGAAGATGCAGCCGAAGGAAAATATGACTTTGTTATTACTGTAACAGATGAAAACGGTACAAAACTGGAAGAAACTTTTGAAGTAGAAATTATTGATCCGGCTAATCTTCCAGTAGATCCCAAACTATCTTTTATTTTAAGAAATGGTAGTAATTTATACATTGTGAATGATGAAACATTTGAAGAACCCGAAGAAGGTATCATATTTCCAAAAGATGGTCCCCTCATATCTCTTACAACCGTTCAGAATGTAAAAGATGATGGGAAAATATTCATCTTGATGATTAAGAAGAGTTTAAACCATTATCCTGAAACCATTGATGATATTGATTTTTCTAAAGCAATTGTGGTAGATGTCTATGAGCATAGTGGTAGAGAAAATATATTCACTTTTTACAATTCTATTGTTGGTGTGCGAAATGCTCCAGAGTTTATTGTTGGTACTACTCAGGATAATAATACTCCGAATCCAAATTCAGTAGATGGTGACAAAAGTTGGGAAAATACTGAATATTATTATGGCATAGTTTACACCAATACAACTCATAACATTAGTGTGCATCATTACATTGACATAACTGTTGAAGGATTTTAATATATAAACAAAAGCGGTATTAGCTTCATTGTTAATACTGTTTAAAAACTTTTTAAAGGAATTTAATAACTAAAAAATGGAACAAATCTTTAAAACCCGAATAGTACTTTATGCACTAGCCTTTTTTGGCTTATTGCTAACATCATGTAGCAATGATGATGATATTACACTCTCTATACCTTCTATTAGTGAAGTAGAAATTGGCTCTGCCAATAGAGGTGTTATTGGTAGGGACATTCATTTTAATGTAGAAGTTTTAGCCGGAGATATGATTGATTTAGTACAGGTTAATATCAATCCTCGTGAAGAAGAAAACTATACACATGACTGGTCATTCGAAATAGCGTGGGATGAGTTTAAAGGTGTTAAAAATGCTACTGTACACAAACACTTTGATGTGCCTGAAGATGCCGCCGAAGGGAAATATGATTTTATTATTACTGTAACAGACGAAAACGGTACAAAACTGGAAGAAATTTTTGAAGTAGAAATTATTGACCCTATAAACCTACCTGTTGACCCTAGTGTGTATTTATTTGCTGTGGAAAAAATAGATATTGATGGTAATACTGGTCTTGCAAATTTCTATGCAAATGGAGATTTCAGAAATCCTGATGACAAAGTATTTCGTGAAAATGAATCAATTGTATCATATACACAGATTAACAACGTGAAAGATGATGGTATTTTATACAATTTGCTTATCAAGAAGAGCTTAAATCATAAACCAGAAACTGTTGACGATATTGATTTTTCCAAGGCAATCGTAATAGATGTTTTAGAACATACAAATTATGAAGAAGTAACGTCTATTAGCACTTATTTTAATCCAGATGTGTCTATTCGAGATAGACCAGCATTAACAATTGGTGCTCTACAAGATAACAACTTACCTAACCCGAATTCCATTGATGGAGACAACGTCTGGGAAAGTGGCACCTATTATTATGGTATCGTATATACTAATACTACCCATAATTTAAGCGTACACCATTATATTGAGTTTGATATAGTTTTTTAATGAGTGTTTAAGCAGTGCTATAGAATATTATTGGTGCTGCTTACTGCTTTTACTTAAAATTAGAATTTTTGTATTCTATATTAAAAAGCTTTATTCAAGAACAATTAGGATGTAAAGAAAGAAATAAAAGAACCTCTAAATTAATGAATATTATGATAAAGAATCTATTCAAACAAAATTTGATAAAAATACGAAGCTATTAAATATTTTGTTATAAACTTTGCCTTAACGTTACATAATTTTTAAAATATATTAACAAGAAGACTACGATTTTTAGCACTTGTTTCTATATTTTCGAATCTTTATAAAACAATAAAACAATAAAACAATAAAATGAGAAAATCATTATTTATTTTGGCTATCAGCCTTTTTGCATTTATAAAAACTAATGCACAAGTAGAGTATAAAATAATTACTAGTGTAGAATCTATTATCCCTAGTGGCTCAGGGAGATCTCGTATAATATCTGCTAATGCAGACCGAAACTATAAAGATTTTACATCTGTACAAACAGAAGATGACAACACTAGAAATAAAGCAGATAGAAGCAAAATTAGAGTTAAAGATTTTGAAGAAACCAAACTTTTAAATTTTTATAACCTTGTGGGGATTCGTTTTCAAAATATTGCTGCAAATGATGCAGTTGTTACTTCAAAAATTAATACAATGGCCGAAGAAGGTTGGGAGCTTGCTTTTGTAACAAGTGGTGTTGAAAGTGATGGGGGGAAAGACGATGGTCAAGGGATTTTTATTACACGTTATGTTTTTAAAAGACAGAAAAAATAATTAAAAAACTCGTACTGTATGTAGTATTTTCTAGTGAATATTTGCAGTTTAAAATTAATCTATTATGAGTTCGATATTATATCGAGCTCATTTCATTAAATAAAAGTTTTATGATTATAAAAGAATAATAGGTTTGATTAAAACAACCACGTTTCTGTTACAGCCTTTGACCCGCTGACCAATAAATTTAGACCTTTTAACAGAAGTAGCTAGTTGTACTGTACGCTAATTTTGCATTATAATCTTAAATAAAAAAGAAATGAGTAAAGTAGTATTAATAACATGAGCTTCAGCAGGTATAAGGATGGCCCACGGTCAAACTTTTGGCAAAAAATGGCTTTAAGCTATATGATGCAGCACGCTGGGTAGCAAAAATGGAAGAATTGAAGACGTTTGGTATAATTCGGTTGCTTTTAGATACCTATTTTTCTACGTCGTTCGAAGAACAGTTTGAAGGTTAATGCTTCGAATTTATAAAACATTAAAAGTGTAAAATTTTAATTTTTAAATACTTAATTTGATGTCAGTGAGATTGTCTATCAACTTGGTTTGAACATTCACAATCGTTTAGCAGGAAGTTTAAGAGTAAAGCTAAATTATCTCCATTAGAATTTAGAGCGAGTTTTAATTAAGGAACGTCAATAAAATGACTGCATTCAAATCTGTAATTTATGAACTGGTATTTATAAATTTACATTTCGACTAGCAAAAACACAAGTACGTCTAAATCTGCCTACGATTTATAGAAATTTAAAATGGACAAGTTTAACATACACACTTACGTTTCGGATAGACAAGCACCGAGAAACAAAGTCTTTCTTCCTCAAAATCTTGTTTCTTTTTTGGAACAAGGCGAGAAAGTTGTGTACTATGCTAACAACAAAACGATTATCACAGACAATCAATTTGCCATACTTTCTTCTGGAAATTGTTTAATGACAGAAAAACTTCCTGTAAACAACAATTATAGTAGCACGATGCTATTTTTTGACAATACAGCTCTAACTAATTTTTTTATAAAATATGCTTCTATTATTGACAAAATTCCGTCAAAACACGGAAAGATGAAAAAACCATTTTTAGTTTTTGAGAAAGACGAATTTATTCATACTTACATTGCTTCACTTAAACTCATTCAATTAAAATCAGCTTCGTTTTCAGATAAAATAATAGGACTGAAATTTGAAGAATTAATGCTTCATCTTCTTGAAAAATATCCAAATGAGGTTCTTTCATTCCAAACTAAAAACCAAGAGAAATATTCGGACTTTGAAATCAGAAAAGCGGTAGAGCTAAACATAACCAATAGCCTTACATTAGAAGAATTGGCATTTTTATGCCACACAAGTATTTCTACTTTTAAGCGAAAATTCTTAAAAATTTACCACCAAACACCAAGTCAATATTTCTTGCAACAAAAAATGGAATTAGCAAAATCACTGTTGTTACAAAACAAAAATCCAAGCGAAGTTTTTTACAAAGTTGGTTACCAAAATCATTCAAGTTTTACCCAATCGTTCAAGCAAGTTTACGGTATTACACCTAAACAGTTTCAACAACAAAATTTGGATCCTTCACAACAGTTTTTGAACGATTAGCCACAATAACACGTAGTGTTTCTTTTTAACTTTGCGTTGAATTTAAAACGTAAAGAAAATGACAAAAAAGTATTTCACAGAACAGGCCAAATACAATAACTGGGCAGATAGTTTTGCTATTGAATGGTTGACACAAATCAATGACGAACAATGGGAACAACTCATTATAAGTAGTTTTAGTAGTGTTCGTAAAACTGCTATTCATCTCACAAGTGCTAAAAGAATTTGGATTGACTTTTGGACAAAAGTTCCTAATCCTGTTTACTTGTCGGCCGAATTTAACGGAACAAAAAACGATTTAATTGAAATTTGGAAAAAGACATCAATCAACTTGCTAAATTTTATTGAAAGTTATCCTGAAGAAGACTATCTAAAACCAGTTGACTTTGTTTATCCCAATGGGAAAAAAGACCAAATGATTTTTTGGCAAACATTTCCACACTTCGTCAATCACGCTACTTATCACCGAGGACAATTAGTAACGTTGTTGCGGCAAGTAGGTTTTACTGATTTTTCTAACACAGATTTGGCGACTTACTTTATCAAAAAACAAAATACAATAGCATAACAGCAATAAGAAATCACAGCCAATAACAGCGTATCAATTTACAAAACCACATACAATTCAAACATTCGTAATTTTGGTTACAACCTAACTCTATTTGGCAACAAATATTTTTTTACTTCTGCGGACTTTTGTATCGTACATTTTAAACAACAAATTATGCAAAAGACAATATTCATAACAGGAGCTTCTTCAGGTTTAGGAAAAGCAACTGCAAAATTCTTTCAGTCAAAAGGCTGGAATGTAATAGCAACTATGCGAAACCCTGAAAAAGAAACAGAACTCACAAAATTGGAAAACGTAACACTATTGTCGTTAGATGTTACCAATTTAGAACAAATCAAAGAAGTTGCAGCAAAATCGAATGAACTAAAAAATATAGACGTAGTATTTAATAATGCTGGCTATGGTTTGATGGGTGCATTGGAAGCAGTAAGCGATGAACAAATTGTTCAGCAAATCGACACCAATCTTTTGGGAGTAATACGTGTTACAAAAGCATTTACACCCTATTTCAGACAAAAGAAAAATGGTTTGTTTATCACCACAACCTCAATTGGAGGAAGTTTAGGATTTCCGTTACATTCTATTTATCAGGCTACCAAATTTGGATTAGAAGGATGGTCAGAAAGTATGTCATTTGAATTAAGTCAACACAATATCAGTATAAAAACGATTGCTGCAGGAGCCATCGTAACAGATTTTACAGGTAGGTCGTTAGTTAAAAGTTCACACGTTGCCTATCAAGAGTTGGAAGAGAAGTTATTCGGCAATGTTGATGATATGATGAGTGCTGCTTCTACACCTGAACAAATTGCCAATATAGTATATGAAGCTGCAACAGACAACAAAGACCAAATAAAATATCTTGCTGGAGCTGATGCAGAAAATATGTTTCAAACTCGTATTAAAATTGGAAGCGAGGAATTCAGAAAAATGATAAGAAAACAATTTGTAGGACATTAATTGTAAATTTGTATGGTGAAGCAAATAAATTCCTTGTCCGATTTTCATAAGTTGTTATCGCTACCAAAGCCTTTGCATCCTTTGGTAAGTGTAGTGCTTGTTCCTGAATTGCATCTTGCAGATGTTGAGATATGGAAACGGTTTTCTACTGACTTTTATACTATTTCATTGAAAAACAACATTCAATCCAAAGTAAAATATGGGCAACAATATTATGACTTTGACACAGGAACAATGACATTTATTGCACCGAAGCAAGTTCAGACCATTGAAAGAGACGAAACAAATACATACAATGAAACAATCGGAACAGGTTATGTATTAATGTTTCATTTCGATTTTTTGAAAAAACACCCTTTGGCAACCACTATCAAAAACTACGTTTTTTTTGCTTACACTGTAAATGAAGCGCTACACCTTTCGGAACGAGAAGAGAAAGACATTGTAGAAATTTTTCAGAAAATACAAACCGAATACCAACATATTGACAGGCACACGCAGGATATTATTCTTTCACAGATTGATTTACTACTCAATTACAGCAACCGTTTCTATGAGCGACAATTCATTACCAGAAAAGCGGTAAACAACGATTTGCTTTCCAAAATGGAACAACTGCTGAATGCCTATTTTGAAAAAGAACAAACGATAGATAAAGGACTACCAACCGTTAGGTATTTGGCAGAACAATTAAATGTTTCACCACGTTATTTAAGTGATATGCTTCATTCGCTCACAGGACAAAGCACGCAACAGCACATCCACGAAAAACTAATTGAAAAAGCCAAAGAAAAATTATCTACTACAAATTTATCTGTTAGTGAAATTGCTTATCAATTGGGTTTTGAACAGTCACAATCCTTTAGCAGGCTGTTTAAGAGTAAAAGCGGTATGAGTCCTTTGAAATTTCGGATGAGATTTAACTGAATTAGCCTCATTTTCACTACAACAATCCGAGAATCGGCTTACTGTCAGTTAAATCAATTTATGATCTTTGTCTTATAATTTCAAACAAAATTAAAGGCAATGAAAAAGATAATTCTACTTTCAACAATTACATCTTTATTTTTATTAAGCTGTTCACACAAAATAAATATTGTGAGCGAAAAGCAAATTTCGTTACATAGTAAGCAGATGCAGGACTCACTTAGAAGTTTTAAATACTATCGATTCCCGTTAATTGGTTTAAACGACAAATTAAAGTTAAAAATCCGTACCCAATGGGATACCTACGAAAAATGGATGGTTAAAGATATGCATACACGATTTGATTTTACTACGAAAGATACAACCATTGCAGGTGTTAAAGTTGTCATTGTTCAGCCAAAAACAATAAGTCAAGAGAATAATGATGTCATAGGCTTTCACATACATGGAGGTGGTTTTATGATGAGTACCCCTTTGGAAAGAGCTGGTTTACTACTGGCTAATGAATATAAATACAAAATATATTCAGTGGATTATACATTATCTCCTGAAGTGAAATATCCTGTAGCAATTAATGAATGCCTAAGTGTTTATAAAGAACTATCTGATAAGTTTTCAAATAAAAAAATCATTAGTTCAGCCATTTCTGCTGGCGGACAAATATTGCAAGTCACATTATTGAAAGCGCAGAGTCAAAATCTTAAAATGCCCGTAGTAAATGTATTATTTTCTCCACTGTTGAACTTAACTTTTGAAGGAGATTCCTATTATAATAATGATGGAAGAGATGTGTCGGCTAATAAAAACAGTGGTGACAAAATATTTAAAGATCTCTATTTGGATAAAAATGCAAATCTAAAAGACCCATTGATTTCACCTGTTTTTGCCGAATATAAAGGAAATTTTCCAGCTACTGTATTTGTTTCAGGCACACGTGACTTACTGCTGAGTTGTTCGTTAAAAGGCTTTTGGAAAATGAAAGAAGGCGGTATAAAAACTGAGATGCTTATTACTGAAGGGGGTTGGCATGCAAGCCAATATTATCCTCAAATACCTGAAGCAATTACTTCCCGAGCAGCAATATATCAGTTTTTAGACAATCAATTGGTCAGAGTAATTAAATAATCCAAAAAAAATGGACAAGAAAAAAGTAATCCTTATAACAGGTGCATCGGCAGGTATGGGCAAAGATTTTGTACAAACTTTATTGGCAGATAGACACACGGTTTACGGTGCTGCAAGGCGGTTGGACAAGATGGGAGATATCAAAAATCAAGGTGCTAAAATATTGGGTATGGATGTAGCCGATGACGCTTCAATGGTATCTGGTATTGAAACTATAATAAAAAATGAAGGCAGAATAGATGTGCTTATAAACAATGCTGGCTTTGGTTTAAGCGGTGCTATAGAAGATGTAAGTATAGCTGAAGCCAAATATCAAATGGAAGTAAATCTTTTTGGTATTGGGCGACTGATACAATTGATATTGCCTCAAATGCGGAAGCAACATTCAGGCAAAATAATCAACATCACATCACTAGGCGGTAAAATAGCTATGCCTATGGGTGGGTGGTACCATGCAAGCAAATTTGCTTTGGAAGGCTTGAGTGATAGTTTACGATACGAAGTAAAACCATTTGGAATAGATGTAGTGGTGATACAACCAGGAGCTGTAAAATCAGAATGGGGAGACATTGCTTTTGATAATGTAAAGCGAATTTCGGGCAATGGGGCTTACCAAGGTTTGACTGATAGTTACATCGAAGCATTTAAAACATCTGAAAAAAACGCAGTGAATACCAACGTGATAGCGAAGTTAGTAAAAAAAGCTGTAGATACTAAAAAACCTAAAGCTAGATACAATGGTGGCTACTTGTCTAACACTATGTTATTTTTACGTAAATTGCTTCCTGATAGTGTGTTTGATTTGCTGATTACGGGGATGTTCAAAATCAGTTAAAAAATAAAAATGAACAAGAAAAAAGCAACATATATTTCTATTAATACCATATCGCAGTTGCATCAGGTATTAGGTTTGCCCAAGTGCCAGCACCCTTTGATCAGTTTGATAAAACTGGATACTTGTCCACCTATTTTGGAAGCCAGCATACATTACTCGTCTAATTTGTATAGCATTAGTTTGAAGAAAAATGTAAGGGGGAAACTAAAATATGGGCAAAAACAATACGACTTTAACGAAGGACTTTTAACTTTTATAGCACCCAAACAAGTGGTGGTTTCTGAAAGTACTAATGGCATAGAAGCAAGTGGATGGTGGCTACTTTTTCACCCTGATTTTATTAGAAATTACCCTTTGGGTAAAACTATAAAAGACTATGGCTACTTTTCTTATGCCGTAAATGAAGCCCTTTTTCTTTCAGACAAAGAAGAAAAAACACTAGAAGACATCCTGAACAATATAGAACAAGAATACTATACAAATATTGACCAATTTAGCCAAGATGTAATGGTTTCACATTTGGATGTGTTGCTCAACTATTCCAATCGCTTTTACAATCGGCAATTTCTTACTCGTAAATCTGCCAGTTCCGATGTTTTGGTAAACTTAGAAAATCTTTTGACCGATTATTTTAATTCAGAAAAAATACAAGAGCAAGGCTTGCCTTCTGTACATTATTTCGCAGAAAAGCTAAATGTTTCTGCAAATTATTTAAGCGATATGTTACGAAATCTTACTGGTCAAAGTACGCAACAGCATATTCATAACAAACTCATCGAAAAAGCAAAGGAAAAGCTATCTATCACAAATTTATCAGTTAGTGAAATCGCTTATCAGTTAGGTTTTGAACATTCTCAGTCGTTCAGCAAATTGTTTAAAAGAAAAACCACTCAAAGCCCTTTGGAATTTCGGGCAAGTTTTAACTGAATTAAATTTAAATCTCTTACTATTTGTTTTTCATAACTTTGTTTTATGAATAAAGAGCAGACATTAGAAGATTTATATGAGTACAGGTACAATTGGATTCCCGATAACCTAAAAGAAGGTATTGGGCATTTTAACGTCTTTCAGCTTGATGATTTTATAGGGAAAAATCCAAAACCCCTATCATTTAACCGAAGAATTTATTTTAAAATAACCTTAATATTTGGTAAAAGCCGATTGCATTATGCAGACAAAGTTATTGATATTAAAAAACAAGCACTGGTTTTTTCAAATCCACAAATTCCATATAGTTGGGAGTCGATAGACGATAAACAATCAGGTTTCTTCTGTGTATTTACAGAAAGTTTTTTTAAACAATTTGGGAAGCTAACAGATTATCCAATATTTCAACCAAATGGAAATCGTGTATTTGAATTAACGGATGACCAAGCAGATATTTTTAAACATATTTTTCGAGAAATGTTCAATGAAATCAACTCTAACTATCCCTATAAATATGATGTTTTACGCAATTTGGCGTTTGAAGCCATTCATAAGGCGATGAAAAGTCAACCATTACAATTGCCGGAAACTTCTGTTTCTAATGGTTCTGAAAGAATATCTTCCTTATTTATGGAGTTGCTAGAAAGACAATTTCCCATTGAAAATACCAATCAACGTATAGTGCTGCGTTTTGCTTCCGAATACGCCAATCGATTGAATATTCACGTCAATCATCTAAATAGAGCTCTCAAAGACAATGTGAAGTTGAGTACAAAAGAAATCATCGCAAATCGAATCACACAAGAAGCCAAACTACTCTTGAAGTATACCACCTGGAATATTTCTCAAATTGGGTATTGTCTCGGATTCGAAGATGTTTCAAATTTTTCTCTTTTCTTTAAAAAGAATACAGAATTATCTCCTTCACAATTCAGAAAAAAATAATTGTTTGATTTTAATAAAAATCTGGTTGAAGTTCATAAAATAATCTTGCTATAGTATCTCACCTTTGTACTATTCAATAATTAAAAAAAATTATAGTATGCAAAATGGTAAAACAGCACTTGTAACAGGTGCCAACAAAGGAATTGGGTTTGAAACTGCCAAACAATTAGCATCACTTGGCTACAATGTATATTTAGGAAGCCGAAACAAAGCAAATGGGTTAAAGGTTATTAAAGAATTAAATAAGCTAGGTTTTACAGATGTTGATATTTTAGAACTTGATGTTACTGACAAAGAATCCATTCAAAGTGCGAAGGAAGAGCTAAAAACTAAAATTTATCATCTTGATATTTTGATAAATAATGCCGGAATTTCTGGCATCGTTTCTAATCCACCCTCAATCGATTCAATGGATAATGTCCGAAATGTACTTGAAACCAATTTTTTTGGAGCTGTTCAAGTAACACAACATTTTCTTGAACTTTTAAAAAAATCAAATGCACCAAGAATAGTGAATGTTTCAAGTGAATTAGGCTCATTAACATTGCAAAGTAATCCCGAATGGGAATTTTACCCATATAAAGTATTTGCATACAACACTTCAAAAACAGCCTTAAATTCATTTACGGTTATGTTAGCTCACGAATTTAAAGACACTGCCCTCAAAATAAATAGTGTAGCACCAGGATATACAGCTACTGATTTAACTAACTTTGGCGGAGAAAGAACACCTGATATGGGAGCTAAAGTAATTGTAAAATATGCTACACTTGATGCAAACGGACCAACTGGAAAATTTTTTAACGAAGACGGAGAAGTTACTTGGTAACAAGTAGGTATTTTTCATTTTTTTTAATCTAGAGAAAAAAGTCAAAAAGAATGCCCAAGCACACCAACCTGCTCTGTAGATTACGCTTTTAAACGCATTGGAGGAAAATATAAAGGTAGAATTTTATGGTATTTGAACGAATATAAAATTTTGCGCTATGGTGAATTAAGTAAAACCTTACCAGATATTACAACTAAAATACTCACACAAACATTGCGAGAATTAGAAAAGGATACTTTAATTAACCGAAAAGTATACCAACAAGTACCGCCAAAAGTGGAATACTCATTAACAGAAGTTGGAATGGAATTGATTCCTTTTATTCAGTATCTTAAAGAATGGAGAGATAAGCAGATTGAAAAAGAAATAGCAAACGTTACTAACCGATAAAATCACTACAGATTTAATTACAGATTTGGTTATATAACTATATGTCATTCTACTGAAATTTGCACCAACAAAAATATGTTGAACAAAAATTGTAATAGCAGATAACATTTGAATTTTTCAATATAACACTTTTGGACTTTTAAAGAAAGCGCCGAAAAGTTATTTATATAAAATTTGCAATGCATATTTAGAAAATAGATTATTATGACTAAATTAAAAAATCTCATTATCCTTTTAACAACGATATTATTAGGATACACCAACACAATAGATGCACAAACTGAAGGGAAAATAACTGGAAAAGTATTTGACCATGCTACCAATAACCCAATTGAATATGCTACTATTGGTGTGTTTTATAGTAGCGATAAATCGTTAGCAACTGGAACTATTACTGATGAGAAAGGTGATTTTACAATTCCTAATTTAAAAATAGACACGTATTATTTTGAAGTATCTTTTATTGGCTACAAAACCCAAATTATTGAAAACGTAAGTATTAAAAATGCTACACCATTAGATTTAGGGACTATTTATTTAGAAGTTGATGCAGCACAATTAGATGAAGTAGTTATAAATGCCGAATCTCGTAGTATAGATTATCAAATAGACAAAAAAGTGATTTCGGTAAATAAAGAGCTTTCCTCTGCTTCAATGACTGCTGTTGAAGTATTAGAAAACACACCTTCTATTAGAGTAGATATTGATGGGAACGTTTTATTAAGAGGAAGCTCAGGTTTTAGAGTTTTAATTGATGGTAAACCTACGGTTTTAGAACCAAGTGATGCGTTAAAACAAATGCCAGCTTCTCTTATTAAAAATATAGAAATTATTACAAATCCGTCATCAAAATATGTTCCAGATGGTACAGGAGGCATCATTAATATCATCACAAAAAAGAATCGAAGTATCGGTACGAGTAGTTTGGCAAATCTTCGGGTAGGTTCATTCGGTACTTATGGAGCAGATGTACTATTAAACTACAGAAAAGGAAAATCAAACTTTTATATTAGTGGCGATTATGGCAAACGTTATAACCGAAATGAATACAACAGTGAAAGAAGAACTATTCTTAACGATACTATAACTACTATTTCTTCAAGAGGTAAAGCAGAAGATATTGATGGTGGTTGGTCTATTCGTTCTGGTTGGGATTGGGATATTTCTGATAACGATGTTTTTTCAATTAGTGCTCGCCTTGGAGATTGGCAAACCGAAGGTGATTCGGAAGCCAATTACATCACTTCACAAAATCCTATAACTACTATTTTAAATGAAAATACGACAGGTTACTGGGATAGAGGAGGCTTGTTTTTCAACATTACAAGTAATTATGAACACCAATTTTCAGAAGAAGGTGAAGAATTAGCATTTCAAATAAATTATAATACACGAGATGTAGATGAACAAACTACATCTTTTCTTTATAATGAAAACAATACTATAATTAATGGTTCAAGAATTACTGAAGTAGGTCCAACAGGTATTTGGGATATTAGGCTAGATTATACCAAACCTTTTGGTGAAGATTATATACTCGAATTAGGTAGTCAAGTAAGATTAGGAACAGGAAATGATGATATTATGATATATGAATATGACGATACTTTAAATGAACTTACTCTTCAACCAGAACGAAATAACGATATTGATTATAGCAGAGATATTTTTAGCCTATACAGTGTATTTAAAGGACGATATAAAGGATTAGGATATCAAGCAGGATTAAGAGGCGAATACACCAATAGAGATATTGGCTCAAGTACAGTAGCAACTAGTACAACTGTAGACCGTTTTGATTTGTTTCCATCTGTTCATCTTTCTTATGATATAAGTGACGATAATCAAATTATGACCAATTATTCTAGGCGTATCAATCGCCCAAGAAGTTGGTTTTTTGAACCCTTTGTTACTTGGACAGATTTATTTAATGTAAGACAAGGAAACCCTTCTATACTTCCAGAATATATTGATTCTTTCGAACTGAATTTTATTAAAAACTGGGAAAAAAGAAGAATGTCTGTTGAGACCTATTATCGAGTTACACATAATAAAATAAACAGAATTACATCGGTTTATCAAGAAGGTGTTTTATTGTCAACGCTTGAAAATGTAGGAACAGATTATGCGTTGGGTATAGAAGCAATGTACAATATTAAGCCAACAAATTGGTGGGAAATGAACCTTACTGGAAATACTTACAATTATAAAATTGAAGGACAGTTAAGTAATTCAAATGAATCTTTTGAAAACACTTCATTCAACTGGAGCAGTAGAATGAGTAATACATTTAGTGTATTTAAAAGCACAAAATTGCAAGTAGATGGCAACTATAATTCACAAACAGTTACTTCTCAAGGAGAAGAGGAAGATTACTATACTATCAATTTAGGTATTCGATCAGATTTTCTGGATAACAAACTTTCATTATCCGCACAAGTACGAGATGTTTTTGCTACAAACAGAAGAACCTCAATAGTAGAAAACCCTACACTATACAACTATCATAGTCAATTATCTAACGCACCAAATGTTTCATTAACTTTAAGCTATAAATTCAATAATTACAAAGTAAAAGAAGAGGAAGAAGGGATAGATGATGATTTTTAAATAAATTGAATTTGAACTTTTCAAGAAACAAAATTTGGACTTTTGAAGAAAGTAGATATAGGTATTTATAGGCAACTTTGTCATATAAATATTTAATAGAAATGAAAACCAAAGAAACAGTTTTAGTTACTGGAGGAACAGGATTTGTTGGTATGCAAATAGTTTTTCAACTATTACAAAAAGGATATAAGGTAAACACAACACTTCGTTCTTTAAAAAGTAAAGACAAAGTAATTGAAACACTAAAATCTAATGGTATCACGTCGTTTGATAATCTAGCTTTTTTTGAAACCAATCTTATATACGATGATAATTGGGCAAAAGCAATGCAAGGCTGTAAATATGTATTAAGTGTTGCTTCTCCTGTTTTTTTTGAAATTCCAAAAGATGAAAAAAAAGCTATGCGTCCTGCCATAGAGGGCATACTCCGTATATTAAAATTTGCACAAGAAGCTAACGTAAAACGTGTTGTAATGACATCTAGCTTTGGGGCTGTTGGTTTTAGTCATACCGATAAAACTACAGAAACTACAGAAGAAGAATGGACAAACCCTAATTTAAAAGGGTTATCAGCTTATGAAAAGTCCAAAGGATTGTCGGAGCGTGCAGCTTGGAATTTCATCAAAAATGAAGGTGGCAATTTGGAGTTTGCAACAATCAATCCTGTTGCCATTTTAGGCCCTTCCTTAAGTAAGCATATTTCCGGAAGTTTTGACCTTTTAAAAAATTTGTTGGACGGTTCAATGAAAATAATACCTAATTTACCTTTGAATATTGTGGATGTTCGCGATGTGGCTGATTTACACATTCGTTCAATGACAAATCCTAAAGCTAATGGACAACGTTTTATTGCCTCGGCAGATGGGCAAATTTCTTTGCCCGAAATCGCTAAATTATTAAAAGAAAAAAATCCTGAAGCTGCCTCTAAAGTCCCTTTAACAATTTTACCAAATTGGATTCTTAATCTTGCTGCATTATTTAATAATCAGGCAAAAACAGGCTCGATGTTTTTAAAAGTAAACCGAAATGTGAGTAATGCAAAAGCGAAAAACCTTTTAGGTTGGAAACCCATAGCAAATAATGAACAAGCTATACTTGCTTCATTAAAGAGTATGCTTAAATATAATATTATTAAATAGTATAGTAATGAAAAAAAAATCTAAAAAAAGGAAACGTTTTATAATCATCACTTCAATTTTTCTAATAGGTACGGTTATAATGGCACAAACACCTAATATCGATGAAAATTTTCGAGATGCAAATAAAATAATTGGTACTTGGGTAAGTAAAGCCAAAGATTCTCGAATGGAAATTTACCAATCTGGTAATGCTTATAAAGGTAGGTTAATTGAAGGCTGGGGACTTGAACTGTATGAAGAAGATGGTGTAACTCTTAAAAAAGACAGCAAAAATCCTGATGAAAGTTTGCGAGACAGAACGCTAAAAAATATGGAATTTATTTCCGAAATGACCTTTGAAAAAGGTGCATATAAAGGTGGTGAAATATATATGGCCAAATTAGGAAAATCTATGAAATGTAAAATGTATTTTAAAGGCGAAGAGCTTCGTGTTCGGATTTATGCAGGAATCCCTATTTTAGGAATAACAAAAAAGTGGACAAGAGTTCAGTAAAATATGCTTAACAATGATTGATAGAAGTAAAGATTTACAACCTAACATTTTAACCGAACAGTTTATACCAGACCACGTCTTCGTTTATTTGGAAAAGGGAGAATTAGAATGTTATGACGGAAGTAAAAACTATACTTTTAAAGAAGGTGATATTTGTATTGCCCGTAAGAATAGATTGGCACGGTACAAAGTCAAGTCGAAAATTGAGTATAAGTTTTTCTGTTTTGGGGAAGATTTTCTTAAAATAATTCAAAAAAAGCACAATTTAAAACCTGTTTCACTTACTACTAAAGATACGTTCTTAAAAATTCTAAACAATGAATTGTTATTAGCTTTTATTCAATCCTTAAGTCCTTATTTCGAAAATAACCAAAATATTGACAAGACGTTTCAAGATATTAAATATGAAGAATTACTTTTTATACTGCTTAAAATTCAGCCTGAATTAGCAGGACTATTTTTTGACTTTTCTGTTCCTCATAAAATAGATTTAGAATTGTTCATGATGAAAAATTTCACTTTTAATGTGTCGCTTCAACGTTTTGCATTTCTTACAGGAAGAAGTTTATCTGCTTTCAAACGAGATTTTAAAACGGTGTTTAATGATACACCAAGTCGTTGGTTAACTCAAAAACGGTTACAGGAAGCCTATTATCTTATTGATAAGAAGAATAAACGACCTTCTGAAATATATCTTGATTTGGGTTTTGAAGCACTTTCACATTTTTCATTCGCTTTTAAAAAATATTTTGGTTTAACACCATCAGATATAATAGAAAGAAAAGCAAATGAATAAATTGATAAACAACAATAGATTACGTATAATTTTCGCAATTACAATTGTGTCAGTTATGGGAGTTGCTAGTTTAACACCTGCATTTCCTAAAATGGCAGATACACTTAACCTTACAAAAGTACAAATAGGTTTGTTAATTAGTGCTTTTGCGTTTCCTGGAATATTCCTAGCACCAATTTTAGGTATCATTGCAGACCGTGTAGGACGTAAAGAGATACTTGTTCCTTCTTTATTTCTTTTTGCCATAGCAGGTTTTGGAATCTTTTTTATTCATGATTTTAAAATAATGGTTGTACTACGTGTTTTTCAAGGCATAGGAGCTGCATCACTTGGAGCGCTTAACACCACCTTAATAGGAGATTTTTTTGAAGATGAACAAAGGTCTGTAGCAATGGGCTATAATGCTAGTATATTAAGTATATCAACAGGTGTTTATCCGCTTGTTGGAGGTGTTTTGGCTTCATTTGCTTGGTTTTATCCGTTTATTTTGCCTCTACTAGCTATTCCAATTGCATTATTAGTTTTTAATGATTTACCCGAACCTAAAATTCAAAAAACTGCTAATATTAAACAATATCTAAAAGCCATATCCTGTAATATCTCAAAAAAAGAAGTAATAGGTGTTTTTGTATTAGGCGTATTTACTTTTATCATTCTTTATGGAGCTTTTATAACGTATTTTCCTATTCTCTTACATCAACGTTTTGGTTTTTCATCCACATTAATTGGAGTTATTTTTTCATTAACTTCAATAATGGCTGCTTTAGTGGCATCTCAAATAGGAAAATTAACAAATACATTTGGAAGCCTAACCTTATTGAAAGTCGCTTTCTTACTTTATTTCATTGTATGTATGTCAATTCCCTTTGTCCATTCTATATACTTTTTGATCTTACTTGTTCCACTTTTCGGTATTGCACAAGCACTTAACATGCCTAGTTTGCAAATTATTTTAGCAAATATTGCACCTGATGAACAACGAGCAGCATTTATGTCGCTTAATGGAATGGTGATAAGACTAGGTCAAACACTTGGTCCTATAATTATTGGAATCGGATATGCGGTTTACAGTGTACAAGGAGCATATTTTTTTGCAAGTGTAATAGCGATTATTGGTATCATAATTCTACTTACTATGTTTTCTAAATTAAAATCCACGTAATTTTAAATTTTGAAAAAAAAGAAAAAACACTACTTATATTAAGATAAAACTAACTTCCATTATGAAGCAGTCAACTAAATATTCAAATTTATTAAAGCCTTTAGATTTAGGGTTTATAACTTTAAAAAACAGAGGCGCAATGACATATATATGCGCATAATGTAGGAAAAGATTGAAAATGAGTAAGATAAAGCATCTAAAAACAATTAGCGAATTTCATCGTACCAGAGGATTATCACAGCCTAAACATCCTTTAATTTCTGTAGTCAATTATGCAGATATTAAGCTGTTGCCAAAATATATAAATGCTAGTTGGATGTTTGATTTTTATTCTATCGCACTCAAGAGAAATTTAAATGGTAAAATAAATTACGGTCAAAAAGAATACGATTTTGAGGAAGGAGTACTATTTTTTATTTCACCTGGACAAGTATTTAGTATTGACCCAAAAGTTATTACATCAAATGAAAAATCAGGTTGGATAATGTTAGTGCATCCAGATTTTTTATGGAATACAACTCTAGCAAAAGAGATTAAACAATACGAATACTTTGGCTATGCTGTAAATGAAGCACTTTTTTTATCAAAAAAGGAAGAAAATACAGTCGCAGGAATTATTAAAAATATTCAGCAAGAATATCATTCTAATATCGATAAATTTAGTCAACAAATAATTGTTTCGCAACTTCTGTCATTACTCAATTATGCAGAACGGTTTTATCAACGCAATTTATTACAAGAGACATTAATAACCATCAAATATTAACTCGTTTAGAAGAACTACTTTATACTTATTTTCAAAGTAATGATTTAGTAAAAAAAGGGATACCAACAGTTCAGTATGTGTCAGATTCTCTACATATTTCACCAAGCTATTTAAGCAGTTTATTAAAGCATTTGACAGGGAAAAGCACTTTGCAACACATTCACGAAAAAATAATTGATTTGGCAAAGGAAAAATTGACTACTACAGATTTATCTATTAGCGAAATTGCCTATGAATTAGGTTTTGATTACCCACAATCTTTTAGCAAGTTGTTTAAAACCAAAAGTGGTATGAGTCCTGTGGAGTTTAGGAAGAGTTTTAATTAAAATCTTTATTTGTTCATACCTATTAATATGTCACCAAAGAAAAATTTAGAGAATTATTATTGGTAGGAAATTGTTACACTTTTTAAAAAGTGTAAATAAAAAAAAGATGAATTTAAATCAATGATAACTAAATGTTTAGGGGTTTGTGGAAATAATGAATTATATTTTAAATTAGGATAAAAGCAAAAACTGTTTTAATGTCCAAGTTTATTATTCATTAAAATTAATTTCTTTTAGTTAGATTTGAGCATTAGAAAACCCAATTAGGTAATGCAAAATACTGGCATATATAAGTTATCTTTAAAAGAATACGAAAATCTTTTTGATAAACAATACGTGTCGCTGTGTTTGTTTGCTAACAATTATATAAGTGATTTAGAGGTTTCAAAAGATCTTGTTCAGGATGTCTTTATAAAAATTTGGGAGTATAAAATTAAATTTCAAAGTGAGAATAGTATTAAATCATACCTATATACGTCAGTTAAAAATAAGTCATTAGATTATTTAAAAAATAAACGTGTTAAAACAACTGATTATTTCTCGATAGCTGAAATGGAAAAATTAGAAACTGAACCTTTCTTCCTAAGTGAAGTAGTTATTTCTGAAACTTCAAGTATTATTGAACAAGCAATTAATACCCTACCAAATAAGTGTGCAATAATTATTAGGATGAGTATTAAAAACTTTACTAATTCTCAAATAGCTGAAGAGTTAAATATTTCTATCAATACAGTTAAAACTCAAAAAAAGATAGCCTACAAAAAACTTAGACCTTTATTAAAAGATCATTTTATTTTAATTGCTTTCATTTTCGATAACCTTAATTAAGTTATTTTAATATAAAAGTTGTTTTTTAGTTGATATAGCTAATTAAATAAAACTTATTTTATTCCTTATTAATTAGGTATTGTAGCATAAAAAGACATATTTTTAATATAAAAGCATAAAAAAATTCATTTTTTTTAACAATTCCTTAACCCCTTTTAAATGCTTTGTCGTCTTATATGTAAATAACCATATTGGATAAATGACAAATTTTAATAAAATTATAACATTATCAAAACAACTAGCTTCCTCTTTATTAAAAGAGGAAAAACCGACAGTTTTACAAAATTCAGATTTTTTTAATGATATAGAGAAAAAGAATATTCATAAAAGACTTACTTCAGAATCAGAGATAAAGAAACGTTTAAGTCTGAAAAACAAAATAGACAAGAAAGCTGATTGGGAAAAGGTAAAGAATAGAATAGGGGTAGAGCCTTCAGTACGAAAGCTGTATTGGAAATATATAGCTGCTGCTTCAGTATTAATTATAGTAACCCTTACAGTTTTTACAAATAAATTTAATGACGAGCCTCAATTTGTAGAGAGTGTAATTGTTAATAATCAAATAGAACCAGGAGTAGAAAAAGCAACCTTATTATTGGAAAGTGGAGAGATTATTGTTTTAGAAAAAGGAAAATCTTTCCAAAAACAAAATCTAACTAGTGATGGAGAGGTGCTAATATATAATAATAAATCTTCACATAAGTTAGTTTACAACTATCTCACAATTCCAAGAGGAGGACAATTCCAATTAACTTTATCTGATGGAACAAAAGTTTGGCTTAATTCTGAAAGTCAATTAAAATACCCTGTAAGCTTCAATGATTCTGAAACTAGACAAGTAGAGCTTGTTTATGGTGAAGCCTATTTTGATGTATCACCAAGCACTAAACATAAAGGAACAAGTTTTAAAGTATATCATAATAAACAAGAGGTAGAGGTGCTAGGAACAGAGTTTAATATTAAAGCATATAAAGACGAAAATAATATTTATACAACTTTGGTTGAAGGCAAAGTAGCTATAAATACAGAAAATGAAAGTAAGATTCTAAAACCAGACGAACAATCAAATTATAATACACATTTGAATACTTTACAGTTAAAAGAAGTAAATGTTTTTAGAGAAGTTGCTTGGAAATATGGAGCATTCAGTTTTAAGCACAAATCACTTAAAGAAATCATGAAAGTATTATCTCGATGGTATGACATGGAAGTGATTTTTGAAAATCAAGAATTAGAAGATGTGACTTTTAATGGTGTACTTTATAGAAATCAACCGATAGAAGAAGTGTTATTGTTGATTAAAAGTAGTAGTAGCATTAGTGCTTACGAAATAAATAATAAAACCATTCTTCTAAAATAATAAAATGAGTTGATGGTTGATTAAATTTTAAAAATAAAAAAGACCATAAAAAAAACGTAAAACAAAACAATTATGAACAAAAATACTTTTCTTTTTATCTTTTGTGTTTTAAGTGCGGTAAGTAGTATTAATGCACAAACAACATTTGATTGGGATACTCCGGTGATAACTGTTGATGCAGCAGCTGGTACTGTTACTCAAAATAAAAACGGAGTCAAAACTACATTTTATGGAGTTTCAAATGAAGTAAACGCTAGTAATGGAGAGGGGTTTGGAGGGTCTACACGTAATGTTATTAGTAGCTCTACTGCAACATTTTCTTCTAGTGTAACTTTTAAGTTTAGTAAACCTGTAAGTGTTACTTCAGTTTTAGCCATTGATGCTACAAATTTCCCTAAAGATTGGGTATTTACTCCTATAGGAGGTTCTAATTCTCCAGTTAGAGCTAGTTTAAAAACTTTAGGAGGAACCTCAGTAGATTTAAATTGGACTGATGTTACTGAATTTACAATAACCTCCTCTTTAACAGATGGCAAGCTTGGAGGAGATATTTTTATGTTAGATAATTTGGTGGTAAGACTTAATTAAGCATAATCGTAATAAATGAAAAACTAATGGTTTTAAAAATTATATAGATAATATTAAAACATATGCAATATATGAGATTTCAATAGGCAAAGTATTACTTCCCTCCTTAATCCTTCCATAACATTCTTTCGGGGAGGGGGTAATTACTATAATTATTAACTAAAATTAAAATAACATGAAAAAAATTACATTTCTTTTTACTTTTTTTATTTTAAGTACAATTAATGCACAAACAACGTTTGATTGGGATACTCCAGTACCATCTGTAGATACATCTGCTGGAACTGTTACTCAAGTTAAAGAAGGAATCACTACTATATTTACAGGAGTTGTAGATGAGGTAAATGTTAGTGACGGAGCAGGTTTTGCAGGTTCTACAGGTAATATTATTAGCAGTGCTAGTGCCACATTTGCTTCAAGTGTTACTTTTACATTTAGTGAACCTGTAAACATTACTTCTATATTAGCTATAGATGCCACTAATTTTGAAAAAGATTGGACATTTACTCCAACAGGAGGCGCTAATTCTCCAGTAACAGCTACTTTGGCAGCTTTGGATGGAACATCAGTGAATTTAAATTGGACTGGTGTTACTGGGTTTACAGTTACCTCGACTTTAACAGGGACACTTGGAGGAGATATTTTTGTATTTGATAATTTAGTCGCCGCAGCTAGTTTTATAAATTTTGATTGGGATACACCAGCTCCAAATACGAATGCTTCTGCTGGAACAATTACTCAAACTAAAGCTGGGGTTACTGCTACATTTACTGGAGTTGCGAATGAAGCAAATGTTAGTGACGGAGCAGGTTTTGCAGGTTCGACAGGTAATATTATTAGTAGTGCTAGTGCTACATTCGCTCCAAGTGTTACTTTCACGTTTAATGAGCCTGTTGATATCAACTCAGTATTGGCTATTGATGCTACTAACTTTGAAAAAGATTGGACATTTACTCCAGTAGGAGGTGCTAATTCACCAGTTACAACAACTTTAGCAGCTTTAAATGGAACATCTGCAAATTTAAATTGGACTGGTGTTACAGGGTTTACAGTTACCTCTACTTTAACGGCTACACTTGGGGGAGATATTTTTGTATTTGATAATTTAATAATTGCTACTTCAAACTCAACTTTATCAACTACTAATTACATTACAGAGACTATTAAGATGTATCCAAATCCAGTTGATAATATTCTTTACTTAAAAAATATTGGAAATTTAAAAGGAACAAAAATCTACAATAGTTTAGGTCAATTAGTTTCTGAAACAAAAAAGGAAGAAATAGATTTTAGCAATTTTAACAAAGGAATATACTTTTTGCAAGTAAATTCAGATAAAGGTGTTGAAACTAAAAAAATAATAAAAAAATAAAGTATTAAAAAAATTAACAACTTAACGTCATGTTATTATTAAAAAAATCAAAACATATAAAACATAAGTAGAAACAAATACATTACAAAAAGTAAAGGGACAAAGTTTAGATCTCGCTAAAGTTTAAAACTTCACCCCTTTTTTAACATTAATTAATATTAAACTAACTAATATCAAGTAAAATTATGCATTTTAAATTAACTAAAGGTATTTTCTTTGTTAGAAAATCGCTATTAATAAACTTCATGAGGACATTTTTATTTTTGTTTTGTTCTACGTTATTCGCTATAACCCCCAACAATGTATTATCTCAAAACACAAAAATTAAGATTAAAATCGATCAACAAGTAACTGTTGATGAGGTTTTTGATATAATCTCTTGGCAAACAAAATATGCCTTTATCTATCAAGATAATTTGTTTAAAGACTATCCAAAAGTACAACTTAAAAAAGGTGTTATTAATATGGATAAGCTTATTAACCAAAGTTTAGTAAATGAAAACTTAAACGTGGTTTTAACTAAGAATAATACTATTATTATAAAAAAAATAGATGTTAAACAAGAAAAGCAAATTAGTGGTATAGTAACTGATGATTATGGATTACCCTTACCAAATGCAGCCGTTATAATTAAAGGTACAGTTCGTGGTACATATACAGATTTTAATGGTAGTTATATAGTAAAAGTTCCTAACCCAAGAAGCATTTTAGTTTTCTCTGCTTTAGGGTACAAAACTCTCGAAATAGTTGTAGGTGAAAAAAAAATAGTAAATGTTCAAATGGATGTTAGCACTTCTAGTTTAGATGAAGTTGTTGTTATTGGTTATGGAAAATCTAAAGCACAAGATTTAACAGGCTCTGTAGGTGTTATTAAGGCTACAGATTTAAACACGAATAGTAATCCAACAGTCGAAAGTCAATTAGGAGGGAAGCTGTCAGGAGTGCTTGTAACAAGGAGAGATGGTAGGCCAGGTGGTGGAGCATCAGTTCAAATTAGAGGTTTAAGTAGTTTATTGGGGTCAAATGAACCGTTGTATGTTATAGATGGAATACCATATCAACCGCTTTTTAACGATGCAGAACAAAACATTAATATTTTAAGTTTTATAAACCCAGCAGATATAGAAAGTGTGTCGGTTCTTAAAGACGCTTCTTCTGCTGCAATTTATGGTTCCAGAGCTGCAAACGGGGTTGTTTTAATTACCACTAAAAAAGGAACTAAGGGAGATAAACCTGTATTTGAAATTGATTTAAAAACTACAGTTCAAGCACCAAAGTTTAATTCAAAATTTTTAAATGCAGAACAATGGTTTAGTGTTCTTGAAGTAGCAGCTGTTAATGCAGGATTAGCATTTGATAGAGAAAGTATTGATTTAGGGGATAATACCAACTGGGTTGATGAAGCTTTGGGTATTGGAGTAATGAACACCTTAAACATGAGTGTTGTAGGAGCTACCGAAAAAACTAATTATGCTTCATCTTTTTCTTATACAGATCAAGAAGGAATTATAAAGCCTTCATTTTTTGAAAGATATAACGCGAGACTTAATTTAGATAGTGAAGTTACAGATAAATTTAAGATAGGTACTAATATTGCTTATTCTTATTCTGAGAGAGATGCCGGAACCAGCTTTAATTTAGTAGCAAAACAAAGACCAGATATGCCTAGACATTATATTAATTCTGATAGAGATTTGAATTCGGTTAATTACTTAGCTCGTGAAGAAAAAACAAAAAGGTTATCTACAAGTAACATGATTTTAGGTTCTTTTTACGGAGAATTAGAAATAGTTGACGGCTTAAAAGTAAAATCATCATTTAATATGAGTAAGGTTAATACTAAAAGCTTTACGTTTTCACCAAAAATACTTGATACAAGCGAAGAGCCAATAGCTCGTAGAAATGATTCAAATTTTGAAAACACGACATTAGTTTGGGACAATACTTTAAATTATTCAGTGGAATTTAATAATTCTCATAATCTAGATATTGTTACAGGAGCATCTTGGAATAGAGTTATAAATAAATCTGAATCTATAAACTCACAGGGATTTGCAAATGAAAATTTTCTTTTTAATTTAGGTTCAGCAAATGAAATAACGAGTGCAATTAGTAATGAAGGAGTAAGTGGCCTAGAATCTTTTTTTGCAAGAGCTAATTATAATTTTGAAAATAAATATTATCTAACATTTACAGGAAGAGCTGATAAGTCTACTAAATTTGGGCCAAATAATCGTTGGGGATACTTCCCTTCGGTAGGATTAGCTTGGGATATCTCCAGAGAAAATTTTATGGAAGATAAAACTGTTAGCCATCTTAAATTAAAGTCTAGTGTTGGAGTTACTGGTTTAGCTAGCTTTGGAGACTTCTTATTTGATACTTTTTATGGAACAGGGACTTTTTATAATGGGTTAAACGGGATTGCACCTAATGGTATTCCAAATTCAGATTTACGTTGGGAAAAAACAACACAATTAGATGTAGGTATAGATTTCGGATTATTTGATAATAAAATAAACGGTTCGTTAGGGTACTATTCAAAATATACAAATGATTTAATTCTTGAAGTACCTATTCTACTGGAAGCAGGAGGAGGAACTAACCAAATCCAAAACGTAGGTGATATTAGTAATAAAGGTATTGAGTTTTCTATTAATGCAAATTTAATTGACAAAAAAGATTTTAAATGGAGTGCCTCTTTTAATATTACGTATCAAAAAAATAAAGTTGAAAAATTGGGTGACGGTCAAATAGATGATTATGCAAATACACTATATTTAGAAGAAGGACAACCATTAGGTATATTTAGAGGGCACACTACAGATGGTATTTTTCAAACTCAAGAAGAAATTGACGAATTAAATGCTGGTGCTCCTGATGGTTTTTATCAATCTATGGATACAGCACCAGGAGATATAAAAATTGTAGACACTAACGAAGATGGAGAAATTAATCAATTCGATAAAGTTACTGTTGGTAATGCCTTACCAGAATTTTATGGAGGTTTTAATAGTTCGTTAACCTATAAAGATTTTGAATTTTCGACATATTTTCAATATCAGTTGAATGCCGATTTGATCCCTAGATTATTTACAGATGCTAAAAAAGTTAGAGCTAATGGTCTTTTAAGTAATTTTTCAACAGATGCTTTAGACGCATGGTCATCAACAAATACTAATACTAATCAACCTCGTAATTTACAATCGTCTTCAAGTTTTAATTTAGAAACTTTAGATACAGATGTTTCTGATGCTTCATACTTAAAACTTAAAAATGTTAGACTGGGTTATAATATCAATGCGGTTAAGGATTTAAAGGCGCTTATTTATATATCTGCAACAGATTTATTTACAATAACCAAGTATAAGGGGTCAGACCCAGAAGTAGCCGAGTTTGATGGAAATACGAACAACTATAACTTTGGTAATGATTCAGGAAGATATCCTTATAGTAGAACATTTTCTTTGGGTGTAAACTTAAAATTTTAAAAACATAAATTATGAAACATACATATAATTATTTAGGTACATTACTATTGTTTATAGGGTTAATTTCATGTGAATTAACAGATATAGACGAAATACAACCTAAATTTCAAATAAGTACAGAACTTGTCTTTTCTGATTCTGAAAGTGCAGAACAAGCATTGGTTGGAGTTTATAATTTAACATTATTAAATTATGGAGCATGGCTTTGGAACGCTACAGATCATGGTCAAATGGGTATAGAGTTAGTCTCTCCATTTGGAGATTCTCCATTCTCAACAAATTTACTGAATTCAGAAATAGCTACATTAAATCACTATAGTGATCCTTTTCAAGCAATTAATGCCATTAATTATATAATAGCAGGAGTGCCAACTATTGATAATGATTTGTTTGAAGGTAATAGAAAAGCAGAAATATTAGGAGAAGCACATTTATTAAGAGCTTTTTCGTACTTCAATCTTTTAAGATCTTATGGTCAATTTTGGGATAAAAATTCTAGTTATGGTATGGTAATACATACTAATCCTAATGCTGCGATTGTTGCTAAACCAAGAAGTACAGTTCAAGAAACGTATGATTTAATATTATCTGATTTAGATTTTGCAATAGAAAATGCACCAACATTTAACACTGCAGTTTATGCCTCTAAAGAGGCAGCTAAAGCTATTAAAGCGAGAGTTTTATCATACTATGGGGGTAATGATGCGTATGTTGAAGCAGCAGCACTTTGTAAAGAAGTAATTAATAGTGGTTATTTTTCGTGGGAAGCTTCATACGAAGATATTTTTAAGAATACTTTTAATTCTAACGAGGCTATTTTGGTAAATCATTGGGATGGTACAGAAAACAGTAACGGAAACGTAAAACCTCTTCTTCTGCCTTTTCTTGTTAAGGCAAGTCCTATTTACATGGATTTAATGCCGCTTAATGACCCAAGAAGAGAAATTATTATGACATCTCAGGGGACAATCACTAAATATGCAAGTCTTAATGATCCTGATGCTCCTTCAGGACATTCTGGAACTTTCTATATGCGTTTAGCTGAAGTTTATTTAATACAAGCCGAATGTTTAGTAAGAAGTGGTGCACCTCTTTCAGAAGCACAATTAGCTTTAGATGTTGTTAGAGCAAGAGTAGGATTACCAGGTACAGCAGCATCAGATGCCAATCAATTATTAGCAGATATTAGAACTGAAAAATTATTGGATTTAGCTTTTGAAGATGCACAGCCATGGTTTGATATGGTACGTTATCACGTATTAGGAGATATAGATATTTCAACTATAAAACCAACAATAGATGTTGCAACAAATGGTGTGAGTCAATTTATACTTCCAATACCCCCTAAATCCTTAAAATTATCGAAAGGTCTTGTAGTTCAAAACCCAGGGTATCCAGTTGAAAACTAAAAAAAACCCAAATTCAATAACTATTGAATTTGGGTTTTATAAAATAATAATTTAGAAAAACAACATAAATAGTAAAATGAAAAAAATATTAATCGCATTAACAGCTATGATTTTTTTAAATTCTTGTAAGCAAGAAACTAAAGAAATAGACAATTCATTAATTGTTGCTGGACAAATTGAGAATTATACTGATGGGAAATTTTATTTAATTGGTGACGAGCAATTAGTAGTAGATTTAGATGAAGAAGGAAAATTTCAATTTAATACTGAAATAAGTAATCCTAAATATTTTATAATGGGTTCTAATGATATGAACCAATCATTATTTTGTATGCCAGGAGATAGTATTTATGTATCCTACAATACTAAAAATGAAGATAAAATAAAAGCAACCAAATTTTCTGGTGATAGGAGCGAAGAAAATCATTATTTGACTATAAAAGGTAGTGAATTTAATCGATTAGATGCATTAAATATAAATATGCCAAAATTGTTGGCAATGCCCAACACAAAAGTAGATAGCATTTTTAAAAGTAGAGAAAAGAAGTTTTCAAAGTTGTTAGATGAAAATACCACAAAAAATGCACATCCAGACTTTTTGCATTATGAGCGTTTTTGGAACGAAAACAATATGCTTATAGAAAATTTAATAAATAAGAATGTAAGAACCAGAATAAGTGCTAACCCTTCATTACTTACATCATATGACCCTACAGGAACTTTAAAAGATGTAAAAATTGATACCATTTTCCCTAAAGGATATAGCGATGTCGTTTCAAAGTTTAATATTAATGATAGTAAACTTTTAACATTAAATGAAAATGAATATATGACTTGGTTAGAACTAATCATGTCTAATAAGTATCCAGAACTAAATGTTAATGCATGGGGTACAGAAGATAACAAAAAACCGCATTGGTATAAAATAATAGATGAGTATAAAAAACTAATTCCAGATACTTTAGTTTACGATGCTTTTTTATACAGATTACATAAACAAAAAATGCTGTATTCTGAACACAAATTGGTAAAAGAAACAGCACATTTAATACAAAATAAAGAGAGAAGAGAAGAAGTATTAGAAACTATAAATAGAGTATTGACGTTAAATTCTACACCTTTCCCAGAATTTAACGCAACCTATACAGATGGTAAACCTTTTGGGAAAAAGGATTTATTAGGTAAGTACACCTATATCGATTTTTGGGCAACGTGGTGTGGACCTTGTAAAATGGAAATTCCTTATCTACAAAAGTTAGAGGAAGAATATCGTGGTAAAAATATCAATTTTGTTAGTATTTCAACAGATAGAAATAGAGATGTTGAAATATGGAAAAATATGGTAAAAGATATGAAATTAACAGGGACTCAGGTAATGATGGATGAAAAATCATATCAAGAAGTTGCAAAATTATTAGTTATTGAATCTATTCCACGATTTGTATTGTTAGATCCAAATGGCGTTGTTATAAATAATAATGCTGATAGACCTTCTAGTGAAACGGTTAGATCGATGCTAAATCAATTAGAAAATCTTTAAAAGTTAAACAATGTTTAATTGATTATTATGTAATCTCGAATTCTAAAACTAAATAACTATTAAAAGATCTTAAATTTAATCTTCTCATAAACTTTGTTTTCTAAGGTTATAGCTTTGAATTAATTAGTCAAACAAAAAAGTGAAAGATCATAAAAGGGTTATTTTTAAAATAACCCTTTTTAAAAATAGACTTCAATAAAACATTTATTTTTAATAAATAAAAACATGAAAAAACTTTTATTATTATTCATTGCATTAACAGTAAGTTTATTTGTTAATGCCCAAACTTTAGATTTAAGTCAAACTTTAGCAACAGATACTACTGTAAAAAAAGGAGTATTATCTAACGGTATGACTTACTATATAAAAAGTACTGATGTTGTAAAAGATGCTGCTAGTTATTATATTATTCAAAATGTAGGTTCAATTTTAGAAAATGAAGACCAACGAGGATTGGCACACTTTTTAGAACACATGGCGTTTAACGGAACCAAGAATTTTCCTGGCAAAGGCATACTAAATACATTAGAAAAACAGGGTGCTGTTTTTGGTAAAGACATTAATGCTTACACAAGTTTTGATGAAACCGTTTACAACTTAAACAACATTCCTACCAAAGATGGTTTGGTAGATATTAGCTTAACTATTTTAAAAGATTGGTCAAATTATTTGTTGTTAACAAATGAAGAGATAGATGCAGAACGTGGTGTAATAAAGGAGGAATGGCGTACACGCCAAAGTGGACAAGGACGATTGTTTGAAGTATCGTTACCAGTACTTTTCAATAAATCAAAATACGCAGAACGCTTACCAATTGGTTTAATGTCTGTAGTTGAGGGTTTTGATTATAAAGCCTTGCGTGATTTTTATCATGATTGGTACAGGACAGATTTACAGGCGATTGCTATTATTGGCGATGTGAATGTAGATGAAATAGAGCAGAAAATTAAAGAAAGCTTTTCAAAAATTCCTGCAGTTAAAAAACCAAGAGAACGTTTTACAGTTCATGTCCCAGATAATGAGAAAATGTTATTTGGGTTAGGAACAGACCTAGAAGTTTCAACAGCAAGAATAAGTTTTGGTATTCGACATAAAAGAATCTTTAAACCAGAAACAGTTGCAGATTTAAAACAGAAATTGTTAGAATCTATGGCTACAAGTTTACTATCGGCAAGAATTGCAGAAAAAGCACAAAATCCAGAAACACCATATTTGGCAGCGGTTACTGGATACGGACCATCTATGGTAAGAACCTCTAATAATTTTAGTTTAGAAATTTATCCAAAAGAAAATCAACAAAAAGGGGCATTTAAGGCAGCTTTAACTGAAGTTGTTAGAGCCGTTAAATTTGGATTTATTCAACCAGAAATGGCTAGGTCTGTTGCACAAATTAATAGCAGATATAAAAATCAAATAGCAAAGAAGAATGATATAAACCATGCGTTGATAGAGCAAAGTATTCAAAGTAATTTCTTATACAATAGTACTATTACAGATATAGAGAAAGAATACGAAGTAGCAAAGCAATTGTTAAATACAATTACTATCGAAGAGCTACATAATACTATTAAAAGATTATACACTCAAAACAACAGATATTTATATGTTGTTGGTGTGGAAGGTCATGATAACTTAACCGAAGAATCTGCAAATCAAATTATTGACCAAGTAGAAAACGACATAAATATTACGGCATATATAGAAGCTTTAGCTGGAAAAAAGTTGGTGTCAGATTTAGACATTAAAGCAGGAACCATAGAGGAAACAGTACAGAATTCAGAAATTGGTTCTACTACATTTACTTTAAGCAATGGTGTAAAAGTGCATTATAAGTTTACCGATAAAGAAAAAGATAATGTAGCTTTAAATGCGGTTAGTTATGGCGGTACATCCCTTTTAAATGATGAAGACTTACCATCTGCAGGTTTAATAAGTGATTTAATTTTCCTTTCAGGATTAGGTGATTTTAATGCGACCGATTTAAAGAAAATATTAGCAGGAAAAACAGCAAATGTTAGAGTTAGTTTAGGTGAAATAGATGAAAATATTTTTGGATCTTCTAATACAACAGATGTTGAAACCATGTTACAGCTAACCTATCTTCAGTTTGTAAAACCTCGTTTTGATGAAGAAGCGTATAAAGTTTTATTAGGTTATTTGAAGAACTATGTTACATCCAGAAGTAATGATATAAATGAAAAAATAAAAGATAGTTTAACTGTAGCTGTATACGGAAAAAACAATCCTAAAAAACGCATTTTCAATCAGGAGTATGCCAATGATATTTCGTTTGAAAAAATAAAATCTATTTATGAAAATAGATTCGCAAATGCTTCAGATTTTGAATTCTTTATTGTTGGTGATGTGAAGGAAGATCAGCTAAAACCAATTTTAGAGCAGTATTTAGCTAGCCTACCAACAAAGAATACGAAAGAAACATTTAAAGACAATGGCGCTAAATGGCTTTCAAAAACAATAGATAAAGATATTTATTTAAAAATGGAAGACCCAAAGGCATCAGTAAACATAGTCTATAAAAAAGAAATGCCATACACCTTAAAAAGTGCAGTTTACACGAAAGCTTTGGGTGATATTTTACAATTAAGAGTTACAGAAATGGTTAGAGAATCTGAAGGTGGTGCATATAGTCCAAATGCCAATGCAACTTTAGTAAGAGAACCAAAATCTTTGGCACAAGTATCTTTTAAATTTGATTGTAATCCAGATTTGGCCGATAAATTAGTTGAGATTGTAAACAACGAATTTCAAAAAATTGCTAAAGGAAATATTTTAGAGGATGACTTAAATAAAATAAAAACCAATTTTATAAAAGAGCGAGAGCAATCAAAAGACAAAAACAATTATGATATGCAATTGCTTAAAAATTATTACAGATTTGATTACAACATGAATGATACAAAAAACTTTGAAGACATCGTAAACAAGATGTGTGACAAGGATATTAAAAAAATGGCAGAACAGATTGTAAAAAAAGGTAATAACTATGAAATTGTGTTTAAACCAGCACAATAAATTTTAAAAACACATGAAAAAAATAATTCTATTCATTGCATTTATTGCCTTTGGTGTTTGTCAAGCACAAATATTAAGCCCCGTAAAATGGACTACTTCGGTAAATAAAATTTCAAATACCGAGTATGAATTAGTTTCAAAAGCAATTATTGAAAGTGGTTGGCATGTATATTCGCAAAACGTTCCTAAAAATGGACCTAATCCTACATTTTTTTCTTTTGATGATTCTAAAGAGACTTTCAAAACCCTAGGTAATACTTCCGAAGAAGAAGGTCATACAGTAAACGATCCTGTTTTTAATATGAAAATAAAATTCTTTGAAAAAACAGCCACTTTTAAACAAAAAGTAAAAGTTGAAGAAGGGGTATCAATCATAAATGCAGTTGTAGAATTTATGGCATGTGATAATACTAGGTGTATACCTCCAAAAGAGGTAGATTTAGTTTTTAATCTTTCAGGAAAAACAGCAGCTACTTCTGTTAAAACAGATAAAGTTTCTACCACCATCACCACAACAAATTTAAATGTATCAGAATCAAATACAGATTCTAAAAAAGGGCTTTTTGCTATCTTTTTTATAGCATTCCTATCAGGTTTTGCGGCTTTATTAACACCGTGTGTGTTTCCTATGATACCGATGACGGTAAGCTTCTTTACAAAACAAAGTAAAAATAAAGCTGCTGGTATCAAAAACGCCATCATTTATGGAGTTTGTATTATTGTTATTTATGTCCTTTTAGGAACGGCAGTTACAGGAATTTTTGGAGCAGATGCTTTAAATGCGTTAGCTACAAATGTTTGGTTTAACATTATCTTTTTCTTCTTGTTAGTCATTTTTGCAGTATCTTTTTTAGGAGCCTTTGAAATTGTACTACCAAGTTCATGGGCAAATAAAGTTGATTCACAAGCAGATCGAGGTGGTCTTGTAGGGATCTTTTTTATGGCATTAGCATTGGCTATAGTATCCTTTTCGTGTACTGGTCCTATAGTTGGAACTTTATTAGTAGAAGCTGCTTCAAAAGGAGGTATAGCTCCAATCATAGGTATGTTGGGGTTTTCATTAGCAATTGCATTACCATTTACACTGTTTGCAGCTTTTCCAGGATGGTTAAACTCGTTACCAAAATCGGGTGGTTGGTTAAATACGATTAAAGTGGTGTTGGGGTTTTTAGAATTAGCATTAGCATTTAAATTTTTATCGCAAGCCGATTTAGTTTTACAAGCACATTTGTTAGAACGCGAAGTATTTTTAGCTATTTGGATTGCAATTTTTGGTATATTGACATTGTATTTATTTGGGAAAATTCAGTTACCCCACGATTCTCCTTTAACATCTATTTCTGTAGGAAGATTAGGCTTAGGTCTTGTCGTTTTATCATTTACTGTATATATGATACCAGGTTTATGGGGAGCGCCTTTAAATTTAATAAGTGCATTTCCACCACCACAAGAATATAGTGAATCACCTTATGGGGTAGGGTTTACAAAAATTGGGAATGGTTCAGCATCTATAGATCATAGCGATTTACCCGATGGAGCACATTTATTAGCACCACACGATATTTTAGCTTTTAACGATTATGATACTGGGGTAGCATATGCCAAAAAAGTAAATAAACCTGTTATGCTAGATTTTACAGGTTGGGCATGTGTAAACTGTAGAAAAATGGAACAAAATGTATGGCCAAAACCAGAAATTTTAAATACCCTTAAAAATGAGGTTATACTCATATCTCTTTATGTTGATGATAAGCGAAAGTTAGAAACTGATGAAATTGTAGAATCCGAATTACGTCCTGGTAAAAAGCTTAAATATATTGGACAAAAATGGAGTGAACTTCAAACCATAAAATATGAGGCAAATTCACAACCATTCTATGTTCTGATGAATCATAATGAAGAAAATCTAATAAAACCTATAGCCTATACTCCAGATGCAAATGAGTATCTTAAATGGTTAAAAGAAGGGATTTCTAATTTTAAATAAACGTAGTTAAATAGTAATACAGCCCATATTTGGAGTTTACAAAATTTTCAATAAGTAATGACATTTCTATACATACTAATAATATTATTGGTGCTTAATGTATTATTATTCAAGTTTAGTTGTAATAAGATACCTAAAGATTGCGGTACTCAACATAAAAAAAAGAATCGAACTATTATGAAGTTGGTTCGAGAGAAAGGTAAATAATTTTTAAAAATTCAATCACTAATTAATATTAATTTTTTAGTTATGGTTGATGTTTTGATTGGTTGATATCACTCCGGTGTAGTTACCGGAGTGATTGTTTAAAATGTGTATAGTATATTGAAAGTATAAAAAGTGATGGAATCAGAAAGTTTAACATTATATATTGAAACGGTAAATTGGAATAAAATACTTCCAATGGTTTTAAATGTTTTTCAACATAGAAAAATAAAATTAGATACAATTCAAACCTCAAAATCTGCATTAGATAAATTTGGGCTTATCATTATTGAAATATGGACAAGCCAAAAGTTATTACAAAATGTTATAGAAGAAATTCAAAATATAGATGAAGTAAAAAATGTTAATCTAGTAAGTAGTAGCCAAACTTTACAACGATGTGTTACCTTATTTCAATTTGATACTAAAGTCTATTTAGAAAAAAACAACTTTCAAGAAATACTAAATCTTAACAATGCTAAAGTGATAGATATAAACAAGGAATATACAATTGTAGAAAAAATATGCGACATGACAGAAACAAATAAGCTTATACAAAAATTTAAACACTATAATTTAATTCAATGTGTAATGTCAAATCAAGCAACGCTTTTAATCAATAGAAATTTTTCAAACCAATAAATAATTATTGTATGAAAAAAAAAATAAACAATACAAATTTAGAAAGATATTTTAGAAGTTTAAGAAACAATATTGTTGGGATAGATGAATATTTTGAATCACCTTATGGAAGAAAAAAAATTATATATGCTGATTGGACCGCAAGTGGACGCCTGTATAGACCTATTGAAGAGAAAATACTGAATGATATAGGTCCTTTTGTAGCCAATACGCATACAGAAACATCTATTACAGGATCTTCAATGACTCTAGCATATCACGAAGCTAGAAACATTATAAAAAGACATGTTAATGCTAGTAAAGAAGATGTGTTAATTACAGTAGGAACTGGTATGACAGGAGCTATAAATAAATTTCAACGTATTTTAGGGTTAAAGGTTTCAGAAAATTTAAAAGACCATACTCAAGTACCAGAAGAAAAACGCCCAATAATTTTTGTTTCGCACATGGAACATCATTCTAACCAAACCTCGTGGTTGGAAACCATAGCTAGGGTAAGGGTTATTCCTTCAAACAAAAAAGGCTTTCCTTGTTTAGAAAGTTTGGAAGTATTATTGAAAGAACACAACGAAGTTCCCATAAAAATAGCTGCAATTACAGGTTGTTCTAACGTTACAGGTATTAGAACAAACTACCGTCAAATAGCAAAAATCATGCATCAAAACAACGGATTATGTTTTGTGGATTTTGCATGTTCAGCCCCTTATGTAAACATCAATATGCATCCAGAAAAAGAAGATGAATATTTAGATGCTATTATGTTTTCACCACATAAATTTTTGGGTGGACCAGGATCTTCTGGGGTATTAATATTCAACAAAAAACTTTATAAAAATTTAGTTCCTGATAATCCTGGAGGAGGTACAGTAAGTTATACCAATCCATGGGGAAATCACGATTATATTGATGACATTGAAACCCGTGAAGATGGTGGAACACCAGGCTTTTTACAAGCCATAAAAATAGCACTCTCAATACGACTTAAAGAACAAATGGGTGTTGATAATATTTTGAACAGAGAGCATGAACTCAATGAAATTATTTTTAATGAACTTTCCAAAATAAGTAATTTAAAAATTTTAGCATCAGATCATACAGAGAGGCTAGGTATTTTTTCATTTTACATTGAAAATGAACATTATAATTTAGTAGTCAAATTGTTAAATGACCGTTTTGGTGTTCAAACCAGAGGTGGTTGTTCATGCGCAGGCACTTATGGACATTATTTGTTAAATGTAAATCAAGAAACATCTAAAGTCATAGAACAAAAAATATTAGAAGGTTATTTGATGGAAAGACCTGGATGGATTAGAATGTCTATTCATCCAACTATGACAAATGAAGAAATAGAATTTATATGTGATGCCATTAAAAAGGTAGCAGAAAATATAAACACATGGCGTGAAGATTATAAATATAACGTTGTTAAAAATGAATTTGAGCATGTTGGTAATTTAATAAATGTAGAAGAACGAATTATTTCTAATTGGTTTAGATTATAGTAGATATATAAAACCTAATTGTTAAATGTTTCATTGAAAATAGAATCAATTTTATCTTAATAGAAAATCCATCAATTAACAATGAAAATAAAAAAAGTCTTAGTTGCAAATCGAGGCGAAATTGCCATTCGAATTTTTAGAGCTTGCGTAGAGATTGGGATCAAAACGGTAGGGGTTTACACCTTTGAAGACCGTTATTCATTACACCGATATAAAGCTGATGAATCTTATCAAATAGGTGAAGATAACGAACCTTTAAAACCTTATTTAAATATTGAAGCTATTATAAGAGTAGCAAAGCAAAATCAAGTGGACACTATTCATCCTGGGTATGGCTTTTTATCAGAAAACGCAGAGTTTGCCCAAAAATGTGCGGATAATAATATCATTTTTATTGGTCCAAAAGTATCTGTTTTAAAAGCACTTGGAGATAAAATAACAGCAAAAAAAGTAGCTGTAGAAAATAATATTCCTATTATAAAAAGTAATAAAAAAGATCTCACTAATATAAATATAGCATTATCTGAAGCTGAAGAAATAGGATATCCTGTTATGCTTAAAGCTGCATCAGGAGGAGGAGGACGTGGTATACGTGTTATTCGGTCTAAAGATGAATTGGAAAAAGTTTTCAACGAATCGAAAAGGGAATCTTTAAATGCCTTTGGAGATGATACTGTTTTTTTAGAAAAATATGTTGAAAATCCAAAGCATATAGAGGTCCAAATTGTAGCAGACTCACATGGAAATATGGTGCATTTATTTGAACGAGACTGTTCCGTTCAAAGACGTTATCAGAAAGTTATTGAGTATGCACCTTCCTACGGATTAGAACAAGAAACCAAGAATAAGCTCTATGAGCACGCTATAGCAATATGTAAGGCAGTTGACTATAATAATATAGGTACTGTTGAATTTTTGTTAGATGATGACGGCAGTATTTATTTCATTGAAGTTAATCCAAGAATACAAGTTGAACATACTGTTACAGAGGTGGTTACTAATATTGATTTAGTGAAAACACAATTGTTTGTTGCTGGTGGATATAAACTTTTCGACCAACAAATAAAAATTGAAAACCAAGAAGCTGTAAAACTTACAGGGTACGCGTTGCAATGCCGCATTACAACTGAAGATCCAACAAACGACTTTAAACCAGATTATGGTACAATATCAACGTATAGAAGCGCATCAGGATTTGGAATACGTTTAGATACAGGAAGTATTTATCAAGGGGTTAAAATATCACCTTTTTTTGATTCTATGCTGGTTAAGGTATCTGCAAGTTCCAGAACACTTGATGGAGCTTGCAGAAAAATGCGAAGAGCCTTGTCTGAATTTCGTATTAGAGGGGTAAAAACAAATATTTATTTTTTAGATAATATCTTAAAGGATCCTATTTTTAGAGAAGGAAAAACCACAGTAAATTATATTAAAAACGAACCGTCCTTGTTCCAATTTCCCGAATCTAAAAACAGAGCCAATAAGTTGGTAGATTTTTTAGGTGAAGTTATTGTTAATGGAAATCCAGATGTCAAGAAAATAGAAGCAAATAAAAAGTTTATAAAGCCAAAAGTTCCAACATTTGATAAATCTCAAGAATATCCTAAAGGAACAAAGGATTTATTAACAGAACTTGGACCAGAAAAATTTGCAAACTGGCTTAAAAACGAAAAAAAGCTGCACTATACAGATACTACAATGCGCGATGGACATCAAAGTTTAATTGCAACACGTATGCGAACTTTAGATATGTTACAAGTGGCAGAAGGCTATGCGAAGAATCATCCAGAAATTTTTAGTATGGAAGTTTGGGGTGGAGCTACTTTTGATGTTTGCCTTCGCTTTCTACATGAAAACCCTTGGGAAAGACTTCGTTTACTACGTAAAGCTATGCCAAATGTATTGTTACAAATGCTTATTAGAGGTTCAAATGGTGTTGGTTATACAGCATATCCCGATAATTTAGTACAAAAATTTGTTGAGCAGTCTTGGGAAAACGGAGTAGATATTTTTAGAATATTCGATTCTTTAAATTGGATGAAATCCATAGCTCCTTGTATTGAGCACGTACGTATTAAAACGAATGGTTTAGCTGAAGGTTCTATTTGCTATACAGGTGATATATTGAATCCAAGTAAAACAAAATATAACCTAAAATATTACATACAACTAGCAAAAGATATTGAAAATGCGGGAGCTCATATTTTAGGGGTTAAAGATATGGCGGGTTTATTAAAGCCAAATGCAGCTTATGAATTAATTTCTGCTTTAAAATCTGAAATCAACATTCCTATTCATTTACACACTCATGATACATCGTCTCTTCAAGCTGCTATGTATTTAAAAGCTGCTGAAGCAGGAATTGATGTTATTGATGTGGCTTTGGGTGGTTTGTCTGGTTTAACATCTCAACCAAACTTTAATTCAATACTTGAGATATTCCGTTTTCACGAACGGGAAAATCATATAGATAGTAAAAAACTAGCTGAATATTCAGATTATTGGGAATTGGTTAGAAATTATTATTATCCTTTTGAATCTGGTTTAAAAGCGGGAACAGGAGAAGTCTATAGTCATGAAATTCCAGGTGGACAATATTCAAATTTAAAAGGACAAGCCATTGCTTTAGGATTGGAAGATAAATTTCCAGAAGTAACTAAAATGTATGGAGAAGTTAATCAACTCTTTGGCGATATTGTCAAAGTAACACCAAGTTCGAAGGTTGTAGGTGATATGGCGCAGTACCTTATTAGCAATAATCTTAACATAGAAGATGTTTTAGAAAAAGGAGATTCATTATCGTTTCCTAAATCGGTAATTGGGTTTTTTAATGGTGATTTAGGGCAACCCGTTGGTGGTTTCCCTGAAAAAATTCAAAAGCTAATTTTAAAAGGCCAAAAACCATATACGGAAAGACCCAATGCACATTTAGACCCTATTGATTTTGAAGAAGAATTTAAAGTATTTAAAAAGAATTTCTCCAAAGGAATGGGTAGAGATTTAGAAATTACAGATTTTTTGTCATACAATTTATATCCTAAAGTATTTTGTGATGCTTATAACAACCATGTAAAATATGGGAATGTAACAAATATACCGACCAAGAATTTTTTCTACGGCATGGAAGTAGGTGAAGAAATTATGGTAGAAATAGAAAAAGGGAAAAATGTTCTAATTTCTCTGGTTTCTGTGGCTGATGCTGATGAGATGGGTAATGTTGGTGTTTTGTTTAAAGTCAACGGGCAGTTGCGCAATATGTTAATTAAAGATAAATCCGTAAAAGTAGAATCTGTTCAAAATATTAAAGTAGAAAATGGTAACCCTAAACATATTGGAGCTCCTTTACAAGGTTTATTATCTAGTATTCTTGTAAAGAAAGGACAAGAAATTAAAAAGAATCAACCTTTGTTTGTTATAGAAGCTATGAAAATGGAAACTACGGTAGTAGCACCTGAAGCTGGATTAGTAAATAAAATTGAACAAAAAAGTGGCACACTTGTGAGTACAGATGACTTGATTGTCGTTTTAAAGTAATTAATATACATATAACAGAAAAATTAATAAATAGAAAAAATGTTAATTATTACGACTGGAGGAACTATAGAAGGCTTAGATTATACTGATGAATCAGCAAAAATTACTAGTAAAACAATTTCTATTAAAGAACTAATCTCTAAGTTCAGAATTGATTTTAGATATTCAATCAGACATCTCTTTTCTAAAGATAGTAGGTGTATAACAAAAACAGATAGAGAGCTTATTGTAAAAACAATCAAATGTAAAGAAACTAAAAACATTCTTATCACTCACGGCACATATACAATGATAGAAACAGCAGAATATTTAGCCAAATTGAACATAAACAAAACGATAATTCTTACTGGATCTTTTATTTTAGGTACTAAAGAAAATTCTGACGCTAGCTCGAATTTAAAATTTGCTATTTCTCAATTTAAAGTACTAAAAGAAGGAGTATATATAGTAATACAAAATAGAGTTTTTACATGGGACAATGTGAGAAAAAATGTTGAGCGGAATCAATTTGAGAGTAAATTAGATTAGTGATGGAATATGTTTGGTACTTCAATACATTGGACGACTTTTTTCTATTTATTGATTGATATCTTTATTGTTATATTCTCTTTTTTTCAATCTTTTAGGTTCAAAAATTCAAATCCAGATAGATATATTGTTCTAGGAGTTTTGTTTATAGCTTATAATACTTCTGGTGGTTTTTTACCGACAAAAGAATTTTTTGGACCTTTGATATTACAATATATTATAACATATAGTATTTCTATAATACTCATTATATATGTAATATATTACCTGTACAAAGAATATGATATTTTAATATTAAAAATTTACCTTTCTGTAACCAATATTTCAATAATACTCTTTACGGGCTTTATATGTTTATTTCTACTACCTTATTTTCTTACGAAATCTCTTTATGTAGCAAGGATAGTTTTTACATTTCCGGCAATACTTTTAAGTTTATATTTTTTATGGGCATTTTATGATAGAGTTTCTAAGACTCCCAAGTCTAATAAATTTACACTAAGAAGAAGTAAATTATCACTTTTATGTGCTTTTAGCATAGCTTCGCTACCGTTACTAACTGTTATTGGAGATTTTCAATGGTTGACATTTTCGGTAATGAACTTATCATTCTATGCAATTACGGCAATTGAAATAGATAGGTATTTGTATATTTTGGAAAATAAAAATAAAATGTTTGAAATATTTTCGTTTCATAAAGAGAATAAACAAAAACATATAGAGTCTAAGCTTATCTATCAAAGGCTCACAAGACGAGAAATTGAAATAGCAGTTTCAATTTTGGGTAATAAAACATACAAACAAATCGGAGATGATTTTTTTATTGCAGAGAGTACTGTTTCTAAACATGCCTCAAACATATTTAAGAAAACAGGAGCAAGAAATAAAACCGAATTTATAAAGCGCTTCAAAATTAAAAGTAAATAGATATTTACGTATAAAAATACGTTCTTGTCCGTATAGATATACGTTCTTATTTCAAGTTTAGATTTTACCCTATAATTATTTTTGTATATCACTCATTCATAATTGTATACTCATAGTTGTATTTTGAAATAATTAATATTTAAGAGATACATTATTTCTTTCTGTGTATAGGAATAGATTTTCATAAAAACTCTAGCTCAATTTTTTGTGTAATTTATCTCGATTTGCAGTTGGTTAAACTGTTCATATGAAAGCTTATGGAATTAAAAAAGGAGATAGAAGAACTCTTAAGGGAATTGGAATACATTCATCAGTCTGATGCTCAAATTCTGAAAAAAAATTGCCTTAGCATTATTTCATGCAGAAACCTATTAACTAAGTTTCGTAAGAAAGTATTCAAAACAGGTTTTAACTCAGTAAAGGAGGAAATAGATTTTTTCAAAAGAGTAAAACAAGTTCCATTATCAAAATTAATTTATTACAAAGAGATTTATGAATTCGAAACCTTTCTCCCTAAAGAATCCAATGATAAACAAAAAGAGTTTATCAAAAAGCAACTTAAGAGATATGATGATTTCTTTTTGACCAATATTGATTTTGGTCAATATATGCAAATGAACCATACTCATTTTGATGAATACTATTTTACAAGAAAACCCAACAAAGATTTTCCAATTATAGGTTTCGGATTTTTCTCAGAAAATATTGAATTTAATACACCCAAAGATGTAACACTTGCACAATTTAAGGCTTATGATTTAGCTGTGAAATATTTGAAAAGGGAACTTAAAATGTTAAGTGAAAGAAAAAGAGGATTAACTTCAATAAACGAAGAGAATGATCTGTTTTGGACAGGAAGTTATGCATCTTTTGTTGAAATGACTTATGGGATACATGCAATGGGTTGCCTAAATAATGGAAATATTGACATAAGGAAGATAATAGATCAGTTGGGGATGTTTCTTCAAATAACAGGAGGCAACTATTCACGAACATATAACGAACTGAAATCTCGTAAGGGTTCACAAATCAAATTTTTCGAAGAAGCAGGAAAAAAATTAAAACAAAAAATGGATGATGAAGATGGATTAGATAGTTAAAAAACCGAACTCGGTTCACACTCTGTTTTTTTACTCTCTGCTTATAATGGTTGATATAATTAGTATGAAATTCACGTTTAATTGAAATTTGGATATAAGAAAACTTATGAATTAAAAGTATCCGAACTCGGTTTAGACTCTGATAGATTCTTATTAAACTAGTTCAATTTTGTAAAACGAAAGTCAAATCAGTCAAGAGGTCATAAAATTAGGTGAAAGTAATGCGATGATCTCTTTTATTTAAATCGTTTTACTATGGCAGCAACAATAATCACTTCAGAAGATCTCTATCAGTTCAAAGTAGAACTTATAGACGAAATCAAACAATTATTCAATCAACATTCAGGGAATCCTACCAAGAAATGGCTCAAATCTCCTGAAGTTCGTGAGCTTTTAGGTATATCACCAGGAACATTACAGAATCTTAGAGTAAATGGCACACTGCCCTATACAAAAGTAGGGGGTGTTTTGTATTATGATTATCTGGAAATTATACAAGTCTTAGAAAAGAATAGAGTAGAGAATAAATTCTAATTTGTTTTGGGAACTATTAATTATATAAAGCACTTAAATGCTGTGTTTGTAAATATTTCTAAAGATTCCAGATTAAATCCAACTCACATCAGTTTGTATTTTGCTTTATTCTACTTATGGAATGTAAACTTTTTCAGAGATGAATTTTACATCAACAGAGATGATGTAATGAAGCTTGCTAAAATTGGCTCAAAAACCACATACCATCGCTGTATAAAGGAGTTAAACCATTGGATGTATTTTGAATATTTACCTTCACATAATTCTTTTCACGGAAGTAAAATAAGGATGTTCAATTTTTGTACTAATAATGGACAAGTAATGGACTCTAGCCAGACCAAAAATTGTACCAGCGCTGGACAAGCGCTGGTATCTATAAATAAACATATACAAACAATAACAAATCAAAAAAACAATAACAAACAGCAAGATTTTAAAAACTCAAATTTGAAAGATCCTGAAAACTTGAACAAACTAGTAAAGGTTGACCAATATTTAGACAACCTTGGGACAGCTACTAATAAAAATTATAATGAACCACTATGAGTCATTCAACTCCAAATATTATTATAGAAGATGGTATAAAATACACATTGGGAGAATTAAGAGGGAATCATATTTTGTATGATTTTGAAAGAATTTTAATTTATCTAGAGGCAAAAGGAAAATTATTGTTTGGTGAAAATTTTAAAATATATAAAGAGGACAAGAAAATTCTTTACAAGCTTTGTAACTATCAAATTGGAGACTGGAAAACCTGTAAAAAAATGAATATTGATATTAATAAGGGGATTTTACTTTCTGGACCAATAGGCTGTGGTAAAACTTCTTTAATGAAGCTTCTTCGTTATATTACTCCTCATTACCCAACTTATGAATTAATACCAGCCCGAATTATAACTTTTGCGTTTAATCATATAGGTTATAAGACCATTCAAGATTATGGTGATAATAAATTTTATTGTTTTGATGATTTAGGCGTTGAACCTGTGGGGCGGTTTTTTGGTAAAGACTGTAATGTGTTAGGTGAAGTTTTATTATCCCGCCATGATTTTTTTTTAAAATACAGAGTAAAGACCCATGCCACAACAAACCTTAATGCCCAAGAACTAGAAGAATGTTATGGGAATCGGGTGCGCTCTCGAATGCGAGAATTGTTTAATTTGATAGGGTTTGATAAGGGAAGTAAAGATAAGAGGCAATGAATTATCATTAATTTTATATTTTCTTCTCATCATCTCTAATAGCTCATAGGTGGCAAGAATTTTTGGAATATTTCCAAATAATATTAAAACTTCAATTATTAAAATCACAAAATCATTTGTACCTTTGGAATTAATTTATTAGTGTAACTAACTATCAGGTATTTTGGATAACTTTCGATATGATTGATTTTGATATAATAGAAAATTTAGGCTTGGACAAGGCTATATCTGTTACTTCGGAATCTGATCAAATTTCTGAAAGTCAGTCGGTTGTAGTGAATCAAGTGAGAAACTTCGGTATTGATGAAATTTATTTTAGTACCGACGAAAATAATAATAGTTATCCTGCGGTTTTTTTAAAAAAGGTTGAAAAATTTGATGATCGAGCTCTTCATCAAATTGCAAAAGCTCAAAAAAAAATCTGGAACTTCAAAAAGGTAATTTTTCTATACGTTTATTCGGAAACTGAAATCCGTATTTACAATTGTGCCGAGAAACCTCTTATAATCAAATCAGATGATTTTGACTATAAGAAGGAGCTTAAAATACTCGAAATTGAGTCTTACAAGTTTAAAGATAAAACCAAACTCAAACAACTTCAAAACCTCTTTTCCACCATTGCCATTGATACAGGTATTATTTGGACATTGGAGGAGGCATATGAAATAAGAAAGAAAATAAGTCTTCAACGAAGGGTTGACAAATACCTTGTAGAGAGTCTTACTCATACTGCCAAGCAATTACAGGAAGAAGGTTTAGAAATTAATCTTATTCATAAAATAATAATGCGTTCTCTATTTCTTCTGTATTTAGAAGATAGGGGTGCGACTGATGAAAAATTCTACTCGGAAATAAAAAATGGAGCAAAGTCTTATTTCGACATTTTGGACGATGCAGATAAAACTTATTCTCTTTTTCAAAAACTAGAAGAATACTTCAACGGTAATGTTTTTACAGTGGATAAGAATGAATCAATTTCTAGAGAACATTTACAAATTGTCAAAAAATGCTTTATCAATGGTAATAACAATTCAATTCAGCAGAATCTTTTTGAAGATTTACGATTGTTCGATTTTAGTATTATTCAAATAGAATTGTTGAGTGAAATTTATGAGAATTTCCTTGCTGAAATAAACCCTACTTTAAAGCAAGATACTGGTACTTATTACACACCACCTTCCCTAGTTGAACTCATATTAAATGAGAAATTACCAATCTCTAGGACAGAAAAAGAATTTAATGTTAAAGTATTAGATCCAACGTGTGGTTCAGGTATTTTTTTGGTTGAAAGTTTTAAACGTTTGGTTAAGCGTTACGAAAATGCCAAATTAGAAAAACTTACTGACTTTAATAAATTGAAGAAGTTATTAACGGATAACATATTTGGTGTAGAGATACATCCGCAGTCCATCAAAGTTGCTGCATTTAGCCTTTATTTGGCTTTGGTTGACAACTTAAACCCTAAGACAATTTGGCAAAATAAAGACTATCGCTTACCATATCTGATAAATGACCCTTCGGATGATACTCTTGTTGAACAAGGCAATAATCTCTTCCGAAGCGATACTATTCAGCAAAACCCAGAAGTAGAACAAATAGATTTTGATTTGGTAGTAGGAAATCCGCCTTTTGGCACTAAAAACCTATCCCAGTCTATTAGAGATTATAGTGATAAATATGGGTTTGCTAAAGAAATGGTATTGCCGTTTTTGCATAAAGCGACAACCTTTTCTGAAAATGGGGAAATTGCCTTGATTTTTAATACCAAAATCCTTACCAATACTAAGATAACATATCAAAATTTTAGAAAGTGGCTTTTCAACGAGTGCTACGTTGAGAAGATTTATAACTTTTCAATATTAAGGAATGCACCTAAAGACTTTGGCGGTCAATTATTTGGTTCAGCTACTGGTCCAATAAGTGTTGTTTTTTATCAAAAACACCCACCTAAAAAGAAATCAAATACTATAGTTTACTATGCACCTAAAACCTTTATTAAATCAAATGTTATTGAAGGAGTAAGCATCGATAGTTCAGATTTAAAGTTTTTACCACGTGAAGAATGTGAAAAGCAAGACACCAAAATCTGGAAAGTTGCAATGTGGGGCGGATTATCTGACTTTAGATTGATAGAAAAATTGAATAATAATAAATACCAAACTATTGAGCAATTTAACAAGACACATAGCATTGAATCAGGCGTTGGTTTTCAGCTTTTAACCCAAAAGAAAGATGAGCCTAGGCATTCAAAAGTATTATCTGAACTACCATATCTAGATGCTAGTTCAATAGAAAGGTTTTATACGCAAAGTTCGAGGTTAAAAAACATTAAGGATTCAGTTAAAACACCGAAATCAAAATCTTTTTATAAAGCATTCTATAGTGTAAATGACATTGATGAAATAGAAGAACTTTCCCATTTCAGACGTCTTGGAGATATACAGGCATTCGTAAACACTCATATAGTTGTTAAAAAAGGATTAGAAAAAAATAGTGTTTGCTCATCCTTAATTGATGTAGATTGTTCTTTTAGAGATGGAGTTTATGGTTTTTATTCGAGTAAAAATGACAGCTCAATTCTTAACGTCTTAAACTCATATTTCAATTCCAAGTTGAGTAGTTATTACTTGTTTATGACTATTTCTTCCTATGGCATAGAAAGAGAGCAGATTATGAAAAATGAATACCTTTCAATCCCTATTAATTTAAAGGAATTTGAGATTACCAAAATTCTGAAATTATCTGAAAAATTTATTAAGAAAATTAAAGGTTTGGATTTCTGGAATATTGAAGAAAAGCGAAACCAATTGATAACTACGTTTAGTGAAACAGTTGAAGGAATAATCAATAAAAGCTTTGGATTGAATGAAGATGAGATTAATCTTTTAAATGATGCTTTAGACTACAGTATGGATTTGTTTCATTCAAAAGCTAAGTCAGAGGCTTTGAATCCCGTTCGTAGTATTGAAGATTATTCTAAAAAGATTTGTGGCAAGTTGAATCAATTTTTAAAAGGGCAAAATCTATTTGCAAATGCCACGGTATTCGAGACAAATCATTTTTCACCTCTTTTAGTAATGAAACTTTCATTCGAAGAAAATGAAAAAGAAGTTTTAAAATCCCAAGAGGATGTGACTCAAGAACTACAAAAACTTGATAGACATTTGTGGACTAAACAAAGCACAAACATCTACTTCAGAAAAAAATTAAACTATAAGACTGGCAACGAGATTTTTATTGTTCGTCCCAATCAGAAACGATTCTGGACTCAATCGATGGCGATTGAAGATGCTTCAGAATTGATACTGGAAATCCTTAATGAAGTATAATAATGGGATTAAACAAAGTGATAGTTGCCAGCTTCAAGAGAGGCTTTGAAGAAAAATGCTTTAAGCTGATAACAGAATCTTATGTTTCAGCTGTAGAAACTAAGGTTGTTAAACTAAACTGGGATGAAAATGACATCACTTCAGAACTTCATCAACATATTCAAGACAATCCTCTCAGATTAGAATGGAATATTCACTCTAATGTTGAGAAACATCTTCCCAAAGATGATTTAAAGAAGGAAAAAGGCTTTGCTGCTAAACTACCCAGAATTGACCTTTGTTTCGCGGTTATAAGCTTTAAACTTGAATATGTCTATCATATGGAAGCCAAAAATCTAAAGGAAAAAGACTCTAGTTTAAAGCGACGTTATATAAAAACCGGAATCGACAACTTTTTGTCAAAAAAATATGAGAATGGATGTCTACTTGGATATGTCTTAGAAGGGGCTTTACATAAATCTGTTTATGGAATAAATAAACTTCTGAAGAAAGACAGAAGAGAGATAGAATCTTTAAATAAAAAAGAGAATCACTTACATAATGACTATTACGAATCTCAGCATCCAAATGATTTCTTGATTAAACATTTTATTTTTGACTTTACTTCTTTAAGTGCATAAATTAAATGACGTTTCAGAGACATTCTACGAAGGTTTTTACTTATATTAAACATCATTTCTAGAGAAACTTATTAAAAATTATGTAATTTATTTTAACCATATTTTTATTTCTAAATAGACTTGATATGTAATATATTTTAGATTTTTAAGGACTTCATTAAAAAACTCTTTCATAACCCTAATTTTAAATGATTAATAATTCCTAGTAAAATAGAAAGTGATACAGCTCTAACATTTTTTATTTTTGCGAAATAATCTGCTTCATCAGTGTTTGTCATAAAGCCCAGTTCAACCAATACAGCAGGATAATTATTAGCTTCCCTCAACACTTGAAAATTATTGAATTTTATGCCTCGTTTTTTCAACCTTAATTCTTTTGTGGCTTCGTCTAATATGGATAACCCCAAGCCAATTGAGGTTTTAGTATTTTCTCTATCTGAATTGTGTACATAAACTTCAATACCTCTTGAAAAAGTTTGTGAGGCGTTACAATGCAGAGAAACAAAGACATCTGCATTTAATCCTTTCGCTAATTTATTTCTATCAGATAAAGAAATTAAAGTGTCTGTAGACCTCGTTACATAAATATCTAGTTCCTCTTTAAAAAACACCCTGTTTAGTTTTAAAATTTCTTTAGTGACATTTAAAACCACATCTTTTTCCAGGAGGCCATTTATACCTATCGTACCCGAATCCATTCCACCATGTCCGGGATCAATTACCACCACTTTTTTCTGACCAAAAATCAAACAGATTTTTAGCAGTAACAGCACAAAAATGACGTTTTTTAGTTTCACTAACCTCGAAAGTTTTTGGGTTATCAACAAGCCACATTTCATTTATCATATAAATTAATGTCATTTCACACCAAATTGGCACATCCTACTATAAATAGTATTTTATTAACAATAAACTGATTATCAGTTATTTGAACTACAATATACAGTATTTTTCGAATATCAAAAACTAACAAATTTTAAATCTATTTCGATATGAAAAAATCACTGTATCTAACATTGTTATTATTACTTATTTCTACCTCCATGTTTGCACAAATTGGAGGCATTGAGGATTCTGTAGATGACATTTCCAATACCATCAGATCCATTTTTCCAATCATTTTGGGAGTTATCTTTTTAGTAGGGTTTCTTTTTAATGCAGGCCATTTCTTTGGTGAAAATGCAGACCTTAAAAAGGGTATTACCAGAGTATTGGTATTTGTACTCATAGCCGGAGCGGTTGTGGGCATCTTCACCTATTTAATCGGAATTGTGGTATAGTTATGAAACGATACGAGGTTTATAAAAACATCCGAAAGCGGGCAATGATTATGGGCTTGCCTATTTCGCTGTTTGCACTACAAATGACATCAGTAATTGGTTCCTTATTGTTTATCATTTTTTCATTCAGCTTTACAGTCATTATCTCGGTATTTCTGTTTAATGCAACATTATTTGTTGGGTTGACGCAATTTGCTAGAAACCCTGGCTTGCTAAATTTCAAAAAGGTATTCCCAAAAACTGTAAGTATTAAAAAAGACTCTCTATTTTTCTATGAAGATTAATCTATCTGCATATCACCCTATTCTAGATATTCAAGGCAACCTGTTGTTTGCCAATAATGGAAATATTGTGCTGTGTTTTAAGGGAAATTTACCTGAAATTTATTCGCTGTCTGAGTCTGATTTTGAAGATATACATGGAGCGTGGTTTCAGGCATTTAAATCTTTGCCAACAAGCACAGTTATTCATAAGCAAGATGTTTATCAAAAGGAAAAATATGATGCGAATGAACTACCTAATAATTCCTTTTTAGAACAAGCTACCCACAATTATTTTAAAAGTAGGGATTATCTAAAGCATCAAAGTTACCTATTCTTTATCATGCCTTTTAATAAAACACTTAACAATGCCAAATTCATCAATCCATTCCGAAAAGTTGAAAAGGGAATTCATAAAAAAATGGATCACCATGTAACCGAGTTTATGAAAGCTGTGAATGATGCTGTATCCTTTATTAACAATAGTAGAAAGGTATCAATATTACCAATGAGCCAAAATGAAATCCTAGATTACACCAACAATTACTTCAATGGCTTTAATACCGATTTTGATACCGATGTACAATTAAAAAAGAAGCATATTGAAATTGGAGATTACTATTTTGATGTACTAGCTGTAAACAGTGAGTTGTGTTTTGGTGAGGCTGTTCAAAGCAGTAAAAATAATGATAAGTTCACTTCTGATGATTTTATTTTTCATCAAGGTTTTATTGATGGTTTAGGATTAAATCTAAATGAGAATCATACTGTCAATCAAATCATCTATTTAGATGATAAGCATAAATGGCGAAAGTTGCTGGATAAGAAAATTGAAGAGCTCAACAAGAGTTCTAATTTCGGCACACAAAATAAAGTGGTACTGAAGAAAATTGAGTATATCGTTGGACAGATTAATGAAGACGATTCATCACGAATAATTCGTGGACATCTTAATGTTATCTTTTGGGCTCAAGAAGCTCAGGAACTAAATAGGATTGCCTCTAAAATAAAGACTGAGTTTAAGGAATTGGACATAGTGCCTTATTACCCAAAGGGTGAAGAAAGGAAGAACTATTTTCTGAACAGTTATGCTTGCTTTTCATCTAATTTTTCCAATGAAGATTTATATGTAACGGATTTAAAACACGCATTGTGTTTATTTATAAATAATAGTAACTATAAATCTGATGATACTGGAATCATCTTTAATGAAAGACAATACAACATTCCTGTTTTAAAAGATGTATGGGATGAGCAAAAGAAACGTATCAAAGCAAGGAATTTTGCCATTTTCGCACCCACTGGGGAAGGAAAATCCTTTTTGGCAAACAATATACTTCGACAGTATTTTGAGCAAAAGGTCCGACTGGTAATTATTGATTTAGGAGGATCTTATTCAAAGTTTGCCAAATTCTACCCGGAACAATATATCATTCTGAGATATGAGCAAGGAAAAAATCTAGGAATCAATCCGTTCTATATATCTTCAAAAGAAGATTTAACACCAGAGCGATTAGAAGACTTGGGAATATTTATATTAGAACTCCTCGCTTTAAAAGAAGCTACCAAAGCACATGAGGTAGCCATAAAAAAAGTACTTCGCTATTACTATCAAATTATAAGCGATAATTATTCATTGGCTTCTTTATACCAGTTTGTTGATTCAAAAAAAGACACCATTATTCAGGAACTCAAAATTCAGGAAGAGCATTTTAGTGTTTATAATTTTTTACACATTCTTTCAGAGTATGTAGATGATGGTTTGTATAGTTTTTTATTCAGTGTTAGGGAAGACCAAACCTATAAGATTGAAGACAAACGAATGATTGTCTTTGAAATGGATGAAGTCAAGGACAACAAAGAGATTCTTTCGGTAATGTTGAAGCTGATTAAATCAGCTATACAACGGACCATTTGGCGTAACCGTTCAGAGCGAGGTATTATCTTATTCGATGAGTTTGCCAAACAGTTAAAATTTGCGAATGTATTGGAAAGCGTAGAGTTTTATTACCAAGCTATCAGAAAACAAAATGGAGCTATTGGCATTATTCTACAATCCATCAATCAGTTACCGAATAATTCTACTTCGGCAAGTATTTTAGAAAACACACAAGTAATCTATAGCCTTCGTAATGAAAAAGGGTATCAAGAACTACAGCAAAGATTAAATCTCTCCAGCCACGATTTAAACCAATTAAAATCTATTCGCAACAACTTAACTGGAGAGCGTAAGTACACCGAAATGTTCATCAAAATAGGTAATGAAAGCAACATCTTTCGATTGGAAGTGCCTAAAGAAGTTTTTGCTGCCTATCTAACAGATGGAAAAGAAAGCGAACAAATTATGGCTTTATATGAAGAACACGGTTCAATGGAAAAAGCCATTAACATATTTACTAATTCTTAAACTCAAGAACAATGAAAAAAACAATTTTATCCGCAATGTTACTCATACTTGTGAATGCCACTGGTACTGCCCAAGGGATGCCAGTATATGACAATACCAATTTTATCAGTTTAGCAAAACAGCTTCTGGAATCAGGGAAACACACTACACAACTATTAAAGACAGTTGACTTTTTACAAAAGCAAAAAGAACGAATTGAACAGGTAAGTAATGTAATTCAGCAGTTAAACGCAGTACATGAAGTTATTCAGAACAACCAACAGTTGTTTAATATGGTTCAAGGCGATTTACAAGAGATTTTAAACTCACCTTATATCAAACCAGACGAAGTTAATCGAGTAACAGAATCATTTACGCAAATAATAGAAAACTCTACGTCCAGTGTCAACTATATCAATCAAATCTTATCCAATGGAAATCTGAAAATGACAGATGCAGAACGTGCGGAGGTGCTAAAAGAACATGAGCTGAAATCTCAGGAGATGGTTGCTGAAGTACAGGCAAAAACAAGACGCTACCGAGAGATTATTTCCTTTAGAAGAATGCAGGATATTATTAATAACCGAGAAACAAATTATTAAAAAACATGTTTTTAGGAATAGGATTAGAATATATAGATGCCGTTTTTACTACTATTAAGAATAGTGACTTTTCTCAGTACACCATTACGGGGATGAAGACATTGGCTATTCTGTTCTTTCTGATCAATATTCTTAAGAAGTATAATGAGGGTATCGCTTCAACGGATGGCCATACTTGGGGCTTGACACCCACAGAACTAGCTAAGAATTTTGCCATTGTTATCATTGTGATTTTATCTACACAGGTTTTGAGTGTATTTGATTCCATTTTGCTAGCTATTGAAAACCAATATAGAGATACGGCTCCGGCACTCCTTCCTTTGCAGATGCAGGATATAGATTTGGAAGAGGATGTGGGTGCCTTGGAAGCCGCCAAAAAAGCACTGGCAATGTTATATGAAGCACTGGTAACCCCATTATATGGATTAAAGATATTGTCTTTTATTATTGGCATATTTTTATGGTTGATAGACTTGTTTATTTACCCATTATTTCTTGCAGAACGTTTCTTTTTATTAGGAATCATGCAAGCCTTTTTTCCATTAGTGATAAGTCTTGCAGTATTTGAAAAATTCAGAACATTGGCTTATAATTTTTTTAAGCTGTATGCTGGCGTGTATATGCTTGTTCCTGCCTTTTTTCTGGTAAACGTATTTGTAAATAATCTGTATACAGAAATCAATACCAACTTTTGGAACAGTCTTTTTGGAACTGATTGGGGTAGTGAGTTCTTTGCACCATTGATTCAGTTAGGTTCTGTTGGTTTTATTGTATTTCTAAAATTCAAGTTATACCGTCGTGCTACTTCTTTTGTTTTTAAACTTTTTGTTACATAATCTCAATAATTATATGAAAACACCTTATAAGAATATATATAATGTATTAAAAATTAATCGCTTCATAGTATTAACAGTAGTGGCTGCTGCGCTACTTACAAGTATCATCTCTATAGTAATGGTTGTAAAGCTCCATAAAGAGAGTGTTAATAATGCTTTTGTGGTGAATGGAGATGGGCAAGTGATTCCTTTAAAGATGATATCACAATTAGAGAATCTAAGTGTTGAAGCTTTAGCGCATTTAGATCTGTTTCACACTTATTTTTATAACATAGATGCCAGTAATTACGAAAAGAATTTAGAAAGGGCATTGTGGTTAGGAAATAGTTCTGTAGATGCTTTATACAGACAAAAGAAAGCAGATGGAGTTTATAACAGATTACTTCAGTATTCTTTAGTGCAAAAAGTGTTGAGTATCGATTCTAAAATAGATACACAAAGTGAACCTTATCGGTTTGAAACTAAAACCATTTTTGAAATTAACAGGGGTTCAATAGTTGATACTTATGAATTAACTACCACAGGAAATATAATTCATGTTAACCGGAACTTCCCCAAAAACACACATGGATTATTGATTACCAATTTTTTTGAAAATACATTACGAAAAACAGAAGATTATAACGATGAAAATAGAAAAGAATAAAATTATCTTTGCGGGAGTGATATTATGTGTAGTGTTATTTATAGCATCTTATGCTGTCATTGCTTTTGGAGATAATGAAGAACCAACCCTTGAGAATAATCAAATTCCAGTTCCTGAATTGAAAGATGAGCAAAAGGAATATAAATCCAAACTAGAAGCATTGGATGACTTAAAGGAAGTACGACAAACCAATGCACCTAGTATTTATGATGAACGCTTGTTGGATTCTACTGGTGTATATGATCCAGACTTACTGGAAAAAGAAAAGAAGCGAAAGATTGACAGTATCTATAAAGAAGGAAGAATAAGTTATACGGAAGTTTCACACAGTAAATCATCCGTTTCTATAAAACCAGCATTGAAAATTGATAAGGATACAACTCAAAAGATTAAAAATCAGGAAACTTTAGTTGATGTAAAAAAACTAGGTTTAGAACATCAATTATTTTTTGCTTCCAATCCTCAAGAAAATGAGAATTTATTAGTTACAAACACTGATGCTCAAATTTTTGTTCGGGTTGATGGAACCCAAACCGTTAGACAAAATTATCGTTTAGAGATGCGCTTGACAAAAGATGCAACGATCATTGGCAAGCATTTACCGAAAAACACTGCTATTTATGGTTTTGTAAAGTTTCAGCCTAATCGTACAATGATTTCTATTGAGCATATCAACCACCAACCGATAAAGCTAACCGCGCATGATTTTCAAGATGGTAGTGAAGGAATTTACATAGAGAACAGCTTTAGAGCTGATGTTAGACAGCAGCTAGTAAGTGACGCTGTTAATGATATAAACATTGCAGGCATTCCACAAGTAAGTGGTGTTAAAAGATTATTTCAAAAAAACAACCGTAATGTAAGAGTTACTATTGCAGATAACTATCAACTCATCCTAAAATTAAAACAATAACCTCTAAGAGGTATTTAAAAAATCACTCTAATGAAAAAATATTTAATCATACTTGTACTTATGAGTACAACTTTAAACGCACAACAAAAGTTGGATACTATTTATGCCAATGAGCATAAAAATGTTGCGCTATTTTTTCCTAAACCCATTCGGCAAGGAATTACTGGAGCTTCCAATTTTGTTTTTACTTATAATAGAGAAAAAGAACAATACTTTGGACTACTACAGGCACAACCAGGAATTGAAAGTAATTTATTAGCAGTTACTAATGATGGAGAGGTGTATTCCTACATTTTAAAATATTCCAAGGAGCTTCCAAAGCTGAATTATTTTGTTTCCGGTACAGAAAGTGTCGGTAATGAAATTCCAACCCTAATAAATGAAAAACCGAATATAGAACTTAGTTTAGTAGACAAAAAAAAGAATAAGTTTTTTGAAAACTTTAGTCGATTTTTATTGAAGTCAAAATATGAAAATCTTAAGACAAAAAGGAATAAAGGGTTAAAATTGGGACTTCAAAAAGTAGTATATCAAAGTTCTGAAGTGTATTTGGTTGTGGAGTTTACTAATAATTCAAGAATTGATTTTGAAATTGATTATTTGAATGTGTATCGAGTAAATGGCAATAAAAAACGTAAGGCTTCTTATCAAAAATTGCAACAAGAAACTGTTTATAAACACCTGTTTCCTGGTATGGTAAAGAATAAGCAATCTAAACGATTTGTATTAGTATTACCAAAGTTTGTTTTGGGAAATAGCGAGAAATTAGAATTGGAAATGCAAGAATTTAAAGGAAGTAGAAAAATTGTTTTTAAATACTAAAAATTTATAACACTATCTAAGGCTTCATCGGCATCTCTATGAATAAAATTTGCTTGATAATTAAGTGTAGTTTTTAAATCACTATGTCTATATAGTTTTTGAAGCATTAGAGGATGAATAGAATCTCCGGCAATATTTCCAAAACTATGACGAGCAATATGGTTAGATAGATTTTTTTTAATATCACATTGAACAGCGATTCTTTTTAAGTATTTGTTGAATAGTTTAGTTGCATTTCTAGTCTTCCTAAACATATCTTCAGTATTATGTTCTTTTACTTTTTGTAAGAATGGAAAAACATAACCGTTATTTTCTTTAGAATGTTTTTTATATTTATTTAAAATAGACTTGGCTTTTTCTGGTATTTTTAAGCTCAACGGTTTTTCATTTTTGTTCATTATATAGTAAAGTCTATCATTTTTAAAATCGGACCATTTTAATCTGACAACATCAGAAATTCTAATTCCAGCAAAATAAAAAGCAATAAGCCAAACATTTCGGGTATGCCAAATTGATGATAATTTAGGAAAGTTTAATTGTTCAATTTTTTCTATCTCTTTTTTTGTTAATCCTATTTTATGATTTGAACTTTTAATGCGGATTCTTTCTTTTTCATTAGCAAAAGGATAGATTGTATTATCTATGAGATTATCTTTTATGGCAATATTAAAAATAGTTCGAATAAAAATTAATTGATTAGTAATAGTTCTGGTTTTCTGTAAAAGATAAGCAGAACAAAATACTTTGTACTTATTAATAAATGATTGGTCAATATCTTGAAATTCTAGCTTAGTATTATTCTTAAAATAGTTAATCCCATCCTCATATGAGTATCCATTTCTTTTCGCCCTACTTATACGCTCTTTACGTCTTTTATTAATCCCAGAAATAATCACTTCTTTAGGTAAAGCAGTTTTTGAACTTAAATACTCATCCAAATTGTGGAGAATGGATAACTCAGATTTTGCCACAGAATAAGTTCCTTTTTTAAACTTGTTTTCTATACGATTGGCAGCAAGTTCAAAAAATGATTTTTGATTATTTAGTCCAACAATTTTTTTCTTTAATTCTTTGCTTGATATTTTATTGTTTACCTCAAAGGAAATATCATTAGCTTCAATAATTTTTTTCATCAAGAAATTATTGATTTTTTTATGATTAGGATGTGTCCGTTTCACTTTACCATTCTCACAATCCCAATCTTTCTCTAAAATATATTGACCTGTAAAGAAGTAATTAGTTTTATAATTCTTGCTTAATCGGAGGGCTAAAGGAGCGGTACCATCTTTTCGTTCTTTGTTCTTACGTCGAACAATTTTAATTGAAGCCATTATGTTGATTTTTAATGCATTAAATTTAAGAATAAAAATTAAAAATGGGTACAGAATAGGTACAGAATAATTTGAAATTAATTGATTTTATTTAAAATGATAAAAAATTAAATAATCCATAAGTAATTGATTAGAAGTATTTTAATGTTAATTTACGTAAGATACGACAAAGCTCATAACCCGAAGGTCACAGGTTCGAGTCCTGTTCCCGCTACTGAGTAGGAGAGTTTAGAAATAGACTCTCCTTTTTTATTTTCCATTACTTCTAACCCCTTACTATTACTAAAGATGAGAGAAATGGCATCGTTTAATTTTGCGGTTCGATACTTTTTATCTTCAAAAATTAATTTTTCAGAAAATATCGAACCAATGATTTTTCTTTTTATTTCTGTTCTTGCTTTTTTGTAGAAAGTGCTAAGACAAGTAAGTAAATTAATTCCAAAGTCTATATACAAACTAATATCCTTCTGGTAATCTGAATACTCATCTATACTAATAGTTAAACTACTTATTTGTTCTTTGTACTTGTTCTTTAATCTTAAGTAACTTTCTTTATCTATAGCATTTTCGATATACTTTTCTGTTGTGTTATCTAATTTCTCTTCTATTTGTGCTCTTTGTTTCTTTAGCTTCTTAATTGTATTTATCCTATTGGATTGATTTGACTTATATGAATCGATAAGAATCTCTTTAAACAACTCTACAACTTCTTTAGGAGGCTTTAGTGAGTTTAATAAAACCTCTAGTTCATAATGTGCTAGGTCTATTCTGAACCGTTCTCCGCAGCCTTTTTTTGTATCACAGTGATAATAGAAAGTATAGCTCCCATTTCTACTCTTTGATGGACTACCTGTCAAATTTCTACCGCATTTTGAGCATTCTAACACACCTCCTCTAAGAGGCATTATTTCTTCATACTTACTATTCTTTTTTGAGTTTAACCTAACGTTTGCTTTACCCGACTTTACCTTTTGTACTTTATTGAATGTAACAATATCAATTATTGGTTCATGAAGCGCATTTCTAATTTCTTCTTTATTTCCATTATTCTCTGGAATAATAATTTTACCAGTATATAATATATTTGATAGCATATTGCTAAATTGACTCTTGCTTCTTGTGATTCCCAATTTTTGATATTTCTTTCTAAGGTGTTCTTGACTATAGTATCCAGTAGCGTATTCATTAAAAATATCTTGAATGAGAGGTGCTTTTGTTGGACAAGGAACAATTAATGGCTTAGATGGATTATTTGGGTCTTTAGCGTTAAGATATCCTATTGGAGCTTTATTTACATGCCTACCTTCTTTCAGTGCACCAATAATTCCGTTTTTCGTCCTCTGACTTCTAACAGCATTTTCAACTTCGCCAAGTCCAAGGTACATGAACAACATCATTCTTTGTTGAGGAATATTAAAATCTATGTATTCGGCGATAGCATTTATTTCAATTCCTTTATCCTGTATTTTTTCTATCTCTACTAATCCTAGTGATGTTTTACGAGAGAACCTATCCCATTTGTGAAATAAGACTAAGTCAATTTTTTTAGAGCTGACCAACTTTCTTAGTCTTTTGATTTGGGGTCTTTCTAGCGTAGTTCCTGTATAATCTTCCTCTAAATATTCAACAACTTCAATATTATTTCGATTACAAAAATCATAAAGTAAATCTTTTTGTTGAGGTAAGCTATACCCATTATCCTTTTGGTCTGTGGTGCTAACTCTTGCAATAAGTACAGCTTTTTTATTCTTCCAATTTTTCATTTTCTAACGCTTTAACATCTGTTACAACACCTGCCAAGCTGTAAAGTTTTTCCCGAAGTTTTTTTACATTTTCATCGGAATACTTTTTACCACCTGCTTCTAAGATTCTTCTACACTTTTCTAATGTCAACATAACAGGCAAGTTTAGTTATCAATTATATACTCTGTTTCGGTATCTATAATAATTTTAACTGCCTTAAAATTCCAATTCTGAATCTGCTCTAATAATTCTGAATTGTTTTTTAATTGTGATGAATTATTAAGTAGTCTGATATCTCCGTCAGAAAGTGTAATTCTTATTTCTTTAAAATCATTTGTTTTAAGGTAATAGAGTAATGAAACCTTATTGATATCTTCTTCAAAATCTTTTATGCCAAAATCTGTGTTAAGACTGTTATTTGGAAATTCTTCTTTTATGTAGTCTATGAATCTAATATTTATGTGTGATAGTAAGAATCCTTTACTAGCTAGTTTAGCATAATGACTATAAGGATAGAATCCTACTTGATGATGTTCGCTTATTACAATGTATTCTGGAGTGGTAAGAATGTTTTTAAGAATCTTAAATTTAAACATATTGAACCCTTCAAAGGTATAATCAAACAACTGCTCACGGATATATTTTAAGTCATTTAATGAAACTCCAAAGTTTCTTAACTCTACAGCTATTTTAATCCAAATACTTTCTAGTCTATTGAATCTTCTTGTTTTTCCTTTGTCTGATTCTTCGATAATGACAACTCCTTGGTCTATCCACCTATTTAAAGCTCTAGGAGATACATCTGCGGTTATTCCTGTTTTAGTGTTGTTTAAGCTAAAGTTAGATATTTCGCTATTGTTAAACTCGAAGAATGAAATTGGTATGTTTTCTAATTCTTCTATAAAGGCTTGCTTCTTGATGCTAGCGGATTGACCAATAAGTTTTTTGATATCCATTGTAATGGTAATTTGAAACAAATATAAAAATATTTCCCATAAGTAACAAAATATATTTATATTAAGACTATATTGACCTAATAAATTTATACTAATAGCATTCAATCTCATTCATCTTAGTATTGATGAAGTCCATTAGATAAGCATTGTTACTGCCTGTTCTTTTTTGGTTGGCTTTTGAGTTTTTGTCAGCTATGTTAAATTGGTGCTGTAAACCTTTACAGTCTTTTGCTAATACTAATTTATAGATTCTGATTTTTAGTTCTGAATCATACAGTTGCCAGAAACTATCATTGCCCATTATTCGGTTCATTTTTTCAGATTCTGTTTCTTTTATCTCAACTGAATTGTTTTTCATTTCTATTTGTTTATAACCAATTGTTTCTCTATTCATAAAGAATCCACTCATTGAAAACAGCGTAACATAAATAACATATCTAACACTTTTAATATTAAATTTTTTAAACTTTTTTTTTAGTAACTGGTTTATTTTAGGAAATAAAACCACACCTAGCACAATTAGAATTAATGCAGGAATTATTTCTCCATTTCCCATTATTCCTAATCCTCCTAAAAACAGAAAACTACTTGCAATATATTTTATTAATTTCATTGAACTGATAATTTAGATACTCTCAGTCCCAAAGAGTAGTTAATAAAACCAAGAAGCGTGGGTACTGTAACCTATTGCTACTGAGGTACCGCCAAGCACCCTGCACACAAATAGGAACAGCCCACGCCGTAACGTGAGCATTAGACCTATTCTCTTGTGTGCATTATGAAATTTGGCGGTTTTCAGTAACAAGAAAATTAGATTAACGCTAATCTATAATGTATAAAATTTTGTTTCCTTACAAATTATTTTTTGGTTGAACGTAAAATTATAAAATCTCAACGACTAATCTATTGAGATTTTAGATTTTGTATATCTATCATATAGTATTAACACTTGTGAAGCTGAAAATTCTTTATCTCTCCTTGTTTTGAATCCTTCTTCGTTTAATTTAGCTGCTATTTTTCTATAGCTTAATTTTTCTTTTCGAAGTAGAACAATCATAGCGGTTGCTTTCTTATTGTTTGGGTTTTCCTTGGCATTTTGTATAACCTTTAAAGTGCCTTTTTTTCTAGCTTCTGGAGTTAAGTTTTCTGGTGTTCCTAATTTTACTCCCTTTTTTCTTAATTCCTCCAATGCTTTTTTTGTTCTCTGACTTGTTCTCTCTCTTTCTTCTTGCGCCAATACTGCAAGTATCCCAATGGTAACAGTATTTGCGTCTGGCAAATCGCAACAGACGAAATTTACATTACTATCTCTTAGTGTATAAATGAATTGGACATTTCTTGAAAGTCGATCTAACTTAGCTATTAATAATGTTGAGTTTGTAGCTTTACAATGCTCAATTGCTTTTAAAAGTTTTAAGCGATTATTTTTCTTTCCGCTTTCAACTTCCTCATATTCTGCAATTAATTGATCTTTGTCGCTTAAAAATATGTTTACAGATGTTTTTTGAGCTTCTAACCCTAATTTACTCTGCCCTTGCTTTTGAGTGCTTACTCTGTAATAACTAATGTATTTGGTCATTATCTTTATTTATTAGATAGGAGCTTGTTTTTAAGTAACTTATCTAATAAATTTACAAAAAACTGAGATATTTAGCAAGGGTTTGAAAGTCTATTTTCTAATTTGTATTTAAATTTTCTGTAATTTCTTTAAAACTATTCAGTCCAGATTCTATATTTTCAATTATTTCATTCGCTAAAATGTCTGGGTCTGGTAGATTGTCCAAATCGGTTAAACTTTTGTCTTTCAACCAAAAAATATCCAAACTCGTTTTATCTCTTGCAATGATTTCATCATACGTGTATTTTCTCCATCTTCCTTCTTCATTTTCCTCGCTCCAAGTTTCTTCTCGTTTGTTTATATTACTCGGATTGTAAAGTTTTACAAACTCTTCTAAATCCGTTAACATCATTGGTTTTTTCTTTAATGTATGATGTACGTTAGTTCTGTAATCATAAAACCATATATCTTTAGTCCAAGCTTCTTTACTGGCGGGTTTATTTTTGAAAAACAATACGTTTGCTTTCACACCAGGGCGATAAAAAATTCCAGTAGGTAATCTTAAAATTGTGTGTAAATCAGCTGTTTTCATTAACTGCTTTCTTACTTCTTCTCCTGCACCACCTTCAAATAAAATATTATCAGGAAGCACAACTGCAGCTTCTCCATCAATTTTTAGTTGTGTTTTTATGTGTTGTAAAAAGTTTAGTTGTTTGTTAGAAGTGGTTTCCCAAAAGTCTTGACGATTGTAACTTAAATCTTCTTTTTCGGCTTCTCCATCTTCGTTGGTAATTGTCATGCTACTTTTTTTACCAAATGGTGGATTTGCCAACACATAATCGAAACGTTTTCCGTCGTCTGCAATAAGAGCATCGTTTGGATTGATTAACGATTCGCTATCTATTTCACCAATATTATGTAAATACATGTTCATTAAACACATTCTACGTGTATTGGCTACAATTTCATTTCCGTGAAAGGTTTTGTTCTTTAAAAATACTTTTTCTTCTCGGTCTAGTTGATTATTTTCTACTATCCAATCGTAAGCAGCTAAAAAGAAACCACCTGTGCCACAAGCGGGGTCTGCAATGGTTTTCTTTGGTTTAGGTTGTACACAAGCCACAATAGTTTGAATTAATGCTCTAGGTGTAAAATATTGACCAGCACCACTTTTGGTATCTTCTGCATTTTTCTGTAATAAGCCTTCATAAATTTTTCCTTTTATATCCGATCCCATCATATTCCAATCCTCTCTGTTAATCATGTCAATGACTTTGAGCAGTTTGGCTGGGTCTTGAATTTTGTTTTGACTTTTGGTAAAAATTTGTCCCAACATTCCTTTCTCATTAGAGAGAATTCTTAACAATTGGCTATAAAAAGCTTCTAATTCTGCACCTCTTTTATTGGATAAGGTTTCCCAATCACAAGTTTCTGAAGGTTTTACAATAAAACCTTCTTTATCTTTTAAAATAGGTGTTTTTGGAAATTTAAGTCCTTTGTTATGGGGTGGTTTGTTTAGTTCATCTGCCATTTTTAAAAATAGCAAATAGGTAATTTGTTCTAAATAATCCCCATAACCTACGCCATCGTCTCTTAAAACGTTAGCAAGGTTCCATATTTTTGATATTATTGTTGAGTCTGTCATTTTATAAGTTTATAGTAATATCACTTTTTGCATGTGAAGTTTTATTAAAAGTTCTAAAGTCTGATTTTAGAGCAGATACATAATATGGTTGAGGGTGCCCATATTTATTTGGCCCAACAGATATTATTGCACTCTCGAATTTAATTTTACCAGGGTTTGTGTAAACATAAGTACCTCCTTTTCCTCCATGATGTGGAACAATTAAATAATGTTGGTGATTAAAATTTAGATGAGGTAAAATACAAGTTGAAATCTGAGAATAATGGGAATCTCCAGAAAAAACAACACTGGTTTTTGAATTTTTTAAAGATAAAAAGATTCCTGAAATATTTCTATTCTTGTGATATTGCGAATTATAAATTACAAGTCTATTTGTAATTGGATTTAATGCTCTTAAAAATGTTAAACCCCCTCTTACAGTTCTATTATCAGCAGGAATTGGGTAGACATTAAATGGAAGCAAACTTGATATTCTCGAAAAGAGCTTTCTACTTGTCAAATTTGGCAAATTATCCCTACAAACAAAATTAGAAAAAGATGATAATTCTGAATCTGTCATACCAACTAAACAGTGATAATGATCTTTATCCCAATGAGATAAAAAAAAGCAAGGTTTATCAATTAAGTAATCATTAGATCTTGAGCTAATTAATGATCTAATATCACTTTTTTTTGCATTCAATGAAGTACCACAGTCATAGACAACTTCAAAATTATTGTTTCTTTTAATTTCGTTCCAGTTACCTTGACCAACATTTCTTACAATAACACTAAGATCTCCATTTAAATCAATATCAATATCACCTATATTGTCGATACCATTATAGCTATAAGCTAAATGATTAGTTTCAAAAAAATCATTAAGAGAAACTGTGTGTGTAAAAACTTCTGTCTCTAATTCAAAATTTGTCATATCAATTTCATAGCCCAGTAAAAAAGAATTTTCATTTTTAGAAATTGAATCATTTTCAATCCAAAAATTAATTGTTTCCCTTTTAATTGAATAGTATGTGTTTTCTCTTATTGTTCTTTTATTATAATTTATTAACTGAACCATCGTTCCATTCTCTATCCAATCATAATCATCTTTTATAGTATTTGAAAATCGAATGAACTCATTAGAATCATAAAAGTCGAAAATGACATATCCATTTGGTTTATTGAACTCTTCTATGTAGACTAATACATCTTCAGGAAAATATCTTCTATGGTATTTTAAATACATTTAGTGAGTTTTAAATTTCATTGATAAGTTTTTTTCCTCTACCGAATACGACCAATAGTGTAATGGCAGTTTTAATTTACTTTTTAAATTTTGTAAATATGTTAAATCACACTCAGTTGGGGTTACAGGACCTATGATAATAAGCTGTTCAATTTTCAAAGAAACATCTAGAATTGCATATTCTATTATTTGACCTAGTGCTTGACGTATACATGCTAAAACTGAATTAGCAGTTTTAACTTCAAATAGTATGTATACATTTCCTTTTTTTGCAGCGCAATCGACTAGATTATTAGAAATTCTTGTTTTTTCAGTTGAAATTTCAAAATTCTTATATTCTTCAGATTGTGTTAAATATTCATGCAAGTCATTTGTAATATCAGCATGTGTACGATTTACGTTTCTTTTTCCTCCACTAACATTTTGGGAATATGAATTTGAACCTGTACCATTGCCTTCGTCAAATTTCATTTTTGGGTCTTTAATTTCTAAATCAACTTCTTCAATTAATAACTCCAAGTCACTCTCAATAATACGTGGGATGAATCGATGAATTTTTAATACATCTTGATTTATTAAAATTGGCTCTTGATATATAATTGCATCTTCAACGCTAAAGGATAGATTTGGTCTTAACTCTAATGTTTTTAATAGTTTAGTATCTGCTTCTACTTCTGCTAGTTCTTTAAGCATTAAACTTCTGTTTCTTTCAAATACATCAACTACTTTTTCGTCTACTTCATCAATCTCATGATATATATTAACATTTTTCAAAACTCCAATTATAAATTGTTGCTTTGATATTGGATGAATACTGTATAAATGAAGCTCGTCTATAAAGGAAATGTCTTTTGGCATAGAAGCTACACCTCTTATATAGCCATATCTAGAGCCATCAATTAGATATCTTTTATTAAACAGCCATTCTTCAAAGCCAAAGCCGAATTGTTCGTGATGCGCTTTATCTTTTTTACCTTGCCACTTCTTATTCCAATTTCTAGTAATTGGAAATTGCCAATTATTATCATTCCAGACTAAACGCATTAAACGTTTTTCTGGCCAGAAATGAGAAGATATTTTTTCTAAAACTGATAAGTTTTTTTTAAAATAATCATCTGTTTTCTTTAATAAGCTAGACCAATTTTCATTAACTATTTCATCTTTTGAAATAGTTAGCATATCTGCACCTAACAAGCTTCTATTTGTATAAAACCAATGCCTATCTTCATCAGTAAAGAAATCATGATTTGCTTGGATATCTAATTTATATTCTAATGCTCCGTTACTACCAACACCAACAGTAAAAAAAATAAGTTTTTTAGTGTTTGATAAATGATATACTCTGTACCAAGTATATTGTTTATAGTTGTTCCCTTGTTTAGAGCTGCTTTGCGTTTGCCAAGTATACCTGTCATTGTCTTTAAACCAACCAAGTTCTAGAAGTTTGTCTCGCCATTTTTTTGTCTTTTTCCAAATGACATTTGATATGAATTCTCCAATATTCTTATCAACTGGTTTTGATTTGTCATAAAATCTGTTCTTGATTAATTGACTGAAAGAATTAAGTTCCTTTTCGGTAAAAAAACCATCATCCCTAGATGTATCCACTATAGGAAAACCGAGGTTTAATAATGTTTTTTGTGCTTGATTTGTGTCGAAACTATTGCGATTTATTGGGTTCCCAATTATCTCAAAATGTTTTGAAATTATCGCACTGGGTGATATTAATTTTCCTTTCCACCAGACAGCATAAGTCGTCTTTCTTAAGTTATCTTCGCTTTCTAATTGTCTTATTGCTATTAAAGCTTCATCTGATGTGATTTTTTCAAACATTTACTTCTTCTTTTTCTCTGTCTTTATCTTTTCCAACAAAACACTAGCAGACTCATAATCTTTATCTGCTTTACATTTAGCAATTTCTGCTTCGTTTAACAATGTACCCTTAAATGCTTTTTTAAGAATACTTTGGCGTAAGGCTACGGCTTTTTCTAAACTTTCTAAAATGTCTTTTTCTACAGTATCACAAATCGACAAACGACTTTCGATTTCTTGGACGATTTGATGTTGTTCTTTAAGTGATGGAATAGGTATTTCTAAAGCATCTAATATTCTTACATTAATATTTTTTTGTGCAGTTGCAGAAGCTTTACTATCCATTTCCTCTTTTATCTTCTGAACGTAAAAATTCAAATATTTTGAGTTTAACAATTCATTATCAGGTTTTATCCCAACAACACTATCAGGAAAGCAGGCATCAAATCCTAAAAAAGCTGTTTCGCCAATATTGGCGGCAATAGTTAAGCAAAGAGTTCCTTTTGGCCATAATTTACTTTGTGCTAATCCTTTTTCAGAATAAGTTTTGCTGAATTCTTTTATTACTCCGCCATTTGTTGCCCTAATTTCTCCAGTTTGTATAAATGGATATTTCCCACCAAATAAAGATTTGTCATTTCTGGGTCTATGTTTTGACTTTCCTCTTTTTACTTCTGCAACTTTGCCTAATTTTTCTAACTTATAATTCCCCTCAAAAGCCTTTTTTAACACCGCTTGTCTGTAAATTTTGAGTTGGTCTTGTGCTTTTTTTAGATCGGCGATACCGGTGTCTAAACTACTAAAGAGTTCTTCTATTTTTTTTACAATAGTATTTTGAATTACTAAAGGTGGTAACAGAAATTTCTTTTTTGAAAAAACAGAAATCCAGTATCTTTTGTGAGTATCGCTTCTAACTTGGTTTACTTGCATAGCATAATACACAAATGGCATATTTACCAATTTGCTAGTAGGTACAAGTATTTTCATTGCAGAAGATTTTACCTTAAACTGAAAATTTACAAACTGCGAAGCGGTTGTAAAATCATCAAAAATTATAGTTGGTAAGTTGTCAAAAACACCATCAGTTTCATTGGTGTAGCCTTTTATAAATGTCTTTCCTGCTGTTAAAACTGGTGTTTTATACTTGTCATTATACTTAGTGCTTTTAACTATATATTTTGTGGGTTGTTCGTAATCTAATAAATCTTCGAAGCAACATTCTATCCAATCCTCCTTCATTCTTCGCTTTTCATTTTTGGTTTTCTAAAAAAAGGATGTTTAATTTCCTCACCATTATGTTTAATTGATAGTAAGTTGTATTTATAATTTCCATCTAAATAATCTAAAATTTGGCTTAATGTTATGGCTTTATAATCACCATTAAACATATAAAAAGTAGGTGTATTTATAAAAAATACTGTCTCCACTTCATATCCTGTAATATCAATACTATCATCTTGATATATAATTTGAAAATGGTCATTGACAACAGCTATATTATTCAATATCCAATTATTTTTCTTAAGCATTTTTGGTTCATACTTGGCTTTAAAATTGGTGTCATCTGTCCTGTAGCCGACTGCCTCATAACGTGCTTTGTTATATTTACAGTCTACAACGAGCAGCTTTTTAAGTTTCGTGTTTATAATCAAAAAATCAATTTCACCACAAAAAACATTGTCGATGTTGATGTTATTTGCTTTATGTTGCTTTAATGATTTAATGTTTCTTGCAAATCGTAATTTATTATCTAGTAAAATATTTTCAACTTCGTCCTCTAATAGTTTGTCGTGTTCATTACCTTTTAGCTGCATAAATGTTTTGATGCAATCATTTTGTAACCATTCTTTTGGTAGGGTGTTCCACTTTAGAGCATTCGTAGCTAAAACCATAACACTTTCTGGATATTTTTCTTCACCTACTAAAGCTCGTTCTATACCATCTATTTGATAGACCAAAATAGGTCTATACATAAACCTATCCATTGAATAAGGCTTTAGAATTAAATCTTCTAAAGACATTTTGTTATTTCTAGAGATAGTTAAGCCATCATAAAACAATTTAGCCTCCTCTTCTGTAATACCAAACTGTTGAGCAAGATTTTTAGGTAGTACATAAGGTTCTATTGTTTGTAATGAAGAATCTTTTGGATTATGATACTTTTTTATTTCATATATAATCGCTCCAGCCCAATCATAATCTATTTTAAAGCATTCGTTAATTTTTTGCTTTAATTCAGGAACAATCTCTAATTCATAAGCTCCTCTCTCGTATTCTTCACCAATAGCAGGGAACAATGTATGATATGCGGTGCCATAATGATGTTGGAAATCAATTACTATTAAATTGTCCTCATCAAATTCAACCCTATTATATTCTTCAACCATTTTCTGATAAGCAATATGGTCTGCAAAATGGTATAACCAAGTACAAACGTATAAGAGGTGTTGAACTTTTTCATCAAACTTTTCTAATTCCTTAGAATCTTCTGGAAACTTTCCCCATTTTAAATCAATATCACACCCTTGCTCTAAAATTGCTTTTAAAATGCGTCTAGACCTTGCAAACTCATCTTCATCAATAGGACTTAAACTTGCTCCTTGGACATGCTGCAAATAAATTTTTATTGATTCTTCATGCAACCAAAACACATACATGAAAAAAGTAAAACTTGTTTCAGAAAACACAAGTTCTTTAAATTTTTTGACAAGATATTTAAAACAATATAGCAAAATCTCTTCTACCTCATTACTATCCTTAAAAGATTTGTTTCCGAATTTATCAATAACTTTTTGTGACATTTCTGTCCAATAGACGTCTCTTAAATCATATTCATAGCTAATAAAAGCATGTCCCAGAATTTGTAGTCTTGCCATTATGCTGCTAATACTTCATTAAGTTCATTAATTATATCGTCCATCTTATTGCCAAATAATTGGTGCATTTTTCCTTTTCCACCTTTGGCATCAAAAGGTGTGTAATCTAAATCGTCTATTTCAATATGGTAACTGCTCACTACGTGGTCTTTTATCATTCGTAACCATTCTACTTGTTCTGGCGAAAAACGGTTGTGTTGTCCTGCGTTTTGTTTAAACATCCAGTTTTTAAAGTTTTCGTCTATGGTTTTGTCAAAGGCTTTTAGTTCGTTGTCTATTCCACAAACTTTTCTAATCAATGAAACCAAAGCGGTTAATTCGTCTTTGGGCTGTTGGCTTTTTACATCTTCTAATTGTGTATATGCATCCCAAACGTAATCGGGAGCAAATAAAGGTTTTTCTAATTGCAGCTTTTCCATCACTTCTTTTATCATTTTAAAAGTGATATTTCTGCGGTTATAAGGTTGATTGTAAAAGATACTTAATGCTTTTATTTCATCTTTGTTTGCTTCCAAATATTCGCTAAAGTCTTTTACAACTTGTTGTGCATTATCTACAGAGGTGGTTTCCCATTCACTTTTGGTAATCGTATCAATATTTATACTATCAATAATTTGTTCGTGTTGTTTTCGTAAGTTTTCCAAATACTCGTTTAGTTCACCATTAAAAGTTTTACTGGCTTCTAAAATCAGTTGTTCTTGAGCTTTTTGTTTTGCTTCGTCAATTAACGCAGGTGTTTGGTCTTGCACAGGAATTTTATCGATTTCAAATTGTGCTTTTTCATCAATAGCATCTAGGTCGTATGCAGTAATTAATTCTTTGGTTATCTGTTTTAGGTTTTTACCACTAGAAAACTCTAACAGTTTGTCTTTTTCCTTTTCTGTAATTTGTTTTTCTAAACGAATTAAACGGTTAGCCAAAGACAAAAACAAATCTTCGTCTTGGTGTCTCATTGTAATTGCTCCCAATAAATCTTTCATCGGTACAGATTGCTTTCTTTCTAAAGGTCGGCTGTCTGTTTTTTTAGATTTAATAGCACCAACTGCATCTACGATCACAAAATGTGTTTTGCTTTTGGCTGTTTTAGTTACAAGCTGTAAAGAATCATTATTAATCGTTCGTGTTCCACGTCCTTTCATCTGTTCAAAGTAATTGATGCTTTTTACATCTCGCATAAACAACAAAACCTCAAGTGGTTTTACGTCTGTTCCAGTTGCAATCATATCAACAGTTACTGCTATTCTTGGATAGTATGAATTTCTAAAACGATTTAATACTGATTTTGGGTCTTCGTCTATTTTGTAGGTTACTTTTTTACAGAAGTCGTTGCCTTCGTCAAATTCCTCACGAATTATTTTGATGATATCGTCTGCGTGACTATCTGTTTTTGCAAACACTAATGTTTTTGGTACTTCGTATTCGCCATTTTCGTCTAGACGATTTGGGTAAATGGTCGTTTTTAAAGCTCGTTTATATTCACGAATGATGTTACGGATTTGACTTGGATTGACTACTTTTTTGTCTAAATCGTTGCGTTTGTATTCTGTGTCTTCATCTTCTTGTTGCCAACGTTTTTTACGAGTGAGTTTGTCTCGTCTATCTACAAACCAACCTGCTTTTACTGTTTCGCCATTTTTGGATATTTCGGTTTCTATGGTATATACATCATAAGGTACGTTTACACCATCTGTAACCGATTCTTCATACGTGTATTGACTTACTACATTTTCATTAAAAAAACCAAAGGTTCTTTTGTCTGGCGTAGCCGTTAAACCAATCAAAAACGCATCGAAATAATCTAATACCTGTTTCCAAAGGTTGTAAATGGAACGATGGCATTCGTCAATAACAATAAAGTCAAATTGTTCAATGGGCACTTTTTGTGTGTACTCAACTGGAACAGCTTTCTTTTTGCTCATTTGTTTTTTGAGCCACGTATTTTCCTCTGGGTTTTCCAATTCCGCACTTTCGTCCAATTCTTCTCCTTTTAAAATAGAGTAGAGGCGTTGAATGGTAGAAATACAAACTTGACTATCGTTAGCAATATAACTTGAAGTTAAACGTTGTACGTTATATAATTCTGTGAATTTTCTGTTATCGTCATTGGGTTGGAAAGTCATAAACTCCTGTTCTGCTTGTTCTCCCAAGTTTTTGGTGTCAACCAAAAACAAAACACGCTTTGCATCTGCGTGTTTTAATAAACGATAAATAAATGTAGCTGCTGTAAAAGTTTTACCAGCACCAGTAGCCATTTGAATTAAGGCTTTTGGTCTGTTCTTTTTGAAAGAATGTTCCAAATTATTAATTGCAACAATTTGAGCAGGACGTAGTCCTGTTTCATCTAATGTTGGGATTGATAGCAATCTTTCTCGAAGACTTTTATCCTTTCTCAACCATTCCGCAATAGTTTCAGGTTTATGAAAACTAAATACATTTCTACCTCTTGGTTTTGGGTCTCGATAATCTGTAAAACGTGTTATCGTTCCTGTGCTTTCATAGACGAAAGGTAATGGGTCGTTATTTAGATATTTCAGTTTTGCGTTTGCATAGTTTGAAGATTGTTCCTCAACAACTGTAAGTCTATGTCCTTCGTCTTCACGTTTCGCTTCTATAATTCCGACTGGTTTCCGGTCAACGAAAAGGACATAGTCGGCAGGTCCAACATCAGTTTGGTATTCTCGGACTGCAATTCCTTTATTGGCAGATAAATCAACTTTATTTTTAGACTGAACTAACCATCCAGACTCTCTTAGCATTTCGTCTATTTTATCACGAGCTATTTGTTCAGGATTTTGGTTAGGATTAGTAGACATTCAAAAAGCAAATTTTTCGAACAACCAAGATACATAAAAATCTTAAAGTTTCTTTGATTTAGTAAAACTCTTAAACTGTAATGTTTCTTAAACGGTAGTTTGTGGAATTTAACGGCTTTATAAATTAAAAGCCATAATCATAATTTCCTAAATATTTTAGTCTATAATCCATTGCTTGAAAACTCACTTTGAACTTTCTGCTTAATTTATCAACCTTTATGTCGTAATCTAAGTCATCAGAAAGCTTTTTTAATTCACTATTTACCAATTTTTTAGGCATTAATAATGAAGCTGCAAAAAAATTCGCTTGCTTTTCAATTAAATAATTTTGACCTCTTTGACTACTTCTATATAATTTAGACCCTCTATAATAATCTACAAATAAAGGTTGGTCTTTATGTAATATAAAATGTCCTAGCTCATGAGCTATAGTGAATCTTTGCCTAACTTCATGTTGACTTTGATTTAATCCAATTACATCTTTATTGTTTTTTCTAACTAAAAAACCCGAAACCTCATCTTCTAAATTCTGTCTAACAATCTCCACGTTTAAAAGTGTACAAAGTTTTTCAACATTAATAGGTGCTTCTAATAAGTTAAGTTCAAGGAGTTTTTCAAATGTTAACTTCTCTATCTGATTATTTTTCATCGTCCTGTAAAATTTCTTTAAGAAAATTTAAGCTTTCGTTACTCATGTTACTATACTTGGATGTAATAACATTTAAATATTTATCTTCAATCAAACTCTTGAATGTATTAAAGGTTTTAACCGAAGGTAGAAGTTCATGTAGTTCACAATCTAAAGCTGCTGCTAATTCATAGATTACAGATAATGATGGTTGATGCTTCCCTGATTCAATGTTTGAAACAGAAGACCTACTAAGAGAAATCATGTTAGCAAGCTCTTCTTGTCCGAGTTTTCTTACTTTACGAATTTTCTTAATATTAAGTCCAACCGTACTGTATAGATTTTTATTGATGTTGTCCATAGATTCTAACTATATTGTAAATATAAGAATTTTTTACAAATAAAATGTTTAATATATAAATATTTATTTTTTTTTAACATTTTTGCTTATAACTAAAAAAAATGATTATATTTGCATTTGATATTTCTTATGTAGAAGAATTTATCTGATTATGAAACAAAAAAAATCAGATAGAAACTATCTGATTTAAGTTATAAAAAGTATTCAATGGGGTACTAGACCCAAAGAAAAAACTTTGTTAGTGTCGAGCTGCAAAGGTACAAAACTTATTATACTACACAAATCTTTTTTCTATCTGTTTTTTTTAAAAATTAACTAATAAATATAGAAGCTCTAGGTTTTTAAATTTTTATCACTTCATGTTTCCTGTTGGCTTAATGTCTTTAGGAATCACAAATATGCTCGCTGTGAAGTTTTAAAGTGCGGGCTGAAAAAATATTTTATAATTAAAAAATAAAAATATGTCAGATAAAAATATAAAGACAGATTTAAATGATTGCTATTGTAGAGGAGTAAAGCCGACTGTAGCATTCGAATACATCATTAGAATTAATGATAATGAGCTCTCAGTGAAAGAGCAAAAAATAACAGGTATCAAATTACATGAATTAGAAGGAACTAGTTCCGATACACATTTCATAAAAATGGTTACTAAAGAAGGTAAGATAGATATCGGTCCATTGATTGAGGTGGATTTGACTGAGTGCGGAATTGAAAGATTTATCATTTTGCCTTATGAACAGCAAGAAATTGACTTAGAAGATTGTTTTTGCAAAGGAGTAAAACCTGTGATTACTTTTAAGTATCTCTTGAAAATCAACAGGGAAAAGTATTCTACCGAGAAGGAGAAACTTTCTAGGGAAGAAATTCTTCAACTTGCAGGGAAAGACCCTAAAACACATCGTCTAAGAATGTTTACCAAAGGAGGTAAACAGATAATAGAAGAAGGGCAAATTATTGACCTTACAGAATGTGGAGTAGAGAGGTTTGTTTACGAGGAAATAGATTGTACAGAAGGTTTTTTAAGTTCAGACTTTAATTTGATTACTGATTCGGATAGGTTATTCTTATCAAGTTTACCTAACGAAGTTAATGTAATTAATGAGAGAAATCTGAACTGGATAGTAATTAGAGGTTATGAATTACCTAAAGGCTACAATGTCAAACAAGCAGATATTGCTATTTTGATTCCACCTCAATATCCAACAACTCAGCTGGATATGGTCTATTTCCATCCTGCCTTGCGAAGAACAGATGGGCAACCTATAGGAGCTCTTAGTAATCAAGCTATAGAAGGAAAAGTATATCAACGTTGGTCAAGACATCGTAAACCATCTAATAGATGGAATTCTGAGATTGATGATGTAGAGTCTCATTTAGATTTGATGATGAACTGTCTTAAAGCAGAATTTGATAAACGTTAATTCTTTTCATTATGCATATTAAAATTACAGAGAAGATGCATCAAGAGCTAAAAAACCATCTTCATAGTGGAGATGGTTTGGAAGCTATTGCGTTTGCATTATGTGGTAGACATTCATTTGAAGGACAAGAGTTTTTATTAACTCACAAAATCCTACTAATAGAATATGAAAGATGTATTAGAGAAGTAAATACAGTTTCTTGGAAGACTATAGATTTAGAACCTTTTTTAGAAGAGGCTGCGGAAAAAGGGTTAGGAATTGTTAAGTTTCATTCTCACTTTATACAGGGTTCTGAATTTTCGGAGTTAGATGATAAATCTGATGTTTCAGTTTTTGATACTGTTTATAGTTGGGTAAATGGGGATAATCAACACGCAAGTATAGTAATGTATCCTAATGGTTCTATGAAAGGAAGAATTGTAACTCCTGCTTTGACTTTCGAGAATGTGGAAAAAATATCGGTAATAGGAAATAGCGTAACAAACTATTGTTATACCACTAAGTCTCAAATAGAACAATCATTTATTAGAAATGCCCAAGCTTTTGGAGAAAAAACGGTAAAACAACTTAGTACGATGAAGATTGGAGTAGTTGGCTGTTCTGGGACTGGTAGCCCAGTAATTGAACAACTATATCGTTTAGGAGTAGGACATCTAGTTCTTGTAGATTCAGACCATGTAGGGGTTGAAAATTTAAACAGAATAATTTCTTCTAAAAAATCTGATGCAGAAGCCAAACGATTAAAAGTTGAAGTGATAAGAGATCATATACAGAGTGTAGATATTGGAACAAAAGTAACAAGTTATACAAATCTCCTGCAAGAGTCTAGGCAAGTGGTTGATGATTTGGCTAGTTGTGATTATTTGTTTGGTTGTATGGATTCAGTAGAAGGAAGGCACTATTTAAATTTAATCTCTACAAATTATCTCGTCCCACTTACCGATATTGGTGTAAAATTAATGGCAGATGGAAATGGAGGTATTAACTCAATAGTTGGCAATATTCATTATGTATATTCTGGTTCCCAAACTTTATTAGAAAGAGGGGTTTATACGGCAACTCAATTAGCAGAAGAAAGTCTAAAGAGAATTTCTCCAGAAGAGCATCAGAATAGACAAGTATATTTTAATAACGTGGAGGTAGATAGTCCAGCAGTAATTAGTGTAAATACTCTTTGTTCCTCCATAGCGGTAAACGATATGTTAGGAAGGTTACATCCTTACAGATTTCAAGACAATGTTAAATACTCAACAACCGTAATAAATTTGACTGACTGGGATTTTAATTATTACTCTGTATCTGAAACTAAAGAAAAACTACACTATAGAAATATAGGTGTAGGAAATCTTGAACCTAATTTCAATATTTATGTTAATGAAAAGAATAATTAGATGGTTTAAACAATTTGTTTCTGGATTATCTGGAAATCAGTATTTAAAATACAAGTTCAAGATTGTAAAAGAACTTCCTCAACATCCAGAGGATAATGTTTTTTATATAGAAGGTGATAAGAATAAGAATGATTTTTGGTATGGTCAAATGAAATGCCCTTGCGGATGTAATGATACATTGACTTTAAACCTTATTGATGATGTAAAACCGTGCTGGAGTGTTCATATTATTGATAATAAAATCTCTTTAGCCCCATCTGTTTGGAGAACTAAGAATTGCAAGAGTCATTTTTGGTTGAGGGAAGGTTTAATTAAATGGGTTTAATAATCAAATTAATCAAGTGTAATAGAATAATTTCTATTGCACTTTTTTCTTTTCATTCAAAATGAAAAATTATTGCAGCGCAACTTCCTTCTACTATCTTTTTGAATAAAACGGTCTTTACAAAATCTTGAACTCTTTCTTTTAGCTCGTGTAAGCCCTTTTATACTCAATGTCGAATTTCGTATAACGTAGATATATAGTTCTACAAATACCTACATATCTATATGCTATCTAAACATTACATAGAAATTTTTTCCATTGGTTTAAACATTGTGATTTTTTTACTTCTGGTCATCTTACTTCCTGTAATTTTTTCTTTTTTAAGTGTTCTATTTTGTTGGGTTCTGGCTTGTTAAAGTTTCCTTTTATTAAAAAGTGTCTAATTTGTATAATTTTTGTTTTACGAAAAATTACATTCCTTTTTTAGTCAAAAAGTGTAGAATTGTGTCGAATTTTGGTTTAAACCAAAATTACTCTATTTATTAAATCTACATCCTCGTTCTTGTTATCGCAAGGGTGTTCCCAATACTTGTAGTTGTTATAATAAAACACCCTGTACATAACCCCTTCAAATATTTCTAATTCGCCGAAATAGCGAATGTGAGAAACTAGCTTTAAAAATAACTGATCATCTTTTATGTCCTTTCTTAAAGTATAGGAGTGAGGATTATTCGGCATAGTTTTAGCAAATATCCAGTTGCATTTCTGCAATGTTTGACCAACAAACTTATTGGTTAGGTTGTGGTGTCCTCTAGATTTATACTCATTGTGTCTCCAGAGCTCTTTTTGGAGTTGCATATCAATTTTTTCATTGTTTGCTACAGGAATGTTGTTAGAAACTAGGAAGTCTCTCAAAATGTGTCTATAGCAAAAGTCCTGCTCTATACCATGACCACATAATGCTATTTTAGTTTTGCTGTGAGTTTTAGATAGCTTAATGAAAGTAGAAGTAATCCTATCCAGTCTTATCCTTTTCAAATTATCTTGATAAAGTAAGTAGCAAGCTAAATAGTCTCTAGCTCTTTCATTATGATAGTTTCTAAATGTATTTAAACCTCTTATTCTTTCTACATTCTCTTTACTCTTGTAGTTACCATATACTTTTCCTACTACGCTTATAGGAATGTAATCGTTCTCTAATAATCGTTCTATTTCTTTAAAACTACTAGTAATTATCTCTAAATTATCCATCATAATAGTATTTTGCTGTAGAATCCAATTGGATTCATTGTTTCTATCTATGTAGCCAAAGCTACCTTTTACTTTTTTTCGTTGAATTTGTAGCGTTTCCTTTTGGTGCTAATTAGTGCCATGAACATATCAGACTCAACAATTCTGATGTGTTTACCATTAGTTCTTAATCTGCCAGAAATCTCTGGGCAGGATTTTTTCAAGCTTTGTAAATGTTCTATACCTATCCTTTCGCCAGATACATCTAGCATGAATGGTATATTACTCCTACATGTAACAAGTTTAGTTTTTAGAGCAGATTGTTTTATGTTGTTTGCTGTAGAGATACTTACACCTAATCTCTTTGCCAAATAGCTTATTGGCATTGAATGAAAACCTTTAGTGTAAAAATCCCAATTCTTCTCTATGGGGTCGACCAAATTTGACACCGATTGGTTTTTCTTATCTGTTCTGATTTTCAGTTTTAGGTAGTAAATAACTACTACAGCACAACAAAAGTTTCTAAATGAAGCATAGTCATCATCTTCAAAGATAATTGATGAGTGTGGTAGCAAGTCTAGTTTGTAACACAGCTCTCTGTAGCCAGACACTCTATATACTTGCCTTTTACTATCAACAGTAATCCACTTATTTTTAATTAACCATTTTAAAGCTGTCTGCACCCATCTTTTTGACTTTCCTATGTCAGTAGCCCAAGTATCCAGTTGATTTGGATTAGAGCTAATGTATCCGCTAGAGATTTGTTTAAAGTAGACGTATAACATTAAATGATTCACTTTTCCATGAATTAAAGCATATTGGCAAAGCATTACAGGTATGGTAGTGTAGATAGGTTTCATACTCTATTATCAACTTGATTATTAACTAATAGAGTAGGGTATAAACCAGACTCTTCTAGTACTGGTTTCAACTCATAAAGTTTCTTAAATCCAAGGTATACTTGGTTCGTGATTTGTATTGTTGGGGCTACTAATAAAAGCTTCACTATTTAGTGAAGCTTTTTTATTTTAATATTCTTATTGAGATTTATCATTTTTTAGACTTTCTCTTGTGTTTAACTTAGCTTCTAGTTAACCTTTATACAAGCTATTATGAAAGTACTACTTCCTACCGATTTTTCCAACAATGCATTTAATGCTATTGTATATGCAGTTGAATTATTAAAAGAAAAAGAATGTATTTTTTATCTTTTAAATACCTACACTCCAATAGTGTATAATTACGATTATAGAATGAGTGCTGGCGGTGGTTTGGGTAAACTCAGAGATGTTATAAAAGACCATTCAGTTAATAAATTAAAAGAATTAAAGAGTAAGCTAGAAGATAAATATGTATTCACAAACCATTCATTTGAAATTATTTCATCATTTAACACCTTTTCTGAAGAAATTAAAGAAAGGGTAGAAGAGCTAGCGATTGATGTAATTATTATGGGAACCAAGGGTGCATCTGGAGTAAAAGAAGTTTTATTTGGTAGTAACACCGTTCATATTATTAAAAATAGTAAATGTCCTGTTATAGCAGTACCAGATGAATATAGTTTTGAAAAGCCAAAGAATATATTGTTTCCAACAGATTTTAATATTGACTATTCGGAAGATCAATTATTGGTATACAAAACGATAGCGAATTTATACAATGCTAAACTACATATTTTACATGCTTCTCGAGACAGAGATTTGAATAGTAAAGAGAAAATAAATAAAGAAAAACTACAAACAATTTTAGGCGATTTAAAACATCAAACTCATATTGTGCGAGATCAGGAAATTCCCTTGGCAATTAATGAGTTTCAAAATAATCATCATATTGAATTGCTAATGATGGTAAATAACAAACATTCTTTTTTCGAAAACTTATTTTTTAAACCAGTAATTAACCAGATAGGGTTTCATTTAAGTACCCCTTTTTTGGTAATACCTACAAAAGAGAAGAACCAGATGTAGTGTTTCAAAGAAGCAAATATTACTTTTTATACTGATAAATATCTTTCAGGATAACTTTTTCACTGTTTTCATTAACAACATTTAAATTATAGCGAATTATTACTTTTGTATTGATAGGAGCATGATAATAAATAACCCAAGCATCAGCTTCGTTTGTTCCAATACAACCATTAGAATATGCTTTTCCTAAAGTAACCGGATTTGTGGTTGGGTGAATTAATTGTCCATGGCGAATTCCATTTATTTCTGTTTCAAGAAAGGGAATTTGAGGCAACTTAGTTACTTTATTATCATCTCTTTTGGTTACAAAATATCGATGATTATCCGAAGGATTAATATATGCAGGATCTCGAACATAATCAACAATTTTTCCCGTACCTATTTTAGTTTTTAAGTCTTGAATTCTACCAGACATTTCAAGATATTTCTCTTCATTTCTTCCAACACGCACAGGAAATTCATATAGTTGCAAAGAATCTTCAAAGATTCGAAGCTTAAATTCTGGAATATTAATATCGATTACTGTCTTTTGAAAAGAGTCAAATATTTTTTTAGCTAAAACAGAATCTGGCAAAATTAAATTTGCTCCTTTCGGTAAAACAATCATATCTTTTTGATTGTAAACAAAAGAATCTCGAGCTTTCATTCTGTAATAATCGGTGTTTTGGAGAGTGTCAATTATCCACGAATTTGCTCTTACTAAAAGATGTTCAGTTAATTTATAAGAAGTTAATGAATCATATTTTTCAACAATAGAATCTAAATATTGAAAATAATTTCTCACGGTAATATTCTTAACAACAAAAAGTTTCTCTTTTGATTCATGATTACTAATAGATGTGTCATTTAAAACAGTATTAATAACAGGTATTCTATATTTTTTCGAAGAACTAAATTTTATGAGAGCTATTAAGAATATTACTGTGAGAAATAAATGGCTAAATTTTATCATTTTAATGGATTATAAAGCTAATGTATTGTTATAGTGATAAAGCAAAACTGAACCACATATAATTATTAGTGTTTTTTACATATTCTTAGTTAAAAATGAAAAGAAATCTTTTTTTAAATCATTATAAATATGGTGTTGAGTTTCCATTTTATCTCTAAAGTTTAAATGTAGTTTATAAAAATTTTTATTAATTACATCTTCGTTGGCTTTGTAATGATTTGCCATGTTTTGTTCATGTGCATTTATTTCTTTAATCATTTTGCTAACTTTTTCTTTATGGATGATAAAATTATTTTGAAAATGATCTAATTCTGCCAAAACACTTTTATCAGTCCATCGCTTAGAAATTTCTTCCAATCTTTTTTCAAATGAACTTAATTCATCTATCCAAAAAAGAAGTTGATCTTTCCATAGTGTATGTTCAAAATGCAAGTCTGAATTGTATACTGTTTGAGTTTTCATAAGATAATTATTTTATTTTTATCTTTAAAAGTAAATCGAAAGAGTTGATTTTTAAATGATAATTGTCATGTAAATCAGAATGATTTTTATCATTTTATCATGATGTCTATTGCTATACTTTTGATGAAGCAGTTATAAATTATGGCTACATTAAAGAACATAATAATTAAACTAAGTACTTTTTTTAACGAAATAGGAGAACTTTCCTATTTTGCAGGAAGATATTTTAAGGAGATATTTAAACCTCCTTTTGAGTTTAAAGAATTATTACGGCAATGCTATAATATGGGTAACCGTTCCTTATTATTAGTGGGTATAACGGGGTTTATTATTGGTTTGGTACTTACCTTACAAACAAGACCAACACTAATGGAGTTTGGAGCAGTATCTTGGATGCCTTCTATGGTAGGAATTTCAATTGTGAGAGAGTTAGGACCGATGATTACGGCCTTGGTTTGTGCAGGTAGAATTGGATCGGGTATAGGAGCTGAATTAGGTTCTATGCGAGTAACCGAGCAGATTGATGCTATGGAAGTTTCAGGCACTAATCCATTTAAATATTTAGTAGTTACCCGAATTTTAGCTACTACCTTAATGTTACCGTTATTAATCATTTTAGGGGATGCTGTAGCACTTTTTGGTTCTTTTTTGGTAGAAAATTTAAAAGGAAATGTATCGTTTCAATTATTTTTCGATCAGGTTTTTAATTCTTTAGATTTTGGAGATATTATTCCAGCAACTGTTAAATCTTTCTTTTTTGGTTTTGCTATTGGTCTTGTAGGATGTTTTAAAGGATATTACTGTAAAAAAGGAACTGCAGGTGTAGGTAAAGCAGCAAACTCAGCTGTTGTTTTTACATCGTTGTTATTATTTGTAATAGATTTTATTGCTGTTTTTGTTGCTGATATTTTTTATGAATTATGATGATTGAAAAGAATATAGAAATAGAAAATAAAAGTACTGAAGCAAAAAATATTGTCTTAGAAATTAAAGACCTGTATAAAAGTTTTGGAGATAATCATGTGCTAAATGGTTTTAACATGCAACTTCATAAAGGTGAAAACCTAGTAATTATGGGGAAATCGGGTTCTGGTAAATCTGTGATGATTAAATGTTTGGTGGGTTTAATGGAGGCCGATAGCGGACTTATTAGAGTAATGAATAAAGATATCACTCAATTAACCCGAGAGGCATTAGATATTTTGCGAGCAGATATAGGGTTTTTATTTCAAGGAAGTGCTTTATATGATTCTATGACAGTTCGTGAAAATTTAGAGTTTCCGTTGCGTCGCCACACTAAAAAGTTTGGTAAAAACATCGATACTGAAAAATTAATTATTGAGGCGCTAGAAAATGTAGGCTTAGCACATACGTTAGATTTAATGCCTTCCGAATTATCTGGAGGAATGAAACGTCGTGTCGCTTTAGCAAGAACATTGATTTTACAGCCTAAAATTATTTTGTATGATGAACCAACAAGTGGATTAGATCCTATTACAGCAAAAGAGATTATTATCTTAATGGAAGAAATTCAAAATAAATACGGAACATCCTCTCTTATTATAACACACGATGTAGATTGTGCTCGAGTAATATCAGACAGAATGATATTGTTAATAGATGGAACAGATTATGCTGTAGGTACTTTTAAAGAGTTGTCTGCTTCTAAAGACCCAAAAGTAATGGCATTTTTCAAACAATAAAATTAAGGTTATGAAACAAACTAATTCACAAAAAGTAAGGCTAGGTATTTTTGTAATAATAGGCACATTACTGTTCGTGTTTGCAGTGTACCTTATAGGACAAGGAAAGCAGATGTTTAAAAAAACCTTTACTATTAACGCCTATTTTCAAAACGTAAATGGATTAAAGGAAGGGAATAATGTTCGTTATTCTGGTATTAACATTGGTGTTGTAAGTAATATTAAAATGGAAAATGATTCAACAATCAATGTTCAAATGAATATTGATGAGAAAATAATTACTCATATTAAAAAGAACGCAATCGCTACTATTGGTTCTGATGGATTAGTGGGTAATATGATTGTAAATATTGTTCCTGGTAAAGGCGCATCACCCTCAATTAAAAATGATGATACAATTCAATCTTATAGTAAAATAGGAGCAGACGATATTTTAAGTACATTAAGTGTAAGTTCTGAAAATGCCGCAATTTTAACTTCCGATTTGATGAAAATTACAAATACCATTATAGAAGGAAAAGGAACAATAAGTGTTTTATTAAACGATACCGTAATGGCTAAAGATTTAAAACAATCTGTATACAATTTAAAATTAGCTAGTCGAGGCGCGACAAAATCGATAAATGAGATAAATAGCTTACTATCTTCAATTAAAGAAGATGAAAACACGATTTTAGGTGTGTTACTAAATGATTCTATTTCTGGGAAAAAACTAAAAAAGGTTGTTGAAAATCTTGAATCATCTAGTGTAGAAATAGAAAATATCTTAAAAAATGTAAACACAGTTGTAAACGATTTAAATTCTAGTGATGGGGCCTTAAATTATGTGGTTAAAGATACTTCGTTGGTAAATAGTTTAAAATCTACGATGAAAAACATTAATGAAGGAACTGATAAATTCAATCAAAACATGGAAGCTTTAAAACACAATTTTTTAACCCGAGGTTATTTTAGAAAATTAGAACGTGAAGAACAAAAGGCAAAAAACAAAAAATAAAATTATGAAAATAGAGCATTTAGACGAACGTATTATTGATTATAAAGAATCAATAAAAACGGTGGTTGACAAGAAGATTTTTTGGGAGAAAACAACAAAAACATTAATTATAAAAACTTTAAATACTGTTGCTAAACAATATGATATTGGTTGGAAGGTACAAGAATTAAATTGGATTAATAATAATGAGGCGGTTAATATCACATTCAATTCTTTTCCAAAGGAATTAATAGATTTTACAAATCAAATACCAGCCTATCAATTTATCGTTGGTGGTACTTTGGTGTTTTCGCAATCTTATAGTGGAGATGTGTATATTTTTATTTTATTTCCGTTTGTAGATAATTTAGAAATTGAAACAAATACCCTAGAGTTAGGGTTGAATAGACCACAAGATATTACTGAAAAACTAATTGTAGAAAAAGTAGACGAGTTCTTAAAAGAGATGATTAAATGGGAGATGCCATCTCATAGAAATAAAATGGGATTTCAGCATAAAGATGTTTAATGTTAATTCCTTCTCATGCGGCCTGTAATTTCCTCCACCTTAATTAAATAAACAATAGGCATATCATCGGCATAAATTTTACTTGAGAATTCATTGATGTAATCAAGTTTTCTTACTTCTTTTCTCATAATTAAGTCTTTTACTCCTAGAGAGAAGTCATGAAGATATGCTGTGGCTTCACTTCCTTTAAGTTCTTCGAAAGTACCTTGAACTAAAGCAGATTGCCACTTATTTACAGAACTTATTTCAGAAACCTCAAGAGAAACATTATTATTTTTTCTCATAGCGGTAATTTTATGTCCTTCATTAGAGTAACAAATAATACAGTTTTTTTCTTCATCGTAAAAATAGGTGATAGGAGCTATGAAAGGTTTGTTTTGAAATACATAACCTAAATTACCTATGTAATTATTTTTAAGTATTAAAAAACTTTCTTTCTCTTGTAACGACTTAATCATAATTGTATTTTTTTGTTATTGTAATGTAAGAGAAAATTCTCTTTTTTTATTTGAAAGCTAAATTATTTAAAGCAAATAATATAAAGGATGACATTCATCAGTTGAAATTAATGGTTAGATGACAAGATAGATTTTATTACTCCTTAATAAAACTTATTTTGACTATAAAAATAAGTATATTAGAGACACAGGTTTTTAAAAACAAAACAAAAATTAACCTTTTATATTTAAAAGGATATTTAATTAATAAAGCTACTTACGGTAATCAAGAATTTAGTTAAAAAAGAAGTAAAACATGTTTATAAAAGAAGCTTGTGTAGAAGGAGTCCATCAAGCACTACTTGCAGAACAGAAAGGAGCAGATAGAATAGAATTATGTGGAGATTTAAATGTTGGAGGGGTAACACCTTCTCTGGAAGTTATAAAAGAGGTAAAAGAGAAAGTAGGTATTCCGATTAGAGTAATGATCCGCCCCAGAGGAGGTGATTTTATTTATTCTAAAAAAGAATTTGAGTTAATGAAGATTCAGATTGAACATTGCCATATGCTAAAAATAGATGGAGTTGTGTTTGGTATTTTGAAACAAGATAATAGTATAGATATTAATAGAATTAAAGAATTAGTAAAAATAGCAAGACCATTAAAAGTTGTAATTCATAAAGCAATAGATGAAACGCCAGACATTTTGCAAGCACTAAAAGAACTTTTAAAAGTTGAAGGGATAACAACTGTATTGAGTTCTGGAGGTAAAATAACTGCAGAAGAAGGAAAAGAATTTTTAAAAATGATGGTATCTACTGCAAAAGAGAAATTAGAAATATTACCAGCAGGGTCAATAACTGACGAGAATGTTCAAAAATTGCATCAATTTATCAAAGCGAAATCATATCATGGGAAAAGAATAGTAGGAAATTTATACTGAAGTGATCTTGATTTTTTTGCATTACATAGCAGTTGCTAAGAAAAAGATAAAATATGAGTGTAAAATGATGATTCTTCAGGAAATGTGATATATAAATTATGACCTTACTTTTCTATTAAAAAATTATAATTTCCAGATGTTAAATTTATTTTAAACATTTGATCTTTAGTTGGAACAATTTTATGGTTGTTCTGGGTAACACTTTTTGCTTTTAAATATAAAAAGGCAGTACTATTGGGAGGAATAGTACATTGATAATGAACAAGATTCCCTTCTTTTTTCCAGTTTGAAACAATTAATCCGTACGGACTTTCATGCTTGGCTTCAAACTGTGTTAATCCGTTTACAAAATGTGGTTGTAAAATAATGTTTTTAAAGCCAGGGTGTTTCTCATCAGGTAAGATTCCTCCAAGTGCTTTGTAAAACCAGGCACTAATCGCTCCAAACATGATATGGTTTTTTGAAATATCGGAAGAGGCGTCAATATCCCAGTTTTCATAAAATGTTGTAGCCCCATTCTTTATCCACCATCCCCAGGAAGGGTATGTTTCTTGAGAAGCTATTTGATAAGCTAAGTCAGCGTAACCATTTTGACTTAGTGCCCCTAAAATAGTTTTGGTTCCTAATAAACCAACATCAATATGATTGTTTGATTTTTTAACTTCAACAGCTAAATTATCGGCTACTTTCTGTGTTAGTTCATCTGGAACTACACCCCAATACAAAGGTGCGCTTAACTCAGTTTGAAAACCTTGTGCATAGATTCCGGTTTTTGTATTCAAATATTTTTTATTAATAGCATTTTTAATGTTTTTAGCTAATCTTGAGTAATTTTCAAAATCATCCGTGAAACCAAAATGTTTAGCAGTTTTTGCTAAAATGGTTGCATCAACATAATAGTAAATAGAAGAAGTAAGCTCTTTTGGCGTTTCAGATTTTACAGGAACCCAATCACCCAGCCCCCAATTAGTTAATCCGCCATCATAACTAATAGAAGTAATATAATTAACGTACTTTTTTATAGGTTCATACATTTTTGTTAACGCTTTGTCATCTCCATAGAATTGATATAATTCCCAAGGAATAATTGCAATAGTACTCGTCCAATCTGGACCATTACCCCAATCATATCCCCATCCTCCCCAAGTAGGTATAATTGAAGGAAGAACACCGTTTTCTTGTTGTTCATCTCGATGATCATCCATCCACTTTTCATACACTGTTATCGCATCAAAATTATATAGGCCTGTTTCTATATTGATATGTGCATCTCCAGTCCATCCGTTTTTTTCTCGTTGTGGACAATCTGTTGGGTACCCGAAAAGATTTGACAGGTAAGAAGCATTTGTCGCTTCCCATATCTTATTGATAATTTCATTAGAACTTCTAATATTTCCTATTGGTTTTACATCACTATGCATAAACTCAGCAATAATGCTTTTCTGATTAAGATCTATAGGCTTATTACTTTTTACTTCAACATATTGAAAACCTTTATAGTTGAATTTAGGACTAAAAGTTTCCTCTCCTTGTCCATTTAATACATAGATGTCGGTTTGAAAAGGATCCAAACTATCTTTAGGGCGATAATGCACATTAATGTTTGACAAGTCCAGATTCCCCACACTGTCCAGTTGTTCAGCATGTGTTACCCAAAGTTTTGTGCCTTTTTCTCCACTAACTTTTAGTTTGGTAACTCCAGAGATGTTTTTGCCTAGATCAAAAATATATTGTTTATCACTACGTTTTTTTATGCTGATTGGAGTGATATCTTCTACATTACGAATTGGTGGCATAGCCTGAGCGGTAATCTTATCAGAAGGCAGTGTTACTTCTATGGAATTGTTCCAAGACTGATCATTAAAATCAACGGTATTCCATCCATATTGTTCCAATTGAGCATCATAATGTTCTGCGGTATATATACTATTAAATACGACAGGACTTAATGCTGTTTTCCAAGAATTATTGGTCCTTATAATATCTGTCGTTCCGTCATCATAATATACCCTAACATTTAAGCAAAATCGTGGTCGTGCTCTCCATCCAGCTTTATCAAAATTCCAGACTGCGGTTGATTGATGGTTATACCATCCGTTTCCTAATAATACACCTAATGCTACCTTAGATTTCTGAAATGCAGAAGTTACATCATAGGTTACATATAAATTTCGCTTGTCAAATCGAGTATATACAGGATCGAGGCGATGGTCACCTATTTTGTTTCCATTAATATAGAGTTCATATAATCCAGCAACAGCAATGTAAGCTCTGGCTTTTATAACTCTTTTTTTAGGGTGAAATTCTTTTCTGAAGTATGGAGCTGGTTTTACATTTACATCCTCTATATCTGTAATCCATTTTCCTTTCCAATTAGATGTACCCATCATTCCGGTTTCAAAATGGGTGATGGCAAGATTACTTTTGTTACCCTTATCATCAGTAATTTCAACTCCCCAATAATATTTGGTAAATGGTTGCAATGGTTTTCCTTTATAAGTTATTAAAACACTATCTGTTTCTTGAAAACTATTCCAAAGTTTTCCTTTATGATTGGCAACAGTTGTAGAATCTGTATCTACATAAATTTGATAGGATCTTTGAGAAGTAAATATTGTATCCGAAGTAATTTTCCAAGTAAATCTTGGAAGAGGATTGTCTATGCCTATTGGAGCTGATAAATGCTCGGTTTGTAATTCTGTTAAATTAATATAATCTTGTTGCTTACATGATACTATCAATAAAAAAGAGACAAAAAATAAAATATTCTTTTTGAATTGCATATTATTTATTTTATGTAAATACTTAATAATCAATACATTATGTTGATTTTAAAATATTGGTTATTAACAACTTATATGCAACTTACGAAAGAATATTGAATACATAACAAAAACATAAAAAAACAACCTTTTACTATCAAAGAAGGAGCAAAGGAGAATTACTAGGTATCCATTAGTTTAAGTTATCGATTGAATTTATGTAGGACGATTAGAAGAAAGCTCGAAAACAGTTATTTCTGGTCGCATACCAATTCTTGCAGGAAACCCTAACCAACCTAAGCCGCGGTTTACGTATAAATATTGATTTCCTTCTTTGTACAAACCTGCCCACTGTTTGTACTTAAATTTGATTGGACTCCATTGAAAATTTTTGTATTCAAGTCCGGCTTGCATACCATGAGTATGACCAGAAAGCGTCAAAGCAATATTAGTTTCATTAAGTACTTCTTCTGCCCAATGAGATGGATCGTGAGAAAGTAAAACTTTAAATGGAATTTCTTTAACTTCAGAAATAGCTTTTTTTAAGTCGCCATACTGCTTAAAAGGGGGGCTTCCCCAATTTTCAACGCCAACAATAGCGATTTCATTATTTTCAATATTTATTGTTTTCGCTTCATTCATTAAAAGATTGAAATCAATATCGCTGAAGAATTGTTTTATAGTATTAAAGTTTTCTTCTTTTTGTATTGGTGTTTCCCAATCACTATAATCACCATAATCATGATTACCTAATACGGCAAATTTCCCTTTTTTAGCCTGAAGTTTTTTAAATACTTTTTCCCAATCATGTAGTTCCCAAGAATAGTTGTTAACAAGATCTCCTGTAAAACAGATAATATCTGGTTTTTGATCGTTTATCAACTTAACAGCTTTTTCTAAGATATGATAACGATAGTTAAAGCTGCCTATATGAATATCAGACAATTGTACAATTTTAAATCCTTCAAAACCTTTAGGTAATGTTTTTAAATGAAGTTTTATAGGATGAATTTTAAATTTATACCGTGCTATAAGAATACCATTTACAATTACAAAAAAAGGCAAAAATCCTGATAGTAATCCGACAACCGATATAAAAGCAAGCGATTCGTTTTCTGAAAACACTGAGTTTGAAAAATATAATACGCTAATTATGATGACAAAAATTAACTTAGGAACGAAAGATGAAATTGTTAATCCGTAAAATGAAGCAATTAAGTTTTGTTTTCTACTAGGTGTAATGTCATCTAACCGAACTTTTAAAATAAGTATGGATGATATTAAACCGATTGTGAAAATCCAGAATAATACATTAATAAAGGTTTGTAATATCGGTTTTTTAAAGAGTTCTGTAATTGTCTGTAACCAATAGAAAGCAAGAATATCAACCAATAAAATGGCTAAACATAATAGTGTTATAGTAAAGAGAGAATAGGAGCGCATTATAGTTTGTCTTTTAAACGTCTTTTATCTTTAAATGCCCAGAAAATACTCTTAACATCAGAAACCCAATCATCATACATAAAAATTAGCGCAACTTCTTCTATAGTTTCAATTATTCCTACTCCTATCATTATATAAAAGAGTATATATTCTGGAGAAAAAAATAAAGACCAAAGAATAAATACACTTTGTATTACTGCAGAAGTTTTTGCTAAATACGTATGAAAAGCAGTTGCTTTACCGTACTTAAAATAAGCGATTATCATTTGAATGATATAAGGAGAAAATGCAGCAATTATAATAACAAGATTTTCATTAATAAAATCATTTTCAAAAATGAACAAACCAAAAAGACCAATAGCAAAAGTAATTTGATCACCTAACGAATCTAACTGAGAACCCCGTGCGCTAGTTATTTTTAATTTCCTAGCAATAAAACCATCTATGGCATCTGTAGAATAACTAATCAATAAAAGCCAAGTAAAAATAAGGCGTTCATCTAACCAAATTAATAATATAAGTAATGGAGCCGCAGCAACACGATAAAATGAAAACCAATCTGCAATGTTATAGTTTTTAAAAGTGAGCATAAAGGATCGTCTATTTTTTGTTTGCTTTATGGGATTCTATATGATGTTTTAATAGTTGTTTTAAGCTTTCTAAATACTCATTCATAATTTTAATATCTATATCAGGATTGTTGTCTGAAGGTATTGTAATCGGATCTTCACTTAAATATTGATATAACTCAGGATAATTCACTTCAATATTAGTGGTGAGTTTGGTGATTTTAGACAATATGTTTTGTAAATCTTTCATATTTATAGTTTTAAGTACTTGATTTAAAAATAAAATGAATGTACGTAATTTTAAATGACGAATGTCATATACTTCCAAAAGTAACATTAACTTATAATTCTACCATCTTCCATTTGAATAATTCTATCCGTTTTTTTGGCAAAGTCTTCATCGTGAGTTACCACTAAAAGTGATAAGCCATGTTGGGTACTTAATTCTTTAAAAATATTAAATACATTTTCAGAATTTTGAGTATCTAAGTTACCAGTAGGTTCATCTCCCATTATTATTGAAGGGTTATTAATCAATGCTCGTGCAATAGCAACGCGTTGTTTTTCTCCTCCAGAAATTCTTGACGCACGTTTATTTGCTAAATGACCAATGTTTAGCATTGTTAATTTTTGCATCGCATCGTCTTTAATTTCTTTATGGGATTTTTCTGCTAGTTTTTTGGCAGGAAGCATTACGTTTTCTAAAACTGTAAAATCAGACAATAAGTAATGAAATTGAAAAACGAACCCGATGTGTTTGTTTCTAATATATGAAAGTTGTTTTCTTGTTTGGTTGGTTATCAATTCATTATTCAGAAGCAATTCACCTTCATATTCAGTATCCATAGTAGATAAAATGTACAATAAAGTAGATTTTCCACAACCCGATTTTCCCATAATAGAAACAAATTCTCCTTTATTTATTTTAAAATTGATGTTTTTAAGAACATGAAATTTTACAGGCTTTTCAAAGAATTTATTGATATTTTTTGCTTCTAATATTGTCTTCATATTATTGACCTCTAATGATGTGAACAGGATCTATTTTTTTTGCTTTGTTAGAAGGTAAGTATCCTGCAAGAAAAGTAGATATCATTGCGAAAGAAATACCGATTAAGTAAAACCAAGCATTAAAATTTACAGGAAATGTTTCTATAGTGGGTAAAGCTTGTGTTTTAAAGGGTACGTTATCTATAATATGGGATAAGCCAAAACCAACAATAAGCCCTAATAATCCGCCTATTAAGCCTATTAAAACTGCCATACTCATAAAAATTAGCTGAACATCTTCACCCGAAAACCCAGTAGCTTTTAAAATAGCGATGTCATTCATCTTTTCATAAATAAGCATATTTAAAATATTATAAATACCAAAACCAGCAACAATTAATAAAGTAATAGAAACCGCATACGTTATAATATTTCTAATAGTGGTACCAGTTTCAAACTGAGCATTAGCTGTATTAACATCAATGGCTTTTAGATCGAATTGTTGTTCTATTTTTTTAGATAACGGTAAAGCGTAATTAATATCAAATAATTTCACATTGATGTCTGTAATATAGTTTTCAGCTTCGCCCATTATTTTTTGTACCGTTTTAATGTTAGCAAAACTTTGTATATCATCAATATCAGAAATACCACTTTGATAAATTCCAACAATTTTTAAAGGGAAAACAGCTCCTTTAATAGTACTTATTTGTACTCTGTCGCCAACAGATAAAGACATTTTTTTAGCAAGTCCTGCACCTAATAAAATACCATTGTCAGTATTGTGTAGCGCTTCAGGAGAACCTTCAATAATATAATCACCTATATTAAAAAGTTTGGCTTCTTCTATCGGATTAATCCCAGTTAAATTACCTCCTATCTCAATATTTCCAGAGATATAAAATATTTGTGTTTTTATTTGAGGAATCGCTCCTTTTATTTTTTTATTTTCATTCAAATATTTAATAATAGGTAGCGCATTATGTATTTTTTTCTGTCCTAGTTTTGGTTTTATTGAATGAATAATATTTACGCTATTTTCAAATTGATCATATAACGTTATAGGTTGCTCTTTTGAAGGCTCTATTTCGTTGTAAATATGAATATGTGGTGTTTGGTTTAAAATAAGATCATCTAACATTTTATTCATCCCAGTCATAAAACTAACCAAGGTTATATATGCGCCAATACCGAAAGTAACACCCAAAGCAGCGGTTGCAGTCTGCTTAATTTTAGAAAACAAATGCGTTTTCGCAATCGATAATATAACAGGCCAGTTAACCATAGTTAAGGTTTATAAATGTACGTATTTTCTGAAATACCGCTAAGAACTTCAATAAATTCTAGATTTTGCAACCCTATAGTAACTTCAGTTACACCGTCTTCTGTTTTTACTTCATTACCATTTATAAGATATTCTTTAGGAATTGTTAAAACATTTTCTTTGGTTGAAATGATAATATTTGCCTCGCCAGAAAGGCCTGCATATAATTTTGGGGGAGCGATATTAAAAGTAGCTTCTACCGTAAAAGTTTGATTGCGTTCGTCTTTTTTGGGAGATATTTTTGAAACTTTTCCTGTAAAGACTTTTCCATTATAAGCATCTAAAGTTATTAAAACATCTTGATTGAGACTTATTTTAACAATGTCAACTTCATCAACCAACATTTCAATAATAAAAGTTGAGGTACTTCCAACAACTGCTAGAGGTTCTACTGTATTAATAACCTCGCCAGGTTCTTTATAGGTGGCATAAACTTTGCCTTTTATTTTACTTAGAACGGTAAAATCCTTGGTGCCAATTAACGAGGTCTTATAATTATTTTCTGCTTGCTTTACAGTAGTTTCTAATTCACTTTTTGTTCTATCATATTTACTTTGTAAAAGGTTTAAGCTGTTTGATGATAGCTCGTAGTTTAATTTTTTTGTATCAAATTCTATTTTTGAACCTATGTTTTGTTGCCAAAGGTTTTGTTGCCTAAAAAAGTTAATAGAATCGTTTTTGTATTTTAATTCGGCAGCATTAATTTCATCTTTTATACCTTTTAAAATTGCTGCATTACCATTATAGTTTTCTTTAGCAAGTTGCCATGTTAACAAAGCATTTTGTGTGTTTAACTTTGGTGTGCTATTAATAATTTGAAACAATGCCTGATTTTTAACAATAGTATCTCCTTCTTCAATTAAATTAGCGTCTAAAATTCCACCAACAGCTGCAAATACTTTATACAAGCTATCGGGCTGTACAATTACAGAAGTATATACTGATTCTGTTAAATCTCTTTTTTCAGGTAAGATCCTTTCCTTTTTAGAAGAACAGCTTATAATGAGAAGCAATAAATGAATTAGAAAAAACTTTTTCATAAATTATTTTTCCATCTTTTTAATTTCCCACTTTCCGTTTTCTCCTTCAACAGCATAAAGCTTGTCAGAAATTAGTTTAGTTGTAATTTTTGGTGGATTTTTTATGATTTTAGAAGATAAAGGAACATATTTAAATTTTGTAAGATGATAAACATCTTTACCTGTATTATCTATAATAACATTAGCGTAACTATACGAAACCACGTGTTTGCCTAATACAGCATTTTCCCCCATGTCTTCTTTATCTAATTTTAAAGCAATAGCGTTGTTGTTATTAAATGGTGTCGCGTTTAAAAATTGAGGTTTAATAACCGTTTTTCCTTGCTTGTCTATGTATCCGAAATAAGAAATTCCGTCTTTTGTTGTAGAGATAAGGCACCTATTATCATTAAAAACAGGATAGTTATTATTACCAGAATTTGTAGCGACAAGATCATCTCTAAAAGGAATGACAAGATCTCCTTGTATATTAATAAAACCCCATTGATTCCCTTTTTTTATTGCTGCAACATCATCATTAAATGGTGATATAAAATCTATATTATCAATATTTTGAGAGAAACCTTCGAAAGTTAATACGATTAGAGATGTAATTAGAATTATCAAATTTTTCATGACTATATTATTTTGTAATTAATACTATAAAAGTATTGTGAATTGAAAAGCTACAAAATGATATTCATCATAAAAGAAGGGTTTAGGAATTAGATTTTATAATAGAAATAATTTCATTTTTTTGAAGCACACCCGATTGTCTCCATACTTGTTTTCCATTTTTAAAAAGAATCATAGTGGGTACACCTCTAACTTGATATTTTAATGATAATGATTGATTTTTATCAACATCAATTTTTACTATTTTAATAGCATCCCCTAATTCATGTTTTACTTCTTTTAAAATAGGAGCTAACATTTTACAAGGACCACACCAATCTGCATGAAAATCTACCAAAACAGGTTTGTCTGAACCGATAATCGTATTAAAATCACTTTTCATAATTTATAACTTATCAATTACTTTTTTTAATTTTTCAGATACTTGTTCTGCAACGGAAGTAAGTTTTGGGTTACCAACAGTATCCATTGAGGTTGATGGATTTATAGCAGAAACCTCTATATTCTTATCAGTAGCTTCTTGTAAAATAACATTACAAGGTAGCATAAGACCAATTTTATCTTCTGCTTGTAATGCTTTATAAGCAAAAGGCGGATTACAAGCACCTAAGATTTTATACTTTCTAAAATCTACATCTAACTTCTTCTTTAAGGTTTGTTGTATGTCTATTTCAGTAAGTACTCCAAAACCTTCTTCTTTCAACAAGTTTGTAACCTTTTCTTCAATTTTATCAAATTCACCAGAAACGGTTTTACTATAATAATAGCTCATAGTATATTGGTTTTATAAGTTTAAATTCAATTTAGCTAAGATTATTAATTCGGATTTGTTTTTGCCTGAAAATGCTTTAGCTATAGTATCTGCAGTTTTAGAAATTAACGACTTAATTTCGTCTGTAAAAAAATATTCATGTTCTTTTTTGTACTCTACAAAATCGTTAAAACAAGCATTAGCATCCAAATCTTTATTGGTTAACCAATCAAAAACAATTTCGATTTGGTAAGCAGCATCTGTCTTATAATCATCTTCTGTATCATCTACTGGTAACCATTCCTTTTTTACTATTTTTTTTAAGGTATTAAACTCTTCTTCTCTTACAACATTATCTGATGCTGCAACAGCGTAAAAAAGTTTTCCAACATTTTGATAAAACCGAGTATTTAACTTTTTTTTCATGAGTTCTTAAATTTATTTATACTGTAAAATTATAATCGATTTTCTTTAATAGAAATGATAAAAATCAGTATGCTTCATTTAGTTAGTTTTTTGTAACTTAGGGTTCTTAAAATTAATCAAACTAAAATAGCTATGTTCCAGAAGGATCAAGACATATTCAATTTGCTTTTTGAATCTGTTTCTGAAGGTGTTATTGTTGTAGATGAGCAACAAAAAATTGTTTCTACAAACACTACTTTAGAGCATATGTTTGGTTATGAAAGTAAAGAATTGGTTAATCAACCGCTTACAACAGTAATTCCAAAAAATTATCGTCCTAATCATAGTTCTCATTTCAAAGGATTTTTAAAAGCAAAAAGTAGCAGGCAAATGGGGCATGGGCGCGATTTATTTGGTGCTCGTAAAGATGGCACAACATTTCCTGTAGAAGTAGGTTTAAATCCGTTTGAAATTTACGGTAAAACCTTTGTCATGGCATTGGTTATTGATATTTCTATACGTAAACAACAGGAACTTGAAATTCAACAGTTAAATGCAGATTTAGAAAAAAAGGTTGACCAGCGAACGAAAGCGTTAAGTGAATCAATAAAAGAGTTGAAACTGGTTAATGAAGAGCTCGACGAAGAAAATAAAAAACGTATTGAAGCTGAAAGAAAAGCAAAAGAAGCATTAAAACAAGAAAAAGAACTTAACGAGTTAAAAACAAAATTCTTATCGCTAGTTTCTCATGAGTTTAAAACACCTTTAAGTGGTATTTTAACTTCTACGATATTATTAAGTAAGTATAAACTTACTGAGCAACAAGAGAAACGGGATAAGCATATTAAAACCATAACAGATAAGGTACATTATTTAAATAATATTTTAAACGATTTTTTATCTATCGAAAAATTAGAAAATGGAAAAATTAAATATAATAAAAGTACGTTTAAAGTTAGTAAGGTAGTAAATGAAGTGATTTATGGCGCCAATATGCTGCTAAAAGATGGACAAAAGATAAATTATCCCGAAAACATTGACGATATTTCCTTACATCAAGATGAAAAAATAGTTGAGTTGGCATTATCTAATTTGGTTAATAATGCTGTTAAATATTCATCAGAAAGAACTGTTATAGATATTGATATTAAACAAAATGGCAGCTTCACCATATTTGGGGTAAAAGATAATGGTATTGGAATACCAGAAAAAGACCAAAAAAATATTTTTAAACGTTATTACAGAGCAGAAAACGCTCTTTTAACACAAGGAACTGGAATTGGTTTAAATATTGTAAAACAACATTTAGAAAATTTAGGAGGAAATATTTCATTTAAAAGTAAAGAGAATGAAGGAACTATTTTTACTATTAAAATTCCTAATAAAGCAGAACTATGAAAAAAGTATTATTAATTGAAGACGATATTGTATTAAGAGAAAATACAGCTGAATTATTAGAGTTATCTGGTTATAATGTAGTAACAGCTTCCAATGGAAAAGTTGGTATTGAGAAAGGTAAAAATGAGTTGCCAGATATTATTGTCTGTGATATAATGATGCCAGAAGCAGACGGTTATGAGGTGCTTGAAGCTTTATCCAAAAATAAAGATACTAAATTGATCCCGTTTATCTTTTTATCTGCCAAAACTGAGCGTCAGGATATTAGAAAAGGGATGAATTTGGGTGCTGATGATTATATTACAAAACCCTTCCAAGAAGAAGAATTAATAAGTGCTATTGAAAGTCGTTTAGCGAAAGTTGCTATATTAAATGAGCAAAATGAAACTATTAAAGAGGAGGATAATTTTGATGAGAGTGAGCTAAGATCTCTCAATGATCTTAAGAATTTTTTTGATGATAATGGAGAAGAGTTCTCATTTTCAACAGGAGAGATAATTTATGACGAAGGGAAAAATTCTAATTATATTTATTTAATAAATACAGGGGTTGTAAAGTGTTATAAACTCGATGAGCAAGGTAAAGAACTTACCACAGCATTGTATAAAGATGATGATTTTTTTGGCTATTCTTCGTTTACACAAAACATACCTTATCAAGAATCAGCTACCGCTATTAAAGACTCTACATTAGTGGGGGTTCCTAAAAGTGTTTTGAAAGATGTGTTGAATAATAATCATAAAGTTACCTTAGAATTAATACAGCTATTAACGGATGATTTATTAGGGATAAAAGATCAACTGTTAGAAATGGCATACAGCTCGGTAAACAAAAAAACAGCAAGTACTATTTTAAAGTTTGCAGAAAAGTTGAATAGAAAGCCAGAAGAACCTATTCGTATCTCAAGAACTGATCTTGCTAGCGTAGCAGGTATCGCTACAGAAACATTAATTAGAGCGCTGTCAAGTTTTAAAAAACAAGGTTTAATAGAAACTGAAGGAAGAAATATAAGAATTCTCGATTTGGAAAAACTTCAACACATTTATTAACTCTATTTTTTAGCTTAAGATGATATAAATCATATTTTGAGTCACTTCATCCAAATACATTTGTTCTATCAAATGTTTTTTGGATGAAGAATATATTATTACCAACGGATTTCTCTGAGAATTCTCAGAATGCTATAGTATATGCGCTTAATTTTTTCAAGGATGAAGAATGTACTTTTTATGTACTAAACGTTACTGAAATAAATATACTGGCAGCATCAGAGTCTTTCGATGTGTTAACATTACCTGTAATAGAAGAAAGTCTGTTAACGGCTGCAAAAGAAAGACTTGCTTCTTTAATAAAGCAAGTTAAACCATTATCAAATAATAAAAAGCATAATTTTATAGCATTATCAGATTACGACTTCTTTATAGATTCCATGAGAAAGCATGTTATAGAAAAAAATATAGAATTGATAGTGATGGGAACCAAAGGAGCTACAGGGTTAAAAGAGGTAATAATAGGTAGCAATGCGGGTGATGTAATAACCAAGGTAAACTGTACATCACTATTAGTCCCTGAAAAAGCTATTTATAAACCATTAAAAGAAATAGCTTTCCCTACAGATTTTTCTTTGTTTTATAATATTAAAACATTACTACCACTTTCAAAAATTATTTACAAAACAAATGCAGCACTCAGAATTTTGCATATTAGTAAAAAAGAAATGGAGCTAAATTCAGACCAAAAGAAAAATAAAGAATTATTTAAAGATTTTTTTGCAGAAAGTGATTACACATTTCATTACTTAACAAATGACAAAGTTGAAGATGCCGTAGAGTGTTTTGTACAAAGTAGAAATATAGATTTAATTGTTATGGTAGCTAAAAACTTAAATTATTTTCAGCAAATATTGTTTCATTCTAAAGTTGAAAAAATTAGTTACCATACAGATGTTCCTTTCTTAGTATTACACGAATAAAACCTTAATTATGGAAAATATATCTATTTTTTTAGCAAAATTTTGGGGTTGGTATATGATTATATTTTTTTTAATCTTAAGTCTTAACCCGACAAGAATTAAACAAATCTTCGATGATTTAAAAGATCAAAAATTTGTAATTATTAGTTCTTTCATTGCTATAATAATTGGGTTACTTAATATTTTGTCACATAATATTTGGGCAGATAATTGGACAATTATAGTAACATTACTAGGATATGCATCTCTTTTTATAGGTTTATCTTTATTTGTTTTTCCTGTAAAAACAATTGATTGGATGTCTGTTATTAATGTAAAATTTATTCAGTTACTTTATTTGCTGCTATTTTTATTAGGTGTCTTTTTACTTAACATGGCTTACGGAGTAGTCCCTGCTTAAATTTTAAAAACTAATAATTACAGTTTAATTCCAAAAGACAAGTCACCAGCATCTCCTAATCCAGGAACAATATACCCTCTATTGTTTAACTCATCATCTATAGTAGCAATCCATAAATGAGTATTTTCAGGAAAAATATGTCTAACATGTTCAACACCTTGCTTGGACCCAATTACTGAAACAAGATGTATTTGTTTTGGCCCTCCATGGCTTTTTATAGCTTTTAAAATATTTTCTAATGTTTTTCCAGTTGCCAACATTGGATCGTTAATTATTAATGTTTTATTTGTTAATGATGGAGATGCAAAATATTTCACAATTACTTCAAAAGAATCTTGATTGTTTTCATGATGACGATATGCCGAAATAAAAGCATTTTCTGCGTTATCAAAATAATTTAGTAAGCCTTGATGTAGTGTTAAACCCGCTCTTAAAACAGAACACAACACAATGTTTTCATTAATAAGGTTTACATTTTTTGTTCCTAAAGGTGTTGGAATTATTTCATTTTTGTAGTCTAAAGTTTTACTTAATTCATAACCTAAAACCTCACCTATATGCTCAATATTTTTTCGAAAGCGCATAGCGTCTTTTTGAATATTAACATCTCTTAGTTCGGCTATAAATTTATTTAGAATACTATTTTCTTTACTATAATCATGCAATATCATGGTGAAAAGCTTTAAAGTTTTAGTAGATACTAAAATTGATAAATAAAAAAAAAGACACCAATGATAAATATCATTCTTAATGCTAACTCTAGGCAATATATTTGAATCATAATCATTAAAAATAGAGATCATGAAAATAAATATTCAATTTGTTAAGATGCCAACAAGCGAAACAATGTATGACTACACAGTTAATAAACTAAATAAGTTGGCAAAAAAATACGAATGGTTAATCAATGCAGATGTTTTCTTTAAAGCAGAGAATGACCCCAAAGGAAAAGGAAGAATTTGCGAAATGGAATTAAGCCTTAATGGTCCGAGAATTTTTGCTTCCTCAAATGAGAAAAATTATGAACTAGCTGTAAAGAATACGATTAGTGATATAGAAAAACAGCTTGAAAAAAGGAAAAGCGAAATGAAGCCTTATATGTAATTGTTAGAAACAAAAATAATCTTGTGATATAATAATTCCGTAAATTTGTTTTAAAAGTATTGATTTAAAGATGTTTAAAGATTTTTAATCTGATAATTATCATTGTTAAGTGTTTATTTGAATGATAAATTTGATATAACTAATAAAAGCTTAAAGCAATGAAAAAAAAGATACTACTACCAACAGATTTCTCTAGAAATTCTATAAATGCAATTAATTATGCAAGAGAATTATACGTGAATGACAAATGCGATTTTTTCGTTTTAAATGTTTTTTTTGCGGGAGGAAATTTTGCTGATATTTTAACAACGCCAGAAATACATCAAGAAATTTATGATAAAGCTGAGTTAGAATCTAAAGAAGGAGTGGAGAAAATCATCTATGATATAAAGGATGAAGAAAATCAAAACACAAAACATACCTTCATTCCAATTTCTATGTTAGGAGATCCGCTACAAGTTATTAAAAACGTTGTAGAAGATAAAGATATAGAGATGATCGTAATGGGAACTAGAGGGGCAGGTAAAGGAAAAAAAGTATTTGGTAGCATAGCCACTTATGTAATGGAAAAAGCACGAAACTGCCCAGTTATAGTAGTTCCAGAAGTTGCCGATTGTTACCCTCCAATAGAGATTGTTTTTCCTACTAGTTATAAAACACATTTTAAAAAGAGAGAGCTGGAGGTTTTAATCGATATCGCAAAAAAATGGAACTCAACTATTAAGATTTTACATGTTTCAGAAGAAGATGAACTAGATAATAATCAGATAGAACATAGAGAAATGTTAGAAGAATATTTTGAAGGATTAAATTATTCTTATCACACACTGACAAATATAAAAGTACAAACTGCAATTAATTGTTTTATTGAAAGTACAGATGGAGACATGGTGACTTTTGTAAATAAAAAACACCCTTTTTTTGGTAGTTTATTAACGCATCCTTTAGTAAAAGAAATAGGCTTTCAATCAAAAGTACCTATTTTAGTTATGCACGATTTAAGAAATTAAAAACTAAGTAAGATGAAAAATTTAGGAATTTGGTTAGACAAAGAAAAAGCACATTTAGTAGCTATTAACAATGACAACGAAGAGTTTTTAACAATTTACTCTAAAGTAGAGGATTATCACCCTAAAGGAGGTTCTGGAACACGATTTAAAGGAGGGCCTCAAGATGTTGTTCAAGATAGTAAGTATTTAGAAAGAGAAAAACACCAGTTAAAAGACTATTTCAAAGAAATAACTTCAAATATTGATGAGGTGGATGCTATTGCTATTTATGGTCCAGCAGAGACTCAACAAAAATTTAAAAAAGAATTAGAAACAAACTATAAGTCCTTAAATGAGAAAGTAAAAATTGTAAAAGTTGTAGATAGCATGACTAACAATCAAGTAAAAGCTTTAGTAAAAGATTTTTTTGAAGTTAAATAGTTTGTAAAAAAAAAAGAGATTGTATGCAAAAGGATATAGAAATTATAAAAACATCTGGAGAAAAAGTTAAATTTTCATTAAACAAATTACGTTCGTCTTTAATGCGTACTGGAGCAAATAATAAGGTTGTAGAAAAAATTATAGATATAGTTAGAGATGAGTTGTATCAGGGTATTTCTACCAAAGAAATATATAATAGAGCTTTTGCATTACTTAAAAAAGAGAAAAGCTATTTAGCATCAAAATACAAGTTAAAAAAAGCTATTTATGAACTTGGCCCTACAGGATTTCCTTTTGAACGTTTTATAAGTGCAATTCTTACCTATTCTGGTTATAAAACAAAAGTAGGAGAGTTGTTGCAAGGAAAATGTGTAACTCATGAAATTGATGTTATAGCTGAAAAAGGACAAGAAACCTCAATCATAGAATGTAAATTTCATAGTGAGCAAGGACTATCCTGTAATGTTAAAATTCCACTTTATATCAATTCACGATATCAAGATGTAAAAAGTCACTGGTATTCAAATTCAAATAATAAAACGACACTAACCGAAGGTTGGGTAGTTACTAATACAAGATTTACAGAAGATGCTACTCAGTATGGAAAGTGCATGGGGTTATATTTATTGAGTTGGGATTATCCTAAAGACAATGCTTTAAAAGATAGAATTGATCGATTGGGATTATATCCAATTACAGTATCTACTTTGTTAACAAAAAGAGAAAAACAATTTTTATTAAGTAGAGATGTTGTGTTGTGTAGAGACTTAATAGGAGATGTTTTTTACTTAGATCATTTAGGAATTTCAGATATTAGAAAAGAAAGAATTCTGAAAGAGATTAATTCGTTGTGCAACCCTTAAAAAGCAATAATGTCTAACTACGCAAAAGTCCATTTTTTAGGAGCAGCAGGCACGGTTACTGGTTCTAAATTTTTAATAGAAGCATTCGACAAAAATATTTTAGTCGATTGCGGTATGTTTCAAGGTTTAAAAGAACTTAGGCAATTAAATTGGGCTAGATTACCTGTTGATGTAAAAAATATCGATGTTGTTTTGCTAACCCATGGTCATTTAGACCATGTTGGTTATCTTCCTAAGTTAATTCAACAAGGATATTCGGGTAAAATTATTGGTACAGCACCAACATTAGCAATTGCTGAAATAATTCTTAAAGACAGTGCAAAAATTCACGAAGAAGAAGCAGAAAAAGCTACAAAAGAACATTGTTCGCAACATAATCCTGCTTTGCCATTTTATACTGTTAGGGATGCTGAGAAAACTATAAAGCTTTTTGAGAGTGCGAACGAAAATGAATGGATACAATTTTCGGATGAAATTTCGTATCGATTTCAATATAATGGACATATAATTGGAGCAACATTTATAGAGTTGGATATTAATAAAAGAAGATTTGTTTTTTCTGGAGATATTGGTAGAAATAATGATTTCTTATTGAACAACCCTAAAAAACCAGAATGGGCAGATCATTTGTTCATTGAAAGTACTTATGGATATAAATTACATCCACAAGAAAATATTGAAGATGTTCTCGCAGATATAATTACAAAAGTGATTCATGAAAAAGGAAATTTAATCATTCCAAGTTTTGCGGTAGAACGTTTACAAACACTCATCTATTTATTGTGGAAACTGTATAAGAAAAATAAAATTCCAGCAATTCCAATTTTTATAGATAGCCCTATGGGAAATAACGTTCTTGAAGTTTTTCGTAATTATCCTAATTGGCATAAACTACCAATGGAAGAGTATAATGCCATGTGCAATCATGTAACAATAATTGAATCATACAAAGAAACTTGGGAAACGATAGATGACCCGAGATCAAAAATAGTAATAGCAGGTAGTGGTATGGTAACAGGAGGTAGAGTGCTAACCTATTTACAACAACTTATAGATGAGCCAAGTACTACGGTTGTTCTTGTTGGATATCAATCTGAAGGAACAAGAGGAAGGCAATTACAAGAAGGAGCTCATGAAATAAAGTTTTTTGGTAAATATTACCCCGTTAGAGCTCAAATAAAAAATATTGAAAGTTTATCAGCTCATGCAGATCAAAGTGAGCTTATAGATTGGATGAGTGAAATCAAAAACATTCCTGAAAACGTATTTTTAATTCATGGTGAAGCAACAGCGTGTGATGCCTTTCGAGTAAAGATTAAAGATGCGTATAAATGGGATGCTAAAATCCCTAAATTATATGATGTTGTAGAAATTATGATTTAGTAAGTGTTAAAGTGTAATAAACTGACTTTTATCATTTTAAAAAGTGTTTATGATGAATAATTTAGCGAAACAATTTAGCTGAACAATTTAACTTTAAAACAATTATATCATGACAACATTAGCAAAAACAAAAAGAAGAAACAGATTTTTATCACCATGGAGTAATGAATCTTTATTACCATGGAATGACAATTTTTTTTCATCAAGATTTAAAGACTTAATGAAATTAGATGATGCTTTTAAAGATGATTTTTTTGAAGACGATAGCTTAATGCCAGCAATGAACGTAAAGGAGAACAAAAAAGATTTTGATATTGAATTTGCTGCTCCTGGTTTTAATAAAGAAGATTTTGAGGTTTCTATAGAAAATGATGTGCTACATGTAAGTGCTAAAAAAGAAAAAGAAACGAAAGAGGAAGAAGATAATTATTCTCGTAAAGAGTTTAGTTACAAATCTTTTCAGCGTTCTTCTTCATTACCAAATTCGGTTGATTTAGATCAAGATGTAAAAGCTTCTTATAAAAACGGTATTTTAAAAGTTAAATTACTGAAGAATGAGAAAGCCGAAGAAGAGAAATCTTCAAAAAAAGTAATTGAGGTAAAGTAAAAAATTAATCCAAAGCAGAAGTGTTTTCGCTTCTGCTTTTATTATAAAAAAGATATGGATACTACACCAAATATTAAATATATTGAATGGTTTAGTGCTGAAGACATGCATTTAACTACAAAGCACTGGAGTTCTGAACTCAATTTTATTGAAGATGAGCAATATTTCTTTGAAGAACTAATTGTTTCATACACTAAAGATCTAATAAATTTAGATGAATTTTCTAAAAATAAAAAAATTGTTGAAAAATTAGGAGAGTTAATCCGAGACAACCAAGAGCTTATAGATTTAGTGAAGAATCATCAAAATGGATTAGAAATTTTAGTCGATGGAATAGATCAACCAGAAGAAGAAAAGAGGTATAAAGAGATTCATAAAAAATTAATGATAAAAATAAACAAACACTTAGTGTCACATAAAGAGTTAAAAACTCAATTATTTTCAGTCATTAAAGGGTATTTAAAAAATACAGCGTCTAAAAAACTTCACGAATAACTAGAAAGTATTAATAAAATGAAAAACATATTACGCCTATTTTTTACAATTTTTTTAATGAGTTGTTCAAGTGCAGATTTAATCAATAATTGGAAAAACCCAGATATTGATGTTTATGAAGCCAATAAGGTTTTAATTGTTGCAATGACTAATAATGAAGCTGCTAGGGAAAAGTTTGAAAACCGACTTCAAAAAGAATATAAATCTAGAGGAATTGAAGCAATTACGAGTTATAAATATTTTGATAACGAAAAAAAGACAGAAGAAGATTTATTAGATATAGAGAAAAGTCTTGTTGCTGACGGATTTGATACGATTCTTTTTTCTAAAGTCGTTGGATCAGATAGCGAGTACAGATTAGCGAATACCTATAAAGATATTGAAGGCACTTATAGAGATTTTAAGGAAGAATATTTTATGTATCAAGATATTTATTATAATCCAGAATATTATGAGAGTTACCCTATCTACCATGCAGAAACTTCTATGTATTGTATTTGTGACACAGAAGATAGGAGGTTAATATGGAAAGGATTTGTGGACGTTGTTGACCCTAATTCAGTAGAAGAGACTGTAGATGATTATGTTGATCTTATTTTATTTGCTATGGAAGAACAGGAGTTATTAACGAAAAAGAAGGATTAAAAAGAACTAAATTATAGGAGTTATGAAAAAAGTTGTCTATACTATTTTAGTAAGTATGTTTATTAGTTGTTCACCAACATTGTTAAAATCAACCTGGAAAAGTAACGAGTATGTTGGTTATAAAGCTGAAAATGTACTAATAGTAGGAGTTACACAAAACACAACAGCTCGTATGAAGTACGAAGAGCGTCTTAAAAATGAATTTAACAAAAGAGGTGTTAAATCTTCACAAAGTGCTTTGATTTTTGAAGACTCTTTCAAAAACTCAAAACAAACTGAAGAAAATATTGAGAAAGAAGTAGCAAAATTAGTTAACCAGGGATATGAAACGGTACTTATTTCTGCAGTAACAGGTGTTGATGAAAAAGTACAATATTCAGGCGATATACCAACGACGTTCATTGGCGTACATCGTTTCGGAAGAAGATACTATTTATATCAAGATATATATTTTAGACCAGGTTATTATGATAGCTATAAAGTATATCATATAGAAACTTCTATTTATAATTTAAAGACCAATAATGAAAAGTCATTAGTTTGGGTAGGATCTTACGATTTAGTAGACCCTAGCGACATTAATTATTCGGTAAATAAATATGTAAAAACTCTTGTTAATTCTCTAGAAGAAGAAAAGATAATAACAAAGATTGGGAATTAAACAGCATTAACATGTCTTTATTCTTTCAGGAATTAATAAAAAATCCTTTTTAAAAACTCATTCTGAAAGGTTTTTTATTAAAGATATTATTTTGAATGAAAAACAAGTAATGGTAATAAGTTATAATTGCTCAACTTTGTTTTTTCAGAACTATAAAAAAGTCTTTCAAAAATAGTTTCTTCATGAGTAATTAAAGTAATTAGGTTTACATTATTTAATTGAGTGTAGGTGCTTACTGCATAATGTAAAGGAACATTGTTTATTTTAGAATATACATATCTTTTATCATTTAATAAATGTATTAAATGCTCTTTATCTTTTTTAGTTTCTGAAGATTCTTTATCAGAATTTATTCTTAAAAAGTGTAATTTATCAAGAAAAGCTTCAAGAAAAACTTTAGCTTCAATAAACGAATTACTCGCTATAGAATCATTCTGAGCTAAAGGAATTAAAACTTCTTTTGGTTTTGTGAACTCATAATGTTCTGGTATTACTAAAGTTGTACACTTAACTTTCCTAACAACATTTATGGTGTTACTACCAAAAACAATTTCTTCTGCACCAGTGATTCCATTAGATCCCATTACAATTAAATCTATTTCTTTTGAATCAACTAATTCATTAATAACTTTAATAAAATGATCATATTTTGTTATGGTGTTAAAAGTAAAATTTTTAGTGTCAAAATCTGATTTTAATTTAGTAACAATTTTTTTTAATTTATTATCTGTTTTTTCGTTACTAATTATTTTGCTGGCTAAACTTTCAGCTGAGGATAAATCATCTACCAAAAAAGTCGAAAAATCTGTTACATGTAATAAATAAATATTACAAACATTATCAATAAATAATTGCATTGCATAGTTCATAGCATTTTTTGATGCTTTCGAAAAATCGGTAAGTAATAATATGTTTTTCATGTTTTTTTATTTTATTTCTAAATTAAGTATTGCCAATAACTAAAAATATGATATTGGTCAATTCGCATTCTTAGTAAGGTAACTTAGTTAAAACCATAATTATATATGTTTTTGTTTAGAAAAAGAATATATTTGGTATCATTTTAACCATTATTGCTAAATGAAAACTCGTTTATACTTTTTTTTAATTATATCTTCTTCTCTTTTTACAAAAGGATTTTCTCAAGAGACTCTACCAATTTATCAAGATTATTTGTCTGATAATGTATATTTAGTTCACCCAGCTGCTGCAGGTATTGGAGAATGTGGTAAAATTCGTTTAACAGCACGTAGTCAATGGTTAGGAGTAGATAATGCTCCACAACTACAAACAGCTAGTTTTCATGCAAAAGTAAGTAATGATTCAAAAGCTGCTTTTGGGACAATTCTATTTAATGATAAAAACGGATATCACTCACAAAAGGGAATACAAGGTACTTATGCTTATCATTTAGAAATGGATAGAGGAAATGGATTTAATCAATTGTCATTTGGATTGTCTTTATCTGCAGTACAAAATGAAGTTGATCAATCTAGTTTTAGTACTTTCGACCCTGAGGTACAACAAATTATTGAAAGTGATTTTTATTTTAATGCTGATTTCGGTCTTGGATATCATTTAGGAGGGTTTTCTAGTTATTTTACAGTTAAGAATATATTCTTAACTGCTAAAAATAATTTGAGAGCTGAGTTTGATGCATTAAATTTGAGAAATTATGTTTTAGGGGTAGGTTATTTTTTTGGTGATGAAAAGAAATTTCAAATTGAACCTTCTCTTATGTTTCAGTACAAAGAACAAACTTCTGAAAAAATTGTAGACATAAACTTCAAAATTTATAAGAATTTAGAAAAGGCTCAAATCTGGGCTGCTCTTTCTTACAGAACTTCTTTTGATGGTAATTCTTTTGAAGAAGCACAATATTTCTCTCCAATTCTAGGAGTGAATTATAACAAGATGATGTTCTCTTATACATATACAAAACAGATGGGAGATATAGTATTGTCTAAAAGTGGTTTTCATCAAATCTCTCTTGGTTTTAATGTTTTGTGTAGAAAAGCGAGATTATCTGCATGTCCTAATATCAACGGAGGTCTGTTTTAAAAGGCTTGTTGCTTAATAGTGGTAATACTTTCAAAATCAGATAAAATATTTTCTAAAACAGTTTTATCTTTATTGATGTAAAATAGATTTTCGCCTCTTTTTTGGTCGTTGTTATTTATTAAATGTTCTGATTCAAGAACATTTTTGGTTTGTATAGCAACCGCTTCTCCCGAATCAATAATATTAATTTTAGTTCCCACTATTTCTCTAATTTGAGGAATTAAATAAGGGTAATGAGTACAACCTAGCACTAAACAATCTACGTTTTTTTGTATCATAGGGTGTAAATATTTTTTTAAAAGAATTGTCATTTCTTCTGAATAAATTCTTCCATTTTCAATCAATTCAACTAAACCCTCGCCAATTTGTTCTATGATATTAATCTTTGAATCTATAGAAGAAGAAGTTTTTTCAAACAGTTCACTATTTAAGGTGCCTTTCGTAGCTAAAATACCAATGGTGTTTGTTTTTGTTTTTAAAGAAGCAGGTTTAATTGCAGGTTCAATACCAATAAAAGGCACGTTGTAATTTTCACGTAAATATTTTATTGCATTGGTGGTAGCTGTATTACAAGCAACAACAATTAATTTACAATTTTTATTAAGTAAATATTCGGTATTCTTTATAGATAAATTAATTATTTGATCTTTTGATTTTTGACCATAAGGTGCGTTTTTACTATCAGATAAATACACTGTATTTTCATTTGGTAAAAGAGTGTTGATTTCTTTCCAAATAGAGGTTCCACCAATACCTGAATCAAAAATACCGATAGGATGTTGAGAATTGTCCATCATTATGTTTACAAAAATAAAAATCCTGCTTCTTAAAAAGCAGGATTTCAAAAATATCTTTTTGTAAAGTTTTAGAAACCTAATTTAGCTTTTACAGCAGTATAAATATCTTCTCCTTTATCATAAACGATTAATCCTTTTCCAGGAGCAGCATCTAATACATAAATAATTCCTTTTTCAGACGCAACATCTTTAATAGCTTGTTCTGCTTTTTCTAAAATAGGACGTGTTTTTTCTTGATACTTCTTGTTCATTTCTTGGTTCATAGCTTGTTCAGCTTGAGCAATTTTTTGACGATCTTGTTGTACCTCGACAGCTCTTTGTTGATTAGTCTCTTGAGTTTGACTTTTACCTTCAGCTTCGTATTTTTTAATTTTTGCCTCTAATTTCTTAAACATTCCTTCGATATCGTCTCTATATGTTTTTTGTAGTCTTTCTAATTCAGCTTTTAAAGCTTTTGTTTGAGGCATTTCTGATAATAATTTATCAGTGTTAATATGTGCAGTTTTTTGTGCATTTGCCACCCCTCCTAATCCAATCGTAAAAATTGCAACTAATAATAACGTTTTTAAATGTTTCATGTTTAATCTAATTTAAATTTAATGTGTCCTTTTTTTTGTTTATTCGTCTGTTTTTTGTCCAGCGTCTTTTTTCTTTTCAGCTTCTTCCTTTGCCTTTTTTAAGGCTTCTCTTTTTTCTTGTAAGAGTTTTCTTTTATCTTCTCTAGCCTTTAAAAGTGCCTGTCTCTTTTCTTCTATTTGTTTGTATTTAGCTTCTTTATCAGCTTTTCTTTTTTGTTTTATAGCTTCTCTTTGTGCTAAGCGTTCTTTTTCTTCTTCAGATAAACCTTCTTTATCTAATAATTTTTTTCTTTCTGCAATCTTATCAACTTTAGCTTGTTTTTTTTGATCGATATTAATTATTTTGATAACAAAGTCGCTAATATCGTGTTTTTTGTTTGAATATAGTATAACTAAGTCTCCAGATTTATCAAAAACAAAATCATAATTTTTACGAGAGGCTATAGTTTGAATAGCATTGTAAACTTGATCTTGAACAGGCTGTATTAATTTTCTTCTTAAAATATACATGTCACCTTCTGGGCCAAAATATAATGATTCTAATCTACGTAAAGATTCTTGTTTAATTGTAATATCTTCTTCTCTTTCGTCTATTAAATCTTTAGTTAAAATCGCTTTTTCGTTAGCTAAATCAGTTTTTAAAACTTCTATGCTACGGGCTTCTTTATCTAAGTTTGCTTTCCATTTTTCTACTTTGGTATTTAACGAGTTTTGTGCTTCTAAATATTCAGGCACATTCTGTAAAATGTATTCCATATCTATATAAGCAATTCGTTGTGTTTTTTGAGCAGTAATTACTGTAACAATAAGTAAAAGAACGATTGATAAAATATTTTTTTTCATCTTTATATAATGTGTTTAGAAAAAACCGTGCCAAAAACTAGACACATTACAAATGTATCATTTTTTTAGAACTGTCTTCCGATTATAAAATGTGTTTGCCAGCCAGATTTTGTTGGATTTATTGCATTGTCTCCTGGTAATGGATCAAAACCATGAGCAAAATCAATACCTAATAGACCAAATGCAGGCATAAAAATACGAATACCTAATCCAGCAGAACGTTTTAATTCAAACGGATTGTATTCACTGAAATTGTTGTAAGAGTTTCCTGCTTCTAAAAAACCTAAAGTATAAATAGATGCTGAAGGTTTGTCTGTAATAGAATAACGTAGTTCTAACTGAAATTTATTATAGATAGAGCCTCCTTCATTTTGGCCATCAGGACCAATAGAAAGGCTATTGTTTTCATAGCCACGCAACCCAATAGTTTCACGACCATCTAATTGGCCTTGTGCTATACCATCACCTCCAACAAAATATCTTTCAACGGGAGTTAATCCAAGTTTATCATTGTATGAACCTAAATATCCAACTTCAAAATTAGACATTAAAACTAGTTTATTAGCTAAAGAGGTGTACCATTTTCCTTTTGCAGATAATTTATAATATTCTAACCATTTGTATTTATCGGCCAAATAAGCTTGTGTTTGTTCTGTTGTAGGTTGAGAAGGTTCTATATAATCTTTTCCATTGAACAAAGAATAAGGTAAAGTAGCTTTTGCTTTAATTGAGAATTCAGAACCATAGGTTGGAAAAATTAAACTTGGTCCTGCAGAATTACGACTTAAAGAAATTGTATAAGCTAAGTTATTTAAATCCCCTTGACTCAAGGCAACAGAAGAGCTACCTACACGATAACCATAGTTATTTAAATCGATTTGTTGATAACTGACACTTTGAGAAAGAGTAAAATAATCATCAGGCCATTGTAAACGTTTTCCTAAACCAACAGAAGCTCCTAAAATACTCAGACTTTGATCTCTATTTACATTATTTGTTGAATAATTATATTGATATTGATTAGATAGGTATACAGAAAATGATAAAGATTGCGGTGTTTTTCCACCTAACCAAGGCTCTGTAAATGAAAAACTATAAGTATTATACGTTCTACTTGCTTGTAAACGTAAGGATAATTGTTGTCCATCACCCATTGGTAAAGGCTTATATGCTTCTTTGTTAAAAAGATTTCTAATAGAAAAATTATTAAAAGAAAGACCTAAAGTACCAATGAAGGATCCCCCTCCATAACCACCTTGTAATTCAATTTGGCTACCGCCTTTTTCAACTACAGAAAAATCGATATCTGCAGTTTTATTTTGGTAATCTGGTTTTACGTCTGGTGTTACGTTGGTGTCAAAAAATCCTAATTGACCAATTTCGCGAATGGAACGAATAATATTTTCACGACTAAATAAATCTCCTGGCTTTACGCGTAATTCTCTAAAAATTACATGATCATTTGTTTTGTCGTTACCAGTAACTGTTACTTTTTTAATAGTTGCTTGTTCATCTTCACGAATACGAACTTCTACAGTAATAGAGTCGTTCTCAACTTTTGTTTCAACAGCATTTACTGAAGAGAATAAATATCCATTGTTATGATATAACGTTTGAATGTCTTGAGAATCTGGGGTGCCATCTCCAGAAATACGCTCTTTTAAGACTTTTCCATTATATATATCGCCTTTGTCAATTCTTAAAAATCTATTTAAGAAATCATCATTGTATTTTTTATTTCCAACAAATAAAATTTCATTAAAACGATATTGTTTTCCTTCTTCTAATTTAATTTCAAGATTGATAGTATTGTCATTATTCCAAACCAACTTATCACTTAAAATTCGAGCATCTCTATATCCTAATTCACTGTATCGTTCTAAAATTCCTTCTAAATCTTTTTGATAATCATCCTGAATGTATTTAGACGTTTTCCAGAAGCGACCAAAAAACTTACGTTTTGTGTTTTTCATAACACCACGTAATTGACCATCTGACAAAGCATCATTACCAATGAATATAATATCTTTAATTTTAATACGATTACCTTTATCAATAAAGATATTCATGTCAACACTGTTGGTGTCTGACGTGTCTTTTTTAGTATTTAAAGAAACTTTGGCCTTCAAGAAACCTTTGTCTGTATACTTCTTTTTTAAGTAATTACGAGTCGTTACAATAAGGTTATCTGTAACCTGAGCACCTTTTTTAAGTTCAGACTCTTTTTGCAACTCTTTTGCTTTCGATTTACCTACACCAGTTATAGTTATCTTATTTAATTGAGGCAATTCTGTTACGACAAATTGTAAGTAAACAGTTTCCCCGTCTAATTTAGCTAGATATACATCAACATCACTAAACTGTTTGCTTTCGTATAATTTTTTAATAGCACTTGTAAGCTTATCTCCTGGTAATTTAATAGTTTGACCATCTATTAAACCAGTATATACACGAACAGTTTGTTCAGTGAATTTTTGTAAGCCTGTTACTGTAATTCCCCCAAGGATGTATTCTTTTCCTTTTTCGTAATTGATTTTACCAGTAGCTTCCTTCGTAGGAATACTGTCTTTTGGTGTATCTTGTGCTTGCGTACTCAACGCGCTAAATGCGATGATAAATAATGCTGTTAAAAATGAATTTTTATTCATTGATGTCAATCTGTTCACTTGTCTTTCCAAATCTTCGTTCTCTGTTCTGATAATCAATTATTGCGTCGAAAAGATTTTCTTTTCTAAAGTCTGGCCACAAAATTTCTGTAAAGTATAATTCTGCATAAGCCATTTGCCAAAGCAAAAAATTACTTATTCTTTGTTCGCCACTTGTACGTATCATTAAATCAACGTCGGGCAAATTAAATGTATATAAATGATTATTTATAATATTTTCGTCTATTTTTTCAATATCTAATTCGTTATTAACAACTTTTTTAGATATGTTTTTGATTGCATTAACAATTTCTTCTCGCGAACCATAACTTAATGCGAATGTTAAGGTAATTTTTGTGTTTTTTTTGGTTTCTTCAATAATATTAGTCAATACTTTTTGAGTTTTTTTTGGAAGCTGATCTATATTACCAATACTATTTATTTTAATCTCATTTTCCTGAAAACTAGGGAGTTCTTTTTTTAAAGTAGAAACTAATAAACTCATTAAGGCATCTACTTCTAATTTTGGACGATTCCAGTTTTCTGTAGAAAAAGCATAAAGTGTTATATACTTTGTGCCAATATCGGATGCGCCTGCTACAGCTTCTCGTACTGCTGTTAAAGCATTTTTATGACCAAAAACTCTTTGCATACCCCTTCCTTTAGCCCAACGACCATTACCATCCATAATTATGGCGATGTGATTGGGAACCTTATTAAGGTTAATACTTTGCAGTTTATTACTCATAAGTTTTATTCTCTAGGTGCATAACAAGGAGGTCTTCCAAAGGTATATACCAAAGAAATTCCTGTAAATATATAATGATCATTGCCTGTTCCAGCAAAGTTTAATCTAGCTATTTTGTCAGTTGTATAATCTAAATTGTCTACAAAGGTAAGACGAATTCCTGATTCTATGGCATACGCTAAGTTATCCGCTAGCCTACCCTTAACACCCAAACCCATTGGAATTGAGTAGGAAAAAGTATTTTCAAAAATAGATCTATTGTTAGTAGTTATATAATCAATAGTTTTATAGTTAAAAACAGCAATTTCTGCTAAGATATACGGTGTGAAAGAGGTTTTATGTTCTCTTATATTATATTCAAAGAAGTTAAATTCTATTCCTGCTGCAAATTCATGGATTGTGTTGGTAAAGCTGTACCCGCGTTGCTTTCTGTATGGACTCGATGCTTTTGTATCATTACCAGATATAGGTATGTATGTAAAGGTACCACGTAAAGCGATTCTTGGGTTTAAATTATATTTATAGATTAAGCCACCACCAACTTCATTGGGATTAATATAATTGGTGTTTCCAACGTCACCAATGTAGTTGCTTCCCCCTAAAAAAAATCCAATTTCATGAATTTGAGAGAAAGAAATACTTGTTGTACAAGTAAGTAGTAAGGAAATAAAATATTTCTTCATTGGTAAAAATAGCGTGCAAATATAGGGATTTGAATTTGCTTTAAAAAGTTAATAATCTGTCTTTTTTGATTAACTTCTTTTTTACCATTTTATTGTAAGAAAAGTTATTGCATAGGCTCATTACGAGTATCTTCTCCCCAAAGTAATTTTCCTCGTAAAGTTTTTAAGTAAGATTGATTCTTTAAAATAACGCTTTTAATGGTGAAATCAGCCTTTTTTATATACACTTTAGTTTCTTGTGAAGCTGTCGTAATTCTCGAATCTAAAGAAATTAAAAAATCTTTCTCACGTGCACTTACTTCTAATTGTATAGCAGTATCATCTGGTATTACCATGGGGCGTGCATTTAGATTGTGTGGTGCAATAGGAGTGATTACTAAACTTTTCGAGTTCGGTAATATTACAGGACCATTACAGCTTAAAGAGTAACCGGTAGATCCTGTAGGAGTAGCGATAATTAAACCATCTGCCCAATAATTAGTGAGATATTCATCGTTTAAATAGGTTTTTATGCCAATCATAGAAGTAGTGTTTCTACGGGCAATAGTAACTTCATTAAGAGCAAAGTTAATTTCGGAAAATTCTTTTGCTCTAGGGTTAGTTTCCACTTCTAAAAGAGATCTTTCTTGAATATAATATTCTTTTTTTAGTAATAATTGAATCGCTTTTTCAATTTCATCTTTTTGTACAGTAGCTAAAAAACCTAATCTACCTGTATTAATTCCTAAAATAGGAATGTTTAAATTACGAACATAAGTTACGGCACGCAAAATGGTTCCGTCTCCACCTACGGTAAACATAAAATCGAATGAATCAGATAAATCATTAAAGTGAGAAAATGTTGGGTATTTTTTATTGAGTGATTTATTTTCAATCAACAAATTGTAAAATTCTTCTTCAAAAGCAATAATAACATCATGAGTTTTTAAAGCTGTTATTAAAATTTGAATTTCCTTTTCTGCAGAAATGGTGTAAGATTGTCCGTAAATCGCAATTTTCTTCACTTAAAATGTATGTTTTTTAGACCTAAATGCCTAAATATTTTTTTAAATAATTAGCTCTATCTTTAAGTTGATCTAGGTAAAAATCATCTTCATGTTGTGTAATTACGTGATAGTTATATCTGCGAAATGTTTGAATGATTTCATTCATTTCTTCAGAAGAAATTTTTAGCGTAATTTGAACATCGTCTACAGTTTCATGAGACACATATAAACCTAATAATCGGGCATTATTACTTTCAACAATTTGAGAAACCTGGCTCATAGAGAAATCGGTTTTTGTTGTTGAAACTATTAACGTTTCATTATCATGATGCATAAATGGGCTATCTGCAAAAAGGTCTAAAATATCAGTTAAATCGTAATACCCTATATAGAATTGTTCTTGGTTTAAAACAGGAATCAAATTACAATCGTTATCAGCAAATAAAGCTATTAAATCTAATAAAGATGTGTTTTCCGTAGCGAAAAAATGATGAAATAAGTATGTGTATTCTTTTAATTCAGCATCTGTGTTCTCTATAGTTCTAATATCGCTTTCAGCAACACAGCCTAAAAGCTTGTTTTTTTCAATAATAGGAAAATGAGAAATAGGGTAATTTTTACACATTTGTTGTGCTTTTTTTACCGTGCTATGAAGTGATAGCGCTTTAATTTCTTTTAATATATAATCGTTGATATTCATTAACACGAATATAGTTTAAAAACTTTTAATGATTTACTTTTGTATTTTAATTTGAAATAATGACAAAGTTAAGTGTAAATATTAATAAAATTGCTACGTTACGTAATTCTCGTGGTGGAAATGTACCTAATTTATTACAGGTTGCTAAAGATATTCAGGAATTTGGTGCAGAAGGAATTACCATTCATCCAAGACCCGATGAACGTCACATTCGTTACCAAGATGCTTACGATTTAAAACCGATTGTGATTACAGAATACAATATTGAAGGAAATCCGATTAAAAAATTTATGGATTTGGTTTTAGACATTAAGCCTACTCAAGTTACGTTGGTGCCAGATGCTATAGATGCAATTACTTCGAACGCAGGTTGGGATACCATAAAACATCAATCATATTTACAAGAAGTGATTGCTGAATTTAAAAAGGCAGGAATTAGAACTTCAATTTTTATTGATACTGATTTAAAATTGATAGAAGCTGCTGCAAAAACAGGTGCAGACCGTATAGAATTGTATACCGAGCATTTTGCTAGTGAATATGAAAAAGGAAACAAAGAAACTGTAAAACCATATACAAAAGCGGCAATTTTAGCACACGATTTAGGTTTGGGTATTAATGCTGGTCATGATTTAAGTTTAGAGAATATTAAATTTTTTAAAGAGAATGTCCCAAATTTAGCGGAGGTTTCTATTGGACACGCTTTAATTTCTGAAAGCATTTATTTAGGGTTAGAGAATGTCGTAAATATGTATTTACATAAATTAAAAGGATAAAAATCATGCAAATTTTACACTCAAAAATTATTGGAGAAGGAAAGCCTTTATTAATTCTTCACGGGTATTTTGGAATGGGTGATAATTGGAAAAGTCATGCTAATAAATTTGCAGAAGATGGTTTTGAGGTACATTTAATAGACCAACGAAATCATGGACGTAGTTTTCATTCTGAGGATTTTAGTTATGAGTTATTGGTAGAAGATTTGAATAATTATATTGAGTATCATAATCTAGAAAAAGTAAATTTGATTGGGCATTCAATGGGGGGGAAGACCGTAATGTTGTTTTCTGTAGAGCATCCTGATTTGGTTGATAAATTAGTGGTTGCAGATATTTCTCCAAGAATGTATCCACCACATCATCATGCTATTTTAGATGCGTTGAATTCTGTAGATTTTTCAGTACAAAATTCTCGAAAATTGGTGGATGCTAAACTGGCAGAAGGCATACCAGAGATAGGTATTCGTCAGTTTTTGCTAAAGAACACGTATTGGAAAGAAAAAGGGAAAATGGATTTTCGTTTTAATTTAAAGTCGCTTACAGAAAATAATAATGAAGTAGGGGTTGCATTGCCTTCGTTTACTATTTTTGAAGGTGAAACTCTATTTTTACGCGGAGCAAATTCCGGTTATATTTCTGTTGATGATGAGCCACTTATCAATGCGCATTTTCCAAATTCAAAAATTAAGACAATTACCAACGCAGGACATTGGTTACATGCCGAAAATCCGAAGGATTTTTATAAAGAGGTACTTCATTTTTTAAAATAAAAAACCTTGATCATTTTGTTTGGTCAAGGTTTTTACAAAAACTAAAAAATAAGTATCCCCAATTATATTCTTCTATCTTCTCTTCTTTCTCTACGATCTTCACGTACCTCTCTTCTGTCTTCGTTTAATTCCATTTTTGTTGCTGCACTATCAGCTTCCATGGTTTTTGTAAATTCATCTAACAATTTAGAATAGGTAATCAATTTATGTTTACTCGAAGCTCGTTTTACGGAGAAGTTATATGTTTTAATTTTTTTCATAATTTCTTTTTGGCGCTTAGTGCGTGCAATTTGAGCCTTTAAATCCCTTCTGTCGTCTCGTTTATCTCTTGCATCATCACGCTTGTCATGACTGTCTTTTAGTAATTCTCTTCTTTCTTTTGAATTGTTAACAGCGATAACATCTCTACGAGAACGCCTTCTTTCTCTTTTAGAAGCACGAGCTTCTCTTTTACTTTGCGCTAATTCTTTTTTGTCTTGTGCAATTTTACGCTCACTTTGCGCAATTTCTCGTTGCATGTCGGTTAAAATGTCTGCTTTTAAAAACTTTATTTTTCCGATGTTGCCATTCAGGTAAGCATTTTCAAAAGCGTTTACTTTGGTTCTGAAAGCAGTTAATTGTGCTGCATCTTTTTTTAGTTGATGTTTGTCAACTCGAATCGCTTTTCTATTATCTATAGCTTCTTTGGTGTTCCTTACCATCTGTGCATTTGCTAAACTTACTAGTAAAACAAGTGCTAATACATGTAAAGTTTTTAAAGTCTTCATAATTTGAGTTTTTTGTTATTACTAAGACTTTAAGAACTTGAAAAGGTTTAAAGGGGTGCGAAAATTATAAAAAAGTTAACTTAAATGTGTAGTTTTTTACCTTTCTCCAACCCAATGAGGGTAGATAAGAGCTTGTTTTGAAACTTCATTTAAATCATTCATCTGTTTTGTAGTTAATGTCCACTCAATTGCATTTAAATTATCTAAAAGTTGTATCTCGTTTCTAGCTCCAATCACAATATTAGACACAGTTCTATTTTGTGTTAACCAATTGATTGCAATTTGCGGAATACTTTTTCCTGTTTCATTTGAAATGCTGTCTAATACATCTATAACATTATATAAAAACTCATTTTCAACAGGAGGTGACCCAATATCTCCACCAGATTTTATTCTTCCTTCTGAAATGGGTTGATTCCTTTTAATTTTACCAGTCAATCTTCCCCACCCTAAAGGACTCCAAACCATTAATCCCATTTCTTGATCTTTTAAAAGAGGCATTAATTCTTGTTCATAGTCACGACCAATAAGTGAATAATATCCTTGGTAAATAATATATTTTTCTAAGTTATGTTGTTCTGAAACAGATAGTGATTTCATTAATTGCCAAGAAGCAAAATTTGAACATCCAATATATCTTACTTTCCCACTTAAAACTAAAGTGTTTAATGTTCTTAATGTTTCTTCTATAGGGGTGTTTCCATCAAAACCATGTATAAAGTAAAGGTCTATGTAGTCTGTATTTAAACGTTTTAAACTGTCTTCACAAGCTTGAATTATATGAGAGCGAGAAGAGCCTTTGTTATTTATTCCTTTTCCCATTTCAAAAGAGCCTTTTGTTGAAATAATTGTTTTTTCTCTTTTCCCTTTAATCGCTTTTCCTAAAATTTCTTCAGACGCTCCTTGTGAATAAACATTTGCTGTATCAAAAAAATTAACACCTCTCTCTATACAAATGTCTATTAGCCTTGATGCTTCTTTTACATCAGTTTGTCCCCAACGTTGAAAAAATTCATTTGTACCGCCAAACGTTCCTGTACCTAAGCTTAATAGAGGTACTTTTAATCCTGATTTTCCTAAATTTCGATATTTCATTTGTTATAGTTTTTAATGAAACAAATTTGTAAGAAAAAAAGGAAGTTTTAAAAGATAAACCTCACAGATAAAGTGTGATGAAAGTCACATTAACTAGTGGCTAGCCTACTTAAAGTTTCTCTTGAAACTCCAAGATATGACGCAATCATCGTTTTTGGCACTCGTTGAATTAGAGATGGATATTGTTTGAGTAAATCTTCGTAACGATTTTTAGCATTATTACTTATCAAGCATAAAATTCTTCTTTGTAATAAGATGTATTCTTTTGTAGTTTTTTTTCTAAAGAAGGAGTCCATTTTTTGTAAACTATTACATAATTTTTCTTTATTATCTAATGTAATAAATAAACTATTTCCGTCCTCAAGACATTGAATATTTAGTGTCGCTTTTGTTTGATTGTGATATGCTTGTGGGTCTGTTATCCATGAACCTTCTGTTGCAAATTGTAAAATATGTTCTTTATTTTCTTCGTTCCTATGTGAAGCTTTTAAAAGTCCATTTATAATAAAAAAGTCATTATCTACAGTATCTCCTTCTTGTATTAGAAATTGGTGTTTCAGAAATCTCTTCTGATTAAAGTGAGATAGAACAAAATCAAACTCTTCATCTGTCAAGGAAACTATTTTTTCTATATGCTGTCTAAGTTCTTGATTCATTATTTATTATGTGATTTAGTTTAAGTAACACACAACGAGTGAAAGAATTTTCATTTGTTTTAATTGTAGATATTCGTCAATAGCGAAGTTATCAGAAATTAGTTTTAGAAGCAAAATTAGTTTCAAAAATAACTGCCAAAACTTCATGTTTTTCTATTTGGTACGATTATCGCATTGTAAAAAACGTTATTACAAACAAATTGAGTGAATTTCATTACAAAAGAGCAAGTTGCTTCATCGTTTCACTCTTCGCAATGACGGAGCAAAAAACTGATTCCTGCCTTTACAGGAAAGATAAATAATAATTATATGAAAATATTCTTAAAACTCTTATTAACTGCTTTGGCAGTAATTATTTTAGCAAACTTTTTACCCGGTATTACGGTTGATAATTATTTAACGGCTGTTTGGGTAGCGTTAACAATTTCAATACTTAATATGTTTGTGCGTCCTTTATTGGTCATTTTTACCTTGCCGGTAACCATTCTTACTTTAGGTTTGTTCTTGTTTGTTATCAATGCCATCATTATTCTGTTGGCAGGAAAACTTGTTACAGGTTTTATGGTTACAGGATTTTTTACAGCAATGGTATTTAGTGTATTGCTATCTATATTTAGGTCGCTGCTTTTTAGATTGTTAAAAGAGGAAGATAATTAGTTGGTAAAACGACCAATTAAAATAATTAAATAAAGATGTTTTGGTTTTTAGACTGATTTTTAGTTTAAAAACGGCTGTAAAAAAATATGTGCTTCTTGCAGTTAAAAGTCTTGGTTATCAAGAAATAAAACATTAATTTTGCACCCAATTTTTTAAGAAATAGATTTTATCGAAATGAATATAACGAAAGAAAATGTAGATGCGTTAAACGCAGTTGTAAAAGTTGATATTGTTGCTGAAGATTTTCAAGCTAAAGTAACAGAGGTATTAAACGACTACCGTAAAAAAGCAAACATTCCTGGTTTTAGAAAAGGGCACGTGCCAATGGGAATGGTAAAGAAGCAGTACGGTAAATCGGTAATGATTGATGAGGTAAATAAGCTTTTACAAGAAAGTTTAAACAAGTTTTTGGTAGAAGAGAAGTTAGATATTTTAGGGAATCCATTGCCAAGAGTACAAGATGATTTTTCTTGGGAAGCGGATAAATTTTCTTTTGAATTCGAATTAGGTTTAGCACCAGAATTTGATGTAGATTTAAAAGGGAAAAACAAAATTACTGAGTATAATATTATTGCTACAGACGAATTATTAGATTCAGAAGTTGAAAATATTCAATCTCGTTACGGAAAAATGTCTGCTTTAGATGTTGCGGAAGAGGATTCTAATGTAACGGGTACTTTCGTAAACGAAGAAAAAGGGATTAACAAAAAATCTACTTTCTTAGTAAACGATTTAAAAGGAAAGAAAAACGAAAAGAAAGTAATCGGAGCTAAAGTTGGTGATGTTATCGAATTAGATACTAAAAAATTATTCGAGGACGATCACAAATTACAACACGTTTTAGGTGTTTCTCACGATGAGGCTCACGATTTAGATATCAAAGTAACATTAACTGTTGAAGAAATTACTAAAACTGAATTAGCAGATTTAGATCAAGAGTTATTTAATAAGTTATTTGCTGACGGAAGTGTAAAATCTGTAACTGATTTAAAAGAAAAAATCAAAGAAGACGCAGAAAAGCAATTCCAACAACAAGCAGATCAACAATTATTAAATGCCGTTACAGAGCATTTAGTAGACAATACTAAATTCGATTTACCAGCAGAATTTTTACAAAAGTGGTTACAAACTGCAGGTGAAAAAGAATTAACTTCAGAGGAAGCAACAGAAGAGTATGCAAAATCTGAAAAAGGATTACGTTATCAATTAATCGAAGGAAAGATTATGAAAGATAACGATATCAAATTAGAGTATACTGAGTTGTTAGACTATGCAAAAGGATTCATTAAAGCGCAAATGGCACAATTTGGTAACATGAATCCAGAAGAAAAAGAATTAAACGATATTGCTGGTAGAGTATTATCTAATCAAGAAGAAGCACAACGTTTACAATCTCAGTTAATTTCTCAAAAATTATTAAGCTTCTACAAAGAAAACATGAAGTTTAAAACAAAAGAAGTAAGCTACGAAGACTTTATTAAAGAAGTTTACAAATAAGAACTGAAATCGTTTAAAATATAGAAAGCCGATACGAGAGTATCGGTTTTTTTTGTCATATAGTGCCCAATCGAATTGTTCAATCCCTAATGCAGTTTACTCGTAAATTACATCAAATTTATACATGGGATTTTCATATTCAAAAATCTTCGAATAACCCATAACATTGTCAATTCCATCTAATTCACATAAATAGGCAACAACAGCATTTAGTCCGTTAAACAATTTATCTTTATTTGTAGGATTCTGAGGTTTCGGATTGTAATGACATAACGGAACTATAAATCCACAAGCTTCTAAAAAAACTTTTTCAATATGTATTAATTCTAACGGAGTATAACCATTAAATTTCCTCCCTAATTGCTGATGTACTCTTCCAACATAGCTTAATTTTAAAGAACCGTGTTGGTCAGATAAATGTTTCCAGCTATCATGGTTGTCCAAAATATTTCCAACAGCACATGCCGAACAACATTCTGGGTTCAACTCATTATTATGAAATGCATTGTATAATTTTATCAATGCCTGTTCTAAGCGTTTAGGTGTTTCCATATATGAATAAATTATCCGTTTAAATATACAAAATATTGGTTGTACCTTTGCCTCAAAATAAGTTAAATGACAACTTTTCAAGATTTAGATTTATCTAATCCATTAAGAAATTCAATAGAAGATTTAGGATTTACCCATCCAACACCTATTCAAGAAGAAGCTTTCCCGATTGTAAGATCAGGAAAAGATGTAGTGGGTATAGCGCAGACAGGTACAGGTAAAACATTTGCTTATATGTTGCCTATTCTTCGCGATCTAAAATTCTCGAAACAACAACACCCTAGAGTGCTAGTTTTAGTGCCAACACGCGAGTTGGTGTTACAGGTAGTAGATGAAATAGAAAAGTTATCAAAATACATGTCGCTTCGTGTTACTGGCGTTTTTGGAGGTGTTAACCTAAATAGACACAAACAAGCAGTTGCAGAAGGTGCAGATATTATTGTGGCAACTCCAGGACGTTTGTATGATTTAGCATTAAGTAATGTGTTAAAACTAAAATCTATTCAAAAGTTAGTGATAGATGAGGTGGATGTAATGTTAGATCTAGGATTTAGATTTCAATTATTAAATATTTTCGATTTGTTACCAGAACGTCGCCAAAACATTATGTTTTCTGCAACGATGACAGAAGATGTTGAGAACTTAATTGATGACTTTTTTATAGCACCTAAAAAAATAGCAATTGCAGTAAGTGGAACTCCGTTAGATAATATCCAGCAAACAAGTTATAATCTACCGAACTTTTATACAAAGGTTAACCTGCTTAATTATTTATTGTTTGATAAAGAAGAGTTTAGTAAAGTGTTAATTTTCGCACCAAATAAACGAAATGCAGATAGACTTTTTGAAGCTGTAAAAGAAGAGTATCCATCACAGTCTTGTGTAATTCATTCGAATAAAACACAGAATTACCGTATTCGTTCAATCGAACAATTTAATAAAGGAGAGAAACGAATTTTAATTGCTACCGATGTTATTGCTCGTGGATTAGATTTGCAAGAAATAACACACGTAATTAACTTTAATACACCACATTTTCCTGAAAACTACATGCACCGAATTGGTAGAACAGGTCGTGCAGAGCATGAAGGGAAAACGATTTTGTTTTCTACAGAAAAAGAGCAAGAAGCAAAACAGCGTATTGAAGAATTGATGGATTATACCATTCCGCTTTTAGAAATACCAGAGCAAGTTGAAATATCTACAGAATTAACTGAAGAAGAGCGTCCGAAAGAACCTGGAGAAATATCTAGTAACAGAACTTCACAAGAATATGTTCCTGGCCCTGCATTTCACGAAAAGAAAGAAAAGAATCAAAAAACCAATCAAGGAGGTTCTTACAGAAGAGAAATTGCTAAAAAATATAAGAAGCCAAAAACTCGTGGCGATAAAAATTACAATAAGCGTAATAAGAAAAAATAATGCGTGCACTTACCGAGCAAGAATTGCATAATTTAGGAATGAACATTGTAGGGAAGAAACTACAAAAATTAGGTTATGAATTTGTAGCCATTAATAGTGAACTAAAAAAACATCCGCAGTTTGTATTGTATAAAAAAGGAGAACCTACCATTTTTGTTTTGGTAAAAGTTTCTAATAACTTACAGAGCCCAAACGACTATGATGTTTTATGGATGGAAACTTTTAAAGAACATGCAGCCAAGCAGAATGCAAAAGTATGGTTTGCGGGTATTGGAGTTGCAAATGCTGAAAGCGTAGAATTACCTGTTTTTAAGGATCAACCTTATTATATAGCCTTTGATGACTTTATAACGATAACGGTGTAGTTACCAGTTATAGTTTTTTTCTCCCCATCTATACTAAAATTAGATCCTGTAATACACTACAGGAAAAACCCTATTGAAAATCAACGTATTATGAAGTATATTTGTGAGGGGATTAAAATTAAATATTATGGGGAAGTTATTACTAGGGAAGATTAGTGATTTGTTTAAAAGTGTATTATTAGTTCTAGCCGAGTTCGGAAGAGCAGCTGGTTATGCAATGAGGCACTAGATAAAGCAAAATAATCACTAAGGAAAAAACACTCAATTGGGGATATTGAGTGTTTTTTTTGTTTTAAACTTAAATTAATGAGCTTCTAGCCAATTAAGTCCAACACCTACTTCTACATCTAACGGAACGGTTAGTTTATAGGCATTTTCCATTTCTTGTTTAATAATAGGCTTAATGATTTCTAATTCATCTTTATGTATATCAAATACTAGTTCATCATGTACTTGTAATAACATTTTAGATTTGAATTGTTCTTTGTCAAATCGTTTTTTAATATTAATCATGGCAAGCTTTATAACATCTGCCGCACTACCTTGTATAGGTGCGTTTACAGCATTTCGTTCTGCTGCACCACGAACAATGGCATTTCGTGAGTTGATGTCTTTTAAATAGCGTTTACGACCTAAAATGGTTTCTACATATCCATGATCACGAGCAAAATCTACCTGTTCGGCCATATAGTTTCGTAATTTAGGGTATGTTTTATAATACGTATCTATTAATTCTTTGGCTTCACTTCGAGTTAAATCTGTTTGGTTACTTAGTCCAAATGCAGATACACCATATATAATTCCGAAGTTAACTGTTTTAGCATTACTACGTTGTTCACGAGTCACTTCTTTAAGAGGTACATTAAATACTTTAGCTGCAGTTGAAGCGTGAATATCTTCTTCGTTTTGAAAAGCTTTAATCATTGTTTCTTCTTCACTCAATGCTGCAATAATTCGCAATTCTATTTGAGAATAATCCGCAGCTACTAATACAAAGTCTTTATTTCGTGGAATAAATGCTTTCCTAACTTCTTGTCCGCGTTTTGTACGAATAGGAATATTTTGTAAGTTCGGATTGTTAGAGCTTAATCTTCCTGTTGCAGCAACGGCCTGTGCATATACAGTGTGAACTCTTTTTGTTTTCGGATTTACTTCATTGGGTAGCGCATCTACATAAGTACTTTGCAGTTTTTTATATTGGCGATATAGTAAAATATCCGTGACGATTTGATGGTCTTTTGCTAAATAAGAAAGAACATCTTCTGCTGTTGAATATTGACCTGTTTTTGTTTTTTTTGGTTTGTCAACCAATTTCATGTTTTCAAATAATACAACTCCTAGTTGTTTCGGAGATGCAATATTAAATTCTTCACCCGCTTGCTCGTAAATTCGTTTTTCTAATTCAGTAATGTCTTTGGTTAAATCTACCGAAAGGGATTTTAAAAATTCGGTATCAATATTAATACCTTCAATTTCCATAGAGGTTAATACCGATACTAAAGGCATTTCAACTTCATTAAAAAGCTTGGTTAAATTTCCGCTTTCAAGCTCTTTTTCAAAATGTTCTTTTAACTGAAGTGTAATGTCAGAATCTTCTACCGCATATTCCGTTTGTTTTCCTAATTCAACAGTTCGCATCGATAACTGATTTTTGCCTTTCTTGCCTATGAGTTCCGTAATTGAAACAGGTTGATAGTTTAAGTAGGTTTCGGCTAATATATCCATATTATGTCGCATATCTGGGTTAATTAGATAATGCGCAATCATAGTATCAAACAAGTTACCTTTTACAGGGATGTTGTAATTAGATAATACTTTGATATCGTATTTAATATTATGTCCAATTTTTTCGATGTCTTCATTTTCAAAAAAGAGACGAAATTCTTCTAAAAGCGTTTGTGTTTCTTTTTGATCTTCTGGAAAAGCTACATAATAACCTTTACCAACTTCCCAAGAAAAAGCAATTCCAATCAATTCAACTTCCAAAGCTTTTAAACCTGTAGTTTCGGTATCAAAACATACAGAAGTTTGTTGGAGTAATTTTTCGATTAATAGTCTTCTTGAAAGAGGTGTATTAACTAATTGATAAAAATGACTGGTATTTTCAATAGTTTTATATCCGTTGATTTGATTTTCTTCGGAGATAGTTCCAGTTCCAGGAGCTGCAAACAGATCAAATTGATTCGAAGTGTTTATGCTACTTTTTTTAGAAGGTGTTTTATCTTCAGTTATAGTTTGAGAGGTTTCATTTACTGAACTAGTATTAAATGCTTTCAAAAAATTTTCAGTCATACGACGGAACTCTAATTCGGCAAAAATCTCTTTTGTTTTTTCAATATCAGGTTGCTCAAAAATTAATTTGTCTTGCTCCAATTCAACAGGAACATCTAGCATAATAGTGGCTAACTGTTTAGACAGCATTCCAAGATCAACACTTGCTTCTATCTTCTCTTTCATTTTGCCTTTTAATTCATGCGTATTGGCAAGCAAATTTTCCATACTACCATATTGAGATAAGAATTTTTTGGCTGTTTTTTCACCAACACCAGGTAATCCAGGTATGTTGTCGGCAGCGTCTCCCATCATTCCTAAAAAGTCAATTACTTGCTCAGGTCTTTCAACTCCAAATTTAGCTTTTACTTCTTCAATTCCCCACTTTTCATATCCATTACCCATTCTAGGTGGTTTGTACATGAAAATATTATCAGAAACCAATTGAGCAAAATCTTTATCGGGAGTTACCATATAGGTTTCTAAACCTGCTTTTTCAGCTTTTTTGGCAAGTGTACCAATAATATCATCAGCTTCATACCCTTCTTTTATAATTGCGGGAATATTCATGGCCTCTAATATTTTTTCAATATATGGTACGGCTATTCTAATTGCTTCAGGTGTTTCTTGTCTGTTAGATTTATATTCTGGAAAAACTTCATTTCTGTCAACACTCCCACCTTTGTCAAAACACACAGCTAAATAATCAGGCTTTTCACGTTTTATAACATCTAATAATGAATTGGTAAAACCTAAGATTGCAGAAGTATCCATTCCTTTAGAATTAATACGTGGGTTTTTAATAAAGGCATAATATCCTCTAAAAATAAGTGCATATGCGTCGAGTAAAAAAAGTCTTTTTTTGTTAATCATTTTAGGTGTATGTTGAAGAAGGTAAAGCTACAAAACTTTAACAAGACATTAAAAATCATTTTTTGTTATTAGCCGTATCTTTGTAACGAACATAAAAAAGAATATATGCCCCGTTGGATAATTTCATCTATTATTTTTTCAGTTGTAATAATTATGCTTGAATTGTATGCTTTTCAGGCAATTAAAATGATGACCAATAATAAGATCTTTCGTTATGTTTGGTTGATGATTGGAGTATTTGCTTATGTAAATTTTTTCATAACTATTTTTGGATATGAGAGAAGTGATGGACAAACTAAAGAGTTTCAATGGGCTGTTGGATTGTTGCTTTTAGCGTTACTACCAAAGTTGATTATTGTGTTTTTTATGTTTGGGGAAGATATAGTGCGTGGAGCTCAAAAAGGAATCTCCTATTTTTCTCCCGGAGAAACAGAAGCTTTGGCAGGGCGTAGAAAATTTATTGCGCAAATTGCATTGGGTATTGCTGCTTTGCCTTTTACCAGTTTGTTATATGGAATGGTTAGAGGAAAGCACAACTACAAAGTCTTAAAATATCAATTGCCTTTTAAAGATTTACCTGAGGCTTTTGATGGGTTTACCATTACACAAATTACAGATATTCATTCTGGAAGTTTTACGAATAAAGAAAAAATTCAATATGGAGTAGATTTAATTAATGAGCAAAAATCGGATATACTGCTTTTTACAGGGGATATTGTCAATAATTTTGCTCATGAAATGGATGATTGGGTGGATGTTTTTAAACAATTACATGCTCCAATAGGTAAATATTCGATTCTTGGGAATCATGATTATGGTGATTATTCTGATTGGAAATCAGAAGAGGATAAAGAAGAAAATTTTAAAGCAGTAAAGGATATTCACCCAAAAATAGGATTTGATTTATTGTTAAATGAACATCGATATATAGAAAAAGATGGACAAAAAATAGCTTTAGTTGGTGTTGAGAATTGGGGAAAAGGTTTTAAAAAAGCAGGAGATTTAAAACAAGCAACTTCAGGAATACAAAAAGAAGATTTTAAAATTTTAATGAGCCATGATCCTAGTCATTGGGAGTATGAAGTAAAAGAAGATGATTTTAATTATCATTTAACCTTAAGTGGGCATACTCACGGATTACAGTTTGGAATTGAAATTCCTGGTTTTATAAAATGGAGCCCAGCTCAATACGTATATAAACAATGGGCAGGTTTGTATGAAGAATTTGGAAGATACATAAATGTAAACAGAGGGTTTGGATATCACGCTTTTCCTGGTAGAGTAGGGATTTGGCCAGAAATAACAGTGATAGAGTTGAAAAAAGCGTGATTTTTTAACATTATTAATGATAATATAATAGTTACATAATAAAAAAGTGTTATTTTTAGGCGCTCTACAGATAAAATTTATGTAAAATGACAAAGTTTGGAGAAATTATTAGTATAAATAAACCTGTACTTATAGATTTTTATTTTGATTGGGAAGATGTAGATATGAACATAGATACACTTCGTGATGTTGCTGCAGCATTAGGAGATAAGGCAAAAGTGATAAAAATCGATATTAAAAAGAATGAAATTCTAGCAGATGCTTTACGAGTAAAAGGAAATCCTACCTTTATGATTTATAAAAATGGGGAAATGAAGTGGAGGCAAACAGGAGAGCAAGACGCGAATACTTTAATAGGGCTGGTTCAGCAATACGTTTAAGTTAACTAAAAAAAGATAAATAAAAAAGCGGTTGAATAATTTCAACCGCTTTTTTATTGTTTAAGGTTTTATGGTGTCTAAAACCTGAGTTTCTTCTGGTTCAGGTTCTGGCATTAAATGTTTAAAGAGTTCTACGTTGTTTATAAAACCATCTTGTAATTTTTTAACGTAGTCTCTGTCGCTGTCGTACTTATCGACTTGATTAATTACGTTTCTATACATATAAAGATTTGTGTCTAAATCATCAATAATTAAATCAACATCACTTTCTTTATATGTACTATAATGCAATAAACGTTGTTGAAAAATATCAATTAATGTTTCGCTAGTTTCACGAGCTTTGTCTTTATCTCCTATTCTGTAGTATAATTCTGGATATCCTAAAGAAATACTATAATGCCCAAAATCTCTAATTGGCATTTTGTATAATGAAAGGTCTAAAACATCTTTTGCTTGAACTGAATCTCCTTCAACAAGAAATTCTTCAGATAAACGCATTAAATTATTACGCATAGAAATAGCGTTACGTTTAGTTTGTTCATCTAAATAGATTTTACCGTTATTAATTGTCTTCCAATCCCACTTTTTAATATTGGCATACATTTTTTCTGGATCAATTCTTCCCATGTCAAACATCGATTTGTCTTTGTTAGGAGTTTTTATAGGAACCAGTTTAAAGGCCATCCCATCTAACTGTAAATAATCTTTCATCCAAATATACTCTTCATCAGCATTTGCACCGCCTGTAAAATAAATTGGGCGTTTCCAATCAAAATTATTTAAGATGTCTAACATCAAAATACGATTTTTGGTTAAGCCTTGTCTATCTACTGTTATATCTATATAATCGACTATTTTGTCAGCATCTTTAGCTGCAACAATTCCGTATTTAAGAGCATTTTTTTTGTTTACAGGCACTCTAATTTTGTTAGTCGGGTAAATCTTTTCACGTTGCCCGTTTTCAGTCTCAAAATAGGTTGCGTCGTTATCACTAGCAATCCAACGCATAAAGTCATTTAACGGTAATACAGAATCTTTTAATTGTGGATGTGGCATGTGATAGGCAACATCTAGTGTTCCATATTTATATTGATCGTGTGTTAATTTAGATGGAATAGGATCTGCATCGTATGTTTTTTTCTTCATTTGGTCGATATACCAATCGGTAGCAAAAAGACTTGTATTTACTAGTTTAATATCGGTACGAACTCCTTCCATTTGCTGCATATACCAAAGCGGAAAAGTATCATTATCTCCAATGGTAAATAGAATAGCATTAGGATCACAACTTTCTAAGTACGTTTGGGCATTTAATTGTGCAGTATAACGATCTCCTCTATCATGATCATCCCAATTTTGGAAGCCCATTAAAGTTGGAACAGCTAATAAAGAAACTACAGAAATTGCAATAGCAACGATTTCTTTTTTGGCGTATTTTTTTAATGAATCATACAATGCTAATACCCCAAACCCAATCCAAATCGCAAAAACATAGAAAGAGCCTACCACAGCATAATCACGTTCACGAGGTTCAAAAGGTTTTGGATTCGTGTAAAATATAATAGCAAACCCTGTAAAAACAAAGAAGAGTGTTAATACATAAAAATTCTTCTTATCTTCTTTAATATGATATAATAAACCAATAATTCCTAAAATTAAAGGTAAGAAAAAGTAAGTATTTCTTCCCTTATTATTCTTCACATCGTCTGGTAAGTCTTGTTGGGAACCTAAACGGATTTCATCAATAAAATCAATTCCACTTAACCAATTTCCGTTTTCAACATCTAAATGGCCCTGAGAATCGTTTTGGCGTCCTACAAAGTTCCACATAAAATAACGTCCATACATGTATCCGAATTGATAATCAAACATAAATTTTATGTTTTCGATAAAGGTTGGTTTACGAGATGCGCGTGCAGGGATACCTGCTATTTGCTTGTAATATTGTTCAGATCCTGGATCTACCATTCTTGGTATAAAACCTTTATGTTTATCTGACCAATTTGGTAAAGCATCTTTATAATTGTTTACAATTTCATATTTACCATTACGCTTTTCGTATTTTGGCTTATCATCTTTGTAAGGATTTGAAGCGTCTTGTTCTCTTTGGTATGAGAAAGAATAGTATTTGTCATAAAAAACATTAGCATCTCCATATTGTTCACGGTTATAATAAGCTAATAATTCACGGGCACTTGAGGGATTGTTTTCATTGATAATGGTGTCTGCATTAGCACGGATAGGTAACATTAACCAAGATGAAAACCCAATCATTAAGAATAAGATAGATAATATTAGAGTGTTCGCAGTAAATAATTCTTTTTCACGAGTGTGTTTTAATCCGAAGTAAAAGAGTGCTATTAAAACAATACCTCCAATAATAGTTCCTGAGTTATAAGGTAAGCCAATACTATTAATGAAGAATAATTCCGATACACTAAAGAATTTTAACGTAAAAGGGAATAAAAATTTAAAGACAAAAGCTAAAACTAAAATGGCAATTAATGATGCAATAGCTGTAGTTTTTAGATTAATATCTTTGTATGTCTTAAAGAAATATAACATTACAATTGAAGGGATTACCAATAAAGATAAAATATGTACTCCAAAAGATAACCCAACGACAAAACTGATAATGACTAGCCACTTATTACCTCTTGGACTGTTGATTTCACTTTCCCATTTTAAACCTAACCAAAATAAGATTGCCATCAAAAATGAAGACATTGCGTATACTTCTCCTTCAACGGCACTGAACCAATAACTATCTGAAAAAGTATAGGCTAATGCACCAACTAAACCACTACCTAAAACAGCAATTTTTTCACCAACACTAAACTTACCATTTTTAATTGCTGCTTTTTTAGCTAAATTAGTAATAGTCCAAAACATAAAAAGAATGGTAAAAGCACTAGCTAAAGCTGACATAAAGTTGACCATTTTTGCCCATTGGCTAGGGTCATTTGTAAACATTGCGAAAAATGCACCCAACATTTGAAAAAGAGGAGCTCCCGGTGGATGCCCTACTTCTAACTTTACAGCAGTAGAAATATATTCGCCACAATCCCAAGAACTTACTGTGGGTTCAAGAGTTAAAGTGTATGTAATTAGAGCAATAGCAAATGAAACCCATCCTAAAATAGTATTCCATTTTTTATAATTAAATTGGTTCATAGTCTAGTTAAAATGTCGTTGCGAATGTACTAATTTATTTTTGCCTTTTTTTAATTGTAAATGTGTGTAAAATTCTTAAAACAAAAATATTCTTTTGATTATATTTGCAGGATAGAATGGAGGTAAAATTCTGTTAAATAAAAAAAAATAAAAAAATGTTTGCAAATTTAAAAGATTACTTTAAATTTGCACCCGCAATAAGCAATTGGCCTATGGTGTAATGGTAACACAGCGGTTTTTGGTACCGTCGTTCAAGGTTCGAGTCCTTGTAGGCCAACAAAAAAACTCTCACGAAAGTGAGAGTTTTTTGTTTTTCATTATTTTGAAAAAAAAATTAAATTTTAAAAGTTAGCATAGGTTGCGAAACTCTTTTTGATAAATGTTTGGTAATACTCCCGTTAAAAATATGAGAAATACCACTTCTTCCATGGGTTCCTAATGCAATCATATCAGAATTTATTTCGTTTGCAAAATTTAAAATTCCTTTTTCAACAGAAGAATCATTGTATACATTAATGCTGTACTTTGGAATATTGTAATTTTTGATAAAATTTTTAATTCTTTTTATTGATTCTTGTGTGCTCTCAAACTTTTGTGGAGTATTTACTTTAAGTAAATGAATTTCACTTTTAAATTCACGAGTAAAATCAAGTAGTTTTTTTAGGGCTTTGTCTTTTCCTTCTTTAAAACTAGAGGCAAAAACTAGTTTCTCAGGTTTGAATTTTTCTTCAGCATTTTTTACTACTAAAACAGGTGATTTTGAGGTTCTTACTATTTTTTCGGTGTTTGATCCAATGAGGATTTCTTCTATTTTAGAATGACCTTTAGATCCCATAACAATTAAATCTGCACCAATTTTTTCACTATAGCTTCGAATGCCTTCAAAGGGGTTTTGAAAACGAATGGAATGTTTCACCCCTGCATTTTTTGGGAAAAACTTTGCTTTGTAGTCAATCATTCGGTCTCGAACTTTTCGAATATACAGCATGCTTTCAGGTATGCTAAAGTTACTTCCGGAAACCATATCCACAACACCCGTTGGTAATTCAATCATGTGTAATAAATGGATTTCACTGTCAGACTTTCTTGCAATTCTTGAAGCTAATTTTGAGGCGTATTCTGAACATGGGGAAAAATCAATAGGTATTAATATTTTTTTCATAATCCAGAGTGTTTTGTTAAATTTATAAAGTGTACTAAATATACGAAAAAAACTGGCATACAATGATTTGTATATTTGTAAATATCTTACTATATTTGCACAGAATTTAATAAAAAAAGAAAATGAAGGGGACGTATGTCCCCTCTTTTTATACCTAAAATGAATCAAGAAAAGGTAAAAATACTATTACAGGAGGCGTTAGATGAAAATCAATCTTTATATTTGATTGACTTACAGTTTCTTGCTAATGGAAAGATAAAAGTGATTGTTGATGGGGATTCGGGAATTCCTTTAAGTGAATGTGTTCGAATTAGTAGAAATATAGAACATAATTTAGATAGAGAAGAAGAGGATTTTTCTTTAGAAGTTACCTCTCCAGACATATCACACCCTCTAAAAATAAAACGTCAGTACATAAAAAATATTGATAGGGTTTTAAAAGTAAAAACTCAAGTTGAAGATTTTGAAGGGATTTTAAAAGAAGTTTTGGATGAAGCTATTACTCTAAAATGGGAAGCTAGAGAGCCAAAGCCAATAGGAAAAGGGAAGCATACGGTGGAAAAATCGGTTTCAATACCATATGCAGATATTATAGAAGCAAAAGTGAAGATTATATTTTAATAAGAGAGAAAATGGAAAATATTGATTTAATTGAATCATTTTCAGATTTTAAAGACAATAAAAGTATAGACAGAGTTACATTAATGTCTATTTTAGAAGAAGTATTTCGTACTGCACTAAAACGTAAGTTTGGTTCAGATGATAACTTTGATATTATTATCAATCCTGATAAAGGAGATTTAGAAATTTGGAGAAATAGAGTAGTAGTAGCAGATGGTTTTTCTGAAGATGATAATGAGGAGATCGAATTAACAGAAGCAAGAAAAATTGAACCAGATTTTGAAATAGGAGAAGATGTTTCTGAGGAAGTTAAATTGATAGATTTAGGAAGGCGTGCTATTTTAGCATTGCGCCAAAACTTGATTTCTAAGATTCATGAACATGACAGTACTAACATTTTTAAACAATTTAAAGAGTTAGAAGGTGAATTATATAGTGCAGAAGTGCATCATATACGTCATAATGCCGTAATTTTGCTTGATGATGAAGGAAATGAAATCGTTTTACCAAAAAGTGAGCAAATCCGTTCAGATTTTTTTAGAAAAGGAGATGCCGTAAGAGGGGTAATTAAATCGGTAGAATTAAGAGGTAATAAACCAGCAATTATTATGTCTAGAACTTCTCCAGAATTTTTGGTTAAATTATTTGAACAAGAAATTCCTGAAGTTTTTGACGGATTAATTACAATAGAAGGAGTTGCAAGAATACCAGGAGATAAAGCTAAAGTAGCTGTAGATAGTTACGATGATAGAATAGATCCTGTTGGAGCATGTGTTGGAGTTAAAGGATCCCGTATTCACGGTATCGTTCGTGAGTTAGGAAACGAAAATATAGATGTAATTAATTACACTAAAAATGAACAATTATATATCTCAAGAGCTTTAAGTCCTGCAAAAGTAACTTCTGTAGAAATTAAAATGTACGAGGAGGAAAAAGATGGTAAAAAAGGACGTGTAAGTGTCTTATTAAAGCCAGAAGAGGTTTCAAAAGCAATTGGTCGTTCGGGAGTAAATATTCGTTTAGCGAGTCAGTTAACAGGATATGAAATTGACGTTCAAAGAGAAGGATTAGAAGAGGAAGATGTAGAGTTAACAGAATTTTCTGATGAAATCGAAGCATGGGTAATAGCAGAATTCAAAAAAATTGGTTTAGATACTGCGAAAAGTGTTTTAGATAAAGATGTTACCGAGTTGGTGAAAAGAACCGATTTAGAAGAAGAAACTATTATGGATGTTCAACGAATTTTAAGAGAAGAATTCGAGGACTAAATAAACTGATTTATTTCAGTATATTATAATAAGGATGTCATGTTCCTTTTTCCTTTAGAAATAAAACCTGACAAAAAATAGAAAAAGAGCATAACTATACCGTGTATAAAGTGTGTTTTTTCAATAAAAAGTATAAAACAATTTATGGCTGAAGCTAACAAATTAAGACTAAACAAAGTTTTAAGAGAATTAAATATCTCTTTAGATAGAGCGGTAGAACACTTGGCTAAACATGGTCACGATGTTGAGGCTCGTCCTACAACTAAGATTTCTGAAAAAGAATACCAAGTATTACTTGATGGTTTTCAAACAGATAAATCTAAAAAAGTAGCGTCTAAAGAAGTAAGCGAAGAAAAGCGTAAAGAAAAAGAAGCTATTCGTTTAAGAATAGAGGCAGAGCAGGAGGCGAAGCGTATTGAAGATGCCAAAAAGCAAGAAATATTAAAAGCTAAGGCTGAAAAGGTAGAAGTAAAAACTGTTGGTAAAATAGATATTGATTCTAATAAAAAAGGAGCGCATAAAGTTGTGGTTCCGAAAGAAGAAGTTAAGGAGGTACCTATTTCTAAAACAGAAGCACCAAAAAAAGTAGAGGAAATTAAAAAGCAAGAAAAGCCGAAAGTTGAGGTTAAAAAAGAAGCATCTGTAGAAAAACCAAAAACTATAGAGGTTAAAAAATCTGAACCTAAGATTCAAGCACCAAAACAACAAGAACCTAAGGCAGAAGAACCGAAGGTTGAGATTACTCCAGAAAATGCTGAGAAAATTAAAACACAGTATAAAAAGCTAGACGGTCCTAAAATGACAGGTCAGAAAATTGATTTAAAACAATTTGAAAGACCTAAAAAGAAAAAACCAGAAGCTAAAGGAGGTAGTAATGACGCGGCAGATAAGAAAAAACGCCGTAGAATTGCTAAACCAGGAGCAGGTGCAGGAACAGCCAAAACAGGGACTACTAGTACGCAAGGAGCAGGTAACCGTGGTGGTCAAAACCGTGGTGGTGGTCAAAACCGTGGTGGTCAAAATAGAGGTAGAGGTAGAGCGCCAATAGTTAAGAAAGAAGAGCTAACAGAAGCAGAAATCCAAAAACAAGTTAGAGAAACTCTTGAAAAACTTCAAGGGAAATCTAGCAAAGGTAGAGGGGCAAAGCACCGTAGAGATAAAAGAGATCAGCATCGTCAATTAGCAGAAGCTGAATTACAAGCACAAGAGTTAGAAAGCAAAGTATTAAAAGTAACAGAATTTGTTACGGTTAGTGAAGTTGCTACGATGATGGATAAACCTGTAACAGATATTATTTCTGCATGTATGATGTTGGGGATGATGGTAACAATGAATCAACGTTTAGATGCTGAAACATTGTCTATTGTTGCAGAAGAATTTAATTATAAAGTAGAATTTGTTGGAGCTGAAGTAGAAGAAGCTATAGTAGAAGAAGAAGATAAGCCAGAAGATTTAGAAACACGTGCGCCAATTATTACAGTAATGGGTCACGTAGATCATGGTAAGACTTCTTTATTAGATTATATACGTAAAGCAAATGTAATTGAAGGAGAATCTGGAGGAATTACACAACATATTGGAGCTTATTCTGTAAAAGTTGGAGATCAAAAAATTGCATTTTTAGATACACCAGGTCACGAGGCCTTTACAGCGATGCGTGCGCGTGGAGCTCAAATAACAGATTTAGTTATTATTGTGGTGGCAGCAGATGATGATGTAATGCCTCAAACAAAAGAAGCAATTTCTCATGCACAAGCAGCAGGAGTACCAATCATATTTGCAATTAATAAGATTGATAAGCCAAACGCAAATCCAGACAATGTTAAAACTCAGTTATCTTCAATGAATTTATTAATTGAAGAATGGGGAGGAAATATTCAATCACAAGATATTTCTGCTAAAACAGGTCAAGGAGTTCCAGAATTGTTAGAAAAAGTATTATTAGAAGCTGAAATCTTAGAGCTTAAAGCTAATCCTAATAAATTAGCGACAGGAGCAGTTGTAGAGGCATTGTTAGATAAAGGTAGAGGTTATGTAACTACTATTTTGGTGCAAGCTGGTACCTTAAAGATTGGTGATTATATATTAGCTGGGAAAAACAGTGGTAAAGTTAAAGCCATGTTTGACGACAAGGGGAATAACTTAAAAGAAGCAGGTCCATCAACACCAGTATCTATTTTAGGATTAGATGGGGCACCGCAAGCAGGAGACAAGTTTAATGTATTTGAAGATGAAAGAGAAGCGAAACAAATTGCTTCTAAACGTTCTCAATTACAACGTGAGCAATCTGTAAGAACTCAAAAAACATTAACATTAGCAGAAATTGGTCGTCGTATTGCTTTAGGAGATTTTAAAGAGTTAAATATTATCTTAAAAGGAGATGTAGACGGTTCGGTAGAAGCATTAACAGATTCTTTACAGAAATTATCTACAGAAGAAATTCAAGTAAATATTTTACATAAAGGTGTTGGAGCAATTACAGAATCTGATGTATTATTAGCAACAGCTTCAGATGCTATTATTGTAGGATTTAATGTGCGTCCTCAAGCAAATGCAAGAATAATAGCAGATAGAGAAGAAGTAGATATTAGAACATATTCTATTATTTATGATGCTATTAACGATGTAAAAGACGCCATGGAAGGAATGTTATCTCCTGAAATGAAAGAAGAGGTGATTGGTAATGTTGAGCTTAGAGAAGTTTATAAAATTTCTAAAGTTGGAAACATTGCAGGATGTATGGTGATGAGTGGTAAAATTACTCGAGATGCAAAAGTTCGTGTAATTAGAGATGGTATTGTCGTTCATGATGGTGTGTTAGCTTCATTAAAGCGTTTTAAAGACGATGTTAAAGAAGTAACTAAAGGATATGATTGTGGTATTCAAATAAAGAACTATAACGACATCAAAGAAGGAGATATTCTTGAAGCTTATACTGAAGTAGCAGTGAAGAAAAAGTTGAAATAATTTAAGCATGATATACAAATAAAAAACCTCGCAATTTGCGAGGTTTTTTATTTGTATAAATTTTATTTACTAATGATAATTGCTCCTGAGAATTTCTCTCTGATCTTGTTTAGAGCTCTATCTGCATCTAAGCGTGTTTTATAACTTCCTACTTGTACTTTCCAATCAGGAGCGTCATAATCTAATTTAGTATAAACACCAGAGAACTCAGATTCAAAATTATTTTTTATGTTTCTAGCACGCCCTTCTGAACCATTATAAAGCTGAATTCTAAAGCCAGTTCCGTTGTATTTATTGTACTCTCTTTTCTTTTTTAACAACGAGTTAATGCTCTTGTCTTCAGTGTATTTAGACTGTGCAGAAACATCAAGGTTACCAATTAAAAATAAACCTAAAAATGTTAAAGTTATACTGATTTTTTTCATTTTTTTATTCTTTTTACAAAAGTAACGACTTGTTATTTAATAGATTGCTATAAATGATTATTTAGAATTAGTATAAATTACAAATTAGCATTCTCTTAACATTTCACAATTTAGACAGAAGTAGTACTTTTGTGCGAGTTTGTATATACATGTGTATTACATACTGTATAGAAAAAATCGTACCAAAATAGATACAAAATTTATATTTTATAGTATGAAAAGTGTGAATCATCACAACAGTTTAACCCAAGTACTCTTAAAGAGTTTTGCTTTCCTATTAGTCTTTTTATTAAGTTTTTCAGTGCATTCACAAGATGTAGATGAAGCTCGTCAAAAAGAAGGGAAAAAGTTATTCAAGTCGCTTTGTGCATCTTGTCATAAGTTAGATAAGAAATTAGTAGGTCCTGCTTTAAGTGGGGTTGAAGAAAGAAGAGAACATGAGTGGTTACAAAAATGGATTCGTAACAATGCTGAGCTAAGAGCCTCTGGAGATGCTGATGCAATTGCTGTTTTCGAAGAATTTAATGGTTCAAGCATGACTGCTTTTCCTCAGTTAACAGATAAGAATATTGATGATATTCTTTATTATACAACTGTTGGGGAGGTTAAAAAAGCAGGAGATGTAGCAGCAGCTACAGCAGATGCGAGTTCTTCTAAAGACGGGGGTCCTAAATGGCTAATTTATATTTTAGCAGCAGCAATTATAGTAGCGTTTTTAATAATTGGTAGTTTATTAAAAACTATTAGTGAGTTAAAAGGGGCGCCAAAGACACCAGGATTGTTAGGGCAAACAGCAGATTTATGGCAAGGAATTAAGCAAAACACATTCTTGCATGTATTAGCAGTGATTTTCGGAGCTTTAGTTACTGCTTATTTCTTATTTGGAACTTTATTTAAGGTTGGTGTTGATCAAGGTTATCAGCCAATTCAACCAATTACATTTTCACATAAAATTCATGCAGGAGATAATAAGATTGAATGTCAATACTGTCACTCTGCAGCAAAACATAGTAAGCATTCAGGAATTCCTTCTGTTAATGTTTGTATGAACTGTCATAAGAATATTTCTGAAGTTGCTGATGATACTAAAGTGGTCTTAGAAGAAGGTGGAGTTGTTTTAACTAAACCCGATCTTGATAAAGAGATTGCTAAAATTTATGAAGCAGCTGGATGGGATACTGATAAGTTAGCTTATACAGGGAATACAAAACCTGTAAAGTGGGTGAGAGTTCATAATTTACCAGATTTTGCATACTTTAACCACTCACAACACGTAACTGTTGCAGGTGTTAAATGTCAAAAATGTCACGGCCCTGTAGAAGAAATGGAAGAGGTATATCAATACTCTCCGTTAACAATGGGTTGGTGTGTCGATTGTCATAAAGCAACGAAAGTAGACTTGAAAGGAAACGAGTATTATGCTAAAATTCATGCAGAATTAGCTAAGAAGTACGGTGTGGATCAAGTTACAATTGCACAGTTAGGTGGAAAAGAGTGTGGTAAGTGCCACTATTAATAATTAGAAAGTAGAAAAACACATATATAAATGGCTTCAAACAAAAAATACTGGCAAAGTGTTGAAGAACTTAAAGAAGGTTCTGTTGTTGAAACGCTACGTAATAATGAGTTTGTAGAAGAAATTCCTACGGATGAATTTTTAGGAGATAAAGAAACGTTAGAAACATCATCTACTTCACGTAGAGATTTTTTAAAGTATGTTGGGTTTTCAACTGCTGCAGCTTCATTAGCAGCTTGTGAAGGTCCAGTAAGAAAATCAATCCCTTATGTAGTGCAACCAGATAACATCGTAGTAGGTGTTGCAGATTGGTATGCGACTACAATTGCAGATGGTTTCGATTTTGCTAACGTACTAGTTAAAACTCGAGAAGGACGCCCTATTCAAATTATGCCAAATAAAGAAATTGGCGGGGTTACAAATGCTCGTACACAAGCATCAGTTTTATCTTTATATGATAGCAACTTGCGTTTAAAAGAGCCAAGAAAAGGGACTACACAAATTTCTTGGGCAGATGCAGATAAAGAAATTATTGCTGAATTAGAGAGGCTAAATGCGGCTAATGAATCAGTAGTTTTGTTAACAGGATCATTAGCGAGCCCTTCTACAGATAAGGTGATTGCAGATTTTATTGCAAAATACCCGAATGTAAAGCATGTAGTATATGATGCAGTTTCAGAAAGCGGAACGGCAGACGCTTTTGAAGCGATGTATGGAACTCGTGCATTACCAAACTACGATTTTAGTAAAGCAGAAGTTATAGCTTCTATTGGTGCTGATATTTTAGGAGATTGGCAAGGTGGTTATGAGAAATCATATGCAGAAGGACGTAAGCCTGAATTGGGTAAAATGTCTTACCACGTACAAATTGAAAGTAATATGTCATTAGCAGGTGCTAATGCAGATAAGCGTATTGTTGCGAAGCCTTCGGATCAAGTTTACGCTTTAATCAATTTATACAATACTGTAACAGGTGCTAATATGCCGTCAAAAGCTACAGCTCATGATGCTGAAATTAAAAAATTAGCAACTAGTTTACAAAAAGCAGGAAATAAAGGGGTTGTAGTAACTGGGTTAAATGATAAAAATGCACAATTAATTGCATTAGCAATCAATAAAGCATTAAATTCAGAAGTTATAGATGTTGTTAATGTAAATAACACTCGTCAAGGTAATGATACTGAAGTTGCTCAATTATTAAAAGACTTATCATCAGGTAAAGTAAAAGGGTTAGTTACTTATAATGTAAACCCAAATTATAGCTTAACTGGTTTTGCTGATGCTGCTAAAAAAGCTTCATTATCTGTAGCTATATCTACACAGGATGATGCAACAGCAACAGCAATGCAATATGCTTTACCAGCTCCTCACAACTTAGAAAGTTGGGGAGATGTGTCAGCTTCAGCAAATACTTACGGATTAATGCAGCCTACTATTTCGCCTATCTTTAATACACGTCAAATTCAAGATGTGTTATTAAAATGGTCAGGTAGTTCAGTTAATTATTATGATATATTAAAAGAATTCTGGAGTACAAATGTTTTAAACGGTGCCTCATGGAACCAAGCATTACATGACGGATTCTTTAAAAAGGAATTAGAGTCAGTAGTAACTGTTAATGATATTGATATCAACACAGCAGCTGCAACTTTAGTTAAGAATACAACACCATCTCAGTATGAGTTAAATTTATATACTTCTACAGCATTAGGAGATGGTAAGCAAGCAAACAACCCTTGGTTACAGGAGTTGCCAGATCCAATTACACGCGCTTCTTGGGATAATTACTTAACCGTTTCTATGGCAGATGCTAAAGAATTAGGTTTTGATAATCCTGTAAAAGATAATGGAGCTATCGATGGTAACTACGCTAACGTAACAGTAAACGGAGTAACGATTAACAATATCCCTGTAATGGTTCAACCAGGACAAGCTAAAGGTTCATTTGGATTAGCTTTAGGTTACGGTAGAACTCAAGGTTTAAAAGAAGAAATGCAAGTAGGTGTAAATGCATATCCTTTCTATGCTAACGGAAATAGTATTCAATATAATGTTTCTATAGAAAAAGCATCTGGATGGCATAAATTTGCTTGTACTCAAGTTCAAAAAACAATTGCGGGTCGTAATGATATCTTAAAAGAAGCAACTTTAAAAGAAGTTTTGAATAAGAAATTAGATCCAAAACATACATGGAACAAGCCAGCGATGGTTTCTTACGATCACCAAGAAGTTGAAGCTAAAACTATCGATTTATGGGATGAGCATAACCGTGAGATTGGACACCATTTTAACTTGTCTATCGATTTAACATCGTGTACAGGTTGTGGAGCTTGTGTGGTTGCATGTCATGCAGAAAATAATGTTCCAGTTGTAGGTAAACATGAAGTACGTGTGGGTAGAGATATGCACTGGTTACGTATTGATAGATACTATTCATCTGAAGTAAACGAAAAGCAAGTTGAAGCTTCAATGACAATTGAAGAATTTAAAGCTCAAAATCCTAATATTGCGAACCAAGAAGTTGAAAGAAAGTACGCTGAAAAGATATTAGAATTAGGGGGAGGAGATTTATTCGCAGCATTAGAAACTTCTGCAGAAAATCCACAAGTTGCTTTCCAGCCAATGATGTGTCAGCACTGTAATCACGCACCATGTGAAACAGTGTGTCCAGTAGCAGCAACATCACATGGTCGTCAAGGTCAAAACCAAATGGCATATAACCGTTGTGTAGGTACTCGTTACTGTGCAAATAATTGTCCGTACCGTGTGCGTCGTTTTAACTGGTTTAACTATTCAGATAACAGTGAATTCGATTTCAATATGAATAATGACTATGGTAAAATGGTATTGAATCCAGATGTTGTAGTTCGTTCTCGTGGAGTTATGGAAAAATGTTCTATGTGTATTCAAATGACACAAGCTACTATCTTAAAAGCTAAAAAAGAAGGTAGAGCTGTTAAGAAGGATGAATTCAAAACTGCATGTTCAGAAGCATGTTCAACTGGAGCAATGGTATTTGGTGATGTAAATAACACTGAAGACAAAGTTACACAGTTAAAAGAAGATAATAGAGCTTACCACGTGTTAGATTACATTGGTACAAAACCAAATGTAGTATATCAAGTTAAAGTAAGAAATACAAACGAAGCTTAATTTTTAATAATAAGGATATAGAGTATGTCGTCTCATTACGAATCATCTTATAGAGAACCTTTAGTACTTGGTAACAAGAGTTACCATGATATTACTGAAGATATCGCAAAACCTATTGAAGGTAAGGCCAATAAAAATTGGTACATCGCATTTTATATTTCTTTAGCAGCAATGCTATGGGGATTTGGATGTATTTTTTACACCGTCGGAACAGGTATCGGTGTATGGGGATTAAATAAAAACATCGGTTGGGCATGGGATATTACCAACTTTGTATGGTGGGTAGGTATTGGTCACGCCGGTACGTTAATTTCTGCTGTACTTTTATTATTCCGTCAAAAATGGAGAATGGCAATTAACCGTTCTGCTGAAGCAATGACAATCTTTGCGGTTTTCCAAGCAGGATTGTTTCCCATTATTCACATGGGACGTCCTTGGAATGGATATTGGGTATTGCCAATTCCCAACCAATTTGGTTCGTTATGGGTAAACTTTAACTCACCATTATTATGGGATGTATTTGCAATTTCTACTTACTTATCGGTTTCATTAGTTTTCTGGTGGACTGGTTTATTACCAGATTTTGCAATGATTCGTGATAGAGCTGTAAAACCTTTCCAAAAGAAGATTTACGCATTATTATCTTTCGGTTGGTCTGGTAGAGCTAAAGATTGGCAACGTTTTGAAGAAGTGTCTTTAGTGTTAGCTGGTTTAGCTACACCGTTAGTGCTTTCTGTACATACAATTGTATCGATGGATTTTGCTACTTCTATTAACCCAGGGTGGCACTCAACAATTTTCCCTCCTTATTTCGTAGCTGGTGCAATTTTCTCAGGATTTGCTATGGTACAAACATTATTAGGTATTATGCGTAAAGTTACCAATATGGAGGAGTATATTACACGTTTACATGTTGAGTATATGAACATTGTAATCATCTTAACAGGTGGTATTGTAGCAGTAGCATATGCTTCGGAATTCTTTATTGCTTGGTATACAGGTTCTCCTTACGAGAATTATACATATATGTCTGTAGGTGCTGCAACAGGTCCTTACGGATGGGCATTTTGGTCATTAATTTTATTTAACATCGCTATTCCACAGTTATTATGGTTTAAGAAGCTTAGAAGAAGTTTTATCGTTTCTTTCTTAATTTCTATTGCAATTAACATAGGTATGTGGTTTGAGCGTTTTGATATTATTGCAATTGTATTAAGTAAAGGTCACTTACCATCAACTTGGTGGCGTTTTGAACCTACGTTTGTAGATGTAGGTATCTTTGTAGGAACGATAGGTTTTTTCTTTGTATTATTTTTATTATACGCTAGAACTTTCCCTGTAATTGCACAAGCAGAGGTTAAAACGATCTTAAAATCATCAGGAGAGAATTTTAAAAAATTAAGAGAAGAGAACAATGAGCACTAATAAAGTAATTCACGCATTATACAATGATGATGATATCTTAATGGATGCCGTTAAGAAAGTAAAAGATGCACATCATCATATTGAAGAAGTATTTTGTCCATTTCCAGTTCACGGATTAGACAAAGCTATGGGCTTAGCTCCAACACGTTTGGCTATTACAGCTTTCTTTTATGGTATTACTGGTTTATCGGTAGCAGTTTGGTTAACTTGGTATACTATGATTGCTGATTGGCCTCAAGATATTGGTGGTAAACCAAACTTTTCTTGGGCAACTAACATGCCAGCTTTTGTGCCAATTTTATTTGAATTAACAGTATTTTTTGCAGCTCATTTAATGGTTATAACATTTTACATGCGTAGTAGATTATGGCCTTTTAAAGATGCAGAAAATCCAGATCCAAGAACTACAGATGACCATTTCTTAATGGAAATTCCTGTTCATGGAAATGAAGATGAATTAAAAGCTTTGTTAGAAACAACAGGAGCTGTAGAAATTAACGTAGTAGATAAGCACTAATAAAGAGATATGAAAAGTTTAAAAATAATTATCGCTTTAGTTGTCGTTGCAAGCTTTATATCTTGTAACAACAAGCGTACTCCACAAGTACAATATATGCCAGATATGTATGTGTCGATACCTTACGATGCTAACGGAGTTGAAGCCATAGATGGTAAACCAGTTAATAGGTTGCCTGTTGCAGGAACTGTTAGTAGAAGTGGTGTTGTTGCTTATGATATTGCCAATACTAATGAAGGATATGAAAAAGCAAAAGCAGAATTAAAAAGTCCTTTGGAAGTTACTGATGAGAATTTAGCTAAAGGTAAAGAGTTATACGGAATTTATTGTGCTATTTGTCACGGTACAAAAGGTGATGGTAACGGTATTTTATCTGAAAGAGATAAATTTAACGGTATTCCAAATTACAAAGATAGAGAGGTTACAGAAGGAAGTATTTATCATGTAATTATGTACGGTAAAAACCTAATGGGATCTCACGCATCGCAACTTAACCACAGTGAACGTTGGCAAGTTGTTCAGTATGTAGAAAAATTAAGAAGCGAATTAAAATAATCTATAAAATAGATAATTAAGATATGTACCAGTTTTCAGGAAAATTAAAAATGCTTGCTTTCGCTCTAATGATTATAGGAGCCTTAGGAACTGCATATAGTTTTTTATCAGCACCTAAAACTATTGAAGATGCTAAAGCAATTTTAGCAGAACAAGCACATCATGGTGGTGGTCATGGAGAAGCACATGCTTCTGATGATGCTCATGCTGTTACTTCTCATACAGAAGAAGTTAAACATGAGGAAGTTAAAACGATTGAAGTTAAGCATGAAGAGAATGTAGATAGTATTACACATAGTGAAGCTGCTGACCATAAAGAAGAAGTTATTCATGAAAATGTAACAGAAGAGCATAAAGAAGAGGCTCATATTGCTGAACAAGTAGTTGAAAAACATGTTGCAGAAACTGCTCATGCTGAAGTAGCTCAACATGGAGAAGCTCATGGTGAAGACCATGGAGATCATCATGCAGAACATGCTTTACACCAAATGCAAAACAGACCTTGGTCTGCTTTTTATGTAGCAATGTTATTTTTCTTGGGTGTTACTTTATTAGTATTAGCATTTTATGCAGCACAAAGAGTGGCTCATGCGGGTTGGTCTGTTGCTTTGTTTAGAGTAATGGAAGCAATTACAAACAATTTACACTATGTTAGTGTAATTATGTTACTGTTTTTAATAGCTACATTTATGCATATGAATCACTTATTTCCTTGGATGGCAGATGGTGTTTTCGATCCACAAAGCTCAAATTATGATGCTATTATAGATGGTAAAAAATGGTGGATGAATACTCCAAGTTGGTTAATTAGAGGGGTTATTTATTTATTAGGGTGGAACATCTTTAGATTTATTATTAGAAAAAAATCTATGGAACAAGATAATGGAGATTTAAAATTACACAAAAACATTTATAATATCTGTGTTGGTTTTATCTTGTTTTTTATGTTCACAGAAAGTATGGCATCTTGGGACTGGATTATGGGGATTGATCCACACTGGTTCTCAACATTATTCGGATGGTATGTCTTAGCTACTTTTTTAGTATCAGCTTTAACAATAATTGCTTTTATAACAATTTATTTACGTTCTAAAGGAGCATTGCCTTTAGTAAATGATAGTCACATTCACGATTTAGCAAAATTTATGTTTGGTTTTTCTATATTTTGGACGTACTTATGGTTTGCTCAATTCATGTTAATCTGGTATGCTGATATGCCTGAAGAGACAACATATTTTGCATTACGTTTTAACGAATATAAGTTACCGTTCTTAGCAATGGTTGTTATGAATTTCATTTTTCCAGTATTATTATTAATTAATAGTGACTTTAAGAGTGTGCCTTGGTTTGTAACAATTGGAGGACTTGTAATTTTGGCAGGTCATTACATAGATTTATTTGTTATGGTAATGCCTGGTACGGTTGGTGCACAATACGGATTTGGTATTGGTGAGTTGAGTGGTTTCTTATTTTTCTTAGGGTTGTTTATTTATGCTACATTTAGTGCATTTGCAAAAGCGAATCCTATTGCAAAAGGAAATCCATTCTTACACGAGAGTGAGACACATCATTATTACAATATTGAACATAGAGGAGAAGAAAACTCTCATCATTAATAAAAAGAATTTCAAAACAATAATAGTTTAGATATATGCTCGCTTTATTTTACATTTTTATAGCAGTTGCACTAGGAGTAAGTTTTTGGCAAATCACTCGCATAATGAATTTACGCGAAGTAATTGCAACCGATAAAGACAACGACACGCAAGGTAAAATTGCATTAGGATTCTTGGTATTCCTATATGCAATGATGATTTATTGTTTAATTGCAATGAATGTTGTTATGTTACCAGAAAGTGCTTCTATCGAAGGAGAACACGATGATAACTTATTCAATATTACTTTTTGGCTAATTGGTATTGTACAATTTGGAATGCAGTTTTTAATATTCTATTTCTCTTATAAATATAGAGGTAATAAGGATAATAAAGCTTTATTCTATGCCGATAGTCACAAGTTAGAGCTTTTATGGACGTCTATTCCAGCTATAACAATTGTAATTTTAATTGGTTACGGTTTATGGGCTTGGAACAACGTAATGTATGTTGGTGATGATGAAAACCCTATCGTTATTGAAGTATATTCACAACAGTTTCGTTGGGATGCTCGTTATGCAGGAGCAGATAATGAGTTAGGTTTAGGAAATGTTAATTACATTAAAGGAATCAACACAATGGGGGTCGATATGTCAGATCCTAAGGCGCAAGACGATAAACAAGTAACAGAACTGCACTTACCAAAAGGAAAAAAGGTATTATTTAAGTTCCGTTCTCAAGATGTATTACACTCAGCGTATATGCCTCACTTTAGAGCACAGATGAATTGTGTACCAGGTATGGTAACACAATTTGCATACACTCCTAAATATACTACTGAAGAAATGCGTCAACAATCTGAAGTAATAGAAAAAGTGAAAGGGATTAACAAAATAAGACAAGCTAAAGGGGAAGAACCTTATGTATTTGATTATTTATTGTTATGTAATAAAATATGTGGAGCTTCTCACTATAACATGCAAATGAAGATAGTTGTTGAAGAAGAAGCAGAATATAAAAATTGGTTAGCAGAGCAAAAAACGCTAGCAGAAGTTATTAAATAAGATATTTTTAAAAGGTTATATAAAGATATAGATTATGTCAGATCACCATCACAAAGAAACATTTGTAACAAAATACATGTTCAGTACCGATCATAAAATGATCTCTAAACAATTCCTTATTACAGGTATGTTTATGGGTATTATTGGAGTATTTATGTCAATGTTATTTCGCTTACAAATTGCATGGCCAGAAAAATCGTTTTCAATTATTGAAGCGTTTTTAGGACACCACCAAACTGACGGAGTTATGAACCCAGATATGTACTTGGCATTAGTTACTATTCACGGTACAATTATGGTATTCTTTGTATTAACTGCCGGATTAAGTGGTACGTTCTCAAACTTATTAATTCCATTACAGATTGGAGCTCGTGATATGGCTTCAGGATTTTTAAACATGGTTTCATACTGGTTGTTTTTCATATCATCAGTAATCATGGTAATTTCATTATTTGTTGAGGCAGGACCAGCATCTGCAGGATGGACAATTTATCCTCCATTATCGGCATTACCACAAGCAATTCCAGGTTCAGGAGCAGGTATGACTTTATGGTTAGTATCGATGGCTATATTTATTGCATCATCTTTAATTGGATCATTAAACTATATTGTTACTGTATTAAACTTACGTACAAAAGGAATGAAAATGACAAGATTGCCATTAACAATGTGGGCATTCTTCATTACAGCAATTATTGGTGTGATTTCGTTCCCTGTATTATTATCAGCTGCTTTATTATTAATTTTTGATAGAAGCTTTGGTACATCATTCTATTTATCAGATATCTTTATCTCAGGTGAAGTTTTACATTACCAAGGAGGGTCACCTGTATTATTTGAACATTTATTCTGGTTCTTAGGTCACCCTGAAGTATATATTATCTTATTACCTGCCTTAGGATTAACATCTGAAATTATTTCAACGAACGCTCGTAAACCTATCTTTGGTTATCGTGCAATGATTGGATCTATTATAGCAATTGCATTCTTATCTACAATTGTATGGGGTCACCATATGTTTATTTCAGGAATGAACCCATTCTTAGGGTCTGTATTTACATTTACAACAGTATTAATTGCAATTCCATCAGCAGTAAAGGCATTTAACTATGTAACTACACTATGGAAAGGTAACTTACAAATGAATCCAGCTATGTTATTCTCTATCGGATTGGTTTCTACATTCGTAACAGGAGGTTTAACAGGGTTAGTTTTAGGGGATTCTGCTTTAGATATTAATGTACACGATACGTACTTCGTTGTTGCTCACTTCCACTTAGTAATGGGTGTATCTGCATTATTCGGGATGTTTGCTGGTATTTACCACTGGTTCCCAAAAATGTATGGTAGAATGATGAACAAAACATTAGGATACTGGCATTTCTGGATTACGATTATTTCTGCATACGGAGTATTTTTTCCAATGCACTTCATCGGATTAGCAGGTTTACCACGTCGTTATTATACAAACACTAATTTTCCTTTATTTGATGATTTAGCAAATATTAATGTATTTATGACTGTTATGGCAATTATAGGAGGTTTAGCACAGTTAATATTTTTAGCAAATTTCTTTATTTCAATTTATAGAGGACAAAAAGCATCACAAAATCCATGGAAGTCTAATACATTAGAATGGACAACTCCAGTAGAGCATGTTCATGGAAACTGGCCAGGACCAATTCCTCATGTTTACCGTTGGGCTTATGATTATAGTAAAACTGATGAAAACGGAAATTATGTACACGGAAAAGATTTCGTATTACAAAATACACCGTTAAAAGATGGTGAAGAGCCTTCTTAAAAAACGTATAAATTATAAAAAAAGCCTTTCATTTCTGAAAGGCTTTTTTTATATAATTGATTTTCATTTCTAATCTGTATCTTAGCAATACTAACTTTCGTAGGTAACATTTATTACACAAAGCACATTTAATTTGAAGTATATTTGCAAGCATGAACGAAAACTTAAATCCTGAAAATACTAACTATTCGAATGATGAAATTGATGTAGAAAAAAAACTACGTCCACTATCTTTTGAAGATTTTTCAGGACAAGATCAAGCGATAGAAAATCTTAAAATATTTGTTGAAGCAGCAAATCAAAGAGATGAAGCTTTAGATCATACGTTGTTTCATGGCCCTCCAGGTTTAGGTAAAACAACTTTAGCGCATATTTTAGCTAATGAATTAGGAGTTGGTATTAAAGTTACATCAGGTCCGGTTTTAGATAAACCAGGAGATTTAGCAGGTTTATTAACAAATCTTGATGAAAGAGATGTGTTATTCATTGATGAAATTCACCGATTAAGTCCGATTGTAGAGGAATATTTATATTCAGCTATGGAAGACTATAAAATCGATATAATGATAGAATCTGGCCCAAATGCAAGAACAGTTCAGATACATTTAGAACCTTTTACATTAATAGGAGCAACTACTCGTTCTGGGTTACTTACAGCTCCCATGAGAGCGCGTTTTGGTATTAGTAGCCGTTTACATTATTATTCTACAGAATTATTAACTACAATCATTCAACGTAGTGCATATATTCTTGGAGTTCCAATTTCAATGGAAGCAGCTATAGAAATAGCAGGAAGAAGTAGAGGAACACCACGTATTGCAAACGCTTTACTGCGTAGAGTACGTGATTTTGCTCAAATTAAAGGAGATGGTAATATTACTATTGAAATAGCTAAATATGCTTTAAAAGCTTTAAATGTAGATGCTCACGGATTAGATGAAATGGATAATAAAATTTTAACTACCATAATAGACAAGTTTAAAGGAGGGCCTGTTGGTATTTCTACTTTAGCAACAGCAGTAGCAGAAAATGCAGAAACTATAGAAGAAGTTTATGAGCCATTCTTAATTCAACAAGGATTTATTATGAGAACTCCAAGAGGAAGAGAGGTTACAGACCTAGCATATAAACATCTTGGAAGAATAAAAGGAACATCACAAGGAGAATTATTTTAGGTTGAATATAAAAAAACTCATACCAATTTTAGAGTGGTTACCTCACTATAAAAAATCTCAGTTAAAAGGAGATGTTGTTGCAGGTATAACGGTTGCAATAATTTTAATACCCCAAGGTATTGCGTATGCACTTATTGCAGGGCTACCACCTATTTATGGTTTATACAGTGCGTTAGTACCACAAATAGTGTATGCTATTTTTGGATCTTCTAGACAAGTAGCAATTGGTCCTGTAGCAATGGATTCATTAATTGTAGCAACAGGAGTTTCAACATTAGCATTAGTAGGCTCAGAGAGTTTTATTTCAATAGCTATTTTATTAGGACTAGTTGTAGGTGCTATTCAATTTTTAATGGGTGTGTTACAATTAGGATTTATTGTAAATTTTTTATCAAAACCAGTTATTACAGGTTTTACATCCGCTGTTGCTTTAACAATTGGATTAAATCAATTTAGAAACTTATTTGGAGTTGATTTTTTACAAAGTGATCAAATTCATATTTTATTAAAAGATGTTTTTGATAGAATTTCAAGTTTTAACTTTAATACAACAATCATTGGACTTATTTCATGTGCTATCATTATTATCTTCAGAAAAGTAAGTAAAAAAATACCCAATTCGTTAATAGTTGTTGTTTTAGGAATTGTTGTATTACGTTTTTTTGGTAAGGGATTAGCAGATGTGGCGATTGTTAGAGATATACCTTCAGGATTACCGTCTTTTTCTTTTCCGGAGTTAGATATAGCTCAAATTAAAGAACTTTTGCCAATTGCACTTACCTTAGTGATGGTAGGTTATCTTGAAACAATTTCAATAGGAAAAACATTAGAAGCAAAACAAGACGAATATAGAATAAAGCCAAATCAAGAATTAATTGCTCTAGGACTAAGTAATATGTTTGGTTCACTATTTAAGGCCTATCCATCAGCTTCTAGTTTTTCAAGATCAGCGATTAATGCAGAATCTGGAGGAACCACAGGAATGTCGGCAATTGTATCAGCTATTTTAGTAATTTTTACATTGTTATTTTTAACACCTGTTTTTTATCATTTACCTAAAACAGTTTTGGCGGCAATTATTATAGTAGCAGTATTTAACTTAATTAATGTAGAGGAAGCTAAGTTTTTATGGAAAGCTAATAATTTGGATTTTTGGTTATTAGTAGCAACGTTCTTTTCAACCTTGTTTTTTGGTATTGAGTACGGAATTTTAATTGGCGTAGGTTTGTCTTTAATCGTGTTGATTTTTAGAACTTCAAGACCCTATGTAACAGAGTTAGGAAAAGTACCTAATTCAAATTTTTATAGAAATAAAAATCGATTCAGAGAAGTTATAATTGAAGATGATGTATTGGTTTTTCGTTTTGATGCACAACTTTTTTACGCAAATGCTAACTATTTTAGAGACAAGTTAGACGAAATGGCAGAGGAAAAAGGAAAGGCATTAAAATTGATTGTATTAGATGCAGAGAGTATTAATAGAGTAGATAGTACAGGTATAGAAATGCTTAAAGAAAGAATTAAGTATTATAATAAAAGAGGTATTCAGTTTTATTTTGCTGGGGTAAAAGGCCCTGTAAGAGATGCTATTTTTAGAGGTGGCCTTTTACAAATTATAGATGTGAATCATTTTTTTATGAGAGCAAATGGAGCTGTGAAATACTATAAAACAGGAGATAACGAACATCAAAAAAAATACGCGCAGTATATACACCAAGCGTATGATTAATTAGGAATATATTATGAATATAGAACAAATTTATACAGGTTGTTTAGCGCAAGGAGCTTATTATATCGAAAGTAATGGAGAAGTAGCAATCATCGATCCATTAAGAGAAGTGCAACCTTACATTGATAGGGCAAACAAAGACGGAGCAAAAATTAAATATATTTTTGAAACTCATTTTCATGCTGATTTTGTTAGCGGACACGTTACATTAGCGGAAAAAACGGAGGCAAAAATAGTATTTGGGCCAACTGCAAAAACGGGCTTTAATGCACATATTGCAGAAGATAGAGAAGTGTTTAAACTAGGAGATTTAACAATTACTGCGCTTCACACACCGGGACATACGATGGAAAGTACAACGTACTTGTTAAAAGATGAAAAAGGTAATAACCATGCAATCTTTAGTGGTGACACCTTATTTTTAGGCGATGTTGGTAGACCAGATTTAGCCCAAAAGGGAGACATTACACAAGATGATTTAGCAGGTTATTTATACAATAGTTTAAGAACTAAAATCATGACTTTAGCTGATGATGTAATTGTGTATCCGGCTCATGGAGCAGGTTCTGCTTGCGGTAAAAACTTAAGTAAAGAAACTGTTGGAACAATTGGTGATCAAAAGAAAACCAATTATGCATTACGAGCAGATATGACTAAAGAAGAGTTTGTTAAAGAAGTAACAGACGGGTTATTACCCCCACCAGATTATTTTCCTTTAAATGTTAGATTGAATAGAGAAGGATATGTTTCTATAGATGAAGTTTTAGAGCAAAGTACCAAAGCATTAACTGTAGATGATTTTGAAAAAGTAGCAAACGATAATGATGCTTTAATTTTAGATGTACGTCATCAATCAGAATTTATTAAAGGTTTTATTCCACAATCAATTTTTATTGGTTTAAGCGGAACATTCGCTCCGTGGGTTGGTGCTTTAGTGAAAGATATTAATCAACCCATTTTATTGGTAACTCCAGAAGGTGAAGAAGAACAAACGATTACACGTTTATCACGTGTAGGGTTTGACAATGTTTTAGGCTACTTAAAAGGAAGTTTTGAAAGTTGGAAGAAATCAGGAAAAGAAATAGACACTTTAAGATCTGTGTCTGCCGATGATTTGGAGGTAGCCATTCGTAAAAATGCTCCAGTTTTTGATGCGCGTAAACCAGGGGAACATGCAAGTGAACATATAATAAATGTGCCAAATACACCGTTAGATTATTTGAACGATCATATAAAGGAATTCCCTACTGATAAAGATTTTTATGTGCATTGTGCAGGAGGATATCGTTCTGTAATTGCTTCTTCTATTTTAAAAGCAAGAGGTTTTCATAATGTAATTGATGTTGCAGGAGGTTACGGAGCTATTAAAAAAACAGGAATACAAAGAACATTAACAGTTTGTCCATCAACGTTAAAATAAAAAAAATGAAATTAAAAAGTTTATTAGTAATCGCAGTTTTGTTTTTTATATCGTGTAAACAACCAACTAAAGAAATCACAAACATTACGGTTGAAGATTTAAAAACAGAAATGAGTAACAACATTCAGTTATTAGATGTTCGTACTCCAGAAGAATGGGAACAGGGTAGTATTAAAAGTGCATTAAAAATTAATGTAAACTCTGATGATTTTGAAAAGCAAGCTCTTAGTAAGCTGTCTAAAAAAGAACCTGTTTATGTGTATTGTAAATCAGGCGGAAGAAGTTTAGTAGCCTCAGAAATATTAGTAAGTAAAGGATATAAAGTGTACAATGTTTTAGGAGGATACGACGAGTGGAAAGAAAAAAACAAAGAATAATGAAAACAGAAATTCATATAGAAAACCTTAAATGTGGTGGATGTGCATCAACTATTAAAAAAGGAATATCGGAGTTAGAAGGGATTACTTCTGTTGAAGTAGATATAGAAAATTCAATGGTTTTGGTAGAAACTGAAAAAGAAAGTTCAACAGAAATTAAAGAAAAACTTTCTAAATTAGGTTACCCTGAAGTAGGAGACAAGAACACGGTACTACACAAAGCAAAATCGTTTGTGAGTTGTGCAGTAGGAAGAGTAAATAAAGATTAAAAAAATCCCGAGCTAATGCTCGGGATTTTTTCTTTTTCTAGCATTTCCCCATTTAAAACTTAAAAGTAGCTCCTACTAAAAAGTTTGTTCCAGCTTGTGGGTAATAATATGGAGTTGTTCCCCACATATATCCGTTTGAACTATATTCTTCATCGAAAATATTATTGATCAATCCAGATAAGACGATTTCTTTAATTACGGATTTAGGTTTAAGAGTGTAACTTATATTCAAATCATTTACGAAATAACTGTCTAATGTTGATGCTGACATTTCCGTATTACTCATAAATTGAGAACCTACATATTTAGACAAGAAACTAACATTAAAATCTTCAATTGGGTTTACTACGATAGCATTACCAGCAATAAAATTTGGAGAATACGAAATATTAGTATCGCCTAAATTCGTAATTATAGTTCCGTCTGTTTCTTTTAAATCAATGTTTTTATTTTGACTTATAGTGAAATTTGGGACAACACTCAAATAATCTGAAATAGCAATATGAGCATCAACTTCTAATCCTAAACGGTAGCTTTCACCAATATTTGCTCTAATAGGTGATCCTACATTGTCAATTTCACCAGTTAACGCCAATTGATCTGTATAAAACATATAATAAATGTTGGTGTTTACTTTAATGTTTTTAGTGTTAAAACGCCAACCCAATTCAAAATCGTCTAACTGTTCTGGTTTTGGATTTCCATTTTCATAATCAGTACGGTTTGGTTCTCTATTCGCACGTGCGTATGAAAAGTATAAGCTGTTATTATTATTTAAATTATAATTAATTCCAGCTTTTGGGTTGAAAAAGTTAAAAGTATCATTTACTAAAGTAGCCTGTACTCCGTTAGCTTTGTAACTTACATTTCTATTTTGAAGATCTGCAAATAATGAAATATTATTGTTTAATTTATAAGTAGCTTTTGCAAATAAATTGAAGTCTTCTTTGTTTCCGAAATCATCATAATAATGATCCCTAATCTCACTATCAGAAGCATAACGAGCCCAAATAATTTCACCAAAATGATCACCTTCATATCTATTCCATGCACCACCGAATAAAATATCCCAATTATCGTTTTTATAGTTTAGGTTGTATGTAATTCCATAGAAATCATTGTCGAGCCATTTTCTTCTAATAAGATCAGTAGAATTTATCGTTTCAGTACCAATAGTAATTGGTGTTAAGTTATAATCAGCAAAATCATCATCTTGCTTATATTGCTCGTAAAAACCTCTTCCGTAAGTATAATGAACGGCAATATTAGAAGACAAGTTATCAGAATATTTTTGATTCCAATGTAACTGATAATGATCTTGTTTGTAGTCATCTACTTCATTATCGTAATACCCTGTAACTCCATTTTCATCCCATAAAGCTCCAGCAGAATTAAACGTGCGATCAGTTTTTAATGTTTCTCCATCGTTACCATTCCATGATTGATACGTAATTTCATGGCCACCAAAAACTAAGGTTTTAATTAAAGTGTTTTCATCAACATAACTTCCTTGTAAAAAGTATGATTTTAAATCAGAAGAAGCCCTGTCTATATAACCATCTGAAGAAATTTTAGAAACACGACCAGTAAAACTTACATGATCATTTAATTTTCCAGTTCCAGCTTTTGCAGTATATTTTTGAGTATTAAAAGAACCAAAAGAAGTTGCAACTTCTCCAAAAGCAGTATTTGAATCGCTATCTGTTAATACATTTAAACTCGCACCAAAAGCACCAGCTCCGTTTGTTGAAGTTCCAACCCCACGTTGTAATTGAATACTTTGTGTAGAAGATGCAAAATCAGGCATGTTTACCCAAAAAGTTCCTTGACTTTCAGCATCGTTATACGGAATTCCATTGATGGTAACATTTACACGAGAAGCATCTGAACCACGAACACGAATCCCTGTATAACCTACACCCGCACCAGCATCTGAGGTGGTAACGACAGAAGGTAGGTAATTCATTAGAACAGGAATGTCTTGTCCTAAATTACGTTTTTCAAGTTCTTTTTTGGTTAGGTTAGAGTGTGTAACTGGTGCATCTGCTTTTACACGAACGGCAGAAACTAAAACTTCGTCCAACACATTTTCTTCGGAAGTTAAGTCGAAAATAATGTTTGAATCATTAGTAGAAACTTCACGCTTTATGGAATAAAAACCAACATGTGAAATTTCGATAATGTGTTTACCTTTCGGAACTTTAATTTGAAAGTTTCCTTCAAGATCGGTAGATGAACCTTTTTTAAGTTCATGAATAACAACTGTAGCTCCCATTAAAGGCTCTTGATTGTTATTAACTACTTTCCCAGATAAAATGACGGATTGCGCTTGTGCAGATAAAGTGACAAACAAAAGTAAAAAAGGCATTAATTTTTTAGCTTTTTTACAGATTAAAATTAGATTCATTTTTAAATAAATTAAAATGAATAAAAAGAGGCAATTATTCTGTTGTTTTTGAATAATTAATAGTTCGATAAATTAACGTAATTATACGTAGACTTAACGTTCATTTTCCCTAAACAGCATTACCTGTTCTAGGTTCATTGGGTATGATCTCAGCCGATATAGGCACCCCTTTACGAGAACGAGGCAAAATTATAGCAAATTTTGGAATAAACATGGAAAAAATCATAATTATTATAACTGGATATATTTTAATAATTTAGTAATCTTAATTTCTCAAAATCATATGGGTAAAACATACAAACTAAAGGTTAACGAATCGTACGATTTTAATCTTAATAAAGAACAGATTACATCGTTAGATGTAGTTGAAAAACCGCAGAAAAAATACCATATTTTAGATAAAAATAAATCTTACCAAGCAGAGGTTCTTCAGTCTAATTTTAATAAAAAAACATATACAGTTCAGGTAAATGGAAATGCTTACGAAGTGAAAATTGCCGATGAATTGGATATGTTAATTAGTGAATTAGGGTTAGAAGCTACTGCAGAGAAAAAAGAAAATGATATAAAAGCACCAATGCCAGGGCTTATCGTTTCTATTGATGTTGAAGTAGGGCAAGAAGTTGCAGAAGGTGACGGAATTTTAGTGTTGGAAGCCATGAAAATGGAAAACACATTAACTGCTCCAAGAAATGGTGTGATAAAAGCGATTACTATAAAAACAGGAGATAAAGTTGAGAAGAATACAGTTTTAATTGAAATGGAGGAATAAAATGAAGAAGATTTTAATAGCAAACAGAGGGGAAATTGCATTACGAGTAATGCGTTCTGCTAAAAAAATGGGAATTAAAACAGTAGCTGTTTTTTCAGAAGCTGATAGGAATGCGCCACATGTGAAATTTGCTGATGAAGCAGTTTGCATTGGACCTGCGCCCTCAAATCAATCCTATTTACTAGGAAATAAAATTATTGAAGTAGCTAAGCAACTAGGAGTGGACGGGATTCATCCTGGATATGGATTTTTAAGTGAAAATGCAGCTTTTGGAGAAGCCGTTGCTAAAAGTGGTATCACGTTTATCGGTCCCAAATCATATGCGATTAAGGTAATGGGAAGCAAGTTAGCAGCTAAAGATGCGGTGAAAGCTTACGATATACCAATGGTTCCTGGAATTGATGAGGCAGTTACGGATGTGGCGTATGCCTCAAAAATAGCTGATGAAATAGGATACCCTATCTTAATTAAAGCTTCGGCAGGAGGTGGAGGAAAAGGTATGCGTGTGGTTTATAAAGCTGAAGATATAAAAGAACAAATGCAGCGAGCTATTTCTGAAGCAGAATCTGCTTTTGGAGATGGTTCTGTATTTATTGAAAAATATGTGAGTTCACCTCGTCATATTGAAATTCAAGTGTTGGCAGATAGTCATGGAAATGTGGTGCATTTGTTTGAGCGTGAATGTTCGGTACAACGTCGTCATCAAAAAGTAGTAGAAGAAGCTCCATCGAGTGTATTAACACCTGAGATTCGTCAAAAAATGGGAGAAGCTGCAGTAAAAGTAGCAAAAGCGTGCGATTATTTAGGAGCCGGAACCGTTGAGTTTTTATTAGATGAAAACAAAAATTTCTATTTTTTAGAAATGAATACACGTTTACAAGTTGAGCATCCGGTAACTGAATTGATTACTGGAGTTGATTTGGTGGAAGAGCAAATAAAGATTGCTCGTGGAGAAGCGTTGTCATTTACGCAAGACGATTTAAAAATTAACGGTCATTCATTAGAATTACGTGTATATGCAGAAGATCCTTTACATGATTTTATGCCAAGTATTGGCACCTTAGAAACGTATCAAATTCCGGTAGGAGAAAATATAAGAGTGGATGATGGTTTTGAAGAAGGAATGGAAATACCTATTTATTACGATCCAATGATTTCAAAGCTGATAACTTACGGTAAAACACGTGAAGAAGCTATTGAATTGATGAAACAAGCCATCAGTAATTATAAAATAAAGGGAATTGAAACGACCTTGTCTTTTGGTAAGTTTGTATGTGAACATGAGGCGTTTACTTCAGGTAATTTTGATACGCATTTTGTTAAGAATTATTATTCACCAGAAAGTTTAGAAACGACCTTTAAAACGGAAGCAGAAATTGCTGCAAAAGTTGCTTTGCAACATTATTTAAAAGAACAACAAATCTTAAAAGTGCCTACTCGTGAAATCTAAAATAGAACAATTACAAGATAAAATAGCTGAAGCCAAATTAGGTGGAGGACAAAAACGTATTGACCGTCAACATCAGAAAGGAAAATTAACTGCTCGTGAACGAATAGATTATTTTTTAGATGAAGGTTCTTTTGAAGAAGTCGGTATTTTAGTTACGCATCGTACTACCGATTTTGGAATGGACAAACAAAAGTTTTATGGAGATGGTGTAGTAACAGGTTACGGAACAGTAAATGGTCGTTTGGTGTACGTGTTTGCACAAGATTTTACGGTTTTTGGAGGTTCTCTTTCTGAAACTCATGCTGAGAAAATCTGTAAGATTATGGATTTAGCTGTGAAAATTGGAGCTCCGTTAATTGGATTAAATGATTCAGGGGGAGCACGTATTCAAGAAGGAGTTCGTTCGTTAGGTGGTTATGCGGATATTTTTTACAGAAATGTACAAGCATCCGGAGTAATTCCTCAAATTTCGGCAATTATGGGGCCTTGTGCAGGAGGAGCGGTGTATTCACCAGCAATGACCGATTTTACCATTATGGTTGAGAATTCGAGTTATATGTTTGTTACCGGACCTAACGTAGTAAAAACGGTTACTAATGAAGAAGTGACCTCGGAAGAATTAGGTGGAGCGAGTACGCATTCAACAAAATCTGGAGTTACACATTTAACAGCTGCGAATGATGTACAATGTTTAGAAGATATTAAAACATTGTTGAGCTATATGCCTCAAAATAATCAAGAAACTCCTCATAAATTATCGTTCGAATTGGATGATGAGTTCCGTGAGGAATTAGCAAATATTGTTCCTGATAATGCGAATAAGCCCTACGATATGCATGCTGTAATCGACGGAATTGCAGATACAGATTCTTTCTTTGAAATTCATAAAGATTATGCTGATAATATTGTTGTTGGTTTTGCTCGTTTAGGAGGAAGGAGTATTGGGATTGTAGCCAATCAACCGATGAGTTTAGCGGGTTGTTTAGATGTGAATAGTTCTAAAAAAGCAGCGCGTTTTACGCGTTTTTGCGATTGTTTTAACATTCCGTTATTGGTATTAGTAGATGTACCTGGGTTTTTACCGGGAACCGATCAAGAATGGAATGCAATTATTACCAATGGAGCAAAGTTACTATATGCATTAAGTGAAGCAACGGTGCCAAGAGTGAGTGTAATTACACGTAAAGCGTACGGTGGAGCCTATGATGTAATGAACTCAAAACACATTGGAGCTGATATGAATTTTGCGTGGCCTTCTGCAGAAATTGCAGTAATGGGAGCAAAAGGAGCCAGTGAAATTATCTTTAAAAAGGAAATTGCCGAAGCTGAAGATCATGAGGCTAAATTAGCAGAGAAAGAAGCTGAGTATGCTGAGTTATTTGCAAATCCGTATACAGCTGCTGAAAGAGGATTTGTAGACGAGGTAATTTTACCGCAAGAAACTCGTAGAAAGTTAATCAAAGCTTTTGCGATGTTAGAAGGTAAAAAAGTAGAAAGACCGAATAGAAAACACGGAAATATTCCATTATAAAAACTTCAATTATGAGTACATCTAAAGGATTAATAAAATGGCATGAGTTTGTAAAAACAAGAAATACATCAAATTTGGATGAATTTATTGATGATAATGCGGTTTTATATTCGCCAGTTGTGTGGACTCCTGTAGAGGGAAAATTTATGGTTACCATGTATTTAATGGCTGCGGCTAAAATTATAGCAAACGATCATTTTAAATATGTTAGAGAAGTTGTTGATAAAGAGAATGCTATTTTAGAATTTGCAACAGAAATAGATGGAATTACCGTTGAAGGTGTTGATATGGTAACGTTTACTGATGAAGGGAAATTGAAAGAAATAAAAGTGATGATACGACCTTTAAAAGCAGTCAATATTGTGCATCAAAAAATGGGAGAGTATTTAGAAAAGATGAAAGGCTAGTCTAAACGGGGTTTTTTACGTAGTGATTTTTTAAATGCATGCTTGCGTTTGTTTTCTGCTTTTTTAAGAATTGAAGATTTACTAGGTTTTGTCGCTTTTCTAACTTTAGGTCGTTTTAATCCTTGTTTGATGATTTCTAAAAAACGTTGAATTGCAATTTCTTTATTTCTGTGTTGTGAACGACTTTCTTGAGAGGTAAGAATGAGAATGTTCTCTTTGGTTAGTTTAGCGGATAAATTTTTAAGCAACAATTCCTTTTCTTCTTCAGACAATCCTTCGGAAGCTGGTAGGTTAAAAGATAACTCAATTTTAGAGGAAACTTTATTTACATGTTGTCCACCAGCACCCGAACTACGAATAGCTTTAAAGTTTAGTTCTCTTATAAGTTGTTCGGTATTCATTGTTAAATAGGGTAATTTGGATTGTCTAAATTTTGATGTAGAAAATGCATATCTAAATCAGATAACGTATCAGAAAAAGAATATAAGTTCTCTTTTTTTGCAAGGAGTTTATCTATTACTTCTGTAGCTTCCTTTAATCGTGTTTCCTTATCGCCTTTTAATAAAACATATGGGCGATTGTATTTTATTAGGGTGTTTTCAAAAGCTTTAAACATTTCTAAACGTTGTTCTGGTCTATCGCGTAAATCATCTTCTTCCCAAGGCGTATCTATATAGGTTAAAAAGTAAACATCATAGGTGTTTTCAATAGCAGCTTTATCTAGTTTAGGATCAACAAAACCACCATAATATTCTTCAGAATAGACTTTGGTTTCCAATAAATCGGTGTCGCAGATTAATATTTTATCAGCTTTTCTTGCGAGTTCATTTTCTAATTGTATTTGTCCTTCCGCGATGGGAATTAAATCTTTTTGCTCACAAGTTTTACGTTCGTTATTCCATTTATCTTGTAAAAACTCACGCGCATATTCAGGAGCCCAAACTGTATTGTAATGACGCGCTAACTGACCAGAGAGAGTTGTTTTTCCGGTGCTTTCAGGTCCAAATAAAACTACCTTTATAAGGTTGATAGGTTGTTGTTTAAGTGTTTTTTCCATGCTAAATATCCTGAGATTGCTATAAAGGTAAAGATTAAATATTGAAAGCTAGTAAAGGTAAAGCCTTTATAAAAGTATAAGGGAACAGAAATTATATCACCAATAATCCAGTAAATCCAGTTTTCAATTTTTCGTTTTGCCATGAGCCACATTCCTACAAAAAAGATGGCTGTGGTAACTGTATCAACATATGCTGTCCAGCTCGTCCATTTATCAAAAAAGGTATACACAGCGTATACAAATAGAAGTGTTCCTAAAAAGATGAACACACTTTGTTTTTTCTCTTTGGATGTGGTTTCTGAAATTGGAGTTACATGAGTTTCGTCCACTTTACTAGTCCAAATATACCATCCGTATACACTCATGATAAAATAGTAACCGTTGATCATCATATCACCTAACAATTCCCATTTTAATAATAGATAAACAAAAATTACAGTACTAACCATTCCTGTTGGAAAGACCAGAATATTATTCTTTTTAGAATACCAAACCGATAAAAAACCGAAGATAACTGCGATGATTTCTAAAGAAATATCTAGAGTTGAATATTCGTAATACTGCCCGAAGAAAAAATCAAAAATGTGGTTCATAGTCGCTACGATCAGATTTTACAATTTTCATATATAATAAACCTTTGTCAATTAATTCAAAAGCTTCTTTTATTTCGGTGGTTAAGAGTTGCATTACTTGATCATATTCTCCATACACTTGAGTACTTAAAGGGTTTTCAAGAACAGTTAAACCTGATTCTCTTAATTTTTTAATAAAGTTTATGATAGGTTCTTCAAATTCGTTTTGAAGAGGAGTGAGGGTGAGTTCTACTGAAATGTTCATTTTTTTGAATGATAGTTATAGAACAAATATAAAGTTTGAAGATGTCATTCCTACGAAAGCAGTAATCTTTTTATAAGATTAACTTTCACTGAACTCACATTTATTTCCTACACAGGAATGATAAATCTTTTTTAAAATGCATACACACAAGTAAAACCATCTATTTCTAAGAAGTGCACATCATAACCAAATGTTTCTCCATCATATCTAATTTCAGCAGTGGTATTATCATTTTCGAACGAAAAATCTTCTACATAAATGTTTTCTAAAAAACGCAATTGTTTTTTTCCGTAGATTTTATACAAACTTTCTTTAGCTCCCCAAACAATGGTTAATTTACTAACCAAAGCCTCGTGGTTAGCGATCGTATTATATTCTTCAATAGGTGTAAACTTGTGCGCTATTTTTACAATTTTATCACGTTGTTTTTCAATGTCAATTCCAACGGGTTTATTATCAGAAACAATTAAGGCAGAAAAAGTAAATGAGTGTGTGATAGAAATGTGTTTTCCGTTTTTTAAATGAGGCTTTCCAAATTCATCATAGACCAAATCATCATCAGCATAACCTACCTCTTTTAGTAAGTGCCTAACACTCAAAAACCCTCTTCGATGTATTTCAGATTTCATAGAACTGACTCTATCTGTACTGTTTTTAGTAAGTTGAATTCCAACAGATAACTCTTCAAAAGATTCTTCAATCTTCCAAATCAATGCTTTAGTGTTTTCGTTTACCGTTAATGTTTTATAAAGAGGCATATTTTAAAAAGTTATTCCGTAATTTTGCAATTCTTAAAATTGAAATTAAATATACAAAAATATGAGCACAAAAACCGCTACATACGTTCCTTACAAAGTTAAAGATATTTCTTTAGCCGATTGGGGAAGAAAAGAAATTGAATTAGCAGAGGCAGAAATGCCTGGATTAATGAGTTTACGTGAAGAGTACAAAAATGAGCAACCTTTAAAAGGAGCAAGGATAGCAGGATGTTTACACATGACGATTCAAACTGCTGTTTTAATTGAAACATTGGTAGCTTTAGGTGCAGATGTAACTTGGAGTTCTTGTAATATTTTTTCAACGCAAGATCAAGCAGCTGCTGCAATTGCTGCTGCAGGTATACCAGTGTATGCATGGAAAGGAATGAACGAAGAAGAGTTTGATTGGTGTATAGAACAAACATTATTCTTTGGTGAAGATAAGGAGCCATTAAACATGATTTTAGATGATGGTGGAGATTTAACAAACATGGTGTTAGATCGTTATCCTGAATTAGCAGGTGGAATTAAAGGTATTTCTGAAGAAACGACTACAGGTGTTCACCGTTTATACGAAAGAGTTAAAAATGGAACATTACCAATGCCGGCAATCAATATTAATGATTCGGTTACAAAATCTAAATTTGATAACAAATACGGATGTCGTGAATCTGCAGTAGATGCAATTCGTCGTGCAACAGATATTATGTTGGCCGGAAAAAGAGTAGTAGTTTGTGGTTATGGTGATGTTGGTAAAGGTACTGCTGCTTCTTTTAAAGGGGCTGGTTCTATTGTTACTGTAACAGAAATCGATCCTATTTGTGCTTTACAAGCTGCAATGGATGGTTTTGAAGTTAAAAAATTAGAAACGGTTGTAGGTAACGCAGATATTGTAATTACAACTACCGGAAATAAAGATATCGTTCGTGCTGAGCATTTTGAAGCAATGAAAGATAAAACTATCGTATGTAACATTGGTCACTTCGATAATGAAATTCAAATGGCTTGGTTAAATGATAATTACGGAGCTACTAAAGTTGAAATTAAGCCTCAGGTTGATAAATATACAATTGCTGGAAAAGATATCATCATTTTGGCAGAAGGACGTTTAGTAAATTTAGGTTGTGCAACTGGGCACCCAAGTTTTGTAATGTCTAATTCATTTACAAACCAAACTCTAGCACAAATTGAGCTTTGGAAAGATGGTGCTAAATACAACAACGAGGTATATATGTTACCAAAACATTTAGATGAGAAAGTAGCAAAATTACACTTAGCGAAGATCGGTGTTGAGTTAACAGAGTTAAAACAAGATCAAGCTGATTATATTGGTGTGACGGTTGAAGGACCATTTAAGCCAGAGTATTATAGATACTAAGATTTAGAATTAAGATATAAAAAAATCCCGCAACGTAGTTGTGGGATTTTTTTTATCATCGTTTTGAATTTTATAAATTCAATGTATTTAATAATTCTATTAATTTTGGATCTGAAGGTCTCGGTGCATTTGCGTCTACGATATTTCCTTGTGGATCTATTAAGATAAAACGAGGAATACTACTTACTTTATAATCAGTGAAAAATTGTTTATTATCACCTGCGTATAATTGAATACCACCTAAATTTTTCTCAGTAACCATATCTTTCCATTCAAAATAATCTTCTTGACGGTCGGTAGAAATACTTACAAACTCTATGTTTTTTCCGTGGAATTGTTTTTCCACTTTTTGCAAAAAAGGAATTTCTTGTTTACAAGGATTACACCAAGTTGCCCATACATCTATATAAACGTATTTACCTTTTAAATCATCTAAAGAAGTTTCACCTCCTTTAAAATTTTCATAACCCGTAAATTTTGGAGATACCTTACCTTTCGCTAAAACAGTGGTAAGGTAACTTTTCTCTTCATACATTCTACTAACGTATTTTTGTAAACCTTCTATGTTTTGCTTTTGAAATGAAACAAAAGAAGTGTCTAAAGATTTATTTGCTAATCTTTTATCGAAGTCTGCTATAAAATCATTTATTTTTGTGTCAAAATCTGCTTTAGGTAAACTATATAAATTTTCATCTGAAAAAAGACTTTCTTGAGCTAAAGATGAGGTTGCTAAAAAGTTACTTTCATCTGCGCCGCTACCAGAAAATTTAACAGTTTCGTCAAATTCTTTAGTATCTAAAGTCATGTTAATTTCGTCTCCGTTTTGAAAATAAACGGTAGCGTATTCTTTACCATCGAAAACAGAAAAGAATCCGTTTTCTACTTTCATAGTATCCTTGAAAACACCATTCTCGTCTACCTTAATAACGCGACTAAAACCTACTTGAGGATTAGAAACAACTATGGAGTCTGAGTTTTTATTGGTAATTTTTCCTGAAAAAGTAACATAATCATTACTTTTTTTACAAGAAATAATTGAGATGGCAAGAATGGATAAATAAACTAATTTTTTCATTATTATTTAATTAAGAGTAAGGAGTAAATTTACATATAAAAATATAATAACCTATATCAAATAAAAATTAATCACTAGCACAATGCTTTTTTCTGAAGTTATTTATTTTTTCTAGAGAAACTTTTTCATGATCCATTTTGTACTCATTTTTTGCTTTTGGAAACAAGAAAGCTACAATATAAACAACAATAATTAAAAAGGGAATGCTAAAAACGACTACAAAAATAAATAGGACTATTTTAGCAAATAAATCTCCTTCTTCAAATTTTTCATCTTTATCATAACAGTAGGCTACAAAACAATGTTCAATTCCATCGAGGGGTTTAAAGGTGAAGTTTACAACGTTTTCTAAGAGTTTCCAAAACCAGTTTGGGTTTCCATTTTCATTATGCATAAAATACCCAATTCGTGCAGAAATAGTGTTGTCAGGGTTTCCTTTAGCAAGCGTATTACCAAATTGATCGAGAGACACTAAAATATTAACAAACCAACTTTGTTTGCGTTCAATATGCTCTTTGCTAATTAATTGGCAATAATTTTCTTTATCTATCATGTTAACTTAACCAACCTTCTCTATCTAAACTTCTGTATTGAATAGCTTCTGCTATATGATTCGGTTGAATATCATCCGATTTTGACAAATCAGCAATTGTGCGGGATACTTTTAAAATTCTATCATATGCCCTTGCAGATAAGTTCAACCTTTCCATTGCTGTTTTTAATAAATTTTTACTTTCCTCGGACAATTTACAAAATCTTCTAATTTGTTTCACACTCATTTGTGCATTGTAATGAATGTTTTCAAAATCTCTATAACGATTCGATTGAATTTCACGAGCAATGGTTACGCGCTCTCTAATTTGCACACTACTTTCTCCTTTACGTTCTTCGGAAAGTTTATCGAAAGGTACAGGGGTCACTTCAATATGAATATCTATTCTATCTAACAAAGGTCCAGAAACTTTACTCAAATAACGTTGCATTTCTGCAGGTGATGAGGTAACAGGGCTTTTGTTATCGTTAAAATATCCTGACGGACTCGGGTTCATACTCGCTACTAACATAAAACTACTTGGGTAATTTACCGTGAAACGTGCTCTAGAGATTGTAACCTCTCTATCTTCTAAAGGTTGCCTCATTACCTCTAAAACGGTTCGTTTGAATTCTGGTAATTCATCTAAAAATAAAACTCCGTTGTGAGCTAGAGATATTTCACCAGGTTGTGGATATTGTCCCCCGCCTACTAAGGCTACGTCTGAAATAGTGTGGTGAGGAGAACGAAAAGGACGCTGAAACATAAGTCCGTTATTTTTTACTTTCCCCACCACCGAATGAATTTTGGTAGTTTCTAAAGCCTCATGCAAAGTCATGGGGGGTAAAATTGATGGTAAACGTTTTGCCAACATAGTTTTTCCTGCTCCAGGTGGACCTATTAATATAATATTATGACCACCAGCAGCCGCAATTTCCATACAACGTTTTATACTTTCTTGTCCTTTTACATCTGAAAAATCAAATTCAGGAAAATCGATGTTTTTATAAAACTCAGCTCTTGTGTCTACAATAGTTGGTTTGAGCAGTTCATCACCATTAAAATGATTGATTACTTGCATAATACTATCCACACCAAAAACTTTTATGTCGTTAACAATAGCTGCTTCTTTCGCATTTTCCTTCGGAAGAATAAAATATTTAAACCCTTCTTCACGTGCTTTAATAGCAATAGGTAACGCTCCTTTTATAGGCTGTAAACTACCATCTAAAGATAATTCTCCCATAATGATATAATCACCAATATTTTCTGATTTAATTTGATGGGAAGCTGCTAAGATTCCCATAGCAATCGTAAGATCATATGAAGCTCCTTCTTTACGAATATCAGCAGGAGCCATATTGATAATGATTTTTTTACCGGGAAGTTTGTAGTTGTTATTATTAAGTGCTGCAGATATTCTATAAGAACTTTCTTTAACCGCATTATCAGGTAAACCGACCAGATGATAGCCAATACCTTTATCAATATTCACTTCAACAATAATTGTAGTGGCTTCAATACCAAAAACGGCACTGCCATAAACTTTTACAAGCATACTTTTTCTTTTCAATAAAGATATATAAAAAATATAAAGTGTTAGAAATCATCAACTTCATATTTTTTTATTTTAAAAAGAGAATATGTTAATGTTTGTTATACTATGTTAATAACAACACAAAAATAACATTATAAAAATACAATGTTCTTAAAAAAATCATATATTTGATGACGTTATGTTAATTTAAAAAGCTCCCCCGCTATGAAAGATACACTATTTTTGTTAGTGCAGAAACTGCTATCTAACAATAAAATTCACTTTGATAAAAAAGAACTTTCTTTTCAAATTCAGAGCCATCCTTCTTATCCAAGTTTACATGCTGTAACAGGTGTTTTAGATCATTTTAATATTGAGAATGTTGCTGCTGAGGTTCCTGTAGATTTAGAAACTTTAAAACAATTACCAGATAGCTTTCTTGCACAAATACATACTGACAAAGGAAATGATTTGGTAGTTGTTGAAAAAAACAGCAAAGAATCGAACTATCATATTTTTTCTGCAAATAATAAAAAAGAGAAGTATACAGAAAGTGTTTTTTTAGAAAAGTTTACGGGAATTATTGTTGCTATAGAAAAACCAGAAAATGAAACAGTTGAAAGTTCTGGGGTCAAAAATAAATTTTTGCTTGGAATCTTAGTAGGTGCTTTAGTGTTTATTGTTTTTTATAAAAATCCTGAATTAAGTGTTATTGGGCATTTGTTTTTGTCTTTAGTGGGTATAATGATTAGTTTGGTTATTCTTAAACAAGAAAACGGTGAAGAAACTGTAATTGGCAATGCGTTTTGCTCTGGCAATACAGAAAAAAAAGACTGTGATGCTGTATTAAGCTCTAAAGGAGCAGCACTTATTAAAGGGCATAAACTAAGCGATTTAAGTTTGATTTATTTTTCTGGATTAACAATCTCGACCTTATTGCTGTTACCGAATTTTTCTGTAGTTTATCTGATAAGTTTTTTAGCATTTCCTATTACGCTTTATTCAATATATTATCAATATGCTGTTGTGAAAAAATGGTGCTTATTATGTTTAACAATCGTTGGAGTACTTTGGTTACAATCTGCTATAGCTTTAATAAATATTCAAGCTTTAAATAATTATTCTTTTTATCCTATAGTACTGTCCTTATTGGGCTTTACATCTGTTTATATAATTTGGAATTATTTAAAACCTCTTTTCTTAGATGTAAATAGTCTTAAAAAAGATAAGATAGAACATATAAAGTTTAAGAGGAATTATGCATTGTTTGATAGTTTACTTCAAAAATCACCAACCTTAAATACCAGAGTAAACAGTTCAAAAGAAATTATTTTCGGCAATAAAGACTCTAAATTAGAAATTGTTGTGGTAACGAACCCTTTTTGTGGTCATTGTAGACCTGTACACAAAGTAATAGAAGATATTTTAAAGAGGTATAAAAATAATGTTAAAATAATTATACGTTTTAATATAGCGATTGATAATCTTGATGCCAACGGAGTTAGAGTTGCAAGTCGATTAATAGAATTATTTAACACTAAAAGTGAACAAGAGTGCTTACAAGCAATGCATGATATTTATGAAGGAGAAGAGGTTGGAAGATGGTTAAGTAAATGGGGGAATACTCAAAACATAGAAGTAAGTTTAAGTGTTTTAGAAGTTGAAAAAGAGTGGTGTACAAAGAATGCTATTAATTTTACTCCTGAGATTTTACTAAACGGAAAATCGTACCCAAAAGAATACAAAAGAGAAGACTTACTATTTTTTGTAGAAGAATTAGAAGAAAGCTGTTGTACTGAAACAGTAAACACTCAACTAGTAAATTAAAATAACAAAGCCCCATATGGGGCTTTGTGTTTAAACATATTCTCTCGCGAAGAATAGACACAAACGGTGAGTGTCTTAAAATGTTCGCCACAAAAGTAGCTTTAAAATTTTAATTATGAAAAAAACAATTTTAAACTTAGGAAAAGCTTTAAATAAAGCGGAACAAAAAGAAGTTTTTGGAGGAGCCCCTCCATCTGGAGACTGTAATGCACCAAGAGTTGAATGTTATAATCCAAATAATCATACTTGGTCTTGTAAACTGGAAGAAGATTGTCTATGGTAAACAAAATAATTCAATTAAACTAATCACTTGAATATGAAATAGATTTGATTGATTAGGGTTAGTTTATTCATTAAAAATAATCTTTCACGCGGAATAGACACACATGTCTTGAGTGTCTTAAAGGTAATCAAGGAGTTATAATTTTTTTTAATCTTATTTATTATGAAAAAACAAATTTTAAATTTAGGAAAAGCCTTAAATAAGGCAGAGCAAAAATTAATTAATGGAGGTAAAGAGCAATGTGATTCTCATTATCAATGCGGATCCGGTAGTTGTTGTAATACTTCAGGATGGTGTCAAAAATTCGGAGACCAAGGAAATACGGGTTTTTTATGTGATGGTAGCCTAATAAACTTGTAAAAAGAAAATAAAGAGATATTAATTTAAGGTTAATATCTCTTTATCAATATTTTTTCTTTCGCGAAGAATAGACATAGACCTTGAGTGTCTTAAAATGATCAAGGATTTACACTATTTTAAATCTTAATTATTATGAAAAAATCAATTCTAGACTTAGGAAAGACTTTAAATAAAGCAGAACAAAAAGAAATTTTTGGAGGAAAGTTAGATAATTTTCTTGACCAATATGAGGGTTGTGGATTTGGAACATGCATGAATAATTTTGGCAGATGTTCGGCGTCGGCATGTTGTTGGAATAATCAAAATCCAGAAGATACTTATTATAGTAATTGTAATTAAATTTTTTATAAAGTAAAAAAGAATATTAAAAATCCGCTATTTACCTACAAGCCGAAACCGAAGATTATAAGTCTACGTGTATTAAAACTATAGTTGATAGGTATAAGGGTTAATTGGAGTTTGGTGAAAAAAAATCTTTCGCGAAGAATAGACACAAACCTTGAGTGTCTTAAAATGATCAAGGGTTTAACAATTTTAAATCTTATTTATTATGAAAAAACAAATTTTAAACTTAGGAAAAGCTTTAAACAAAACTGAACAAAAAGAAATTAATGGAGGCTGTGAAGGATGTATACCTGGAGGTTCTGGAGGAGGTTCTGGAGGAGGTTCTGGAACAGTTTGCTCAAACGTCACAACATGTGGTCCAGGAAAATGTTATAGTTTAAGTTCTTGTAGATGTGTTGTGGGTATGTGGGATTCTTATGGTAATTGTATATAGTATTACACGTTTCTAAACTTAAAAGTAAAGCTAAAAATCTAAAGTCTGTGTTATAGCAGGCTTTAGATTATTAAAAAAAAATAATTTTTGAAAAAATTTCCAAACTACAAACAAACAGAGGCTAAAGATTGTGGGCCAACATGTATAAAAATCATAGCAAAATACTATGGTAAACTTATTAATACACAGCAATTACGAAGTTTAAGCGAAACTACCCGGGAAGGTAGTAGTTTACTAGGTTTAAGTGATGCTGTGGAATCAGTTGGTTTTAAGTCTTTAGGGATAAAGCTGGCCTATAATAAATTATTAGAAGCACCTTTACCTTGCATTGTACACTGGAATAAAAACCACTATGTCGTTGTTTATAAAATTAGAAAAAATATCATTTATATCTCTGATCCAGCACACGGACTAATAACTTACACGAAAGAAGAATTCATCAAACATTGGATAGGAAACAATGCAGATGAAAACACAGAAGAAGGAATTGCCTTATTAGTAGAACCTACTCCAAAATTTTACCAAGAGGAGTTTGAGAAAGATGAAAAATTTGGTTTTGGATTTATTTTTAAATATTTAATCAAATACAAAAAATTTGTCGCCCAGTTAATTATTGGATTGTTGGCTGGTAGTTTATTGCAATTAATTCTCCCTTTTTTAACACAAAGTATCGTAGATGTAGGTATCAAAAATCAAGATTTAAATTTTGTGTATTTAATTTTAATAGCTCAACTATTATTATTTCTAGGAAAAGCATCGTTAGAAATTATACGAAGTTGGATTTTATTACACTTAAGCAGCCGAATTAATATTTCTTTGATTTCTGATTTTTTCATCAAGTTAATGAAATTACCTATTTCTTATTTTGATGTGAGAATGACAGGAGATTTATTACAAAGAATTAATGATCATAAACGAATAGAAAGAATTTTAACCACTTCTTCACTAACTGTTCTGTTTTCATTTTTTAACCTTATTATTTTCAGTATCGTACTGATGTATTACAGTGTTCAGATTTTTGGAGTTTTTGTGTTGGGAAGCGTCTTGTATTTTGGTTGGGTATTGTTTTTCTTCAAAAAACGTAAAGAGTTAGACTATAAACGTTTTTCAGAAGTAAGTCAAGAACAAAGTAAGGTTATTGAGTTGATTAACGGTATGCAAGAAATTAAATTGCATAATGCAGAAAGACGCATGCGATGGAACTGGGAATATGTGCAAGCACGTCTATTTAAAGTAGCTACCAAAAGTTTGGCCTTAGAACAAACACAAAGTGTGGGTTCTAACTTAATTAATGAACTTAAAAATATGTTCATTACCATTTTATCAGCCAAATTAGTAATTGATGGGAATATTACCTTAGGTATGATGATGGCAATTAGTTACATCGTTGGGCAATTAAACGGCCCAATAACACAGCTTATCAATTTTATGAGAGATGTACAAGATGCTCAAATATCACTTGACCGATTAGGAGAAATTCATAATATGGAAGATGAAGAAAAACCAGGTGATGAAAAAGTTACTCATATTCCAGAAAACGCAAACATACAATTAAACAATATTTCTTTTAGATATACAGGCGGATTAGAGCCTGTTTTAAAAGACTTGTCATTAGAAATACCTGCTAATAAAACGACTGCAATTGTAGGTGTGAGTGGTAGTGGAAAAACAACGTTGATGAAATTGTTATTAGGTTTTTATGAAGTAGATAAAGGAGAGATTATGATTAATAATTTCAATCTAAAAAATATATCACAAAAAGAATGGCGAAGAAACTGCGGGGTAGTAATGCAGGAAGGCTATATTTTTAATGATACCATTGCTAAAAATATAGCGGTAGGAGAAGATTATGTTGATAAAGAAAAATTAGCACACGCTATTAATGTAGCTAATATCTCCGATTATATCGACGGACTACCATTGGGTTTCAATACCAAAATAGGATCCGAAGGGTCAGGATTAAGTACGGGACAAAAACAGCGATTGCTAATAGCCAGATCTGTATATAAAAATCCAAGATTTTTATTTTTTGATGAAGCAACATCAGCTTTAGACGCAAACAATGAAAAAGTAATTATGGAAAAGTTAAATGAGTTTTTTGCAGATAAAACAGCAGTGGTCATTGCGCATAGATTAAGTACGGTAAAAAACGCACACCAAATCGTAGTGTTAGACAAAGGTAAAATTGTAGAAAAAGGAAATCATGAAGAGCTAATAGCTTTAAAAGGTAATTACTATCATTTAGTAAAGAATCAATTGAATTTAGGGAAATAAAATATAGGTTTGAACGCAGTTGAAACCAAACAAATAAAACATTCTTTCGCGAAAAATAGACATATACCTTGAATGTCTTAAAATGATCAAGGATTTAATCAATTTTAAATCTTATTTATTATGAAAAAACAAATTTTAAACTTAGGAAAAGCTTTAAATAAAGCGGAACAAAAACAAGTTAATGGAGGAACCATGTTAGCTAGTTGTAGTGACCTTTATAGAGGGAATATTCTACACGATCCCGAATGTGTTATAAAAGTAATTAGTAGATGTAGGTATCTATGTGAATAAGAAGGAGGAATAGTTGTTTTGTAAAGTTAAATAAACTTCTTTTCACGAAGATTAGACACACACCTTGAGTGTCTTAAAATGATCAAGGATTTAACAATTTTAAATCTTATTAATTATGAAAAAACAAATTTTAAATTTAGGAAAAGCTTTAAGTAAATATGAACAAAAACAAATTAGTGGAGGAGAATGTGTAAATGTCGACCCCATAAGAAAGACTTCTACCATAGGGGAATGTGATCCAAACAGTATTTATTCTACTCCATTATAATAAGAAGTTTTAAAATTAAAGTTTCTTGCTTTTTATGTTTATGTATGAAAATTAGCAATGAACTTAATGTTTTATTCAAAAAAACATTTAAATAAAAGTTCTTTTATAGGAAGTGTTTAACCAAGTAAATAAAAATTCTCTCGCGAAGAATAGACACATACCTTGAGTGTCTTTAATGATCAAGGATTTAACAATTTTAAATCTTATTAATTATGAAAAAACAAATTTTAAACTTAGGGAAAGCTTTAAATAAAGCGGAACAAAAACAAGTTAATGGAGAAGGATCAGTATGTGATTATTATATTGAAAATGGCCTTTGTTTTGGTCCTGTTCCAGGTTGTGTACCTTGTAGTCAATTACATGCCTACCCTGATGCAATTAGTTGTGTTTTTATACATAGCGATTGTTTTCAGGGTGATGTGTTTTAATAATTTGAAAATATTATGAAAAAACAAATTTTAAATTTAGGGAAAGCTTTAAACAAAGCAGAACAAAGACAAATTAAGGGAAGTAATGACCAGGTATATTATCCAATATGTAAATGCGATGCACTTGGTCGTAAAATCAATCAACCTTGCGATGGTAATTGTGAAACATTTTGGGAAGACCCGCCCCTTGATTTGTGCGATGTATTCCCTGATTTATGCTAATAATTGTAATTTATTATGAAAAAACAAATTTTAAATTTAGGAAAGGCTTTGAATAGAGCTGAGCAAAAAGGAATTAAAGGAGGTTCTGGTACAGTAAATCCATGGGATACTTGTTTTTGTTTGTTGCAAGACAAATTCGGTAATTTTTACGCGAATATAGTAGATTGTTATGGTACTTGCCCTGGAGGTACGGATCCTTTACAATACTAATCAAATAAATAAAACATTGTTTCGCGAAGACTAGACACAGACCTTGAGTGTCTTAAAATGATCAAGGATTTAACAATTTTAAATCTTATTAATTATGAAAAAACAAATTTTAAATTTAGGAAAAGCTTTAAATAAAGCTGAGCAAAAAAAAATTAATGGGGGGCGCCCTATTAAATGTTATTCTAATCCTAATTGCCCTCCTTATGGATGCTGTATTGTTAGAGGAAATATTTGTGAAGTTATAGACGAAAATGATGACTATTGCTTTTAAATTTAATTAAAAATTAAGAACATGAAAAAACAAATTTTAAATTTAGGTAAAGCTCTTAATAGAGCTGAACAGCAAAAAATTAACGGAGGAAAATTTATTTGTTGTTATAATAACCCAATATGCCCTCCTACACATGAAACTTCTTGTATTGTTATTGCAGGAGTGTGTCATTACGAACCTGGCGAAGGGGTTCAATGTTAATTAATTTTAAATGTAAAATCTACTTTGTTTACTGGGTTTAAATAATAATATGGTAAATGGAGTAGATTTCACAAATTTTCGCGAAGAATAGACACAGACCTTGAGTGTCTTAAAATGATCAAGGATTTAACAATTTTAAATCTTGTTTATTATGAAAAAACAAATTTTAAACTTAGGAAAAGCTTTAAATAATGCAGAACAAAAACTAATTGTAGGTGGATTTGATCTGATTCAAGAAGGTGGTGAGTGTGAAGGAATAGAAGGTACTTTACCCACAGGATGCCCTTGTAATGATGACTACATGTGTTCAGGTTTATGTGATACCGGAAACTCAACAACAGAAGGTTATGCAGGAGTATGTGTTCAGTCAATTGGACAAGGCTAAGCTTGAGAGAAAGTTGTAAGTAAATTTTGCCTTATGTTCTTAAAAGGATGATTCGTTAGGATACTACTTCATCTCATCTTTTACTTTTAGTAAGTAAAAAATTCTTTCGCGAAGATTAGACACAGACCTTGAGTGTCTTTAAAACGATCAAGGATTTAACAATTTTTTAAATCTTATTTATTATGAAAAAACAAATTTTAAATTTAGGGAAAGCTTTAAATAAAGCTGAGCAAAAACAAATTAATGGTGGTTTTAATGTAATAAGATGTCATGGTCATCATGATTGTCCCTCAGGTTGGCTATGTGATTATAGAAATCGATGTAATGAGCCACAGCAACCTCAATAAATAGATTAATATGAGCAAGTTAATGGCTTGCTCTTTTTTATACTAACACCAATTTTTTAAATGCCACAAAATACTCAAGACATACAAATACGTAGTGAACAAGTACAAGAAATATTAAGCTATGTGCCTAACTGGATGGTTCGTTGGGGAAACACGTTAATATTTGTATTAATCCTTATGTTATTATTCATTTCATGGTTTGTTAAATATCCAGATATTATACAAACAGAAGTGGTGGTAACCACCTCTTTTCCGCCAGAAAAACTATATGCAAAATCAGAAGGGAAATTCGAAACATTTTTAGTAGGAAATGATGATGTGGTAAGAAGGAATGAAATTTTAAGTGTTATAGAAAATAGTGCTCACTACAAAGATGTGTTATTACTTAAAAGTATTATTGATACGGTTACTATAAATACTCAAGAATTTAGTTTCCCGATAGATAAATTACCGCCACTTGTTTTAGGAGATATTACTTTAAGTTTTTCAGAGTTTGAGAATAATTATATAGAGTATGTATTAGATAAAGAATTAACTCCTTTTAAATCAGAAACGATAGCAAACGAAATGTCTGTTATCGAAGCAAAAGGCAGACTTCAAATTTTATTGTCTCAAAGAGATTTAAATAAAAAAGAGCTTGATTATAAGAAAAGAGACTTAGAAAGGAGTAGAGGGATGTTCGAAAAAGGAGTGATATCAGCTAAAGAAAAAGACCAGAAAGAGGTAGAGTTTTTGCAAGCAGAACAAGCCTATGAAAACATGGGTTCCTCAATATCTCAATTAAGAGAATTGATAGGGAATTCAAGAAAAACTTTACAAGGAACAAAAATAAAAAGAGCACAAAGTGATATTCGACTATTGAATAAGACTTTACAGTCTTTTTATCAGTTAAAAAAAGTAATAAAAGATTGGGAACAACAGTTTGTTTTAAAATCATCAATAGAAGGGAAAGTGTCTTTTTTGTCGTATTGGAGCGAAAATCAAAGTGTAAATCCAGGAGATTTAGTTTTTACTATTATACCAAATGTTAATACTTCTTTTATTGGAAAAATAATTGCTCCTGCAGCGAATTCAGGAAAAATTAAGAAAGGACAGCGAGTGCAAATTAAATTATTGAATTATCCTTCGGAAGAATTTGGGGAATTGAATGGTAAAGTAAGATCAATATCATTAACACCAAATGAAGATGGTAATTATTTAATTGATGTTGAATTACCCAAGGAATTGATTACAACGTATAGTAAAGAAATTGAATTTAGACAAGAAATGAAAGGAACGGCAGATATCGTAACCGAAGACTTACGATTAATAGAGCGTTTCTTTTATCAACTTAAAAATATTATAAAATAAAAATATTCTTTCGCGAAGAATAGACACAAGCCTTGAGTGTCTTAAAAAGGTCAAGGATTTAACTATTTTAAATCTTATTTATTATGAAAAAACAAATTTTAAATTTAGGGAAAGCTTTAAACAGATCTGAACAAAAGACAATTAACGGAGGTAAAAAACAGTGTATATTACCTTGGGGAGATGGAACCTGTAGTGAGTATGGATTACAGTGTGCAGAAAGACAATGTCAATTACTTCCTTTTTAACTATTACAATTATTAAATTTTAATACGAGGATTTTTATCCTCGTATTTTTATAACTATTTACTTCAAAAGAGCATCTATATCAAGAAAATGATATTTAAAGTTATCATAAATTATTTTTAAAAATTAATTGTATAGATTTTTATTGATTTTTTTTTGGATTATAATTTACAGCAATTTTGAGCATTTTATTAAAATCTGATAAGGAGACTTCTTCTATAGGTTCAATTGTATACCCTTTTTCATTGAAGTTGTAAGGCATATCTATTTGTTTCCCTTGTTTTAGTTTTAATATATTGAATTGAGACCACATTTGTTCCATGTTATTAGATAATAAAAACAAGGTTATCACTTTATTAATTTGTGTTTTAAGAAGTGGATTTCCAATGTCGTTAGTTAAGAAAAAGTCAAAAGGTTTTATATAGCCTATTTTGGGTTTGCTACTTTGTAATTCTTCAATAGTTTTATCAGGCAACTCTTCAAAAATTAGTTTATTAATCCAAGTACTAATAATACTAGGTCTTATTTTAATCTCAGCTATAATAAAACTCCAACCATTCAAACGAAATAATTCTTTGAAAAAAACAATCGGAAATATTTTCTGCCAGATATAAAAATCTTTACCTAAGTGTTTTTTAAATATTTTCAAAACCTCTTTATTCTCTTTATCATATTTATAGCTAACACTGTTGTCAATAAGATCTTTTATTTCTCTTTCTAATAACTCGGCAAGTAAATCCTCACTAACTTTTGCCAATGATAATTGTTGTGTTGGTAGTTTCTTCTGTTTCTCAGCTGCTAAATAAACTTTGCAAAGTTTGGGAAGTATTTCGGCGTTATATCCTTTTATTAATTCCTTATCAATTGTATAGTAATTTATTGTTTTGAGCATTTTTTCTAAGTCTTCATCAATAAATTCTTGATAGTTATGGATATCTATAAAAGGCAGCATTTTTTTATCATCAACTTCTTTTTTAACTCTTCCTCTTCTCGATTTGTTAAACGCTTTAAATATTGCTTCCTCAGTAATGATTCTTGTACCATTATTCAATATAGCTACACTTAGTTTTTTTTTATTTAATATTATTTTACTCTCGTAAGATACTTTTAAAAGGTTTTCCATTATTTATAACTGATATGGTTTAAAAGTTTGATTAAATTTCGAAACACTTTTTAATTCGTTGTAATACAAATAATGCTGATTTTTGATTGATATCTAAATCTATACTTAATTGTAGTGTTGAAATGTCTTTTTTGTATGATGTAATTAACCATATAGCTAAAAACCATTTTTGTAATGGTAATTTACTGCTTTCAAATATTGTAGCGGTTTTAATGTTAAAGTACTTACCTGTGCTTTTGCATTTGTAATTATTCCCCTTGCATTTATACACTTTTGAAGAAGGATCGAACGGGCTTATAACTCTTTTATTCCAGCGTATACCTTCTAAATGATAAATACATACTTGCTCGTTAGGAAAAGCTCTTTTAAATTCTTGTTGAGAGACAAAGTTCTTGTTTATCATTTTATTATAATTTATAAAACTCAAAAATAGTATTAAATTACACTAAATAATATTATTTTTAGTGTAATTAATAGATTAATACATCTAATTATCTGTAAATCAGTATTTGTTTATTTGTGAAATGTTTTTTTTAAAAAAATATGAAGACTATGTGACTTTCTTAAAAAAATGTGTCTTATATTTGTATCGCTAAAATATCTTGTTAGTTAATCCCCCCCCCACTTAACTTAAGATTCAGATTTTTCTTTGACAATAATATAAGTCAGAATAAAAATTGTGTAATGAAGTTTAAAAAAAGCAATCAAAGAACTGAAACTAATGCAACAATATTAATATTGTTTTTTTAACAAAAAAAACGTATAATTGTTATTGTAATGGTAAAAAATATGTTGATTTATTTTTAAATATATAATATGAGTAAGAATTTCGATTTATCTGATTTTTTAAAATTAACTAATGCAGACGGAGCAATAATCCTTAACGCTAAAGGAGAGCTTATAGATTCTGAAAACGTAGAAAATGGCAATAATTTTGCAGCTATGGTTGCGGTTATGGTAACTATGGCAAGTGAATTTTCTTCAGATATTAAAATTGGTGGATTAAAACAATTTATATGTAAATCTGATAATGGTGTTTTTATAGTTGATAAATTTGATGAAGACTTTATCGTTGGAGTATACTCTAAAGAACTTGCAAAAGCAGGACTAATTATGATGTCTATGGATAATTTATCTAAAAAGAAACAAGCTTAATAATAACAAATAAATAACAAATAAATAACAAATAAATATTTTTACTATGAATGATGTATTAAATTCTTTTATTGAGAACGCGAAAAGTGTTCCTGGTTTTATCGCAGTTTCTGTAACAGAAATTGAATCTGGTGTTGCTTACGAATCTTTTTCAGCAAGAAAAGATTTTGATCCTAACTTAGCTTCTGCTTATAACTTAGAAGTTGTAAAAGCAAAAATGAGTGCAATTAAAGCGTTAGGGTTAAAAGAAGATATTCAAGATATCACAATTACTCTTACAGATCAAGTTCACATTATTAACATTGCGCCTAGTGGAGCTTACTTTATCTACTTAGCTGTAGATTCTAAAGATGCAAACATGGGTATTACTAAATCTTTATTAAACAAATATAAAGTTGAATTAAACAAAGCTTTATAATTTTTTATAAAGAAGGCTCGTTCCCCCGATTTTTATTGTTCTCTTAAATTAATATTATAAATATGAGTGTACATAATTTACAAATCGACGAGGCTTTAAAATTAAGATTAGACTTCTTATTAAATGAGTTTGAATCTTATAGATTGCAAAACGTTAATATTTCTAAAAAGAAACAAAAAGTTACTTCTCAAAAACAAAAAGAGATTGAAGAGAAGAAGGTTAGTTTTCTTAAGAGTTTTTTCTTCAGTGAATTTAACAACTAACTAGTTATTCTAGAAATATTCAATAATAATATAAACCTGCATTTTAAAATGCAGGTTTTTTTGTTTTATAATAATTACTTGTTTGTAAATTTAAATTCTTAGTGTTGCTATCAATAACATTAGATTTATAATAGTAAATGAGAATCTTTTTAATACATCATCAATTAAAAATTAAGTTCTTAACCTTCTTTTTACCAGATAATTTAACCCTTATTTTTTGTGTAAAAAAAGCCGCATAAAATGCGGCTTTTGTTTGTATATCTGAAGTAAATTAAATCTTTTACTATCTCTTTATTTTGATCCTAACTTATTGTAGCTTTTTAATCCATCTTTTAACCAATTGTAATATGCTACTTGGTCAGTGTATTGTTGAGGTGTGTTTAATACCTCTAATTCTGGACTCATTAAAACGTAAAATGGTTGAGATGCGTTTTTAAAGTTTACAGTTTGCATTGTAGCCCACTTTTCTCCATAAGTAGTAATCTTTTTGATTTTACCACTAGGTTTTATAAAATCGAATTGCTTTTCTTCAGGTAATGGGTTTTCGTTATCATCTACATATAAAGATATTAAAACATAATCGTCTCTTAAGGTAGAATAGATATCTGGATGACTCCAAACTGTTTCTTCCATCTTACGACAGTTTACACATGCCCATCCTGTAAAATCTAATAAAACAGGCTTATTTACCGATTTTGCATAAGCCATGCCTTCGTCAAAATCTTTAAAACAATTCAAAGCCAATGGGCAATTGTTATCTTGCTTGTAAATACTATAAAATTGAGGTGGAGCAAATCCACTTAAATAATTTTGATTCCATTTCGGGTTTTTAGTAACACCAGGAGCTAAATAAACAGCAAATCCTAAAACAAAGAATCCTAACAAAATACGGAAACCTGCTATACGTTTAATTTTAGAGCTTCCAGGGAATTTTAAAACGCCAAACATAAACAATGCAGCCGATACAGCAATAAGAACCCAAATACCAATAAAAATTTCTCTTTTAAATATACCCCAGTGCCCTACTAAATCGGCATTAGATAAAAATTTAAAAGCCATGGCCAATTCAATAAACCCAAGGGTTACAGTAATCATGTTCATCCAAGAGCCTGATTTTGGTAAAGTGCTTAATAAATTTGGGAATAAAGCAAAAAATGCAAAAGGTAAAGCTAAAGCCAAACCAAACCCACCCATACCAGCTGTTAGTTGCATAGCTCCTCCATCTGATGTTAAAGAACCTGCTAATAAAGATCCTAAAATTGGTCCAGTACATGAGAATGACACAATAGCTAACGTTAAAGCCATTAAAAAGATACCGATCATACCTCCTATGTCTGAAGCACTGTCAATTTTTGTTCCCCAAGAACTAGGTAGAGTAACACTGTAAAAACCGAAAAAAGAACCTGCAAAAAATACTAAAACAATAAAGAAAAATAAATTTAACCAAATATTGGTTGATATTGTGTTTAATATTTCAGGGTTCAATGAGTCTAAAAAGTGGAAAGGAGAACTAATTAATAGATAGATTATTACAATAAAAAACCCATATAATAATGCGTTTCTAAGCCCTTTTCTTTTTGTTTTCGCTTGTTTAGTAAAAAAGGAAACTGTTAATGGAATTAACGGGAATACACAAGGGGTTAAAAAAGCAATTAAACCACCAGCAAAACCTAATAAGAATATTTGTAATAAAGTTGATTGTTTATCTTCTTCTGTGGCAGATGAATCAACATGATTTAATAATTCAGGGTTTTTTAAATCTAATTTTAAAGAATTTGTTAAAGCTTTACTTTTATCATCTACGGTAGCAACACTAGCTACAACTTTTCCTCCGTCTAATGAAAATGTAAAATCTTCATCGTAAGGTAAACAAAACTCTTTACAAACTTGTGCGTCTATATTTATAGAAATTTGTCTTAAAGAAGGGTCTTCAACTGTAATTCGTTGAGTTATGGTTGCTTCTTCTGAAAAGAAAATTTCATCTACTCCCCAAATTTCACTAAATGCAGTATGTGTATCGCTTTCTTTCGCTTTACCAACTAGAGTAAATCCTTTTTCTCCTTCTGAAGCTTTAACAGTCATTGGTAATGATGCATCTTCAGGATTATATTGAGAATATAAATGCCAATCTTCATCAATATATAAATTGAAAATTAGATCATATTCTGTATCAGATATTTTATTTACTGAAGTTTCTACTTCAATAGGGTTCTCATCTTGGGAATAACTTGTTAAGCTAAATCCTAAGATGAATAAAAGTAAGGTAAAAAATCTTTTCATGTTAAATAGGGATTGTGGTTACTAAATACTTATTTTTATTGTGGTTTCTGTTTTATTGTTTATTGTAAATCGTCTGTCTTGTCTTAACCCGATAATCCAAATAATTTGGTTGTCTTTTGTACAAAGTAACCAAGTATTTTGTTTGTCTAATAATGATAATTTTTCATCTTTAAAATACTTACTTACTTTTTTCTTTCCTGTCATTCCTGTAGGAAAAAAAACATCACCTTCTTTCCATTTCCGGATAATAAGGGGGTAAAATACTAATTTTTTATCAACTAAAATAGATTTTTTATTTTCTACTGTTTTTTGAATAGTATTTTCAATACTTAATTCGATAGGAATTTTAATTTTTGATAAAGTTTCATCAATATAATAAAGCTCATCAAGAAACTCACTACCATTAGCGGGCGAAAATAGTAAAAAATCTCTGTTTTTCAATAGTATATGAGATTTTGTTGATAAAAATTTACCGCTTTGAGCTGATAATAAATTAAACACCTTATCCCATTCATTAAAACTATATTTTTTTAGAAATTGATATAGGTATGCTTTTGGATTTGAGAGTTTTAGTATTTTTTGTATGTCAAACTTTATAACATCGTTTTCTTTTGTAATAATTTTTTCAGAAATACTATTAATTCTGTCGTTTACAATTTGTTGACTTTGTTGTAGGTATTCTGTGGTTTTGCTGAAGCTGTCCAATAAATTAGGATTAATTTCTTTTAAAACAGGAATAACATCATGTCTTATCTTATTCCGAATGTATTTTTTTGATAAATTACTAGAATCTTCTCGCCATTCAATTTTATTTTTGTTAGCATAATTTAATATGTCCTCGCGGGAAAACTTAAGTAACGGACGAATAATATTTTCATTTTGTTCAGGAATTCCAGTTAATCCTTCCAAACCAGTTCCTCGAGTTAAATTAATTAAAAAAGTTTCTAAATTGTCATCAACATGATGAGCGGTTAAAACATAATCAAACTGATGTTTCTTAATTAATTCTTGAAACCAATCGTAACGGAGCTTTCTTGCGGCAAGTTGAGTTGATAATTTATTTTCTTCAGAAAATTTTTTGGTATCAAAACGAATGGTAAAAGTTTTAATATTTAATTTTTTCCCTAAATCATTTATAAAAGCTTCGTCTAAATCACTATCGCTTTCTCTTAGTTGAAAATTACAATGTGCTAAAGAAATGTTGAAGTTTAATTTGTGTAATAAATAGGTTAGCACCACACTATCTACTCCACCAGAAATTGCAATTAATAATTTTTTTTCCTTTAGAGAAGGAAAGTTTGCTAAGATATGTTCATTAAATTGTTGAAGCATACTACTTCTTAAATTTATACTTGTGAGTTTAACCAATTTGTAACGTCTTGCAAAAATTGATCTTTACATAAATCGTTATGGAGTTCATGATATCCATTCTCATATAGTTTTATAGAGGCTAATTTTGAGTTTTCTGCAAAATTTACAGAGCCTTTATAATCGATAATTTTATCTTCAGTTCCATGTAACAAAATCATAGGAACATTTAGTTTGTTAGCGTTTTGAATTGCCCATTCACCAGCATCAATAAATGTTAAAGAAAAATTTGGACTCACTTTGTCATGCACCATAGGGTCATTTAAGTATTTGGTAACTTCCTCTTTATCTCTAGAAATATCATTAGCATCTAATTCATTTCCTAAAGTAATAGAAGGTGCAATTTTTTGCATAAGCTTGCCTAAGGATAATTTCCAAGCTGGAGGTTGAAAAGCTAATCGTAAAAATGGACTAGAAGCAACAACGCCTTTTATACTAGGATTTCTACGAAGTGTATAGTTAATAACAACGTTCCCTCCCATGGAATGACCGTATAAAAATACAGGTTTGTTAGGGTGAAGTTCTTTAGCTTTTTCAATTACATTAGAAACAATATCTAATACGGCTTCATAACTCGGATTGTGCCCACGTTTACCAGAAGTTTTTCCATGGCCAAAATTATCATAAGCCACGACACCAAAATCATTTTCAACTAAGTTTTTGGCTACATGTTTATAACGGTTAGAATGTTCTCCCATTCCGTGAACCAAAACAACCACCGCTTTTGCATTTTTTGGTAGCCAATATTGACCAAAAAAATCTGTTTTATGCTCGTTAAAAGTGAATTCTTTGTGTGTCATTATTCTCTTGTTATATCTCCATTATCTAAAATAATAAACTTCATGGTAGATGGAGAGTCTGAAATGTATTCGTTTAAAACAATACTGTCTTTATAAATTGTTGAAGTGGTTTTTAATAGGCCATCTGCAATTTCATCATAAGCAACTATTTGGTGATTAATAATGTTATGTTTTTTATCATAATTTACCAAAACAGAGCTCAATTCATTGTTGTTTGCATAAAAATAATATACTACAGAAGTATAACTTTCTGATATTTTAGGTAAATAAGACACTCCAACTTTTGCATTTTCATCATCTAATTGGTCAATAAAAATTGTAGGTAATCCTAAAAGTACTTGTTCTTTTTTACTTAGTAATTTTCCTTCTACATGATTGCTAAAGTTTGTGCTGTCAACTACAGGAAGTATTTTTGTAGGATATGAGTTTAAAAAAGAATAACTATTCGTTTTACAAGATAAAATAAAAATAAAGAGAGTTAATAAAGCTAATATTTTTTTAAATGTTGTCATAGCGTAAATATAGTTAAGTTTATTTAATCGAATTTAATAAAACGTATTTCATAGCCTTAGCTTTTAATAAGCATTCTTCATATTCTTTTTCGGGAGTTGATTTAGCGGTAATAGCCCCACCAACAGAATAAGAGACGTATTTTTTTTCAGCATTATATAAAATACTTCGTATGATTACATTAAAGTCAAAATCACCATCGGGAGTAAAATAACCTACGGTACCTGAGTACAATCCTCGCTTGGTTTCTTCTAATTTTTCAATGATTTTCATTGCTGAAATTTTAGGAGCACCTGTCATGCTTCCCATAGGAAAGGTGTCTCGAACAACATTTACAGGGTGAGTATCGTGTTCTATTTCTGAAACTACTGTAGAAATTAATTGATGCACTTGTTTAAAGGAATATACTTTGCAAAGTTCTTCTACTTTTACAGTTCCTTTTTTAGCAGTTCTTGATAAATCATTACGTACTAAATCTACAATCATAATGTTTTCTGACCGTTCTTTCTCGTCGCGAGCTAAATCGAATGCAATTTTATCATCTTCAATTTTATTAACGTATCGTTTTGCGGTTCCTTTTATAGGTTGCGAAATAATTTTGGCACCTTCTTTTTTAATAAACCTTTCTGGTGACGCTGATAATAAATACTGGTGTTCAGTTTTTAGGAATGTAGCAAAAGGAGGTTCTGAAATTTCATTTAAATGCTGATAAATTTTATAGGGATTAATTACGGTGTTTTCTGCATAAAATTCCTGACAAAAATTAGCTTCATATATATCTCCTCGATGAATATGTTCTAAAAGTTTTTCTACTTTTTCATGGTATTCATCTTTATGAACTCTCAGTTTTATTTTAATATCAGACGTTTCCTCTTCAGTATTTTTGAAACGATTGTCGTTTAACAGAATTGGAGTTTCTAGAATTTCTTCAAAATCGTCTTCGATTTCATCATCCATCATTTTTAAATATTGAAACTCTACTGAGTCATCATTAATAAAAATAAGTTTTTGTGGTTGAAAAAAATACAAATCAGCAAAACCTAATCCATCAAAATTATTAGACGATAAATGTTCGGCGTCATTTTTAACATCGTAGGAAATATATCCAAAAATATAATCTTTTGTAAATGAATGGTATTCTTTTAATTTATCAAAAGCTCCGTGGTAATCCGTTTTTATAGATGTAAATTCATCAATAGCCAAAGCTCCGTTAAAACTAGAATACGTTTGATGGTAATTATTACTATCTAGCCAAACAATGGTTTCAAATTGTTGTGCCCAAAGAAATAATTTCTTCTTAAAATTTTGAGAATTATCTATTAAAAAGGTGCGTTTTGTACGTAAAGACATCTGACAAAAATAAGAAACCCGATAGAAATAAAACTATCGGGTTTGTCTTTATTAATTAAGATTTTAATTATTTAGTTTTTGTGGTTTCAACGGTTACTTCTTTAGTGATTGTTTTACCTTCTTTTTTAACATCAACAGAAATTATTTCTCCGTTTTCTTTAGCCTGTTTTTCAATTTCATCTAAAGTACCTTCAACTTCTTTTACAGAAGTGGTAGTTTCACCATTTTGAGTTGTTGAGGTTGTAATGATTGCTTTTGCAGTTTCACCATCTTTACCACTAACCTCTACACGAACTTCTTTTTTGATTTCTTCTTTTTGAGAATGAGTTTCTAAGCTATGACCACCTAAAATTGGGGCAATTACTAATCCTATTAAACAGGTAAGTTTAATTAAAATATTCATAGATGGTCCAGAAGTATCTTTAAAAGGGTCACCAACTGTATCTCCAGTCACCGCTGCTTTATGGGCATCAGAACCTTTATACGTCATTTCTCCATTTATCTCCACACCTGCTTCAAAAGATTTTTTAGCATTATCCCAAGCACCACCAGCATTGTTTTGGAAGATGGCCCAAAGTACACCGCTTACGGTTACACCAGCCATATAACCACCTAACATTTCTGCAATAGCTAATTTTTTCATTCCGAATACTAATGGTAGGAAAGCAATAGCTAAAGGAAAACCTATAGTTAGTAAACCCGGTAGCATCATTTCTTTTAAAGAGGCTTTGGTAGAAATTGCCACACATTTATCATATTCTGGTTTACCAGTTCCTTCCATAATTCCCGGAATGTCTTTAAACTGACGACGAACTTCTTGGACCATTTCCATAGCAGCTTTACCAACAGCATTCATTGCTAATGCAGAAAAAACTACGGGGACCATCCCTCCAACGAATAACATAGCTAAAACGGGTGCTTTAAAAATGTTAATTCCATCAATACCTGTAAATGTTACGTAGGCAGCAAATAAGGCTAATGAGGTTAAAGCGGCAGAAGCGATTGCAAAACCTTTTCCTGTTGCGGCAGTTGTATTACCAACAGAATCTAATATATCTGTACGTTCTCTAACAATTGGTTCTTGTTCACTCATTTCTGCTATTCCACCAGCATTATCAGAAATTGGACCGAAAGCATCAATTGCCAATTGCATTGCTGTAGTTGCCATCATTGCAGATGCGGCTAATGCCACTCCGTAAAATCCTGCGAAAGCATAAGAAGCCCAAATTGCACCTGCAAATAATAATACTGATGGAAATGTTGAGATCATACCTGTTGCTAAGCCTGCAATAATATTTGTTCCAGCTCCTGTACTAGATTGTTGTACAATTTTTAAGATCGGAGATTTTCCTAAGCCTGTATAATATTCGGTTACTGATGAGATTACTGCTCCAACAACTAAACCAACTAATGTTGCAAAGAAAACTCTCATTGAAGAAATTTCTTGTAAACCTTCGCCAAAGAAATTCATTTGCATGGTTTCTGGTAGCATATACTTACATAGTACATAGCAAGAAACAGCTACTAAAGCAATAGAAACCCAGTTGCCCAAGTTTAAAGCGCCCATAACCTGTGATTCTTTAGCATCATTACTTTTAATTTTAACGAGCATTGTACCAACAATAGAAATAATAATTCCTACACCAGCGATTGCCATTGGTAGTAAGATAGGGCCAATTCCTCCAAAAGCATCTGAAATACTACCTCCCATATCTTTAATAACATAATTTCCTAGCACCATAGCTGCTAAAACTGTGGCTACATAAGAACCAAATAAATCGGCTCCCATACCCGCAACATCACCAACATTATCACCAACGTTATCAGCAATAGTAGCTGGATTTCTAGGGTCATCTTCTGGAATACCTGCTTCTACTTTACCAACTAAATCGGCACCAACGTCCGCCGCTTTTGTGTAAATTCCCCCACCAACACGAGCAAATAAAGCAATAGATTCTGCACCTAAAGAAAAACCAGCAAGTGTTTCAAGAACAATTGTCATATCCATAGTATTAGTCCAAACACTTCCCATAAAAAAATGAAAGAAAGTGATAAAAAACAGTGTTAAACCTAATACAGCTAAACCAGCTACTCCTAAACCCATTACGGTTCCTCCTCCAAAAGATATATTTAATGCTTTTGGTAGGCTAGTTCGTGCTGCTTGTGTAGTTCTAACATTTGTTTTTGTCGCTATTTTCATTCCCATGTTTCCTGCCCAAGCAGAAAAAATTGCACCAAAAATAAAAGCGACAACTATAAGTATATGTGTGGTTGGGACTATAAATGAGACTATGGCCAAAGCAATACTTACAATAACAACAAAAATGGCTAATAATCTGTATTCTGCATTTAAAAAGGCGAGTGCACCTTCATAAATATGATCTGAAATTTCTTTCATTTTGCCATCTCCAGCGTCTTGCTTTAATACCCAAGATTTTTTGATTACCATGTAAAGTAAACCTAAAACAGCCATGATTAACGGCATGTAAATCATTATTGATTCCATATATAATTAATTTGATTAGTTTTTAACAATCGTAAATATAACAAAATCAATGGCTAAACAAAAAAAGCCCCCCAGATAGTTCTGGAGGGCAGTATTTGAGGGGTACTAATATGTTTATATTTTAAAGCTCCCGTTTTTTTTATGTTCGCTATTTTCGTAGCGTTCGATACATTTATCTAAAATTTCGTATGCTTCATCTGCATTTCCCCAATCTCCAATATCTACTTTTTTCTTTTCTAAGTCTTTATATACCTGAAAGAAATGTGTAATTTCTTTTTGACGGTGAGGGTTAAGATCTGATAAGTCGGTGTATTTATTCCAAATAGGATCAGATACTGGTACACAAACTATTTTTTCATCTGGCCCTTTTTCGTCTGCCATATGAAAAACACCAATTGGTTTTACTTCCATAACACACATTGGAAAAGTAGGTTCAGCACCTAATACTAAAACATCTAAAGGATCTCCATCTAGAGCTAAAGTTTCTGGAATGAAGCCATAATCACCAGGATACATCATTGATGAGAATAACATTCTATCAAAACGGATTTTACCTAAATCGAAATCGTACTCATATTTATTTCTACTTCCTTTAGGTATTTCTATTAAAACATCTACCGTTTTTCTTTCTTTTGCAGTCATATTCTTGTTTCTTCGTTTCTAAAATAGGGTTGCAAAAATACACATAAATTATATTTTTTAATTAAAAAGTAGAGGTTATTTTAGTAAAAAAGTGATTTATAAACCAGGGCGAACACCAATTCGAATTGCAAATTTTGGAGAGGGCTCAGCTATACTTCCTTGTGGGGGAGTGTAATTACTTCTCCAAATGGCGTCAACTCTTAAAAAACGTAAGTTTCCATAACCTAAATTTTCTAGACCAACACTATACTCATAATATACTTTGTTAGGTACATTGTATTTTATATTGGATTTGTTTATTGCATTATTTTCGTTAGAAATTGTACCATAGGCAGCTCTAAATGTAACTAAACTTCGTAGTTTTAACCTATTTAATAACGGAATTCTATTTAAGATAAATCCGTTAAAATGGTGTTCAAAATGTGTAGCAGCGTAAGCATCTGTTACAAAATCGTAATAATTCATTAAAGCAAAAGTGTTTTTTACTAAAGATTGCGATTGATTAGCAGGAATAATACTTAGTAATGAAATAGGAACGGTACCAAAAGTTTTTCCTCCTTCTATAGTTGCATCTAACAATCCAAATTTACCCAAAAGAATAGGTTGGCTGTATTTGATTTGTAGTTTGTCATAATCGTGTGTTCCATTAAGTGGTCCTTTGTATCCATGACGGTAATTTAAAATAACTGAAGGAAAGATATTTTTACCAAAACGTTGTTGAACGCCAAGCCCGTAAACAAATCTACCAGGTGTAAATGTTAAATAAATATCTGAAGCGACATCGGTAACGGTAGATTTAGGGTTTCCGTTTTCATCAGTATAATTTATTGAAAAATTCTCTTGTGTTGTTGCTGATCTGATTTTGGCACGTGTGAAATTAAAACCTAAGTGTAAATTTTTATCAATTGCATAATCAAAATTTGCAGCATATTTTTTTACATCTGATAAAAAGAAATTATTTCCACGAGAAAATAATGCTGTTGCACCAAAAGAGCGACCTAATAATTGATTTGTATTTAATAAAACACTACCCAGTTGCTCAATATCATTTTGATATGCAAAACTTGTAGATATTCTTGGTTTGTACGATAATAAATATTGAGCTTCCGCTCCGTATTTTAAGCCTTTATCTTTAAAACCATAAGCTAGATGACCAGATAATCTAAAACGATCATCTTTTGTTTTAAAAGTTCTAAACCCGATACGTGTTCTAAAACCTTCAATTTCATTTTGAGCAAAAGATGTCCAAAAAGGACCAAATTGAATATTAAAAGGTAAATTAATATAACCACTAGCCAAAGTATTGATTAAGCCAGTTAGCTTTTTTATTTTACGTTTTCCTTTAACAGTTTTGATTAATTTATAAGTAGATTTATTTTCTGAAATTTCTTTATTTTCCCAATATGTTTCGTCTTTAGTATATTGGTCTGGTCTAATTTTTTCGGCTTTTTGTTCGTAAAAAGTAGGAGGCAACGCTTTGTTAAGAAGGTAGTCGTCAAAAAGAATTGTTTTTTTTATGGTTAACCCTTTGTTATTATCACTTTTATCAACTAATGTAAAATCGCCTTCGTAAGCATTTTTTGTTGGTATATATACACTGTCATTTCTAACTTCAAATTCTTTTTCAAAAGTTAATCCGCGAACAAAATTAAGGTTAGCTCCTTTAACCACTTTCATTTTCATTTTTTTTATTGAAAATGTTTTGTCAGCCACCCAAAAATTTCCTTCAAAAGCTAAATCTTGATCCCGAATAGGGAAGAAGTATATATTGTATAGTTTTGTGTTATTCTGAACAACACTATCATATAATACATAATCATATGTCGCAAAACCGTCTGTAGAAAGAGGGCTAACAAAAGACTTTCGTAATAGTGTTATATTATTTTGAAAAACATTGATGTTTTGGAACGTGTTAGACATTCTATCAAAAACAAAACCTTGGGCACCTAAACCTTCATTTTTCTCTGCTTTAATATCTTCTCTAACTTTATTAGTTTTATTGTTTCCGTAGACCTTCGTTATTTGTTCACTAAGATATATAGGGATGTAATAATTAATGCCATCACTATCATATTTAACTTCTTTAATAATTGAGTTGTATTCTTTTTTAAAAATGTTTTTTATGAAGGCCGTATCTAAGTTATTTAAACCAATTTCTATAGCAGTTTGTTTTTTGTACTGATAATGATCAACTAAATCAAGGCCGTTTTTACGTTTTCGTTTCCAGATTTCTTTTAAAATATTATAGGCCGGATTTTCTTTTTTCTTTAATCTTTTTTTCGGTTTAGTAACCAGTATAACTTCTTCAAGAACATTGTTTTCTTCTTTTAAAACAATATTTAAAAATTTTGTTTTAGGAGTAATTTTTAAAGTCTGTGTTTGAAATCCAACGAAAGAAATTTCAAGAATGCCTCTTCTTTTCTTCATTTTAAAAGAAAACTTTCCTTCATCATCTGTTGTTGTTCCAAAATTAGTTTTTTTAATAAAAACATTTACAAAAGGTAAGGGATTGTTAAATTCGTCAACAACTTTTCCTTTAACAGTTGTTTGTGCTTGAATTGAAAAGCTGACAAAGATTAATAGAATAGCAAATTTTAATTTCATTGGTTTATTTTAAGGCAAAATCCTTTTGACGTTGTTACATGTCAAAAGGATTTTATTTTCCTAAATATTTTTTTCTTACTTATTTGATGTATAAAACATCTTTCACAGCTTTAATCACATCATTTGCATTTGGTAACCATTCTTCTAATAAAACAGGAGAATATGGTGCAGGTGTATCTGCTGTAGTGATTCTTTTTATAGGAGCATCTAAATAATCGAAAGCTTCATCTTGAACCCTAAAGGTGATTTCTGAAGAAACACTTCCAAATGGCCATGCTTCTTCTAAAATTACTAATCGGTTTGTTTTCTTAACAGATTTTAAAATTGCATTATGATCCATTGGTCGAACCGTACGTAAATCAATAATTTCAATTGATATACCATCTTTTGCTAATTCTTCTGCTGCTTTGTATGCTTCTTTTATGATTTTACCAAAAGAAACGACAGTAACATCTGTACCTTCTCTTTTGATATCAGCAACTCCAATAGGAATAATATATTCTCCTTCAGGAATTTCCATTTTATCGCCATACATTTGTTCAGATTCCATAAAAATTACTGGATCATCATCACGAATCGCTGCTTTTAATAATCCTTTGGCATCATATGGATTTGAAGGAACAATCACTTTTAAACCAGGGCAGTTTGCAAACCAGCTTTCAAAAGCTTGAGAGTGTGTTGCTGCTAATTGACCAGCAGATGCTGTTGGTCCTCTAAAAACAATTGGGCAGTTAAATTGACCACCACTCATTTGACGTATCTTCGCAGCATTATTTATAATTTGATCAATACCAACTAAAGAGAAGTTAAAGGTCATATACTCTACAATTGGACGGTTTCCATTCATAGCAGAACCAACTGCAATTCCACCAAAACCTAATTCTGCAATAGGAGTATCTATAACACGTTTAGCGCCAAACTCGTCTAACATTCCTTTACTGGCCTTATATGCACCATTATATTCGGCAACTTCCTCTCCCATTAAATAAATGCTTTCATCACGACGCATCTCTTCGCTCATTGCTTCACAAATAGCTTCTCTAAATTGAACTGTTTTCATTTGTTTTCTAAGTAGTTGTTTATTTGATTGGCAAAAGTAATAAATTTAGTGTTAATAAATATATATTAGCAATCATTTGACTTTTATATTGATGTTAAAAAAAAATAAGATAACAGTATCTCAGTTTATATTTATAGCTGTTTACCTTTTTATAAATGCCTTTTTTGTTTTGAAATACGGAGCAAGACAAACTTCTGTTTCTGAGTTTTTTATACTGTTTAGTTATATTTTAATGGTAGTTTGTGCTTATTCTTTTCTTGTGAAGATAAGAAAGTTTGTTGAAAACATATCTTCATTTAATAAGTTATACTTAACAGTAGCATTATTTTGTTTATTTATTTTTATAACTATAACTTATATTGTTGATGGTAATTCTGTTAATGTAGATAGATGGTCCGCTATGGAGGTTTTTATTAACAATATTCTTAATGGGAATTACCCGTACAATCAAACAGATCATTTAGGAAAAACATCGTCAAACCTTCCAGGATTATTTTATATAGGATTACCTTTTTACGTTCTTGGAAACGTAGGTTTATTACAACCACTTGTGTTCTCGGCATTCATATACGTCCTGTTTAAATCGGAGTTTAGTAATTATAATAAATTATTAGGACTAGTTTTTTTGCTTTTATCTCCTGCGTTCTTTTGGGAAATTTTGGTTAAAAGTGATTTAATGAGCAATGTTTTTATTGTGTTGCTGTTCATCTGGTATTGGAGGGTAAAGTTTAAAGAAGAAACTTTCACCAAACCAGAATTATTAGCATTGATGGTATCACTTTTGGTGCTAACGAGAGGAATAACTATCATACCTTTAACTTTATTTCTTTTCAATGATTTTTTATCATTAACAATTAAGAAGCAGCTTTATTTTGTATGTTTATTAGTTGTCTTTTCAATAATTATATGTTTGCCAATTTTTTTGAATTTACCTGATTATGAAACATTAATAACACACAACCCGTTTAATCATCAAACAAGATATGCGCCAAAAAAACTAATCATAATATCTTTAATTATCCCTTTTTTAATTTCTAAATATTCGAACTCCTTTTACTTAGTTGCTAGAAATTCAATGTTTATACTTTTAGGTTTAGCAGTAATAACATTAGCTATAAATATTTTGGAAGAAGGATGGTATAATAATGTTTACGGAATTTTATTTGATATTTCTTACATAAGTATGATACTTCCATTTTTGATAATTTGTCTTTTATATGAATCTAACAACTTAAATTGATAGGTTATTTTTAATAATAGGGATAAATTAAAGAATAAAAATTTACTATGCATGCATAATAAATAGAAAAAAATATGTAAATTCGTCGCTCGAAATTAAGTTTCTTAAAAACAACGATATATGAAAATATTAGTATGTATCAGCCATGTGCCAGATACCACTTCAAAGATTAATTTTAGCGATAACGATACGAAGTTTGATACTAACGGAGTGCAATTTGTTATCAATCCGTACGATGAATTTAGTTTAACGCGTGCCATGTGGTTCAAAGAAAAACAAGGAGCTTCAGTAACAGTCGTTAATGTTGGTGGGGCAGAAACTGAACCAACATTACGTAAAGCTTTAGCTATTGGAGCAGACGATGCAATTCGTGTAAATGTAGAACCAACAGATGGTTTTTTGGTAGCAAAAGAATTGGCAGAAGTTGTTAAAAACGGAGGGTTTGATTTAGTGTTAGCAGGAAAAGAATCTGCAGATTATAATGGTCAAATGGTCCCAGGAATGTTAGCTTCTTTATTAGATTTTAACTTTGTAAACGCTTGTGTTGGAGTAGAGGTTGATGGAACTAATGTGTCGTTAACAAGAGAGATTGATGGAGGAGAAGAAAAAGTGTCTTCAACTTTACCAATGGTTGTGGCAGGTCAAAAAGGAATTGTTGAAGAAAAAGATTTACGCATTCCTAATATGCGTGGAATCATGATGGCTCGTAAAAAGCCATTAAGTGTTGTTGAAGGAGTTGGTGCTGCTGCTGCAACGGAGACTAAAGCGTTTGAAAAACCAGCACCAAAAGGAGCCGTTAAGTTAGTAGAAAATGTTGATGATTTAATCAATTTATTACATAACGAAGCAAAAGCAATCTAATTAAAAATCTTTTTAGCTACCTATTTTAAGTAGAACAGCTAAAGTCTAAAAAATAAAAATATGTCTGTATTAGTTTTTGCCGATTCATCGGAAGGAAAATTCAAAAAAACAGCTTTTGAAGTTGTTTCATACGGAAAAAAAGTAGCAGAACAATTAGGAACTAATTTAGTTACTTTAACAATTAATGGAGGAGATGCTTCTGAGTTATACGCTTACGGAGCTGAAAAAGTTGTAGAAGTAAAGAATGATTTAGCGTCATTCAATGCAAAAGCATATGCATCAATCATCAAACAAGCTGCAGAGGCACAAGGTTCTGATGTTGTTGTAGTGGATTCTAGTGTGGATGGATTAACAGTAGGGCCATTAGTAGCAGTAGCTTTAGAGGCTGGCTATGCATCAAATGCTGTAGCGTTACCAAGTAGTACAAGTCCTTTTGTAGTTAAGCGTAAAGCGTTTTCAAACAAAGCTTTTTCAAATACTGAAATTTCAACAGGTAAAAAAGTAATAGGGGTAGCAAAAAATTCATACGGAGCACATGAAAATGCTGTTTCTGGTTCTGTGGAAAGTTTTACAGCAACCTTACCAACTTTAGGGGTTAAATCGGAAAGCATTCAGAAAGCAAGCGGAAAGGTAACTATTGCAGATGCTGATATTGTTGTTTCCGCTGGTCGTGGTATGAAAGGGCCAGAAAACTGGGGAATGATTGAAGAGTTAGCAGATGTTTTAGGGGCTGCGACAGCTTGTTCTAAGCCGGTTTCTGATTTAGGGTGGAGGCCTCACAGTGAGCACGTTGGTCAAACTGGTAAGCCAGTTGCTTCTAATTTATATATAGCTATTGGTATTTCAGGTGCAATTCAACATTTAGCAGGAATTAACGCATCAAAAGTAAAAGTAGTAATCAATACAGATCCGGAAGCACCTTTTTTTAAAGCAGCAGATTACGGTATTGTAGGAGATGCTTTTGAAGTAGTACCTCAATTAATAGAAAAACTAAAAGCGTTTAAACAAGCGTAGTAAATTTAAAATAATTTTGTAAACCTCGAAAAGAATCAATTCTTTCGAGGTTTATCTTTTTTGAAAGATAAACTCGATCAAACTCATAATTTTTAGTAAATTGTGCCACCATTAAGCTGTCTAATATGAGGCGGCCTTTTTTGGATGAAGAAAGATAAATGAGCTTAATAAAACTTACGATTAAAGGAATTTCTTATAGTCAAACGCAAAGCGGAGCATATGCGTTAGTACTAAGCGAAATGGAAGGAACAAGAACACTACCGATTATTATCGGAGCTTTCGAGGCGCAATCTATTGCTATTGCTTTAGAAAAAGAAATTAGACCCCCAAGACCACTTACCCACGATTTATTTAAAACATTTGCTGATAGATTTAAAATTAATATCAAACAAATTATTATTCATAAGTTAGTTGATGGTGTGTTTTTTTCAAGTCTTATTTGTGAACGAGAAGGGATAGAAGAGGTTATAGATACTAGAACTTCAGATGCTATTGCATTAGCAGTTCGATTTCAAGCTCCTATTTATACATATGAAAATATTTTAGATAAAGCAGGTATCTATTTAAAACTAGATGAAGAAATTACATTTGAAGAGGATTTAGACCCTGATGAGATTGAAATTGCTCTTGAAAAAGAATCCTCAAAAGAGGAAGATTTTTCAGTATTCTCTTTACAAGAACTACATGAACAGTTAAACGAAGCTGTAGCTAACGAAGATTATGAGTTAGCAGCCCAAATTCGTGACGAAATTAGTAAGCGACCTTAAAAACAAACATTTATAAAATGAAGAAACTACTCGGTTTAGTATTCTTTTGTGTTTCCATAATAACTTTTGGACAGAATTTAGAAAAAAGATGGAACTTTTCATCTATTGAAAATACCAATGGAGAACAAGTTACACCCATTTCTAATGATGATTTTTTTAATATTTTAGACGGAAAATTTGAATTTTCTCTAAAAGCCAAAGACAGCCTAAAATTTATAGGTACTTATATTCATCAAAATAATTTATTAATTTTTAAGTATCAGCAACCTAGCGACACCGTTCGTTATTACAATGTTGTTGAACTTACAGATACAAATTTAACATTATCAGAAAATAATGTTTTGTATAAGTTTTCATCACCAGTAAATCTGGAAAATACTGAAGTTACTGAAATCGTTGAGGTTAAAAAAGATGAAATTGTTCCGAGTCAAGGATTTTCAATAGGTAGTTTGTGGAGAGGAGTTTTAGGAATGATAGTGCTTTTAATTATAGCATTTATATTTAGTGCCAATCGAAAAGGTATTGATTGGAAAACGGTGGGCTTAGGTTTAGTTTTTCAATTATTAATAGCTATTGGGGTTTTAAAAATACCTTTTATTCAAAAAGCTTTTGAGTGGATTGGTAGTTTATTCGTAAGTGTATTAGACTTTACTAGGGCAGGAAGTAAATTTTTATTTGAGGGCTTAGTTGTAGATATGGATAAATTCGGATTCATCTTTGCTTTTCAAGTTTTACCAACAATAATATTTTTCTCCGCACTAACGTCATTATTATTTTACTTAGGATTAATTCAGAAAGTTGTAAAAGGGCTAGCTTGGTTATTATCTAAAGGATTAAAAATTTCGGGAGCTGAAAGTTTATCAGTAGCAGGAAATATCTTTTTAGGTCAAACTGAAGCGCCGCTTTTAATCAAGGCATATTTAGAAAAAATGAACCGATCTGAAATGCTATTGGTAATGATAGGAGGTATGGCAACGGTTGCAGGTGCAGTATTGGCAGCTTATATAGGGTTCTTAGGAGGTGATGATCCTGTATTGCGATTACAATTCGCAAAACACTTATTAGCTGCATCGGTTATGGCAGCACCAGGAGCTATTGTAATTTCTAAAATATTATATCCTCAAACAGAAGACGTAAATACAGATGTTAAAGTTTCTTCAGAAAAAATAGGTTCAAATATTTTAGATGCTATTGCTAACGGAACAACGGAAGGTTTGCAATTAGCGATGAATGTAGGAGCTATGTTGTTAGTTTTTGTAGCATTTATTGCGATGATAAATGGAATTTTAGGATGGGTTGGTGACGTTACTACCTTAAATGATTGGATGGCAGCAAACACACCTTATGAAAAATTTTCTTTAGAAGCATTTTTAGGATATATTTTTGCTCCTTTAATGTGGTTGATTGGAGTTGCTAGAGAAGATATGGCGTTAATGGGTCAATTACTTGGAATTAAACTAGCAGCAAGTGAATTTGTTGGGTACATTCAATTAGCGGATTTAAAAGATGTTGCAAGCGCTACACATTTAACATATAATAAATCGATTATTATGGCAACCTATATGCTTTGTGGATTTGCAAATTTTGCATCTATAGGTATTCAAATAGGAGGAATAGGTTCGTTAGCTCCTGGGCAACGAAAAACATTATCTGAGTTCGGAATAAAAGCTTTAATAGGAGGTACAATTGCATCATTAATGTCAGCAACTATTGCAGGTATGATTATCGGTTAATAACTTATTGAAATAAATTTTAAAAGCATCAGCAAAATAAGTTGATGCTTTTTTATTTTTACACAAATCAAGAATAGAACATGAAGCAGTATTTAGATTTAGTAAAACACGTTTTAGAAAACGGTAACGAAAAAGGGGATAGAACAGGAACTGGAACCAAAAGTGTATTTGGGTATCAAATGCGTTTTGACTTAAGTAAAGGCTTTCCAATGGTAACCACTAAGAAGTTACACTTAAAATCTATTATTTACGAGCTGTTATGGTTTATTAAAGGCGATACTAATGTTAAGTATTTACAAGAAAACGGAGTTCGTATTTGGAATGATTGGGCGGATGAAAAAGGTGATTTAGGCCCTGTTTACGGTCATCAATGGCGTAACTGGAACAGTGATGAGGTGGATCAGTTAAAAGAAGTGATAGAGACGTTAAAAAAGAATCCGAATAGTAGAAGGATGTTAGTTTCTGCATGGAATCCAAGTGTATTGCCAGATACTTCAAAATCTTTTTCTGAAAATGTTGCGAACGGAAAAGCTGCCTTACCACCGTGTCATGCGTTTTTTCAATTTTATGTTGCTGATGGTAAGTTGTCTTGCCAACTATACCAGCGTAGTGCGGATATCTTTTTAGGAGTGCCTTTTAATATAGCAAGTTATGCATTATTTACCATGATGATAGCTCAGGTTTGTGGTTATGAAGCGGGTGAATTTATCCATACTTTTGGAGATGCACATATTTATAATAATCATAAAGAGCAATTAGAATTACAATTGTCTCGTGACCCAAGACCACTTCCGAAGATGAAAATAAATTCAGCTATAAAAAATATCGAAGATTTTACGTTTGAAGATTTTGAATTGGTAGACTATAATCCACATCCACACATTAAAGGTGTTGTAGCTGTGTAATTTAACTTTAATTTGTAGGTGAGAGGCTTTTATTTCTTGTAAATAGTTTTTAATTTAGTAACGTAATTAAAATAACTAAATTATGACTATTGCTACGGATACTTTAAAAGAAGAAATTTACGATAAATTAGCTGAGATTAATGATGAAAATGTACTCTCAGCTATCAAGACAATTATCAACAAACTAGAGAATGATTCTTTAGATAAATTTACCGTAAAAGAAGACTTTTCAGGATACATTAAAGAATGGGTTAAGAGTATGTAATTTTTACATATTTTAGCAAGATAACTTTACTGAATGATAACAATAATTGCTGCGATTGGAAAAAACAATGCGTTGGGGAAAAACAATGATTTAATTTGGCATTTACCAGCCGATTTAAAACGCTTTAAAAAAGTTACTTCTGGTCATCATATTTTAATGGGGCGCAATACTTTTGAGAGCATTGGTAAGCCTTTACCTAACAGAACTACCATTATCATTACTCGAAACAATAATTATTTTGTAGATGGGTGTTTAATTGCAAATAGTTTAAATGATGCAATTGATTTAGCCCGAGAAGATGAGGAAGTTTTTATTATTGGTGGAGCTCAAATCTACAAACAAGCGATTAAAAATAGTTTGGTTGAAAAATTAGATATTACTTACGTACACGAAGAATTTGAAGCAGATGTGTATTTTCCTGAAATAGACTTAACTGTTTGGGAAGAAGTAGCAAGAGAAAATTTTAAAGCAGACGAAAAAAATAAACACGATTATAGTTTCGTTTCATACAAACGAAAGAAATAACTATGTCAATTCAACTTACATCGATAACTAAAAAATACGGAGCGCAAAAAGCAGTTAACGAAATTTCATTTTCAGCTAAAAAAGGAGAGATTGTTGGTTTTTTAGGTACAAATGGGGCAGGGAAATCTACTACTATGAAAATCTTAACAGGATTTATTAAACCTACTAATGGAACTGTTTTGGTTAACGATATTGATGTGGTGATAAATCCTATTGAAGCGCAAAGAAACATTGGGTATTTGCCAGAACATAATCCGCTTTACTTGGATATGTATGTGCGAGAGTATTTGCAGTTTCAAGCATCTATTCATAAGACAGAAAAATCCAAAATAGATGAAGTGATTGATAAAGTTGGATTAACCCTTGAAGCTCATAAAAAAATAGGTCAATTATCTAAAGGATACCGTCAACGTGTTGGATTAGCAGCAGCCATTTTACATAATCCGAAGGTGTTAATTTTAGACGAACCTACTACGGGTTTAGATCCCAATCAATTAGTAGAAATTCGTGAATTAATTAAAGAATTGGGTAAAGATAAAACGGTTTTATTTTCAACGCATATTATGCAAGAAGTAGAAGCGGTTTGTGATCGAGTAATAATAATAAATAAAGGGGCGCTAATTATAGATAAAAAACTTTCTGAACTGAAAGAAAGTAAAGAGCAAATTATAAAAATTGGTTTTGATTATAAAATTGAAGAACAATTTTTACAACGATTACCCAACGTTTTAAATATTAAAAACAACTACGATAATTCCTGGACGATTACTTTTTCTTCGGATGAAGATATGCGTCCTAAACTATTTGACTTCGCTCAAGAACACGGATTAAAAATCCTTGAATTAAATTCAGAAAATAAAACTTTAGAAAGTTTGTTTAGAGAATTAACGAAGAATTAGTATTTAAAATGCAAGAAATAAAGTTGTATAAATCAAAGAAAAAGGCAATACAAATGATGTTGCTGTGTACGCCATTTGTATTGATAGGAATATGGATGATTCCAGAAAAACCAATTTTAGGTTGGTTGAGTATTGCTTTCTTTGGTTTAGCTTATCCTTTTGGAATTTTTAATTTATTTGATAAAAAACCAATGATAATCATAAATGAGATTGGTATTTATGATAGAAGCACGAATACCGATTTTATCAACTGGGAGCTGATTCAAGATGCTTACCCATTAAATATAAACGGACAAAAATTTGTGTGTTTAGTCATAGATGAAAAATATAAGCCTTCGAATAATAAAAGTTCATTATATAAAAACGCAGCAAAGCTTAACGAAGCTATTGGAGCACAAGAATTGAATATTCATTTAGGACAAATTCAAAAAATTGATGAGGTAAAATTAACTGATTTTATACTCGAAATGTCTAGAGCCGATAAACCCACCAAAGCGGAATTATTTAAAGCATTGCCTAGAAATAGACAGTTTTCTTAATTTATTATATATAAGTTTTAGATATATTTTTTAATTCAATTTATAATTAATATGTTGATTATCTAATTCGGTTAAAAAAGTATTCGAAATTTTAATTTTAGTATTTCTACTCGGTACATCTATTTCAATTTTTTCTTCAACATCATATACTACAAAACGGACATTATGAGTACCTCCATTAGTAGCGAATAAATGCTGTAAATTTTTGATAGTATTTTCTTTAACTTCTTGTAGCGGTAGCTTTATAGTGATTTTTTTACACATCTTATCCATAATATCGTGTAGCAAGTTAAAATCGGTAAACTGAATTCTAGGTTCACCTTTTACACCCTCTTTATTCGTCCAGCCTGGTTTTACCGTTGCTTTTATATACAAAAAAGAGTTAGGTACTAAGAAATGTTTAAACTTTAAATAATCCTCACCAAAAATTCTAAATTCAAAACTATCGTTATAATCTTCCATGGTAAAAGCAGCCCAACCTTTACCAGCTTTAGATACACGATGCTGAACATCGGTTACAATGCCTGCAAAATGTAAGCCCATTCCTTCGTATTTAGGCAAGGTTTTAAAATGAGATAGATTGGCATTACAAAACTTCATTTCATTTTTAAAATCATCTAAAGGATGTGCAGAAATATACATTCCCACCATTTCTTTTTCTTTAGCTAGCAACTCCATAGTTCCCCAAGTATCGCAATCTGGGATTAAAGGTTCTGGCATTTCTTCTTCAGAAGCCTCACCGAATAGTGAAACCTGTGATGAGTTTAAATTTTCTTGGTATTTGTTTCCATAGCGAATAGCTTTTTCTAAAAAAGTTTGTCCTTTTTCATCGGTAACATAATATTGTGCTCGATGAGTTTCAGTAAAAGAATCAAAACCACCGGCTAATACTAAGCCTTCAAAAGCTTTTTTATTTGCTACACGTAAATCTACCCGTTTTGCCACGTCAAAAATGGAAGAAAAATGCCCATTTTCTTCACGTTCATCAATAATTGCTTTTACAGCACCACTACCAACACCTCTAATTGCTGCCATACCAAAACGAACAGCACCGTCTTTATTTACAGAAAATTTAGAAAAAGATTCATTAACATCTGGACCTAAAACAGCTAAGCCCATACGTTTACATTCTTCCATAAAAAAGGATACAGACTTAATATCGTTCATGTTGTTTGAAAGAACTGCTGCCATATATTCTGCAGGATAATGTGCTTTTAAATACGCAGTTTGATAAGCGATCCAAGCATAACAAGTAGAGTGAGATTTGTTAAAAGCATAGGATGCAAAGGCTTCCCAGTCTTTCCAAATTTTCTCTAGTTTATCGGCGTCATGACCTTTTGCAGAAGCTTGTTCCACAAACTTTGGCTTCATTTTTTCTAAGACAGCAATTTGCTTTTTACCCATCGCTTTACGAAGTACATCGGCTTCACCTTTGGTAAAATCTGCTAATTTTTGAGAGAGTAACATTACTTGCTCTTGGTATACAGTAATGCCGTAGGTTTCAGCTAAATACTCCTCCATGGCAGGTAAATCGTATTCGATTTCCTCATCACCATGTTTTCTATTAATAAAAGACGGAATGTATTCCATTGGTCCTGGACGATACAAAGCGTTCATGGCAATTAAATCTTCAAAAACAGTAGGTTTTAAAGATCTCATGTGTTTTTGCATTCCAGGAGATTCATATTGAAAAATACCTACAGTTTCTCCTCTTTGGAAAAGTTCGTAGGTCTTTTCGTCGTCTAACGGAAAATTCTCTGGATCAAGATCAATATTGTGACGTGCTTTTACAATTTTTACGGTGTCTTTAATCAGCGTCAATGTTTTTAATCCCAAGAAATCCATTTTCAATAAACCAGCACTTTCTACTACCGAGTTATCGAATTGGGTAACGTACATGTCAGAGTCTTTCGCTACTGAAACAGGAACGAAGTTCGTTATATCATCAGGAGTAATAATTACTCCACAAGCGTGAATACCCGTATTACGAACAGAACCTTCTAATACTAATGCTTTGTTGAGGGTTTCAGCCTCGATTCCGTTTCCGTGAGAAATGGCAATCAATTCGTTTACCATTTCTTTTTCTTCGGAGCGAAGTGCTGCCACTTTCCCTTTGCTTTTAGCATCCTCACCAAAAATATTTTGAAGCTTAATTCCTGGTATTAATTTAGAAATTCTATCTGCTTCGAATAATGGTAAATCTAGTACACGAGCGGTATCTCTAACTGAAGATTTAGCCGCCATGGTACCATAAGTAATAATTTGTGCTACTTGGTTGGCTCCATACTTTTCAATTACATAATCCATTACACGACCACGTCCTTCATCATCAAAATCAATATCAATATCGGGCATCGATACACGTTCTGGATTCAAAAAACGCTCAAAAAGTAGGTCGTATTTAATAGGGTCTATATTGGTAATCCATAAACAATATGCAACGACACTTCCTGCAGCAGAACCACGACCAGGACCTACAGAAACATCCATGTTTCTAGCTTCTCGAATAAAATCTTCTACAATTAAGAAATATCCTGGGTAACCAGTTTTTTCAATTACTTCAAGTTCAAAGTCTAGACGTTCTTTAATACTTTCAGTAATTTCACCATAACGTTTTTTGGCACCTTCGTAAGTTAGATGTGCTAAGTAATTATTTTCACCTCGCTTCCCTCCATCTTCTTCATCTTTAATATCTTTAAATTGTTCAGGGATATCAAAAGCGGGTAATAAAACGTCTCGCGCAAGTGTAAACGCTTCAATTTTATCAACTATTTCCTGAATATTACTAATGGCTTCAGGAAGATCCGCAAACAGCTTTTTCATTTCTTCCGAAGACTTAAAATAATATTGATCGTTCGGGAGTCCATAACGATAACCACGACCACGGCCAATAGGTGTAGCTTGTTTTTCACCGTCTTTTACACACAATAAAATATCGTGCGCATTCGCATCCTTTTGATCTAAATAAAAAGTGTTATTACTTGCTACAGTTTTTACATTATGTTTCTTTGAAAACTCTAATAAGGTTTTGTTAACTACGTTTTCATCTTCTTGCCCGTGGCGCATGAGTTCGATATACAAATCATCTCCAAACTCTTGTTTCCACCAAAGTAAAGCTTCTTCTGCTTGATGTTCTCCTACATTTAGAATTTTACCAGGAACTTCACCGTATAAATTTCCTGTTAAAACAATGATGTCCTCTTTGTATTTTTTGATAACTTCTCTATCAATTCGAGGAACGTAATAGAATCCATCAACGAAAGCTATAGACGACATTTTAGCCAAATTATGATAACCATTTTTGTTTTTAGCTAATAAAACAACTTGATAACCATTGTCTTTTTTAGTTTTGTCTAAATGGTTTTCACACACAAAAAATTCGCAACCTACAATAGGTTTTAATTTGTTTTCTGATGATTGATTATGTCTATCAACTGCGGCAGTAAAATGAAAAGCCGCCATCATATTTCCTGTATCTGTTAATGCAACAGCAGACATATTGTCCTTTGCAGCTGCATTTACCAGAGCGTTAATTTCTATAGTAGATTGTAAGACTGAAAACTGAGAATGATTATGTAAATGTGCAAACTGAATATTTTCTAATTCAGCTAAACCTTCAGCAGTATTTTGGTTATTCTCTGCTTCATTTTTAGAAGCTTGTCTTTTTCGAATTTTTTCACTTTCTGCTTTTAAATTTAAGTGTTTTAACCCGATAAGTTGAATAGGTTTCGGATTAACTTCAGAATAACGTTCGAAATAATCAGGAGAAACGTCTAATTGTTCTTTTGGATAATGTTTACGTCTTATTAATTCTAAAAAACAGCGTGTGGTTGCTTCAACATCGGCAGTTGCATTGTGAGCTTCATTGAATCCGTTACCAAATAAATGATGATGCAATTCGGTTAAAGTTGGAAGCTTGAATTTCCCTCCTCGACCTCCTGGTAGCTGACACATAGTAGCTGTATCTTCTGTACAAGTGTCAAGAACTGGAAGTTTTGTTAGTTGAGTTTCTATACCCAATCTATGGAATTCACATCCCATAATATTCACATCAAACCCTACGTTTTGCCCAACAATAAACTTTGTTTTTTCTAAGGCTTCGTTAAATAGTTCTAACCCTTCGGATAAAAGAATTCCTTGTTCTTGTGCAAGTTCTGTAGAAATACCATGAATACGTTCTGCATCAAACGGAATGTTAAATCCTTCAGGTTGAACAAGAAAATCATTACTTTCAATAAGATTTCCCATTTCATCATGTAGTTGCCATGCAATTTGGATACACCTTGGCCAATTATCGGTATCAGTAATTGGGGCGTTCCAACTTTTAGGTAATCCGGTAGTTTCTGTATCGAAAATTAAGTACATTGAATTTCTTTAATTGTTTGAGGTATTTTTAAGATGTAAACGGACAGTAAAAGTACAAAGATTTTAACTTTTATTAAGGAGAAGTTATTAACGTTACTTTGCAAATAAATATTTTAATTTCATAGATTTTTAATTTAGTTTTATTGAGGTTGAAAATGCTAGTTTTCAGCACTTTGCTTTTAAGTTATTAATAAAGTTTTATCTTTATTTTTAAGAAAAAAAATAACTTAAAAAATAATTAAAAATCAAATTTTAACATTATATTCGTGCTTTAATATAATATTTTTTACAATGAAACAAGGAACGGTAAAGTTCTTCAATGAATCTAAAGGTTTTGGATTTATTACAGAAACAGGCTCAAACACAGAACATTTTGTACACGTATCAGGTTTAATCGATGAGGTTAGAGAAGGTGATACTGTTGAGTTTGAACTTAAAGAAGGAAAAAAAGGTTTAAACGCTGTAAATGTTAAAGTAATTTAATATACAACACTATTTATTTTTTTCTTTAAGCGCTTGTTTTTCAAGCGCTTTTTAATTGCAATAATATTGTGTTTTGTGCTTTTATATAGAAAATATTTTATACATTTGCGCACTTAAATTAATAATCAAGGTCGCGAACCTTAAAAATTAAAAATTATGCCTGTAAAAATTAGATTACAAAGACACGGTAAAAAGAACAAACCATTTTATTGGATAGTAGCTGCAGATTCTCGTTCAAAAAGAGATGGTCGTTATTTAGATAAAATAGGAACATACAATCCTAATACAAACCCTGCAACTATTGATTTAGATGTTGATAGTGCTGTGAAGTGGTTACAAAATGGAGCTCAACCAACAGATACTGCAAAAGCATTATTATCTTACAAAGGAGCTTTATTAAAAAATCATTTAGCTGGTGGAGTAAAGAAAGGTGCTTTAACTGAAGAGCAAGCAGAAGCTAAATTTACTGCTTGGTTAGAAGAGAAAGCAGCTAAAGTTGGTGGTAAAGTTGATGGTTTAGCAAAAGCAGAAGCAGAAGCGAAAGCTAAAGCTTTAGAAGCTGAAAAAGCTGTTAACGAAGCACGTATTGCTGCAAATGTTCCTGTTGTTGAAGATAGCGAAGAGGTTGCTGCAACTGCTGGAGATAGCGAAGAATAAAAATCTATTATACGATGTTGCAGAAAAAAGATTGTTTTTATCTTGGCAAAATCGTAAAAAAGCATAGCTTTAAAGGAGAGGTTGTTATCAAATTAGATACAGACGAACCCGAGTTATATAGAAATATGGAATCAGTTTTTGTCGATTTAGGCAATAATCTGGTTCCATTTTTTATTGAAAAATCATCCTTAAGTAAGGATACTTTTTTACGAGTTAAATTTGAAGACGTTTCTACCGAGGCAGATGCTGATGCTATTTTAAAATCTGGAATTTATTTACCGTTAGATTTACTCCCAAAATTATCTGGAAATAAATTTTATTATCATGAAGTAATCGGATTTACGGTTGTAGATCAAAATTTTGGTGAAGTTGGTATTATCACTAATATTAATGATAAAGCAGCACAACCTTTGTTTGAAATTGATAGAGAGGGAAGCGATGTTTTTATTCCTATGATTGATGATTTTATTAAAAAGATAGATCGGGAGAATAAGATTGTAGAGGTTGAAACACCACAAGGATTGATAGATTTGTATTTAGAGTAGATTTTAAAAACATACTTTTAATAAAATAAGAAAATGAGTTTATTACAAGAGTTACAAGATAGAAGTGGAAACCAATGTGAATTGTGTGCTTCAAAAGAAAATTTGAATATTTATGAAGTACCACCAATATCTACTGGTGGAGTGGATGGAAGTTTATTAGCTTGTGAAACTTGTATTGGTCAAATAGAAAATCCTGAAACTACAGATGCTAATCATTGGCGTTGTTTAAATGATAGTATGTGGAGTGAATTCCGTGCGGTAAAAGTGGTTGCTTGGAGAATGTTATCTCGTTTAAAGAAAGAAGGATGGCCACAAGATTTGTTAGATATGTTGTATTTGGAAGATGAAGATCTACGTTTTGCAAAAGAAACAGGAGAAGGTTTAGAGGAAAGTGAAAAGATAATTCATCGTGATGCTAATGGTGCTATTTTGCAAGCAGGAGACTCTGTTGTTTTAATTAAAGATTTAAAAGTAAAGGGTTCTAGTATGGTAGCCAAACAAGGTACGGCTGTACGAAGAATTTCTTTAGATCATGAAAACGCAAAATATATAGAGGGTAAAGTTGGTCCTACACAAATTGTAATTATTACCGATTACGTTAAGAAAATGTCAGAGAAAGAATAATTATTGTATTTGTTAGTGAATACAATAAGAAATTATAAAAATAAAAAAGAGGCTTAAAAAGCCTCTTTTTTATTTTTCTTCGTTAAAATACACTTTGTAATATTTCATTTTTTTGTCTTCGTCGTAGCCTTTTTCTAAATATTCTGTAGATGCGTCTGGTGCATCTACATCGATTTTAATAAGGATGTTTGTGTCAAGTTTTATTTCAGTTTTAAACTTGCTTTTTTCCTTTTTTAAAACTACGTCAGATACTTCAAAATTATTTCTAATTAAAACATCATTGAGTTTTTCAAAGTGTTTTTTGTAATCTTCAAATAAATCTTTGTGTTTGTCTTCTTCAAAAATTTCCTCTTTAAATCCATGATAATCTACACTTTCATGTTCTTTAAAATAATCGACTGTATTGGCTAAAAAAGTGCTTTGTTCTTGTTTTCCGTATTCTGGTTTTATTACTTCTTCTGAGAATTCCTTACACATTTCAAGGTAATTTTGCGTATGTAAATTTCTGTCATCTGCATACTTAACGCTCAAGAAGTTTTTAATCCAATATTGTGCATCGTAATTATTATTATCTACCGATAAAACTACTGTTCCTTCTGTATCTGATGAGTTTAAAATTAAACAACCTTTGTCTAACTTTTTAGTTGAAATTCCTTTTTGGACGACTACATCAAAGCTGTCATCATCTAAATAAGTTTGAAAAAAATCTACTTTATTTTCAATTTTAAAAATACCAACAGCTTCGGTTAAAACATCTTTGTATTCAATGCCTTCAAATAAAACAATTAATAAATCTCCTGTTTTTATTTGTGCGGAATTAGATTGCTCATATAAATGATTTGCAATGTTTTTTGAATGCTCTATAAATGTGTTTTCATCTTCAAAAATATCTGAAGTGTATTTATTAAGTTCGTTTAAACGAACATCTGCATGATGACTAAAACGGAAACTCTGTGTTACTGCTGAAAACGGTTTTAATAAAAAAGGAAGTAGTAATTCATAACTTTCCTCATCAAAACGAACTAAGCTTTCTGAAAGTGAATTACTACCGCTGTTGTATTTATTAGCAACTTTATGAATAATGCATTTGCTGATTTCAGCACGAGTTCTTTTAATCATGTCGTAAAATATTGGAAAGCAAAAATAGAAAATCTAAAATTCTAATTTTAACTGTTCTGGTAATAATTTGAATGTTTTCCGATGGTATTTAGTCGCACCAAATTCACGAATAGCATCCCGATGTTGTTTAGTTGGATATCCTTTGTTTTGTTTCCAGTTGTATTGAGGAAATTCAGCATGAATTTTTTCCATAAACTCATCGCGATACGTTTTTGCTAATACAGATGCAGCAGCAATACTCATAAACTTGGCATCACCTTTTATAATAGTCTCAAAGGGAATTTCTTTGTAAGGTTTAAATTTATTTCCGTCAACAATAATGTATTCTGGTTGTGTATGCAATTGGTCGATAGCGCGATGCATTCCTGTAATGGAAGCTTGTAAAACATTTAACTCATCTACTTCTTCTTGATGGATAAATGAAACAGCGTAGGCCAAAGCATTTTCTTCAATAAAAGGCTTCAGTTCTTGTCTTTTTTTTTCAGAAAGTTGTTTTGAATCGTTAAGAAGAGGATGGTCGAATTTTTCTGGTAAAATAACAGCAGCAGCTACTACAGGTCCCGATAAACATCCGCGACCAGCTTCGTCTGTACCTACTTCTAAAGAAAAACCACTATAGTTGAATTTTAACATGTAACAAATTAACAGTTTTCAAAGAAATTATTGGCTTTTTTTCTCATTTTATTATTCTATTTTTGTTGCTATGAAACAATTATTTCCGCTATTATTTTTATTGGTATTACCAACACTTGTTTTTTCTCAAATTAGAAAACTAGATAAAGGTTTAGGAGGTTTTAATGGGGTGAATCAAAGTACAGATTCTCTTTCTAATGATGAAATTAATGTTAAGTTAAGCGGAAAGACAAAATATACAGATTATAAAGTTATAAGTCATACAAACGACACCACTTACATAGATACAACGCTTACGATTCAGAAAGTATATAAATTTAATTTCCGAAGAAAAGATAACTTTGAATTATTGCAGTTTCATAATCAGGGACAAACATTCAATAATTTAGCCTACGATTTTAATTCTGTTTCGCTTTTTCCAGATATTGGTTTTAGAGCAAAGCAATTTAATTATATGAATATTGAAGACATCGATTATTATCATGTACCTACGCCAACTACCGAAATAATGTATAGAACAGGACAAGAGCAGGGTCAGGTGTTAGATGCTCTTTTTACGTTGAATTTTTCAGAAAGATTAAATGTTAGTGTTGCTTATAAAGGTTTACGTTCGTTAGGACAATACCGTCGTTCGTTAGCGGCTACAGGTAATTTTAGAACTACATTAAGTTACCGAACTCCGAAAGAACAATATGCAATTAGAGCACACATAACTACGCAAGATTTTACCAATCAGGAAAGTGGAGGATTAACCGAGGCAATGTTGCAAAACTTTATTGAAAATGATCCAAACTTTATAGATAGAGCTAGGTTAGATGTAAATCTTAATAATACAGAGAATTTATTAGAAGGAACTCGTTTATATATAGATCATAATTATAAAGTGTTTTCAAGTAAAGATAGTACGAGTCAAAAAGATTTTAGTAATCTTAAAATAGGACATGTACTTACGTATGAAAATAAAACGTACAATTTTATACAATCTGCAACTACCGATTTTTTTGGAGAAGCTTATACTTCTGGAGCTTTAAATGAAGGAACAAAAAATAGGATAACCAATAATCAAGGATATCTTGAATTTAATTCGAAATACATCCTAGGAAGATTTAAGGTAAAAACTAATTATACGGATGTTAGCTGTGGATATGATTCTGTTTATAATCCGAATTCTGATATTCCAAAAATAAAATTAAAAGGGAAAGCAGTTTCTTTTGGAGCCGAATGGAATGGTAAAATAGGAAACTTTCAAGTAAATGCAGATGCAACTGTTGCTCCAGGAAGTGGTCATTTAGCAGGAAACTATCTTAAAGGTGACGCTTTGTATAAAAAAGATAGTTTGTTTACTGTAAAAGGGAGTTTACTAATAAGTTCTAAAGCGCCAAATTTCAATTTTCAATTATTTCAAAGTACTTATGATGATTATAATTGGAGTAATAACTTTACAAATGTAGATACAAGAAATATTGGATTTTCTTTTGATTCGAAATGGGGGAGTGCTTCTTTAGATTTTACAAATATTGAGGATTATACGTACTTTGATGAAGCTAATAGCCCACAACAATTTGGAGGGTCTATTACGTATTTGAAAGTGAAAGCAAATAAAGAATTTAAATACAGAAAGTTTGCATTAAATAATACGGTAATGTATCAAAATGTGTCTAATGGAAGCACTGTGTTTAGAGTTCCTGAATTTGTAACTAGAAATACCTTGTATTATATGGATGATTGGTTTAAGGGAAAGCCATTATTAGTACAAATAGGAGCAACGTTAAATTATTTTACAAAATATAAAGCCAATGCTTATAATCCGTTATTAGCTGAATTTACTTTGCAAAATGATACAGAAATTGGATATCCGACCTTAGATGTGTTTTTTAATGCAAGAGTGCGTAGAACACGTATTTATTTCCAAATAGACAATGTGACTTCCGGATTTACAAGTAAGAATTATTTCTCAGCACCTAATTATCCGTATCGCGATTTTTCTATCCGTTTTGGATTGGTTTGGAATTGGTTTATATAATTTTAAGAATAATTTTTCTTAAACCAAACCTTTTTCCATTCTCTTTTTAAAACTAAAAAGGCAACTTGTTCAGACAACAATGCTATGTCACTTCCGTCTAATTGTTTTATTTTTTCTTCGGAGATATCTATTATATAAAGCAGATTTAAATAATCAGAGAATCGTTCTTGTATAAGTTTGTACAGTGCTTCGTGAAGTATTTCTTTTAATTGAATAGGTTGTGTGTTGTCATCTAAATCTATTTCAATGTTTGCATACGTAAAATCCTTCTTCAATTGAATAATTAAATTATGATACAACTGATGTTTTTCAGAAGTTGAAACAATATCTTGTATCGATTTTAATTCCGATGACATATTATATAATAGGTAGCTTTATTTAGTAGTTAATTGTTTGATTTTTATGCGGAAAGCAGCAAATAATAATGTCATAAACGGACTTAAATAGTTAAATATCGCATATATCGCATATTCGCCAACGCTAACTCCTAAAACACCAGATTGGTATGCTCCACAAGTATTCCAAGGTATTAAAACAGAAGTTACAGTTCCAGAATCTTCTAAGGTTCTACTTAAATTTTCTGGAGCTAAACCTTTATCTTCAAAAGCTTTTTTAAACATTTTTCCTGGAATTACGATTGCTAAATATTGATCTGAAGCAATAGCATTTAATCCTAAACAACTAATTACAGTACTGGTAAATAATCCAAAAACTGAAGTAGCAACAGATAATAGAGCGTTTGTTATTCGTGCTAAAGCTCCAATTGCATCCATAATTCCTCCAAAAACCATCGCGCAGATAATTAAAAAGATCGTCCAAAGCATTCCATTCATTCCACCAGCACTAAACAGTTCTGTTAATTTATCATTATCGGTTTGTATTTGAGTATCTATAAAAACTGAATTGATGATTGATTGAAAGTTAGATTCAGATAAACTAGCTAAAACATCTGACTGAAAAATAAAAGAAAAAATTGCAGCTAAAATTACTCCAGTTCCTAATGCAATTAAAGGTTTAGTTTTTAATAAAATCATAGCAATAACTACTACAGGAACTATAAATAACAAGGGAGAGATATAAAATGTATTTTTAATAGAATTTAATAAATTACTTACATCTGCAGTTCCCGTAGTATCAATAGTTCCGCTTAAAATAGCAAATACAATTAGTGTGATAATAATAGTTGGTACTGTGGTATATGCCATGTATTTAATATGTGTAAACAAATCGGTTCCAGCCATGGCTGGTGCTAAATTTGTGGTGTCTGAAAGTGGAGACATTTTATCACCAAAATAAGCGCCAGAAATTACAGCTCCAGCAATCATTCCAGAAGGAATTCCTAAAGCACTTCCAATTCCAACTAAAGCGATACCTACAGTTGCAGACGTTGTCCAAGAGCTTCCCGTCGCAACAGAAATAATTGCTGCAATGATAACAGATGCAGGTAGGAATATTTCAGGACTCAATACTTGTAAGCCATAATAAACCATTGCAGGTATAATTCCACTCACCAACCAAGTACCTGCAAGTGCTCCTACTAAAAATAAAATCATGATAGGTACAAAAACACTTTTCCAGTTTTCCCATACTTCAACAACCATTCTTTGTACAGAAACTTTGTTAAAAAAACCCACTCCCGCAGCAACTAAACCTCCAATTAATAAAATAAACTGATTAGAATAATCTCCTAACCAAGTACCTTCTTTAAAAAAAATATTATAAGCTAATAATCCCATTAAAACGACAACAGGAATAAAAGCTTCCCATATATTTAACTCTTTATTGTCAATAATTTTTTGGTTATCAATATTAATCTCAGAAATATTCTTGCTGTCTTGCATTTGTGGTAATTTTTGGAGTGTAATGTTACGATTTTGTAAAGAGATACACAAGTGAAAACCGTTTGTTACATTTGTGATATATGGATTCATTAACTCAAATAGTTTTAGGAGCTGCTTGTGGAGAAATTGCTCTCGGGAAGAAGATTGGAAATAAAGCATTACTATTCGGAGCAATAGGAGGAACAATACCTGATTTAGACGTTATTTTAGGAAAAGTTTTTTATTCAAATTCTATAGATCAATTAGCGTTTCATAGAGGGTTTATGCATTCTATTGTCTTTGCTATTTTGGGTTCATTCCTTTTTGGGTATTTGGTTTTTAAACTTTATGATTCTGGGAAGAGAAAAAACACCACGACTGTAAAAGAATGGATTTGGTTATTCTTTTTATCCATTTTCACACATCCTATTTTAGACAGTTTTACACCTTACGGAACTCAATTGTTTTTACCGTTTTCTGATTATCGTGTAGCGTTTAACAATATTTCTGTTGTAGATCCTTTGTATACGCTGCCTTTTTTAATTTGTCTGGTTGTTGTGATTTTTTATAAAAGAAGTACTTTGAAGAGAAGATTATGGACAAAAACGGGGATTTATATAAGTACTGCATACATGTTGCTGACGATCATGAACAAATTATATATAGATAGTGTTTTTAAAAAGTCATTTAAAAAAGCTGGAGTAGAATTTAGTCGTTTTTCATCACAGCCAACTATTTTTAATAATGTTTTGTGGTATGGAATTGCAGAAACGGAAGAAAATTATAGTGTTGCTTTTTACTCATTATTGGATAAAAGTTCTCTGGCACAGAATGTATTAAGCTTACCTAAAAATCATGAATTGTTAGATATGAATAATTCAGATCTAAGTAGGTTAAGGTGGTTTAGTAATGATTATTATAATTTATTACCGATTGATAGTTCATCAGCAGTTCGTTATAATGATTTGCGTTACCCGTTACTAAATCCTGAAAATAAAAACTCATCAATATTTAGTTTTGAACTTAAAAAAAATGACAATCGCTGGGAAGCGTTGCCATTATTTGATAAAACTCCTACAGAAAATGATATGCAAAAGTTTTGGAAGAGAATTTTAGGCATTTAATTATAAGACACCAACTTTTTTCATGCATTCTTTCATCATTTGGTAAGTACGCTCAATGTCGTTATCTAATCCGATAGAAAAACGAATCAATCCATCAGTTAACCCCATCTCTTTTTGTTCTTCTTCTGGTATTTCAGAGGAAGTTGAGGTTCCTGGAGCAGAAAATAATGTTTTATAAAACCCTAAACTTACTGCCAAATAACCTAAGTTTTTCTCTTGCATTAATTCCATCAATTCATTTGCTTTGTCTAAAGAACCAGCATCAATGGTTAACATTCCACCATAGCCATATTCTTCATTCATCATAGATTTAAAAACATCGTGTGATGGATGTGATTTTAGTCCTGGGTACACAGTTTTTAATCCATCATTTTCAAACTTTTCAGCTAAAAAAGCAGCATTTTTACTGTGTTGCTTCATTCGTATATGTAGAGTTCTCATGTTTTTTAAAATTGAAGCAGCACGTAAACTATCCATTGAAGGGCCTAATAACATACTTGCTCCGTCAATTACACTTTTTAATGAATTTACAAATTCAGAAGTTCCGCAAACAACACCACCCATTGTATCTGAAGCACCGTTAATGAATTTTGTTAAACTATGAATAACAATATCAGCTCCTAATTGCGCAGGTGAAATTGATAAAGGTGAAAATGTATTGTCTACCACTAATTTTAAATTGTGTTTTTTAGCTAATACTGCTAAACCTTTAATATCTGCAACTTCTAATAACGGGTTACTTACAGTCTCACAATATAAAACCTTGGTGTTTTTAGTAATAGCAGCTTCTACAACAGCTAATTTTGTAATATCTACAAAAGTTGTTTGGATACCCATTCTTGGTGTGAAATTTTTTAAGAAAGCATAGGTTCCTCCATAAATAGTTCTACTCGAAACAATATGATCTCCAGCACCGCATAATTGTAATAACGTTGGTGTAATTGCACCCATACCAGAACCAGCAACATTAGCTGCTTCTGTACCTTCCATAGCGGCTAAAGCTTCACCTAAATACAAGTTTGAAGGAGATGAATGACGAGAATATAAGTAGCATCCATCTGTATTTCCTTCAAAAGTATCAAACATGGTTTTTGCGGATAAAAATGTATAGGTTGATGAATCTGAAATGGATGGATTTACACCTCCGAACTCTCCGAAATATTGTAAATCTTGAATCTTGTTTGCTGGTTTGAATTTCATGGTTGTTAGTTTTTGTCTCTCAAATTTAAGTTTTACATGAATATAAATCAATCATTTTGGCTTTGGGTAGAATATTTTTCTGTTTTTAAATGTTATTTTAGTTTTAATATTTGTTTTTTTGTTAAAATTAATTAGTAAATAGAAATATTTTCAGAATGAAGTTAGATGCAATAGATAGAAAGCTAATCAACTTACTGCAAAAAGATAGTAAGCAAACCACGAAACAGTTATCGTTACAATTAGATTTATCGGTAACAGCAGTTTATGAGCGCGTTAAAAAGTTAGAAAAAGAAAAAGTAATTTCTAAGTATGTAGCATTAATTGATAATCGTAAAGTAGATAAATCTTTTTTAGTGTTTTGTCATGTAAAGTTAATTCAGCATTCACGTGAATATTTATCTGTTTTTGAGCGAGAAATTTTAAAACTTGATGAAGTCTCCGAATGCTTTCACATTGCTGGAGATTATGATTATCTCTTAAAAATTTATGTAAAAGACATGGAGGAGTATCGTGAGTTTATGGTAAACAAACTCACAACAATTAAACATATTGGTAGTACACAAAGTTCATTTACGATTGGGGAAGTTAAAAATTCTACAGAAATAGCTTTATAATATTTCTTGCTGATTTTTATAAAATGAGTCTGTTTGTAACTTCATGAGGTCGCGAGCCATTTTTTGCTTGTAGTTATATAACTCTTCTTCTGTTTTTAAATCAGAGTAAATTTTATCGTTAAGATTAATATCAGTTTTTAAAATAGCTTCTCGTTGATGAACTTGTTGCTGTATCCAAGTTTTGACTATTGATTCTTGGTTTTCTAATTTATAATCATATTCACTTTTTGAGCTGATCAATTTTGCGAAAATAGGCGAGGTTTCAATAGCTAGAAATAATAAGAAAATAAAAAACGAAGGTAACCAAGGTAATTTATTTAAAGCATTAGTACGAGCCATGAGTCCGTCAAAATTTGAAATAATAGGTTGTGTTTTGGTTTCAGTTTCTTTTTGTTGTTGAATTAAACTAGCAATAGCTTCTTCTTTAACTTTAATTTTTCCAGCATTGTTATTTTTTAGTTTATTTAATTCTGCTAAAGCTACATTATGCTTTTCTCTTTTTTCTTTATAAACAGGTCCTTTTCCAAGTAATTTTGTTCCTTTTCTACCTTCTGCTTCTGCAATATAAGTTTCATATAAAGCATTTACTTCATTTTCTTTCGTAGTCAGTTCCTCTTTTAAAAAGTTTATTTCCGTGTTTATTTTTTCAATTTCAGGAGTGAATTGTTGTGCAATCTGCGTTTTATTATCAAGTGTCATTTGATTTTTTTCTGCTAACAAAACCTGATTGATTTCTTTTTCAAAGATTTTTAACTCCAACGGTTTTGAAATTACCACGGCTATTATCATTGCCAAAATCAACCGTGGAATGACCTGAACAATTTCCTGACGTTTAGAATTTCTCTTTTTTATGGTAGAAACAATAAATCTATCGAGGTTAAAAATTAATAGTCCCCAAAGAATTCCGAAGAAAATAGAAGTATAAATGTTGTCAAAAACAGTATATAAAGCATAACTGCTGGCTATGCTTGCCATTAAAGCAGTAAAAAACACGGTAGCACCAATACCAGCGTATTTGTTTTGTTCTCCATTTGAGCAATCTTTAATTAAATTTTGATCAACACCAGAACAAAGAAGGAAAAAATGTTTTATCATAAAAATAAGCTTACACTTTTATGAACGAGTAGATTATAAAAATGTTGCAAAAAAAGCCTCATTTAAGAGGCTTTTAACATTAATGAATTTTTTATTATTAAGTTTATGGGGTTGAAATAATTGAAACACCACTTTTAATGTCTTCACGAATCATTCTATTTTCCAAGTTATCAAAAAACTTACCAGATTTATATCTACAAAGTTCGATCTATTAAAAAGTCATCACTTTGTAAATGCTTAACTAATTTTTTTGTTATTTCCTTTTGATTTGATATCTAAGACAGTAATAGATTCATGTCTAGAGTAAAATAAACAGCTACTTTTCAGTTGATTATTTTCAAAAACTAGCGCTCCTTTAGATATGTAAAGTGTTTCGTTATGGCTACCAGTAATTTTGGTTGTTTCCCAAAAGATTTTAGATTTTTTTACATCAGTTTTATAAATTTATTGACTGAAGATAGAGACAGGAACTAATAATATATTTAAAAATAACACTATTAATCCTAATTTTTTCATTTTCCTATATTTTTGACTACTATTGTTTTGTTGATAGTTAATAAAGCTAATTACAATAGATTATTTATTTATTCAGACAATTCTGTGAAATATTTATAAAAGTATGGAATGGTTTCTATCCCTTTTAAATAGTTCCAAACACCAAAATGTTCGTTTGGAGAATGGATCGCATCACTATCTAAACCAAATCCCATTAAAATGGTTTTACTTTGTAATTCTTTTTCAAACAAAGCAACAATAGGGATACTTCCTCCGCTTCGTTGTGGAATTGGCTTTTTACCAAAGGTTTGTTCATACGCTTTACTTGCTGCTTGGTATCCAATATTATCGATTGGCGTTACATAACCTTGGCCTCCATGATGCGGTTTTACAACAACTTTTACACCAGATGGAGCAATACTTTCAAAATGTTTTTTGAATAATTCTGTAATCTCTTTCCAATCTTGATTTGGTACCAAACGCATAGAGATTTTAGCATACGCTTTAGAAGCAATTACAGTTTTGGCTCCTTCCCCTGTATAACCACCCCAAATTCCGTTTACATCTAATGTTGGTCGTATAGAGTTTCGTTCGTTGGTTGTATAACCTTTTTCGCCATATACATCATCAATAGCTAATGCATTTTTATATTTTTCTATAGAAAAAGGAGCTTTTGCCATTTCATCTCTTTCATCTCTAGATAATTCTTCAACGTTATCATAAAAACCTGGAATGGTAATATGGTTATTTTCATCGTGTAGTGAAGCAATCATTTTTGTTAAAACATTAATTGGATTAGCAACTGCACCACCATATAAACCAGAGTGTAAATCACGATTAGGACCTGTAACTTCAACTTCAACATAGCTTAAACCACGTAACCCAGTTGTTATTGACGGAATATCATTGGCAATCATACCCGTGTCAGAAATTAAAATAACATCGTTTGCTAATTTTTCTTTGTTTCTAGGTACAAACCAAGCTAAACTTTCTGACCCAACTTCTTCTTCACCTTCAATCATAAATTTTACGTTACAAGGTAAAGTTCCTGTAGAAGTCATGTATTCTAATGCTTTTACATGCATATACATTTGTCCTTTATCGTCACAAGCTCCTCTTGCATATATTGCTCCTTCTGGATGTGAATCTGTTTTTTTAATTATGGGCTCAAAAGGAGGAGAGTTCCATAAATCAATTGGATCTGCAGGTTGTACATCATAATGACCATAAACTAAAACGGTTGGTAAATTAGGGTCAATTATTTTTTCACCATATACAATTGGATATCCAGGAGTGTCACAAAGTTCTACTTTATCACAGCCGGCTTTTTTTAGAGCATTTAATACTGCATCTGCAGTATTTAAAACATCTTGAGAATAAGCTGTATCTGCACTAACAGAAGGGATTTTTAAGAGTTCGATAAGTTCGTTAATGAATTTGTCTTTGTTTTGAGAAATATAGGATTGTATGTCTTGCATTTTAAATATTAAAAAAATTTTATCAAAAATAAGAAAAATATTACGCATGTGCTTTGCAGTTTGTGTGTATTGTTTATATTTGCAAACCAATTTTTAGTAATTAACGCGGGCGTGGTGGAATTGGTAGACACGCTAGACTTAGGATCTAGTGCCGCAAGGTGTGAGAGTTCGAGTCTCTCCGCCCGTACAAATTTAAAACGCAACTAATTATTTTATAATTAGTTGCGTTTTTTATTTTTTAATAAATTTGCTCCCAATAAACTTATTAATTTACCTCTAAACCCTTAATTAAAAAAAGTGAAAAAGTTTTTAAAAATTGCTATAGTATCCCTGTTAATTCTTCTTATAGGTTGCACTAAGGCAGAAAATGAAAAGAAGTATGTTGTTGGTTTTTCACAGTTTACTTCAAATGATGATTGGAGAAAATCTATGAATCAATCTATGAAAATTGAAGCAAATTTTCATGATAACATGAAACTTTTAATACTCGATGGAAAAGGAAGTATTGATAAACAAATAGCGGATGTTGAAGAGCTTATTAATAAAAAAGTTGATGTTCTTCTAATTTCTCCTATAGCGCCTAAACCCTTAAAAGCATCAATAAATAAAGCTATAGAAGCTGGAATACCTGTAATTATTCTTGATAGAAATATTGAAGATGTTAACTACAATTCGTTTATAGGGGTTAATAATTATGAAGTTGGCTTAAATGCTGCAGAGTATATTGTTTCACTAAAAAAGAAAGCTAAAATTGTTGAAATAAAAAGCTGGGCAGGAACAGTACCAACTATTCAAAAAAGCTTAGGATTTAATGAAGCTGTCGAAAAAAACAATGATTTAACTATAGTAGGAACTACTCAAGATAGTTATAATGGATCAGGAATAAAAAAACACTTTAAACAAATTCTTGAAGAGAATGATGGTGTAGATTTTGTATTTGCTCATACAGATGCTTTGGCTTTACAAGCTTACGAAGTAGCAAAAGAACTCGGTTTGACTGATCAAATAAAGTTTATTGGTGTTGGAGGAGTGAATAGCCCTAATGGGGGGATAAATTTAGTTGAGAGAAAAATTTTAGAAGCGACTGTTTTTTATCCAACTGGAGGTAAAGAGGCAATAAATATAGCAATGAAAATCATCAACAAAGAAAATGTTGGGAAAAATTATGCGTTACCTTCTCTTATTATAGATGCTGATAATGTAGATGTTTTAAAAAGAGGATTGGAATTAATAAGTAGTCAGGAATTAGATATTGAAAAGCAACAAAGTAAAATTAATGATCAACTGCAGTTATATTCATCTCAAAGAGATTTCTTAAAATATACATTACTTTTTTTAGGATTAATAGGATTACTTCTTTTTTTAACATTACGAGCAAAACAAACATTATCAAAGCAAAAGAAATTATTAGAAGAATTAATTGATAAAATCGCAAATCAGAAAACAGAGATTGAAGAAATAGCTGAAAATTTGCGAGTAACTAATGAAGCGACTAATAACTTTTTCACAGGAGTTTCACACGATTTTAAAACTCCCCTTTCACTAATACTTTCGTCCACAGAATCATTATTAAGTAAAGGAGAAGAAAAAAAGCCAGAAGAGTTTGGACTTATCTATAACAATTCTAAGAGACTGTTAAGAATGATTAACCAATTATTAGATTTTAGACGTGTTGAAAGTAAAAAATTTAGGTTAAAAGCAGCTAAAACAAATATTTATTCTTTCGTGAAATCTATTTTCTCTGATTTTAAAAATGAAGCAGAAAAAAATAAAATCGATTTTTCTTTAACAACTAATACAAATGAAGCAGAGCTATATATAGATCGAGATTTACTCGACAATGTATTGTTTAATTTACTTTCTAACGCATTTAAGTTTACACCTATTAAAGGAAAAGTTTCTATTAATATTGATGAGGCTGATGAAGGGATTTTTATATCTGTTAAAGATTCTGGAATTGGAATTGTAGCAGCAGAAAAAGATAAAATTTTTAATCAGTTTTTTTTAGGGTCAAATAATAAGCAAACGAGTTCAGGTATTGGTCTTTATTTAGCAAAACAGTATGCGAAATTACATGGGGGAAGTTTAGAGGTTTTCTCAACGGAAGGGAAAGGTGCTGAATTTAAAATATATATTCCTAAAGGAAAAGCTCATTTTAAGCCTGAAGAAATCATTGTTGGCGACGAAATTAACACTAGTGAAACTATCGATTTAAATGCGTTCACATTTGAAGAAAATGAAGAAACTGTTCCTGATGAAAATAAAGAGTCCTTACTAATTATTGAAGATAATACAGACTTAAGAGGTTTTTTAAAAAGTAAGCTTTCTGAAACATATAATGTATATGAATCTGATGGAATAGATGCAGTTAATAAAGCAATAGAAATTATTCCAGATATAATTATTAGTGATGTTAACCTACCAGAAAAAAATGGTTTTGAAATATGCGAGGCGTTAAGAAACGATATTCGTACATCACACATACCAACTATTATTTTAACGGCTTTAACATCAGATGCTGCGCATTTACAAGGATTAAAGAGTGGTGTTGATATGTTTTTAACCAAACCATTTAATTTATCTGTATTAAATCAATCATTAAAAACACTTTTATATAATCGTAAGAGATTACAACATTTTTATAAGCAAAGTTTTTCTATTGAAGAAAATAGGGATAAAAAGGAAATAAGGTCTAAAAAGGATAAACAAAAGGATGTTGAAAGTGAATTTTTTAAGACTATTAATAACATTGTTCAAAAAAGTCTAGATGATTCTACCTTTACAGTTGAGATTTTAGCAGAAGAATTAAAAATATCAAGAGTTCAATTGTATCGTAAAACTAAAGCAGTTTTAGGAATTAATATTAGCGATTATATTCAAAATATAAGACTAGAGAAATCAAAAGAATTATTACAAGATAAAGAGCTTACAATTGCTGATGTAGCGTATTCAACAGGCTTTTCATCTCCTAATTATTTTTCTACCTCATTTAAAAATAAATACGGAAAATCTCCAAATCAATATAAAAAAGATAAAAAATAAGAAACAAGAGTAACATTTTCAAAAGAATAAAAAATAAATAACTGAAAATAAATAATTTAAAAAATTATGTTCCAAAGTAACAATTTCGAATGTAGTAAAAGTAACACCATAGTACATTTACATTATGTTCTTTAAGGAAAAGAATTGGTTTTGGGGATTATCAATTCTTACTAAAAAAACAAAATAAAAGATTGGGGAATATTTTATTTTGTTTCTAATTCATAATTAAAGATTCTGTAAAACGCGACATAATATTTGTGTCGTGTTTTTTCTTTTTAAGAACCATTTATTTAATTGTACTAATGTTACCTGGTTATAGAAATAAAACTTTTTTAATATTTAAAAACCTATAAATCAGCTGGTTTAAAAACATTTGTACAAATGAAACAATTTTGAAATAGTAAATTGTCTAGCGTTAGTATCTTTGCAGTGTAATAATTGAATGGTTAGTTTTATTTTTTATTACAAAGCAGAAAAAGAAAGCTGTATAGATTAGCTGGGGGGCACGATTTGTAGAGTTATTAAAATTTCTGAAAAAGAAAGAGAAAAAAAAGCAACACTTTTGTGTTGCTTTTTTTTGTTAAAATTTTCTTGAAGTATATAAACTAGGAAATAAAAATCATTGGTAAGAACATAAATGAAAATTTCGATAGCAATGTTACCTAGTTATAAAAAAACAAAACTTTTAGCAATATAAATGCTTGTAAATAAAGTTATTATAAATTATTTTCATAGATGAAACAATTTTGAAATAACATGTTCTAATACGTTGGTATCTTTGCAGTGTAATAATTAAATGGTTAGTTTTATTTTTTATTGCAATGCAGAAAAAGAAAGCTGTATAGATTAGCTGGGGGGCACGATTTGTAGAGTTATTAAAATTTCTGGAAAAGAAAGAGCAAAAAAAGCAACACTTTTGTGTTGCTTTTTTTGTTTATCTAAATGACCAGTTTTTGTAATTGCTATAAGCTTCCAATTTGTTTTCAATATCATCAGGAAGTTCAGGAAAAAAATCAATACCAGTTTTTTGTTCTAATTCATCAATAGAAACAACAAATTCATACAACGGACGATTACTATCTTCGTGAGGGAATAAAAAAGCAATAGCTTTTATTTCTGGTTCTGTATAATCTAAGATGACTTTATAAAAAGCTTTAGGAACACTTACTTTATCTTTCCCTATAGATTTTAAATTACTGTCAGTTAAAATACCACCAGTTACTACATATATGCGCTTATACTTTTTTGCCCAATAACGTGTTTTTTGTTCTAGAGTGTTCCAAATGCCAGAATTAAAATCATGCTGTTGAGGTGTAACGTTAGATGTGTAAAAAGTTTCATTATATAATTCTTCAGTCAGTCTTCTATCTCCGGCAGGGCATAAATGTCCGCGATCATAACCAGAATTTTTATAACTTCTCCAGTGTGCAGATTTAGTTTTCACTTTCGGGTCATAAATAAAATAAGGGCGTTTTCTATCGATATATGAAATATCAGTTTCCCTTAAGGAGTAGGCTACCCATTCTGCTTGTTCGTGAGCTTCACTGTAAGATAAATTATATCCTTTGTGATTTACGATAACTCCAGTAGTTGAAGTTGGTAAATAATTAAAATCTAATCCAATTTCTATCTGTTCATCACCCATAATGGTAGGGTAAGCCGAACTACTTTTTTTCTGCTGAAAAAAATAAGCAACAATTACAATTAGTAATCCAATGATTGATATTATTTTTCTGCTATTTTTCACTTTTCAATACTATTTCAGTAAAATCATGAGTTTTTTCAGCATCAGTAAAAATTTGTTGAAATTTTGATGGAGGTATCGTTAATTTACGTTGCACTAAATCTAACCATGCTCCATAAACCGTAACAATTGCAGATAATTTACCAGCGCCATTAAATACTTCGTGTTGAATTTTCCAACGTTCTCCTTTACTTGATAATCCTGTAATCTTTAAATTTACGCTGATATCCTCTCCCATATGAATTTCCTTTAAAAAGCGGGTGTTTTCTTCAAATAAAATCGGACCTACTTTTTCTCGAGTAAAATCATGTATGGTAATACCAAATTTATTAAAAAAACGCAGACGTGCTTCTGCACAATAATCATTATATGCTGTGTGACGCATATGTACGTTTGCATCAAAATCTGCCCAACGGGTAGTGAAATTTACTATAAAACTCATTTGTTTTTATTTTAGAAGAAGCGAAGTTACAAAGTTAGCTTTTCACATCCAACGCATCTCGAAGTGAATTTCCTAAAAGCATAAACGCCATTACTAAACTCATAATGGCAACTCCAGGAATTAATGCTAAAAAGGGCTTTCCTAAAACAATATAATTGTAGTGATTTTTAATCATAGCTCCCCAAGAAGGAGTTGGAGGCTGAGCGCCAATTCCTAAAAAACTCAAACCACTTTCAATTAAAATAGCCGCAGCAAAATTGGCTGCAGAAATTACAATAACTGGAGCTAAAATATTGGGTAAGATATGTTTAAAAATAATTCTAAAATTAGAAAAGCCAAGCGCTTTGGCGGCTTCCACATATTGTTGTTGTTTGGTAGTAATTACTTGTCCGCGAACGACACGTGCAACTTCTACCCACATAGTTAAACCAACAGCAATAAACACTTGCCAAAAGCCTTTTCCTAAAGTTAAGGTAATAGCAATTACTAATAGTAAGGTTGGAATAGACCAGGTAATATTGATAACCCACATAATAAAAGTGTCTATTTTCCCTCCAAAATAACCAGCAATTGCTCCGATTGGGATGCCTATTAAAAGTGAAATAAAAACAGCGACAAACCCAATAAAAAATGAAATTCGAGCTCCTATTAAGAGTCTACTGAGCAAATCTCGTCCGTATTTATCGGTTCCAAAATAAAAAGTTTTGTTATCAATGAATTTTTCTGGTTGATTATTAAAAAGTGAAAGATTAAACTCTTTAGTTAATCCATCAGAATATTTTACAACTTCTAATTTGTTCTTGGTAATTATATAGGATTTTATCGGAATTTCTGTAAAAGTTGATTTTCTTCCATTAGATAAAATGGAAAACCAAGATTGGTTAATTTCTCTTTGATTCGGAATTTTAAGAAGCTGTACTGAAAAACCTGGTGGTTTTGAATGAATTTCTAAATGCATTTGATTGGCATCACTACTATTATCGGGTGCTAAAGCATAACAAAAAACAGCAATAAATCCACAAAAAATAATAAACCATAAGCTAAACATACCTGTTTTATTTTTTTTGAATTTAATGGTAGCAAGCTGCCACAAAGATGTGGCTTGTTTATTTTTCACTAGTTTTTTGATCTTTCAAATTAATAATATCTACACTTGATGGGGTTTGAAAAACTTCTAAATCAAAATATTTTACAGATGCTAAAATATGGTCAAAAATATTAGCCATAACACGTTCATAATCTTGCCATACTTTTTCTTTACTAAAGGCATATATTTCTAAAGGAATTCCATTAGAAGTAGGTTCTAACTGACGCGACATTAATAACATGTCTTGATTTATCTGTGGATGATTTTCGATATACTTGTCTAAGTATACTCTAAAAGTTCCAAAATTAGTAAGATTTCTACCATTTAATAGAACAGATTTGTCAATATTATGTTCGTCATTATATTTTTTTACTTGATTACTAGTTTTTTCAATATAATCAGAAATTAAATGAATTTTCTTATAATACTCAATATCTTCATCAGTAAGAAACCGAATACTATTTATTTTAATTAAAATAGCCCTTTTTATTCTTCTTCCTCCCGAACTGTTCATTGTTCTCCAGTTTTTAAACGAATCAGAAGTTAAATAGTAGGTGGGAATACTCGAAATAGTATTGTCAAAATTTTGAATAATCACAGAGGTTAAATTAATTTCAACGACATCACCATCGGCGCCATATTTATCCATAGTAATCCAATCGCCAATTCGAACGGTATCGTTTATAGAAACTTGAATACTTGCAACAAAGCCTAAAATGGTATCCTTAAAAATTAACAAAAGAACTGCAGAGAAAGCTCCAAGAGCAGTTAAAAATTTAATAAGAGGTTTGCCAGTAAGCACAGAAAAAGAGGTGATAACTGCTATTAACCATAAAACCACCATAAATATTTGTACGTAACTTTTTAAAGGTTTGTCTTTAAAAGTATTTATAGTGCTTAAAAAATCTTTAGTGGTCATTAAAATACTTTTAACAAACCAAACAATTGAAAAAATAATTGCTATCGTTATAATGCGTTCAGCATAGTTTAGCAAATCAGGAAAATCGATAAGAATTCCTTTTAAAGAATTAAAAATAATAACAAAAATAACTATTCTTGATAAGCTTAAAAATACGCGATTTTTAATCAGTAAATCATCAAATTTTGTAGATGTTTTAGATGCCATTTTACTGACGATTTTTCTTCCGAAGTAGCGAAAAATTTTAAACAATAAAAACCCTAAAAGAGCAAAAATAATGAGATTAAATATCAAATTTAGATAAACAGAAGTAACTTCTGAAAATGAAAATTGATTTTTAAAAATCCTATAAAAAAACTTATTAAACATGGTTTCGTGATTTCTTAAAAAGTGGTTAATTCTTCCCCTACTTTTAAGTTGAATTTTCTTTGGAACAAATATACAACTCCGTATAAAATAGGCGTGTCTAAAGCAGCAATAATCACTTTAAATAAAAAACCACTAATCAGTAAGCTATTAAATATATTCCAAGGAATTACTCTAAAAGAGCATAGTAAAAAAAGTACTGTAAAGGTATCTATAAATTGAGAAGCGAAAGTTGAAAAATTATTGCGTAACCATAAATGTTTTCCTTTCGTAAAGTCTTTCCAGAAATGAAAAATACGGATATCGATAAACTGAGCAAATAAATAAGCTAACATAGAAGCTAATACTGCTAGTGGAGATAGACTAAAAACTTTAGAAAATATACTATCGCTAATAGGGGAGTTTTCGATAGCGGGTGCGTTATCAGCAAGAAAAATAATAAGCATAGAGAAAAAGGATGCGAAAATACCAGCAATAACAACTTGATTAGCTTTCTTTTTCCCATAGATTTCAGACAAAATATCTGTAATTAAAAAGGTAATAGGATATGGTAAAATTCCTACTGAAATTTCAAAACGATATAAACCGAAGGGGTTCCAGTAAAAAAATTTTTGAAAAATTAAATTAGAGGCTACTAAGGAAGCAATGAATAAAGAGGCTAATATTAAATATATATTTTGTGCCAGTAGTTTATTTTTCTCGGTCATTGAACGAAAATAACAAATTTTAAATTGATTATGTTTGCAGTATTAAAACAAACAACAAAATAAAAAATATAAATGAAAGCATATATTTTTCCTGGTCAAGGAGCACAATTTACAGGGATGGGATTAGATTTATATGAAAAATCACCTTTAGCACAAGAATTATTTGAAGAAGCTAACGATATATTAGGGTTTAGCATTACTGATATTATGTTTGAAGGGACTGCTGATGAATTAAAACAAACCAAAGTTACACAACCCGCTATATTTTTACATTCGGTAATTTTAGCAAAAGTTTTAGGAGATAATTTTAAACCAGAAATGGTTGCGGGGCATTCTTTAGGAGAGTTATCAGCATTGGTTGCTAACGGAGTTTTATCATTTCAAGACGGATTAACCTTAGTTTCTAAACGAGCTTTAGCAATGCAAAAAGCTTGTGAAATGCAAGAATCTACGATGGCGGCTGTTTTAGGTTTAGAAGATAAGGTAGTTGAGGATGTTTGTGCAGAAATAGATGGAGTAGTAGTAGCAGCGAATTACAATTGCCCTGGACAGTTAGTAATTTCTGGTGAAATTGAAGCTATAAACAAAGCGTGTGAAGTATTAAAAGAGAAAGGAGCAAAACGAGCATTGGTTTTACCAGTAGGTGGTGCTTTTCATTCACCATTAATGGAACCAGCAAGAGAAGAATTAGCAGCAGCAATTGAAGCAACTACGTTTAACGAGCCAACTTGTCCAGTATACCAAAACGTAACGGCAAGTGCGGTGACAAATCCTGAAGAGATTAAAAAGAATTTAATGATTCAGTTAACGGCTCCTGTACGTTGGACGCAATCGATTCAACAAATGATTGCAGATGGAGGAACAGAGTTTATAGAAGTTGGTCCTGGTAAAGTTTTACAAGGATTAATGCGTAAAATTGACAGAAATGTTACTGCTAGCGGAGCTAGTTTAGAAGAATAAATTTTAATTGAGTTAATAAAAAAGCGAACTCAATAAGTTCGCTTTTTTTATTCTTCAATTTTTATTATTTGATCAGATTGATTTTTCCAAATCCCATTTTCTAAAATAATTAATCCATGTTCGGGATGAGAATAATAATTTCCCAACTCAAAATTAGATTCTTTACCAGCTAGGAACTCTGGAATGCATATTTCTTGTCCGTTAACAGTATGCTCTTTATAGCCTTCGTTGCATCTGTCTTTATTACAGTTAAAAAAAAGAAAAGCAATTAGTAAAATTAAAAAGTATTTGTTTTTCGTAGTTATATATAAATTGATTATTGTTTTTCTTGCCATTTCCAAGCAGAAAGTAATGCTTCTTCTAATGTTTTTTCAGTTTTCCAGTTAAGTTCTTTATTTGCTATTGTGGTATCTGCGTAGGCAGCGGTAATATCTCCAGCTCGTCTTCCTACAATTTTGTAATTTAAAGATTTGCCAGTAGCTTTTTTAAAAGCATTAATTACTTCTAATACAGAGCTGCCAGTACCTGTCCCTACATTAAAAAACTCAAAATTTTGTTTGTTTTTGTTTTCTAATAAACGTTTTAAAGCAGCAATATGAGCTTTTGCTAAATCGACTACATGAATATAGTCTCGAATGGCAGTTCCATCTGGTGTTGGATAATCGTCTCCAAAAACTGAAAGTTGCTCACGAATTCCTGCAGCTGTTTGTGTAACAAATGGAATTAAATTCTGAGGAATACCTAAAGGAAGTTCTCCAATTTTTATACTGTCATGAGCGCCAATTGGATTAAAGTAACGTAAGGCGATAGCCTTTAATTCATAAGCATTACAGCTTTCCTTAATAATTTCTTCACCAATCTGTTTCGTGTTCCCATAGGTTGATTCGGCTTGCTTAACAGGGGCATTCTCTGTAATAGGCAATTCATCTGCTTGTCCGTAGACAGTACATGATGAGCTAAAAATAAAATTATCTAGTTTTCTATCGCGCATTTCTTGAAGCAAGTATACTAAACTCCCAATATTATTTTCATAATACTCTAGAGGTTTTTCAACACTTTCACCCACAGCTTTAAATGCAGCAAAATGGATAATTCCATCTACTTTATTGTTGTCAAAAAATTGTTTTACATCTGCTTTTATACGTAGGTCAATTTTATGAAAATCTGGTTTTTTTCCTGTGATATCTGTTATGTTGGCTAGTACATCAATAGTAGTATTAGACAAATCATCGATAATAACTACATCAAAACCTGAATTTTGTAATTCAACTACGGTATGAGATCCTATAAATCCTAAACCTCCTGTGACTAAAATTTTTTTCATAATTAATTTATTTCTCTATTTCAGCGCTTTTAATATTTAAAGTCTCTAAAATTTGATGTTCTTTAGGAGCTAAAAGAATCATGTAGATTAAAACGACAACGCCAAAGAGTATAAAATCTGGTTTTAAAAATAAAATAATAAAACAAGCCCCTTCTAAAATTGCCCATTTAATAATTGAAGCGCTTTGGTAAACAGCAAACTTTTCATCAATAGAACCATCTTTTTTTATATTGTTTAATATGTTTTTAAACATAAAATTACTCATTACATAAGCTATCGCTGGGATAAATGAATAAACTAAAGAAGAGTTGTCTATTTCTAAATTTAAAATATTTTTAAAATCACCTATTAAAAAATAAGTTAAGGTTACTCCTCCAACTAAAGCTAAGTGAATAATTTTTAATGTTTTTATTTTCTGATTCATAGCGAGTAGACAATTAATTATTTTATAAAATTGTTAATTGTTTTTGTAATGAATTCTAATTGTTCTTTATCTAGTTCTGTATGCATAGGCAAAGAAAGAACAGTGTTAATTAGTTTATTGGTAACTCTAAAGTCTTCTTCTTTATAACGATCGTCGGTATATGCTTTTTGCTTGTGTAAAGGAACTGGATAATAAATCGCATTCGGAATTCCGTTATCTAATAAATGTTGATGCAATTCATCTCGTTTTCCGTTTGTGATTTGTAAAGTATATTGATGGAAAACATGCGTTGTAAAATCACTAATTTTTGGAGTAATAATATTCTTGTTATCAACAAAAGCATCTGAATAATAAGCAGCAGCTTTTCTACGAGCATCACAATAAGCATCTAATAAAGGAAGTTTCGCTTTTAAAACAGCTGCTTGAATACTATCTAAACGAGAATTTACGCCAACAACATCATGGTAATAACGTTTATACATTCCGTGGTTTACCATTCCGCGAAGCGTATGAGCTAATTCATCATCGTTAGTAAAAATAGCACCACCATCACCATAGCAACCTAAGTTTTTAGAAGGAAAGAAAGAAGTCGTTCCAACATTACCCATGGTTCCCGCTTTTTTCTTGGTTCCGTTACTAAACGTGTAATCTGCTCCAATTGCTTGTGCATTGTCCTCAATAACAAATAAATTATGTTCTTTAGCAATTTCTAAAACGGCTTCCATATTAGCACATTGACCAAATAAGTGAACAGGGACAATTGCTTTTGTTTTTGGTGTAATAGCTTTCTTTAAAGCTTCAATATCTATATTAAACGTATCAGGTTCAACATCAACTAAAACAGGAGTTAATTTTAATAAACCAATTACTTCCACAGTAGCAGCAAACGTAAAGTCTGCAGTAATCACTTCATCTCCTTGCTCTAGACCTAACCCCATCATTGCAATTTGCAATGCGTCAGTACCATTGGCACATGGAATTACATGTTTTACACCTAAATATTTTTCTAAATCCGTTTGAAATGCATGAACATAAGGTCCGTTAATATAAGCTGATGAGTTTAATATTTCTTCAATAGAAGTATCTACAGTTTTCTTTATTTTTTGGTATTGACCTTGTAGGTCAACCATCTGAATTTTCTTCATAAAATGAATTATTTAGTACTTCAAAAATACAAACAATCTTCGATTGATAGGATACACAGCTTGAATTAATTTTGGATTATATATTTAAACGATGACTTGGATAAGTAGAATATTAACATTTCTATAAATCCTTATATTTGGTAAAATTCCTAACCATAATGAAACTACTAAAAAAACTGTTTAAAATAGTATTAATACTTATCGCCTTACTATTCGTTGGAGGGTGGTTGTTTACCGTAACACTGCATCCAAAATACAATGGTGAATTAGAACTTAGTAATCTTTCTGAAAAAGTTACTGTTTTTTATGATGAAGTAGGTGTGCCACATATAAATGCTAAAAATCAAAAAGACGCTTTTAGGGCCTTTGGATATGTGCATGCACAAGATAGATTATGGCAAATGGAAGTTATTAGAAGAATTTCCGCAGGAAGATTGAGTGAAATCTTCGGTAAAGATGTTGTGCGAGTCGATAAATTTATGTCGGGATTAGGTATTGAAGAAGCAGCATATAAAACGATTGCAGATATAGATAAGAACTCAGAACCTTATAAATTGACAATGGCTTATTTGGATGGGATCAATCAGTTTATAGAAAAAGGACCAACACCTTTAGAGTTTTACTTAGTGGGTGTTGAAAAAGAAAAATATACCATAAACGATATTTATAATGTTTTCGGTTACATGGCATTTAGTTTTGCGGTAGCGCATAAAACGGATCCTCTTTTAAATGAAATTAAAGAAAAATTAGGAGCTGAATATCTAGAAGAGTTAGGAATTCCGTTGTCGGAAACAACATTGTTAAAAAATACAAACAAACGAGAAATTAAAGCTGAGTTTTCATTAGCAGTTAATGAGATTATGGATAAACTGCCAATACCGAGTTTTATTGGTAGTAACTCTTGGGTATTAGGTTCAAATAGAACCAAAAACGGAAAAGTGATTTTTGCGAACGACCCGCATATAAATTTTGGACAACCTTCGGTTTGGTATCAAAGTCATATTAAAACTCCTGATTATGAAATGTATGGTTTTAATCTTGCATTGACACCATTTCCGTTATTAGGGCATAATAGAAATCATGCTTATGGTTTAACAATGTTTGAAAACGATGATATCGATTTTTATATAGAAGAAAATAATCCTGAGAATGCATTAGAATATAAAACACCTGAAGGATTTTTACCTTATAAAACTATAGATAAGGATATAAAAATTAAAGGGAGGCAAAACGCAGCGTATCAAATTAAAGTAAGTAAACACGGACCGATAATGAACGGTATTATTGAGCACTTACAAGATGAAAGACCGATTGCAATGAAATGGATTTACACACATTTGCCAAATAAATTATTAGATGTTGCTTATGAAATGTCACATGCTGAAAACTTACAAGAATTTAAAAATGGAGCATCTAAATTACATGCGCCAGGTTTAAATATGATGTATGGTGATGCTAGTAATAACATAGCTTGGTTTGCTGCGGGTAAGTTGTATAAATATAGAGATATCCTGAATAGAAAAATCTATTTAAACGGAGCGTCTGGAAAGGATGAAATAGTACGTTATTTAGATTTTGAAGAAAATCCGCAGGCGGTAAATCCTGCTTGGGGATATGTGTATTCTGCAAACAATCAACCAGATTCGATTGCAAATATGTTGTATTCAGGGTATTATTTACCAGAAGACAGAGCAAAACGTATAGTTGAAATTGTAGAGCCAAAGCATGATTTTACTAAAGAAGATGTGGCTAAAATGATTTACGATGTAAAATCATCAGTAGCACCAAAAGTAATATTAAATGCTACAGAAGTTATTACAGTAGATGATTTGTCAGTTTCCGAAAGAAAAGCCTTAGAAATTTTAAAGAAATGGGATGGAAATTATTTTAAAACAGAAGTGGCGCCAACGATTTACAATCGATTTGTATATGAATTTTTAGTCAACACTTTTAAAGATGAAATGGGTAAAGGTTTTAAGCAATTTATGGATGGAACCATGATTCAGAAAAAAATGATTGCTGTGCAAATGAGTAAATCACAATCGGTTTGGTGGGATGATGTCACTACAGAAGGTAAAATTGAAGATAAAAAAGAGATCATAACCAAATCATTTAAAAATGCAATTAGCTTTTTAAATGCTCAATTAGGAGAAAATGTGGAAGATTGGACATGGAATCGAGTTACTACTGTGGAGCATGAGCATCCGATAGGAAAAGCTGGCGGACTTTTGCGTAAAATCTTTAATGTAGGTCCTTTTGAAACCAATGGAGGAAATGAAGTATTAAATAATCATATTTTTAAATTAGATAGTACGGGATATTATAAAGTAACAGGAGGTCCTTCTACACGTAGAATTATTGATTTTTCTGACATTGAAAATAGCATCACCATTATACCCACAGGACAAAGTGGTAATGTGTTTAGTGATCATTACAAAGATCAAGCTCAAAAATATTTAGATGGGAAGTTTGTAAAAATGAAGCTGAATCAAAAAGAAATTGAACAATCAGAAAATAGGTTGGTGTTTTTGCCTAAAAAATAATTTAACTACAAATAGCAATAGAAAGAATCGTTACTGCAAAGATAAAAACTCCTCCAATTATTTTATTGTTGAAGTGATGAGCAAATTCATCATAATGTGTGCTATTTTTTTCAGGTCCGAACAAATATTCTGAATATTTGAATTTTGGCTTGTTGAAAATAGTTCTCCAAATTGAACCATAAAACCACCGTATAGTCCCACCTACGAAGTTTAGAATTGCTTCAAAAATTACGAAAAGAAAAAAATCTTCCAATACTAAACCTCCTTATAAACCTCTTCAAAAGGGATTCTAAAACGTTCGCCGTATACGCCTTCGGGTTTACGAATTCCGCAAGAAATAATCATATTTATTTCCGCAGAAAAAGGGAGTCCTAATACGTTTTTTACGCGGCAAGTATCCGAACCTTCCATAGGGCAAGTATCATAACCAATTGCAGCCATACTTATCATAAAGTTTTGCGCAGCCAAACCTGCACTTTTATGTGCAACAATTCTCATGTCGCTATTGCGTACTTGTCGGTAAATAGGTCTAAACATTCCAGTGATACTCACCAGTAAAAATTTTAACCAACCAAAAATCCCGAAGAAATCAGCATAGGTGAACGGAATTAATTTTCCGTAGTAGTTTCTTACCATTTTTTCTCTACTGCTTTGTTTAGATTTAGGGTTGTTTTTGCCATAAAGACCATCCATAAATTCTAAATTAGCTTTGGCGCGTTTACTCCATAAATCTTTTCGAACAACTACAATTACCAGTTGCTGCGCAGTTTTTGCAGCATTTTGGTTAAAACACATCGGAGCAATTTTTTCAAGAATATCTTTTGAAGTGATATGGTAAAACTCCCAAAGTTGCATATTACTGCTATTAGGCGCTAAAGTAGCTTGTTCGATACACTTTTTTACTACGGATGTTTCTATAGGCTTTTCAGCATCATAAATTCTTACGGAACGACGAAAGTTAATTGCCTCCGAAACGGTTTTTTCTTGCATATTTAAGTTGTTAAGGGATTTATCCAAACTTCATTAAGGTTCGTAACATTTTCATTTTTCCTTTGTAAGGAGCGTATCTAGTGGTAATATCCAGCCAATTATAGCGTTTTACAACTCCTTTTTTATGCGAAAAAGTATCAAAAGTTCGTTTTCCGTGGTAACCACCAATTCCACTTTCACCAACACCACCAAAAGGTAATCTGTGATTTGCAAAATGAACCGTAGTATCATTAATAGTTCCGCCACCAAACGAGTGTTTTTGTATTATTTTTTTAGCGAAATCATTTCTAGTAGTAAAAACATATAAAGCCAAAGGTTTTTCATATTTACTGATAATGGTATCGATTTCACTTTCATCAGCATATGAAATTACAGGAGAAATAGGTCCGAAAATCTCATCCTTCATTACTTCACTATCTAAACTTGGTTCGTCAACAAGTGTTGGCGATATATAACAGTCCTCTCGATCAACTTTACCACCAATAATAAATTTTTCATTTTCAAGTAATGATGCTAGTCGATCAAAATTTCGAGTATTAACAATACGTGGGTAATCTTTTGATGCTTGTGGGTCATCTCCATAAGCATTGTATAATTCAGCTTTAAATACTTCAACAAATTTTTCTTTGATCGATTTATGAATCAACCAATAATCGGGAGCAATACACGTTTGACCTGCATTGATAAATTTACCCCAAACTAAGCGTTTTGCGGCTAGTTTTATGTTAGCAGTTTTGTCAATAACACAAGGATTTTTTCCACCTAATTCTAGGGTAACTGGCGTCATATATTCAGCAGCTGCTTTAGCTACAATTTTACCCACTTTTACACTTCCGGTAAAGAAAATATAATCCCAACGTCTTGCTAATAGTTCTTGCGAAACTTCTACACCACCTTCAACAACGGCAACATGGTTTTTATCAAAAACAGTTTCAATTATCTCGCGAGTAACTTTGCTTGTATGTGGAGTTAATTCGGAGGGTTTTAAAATGACGGTATTTCCTGCGGCAACAGCACCAATTAAAGGAGCTAATGCTAATTGATAAGGGTAATTCCATGGCGCAACGATTAATACTCTTCCGTAAGGCTCTTTATAAATTTTTGCCGAAGAAGGAAAGTTTAATAACGATGGAGTTACACGCTCTGGTTTTGCCCATGAGTTCAGTTTTTTAATCGTCATCTTTAATTCTGATAACACAATGCCAGTCTCTGTCATTACGCCTTCATATTCTGATTTTTTGAAGTCATTATGTAATGCTTTTAAAATATCATCTTCTCGTTTTATCAGTTCTTTTTTTAATCGCTGTAAACATGCTTTTCTGAAAGAAATATCTTTGGTTTGTTGTGTTGCAAAAAACTCTTTTTGCGATTGCACAAGTTGAGAAATAGTCATAAAATTAAATTTCTTGTATTTTTTTATTCATCATTTTAAACCATAATGGTGGTATTAAAGAAAGTAACATCATTCCTGGGTAGCCTGTTGGCATTTGAGGGCTATCGGGTAACGATTTTAAAATTTGATAATGTTTACTTCCGTTATAATGATGATCTGAATGACGCGATAAATTAAATAATACTAATTTACCAATTACATGATTTGAGTTCCACGAGTGGTTGTGTTTAACGCGTTCGTATCTGCCATGTTTATTTTGAGTTCTTAACAAACCGTAATGTTCTATATAGTTTATAGTTTCTAGCAATAAAATACCCAGTGTTGCTGCCGCTAAAAAAGCAAGAACACCTTTCCATCCAAAGAAAAAATAAATTCCACCTACCAAAGTAAGATTACAAAAAGTGTAAATTAACATTCTGTTTTGATAATGAAACCAACTTCTATCAGAGTTTTTTAACCGCTTATTTTCTAGTTTCCATGCTTGAAAATAACTCATAAAATGAGAGCGAAACCAAAAAACATATAAGGGCTCGTTTTTTCGTGCTGTTGCTGCGTCGTTGGGCGTAGCTACATTAAAATGATGGCCTGCATTATGATAAGGTAAAAAATGACTTTCTAAAGAAGTGGTAAGTAAGATTTCTCCTAAAAGTTCATCAAAACGATTATTTCTGTGCCCAAGTTCATGACCAACATTTATACCTATAACACCGCACATAATTCCCATGGCAGAAATTCTTCCGATATAATCTAAGGTTGTTAACCCTGTATCTTGAATTACAAATAAAAACCAAGTTAAAAAACCAACTTGAACAGGTAGTGTTAGGTATAATATGTACGTGTAAAGATTATTGTTTTTTTCAATTTCTTCTTGTTCCTTGTCGAAGTTTTTAGCATCTATGTTAAAGAAAAGATCAGATATCGGTACTATTACAAAAACATAAATAAGAGGTAAAAAGGTAATCCAGCCTGTTGAGGTAAATGAAATATACGCTGTTAGAGGGATGGTGAAAACCAATAAATATTTTAAAGCTTTCATTTATAATAAGTTTGAGAAACTAAATATACGAATTAGTTACAAGCATCCCAAATAGGGTCGCTAGGGAGAGGAGCAATTATTTTAATTTCCTCTTTGTTTACAGGGTGTATAAAGTTTATTTTTCTTGCATGAAGATGTATGCTTCCGTCTTTATTACTTCTTGAGGCACCATATTTTAAATCACCTTTTATATGAGCGCCAATTGATGAGAGTTGGCAACGAATTTGGTGATGACGACCCGTTTCCAAATCAATTTCTAATAAAGAATAATTGTCGAGTTTTTTGAGGATTTGATAATGTAAAACTGAACGTTTACTTCCTTCAATTTCTTTTTGAAAAGCGGTTGATTTATTATTCTTTGGATTCTTCTTCAGATAATGAATTAGTGTACCTTTTTCTTTCTTCGGGTGATTTTTCACCACCGTCCAATATGTTTTTTTGATGGTTTTGTCGCGAAGCATTTTGTTAAGACGTTCGAGGGCTTTAGAAGTGCGAGCAAAAATTACAATGCCTGTAGTTGGTCTGTCTAGTCGATGAACGGTTCCGAGAAAAACCTCTCCTGGTTTGTTGTATTTATCTTTAATGTATTCTTTAACAACATCACTCAGAGGTTTGTCGCCAGTTTTGTCTCCTTGAACAATATCGCCAGATCTTTTATTAACAATAATCAGGTGATTGTCTTCGTGTAATATTTGAAGATTTTCTTTGGTAGAATGCATCGATAATTATTTAAAATCGTCTGCGACATCTTTATTTACTTGGTCAATAAAGTTGAGTAATTCATCTCTTCCTATGCTAGTAGAAGATGAGGTTAAAAAATTAGTAGGTTCACTTTCCCAAAACTCAAGTAATTTTTTCTTATAAGAAGCAATTTGTTTGTCTAGTTTTGTGGGAGCTAATTTATCTGATTTGGTAAAAACAATACAAAAAGGGAGGTTATTTTCACCTAAAAATTGCATGAATTCTAAATCTATTTTTTGTGGATCGTGTCTAGAGTCAATTAAGACAAAAGTACAAACCAGTTGTTCTCTTTCCTTAAAATAATTTTCTATAAAATATTGAAAGATGGTTCTCTTCTTTTTAGAAACTTTAGCGTATCCGTATCCTGGTAAATCAACTAAAAACCACTCATCATTTATTTTAAAATGATTAATTAGTTGCGTTTTTCCTGGTTTTCCTGAAGTTTTAGCCAAGTTTTTACGCTCCATTAACATATTAATTAATGAAGATTTCCCAACATTAGAACGTCCAATAAAAGCGTATTCGGGTATTCTGTCTTTTGGTGCATTAGTAACATTGCTGTTACTCATAACAAATTCAGCAGATTTTATCTTCATCTTATTAGATGTTACGTTCTTTTAACCAGTTTTGTAAAACTTCATTAAATTCTTCTGGGTGTTCCATCATAGCGGCATGACCACATTTGTCGATCCAGAATAAATCACTATCGGGTAATAATTTATTAAAATCTTCAGCAACTTCAGGTGGAGTAACTGTATCATTCTTTCCCCAAATTAAACAGGTTGGCTGTTTCATATTAGGTAAATCTTTAGCCATATTATGACGAACAGCACTTTTTGCAATTGCCAAGGTTCTAATCAATGTATTTCTATCATTAATTACATCATAAACTTGATCAACCAGTTCATCAGTAGCAATTGATTTGTCGTAAAAAACTTCTTCAGTTTTGTTACGAACAAAATCTTTGTCTCCTCTTCTTGGGTAATTATTTCCCATAGAGTTTTCGTACAAACCTGAACTACCTGTTAAGACCAATGCAGAAATGTCTTTCGGATAATGTTTTATGTAGTATAAAGCGATATGACCTCCTAAAGAATTACCCAGTAAAACGGCCTCTTCTAAGTTTTTAAACTCAATAAAGTCATGTAAAAATTCAGCTAAGTTTTTTACATTAGTTTTTAATAACGGAAGTGTATACAATGGTAACTCCGGAATTAAAACTTTGTAACCTTTTTGAGAGAAATATTCAAAAGTATCATCAAAATTACTCAAAGCTCCCATTAACCCATGTAATATGATTAATGGCCTACCTTCACCAGCTTCTGCATATGTAAACTTGCCTTCGGTTTTTAAAATTTTTGTCATTCAGTTAATCATTGGCTTAACCGCAAATGTAACTTTTTTTTATTAGATATCAATCTCTTTTAATCTTAGCGATTATCAACAAGAGTAACTTGCTGAGTGTCTTTTAAATACTGTATTTGGAACAACTTATTAACAAAGTGGTAAAAAGTGGTAAAAAGTGGTAAATATTTTATATTTTTGACAACAAACTATATTCTTACAGGTGATAAATCTAATCGGTACATACGAGTGTAAAGCTGATGCTAAAGGGAGGTTGATGGTTTCATCAGCGTTCAAGAAGCAGTTGGCTCCTGTGTTGCAAGATGGTTTTGTTGTTAAGAGGTCTGTGTTTCAGTCTTGTTTAGAGTTGTATCCGATGCAAGAGTGGAATTTGATGATGGCGAAAATTAATAAGCTAAATCGTTTTGTTAAGAAGAATAATGATTTTATTCGAAGATTTACAGCTGGAGTGAAAATGGTAGAAATGGATGCTTCAGGAAGAATATTAATTCCGAAAGATTTATGTGTTTTTGCAGGAATCGAGAAAGAGATTGTTTTATCGAGCGCGGTGAATATTATTGAAATTTGGGATAAAAATAAATATGAGGAAGTAATTGAAGATACAACGTCTGATTTTGCTGAGTTGGCTGAGGAAGTAATGGGAAATTTTGATGTAGATGAATTATCATAATCCAGTATTGTTAAAAGAGAGTGTAGATGCGCTTAATATCAAAGAAGATGGGGTGTATGTGGATGTTACGTTTGGTGGTGGAGGGCATTCTCGAGAAATATTGAGTCGTCTTGGGGAAAAAGGAAAGTTGTTTGCTTTTGATCAGGATCCAGATGCGCAACAAAATAAAATAGAGGATGAGCGTTTTGTGTTGATTGGGGAGAATTTTCGTTTTATTTCAAGGTTTTTGCGTTTTTACGGAATAAAGAAGGTGGATGGTGTTTTGGCTGATCTAGGTGTTTCCTCGCATCAGTTTGATGAAGCGGAAAGGGGGTTTTCGACAAGATTTGATGCTGATTTGGATATGCGAATGAATCAGAAATCTGAATTATCAGCAAAGAAAATTATTAATAAATATGAAGAAAAAGAATTGGCAGATATTCTTTATTTATATGGTGAATTGAGAAATGCTAAAGCGCTTGCGAAAACAATTATAGAGGCAAGAGAAGAGCGAGAGATAAGTACGAGTTTTCAGTTAAAAGAGGTTTTGCAAAGGCATCTTCCGAAAGCAAAGGAGCATAAAATATTAGCGCAAATTTTTCAGGCATTTCGTATAGAGGTAAATGAAGAGTTGGAGGTGTTAAAAGAATTTTTACAGCAGATTCCTGGACTGTTAAATGAAGGGGGTAGGTTGAGTGTGATTTCGTATCATTCTTTGGAAGATAGGTTGGTAAAGAGATTTATACAGTTTGGTTTGTTTGTAGGGGAGCCAGAGAAAGATTTTTATGGAAACATAGATGTTCCACTGAAAAAAGTTGGAAAATTAATTGTTCCAACATTAAAAGAAATAAAAGAGAATAACCGTGCTAGAAGTGCAAAATTAAGAATTGCAACATTAAAATAATATGACGACAAAAACTAGTGGTATATATGATTTGTTACGGGGGAGTTTTCTTACAGACGAGTCTTCTGTGAAAAACTGGCGTATTATCATGTTTGTAGTTGGGTTGTTGTTAATTATGATTTGGAGTGCACATTCGGCAGACGCAAAAGTAGTTCGAATAGCTGAATTGAATAAAGAGAAAAGGGAGTTGCGGGCAGAGTATATAGATACAAGTACTATTTTAATGCGGATGAAATTAGAGAGTAGTGTTCGTAAAAAAGCAAATGAAATAGGATTGGCACCTGCAAAAACACCGCCACAAAAAATAAAAGTAACAAAAAAACGATAAAAATTGACAGCAATAAAAAAAGGCATATTAAACAAGCTCTATGTGGTTACGGTTTTAATGACCCTTTTTTTAATCGTAATTGGAGTTAAGATTTTTGATCTTCAATATTTAAATGGAGATAAATATCGAAAACTAGCTAAAGAAACTACTGTTAAAAATGATACCATTTTTGCGAATCGAGGAAATGTGTATGCTTCTGATGGTAATTTATTGGCAACCTCGATGTCTAAATTCACGATAAGAATGGATGTAGTTGCAGTAGATGATAATGTGTTTGAGAAAAACATTGCTGCTTTGTCCAATGAGTTGTCGAAATTATTAGGTCATTCTTCAAAACACTATCAAAATAAACTTAGAGAGGCTAAAAAAAGCAGGAATCGATATTTGTTAATTGCTCGAAACATTGGGTATAATGACTATTCGAAAATGAAAGAGTTTCCAATTTTTAAATTAGGAGTGTATCGAGGTGGTTTTATTACAGAGCAAAGAACTGTAAGAGCACATCCTATAGGTAAAATTGCAGAAAGAACAATTGGGTATGATGATTATCGTGGAGGAGCAGGGATTGAAGGTGCTTTTGCAAAGTATATGGAAGGTAAAAATGGTTTGCGATTAAAGCAAAAAATTGCCAAAGGACAGTGGAAGCCGATTAATGATGTAAACGAACAAGAGCCAATCGATGGTCGAGACGTAATAACAACGATCGATGTAAACATTCAAGATATTACACATCATGCTTTGCTGAAACAAATGGAATATTTTGAGGCAGATCATGGTTGTGCAGTTGTTATGGAAACAAAAACAGGAGAAATTAAAGCAATATCTAACCTAGGCAGAACTTCTAATGGAAGATATTATGAAAAGCGAAACTATGCAGTTTGGGAGAGTCAAGAGCCAGGTTCTACTTTTAAATTAGCGAGTTTAATGGCGGCTTTAGAAGATAAGGTGATAGATACGTCTACTGTTATTGATACAGAGAAAGGAAGAATATTTATAAATGGCAGGAAGGTAGAAGATAGTGAGTATGGAGGTCATGGTGAAATTTCTATGGCTCGTGTTTTTGAGGTGTCTTCTAATGTAGGAGTCGTTAAGGCAATTCAAAAAAGTTATCATAAAAATCCTGAAAAATTCATCAAAAGGATAAAACAATTTGGATTAGATAAACAAACGGGGGTGAAAATTAAAGGCGAAGGAAGGCCGTTTATTCCTTCGCCAGATAGTGATCGTTGGAGTCCGATAACTTTAGAATGGATGGCTTGGGGGTATGGAGTTTCACTTACGCCATTACAAACATTAACTTTTTATAATGCGGTTGCTAATAATGGTGAAATGGTGCAACCAAGGTTTATAAAAGAATTACGTATTGGAAATAAAGTTGAAAAAAGCTTCGATAAGGTTATTTTAAAGGAAAAAATAGCTTCTCAAGTCACGTTGGATAAAATGAGAAAAGTAATGGAGAATGTTGTTAAAAGAGGAACAGCTAAGGATATTTATTCTCCTAATTTTTCTATGGCAGGAAAAACAGGGACCGCTAAAAAGTGGATTCCTCGACATAAAAATGAAAAAGGAGAAACTATCGCTGGGCATTATTCAAATAGTAGGTATGTGGCTTCTTTTGCTGGCTTTTTTCCAGCTAAAGACCCAGAATATTCATGTATTGTAGTGGTTCACGATCCTAAAAAAGAGAAGGGTTATTATGGGGCAATGGTAGCTGCTCCAATATTCAAAGAAATAGCACAAAAAATATATACAACAACTCCGATTAATAATCAGTCTGTTTCAGATACTATTGCCTTTGCGAGCCTGGATAAAGATTATAATAACTACTATTCAACGTTGCGAAAGTATAAGACAATTATGCCACAGCTTGTTGGTATGAGTGGAATGGATGCGGTTTCATTGTTAGAAAACATGGGGCTAGAGGTGAGGTTTTCAGGCATGGGTAAAGTAACTGAACAATCAGTGAGTAAGGGAGAAAAAGTGCAAAAAGGAGCCGTAATTTATTTAAAACTATCATAGTTGAAGATTTTAAAAGACATATTATATAAAGTTTCAGTTAACACGGTATTTGGAGATACAAATATTGAGGTTAATAAAGTTGTTTTTGATAGTCGAAAGATTAAAGAGAATGGTGTCTTTGTAGCACAGAAAGGTGTGCAGGTTGATGGTCATCAGTTTATTGAAAAAGCTATTGGTTTAGGTGCTACTTCAATTATTTGCGAAGACATTCCTACTGATAAAAAAGAAGGAGTAACCTATATTCAGGTGGAAGATTCTAATATAGCGTTGGCGATTATAGCATCTAATTTTTACGATAACCCATCTTTAAAATTACAGTTAGTTGGGGTTACAGGAACAAACGGAAAAACTACGATTACGACATTGCTTTATAATTTATTTAAAAAAGCAGGGTATAGTGTAGGGTTGTTATCAACTGTGAAAATAATGGTTGATGATATAGAATATAAGGCTACCCATACAACTCCAGATTCATTGGCAATCAATATGTATTTAGATAAAATGATTGATGCTGGTGTTGAGTATTGTTTTATGGAGGTAAGTTCTCATGGTATTCATCAAAAGAGAACAGAAGGATTGCAATTTATAGGAGGGGTTTTTACAAACCTTTCTCACGATCACTTAGATTATCATTCGTCGTTTGCAGAATATAGAGACGTAAAAAAATCATTTTTTGATGGGTTACCAAAATCAGCATTTGCTTTGGTAAATATTGATGATAAAAATGGTAATGTAATGTTGCAGAACACTAGTGCAAAAAAGCAAACTTACGCACTTAAAACTTTAGCAGATTTTAAAGCTAAAATTTTAGAAAAAAGCTTTTCGGGTACGTTGCTTACAATTAATGGGACAGAGGTTTGGACGAAGCTTATAGGGGAATTTAATGCATATAATTTATTAGCGATTTACGGAACTGCTGAACTGCTTGGATTGGAAAAACTAGAGATTCTTAAACTTATAAGTGAGTTAGATAGTGTAAGCGGACGTTTTCAATATATCGTTTCTGAAGATAATATTACAGGGATTGTTGATTATTCTCATACGCCAGATGCATTGAAAAACGTGTTGGAAACAATTAATGATATTCGCACGGGAAATGAAAATGTAATTACAGTTGTGGGTTGTGGAGGTGATAGAGATAAAACAAAACGTCCCAAAATGGCGCACATTGCTTCTCAGTTAAGTAACCAAGCTGTTTTCACTTCTGATAATCCGAGAACAGAAAATCCACAAGTTATTATTGAAGAGATGGAAGCTGGGGTTTCTCCAGAAAACTATAAAAAAACAATATCAATTTTAGATAGAAGACAAGCGATAAAAACGGCTTGTAAATTAGCGCAGGCAGGAGATATTATTTTGATTGCAGGAAAAGGCCACGAAAACTATCAAGAAATTAACGGAGAAAGACATCATTTTGATGATTTGGAAGAAATAACCCACTGTTTTAATCAACTAAAAAACTCATAAAAAATGCTGTATTATTTATTTCAATATTTAGAAAATGAATTTCATTTAACAGGAGCGAGTGTGTTTCAGTTTATCACATTTCGTTCGGCAATGGCATTCATTTTATCCTTGTTGATTTCAATGGTGTTTGGTAAAAGAATTATCAACTATTTACAAAAGCAACAGGTTGGAGAAAGTATTCGGGATTTAGGTTTGGTAGGGCAAGTACAGAAAGCAGGAACACCAACAATGGGAGGAGTTATTATTATTATGGCGACTTTAATTCCTGTGTTATTATTAGCTAGGTTAGAAAATATTTACATCATTATTTTATTGATAACTACTGTTTGGATGGGGCTAATTGGTTTTGCTGATGATTACATAAAAGTATTTAAGAAAGATAAAGCAGGCTTAAAAGGAATTTTTAAAGTAGTTGGTCAGGTAGGATTAGGATTAATAGTTGGGTCTATGCTTTATTTTCATCCAGATGTAATTATAAAAGAGCAATTACCAAAAGGGGAACAAATTGTTCAGCAAGATGGAAAAATAAAAGTATTTGGAGATGAGCATAAATCGATGAAAACGACAGTTCCTTTTTTAAAAGATAATGAGTTAGACTACGCTAAAGCGGTGAGTTTTTTAGGAGATGATTATGAAGATTATGCTTGGTTGATTTTCATTCCAGTTGTAATTTTTATCATCACGGCGGTATCAAACGGAGCTAATTTAACGGATGGTATAGATGGTTTGGCAGCGGGTTCATCTGCAATAATGGTAGTGGCTCTGGCAGTTTTTGCTTGGGTTTCTGGGAATATCATTTTTGCTGATTATTTAGATGTAATGTACATCCCGAAGTCTGGAGAAATGGTGGTGTTTATTTTAGCATTTGCAGGAGCATTAATAGGTTTTTTGTGGTATAATACATTTCCTGCGCAAGTTTTTATGGGAGATACAGGAAGTTTGACAATTGGAGGTATCATAGCGGTAATTGCCATTGCTATTCGAAAAGAATTATTGTTACCTGTGCTGGCCGGAATTTTTGTTGTTGAAAATTTATCAGTGGTGTTGCAGGTAGGATATTTCAAATACACAAAAAATAAATATGGTGAAGGGCGACGCATTTTTAAAATGTCACCACTACATCATCATTATCAAAAGTTAAAGTATCATGAAAGTAAAATTGTAACCCGTTTTTGGATTGTAGGAATTCTATTAGCAGTATTGGCAATCGTAACTCTTAAGTTGAGATAATGAAACGATTGGTGATTCTTGGGGGTGGAGAGAGCGGTATAGGAACTGCGATTCTAGGAAAACAAAAAGGTTATGAAGTCTTTGTTTCAGACAAAGGAAATATAGCGGAAAAATATAAAAAAGTTCTTATACAGAAGAGGATTGATTTTGAGGAAAATCAGCATACAGAAAATAAAATATTCAATGCTGATGTGGTTATGAAAAGTCCAGGAATCCCTGACAAAGTTAAGTTGATTCAAGAGCTGATTTCAAAAGGAATAAAAGTTATTTCTGAAATAGAATTTGCGTCAGAGTATACAGAGGCAATAATTATAGGAATTACAGGGTCAAACGGTAAAACAACCACCACAATGTTAACGCATCATATTTTAAAAAAGGCGGGGTTGAATATTGGAGTTGGTGGAAATATAGGAGATAGTTTTGCACAACAAGTAGCAGAAAAATCGTACGATGGTTATGTGTTAGAGTTGAGTAGTTTTCAATTAGATGGAATAGAGAATTTTAGACCTCATATTGCGATAATTACCAATATAACACCCGATCATTTAGACCGATATGAATATGATTTTGAAAAATACATAGCTTCAAAATTCAGGATTACAAAAAATCAAACAAAGGAAGATTTTTTGATATATGATGCAGATGATGAAGTGATTAATAATTGGATCAAAAAGAACCCGATAAAAGCAAAATTAGTTCCATTTTCAATTGAGAAAAAATTAGAATACGGAGCTTTTTTAAAAGGAGATAAAATAATAACGAGATTAAATACAGAAGAATATATAATGAGTATTTCTAAACTAACATTACAAGGTAAGCACAATACGAAAAATGCAATGGCATCTACGTTAGCCTCACAATTATTGAAGGTAAGAAACCAAACAATTGCTGAGAGCTTATCTGATTTTGAGGGAGCAGAACATCGTTTAGAAAAAGTGTTAAAGGTGAACGGTGTTGAATATATAAATGATAGTAAAGCAACAAATGTAAATGCAACATTTTATGCTTTAGAATGTATGGATAACCCTACAATATGGATTGTTGGGGGAGTTGATAAAGGGAATGATTATTCAGATTTGATGCCGCTAGTTCGTGAAAAAGTAAAAGCAATAGTGTGTCTGGGTTTAGATAACCAAAAAATTATAGAAACATTTCAAAACGTAGTGGATATAATTGTTGAAACAGCTGGTGCAGAAGAAGCTGTAAAAGTAGCTCATAAAATTGCGCAAAAAGGTGATGCAGTATTGTTGTCGCCAGCATGTGCAAGTTTCGATTTGTTTGAAAATTATGAAGATAGAGGGCGAAAATTTAAAGAAGCTGTTAGAAATATTTAAAAAATAAACAAAGTTTTATAAATCTAAAATGAAACATATTTTTCAACATATAAAAGGAGATAGAGCTATTTGGGCAATAGTTACCGTTTTAGCAATATTTTCATTTATGCCAGTATATAGTGCTAGCACAAACTTGGTATATGTTGTGGGTAATGGGTCTACATTTGGTTATTTAATAAAACACATTGTGTTGTTAATTGTTGGTTTTCTAATTATTTATGGGACACATAAAATACCGTATCGTTATTTTAGTGGTGGCTCTGTCCTATTCTTACCTATTGTTGTTTTATTATTGATTATAACCATAGCTCAAGGAACAACGATTGGAGGAGCAAATGCAAGTAGGTGGATACATATTCCGTTTGTGGGAGTTGGGTTTCAAACATCAACCTTAGCAGGTTTGGTATTGATGGTGTATGTGGCCAGATACTTAGCTAAAAATAAAGAAAAGGAAATTCTATTTAAAGAAAGTTTATTTCAGTTATGGTTACCTGTAGGGGTGATTTTAATATTGATTTTACCTGCGAACTTTTCTACAACAGCAATAATGTTTAGTATGATTTTATTGTTGACTTTTATAGGTGGTTATCCTTTAAAATATATAGGCTATATAGTAGGTATGGGAGTATTTTCTTTGGCTTTTTTTGTTTTAGTAGCTAAGGCTTTTCCAGATGCAATGCCAAATCGTATAAACACGTGGCAAAGTAGAATTGAAAATTTTAGTAATTCTGACGGGGCAGAAAATTATCAAGTAGAAAAAGCTAAGATAGCTATTGCAACAGGAGGTGTAGCAGGAAAAGGACCAGGAAAAAGTGTTCAAAAGAACTTTTTACCACAGTCTTCATCCGATTTTATTTATGCAATTATTATAGAAGAATATGGTTTAATGGGAGCTTTAATGGTGATTTTTATATACTTTTTATTGCTTTTCAGGATTTTAATAACAGCAAAAAAATCAACTACCATTTTTGCAACATTGTTAGTGGTGGGTGTTGGGCTGCCAATTATTTTTCAAGCGATGATAAATATGGCTGTGGCAGTGAATTTATTTCCTGTAACAGGACAAACATTGCCGCTTATTAGTAGTGGAGGAACTTCCATTTGGATGACGTGTTTTGCATTGGGTATGATTTTGAGTGTAAGCGCGTCTAAAAATGAGACAGAAGAAACAATTTTAGATGATAACCCTTTAGATATTTTACATGAAGCAATCGATTAATGTTATTATAAGTGGAGGAGGAACTGGCGGACATATATATCCGGCAATTGCTATTGCGAACGAAATAAAGTTACGTTACTCGGGAGCAGAAATTTTATTTGTTGGAGCAAAAGATAAAATGGAGATGGAGAAAGTTCCACAAGCGGGATATGAAATTAAAGGGTTGTGGATTTCAGGAATTCAAAGAAAATTAACATTAAGTAATTTGATGTTTCCTTTTAAGCTGATGAGTAGCTTGTGGAGTGCTAATAAGATTATAAATAAGTTTAAACCAGATGTTGCTATTGGAACTGGAGGATTTGCAAGCGGACCAACATTGATGATGGCGAATAAAAAAGGAATTCCGACATTAATTCAAGAGCAAAATTCATATCCAGGAATTACGAATAAATTATTAGCAAAAAAAGCAGGAAAAATATGTGTGGCATACGATAACTTAGAACGTTTTTTTTCTTCGAATAAAATTATAAAAACAGGAAACCCTGTACGACAGGATTTATTATTTATTCATTCGAAAGATAAGGATGGAAAAGATTTTTTTAAGCTGGACGCTAAAAAGAAAACGGTATTAATTATTGGAGGAAGTTTAGGAGCAAGAAAAGTAAATCAATTAATAGAAACTCAATTAGACTTTTTTAAGAAGCAAGGAGTTCAGATTATATGGCAATGCGGAAAATTATATTTTGAAGAATATAAAAAGTATAATAAGTTAGAGAATGTACAAGTACATGAATTTTTAAATCGAATGGATTATGCGTATGCAGCTGCAGATTTTATTGTTTCGCGTGCAGGAGCAAGTTCGGTGTCAGAACTTTGTATTGTTGGTAAGCCAACCATTTTTATACCATCGCCTAATGTAGCAGAAGACCATCAAACAAAAAATGCAAAATCTATCGTAGACAAACATGCGGCTTTAATGATTAAAGAAAGTGAGTTAGATACTTTTCCGATTGTATTTGAAACATTGGTGAAAGATAAGGGTAAACAAGAAAGTCTGTCAGAAAATATTAAAGGATTGGCACTACCTAATGCCACAAGTGATATTGTAAACGAGATAGAAAAATTAATTAGTTAGTGAATTTAAATAAGATACATAGTATTTATTTTGTAGGTATCGGTGGCATCGGTATGAGCGCTATTGCTCGTTATTTTTCTGTAAACGGTAAAAAGGTTGCGGGTTATGATAAAACACCGTCATCCATTACAGAAGGGTTACAAAATATTGATATAGAAATTCACTTCGAAGATGATGTTAAAAACATCCCTATTTCATTCTTAGATAAAGAAAACACTTTGGTAGTGTATACACCTGCGGTACCTAAAGGTCATTCAGAATTAAATTATTTCATTCAAAATAACTTTACTGTTTTAAAGCGTGCAGAAATTTTAGGAAGAATTACCGAAAGCACCTTTTGTTTGGCTGTCGCAGGAACTCATGGTAAAACAACAACGTCATCTATTTTAGGTCATATTATGCAGCCTTCAAAAGCAACAGCTTTTTTAGGAGGTATAGCAGAAAATTATAATTCAAATTTAATCCTAGGAGAAGACAAAGTTTCTGTTGTTGAAGCGGATGAGTTCGATCGTTCATTTTTACAGTTATCACCAAATATTGCATGTATAACCTCTATGGATGCAGATCATTTAGATATTTATGGTGAGCATGAAGCGCTAAAACAATCGTTTATAGAGTTTTCTAATAAAGTTTCTAATACACTAATTGTAGCAAAAGGAATTCCGTTAAAAGGATTAACTTATGCGATTGAGGAAGAGGCAAGCTATAAAGTATTTAATTTAAAAATAGATAAAGGAACTTACTATTTTGATGTTCAAACTCCAACATCTGTAATTAAAAATATTGAATTTAATTTACCAGGGAAGCATAATATTATGAATGCGCTTGCAGCATTGGCTATGGCAGATGTGTATGGAATTTCCTTAGAGGAAATAAAAAAGCGTTTAGCAACTTTTAAAGGTGTACAACGTAGATTTTCATACAAGATAAAATCAGACAAAGTAGTTTTAATTGATGATTATGCACATCATCCAACAGAAATAAATGCCGTAGAGAATTCGGTGCGAGAAATGTATCCGAAAGAAAAAGTAGTGGTAGTATTTCAGCCACATTTATTTAGCAGAACTAGAGATTTTGCGGATGAGTTTGCAGCAGCATTGTCAAAGTTTGACGAGGTTATTTTGTTAGACATTTATCCAGCAAGAGAGTTGCCAATAAAAGGAGTTAGTTCCTCTTGGTTATTAGATAAAATTGATTTAAAAAATAAACAATTATCAACCAAAGAAAGATTGGTGAATAATGTTTCCAAATCTTCTGCAAAAATTGTAGTTATGTTGGGTGCTGGTGATATTGGTTTGTTAGTTAATGATGTTAAAGATGCATTAGAAAAAGAATATAATTTGTAATGAAGAAAATATTAACATATCTGCTTTTTCCTTTATTGGTAGGATTGTTGTTGTTTTTATATGGCTTTTCTTTACATAGAAATCAACAAAAAAAGGTTGAAAGAATTGAAGTGCAATTTGAAGCGGGAGTGAATCCTTTTTTAACACATGAGTCGGTTAATAAATTGTTAATACAAAATAATGCACCAGTTAAAAATCAACCAAAAAGTGTTATAGATTTACATGAATTAGAAAAGATTGTATCAGTAAATCCTTATGTAGAAAAAGCTTCTGTTTTTTTAACGCCAGAAGGATTGTTAAAAACACACATCAAACAACGGGAACCTTTTGCGCGTATAATCACTAAAAAAGAAGTGTATTATCTTGATAAGTATGGGGTTAAAGTTCCTTTGTCAGCAAATTATTCGGCGAGAGTTCCGTTAATTTTAGGTGTAGAATCCTCTGAAGATATTAAAGAAATAACGCAATTAGTTACGTTGTTTTCGAGAGATGAATTCTTGAAAAAAGAAGTCGTTGGCGTGCAAAAATTAAAAACCGATGAGTACGTTTTTGACGTTCGAAGTGGGGATTATAAAATTTATTTCGGAAAGTTTATCGAAGTTGATGAAAAAATTAAAAAATTGAAAGCGTTTTATAACAAAGCTTTGTTAGACAATACAATTCATAACTATAAAATAATAAATGTAAAGTATCACAACCAAGTTGTGTGCACAAAACAAAATCAGGATGGAAAACAATAAAATAGCAGTTGGTTTAGACATTGGTACTACCAAGATTGTTGCCATGATTGGACGCAAAAATGAATACGGGAAAATAGAAGTTCTTGGTATTGGTAAAGCGAAAAGTTTAGGTGTAAAGCGAGGTGTGGTAAATAATATTACTCAAACCATTCAATCGATTCAACAAGCTGTTGATGAGGCAGAAAGTGTATCGGGTCAAAAAATAAATGATGTTGTTGTGGGTATTGCAGGACAACACATTCGTAGTTTACATCATAGCGATTATATTACACGATCAAATGCAGATGAAGTTATAAAGGCTGATGATATTGATAATTTAGTGAATCAAGTACATAAATTAGTAATGCTTCCTGGAGAAGAAATTATTCATGTATTGCCACAGGAATTTAAAGTAGATAGCCAACCGGATATTAAAGAGCCAGTAGGAATGTATGGTGGCAGACTAGAGGCTAATTTTCATGTAGTAGTTGGTCAAGTTTCCTCGATTAGAAATATTGGGAGATGTGTAAAAAGTGCGGGTTTAAATTTGGCAGATATTACGTTAGAGCCGTTGGCATCAGCTTCCGCAGTATTAAGTAGAGAAGAAAAAGAGGCTGGTGTAGCTTTAATTGATATAGGAGGTGGTACAACAGATTTAGCCATTTTTAAAGACGGAATTATTCGTCACACAGCGGTGATTCCTTTCGGTGGAAATGTAATTACGGAAGATATTAAAGAAGGTTGTTCAATCATCGAGAAGCAAGCAGAATTATTAAAAGTCAAATTTGGTTCTGCATGGCCAGGAGAAAATAAGGAAACAGAGATTGTTTCGATTCCAGGATTAAGAGGAAGAGAACCTAAAGAAATCACTTTAAAAAATCTTTCAAAAATTATTCATGCAAGAGTGCAAGAAATTATAGAACACGTGTATTTAGAGATTAAGAACTACGGACACGAAACTCAAAAAGGAAAATTGATTGCAGGAATTGTATTAACAGGTGGTGGTTCTCAATTAAAGCACCTTCGTCAGTTGGTAGAATATATTACTGGAATGGATGCTAGAATTGGTTATCCAAACGAGCATTTAGCTGGTGATAGTGATGATAATTTATCTAGTCCATCATATGCAACTGCTGTTGGTTTGTTAATGGAAGGATTAAATAAGCAAACTAAAGAATCTTTTATTGAAGAAAAAGTTTTAATTAAAGAAAAAGAAGAAATAGTTGTTGAAGATGATAATCAAAAAGTAGAAGAAAAAAGAGTATATCAACAAAAACCAAAAAATAAGTCGTTTTTCGAAAAATTTACAGAACGATTTAAAGAGTTTTTAGATAATGCAGAATAAAATAAGTCCTAATTAATCCCCAAAAAAAGGACAATATAAAGTAATTAAAAATTAAAAAAAGAAGAGTTATTATGAGCGCAGAATTCGATAACATTTCATTTGATATGCCAAAATCTCAATCGAACGCAATTAAGGTTATTGGTGTAGGTGGGGGAGGGAGTAATGCTGTAAATCACATGTTTAGCAAACAAATTCACGGGGTAGATTTCGTAATTTGTAACACCGATGCACAAGCATTAGAAAACAGTCCAATTCCTAATAAAATTCAATTAGGAGCACACTTAACATCTGGTTTAGGTGCAGGCGCAAACCCAGAAGTAGGGGCACAAGCAGCAGCCGAAAGTATTCAAGACATTCAACAAATGTTGAGTACACATACCAAAATGGTATTTATTACTGCGGGTATGGGTGGTGGTACAGGTACGGGAGCTGCGCCAATTATTGCTAAAATTGCAAAGGATATGGATATTTTAACGGTAGGTATCGTTACAATGCCATTTCAGTTTGAAGGGAGAATGCGCTCAAAACAAGCTCAAGAAGGAATTGATGAACTACGTAAAAATGTAGATTCATTAATTGTAATTAATAATAATAAGTTGCGAGAAGTTTACGGGAATCTTGGTTTTAAAGCAGGATTTTCTAAAGCAGATGAAGTATTAGCAACGGCAGCAAAAGGAATAGCAGAGGTAATAACACATCACTATAAGCAAAACATCGATTTACATGATGCTAAAACAGTTCTTTCTAATAGTGGAACTGCAATTATGGGGTCTGCAAGAGAATCTGGAGCTAATAGAGCTAAAAATGCCATTGTAAAAGCATTAGATTCTCCATTGTTAAACGATAATAAAATTACAGGAGCAAAAAATGTTTTATTATTAATAGTTTCTGGTACAAATGAAGTTACTTTAGATGAAATAGGTGAGGTGAATGATTACATTCAAACTGAAGCAGGTTTTGATGCAAACATTATTATGGGAATTGGTGAAGATGAGTCTTTAGAAGATGGTATTGCGGTCACAGTGGTTGCAACTGGTTTTGCTCCAGATCAACAAAGTACTATAACCAACACAGAGGTTAAGAAAATTGTTCATACATTAGAAGATGAGCAAAAAGCAACCTATAATTTTGATGCTAAAACGATCTCTAAATCACCAACTTTTGACGAACCTTTAGCTTCTAAAGAAGATAAAAAAGTTGTACATGTTTTAGACTTTGAAGAAGAGATAAATGAACCTAAACAAGATTTAGTTCCAACAACGGCTTTTATTCAAAATACTGAAGTTGTATATGAGGAAATTAACGTAAATAATGTTTCTGAGGAAGAATTTATTATAACAAATATGACATCTCCAGTTGTAGAAGAAGAATTAGTTGAGGAGCCAATTCAGCAAGATTTATTGTTTGATTTACCGCTAAATTCTTACGAAGAGATCAAACCAAACAGTAAATTGGTTGATACTACAGAAGCAATAAAAAATATAGAAGTTATAGCGGAAGAAGTTAAACCAAGAATTGAAACTCGTTTTGTATTAGAAGATTTTGAAGTGCAACCAACAATTGGTAAAAGTTCTACTCCGTCAGTTAAAAAAGAAATAGAAGAAGAATTGCAATTAGAGCTAAGAACAAAAACTAAAGAGGAAATTAATCAAATAGAAACGACTAGTCAAGAAGTTTCTCCTTTGAGTTTAACTATTTCAGAATTAGAAAAAAGAGCACAGGAGCGTCGTGATAAAATGAAAGGGTTTAATTATAAGTTTAATGACCAATTGAACAAGAACATAGATGAAATTGAGCGTCAACCTGCATATAAAAGATTGGGAGTGGATTTAGATGGGAATGCTCAAATTAGTAAAACGAAAACTACTTTGAGTACAGACAATGATGATATTCAATTCCGTTCTAATAATTCATTTTTACATGATAATGTAGATTAATAAAAAAGAGATTTATAAAAGCTTCTGAGAAATCAGAAGTTTTTTTTATATGTATATTTGAATTTCAAAATTTTAAAAGATGAGTTTGCAAAAAGAAGTAATGGATAAAATGAAAGAAGCTATGAAATCGAAAGATACTGTGGCTTTAACTGCATTAAGAGCATTAAAATCTGCTTTTATGTTAGCTAAAACAGAAACAGGAGTAGCAGAAGAAATAACAGAAGAGCAAGAGTTGAAAATTGTACAAAAACAAGTAAAGCAACGAAAAGATAGTGCCGCTATTTTTGTAGCCCAAAACCGTAATGATTTAGCAGAACCAGAATTGGCTGAAGCAAAAGTTTTAGAACAATTTTTACCTGCAGCATTATCTGAAGAAGAAATTGAGAAAGTAGTTGTTGATACGATTGCGAAAGTAAATGCAGAAGGTATGAAAGATATGGGAAAAGTAATGGGAATTGTTTCTCAAGAATTAGCAGGACAAGCAGATGGAAAAACAATATCAAGCATCGTACGTGCAAAATTAACATAATAAAAAAAGGCTCCGTAGTTCAACTGGATAGAATATCAGATTTCGGCTCTGAGGGTTGGGGGTTCGAATCCCTCCGGTGCCACCAAAGAAAAAACACTAAAATTGAAGATTATTGTTTATTTATAAACATCTTGTTTTTAGTGTTTTACTTTTTTTTGTAGTTTCTATATTATGAGAGAATTATTAAAATAAATCAAAAACTTCCCTAAAAAATACCAAAAAAAATAAAGTGGGAAGTTGTAATTTTAAATAGTTTTAGTCTTTTCTTTCAAAACATTTTTTAACCCTGTTAAATTTAATGTTTCTAAAATTATTACACCAGTATTAGCTTGAAGTGTTAAAGTGCTGACAAATGATCTTAAATAAGGAAAAATAATAGCTATTGCATTTGTGTAAAAATATTCAGGAATTTCTTTTAAATCAATTACTTCTGAAAATTTGAAAATTCCAACAACCTTAGCAGAAATAACATTTTGGTTATTATCACCATTATTTCCTTTGAAGTCAAGAATTAGATTAAATATCCCATCAGCTTTTTGATATTCTCCGCTCACATCAAAAGATAAATTTAATTCTGGATTCTCTTTTGATTCATTATAAGAAAAATTAGGTACTGCAAATTTCTTTAAAGTAAAAGAAGCTTTTTTTGTTTCTGTCATGGTGCAAATTTAAATAAAAAAGACTTTGATTATAATCAAAGTCTTTTTTATTTTTTGGTATAATTTTATCCCAAATGGATTTACTTCTGGGTATAGGTATATCAAAACTAATAAGATTAATATTGTGAAATTCATATTTAGGCGAATTATCAATTACATAATCAACTGGTAAAGGTGTATTTATAAGTTGATATTCACATTCTTCATTAAGAGCACTTAATTCTAATATCGGATTTTCAATAGAAATTAACACATTGTCGGAGATGAATAATATTTCTTCATCTGGGAATGTCTCCTCAAAAATATCTTCTAAGCCAATTTGTTTAACAACATATTTTTTGTCATTAGAAAAAGACTCAATAGGCTTAACTTCTATAATATGAGTGTTAATATAATCACGATACTCATACTTTATTTCTAAATATGAAAGCTCATTATATAATTCCTCAAGTTTATTTTTTAAAAAATATATAGATTTCATTAAAGTTTTGTGTTTATTAATTTTATAATCTCTTTACTTAGTCTTAATGCTTCTTTACTTTTTTTCATCGTAACAGATTCATTTCTATAATCAGACAATACTCTATAAGTTTTGAGTAGGTTAATTTTATCCTTTACACCTTTTCTGAAAATAATGTCTGATTTTTTTTCAACTTCAGTTAGAATCAATTTAATTGGATAATCATGGGAATTCAAAGTTCTGGCAGCACTTTGTCTAGAGATCGAAATATCACTGTCAATTTTTTCGTATGAAAAACCAATTTTATTCAATTTTGATTTAATAAACTGAAAACACCCAAAGTATGAACAATGAACACTCGGGGCAAAATTATCATATTCATCTATTAATACTCTTGCAGCTTCTAAATTAAATTCAGACTTGTTTTTTAAATGACTCAATAATAGCAAATTTGTTACAAAAGTACAATAATATACATTAAAATCAATACTGTACTAAATATACATATTTTTATTGAATTATTTATTTGAGCATAAATTTTTATTTAAAAATATAGTTTTAACTTCGTTATAATAATGAGGTTATAAATAATTGAAGTTGTAATACGATGAAAGAAATATTAAAAAATAGACGTAAAAAACAAACAAAATACCCAATTACTACCCAGTAAATTTATTAAAATATTTATTTTCAATAAGTTAAATGGTTTTATATAATCCCTCCGGAGTCACTAAAAAATAAAAAACTTGAAGTGCAATACTTCGAGTTTTTATCATTTTATGAAACATATTTACATTTTTAAACTTATTACTTTTCTCGTTGGAGGCGCTAGTGTTATAGTTAATAGTATCGATATTGGTTATGCTTATTTTTTTAATAAACCATTGTTTGTTCACTTTTACCCAATAAAGAAAAGATTATCGAGGCAACAAAAAGATTTTTTAAAGGAGAATATTTCTTTTTATAAAGATTTAAGCGATAAACATAAGTCATACTTCGAACATAGATTAGCAATATTTATGAGAGAATATGATTTTATAGGAAGAGAAAATTTTGACATTACACCAGAAGTTAAGGTTTTAATAGCTTGTTCTTATGTAAAGTTAACCTTCGGAATGAGAAGACATGTAACATCAGTATTTAATAAGATTGTTATTTATCCAGGTACTTTTTATTCGATGATAACAAAACAATATCATAAAGGAGAATTTAATCCTGGCTTTAAAATGATTGTTTTTTCTTGGGAAGATTTTTTGTTAGGAGATGTAATTACCAATGATAATTTAAACTTAGGGATTCATGAGTTTACTCATGCTTTAACTTTCCATGGTAAAAAATCAAAAGATATTAGTGCTTCTATTTTTTTTAAGGCTTATAAACAAATTTCTATTTTTTTAGACGATGAGAAAAACTTGACAAAAATTAAGAAATCAAATTACTTTAGAGAATACGCTCTAACAAATAAGTTAGAATTTGTTGCTGTAATTATGGAGCATTTCTTTGAAATACCACAAGATTTACAGCAACAATTTCCTTTGTTATATAATAAAATTGAAAGAATGCTTAATTACAAATCGATTTCAAATTAGCAATAGTTTCAGTAGGGTTTTCGCTTTTAAAAACAAAACTACCTGCCACCAATGCATTTGCACCAGCTTCAATTAATTGATTTGCATTTTTGTCCGTAACCCCACCATCTATTTCGATTAGACAATTAGACTTAGAAAATTCGATTAAATGTTTTAACTGGCTAACTTTTTTATAGGTATTTTCAATGAAAGACTGTCCGCCAAACCCAGGATTTACGCTCATAATTAACACTAAGTCTAAATCAGTAATAATATCTTCTAATACAGCAATTGGCGTGTGTGGGTTCAAAGCAACTCCAGCTTTCATACCTGCCGCTTTTATCGCTTGAATCGTTCTGTGTAAGTGTGTGCAAGCTTCGTAGTGTACTGTTAAAATATCAGCTCCTAAATCTGCAAATGTTTGTATATATCTATCAGGATCTACAATCATTAAATGTACATCGATAGTTTTTGTTGCGTGTTTGCTAATAGCTTTTAAAACTGGCATACCATAAGATATGTTGGGTACAAAAACGCCGTCCATAATATCAATATGAAACCAGTCGGCTTCACTATTGTTTACCATTTCTACGTCGCGTTGTAAATTGCCAAAATCGGCAGCTAAAATTGAAGGTGCAATTAAATTACTCATTTGTTTGTTGTTGTGTTGTGATTTGTTTTAGCAAAAGTAGTTATATATAAAAGAAAACTCTCGAAATTAATTCGAGAGTTTTTAATAGATATTTATGTTTTAGTTTTTAAGCATGAATAAGATGCTTATAGTAATCTGAGATTACTATCCTAAATAAGTCATTAAAATTTTACTTCTAGAAGTATGCTTTAATCTTCTAATTGCTTTTTCTTTAATTTGACGAACACGTTCACGAGTTAAATCGAAAGTTTCTCCAATTTCTTCTAGAGTCATTGGTTGGTGTTCACCTAAACCAAAGTACAATTTAACAACATCAGCTTCACGTGGAGTAAGAGTTTCTAAAGCTCTATTAATTTCTATACGTAAAGATTCGTGTAGTAAAACTCTATCTGGATTTGGAGATTCACCTGAATTTAATACATCGTATAAATTAGAATCTTCACCTTCAATTAAAGGTGCATCCATAGATACATGACGACCAGAATTTTTCATCGATTCTTTTACATCATTTACCGTCATGTCTAACTTCTTAGCAATTTCTTCAGCACTTGGTGGGCGCTCATTCTCTTGCTCTAAAAAAGCATACATTTTATTGATTTTGTTAATAGAACCAATTTTGTTTAATGGTAAACGAACGATACGAGACTGTTCTGCTAATGCTTGTAAAATAGATTGACGAATCCACCATACTGCATATGATATAAATTTAAAACCACGAGTTTCATCGAAACGTTTAGCGGCTTTAATTAATCCTAAATTACCTTCATTAATTAAATCTGGTAATGTTAACCCTTGATTTTGATATTGTTTAGCTACCGATACAACGAAACGTAAATTAGCTTTTGTTAATTTCTCTAAAGCTCTTTGATCTCCAGCTTTAATACGTTGTGCTAATTCTACTTCTTCATCTGCAGTAATTAAATCTACTTTTCCTATTTCCTGTAAATATTTGTCTAACGACGCGGTTTCTCTATTAGTAACCTGTTTTGTAATCTTAAGTTGTCTCATCTAATTAAAAGGTGATTTTTAATGATTATTACTCGACCTACATTAACTTATACGTTATGTTTTAAGAAAATGTTACAAAAAAGTTTTATTTTTTGTAATTTTTTTTTTCTTGACTAATAGAAATGTTAAATTAGTTGTTTAAATAACTGTGACCTCATAATTTATTAAGTGTCTAACAACAACAACCAAATTAGTAAGTAATACAAACTATTGAAAACTATTGACGCTACAAAATTTACTGACGAAGAGCTGGTTCGTAAAATAGTAGAGAAAAATGATACTCATTTATTCGCTATTTTATACGATAGGTATGCTGGTGTAGTATACAATAAGTGTTTTGGTTTTTCTAAGAACAAAGAAGAGGCACAAGATTTAGCACACGATGTTTTTGTTCAGTTATTTATAAAATTAAGAATGTTTAAGGGTAGATCTAAGTTCTCTACTTGGCTATATTCTTTTACTTATAATTTTTGTGTTAATTATGTTCAAAGAAATAGTGCTAAAAAGAAAGAAAAAGTTACTGTAGTTACTGATGTAATTAAAGATGAAGATATTGATGACAATGAAATAGATGATTCAACATTATTTGAATTAAAATCAGATAAGTTAGCAAAAGCATTATCAAAAATAGATCCAGAAGATAAAATGATTCTTTTAATGAAGTATCAAGACGATATGAGTATAAAAGAAATAAAAGAAGTCTTAGATATTGGAGATAGCGCAGTGAAAATGCGTTTAAAAAGAGCAAAAGATAAGGTAGTTACAGCCTATAATAAATTAATCTAGTTATGGATAATCCATTTAAGAAAATATTACATAGCGAAGAGTTGCCAGAAGTACTTAGAAAAAAAGTACTTGATGATGTTGCTATGATAAAACTTACCATAGATATGGCAGATTTATTTGTGGTTAAGTATCCTAATACTTTAGGTGATTTATTTATGGGGGGAGGAACACCAGAAACTGAAAAAGAAGATTAAAATTAACTAAACAAAATAATTATGATAGCACTACAAATAGATTTTTTGAAACCATTTAAAGATATTTTAGATGATATTGTAGATTCTTTACCCACAGTGGCTGGCTTTATTGGTTATGTAATTTTTGTATGGATTTTTATAAAAGTATTCCTTTATGTTGTGAAAAAAATTTTAGCAAAAACGAATATAGATCAGTGGTCAGAAAAATTGAGTGAAACTGAAATTTTTGGCAGTACAACGATTAATATCGTTTTTACTAAGGTTATTTTAGGGGTGTTAAAATGGTTTTTGATATTGATTTTCATTATGGGAGGCTCAGAAATGTTTGGATTAACAACTGTTTCTGATGGATTAAAGAGCTTCTTTGCATATTTGCCAAAATTAATAACAGCTCTCAGTATTTTTGTTGGTGGAGCCTATTTAGGAACAATGGTAAAAAAAGCTATTCAAACAATGTTCAAATCATTAGAAATTAATGGTGGAAATTTAGTTGGAAATATTGCTTTTTATTTAATAGTTATTTTTTTATCTATAACAGCTCTAGATCAGGCAGGTGTAGATACATCGGTAATTAAAAGTAATTTAACTTTATTGATAGGGTCTGTTTTATTGGCGTTTACCATAGCTTTTGGATTAGGCGCAAGAGATGCAATAAGTAGACTGCTTTTTGGGTATTATTCTCGTAAGAATATAGAAATAGGATCTAACATTAAAATTGGTGAAATTGAAGGCGTTGTAATTGCTATAGACAATATATGTTTGACATTGAGAACTAATGAGGGGCTGATAGTTGTGCCGATTAAAGATATAGTGGACAACAAAATAATTGTGAAAAAATAATATTTATATCAAAAAAAAATTATATTTGTTGTAGAATTTGATGAATTTGATAATTATTTAGGTTTTTTACTAAAAAAACATAATTAACAATAAATCGGTAGATTTCGGGGGACTTCTATCAAAGTACTACATAACGTAGTTTTAAGGGTTACCAGCAATGGTAATCCTTTTTTTTATGAAAAAATAAAAGAAGAATATGAAGAAATTAATGAGTCAGGTACTGATAGCTGTTATAGTTGAATCATTCTAAAAAAGAGCTATCGGTTACTCTTTTCTATTCAAAAGCTAAGTGTAGAAATATACCTCTTGTCCCCATATAATTGATAGGGTCTGTCCATTGGCTTGGTGAACTGTTATCGTACTTTAGTTCATTATTAATAGCAAAAAGACCGCGAATAGAAGGGGATAATTTAAAATAAGGCAAATATAAATCAATGCCAATACCTAATTCGTACATTAAATTACTTGATTTTTGTCTGAATTGACCAGCAAAATTATCATCTCCATTACTTTCATTGCTAGAAAAGTTATAGTCGTAAGAAAATCCGCCTAAAACATATGGGCGAATATTATTAAGCCTATCTGTACTAAATTTAAATACTAAGGGTAAATGAAGGTAAGTATTACCAACATCTTCTCTTGTTCCCTCTACTTCATTAGTAATATGTTTGAAACGAAGAGTTTTTGTGTTGGAAATTAAGCCTGGTTCAAAACGGAGGTTTATATTTTTGTGTAATCTTAAATCAGCAATTAAACCAACATTAAAACCAATAGATGAAGAAGATTCAATATCAGGGTTTGCAATACTACTTGGTTTATAATCAATCTTAAAGTTATTATCATTTAAACCTAAATAAAAACCATAATGGAATAGTGGTTTATCAAAATTAGGAAGGTTTTCTATTTTCTCTTTTTGAGCAAAAACAGTACTAATTATCAATAGAAAAAAACTAAAAAGAAGGATTTTTTTAAGCATATTATTTTGTTGATGAATAAATAGTAGCAACGCCAAAGGTTACTGGTAAATTCTTTGCATTCTTAAACCCATTTTTTTGTAAAATATTGTTGAAAGCTTTTCCAAAAGGAAAAGAATTTGCACTTTCAGATAGATATGAATATGCAACTTTATCTTTAGAAAACAATTTTCCAACTATAGGAAGAAAGAAATTTGTATACAATTTATAGCCTTGTTTAAAAGGAAATTTGGTCGGATTTGAAGTTTCTAAAACCACAAATTTACCTCCTGGCTTTAATACACGATAAATTTCAGTTAAACCTTTGTCTAAGTTTTCAAAATTACGAACACCAAAAGATACAGTAATAGCGTCAAAAGTATTGTCTTCAAAAGGCATGTTTTCACTATCGCCAACAATCATTTCGATCTTGCCTGATAAATTAGCTTTGGCTATTTTTTGTTTACCAACTTCTAACATACCTGCAGATATGTCTAAACCAACAATGCGTTCTGGGTTTAATTTAGCCATCATTAAAGCTAGATCTCCTGTTCCAGTAGCAATATCTAATATTTGTTTAGGATTGTTTTCTCCTACTAATTTAACTACTTTTTTACGCCAGCTTACATCAATACCTAAAGAAATAACACGGTTTAATCCATCGTAATTTTCAGATATATTGTCAAACATTTGAGCAACTTGCTCTTTTTTTCCTAAATTAGAATCCTTATAAGGTTTTACTTGTTTACCCATTGATTGCTACTACTTCGTTAATTTGATTTGGTAACATATCCTTTAATAAGGTTTCAATACCATTTTTTAATGTTGCTGTTGATGATGGACACCCACTACATGCTCCTTGTAAAATTACACTTACACGTTTAGTTTCTTCATCGTACGATTGAAATGCAATATTTCCACCGTCAGATGCTACTGCAGGTTTTATATATTCATCTAAAATATCTACAATTTTTGCTGAAGTCTCAGATAAATTTTCTTTCTGAATTTCAACATTTTGTTTTGTTTCTTTCTTCGGAAGTTCTGCAATAATGGTTTTACCATCTTGAATATAACTACGGATGAATGTGCGTACTTCTTGGTATACATCATTCCACTCAACCATATCGTATTTAGTGATAGATATGTAGTTTTCAGATATAAAAACTTCTTTAACAAAAGGAAAGTTAAACATAGCTAATGCTAAAGGAGATGATTTGCTTGCCTCATCAATGTTTTTGTACTCAACATCTGTTTGTGTTAATGCTTTGTTGGTTCCAAACTTCATTACTGCTGGGTTGGGAGTAACTTCTGCATACACTTCAACAGCATCCTTTTTAGTAGCTGTTTCTTCTTTTACAACCATGTTACCATCTTGTAAATAGACTTGTATTTGTTCACGAACTTCCTCTTCTACATCACTCCATGCTACAATGTCATATCGTTGAATTGCAATAAAGTTAGCAGTGATAAAAACCTTCTTTACAAAAGGTAAATAAAAAAGTTGTTGTGCTAAAGGCGAGTTTTTAGCTTCGTCTATATTGTTGTACTCGTAACTACCTCCATTTATTAAAATTGAATTACTTACAAACTTAATAATGGTTTCGTTAGCGGTTTCTTGTATGTTTATTTTAATCTCGTTCATGTTCTGTAAATGAAAGGCAAAATTACGGTAAAAAACTGAGATTATTAGGTATAAAAAAAATCCCGCATTTAGCGGGATTTTTTTATATTTTCTTTCAGATTTATAAGTTAAACGTAATTGTTCCTGTAATTCTTGAAGTGTTATTATCAATATTTAAGTCTCCTGTATTATAAATACTATAAAACTCTTTATTTTCTGAATTGGTATACCCTAAGTCGAATTTTGTGTTTCCGAAGCTGTAACCTAAACCTAAAGAAAAACCTCGAATATTGTCTTTATTTGTGTTGCCACCAGCTACAAGGTTCGGATCCTTTTCATAATGATATCCTCCACGTACACTCATTCTGTCAAAACGCCATTCAGTACCAATATTTAGAGCTTGTGTATTGCGGTAATTATTTTTAAAATTAGAGTTTTCTTGTTCAAAATTTCCATCTCTGTATTTAATGCTTTTGTAGTCTTTGTATGTATAATCTACACTAATTAATCCTTGTTTACCAAAAATATAAGCACTACTTGCAGTAATTCTACTTGGTGATTTAAAACTATAGTAAAATGATTCGGTACCAATTATATCAATATACTCATCAATATCTAAATCTTCAACAGCATTCATGTATAACTCATCATAATAGTCTTCAATCACTTCTTGATACCAAGTTGGGGTTTCATATGCTAAACCTAAACGTAAGTTTTGGTTGAACTTGTAGATAAACCCTAATCCTAAAGAAAAACCACTTCCTTGAATATAGCTTTCGGTGTAATTTTCGACATCTAGAACATTTCCATTAACATCATCATTGACTTCGTTGAAAAATGAAATTCTAGTTAAATCCAAGTCATGGAAGTTTAAAGATGCTCCTACAAACAATTTGTCCTGATGAACTGCTGAAAAACCAACATTAAAGACGCTTGATTGTCCGCTTGTACTTGTAGAGATATATTGATCTATACTACCATCAAATTGGTTTGGAACTGCATTAGTGTCAGCAAAATGTTCGTTGTAAAATAGACGATTACTATTTCCTTGAGCGGAATAAAAACCATCAAAATCTTTTTTCATTCTGTAGTTAAAAGAGAAAGCAAAACGATTCCAGTCAGAATTATAAGCAGTATCAAAAACAAAAACACCACCTACTTGTGAGATATTAAAGTAGTCATCTTGATAATTTGTGGTATTTCCATAGTAATTACTGTTGTAATCAGTATTTCTATTTCCTAATGTAAAAGAAATTTTATTGTTTATTGCAATAGCTCCACCCGCAGGGTTAATTCCTATCGCAGAAATATCACTGCCTAAAGCTCCGAATGCACCACTCATTGCTTCAAAACGAGCTGTTCCGTAATTATCATCTTTAGAGAATAATATTCCTAACTCATTATAGTTTAATAACTGGGAATAAGATGAGTAAGTTAATGCAGTAAAAGCTACAATTAGTAAAATCCGTTTCATTTTAAGTCTTAATTTGTTAATTAATCATTTAAGTTTGATTAAATTATCTTCTTCTACTAGATCGAGAGCTACTTCCGCCAGAGGTATTTCTTGAACTTGAATAATTTCTTGAGCTACTAGATGCTGAGCTATTTCTACTTGATGAGCTACGTGAACTTCTGTTTGAAGAATATTCTCGTGTGTTTCCTTTACTGGAACGTCTTGTTGAACTAGAATTGGTACGAGTACTTTTTGAACGAGCAGTAGTACCTCCTCTAGAAGTTCTAGTACTTCTTGTGCTTCCGCTTGGTTTATAACCACCAGTCCTAGTTCCTCTAATAGATCTAGTGCTTCTTGTGCTGCGGTTTGTTCTTGAATCGCTACGCGTATTTCTGGTTGCTCTTGTTGAACGAGTTGAGGTGTTACTTCTTCTATATACGTTTGATGATCGTCTTGATGATGAGGTGGCTTTACGAGATGAAGTTCTTCTAGAATTAGAAGCTAATGTGCTTCTTCTGTAAGGATTCGACCCTCTTCTAACATTTCTGTAGTAACGATTGTTGTAATAACCATATCTATAAGGCGATCCATAATAACCGTAGTTTCTGTAGTATGGAGGATAATAATAAGGATTATAATAACCTACACCAACGTAAAACCCATAGTCCCAGTAGTAAGGAGAGTGATAAGGATGCCAGTAAGGATTGTAGCCCCACCTGTTATATCCCCAAGGTCTGTACCAGTAAGGATTATCCCAACTATTATATCCGTAACCTAAATTAACATTGATAACAACATCGGTATCAGATTCATATCCCCAAGGTTCGTTTTCATTATAAGAGATTTGTGTTTGAGGTTCTTCTTCAATATAATCTTCATCCTCGTAATCGTCAGATTTATATTCATCGATATCAGTAATAATATCAGTTCCTTTTAAATCTTCTAAACGTTGTAATTCCTTAGTGAAATAATTATCGTTATACTCCTTATATTCTTTTTCGTCGGCTATAACAACTCTTCGTTGTGGTTGTTCAACATCTTCATCATATATTCCATCACTACCAGTAGCAGTTTGTGCTGTTCCGCAAGAAACTAACAACGTCACCATTAGAAATGATAAAATATAAAATGAAAGTTTGGTGTTGGTGTAAGGTGACTTCATATCTTTTGTTTTTAGGATGAATGTATTCATTTTGTACTTCTTATGCAAAAAACAATTTCTTTGTTGGGCTTATTGCCTTTTTAATGTAGTTTTGCAAACACAATTTACGCATAAAAACTTACAAGATTTATGCCAAACTTTTGATTATGAGTAAACATTTAACGAAAAGAACAGAAGATTATTCGAAATGGTATAACGAATTAGTTGTAAAAGCTGATTTAGCTGAAAACTCAGCAGTAAGAGGTTGTATGGTAATTAAACCTTACGGATATGCAATCTGGGAAAATATGCAAGCAGAATTAGATAGAATGTTTAAAGAAACGGGACATCAAAACGCTTATTTCCCTCTTTTTGTACCAAAAAGTTTATTTGAAGCTGAAGAAAAAAATGCAGAAGGTTTTGCAAAAGAGTGTGCAGTAGTTACACATTATCGTTTGCAAAATGATCCTGATAATCCAGGGAAGTTACGTGTGGATCCTGAAGCAAAGTTAGAAGAAGAACTGGTTGTTAGGCCAACTTCGGAAGCTATTATTTGGAATACCTATAAAGGATGGATTCAGTCTTATAGAGATTTACCTTTATTAATTAATCAATGGGCAAATGTTGTTCGTTGGGAAATGCGAACTCGCTTATTTTTACGTACAGCTGAATTTTTATGGCAGGAAGGTCATACAGCTCATACCACCAAAGCAGAAGCATTAGCAGAGTCTAAACAAATGCAAGAAGTATATGCCAATTTTGCAGAAAATTTTATGGCAATGCCAGTCATTAAGGGCTCAAAATCTGAAAGTGAAAGGTTTGCAGGTGCGGAAGAAACATTTACTATTGAAGCATTAATGCAAGACGGAAAAGCTTTGCAGGCTGGTACTTCTCACTTCTTAGGACAAAATTTTGCAAAAGCGTTTGACGTAAAATATACCTCTAAAGAAGGAAAACAAGAATATGTTTGGGCAACTTCTTGGGGAGTTTCTACGCGTTTAATAGGAGGGTTGATTATGACACATTCTGATGATGCAGGTTTGGTGTTACCTCCAAAATTGGCACCAATACAAGTTGTTATTGTTCCTATATATAAAGGAGAAGAACAATTAACTGTAATTTCAGAAAAGGTAAATGTGTTTGTTCAGCAATTAAGAAAAAAAGGAATATCTGTTAAGTTTGATGATAGAGATACTTTAAGACCAGGAGCAAAATTTGCTGAATATGAATTAAAAGGAGTTCCTGTTCGTATTGCAATGGGAAATCGTGATTTGGAAAATGGTACGGTTGAGGTTGCGCGTCGTGATACTTTTGAAAAACAAACAGTAAATCAAGATGATTTGGTTAATTATGTAGCTAATTTATTAGAAGAAATTCAAGATAATTTATTTAAAAAAGCCTTGGATTATAGAAATACCCACATAACAGAAGTTGATACTTTTGAAGAATTTAAAGATGCAATTGAAAACAAAGGAGGTTTTGTTTCTGCTCATTGGGATGGTACGATTGAAACTGAAGATAAAATTAAAGAATTAACAAAAGCAACGATTCGATGCATACCAAATAATGCAAAGAAAGAAGAAGGAATTTGTGTACTAACAGGAGTAAAATCAGGCAGAAGAGTACTGTTTGCAAAAGCATATTAAAAAAAACAAAAAAGATGTTGTGCAAATTAAAATCTGTTTTTATATTTGCACCCGCAATTAACAAATTGCAATGGTCCGTTCGTCTAGGGGTTAGGACGCCAGGTTTTCATCCTGGTAACACGGGTTCGATTCCCGTACGGACTACAAAGTTTTATCAATTTTTTAAAAGTGAAAACTTTTTATTTAATTGATAATTAAAATTGAAATTAATTGCAGATATAAAAAAGAATTGTATATTTGCACCCGCAATCAGAAGATTGTTATTGGTCCGTTCGTCTAGGGGTTAGGACGCCAGGTTTTCATCCTGGTAACACGGGTTCGATTCCCGTACGGACTACAAAGTTTTTATAAACGTTTAAGAATTTAGAAAAAATGGCAAATCATAAGTCAACATTAAAAAGAATAAGAAGCAACGAAGCAAAACGCTTAAGAAATAAATATCAGCATAAAACTACACGTAATGCTGTTAGAAATTTAAGAGCTACGACAGATAAGAAGGAAGCAGAAGGAATGTTTTCGACAGTTGTTTCTATGTTAGATAAATTAGCAAAGAACAATATTATTCATAAGAATAAAGCAGCAAATTTAAAGTCTAAATTGGCTAAATACGTTGCAGCTTTATAAAGAGTTTTAAGGTTAGTTAATAAAAAGCGCTCCAATTTATTGGAGCGCTTTTTATTTTGTGTGATTTTTTGATTAAAAAATATCTCTACCAGTCGTATTTTTTGTGAGCATCTAGTCTTATAAAAATAAATAGGAGTAAAGTGAAACCCCACAAGCCAGAACCGCCATAACTGAAAAAAGGAAGCGGTATACCTACAGTTGGTAATAAACCAATTACCATACCTATATTTACAATTACATGAAAAAATAAAATGGAGGCAATTCCATAACCATAAATACGTCCAAATTTATTAGTGTGTTTTTCTGCCAAATAAATTATTCTGTAAAGGAGAAATATAAATAATATTATAACTACACTACTGCCTAAAAACCCCCATTCTTCACCAACAGTACTAAAGATGTAATCAGTATGTTGTTCGGGTACAAAATCGCCTTGTGTTCTATCTCCTTGTAAATATCCTTTTCCTAAAAAACCCCCAGAACTAATTGTTAATTCTGATTGATATGAATTGTAGCCAATGTTTTTTGTATCTACTTTTCTTCCTAAAAGGACATCAAAACGATCCCGATGTCTTTGTTCAAAAATATTATTATAAGCAAATCCTACTCCTAAAATAAATAAACCTACAGCACCATAAATAAATAAGAATCGTAATCCGTTGAAGCGTAAAAATTGTTTGTTTTTGTATATCCCATACAGTATAAAAATTGTAATTAATCCAAAGCTAACCAATAAGATTATTTTAGAGCCAAAAAATAGTGTTAGCAAGAATAGTAAAATAGCTAAAAAGCCTAAAATTATGTAAGATAATGTTAGTCCCTCTCTATTCAAAACAAAAAAGAAAGACAAATAGATTAGTGCAGATCCAGGGTCAGGTTGAAGAGTGATAAAAAAAGCTGGCGTAAAAATGATGATAAATGCTTTTATTTGATTTTTCATCAGTTTCAAATTGTATTGTCTATCACTCATCAGTTTAGCAACTGCTAAAGCTGTAAATGCTTTTGCGAACTCTGAAGGTTGTATACCAATACCACCAAAGTTATACCATGAGGTTGCTCCATTAATGTTTTTACCGAATAAAAACAAACCTATAAGGGAAGTAATAGAAATAAGGTACAAAAGACTTGCAAACCTTTCGTAAAACTTAGAGTTAAAGAATAAAATGAATATGATTAAAGGAATACTCAAAGAAATCCAAAGAAGTTGTTTACCATATTTGGTAGACATATCAAATATTTCTTGAGAAGTATCAGTTGAAGATGCTGCATAAATATTCATCCAACCGAAACCGACTAAAACAAAGTATAGTAAAATTAACAACCAATCAAGGTTTAAGAATATGTTGTTCTTTTCCTGTCTCAAGTGAATCTGGGATTTGTAATTGTTTATTGTATATTTCTTGCAAACTCAAATTTAGCATTCGTTCTTCAATATGCTTGCGTTCTGTAGTTCCATTTAAATATTTTTCAATCATTAAACTTGTAATTGGAGCAGCTATGGTAGCACCATAACCACCATTTTCAACAAATACAGCTAAAGCTATTTTAGGGTTGTCTTTTGGCGCAAAAGCTATTAAAATTGAATGATCTTGTAGTTTTACCTTTTGTCCATTAATCTTGGTAAAATTTTCAACAGTACCGGTTTTTCCACAAATATCAATACCTTTAACTTGACTCCATTTCCCAGTTCCAGTTTTAAAAACATCACTCATGGCTTCAATAGCTATTGGGAAATATTTTGCGTCTACAGAAGTTTTTTTAGGAATTGTATACGCGGTATCTAATATTCCTTTTTTATTTATACTTTTAACTATATGGGGGGTATAATAAAAACCTTTATTAGCAATAGCTGCAGTAGCATTTGCTAATTGTATAGGTGTTGTTTGAATTTCTCCTTGACCAATGGCGTTTGATATTGTCGTGGTTGCTCCCCAACTATACTTATTTCTATCAGAATAGTATTTTGCATCAGGTATTAATCCTTTTTGACCTACGGGTAAGTCGTATCCTAGAAAATTACCTAAACCAAAGCTTTTAACATGGTTGCTCCATATATCAAAACCAACCTCAGTATCTTCATATTTATCGATAATTTTACGATATATAGTAGCAAAGTAGCTATTACAAGATTTAGAAATTGCTTTTTTTATTCGAATTGGTCTCCCAACAATTCCACAATGGCAGCCCATGAATTCATTTTTTCGATGACCATAACGATAACCATGATAGCATTTTACAGAGAAATTTTCGTCGATTACTTCTTCTTGTAAACCAATTAAACCATTAATAATTTTAAAAGGAGACCCAGGCGAATATACACCTTGTAATCCTCTATCGTAAGTTGGATTGTTAATTGTATCACCAAATAGTCTAGTTGAGTTTACAGAACGATCCCTACCAACCATCATGTTTGGATCGTAGGAAGGAGCAGTGATTAAAGCTAAAATTTCTCCAGTACTTGGTTCTATGGCTACAATACCTCCTCTTTTTCCAGTCATTAATTTTTCTCCATATTCTTGAAGATTAACGTCTATTGTTAATGTTAAATCTTTACCAGCAACAGCCAGAGTATCATATTTCCCTTTTTTATATCTACCAGTTATTTTGTTAAGATTATTTCGCTTTAAATGCTTTTTACCTTTAATACCTCTTAATTCTTTTTCGTATTGTTTTTCTACTCCCCACCAACCTATAAGTTCTCCTTGTTCATAATAATCACTATTCTTAGCAACACGCTCATTAACTTCACTAATATATCCTAAAACATTAGCTGCGGATTTTATTGGATAGTTGCGAATAATACGTTTTTGAATATAAAATCCTTTAAACTTATGTAATTTTTCTTGTAAAAAAGCAAAATCGTCTTTGGCTAATTGTTTTACGAATACAGATGGAAGCCAACGAGCATAGTTTTCTGCTTTTTTTACTTTATGGATAAAATCTTCTTTAGTTATTTTTAATAAAGAACAAAATTGAAGAGTATCAATAACTTTTACTTCTTTGGGAATAATCATTACATCGTATGATAGCTGATTCGCTACGAGTAATTTCCCATTTCTATCATAAATATATCCACGTTCTGGATAATCATATTCAATTTTTACCGCAGCACTTTGTATCGGATTAGAATTTCCACCACGTAGTATTTGTAGTTGAAATAATCTACCAATGTATATAAAACCAATTATGGTTATTAAAAAAAGGAGTAAAAAACTTCTTTTCACTTTTTATTGTTTTCGGCTAAATATAAAACTTCCTAAAAAATATAATACTAACGTAAAAATACTTGATAAAAGTGTGTTGGTTATAACATTTGAAAAATTATGAAAACTAAAGTTAGTTAAACTAAATAAAATGAAGTGATGAACGACAGTTAAAATAACTGTAAAATTGAAAATTTTACCAAAAGGTTCTTGTTCTAGTGTAAAGAAATCAAAATCAGTATCTGTTTTTTGAAAAACCATTCTGAAAATATAGATACGAATAAACGCTATAAATAAAGTAGCGAAAGCATGAATTCCTCCAGAATTTGAGAAAAAATCAACAAAAAGACCAAGTAAGAAAGAAAGAGTTAACAAGGAAAATCTTTTCTTTTTAAAAGGAAACAAAAATACAAATACTATGTACAAATAAGGGTTTACATAACCAAACAATAAAATATTATTTAAGATAAGTACTTGTAAAAACAACAAGAAAAAGAATAAAAAAGTTAGGTAAAGGGTTTTATTCATCTGGTGTTTTTTCTAAATTTTCAATTTCTTTTTTGTCTAAGTTTTTAATAATATAAACATATCCTAAGTTGCTCATGTCGTTAAATAACTTAATGTTAATAGTGTTTAAAGCAGATGCCTTTGTTGGAATATCCATTACGGTTCCTATAAGAATTCCTTCAGGAAAAATAGTAGATTTACCACCTGTAATAATAGTATCGCCAACTTTATAAACAGCTTGTCTTGGTATATCAGTTAACTGCACAACATTATAATCTTTAGTATTCCAAGTAACACTTCCGAAAAAGTTATTTTTTATAAAACGTGCATTAATTTTACTATTTCTATTTAATATAGATTGTACTCTAGCATAAGAACTAGAGGCATCATCGGTAATGCCAATAATACCTTTACTATTTACTACAGCTAATTCTGTTTGAACTCCATGATTTTCTCCTCTATTAATGGTTAAAAAATTATAAGATTTATGAAATTCATTTTTCAAAATTTTGCCATTAATATATTCGTATTGTTGATTAAATATAGAGTCCTTAACTACAATATTTCTTACGCTATCATTACTAATAAGTTGATATTTAGCTAATTTATTTTTCAGCTTTTTATTTTCTTCTGATAAAATCTCGTTCTGAGATTTTAATTTTAAATATTCTGAAATAGCGTTAGTTTTACTGTAGATCGTACCTGTTATAGAGTTGGTAGAATTTATAAATTTACTTTTATGAAAGCTATGGTTATTTATTATTAAGACAAGCGCAATAATTTGCAACAGCAAAAAGTACAGAAAATACTTATACCTCTGAATGAAAAAAATAAGCTGTTGCATAAAACGATTACTTTATCAATACGCTTTTGTATTTGTTTAAATCTTTTAATGCAATTCCAGTACCACGAACAACAGCTCTCAACGGATCTTCTGCAACATAAACTGGTAAGTCTGTTTTACGAGACAAGCGTTTATCTAAACCACGCAACATAGATCCACCACCAGCAAGATAAATTCCTGTATTGTAAATATCAGCAGCTAATTCAGGTGGAGTTTTAGATAGAGTTTCCATAACTGCATCTTCAATACGAAGAATTGACTTATCCAAAGCTTTGGCAATTTCCCTATATGAAACCTGTACTTGTTTTGGTTTACCACTTAATAAATCACGACCTTGAACCATCATATCTTCAGGAGCATCGTCTAAGTCTTCTGTAGCAGAACCAATCTGAATTTTAATTTTTTCAGCAGTAGTTTCACCAACATGTAAGTTGTGTTGAGTTCTCATATAATACATGATGTCGCTCGTGAATAAATCTCCTGCAACTTTTACAGACTGATCACAAACAATACCCGCTAGAGCAATTACGGCAATTTCTGTTGTACCACCACCTATATCGATAATCATATTCCCTTTTGGCTCCATAATATCTATGCCTACACCAATGGCAGCTGCCATTGGTTCGAAGATAAGATATATTTCTTTTGCATTCATATGACGGGCAGAATCAATTACCGCACGTTTTTCAACCTCAGTAATACCTGATGGAATACAAATTACCATTCGTAATGAAGGAGGGAATATTTTTTTTCTAATTGCAGGAATTTGTTTTACAAATTCTTTAATCATCTCTTCAGAAGCTTGAAAATCCGCAATTACTCCGTCTTTAAGAGGACGTATAGTTTTTATATTTTCATGAGTTTTTCCTTGCATTTGGCGAGCATCTTGCCCTGTTGCAATAATTTTCCCAGTCATTCTATTACGAGCAACAATCGACGGACTGTCAATTACAACTTTGCCATTATGGATTATTAACGTGTTTGCTGTACCTAAATCGATAGCAATATCTTCCGTCATAAAATCGAAAAATCCCATAAATTATTTTTGTTTTTTCTAAAATTGATGTATTCTCACAAATCTATAAAAAAATATGTTAGAATTTACTTCAAAATTATTAATGTTTAAAATGTCTTGTTCCTGTTAATACCATAGAAATATTATGATTATTACAATAATCAATACTTAATTGATCTTTTATAGAACCACCTGGTTGGATAACACTTTTTATACCAGCGTTACCAGCAATTTCTACACAGTCTGGAAACGGAAAAAAAGCATCACTTGCCATTACAGCTCCGTTTAGGTCAAAACCAAAATTAGTTGCTTTTTCAATGGCTTGTCGTAAAGCATCAACTCTACTTGTTTGTCCTGTTCCGCTCGCGTATAATTGTTTGTTTTTTGTTAGAACTATAGTGTTAGATTTTGTGTGTTTGCAGATTTTTGAAGCAAATAGTAAATCGTCTAACTCATTTGCTAATGGTTTGCTGTTAGTGGCATAAGATAAATCTTCTAATTTATCTGTTTTAGCATCTTTATCCTGAACTAATAAGCCATTTAACGCAGTTCTTACTGTTTGTGTTGGTAAATTAACTTCTTTCTGAATTAAAATAACTCTGTTTTTCTTTCCTTTTAAGATTTCTAAAGCATCATCGTCATAACTAGGAGCTATAACTACTTCGCAAAATAATTTATGAATTTCTTCTGCTGTAGCTTTATCTATAGTTGAGTTTGAAATTAAAATTCCACCAAAAGCAGATACAGGGTCTCCTGCTAAAGCATCTACATAAGCTTGATGGACTGTTTCACGTTGTGCAAATCCGCAAGCATTATTGTGTTTTAAAATAGCAAAAGTTGGTGCTTCTCCAGCAAATTCGTTCATTAATAAAACTGCAGCATCAACATCTAATAAATTATTGTAGCTTAATTCTTTTCCATGTAATTTATCAAACATTGCATCTAAATCACCAAAAAAATATCCTTTTTGATGTGGGTTTTCACCGTAACGTAATGTTTTAGCTTTGGTTTCACTCACTTTAAAAACTACTTCTTCTTCGTTAAAATAATTAAAGATAGCAGTATCGTAGTGTGATGAGATATTGAATGCTTTTGAAGCGAATTTTTTTCTGTCATTTAAAATTGTTTCTCCGTTTGAAGTTGAGAGAATATTTAAAAATTCATCATATTGATCCATAGAGGAAACAATAAATGTGTCTTTAAAATTTTTTGCCGCTGCTCGAATTAATGAAATTCCTCCAATATCTATTTTTTCAATAATATCTTGTTCTGAAGCACCAGAAGAAACTGTTTTTTCAAATGGATATAAATCTACAATCACTAAATCTATTTGAGGAATATTATATTCTTTTAACTCTGTAAGATCATTTTTATTTTCTTGTCTGTTCAAAATACCACCAAAAACTTTTGGATGTAATGTTTTTACACGACCTCCTAAAATAGAAGGGTATGAGGTAATATCTTCTACAGGAACTACATTAATTCCTAATTCTTTAATAAATTTTTCGGTACCTCCAGTAGAGTATATAGTAACTCCTAATTGGTTAAGTTTTTTTACGATTGGCTCTAATCCATCTTTATGAAAAACAGATATTAAAGCAGATTTAATTGTTTTTGTATTGCTCATTGTTGTGTTGTTGTTAAGCAAACAAAATTAGTGAAAGAAAAAGGGGCGTACAATATAAAAATGAAATGTTATTACAAAAAAAATCGAAAAAACAGGCTTATTATTAAGTAATTGTTTTTTCGATTTTTTTTGTTGACTTTTTTGGTTTATTCAGCATTTTCTAAAAAATCGCGAAACCAAAACGCAAATTTTTGCAATAAAGTCAGTTTTTCAGTTTTGGCAGTATTGCTCAAAACTTCGTAAGTGGGGAATTGCTTACTCATTTTAATTGGGGATTAAATGGTTAGTATAAATATGTTCATCAAATTTATACAAAAAATATTAATAACCAAGCGTTTACGATTTTTTTTACAAAAATTTTGAAATTTCTTTACAAATGTATTCTAAAACTTCTTCATCTTTTGATGTAAAAGGGTTTACAGTATGTGAGTCTATGTCTATTTGTCCTATGTTTTTCCCATTCACGAAAATAGGAATAACAATTTCTGATTTTACTTTCCATCCACAAGAAATATAATTGTCTTGTTCACTTACATCTTGCACAATAAAATTTTCATTACTCACTGCTACCTGTCCACAAATTCCTTTACCAAAAGGGATTATAGTATGCTCAGTTGGTTCACCGGCAAATTGTGCTAGTTTAAGCTCTTCTTTATCTCCATTTCTAAAATAAAAGCCAACCCAATCATAATAATCAATTTCAGATTTAAGAAAATCGCAGACTTTTTGTAATTTATTTTCTAAAGTGCTTTTAGTTGAAATTATTACATCAATTCTTTTTTTTATATTTTCTGTATTCATCAGTAATTATTTAAGACATTTTTAAATTGTTTAATTCTAGTTCTGTAAGTTCTCTCCATCTACCTCTTGGTAGATTTTTTTTGGTTAAACCTGCAAAAACAACACGGTCTAATTTTGTAACGGCATAACCAAGGTGTTCAAATATTTTACGAACAATACGATTTCTTCCTGAGTGAATTTCGATACCAACTTCTGTTTTCTTTTCACCTTCTACGTACGAAACAGCATCAATAAAAACTTTTCTTCCTTCAATAATAACTTCTCCACGTAATTTATCTAAATCGGATATGGTAAGTTTTTTATCTAATGAAGCGTGATATAATTTTCTTACATTGTGTTTAGGGTGTGTTAGCTTTTTAGCTAATTCTCCATCATTTGTAAATAACAATAACCCCGTTGTATTACGATCTAATCTACCTACAGGATAAATTCTTTCTTTGGTTGAGTTTGCAATCAATTCCATCACTGTTTTTCTACCACGATCATCTTCCATAGTGGTGATGTAATTCTTTGGTTTGTTTAAAAGGATGTATCGCTTTTTTTCTATTGAAATTAGAGAGCCGTCGAAACGAACTTCGTCGCTAGGTTGTACTTTATAACCCATTTCGGTAACAAGCTTACCATTAATGGTTACACTACCATGTTCTATGTAGGTGTCCGCTTCTCTACGTGAACAAATTCCAGAATTTGCGATATATTTATTTAAACGAACCCCAACGTTATCATCTTTTTTTTGTGTAGAATTTGAAGTTGGTTTTCTAAAGTCTTTTTTGAATTGACCTTTTCCTTGAGGAGTGCTGCTCTTTCCAGCTTGTCGTCCTCTCGACGAGTTATTTTTGTTCATTTTTCTGTTTTTTTTAACGGCCGCAAATGTACGTTTAAATATTTGATTTTCAACCTAAATTAGGTATCACTTTATCTAATAATAATGATTTGTCAATAAAAAGCAGGCTAAATACTCCAATAAGTAATAAGATTTTTAAGATATTATGTAAAATTCTAAATTGATTTTTTGTTACAGCTTTCCATAGATAAATAGCAACAAAAACAAGAACAATGCCCGCTAGGTAAAAATAGTATTTCATATATTGAATCGCGGGATAGTTGTATAAAATTGCTACTGGGATTAGTGTTAAAACTAATAAAAATATAATTAACTTTTTCGTCTTTATCTCTCCGTAAACTACAGGAAAAGTGTTGTAATTGTTTGCTATTGCTCCTTTTATGTTCTCTAAATCTTTAATTAATTCTCTAACCATGATTACTAAAAAAAGGAAGAAAGCATGTACAAAAATTACTTTTGAAAAATTTTTGTAATGTACAAAAATGACAAAAAAAGGGAGTATTGTTAGAACAGTAGCGGTTATTAAACCAAACAAAGGGTGTTTTTTTAGTTTATGAGAGTAAAACCATATTCCAAAAATATAAATTGCAAAAAATAGAGCAGCCCTCCAAGAGACTAGATATCCAAAGCCAAAACCGATAAAATTTAGTAAGAAGTAAAGAGATAGTTTTGTTTCTTGCTTTAAAAATGAATCTAATCCTGATTTTAACGGACGATTAATTCTATCAGCTTTTACATCGTAAAAATTATTGATAATATAGCCAGCAGCAACAACAACGACTGTGGCCAAAACCAGATAAAGTAAATGCCAATCAAAAATAACTGGTTTTAGTACCTTTTTTTCTGAAAAAATGAAAATAGCTGCTAAGTATTGAGCAGCTATTAAAACTAATATATTATATCCGCGAATTACAGATAATAAACTTAATATTTTTCTTGTTAATGTTTTAGGATTATTCATGTCGAATCCTGAAAATTTAGAAACGATATACTAATTCTAATTTATAGTCTTTTAAGCTTTTTTGAGCTTTATCGTAATCTTTTGTAAACCCTAAAATATAACCGCCACCACCTGAGCCACAAAGTTTCAAATAGTAATCATTAGTTTGTATACCATGTTCCCAAACTTTATGAAAAGCAACGGGTATCATCGGTTTGAAATTGGTTAACACAATTTTTGATAAGCTTTTTACATTTCCAAATAATGATTTAATATTTCCTCTTAAAAAATCCTCAATACAAGCATCTGTATATAAAGAAAATTCTTCACTAATCATTTTTCTAAAACCTTCGTTTTTCATCTTATTCATGAAGATGTTAACCATAGGTTCAGTTTCTCCAATTTGTTCAGAATCTAGTAAGAAAACAGCACCTTTCCCTTCTTTTTGAGATGGAATTCCAGCAGGTTCTATATTCTCTTTTGAATTAATTAAAAGAGGTAAACTTAAATATGAATTTAGAGGGTCTAAGCCAGAACTTTTTCCATGGAAAAAAGATTCCATTAGAGAGAAAATAGTTTTTAAGTTTAATAATTTATCTCTTGTTAAGTTTTCTAGAACAGTAATTTTATCTGTAGCATATTTATCATAGATAGAGGCAACTAATGCACCAGAACTTCCAACTCCATATCCCTGAGGTATAGAAGAATCAAAATACATGCCCTCATCTATATCTTTTTTTAACTCTTCAAGGTTAAAAGTGACTAAATCTGTTTTTAATTTTGCTAAATACTTATAAAAGCGAGCTAAACTTTCGTTAGATTTTTTAGCTTCACCACTTATATTTTTAGCAGATTTTAATGCGCCTTTATAAGAGTTAAATGGAATTGCAAGTCCTTTCGAGTCTTTTATGATACCATACTCACCGAAGAGTAAAATTTTAGCGTAAAATAAGGGTCCTTTCATTTGCTATTTTATATTGAGACAAAAATACACGGAAAAAGCGATTAATCAACGAATTAGTATACGTTTTTGTAAAAAGTTTTCCATATACCTACTTTTTCGCCATCACGATATTTTCCTCGACTTTCAATTTTTCCATTTTTGTAATAGGTTTTCCATACTCCTTCACGTTTAGATTCTGTGTATTGCCCTTCCTCCTTTAATTCGCCGCTTTCATAATAGATTTTTCTAAAACCATCTAATTTTCCATTTTTATAATTAACTTGATGAAAAATATTTCCATTAGGATGATAATATGTAACCAATCCGTCAAATTCTTCTTTAAAAGGAGAGTCGATAGTACTAAATCCTTCCATTTGTTTTTGACCGCTTTTGTAATAATCTGTGAGCCAATAACCGTTTTCTACTTTTTTTGGTTTAGGGCGATAGTATTCACCTTTATCTTTTGTAGTGATTTGCCAATTGATATCAAACCAAGTTATTTCTTGAGCTATTAACGAGGTAGACAAAAAACCAAAAAACATAGCGATTAGCAATGTTGGTGTTTTCATAATAAGATTAATAAGATTCTTTTAATATTGCAATTTTTTAGGTCCAAAACCCAAAACATCGCAAATATACTGATTTTTTTGGCAATATTTTGATAAAATATCTTTAATGAATTGATCAATAGAGTCTTTTTCATTTTCTGGATAAAGTACATGAACATTAGCTCCAGCATCCAAAGTGAAACAGATATTGCTATTGTTTTCAGCTCTGTATTCCCAGATTTTATTAATAATTTCTATAGTGTTGGGCTTCATTAAAATAAAATACGGATTACTAGTCAGCATCATTGCGTGTAATGTTAAAGCTTCACTTTCAACTAAATTGATGAATTCTTTAATCTCCCCATTTTGTAGGATTTTAGAGAGTATAGATAAGTTTTCATTTGCTTGTTTAAAGCGATTCTCTGCATATGGGTGGTTATGCATTAAATTATGACCAACGGTACTTGAAACCTGTTTTTCACCTTTGTCCACTAATAAAATAGCATCTTGATAATTTTCGAAAACTGGGTGTATTTTGTAAGGGAATTTCACTCCGAATAAATCCGAACTTTCTTCAATTTCAGGATGTTCTCCCCAAACTACTAACGGACCTTCAATACTTCTACTGGCACTTCCAGAGCCCAAACGAGCTAAAAAGGATGCTTTTTTATTGAAAAAATCTTCAGAAATAGTTGGATTTAATACTTTTTCTAAACTCATTAAACACATGGCAATTGCACTCATGCCGCTCGCAGACGAAGCAATTCCACTACTATGTGGGAAAGAATTTTCTGAATTTATAACCATACTATATTCAGAAATATATGAACAGTAGGCTAAAATTCGCTCAAAAAACTTAGCTATTTTTGGCTTGAAATCGTCTTTCTTTTTTCCTTCAAAAAACAACTCAAACTCAATATTGTTTGATGATTTTTTTTCAAAATCTATAGTTGTAATTGTATGGCAATTATTAAGTGTAAAGCTGATAGATGCATTTTTGGGAATTTGAGGATTTGATTTTCCCCAATATTTTACCAAGGCAATATTACTAGGTGTTTGCCAAGTAAAACTAATTTTTTCTACTGATTTGTTTGTAGGTGTGTATATAAAATCTGATGTGTTCAAAGCTAAAAATTTGCACAAATATAGCTGTTTTAAGGCTAAATATCTTGTAGCTTTTTAAAGACATCTTCTTTGTAGCTTCTGCTAATAGGAATTGCTTTTTTATTAATTTCTATAAATTCGTTTGTGTAAGATGAGATTTTGGAAATAGTTATAATATAAGATCTGTGTATTCGTAGAAAACTTTGTGAAGGTAATTTGGTTTCAATATTACTAATAGTTTCTCTTGTAACAGTTGTTTTTTGTAGAGTATGTATTTTTATGTAATCACTCAGGCTTTCAATATATAAAATATCATCAAAGTTTGTTTTGATCATTTTACGATCTGTACGAACAAAAAAGAAAACGTTTTTTTGATTATCACCTATGGAAACGTTGTCTATTTTTAAGGTATTCGCAAGCTCGAAAAGTTTATATATAGCTTGTAAAAAACGATCGAAAGCGATGGGTTTAAGTAGGTAATCAACAGCATGTAAATCAAAACCGTCTATTGCGTATTCACGGTAAGCGGTTGTGAAAATTATTTTTGTTTTTTTATTGATGGATTTAGCCAAAGACAAACCAGATACTTCCGGCATGTTAATATCTAAAAAGAGTAAATCTACTTGTTGATTGTTCAAAATTTCAAAAGCTTCCATAGCATTTGAACATGATTTCAATAATTCCAACTTCGGAACTTTAGCTACAAAAGAGGAAAGAATTTCTCTTGCCATTGGCTCATCATCAACAATAATAAGAAAAGGTTGTGTATACTTTTGAAACATAATAATTTTAAAATTTACTATTTATGATTACTCAATTTATGAAGCCGTTATTTTTTGGACAATTTTTTGATAGATTAAATGAAGGAGGTCCTTTTTTTATGTATCCACTATTTTTAATGTTATTAACCTGTGTAGGTTTAACAGTGTATGCTTATGTAAAAGGGGATGCAAACGAAATGTTACAAAAATTAATTAGTTCTATTAGTTTATTTGCTTTGGTTTGGGGTTTTTAGGTCATATGATAGGTATGATTACAGCACTGGACACATTATCTGTAAATAGTGATATAGCTTATGATGTTTTAGCAGGTGGTATTAAGGTAGGCTTGTTGTCGCCAGTGTTTGGAATGATAGTTTTCTTAATTGCTCGATTGGGAATTATTGGGCTCATTTTAAAAAAGAAATAAAATCATTTTTTTGATTAGTTGATTAAAATACCTATTTCTGAATTCAGAAATAGGTATTTTTGCGTTTTAAACTAGCAATTGTGAATAGAAAAATAAAACTGATTTGGGATTTCAAAGGTCCTGACGGATTAGAAACCGCAAAACATCATTGCATTCATTTAAAAGAGTTTTCTCAAATAGAAAAACTACATTTTCACGAAATAAATCATAATCAACTAAACGATTTTCATTCCTTAGCGTATATCATTGTAGATGAGGTCTATATGAAAACATTTCGCGATGCTTTAAAACCACATCGTGGTGAGTTAGCAGACTAAAATTAATAATTTTAAGAAAATTACCCTATATTTCTAAAGTTTTAATGAATGCTATGAAAATCAAAATCACATTTCTTTTTTTTATTGTTTGTGCAAGTTTTAATTTAAATGCGCAACACAATTTTTCTACGTATTCAGCACATCATTCTATAAAAGAAGCGATAAATGTTAGTAAAGATGTTATTAAAGCAAGAACGTTAGATTTTGAGAAAAAAGCAGAGGATAAGCCCCTTATGTTTTTTCAAGTGAAGCAAAAAATTGGTGAGTTAAATAGAGTGTCAAATAATTTGAGTAGCTACATCGAAATAATACAAAAAGAAGTAGATTCGGAAAGAGTACTGTATGAATTGTTAGAAGACGATTTTTATGAAAAAGTACTCTTTACAAATAGAGGAGGTCTATCCTTAAAAGGAAGTCAATTGAAGATAAAAATTGATAGTTTATATCAATTATCTACAAAAATTAATGTTCACGGTTTAACACACTTAAATGATTTTGCAGACAATCATTTTAAGACCAATGTAGATTATTATGACGGTGAGGAAAATAAAATAGATTACTTTAATTATTTGTTTTACGACAAAACTAATTATGGTATGATGATGGCGATGAATTACTTATTATTAGATGTTAAAACATTTCAATTGTTATATTTTGGAACGGTAATGAGTTATTAATTTTTTAACACATTCACATAAAAAAATAAGTATCTTTATCCTTAAAAATTTCTCTTATGTATTTAATAAACGTACACGCAATTCCAACCAAAGATTCAGAATATTACGATAAGGTAGTTGGAGCCTATGTAAGTCTTTATATTGATTATGCTGATATTGAAGGTGCAATGCAACTTTCTAAATTTTATATTGAAGAAGAAGGTTGGAAGGTAGAAAGTATCGACGAAGAATATTATGATCTTGAAGATGAAAATGATGTAGATGAAGATCAAAAAGAATTTTATATTGAAGCAAAAGAATTCGGTTATACTTTGGTGTTTAATACTTATGAATCTGATGAGGAAGAGTAATTAGTCTTCCGCTAACGCATTTGCACAAATAAAACCACCAGTCCAAGCGTTTTGAAAGTTAAATCCGCCAGTAACGGCATCAATATTTAAAATCTCACCTACAAAAAAGAGGTTTTTATGAAGTTTACTTTCAAAACGTTTAAAATTTATTTCTTTTAAATCTATTCCGCCAGCGGTTACAAACTCTTCTTTAAAAGTAGTTCTTCCATTAGCTAAAAACGTTGCTTTAGTAAGCTGATTAGCTAAGTTTTGAAGCTGATTTTTATTTAAATCTGCCCAATTTTGATTAATTTTTATGTTTGAAGCGGGAACAAGTCTTTCCCATAGACGTCTAGAAATTTCAACGAAAGGTGATTTTAATCCGATCTGTTTTTTAGCATTTACTTTTTTTAACTGATTTAGTTCTTCTAAAATCTCTTCGGATGATTTAGATAGCCAGTTCACTTCAACTTTGTAATTGTAATTTTTCTCGGCTAAAATTCTCGCTCCAAAAGCCGATAATTTTAAAACTGCAGGACCGCTTAATCCCCAATGTGTAACTAACAACGGACCGTAATTTTCTAATTTCGTGTCTAAGATTTTAACAGTAGTATTAGGTACTGAAATTCCACCTAAATCAATAAGCCTTGCATCTTTAATATTGAATGTGAATAACGACGGAACAGTATCAATAATGGTATGTCCTAAGTCTTGAGACATCTCCCATATTTTCTTACTGCTTCCTGCTGCAATAACCAATTTATCAGTTATAAATCGCTCGTTTTTTGTGTTAATAATCCAAGTTGAGCCTTGTTGATAAATTGAAATGACTCCATGATTTGTTAACACTTTTATATTTAGTTTATTAACAGCTTTTTGAAAACAGTCAATAATAGCTTGAGATGTATTAGCTTCAGGAAAAACACGATTGTCTCCTTCAATTTTTAAAGGAACGCCATGGTTTTCAAACCACTCAAAAGTGTCACCTGTCATAAATTGATGAAAAGGACCTAATAACTCTTTTTCTCCTCTTGGATAGAACTTTGTTAATTCCTTTGGCTCAAAACAGGCATGAGTTACATTACAACGACCACCACCAGATATTTTTACTTTTTGTAAAACATCTTTTCCTTTTTCAAGAATAGTGATGTCTAAATCAGGATTCTGTTCTTTAGCATTTATGGCTGTAAAATATCCTGCTGCACCACCTCCAATAATTATTACTTTACTCATAAAACCATTTCGTTGTAAGAAAGAATTGTATTGAATCCTTTTTGATTAAAATATTTTTTGGAGTCCTCGTTTCCTGTGACTAAAACAAAATCACCACCCCAAGCACCTAAACTTTTTACTTCACCAAAATAATCAGAAAATAAATTGTTTTTAACAGGTTGTAATTTGATGATTGAGCTGATAATTCGTTCGTGTTCTACAATAATTTTATTCAGGTATTTTGTTGAATTTGTTTTAATAAGCTCATCAGATAAAGCAGAAATATCATTTATTTCTTGCTGAATATTTTGATTGTATTTTCTGTATTGAGCAATTCCTTCTCTACTATCTTGCTTCTGATTTAAATGCACAAAAAACAATTCATCAGCAAAACTAGGATTGAAATCTACTGGTTCAATTTTGGGTTTCTTGTTTTCTAACTGATAAAAAATAGGCGAGTCGTTTTGTGCACAAGCAATATCATATCCACTTCCGGAAAAAGCATTCCAAAGTAATTGAAAAGTAATCACTTTCGCCCAAGAAGCAATATTGTTTATTAAAGTAGATGAACTTCCTAATCCCCAATTTTGAGGAAAAGTCAAGTTCGTTTTTACTACAAAACCGTTTTCAGTTTGTAAAAAATCAGGATTCAATTTTTTAGCTTCTTGTAAGATATTATGTAAAGTTTCTGCAATGAATTCTGCGCTTCCTTCTTTATCTGAGTTAAATGTTGCAGAAGTTAAACGAAGTTTAGGTAAATCAAAAGAAGCTTCGAACCAGCAGTCTCCAGTATTGGTGAAACTAGCCCAAATAAGCTGGGGCTCTTTAATGGTTTCAACAATTAAATCTTGTCCGAATTTAGTAGGAATTGCTAACGATTTTGCACCGTCTAACACTACATATTCGCCAGTTAATAAAAGTTTTCCGTTAGAATAGTGTCGCATTATACCAATCCAAATTGTTTAAAATGATGAGTGAAATGTTTTACTTGAAATTTTTTCCAGAAATCGTAATCTAACTCTCCAAAAAAAGGATGAACAACAATTCTGTTTTTATCTTCAGTAAAAACTTTTGTAAAATGATTTACTTGATTTATTAAATCTTCAATAGCCTCATCCATCGATTTAAATTTTAATGGAGTTGGATCTTCTGATAAAAAAGGAGCTTTAAAACCTACCTGCAATTCACCATCAGTATTTAAATAAGGTCTTCTTCGTGCTTGTTTTTCTTCAGAAACATAACTATCTACTTTCCAATTTCCATTAGCAATTTGTGTAACAGTACTCAAATGCTCTACCATTTGTTGCCCTTTCATTTTACCAAATAATGGTTTTGCTTTAGCTGGTAATTTGCTTAAGCTTTCTTTAATTTTTATGTTGTCTGAAAAATCTACCCAATTTATGGCTGGTTTTCTCATACTATTTAGTTTTTCAACTACAGCGCTATGAGAAACTGTTCTTCCTTCAAAATAATGAGTAACTTCTTCCTTTTCTTGCTCAGTAGCATGATGTTGATTCAAAATATTCATCAAATGCATTTTCATATGACCATGTTGAATTCCTTTGGTGGTTAATGCACGCAAAGCACCAAAATTTTGAGCTAAACCAGCTGCAGCAATAATTTGCATTAAAGTTCTCGCGCTAGGTTTTTGCATCATATCTAACGATAATTTTGCCATTGGATGTAAAGCCGTTAATCCGCCAACGGTTCCGAGAGCTAATGGAAGTTCAATCCAAAATCTAAAAACCCCGTCTTTTATTTCACAGTGTGTTAAACTTGAATATTTTCCATTTCGAGAAGCATAGGCGTGTGCTCCTGCTTCAATAGCTCTAAAATCGTTTCCTGTTGCTAAAACTACAGCATCGATTCCGTTCATAATTCCTTTGTTATGGGTAACGGCTCTGTAAGGTTCAATTTCAGCTATTTTAACAGCTTGTTCAAATTTTTGAGCGAATTTTTCAGGATTTTTACCACCTAATTCTTCAACTTTACAGCTAACTTCAGCTCTAACTAAACACTCAGGAACGTAGTTAGAAAGAATACTCATTACAATTTCAATATCATCCTTTTGAAACTTTCTTGCGATAGCTTCTAAACACGAATTGATGAAATTGGCCCCCATACTATCCTTGGTTTCAAAAGTAACATGAAGTTGGTAGTAATTGTCTAATTGATTCGTTTTATCAATCAATTCTATGTCTAAAATACCACCACCACGTTTTTCCATATTTTTGGTAATGGAAGCAGTAGCAGATCTTAATTCTGTTTTATTTTTTGTAAAATAATCTTGTAAACTATTCTTGTTGCCCGCATATATAAAATGAACCTGTCCGATTTTGGTGGTAGAAATTACTTGAGTTTTAAAACCACCACGAGTACTCCAAAATTTACCAACCAAAGAAGCAGCAGCAACTACCGAACTTTCTTCAACCACCATAGGAATTACGTACTCTCGTCCGTTAATTACAAAGTTAGGAGCCACTCCGTAAGGCATGTAAAAATTAGAAATTGTATTTTCTATAAAGTCGTCATGAAGCTGTTGTAATTTTTCATCTACATTCCAATATTGTTTTATAGTTTTTATGATTTCAGGTTGATTCTCAAAATAATTTTTTGCTAACCAATCTATTTTTTGCTCTTTTGTAAGTTTTGAAAATCCAGAAACGATTTTAGACATTTATCTACATCTTTTTATGTGTCGACAAAGATAATTGATTCACTTAAAAAGAGGACTATTAACACAGATTTCTGTTAATTTAATGTAAATTTTGGTGATTTTTACGTAAACTTGGCCTTTCTTTATAACAAACAACATATTCTGATGAAAAAAATATGCTTTCTAGCAATTTTCAGTATCTTTTTATTATCGTGTAAGAACGATAAAAAATCAACAACAAACTTTACCACAGGAACTAAAGAGATTACACTCGAAGAAATTTGGGACGGGACATTTTCTCCTGAGCGAATGAATGCTTTAAATTCTATGAATGGTGATTTTTATTCGTTGTTAAATACTGATAAAAAAACAAAATCAACAACTGTAGATAAGTATAGTTATGAAACTTTAGAAAAGGTCGCAACTATAGTTAATAGTACAGATTTAAAAGAGATCGATAGATTCTCATCATACGAGTTTAATAATGACGAAACAAAATTGTTATTAGGTACAGATTTCAAAAAAGTATATAGACATTCTTCAAAAGGAAAATTCTTTGTTTATGATATTACTTCAAAACAAGTAACATTAATTGGAGAAGATATTCAAGAGCCTACATTTTCGCCAGATAGTAAAAAAGTGGCTTATACAAAAAATAATGATTTATTCATCAAAAATTTAGTAAACGGGAAAGTTACACGGGTTACTTCTGACGGGAAAGTTAATTCAATAATTAACGGGACGACCGATTGGGTGTATGAAGAAGAGTTTGCTTTTGTACGTGCTTTTCGATGGAATAAAAATAGTAATTATATTGCTTTTTTACGTTTTGATGAAACGAATGTTCATGAGTTTTCTATGGATATTACCGGTAATTCTTTATACCCAAGTCAGCAAGTTTTTAAATATCCAAAAGCGGGTGAAAAAAACGCAAAAGTGTCTTTACATTTGTTTAATATCAATACTAATTCTACTAAAAAATTAAGCGTAGGAGAGTATGAATATATTCCAAGAATTCAATGGACAAACGATGCGAATACACTTTGTGTAACTACATTGAACCGCCATCAAAATGATTTGAGTTTGTATTTTGTAAATGCTCAAAATGGAACTTCAAAGGTAATTTTAAATGAAAAAGATGATGCTTATGTTGATATTCAAGATAATCTAACATTTTTAGAAGACAATAGTTTTATTTGGACCAGTGAGAAAGATGGATACAACCATATTTATCACTATGATGCCAATGGGAACCTCAAAAACCAAGTGACAAAAGGAGACTGGGAAGTAACTAATTATTATGGTTTTAATAATGAGAACAACCAAGTTTATTATCAATCTGTAGAAAACGGATCCATTAACCGAGGTGTTTATTCAATTGGGTTAGATGGGAAAAACAAAAAAATATTAAGTAACGAAGTTGGTCAAAATACAGCATCTTTCAGTAAAAACATGCATTATTTTATCAATACACATTCAACATCAGAGATTCCTCCAATTTATTCTTTATATAATGGAGAAGGAGAGATGCTGAAAGTAATTAAAGATAATGCCAATTTAAAAGAGCAATTATCTGAATACAAAATGAGTCCAAAAGAGTTTTCAACAATAAATGTGAATGGAAACGACTTAAATATGTGGATGATAAAACCTGCGAATTTTGATGAGAATAAAAAATACCCAATGTTAATGTTTCAATATTCTGGTCCAGGATCACAACAAGTCGCAAATCGTTGGAATGGGAGTAATGATTATTGGCACAATATGTTAGCACAGCAAGGAATGATTGTTGTCTGTGTTGATGGGAGAGGGACAGGATTAAAAGGACGCGATTTTAAAAAAGTAACTCAAAAGGAATTAGGAAAATACGAAGTTGAAGATCAAATAGCAGCAGCAAAACAACTTGCAGAAAGAAATTATATTGATAAAAATAATATTGGTATTTGGGGATGGTCATATGGTGGTTTCATGAGTACTAATTGTATTTTAAAGGGGAATGATATTTTTACTACTGCAATTGCCGTAGCCCCAGTTACATCATGGCGTTTTTATGATACTGTATATACAGAACGCTATATGCAAACACCACAAGAAAACGAAAGTGGTTATGATGATAATTCACCAATAAACTATGCTGATAAATTAAAAGGAAATTATTTGTTAGTTCATGGTTCGGGAGATGATAATGTACATGTTCAAAATACCATGAGAATGGTGAATGCTTTAGTAGAGGCCAATAAACAATTTGACTTATTTGTGTATCCAGATAGAACTCACGGAATTTACAAAGGGAAAAATACGAGATTGCATTTATTTACTAAAATGACAAACTATATTCAAGAAAACTTGAATGTAAACAAAGACAAACCAACAGAAATTAAAGGATAATATATGGTAGATTCGATTAGTACATCAGAAGAAAAGCAAATGTTCGGGCATCCAAAAGGGTTGTTTTATTTGTTTTTTGCTGAATTATGGGAGCGTTTCTCTTTCTACGGAATGAGAGCATTGCTAACACTTTACATGGTGCAAGAGATTTTTAAAGCGATTTCTGAACGAGATGCAGCAACAGCTGTTGTTTATGCATCATATGGATCTTTAGTATATGCTTCTACTGTAATTGGAGGTAGAATTTCTGATAAGATTTTAGGAATGCGAAGTTCTATCTTTTTAGGTGGAATTTTAATGGCAATTGGGCATTTTGTATTGGCGATTGAAAATAATACAGCTTTCTTTTTAGCATTGGCTTTTATTGTGGTGGGTAACGGGTTCTTTAAACCAAATATATCGACGTTTGTTGGTGCGTTGTATAAGGAAGGTGATGTTAGAAAAGATTCTGGTTTCACTATTTTTTATATGGGAATTAATATTGGTGGTTTTGTAGCTCCTTTACTTTGTGGATGGTTAGCAGCCGAATATGGTTGGCATTACGGATTTGGTTTAGCTGGTATAGGAATGCTTACTGGATTAATTTTCTTCTGGAGTGGAATTAAGAAAAATATTTTTGGAGATAAAGGATTACCTCCAAGCAAAGAAGTTTTTGAGAAGAAAATTGCGGGGGTTCCTCAAAAAACATTAATTCCAATAATAGCTGTTCTTTGTGTGCCGTTAATTGCATATATTTTAGCTTCTTATAAATCTATTGCTGGAGGAGAATCTTTTTTAGGCGATGAAACAATTGTTGGTTTAATTTTTAAATTAATAGGGGTTGCAGTTGTACTTTACCTAGGGAATATTTTAATGAAAGCGACTTCAGATGAGCGTAAAAAATTGTTTATGGCAATTTTAATTACATTTTTTATGACATTATTTTGGGGCTTCCATGAGTTATCTGGAAGCGTAATTACCTTATTTGCGTCTAGAAATGTAGATCTAACTTTAATGAACGCCAGTCAAACTAATGCATTAAACTCTATGTTTATCATTATTTTAGCTATTCCTATATCCTTATTGTGGGCATACTTATCAAAAAAGAATTTAAATCCAAGAACTCCTTATAAGTTTGGTTTTGGTTTAATTCTGGCAGGTTTAAGCTTTTACATTTTGTCAATAAGTGGAGCAAGTGCAGATGAAAAAGGAATGGTTCCTTTTGCGTATTTGTTTATTATGTATTTTGTGATTTCTATAGGAGAATTATTTATGTCTCCTGTTGGACTGTCAAAAATTACTGATTTATCACCAAAAAGAATTGTAGCTTTTATGATGGGTATTTGGTTCTTATCATCTGCTTATGCTTTTCAAATTGTAGGATTTATTTCAAAACAATTGGCAGTAGAAAGTACAGATGCTAATGTAGGAGGATTACAAACCTTAGCGATTTATACGGATGGTTTTGGATTAATAGCTCAATATGCTTTAGGTGCTGGAGTGCTAGTATTATTATTCTCGCCGCTAATGAAAAAATTAATGGGTAACGTACATTAAGAACAATCAATCAAATTAATTATATATGAGTACAGATATAGAAAATCTATTTAAAGACAAAGTTTTAGGACACCCAGCAGGATTATTCGTGCTATTTTTTACAGAAATGTGGGAACGTTTTTCGTACTACGGAATGCGGGCACTTTTAGTTTTATTTTTAATAACATCTATAAGTGAAGGTGGTTTTGGTTGGGAAAAAGCAGAAGCTTTATCTTTATATGGAACTTATACAATGGGTGTTTATCTAACACCAGTTTTTGGTGGATTAATTGCTGACAAATTATTAGGGTATAGATGGGCGGTTATTTTAGGAGCATTAATAATGACTTTAGGTCATGCGGCGATGGCAGTTGAAACACCACTTTTTTTATATATCGGGTTAGGTTGTTTAATGGTTGGTAATGGCTTATTTAAACCTAATATGACCTCTATTATATCTAACATGTATAAAAATCATTCAGATAAAAAAGATGGTGCTTATTCTATATTTTATATGGGGGTAAATGCTGGTGCCTTTTTAGGTATTATGCTTTGTGGATATATTGGAGAAAACTATTCTTGGTCATTAGGTTTTGGTTTAGCAGGTATTTTTATGTTCATAGGAATGTTACAGTTTTATTTTACTCAAAATATTTTCGGTGATATTGGTTTGTCACCAAAAAAAATTGAAGCTATAAAGCTAGAACAAATAGGAAAAGATGGGGATCAAGATTTGAGGTTAAAGGAATTATCAGAAGAAAAAACACCTAAAAAAATCATCATAGATAGATTAATAGCAGTAGGCGTATTTTGTGTTTTTACTGTTTTTTTCTGGGCTGCTTTTGAACAGGCTGGGGGGTCGATGACAATTTTTGCTAATGAATACACGCAAAGAAATTTAATAGGAGGTTATGGAACCCTATTTAAATATATTGATGCATTATTGACTATTATTCCTCTTGGAATTATTACTTATGTTTTATATATGTTGTTTAAAAAGACTTTTTCAAAATATGCAATAGGTAATATGATATTATCAATTAGTTTTATTATTATTTGGGGAATTGTTGGATGGAAAATATATGTAGATTTTTCAAAAGAGAGTGTTGAGGTACCTGCTACTTGGTTTGGTATTTTAAATTCTTTATTCATAATTACTTTAGCTCCTTTATTTTCTAAGTGGTGGGAAAGTAAGTATAATATGTCAGGTCCAATGAAATTTGGTTTAGGACTTCTTTTACTAGGATTAGGTTTTGGATTTTTATCAATGGGATCTCAGGATATAGTTTCTGGACAACCAATTTTAAAAGTGAGTATGTTCTGGTTAATTGCAGCATATTTATTTCACACAATGGGAGAGTTGTGTATTTCACCAGTAAGTCTTTCGTACATAAGTAAATTAGTTCCAGCAAAGTGGATCGGATTTATGTTCGGTTTCTATTATTTATTCATAGCAATGGGTAATAAATTAGCAGGAACAGTAGGGAGTTATATAGAGGAGATTGAAAAAGCATATTCTATATCTGGTTTTTTCCTAATTTTTGCTATAATACCTGTTGTTGCTGGTTTGATTATAGCAGGATTAAATCCATTGATGAGAAAGTTAATGCACGGTGTAAAATAGTTTGTAATAGAATAAAATATATTAAAGCTACTAGTTTTTAAAAACTTAGTAGCTTTTTTTGTAATTTTGGAATACTTATTGAGACAAAGAAGATATGAAGAAAATAATTTTAGCGGCATTTTTTATGATGAGTGCCATTGCGATACAAGCACAGGAAGATGTGAAATGGGTGTCTTTTGAAGAAGCTTTAGTGTTGAATAAAGCGAATCCAAAACCTATTTTGGTAGATTTATATACAGACTGGTGTGGTTGGTGTAAAAAAATGGATGCTTCTACATATAAGAATAAAATTATCGTAAAGTATATTAATGATAATTATTATGCTGTTAAGATGGATGGAGAAGGCAAAAAAGACATCAATTTTAAAGGAAAGACTTTTAAATTTGTGCAACAAGGTAGAAGTAAGTATCATGAATTAGCAGCAGCTATCATGAAAGGTAAAATGAGTTATCCTTCCACTGCTTTTTTTGATGCAGAACAACAATTAATACAAACAGTTCCTGGTTATTTGGCAAAAGAAAGATTTGAAAAAATATTAGCTTTCTTTAGTGGAGATACCCATAAGAAAACACCATGGCCAGATTTTGAAAAGAATTTTAAAAGCGCTTTGTAAACGTTTTTAATTTATAATATAAGCACCATCTTGTCCCGTATAGCAAAATGGTGTTTTTTGTTTTAGACAAGTTTCTTGCCAACGATTTATATAACTTTTATAATTCGTTCCGTCAGCAATTATTTGCTTTGGTTGAACTTTATTAATTAAACGATTCAAATTGATTTTAGGAGAGTATTGAAGGATTATGATGGGGTTTTCAAGCTTTGATACTTTATAAATACCTAAACTATCAATAAATAAAATTTGGTCTTTTTTAAATTTAAAAATATTGAGTTTCTTAGTATTAGTTTTTGGTAGAATATTCTCTCCAATTTCATAAGAAGTCAGTAATTTTTGTTGTTTAATTTTTATGCTATCAAAATCATGATACACTAAAAATTGATTTCCATTTCTATTTCCGATAATAGCATTTCTACTTTTATGAAATACAATCAATTCTTGTTTTGTGTTTCTATGGTGTTTTTCATATACATATACTGATTGCACTAACAGAATTGAAACTAATAAGTTTATAAGCTGTTTAGGTTTTTTCTGTATAATAAAATGAAAACATGTTATAATAAAAATATACCAGACAAGCATTAACCAAAAAGACATCGAAATTCTAGTAAAAAGAAATGATTCTTGAAGTGAAACCCAGTTAACAACATTATTCATTTGTTGAATTATGAACCCATAGAAGTCTGCTAAAAATTGTGGTAAAGTATTTAATAAAGCTAAAATGATAATGAGGATTCCTCCAAGTAGAATTGCTCCTAAAAAGGGAATTATCACTAAGTTTGATATTAAAAACAATCCTGGAAATTGATGAAAATAAAATAAACTAATAGGTAATATTCCAGCTTGTGCAGCTAAAGAAACAGTAGTTAGTTGCCAAAATTTATCCAATAACCAAAGTTTAGGCTTCCAAATTTGATAGATTATAGGTTGTGCCCAAATAATTCCAAAAACAGCCAAGTAACTTAACTGAAAACCAACATCAAAAAGGAACAAAGGTTTTACGAGTAGAATTACAAGCATGGAAGTTATTAAAGAATGTTCAATGATTTTCTTTTTCTTAAAAGAATCACCAATAGCTATAAATGTAAACATCGTTACAGCTCTAACAACAGATGCGGTTAATCCAGCAATAAAAGCGAACGACCAAAGTAGTAAAACAATCAAAATTGTTTTAAAAATCGTCCCATATTTAAAGGTCTCTAAGGGTTTTAAGATAGTAGATAATATTAATAATAGAATACCTATATGTAAACCAGAGATAGCTAAGATATGTATCGCTCCTGCTTTTGTGTAATTTTCTAATAGATCTTTCGAAATATCTTGCCGTTGTCCTAATAATAAGGCATTTATAACGGCAAATTCATTATTAGAAAAGTTATGTTTTAATAGTGATTGTTGAATGTTATTTCTAAAAGCTGCGGATAATCCAACAAAAGAAAATTTTCGTTGACCAACAATTTTAAAGTCAGTGTTATTCACAAAAACCTGATGATGAATTCCTTGTTTTGCTAAGTAGTTTTTATAATCAAATTGGTGCGGATTTAATGGTGGAATTAATTCTTTAAACGTTGGCTTTAGAAGAAGCTTATCATCAACCTTCAAATTGTTAATAAGTGAGTCTTTTTGAATGTTAAGAAGTATCTCTCCGCTAGTTTTTTGACTGTTGACTTGTGAAACTACTGCTTCGTATTTATCATAGTAATTACCAGGCTTTAATACTTTATTAATAGTTAAAACAGCTGAATAATTTGAATTTATATGATTAGTATAGTAGCTTTTGTAGTTTGTATCATCGTTTATAAAAACGGAAGTTATTCCTATAAACGAGAAAAATAAAAGGCTCGTTATTACAAATAGTTGTTTTTTAGCTAATCGATGAAAAGTCATTAATATCACTAGAAAAATAATAAAACCTAAAATTGAGTGTAGAAAATTAAAATCCCAAATCCTGGTGTAATGTTGTATGCATATACCTGCAATAAGGCATGTCAAGAAATGAAAAGGTAAGTAGTTCAATAATTTTTTCATAGCCTAGTAAAGTTATGAAAAAATTAAATATCTTATGAAGTGATTTTTTATTTAGTTATTTGATTATTAATGCTTTATTTAGTAGGTGGTTGTCATATTGTTATCTACACAAATAATAAAATCAGCTTTTTTGTGATTTTCTTCTAATAATTTATCTACATTTTTCTGTAAAATAGTGGTTATTGTTACATATTTTAAATCATTTCGTTCTTTTTTTAAATACCATAAAATCCCCTCATAATTATCGGAATGATAGGCACCGTTATAATGTATTGATAAATAATTTGACTTGTAGTTTTTCAATATAAAATGAGCCATGGTTGCATCTTTTATTGCTTGCGCCATTACCAATTTAGGTGAACCATGATCTCCCATCATTTTTAAGATGTTTTTATAAGTTGGTAATTCACTATCAAAAGTTATTGGAAGAGGAGCTATCCATGTTTTTTCTTCTAAAGAAAGGGAATCTAGTACCTCAAAGCCTTTTTTATATACTTTGTTTGCATAGCGTCTAGGAATATTGGTTGCCACAAACGGAAGTTTGTTCTTTTTGGCAAAGTTTACTAATGGAGCGTAATCAGTTTTATAATTTGGCCATAATCTAGCTAAAGAATCCAATGCTTTAGAGTTAATAGTTCCTTTTAGATAATCGTTTAATTCATTTTGATTATCTGCTTCAAACATTTCTGCGCCAAGGATAAGTTGTCTTTGTTTGTTTAGGTCTTCTGTAACTTCATACTGTAACCAATGAGAAATAGGATTGTTATGTAGCTCACCAAACAAGACAATATTATTTTTAGAAAGCACTCTAATCATTTTTTTATAAGATACTTTCTTTCCTTTAGAATTATAAATTACATAGGCTTTCTTCTGACTAAATGTGTAGTTTGAAATGAATAGAAGGAATAATATGAATATTGATTTTTTCATAATGAGTTTTTACCAGAAATTGATCTTTATGAGAAGATAAAGTTAATTAAAACAGATGTAAAAAGAAAAGCAACCTCGAGTGAGATTGCTTTTTAATATATATAAAATTATATGATTTCTACAAATAAACCATCATCCGTTTTTTCGACTTTAGCTAGTTTGTGTTTGGTTAAGCCTTTAATCGTTTTATCCCATTTTTTATTACTTAAACCAGATTGTGTTTTTAATTCGTTTAAATCAATTCTTTCTGACTTCTCAATTAAAGCTAACAATGCTTTTTCATCATCATTTAACTCTACGGAAGGAGCTTTTTTCTCCGGACGCATTTGCGGGAAGAATAATACCTCTTGAATAGATTGGTTGTTTGTTAAGAACATAATAAGTCTATCCATTCCTATTCCCATACCAGAAGTAGGAGGCATACCATATTCTAAGGCACGTAAAAAGTCATGATCTATAAATTCAGTTGCTTCATCATCTCCTTTAGCTGCTAATTTTAACTGATGTTCAAAACGCTCACGTTGATCGATTGGGTCATTTAATTCTGAATAGGCATTTGCTATTTCCTTACCACAAACCATTAACTCAAAACGTTCAGTAAGTTCTGGGTTATCTCTATGTTCTTTACATAATGGAGACATTTCCTTAGGATAATCTGTAATAAAAGTTGGTTGAATGTAATTACCTTCACATTTTTCACCAAAAATTTCATCAATTAATTTCCCTTTACCCATGGTATTGTCCACTTCAATCCCCATACCTTTTGCAGCATCAAAAATCTCAACTTCCGTTTTTCCTGTAATATCAAAACCAGTAAAATGTTTAATTGAATCTGCCATGGTAACACGAGCGTAAGGGGCTTTGAAATCTATTTCATGCTCCCCAAAAGTCGCTTTAGAAGTTCCGTTAACCGCAATAGCACAATACTCTAATAATTTTTCGGCAAAATCCATCATCCAGTTGTAATCTTTGTAAGCTACATAGATTTCCATTGCTGTGAATTCAGGATTGTGTGTTCTATCCATTCCTTCGTTACGGAAATTTTTAGAAAACTCATACACACCATCAAAACCACCAACAATTAAACGTTTTAAATATAATTCGTTTGCAATACGCATGTATAATGGAATATCTAATGCGTTATGGTGTGTAGTAAATGGTCTTGCCGCTGCACCACCAGGAATAGGTTGTAAAATCGGAGTTTCAACCTCGAAATACCCAGCATCATTAAAAAACTGACGCATTGCATTGAATAACTTGGTTCGTTTTACAAACACTTCTTTTACGTGTGGATTTACCACTAAATCGGCATAACGCTGACGATAACGTAATTCAGGGTCGTTAAATTCATCATGTTTTTTTCCTTCAGCATCTGTTTTGGGTAATGGTAAAGGTTTTAATGACTTACTTAATAAGATGAATTTTTTAACTAAAACTGTTTTTTCACCTACTTGTGTAGTGAATAATTCACCTTCTATACCAACAAAATCACCAATATCTAATAACTTTTTATAGACTTCATTATATAAATTTTTGTCTTCACCAGTACAGATTTCATCACGATTAAAATAAACTTGAATGCGACCTTCACTATCTTGCAATTCAGCAAAAGAAGCTTTTCCTTGAATACGACGAGACATTAATCGACCAGCAATAACAACCTGTTTTCCTTCAGAAAAATCAGCTTTTATTTTTTTAGAATTTGAATTTAAAGGATATAAATCCGCTGGATACGGATTAATCCCTAATTCACGTAATCTTCCTAGTTTTTCTCTACGTACAACTTCTTGTTCTGATAATTGCATTAATCTTCTTTTTAATGATTGATTTTAAAGGCGCAAAGATACAATCAATTGCAGAATTAAGCAACGTTGCCTTAAAAAGTACTCAATAAAAAAAATAAAAATTTGTTTGGTAGTTTTTTAAAAGGTTGTATATTTGCAGGCTGTCAAATTTTAAAGACAGCATTTAGTTGTGTTGTTAAGCACTTGATTGTGCTAGGTTTTGTTAACCGATGGAAAGCTTCCCTGAGATGGGTTGCTTTTTTTTTATCCATATTTTAGGTTAAGAAAGCATCTTTATACTCCCAAAATTTAATAAAGAACAAAACAAAATACACTGTAGCTACGGAAAACTTTATAGTTACCGAGGCTAAAAAACCAAGAAAAGCCCCGAATGAAGCTTTTAATGCTCTATTCGTATCTTTTCCATCATACATTAACTCTCCTATAAACGCACCCAAAAAAGCACCAATTAAAATACCAAAAGGAATAGGAGAGAGTAAGCCAAGAATTAATCCGATTGTGGTTCCGTAAACACCGTATTTAGTTCCTCCAAAACGTTTGGTTCCCATTGCAGGAATAAAATAATCTAGAACAAATATTATTACCGCAAGTACTAATGTGATTCCTAAAAATGTCCAATCTTGAGGCACAACTTCAGTGAGATGCAATAGTAGTAAACCTGCCCAAGCCGTAATTGGACCAGGTAAAACAGGTAGAAAAGAACCTAAAATACCTAAGCTAACAAAAACAAATCCAAGAAGTAATAAAAATATATCCATAATTTTTAAATAAAATTTTAATAGTTAACAGTTTTCAATAACTGAGCCAAAACCTATAATTACTAAGGTTCGATGGCTAATTAGACGAATATATAATGACTTTGTTACAAAATTTTAAACTAAAAAATTAGTTTAAACTAATTTTTTAGTTATATTTGTTGTGTTGAATTTCAAGAGATTATAAAATGAGTAAACAATTAACAAAAGCAGAAGAACAAATAATGCAAGTGTTATGGCTGTTAAAAGAAGCATCTGTAAAAGAAGTGATAGCTGAATTAGATGAACCCAAACCTGCCTATAATACCGTTTCTACTATTATAAGAATTTTAGAAACTAAAGAATTTGTTGGACACAAGGCAAAAGGAAGGGGGTATGTATACCATCCGCTAATTGAAAAGAGGGAATATAGTAATCAAAGTTTACATAAGTTAATGGACGGTTATTTTGGTGGTTCATTTAAAAGCATGGTATCTTTTTTCATGAAAGAAAATAAGATGGATGTGAATGAACTAGAAAATATTTTAAAAGAAGTTAATAAAAACAAGAAGTCATGATTAATTATATTATTCAAGTTTTATTTTTTCAGGTATTGTTTGTAGCGGTTTATGATTTCTTTTTAAGTAAAGAGACTTTTTTTACTAAAAATCGTTTTTACCTATTATCAACAGCAATTGTATCTTTTGTATTGCCTTTGCTTAAAATACCAACTATACAAAAAGCTGTTCCAGAAGAGTACACCATTTTGTTGTCAGAAGTGGTTTTGTCGCCACAAAAAGTGATTGAAAAAGCAGCATGGTATCAGTCTATCAATTATTTAGATATTTTATTTTGGATTGGGTGCATTTTATTTTTTATAGTCTTTCTCTTCAAGTTAGAAAGAATTATTCGATTGATTTTGAAATATGAAATTATTCAGAAGAAAGATTACAAATTGGTATTGTTACCTAAAAATTCAAAAGCATTTTCATTCTTCAATTTTATTTTTATTGGTAAAGAAATTCCAGAAGAAAAAAAAGAGAAGATTATTCAGCACGAGTTAGTGCATAGCAAACAAAAGCATACTCTAGATTTATTATTCTTTGAGTTTTTAAAAATTGTTATGTGGTTTAACCCGATGGTTTATGTATACCAAAACCGTATTTCGTTGGTGCATGAATTCATATCTGATGAGGTAGTAACTAAGTCAACTGAGAAATCTAATTATATAAACAATTTGCTCTCAGAAATTTTTCAAGTAGAACATATTTCCTTCATTAATCAATTTTATAAACATTCATTAATCAAAAAACGAATACTTATGATGACAAAAACTAAATCAAAACAAATCAAGCAACTCAAGTACTTATTGTTAGTGCCAGTATTAGCAAGTATGTTGTTGTATACAGCATGTTTAGAAAAAAACTCTAATGATCTAGAGCCTACATCATTAAGACAAAAACTCTATAATGATTTAGAAAAAGAACCAAAGGTAATGTCGAAAGAAAGTTTTTTTGACGTTTACATAAATAAAGAATTACCTAAAACTAAAGAATTATCGGTTTCAGATTTAAGTACTGTCGAAGAAGAAGAATTTTTACAAATAAAAGAAAGGCTTATTAAGGGGACCAATATTCAATTAAAAATATTTGAAGGATTAGAAGGAAGAAAGTTAATCGTAGTGGTTCCACCTATTACAGATGGTAATTCAATAAAAGAAGGAGATAATGTACCTTTTGGATTTTTAGAGAAAGCTCCTGCTTTTCCTAATCAAGGAGAAGGTAAAGACGCTTTTAATAAAAATATGGCGCAATTTGTTAAAGAAAACTTTGATGCAAAATCGGCAAATAATTTAGGTTTACCTTCAGGTAAAAAAAGAGTATATGTACAATTTAAAATAGACAAAGAAGGTAACGTAACGGATGTTAATGTACGAGCTCCTCATCCGGAGTTAGAAGTAGCAGCAAAGCAGATGATTGCTAAATTACCACAGCTTATCCCTGGAGAGCATAATGGGAAAAAAGTGAAAGTAGGATATACTTTACCAATTACCTTTAATGTTGAATAACAAAATCTATGAAAAAGAAAATTTCACTACTATTAATTATTATTACCTTTTTAAAAGTCGAAGCGCAAACTTCGACTTTTATTCAAATAGATAGTCTGGTCCAAACTGGTCGATATAAAATTGCATTATCAGAATTAGAGAAGCTACCAGCTACATTTTTAACAAACATTAAAATTGCTTCTATTTATGACGCTATTGATGATCATAAAAGAGCGTCTGACTATTATCAGAAAGCATTATTGATAAAAGATGATTATCTAACAAAAATAAAATATGGAAAATCATTAAAAAAAGAGGGAAAGCGATTAAAAGCAATCCAGGTTTTTGAAGAAATTAAACAAATTGATGAGGATAATTTATTAGTGAATTACGAACTTGGTAAATTATACTTGCAAACCAAACAAGGACAAAAAGCGAAGCAGATTTTAAAAAAAATGATAGCTCAAGATCCCAATAATGCAAATTATTCATATCAATTAGGCTTAGCGTATTCGTTATTGAAAAAGCGAAATTTAAAAATTAATAATTTTTTAAATGCCTACAAAAAAGACAGTTCACATTTTAAATCGATAGAAAAATTGGCTAGAGCTTTTACAAAGTTACGAGATAAAGATTCGGCTAATTTATTTATAACTAAAGGATTATTTTTGAATCCTAATCATATTGATTTAAATCGTCTAAAAATCAATAATTTATATAGAGAAAAGGAATATGAAAAGGCACTAACTTATCTTAAACACATAGATTCTTTAGAACCTAAAGAGCATTACACTCAAAAAATGTTAGCAAAAGCGTATTATAATTTAGAAGATTTAGAAAACGCTAAAAAACATTTTAAAACAGCATATAAATTAGATCGTAATGATTATAAAAGCCATACTTATTTAGGGCATGTTTTTTTGAAAGAAGAAGATATGACAAGAGCTATATATAGTTATATGGCTGCCACTCTTATAGCTAAAGAACCAAGAGATGAAGAACATTTAGGTTTGGCTAATGTGTATTATAAAATGGAGTTGCCAAAGAAGGTTTTAGAACACTATAAAAAAGCAACAGAAGAAAATAGTAATAATTATAATGCCTTATATTTATTTGCGAAATTTTCTGATGATTACTATAAAGACAAGAAAATTGGATATAATCTGTACAAAAAATATTTGAATCGATTTGAAGGTAAATCGGCTAAAAATGACGAGTTTATTAAACATAGAATTAGCACAATTAAAAAAGAATATTTCTTAAAAGGAGAAGAGTTAGAGTAGTTAAAATTTTGTATTTTCACTCTAAATTAAGTTAAATGCTATCTCGAGTTGTTTCTTTTTTATTCCTACTGATGATTTGCACTTCGTGTAATTATTTTTCATCTCATATGAATAATACATTTCAAGAGATAGATAGTATTATAGATTTTTCTAAGGTTGATGTCTCTCCATCTTTTGAAGTATGTGATAAGTTAATTGATGATGCTAAAACAAACTGTTTTAGGACTAATATGCATCATCAAATGGCAAAATACTTACAAGACGTTCAGTTAACTATTAAAGAGCCAGTTAATACCGTAGTAATAGTGGTCTTAAATATTAATAATGAAGGAAATGTGACGTTGAAAAAAATTAAATATCCTCCTTTCTTTATTGAAAAAAATATAACAATAGGTAAAGAGGTTAATAAGGCGATAAATAATCTGCCGAAATTAGCTCCAGCAATAAAAAGAGGTGTTCCTGTAGCTACAGAATACAAGTTGCCAATTAATATTGTTTCTAAGTAAAGTCAGTTGTAAATTTTATAAATACTAGTTTACTTATTTTAATTCAACTCAAAGTATTTATCTCATTTATACAATTTAGTTTAATAGCTCTTCAATAAAATTTCTATCATTAGAAAGCCTAGGTACTTTATGTTGACCACCCAATTTACCTTTTTGTTTAAGCCAATTATAAAATAACCCTTTAGGAGCTTTATGTATTTTAGGCATTGCCAATGTCATATTATTATAACGTTTGGCTTCATAATCAGAATTACAGTTTTTTAGAGCATTATCTAATATTTCTGTAAAAAAGTTAATATTCTCCGGCGCTTTTTCAAATTCAATAATCCATTCGTGTGCACCTTGCTTTTTACCATCCATAAAAATAGGGCCAACAGTATAATCTTTAATAACAGCTCTGGTTTTTTTACAAGCAGCTTTTAAAGCTTCTTCTGTATTTTCTATAATTAACTCTTCTCCAAAAACATTTATATGATGTTTTGTACGCCCCGTAATTTTAATTCTATACGGATGTGTAGATGTAAATTTAATGGTATCTCCAATTAAATATCTCCATAAACCACCATTGGTAGTTATTATTACAGCGTAGTTTATGTTCTTTTTAACCTTAGAAAGAGGAATAGCAACAGAATTTTCACCATGATATTCACTCATCGGAATAAACTCATAAAAAATTCCGTAATCTAACATGAGTAATAATTCATCAGAATTATTACGATCTTGAATTGCAAAAAAACCTTCCGATGCGTTATAGGTTTCGTAATATCTAAAATCTTTTTTCGGAATTAGTTTTTGATATTGATCACGATATGGATTAAAATTAACTCCTCCATGAAAATACACTTCTAAATTAGGCCACACCTCAAGAATATTATTTTTACCTGTTTTTTCTAAAACACGGTTTAGAAGAACTAGCATCCAAGAAGGGACTCCAACTAAACTGGTTATGTTTTCATTGATAGTTTCATCAATAATAGCTTCCATTTTAGTTTCCCATTCACCCATTAAAGCAGTTTCTTGTCTTGGAGCTGAGCTAAAATCTGCCCAAAAAGGCATGTTTTCAATAATAATAGCAGATAGATCTCCGAAATAAGTATCGTTGTCTTGATATACAGCAGAGCTTCCTCCTAAACGTAATCCTTTACCAGTAAACAATTTTGCATCCTCATTATTATTAATGTATAAACACAACATATCTTTTCCAGCTTTTAAATGACAAAACTCAATAGCTTCATCGCTTACAGGAATAAATTTACTTTTTGCATTGGTAGTCCCGCTAGATTTAGCGAACCATTTAATTTTCGTTGGCCAAAATAAATTTTGTTCTCCTTTTCTACAACGTTCTATTAAAGGTTCTATACTTTCATATTTTTGAATAGGAACAAGATTGGTAAAATCGTTATAAGTATTAATAGAAGAGAATTCATGTTTTTGTCCAAACTCAGTATTTTTAGCCATACTTGTGAGTTTCAATAATAATTCATCCTGAACATCAATAGGATATTTTAAAAATAATTCTATTTGATGTTTTCGTTTTTTAAGAAACCATGAAATGATAGAATTTATAAATTGAATGGCCATACTTTAACCGTGAATTTGTAAGTTTGTTTACCAGCTAAAAATAGTAAAATTTACGGGATGGAATACACAGGAGTTTTAAAAAAAATGAAAACTGAAAATTTAGACACAGTTCAATATTATTTAGATATGAAAACTGATTTTTTAAATATGAATCAGTTATTGCAAAGAGAGATTGAATTGGCTTTTGTAACTTACGAATGTTTACACTGCCATTTAGAAAAAGAAATTTACCGACAAGGATTTTGTAAATCGTGTTTTTTTGATATTCCAACTACAGGCGATTGGATTATGCGTCCCGAATTAAGTAAAGCACATTTAGATGAAGAAGACCGTGATTTAGAATATGAAAAAAAAGTGCAATTGCAACCGCATATAGTGTATTTAGCAAATTCTAGTAATGTAAAAGTGGGGGTGACGCGTAAAAGTCAAATACCAACACGATGGATAGATCAAGGAGCACACGAAGCGATAGAAATAGTTGAGGTTCCTAATCGTTATTTGGCTGGTATTACAGAGGTTGCCTTAAAAGAACATGTGGCCGATAAAACTAATTGGAGAACAATGTTAAAGAATGATATTGTTGATGAAGATTTAACAATATGGCAACAAAAATTACGCGGCTTTATTCCTGAGGAAGCACAAGAGTATTTTGTTGAAAATAACAAAGAAACTAATATTCAGTTTCCTGTGAATAAATATCCAGTGAAACCTAAAAGTTTAAATTTAGTTAAAGAAAAGACTTATAAAGGAAAATTAGTTGGAATTAAGGGGCAATATTTGATTTTTGAAGACGATACCGTTTTTAATATTCGTGCAAATGAAGGGTTGGTAGTTAAAATGGTAATAGCATAAGAAAATAATAGTTATTAGAGTGTTTCAAGCAATTCAAACACCGCTATGCGTTGCTTATTTAATGAATGAAATTTTAAGATCTCTTTTTGGTTTTTTAAATAATCATAAAAACCATGATTTAAAGAAAAATAATATATCGAAAATGAAACCTCATTATCAATTTTTAAAAAACTATTATTGGCATCAGCTATTAATTGATTTTTAAAATCAATTAACTTATTTCCTTTAAAATATTTGTTTTGAACTTGATTTTCAATTTCTTTCGTGTAAAAAGAAAATGGGAATGTATACTTATAAAAGACTAATTTTTTTTTAAAAAAATGTAATTCTATGTCTATTTTATAATTGCTTATTTTTGTTTTATAAAAAAGAATATCACAAAGGTTTAAGTTTTTTATAAATTTATAAGGGGTCCCAATTTCTTTTTTTGCAGTACTAATATCAGTTCCAAAAGAGATATTTGAAGAATGACTTATTCTTTCTGATGTTTTTATTATATCATTGGAGGATAAAAAATCCTCGTAAATGTTTATATAGCTATTTATATCTTTGTATTTCGAGATAGATTTAGTATAATAATAGTTGTTATAATATTTCTTACTATTTAGCAAGCCAAATAATTTTTTTTTTATTAGTAGCATATTTTTTTAGATTTTATGTCTTTAGAATAAGTGGTATTTGGTTGACATAAAAATACAATCCACAAGTTATATGTAAAAGAGTGTTTTAACCGTTTAACAAAAAGGGCTTTAACCTAATTTTTGTTATTTTGATTTATTCTGATAACAAAAAAAGACCCTTTTTAATGTAAAGGGCCTTTTTTATTATGTTATATATAGCTTTTATTTATACATTTTTTGAATTTTTATTAAATTTTGATCCAATCACTACCATTCAAAGTTTCATATTTTAAGCTTCTACTAAAGCCTTTTTTGACTTTCTGTAAAGAAAAGAATTAAAAATATTTCTTTTCCCAAAATTATTTATCGATTTACTATTTACGAACTTGTTAAAAAGTTTATGGTTTACTCCAAAATATTCGTATGTATTACCATCAGTAAAAGTAACTTCTAATAGCATGCTTTTATGATAAAAATCGGCAACTTGATACTGTGTAATTGTAGTAGCATATTCTTCTAAATTAGCTTCTTTAGTTTCTGGAGCGATGCTTACTAGAAAATGATAACCTTCAATAATTTTCTGACTTATCTCTCCGGCTTCTTCTTTTTTCTCTTCATCCTGAAATTTATCTGGATGCCATTCTTTTACAAGCCCTCTATAAGTTGTTTTTAATTCTTTTAAATCAATAGCTTTTTCTACTTTAAAAAGCTTTTTATATTCATTAATACGCTTCATGGTATTGTTTTCAAATTAGCGTGCAAAAGTACTGATATTAAATGAAATAAGTATGAATATTTTTACTTTTGATAATGAATAGGCCTGTTAGTGTATAAACCGAGAATTAATTAACAAAATTCAAAAATAAAAAAGATATTGGAAGTGAAAAACAATAAAAAAAGCGGCCATTTGGCCGCCTTTTTTTTAGTTCTTAACTATGTGATAGTTTTTATTCATTTTTAGTTCACTAAGCACATTTAAAGCTTCGTTCATATAAATGTCTTTCTTTAAATTTTTATGCCATGTTATACGTTTATCTTTTAAAACTGTATCTTTTTTAAATAAAGATAATTCGTATTTTGGAGATGTAAAGCTTAAATCAGATTCGTATTTAAAAATATCTTTAAACTTTTTACTCTCTTCTTTCCTATCATCATTTTCTTTTTTATAATCGTTATAATTTAAAGAATAAATATTGTCGTCCTGATTTTTCTTTAACCACTTTGCATATTCATTTATAGAGATAAATTTTTCATCTTTATTAATTCTTTGTTTGCTGTTATATACAACATCTGCAAAATTTAAATATGAGTTTGTTTTGGTATAATTTGCTTGTGGAACCTTATCCCAAGGCAATGCACCTTCTAGATCGCGTTCTCCATAATCCATATAGCTATAACGATCTGGCATAGCAATGTCTGAATACACACCTTCTATTTGTGTAGAGCCACCATTAATACGATAGAATTTCTGAATTGTCATTTTTAAGGCACCTAAATCTTCAGGATACTTTTTTACATAATAATTTAGTGGTAATACATTTTGAACAGTCCCTTTACCATAGGTTTGTTTACCGCCAATAATAACACCACGTCCATAATCTTGCATTGCTGCAGCAAAAATTTCTGAAGCTGAAGCTGACATTTCATTTACCATAATTACCAAAGGTCCTTTCCATTGCGTTTTAGGGTCTGTATCATTTTTAACATTAGCAGGTTCATCTCTATACTTTACTTGTACAATAGGACCTTTGTCGATAAATAATCCGCCAATTTCGATAGCTGTTTTTAAAGAGCCTCCACCATTATTACGTAAATCAATAATTAAGCCTTCAACTTTTTCTGCCTTTAAACGAGCAATTTCTCTCTCCATATCACTGGTAGCATTTCGTTTGTTTACATCGTTAAAATCGATATAGAACTTGGGTAAATTAATAACTCCATAGAATTTACCATCTTTCTTTACAATACTAGATTTTACAAAGGTTTCTTCCAATTCAACTACATCGCGAATTATGGGAATTACAACGGTAGATCCGTCTAGTTTTTTCTTAACTGTTAAACGAACTTCTGTTCCTTTTTTACCTTTAATAAATTTAATAGCATCGTCTAAACGCATTCCTACAATATCTAAAGGTTCTGCTTCCCCTTGAGCAACTTCTAAAATGATATCTCCTGGTTCAAGTTCTCCTTGTTTCCATGCTGGACCACCAGAAATTAATTCAACAATTTTGGTGTAAATACCATCCTTTTGTAAACGTGCTCCAATTCCTTCTAATTTCCCAGACATGTCTTGATCAAAACGTGTTTTAATACGTGGAGACATATAGGTTGTATGTGGGTCAAAACTACTTACAACACTATTTAAAAAAGTAGAATACCAATCAGAATTTTCTAATTCATCTATACGCATGTATAAATCATTCATGTTTTTTAACACGGCTGTACGAGCTTCAAATTCTAAAGTTTCAAAGTTTTTTATTTTAAAAGTAGGATCTTTTTTAAGCTTTTCTTCTTGTTGTTCATCAGCCTCTTGAATTCTACTTAAAACTTGTAGTTTTAATTGTTGACGCCAATAATCTAACAATTCATTTTCGTTTTTAGCAAACGGAACTTTTTTATAATCTAAATCGATGACTTCTTTTTTTGTGTAATCGAAAGGTTGTAGCAAGAAATTTTTATAAGTGATTTTAGCAGTTTGAAGTTTTTCTAAAAATCGACCATATACCAATTTATAAAAATCAATATTAGACTCTTGTAATTGGTTATCAATTTCATATTTGTATTGTGAAAATTCCGTTAAATCTTCTTGTGTAAAATAACGTTTACTAGGATCTAAACTAGTAATAAAATCATTGTATACGTGTTCAGAAAAATCATCATTTAGTTCTTTTTGAACATAATGGCCACGAGTCAAAATATTTTTTAAAACGTAGATAATAACTTTATCCTTTTCTGGATCTTCTTGAGGCAAAGGAGTTGCATTTACTAAATTACCGAATAGTAATACGGTTAATAGTGAGGTGAAAAATTTCGTCTTCATAAATCGTCAGTCGTTTAAAATTACTGTTATTTACAGCTATACTGCTAAGCTACTAAAATAATGCCAATTTTGTTTTAGTTAATTTATTTTTATATAGAATACTTAAAAAAATAAGTGTTCATATAATTTTATAGTAATAGTTAAGTAGTTGTAGTTTTTAACTATACAAGTTTACGCAGAATCATAAAGCTTTTGTCTTTACAAAATGTTAAAAAGAACCCCCATATTTTTACCTTATATTTGTTTCTATATTTTTATTTCAAAAGAACAATGCGAGAAAAGCCTTTAATCTTAGTAACCAATGATGACGGAATTACCGCACCTGGTATACGTATGTTAATTAAAATAATGAATACAATTGGAGATGTTGTAGTGGTAGCTCCCGATAATCCACAAAGTGGAATGGGGCATGCAATAACTGTAAATAATGTATTGCATTGTGATCCTACAACGGTTGATGATGGACCTCAATTAGAGTATAGTTGCTCAGGAACACCTGCCGATTGCGTAAAAATGGCAAAAAATGAAATTTTAAATAAAACACCAGATTTATGTGTTTCAGGAATTAACCATGGAGCAAATTCATCTATCAATGTAATTTATTCGGGGACAATGAGTGCTGCTGTAGAAGCAGGCATTGAAGGAATTCCTGCCATTGGTTTTTCATTGTTAGATTATGAGTGGAATGCAAACTTTAACGAGTGCAAAGAGTTTGTAAAGAAAATTGCTTTAAATGTGTTACTAAACGGATTACCAGACGGTGTTGTTTTAAATGTAAATATACCGAATCTTAAAAAAGAAGAAATTAAAGGGGTAAAAGTTTGTAGACAAGCTAATGGGAATTGGAAAGAAGATTTCGACAAACGTAAAAGTCCGTTCGGGAAAGAATATTATTGGCTTTCGGGTGAATTTGTAAATAAAGATAAAGGACAAGATACAGATATTTGGGCTTTAGAAAATGGTTATATTTCTTTAGTACCTGTTCAATTTGATATGACTGCGCATCATGCAATTCAAAAATTAAATACATGGGATTTATAAAAAAAGAAATACTCATAGGTGTTTTAGTGTCATTTTTTGCTACTTTTTGTGGCATGTTTATTTACTTAGAATATATTTCTCGTTTTGGCTTTTATGAAACCATAGAAATGATTAGAGAAAGTGGTATGTTGGGTTCGGTTATTGCATTAGCTACGATACCTAATCTTTTTGTCTTTTTTATTTTCTTACGAAAAAATCAAGAACATAGGGCTCGAGGTGTTTTAATAGCGACCATTTTTACAGCTTTAGTTACTTTTATTATAAAGTTTTTTTAATAGATGAAATATTACATAATTGCTGGAGAAGCTTCGGGTGATTTACATGGGGCTAATTTGATGAAAGCCTTGTATAATGAAGATACTAATGCTGATATCCGATTTTGGGGTGGAGACTTAATGCAGGAAGTAGGAGGTACTTTGGTAAGTCATTACAAAGAACGAGCTTTTATGGGGTTTGTAGAAGTGTTATTTAACCTTCGTAAAATCTCAGGTTTTATATCTTTTTGTAAAAAAGATATTGCTGAGTTTAATCCAGACGTTATTATTTTTATTGATAATTCAGGATTTAATCTTCGAATTGCAAAATGGGCAAAACAAGAAGGATATAAAACGCATTACTATATTTCTCCTCAGGTTTGGGCAAGTAGAGCGAGTCGTGTAAAAGATATTAAGAGAGATATTGATGAAATGTATGTAATTCTTCCTTTTGAAGAGGATTTTTACAAAAAGTATGATTATGATGTCCATTTTGTAGGGCATCCGTTAATAGATGGAATAGAAGGTAGAACTCAAGTAAGTGAAAAGAACTTTAGAAAAGAGCATAATTTAGGTGATAAAGATATTATAGCATTACTTCCAGGAAGTAGAAAACAAGAAATTACGAAAATGCTATCGGTAATGTTGTCGTTGGTAAATGATTTTCCTCAATACCAATTTGTAGTTGCTGGTGCGCCAAGTCAAACAAAAGAGTTTTACCATCAGTTTATTAGAAATAATAATGTAAAATTTATCAATAATAAAACCTATGATTTGCTGAGTATTTCACATGCAGCTTTGGTGGCTTCAGGTACGGCAACTCTAGAAGCAGCGTTGTTTAAAGTACCACAAGTAGTGTGTTATAAAGGAAGTTGGATTTCGTATCAAATTGCAAAACGTATTATTACGTTAAAATTTATATCTTTAGTAAACCTAATTATGGATAAAGAGGTTGTTACAGAATTAATTCAGGATGATTTTAATAAGAAAAAATTAAAACAAGAGCTTACCAAAATCTTAGATACTGATTATAGAAAGCAATTATTTTTAAATTATTTTGAATTAGAACAAAAATTAGGTGGTAAAGGTGCTTCAAAAAAAACAGCTAAATTAATTGTAAACGGAGCAAAAAATTAAATGATGATTAAAAAATTACTACTTTTTATTTTTTCAATAACATTGATGTCTTGTGGATCTTCAAAAAAAATAACCACTTCACAAAATAGTATTAATGCTAATAGAACTATTGCCAGTCGAAGTACAACGGAGTATTCTACAGAAGTTTCTATTGCAGATAAAATTGTTTGGACAGCGGTTACTTATAAAGGGATTCCTTATAAATATGGAGGGACAAATCGTTCAGGAATGGATTGTTCAGGACTAATTTATACTTCTTTTAAAAAACGTGATGTTAACATTCCTCGCACTTCACGCCTAATGTATAATGATGGCTTTCCAATTAAATTGAAAGAAGTGAAAAGAGGTGATTTGTTGTTTTTTAGAACTTCTAAATCTAGAAATAAAGTTAATCATGTTGGGTTAGTCACTTCTGTAGATGGTAATGATATTAAGTTTATCCATTCAACATCCTCACGAGGAGTAATTGTTACTTCTCTAAACGAAACATATTGGAATAGAGCTTTTATAAAAGCAAAGAGGGTTTTATAAATATACTTGAAATCTGTTTATGATAAAAAAAATACCTTTATTCTTCATTGTTTTTGTCATTATATTACTTTATTCTTTTATCAATGAAAGTGCTAATTCGGATGGCTCAAAAGAAAATGTTAAAAAAGAAAACCCATTAGTCACTAAAGTTATATCAACCGCTATTTCATATAATAAGGTGCCATATAAATATGGAGGAACAACACGTGTAGGGATGGATTGTTCAGGTCTTGTTTATACTTCATTTAAAGAAATAAACAGAAAGCTACCAAGGTCTTCTAAAAATATGAGTAAAGAAGGTGAAGCCGTATTATTATCAGAGGTACAAATAGGGGATTTGTTGTTTTTTGATATTGCTAAATTTGAAGGAGAAATTAATCATGTAGGTTTGGTGACTTCTATAGATAATGGTGAAGTTTTTTTTATTCATGCTACAACTTTTCGTGGAGTAATTATAACATCAATAAACGAACCGTATTGGAATAAAGCTTTTGTAAAAGCAAAGAGGGTTTTGTAGAAATTTCGCTATCGGTTTCGGCTATGATTAGTACGGGAATAAATAAGCGATTAATTTCTAATTAAGTATTTAGCCAAAACTTTTCATTTTTAAAGCTAAATCAAAAGATTTGGCGTACATTATAAAAAGATACTAAACTTTGGATTAAACACTAAACCCCATATTAATTATAGTCTTCCTTGTTGTGCTTAGTTATTATTTTCAATTATCTTGGTAATATACGTCGATGTATTTAATATTTATATTATTTTTTTTAAGTTAATAATTAGGGTAGTTAAATTATAAAAACGTCAGAATTTAACACTAACCTAAACCCTACAATTAGCAACAATACTGCAAATGCTTTTTTCAATGTTGATGCAGGTAATTTGTGTGTAATTTTTGCTCCGATACGAGCGGTGAAAAAGCTAGCTATACTCACACAAGTAAATGCGTAAATGTGGACAAACCCCAATACGCCACTAGGTAATGCTTCTTTTACACTGGCATCAACAAATTGGCCAAAAGCAAGAAATCCAACAGCACCAGCACCAGCGATAGGTAAGCCGCAAGCAGCTGATGTACCCACAGCATTTTGAATTTTTAAACCATAATAACTCAATATCGGAACGGTTAATGTGCCTCCGCCAATACCAAAAATAGCAGAAATAATACCTATAAAACCTCCCAGTCCAGTTTGTCCAACAGGCGATGGTAGTTTACTAAAGTCGTTTTCTACCAAAGATTTGTTTTTCATAAACAACATTTTTAATCCAACCAGAAAGGCACCTATACCAATTATTGCCTGAAGTGAATTGCCGTGAATAACAGATGCAACACCTGCACCAATCAATGAACCGATTACCAATCCTGGAGCCATACGTTTCCATACACTCCAATTTATGGCTCCTTTATTATTGTGTGCACGAAGTGAACTAATAGACGTAATGATTATAGTTGCAAGAGATGTACCTATGCCAATATGTGTAAGTGCAGCTTCTGGAACGCTTTGTGCTTCAAAAATGTAAATTAATGCTGGTACAATTATCATACCGCCACCAATACCAAACAAGCCTGCAAGTAAGCCAGCGAAAGCACCAGCAGCGATATAGTAAAGAATAAATATATCCATAAGTAAATTGTTTTTTTATAGGTTTATTAGTTTTTAGTTATCTATTTGGTGAGGTAACGGGTTTAAAATGAGTGTCTAACGTGAAAATTTTTAATTAATTACATCTGTTCAAGTTGCAATTTCTTTGCGTATAATTTCTGCTCCTTCACTTAAAGCACTTAATTTGCCTCTTGCTACATTTCGAGATAAAGGAGCCATACCACAGTTTGTGCAAGGGTAAAGATTTTCGATATCTACAAACTCAAGAGCTTTACGCAGCGTATCAGCTACTTCTTCGGGTGTTTCAATCCTATTGGTTGCCACATCTATTGCACCGACCATTACTTTTTTTCCACGAATGAGCTCAATTAAATCAATAGGTACACTAGAACCGTGACATTCTAATGACACCATATCAATATTAGAATTTTGAATTTTCGGAAAAATTTCTTCGTATTGTCGCCACTCAGAACCCAATGTCTTTTTCCAATCATTATTGGCTTTTATTCCATAACCGTAACAAATATGAACCGAAGTTTCGCAGTTTAAACCTTCAATAGCTTTTTCCAATGTAGCTATTCCCCAATCGTTTACTTCTTCAAAAAAAACATTAAATGCAGGTTCATCAAACTGGATAATATCTACTCCTGCATCTTGCAGTTCTCTTGCTTCTTCATTGAGTGCTTTCGCAAATTCCCAAGCTAATTTTTCTCGGCTTTTGTAATGGTTGTCGTATAATGTGTCTACCATTGTCATCGGTCCTGGTAATGCCCATTTTATAGGCTTATTAGTCTGTTTACGTAAAAATTTGGCATCTTCCACAAAAACAGCCTTTTGACGTGCAACCTCATCTACAACCACAGGAACACTGGCTTCATAACGGTCACGAATTTTTACGATTTTACGATTTTCAAAATCTACACCACTTAAATGTTCTATAAAAGTTGTTACAAAATGTTGACGTGTTTGCTCACCATCACAGATGATGTCAAGCCCTGATAATTGCTGTTCTTGTAAAGAAATACGCAATGCATCTTGTTTTCCTTCAGATAATTTATCACCTTCTAATTTCCATGGAGACCAAAGTTTTTCGGGTGTTGACAACCAAGTAGGTTTAGGTAAACTGCCAACAATTGATGTTGGTAATAGTTTTTTCATAATAATTAATGTTTTATTTTATATATATTAAACAGAGAAACTAGAAGACCACTGTTCTAGAAAACTTTTGTAAGGCTTGATGAAATGTTCCTCAGCAAATTTTCCTTGCTCAACTCCTAACTTAGTTCGTTCTTCTCTGTCGTATGAAATCTTTGTTAGAGAATAGTCTTGATTTTTTAAACTAGGATTATAACAAAGTCCTGCGACAACATTAGCGTTATAAATTTCAGGTCTATAAATTTTTTGAAAGGTTTCCATTGTGCTAATGGTACTAATTAATTCAAGATTAGTATAATCAGATAATAAATCACCAAAGAAATAAAATGCCAAAGGAGCAACACTATTAGGTGGTATAAAATAACGAACTTGTAAGCCCATTTTATCAAAATACTCTTCTGTTAAAGAAGACTTGTTGCTTTTGTATTCAAAGCCTAATATAGGATGATGATTTCCTGTACGATGATATGTTTTGTTGCTTGATACACTTAAACATATAACAGGTGGTTTTGAAAATTGTTCTTTGTAAGTTTCTGAATTTACAAAACACTTAAATATATTGCCGTGTAATTCACCAAAATTATCTGGAATACTAAAGCTGTCTTTATTTTTATTATGTTTTGATAGCAAAATACTAAAATCATAATCACGCACATAAGAGGAAAAGTTATTGCCAACTATACCTTCAATCCGTTTACCAGTTTTATGGTCGTTTATATGTGTTTTTAAAATCTCAATTGATGGAAATGTTGTGCCAGTATCATCAATATCTATATCAACAGAAATAATTTCTAATTCAACGGAATATCTATCGTGATTAGGATTGTCCCATTTCGCCAAGTTATTAAAACGATTATTAATCATTTGAATAGTATTGCGTAAGTTTTCTTGACGATTCATTCCTCTTGCCAAGTTAGCAAAGTTGGTTGTTTTACGTGTACTGTTGGACGGAATATAGTTTTCGTTAAAATAATTACTCTTTATTATGAATACAAAATCATTCTTGATTGTATTCTGAGGGCGTTCAATTACCTTCTTTTCGTTTGTCCCTAAATTTTTTAATACGACCGATTTCATCTGATGAAAATTTGTAGTTTTTATGTCTTACAAATTTGAAAATAAAAGAGGAATTAATTAAATAATAGTTAAAAATTAGATAATTAATCTTTTTAATGTATTTTTGAAGATAATTAATCTTTTTGAGAATATAAAAATGAAAAAAACAGATAATTATTCTTTAGAACACTTAGATATGATTGATTTGAAGTTGCTTACAATACTTCAAAAAGATGCTAAATTAACTACTAAAGAAATAGCGACTCGTGTAAATTTATCTCCTACACCTGTATATGAAAGAATTAGACGACTCGAAAAAGAAGGTCTAATAGAAAAGTACACAGCTATTGTAAATGCTGAAAAAGTTGGTAAACAATTAACAGTATTTTGTAATATCACTTTAAAGGAACACACTAAAGAAATAGGAAATAAATTTGTAAGAGATATAGTTTCACTTAAAGATGTAGTTGAATGCTACAATATTTCGGGCGATTATGATTTTTTATTAAAAATTATGGTTGAAGATATGAAACATTATCAATCTTTTGTGATTAATGAGTTAGGCTCTGTAAAAAATATTGGAAGTGCACATAGTACTTTTGTTATTGGGGTAATAAAACATAGCTATGCTGTGCCGATATAAATTTTAATACCCTATAGAATAATTATCTGCTTTAAATTTAAGAAACATAAGCCATTGGTTTTTGATGTTAGCTTATAAATTCAATTATGAAAACTACAAAACCTTGTTTTACCCAAGATTTTTTTAGGTAATTAAGCACAACGATTAAGGATATGTATTGTTTTAATAAGGTATATCCACCGATAGCGAATTTAACTTAAATTGATTTAAGAATCAAACTAAAAAAGCAACCTCATTTGAGATTGCTTTTTAAAATTATATTATAATAGAGCTTAGTTTAACATTCCCCAAAGCTTGTCTTTCAACTCCATTAAACCAATTTGTGCTACTGATGAAATAAATACGGTTTCAATTCCTTCGGGAAGATCTTGTTTTATTTCTTCTTGAAGTTCTTCATCTAACATATCACATTTAGAAATTGCTAGCAAACGTTGTTTGTCTAACAATTCTGGGTTGTGTTTACGAAGCTCATTTAATAAAATATCGTATTCTTTTTTAATGTCTTCACTATCTGCAGGAACCATAAAGAGTAGGGCAGAGTTACGTTCAATATGACGTAAAAAGTGATGTCCAAGACCTTTTCCTTCAGCAGCACCCTCAATAATTCCAGGAATATCTGCCACTACAAAACTTTTATGATTACGATATTCTACAATCCCTAAATTAGGTTTTAAAGTTGTAAATGCATAATCTGCAATTTTGGGTTTTGCTGCAGTAATCACTGATAATAAAGTTGATTTTCCTGCATTAGGGAAACCTACTAAACCAACATCGGCTAATAATTTTAATTCTATACGATACCAACCATCTTTACCTTCAATACCAGGTTGTGCATAACGAGGTGTTTGATTGGTAGATGATTTAAAATGCCAGTTACCAAGACCACCTTTACCACCTTCTAATAAAATAACATCTTCTCCATCTTCGGTAATTTCAAATAAAATCTCATCAGTATCTGCATCGCGGACAATAGTTCCTAGAGGTACTGGTACTATAATATCTTCAGCATCGCTACCACTACTTCGGCTACTACCACCATCTCCTCCTTGCTCTGCTCTAAAATGACGCTTGAATTTTAAATGGAAAAGTGTCCACATATTTTTATCGCCACGAATAATTACGTGACCACCACGACCTCCATCACCACCATCAGGACCTCCTTTGGAAATGAATTTTTCTCGGTGTAAGTGTGCAGAACCTCGTCCGCCCTTACCCGAAGAAGCGTAGATTTTTATGTAGTCGACAAAATTTCCTTCAGTCATTTTTATGTGTTTATTTTTTCTGGTTACACAGAATTCAAATTTTTATAATTGTTACTCCAAACAAAGTGAAAGAATCTTTTAAGAGATTACTTCCTCTTTGTTGTTTCTCGGAACGACACTTATAATTATAGTTTATCAAAAACTTCTGATAAACGTTTAGTAATATCTTCTATAGAACCTACTCCGTTTACTCCGAAATAATTCCCTTGAGCTTCGTAAAAGTCTTTTAAAACAGCTGTTTTAGTATTGTATTCGTTAAAACGGTTACGAATTTTACTTTCATCTGTATCATCCGAACGACCACTTGTTTTTCCTCTTTCTAACAAACGTTCTACTAATAAATCTTCTGGCACCTCTAAAGCCACCATACCATTAATGCGTTCTCCTTTTTCAGCTAAAAAAGTATCTAAAGCTTCTGCTTGAGATTGAGTACGTGGAAAACCATCAAAAATGAATCCTTTAGCAGCTGCATTTTTATTTACTTCTTCTTGTAACATATTAATAGTAACTTCATCAGGAACTAAATCTCCTGCATCCATATACGATTTTGCAAGCATACCTAATTCTGTTTCGTTTTTAATGTTGTAACGAAATACATCTCCTGTAGAAATGTGAACTAAATTATATTTCTCTTTTAATAAAGTTGCTTGTGTTCCTTTACCAGCTCCTGGAGGGCCAAATAATACAATGTTTGTCATTTTAGGTTGTGTTGTTAATTGATAAATAGAAGGTAAATTTCTTCCTAAACCGTCGTAATCTAATCCGTAACCAACAATAAACTTGTCGTCTATACTTTTTCCAATATATCCTATTGGTAACTCTTTGCGATATACATCGGGTTTAAAGAAAAGTGTTACTATTTTAAGTTCTTTTAAATTTTGATGGCGGAAGATTTCATAAATTTCATGTAAAGTTTTACCAGTATCTATAACATCTTCTAAAATAACAACAGTTCTACCTGTTAAATCTTCATTAACACCAATCAGTTTTTTTATATTTTCTGATGAAGAAGTACCTTCGTAAGAGGCTAACTTTACGAAAGATATTTCACAATTACCGTTATATTCTCGAATAAAATCCGCAGCAAAGACGAAACATCCGTTAAGAATACCTATAAACATAGGAACTTCATCAGCAGGTAAATCTTTTCTTACTTGCTGTGCTAATGTTTTAACTATTTGTTGAATTTCTTTCGCAGAAATAAATTCTTTAAAATATAAATCGTTAAGTTTTGTAATTTTCATCAGACTGTAAATATAATCATTAAATGAAAAAACCGTCTTGATTGTTTCTCAAAACGGTTTTAAAATATATAATATTTAAATTATTTTTTATTGTTCTCTTCTGTTTTAGACGTATCAAACATTACTGGAGTTGCTACGAATAAAGATGAATAAGTACCAACAATTACCCCCACGATTAACGCAAACATAAATCCTTTAATACTATCTCCACCAAAGAAGAAGATTGCTAACATTACTAATAAAGTAGTTAACGATGTGTTAATCGTTCTACCTAAAGTAGTGTTTAATGCTTTGTTTACTAAATTAGCAGTGATTGATTTTTTACCTTCTGTAAACTCTCTAATTCTATCAAAAATCACTACGGTATCATTTAATGAGTATCCAACTACTGTTAAGATGGCTGCAATAAAAGATTGATCAATTTCCATATCAAATGGCATAAACTTATATAAGATAGAGAATACTCCTAATACAACTAATACATCATGGAATACTGCTACTACCGCACCGATAGAATAAGACATTTTTCTAAAACGTAATAAAATATATAAGAAAACCACGATTAATGAACCAATAACTGCCCATAATGCAGATTTCTTAATATCATCTGCAATCGTTGGCTCTACTTTCATATAGCTCATTATTCCGCTACCCGCTTTTTCAAAACCAGGTTTAAAGTCTTCATAAGAAGTAGTACCTAAGTATGATTTTAATCCGTTGTATAACGTGTTTTGAACTTGATCATCAATTTCTCTACCTTCTTCATCAATTTTATAAACTGTTGTTATTTTTAATTGATTATCTGCTCCATAAGTTTTAACCTCTGGTGCAGTACCGAAAGCATCTTTTAACGTAGAAGCAACTTCAGTAGCACTCATTGGTTGATCAAAACGAACAACATAAGAACGCCCACCTTTAAAGTCAACCCCTTGTTTTAATCCAATAGATAAAATAGAGATTAGACCTGCTAAAATGATTCCTCCAGAAATAAAGTAAGCTACTCTACGCTTGCTTAAAAATTCAAAGCTTAAATTATTAAACCATTTTTTAGAAAGATTAGTATTAAATGTTAAGTTGGTTCCTCTTGCAATAGCCCCATCTACGAATAAACGAGTAATAAAAATGGCTGTAAATAAAGAAGTAGCAATACCAATCATTAATGTTAAAGCAAAACCTTTAATTGGTCCTGTTCCAAAAACGTATAAGATAACACCTGTTAATAAAGTGGTAATGTTTGCATCGATAATTGCAGATAATGCTCCTTTAATACTAAATCCTTCAGTAACTGAAGTAAGTAAGCTTTTTCCTTCAGTAATACCTTCTTTAATTCTTTCGAAGATGATTACGTTAGCATCTACCGACATACCAATTGTTAAGATAATACCTGCAATACCAGGTAATGTTAAAACAGAATTGAATGATGCTAACACACCAAAAATGAATAAGATGTTTACAACTAATGCAATATTAGCAAATAAACCAGCTTTTCCATAGTATAAAATCATCCATCCTAAAACTAATAAAATAGCTAATCCGAAAGACCACATACTTGCGTTAATAGATTCTTGACCTAAAGATGGTCCTACTACTTCTGCTTGAATAATACGAGCAGGAGCAGGTAGTTTACCAGCTTTTAATACTGTTGAAATATCTTGTGCTTCAGTTACCGTCATAGAACCTCCAGAAATTTGAGTGCTTCCTCCAGTAATTGCTCCGTTTACAACGGGTGCTGTATACACATAATCATCTAAAACAACAGCCACGAACTTACCTACGTTTTCGCCTGTCATTTTAGCCCATTTTTTTGTCCCTGTACCGTTCATTAACATAGAAACAACAGGCTTGCTTAATTGGTCATAATCTTGTTTAGCATCAGCAATAACATCTCCTTCAATAGGAGCTTCATCATTTCTGTTAGATTTAATAGCATACAAACCTATAACCTCGGTTGTTTTATCAGCACTCAATTGTGCTTTGTAGTCCCATAAGAACTTAGTATATTTTAAATTATTTGGTAATAAAGCACGAACTTCTTTATTTGCTAGTAAGCTATTTACCATTGCAGTATCAGCAACCTTAGCTTGCGCTACTAAAGAGCTAACTTGTTGTTGGCTTTGAGCTACATTAGGATATAAATAGGTAAATAAATTTTTTTCTTGACTTACTTTTGTAGAATCTGCAGATTCTCCTAATAAATCATCAATACTTTCAGTTTTTGTTGGGTCTTTAGCTTGTGTAGTTGCTGAGTCATCTTTTAATAATTCGGCCACTTTAGCATTAGCTTCAAAGAAAAAGTTTTGAACTTCAGCATTAGAATAAACTTCCCAAAACTGTAATTCGGCAGTGCTTTGTAATAATTTTTGAACACGCTCTATATCTTTAGCACCTGGTAATTCAACTTGAATTCTACCAGAAGTACCAATACGTTGAATACTTGGTTGTACAACTCCAAACTTGTCAATACGGCTACGTAATACCTCAAAAGCAGTATTAATAGAAGTATTTATTTCTTCTTGTAAAGTAATTTTTACTTCACTGTTAGTTTTGTTAAAGTCAATTTTATCACGTAATAACTTAGTACCAAAAATTGATGGATCACTTAATTTAACAGAACCTTTACTTAATTCTTCAAACTTATCATAAAATAAATCTAAATAATTATCTTGACTCTCTTTTTGTGCCTCATCAGCTTTTGCTAAAGCTTCGTTAAATACAGCGTTTTTAGAATTGTTAGACAATCCAATTAAGATATCTTTTACAGATACTTGTAAAATTGCATTAATACCACCTTTTAAATCAAGACCCAAGTTCATTTCCTTGTCCTTAATATCATTGTAAGTAAATCCTGCAATTACTTCTTTATTAGCAACACTGTCTAAGTATTTTCTTTCAAAATTAGCAAGTTCTCTACCATTGTTATCGGTAACGTTTGCTTTCGCATACACTTTTGCCTCGTCTTCAACTTTGTTAGCGAAAAAAGTAAATGATAATTGAAATAAACTCACTAATCCGAAAAGGATTGCAAATAATTTAATAAGTCCTTTGTTTTGCATCTTTTATAATTTAAATCGACTTGTTTTTTTAAAACGTGCAAATATAGTATAACAAACAAGAAAACCCAATTTTTTATTGTATTTCTCATAATAAAAGGCACGTTATAAAATGTTTAATTTATGTATAAATTACTCTCACTCTATTTTATTTATATTTACTCGTATTTTTTTAAATTATAAAAAATACAGCCTGAGAGAGTGGAAGTAAAATTACGAATGTTATAGCTTAAACTATACAAACAAATTAATAAATATAAAATGTCACATAAATCAGATATTGAAATTGCACAAGCAAAGCAACTTAAGCATATTAAAAAAATTGCAAAAAAGCTTGAAGTAGATGAAGATGATATAGAAATGTATGGAAAGTATAAAGCTAAATTACCACTATATTTAATAGATGATGAAAAAGCAAAAAACAACAATTTAGTTTTAGTTACTGCATTAACACCAACACCAGCAGGTGAGGGGAAAACAACAACTTCTATCGGACTTACAGAAGGGCTGAATAAAATAGGAAAACAAGCCACGGTTGTATTAAGAGAACCATCACTTGGACCTGTTTTTGGAATTAAAGGAGGTGCTGCAGGAGGGGGATACTCTCAAGTAGTCCCTATGGAAGATATCAACTTACACTTTACTGGAGATTTTAATGCAATTGAAAAAGCAAATAATTTATTATCGGCTTTGATTGACAATAATTTACAAAGTAGAACCAATAATTTAAATATTGATCCACGTACTATTTTGTGGAAACGTGTTATTGATATGAACGATCGTTCTTTACGCCAAATTACCATTGGTTTAGGAGGCACTGCAAACGGAATTCCCCGTGAAGATGGGTTCAATATTACACCAGCATCTGAAGTTATGGCTATTTTGTGCATGGCAACTTCTTTAAGTGATTTAAAAGAACGATTGGGAAATATTTTTATTGGTTTTACTTTTCAAAACAAACCTGTTTTTGCACGCGATTTAAAAGCGCAAGATGCCATGGCAATCTTATTAAAAGACGCAATTAAGCCAAACTTAGTGCAAACGTTAGAGGAAAACCCAGCGATTATTCATGGAGGCCCATTTGCAAATATTGCTCAAGGAACTAATACAATTATTGCTACTAAAATGGGATTGTCATTGTCTAATTATGTTGTTACGGAAGCTGGTTTTGGAGCAGATTTAGGTGCTGAAAAATTCTTAAATATTAAATCTCAGTATGCTGGTTTAAACCCAAAATGTGTGGTGCTGGTAGCCACGATTAGAGCATTGCGTCATCATGGAGGTTCACCAAAAGAAGAATACAATTCTCCTAATTTAGAACGTGTTAAAAACGGATTTAAAAATTTAGAAAAACATATAGAAAACATTCAAAAATTTAATATTCAACCTGTGGTGGCAGTAAATGCGTTTACCTCGGATACAAAAGAGGAAATAGGTTTTGTAATTGCTAAATGTGCGAGCATAGGAGTGCAAGCTGTATTGGCAGAAGGTTGGGCAAAAGGAGGGAACGGAATGACAGATTTAGCTGCAGCAGTTGTAGATGTGGTGGAAAATAAAGCAACTGTTTTTAAACCATTATACAATTGGAAATCTCCTGTAGTAGAAAAAATAGAAAAAATAGCTAAAGAAATTTACGGAGCGGTTGCTGTCGATTTTGATAATAAAGCAAAATTAAATCTACGACGAATAGACCGATTAGGATTTAATGATTTTGCTATTTGTATGGCGAAAACACAAAAATCATTTTCAGATAATGAAAAATTAATAGGAAGGCCTGAAGGTTTTACGGTAACGGTTCGTGAAATTGAGATTGCAGCAGGAGCACAGTTTATCATTCCTATTTTAGGAAAAATGATGCGTATGCCTGGGTTACCAGCAGTTCCTGCATCTGAAAATATGACGATAGATAATAATGGAGTAATCTCAGGATTGTCATAAAACATTACAATATAAAAATGAATCCAATTATAGTTAAGAGAATAATTAACCAACCTATTGGCAAAGTTTGGAATGCAATTACAGACTTAGATCAAATGGTACAATGGTTTTTTGAAAATATACCAGACTTTAAAGCCGAAGTAGGTTTTGTAACGGAGTTTAAGGTAAAATCTAAAACTAGAGATTTTTTACATTTGTGGAAAATTGTTGAAGTTATTCCTAATCAAAAAATAAAATACGATTGGCGATATCCTGATTATTATGGCGGAAGTTCTTTTGTAACTTTTGAATTAATATCTGAAGGAAATAATAAAACGGAATTAATAATTACTGCGAAAGGAATTGAAAACTTTCCACAAGAGATTCCAGAATTTTCTAGAGAGAGTTGTAGAGGAGGATGGGAGTATTTTTCTAATCGATTGAAAAACTTTTTAGAGAATGATTAACAAGAAAATTTAAGTTTTAAAGTTTGAATTTTTTGTTGGGCTTATAATTTTAGGTATCGTTTATGTATAAGAATAGTTGCGGTTTTGTGTGTGAGGATTTTCCGCAGGAAAATCAGACGTAACAAAATCGTAACGATCTTTGATTATAAGCACAATGTAGCAATTAGTTTTATATGGTGTTTTTTTGCTCAGTTCTTTGTTGTAGCCAGTTTTTATTTTTTTATTCTTTCACCAAGTAATAACTTTGACTCCTTTCGAGTATTGGGTTTTGTTCGGTTCATTATTAATTAGTTTGTCAAATCTTTGATAATTCAATTCTACTTTTTTTAATTCAATTTCATTAATTGGCCATTCCAAATGATGAATTTCAAATTCGTTAATTGAATTCTTGGAATCTTGGAAAAGAGCATATCTTTCAGTCAGCCATTTATCCAATTCCGTTTTTTCGTTAATTTCTTTTCCAATAGTGAATTCTATATTCAATTTGTCATCAAATTCCGAATTGTTTGAATTGTATTGATTTTTTGTCCGTTTAATATTTGAATAACGATATGGTAATTCCGAAATTCCTTTCGCTATTTTACAAGATGCTAATTTTCCTCCTTCAATACTTAAAAAGTAAACTCCCGTTTTATTATTAGACTTTACATAAGTTCGAATATTAATTTCGTCAAAATCCGAAATCGGTGGAAAGGAAGGTAGGTTTTTAGGCCTAATTTTTTCCATTGTAAATGCAACAACAGAAATCCAAGATTTTCCCTCAAAAAGGTCAATTTCTAATTCTTTTGGCACAAATTTTTTCAATTCGGTCAAGTCAACTTGATAATGAAGAAATATTGTATTATTCCACTCTTGATAAAATTTCCAACTGTCAGTCGGAATCCCCCAAGGTCTGTGTTTTGTTGTATTTAATATTTCTCGGATTGTCATTTTTAAAATTGGCTGCAACAGGTGAAAGAATATTCAATCTGTTTTAATTACGGATATTCACCGATAGCGAAGTTATCAGAAATTAATTTAAGAATCAAACTAAAAAAGCAATCTCAGTAGAGATTGCTTTTTTAGTTTTTATATTAAGATGAAATTAAACGCCACGTTGTTTGTTAATTTCATCTTGTAATTGTCTGCGTAATTTCTGCTCTTTCTCTATGGCTTTTTTACGATGTACTTCAAACTCTTGTTCAATAACCGCTAAATTCTTTTTAGCTTCATTGGTAAGTATATTACTGTTTTTAAATTTAAATAGAAAGAAAAACATTCCTGCTAAAAGACCAAGAATAATTCCCCAAAGTAAAGTATTGTATACAGCTTTATTTAACTGCATACCGAAAAGAGAAATAGCATCTTCTTTAGAAATAGCAATAGATAAGTCTTCGTTTAGTTTCGAAATATTATCGTTTAAAGAAATAATTGTAGAGGCTTGTTGGTTAATGCTTTCTTGTTTAGAAAGCACATCTTTTTTTATGATGGAAACACTATCTAAAATATTTTTTTGAAAGTTTAAAAAGTTTACTCTTTTAATCATTTTATATTCCTGCCAATTACTAGCATTTTTATAAACTTTTAAAAACTGATTCTCTATCGTATTTGGTAATGAGTCTAATTGTTGTTTAGATAAATTAGTTTGAGCTATAACTGAGGTACTAAATAATAGAACGATTAGTAATTTAAAAAACTTCATTAGTATGTAATTTTGTTAAGGTTTAAAAAAACCCAAACGAAAAGTTTGGGTTTTTAGTATAAGCAAGGTTATTAAACTTATTTTACTGTATCTACAACTGCCTTAAAAGCTTCTGGGTTGTTCATCGCTAAATCTGCTAAAACCTTACGGTTTAATTCGATGTTGTTAGCTTTTACTTTACCCATAAACTGTGAATAAGACATTCCGTACTGACGTGCTCCTGCGTTAATACGCTGAATCCATAAAGAACGGAAGTTTCTCTTATTGTTTTTACGGTCACGGTATGCATAAAGCATTCCTTTTTCAACCGCATTTTTTGCTACTGTGTAAACGTTTTTACGACGTCCAAAGTAACCTTTTGCTGCCTTCAAGATTTTTTTTCTTCTTCTTCTTGAGGCTACTGAATTTACTGATCTTGGCATAATTCAAATTGTTTTTGTAGTAGGCGGCTTATTTAAAAGCACTTTTTTGAGCCCAACTCCATGGTTAATAATTAAATTCCCTAGCGAACTATTATTTTAATAATAATTGTTGCTTAATGTTTGCTTCATCAGACTTGTGTACTAATGCAGCATGTGTTAATGCAAGCTTACGTTTTTTAGACTTCTTTGTTAAGATGTGACTTTTAAACGCGTGCTTTCTTTTAATTTTTCCAGTACCAGTTAACTTAAAACGTTTCTTGGCGCTAGATTTGGTTTTCATTTTAGGCATCTTCTTGCTTTCGTTTTTATCTTGCTTATTATTGTGAGTTACAAATTTGTAACCTATTTTACTTTTTTAGGAGCAATAAACATAATCATACGTTTACCCTCAAGTTTTGGCATTTGCTCTACCTTACCATATTCTTCTAACTCTTGCGCTAGTTTTAATAATAAGATTTGTCCTTGCTCTTTAAAGATGATCGAACGTCCTTTAAAGAATACATATGCTTTTAACTTAGCACCATCTTGTAAAAACTTAATGGCGTGCTTCTTTTTAAATTCATAATCATGTTCATCAGTTTGAGGTCCAAAACGTATCTCTTTAACGATAACTTTGGTTGCTTTCGATTTTAATACTTTTTCACGTTTCTTTTGCTCATACATGAACTTTTTGTAATCAATAATCTTACAAACAGGGGGTACAGCTTTTGGCGAAATTTCCACTAAATCCAATTCCTGTTCAATGGCCATTTCCTTAGCTTTTGCTAATGGGTATACACCAACTTCTACGTTGTCTCCAACCAAACGAACTTCGTCAACAAATCTAATTTTGTCGTTAATTCTGTGTTGATCTTCTTTGATTACTCTTAATGGTCTTTTCGACCTTTTTCTTCTAATTGCTATGACTTATAAATTTAAAATTATTATCTAATTGTTTGTTGTGTTAAAAGGAACCAACGTTTTGTAAATTTCATTCTGTATTAGAGAAATAAATTCTTCAATAGTAAATGTTCCTAAATCACCTTCACCGTGTTTTCTTACAGAAACCGTGCCGTCTTGCTCTTCTTTTTCTCCAACGATCACCATAAACGGAATTTTGTTTACTTCTGCATCACGTATTTTTCTTCCGGTCTTCTCATTTCTATCATCAACGAGGGCGCGAATTTCGGAATTTTCTAGCAAAGTTAAAACTTTTTTAGTATATATTTCGTATTTCTCACTGATTGGCAGTATAATAACCTGCTCTGGTGTTAACCAAAGAGGAAAATTACCTCCTGTATGCTCTAATAATACTGCAATAAAGCGCTCCATAGATCCAAAAGGAGCTCTATGAATCATTACAGGTCGGTGTAATTCGTTATCACTACCTTTATAATTTAAGTCAAAACGTTCTGGTAAGTTATAATCAACTTGAATAGTTCCCAACTGCCAACTTCTTCCTAAAGCGTCTTTCACCATAAAATCTAACTTTGGGCCGTAAAAAGCTGCTTCGCCAGCCTCAATTACGTAATCTAAGCCTTTGTCTTTTGCAGCGTTTATAATTGCTTGTTCTGCTTTTTCCCAGTTTTCAACCGAACCAATGTATTTATCAGGATTTTCTAAATCTCTAACAGATACCTGTGCAGTAAAGTTTTCAAAACCTAAAGATCCAAATACATATAATACAAGATCGATTACATTTTTAAACTCACTGTCTAATTGATCGGGTGTACAGAAAATATGTGCATCATCTTGTGTAAATCCGCGTACACGTGTTAAACCGTGTAATTCTCCACTTTGCTCGTAACGATAAACAGTTCCGAATTCTGCAAAACGTTTAGGTAATTCTTTATATGAATAAGGTTTATGGTTATATACTTCACAGTGATGTGGGCAGTTCATCGGTTTTAATAAAAACTCTTCATCTTCTTTCGGAGTTTTAATTGGTTGAAAACTATCTTCACCATATTTAGCATAATGACCGGAAGTAACATATAATTCTTTCTGACCAATATGTGGTGTCATTACCATTTCGTAACCAGCTTTTTTTTGAGCAACTTTTAAGAAATCTTCTAAACGACCACGTAAAGCAGCTCCTTTAGGTAGCCATAATGGTAAACCTTGACCTACTTTTTGAGAGAAAGTAAACAATTCTAATTCCTTTCCAAGCTTTCTATGGTCACGTTTCTTAGCTTCTTCTAATAACTCTAAATATTCGGTTAACATTTTTTGCTTCGGAAAAGAGATTCCGTATACACGAGTCAACTGATTGTTTTTTTCGTCACCGCGCCAATAAGCACCCGCAACGTTCATTATTTTTATAGCTTTAATAATTCCTGTGTTAGGAATATGTCCTCCACGGCATAAATCAGTAAAATTGCTATGATCGCAAAAAGTAATATCCCCGTCTTCTAATCCTTCAATCAGCTCAACTTTATATTCGTTGTTTTGAGATTTGTAATAAGCTAGTGCATCTGCTTTAGAAACAGAACGCATTTTAAACTCTGCTTTTTCACGTGCACGGTCTAAAAATTTCTTTTCAATATTAGAAAAGTCTTTTTCAGATAAAACATCTTCACCAAAATCAACATCATAATAGAACCCGTTTTCAATAGCAGGGCCAATAGTTAATTTAGCATTCGGATAAAAATCTAAAATCGCTTGCGCTAATACATGGGCAGATGAATGCCAAAATGCTTTTTTACCTTCTTTATTATCAAACGTAAATAAAGTCAAAGAACCATCAGTGGTTAATGGGGTAGAGGTTTCTACAGTTGTTCCATTAAAGTTTGCTGAAATAACGTTTCTTGCTAAACCTTCACTAATGCTTTTTGCAACATCTATAGGAGTAGAGTTGCTCTCAAATTCTTTAACGCTTCCGTCTGGTAATGTAATTTTAATCATTCTATAGTTTTTAGTATTTCCTTACAATTGGAAATTTCGAAGCACAAAGATATTGTAAAACCCGATTTTGTACAATATATATAGGTATAATAAATTTTGTTTTTTTGGGGCGTGTCACAAAAGTTTATTTCACTCACGTTTCATAAACGTATTTGTGTCGGGCTTTTCGCACTCGCTTTTTGTTCGTTCCTCTTAAAAGAGCTCAGACAAATGCTACAATCCCTCACGCGAACATTACCTTATAGTTGTTTTGAGGTCGTGATTAACATATGTTATATTGTGTATAAGGTTTAAAACACTTTATATAATATAGTGTTATTAGAGTGAGTTTGTATCAAACCTTATAGTTTCGGATAGGAGGTATGTATAAGTAGAGAAATTTGCAAAAAACTTTCGAGTGCAAATGACTTAAAACAAGGGTATTAA
>NZ_VNIA01000002.1 GCF_008124875.1 Tenacibaculum adriaticum
AGTAACCAATGAAGCAGGCGGAAGTGTAGCTATAACTGTTTTTGACGATAACGGATGTAGTCAAACAGCAACTCAAGTTGTAGCACCATTTAATGCCATAACAGATGCTAGTGTAACAATAGATAAAGCAATTGACTGTGCAACAGGAGAAGATATTACTATTAATTTCACATCAGTATCAGCAATACCAAATGTTGAATACAGCGTAACAGGAATTAATGGTACAGTGTATCCAACAGTTACACAAACGGCACCAATGCCAAATCCTGAAGTATTTACAGGATTAGGTACAGGAGTTTACGAAATAGCAATCTTTAATCCAGATACAGGATGTACATTTACAATAGTACATCAAGTAGATACGCCACCAACATTTAATTTAGATGTAGATAAGACGAGTGATGTAGCATGTTTTGGAACTGCAACTGGTGAAATTTCTTTTGAATTTAGTTCAACAACCCCTTATGGTGGCTTATATAATTATGAGGTATTCCAATCAAGTGGAGTAACAACAGGGATTACAAATACAGGAGTAAGTGGATTAAGTACTGTAGGGAATTTACTAGAAGGAGAGTATTATGTAGTAGTAACGATGACAGGTAGTCCATTTTGTCCAGTACAATCTACGAATGTTACAATTAATGGACCTACGACAGGATTGGCAATGTCTTATGAAACTACATTAATTAGTTGTATTACTAGTAATAGTGGAGAAGTAAACATTAATGCAACCGGAGGATGGGGATCATATACTTATCAGTTGATAAATACAACAACGGGTGTAACAATTCAATCTTTTGATACGAATAAGATTATTAAAGATTTGGAGGCAGGAGATTATGAAATAACAGTACAAGATACAAATGGTTGCCAAGTAACAGATACGTTTACTTTAGAAGATCCAACACCAATTGTAGCAACTTTATTTGAAGCAGCTTCTAATCAATGTGAAGGAGATGAATCAGCAACTATTCAAGTGAATTCAATTTCAGGAGGACAGGGAAATCCAGCTAATTATACGTTTACATTAACGTATCCTAGTGGAAATACTTCTGCACGTCAATTATCAAATGAATTTACAGGGTTAGGTTCAGGAAATTATGTAGTTACAGTATATGATGAATATAGCTGTAGTCAACAGTTTCCAGTAACTATTAGTGATCCTACAGAAGTAATTGCTTCGGCTGTTGCAAATGGTATTATTACTTGTAATAATACAACTGTAGACGTGGTAGTTTCTGGTACAGGAGGAACAGGAGCATACACATATAGTAATAATGGAACAGTATTCGGAGTATCTGATACATTTCCAATGGCTGCTGGTCAGCATAATTTTTATGTAAGAGATGCTAATGGCTGTACCTCTGAACCATATATTATTACTATAGCAGAATTAGTACCATTAACAGTTACTCTAAATACTTCAGGAGGATTTATAACTTGTAATGATGAAGCAAATGCAGTTCTTTCTGCTACAGTAACAGGCGGTTTAGGTAATAATATTTATGAATTACTAGATGGAACAGGGTCTGTAGTAGCTGGTCCACAAGCTTCTAATAATACATTTACAAATATAGGCCCAGGTATATATAGTATTAGAGTAACAAGTCAAGATTGTATTGCTGTTACAGGAACTTATGAAATTACTAATCCAGAAGAGCTAGTAGCTACAGGAACTCCAACAGCTGTAAGTTGTAATGGAGGAAGTAATGGTAGTATTGCTGTAAATGCTGAAGGAGGAACAGGAACTTATGTATATGAAATTAGTTCTGAACCTGGTAGATTTCAGTCACAAAATGTATTTAACAACCTACCTGCAGGAATTTATGATGTGACAGTTCAAGATGATAGAGGTTGTTACGATATTATTCAGGTTGAAGTTATAGAACCGGAATTATTAACAGTTGATTTGGTTGGAACCGTTAATCAACAACTTTGTATTGGAGATACAGCTCCTTCATTTGAAGTTGTAATTTCTGGGGGTACAGGACCTTATAGAGTAAGTTTAAATGGTGAGCCTTTTGTAGATTTACCAATAGGTGCTAATACACATACTTTTAATAATTTAATAGGAGGTGTAACATATGTAGTATTGGTTAGAGACAGTAATGATTGTGCTCCTATAGAACCAATTGTTGTAACACCAAATGCCCCTATAGATTTCCAATTTGCAGTTGAAAGAATATATGATTGTTCTGGAAGTGCTACTATAACTGCAACTGTTGCTGAACAATACATAAATGAGGTAATATATACTTTGTCAGGACCAGAAAATACATCTAATGATACAGGAATATTTAATGTTAATTTACCTGGATTATATACTGTAGAAGTTGAACATGTTAGAACTGATGGGGCTCAAAGCTGTATAGAGATTAGTGAAGAAATTGAAGTAGCTATAATTAACCCGCTAGTATTTACTATTGATGCTTCTGAAAAGAATAAATTTATAGTTAACGCATCTGGAGGTTTACCTCCATATGAGTATAGTTTTGATGGGGGTGAGACATTCTCATACAGCAATGAATCGTTAATTACTCAAACACGTGATTATGAAATTGTAGTTAGAGATGCTAGATCTACAGATGACAATGAAGGTTGTCCTGTTTCACAAATTGTAGAGGGAGTTTATATTACAATCGAAATTCCAAACTTCTTTACACCAGATGGTGACGGTACTAACGATTATTGGTATCCAATAAACGTAGAAGATTATCATGATGTAACTATTTATATTTTTGATAGATATGGAAGACAATTAGAAATATTTACAGGAAGTCACCAAGGTTGGGATGGAATTTACCAGGGAAGACCATTACCATCTGGAGACTACTGGTATACAATTAACTTTAAAGAGTTATCAGGAGAAGCTAGGAAGTTTATGGGACACTTTACATTATATAGATAAAAGAAAGAATGATGAAAAGATTTTTAATGCTACTATTTTTATTCATTAGTATAAAAGTGTCAGCTCAAGAGGTAGATCTACCATTATATGTAAATCATATGGCCGATAATCCATTTATGATATCACCTTCATACGCAGGTATTGGTTCTGGTTTACAAATTAGATTAAATGGTGTAAGCCAATGGTTAGGAATTAAAAATGCACCTAATACACAATCGTTAACTGTAGAAGCTCGTTTAGCAGATCGTTTTGGTGGTGGTTTAACTATTTTTAATGATAAAAATGGTCAAACTTCTCAACAAGGAGCAAAACTATCTTTGGCAAGTCACTTAACATTAAGTGATTTACATGATAGCTTCTTATCCTTCGGACTAAGTTATAGTTTTATTCAATTTGGTATTGATACAGAAAATAATAATACTTCGGAAGTGTTACCTGATAGAAATATTAGTTCTTCTAATTTTGATATTAGTATGTTATATCGTTTCGAACGTTTTGCAATTAGTGCAAATGTGATAAATATTTTAGGTAAAGACATTGAGGATTTTGAGCTAGGAGAACCAGAAGTATTAAGAAAATATACTGTTTATTCTTTATATACTTTTAAATTGAATAGAATTACAGAATTAGAACCATCAATATTTGTTGAATATTTTGAGGCAAGTGCGCGTTCAAGAACCGATTTAAATGTTAAATTACGCAAAGGAATTGATGAAGGCTATATATGGGGAGGTTTAAGTTATACGTTCTTAAATGATCAATTTGGTACACCGAATGCTGTGGCTCCAATGGTAGGATTAAAGAAAAATAATTTTTATGTATCTTATGGATTTAGTGTCACGCCCAACCGAACAATAGATTACCAATCGGGTACACACATGATTACTTTAGGGTTAGATTATGATAGACGACCAAGTTTAGCACGTTGTACACAAAAAATGATGATTTTTTAAATGATAAAAGAATAATATTAAAATCCTCAAGAAATCAATCTTGAGGATTTTTCTTTTACTTTTGTGCTGATGGAAAGTAATAATACAAACTCTATAAATCTTAATAAGTTTATCAGTAGCACAGGAATGTGTTCTCGTAGAGAAGCTGAAAAACTAATTCTACAAGGGAGAGTAACGCTTAACAATCGTCCAACAGAGCTTGGGAATCGAGTTTTTGATGGAGATATCGTAAAAGTAGATGGTAGATTATTAAAACCAAAGCCAAAAACATTATATATAGCTTTGAATAAACCAATCGGAATTGTTTGTACTACAGATAGTAAAGAACGAAAAAATATTGTAAAATTTGTTGGTTACCCAGAGCGGTTATTTCCTATTGGTCGATTAGATAAACCTTCGGAGGGACTTATTTTTTTAACAAATGATGGAGATATTGTCAATAAAATTTTACGTGCCGGAAATAATCACGAAAAGGAATATATCGTTACAGTAGATAAATCGATTACAGATACTTTTATAAACAAAATGAGTAACGGAATTCCGATTTTAGGAACAGTAACTCAGAAATGTAAAGTAGAGAAAGTAGCAGATAAAGTTTTTAAAATTGTTTTAACACAAGGGTTAAATAGGCAAATTCGTAGAATGTGTGAATATTTAGATTATGAAGTAACTAAATTAGTACGCACCAGAATTATGAATATTGAACTAGGACAGATGCAACCTGGAGATTGGCGAGAATTAACATCAGAAGAAATGGAGAAAATCAATAAAATGATTGCTACATCATCTAAAACAGAAGAAGCTTCTACTGTTATTCAGAAACCAAAAAAACAAGTATCAAAGAAAAAAGAAGGTCCAGTAAAAAACGACTTTAATAAAAAAAGCGCTTCATTTAGAAAAAAATCATCTTCATCAAAAAAGAATATTAGTTCATTTGGTAGAAAGAAAAAGAGATTTTAAATCTTAAGAACCTTTTAAGTTTACGCATTCGAGCAAATGTGTATCTTTGCCAACTATGCAATTTGACTTAAAACTTACCGATCCGAAAAGTAAAGCCAGAGCTGGTGAAATTACCACTGATCATGGTACAATAGAAACTCCAATTTTTATGCCTGTAGGTACAGTTGCATCCGTAAAAGGAGTTCATCAATCAGAATTAAAAGAAGAGATAAATCCTGATATTATTTTAGGAAACACTTATCATTTATACTTACGTCCGCAAACTTCTATTTTAGAACAAGCAGGAGGTTTACATAAGTTTATGAATTGGGATAGGAATATTTTAACTGACAGTGGTGGTTATCAAGTATATTCTCTTTCTGCAAATCGAAAAATTAAAGAAGAAGGGGTAAAGTTTAAGAGTCATATAGATGGTTCTACACATTTTTTTACACCCGAAAACGTAATGGAAATTCAACGTTCTATAGGGGCAGATATTATTATGGCTTTTGATGAATGTACACCATATCCTTGCGATTATAACTATGCTAAAAACTCGATGCATATGACACATCGTTGGTTAAAACGTTGTGTAGCACATTTAGAAAAAACACCATTTAAATACGATTATAGCCAAACATTATTTCCTATTGTACAAGGAAGTACGTACAAAGATCTTCGTAAACAATCTGCCGAATTTATAGCATCTGTAGGAGCAGAAGGGAATGCTATTGGTGGACTTTCTGTAGGGGAACCTGCGGAAGAAATGTACGCAATGACCGATGTAGTTTGCAGTATTTTACCAGAAGACAAACCTCGTTACTTAATGGGAGTAGGTACACCCATAAATATTTTAGAAAATATTGCATTAGGAGTAGATATGTTCGATTGTGTAATGCCTACACGTAATGCTCGAAACGGAATGTTATTTACAGCTCATGGTACCATCAATATCAAAAATAAAAAGTGGGAAAATGATTTTTCGCCAATTGATGAAATGGGAATTACCTATGTAGATACTATGTATTCTAAAGCATATCTACGTCATTTATTTGCGGCAAAAGAGATGCTAGGAAAACAAATAGCATCTATACACAACTTAGGGTTTTATCTTTGGTTAACTCGTGAAGCTAGAAAACATATTTTAGCAGGAGATTTTTCCGAATGGAAAGATAAAATAGTCAAACAAATGGACAAACGTTTGTAATTTGAAAATACTAGATTGGTACATATTAAAAAGATATCTAACAACCTTTTTGTTTACGTTGTTAATTTTAATACCAATAGCGGTAGCTATTGATATTGCAGAAAAAATTGATAAATTTTTAAGAAATGATACGCTTACATTTTTTGAAATAGTTAACGATTATTATAAGAATTTTATCATTTATTACGCGAATACTTTTATGCCATTGGCATTGTTTCTTGCAGTAATCATTTTTACCTCCCGCTTGGCAAATAATACAGAAGTTGTTGCTATAAACAGTTCTCAAATATCATTTACACGTTTTTTATATCCGTATTTTTTAGGAGCAACTTTAGTGACTATTATCGCATTATTAATGAATCATTATGTAGTACCAAATAGTAGTAAAACACGTAAAAAATTTGAAAAAACCTATTTAACTAAACAACGTTATGAAGATACTTCAGTACGTAATTTTAGTTTGCAGTTAAATGATAGTACGTATATTTTTATCCAAAGCTTTGACTTAAAAAGAAATCAAGGTTATAACTTTTCTATAGAAACTTATAGAGGTTTAGAATTAAAAAATAAACTTACTGCCGATAATATACACTGGAAAGAAAAAGACAGCACGTTTAGGTTATTAAATTGGAAAGAACGCAAGATCTTTAAAGACAGAGATAGTTTGTTTATGGGAAATAACATAGACACTACTTTTGCTTTTACACCCAAAGATTTTAATTATAAATCGGCATTAGCTCAAGAAATGCCTTCTGGAGAATTATCTGAATTTATTGATGTTTCTAAAAAAAGAGGGGTTAAAAATTTAAATGCTTATACAGTAGAGTTATATAAAAGAACAAGTTTGCCATTAGCATCCTATATATTAACTTTAATAGCTGTTGCTTTGGCACATAGAAAACGTAGAGGAGGAATGGGCGTAAATTTAGCTTTAGGTATTGCTGTAATGTTTATATATGTGTTCTTTTTAAAAGTGGGAGAAGTAATGGGGGCTGTTGCAGGTGCAAATTCTTTATTAAACGTTTGGATGCCAAATATAGTTTTTGGTTGTTATGCTATTTATCTCTACATCAATGCAAGAAAGTAAACTCAAAAATTACCTATTATTACACCTTATTGTTTTTATCTGGGGGTTTACAGCAATTTTAGGTGCATTGATCTCTATTGATGCAATACCGTTAGTATGGTATCGAATGTTATTAGCTGTTATCTTCATCGGAATCTATTTTTTACTGACTAAAAAATCTTTCAAAATAGAAAGAAAAGCAATTTTAAAATTTGCAGTAACAGGTGTCGTTATAGCAGTACATTGGATCACTTTTTTTAAAGCGATAAAAGTATCTAATGTATCTGTAGCTTTAGTAACGATGAGTACGGGCGCTTTTTTTGCGTCTTTAATAGAACCTCTTTTTTTTAAGCGAAGAATAAAAAGTATTGAGATTTTATTAGGCTTATTAGTTATTGTAGGCTTGTATATTATTTTCAATTTTGAAAGTCAATACTTCATGGGGATTGTATATGCACTCATTTCAGCATTTTTATCTGCACTCTTTGCAGTTTTGAATGGATTGTATGTTAAAAAATATGATGCTAACGTTATATCTTTATATCAACTCTTTTTTGGGGTTGTGGCTGTCACCTTATTTTTAGGGTTTACAGGAAGTTTTACAACAACTTTTTTTCAATTAAAATTCACAGACTGGTTATACTTAATTATACTGAGTAGTATTTGTACAGCTTATGCTTTTATTGTTTCTGTTAAGGTGATGAAATTCTTAACACCTTACACTGTGATGCTTACAATAAATTTAGAACCCATTTACGCTATTGTTTTAGCGCTCATTATTTTTGGAGAAAAAGAACAGATGAAACCCGAGTTTTACTATGGTGCTTTTATCGTGTTATTTGTGGTTTTATTGAACGGTCTTCTCAAAAATTCTTCAACAATTAAAAAGAAATTACAACGATAAATTTAGTATGTTTGTTCTTACAAACAACTATAGATTTTATAAATCAAAGGATACAAAATGGAATATTTAGATTTTGAAATGCCAATTAAAGACTTACAGGAGCAATTGGCAAAATGCTATGATATTGGAAAAGAAAGCGATATTGATGTTGCAGAAACCTGCGGTAAAATTGAAAAAAAATTAGAGAAAGCCAGAACAGATATTTATAAAAACCTAACACCTTGGCAACGCGTTCAGTTGTCACGTCATCCTAATCGCCCGTACACGTTAGATTATATTCGTGCAATTTGTGGCGATACGTTTATGGAATTACACGGAGATAGAAGTGTAAAAGACGACAAAGCAATGATTGGTGGTTTAGGTAAAATAGGAGATCAATCTTTTATGTTTATAGGTCAGCAAAAAGGCTATAATACTAAAACGCGTCAGTATCGTAATTTTGGTATGGCGAATCCAGAAGGATACCGTAAAGCCTTGCGTTTAATGAAAATGGCAGAGAAGTTTGGGATTCCGGTAGTAACGTTGCTAGATACTCCAGGAGCTTATCCAGGTTTAGAAGCAGAAGAGCGTGGACAAGGAGAAGCTATAGCACGGAACATTTTTGAAATGACACGTTTGAAAACGCCAATTATTACGATAGTTATTGGTGAAGGAGCTTCAGGAGGAGCCGTTGGTATTGGAGTAGGAGATAGAGTATATATGATGGAAAATACATGGTATACCGTTATATCACCAGAATCATGTTCATCTATTTTATGGCGTAGTTGGGAGTATAAAGAACAAGCTGCTGAGGCCTTAAAATTAACGGGAGCCGATATGAAAAAACTCAAGTTAATTGATGGTATTATCAAAGAACCAGCAGGAGGAGCACACACCGATAGAGAAGGCGCTTTTAAGGCAGTACAAAATCAAATTGTAAAAGCTTTCGGTGAATTAAAAGACCTTACTCATGTTGATTTAATTGCTCAACGTATGGATAAATACGCTAATATGGGTGTTTATAAAGAATAAAAATTTATATTATATAAATATGAAAACTCGCCAACTGGCGAGTTTTTGTTTTAATTATTCAACTAATTTACTGATTTTTGATATTTTAGTCGCTTAGTTTTAACTATATCCCAAATATAAACCATGAATGTTTTAAATAATTATAGACTATACACAACAAAATTACTATTCATTTTTATCTGTTTTTTTGCAGTTAAGTTATATGCTACTGATTCTTTAATAAAGAGCAATCCAACAAAAGGATTGTTTACTATCCAATTTTCCTGGAATAGTGATTCTTATGCACGTAACGTTTCTGTACAAGTAGAGTATAAAAAGAAAGGATTTTTAAAAAAGAAAAAAACTAGTGGAGAAACTGCTTTTCACGCTATTAAAAACCAATTTATAACATTAGAACTTTCGGAAGGAGAATATGAATTGTTATCGGTACGACTAACAGGTGGAAAAATAGGGTACGGTAAATTTTTAAGAATTCCTTTAGAAGGAACATTTAATATCAAGAAAGAACAAGTAACCAATGGTGGAATGATTTATTTAATTAGAGAAAATGAAAGTTCTAACAAGGTTATGGCATTACCTATCAATAATACTGAAGATGTTAAACGTTATGTAAGACAATATAAATCAGAATATGCGAATCAAATAGCTTCAATGCAATCAGCTTGGAAATTTTTATCTAATGACAAGGTTGATAAATTAGTAACGTCTTTTGCTGAATTATTAGTATCACGGCATAATGCTAAGCCTAACACCAAGGTCACTCATTTATATGCAACTTTGGGAATGGTTATAAAAATGAAAAAGGATAAAAATGGAAAAGTAATTAATTATAAACTAATTAATACACCTACTTATCAGCAAATAAAAAAAATGACCTTGAAAAAAGACAATACCATAATTTGTACTTTAGAGAATGGTAGTTTTCTTTATGGAACAGAAGAAGGGTTAGAATATATGCCATTACCTAGTGGGTTAGAAAGTGCACCTGAATTGCAATCTTTAAAAGGGAATAAATTTCTGTTAGCTGATAACAGCTTCAATATTTTTTGGGCAGACAGCTCTTTTAAGTGGAAAAGTCAATTAGAGTTTAGAAAAGAACAAAAAGCTCCTGGATTCTTTTCATTATCCGCAATTCCTTATTATCCAAAAATATATAACGGGAAGAAGCATTTATATATTTATTCATCTAATAGTGAAAAATATAAAATCCTACTCCAATCGGAATATGATAACATACATTTTACTTCGGTGCCATTGGCTAAAAAGGTTAAAAAAATCACTAAAGTAACAGAAACTCCAACCCACCTTATTATTGGCCCACATTTAAAATTAAATGCTACAGCAAAACGACCAGGTTATCTTTATGTGAAAAAACATGATAGTGAGGAATGGAATGTTAGAGATTTACCTAGAGGAGATTGTAAACGTTTTTTTCCAGGAAAGGATGAAAATATATGGTATACAGAATGTTCAAAAAATAATTGGTTAGAGAGTAAAGATTATGGTGTTAGTTGGTCAAAATGGAAAGCACCTAAAAAAGAAAAATAATAAATAAACAAAAGCAACCATTTTGGTTGCTTTTTTTGTTAAGGTATATTCAAAAATTTATGCGTTTGTAGTGAAATTTTCCACTTAGGGTTTTTCATCACATAGTCGATAATAAGTGGAGTCATTTTTTCTTTTTTACTCCACTCAGGTTGTAAATAAAGTTTACAATCCTTTCCAACTTTAGCTGCTTGTTCTTCTGCAAACTGAAAATCATTGTTGTTGTAAATAATCATTTTCAATTCGTCTGCTTCTTCATAACAACGTTCTGTAGGTAATTTGGTTTTCTTAGGCGATAAACAAAACCAATTCCAAACACCAGAAAAATTATACGCTCCTGAGGTTTCGATATGGGTTTTAATCCCTTTTTCTTGCAGTTGCTGAGTAATATAATCTAAACTCCACATTAAAGGTTCACCACCTGTAATAACTACGGTTTCAGCATATTTTTTTGCGTTTTCTACAATTAAATCAGTAGTTGTTGGTGGATGCAAATCTGCATTCCAACTTTCTTTTACATCACACCAATGGCACCCCACATCGCAACCACCAATACGTATAAAATACGCAGCGGTTCCTGTATGTGCACCTTCACCTTGTATGGTATAAAATTCTTCCATTAACGGAAGCATTTTTCCTTGATCTATTAACGCTTGTACTTCTTTTTTCAACATAAGTGTGCAAAGATAGTCAACATTCGATTTTAATTAATGTTTTTTGCTATTTTTACGTGATTTTATCAATAAAGTTCAAAAACAATATGAGTAAAAAGGAAGAATTTTTTAGTTACATAAACGAAGGCTACCAATGTAAAGGTGATTTTATAACCTTAGGGGCAGGTATGTTAGGTGAAGAAACCGTGACGAATGCTTTGGTAAACATACCTTTAAAAACGTTAAATCGTCACGGGTTAATAGCAGGGGCTACGGGTACAGGTAAGACGAAAACGTTACAAGTATTGGCAGAGAACATGTCTGAAAAAGGAATTCCAGTATTGTTAATGGATGTAAAAGGCGATTTGAGTGGATTAGCACAACCAAGTCCTGGACATGCTAAAATTAATGAGCGTCACGAAAAAATAGGGATTCCGTTTAATGCCACAAAGTTTCCAATAGAAATTTTATCAATATCTGAACAAGATGGTGTGCGTTTGCGTGCAACCGTTTCTGAATTTGGACCAGTTTTATTATCAAGAATTTTAGATTTAACCGAAACACAAACAGGAATTGTAGCGATTATTTTTAAGTATTGCGATGATAACCAATTCCCGTTGTTAGATTTAAAAGATTTCAAAAAAATGTTGCAGTTTATTACTGCGGAAGGAAAGGAAGAGTTGGCTACAGAATACGGTCGTATTTCTACGGCAAGTACTGGAGCAATTTTACGTAAGGTTATTGAGATAGAACAACAAGGTGGAGATTTATTTTTTGGAGAAAAATCGTTTGAAGTAGATGATTTAACACGTGTTGATGAAAATGGACGAGGCGTAATTTCGGTATTACGTTTAACAGATATTCAAGATAAGCCGAAGTTGTTTTCAACTTTTATGCTACAATTATTAGCAGAAGTGTATGAAACGTTCCCAGAACAAGGAGATAGTGGACGACCAGAATTAATTATTTTTATAGATGAAGCCCATTTGGTGTTTGAAGAAGCGTCAAAAGCTTTGTTAAATCAAATAGAGAGTATTGTAAAGTTAATTCGTTCTAAAGGAATCGGATTGTATTTTGTAACACAAAATCCAGATGATGTACCTCAAGATGTATTGGCGCAATTAGGGATGAAGGTACAACATGCTTTACGAGCATTTACTGCAAAAGATAGAAAAGCAATTAAATTAGCTTCAGAAAATTACCCTGATTCAGAATATTACGATACCAAAGAAGTATTAACACAATTAGGAATTGGAGAAGCTCTAGTTACGGTGTTAAACGAAAAAGGAATTCCGACACCTTTAGCAAGAACGATGCTACGTGCACCAATGAGTAGAATGGATGTTCTTACGGATAAAGAAATTCAGGAGGTTTTAAGCAATTCAAAACTTATTCCGAAGTATAATAAAGAAGTTGATCGTGAGAGCGCATATGAAATGCTAACTGAAAAGATAGAAAAGATCAATAAAGAAAAAACAGAGGAAGACGAAAGAGAAGAGAGAGAAAAAATGAGAAGAAGAACTACAACAAGAAGTAGAAGTACACGTCAAAATCCGATAGTTAAAGTATTAACCAGTGCAACTTTTATTAGAAGTGTATTTGGTATTTTAAAGAAAGTAATGTAAACTAAACTTAAAAAAAGAACGTTAAATAAGAAATTAAAATAAATGAAAAACTTAATTAAACCCCTACTATTTGTATTTGTTGCTGTTTTATTTGTTCAATGTGGTAACGGAAGATATAACATAGCAAAAGGAAAAGTAGGAAAACTAACTACCAAGACAACAGTTAAAGAATTAGAGCAAATTTTTGCAAAAGATTCGATCGTTAAAATTTTAAGTGAAGGAGCTAAAGGCGATAATTACTTTCAAGATGATGATGAGTATTTAATCTATGAAAAAGGAGGGAAGCACTTGTTAACTGTTGTTCCAAAAGAGCAATTAGACGAAACTTCTACCTTAAAAAGTATTCAAATTTTTGATGAGCGTTATAAAACCGAAAGCGGATTAAATATTAATTCAACATTTGGTCAAATTAATGCTAATAATAAAATAAGCAAAGTAGAAAGTTCATTTTCATCTGCAACGTTGTTTATTGATGATTTAAACACTACAATTACCATAGATAAAGAAGAACTCGGTTTAAAAGAGTTTAATATGCAAAAAGTAAGTTTAGAGCAAATACCTGATTTAGCAAAGGTAAAGTCGTTTATCGTTTGGTTTAACTAATAAAAATCCCGCTTAATTGCGGGATTTTATCATTTTATGAATAGTTAGGTTAATTTGGGCGTTTCCTTATCGGGTAGTTTTTTTCACTATATCTTTTTGGAATTTTAAAGAAATTCTAAAAAGGATGACGTTACAATCGCTAACGTAAAAACAAATAATATGAGTAAAAAATATGTAATCCAATCAGCTCCTTTTATTGTGCCAACTACTGATGGTAAATTAATTGAAGAGCATTTTGGAAATGCTACGGATAAAAATTCACAAATAAGTATTGCACATATGGTAGCTCCTGCGGGGTGGAGTGAACCATTTCAAACACCAGAGTTTGAGGAGTACACTTACATCATAAAAGGTAAAAAACAGTTTATTATTGATGGAGATACTGTTGTTTTAGAAGCAGGACAATCCATTAAAATAGAAAAAAATACACGAGTTCAATATTCAAATCCTTTTGATGTTGAATGCGAATATTTAGCTATTTGTTTGCCTGCTTTTTCTATGGATTTGGTGAATAGGGAAAAATTAAAATAAGACTAGTAATTTCAATAGTCTTATTTTAATTATAGTTTGAAACTTATTCCAAACCATAAATCTCCAATAAATTTTTTCTTAGTTTTTATAGCAGATGGAGGTGATTTATATATTAGATCTTCATCTAAAGAGTCGGAGAGAGTATTTCTATATGCCCATCCATACCCTACGTTTGCATACAAACCATTAATTAGTTTTTCTAGAGAATAAGATCCCCCTAATACAAGATGTGGTGTAGATTCTATCGATATTCCTGCTCCAAAATTTAAATATAATTTATCTTCTAATTGAATGTTGGCTAATACCAGGTAAATATTTTTCCTTTTTCTCTCTTAAAATTTGATACTGAACACTATCAATAGATTTTATATAAAAATCAGGAGTAATATTTTTAGAAAGCATTATACCAGAAGTAAATCTGATTTTACGAGCGTTTTTGATTTTTATTGTTTTTGAATTAGAAATTTCATTAATATTATTAAAAAAACTTATAGATTTTTCTTTTGGAGTTAAATTTATTTCTATAAATGTCTCTTCTCCTTTTGCTTTAAAGGATTTTATTTTTAAGTTACAATTTTTATCAGTTTTTTCTAAGTATTTCTGTACGTTTTACTTTAAATGGTCTAAATAATTTAATAATTTAATAAAATTTGGATCAAGATTCTCATTAGAACTAAAGTAAAGATTTGTTAGCTTTTCATCTCCAATTAAATTAATTTTTTCTTGAACTTCATTACATGAGAATGATTGACTTCTTAGATAATTATATAATAATAAATGTTTTTTTAGAGTATTATTAAATAATATACTATCTTGATTTTTATCAAATGAAGGAGCATTTTTTTTTAAGTTTGATATATCTCCATAACTAACTCCAAAAATCCTAGAGGGAATACTTTGTAAAAAAGGAATAAGTTTTTTACTATTATCAGAGCTGGATATTTTTAAGCTTATACTATAAAGAAAAGGATTGAAATTTTTAATTAAAATATTTCCTTCTTCATCAAGTTTCATTTCTTCAATTTTATCAATAAATTCTCCACTTTTAGCATCAAAAATTATGTCTTGAGCAGATAGAGTTATTGAAATTAATAAAGTAATAGTAAAATTTAATATTCTCATAACTTTAGAGTTTTGAATTAATTATTACTCCAAAATTATGGTTTAAATAGGTTTGTTTTTATCCTTATATATAGGTAATTTTTCAGAAATTATATTTTTTATCAATAGCATATTTCATAAGTTCGTTAACACCATTGAGATTAAGTTTTCTGATCATATTTTTTCTGTGGGTGTCAACTGTAGTTTTTGCGATGAATAATTCTTCAGAAATTTGCTTTGATGTTTTTCCTTTAGCAATTAGTTGAAGAATTTCTTTTTCTCGATTAGATAAGACCACTTTTTCTGATTTCCCCACAGTTACATTTTCATCCACATAGCTATTCATAAAATTGAAAGCTACGTTAGGATCAAAAAAAGTTTCTCCATTAGCAACACTAATTATGGCTTTTGAGAGCATTTTTACTCCAGAATTTTTAAGAATATAACCCGTTGCACCTGCATCTAACATTTGCTTGATTGCATTTGGCTGGTCAAACATTGTCATGGCTAAAACTTTTATTTCAGGGTGTTTTTGTTTAATAATTTTGGTAGCTTCAATACCATCCATTTTAGGCATTCTAATATCAGTAATTACCAATTTTGGTTGTTTTAAAGAAACTAGTTTCACTAATTCTTCACCATTATTTACTGTTCCAATAATGTTAATCTCATCATCATATTCAAAGAAAGATTTAATTCCATCAATTAACATTTGATGATCTTCTGCCATAGCAATTGTTATCATAAATTTCAAAATTAAATTAGTTTAAAACTATTAAAAATAAAGGAAGAACTTTTACCTACTTGTAGTGATTTATGTGAGTGGTATATTGAAAATTATAGATGTGCCTTTTCCTAATGTTGAGTCTATGTCAAAATCGCCTTTGAGGTGTTTAACTCTTGTTTTAATTGAACCTAAGCCCATTCCATTATTATAATTAATTTTATTAATATCGAAACCTTTACCATTATCTTCAATAATAACATTAAGATTATTATCATATTGCGATAGATTAATAGAGACATTTGAAGCTTCGGCATGTTTTATAATATTGGTTATGAGTTCTTGAACAATTCTAAAAACAATAATTTCTATATTGTTTTCAAGTCGTTTGTTTAAGCCAAAATCTAAAACTTCAATACTAATTTTATTTGCTGATGAAATTTTATCACTCATCATTTTTATAGCAGATAACAAACCTTGGTTAGCAATAACACCCGCATTTTTGACATGTGCGATACTACGAACCTTTAAATAGGTTTCGTCGATTAATTTTTCAGTTTTCTCATACAATTCATCTTGATTGAAATGTTTCTTTTCTCTGTTAAGTTTTAAATTTTCAAAATGAAGTTTTAAAGTTGCTAAAACGCTACCTAAATTATCGTGTAAGTCTTCTGCTATACGTTTACGTTCTTTTTCTTGACCATTAACCATCGCATTAATGGTATTAATTTCTTGCTCTTTAATTAGAGATAGGTTTTTTTGAGTTTCTAATTCTGTTTCTTGTTCTGCAAGTTTTTGTTTTCGTTTTGAATTTTTTAAAGCTAATATTGCAATTATTCCCCCTAAAAGAATAAATAAAAAAGAACCAATTAATAAATTTCTATTTTGTTTTCTTTTGGTTTCGCTAACTAAATTTTCTTGTTTTAATTTTAAATTCTCTTTTTCTTTTTTTTCTGTTTGGTATTTGGTTTCAATTTCTTCAACTTTTTCAATTAACGATTGTTTCTTTAAAGAATCGTTTAGTTGATTGAACTTATTTAGATAATTATAAGCTTGCCTATAATTTCCTTGGTTTTTATAATTTTGAGACAAATCATTTAATAATTTTATTTCTAATTCAGCGAAATTATCTTGTCTAATATTTTTTAAAGCTGAAAGTAATTCTTTGTTTTCTTCCAAGTAATTGCTTTTTCTTTTAGCAATAATTGATAAGTCTCTATGTATATAGGCTAGAGTTCTTTTAGAAGTGTTTTGATTTATAGCTTTTTTGTTGTAATAGGAAGCAGAATCTATATTATTAAAATGATTTAAATATATAGAACCAATGTTTTGCAGTACTGAGTTACGATTTTTTTTTCTAAGTTTATATTTTAAGGATTTTTTAAAATAAATTAATGATGTTTCAGGCTTTTCTTCATTGTCATAGTAAACACCTAAATTATTTAGTGCAGCCCCAATTTTATATGAATCCCCACTTTTTTTAGAACTTTCTAAATACTTTTCTAAATAAAATAACTGTTTTTCTTTATTAGAAGTTAATCTATGAATTGCGGCAAGTCCTGAATAGATATTTATTCTATTTTTTAAGTGTTTTGGATTATCTTCTTGGTAATACTCTAGAGATTTTGTGAAGTAAATCGCTGAAGAGTCTAATTTATTTATGGCTTTAAAATAATATCCTTTATTTAGGTAAAAATCACTTAAGTTATCTGTATTTAATTCATTAGAATATCGTTTTATTTTATTTAAAGTGAGTTTACAACTATCAAAACTTTTTTTGAGATAATAACAATAATATAGGTTTTTATCTATCACCAAGTATTTATTGTTAGAATCAAATTCATTTTCAGAAAGTTTATTTAATAAAGATAAAGCTGAAGATACTTCTCTGTTCTTGATTAATTTTCCTATAGAATCTTTAATTTTTATTTCCTGTATTTCTTCTTGAGAAAAAAGAAATACAGGAAATAAAAGAAGAAATAAGTTAATTTTTTTTCTTAACATTTAAATTATAAGAGTTATAGCTATTTTGGAAAATCATCTATTGGATCTGTTGAACCTCCAGTTCCATTGCTTTTAGAGACAAGAGAAGTATCCCTTTGTTTAAAACCTTCTTTTGACAATGGGTTTTCTATATGTACAGCATAATAACATTTAACGACATTAGTTAAAAATAAATGAAATTTCTCAACATTTTCTGTATCAAATATAACCTCCGTAACACAGTAAGTCGAATAATCTATATCAGAGTAATTCAAATAAAGTAAAAAATGAAAACTACCATTGAGAATTACACCTTGTAGACTATCAACTTTAACCCCATTAAAAGAGGTGAAAGTTATGACTAAGTAAAACTTATTAGAAACTTCGGTATATTTTACTAGTTTTATACTAGGTGAAAAAAGTAGACCATGTGCTAATAGTGAACCTCTATTAACATTTCCATAGGAAAAATCATGATTTCCTTCTTCTATTCTACCTCTAAAGTTACTAGAATCAGGGACTGTTAAGTTTAAGTTGTAGTTTCTTTGATTGAAATTTTTAATTTCCATTTTATATATATATTAAGGTTAGAGTTCCAAAGGTCTTAGAAAAGAGCTTAAAACAAAATACTTACAACTAGGTATTTTAAACTACCTAAATATATGTAAAAATTAATGTAAAGTAAAAACAGTCAATAAAATACCCAATAAAATAGCAGTAAACTTTTTAAAATTAAATTTGTGATTCTCTGAACTTTCAAAAAGTATAATGGTTGAAATGTGTAAGAAAACACCAATAATTAATGCATTTATTATAGATTGGTGATTGGATATCCAACCGATAGTATCTGCTAAAAAATAGCCTAATGGACTCATTAAACTAAACACAAATAAAAAACTAAACACAATAGTTTTTGAGTATTTTGCATGTAGTAAAAAAGAGGTTAAAACAATAGCAATAGGTATTTTATGTACCACTACTGCCCATAATAAATTATCGTTAGCCGAATGTATTGGTAAGCCTTCAGAAAAGGCATGTATACATAAACTTACAAACAATAACCAAGGGAATTTAGAACTTTCTGAATGTAAATGAATATGTCCGTGTTCTGCTCCCTTAGAAAAAGATTCTAAAACCGATTGTACTAAGATTCCAACTAAAATTAAAATACCTATTTGTTTAGGGCTTTGAGAGTGTGAATAAACCTCTGGTAACAAGTGTAAAATAGTAACCGATAATAAGTAAGCGCCACTAAAAGCTAATAATAATCTAACAAATGTTTTACCTGGTTTTAACCATAAAACCAGTAAAGAACCTATAAGTACAGATAGTATTAAAAATAAATAACTCATTATTTAGCAATTAAAATTAATCGGTTAGATTCTTCTTCCTTAAAAGGTTTTAAATGATAATCCCCAAAAACAGAAACAATTGTTAAACCTACTTTTTCAAAGTAAAATTTCATTTTTTCAATATCTATAAATTTCACTTTCTCTGTAAATGAATGCTGCTTTTCATCAGCAAAAAAAGAAATATGTTTTAGTATAAACCCATTTTTAATCTCTCGCTTAATATTGAACGTTATTCCGTCTATATTTTTTTCTTCTTCAGTAACTAAGGTGTTTTTAGTTTTGATAACATTCAAAAAGTCAAGCACTAAATAACCATTTTCTTTAAGTCCATTTTTCATGCCTTCTAGTACGGAAATATCGTCTTGATCATTATCAAAATAACCAAAGCTTGTAAACAAATTAAACACTGCGTTGTATTTGTTTTCTAAAGATTTTCTCATATCCCAAACTTCAAAGTCTAAACGATTGTTTTCAAATTGTTTCGCATAATCGATACTGTTTTTACTTAAATCGCCTCCAGTTACTTTGTAACCAAGAGAATTTAAATAAATTGCATGTCTTCCTTTACCACAAGGCAAATCTGCAATATGGGCTGTTTTAGGAAGTTGTAAATAAGAAGTAATGTTTTGCATAAAAAGTTGTGCATCAACATCATTTCTGTGTTTGTATAATATATGATAATACGAAGTGTCAAACCAAGAAGTAAACCAATCTTTTGTTCCCATAGATACTAATTGGACGCAAAAGTAAAGAAAACTTAACAGTTAAATAAACGATTCTTTTATTATTGAAATATCAATCATTTTAAATGTATTTTTGCACCATAAATTTACCCGATGGATAAAAATTTTAAAATGGTTGCGACGACAATCGCAGGTTTAGAAAGTGTTCTTGCTGAAGAATTAAGAAAACTTGGTGCTCAAGATGTAAAAGAAGGGATTCGAAGTGTATATTTTAGTGGAGATACAGGTTTTTTATACAAAGCAAATATTGCTTTACGTACGGCTATTCGTATTTTAAAACCAATTAAAAAGAGTAAAGTTTTTGATGAAGAAGATTTATATGAAGCAATACAACGAGTTAAATGGGAGCGTTTTGTTGATGTAGATGGCACTTTTGCAGTAGATGCGGTTGTACATTCTAATAACTTTACAACGAATTCTCATTACATCACTTTAAAATCTAAAGATGCCATTGCCGATTATTTTGTACATAAATATAAAAAGCGTCCGAATGTAGATTTAAAATATCCAGATGTTAAAGTACATATTCATATTCATAAAGAATGGTTAACCATTTCGTTAGATAGCTCTGGAGAGTCGTTGCATAAACGTGGATACAGAAGTGCTACGAACATTGCGCCTATAAATGAAGTTTTAGCTGCCGGATTGGTATTGTTGTCAGGTTATAGAGGAGAAGAAAACTTTATAGACCCTATGTGTGGTTCTGGTACTATTTTGATTGAAGCAGCAATGATTGCTAATAATATTCCTGCAAATATAAATCGTAAGCATTTTGCTTTTGAAAACTGGAAAGATTATGATGAAGATTTGTATTTTACAATTCAAGATTCTTTATTAAAGAAAATAAGCAGTTCGCATTTTAAAATTATGGGGTTTGATAAAGCTCCGTCGGCTATTGTAAAAGCAAAACAGAATATTATAAATGCGAATTTAGAAGAGTTTATTGGAGTACATCACGTGAACTTTTTCAATTCTAAAAAAGAAGTATTTGGTAAAACGACCATTTTATTCAACCCACCTTATGGTGAACGTTTGAATATTGATACAGAAGAGTTTTATAGAAAAATAGGGGATACTTTAAAAAATAATTATCCAGATTCTACAGCTTGGTTAATTACTTCGGATATACAAGCGTTAAAACATGTAGGTTTAAGAACTTCAAAAAGAATACCAATTAAGAATGCCGATTTAGATTGTCGTTTTGTAAAATATGAATTATACGAAGGAAGTAAAAAAGCAAGTAAGCAACGTGCTTTTAACGAAGAAGAATAAAAAAATCCGTTGTTAACTAACAGCGGATTTTTTGTTTTTAAAATTAAAGTATATATGTTTCACTATTGTTCTAGCTTCTATTAGTACTGGAATTGAAAATCAAAGACTTTCAATTTAGCACTTAGTTAAAGCATTTTATTAGCTATTGCTTATTCCATTCAAAGTCAGAAATAGTATATCCAATAAAGCAATCATCAGCACATCTTTTATCTCTATAACCACAACTTGTTATTATACCAGAATCAGATGTTGAAAAAGTAATTATCTTATTATTAGTAGTAACAATAAGATATTCTGAAGAACAATCATTATAATAATCTTCAATTAATTTTAATTCAGCACCATTTGTGTTTTCTCCTAAATTTGATTCATTTTCATCATAAGTTTCTATTAATATAAGATTAAAATCATCACTGTCTAAATCTGGTTTATATGACTCAAAACTTCTTGCTATAACTTTATCATTTTGTATTACTAGAGTTGTAGTTTGAGTATGGCCAAATACAGAACTACGTCTAATTTTATAAGTATAAGAATTTCCGTTTTCAATTTTTAGTTCATTCCATTTTTCAAGATTTTCATTGAATGATAATCCATTATTACTTTTTAATGTATTAAGAATTGATTCATTATCGTCATTATTATCACAGCTAATAATAAATAAATTTAATAAAATTAAGAATAGTGTTTTTGTTATGTTTTTCATTATATAAATTATTTATTTAGTAGATGCAGAGTGTTCAAAAAGGTTGCGTATTGTGTAGTTAATAATAAATAGCTAACTATACTGGTGAAAGAATATCCATCTGTTTTAATTGTGGATATTCACTCATAGCGAAGTTCATTAAAAATACGTTAAGAAACAAACGGAATTTCTAATAAAAAAACTCGTTACAATATTGTAACGAGTTTTAAATTATGATACTTGTTGAGTAAATACTATCTATTTTTCAATAAATATTTACTAAAACTCTTACCGTTTATATTGGTGTATTTAGAATCGATATCATAGGCTACTTCCATATTAGTAATATCAAATTCACCCGATACCTTTGTATACTTTATATTTAAGTCTTCTTCAAACTTAACGTTGTTAAAAGAAACTCCGTCACTAAATTTTGAGTATTTAAAAATAGCACTTTCTTTAAAAATAGAATTTTTAAAGCTTACAAAACGTTTAAATTCAGCATATTTAAAGGTTGCAGGCTCGTCAAAATGCGTGTTTTCAAAAGTGATATTTTTATCAAATTTAGCATATTTAAAAGTACTATCTTCTAAAAACTTAGTTCCAGAAAAATCGGCATTTCTCTCAAAATCTGAATATTTAAACATCGCTTTATGTTCAAAAGTACAATCTTTAAACACTACTTCATCTTCAAAGTTGGCAATAAATGTATATCCACTATCTTCATCGGGTATATATGCCAAAACATCGTCGTTAAATACACAATTGGTAAAAGAGACTTTATTGGTTATTTGTTTTTCAATAGTATTAGAACCTCCGTTGTTCCACCATTTTTTTCGTTTAGGTAATTTAGGCAATGCTTCGTTCATATACGTTAAATCTAAAACTCCACTAATGGTTGCATTACTAATTTGAATAGATTTCCCTGCCTTAATATCTCTTAAAATCTCTGATGCTTCTACCGTTTTTTGAGCAAAACTAATTGTAAAACTCAGTATAAAAGCAAATAAAGTAATCGTATTTTTCATGATAAGTTATTTAGGTTGTTTATAATAAGGACAAGGTATTTTTTGAAATGTGACACAAAAAAACAGCGTTCGAAATTTTGAACGCTGTTTTATATTATTTAGTAGGTAATTCTTAGTTTACTGAGTCACTTAAACCAGCACCTGCTTTAAACTTAACAACGTTTTTAGCAGCAATTTTAATTTCTTTACCAGTTTGAGGGTTTCTACCAGTTCTTGCAGCTCTGTTTGATACTGACCAAGTTCCCCATCCTACTAAAGCAACTTTATCACCTTTCTTTAAAGATTTAGTTACATTAGAAGTTAATGAATCTAAAGCAGCTTTAGCTGCAGCTTTAGAGATTCCTGCGTCAGCAGCCATTGCGTCGATTAAATCTGACTTGTTCATAATTTTAATAGATTTTAAAAATTAATTAATATTTTTTGCTAAATAGCTTAACAAATATAGATTTAATGGGATATTGCGCAAGTTTTGACCTGAAAAAATAACGATTTTGTTAATAAATAGGTGTTTTTTGTTAATAACCGTCTTTAAAATCTCTTTAAAATAAATAAAAGCACGTAAATAAAGGGCTACAGCGCTTTTGCGTTTTCACTAAATTGAAATCCGTTTAATAAACTTGCAGCATCCATCTTTTTCTTACCAGAAAGTTTAATTTCATTTATAACAAGGTAACCATCTTTAACAGCGACTTTTAACTCTTTTTTACTAGTTATGATTTTTCCAGGTTCTAAATGATGATTTTCAAATTCTTTTGAAACTCCGTAAATTTTAGCAGAAATTTCATCATCATCATTATTAATATTCGTCCATGCTGCTGGATATGGATTTAAACCACGGATATGATTGTAAATGTCATTTAATGACTTAGACCAATCTATTTTACAGTTATGAGGATATAATTTTGGAGCTGACTTTTCTTCTAAATCGGGTTGTTTAGTAGTCTTTACATTTCCTTTTTCGATTAAATCGATAGTTTGAGAAACTAAACCAGCTCCCAAATACATTAATTTGTCATGTAGCTCGCCAACAATTTCATCTTCTTTTACTTCTATTTCTTTTTGAAGAATGATTTCACCTGTATCAATTTTATCATCAATAAAAAATGTGGTTACACCTGTTTTTGTTTCTCCGTTAATTATTGCCCAGTTAATTGGAGCAGCACCACGATATTCTGGCAGGAGGGAAGCGTGTAAATTAAAAGTACCATATTTAGGCATTGCCCAAACTAATTTTGGTAACATTCTAAAAGCCACTATAATTTGTAAATCGGCGTTCCATTTTTTTAAATCAGCAAGAAAATCTTCGTTCTTTAAGTTTTTTGGCTGTAGAATAGGCAAGTTTTGAGATAAAGCATATTCTTTTACAGCTGATTGATGAAGCTTACGTCCGCGACCAGCAGGTTTATCAACTGCAGTAATTACACCAACAACATTATAATCATTCTCAACTAAGTGTTTTAAAATGGTAACTGCGAAATCTGGAGTTCCCATAAAAACGATACGTAAATCTTTCATCTATCTCAAAAAATATTTATTGTAATTACTCAATCCGATTTTTTCTTCGGAAAGTAAGTTGCGCAAATTTATTAAAATGTCTGCTTCTTTAAAGGATAATTGTTCATAGATTTCTTTTGAAGAAAGTGCTGATTTATCTTGTAAAAGTTCTATAATTTCTGAACTAATATTTTTAACGGTTGATTTTTTCTGTAAACATACATCACAAATACCGCATTTTTTTGGTGATTTTTCTCCGAAGTAGTTTAAAAGTTGAACACTTCTACAAACATCATTATTTTCTATAAAACGGATTAATTCTTCTGTTTTTTGATATTTCAGTTTTAAATACACGTCTATATTCTTAGAAATTCTATTGATGGTTTTATCATCTTCTCTAGGATGTAAAAAGTACAATTCTGAATTATTGGTAGCTTTATGGTACTCAATTAAATTATCTTCTTGTAATTTTTCCAAAATTTCAATAACTGTCCAAGAGGTTATTCCAGCTTTTTTAGCAAGGTAAAACTCATCAATTTTTACAGCTTGTTCGAACAAGCCACCATACATTCTTAATAAGGAATTGAGAAATGTTTTTTTGGTAGGATATTTATTTGCATAACGCAAAATTTGCGCGCTATTTACTAGAAATTGAATAGTAGATTTTTGATGGAAATCATTATTAAGTTGAATGATTCCGTTACTGTGTAAAATTTGAAGTCCGTTAAATGTTTTACTAGGAATAAAATTATACTTATTACAAAACGCTAAAAAATTAAAGTCAAAGCCCTCCTCAATGAGTTCTCCTTTGGCAATTTGAAAATGTTGATATAGTTTTTTATGAATTTGCTTAATTTCCTCTATATCGGGAAGCGATTTTTGTTGAATTTCTCTAGTAGTTGCAATATCTCCGTTATTGGTTAAAACGACCGAGAAAGCTTTATTTCCGTCTCTACCACCACGACCAGCTTCTTGTATATAGTTTTCAATAGAACTTGGTAAATTTAAGTGAATAACTACACGCACATTTGGCTTATCTATTCCCATACCAAAAGCATTCGTAGCAACGATAATAGGAGTTTTCTCATTCATCCAATCGTCAAAAGCTATTTTTTTTTCTATGGATGATAAACCACCGTGGTAAAAACCACTTTTAAATCCGTTAGCGTTTAAGTAAGTACTAATTTCTTTGGTTTTATTGCGGGTATTTACATAAACAATTGCAGGAGCTTTTGTTTTGGTAAAAATTTGTTTGAGTTTATATAGTTTATCTTCTGTAAAATAAATTTGGTAGGCTAAGTTCTCTCTACTAAACAATTTTTTAAAGACAGTAACATCATCTAATTTTAAATAGTTAGCGATATCGGTAACCACTTTGGGTGTAGCTGTTGCGGTTAAAGCAATAATATTAACCTTAGGTTGTAATTCTTTTAAAATGCTTATTTGTTGGTAAGACGGACGAAAATCATGCCCCCATTCAGAAATACAATGTGCTTCATCAATAGCAATTAAAGAAACGTTGAGTTGACTAATTTTATCTTGAATAAATTTAGATTGTAACCTTTCTGGCGATAGGTATAAAAATTTATAGTTTCCAAAACGTAAATTATCAAACAAGGTAATCATTTCATCCTGAGAACTTCCAGAAGGAATCGTCATGGCTTTAATATCTTTGTTTGTAAGGTTTGTAACCTGATCTTGCATTAAAGCAATTAAGGGTGATATAACTATACAAACCCCCTCTTTTAGAAGAGCTGGTATTTGAAAGCAAATAGATTTTCCTCCACCGGTTGGTAACAAAGCGATAACATTATTGCCTTGTAAAACAGAAGAAATTATTTCTTCTTGAGGTTCTTTAAATGAATTAAAACCCCAATATGTTTTTAGTATGTTTTGTGGAGTTAACATCGTTTTACAACGAGTTCAAAATAAAATCACATCGTTCATCTATTGCTCCAAAAGGAACTTGAATAATATGGTAACCCAACTCAGTGTATGCATGATTTAAATGATGACTAATTTCAACAGATTGTTCGAAGGTTTCGTATCGTTCATTATCTGAAGTATAAATTTCTTTCCAAGGTAAAAATTGAAAGATCTTGGTATATTTATAAAATCTACTTTTTTCAAGAAAAATAGAAGGAAATTCTGTATTAAAATAACGCATGTAAGCATGAACGCTTGGTATACCACGATCAAAAAAGATAAGGTCTGTGTTCATTTTTTCAGCATCTAGATATTGCTTTTCCCTACCCAATAGCAGTTTTTCGCTAAACAATAAGGGGTGTGTTAAAAATAGTTGATCGATACCATCTTTTTGGGCTTGTAGCGTAACTTCTCTAGAAATTTCAGGCATACACGTATGGCCCAATTTTTGAAATTCGCTAAGTACAGTAGATTTACCTGTTCCAGGTCCACCAATAAAAACAATTTTTTGTTGCATGCTGCAAAAATAAAAGTTTCAATTTATAAATATAATAAATAGTGTAATTTTGTCTTCCATTCATTTTTAGGCACAGTTTCTGATTATTTTAGACATCAGAATTAGAATATTAAAGAAGATTATGTTAGATAGAGAAGCATTTTATATCAAATTAAAAGCACAGTTAGAAGACACTACGAAGTTTCCAGCCGATTATTTATATAAGTTTATTGTTCCTTCAGATGAAAATCAGGCGGAAGAAGTACAGGATTTATTTAATAAAGGTGGTGCAATTATTAATACTAAAAAGTCAAAAACAGGAAAATATGTCAGTGTTTCTGTTCGTTTAAAAGTTAAAAGTGCAGATGAAGTGATTGAATACTACCAACAAGCCGAAAAAATTAAAGGAATAATTTCACTATAAATTACATGAAAAAATTAAAGGTAACAATTTTATTATTGTTTATAAGTGTATCTAATTTTGCACAAGAAAAGGATATTTTATTTTCGTTAAACGGAGAACCAGTTTCAGTTTCTGAATTTAAAAGAGTTTATGAGAAAAATCTCGATTTAGTTGATGATGAGGCTAAAAATATTGATAAAAATTTAGAACTATATATTAATTATAAGTTAAAAGTTCAAGAAGCATATACTTTGCGCTTAGATACTTCTAAAACCTATCAAAGAGAATTAAAAATGTATAAAGAGCAATTAATTGCTCCGTATTTACAAGACAAAAATTTTCAAAAAAAGCAAATACAGGAAGCTTACAAAAGAACAAAAGAAGAAGTAAGAGCAAGTCATATTTTGATTCTTTTCCCTAAAAAGAAAGACAAATTAGATACTATTGAAATGCTTACTAAACTAGAGGATGCTCGTATGCGTATACTAAATGGAGAAGACTTTGGAAAAGTAGCTAAAGAAGTTTCAGAAGATCCGTCTGCAAAAATTAATGGGGGAGATTTAGGTTTTTTCTCTGCATTTAAAATGGTATACCCTTTTGAAGAGGCTGCATACAAAACTGAATTAGGACAAGTTTCAAAACCTTTTAAAACACGTTTCGGATATCATATCTTAAAAGTAACAGCTAAAAGAAAATCGAAAGGAGAATTTGAAGTTGCTCATATTTTAGCGACTGATAAATCTATAATAGGTAAGGTAAAAATTGATTCTGCTTATCAACAATTAGAAAAAGGAAAATCTTTTGAAGAAGTAGTAAAGTTATTTTCGGATGATAAAGGAACTTCAAATAAAGGAGGAAGGTTAGCAAAGTTTGGAACTGGAAGTATGGTAGAACCATTTGAAAATGAAGTTTTACAATTACAAAACGAAGGAGACTATAGCAAACCTTTTAGAACTCGATATGGTTGGCATATTGTAAAATTAATAAAAAATTATCCTGTTCTTCCTTTTGATGATGTTAAAGAAGAATTAATAAGAAAAGTTAAGAGTAGTGGACGAGGTACTTTTTCTACCGATGTTGTAGTAAATCGATTAAAGAAAGAATATTCTATAAAAGAAAATGAAGAAGTTTTAACTAACATTTTGAAAGGAAAGGATTTATTTAACGATCAAGTTGATTTGGTAACCATAAATGAAAAGAAGTTAGCTGTAAAAGATTTTAATGCATTTTCAAAATATAGAAAGAGAACACCAATTAAGCAATTGTACAAAGAATTTTTAGATCAAGAAATCCTTAATTATTTTAAAGAAAATTTAGAAAAGACAAGTACTGATTTTAAATACACACTTCAAGAATATAAAGATGGTTTGTTGTTGTTTGATTTAATGCAACAAAAAATATGGAATAAGTCAGTAACCGACACATTAGGGTTAAAAAAATACTTTGAAACTCATAAAAATAATTATAAAGAAGCTTCTTTAAATACAATAAAAGGAGAAGTAACTAATGATTACCAAAAGGATTTAGATAATAATTGGATAAAAGAATTAAGAAAAAATAATGTTGTGAAAATCAGAAAAAAAGTACTTAAAAAATTTAAAAAAATATATAATCAATAATTTTGAAGAAAATAATTTTAGGTGTTTCTGTGCTACTTTTTGTTTCGTGTGAATATTTAACTGTTCAGACGAAAAAGGATACGCATGAAGAACCTGTTATAGCGTCGGTAGGAGAAGTAAATTTATATAAATCTGATATAAATAATATTATTCCGTATGGAATATCTAAACAAGACAGTACCGTTTTGGTAAAAAGTTATATCAATTCTTGGGCAAAACAACAGTTGTTATTACAAAAAGCAGAAGAAAATATATCAGAAGTAAACAGTAATGAAATTGATGTTTTAGTTAAAAAATACCGTGAGAGCTTATATATAAATGGTTATAAAGAGCGATTGGTAAAACAACAATTAGATACTATTGTAACTGAAGATGAAGTCGTAAATTACTATAATCAAAATAAAGAAAACTTTAAGTTAAATGAAGAGCTTCTGCAAATTAAGTTTATTTATTTCGGAAAAGATTTTCTGGATAAAAAAGAAGCGATTAAAAAATTTAAATCTGTTAAAGAAGAAGATTTAGAAGATTTAGAGAATTTAACCATTAATTTTAAAGATTATCATTTAAGAGATTCCACATGGATTACTTATGATGATGTTTTAAAAAAAATACCTCCATTTAGAGCAGAACCTAAAGAAAAACTGTTAAAAATATCAAAATTCATACAAAAAGAAGATAGTTTAGGAGTATATTTGGTCGCTGTAAAAGAAGTTTTAAAGAGAAATGATATAGCGCCTTTAAGTTATATAGAAAGTAACATAAAACAACTCATTTTACATAAACGGAAGTTAGAATTAATTAGAGAGATAGAAAAAACGTTAATTAACGATGCAATTAAAAACAATAACTTTAAAGAATATTAGTCTTTTATCAACCTTATTATTAGGTGCAATTTTTACAGTAAACGCACAACAAATAAAGATAGATGGTGTAGCAGTAGTAGTAGGTAAAAATATTGTATTAGATTCTGATATCGATAAATTTAAACAAGAAATAGAATTACGTAGCGAAGGAAAAGTTAAGGTTTCTGACTGTGAAATGTTAGAGGAATTAATGCAGCAAAAGTTATTAGCACATCATGCAGTAGTTGATAGTGTAACGGTTACACAAGCAGAAGTTGATTCAAAAGTAAACAGAAGTATTCAGTATTTTACTCAAGAATATGGTAGCACAGATAAAGTTGTAGCTGCTTATGGGTTTAATGATATTGAAGATTTAAAGAAAGAGCTAAGTAGGGTGCAAAAAGAAAATTTACTTAGAGAAAAGGAAGAAGCTAAAATTACAGAGAAAGTAGATATTACTCCAGAAGAAGTACGTTTGTATTATAATGGATTAAAAGATAAAAACGAATTACCAGAGTTTCCTGCTGAGGTAGAATTAGCACAAATTGTTTTACATGCTGAATCTACTCCAGAAGAAAAAGAAAGAATTATAAACAAGCTTTCAGAGATTAAAAAAGAAGTAGAAGAAGGAGCTAGCTTTAAATTAAAAGCGATTATTAACTCAGATGATTCATCAGTGGCTCAAAATGGAGGAAACATGGGGGTTTTAAATAAAAATAGTGGATTTATTAAAGAATTTAAAGAGGTTGCTTTCTCCTTAGATGAAGGACAGATTTCCGAACCTTTTGAAACAGATTTTGGATACCATATTATTTTACTTCATAAAATAAAAGGTAATGGTCGTGAAGTATCACACATCTTGTTACAACCTGAAATTACTGATGAAAAACTGAAGAAAACAAAAGAAGAATTAGAGAAGTTAACCAAAGAAATTTCAGAAAATAAAATTACCTTTGAAGAAGCAGTTAAAAAATATTCTGAAGATAAGGATACAAAGAATAATGGTGGATTGATTATCAATCCATATACAGGAGAATCTACATTAGATTTAACAAGAATGGATCCTGCTTTATACGGTAGAATTAACGAATTACAAACGGGTGATTTATCTGATATTTTTTATGATGAAACTAGAGAAGGAGAGAAGATGTATAAGGTTATATTAATGAAGAATAGAACCAATACTCATACTGCGGACTTAGTTGAAGATTATGTTAAAGTTCAACAATTAGCATTAATTAAAAAGAAAGAAGAGACGATTATAAAATGGTCTAAAGATAAAATACAAGAAACTTATATTAAGTTGGGAGAAGATTATAAGAAGTGTGCTTTTAAAGCAGACTGGAAAAAAGAAGATAAATAATCTTAGTTAAATAAATAAAAAATCCCGCATTGGCGGGATTTTTTATTGTAATAATATTACTATTTTAGCTAAAAAGATTTCGTTCTTAGGAAGAAATTCTAAAGCCCAAAATTTAAATTGTACTAAACTATGTCAGACGTTACTGCGGTTAATAATCTCGTTCAAAAATATTCACAATTACAACAAGAAATAGGAAAAGTAATTATCGGTCAGAAAGAAGCAGTAAATTTTACATTATTATCTATTTTTTGTGGAGGGCATTCTTTGTTAATAGGAGTGCCAGGTTTGGCAAAAACATTATTAGTAAATACGATTTCAAGTGCTTTAGGTCTTAATTTTAAAAGAATCCAGTTTACTCCAGATTTAATGCCATCGGATATTTTAGGAAGTGAGATTTTAGATGAAAATAGACACTTTAAATTTATAAAAGGACCAATTTTCTCTAATATTATTCTTGCAGATGAAATTAATCGTACACCACCAAAAACGCAAGCAGCTTTATTAGAAGCAATGCAAGAACGTTCGGTTACCGTATCGGGGCATCATTATAAACTAGATTTACCTTTTTTTGTATTAGCAACACAAAACCCAATAGAACAAGAAGGAACCTATCCGTTGCCAGAAGCGCAGTTAGATCGTTTTATGTTTTCAATTAATTTAGAATACCCAACGTTTGAAGAAGAAGTAGAAGTAGTAAAAAATACAACATCAATCACCCAACAAACAGTAACTTCTTTATTTTCTGCAGAAGAAATTATTGAAGTTCAAAAATTGATTCGTAAAATCCCTGTAGCTGACAATGTTGTAGAATACGCAGTTAAGTTAGTTGGTAAAACAAGACCTAATTCTGAACAAGCAGCCGATTTAGTAAAAAAATATATTGATTGGGGTGCAGGGCCTCGTGCTTCTCAAAATTTAATTCTTGCTGCGAAAGCATATGCTGCTGTTAAAGGAAAATTTTCACCAGATATAGAGGATGTTCAAGCAGTTACTGTACCAATTTTATCTCATAGAATTGTTAAGAATTACAAGGCAGAGGCAGAAAATATTTCTATAAAAGAAATCATTACTTCCTTGTTTTAATTAGTTTTTACTTATAAGAATGTTTTAAACATTATAGTAATTGATACTAACTTTTATAATTGTTACAATACCAATTAATAAAATTAAAATTAATGAAAGTTGTTTAAACTTTTCTTGAGGAATATAATGTAATATTTTTTTTCCGATGTATGTTCCAATAAAACCTATAACTATTAAAAAAGGAAGGTATGTTAGTTCTGTTTTACCGATGTAGCCATTTTTATAATAAACAAAGGTTCTTGTAAAATCGATTGAAAAATCAATGAAAGCGGAGGTAGCAATAAAGACACTTTTTTCTAAGTTAAAAGCCGCCATAGTTAAACCTCTGATTGCTCCACCTGTTCCTAATAAGCCTGCCGAAAAACCAGATAATACTCCACCTGTTACAGCATTGTTTCTATTGGGTTTTATGATTAAATTTTTCTTGTAAAGGAATAAAATACTTAAAATAACAAGAAATAAACCTAATGTGATTTCTAACAAATTTGATTGAATAATTTTAGAAAGAAAACCACCTATTATTACAAATAAAACCGACGGTAAACCTATTTGTAATAATAGTTTCTTGTCTAATCCTTTTTTAAAGAGAAATATTTTACTCAAATTGCTAGATAAATGAAAAATGGCTGTTAATCCTAATACAGAGTAAAAATTGAAGTAAAAACTACCAAGAGGTACAAAAAACACTGAGGAACCAAACCCGCCTATAGTTCCTATAATTTCAGCGAGTAAGGCTAAGAGTAAAAAGAAATAATTGATTTTCAAAATTAGATTCGTTTTAAGGTATATCTATTGCTTTTGGTATAATAATTTTTTTTAAGTGAATTAAATTAGCCTAAAAATAACGATAAAATAAGGGGAAGGGAGTTATTTAGTTTCAAAAAAACTGAATACATTCCCTCCATAGCGTTTATCATAGCTGTAATTAGGATGTGAAGTTAAATTGGTGTGCTTTGAGTGTTCAATAATTAAAATTCCTTCTTCGTTTAAAAGATTTCTTTCAAAAACTAAATCAGCAATTTTTAAAAACTGACTTTCTTCAAAATCATATGGTGGATCTGCAAAAATAATATCATTTTTTAAAGGTGTTTTTTCTAAAAATTTATAGACATCACTTTTAAATGTATTAATGTTTAAATCAAGATCTTTTGCAGTTTGATTGATAAATTTTATACATCCGAAGTTTGCATCTACCGCATGAATAGTTTCTGTGCCACGAGAAGCAAATTCATAACTTATGTTTCCGGTACCTGCAAATAAATCTAATACTGAAATGGCATCAAAATAAAAAGAGTTATTTAAAATATTAAATAATGATTCTTTTGCTAAGTCTGTTGTTGGACGAACAGGTAAGTTTTTTGGTGCAGTTATTTTTCTGCTTTTATGTTTTCCTGAGATGATACGCATTACGAAACTAGTATATAATTTGAATGTTTAGAAAAATCATCGGAATTATTAAAAAAATCAGATGATGTATTTATAAAGGTAATATTACGAATGTAGTCGTAGGTAATTTTATGAAAATCAGATTCTTCTTCGATAGCTCCTAAAAAAGTAAGTGTAAATTCATCTGGATTCATTTCCAATTGTTCGGCCACAAACAAAATATAATAAATAAAGTCTTCTTTAGAGTTAAAGGGGAAAGAATTATAAAATATTAATTTGTTTCCTTGGGTAATAACAATATCAATATTCTTATGATAGACATGAACAAAAAAATGTTTATTTATTTCATCTCTGGAATATTGAAGTAACTTATCAATTAAAATAGAAGAATGATGTTTAAACTCAAACTCGCCAAAATTTTGAAACAAATAATTATTAATGTTTACAAAAGGAATATAAATATTTTTAGCTTCAATATTTTGTAATTCATCATATACAATATGATCGTTTACTAATGTTTTAATGTTGTAGTTTAAATATGATTTTAATTGAGTTTCGTCAAAAAAATCATCAGGAACAATAGTAGAAAGATTATTTTGATGGATAACACTTATTTCATCAAAGTCTTGCTGAAGATCTTTATCCTGAGCAAATATTACTAATATTTCATTTAGTAATAATTCAGGAGTAGGCATAGAAACATCAAAAGAATATTCTGTAAAAGAAATGGGTTCTTTTGAAGGAATATCTGAAATACAAAAAGAAAATCCATCCAAACTAAATTGGATGGATAGACTTTTATGTTGCGATTGTACGCTTGTATGTTTATTCTTTCTTAGCAACTGCGTCAGCTTTATCGTAAGATGGAGGCCAGTTACCACCCGTAGTTACTTCTTCTAACGAACCAACAGATACAAATGCTCCTTTAATTTGGTCACTTTCTACAGCTTCTAATTCTTGTTTAACCAAAGATTTATTCATTCCTGTTAAAATAGATTCTTTATCAACTTTAGCTTGAAAAACAGGTACCATTAAACCAGCAACTTTTTCTACTTGTCCTGTTTCAATTGTAAATTCTTTATCAGTACCAGGTACTTTAAACATATCTTCAAAGTTTTTACCTTCAAAATATTTCATTGCAGGCTCAAAACCAGTTGTGTCAACCTTTCTTACTGAGATAGTTTTTGTTAAACCACCACCAATTTGAATTACTTTATCAACATTATTAGTTTGAGTAATTGCTAATGAATCGTTTTCAATAAAGCTAATTAAAGCGCTTTTATTTTTTGTATATACTCCTTTTGCTTGGTGATATTTTATTTCAGCATCACGAATCAACTTTAAATTTTCAATAACTTTAGCATAGCGTACTTTTTTGTCTTTGTTAAAATTTATTGGCTCCATAATACCGCCATAAATTAAATATGCTAAATAAGCTGTAGCCGCTAATAATAATATAGAGATTAACCATCTCATTTTTAATGGTATAAACTTAACGATTAAATAAGCTAAAAGAACTGCAACTACAACAGCTGCTAAAATCATTAATAATAAATTCATTTTTATAGTTTTTAATGTATGATACTCGCAAATCTACAATTTTTTTTCAATGATGAAAACAAATATTTATAAATACACTTATCTTTGATGCTTACTTTGAAAAATGTTGAAAACCGCCTCAGAATTTTATAAGGAAATACTTCAAAAATTTCCATACGAACCCACCCAAAAACAAAATGAGTTATTGAATGAGCTTACTCGGTTTATTTTTGATAACAATAATCAGGCCTTATTTTTATTAAAAGGATATGCAGGTACCGGTAAAACGACTATTATTAGTACTGTAGTTCATAATTTATGGAAAGTAGGTAAAAAAGCTGTTTTATTAGCGCCTACTGGTCGTGCAGCAAAAGTTATTTCTGGGTATTCACAAAGACAGGCATTTACCATTCATAAAAAAATATATTTTCCGAAGAAACAAGGAAATGGAGGTGTAAGTTTTGTAATGCAACCTAATAAGCATACCGATACTATTTTTATTGTTGATGAAGCCTCTATGATTTCAGATCAAACTCAAAATGCAAAATTGTTTGAAAATGGTTCTTTATTAGACGATTTAATTTCTTATGTGTATTCAGGTAAAAATTGCAAAATTGTTTTTATAGGAGATACAGCCCAGTTACCACCCGTAAAATTGAATGTGAGTCCTGCTTTAGAAGCCGATACACTTTCTTTTCATTATAATAAGGATATTACTGAAATCGAATTAGATGAAGTTGTTAGACAAGAAGAAGGTTCGGGTATTTTAGCCAATGCAACCGATTTGCGATTACTAATTCAAAATGATATACCAGATTTTAAGTTTGATGTAAAATATCCAGATATTGTTCGTTTGCAAGACGGTTATGATATACAAAATGCAATTACTTCTGCGTATGATGGTGAAATTGGAGTAGAAGATACAGCGATTATTGTGCGTTCAAATAAAAGAGCAAATCAATACAATCAACAGATAAGAGGGAAGATTCGCGGACAAGAAAACGAGATTTCTACGGGTGATTATGTAATGGTGGTAAAGAACAATTATTTCTGGTTAAAAGATTCATCTTCTGCAGGTTTTATTGCCAATGGAGATATTTGTGAGGTAATGCGTATTAATGCTATTAAAGATTTGTACGGATTTAAGTTTGCTGAAGTTGAAGTACGTATGATCGATTATCCAGATATGAAGCCCTTTGAAACGGTTTTGTTACTAGATACTTTAACCAGTGAAACACCTGCGTTAACGTATGAAGATAGTAATCGATTATATGAAGCTGTAAAAGAAGATTTTGCGGATGAAAAATCGAAGTATAAGCAATTTATGAGTATTAAAAAGAATAAATATTTTAATGCACTACAGGTAAAATTCTCCTATGCAATGACTTGTCATAAATCTCAAGGTGGGCAATGGAAAACGGTTTTTATAGAGCAACCTTATTTGCCAGATGGATCGAGTGTAGAATATTTACGTTGGTTGTACACTGCTATTACGCGTGCGCAAGAAAAGTTGTATTTATTAGGATTTAAAGACGAATCTTTTGTTGATTAAATTGTACTTAAAAAATCAATTTAAAGAAACCAAATTTTAAATTTTCTTTAACCATTTAAAAAGTTAAATAAATTACATTTGTTTGACTACAAACTCAAAAAAATGAATCAAAAACTAGTTGCTGTAATCACATTTTTGTTGATTACAGTATCAATATTCGCCCAAAAACCTCAAAAATTAACTTCTAATCAGATCTACGAAAAAGTTCAAAAACTGAATTTTTTAGGAACTGCCTTATACATAGCGGCGCATCCAGATGATGAAAACACACGTTTAATTGCCTATTTAGCGAATAAGGTACATGCAAGAACAGGGTATTTATCGTTAACACGTGGTGATGGAGGTCAGAATTTAATTGGTCCGGAAATGCGAGAATTATTAGGGGTAATTCGTACACAAGAATTATTAGCAGCAAGAGGTGTTGATGGCGGAGAACAATTATTTTCTCGTGCTAATGACTTCGGATATTCAAAACATCCAGATGAAACGTTGGAAATCTGGCAAAAAGATAAGGTATTGTCTGATGTAATTTGGGCAATTCGTACCTTTAAACCCGATGTAGTTATCAATCGATTTAATCATAGAACTCCAGGAACTACGCATGGACATCATACTTCATCGGCAATGTTAAGTGTAGAGGCTTTTGATTTAGCAAATGATAAAACTAAATATCCAGAACAGCTTAATCTTACCAGTACATGGCAACCTAAGAGATTGTTTTTTAATACGTCTTGGTGGTTTTATGGAAGCGAAGAGAAATTTGAAAAAGCTGATAAAAGCAACATGTTAAACTTTGATATTGGTGTGTATTATCCGTTAAAAGGAGTATCGAATAACGAATTAGCATCCATAGCAAGTAGCCAACATTTATGTCAAGGATTCGGACGTCTATCTACTCGAGGTAGCCAAACCGAATACGTTGAGTTTTTAAAAGGGGATTTTCCGAAAGACAAAAAAGATATTTTTTCAGGAATTAATACGACATGGAATAGAGTAGAAGGTGGTGGAGAAATTGGTGATATTTTATATGAAGTTGAAAAGAAGTTTGATTTTGTAAATCCGTCGAAACACTTACCCGAGTTAATGAAAGCTTACGAATTGGTTCAGGATTTAAAAGATGAGCACTGGAAAGGGATAAAAACAAAAGAATTAAAAGAAATTATTGAAGCCTGTGCAGGTTTATATTTAGAAGCTTCAGCAGAAAGTTCGACTGCAACTTCAAATTCATTTGTTCAAATAGATTTCGAGGTATTGAATAGAAGTTCGGTTTCAATGGAACTGAACACGGTTAAATTTCTTCCAGAGAACAAAATATTAGAAAAGAACATCGATTTAGTTCCTAATCAAAAACAAAGTTTTAAAGAAACATATACCATTCAAAATACCGATTATTCTTCTCCGTATTGGTTAAATAAACCATGGGATTTAGGAATGTATAAAGTGGAAGATCAAAAATTAATTGGTAAACCAGAAACACCAAGACCATTACAGGTTCTGTTTGATTTGATGATTGAAGATCAGCCAATTTCAATAACTAAAAACGTGGTTCGTCGTTATGCTGAGCGTGATAAAGGTGAGATTTACGAACCGTTTGAAGTGTTGCCAAAAGTTACCACAAAACTTAAAAATAAAGTTGTAATTTTTTCTTCGGAAGCTTCGCGAAAGGTTTCGGTAGAAGTTCGCTCGGGAGCTAAAAATGTAAACGGAACTGTAGCATTACAAGTTCCTGAAGGTTGGAAAGTTTCACCAGAAAATATTCAGTTTAGTATTGAGCAAAAAGGAGACAAAAAAACAATTGACTTTACTGTAACGCCGTCAAAAAATAAATCTGAAGGAATTATTAAAGCTATTGCTAGTTCAGAAGGAAAAAACTACGATAAAGAATTGGTTGAGATTAATTACAATCACATTCCAAAACAATCGGTTTTACTAGCTTCTGAAGCAAAAGTGGTGCGTTTAGATATTAAAAAGAATGGAAGTTCTATTGGGTATATTCAAGGATCGGGAGATGCTATTCCAGAAAGTTTACGTCAAATAGGATATAAAGTAACCGAAATTCTTCCGCAGGAAATAAATGAAAAGAGTTTAAAGCAGTTTGATGCGGTTGTGTTGGGGATTAGAGCTTACAATACTAAAAAAGAATTGCAATTCAAACAAAAACACTTATTAGAGTACGTAAAAAATGGCGGAAACCTGATCGTACAATACAATACTAACAGAGGAGTAGATGTAAAAGCTCCGTTTGAGTTGCACATGTCTCGCGACAGAGTAACCGATGAAAATGCTAAAGTAACCTTGTTAGCTAAAGAACATTCTGTTTTAAATTACCCAAATACAATTACCGAAGCAGATTTTAATGGTTGGGTACAAGAACGTGGATTGTATTTTCCTGATAAGTGGGGGCAAGAATTCATTCCAATTTTATCCATGAACGATAAGAACGAAACACCCAAACAAGGTAGTTTGTTAGTTGCTAAATACGGAAAAGGAAACTATGTGTATACCGGTTTAAGCTTTTTTAGAGAGTTACCCGCAGGTGTACCCGGAGCGTATAAGCTATTTGCTAATTTGTTATCAGTGAAAAGTGATGATTAAGTTAAGTTATTTCTAATCTCATCATACACAAAACAATAATAATCATGAAATCTTGGGAGTAGTATATTCTCGAGATTTTTTGTGTTTAAAAGTGTGTTTAAGTCAAATAATTGTAATGCTGCAACCTCTTCTTCTTGTATGATAAGTTTATTGATAGGAGTGGTTAATTCAGCAACAAAAACATGGTGGAATTCATTATCAATAATTCCGTTTGGGTGGTTAACCATGTGTTTACGTGTGCCAATTTTAATCAACTCATTAGTTGAAATTTGAAATCCGATTTCTTCTTTAATTTCTCTAGTGGCAGAGACTAAAATATCTTCACCAGCAGTTACATGACCTGCAACCGAAATATCCCACAAACCGGGAAATACTTTTTTAGTCAAAGCACGTTGTTGCAATAAAACTTTTTCTTCTTTGGTATACAACCAAACATGAACGGTGGGATGAAAATATCCGTATTTATGAGCAACCGATTTTAAAGCAGTTTTACCGGTGTAATTACCAAATTCATCAACAATGTCTATTAATTCATCCATTATACGTTAAAATCCATTCTTTTGGGTATTCGTTTTCGCTTTCTGCATACACTGTAAACCCGTTTTGCTCATAAAAATAGCGTAAGTTTTCTTCTTCAATGGTTAACCAATATTTTTGGTTTGGATGTTCATTTTTAAGAAGTGTAAGAAAATTACTTGCGTATCCTTTATTTCTGTGATTTTCTCTTACCCAAACATAACCTAAATATAAGTAACCTTTTTCAAATAAGGTGGCATTGTCTTTTTCAAATTGGGTAGCAAAGGGTGGCATTTTACTAAATAAAATACCACCACCTATAAGTTCATTGTTTAAAAACAAACCGTATATGTTTGAAGACGAAGCGTGTTGTTGCCAAACAGGAGTTATTAATTCTTTCCATTCCTCAGAAAGAATATTAAAATATTTTTTAGAGTCTGTGAGTTCTTTTATAGTAGTCCCCATGCCCATAATTTATCGGAATCTTCCTGCCAACGATCGCCAATATCTGTTCGGTAATAACTGTTGTTAATAATGATATTATTTATTCTGTTTTGCATCATTCGCTGTGCATCTTTCATGGTTACACCAGTACCTGTTACTAATAAAGCAATACCAATATTTCCTGTAATTAACCATTCAGAATTTACTTTTTTAAGATGGATGGGATGAACACCTTCTTTCATTTCTTTTTTAAACAAAACAACAGAGTCTTTTGAAAAGAGCTCAAAACTTTTTTTGTCATTAAAAGGAAAAGGAGGTACTACCATATAAGCACCAATTTGGAATCCTTTTTTAGTATTGATCGTGAAATTTTGACCTGTTACAATCTTATAAAATAAATGACCAAGAGGTTCCGTAATTCCATCTCTTTGTATATAAATTTGAGGATACCCAAAACGAGAAGTAAACTCTAAAGGATAAATTCCGTTACCATTTACAATACAGTTAATATCTATATGACCTATAAAATTTTCTTTTGCTAAAGTAGGTTCAAACTTTTTTAAAGTAGCATCGTAAATTGGTGAATTTTTAGCCCAAAACATACTCGTTCCCATTTCACCTGTAGAGACCCCTAATTCTTTAGGAAAGAATTTTTTGTGCTCAAAAGTAATGTTATAAGGTTGAATAAAGTTTTTACCATTAAAAAAAGCAGAGACAGCAATTTCAACCCCTTTTACTTTACGTTGTAATTGAAAAGTACCAAAATTATCTCCCCAAGATTTTTCGTAGGCTTTTAGCATTCGTATTACATCTAGCCCTTCATCATCATTCCCAACAAACAACAATTGTTTTAAATCTTGAGTTTCGCCACAAGGTTTTACTACATACGCATCAGGATTTTTTTGAACATAATCAATCGCATCCTTAAAATTAGTAAATTCTTTAGACGGTAAAATTTTAATTTTATGTTTTTTTAATTCTTGCTGACCGAAATGCCTGTCTAGTTCTAATAAGTCGGTGTATTCTGAGTTACCAAAAACCAGTTTTCCTTCTTTTCTTAGATCATCACATATTTTTCCGTAGCCTGTGTAATCGAAAATAATGATGGTTGCCCAGTCGATATGCTTCTTCCAATCACTTACCTTAGGAACAAAACCATATCCGATTTCTCGAGAAGATTTGTCTTCGACATGCATTTTAACAGCATGTCCTTCTTCTTTAATTGCTTGGGCAACATCTAATGATTCTCCCCATTTAGAAACAAACAAAAAATTATATTTTTCATTTGTAGTTTGGTCTTTTCTTGTTTTAGAAAGAGTTGTCATAGACCAAATAGAAGTGTAATTTCATTTTTAAATTAATATAAAATTTTTATCAAAATTACTAAATAAACGAATGCAAAAACATTTTATAAATAAAAAAAATCCTGTTTTTAAACAGGATTTTTAAGTTTAATTAAAATACGAAAAAGTTTCTCCGTCTTTTATATTTAACAAGGTTTCGTAAATCATTTTAATTACGTTTTCTACATCATCTCGGTGTACCATTTCTACTGTGGTATGCATATAACGAAGTGGTAGAGAGATTAATGCTGAAGCTACACCACCATTACTATAGGCAAAAGCATCGGTATCCGTTCCTGTCGCTCTAGATAAAGCAGAACGTTGGAAAGGTATTTTTTTAGCTTCGGCTGTTTCTGTGATTAAATCACGTAGTTTTTGTTGTACAGCTGGGGCATATGCAATTACTGGCCCTTTACCCAATTCTAGAAGACCTTGCTTCTTTTTATCGATCATTGGGGTAGTGGTATCGTGAGTAACATCGGTAACAATAGCCACATTTGGTTTAATGGTTTGTGTTATCATTTCTGCACCACGTAAACCAATTTCTTCTTGAACAGAGTTGGTAATATACAATCCGAAAGGAAGTGTTTTTTTATTTTCATGTAATAAACGTGCTACTTCTGCAATCATAAATCCCCCCATGCGATTATCTAATGCACGACACACAAATTTATCTCCATTTAAAATATGAAATTCATCTGGATACGTAATTACACAACCTACATGGATGTCTAATTTTTCAACTTCCTCTTTAGTAGCACAACCAACATCAATAAAAATATTGTCAGGTTTTGGCGCTTCTTCTTTAGCTTTATTACGTGTATGAATTGCTGGCCAACCAAAAACACCTTTTACAATTCCGTTTTTAGTATGAATGTTTACAATTTTACTTGGTGCAATTTGATGATCACTTCCTCCGTTACGGATAACATAGATTAATCCGTCATCAGAAATATAATTTACATACCATGAAATTTCATCAGCATGCCCTTCTATAACAACTTTGTATTTTGCTTTCGGATTAATAACTCCAACAGCAGAACCGTATGTATCTGTGATAAACTCATCTACATAAGGTTTCAGGTAATCCATCCAAATTTTTTGACCTTCCCACTCATAACCTGTAGGAGCCGCATTATTTAAATATTTTTCTAAAAAAGTAATTGACTTTTTATTTAAGATTGATTTATTTTTAGCCATAATTATTTATGCGTTGTTACGCTTTTCTTTTTTTTAACTTCCTTTTCATCTTTTTTCTTAGTATCACTTCCCCAGAAACTTCTACTTTCAATAAATTCTTCTTGCTCTTTAAGTTGTTCTGGAGTTAATACCTTTAAAAACGAAGGATGTTGTTCGATTGCAAATTCAATTTTTTCAACAATACTACTCACATCTTCATTTTCATAATCAATATCTAAAGGTTCTTTAATTACCATCGACTGTAAAACGTTACGTTTTTTGATCATTAATCCTTTTTTATCAAAAGAGCGTCTAAAACCATCAATAACAATAGGTACTACCATAGGTTTGTATGTTTTAATGATATGTGCAGTTCCTCTTCGAATAGGCTTAAAAGGAGTGGTAGTTCCTTGTGGGAATGTAATTACCCATCCATCATCTAAAGCTTTACCAATATTTGAGATATCAGACATTTTTACCTGTCTGTTTACATCCTTTCCTTCACTTCTCCAAGTTCTTTCTACAGATACTGAGCCAGCATAGGCAAAAATACGAGGTAATAAACCAGAACGCATGGTTTCGCCCGCAGCGACGAAATAAATATTTAGTTTTGGTTTCCATAGATAACCAACGTTTCTAATATTATCATCACGTCCTTTTAAAGAAGCGTTAAAAACATGAAACATAGCAGCGACATCTGCAAAGTACGTTTGATGATTAGAAATAAATAAAATATTTTTTGATGGTAATTGACGTAAAATCTCTGAACCTTCAATTTGTAAATCATTAAATTTACGATATCTTCCATGAGATATTATACCCAAAAATTGAATGAGTAATCGTTTTAAAAATAATATATGTCCGAAAGGATTCCTTTTAAATAAAGGCATAAAAAATGTGATTAGGTAAAAACAAAAATACAAAAGATTTTTAATGAATATCTTTAAGTAAATCTTTAATTTCAGAAAGCATCATTGCAGTTGCTCCCCAAACAATATAATTATTAAATGTAAAACACGGAACCTCAATTTTTTTCATGTAAGAAGTTTCCATTTCTACTAATGATAAATTAGTGTCATCTATTAAATCTGTTGCCAACACTTCAATTAATTTAGCAACCTCATTATTAGGCTTAAAAATAGGTCTTTGTTCTGTAATACCTAAAAAAGGAGTAACTATAAAATTACTAGGAGGTATGTACGTTTCGGATAACTGCCTTATAATTTTTACAGAAGAACGAGCAATACCAATTTCTTCATGAGTTTCACGCAAAGCAGTTTCCTTTAAATTTGTGTCAGATTTTTCAATTTTACCACCCGGAAAACTAATTTGAGATGAATGTGCACCGTTATAACTAGCTCTTTCGGTAAGTATGAATCTCGTTTCATTATATTCATCAGGATAAAATAAGGCTAATACGGCAGCTTTTCTAGGGTTACTATTTTTAATTTTTTCTTCAGAAATTTTTATACGTAATTCAGGAACAAGTTTAAATTGAGATATTCTTCCACCCAATTGATTGACTTTTAAATGGTCTATTTTGTTTGTAAAATCTTTAAAATTCATTTAATAAAAAATGTTTTAACAAATTTATTAATTTAAAAAGTAACAATTTATTTTTTGGCGTGAATTTTGATTTTTACTAAATTGTAATAAAAAATACAGAATGAATACAGAAAATAAATACAAAAAATTAGCGTTGAGTTTGGTTTTTGATGCTATAGGTTACATTTCCTTTATTGTACCAGGAGTAGGAGAGTTTTTAGATTTAGTTTGGGCACCAGCTTCTGCTTATTTAATGACAAAGATGTACAAAGGAAAAAAGGGAAAAATAGCTGCGGCAGTTTCTTTTATTGAAGAAATTGCACCAGGCCTAGATGTAATTCCTACTTTTACTATTATGTGGTTATATACCTATGTTTTTAGTACTAGAACTGTTGAAAAAACAATAGATGTGTAAAAGAAATTAAAACAAAAAGAAGAGCTCGTTTTGCGAGCTTTTTTATTTTTTAAATATAAATCCAAGTCCTAATCTACTTAAAAATTTCTTTTCAAATTCCCAAAAGAATTTAAATTGACCAAATAGCCAACCAACAATAGGTAATGTTGTTTGATAAATAGGAAAAATTAATAATATTCTTAAAGGGTAATAAATCCACGGGTTTAATGTTTCTGAAGACAGTCCTAAGAAAGCAGTAACAGGTTTAGCAACCCAAGCAGAAAAAGAACCATTTATAGCAAAAACTAATAGAATAGCAACAACATCCCAGTTGTTTTTTATTCCCCAACGTTGTTTTAATTTTTCCATTTGTCAAAAGTATTGAAAAGAAAAAGGTCAAACAACAATGTTTGACCTTTTTATATAGTTAAATAAAGAAGAATTATTTTTTTCCAAAAAGACCACCTAGTAAGCCACCAAGTATACCTCCTTTTTTAGAACCACTATTTAAAACCATTCCTGCTACATCATCAATAATGCTACCATCTCCGTCAGCATCTAAAATTTTTTCTAAAAAGCTTTGGTTTTGAGGAGCTGAATTTCCACCTAGTAAACCACCTAGCAAACCACCTAAGTCGCCTGCGTTACTAACACCGTTTTGACGAGATTGTTTACCCAATACTCCCATTAAAATCGGAGCTGCAACTTTTAATATATTTCCAACAGATCCAGCATCGATACCAGATTTTTGACTTAAAACTTGTTCTACACCTTGTTGTTTGTTTCCTAAAACGTGTCCTAAAATTTTACCACCATCAGCAATAACATCAGAATTTACACCGCCACCAAATAAATCACCAAGATTATCTAAAATACCTCCATCGTGTTTACTTAATGCACCCATTAAACCTTCAGCTCCTTGTGGTGTAGCAGCATTACGTTCCATTGCTTTCATTAAAACAGGTAACGCCATAGTTAAAAGACCACTCGTTTTATTAGTGTCTTGACCTGTAGAACCAGCCACACCATTAATAATTGTTTTACCGATAGGGCTGTTTAATAAGTCTAAAATTCCTTCCATTTTTCTATTTTTAAGATTAATTTAATTTTTACACATTATGTGTGACACAAGATACAAAATTAAGTCACATTTTAGACTCGATTTTTATTTCTTGAAACAATAAATCTATTTTCTATCTTTACCGTCCTACACAAATTAAATTATACAATGAAGAAACTAGAACTACACTGGCAGATTTTAATAGGAATGCTGGCGGGATTATTATTTGGGTTTATAGCTTTACAATTAGAATGGCAACAATTTGTTGCAGACTGGATAAAACCATTAGGAACCATTTTTGTTAAACTTTTAAAACTAATAGCAGTACCGTTAATTGTGGCTTCATTAATTAAAGGTATTTCTGATTTAAAAGATATTTCTAAATTTAAAAATATAGGAGTACGTACTATTTTAATTTATATAGGAACTACTATTTTTGCAATTACACTTGGATTGCTTTTAGTAAATATATTACAACCTGGAGACGGAATATCTCAAGAAACAGTAGATAAATTAACAAATACGTATGCAAATAGTTCTGGTGTTACAGCTAAAATTTCTGAAGCATCTAAACAAAAAAGTAGCGGACCATTACAGTTTATTGTAGATATGGTACCAGATAATGCGGTAAGTGCGATGAGCGATAATAAAGCAATGTTACAGGTAATCTTTTTTACTATCTTTTTAGGAATTTCAATGCTGCTTATAGGTGAGAAAAAAGCAAAACCTTTAAAAGATTTTTTTGATGGTTTAAATGATGCTATTTTAAAAATGGTTGATTTAATTATGCTCGTTTCTCCTTACGCAGTATTTGCTTTATTAGCGAATGTTGTAGTTACTTCAGGAGATCCAGATATATTATTAGCATTGTTAAAATATGCAGGGACAGTAGTTATAGGTTTATTATTGATGATTGTTTTTTACAGTATTTTGGTAAGTGTTTTTACAAAGAAAAATCCGTTATGGTTTTTAAAAGAATTAAGTCCAGCACAACTATTAGCATTTTCAACAAGTTCTAGTGCAGCAACTTTACCTGTAACAATGGAACGTGTTGAAGAGCACTTAGGTGTAGATAAAGAAGTATCGAGTTTTGTATTACCAGTTGGAGCTACCATTAATATGGATGGAACAAGTTTATACCAAGCTGTAGCAGCGGTTTTTGCCATGCAAGTTTTGTGGCCAGAAGGGTTAAGCTTTGGAAATCAAATATCTATTGTATTAACTGCGTTATTAGCATCCATAGGTAGTGCAGCAGTGCCAGGAGCAGGTATGGTTATGTTGGTAATTGTACTCGAATCTATTGGTTTTCCGAAGGAATTATATCCTGTTGCTTTAGCATTAATTTTTGCAGTCGATAGACCTTTAGACATGTTACGTACCACGATTAATGTAACAGGAGATGCAACAGTATCTATGATTGTAGCAAAATCTGTAGGGAAACTAGGAAAACCAAAGCCTAAAGAGTGGGATGATCACTATGATGAAGTAAAATAAAACCATTCATTATAGATGAAATTAAAAATAACCACACCTATTGTATCGGTAACTTGGTTGCATGAAAATATCAACGCTGAAAATCTTATTATTTTTGATGCAACCATACCTAAGGTAGGAATTTCTATATCGGAATCATTAGAAAAAAAACAAATAATTGGAGCTCGTTTTTTTGATATAAAAAAAGGGTTTTCTCTGCAAAATTCACAATATCCCAATACAATTTTATCTTCGAATGATTTTGAACAACGTGCGCAAAATTTGGGAGTTAATAAAGATACTTGTATTGTGGTATATGACGATCATGGTATTTATTCAGCACCTAGAGTTTGGTGGTTATTTAAAACCTTTGGTTTTACAAATATCGCAGTTTTAGATGGTGGTTTTCCAGAGTGGAATAGAAATGGTTTACCTGTAGAAAATCCTGCAAAAGAAGAATATGAAAAAGGAGATTTTATTGTAAAATACCAATCGGATAAAATTAGTTTTACCGATGATGTTTTGTTAGGAATTCAACAAGAAGTATGTATTACAGATGCTCGCTCTAGAGCTCGTTTTTTTGCAGAAGAGTTAGAGCCAAGAGAAGAAATTAGAAGTGGGCATATTCCGAATTCTTTTAATCTACCTTATACAGAATTACAAGTTGATGGAAAAATGAAAGATTCTGTAGCCTTATCTCTTATATTTTCTAGAGTTAATTTAAAACAAAATAGATTTATTTTTACTTGCGGTTCTGGGATAACAGCTTGTATTTTAGCTTTAGGATTAGAAATCTCTGGGAATTCAAATTATTCAGTTTACGATGGCTCGTGGTCAGAATGGGGGAGTAGAAAAGATTTACCAGTTAAAACAAAATAAAGTTTATCAATAAAACTAAAATTTTCTCTAGATTAGAAAAATGCTTTTAACTCATTAAATTTTTCAATAATAGCATTAGCATTTTGTAAAGTTTGATTATGAACTTCAGGATTTTTATATCCAAACACAAAAATACCTGCATCATTTGCAGCTTTAATTCCGTTGTCTGAATCTTCTATGACAATACAGTTTTCTTTTGGGAAATCTCCCAAAACAGCTGCTTTTTCAAAGATTTCTGGGTGTGGTTTAGAAGCTTTTAAATCAGCTCCACTTATTTTTGCTTTAAAGTATTTGTGTAAATCAAAACGATCAAAAACACGATTAATATTAACCATTGCCGAAGAAGAAGCCAATATAAGTGTTATTCCTTTTTGATGAAAATAATGGATGATGTCTTCTACACCTTCTACTAAATGTAAGTTAGGATCGTTCTCAAAAAAGTTAACATATCTTTTTCTTTTTTCAAGAACTAAATCTTCTGGATTTTCAGATAAATTAAATGTGTTTACTAATTTTTGAAAGGCATTTATGGTAGAAGAACCAGTTATAGTATCATAAATTTCTTCGGTTACTGTTAAACCTAAAGAGTCAAACGTTTCATAATAGGCTTTTTTGTGTATTAATTCAGAATCGATAATAACCCCATCCATATCGAAAATTACACATTTCAAATCTTTTATCATTAGTCTAAAAACTTAGCTGTTAGTTCTGGTGTTGGTATCATACATTGTTCTTTTTTACCAAACCATTTATATCTATTCTTCGCAATATAATCATAAATAGCATCACGAAAGCGAGTAGGGAATATCCAAAAAAATTGAGAGAGTCTCCAAAAACCACCTAATTCATTCATTATTTTTAACACCGCGGATGATTTTGTATAATAAGAAACATCAGATTCATATAAAATTATAGAATCTGTTAATGAGGTATTTATATTTAATTTTTGAATTATTTTTAAACCAGTTTCAGATTGTAAAGAAGCAAAAACAAAATTATTCTTTTTGTCAAATTTAATTACTTTTAAAACGGAAGAGTTACAAAGATTACAAACTCCATCAAATAAAATAATTTTTTTAGTTGTTTTTAAATCAGTCACTTATGTTTAGTATGAGAATTTTCATCAAAATTACAACAACTTTTTGTAACATAATTAATAATTAGGCGTCTAGTTAAAAGAAGGTAGTAATAGGTTTTAACAAAAAATTAAAATTTTACGCTAAAACAATAATTACTTTAGTACAAAAATTAACCAAACTGTATGATTCGTATAGAAAACTTACATAAATCTTATCCAATAGGAAAAGATTCACTTCATGTTTTAAAAGGACTTGATTTACATATTAAAGAAGGAGAGTTTGTTTCCATTATGGGATCTTCTGGTTCTGGAAAATCAACATTATTAAATATTGTTGGCTTGTTAGACGAACACGATGAGGGAAACTATTATTTAAATGGACAATTAATCTCTAATTTAAATGAGAAAAAAGCAGCAATTTTACGTAATAAATTTCTTGGTTTTGTATTTCAATCTTTTAACTTAATATCTTATAAAACAGCACTAGAAAACGTTGCTCTTCCTTTATATTACAAGGGGATGGGGCGTAAAGAACGTTTGGCAATTGCGATGGATTATTTAGAAAAAGTTGGATTAAAAGAATGGGCAAATCATTTACCCAACGAACTTTCTGGAGGTCAAAAACAACGTGTTGCTATTGCTAGGGCATTGGTATCTAAACCTAAAGTTATTTTAGCAGATGAGCCAACAGGGGCTTTAGATTCTACAACTACCGATTCGGTAATGGATTTACTTAAGGGGATTAATGAGGAAGGAATGACAGTTTTTGTAATTACGCACGAAGAAGATGTTGCAGAACAAACCGATAGAATTGTACGTTTAAAAGATGGTATTATTATAAGTGATGAGTTGACACCATCGGGAATAGCAAAAGCTAAATATTTAAAACATGTTTGATTTAGATTCTTGGAGAGAGATATTTCAAAGTATTAATAAAAACAAACTACGATCTATATTGTCTGGGTTTACGGTTGCGTTTGCTATTTTGTTATTTACTCTACTTTTTGGTATTGTAAGCGGACTAAAAAACACCTTTGCCGAAGCTTTTGTAGATGATGCTGCTAATGCTATGTTTGTTCGTGTATGGAAAACTTCTAAACCTTACAAAGGATTACAAACAGGTAGAGTAATTCAGCTTAAAAATAAAGATTACAATTATGTTGCTGATAAATATGAAGATAAAATTCAGTATTTAACAGCAAGAATTTATAAAAATGTAAACATAGCGTATAAAAAGAACCAAGATAATTATAGTTTAAGAGCCGTACATCCAGATCATCAATTTTTAGAAAAAACAATTATGGATGAAGGGAGGTATATTAACGGATTAGATCTTAAACAAGCAGCAAAAGTTATTGTAATTGGGCGTTTGGTAAAAGAAGACTTATTTGGAGAAAGACCAGCATTAGGAAAACAAGTAAATGTGAATGGTCTTTCGTATAAAATTATAGGTATTTTTTCTGATGATGGAGGAGATAATGAAGAGCGATTGTGCTATATGCCAATCACAACTGCTCAAAAAATATATGGAAATAATGATTATATAAGTCAAATAAACATTGGGTACAATCCAAAGTTGAATTTAGATCAGGCTATAACTTTTGGTAATCGTTTGGAACGAGATTTACGTCAGCAATTAGATATTCATCCTGATGATCAAAGTGCACTTTCTGTTAGAAATATGGCAGAAGCAAATAAAGGAATAGATCAATTTATGCTTGCGCTGTATTTTATTGTAGTTTTTGTCGGTTCTGGGACTTTAATTGCAGGTATTATTGGAATTAGTAACATCATGATTTTTTCAATTAAAGAAAGAACAAAAGAATTTGGAATTAGAAAAGCTTTGGGAGCAAAACCATCCTCTATTATAGGTATGGTGGTTAAAGAATCTTTATTGATTACTGCAATAGCAGGGTATTTAGGGTTGCTCATAGGAACCTATATTTTAAATCAAATTGGAGATAGCTTAGAAAAATATTTTATTAAAGATCCGAGTGTAAATATAGGAATTGTAATAGGAGCAACTATTGTGTTGATTATTGCAGGGCTTATTGCTGGATACTTACCTGCTAAAAAAGCGGCAGAAATAAAACCTATAGTGGCGTTAAGAGCTGATTAATTATGTTTAAATTTTTATTTGATTCTGATACTTGGCAAGAAATTTACGGAGGAATTCGTAAAAATATAACACGTACTATCATTACAATTATAGGAGTACTTTGGGGTATTTTTTTGTTAGTTGTTTTACTAGGTGCAGCACGTGGTATGGAAAATAATTTTAAAAATATTTTTGGAGATTTTGCAACCAATAGTGTTTTTATATGGGGGCAACGTACAGAAAAACCCTTTAAAGGATTTCAAAAAGGACGTTCTATTCAATTAACAACAAGTGATATTGATGTCTTAAAAAAAGAGTTTAAAGAAATTAAATATCTAGCACCACGTAGTCAAACAAACAATACTATTATTAAGGGGTTTAAATCGGGAGATTTTAATATTAGTGGAGATTATCCTGTACTAGATAAAGTACAGAAGAAAGATTTACTTTATGGTCGGTTTTTAAATGATAACGATATTTTAAGTAAATCAAAAGTAATAGTAATAGAAGAGAACATCTATAAGCAATTGTTTGATAAAGATGAATATCCAATAGGAGAATATGTTATTGTAAATAATATTAATTATAAAGTAATTGGTGTTTACAAAAACGGGAATATAAATTTTGACGGTGATGCAGCTTACATTCCATTTACTACTTTTCAACAGGTGTATAATCGTGGAAATAGAATTAGTTGGATGATGATTACTGGACAAGAGGGTGTAGATATAGAACAATTAGAATTGGATATGAAGCTCGTTTTAAAGAATTTACACAAAGTAGATCCAGAAGATAATAGAGCATTAGGTAGTGCTAATTTAGCTGTAGAAATAGGTAAGTTTACTGGTTTTTTAACAGGAATGCAATTTTTAACTTGGTTTGTGGGTATTGCTACCTTGATTGCAGGAGTATTTGCAATAGGTAATATTTTATTAATTACAGTTAAAGAACGTACCAAAGAAATAGGAATTCGACGTGCTATAGGTGCAACACCAATAGAAATAAGACAACAAGTTGTATTAGAAGCTGTTTTTTTAACAACAATAGCAGGTATGTTAGGAATTGTTTTTGGAGGAGCAGTATTATTTCTAATAGATAAATTTTTAGGAAGTGGACCAGATCCAACCTTATTAAACCCAACAGTAAATATTCCAATAATACTAATAGCCTTTTTTATTTTAATGGTTTTAGGAACATTAATTGGATTAATACCAGCTTTTATGGCAACTATGATTAAGCCAATAGAAGCATTAAGAGATGAATAACAATAATAATCAGACTATATAAATAAATACAATGAGTAAGAGAGCAAAAATTATATTAGGGGTTGTAGTAGCTTTGTTTGCTGCAGTTTTAATTTGGTTCGGACAAAAGAACAAGAAAAATGTTGAAAAATTTGAAACAGAAAAAGCATTTCGTACCAATATTGTTAAAAAAACAGTGGCTACTGGTAAAGTAATTCCGTTAGAAGAAGTTGAAATTAAACCTCAAATAGCTGGAATTGTAGATAAAGTAGTTGCTATAGAAGGTCAAATTGTTAAAGCAGGAGATTTAATAGCCACAATAAGAGTGGTACCTAATGTAGAATCTTTAAACGCAGCAAATGGTGACATTAAAAATGCACAATTAACATATAATAATGCTAAAATACAATTTGAGAGAAACAAAGCCTTGTTCGAAAAAGGAGTGATTTCTCGTTTAGATTTTGAAAATTCGGAATTAAATTTTAATAATTCCCAACAAAGGTTATCTAACTCACGCTCAAACCTTGACATTATTAAAAGAGGTACTACTGCTGGTTTAGGAAATGTCGCTAACACAAATATTAGAGCAACATCTTCAGGGATGATTGTTGAAATTCCTATTAAAAAAGGATATCAAGTTATTCAAAGTAATAGTTTTAATGCAGGGACTACGATTGCAACAATTGCTGATATGAGTAAAATGATTTTTGAAGGTAAAGTTGATGAGTCAGAAGTAGGAAAATTAGTTAAAGGTACCAATTTAGAAATTTCTTTAGGAGCCATAGAAGACAAGAAGTTTCCTGCTAAGTTAAATTTCATAGCTCCAAAAGGTACAGAAGAAGGGGGAGCTGTTCAATTTAAAATAAAAGCAGATGTTACTTTAGACGATAAATATTTTATTAGAGCGGGGTATTCTGCAAATGCAGATATTGTTTTAGAGAAAAAAGACAGTGTTTTAGCTATTAAAGAAGCATTATTGCGTTTTGATAAGAAAACTGAAAAACCTTATGTTGAGGTTAAAAAAGGAGAAGATGAATTTGAAAAACGTGAGTTAGAATTGGGAACTTCAGACGGAGTAAATATTGAAATTGTTTCAGGAATAACTGCAGATGATGAACTAAAAATTTGGAACAAAGCATCTAAAGAAAACGATAAAAAGTAAAACTAATACTAAGTATTAGTATTATTGTCTGATAATAAAAAAGGAACTAATATTATTAGTTCCTTTTCTATTTTAAAATAATAATAGCAGCTGTTAACTAAACATTTTTGCAACTTTTTCTGCTTTTCTATTTTCTGAGTAATCGTAAAAGCCCTCTCCAGATTTAACACCTAATTTACCAGCCATTACCATATTTACTAACAAAGGGCATGGAGCATATTTAGGGTTTTTAAATCCATCATACATTACATTTAAGATAGATAAACAAACATCCAAACCAATAAAATCAGCTAGTTGTAAAGGTCCCATTGGGTGTGCCATTCCCAATTTCATCACCGTATCAATTTCAGCAACACCAGCAACACCATTATAAAGAGTTTCAATACTTTCGTTAATCATTGGCATTAAAATTCTGTTTGCAACAAACCCAGGATAATCGTTTACTTCTACAGGAATTTTATTAATTTTTTTGGTTAAATCAACCGTAAAATCCATCACTTCATCAGTAGTATTATACCCACGAATAATTTCGACCAATTTCATAATAGGCACTGGATTCATAAAATGCATTCCAATAACTTTTTCTGGACGAGAAGTAGCAGCTGCAATTTGGGTAATAGAAATTGATGAGGTGTTTGAAGCTAAAATGGTATCTTCAGGACAAACTTCATCTAACTCTTTGAATATTTTTAATTTTAAATCAGTGTTTTCTGTAGCAGCTTCAACCACCAAGCTAGCATATTGTACTCCTTCTTTAATAGAAGTGTATGTAGTGATATTTGATAAAGTTTGATTTTTTTCAGCTTCAGAAATTTTTTCTTTAGCAACCATTCTATCTAAGTTTTTAGAAATAGTTGCTATACCTTTATCTAAGGATGCTTGAGAAATATCAATTAATTGTACATTATATCCAAATTGCGCAAACGTATGTGCAATTCCATTTCCCATTGTTCCTGCTCCAATTACGGCAATATTTTTCATTTTAAAATTAGGTTCTTAGTTTAAAAATTTTTAATAATTAAATGTGCTACACGTAATGCTTCTGTACCTTGACGTAAAGAAACAATAGGTGTTGTGTTATTTACAATTGCATCTGCAAACGATTCTAACTCGTCTAAAATAGCGTTGTTAGGCGTAATTTTAGGGTTGTCAAAATATATCTGTTTTTTTATACCTTCAGCATTTTGTAAAATCATCGCAAATTCATCATGATGTCTGGGAGCATCTTTCATTCTTACAACTTCTGATTTCTTTTCTAAAAAGTCTACAGAAATATATGCATCCTTTTGAAAAAATCGACTTTTACGCATGTTTTTCATAGATATTCTACTTGCAGTTAAATTGGCAACACATCCGTTTTCAAATTCTATACGAGCATTGGCAATATCTGGAGTATCAGAAATAACAGAAACACCACTTGCATATACATTTTTCACCTTAGATTTTACAACAGAAAGAATAATATCAATATCATGTATCATTAAATCTAAAACCACAGGAACATCAGTTCCTCTAGGATTAAATTCAGCCAAACGATGTGTCTCTATAAACATGGGTGTACCAATCATATCTTTGACAGCCATAAAAGCAGGGTTAAAACGCTCTACATGACCAACTTGACCACTAACATGATATTGGCTTGCTAAGGTTCTAATAGCTTCAGCTTCTTGAACTGTGTTGGTGATTGGTTTCTCAATAAAAATATGTTTACCTTTTTCTATAGCTTGTTTCGCGCAATCAAAATGAGATAGCGTAGGAGTTACAATATCTACTACATCAACCGCGTCTATTAGCTCATCTAACGAATTAAATAATGTATAACCGAACTCATCGGCAACTTTCTGTGCATTTTCGGTAAAAGGATCATAAAATCCTACCAACTCATATTTTTTTGATTGTTGTAACAAACGCAAATGAATTTTTCCTAAATGACCCGCGCCTAAAACCCCAGCTTTTAACATATTTTGATAAGTTATTAGTTATATGTTGATTAGAATTTTATTGAAAATCAACGCTAACAAAGATACACTTTTATCCATATTTATTACTACTTTTAGCCTCGTAAAAATGAGAGACACTACCAAACATCAAGGACTTCGAAATCAATTAGCAAACGTATTAGAGGCTAAAGGGATTACAGATGAGCAAGTTTTAAAAGCTATTCGAAAAATTCCACGACACTTGTTTATTGATAGTAGTTTTGAAGCACATGCTTATCAAGACAAAGCATTTCCTATTGCTGCTCAACAAACAATTTCTCAGCCTTATACGGTAGCTTTCCAATCGCAAGTATTAGAAATACTACCCAATGAAAAGGTGTTGGAAATTGGTACTGGTTCAGGGTACCAAACGGCTGTTTTATTAGAACTAGAAGCCGAAGTATACACGATTGAAAGACAACACGAACTGTTTAAAAAAACATCATTATTTCTACCTAAAATAGGGTACAAACCAAAGCGTTTTATATTTGGGGATGGGTATATTGGATTAAAAGAACAAGCTCCGTTTGATAAAATTATTGTTACTGCTGGGGCACCTTTTGTGCCTAAAGCTTTGTTAGCACAACTAAAAGTAGGAGGTAGGTTGTTAATTCCTGTAGGTGATGAAACTCAAATGATGACTTTATTTATTAGAAAATCAGTAAAAGAATTTGAGAAGCACGAACTAGGTGATTTTAAATTTGTGCCGATGTTGGAGAAGAAGAATTAACTTCTATATTTATAGAAATCAAAAAAAATCCGCCTAGAAAAGCGGATTTATTGAATTTGAAAAAAGAACACCAACTTATTCAATAATTGCTTCAGCAACTATGATTTCAGATTGATGATTTTGTTGAGTTTGTTTAGCTTTTTGCGATAAACCACAAGGGCTTGTGCTACCACATGAAGTAAATCCTAATAATCCAACAATACAAATTGCAATAAATACTACTCTTTTCATTTTAAATAATTTAAGGGTCAAATGTACAAATTTCTAATTAAATCACCAGAATTTATCTTCTTATCAATAACGTTAAAGCCAATCATTTTATTTTGAATACGTGTGGCTAAATTTTTGGTAACTGGTTTTCCATCATTCCATTCTGTAATAGACAACCATTCTTTAACATCTTCTGGTTTCTGTTCGTATCTAGAAGCGAGGATTTTATCTAAATCTTCAGTTTTTTTAAAATCTTTTGTACAGTTATTAATAATATCTAAAACTGTTCTCACTTCTTCTAAATTGTTTTCTAAAACTTCATTACGAACAGCCACTACAAAACAAGGCCATGGTGTAGGACAATCTCCAACTCTCCTAAAAGTTCCGTCGTCAACTAATGGCTTAGTGGTAAAATGTTCCCACATAAAATAATCTGCATCACCATTGGTAAGAGAGTTAATTCCTCCTTGGATGTCTCCAACAACCTTAAATTTTAGTTTCTCTATATCCCAACCATTATTATATGCGTTTACAATCGCCATTAGATGAGAGCCTGAACCAAAACGACTAATTGCAACAGTAGCATGTTCTAAATCCTTAATGGTTTTAAATTTTGATTTAGCACTAACATGAATTCCCCAAACTAACGGACTTTTAACAAAGGTCTGTGTTATTTTTGATGGATTTCCATTAATAATGTCTTTGATAATTCCTTCTGTTAAAACAATAGCAATATCAATATCTCCTGAACGTAATGCTTTACACATATCGCCTGTTCCTCCTGGAAAATCTTGCCAGCGAAGATTAATTCCTTTTTTGGTGTATTCTTTATTTTTTAAGGTTATGTACCACGGATAATTAAAATGCTCCGGTACACCACCAACTTTTAAATTCAGCATTTATTCAACTAATTTTTTCAAAGTGTATTGTATTAGATCATCAACAACTTTTGAGGGGTTTTTACTAAACGTTCCGTTTGCTCTATTGGCAATAATAGCATTCATAGAGCAAGCGTTATGGTCCAATAGTTTTGATAGCCCGTAAATTGCAGATGTTTCCATTTCTAGGTTTGTTACACGAATTCCGTTGTGATTAAAACTATCAATTTTGTGGTTTAAATCGGCATCTTGTAAAGGTAAACGCAAAACACGACCTTGTGGGCCGTAAAACCCACCTGCCGTGGCAGTCATTCCTTTAAAAACTTTATTAGAAGATAGTTTTTCTTCTAAGCTTTTTCCGTTAGAAATCACGATTGGATATGATTTTTTCTCAGACCAATTGGTGTGGTTAACAAAAGCTTCTTCAATATTTGGATGTGAAATTGCTTCTACTTGATAGAAATGTAACATTCCGTTTAAATCAATAGCGTGAGTACTTAGTAAAAAACTATCAATAGGAATATCAGTTTGTAAGGATCCAGAGGTACCGATACGTGTAATATTTAACGATGTATGTTTTTCTTTTACTTGACGGGTTTCTAAATCTATATTTACCAAAGCGTCTAATTCGTTTAGTACAATGTCAATATTATCAGGACCAATTCCTGTAGAAATAACTGTAATTCGTTTTCCTTTTAAAGTACCTGTAGTTGTTTTAAACTCACGTTTTTGTGTGGTAAATTCAATAGAATCAAAATATTGAGAAACTTTTTCCACTCGGTATTGATCACCAACAAAAATAATTTCTGTTGATATATGTTCAGGTCTTAAGTTAAGATGATAGACGCTTCCATCTTCATTTAAAATAAGTTCAGAATGTTGAATGTTCATTTATGATGATATTTTCAACAGCTTATCATCAGAATTGATGTATAAATAGCTGTATTTTTTTGTACCGCCAAGATACGAAAAATCAGAGCGAATTTGCCCGTAGTAATTTATTTGATTATGAAGAACTTGCCTGCCAACTTTACTTAATTTAACAGGATTAAAAGATGTAAATAGTTTTTTAAGCTCATCTAATTTATTGTAGTATTGAGTATCGCCAAAACCATATACTCCTTGATTGGTTAATAAGGAACTAACTAATTCTTCTTTATTTTTAAATTGATTTTCTTTTGAGATAGAAAGAATCTTGTTTTCAATAACATTTAATCCATTTTCAACAGAAGGGAAGCGTAATAAATGAGCTTTAATTGCTTTTTCTAAATATGTAAAATGAGACATCGGGTTGAACTTATGCACAGTTTCTAGTCTTAGAGGACTATCAGAACAATACAACTGCCAAATATAATCGGCATACTCAATATCATCTTGAGTTAATTCAACTCTATTTTTATATATTTTTGACAATTGGTCTGGTGTTAGTTCAGACAGTCCTTTTAGTTTACTATTTTTAGTTGTTTTTCCACTTTGAATTAGTGAAATTTTTCTACCAGCTCTGTAATGTTTTAACCAACTTATTACAGCTAACATATTTATTTGACAGAATAAATCATAATCAAACCATAAAATGATTTCATCTTGTTGTTTTTGCTGACATAAATTTCGATATTCTTTTAAAGTAAGATTAATAAACTTTTGTTTACTTACTTTATAGGATGTTTTTAAAAATTCAAAACGTGTTTTCCAAAAAGTTTCACTACCAACATCTGTTATTGTTTTTCCTTCGCATAACATCTCACGCCAAGTTATAATTTCACCTTCAACTTGTAGTTTTTGGAGAATTTGTGTGGTACTATCTCCGTTTGTAATGTGTAAAAATGAGGTACTCATAATTTATTTTAATTGGGGATTAAAAACAGCCCAATATTACTAAAAAAAAACGTTCGATTTTTAATCTTATTGTTAAACAATTGAATTTTAGTAAAATATTCAGTTATAGTGTTAAAAAAAAGTAATTATTAAAAATAAAAGTTGTAGAAAATGCGATTTCTACAACTTTTATTTTTTATCCTCCAACACGTTTAACATTGAAGCCTTTTTCTTTAAGTATATTCATAATTGTATCGCGATAATCTCCTTGAATTATGATTTTTTCATCTTTAAAACTACCACCTACAGAAAGTTTTGTTTTAATCTCTTTGGCTAATTTTTTAAAGTCTTCAGTTGCTCCTGTATAGCCTTCTATAATAGTTATAGGTTTTCCTTTTCGCTTTTCGTATTTACAAATTATAGGTTCGTCTTGCAGCCAAATATCTGGTTTTTCTTCAGCAATTGACTCTTGAAAAGTATGCTCTGGAAATAAGTTTTTTAATTGATCTTGTAAATCCATTAAATTTATTTTTTCAATCCTAGTTCACGTAAACGCTCATCTAAAAACTCACCAGCAGTAATATCTTCAAATTGTTTTGGGTGATCTTTATCAATACAGTTTTCTAAAACATCTAATTTCATATCTGAAACCGGGTGCATAAAGAAAGGAATTGAATAACGGGATGTTCCCCATAATTCTTTAGGAGGATTCGTAACTCTATGTATAGTAGATTTTAATTTATTGTTACTGTGACGAGATAACATGTCACCTACGTTAATCATTAATTCGTCTGGCTCTGCAACAGCGTCTATCCATTCACCTTTATGGTTTTGTACTTGTAACCCTTTACCTTGAGCTCCCATTAATAATGTGATCAAATTAATGTCTCCGTGTGCGGCAGCTCTTTCGGCTCCTTTTGGTTCTGTTTGGATAGGAGGGTAGTGGATTGGGCGTAAAATACTATTCCCATTTTTGATATAATTATCAAAATATGTTTCTTCTAAACCTAAATGTAAAGCTAACGAGCGTAATACATATTTCGCTGTTTTCTCTAACATTTGATAAGTCTGTTTTCCTACTTTGTTAAATTCAGGAAGTTCCTTAACTTCAACATTCTCAGGATATTCTTTTGCATACTTAGAATCTGCATCTACATACTGTCCGAAATGCCAAAACTCTTTTAAATCTCCTTCTTTCTTCCCTTTAGCACTTTCTTTACCAAAAGAAACATATCCTCTTTGACCTCCAATTCCTGGAATTTCATATTTCTCCTTTATAGCAACTGGTAAGTCAAAAAAGTTTTTGATTTCTTTATATAAATTATCTACTAGTTTGTCGTCTAAAAAGTGACCTTTTAAGGCAACGAAACCAATATTTTCGTAAGCGTTACCGATTTCATCGATGAATTTTTGTTTACGAATTGGATCATCAGATAAAAAATCTCTTAAATCTACGCTTGGTATTTTATTCATTGTTAATAAGTTTAATTTTTCGGACTATAAAGGTAGTAAAATCAATGAAACCTTTAATGATTATTTATTAACAAAAGGAATTAAGTATGAAATAGTGTAATTAAAACCAAATCCTGTATCACTACTGTATACACGATTGAACCCGGGGGCGTATAAGGTTTTAAAACCACTTTGATCATCGATACTAACAGCAACTTTGTAAGAACCACTAAAACCAATAAATAAATTTTTAAAAGTTTCGACCTTAATACCTAACTGAAATTCTAGCCAATGAGCCGTTAAACCAGTTTCTGTAGTAGGAGTTGTGATTGGAGTAGCAGGAAAATATGAAGGAAAATCCGGGTTGCTTACATTTGGTGTATAGCTATTTAATGTATGATCAAAAATAGCAAACCCATACCGACCTCCAACATAAATTTCATTATTCATATCTAACCAATTATTGTATGCATTATAATTAGCACCTAAACGAATATAATTTCCTTTCGATGTTGATTTAGTGTAGTCTTCAAAGGTAATTTCTTCTTCGTGACCAATTTCTGCAGCAGCATACCAGCTTTTTGAAACTCGGTAATCTCCCACAATTTCTAATCCGCTGTAACTCTTATCTACGATAATTAATCCAAGTTTACTGATATCCATACCCAGACGCAATCCATAGCCTGTTTTATAAATAATGGTATCTTTTTTTACTTCAGGGGTAGTTTCGTTTTGTGAAAAGCTGTCAACGAAAATTAAACAAAAATAAAAACTAATGATATATTTTAACATGTGTACTATCTTGATTGTTAATGGTTTTTAGTTCAGATATAGATAAACTATCAATCCATCCTGTTTTTTCAAAAGAAAGATCATTAAAAATAAAGCGATAACCACAAGAACGTGAAACATATTTCTCTTCTGTTGTATATTTTATAGTTAAAGTAGCTTCTTCATTTGTATCCTTTGTTCCATCTTCCTCATTTTTTTTAAAAGCATAAATCGTTTCTTCCGTTTGTGAATTTAAAGGAAGAGCAATGTTACTGGTCGTTAGGTTAACAAATAAACTGTCTTCACCTTTACTTGCTGCCACGGCAGAAAATCTTTCAACGGCTTTAGTTTTATTTATAGAATCTTTATTGTAAAATTCTATTACTAAACTAGGAGTAACAGGATTTTGAACACAAAAATCATCTTTTTCACAAGATGTTGACACAATAAAAATTACTAAAAAAACAATAAATAAACTTTTTTTCATAAAATTATTTTTCAAACAATACCACGGTTTCAATATGTGCAGTATGCGGAAATTGGTCTACTAAACTAATCTTTTTTAGTTGATAACCAGCTTCCATTAACTGTTCTGTATCACGTGCTTGAGTTGCTGGGTTACAAGATACATAAACCATGCGTTCTGCATTTAAGTTTATGATTTTTTTAAGTGTTTTTGGTGCAATTCCAGCACGAGCAGGATCTAAAATAATGGTTCTTATTTTATTTTTATACTGAGGATGTTCAGTCAAGAATTTACCAACATCTGCAGCAAAGAACTCCAAGCCTTCGATGTTATTCCGTTTTGCATTTTTCTTAGCATCTTCGATAGCAGATTTTACAATATCTACCCCAACGATTTTAGCATTTTCACTTTTAGAAGCTACAATTTGACCAATAGTACCTGTGCCACAGAATAAATCCATTACCACAGTGTTGTCTACAGCTTCTTTGTTTTCTAAAACATACTCAACAACTTTAGAATATAGTTTTTCAGCACATTTCGGGTTGGTTTGAAAAAAGCTTTTCATACTAATTTCAAAATTTAAATCTAAAAGTTCTTCAACAATTTTATCTTTCCCGTAGATAAGATTTATACTTCCTGATGTAGCAATGGTTCTATCGCCAGTTTCATCATTTATAGTATGTAAAAAGCCAGCAACTCTATCTCCGAATAATTCTACTAAAAAATTAGCGAATTTATTCAAATCAAATTTTGGTAAATCAGGAGATGTTGTTACTAAATTAAATAATAATTCGTTAGTTTTAAAAGATTTACGAACCACAAAATACCTAAAAAAACCTTCTCTTTTAGGTCCATGCCAAGGTGCTAAGCCTGTAGCTTCACAATACTCTCTAATTTTAATTAAATTATCTTCGAATTGTTTATCAAATAAACCAGAGTCTTTATCTAAATTTTCTCCACACCACCAAGTTCCACGTTTTTTAAATCCAAGTGTAAATTCATCGACATCGGTTTTTTGTTCTCGGTTATAACCAATAGCAGAAAAACCATACTCCATTTTATTTCGATAATGAAAATCGTTAGGTGAACTTACAAATTCATCAAACAAATCTTCAATATTTTCTACTTTCCCAATACGTTTAAATAACTGGAGTGTACTTTCATATTTATAAGTGTGTTGTTTTTTAACAGGTAGTTTTATGTATGGAGCACCAGGAATTTCTTGAAATGGAACGTCTTTTTCATCTTCAGAAGGTTCTAAAACTTCAAATAGTTTACATTCAGCGTATTTTTTGCTTGTCTTCTTCACTTGTGCTTTTACCAATTGCCCAGGTAAAGTATTAGGCACAAAAACAACAAATTCACCGTGTTCATTACGAATACGAGCAATTCCTTTTCCGCCAAAGGCGTAATCTTCTATTTTGAGTTCTAAAATTTGTCCTCTTTTCACAAAATTGTTACGTTCTCTTCGTGGCATTTATCAATATTTAATGGTTTGCAAAATTAGGAAAAGATATTGTTTGATAATAAAAAAAGACCACTCATTTGAGTGGTCTTTTTTTAGTTATTAAATTAAATAAAGATTTAGGTTATTGACCTGCTTCTTTTTTAGCGTTTTCAATCATTTGTTCATTTGCAACAATAGCAAATTCAACACGTCTGTTTTTACTTCTTCCTTCTGCAGTATCATTAGAAGCTATTGGGTTGTTTACACCAAAACCTTCGGTTTTAAACCTATCTGCATTTAAACCTTTGCTTACTAAATAATTTTTTACTGAATTAGCTCTTTTTTCAGAAAGAACTTGATTGTATTCTACTTTTCCTGTGCTATCTGTATATCCATAAATAACAATATCTGTATTTTCATAATTTTTAAACACAGAAACTAATTTATCTAAATTAGCTTGGGCAGTAGATGTTAAAGTTGATTTGTTAGTGTCAAATCTAACAGCATTTTCACCTAATGTTAACGCAATTCCTTCTCCAACTCTTTCAACTTCTGCTCCTGGAACAGCTTCTTTTATTTCACGGGCTTGTTTGTCCATTTTATTACCAATAACACCACCCGTTACACCACCAATAACACCACCTAGCACAGCACCTAATTTAGAATTTTTTCCGTTTCCTACGTTATTTCCAATAACAGCTCCTAAAACAGCTCCGGCAGCAGTTCCAATAGCCGCTCCTTTTTGGGTGTTGTTTGCATTTTGAATTGATTTACACGATGTAAGTATGCTTCCTGATAAAAGAAAGATTGATAAACTATAAATTATTATTTTTTTCATTGTATTTTTTTTAAATAATTATTTTCTTTGAAATGTATATGTGATATTTTTTATTTGACCGGCAACGTTAATTTTATCAATTAAATCAAAACTAGTTTCGGTAACGTTGTCTAATTTTAAAATGTAACCACTATTTACATTTTTTGCCTTATGATTGTTAATTATCTTTAAAACAAAATTTCCGTCTTTGTTAACATACCAAGTAATTGGAGAGCTAAAGCTTTTACAATTCGTGTTGGGATTATTTAAGCTCATTTCCCCTTTGTTGTTGTTAGAAATAAAACTCCAATTACTACCAATAAAACAATTTGAATCTTCTAAATTAAAAGAGTTTACCTTTAAGTAATCAGAACCAGGAAAGTTTATTGACGTAATAGTCCAATTTCCTTTAAGCATTACCTCCTTTTTATTGTCTAATTTAGTATTAACAACTGAGGTTGATTTACAACTGAATAGAACAATAGCAAATAAAATAAGTATTAAATTTTTTCTCATAATTTTGATTTTTTTAGGTACAAATATAGTTTAATTTAAAGAGATTATACAACCTCAAGTAATTTACATTACTATGATTTTCTTGTTTTTTTATTCTATTTTACAAAGCTATGATGATATTTTATGAGAGCTTTGCTCATATCATTTTAGTCTTTCCTCATTTGCAAATTACTTGTCTTTTTAGGTTTTTATTTTGAGCTCTAAGTTTAGCTTTCTTTAATTCTTATGTTCTCTTATGGTGTTTATTAAAATTTATAAAATATAAAGTTATAAAGACTCTAAACACAAAAAGCACCTATATTAAGGTGCTTTTTGTGTTGTAGAAATAAAAATTTATTTTATACTTAACATGTATAATTCTATAGATTTTAATTCTTCTTCTTTCATTTCTTTTACAAAACCATCTAAATTAGCCTTCATAACAGCTATTTGTCCAGGGTCGATATCAACTATAGGGTTAGATTTACTTTGTAAAAATAAAAGAATACTTGCATTTTCTTTGTTGTAAGTTTCTGTAATCTCTTTAATTGAGGGGCCAATTACTTTTTTATCAGTTTGATGACACGTTGTACATGTTTTTTCGGTGAAAAGAGCTTTGCCTTTTGCAATGGTACTTACATTTTTCAAAGGTTTTTCCTGAGTTTTTGATTCCGTTTTTATTTCTTTTGGTTTACCATAACTAACTTCTTTTTTATTGTTTCCACAACTAAAAAGACTAATAACTGTAACAAATGCTGTTGAATAAAAAAAGTATTTCATAATTAAATTGTTTGTTAACAAAGCTAAAATGATACTTTTTTAAGAAGAATAACATTTATCATGTATTGCTGATATATTTTTTGTTATAAATAACTGTTGTTTTTACTAAAAAGTCTAATTTTTTAGATAATTAAAATTCTTACCTTTGTAGGAACTTCGGATGATTTCTCTCCGGTTCTAAAAGAAGGAATTCCAATTTTTAATTTAAAAACTAATAAAATGGCTGTTTTAGAACAATTAACTTCACAGCAAGCAATCGACTTAGAAAACAAATACGGTGCACACAATTATCATCCATTACCAGTGGTATTGAGTAGAGGAGAAGGTGTGTATGTATGGGATGTAGAAGGAAAGAAATATTATGATTTTTTATCGGCGTATTCTGCAGTAAATCAAGGACATTGTCATCCTAAAATTGTAGGTGCTATGGTAAACCAAGCAAAAACATTAACCTTAACATCTCGTGCTTTTTACAATGATATTTTAGGGCAGTATGAAAAATTTGCTACCGAATATTTTGGGTTTGAGAAATTATTACCAATGAATACAGGCGCAGAAGCTGTAGAAACTGCTTTGAAAATCTGTAGAAAATGGGCTTATGAAGTGAAAGGAATAGAAGAAAATAAAGCACAAATAATTGTTTGCGAAAATAACTTTCATGGAAGAACTACTACAATTATTTCATTTTCTAACGATCCTGTAGCTCGTGAACACTTTGGTCCTTTTACAAAAGGTTTTATCAAAATTGAATATGACAATTTACAAGCATTACAAGAAGCCTTAGAAAGTAATAATAATATCGCAGGATTTTTAGTAGAGCCTATTCAAGGTGAAGCAGGAGTTTATGTTCCTTCGGAAGGATATTTAGCTGCCGCTAAAAAAATGTGTGAAGAAAATAATGTTTTGTTTATTGCTGATGAAGTGCAAACAGGAATTGCACGTACAGGTGAATTATTAGCAGTAGATCACGAAAATGTAAAACCAGATATTTTAATTCTAGGAAAAGCTTTAAGTGGTGGAGCATATCCTGTTTCAGCTGTCTTGGCAGATGATTCGGTTATGAATGTGATTCACCCAGGAAATCATGGTTCTACTTTTGGAGGGAATCCTGTAGCTGCTGCTGTGGCAATCGCTGCGTTAGAAGTGGTAAAAGAAGAAGAATTAGCTAAGAATGCAGATAGATTAGGAAAAATCTTCCGAAAAGAATTAAGTGTGTTTGCCGAAACTAATAATTTGGTAAATTTAGTTCGTGGTAAAGGATTGTTGAATGCTATTGTAATTAACGATACAGAAGATAGTGAAACGGCTTGGAACATTTGTATGAAGCTACGTGATAACGGATTGTTAGCAAAACCAACTCATGGTAATATTATTCGTTTTGCACCACCTTTAGTAATGAATGAGGAGCAACTATATGATTGTATTTCTATTATTAAAAAGACAATTACAGAGTATAAGAAATAAAATTTTCAGAAATTTATATAAATAAAAAGGGGCGATTAAAATCGCCCCTTTTTTATTATTCGTATTGTTCCATTATTTGTCTTGATTGTTCCATTAAATTGTCCCAACCAATTGTATAAATTTGATAAGCAGTATAAGTAATGTATAGAATGTTGATAATTAATATTACTAAGGCAATAATTTTACCAGTATAAATACTGTCTTGATTTGTATAAGCATCTGGGTTTGCATAATACTTTTTTAATTCTGTGTTGGCAATAAAAAAGGCAATTCCTGCAGGTATAGCTCCAAAGCCAACACAACAGCAAAGAGGAAGACCTAAAATTGCTAAAACATAAATTAAAGTAGAATATTGTAATTTTTGTGACTCCATAAATAAAGGTTAAATTAATTTTAAAATAAAATGACCAACAATTAAAATTACATTTATAATTGCAAGTATTCGAATGTTTTTGTGAGCGTTGTTAAATTTGTATTTTAAGTTTAAAAGAATATAGACGATAAAAATAATTAACGTATAAATAGCTGGATACATTTTAAAAGCGTCAATAAATTCACCATGAAGTAACAAAGATATAGCTCTTTGAAAACCACATCCCATACAATCAATTCCGAATAATTTCTTATTCAAACAAGGTAGCATGTAATCTTCTAGCTTTAAAAATAACATTTATTTTATTTAAACATATCCATTCCAGGAATATTTGGCATTCCACTTTTCGCGGCTACAGCCATTTCTTGTTCGTTAATTTCGCCAGCTCTTTTTAATACTTTGTTTAAAGTTAGAACTAAATAGTCTTCTAATTCTTCGGCATCATTTAATAAACTATCGTCTATAGTAATTGATTTGAGTTCTCTATTAGCGGTTATTGTAATTTTTAATTTTCCATCAGCACCACTTTCATCAATCAAAACTGTATTTAAACGTTGTTTTGTCTCTTCAACTTTTTGCTGCGCTTGCTTTAGTTTATCCATCATTCCTGATATATCTCCAAACATAACTATTCAATTTAATATTATTTTAAAAGCAAATTTAGTATTTTCACAAGATTAAACTCAAACAAAAAATGAAAAAAATACTACTACTTAGTTTCACTATTAGTCTTATTTTTGCATCCTGCAAAAACAAGAAGATGAAAAAAGATATAAAAGCACCTGTTGCTGAAAAAAAGGCTACTCGATTAGAAAAGCACGGTGATGTTAGAGAAGATAATTATTTTTGGATGCGTTTGAGTGATGAGCAAAAAAAGGCTAAAGTTAAAGATGAGCAAACTCAAAAAGTATACGATTACTTAAATGCTGAAAATACATATTATGATGAAATGACTTCAGAAACAAAAGAGTTTCAAGAGAAGTTGTTTGAGGAAATGAAAGGCCGTATTAAAGAAGATGATGAAAGTGTACCTTATAAGCAAGACGGATATTTTTATATTACTCGATATGAAATAGGTGGGCAATACCCAATTCATACACGTAAAAAAAGTACGTTAGAAGCTAATGAAGAAATCATTTTTAATGTAAATAATGAGGCAAAGGGCTATGATTATTTTCAATTAGGTGGATTAAATATATCTCCTGATAATAATATGGTTGCTTTTGCTACCGATACGGTAAGTCGCCGTCAATATTTCATCCGAATTAAAAATTTAGAAACCGGTAAAATTTATAAAGATATTATTGAAAACACTACTGGTAGTAGTGTTTGGGCTAATGATAATAAAACTATTTACTATACTAAAAAAGATCCTGTAACACTTCGTAGTTCTAAAATTTACAAACATGCCTTAGGTTCTGATGCTAAATTAGATGAATTAGTTTTTGAAGAAACTGATGAAACATTTAGTGCTTTTGTAACAAAGTCGAAATCTAAAAAATATATTATTATTGGTTCGTACAGCACTGTTTCTTCGGAATATCAAGTATTAGAAGCCGATAATCCTGATGGAGAATTTAGAATTATTCAACCTCGTGAACGTGATTTAGAATACGACATAGCACATTACGGAGATCATTTTTACATTAAAACAAATAAAGATGGTGCTACCAACTTTAAGCTGATGAAAACTCCTGTAACTAAAACAGGAAAAGAAAATTGGGTAGATGTAATTCCGCATAGAGAAGATACATTATTAGAAGATATTTCAATTTTTAAAGACTATTTAGTTTTAGAAGAAAGAAATGAAGGATTGAATAAAATTCGTATTAAGCGCTGGGATGAATCTGTAGATTATTATTTGCCATTTGAAGAAGAAACATATTCAGCAGGAGTTTATGCGAATCCAGATTTTGATACCGATATTATTCGCTATTCTTACAATTCAATGACCACTCCTAGCTCTGTGATTGATTTCAATATGAAAGATAAATCCAAAGAAATTAAAAAAGAGCAAGCAGTTTTAGGAGGGAAGTTTGATAAGAATAATTACCTAAGTGAACGTATTTGGGTTCCTGCTCGTGATGGTAAAAAAGTGGCATTATCTATTGTATATCGTAAAGATACTAAGCTTGATAAAAACACACCTATATTACAATATGCCTATGGATCTTATGGTTATACTGTTAACGATGGATTCTCAACAACTCGCTTGAGTTTATTAGATCGTGGGTTTGTGTTTGCGTTGGCACATATTAGAGGAAGTCAATACTTAGGAAGAGAATGGTATGAAGATGGTAAAATGTTGAATAAGAAAAATACATTTAACGACTTTATCGATTGTTCTAAATATTTAATAGATAACAATTACACATCAGCAAAACACTTATACGCTATGGGAGGTTCTGCAGGAGGACTGTTAATGGGAGCAATTATAAATATGAACCCTGAATTGTATAACGGAATTATAGCTGCTGTACCATTTGTAGATGTTATTTCTACAATGTTAGACGACAGTATCCCGTTAACTACAGGAGAATATGATGAATGGGGAAACCCGAATAATAAAGAATATTACGATTATATTAAATCTTACTCGCCTTATGATCAAGTAAAAGCTAGAGATTATCCTAATATACTAATTACTACTGGTTTACATGATAGTCAAGTGCAATATTGGGAGCCAGCTAAGTGGGTAGCAAAATTACGTGAGTTAAAAACTGATAATAATACGTTGTTCTTACATACTAATATGGAAGCCGGTCATGGTGGGGCATCCGGTAGATTTGACGCTTTAAAAGAAACAGCAGAAGAATACACCTTCTTTTTAGCTTTAGAAAACAAGTTAGAAAAATAATACTATTTTTGCGCTCAGAATTGAGTGGAAACGTCATTACGAGAGTAAAGAAGTAATCTCAATAAAACAGATCTTCGTCATTCTTTCTCGTAATGACGTTTTTTATGAAATAATCTTTAATGGACAGAAATAAGAAAATAGTAGATAATATATTAAATTTAGTCGGAGAAACGCCCATGGTTAGGCTTCATAAAATTACTAAAGATTTTCCAGGAAACTATTATGCAAAAATAGAAGCATTTAATCCAGGGCATTCATCGAAAGACAGAATAGCTTTACATATAGTTGAGAACGCTGAAAAAAAAGGATTATTAAAACCAGGAGATACCATTGTAGAAACTACTTCAGGAAACACAGGTTTTAGTTTAGCCATGATTAGTTTGGTAAAAGGATACAAGTGTATTTTAGCAGTTAGTGATAAATCATCTCAAGATAAAATAGATATCTTAAAAACAATGGGAGCAGAGGTTCATGTATGCCCCGCAGATGTTGCAGCAGACGATGCTAGATCTTATTATGAAACGGCAAAAAGAATTCATAAACAAACCCCTAATTCCATTTATATTAATCAATATTTTAATGAGTTAAATATTGAAGCTCACTATCAAACAACGGGTCCTGAAATATGGGAACAGACAAATGGGAAGGTAACACATGTTGTCGTGGCGAGTGGTACAGGAGGAACAATTTCTGGAACAGGTAGATTTTTAAAAGAACAAAACCCGAATATTCGAGTTCTAGGCGTTGATGCTATCGGTTCTGTAATTAAAAAATATCACGAAACTCGTGAACTTGATGAAACTGAAATTACTCCATATAAAATAGAAGGTTTAGGTAAAAATCTAATTCCTACATCTACAGATTTTGATGTGGTAGATGTGTACGAAAAAGTATCGGATAAAGACGCGGCTTTTAAAGCTAGAGATTTGGTAAAAGCAGAAGGTATTTTTGCAGGATATACAAGTGGAGCAGTAGTGCAAGCAACTGAACAATATGCAGCCAAAAACTTCTTTACAGAAGAGAATAATGTGGTCTTAATTTTTCCAGATCATGGTTCTCGCTATATGAATAAAATTTACTCTGATATCTGGATGAAAGAACAGGGTTTTTTATAAAGACTACATTTTAATACTTAATAAAGTATTATTTTAAACAATCTCTAATAGTTTATCTGTATTAATCACTTTGGCAAATTCATCGTTTAAGTTTGCTAAGGTTGTTTGGTGAATTATCTCTGATGAAAATTTTTCTCCATTTACACCAATTCTATCAAACGTAGCTGTAGCATCAGCTATAAGATAGGTGTCAAATCCGAAATTCCCTGCCATTCTTGTGGTGGTAGAAACACAATGATTTGTTGTGAGTCCAACAATTACTAGTTTGTTAATTTTTAAATTATCAAGCCTTTCTTTTAAATCCGTTCCAATAAAAGCGCTGTTTACTTCTTTTTTAATTATGGGTTCACCTTTAATAGGTTTTACTTCTTCTTTGATCTCAAATCCGGGATTCAATTCATGTAACTTTGAACTTGGGTTTTGTGAACAATGAACAATGTGAAAAACAGGTAAATTTAATTCTCTCCATTTATGTAAGATTTTTGATGATTTTTCTTCAGCATCTTTATTATTTCTATTTCCTCCCCAATATTCTTCATCATTAAATCCTTTTTGGATATCAATTAAAATTAAAGCTGTTTTATGATTTCTTAATTTCATTTAGTTGTTGTTTGTGTGTTTATTTATATTTCATATAATTAGTTAAAAGGCAATAAATCAGGTTCAAAAAACTCTTTTTTAGCTTCTTCTGAATTAAAGATGTCAAAACCATAATGATGTTGCATCAATTCTTTAAAGTTTAATTTTAATCGCGGGAACTCATTAACAAACGCTTCAAAAGTTGTGGTAGTTGATTTTTGAATAAAATGATACACCGCTTTGGTAGCTGCTATGGTTAAAGTTTTATTGTATTTTCCTTCAGCTCCAAGTGATTTTACATACGTTAAAAGCTGATTGTGAATGTTTTCTTCGGCTTGTTTAACACCGTATTTAGTAATATGAATCCATGCCAAACGCAAATGTGCTTCGTGACTGAAAATTGACGGATCTAACTCACAGTTTTTAAACTGGGTTTCGAACGCAGTTTCTGTAAGTTCATAATGGTTTTTCATGTTACTTTTAACTTTTATATAAGTAATAATTACTGTTTTGATTCAAGGATCTTTATTAAAAAAATCAGAGTAATAAACGAGTATTTAACTTTAATAAATCCAAAAATAAGTATTTTTTAACTTAGTTTATAGTTGTACGGTTATACTTATTTTATAGATTTTTTTAGACTTTCTTTTTCAATTTGTTTATCTCCCCATTCTTTAAGGTAACTGATAAATGGAATAAGTTCCTTTCCAACTTCTGTTAATGAATATTCCACTTTAGGCGGTACTTCGTGATATACTTTCCGGTTAATTAAATTGTCTGTTTCCAGTTCTCTTAAGGTTTGTGTCAGCATTTTAGTTGTAATGTCAGGTAAGGTCCTACCTAATTCTCCATAGCGAAGAATAGTATGTTCGTGTAGATACCATAATATTCTACCTTTATATTTTCCTCCGATACGTTTAAACGCATAATCGACTGAGCAAGTAGTAACTGCTGGACATTCTACTTTTTTTTTCATTTTTATTTTAAAATAAGTTATTGATTATCAGTATTACATACTTTTTAGTATGTAGAGTACAAAAAAGTACATACTTGACACAAATATATATATAATTTAGTTTTGTTCTTCATTAAAAAAATAAATAAACATGGATTTAAAATTAAAAAACAAAGTAGCAATAGTTACTGGCTCATCAAAAGGACTTGGTGCAGGAATAGCAAAAGCATTTGCAAATGCAGGAGCAAAAGTGGTAGTGAACTATGCTACAAATAAAGAAAGTGCAGACATAGTTGTTAATGAGATTACAAAAAAAGGTGGGCTTGCAATAGCTGTTCAAGGGGATGTTTCCAAGTCTGCAGATGTAAAACGACTTTTTGAAAAAGCAAAAAGTACGTTTGGTACATTAGATATTTTAGTGAATAATGCAGGAATTTTTCAATTTTCTCCATTAGAAGATGTAACGGAAGATAGTTTTCATTGGCATTTTAATACGAATGTTTTGGGTACTGTTTTGACTACCCAAAAAGCAGTTGAAATGTTTGGGAACACTGGCGGAAGTATTATTAATATAAGTTCAATTGTTAGTACAAATGCGGTTCCTGGTTTAATTGAATATAATGCAACAAAAGCAGCTATTGATAGTATTACAAAAACATTAGCGAAAGAATTAGGCGAAAGAAAGATACGAGTAAATACAATTGCTCCGGGTGTTACAGAAACTGAAGGTACACATAGGGCTGGTATAATAGGCAGTGATTTTGAAAAACAAATGGTAGCTGATACACCTTTGGGGCGTTTTGGGCAACCTGAGGATATTGCAAAAGTTGCTGTTTTCCTGGCCTCAAATGATGCAGGTTGGATAACAGGTGAAAGAATAGCTGTTGCTGGTGGTTTATTATAAACGTTTAAGAATTTATCAAAAAATGCTGCCTGTAAAAGATCAGCATTTTTTGTTTCTTAAAAGATAAAAATAATACGCTTGTGTATGATCATTGCTTGAAAAAGCGTAAGTATTTATCGATAAGAAGTTCAAAAGCAATGAACTATAAACGACTTAAGTTTATAGATATAAGGAATAAATCAAAAATTTCTCACGCACCTTTTTAAAAGCTTCCAAATCTTCTTTCCAAGAAGCTTTTATTTCTTTTTCTGAGAAACCTTGTTCAATTTGTTCTTGTAGTTTCTTTGTTCCTGCTAATTTGGTGAAAAAGGTATTAAAAAATTCTTTTTTGTTATTCGTTTGATCATAAGCTTTGAGTAACCAAGATAAGTTTAGTCTCGATAGATGCTCTGTGTCGGTTAAATCTTTACCATAACATAGTTTGTTTTCATGCTTTGGGTATTTAGCACCTTCATTGGGTTGAGGTGTAAAGCTAAAATTAGATTTATTTAAAAAGGGTGAACCGTAAATTTGAAATTGTTTATCAGTTCCTCGACCAGCAGAGACATTTGTTCCTTCAAAAAAACATAAACTAGGGTAGAGGTTAATAGCTTTGTTGTTAGGTAAATTTGGTGATGGTTTAATCGGTAAACTATATTGATAATCATGTGTGTAACCTTCTAATGGAATTACCGTTAAGTCACATTGAATTCCGTTTGTTAACCATTTTTCTCCGTTAATCATTTGTCCGTATTCCCCAATGGTCATTCCATATACTACAGGAACAGGATGCATACCTACAAAACTTTTATGTTCAGTTTCTAAAACGGGCCCGTCTATATAATGTCCGTTCGGATTTGGGCGGTCTAATACTATTACAGGAACATTAGCTTCAGCACAAGCTTCCATAACATAGTGTAATGTTGAAATATAGGTGTAAAAACGAGCTCCCACATCTTGAATATCAAAAACAACCACATCTATTCCTTTAAGTTGTTCTTGAGAAGGTTTTTTGTTTTTTCCGTAAAGTGATACAATTGGTAAATTAGTTTTTTTGTCTAATCCGTCTTTTACTTGCTCACCTGCATCAGCTTTTCCTCTGAAACCATGCTCTGGAGCAAAAACTTTCTTAACAACTATTTTATCGTAATTGTGTAAGTAATCTACTAGATGATGTGAAACCAATTCAGAGCCCATTATATTTGGTGCAACTTCGGCACGTTGTAAAACGTGTAAAACAGAAGTTTGATTGGCTACAATAGCAATATTCTTCCCTTGTAATTTAGATAGGTACAAATTAGTTCTGTCTGCACCTGTTTTTAAAGCGGTTTGTTCTTTTTTTACTTTTTTTACAGCTGATTTTGCTTGTTGGGCACAAGAAATCAGCTGAAAATTCATCCATAAAAACAAGAATAAATATGTACTTTTGGTATTGTATAAAAGCATAACTTTTGAATTACGAGTTGTTTATCGCCAAACGCATCATTGCGGGCAAAGAGTATAAAAATAGCATATCATCTCCAATAATAAAAATTGCCATTACAGCAATTGCATTAGGGATTGCCATAATGTTAATAGCAGTGTCTATTGGTGCTGGTTTTCAGTATAAAATCCGAGATAAAATGGCGGGTTTTAAAGGGCACATTCAGATAACAAATTACGATAATAATAATTCTGAAGTCTCTACAGTTCCTATTGATAAAAATCAAGATTTTTATCCTGAATTCTCCAGTGTAAAAGGAATTAAGAAAGTTCAAGTTTTTGCCAATAAAGGAGGGATTATTAGAACTGAAAACGATTTTGAAGGTATTGTTTTTAAAGGTGTTTCTTCAGATTATGATTTTACTTTTTTTAATGAGTATTTAAAAGAAGGGCGTATTCCAGATTTTAGTTTAAAGAGAAATAGAGAGATACTTATTTCTGAATCCATAGCGAATAAATTGCATTTAAAACTAAATGACACTATTTATACATGGTTTGGTGCAGAAAGTAGTACTATAAAATTTAAAAGTAGAAAACCTGTAGTTGTGGGAATTTACAATACCGGTTTTGAGCAGTTTGATAATACGATGTTAATCGGAGACATTAGAGAAGTGCAAAGGATAAATGGTTGGAAAGAAAATGAGATTGGCGGATTTGAAATTTTAATTGATGATTTTAATCAACTTCAAGAAAAAGGAAACGAAGTTTATTCAAATATTGGGGCTACACTAAACAGCACAACTATTGTTGATAATTATCCTGCTATTTTTGAATGGATAAAACTTTTTGACAATAATGTTTGGTTTATCATCGCGATAATGATATTAATTGCGGGTATTAATATGATAACTGCTTTGTTAGTTTTAATATTAGAACGAGTACAAATGGTAGGGATTTTAAAAGCTTTGGGAAGTAGTAACTGGGGAGTAAGAAAAATATTTTTATACAATGCAGCTTATTTAATTTTACAAGGATTATTTTGGGGAAATCTTATAGGTTTGTTATTGTTATTCATTCAAAAGCATTTTAGTGTAATTGCTTTAAATCCAGAAACCTATTATGTTTCTACTGTTCCAGTAGATATTAGTTTTTGGGCAATTTTATTATTGAATTTAGGAACCTTATTATTATGTTTTCTAATGCTAATAATCCCATCAATAATAATTACAAAAATTCACCCATCTAGGTCGATTAGATTTGCTTAAATTTGCCGCTCAATAGTCTTATTATAATGAAATACGCAAAAAATATATTAGAAACCATTGGTAATACACCTCTTGTAAAAATCAATGAGTTAGCAAAAGAAATTCCGGCTTTAGTTTTAGCGAAATACGAAACATTTAATCCAGGTAACTCGGTTAAAGATCGTATGGCATTAAAAATGATTGAAGATGCAGAGGCAGATGGAAGATTAAAACCAGGAGGAACTATTATTGAAGGAACTTCGGGTAATACAGGAATGGGGTTGGCGTTGGCTGCAATTATTAAAGGATACAAATGTATTTTTGTAATGGCAGACAAGCAAAGTAAAGAGAAAATAGATATTTTAAAAGCAGTAGGAGCTGAGGTTGTTGTATGTCCTACAGATGTTGAGCCAGAAGATCCTAGAAGTTATTATTCTGTTTCTAAAAGATTGGGAGAAGAAACACCAAATTCTTGGTATGTAAATCAATATGATAATCCGAGTAATGCAAAAGCTCATTACGAAAGTACAGGGCCAGAAATTTGGAAGCAAACAGAAGGGAAGATTACTCATTTTGTGGTTGGAGTAGGAACAGGAGGAACCATTTCTGGAGTTGGAAAATATTTAAAAGAACAAAATCCGAATGTTAAAGTTTGGGGAATTGACACTTATGGTTCTGTATTTAAAAAATATCATGAAACTGGTGAATTTGATGAGAAAGAAATTTATCCATATGTAACTGAGGGTATAGGGGAAGATATTTTACCCAAAAATGTTGATTTTTCAATCATTGATGGTTTTACAAAAGTTACCGATAAAGATGCAGCTGTGTATACGCAGTTATTAGCCAAAAAAGAGGGAATGTTTTTAGGGAATTCTGCTGGAGCAGCCATGAAAGGTTTGTTACAGTTAAAAGATCATTTTACTAAAGACGACGTCGTTGTTGTATTATTCCACGATCACGGAAGTCGATACGTTGGTAAAATGTTTAACGATGAATGGATGAAAAAAATGGGATATATAGAATAAAATATTCTACATAATATATTTAAAAATCCAAAAGCCACTCCTAGGAGAGGCTTTTGTTAATCAACTAATTCAAATAATTTACACAATGAAAACAATTATTAATCGTTCTCAATTCTATGCAAAATTAATACTATTTGAATTATAAATCTATAATTTTTAAAGATTTTACATTTTATTAACTTTTGAATCCTTTTTTGTTAACGAATTCGTAATAAAATTGTAATTTTTAGCTTGCGTGTTTGTGTGCTTTGTAAGAAGAACGAACTAAAGCGCCACTTTCTACATACATAAAGCCCATTTCCTTACCAAGCTTTTCATATTTTTCGAATTGAGCAGGTGTAATGAACTCTTTTACCGGTAAATGTTTTTTGGTAGGTTGTAAGTATTGACCAATAGTAATAACGTCTAAACCAACGTTACGTAAATCTTTCATGGTTTGAATTACTTCTTCTTCAGATTCACCTAAACCAAGCATTATACCAGATTTTGTTCGCATCCCGTTTTCTTTTAAGTATTTTAAAACACCTAAACTACGGTCATATTTTGCTTGGATACGTACTTCTCGAGTTAATCTGCGAACAGTTTCCATATTATGGGAAACTACTTCAGGATGCACCTCTATAATTCGATCTATTTGCTTAGTGTTTCCTTGAAAATCAGGAATTAATGTTTCTAAAGTCGTGTTCGGATTTGCTCTACGAATTGCCTGAACAGTTTCTGACCAAATAATAGAACCTCCATCTTTTAAATCATCACGATCTACAGAAGTAATTACCGCATGTTTAATACTCATTATTTTAATAGAGCGAGCCACTTTTTCTGGTTCGTCCCATTCAACGGTTTCTGGTCTTCCTGTTTTTACACCACAAAATCCACATGAGCGCGTACAGATATTACCTAAAATCATAAAAGTAGCAGTACCTTCTCCCCAACATTCTCCCATGTTAGGACAACTACCACTTGTACAAATTGTATTAAGCTTGTATTTATCTACCAAACCGCGTAGTTCTGTGTATTTTTTACCTACTGGTAATTTTACACGTAGCCATTTAGGTTTTTTTACTCTTTCTTCAGAAGGAATTGTTATAGCTGTATTTGACATTCGAATAGTATTTGAAATGCAAATTTACAAAGAAAGTTTTAGAGCATCATATCATACTCCTTTGCATATTCAATTGCTTCTAATAAAATTGTTTCATCAGACTTAAGAACGGAAACAACTCTACCAATCTTGTCTAATTCTTCTTTTTTAGCACTCCAAAAAGTAATTCCGGTTACTTCAACCTTCATTTCAATGTTGTCAATTAAATCACTATCGCACATTTTAAATGCACCATAAATAATTCCTAACCAACTTGGTCCACCACCGTGGTATCCTTTTTCCTGTAAAAATTTAGCTTGAGAATCTTTTTGATAAAGATCATGGTAATCGAAACGGAATTTTTCATTTTCCATTTGTAATTTACCTCGTATTTCAATTGTAGTATCACTTAAAGCGCTTACTACTTTATCTTCAATGTTTTGAGAGATAATATTTTGAAAAGTTAAAAATAAAGCAAAAATTAAAAGGTATTTTAATTTAATTGTAAATTGATTTGTTCGCATTTTTGGTTTCTTTTTTAGGGATTGTAATGACTTTAAATCATTATAAAAAACGTGCGAATGTACAAATAAATCTATTATTTTTTAATAATTTCTGCTAACAACTTTTTAGCACGTAATAATTTAACTTTTACGTTATTCATAGGTTCATTTAGTTGTTCAGAAATTTCTTTATAACTTAATTCCTGGAAGTATCTTAAGTTTATGATTTCTTGATATTTAGGTTTTAACTGCTTAATATCTTTAAGCAATTTAGCTAAATTTTGTTCAGTAATAATTTCATCTTCTGGTGAGGGGGTATCATCTATAACTTTATAAACTTCTTCTTCTTGCTGTTTAGTAGTTGCTATTGAATTAGATGATTTTCTTTTTCGTAATAAATCTATATGAACATTTTTAGAAATAGCGATTAGCCAAGTTTTAAATTGATATTGTTCATCAAAAGTATGTATTTTATCAAAAGCTTTAGAAAAAGTTTGAATAGCTATATCTTCTGCATCATTTTCATTTTGAGTTCTTTTTAATTGAAAACTATAAACACTGCTCCAATAAGTATCAAGTAAATAATTAAAAGATATTTGATTACCTTTTTTTGCTTTTTGAATGTGGTCTAAAAGTTTTTCTTGATTGATTTCCAATGCGTAAGTTTAGAAAATGGATATGCTAATATACTAAATAAGAATTATGATTAGGTAGTTTAAATAAAAGTAAATCCTAGATAGAAAAACTACTTTGTTACTTCACTAGTAGATTGAAAAGAAATAAGTTTAACTATGTTGTGGGTCATTACAAGAATCGAATTGATCTGGAGTTTTACCGCAAAAACCACAAGCTTCTCCACTTTCATTTAACATTGGGTTTTGACTTGCACAAGTCCCCGCAAATTTACCGTCTTTTTTTGCCCAAATTTTAATAGCAATTCCTGCAAAAGCTAAACCTAATAAACCGATTGTTAATAAAACTAATTTCATTTATATTATTTTATTGTGCAAAGATACATAAACTAAATTTTTATAAAATTCTTAATTAGTTAATTTTCACTTTTACAATTCCTTTAAAGAATGAAGATTTAAAGTTTGGACTAATTAGAGAGAAAGAGAAATTAAATAATATTTACTTCAATTTCTAAATTAATATCAAACTTCTTTTTAATTGTTTGCTGTATGTTTTGTGCTAGTTGATGAATTTCTTTCCCAGAAGCATTTCCATAATTTACTAAAACTAAGGCTTGCTTTTCGTGTACGCCATAATCGCCATAACGTTTTCCTTTAAATCCACTTTGTTCAATTAGCCATCCTGCAGGTACTTTAATTTCATTTTCTGAAATAATATAACTAGGAATATTTGGATATTCCTTTTGAAGTGCTTTAAATTGATTTTTTGAAATGACAGGGTTTTTAAAAAAACTACCACTATTTCCAATTTCTTTTGGGTCTGGTAATTTTGATTGACGAATGGTGATTACCGCATCAGAAATATCTTTTATAGTTGGATTTTTAATATTTCTATTTTCTAATTCAGTTTCAATCGCTCCGTAAGATGTGTTTAATTTATGATTAACTTTAGTAAGCAGAAAACTTACTGAAGTTATTACATATTTACCTTTTGCATAGTTTTTAAAAATCGAGTTTCGATAGCCAAATTCACACTCAGAATTTGAGAAAGAAATGAGTTTGCCAGTTTCAATTTCAATAGCTTCCACTTTGGTAATTCGATCTTTTACTTCAACTCCATAAGCACCAATGTTCTGGATAGGGCAGGTGCCAACATTTCCTGGAATTAAAGATAGGTTTTCAAGACCTCCATAATTTTGAGAAATAGTCCAAAGTAGAAATTCATGCCAATTTTCACCAGCATTTACGGTTAGGTATACATTATTTTGATCTTCCCTATCTATTGAAATCCCCTTGATGTTTAAGTGTACTACTAGTTTATCTATGTCTTTTGTAAGCAACATATTACTTCCGCCAGAAAGCAAGAAGATATCTTTCTCTTCTTTTAAAAGTTGTTGAAGTTGATAAACTGAAGTTATAGAGACAAAACGTTTGGCATTAACATGAATACCAAACGTATTGTAGCTTTTTAAAGAGATGTTTTGTTGAATAATCACTAAATTAATCTTTGTAAACTTTTAGAGCTTGTTTAATAATATTCACAGCTTTAATTAAGCTGTTTTTATTTAATACGTAAGCTATTCGAATTTGATTTAACCCAACTCCAGGAGAAGAGTAAAACCCAGCAGCAGGAGCTACCATTACAGTCTCTCCATTAACATTAAAATCTTCTAAAAGCCATTGCGCAAAGGCATCACTGTTTTTTACAGGTAATTCTACAATGCAATAAAATGCCCCTTTTGGGGTAGCAACTTTAACTCCGTCAATTTTTTTCAATTCAGAAATTAAGGTATTTCTACGCTCAACATATTCTTCGATTACATCATCAAAATAACTTTGAGGTGTATCTAGTGCTGCTTCACTGGCAATTTGTGCTAGTGTTGGTGGACTTAGTCTGGCTTGTGCAAATTTTAATGCTGTAGCAATTACCTCTTTGTTTTTACTTACTAAACACCCAATTCTAGCCCCACACATACTATATCTTTTAGAAACTGAATCTATAATAATAGTATGTTGCTCTAATCCAGGCTCTTCCATAATAGAGTAATGTTTTATACCGTCATAAGTAAATTCTCTATAAACTTCATCAGCAATTAAAAATAAATCATGTTTTTTTACTAAAGCTGCCAATTTTCTAATTTCTTCTTTTGAATATAAATAACCCGTTGGATTTCCTGGGTTACAAATAAGAATAGCCTTAGTTTTGGGAGTAATTAATTTTTCAAATTCTTCAATAGGAGGTAAAGCAAAATTATTTTCAATTTTTGAAATAACAGGAACTACTTTAACACCAGATGCAGTTGAAAAACCATTGTAGTTTGCGTAAAATGGTTCTGGTATAATAATTTCATCATCCACATCCATAATACTTCCAAAGGCAAATAGTAAAGCTTCACTTCCACCAGTTGTCACAATAATATCATCATGTTTAACATGAATGTTATTTTTGGCGTAGTATGCTGCTATTTTTTCTCTATAAGCTTCAGATCCTTCAGATCTTGTGTATGCTAAAATATCCAATGAGTGAACTTTTACAGCATCTAAGGCTATTTGAGGTGATTTTATATCGGGTTGACCAATATTTAAGTGGTAAACTGTTTTTCCTTGTTTATAAGCTTTTTCAGCATAAGGCACCAATTTTCGTATTGGCGATTGTGGCATTAATTGACCTTTTTTAGAAATAGAAGGCATTCTTTAGTGTTTTTGTTGTTTGAAAAGCAAATTTGCAAAATATAATTGAAAAAGATAAAGGCTTTCATATCAAATTTCGGTTATTAATATTAAACAAGAAGCTAAATATTAAAAAAAACATTTATAAATAAAATGAAGATTGTATATTATGCATTATTCTTAAAGCAATCCCATTGAAAATACAAATATTTACGCTAATTTTTATGTTATTCTCATTGAAGTCTTTGTCGCAAAGAGGTTTTCAATTCTATGGTAATAATGATGAGAGACAAAAAATAAATTTCAAATTAATAAACAATCTTATTGTAATTCCTTTAAAAATAAATGGAAAAGAACTATCATTTATATTAGATACAGGTGTTAATGAAACAATCCTTTTTAATCTTAATCAAAATGATAGTATTGGTTTGAATGATGTTAAAAAAATAACATTACAAGGTTTAGGATCTGGAGAACCTGTTGAAGCTTTACTTTCATCAAATAATACATTTCAAATTAAAAACTTAATAAGTCTACAGGAAGATTTATATGTTATCCTAAGAGATGCTTTTAATGTTTCGGCAAGGATGGGTATTACAATTCATGGTATTATTGGCTATGATTTACTACAAAATGTAATAGCAAAAATTAACTATACATCGAAAACGATTATTTTTTATAACCCAAAAAAATATTCATACTCTAAATGTAGGAAATGCGAGGAGTTTACATTGGAATTTTATAGAAATAAACCCTATATAAATGCAGAAATACAATTAGAAGCACTCGGGAATAAAAAAACAAATGTAAAATTATTAATCGATTCTGGCGGTAGCGATGCCTTATGGTTATTTGAAGACACAAAAGAGGAGATAAAAACGCCAAAAAAATATTTTAAAGACATTTTAGGAGAAGGTTTAAGCGGTACTATTTATGGAAACCGAAGTAAAATTTCTGAAATTTCTTTGGGAAGGTTTGCAATAAAAAAACCTACAGTTTCTTTCTTAGATTCAGTATCATCTTTTAATGCAAGAAAATTCAAAGAAAGAAATGGTAGTATCGGAGGTGGTATATTGAAACGTTTTAAAGTATGGATTGATTACCCAAACAAAAAAATAACATTAAAAAAGAATAGTTCTTTCAAAAAAGGGTTTTACTATAATATGAGTGGATTAAATGTTATTTATAGCGGACAAGAATTAATTAAAGAAGAATCAACTAGTAAAATTAATGATTCTTTTAATTCTAATAATAAAACTGCAAACAATAAAACAATATCTTTTATAACGAGCTATCACTACAAGTTTAAACCATCCTATAAAGTTGAAAATGTTGTTGAAGGTTCACCAGCTTTTGAAGTAGGAGTTATGAAAGAAGATATTATAAAAAGAATAAATAATAAACCAGCACATTCATATAAATTATATGATATAACTACTCTTTTTCATTCTAAACCCGGAAAAAAAATTAGAATAGAAGTTGAACGGTTTGGTGTGATATTTAAATATGAATTTAGATTAAAAGAAAGAATATAAAAAAAAGCCTCGAATATATCATCGAGGCTTTAAATATTATTAAGCTTGTTGGTTTAGCTACCGCTTCCCACCAATGCTTTCTTTTTTTCTGGAGCAGCATCTTTAGAGATGTATCCTTTAATTTTTAACATTTTTCTTTCTTCTTTAGCATTAGAATAAATCGTAATTGCTTTAGAAAAACCACCTATTCTTTTTGTATCATAAGAAACTTCAATTTGTCCTTTTTCTCCTGGCATAATTGGCTTTTCAGGTTTTGTAGGTACCGTACAACCACAAGTAGACTTAATATCTTTAATAATTAATGGAGCATCACCAACGTTTGTAAATACAAAAGCGCGTTTTCCTTCTGAACCTTGAGCGATTTTTCCATAATCGATTAACTCGCTGTCAAACTTAAATTCTTGAGCAGATACTGTTAATGTAATAAAGCATACTGCGATAAATGATAAAATTGTTTTCATAATGTTTTAATAATTGTTTAGGGATTACCTGTTTACAAAAATACTATATTTTTTTAGTTATAAAAAATCAACTTCTAATTTTCTGTACGTCATAGATAGTTGTATTTTTGTCAATCATATTTCAAAAACAATGCCAAAAATGAATATTCCATCAAAATATAATGCAAACGAAGTAGAAGGTAAGTGGTATGACTACTGGATGAAGCATAATTATTTTCATAGTGAAGTTGATAAACGAGAGCCATACACTATAGTAATTCCTCCTCCTAATGTTACAGGAGTATTACATATGGGACATATGTTAAATAATACCATACAAGATGTATTAATTCGTCGTGCACGTTTACAAGGCAAAAATGCATGTTGGGTTCCAGGTACAGATCATGCATCTATTGCAACCGAAGCTAAAGTTGTTGCTAAGTTAAAAGAAGCAGGAATTAATAAAGATGATTTAACTCGTGAAGAATTTTTGAAACATGCTTTTGAATGGAAAAATGAGTATGGTGGAATTATTCTTGAGCAATTAAAAAAATTAGGAGCTTCGTGTGATTGGGAACGTACAAAGTTTACCATGGATGATGACATGAGTGAATCTGTAATTAAAGTTTTTGTTGATTTATATAATAAAGGAATGATTTACCGTGGTTATCGAATGGTAAATTGGGATCCTGAAGCAAAAACAACACTTTCTGATGAGGAAGTTATTTATGAAGAGCGTCAAGGGAATTTATATTACTTACAATATGATATCGTTGGTTCTGATGAAAAAGTAACCATTGCAACGACACGTCCTGAAACTATTTTGGGAGACTCGGCAATTTGTATCAATCCAAATGATGAAAGATTTTCACATTTAAAAGGAAAGAAAGCTATTGTTCCATTATGTAATCGTGAAATTCCGATTATTGAAGACGAATATGTAGATGTTGAATTTGGTACAGGATGTTTAAAAGTAACACCCGCTCATGATGAAAATGACAAGGTTTTAGGAGAGAAACATAAGTTAGAAGTAATAGATATTTTTAATGAAGATGCAACTCTAAATTCTTTCGGTTTACATTATAAAGGAAAAGATCGTTTTGTTGTTCGTAAAGAAATATCTAAAGAATTAGAAGAAAAAGGTTACTTAGTAAAAGTAGAACAACATACAAATAAAGTTGGAACTTCTGAAAGAACCAAAGCTGTAATCGAACCAAGATTATCAGATCAATGGTTTTTAAAAATGGAAAAACTAGCAAAACCCGCTATTGACGCTGTTTTAGGAGAAGATAGTGATGTAAAATTATATCCTAAGAAATTTGAGAATACCTATCGTCATTGGATGGAAAACATTCGTGATTGGAATATTTCTCGTCAGTTATGGTGGGGTCAACAAATTCCTGCATTTTATTTCGGGGACGGAAAAGAAGACTTTGTTGTTGCAGAAAAAATAGAAGATGCCGTAAAATTGGCACAAGAAAAAACAGGAAACAGCTCTTTATCAGCTTCAGATTTAAGACAAGATCCTGATGTATTAGATACTTGGTTCTCTTCTTGGTTATGGCCAATGTCGGTTTTCGACGGAATTCGTAATCCAGAGAATGAAGAAATTAATTATTATTACCCAACCAATGATTTAGTAACAGGACCAGATATTTTATTTTTCTGGGTTGCTCGTATGATTATTGCTGGATATGAATACAAAGGAGAGCGCCCGTTTGAAAATGTATATTTAACAGGGTTGGTACGTGACAAGCAACGTCGCAAAATGAGTAAATCTTTAGGAAACTCACCAGATGCCTTAAAGTTAATTGAAGATTTTGGTGCAGACGGGGTTCGTGTTGGTTTGTTATTAAGTGCAGCTGCTGGAAATGATTTAATGTTTGATGAAGATTTATGTCAGCAAGGAAAAGGTTTTGCTAACAAAATATGGAATACCTTCCGTTTAATAAAAGGTTGGGAAATTGATGAAACTTTAGAGCAACCAGAAACTGCTAAAATAGGTTTAGCTTGGTATGAGGCTAAGTTTCAAAAAGCTTTGATAGAAATAGAAGATCATTTTAGTAAATACCGTTTATCTGACGCCTTAATGGTAATTTATAAGTTGATTACAGATGATTTTTCTTCATGGTTATTAGAAATCGTTAAACCAGGATATCAACAACCTATAGATGCTAAGACATATAAAGAAGTAATAAAAGTTTTAGAAAATAATCTAAAAGTTTTACACCCATTTATGCCTTTCTTAACGGAAGAAATTTGGCAATATATTGCTGATAGAACTCCAGAGGAAGCTTTAATCGTAGCAGAATATCCGAAGGTAAAAGAGAGTAATGAGCAATTAATTTCAGAATTTGAATTTGCTTCAGAAGTAGTTTCAGGGATTAGAACAATTAGAAAAAATAAGAATATTTCGTTTAAAGAAACGATAGATCTATCTGTAATCAATAATGAAAAAGCATCAGAACAATTTGATACTGTTATTAAAAAGTTAGGAAATGTTGCAGAGTTGAGCTATGTATCTGAAAAAGTAGACGGAGCATCATCATATAGAGTTAAATCTAATGAATATTTCGTACCAATTTCTTTAGATAATATTGATGTTGAAGCAGAAATAACAAAGTTAAATGCAGAATTAAAAAGAGCAGAAGGTTTCTTATTTGGAATACAAAAGAAATTATCTAATGAGCGTTTTGTAAATAATGCACCAGAGCAGGTTTTAGCTTTAGAACGTAAAAAAGAAGCAGATACATTAGCTAAAATTGAAACAATTAAAGCGAGTTTGGTTTCTTTACAATAAGATAAGTAGAATATAAAAAAAACTCCGATGTAAATTTACATTGGAGTTTTTTTATGTTTTTAATTCTAGGTTTAATTTTTATCAATAACATCACCAGAACCTACAGAATTTGAGTCTATATACTTAGGTTTACCTTTGTAGTACACACTTCCAGACCCAACTACATTAGCGTCAATTTTTGTTTTTACAGAGGTTTGAACACTACCAGAACCTGCGATATTTGCTTTTAAGTTATCAGCATATAAATCATAAGCTTTTACGCTACCAGAACCCGCAATAGAGCATTTAAAATCTCCTGTATTTCCTTTTAATTTAATGTTTCCCGAGCCACCAATAGAGCTTTTTACAGAGGAAGCATCAACTTCGGCAGTAATGTTACCAGAACCACCTATACTAAAAGAAACATCATTAGCTTTTATGCGTTTTTCAACGTTAATATTACCAGAACCACCTAAAGAAACACCTTCAATTTCTTCAAAAGGAACTGTTACTGTTAGTCTTTTTGTAGTTCTAATGTTTGTATTGTCTTTAAATTTAATTTTTAAAGTTCCTCCACGAACTTCTGTAATTATATAAGGAATAATATTTTCTTCCCCTTCAATAGTTATTTTACCTTCTTTCCCATCAATTAAATTAACATCGAAAGAACCTCCAACACTTACTTCATCAAAATTATCTACAGAGCGTGTTTTTGTAATAACTTTCCCGTTTCCTTTAACTTTTTTTGAATTCCACCAGCTTTGTGCTTCTGAAGAAAAACTGATAAAGATAATTAGACTTGTAATAATTAATTTTTTCATTTTTTAGGTTTTTAATGTTAGTATTATAAATAATATTTATATTTAGTATTCATCCCCCGATGTTATGTTTACTAAAAAATTGGATTTTTATACTTTATTATTCATTTTAACTTCTTTTCTATCACTTTTTTTTATTGATAGTGGTGATGTTATGATTGAAATGGTTATTAAATTGTTGTCGTTAATTTCATTATCCTTTTTGTATCTTAGTAGATCAAAAAAAATAAATTACTGGTATCTTCTAGTATTGCTTTGTTCTATTGTTTCTGATGCTTTTCTAGTTTTTGATGATGCTTTTTTAATTATTGGAACTTTATTTTTACTAATCAACAGAGTTCTTTATATTATTATTGCAAGAAGAGCTTTTTTTGAAACTGAACATAAAACCTTGTTGTTATATTTTCTTCCATTTTTTGCTGTTTTTGCTATTGTTTTCCCTCAATTAAAATCATATTTAGGTGAATTATCGTATACTATTTTAATAATGGGATTGTTGTCAACAATAATGGCCTTGTTTGCATTTATTAATTATTTGAATAAAATGACCATTAAAAATAAATTCTTTTTTTTGGGAATGCTGATAATTACAATTGCTGATATTTTAATTGCATTTAATAAGTTTATAGATTACAAATTATTATATGTTATTTTCTATACCATTCTATATTATATAGCACGTTATTTAATATGCAAAGCTATGATTGTTGAAAAAAATTAATCATTTAACTTAAGAGATACACCGCCATAATTCGATTTTATGTGTAAAATGGAGTTTGAATTTCCTTTACCAAAAAGACCTTCATAATATTTTTTACTCGTTTTTTTAACACTTTTAAACATTTCAACCTTTTCTTCGGGATATCCAAAGCCTGCATAGCCTAAATCAATATTAAATTTAAAATTATTGTTACTTGCTGTTCCTATTTTAATACCTGCATAGCTACCATCAATAGTTACATTTTCAAAACCTTTTGCTAAATTATTAATACGTAACCCTCCATAATCAGTATCAATTTTAAGATTTTTATAGACAGTACCAAATCGCATACCTGCGTAATCTGAGCTTCCACTAACATGTGTTACCTCGTCAACCGTTAAGCTACCATAATCACTACTAAAAGATAAATTATTTACTTTTCCTACTTTTAAAGTGGTGTAATCTATATTTGCTTTTAAATTTTCTGTTTCATCAATAGTAATTTTTGAATAATCAGCATTTAAAGTACCAGATTTCATGTATTTAACATCAGAGCCTCCACAATAATCTAATTCAATAGAGTTGGTTTCATTTAGTAATTTTTCAACTTCTATATTTCCATAATCACATTCTATATTAGCTTTTCCTTCTAATTCATCAAGCTCTATATTACCGTATTTATTATGTAAATCAGCATTATTGGTTTTGGGCATTTTTACCGAGTAATTAATTTCATAATTAAGGTTACTATCATTTCCCCACCAAGACCAGCTAGATTTGGTATTTTCTACCATAGTACGTGCTTCTACTAAATCTTTGGTAGCTTCAAACTTAACGGTAATTGATTGTAATTTGTCTTCAACTTTATCTAAGTTATTGCCTTTGACAGTAATTTTCACATCAATTTCCACTCGGTTTTCATTCCATGTTGTTACTGATACGTTACCATATTTATTATTAATATAAACGGTTGCATTTTTGTTAACAGTATAGGTCTTGTTTATAGTTTTACTTTTTTCATGCTTTTTTGTGTCTGTAGTAAAACTTAACAAAGGGATACATAATATGAATATAAAAAGGTTATATGATTTCATCATTTTGGATATTTAATCTTTCGGGATTGTTTAATAATTCTAATTGGATAAGAAGTTTTTCTAAGACTTCCAATCGTTGTTGGTAGTTAGTAATCATGCCTTGTATTGCATGACGTTCATTACCGTTTGCTTTTAGTTCTTGTCTTAAATTTTTATAATTATCTTCTAATTCTTCAATTTCGTTAAGACTATCTTCAATAATACTTTCTGTTTCTAAGTTTCTATATTTTTCAATTTCTTTTAATTCTTGATTAATAGTTGACACAAAAAAACTTTGAGCTTCTGCCATTTTAGGTGAAACACTGGCCAAATCGTATTGATATTTTTGATGTGAGCTACCCAAATAAAAACCGATAAATAAAACAACTGAAGCTGCAATACTCATCCATTTCCAAGAAAGATTTTTTCCTTTCTTCGGATGCTCAAGTTTGCGCAAAAAACGGGCTTCGTGACCAGAGTGTGGCTCTAGTGTATCGAAACTACTTTCAGCAAAAAAGGTGTGCAATTTATCGTCCATAAACTTGTGTTTTTTGTTGATTAGCAAGTAACACTTGCTTTAATTTCCTTTTTGCTCTCGATATTGTGGTACGTACATTTTCGTTACTATACTTTAATATTTGAGCGATTTCTTCGTAATCATAGCCTTCTATTAAATTTAAAGTGAGGGCTATGCGATAATTCTCTTTTAAATTATTTAAACAGGATAGAACAGATTTAACATCTAAACTGCTATAATTAATATCAGTTTCTTCTATTTCATAATTCGGAATTACTTCCATCTTTACTTCTTCGTAGCGACTATTTTTTTTAAGTTGCGTTAAACTTTTATTAATCACAATTCTTTTTAACCACGCGCCAAATGTAACTTCGCCTTTAAATGAATTTAATTTGGTGAATGCTGTTAAAAAAGCCTCCTGCATTACATCTTCTGCTTCGAATTCATTTTTTAAAATTCGATAAGCAGCATTGTACATGGCCTTATAATAACTCTTATACACTTGCATTTGTGCAGTGCTATCGTTCTTTTTACAGCGTTCAAGTAGTTGGTTGATATGTGTTTGTTGTGCGTTCAATGAAACGTTTCTATATCAAAGACCATACACAATTTAATTTGTGACAGTTTTATTTTTAAATGTAGAAATTTATTTTCTAAAGAAGTATTATAAAATAGATAAAAAGGTTACTTAATACTTAATAGTACAATCATTCGGCTCTATATGAATTAATACATGTCCTAAATTTGGAATTTCTTCTCTTAAATAATCTTTTAGTTTATGGGCTAAATTATGACCTTCTTTTACCGAAATATTACTATCAACAACAGCATGTAAATCAACATGATATTTCATTCCAGCTTTTCGAACAAAGCATTTTTCTATTCCTAAAATTCCAATTACAGTTATTGATTTTTCTCTTATTTCATCAATAAGGTCATCGTAAAGGTGTTCATCCATTATTTCACCAAGAGCAGGTCTAAATATTAAATAACTATTGTATAAAATAAAAGCAGAAGCAAATAATGCAGCCCAATCATCAGCAGCTTCAAAACCTTCTCCAAAAATTAAAGCAATAGTAATTCCTATAAAAGCCATAATGGAAGTGATAGCATCACTTCTATGATGCCAAGCGTCTGCTTTTAAAGAAGAACTATTTGTTTCTTTACTTTTTTTAATAACAATTCTGAAAGAAATTTCTTTCCAAAAAATTATGGCTCCTAAAACAATTAACGTCCAATATTTGGGTGGTTTTTGAGGTGTTTGAATGTTTTGAATACTTTCATAAGCAATTATAGTGGCAGAAATAACAAGAAAAGTGACTACTACAAATGTAATTAAAGGTTCAATTTTTCCATGTCCGTAAGGATGATTTTCATCTGCTGGTCTTTTAGCATATTTAAGTCCAAATAGAACTAAAAGAGAAGAAAAAATATCAGTAATCGATTCAATTGCATCAGCAATCAAAGCGTATGAATTTCCGAAAAATCCAGCAAGCCCTTTTAAGATGGCTAAGCAAGTGTTTCCAATTATACTAAAATAAGCTGTTTTTATAGCGGTTTTTTCGTTGTTCATTTTATTAAACCAATAAGGTAAAAGGTAAAATACTATAGACTAATTAGCAGCCAAGTTATACGAAATAAATTTTACAAGCAAACCAAACTTTTTAAAATATCTATTATATTTGGCATAATGATTGACAAAGTAAAAATCATAGAATGTCCGCGAGATGCAATGCAGGGAATAAAAAGTCATTTTATACCTACAGAAGCTAAAGCCAAGTATATTAATGCACTATTAAAAGTAGGTTTTGATACAATAGACTTTGGTAGTTTTGTTTCACCAAAAGCAATACCTCAAATGAGAGATACTGCAGCTGTTTTGGCAAAGTTAGATTTATCGACAACAACAAGTAAATTGTTAGCTATTGTAGCAAATGTTAGAGGGGCTAACGACGCGTGTCAGTTTGAAGAAATAGATTATTTAGGGTACCCTTTTTCGATATCTGAAAATTTTCAAATGCGTAATACACATAAAACGATACATGAATCAATAGATATTTTGCAAGAAATTTTAGCGATTGCAAGCCGACATAACAAAGAGGTTGTAGCGTACCTTTCTATGGGTTTTGGGAATCCTTACGGAGACCCTTGGAATGTTGATATTGTGAGTAATTGGACTGAAAAACTTGCGAAAATGGGAGTGAAAATTGTATCTTTGTCTGATACAGTAGGTAGTTCAACTCCGAAGGTAATAGATTATTTATTTTCAAATTTAATACCGCAATATTCAGAGATAGAATTTGGAGCTCATTTACACACGACGCCTACAACATGGCATGAAAAAGTAGATAGTGCTTTTAAAGCAGGTTGTAAAAGGTTTGATGGAGCAATAAAAGGTTATGGAGGTTGCCCTATGGCAAAAGATGAATTAACTGGAAACATGCCGACAGAAAAATTATTATCATATTTTACTGCTCTTAGAGTGGAAACTAATATTAAACCAATGAGTTTTGAAAGTGCTTATAACAAAGCATTGGAAGTATTTTAAATGAGATGAAGATTAAATTTTTTATAATATTTTTATTTACAACTATTTTTTCCCAAAACAACTTTAATGAGGTTGGAGATGGTGAAAATTTAGGCTCATGGAAAATTCAAAATGGAATACTCATAGAAAATGAAGCTGAAAAAACAGATTTAGCTTTATATAATTGGAATATATTTTATAGTATTTTTCCAAAAAGACTTACTCAGAAATATATAAAAAGACTCGTATTAATATCTGATGGAGTTGATGAAAAAACAGGAGCTTTAGGTGCTTTAAATAAGACTAATACAGAATGGCAATTAGTTTTGGATCCTGCAGATGTTGATTTCACTTCGAAAAACAGAGAGCGTGTACATCAATCTATTTATACTCTAGTACATGAATTTGGTCACCTTTTAACCTTAAATAATACTCAAATTATACCTACTACAAAAAAAGAGGTAGATATGAATGAGCCTTACTTAACTATTGAAGGGCAAGCGCTAAAAGATAGTTATATTAATATGTTTGTTATTCGTTTTTGGAATGGTAGTTTGTTAAAAGAGTGGGATCATATTCAAAAAAAGTATTGTTTTACAGAACAAAAAAGTTGTATTGAGAAACTATATGGTTTGTATCAAGAAAACTACACAGATTTTTTAACAGATTACGCTGCTGAAAGTCCAGAAGAAGATATTGTTGAAAGCTGGACGGCTTTTGTTTTTCGTGATAAAGTAGATGATCCTCAAACTGTGGCGGAGCAAAAAATGAACTTCTTTTATCAATTCCCAGAATTAGTTAATTACAGGAAAATTATTCGTAAAAATATACTTAAATATCTAAACTAGATTGTCTAAATTAAGTTAAAACATTTATACATGAAATTATTTAGATCATTATTGTATATTCTGTTATTGGTTGTTATCGTTGCGTGTGTAATCTCATCAAAAACAATCACAAAAAATTCTTCAAAAACAAATCAATCTAAGAAATTAAAAGAACGGTATTTATTCAAAAAAGAACCTGGTAAATTTTATTTTACAGTTTTACAATTAAATGACGTTTATGAAATAGCTCCAATACAAGGTGGAAAATATGGCGGTATGGCTAGAGTAGAAACCGTTCATCAAGAGTTATTAAATGAAAATCCTAATACAATGTTGGTATTGGCAGGAGATTTTTTAAATCCATCTTTGCTTGGTACCATAAAAGTGGATGGAGAACGTGTGAGAGGAAAACAAATGGTAGAAGTGATGAATACAATGAATTTTGACTTAGTTACTTTTGGAAATCATGAATTTGATTTAAGTTATAATCAATTACAAAATCGACTAAATGAAAGTGATTTTGAATGGGTTTCTGCTAATGTATTACACAATAAAGAAGGAAAAAGCCATTATTTTCATAAAATTAAGGATGGAAAGAAAGAGGCTTTAAATGATAGTTATATTCAAGAATTTTATAATGGTAAAAACTCTTTAAAAGTTGGTTTTATTAGTGTTTGTTTACCATCTAATCCGAGAAGTTATGTAACCTATAACGATATTTATATAGAAGCGGAACGGTCGTATAATGAAATTAAGAATCAAGTAGATGTTGTTCTTGGTTTAACACATGTAAAAATAGAAGAAGATAGAGAAATAGCAAAGATGTTACCCAATTTGCCTTTAATTATGGGAGGACATGAACATACCAATAATTATGAAACGATTGGTAATGTGAAAATTGCAAAAGCCGATGCAAATGCTAAAACAGTTTATATTCATAGATTTGAGTATGATCCCTTAACCAAGAATACTAAATTGAAATCAGAATTAAAAACTATAGATGATTCAATTTTAGATGATGAAAGAGTAGGAGGAGTAGTTAATAAATGGCAAAAAATATTAAAAACTAAAATAAAAGAAGTAGTTTCTAATCCAGAAGAAGTTATCTATGTAGCCAAAGAGCCTTTAGATGCTAGAGATACACCAGTAAGATCTCAGCAAACCAATATAGGTGAATTAATAGCAAGGGCGATGAGTTTTGCATATAAAGATAAAGTGGACTGTGCGTTGATTAATGGAGGATCAATTCGTATTGATGATGTTTTAACAGGAGAGATTGATGCAGTAGATATTTTTAGAGTTTTACCGTATGGAGGATCAATACTAAAGATTGATATAAAAGGTAGCTTACTAAATCAGGTTTTAGATTATGGAGCTAAAGCAGTAGGAACAGGAGCATACTTACAACATTATGATGTTTCTAAAGTAGGAGAGAAGTGGCGAGTAAAAAATAAACCTATAGAAGACAATAAAACATATTCAGTAGCTATTTCTGATTACTTAATAAAAGGTTTTGATATTCCTTTTTTAAAAGAAAGCAACACAGAAGTTATTAAAGTTTATATTCCAAAACCAGAAGAATTAGCTTACGATATTAGACGTGCTATTATTCAGTATTTAAAAAACCAATAAAGAAAACCCTTTATTTTTATTTAAAATAAATCCAAATAAACTTTGGGCAAAAAGTATTTGTTCAATACATTTGCTGAAAATTATTAAAATTAAATCTAAATAAAAATGAAAAGAATATTTCTTTCAATGTTAGCTGTTTCAGTATTAGTTTTTTCTTCTTGTTCAAAAGACGATACTCCAACTACAGGAGTAACTGCACCAGCAACATATAAGTTTGAAAGAGCTGGAAGTTCTACTGTAAGTTTTTCAGGTCAAACTACTCGTATTTTAATGGCAGAAGAATTAGTTTCTGCATTAAAAGATCCTTTAAAAACTACAGAAGCACTCAATGGAATGTTTGCTCATGCAGAAGGTGTTAATGACTTCCCTGATGCAGATTTAAATGCTTCTTCAAAAAATATACATAGTAAAACAGCAGCGTCTAAAGATTACTTTTCATCAAATACAACAGAAGCAAATGCTATTAAAGCTAAGTTTGAAGCTTGGATTACAGCTCAAGTTGATGAAGTTTTTCCAAATTGGGACGTAGACGCAGAAGTTGGAGTTGCTGGTAAAATTCAAGAAGCAGGTGGTGGTTCTACTCGTTATGTAAATGGAAAAGGGTTAGAATTAAATCAAGCGTTTGCTAAATCATTAATTGGAGGATTAATGACTGATCAAATTTTGAACAATTATTTAAGTGTAAGTGTTTTAGATGAAGCTTCTAACGTTTCTGATAATGATAATGATGTTTTGATTACAGATAAAAACTATACAACAATGGAGCATAAGTGGGATGAAGCTTATGGATATTTGTATGGTGCAGAAGTTGATGCTACAATTCCTGTTTTAGGAGCAGATAGTTTTTTAAATAAATATGTTAATAGTGTAGATAGCGATGATGATTTTGCAGGAATTGCTAATGATATATATGAAGCATTTAAATTAGGTCGTGCTGCAATTGTAGCTAAAGACTATGAAGTAAGAGACGCACAAGCAAATATTATTAGAGAGGCAGTTTCTAAAGTAATAGCGATAAGAGCTGTTTATTATTTACAAACAGGTAAAGAAAGTTTAAGTACAGATAAAGCTGCTGCCTTCCACGATTTATCTGAAGGTTTTGGTTTTATTCAATCTTTACGTTTTACTCGTAGTGCTAGTACAAATCAACCTCATTTACCAGTTGCTGAGATTGAAGCTTTCTTAGGTGTTTTAATGGATGGAAATGGATTTTGGTCGGTTTCAGCAGATGCATTAGATCAAATTTCAACTAGAATTGCTTCTGTCTACGGATTTACTGTTGCTGAAGCAGCTAATTAAAATCTGTTCTAAATAAAAATAAATCATTAAAAAGTAGCTGTTTTTACAGCTACTTTTTATATTTGCATCAACTTTATTTAGAATAAATAGAAATAAAAATGTTTAAAAAAATAGCCACATTACTAATAGTATCTATTGTTATAATTTCTTGTTCTGGTTCTTCTGATGGTCCTTCTGGTACTACTGATAACTTTGATAGAGAAGCAATGTTGTCAAACCTAGCTAATAATATTATTGTTCCGGCTTTTGCTGATTTCAAAACAAAAATAGAAGGCTTAAAATCTTCGGCTGAAACATTTTCACAAACTCCAGATCAAACAAATTTAGATGCGTTAAGACAAGCTTGGTTCAACGCTTATAAAACATGGCAACATGTAGCAATGTTTGAAATTGGTAAAGCAGAAGAATTACAATTTGTATACTTTTTTAATATCTATCCATTAACAGTTGCTGATGTAGAAACAAATATAGCTAATGGTACTTATGATTTGAATCATGTTAATAATCACGATGCTCAAGGTTTTCCTGCACTAGATTATTTATTATACGGAATAGGGGCTAACGATACAGAAATTTTGGTTAAATATACTACAGATGCAAATGCAGCTAACTATAAAAAGTATATTACGGATATTGTTGCTAAAATGGATGAGATTATTGAGGCTATTGTAAACGATTGGAACGGAGCCTATAAAAATTCATTTATAACATCTTCAGGAAATACAGCAACTAGCTCTTTAAACAAATTTGTAAACGATTATATTTTTTATTATGAAAAAAGATTAAGAGCCAACAAGTTTGGGATACCAGCGGGAAATTTTTCTACCAATTCATTACCAGAAAAAGTAGAGGCTTTTTATAAACAAAATATATCTAAAGAGTTAGCGCTAGAGGCTCTAACCGCTGTTCAAAATGTTTTTACAGGTAAAGCCTATAATGGATCTACAACAGGGGAGAGTTTTAAAACGTATTTAGAGAATTTAGGTAGAAATGATTTAGTTACCTTAATTACTAATCAGTTTAATACAGCAAAAGCACAAATTAACACGTTAGATAATAATTTTTATCAGCAAATAAATACAGATAATAATCAAATGACAATGGCTTATGATGAATTACAAAAAGCAGTTGTTTTATTAAAAGTAGATATGTTACAAGCTTTTAATGTAAGTGTTGATTATGTAGATGCAGATGGAGATTAATCTTAATAAAATATAACGACAAAGCTGCTTGGTTTCAGGCAGCTTTTTTATGATTAAAAATGTTAATTAAAAACTATTTATCACAACAAGTAAACTCCGCTTCATTAGCGGTTTTTCGAGTTTTATTTGGTATAATGATGTTTTTAAGTATTGTGCGTTTTTGGTATAATGGTTGGGTAGAAAAATTATACATTCAACCCAAATTTTTCTTTTCTTATTACGGATTTGAATGGGTAAAACCATTGGGGATTTATACTTATTTATTATTTATTTTCTGTGGATTATCAGCTTTGTTTGTTGCTTTTGGATTTAAATATCGATTCGCAATTATCGCTTTCTTTTTAAGTTTTACTTACATAGAATTGATGGATAAAACCACGTATTTAAATCATTACTATTTTATAAGTATTCTAAGCTTTGTACTCATTTTTTTGCCAGCAAATGCTCGAATTTCGGTAGATGCTTTTATTAGAAAAAAAGAATATGTATCTATTCCCAAATGGACGGTTGATAGTATTAAAGTTCTATTAGGAATTGTTTATTTTTACGCAGGCTTAGCCAAATTAAATTCCGATTGGTTATTTAGAGCAATGCCTCTTAAAATTTGGCTTCCTTCAAAATATGATTTACCATTGATTGGTAATAGTTTCATGCATCAAGAATGGTTTCATTTCGTTATGAGTTGGGGAGGTGCTATTTATGATTTAACCATTCCGTTTTTATTGTTATATAAAAGAACTCGACTTTTGGCGTTTGTTCTAGTTATGTTTTTTCATGTTTTTACAAGAGTATTGTTTCCGATAGGAATGTTCCCTTTCATAATGATAGTTTCTACCTTAATTTTCTTTGAAACTAGTTTTCATGAAAGAATTATTAATTGGGTTAAAAAGGTGTTTTCTGTTTCAACAGATAAATTACAACAAGTTCAGAATTATCAGTATAAAAACAGACTTTCAGTTGGGGTAATTACTGTATTTTTGTTCATTCAAATTCTATTTCCATGGAGGTATTTATTGTATCCTGGAGAATTATTTTGGACAGAAGAAGGTTATCGTTTTTCCTGGCGAGTTATGTTAATGGAAAAAGCAGGGTATTCAAATTTTAAAATTGTTGATGATGTAACAAAAGAAAGTTTTTACGTCAATAATGCTGATTATTTAAGCTCTTTTCAGGAAAAGCAAATGAGTTCTCAGCCTGATTTTATTTTAGAATATGCTCATTTTTTAGGAGATCATTATACAAATAAAGGATACAAAAATATTGAAGTTTATACAGATAGCTATGTAGCTTTAAACGGACGTTTAAGCAGTCGCTTTATAGACTCAAATGTTGATTTATACCAACAAAGAGAAAGTTTTAAACATAAAGATTGGATTTTACCTTTTACAGATGAAATTAAAATTAAAGGATTATAGTTTTTTTATTTTTTTATTGATGATTTCATCATCAATTTTTGCACAAACAAAAATATCAGGATATGTAACGTCACAAGACAAAAAAGCGTTGCAAAAAGTTAAGGTTTTTGATGCTTCAGGTAATGTGTTAGCATCAACAAATTTAAAAGGGCACTTTGAGTTTAAAACAAATAAAAAGCAGTTTTCAGTAGTTTTTTTTATAGATGGATATGAATTAAATGAACAAAAAATTACTGTTGAAAATAAGACAGAATATAATATCGTTTTAAATTCTTTTTCTGAAGAATTATCAGAAGTAGAAATTAAGGCGCAAAAACGTAAAGTTTTTGAATTAAAACGTTTAAGAGATGTAGAGCAAACTGCTATTTATGCGGGTAAAAAAACAGAAGTAGTTTTGGTAAGTCAATCTACAGCAGCATTAGCATCGAACAATGCTCGTCAAATTTACAGTCAGGTAGCAGGATTAAACATTTTTCAAAATGATGATGCCGGATTACAATTAAATATAGGAGGTCGTGGTTTAGATCCTAACAGAACTTCTAATTTTAACACTCGTCAAAATGGATATGATATTAGTGCTGATGTATTGGGGTATCCAGAAAGCTATTATACACCTCCAGCAGAAGCATTAGATGAAATTCAAGTTATAAGAGGAGCGGCATCGCTACAGTACGGAACTCAATTTGGTGGTTTAATAAATTTTGTGATGAAAAAGCCGAATCCTAATAAATCATTAGAAATTATAACTCGTTCTACATTAGGTAGTAACAATTTGTATACTAATTTTACTAGTGTTGGAGGAACATCAAATAAACTAAGTTATTACAGTTATTATAATTATAAACAAGGAGACGGATTTAGACCAAATTCTGAATTTAGTTCTAAAAATGCTTTTGTACATATAGGTTATGAATTTAATGATAAAACAAAAATAGAAGCTGAAGTAACTTACTTAAATTATTTAGCACAACAAGCTGGAGGATTAACGGACGCTATGTTTGAAGAGAATATTTTTCAGAGTAATAGGCCAAGAAACTGGTTTAAAGTAGATTGGTTGTTGTTTAACTTAAAATTTTCTCATAATTTTTCTGATGATGCAAAGTTTACTTTTAATTTCTTCGGGTTAGATGCAACAAGAAAAGCTTTAGGCTTTAGAACAAATAGGGTTAATCAAGCCGATAATAATGGAGTAAGAGATTTAATTAAAGGAGATTATAAAAATTTTGGTTTTGAAACACGGTTTTTAAATACGTATACTTTACTTAATAAAAAATCAACTTTTTTAATTGGAACTAAATTTTATAAAGCTAATAATACTTCTGCGCAAGGCCCAGGTTCAGATGAATCAGACGCAAATTTTAATTTTTCTTTTGATGAATTTCCTAATTATACATCACAGTCAAACTATAAAAATCCAAACACAAACATTGCAGTTTTTGGAGAAAATATTATTTATTTAAACAATAAACTATCAATAACACCAGGTGCTCGTTTTGAATATATAAAAACACAAAGTGATGGTTATTTTAAGAAAATAAACTTAGATGGGGCTGGTAATGTAATTTTAAACGAAACGATAGCTACTGATGAAAATAATGAACGTTCTTTTGTGTTATTAGGAATAGGGGCTAGCTATAAACCTTCAACAGCTATAGAATTTTATGCTAATATTTCACAAAATTATAGATCGGTTACTTTTTCAGATTTAAACATTGTAAATCCGTCTTTTGAAATAGGAGTTTTAGGAGATGAAAAAGGATTTACTTCTGATTTAGGAGCAAGAGGTAATTTCAAAGGTTTTATTTCTTATGACATTGGCGTTTTTGGATTGTTTTATAATAATAGAATCGGTTTAGTTGCAAAAGGATTATCTGACGGTAGTGTAGTGCAAGAAAGAACAAATGTAGGAGATGCTAGAATCTTAGGTGTTGAAAGTTTAGTAGATTTTAATTTGAAAAAAATACTAAACTTTAGTAATGAATTTAGTTTCAATTATTTTATAAATGCTTCATTTATTCAATCAGAATACACACGTTCTATTAGAAATACAGTTAAAGGAAATCAAGTTGAATTTGTGCCAGACATGAACTTAAAAACTGGATTAAAATTTGGCTATAAAAACTTTTTATCGAGTATTCAGTATACTTATTTAGGAGAACAATTTACAGATGCATCAAATTCGGTTAATCCTAGTTTAAGTGGCGTGAATGGATTAATTTATGCTTATGATGTATTAGATTTTTCGGCTTCTTACAAATACAAATATTTTAAACTCGAAACAGGGGTAAATAATATGTTAGATAATCATTATTTTACTAGAAGAGCAACAGGTTATCCTGGTCCGGGAATTATTCCTTCAGCGCCAAGAAATTGGTATGTAACTTTAGAAATAAAGTTGTAGATCAGTTTTACCAATTCTAAACTAAATTACAATGTTTAGGTTTTACTTGAATGAAATATGTAATAATGATTTCGAGTGTGTTAATGACATTTGCTTATTCAACATCTGTTTTAACAATTCTATAGCAATTATATTTTAGTAAACAGAATTCTAAATAATTATTTTTTAATTACAAGTTTTTTGCAATTTGATTTTTATTACTTTTACATAAATGGAAATCAATATGTTACAGTCGATCAATTTACAAGAAAAGTTATTAAGAGTTCGAAATAAAAAACTTAAAAAAGTAGACGTTTTAGCCTGGGTTCAAAAAATTTTTATTGAAGTAGACGAGAGATATAATTCTACTGAAGAGCGGTTAAAAAGAGTGGATAACATTACATTAAACCAATTCAATATTAATAAAACAGACACTGATGCAATTTTTCATATTGATCAAATAAAAAAGATTTGTATTGATTATCGACTTCGTTTTTTAGATGCAAAATATTTTAAAAGCGATTATCCTTCTGAAGTAATTATCAAAATTCATCAATTAGAAAAAGAGCATAATACAAAACTTCATGGGTTTAAAATTGTTGCTCCTTCAGTTTTATTCAAATTAAAAAAAGCGGATGACCCAATGCTTTTTGTTCCAATGAGTAATGATTATTATTATCTGGTTCACAAATGGGGTAATGATATGCATCCTTTACGCAAGTTTAAATATTGGGTAATAAGAAATGTAGGAAACTTTGGTATTTCACTTTTTGTTACAAGCTTACTTTTAACATTAGCAACGCATTCGTTCTTTTTTAGAGAACATACTAGTATCGCTTATTTCTTTTTGTTGTTTGTTTTTTATTTGAAAGGAGCTCTAGGTTTAAGTTTATTTTATGGAATCTCATCTGGTAAAAACTTTAGTGAATATGCTTGGAGAAGTAAGTATGATAAAATTTGTTGATGAGGAAAATTTTAATTAAATACAAGCTACTTAAAGAAGCAGCTTGTATTTATTATAAAGATTAAAGAGCATTGATAAAAGCTAACAAAGCATCTCTATCGCTTTTTGAAAAATTTGTATACATATTTTTAGAGTTTTCAGCTTCTCCACCATGCCATAAAATAGCTTCTTCTATATTTTTTGCTCTACCATCATGTAAAAAGTTTGTATGTCCATTTACGATACGAGTAAGTCCAATTCCCCATAAAGGACGAGTTTTCCATTCTTTTCCAGTAGCTAAAAAGTCTGGACGACCATCAGCTAAACCTTCTCCCATATCATGTAAAAGCATGTCTGTATATGGGTAAATAGTTTGGTTAGATATAGCAGGAATCCCTGTGAAATTACCAGTTACATGTTTAGGAGTATGACATGAAGAACATTTTGCTTTGTCGAATAATTCATATCCTCTTACAACTTCAGGTTCTTCTAAATTCCGAGCAGCTGGTACTGCTAATGTTCTACAATACAACGTAACTTGGTCTAAAATATCATTAGCAATTTCAGGATCATCATTATTGTTTTGTTCTCCATTTGTTTGTCCAAAACTACTTTCTTGGGAGAAAATATAATTAGTTATTCCTATATCATTGTTATATGCACCAGCAGATTGGATTAAAATTGTAGGAGTATTGGCTTTCCATCCAAAACGACCTAGTTTTATACTTTGGGAAGATGCATCCCAAACATAATTTGCTTTTCCTGAAATACCATCTGCATCTGCATCGTTAATATCTTGTTTTTCAATAATATCTTCTTCTGTAATAGCCTCTAATAACCCTAAACCAAAAACAGGAGGTCCAATTCTTGGAGATAACATTGCATTTGAAGGAAAATCAATATATGATTCAGCTATGCTATAAATAGGTTTTTTTAAGGTAACGGTTGTTCCGTCTTTAAAAGTTACAGGCATGTCTTGATAGTCTACCTGAAATTTTACTTCAGGCGTAACACCGTAAACGGCTTGATTTTGTAATTGCTCACCAAAACCAGGAGTAGGATTAGGTCCTCCGTGTGGGTTTGTGCCAGGTATGCTAGTGCGTAAAAAGAAACCACTTAAACTATTAATATCGCTAGGAAAAGAAGCTCTACCATCTTTTGGGTGACAAGAAACACAGGAAGTATTATTAAACTGAGCACCAAGTCCTGGATTTGTTATTGCAGGAGCAGTAACAAAAGCTTGTTCGAACTGAGCATCTCCTGCTAAGTGAGTTTCTAAATTTTGAGTATTTAAATTTGATGCAGGATTATCGAAAGAAAAAAAACCGTTTTCAAAAACGGTAGTTTCACCTCCTGTTTTATAGCGTTCTGATAAATTTGGAATACTTTTTACAGTTGTTTCATCATAATCTGAAGAACAAGATATGTTAAGTAGAATTGAAAAAAAAGATATTGTTATATAAAATAACTTTTTCATTGTTAGTTATTGTTTTGTTGTTTTTGTAATTTATACATAAAGCTTGAATGATTCCTCACTCAAGCTTTATATATTATTTAGTTTGTATTAAAACTAAAGATTATTATTAATAAGTGGCTTAATTTCACTTTCTAATGTAACCTGTACTGTTTGTACTTTTTCTTGAGCTGTCTCTATAGCAGCTCTATTATTAGTAATAGCAGTGGTAAATGTTCCTGGAATTGCTTCGATAGCAGTAATAGCATCTGTAATTTCTTGTTGAAATTTAGCATCTAAAGCATCATCAAATTCAACAACGATATCTGAGATTCCTTTTCCATCAGTATTATATTTTCCATGATAGGTATTAGATATACTTCTAATATTATTGGCAAAGTCTATTTTAGAGTTATGGCTAAAACGAGATTCTTCTTGTGTTTCATCTCCCGCACCACTGTTACCATTAAAAGGATTTTCAATTTTACCATTACCTACTTCATCAGCGATAGCAATCATACCAGTAACAATATCTAAAATGGCATTTTTTTGAGAACTATAAACTTGGTTAGTTGATTGGCCTGCCGTTAAAAAGTTATCTACATAGTTACCACTTGTAGCATCCCAAGCATTGCTTAATTCAGCAGTTTTAATCTTTAAGTTTTCACAAGCAGCTACTAAATAATCTATTTGTCTATCAGAAAAATCAGCTAATTCTTTATTGCCGTCTATACCCCATAATAAATATTCAATTAAATGAAAACCTTTAGCTTCATTAGCTTGCTGAGATACTGTTGTTTCTGTAATTGTAGGAACATTTGTAGTGTCATTCAATAAATTAGTCATGTCTGTAACATTTACAGGCCAGCTATCAATTGCAGGATCTATACCTAAATCATCAACAGGGCCAAATAAAAAACCTTCAGATTGTTCCCATGGTTGTCTTGCACTACGCCATGCTTGTTTAGTAGCATCTAAATTTGCAGTTGTTCTATCACTTTTAAACTCAGTGGCAGCATCAAATAATAAACTTCCTTTGGTAGCTAAATCATTATATGTTACAACAATAACATTACTCGCTATATTGTTAATGTTTTCACTATAACTTTCAGCTTCTGGTGTTGTTACTGGATCATCATCACTACAAGATGTAGTTGTTAATGCAAATACTGTAATAAATGCAATTTTAAAAATATTTTTTACTGTTTTCATTTTTTATTATTTAAAATTATTAGTTAATATTGAATCCTATTCCTGTTAAAAATGTACGTTCTTTTTGATTAGTTCCTAAACTGTTAATGGCATAATGACCTTTAAAAACTATTTTTGGAGTAATAAAATAATTGACTCCGAAAGTAATCTCACTGCGTTCCCAACGAGGATTATCAAAATATCCTACTTTAGTTGTATGCATAGTATCATAGAAATCATATCTAGTAAAAAGATATAATTGTTGTTTTGTTGTTTTTTGACTTATAAGAGGAAGAATATTGTACATGGCTGAAGCATAATATCCTAAAGCTGTTTTTGCTACTGGTGTTCGTTTAGCTTCTAAAGCGTTTGGTAAATTGTTATTTGCATCAGAAATTTTATCAGAATTCTGTAAATGTCCATATAAAAACATTCCTCTAAATTTGAAATCACCCATGTCTACATTAGTATGAGCATCGATAATAGAAACATTTCCAGAAACATTATCTAATTTGGGTTTTGTTCTGTTTTTATTTGAGTCACCAAAGTAACCACTAATCCCAACAAATCCTTTGTTTGATAAATTATAATCTAAACGAAAAGAAACGGCCATACTTTCTGCATTAATAGTCTCAAACTTTTTTTGTTGACCTCGCAGTATCCAATTGGCAGAACTAAATTCCTCACTATTTAAACCGTTTACAAAAAATAGTTTGTAACTCCATTGATTTCTATTACCAAAATCACCAAGTATCTCAAAACCATTCTCATACCATCCCATAGGTAAAATAGTATTTTCCATTTGAGAACGATATCCAGTTACATATTGAGTAGGGCGATCAAGTTTAGAGCCGTTCCCCATGTATAGTTTTAAACGCCCAACTCTAAAATTTAACCATTTTTTGTATTTAAACAATACATTTAATTGTTCTAAAGCAACTTCACCACCTTTTTCTATTTCATTTTCATATTCCCCAAATTCTTCATAAATATCTAGCTCTTTGGTCGCTCCTGTTCCTCCATGTTCAAATTCAAATTCAGCTTTTAATTGTATTTTATCATTGAAATTATACATTAAATACAAGTTTAAACGCTCTGTGTCAAATGCATTTCTTTTTGTTTTATCTGTATCCCAGTCATAATTATAATAGTTAACAACGCCATATCCTTTTAGCTGAAAGTTGTTGAATATGTTATTATTTTTTTTGTCAATACTATCTTGTTTCAAAAGCTCTGCCTTTAGTTCTGCTTTTATTTCTTGTTTTAATTTTTCTATATCATTTTGAGAAATTAAAAATTGACTTAATAACAAGGAGATTAATAGTAATTTTATTTTCATTACTTTTATTTAGATTTATTCTAATTAAGTTGCAAAAAAAAGACAGTTTTAATTAATTTCAAAATTTATTTAGACTTATTTTAAATAAATTTTAACATAAAAAAGATTAATAAAAACTTAATGTAATAAGTTTGATATTTGTAGTATATTTGCTTGCAATTAATTAACAACACAACAATTGATTGCAATATGAATGCGCACCAATCTAAATTAGTAGGCGAAGGTTTAACTTACGACGATGTTTTACTCGTTCCAGCCTATTCCGAAATACTTCCACGTGAAGTTAATATTCAAACAAAATTTACTCGAAACATAACGATTAATGTGCCTATTATTTCTGCGGCCATGGATACCGTTACCGAAAGTGCTATGGCAATTGCCATGGCAAGAGAAGGAGGGATAGGTGTTTTACATAAAAACATGACGATAGATCAACAAGCACAAGAAGTACGAAAGGTAAAACGTGCAGAAAGTGGTATGATTATAGATCCTGTAACATTAACACTCGAAGCATCTGTAGCAGATGCTAAAACGTTAATGAAAGAGCATAGTATTGGAGGGATACCAATTGTAGATGACAATGGTACTCTTAAAGGAATTGTTACGAATAGAGATTTGCGTTTTGAACATAAAAATGACCGACCAATTATAGAAGTAATGACCAGTGAGAACTTGGTAACTGCTCATGTAGGAACTTCATTAAAAGATGCAGAAAAAATTCTTCAACAAAATAAAATTGAAAAGTTATTAATTGTTGATGAAAATTATAAGCTTTCTGGTTTAATTACATTTCGAGATATTACTAAGGTTACTCAAAAGCCTATAGCGAATAAAGATACTTACGGAAGGTTGCGTGTTGCAGCAGCTTTAGGGGTAACTCCAGATGCAGTTGATAGAGCAGCAGCCTTAGTAAAAGCAGGTGTAGATGCAGTTATTATAGATACAGCACATGGTCATACAAAAGGGGTTGTTTCTGTTTTAAAAGAAATAAAAGAAAAGTTTCCTCAATTAGATGTTGTAGTAGGAAATATTGCAACTCCAGAAGCTGCAAAATATTTAGTAGAAGCAGGAGCAGATGCTGTAAAAGTTGGAATTGGCCCAGGATCTATTTGTACAACGCGTGTGGTAGCAGGAGTTGGTTTTCCTCAATTCTCGGCAGTATTAGAAGTTGCAGCGGCTATTAAAGGAAGTGGAGTGCCTGTAATTGCAGACGGAGGAATTCGTTATACAGGAGATATTCCTAAAGCAATCGCTGCAGGAGCCGATTGTGTAATGTTAGGGTCATTATTAGCAGGTACAAAAGAAAGTCCAGGAGAAACGATTATTTTTGAAGGAAGAAAGTTTAAATCGTATCGTGGAATGGGTTCTATAGAAGCGATGAAAGAAGGTTCTAAAGATCGTTATTTTCAAGATGTAGAAGATGATATTAAAAAATTAGTTCCCGAAGGTATTGTAGGTCGTGTACCTTATAAAGGAGATTTATATGAAAGTATTCATCAATTTATAGGAGGTTTAAGAGCAGGAATGGGATATTGTGGAGCAAAGGATGTTGAAACGCTTAAAACAACAGGAAAGTTTGTTAGACTTACGGCAAGTGGAATAGGTGAAAGCCATCCACATAACGTAACAATTACCAAAGAAGCTCCAAATTATAGTCGTAGATAAGTTAATTCATTCATTTATAATTTATTTCAAAAGACTGTTTAAAATAAAGAAAACTCTGTTGATAACTAATTCAACAGAGTTTTGAGTTTTTAGCTGTAAATAGTATTTTAGCACGTACCTCAATTTACCTTTTTTATGACGCAAGAGACACAATACACAGAAGATAATATACGCTCGTTAGACTGGAAAGAACATATTAGAATGCGTCCTGGAATGTATATTGGTAAATTGGGTGATGGTTCTTCACCTGATGATGGAATTTATATTTTAGTAAAAGAAGTACTCGATAACTCTATCGATGAATTTGTAATGGGAACGGGTAAAACTATCGAAGTTTCTGTACAAGGAAATAAAGTTATTGTACGAGATTATGGTCGTGGTATTCCGTTAGGAAAAGTGGTGGATGTAGTTTCAAAAATGAATACGGGAGGAAAGTATGATTCACGTGCGTTTAAGAAATCAGTAGGACTTAACGGAGTTGGTACCAAAGCAGTAAACGCTTTATCTACTTTTTTTAGAGTAGAAAGTACACGTGATGGTAAATCGGCTTCTGCAGAATTTGAAAAAGGAAATCTTACTAACGAAGAAACTGTAGAGGAAACAACTCGTAGAAGAGGAACAAAGGTTTCTTTTATTGCGGATGATACAATCTTCAAAAATTATAAATACCGTCCAGAATATATTGTTAAACTCTTAAAAAATTATGTTTATCTAAATCCTGGATTAACAATTGTTTTTAACGGAGAAAAATATTTTTCAGAAAATGGGTTAAAGGATTTATTGGAAGACAACAACAATCAAGAAGATATGTTGTATCCGATTATTCATTTAAGGGGAGATGATATTGAAGTAGCTATAACACATAGTAAAACACAATATTCTGAAGAATACCATTCGTTTGTTAACGGGCAAAACACCACACAAGGAGGAACACACTTAGCCGCTTTTAGAGAAGCGTTCGTAAAAACAATTCGTGAATTCTACGGAAAGAATTTTGAAGCATCTGATGTTCGAAAATCAGTAATTTCTGCCATATCTATTAAAGTAATGGAACCTGTTTTTGAAAGTCAGACCAAAACAAAATTAGGTTCTACTGATATGGGAGGCGATTTACCAACAGTTCGTACTTATATAAACGATTTTGTAAAAACACAACTCGATAACTATTTACATAAGAATACAGAAACGGCAGAAAAACTTCAAAAGAAGATTTTACAGGCAGAGAAAGAGCGTAAAGAATTATCTGGAATTCGAAAATTAGCAAGAGATAGAGCTAAAAAAGCAAGTTTACACAATAAAAAGTTACGAGATTGTCGTATTCATTTTGGAGATACTAAAAAGGAAAATTATTTAGATACCACGTTATTTATTACAGAGGGAGACTCCGCAAGTGGATCGATAACCAAATCGAGAAATGTAAATACACAAGCGGTTTTTAGCTTAAAAGGAAAGCCTTTAAATTCATACGGATTAACGAAGAAAATCGTGTATGAAAATGAAGAATTTAATTTACTACAATCTGCTTTAAATATAGAAGACGGACTAGAAGATTTACGTTATAACAATATTGTAATTGCTACCGATGCCGATGTAGATGGTATGCATATTCGATTGTTATTAATTACGTTCTTTTTACAATTCTTTCCAGAGGTAATTAAAGAAGGTCACTTATACATTTTAGAGACTCCTTTATTTAGGGTTCGTAATAAGAAAGAAACAATTTATTGCTATTCGGAAGAAGAAAAGAAAAATGCTATCGAAAAACTACGTGGTAAACCAGAAATAACACGATTTAAAGGGTTAGGGGAGATTTCTCCTAACGAATTTGTACATTTTATTGGAGATGATATTCGATTAGAACCTGTAATGTTAGATAAAGAAATGTCTATCGAACAGATGTTAGAATTTTATATGGGTAAAAACACCCCAAATCGTCAAAAGTTCATCATTAATAATCTTAAAGTTGAACTAGATTTGGTCTCAACGGAAGAATAAAAAATGAAGGATAAACTCAGAAAAATATTATTGATATTATCAATAAAAATGATAGTTGTGAATTTTCTGAAGATTGATTTTGAAAGCCCTTTTAATATGAAACTAAATCGTTCATCTTATTTAGGAATCTTATCAATGTTTTTTATTACGCTATCAATGATTTTATCAATTTAAGATAACAAAAATTAAGAAGAATCTTAATGGAAGAAAATAACAATTACGAACACAACGAAGAATTAACTAACGAAAACCAATCTGAAAATACAGAAACTATAACGAAGGTTACAGGTATGTACAAAGAATGGTTTTTAGACTATGCTTCGTATGTAATTTTAGAACGTGCGGTACCATCAATAGAAGATGGCTTTAAACCAGTGCAACGTCGCATTATGCATTCTATGAAAGATTTAGACGATGGTCGTTACAATAAGGTAGCAAACATTGTTGGTCATACAATGCAATATCACCCGCATGGAGATGCTTCTATTGGAGATGCGATGGTGCAAATGGGGCAAAAAGAATTGCTGATAGATATGCAAGGTAACTGGGGTAATATCTTAACAGGAGATAGAGCTGCAGCTTCTCGTTATATTGAGGCACGTTTATCAAAATTTGCATTAGATGTTGTTTTTAACCCTAAAACGACAGAATGGAAAATGTCGTATGATGGTAGAAGAAAAGAACCTGTAGATTTACCTGTAAAGTTTCCAATGTTATTGGCACAAGGAGCAGAAGGTATTGCGGTTGGATTATCAACCAAAATATTACCTCATAATTTTAATGAATTAATAGATGCTTCTATAAAATATTTAAAAGGAAGAAATTTTACCATTTTACCTGATTTTTTAACAGGAGGAATAGCTGATTTTACCGATTATAAAGATGGTAAAAGAGGAGGAAAAGTAAGAGTTCGCGCAAAAATTTCTGCACTCGATAAAAAAACATTGGTAATTACTGAAGTCCCTTTTGGTACAACAACTTCATCATTAATTGATAGCATTATCAAGGCGAATGAAAAGGGTAAAATAAAAATTAAAAAGATTGAAGATAATACAGCGGCCAATGTAGAGATTTTAGTGCATTTACCACCTAATGTATCTCCAGATACTACTATTGATGCTTTATATGCATTTACCAATTGTGAAAGTTCGATTTCGCCATTATGCTGTGTGATTGAAGACAACAAACCTATTTTTATTGGAGTTACTGAGATTTTAAAAAAATCAACAGATTTTACGGTAGATTTGCTCAAGAGAGAACTTGAAATTCAGTTAAATGAATTAGAAGAGCAATGGCATTTTTCCTCTTTAGAACGTATTTTTATTGAAAATAGAATCTATCGAGATATAGAAGAAGAAGAGTCTTGGGAAGGGGTAATTGCAGCGATCGATAAAGGTTTACAACCACATATTAAACATTTAAAGAGAGCAGTTACAGAAGAGGATATTGTACGCTTAACAGAAATCAGAATTAAAAAGATTTCTAAGTTTGACATAGATAAGGCTAAACAACATATAGAAAGTTTAGAAGAGAAAATAGCAGAAGTAAAAAATTATTTAGCAAACTTAATTGAGTTTGCTATAGATTATTTTAAACGATTAAAAGACACCTACGGTAAAGGAAAAGAACGTAAAACAGAAATCCGTATTTTTGATGACATTGTTGCAACTAAAGTTGTAATGCGTAATGCTAAACTGTATGTAAACAGAGAAGAAGGTTTTATAGGAACTTCATTGAAAAAAGACGAATATGTCACTGACTGCGCCGATATAGACGATATTATCATTTTTAGAGAAGATGGAACGATGATGGTTACAAAAGTGGATGCTAAAACTTTTGTAGGTAAAGGAATTATGCATGTTGCTGTATTTAAGAAGGGAGACAAGCGTACAGTTTATAATATGATTTATAAAGATGGCGTTAAAGGACCAAGTTATATGAAACGTTTTAATGTAACAGGGGTAACTCGTGATAAAGAATACGATTTATCTAATGGAAGTAAAGGATCTAAAGTACTTTATTTTACAGCAAATCAAAATGGAGAAGCAGAAGTAGTAACTATTAATTTACGAGCTGTAGGAAGTGTTAAAAAGCTAAAATGGGATTTAGATTTTGCAGATTTAGCAATTAAAGGACGTTCTGTTAGAGGTAATTTGGTAAGTAAACACTCAATAAAGAAAATTGAATTTAAAGAAGCTGGGGTTTCAACCTTAAAGCCACGTAAAATTTGGTTTGACGATACTGTTCAGCGTTTAAATGTTGATAATAGAGGAGAATTATTAGGGGAATTTAAAGCTGAAGATAAAATACTCATTGCAACACAATCGGGTAAGATTAAGGCGGTAACACCAGATTTGGCAATGCATTTTGAAGATGATATGATTGTACTGGAAAAATGGAAACCTAATAAACCTTTATCAGCTATTTATTTTGATGGAGAAAAAGAACGTTATTATGTTAAGCGTTTTGTTGTTGAAACTTCTGGAAAAGAGGAAGTTTTTATTTCAGATCACGATAAGAGTAAGTTAGAAATTATCGCTACAGATTATCGCCCTATAGCAGAAGTTATTTTCTCTAAGCGAAGTTTAGAAAAAATTGAAGTAAATTTTGAGGAGTTTATTGCGGTAAAAGGAATTAAAGCTTTAGGTAATCAATTAACAACTGATAAGATTAAACAGGTTAATTTATTAGAATCACTTCCATATGAAGAGCCAGAGAAAGAGAAAGCGGAAGAAATGGAAGTAAATGATGAAGAAGTGATAGAAGATGTTTTACCTTTAGATGTTCCAGAAATAACAAAATCTAAAAAAGTCTTTGAAACCAAAGAAGAAAAAGCTAAAAAAGCTTTAGAGCGATCTATTCAAAAGAAAAAAGATACGAGTGATGATCAACCAACATTATTTTAGATGCAAGATATCATACAATACTTTTCTAAGTTAGATTCCCCAGAAAGTGTACTTCTTTATGTGCTAGTAATTACTTTTGTTGCTTGGGTTGTTTCTAGGGTTTTAAGGTATATTATCGTTCTTATTATTAAATCGAGAAAATCAGATCGATTTGGTAGAACAAGTATTCAGTTTTTGCGAAACTCAGTAAAGTTTTTTGTAGGTGTTTTTGCTGTGTTCTATATTATTTCAACAGTTCCAGCTTTTAGAAGTAAAGCTTCATTTATCTTTTCTGGAGCAGGAATTTTAGCAGCTATTATTGGTTTTGCTGCACAGGCAGCTTTATCTAATTTAATAGCAGGAGCATTTATCGTAATTTTTAGACCATTTAGAGTAGGTGATTATATAAAATTAGATGAAGAACGTATAGGTATTGTACAAGATATTAATCTGCGTCATACAGTTATTAATAATTTTGAAAACAAACGATTAATTATACCAAATTCGGTAATTAGTACTGCGTCTATTTTAAATCATACTATTATAGATTCTCATGTGTTGAGTTTTAATAACTTTAAAGTTGGTTTAAAAGCTGATATAGATCTAGCAAGAAAAATAATCCGAGAAGAAGCTGTAAAGCTGCCTAATGTTATAGATAATCGTACACCAGAAGATGTATTAGCTACTAAAGATCAAATAGATGTTAGAGTAATAGATATTCATACAAGTTACATTCATTTACGTGCTTATGTTTGGATAAATGAGCCTTTTAAAGAGTTTAAAAACAAATGTGCTTTAAAAGAAGCTGTTCATAAACGTTTTGTTAAAGAAGGTGTTGATTTACCTATACCAATTAGTAAAATAATAAAAATAGAATAAAAAAAAGCCTCATTAATCGATGAGGCTTTTTTATTGGTTTCGAAAATAAGTTGCCCCATGAGAGGTTACTTTACATTTTGTTACCTACTAGAAAACGTTAAGTATAAATCTATATTCATTAGAGTTTACTTTTTGTCAAACTTATGATTATCAGTTACTATTGCCCATCCATGGTTATTCACTTTATCTGTTGAAATACAACTTACTTTGGCTCCAATACTATTATCAAAATTGTCTTGAGAATTAGCAATATAAACCCTAGAGATATAATTTTTGGAAGCAAAACGAGGAATGCTTTTAGTCCATTTATCCTTATTACTGTTATAAATATGAAAATTAAAAAAAACTTTATTGCCTCCGTTTGGAGGGTATACATCTTCTCTGTCGGCAGGCATCTCTTTCATTGTAAAGCATAAGCGACTGTCTCTTAAGTTAATACCTGCATAGGTTTCACCCCAACTTTCATTTCCTGTTAATACAAAAATATACTTTCCTCTCATTTCATTAATACTTGGCCAACCATATTGACTTACATTAGTAGCCAAATCTACATTTGGGTTAGTAAATAAAGTATTAGGTTTAAAAATTAAATTTTCTCCTAAATATCTTTTCAAGTAAGTGTCAATTTGATCATGGAAATTTTGGAATCCGCCCCCCGTGCTTTTAATATCTAACTTTACCATAATGGGATAATGATCTGGAGAACCATCATGCCATTGTTTAAGTTCATTTAAATATTTAGAAAGTTTATCTCCAAATAAACCACTAGTATGATTTACGGTCCAGAAATTGTCACTAATATCACCATTTGGTGTGAATGAACTTGTATGTCTCCAAATATCCAGTTCTACCCCCATACAATTTCCATTTTCACTGGTTTTTCCATCACTTTTAACATACCTGGTAAGTTGTTCTCCAATGGATTCGTTACGTTCATATGAATTATGAGATCCTTTAAAAACTATTTGATGATATTTTAAATTATTAAGGTCAGATACAGAAATACCTGTGCCTTTATTAGCGGTTATATTGTCTAAATTGTCAAGAGATTCTAATTCAATATTGTCTGTATTAAGATCATTTTCATCACTATTTTTTTCGCATTGAATGAATAAAGATATTAACAATAAAAAGAAGAAGGGTTTTAAAAATTTCATGAGATATGTTTTATAGGTTATTAAACAATTCTACGGATTTTTAAAAGCAACCCCAAAACTATTGGATTATGGTTTATTTATTTAATTGTTAAAAAAAAACTTGAAATCAGAGATGAATATCAATTGATAAAGTAATTAGTACAGAATAAAAAAAGCCTCATCAATGGATGAGGCCTTTCTTTTTGAATCTTTAGTAAGATTTATTTCTTTATAAACTTTTTGGTGAAAGCACGTTGGCCATCATTCACTTCTAAAATGTACATTCCATTTTGTAAATCACGTATATCAACATTTCTATTAGCTTGTCCATCTTTAACAGTTTGGCCAATTAAATTAATTACTCTGAAAGAGGCATCTCTACCGTCTTTTAAATTAATATTAATATAATTTGAAGAAGGATTAGGGTAAACAATGGCATCGAATACACGAGCTTCGTTTCCTAAAGTACCATCCACTTGTACTGAAGTTTTATTAGAAATTCCACGAGCAGCACTTCCTATATTAACAGTGTAGTCTTCAACTTCACCATAAGAAAAACTTTCACAAGCTGTTTGTGTAGCATCCCATTTCATAGAAACACGCATTCTTGTTGCTCCTGCATTTGCTGAGGTAGGTACAGAGAAAGTATAAGATAAATTTCCTGAGCTTGAAGATGACCCTGAAACTACTTCTTCACTTGCTTCAAAAGTTCCGTTTTGATTAAAATCAATCCAAACTTTCCAAAATTCAGTATAAGAAGAACTGCTAAAACCAGCACTTACTATTATGTTATTATTTCCGTATGTTAAGTTTCCTGTTAGGTTTGTAAAATCACCATAACCATTGTTCGCTCCAGAAGTATTAGAGATTCCCCCAATAGCAACATTATCAATCCATTCGTAACTAGCATTACTACCTTTAGAAGGACAATAAGAAACAGAACTACCTAGAGTTGTTACATTAATTGTATTACTTGTAGATGAAGTATTACCTGCTGCGTCAAAAGCTCTTACAGAAAATGAGTAAGTTGTGCTAGCTGTTAAGCCAGATACAGAATAACTTGTAGAAGTTACTGTAGCAACTTTTGTTGCTCCACGATACACATCGTAACCTGTTACTGTTAAATTATCAGAAGAAGCAGTCCAAGATAAATTAGCTGATGTTTGAGTGATATTTGTTGCAGCCATGTTTGTAGGAGCTGTAGGAGCTGTTGTATCAGAAGGAGGAGTAGCACCACCATTAACTGTGTGACTTCCTAATCCACTAAACGTATCTTGACTATATGAATCCCATTCTGATGTGGTATAAGAAGTGTTTGGAGAAGTTACCGATGATTTTCTTCTTATAGTTGTATTTTGTGCAAAGTTTGCGCTACTAGAAGGATTTCCAATTAAATCAATTAATGCATCACTTTTAAATAACCCTACAGCATCATTACCATTAAAAGTCATTACACTGTTAGTAGTATTTAAATCAGCAACATTTTTAATAGCAGTAGTTGCGCTACTATTTGCGATAACATAAACTTCACCGTTAGCTAATTGTCCGCTTAAGTTTAAAGTATTAGACCAAGAACCACCGCCATTAGAAGCTTTTTTAAGAGAATAATTAGATAAGTTTATAGTTGCTCCTGTAAAGTTTGCAATTTCTAAAGCTTTATTATTAGATGAACCTTCAATATATTCAGAGATAAATAAATCAGAAGTTGTTCCGCTTCCGCCACCTCCTCCAGAAGAAGTTGTTGTAGCTGCAGCAGTATTACTATTAGTAGATATGTTACTAGCAGCGTCATAAGCTCTTACAGTAAAAGTATATGAAGTACCAGCAGTTAAGTTTGAAACAGTAAAGTTTGTAGTAACTGTAGTACCAACTTGAATACCACCTTCGTAGATTCTGTATCCAATAACAGCTGTATTATCTGTAGATGCACCCCAAGATAAATCAACAGTAGTTTGTGTAATGTTAGCAGCAGTTAAATTTGTTGGAGCAGTAGGTGCTTGAGTATCTCCACCACCTGATCCACCACCAAATAAATCTTCGGCTTGAGGTCCACCCCAAATCTCTGTTGCAAAGGCAGGGTTATCAATAAATGGATTTCTATTTCCTTGAATACTCTCTAAAATAGGGTTACGTTGCTTTTCGAAGTCAGAAACAGGATCTTCAACATTCCACTGAATGAATAAAGAAAGCATGTTAGCATCTGATGCCATAGTAGATCCAGTACCAACACCAGTTGGTAAACATTGATTACCATAACGTAAGTACATGTACATCATCATACGAGCAACATCACCTTTCCATTCATCTCCAGGATACCATCCCCCTGTAACATTACCAGCGTTACCCGTACCAGCAGCAAATTTTTTACTACTTCTTTGTGAGTTAAAAGAAATATCTGCAGGTCTTAAGTGGTGAGCATCGGCTCCAGGACCAGAAGTTCCTAAATTAGGATTCCCTAATGATTTTGCATACGTATGTTCTCTGTTCCATTGTGTACCTGCAGAACCACCATTGGCATCTTTACTTCTAGTTCTATCTGTAACATAGTTACCATCTGTGTCACTATATCCATAAATTAATATAACTTTAGAAGAATCGTTTGGATCTAAATCCGTTTGTTTCAAAGCATCCCATACACCAGGTGTATATGATAAGTTTGTATGATGTGAACTAGTAATTTTTACAGCTAAAGCGTCCTTTAAAGCTGTGCCTGTTTGATTTAAATTCACATCATTATAATACGACGGAATTTGAGCGGATACTGATAGGGACATCATCATCAGTAATAAGAAGGGGAATAATTTTTTCATTTAATTGAAGTTAATTGTGTTAATTTGTTTTAAGTCGCGCTAAATTAACAGTTTTTTAACAGTTTTTAATATTACTAAATTGTTAACAACAAACAAATTACCAACAAGCTGTAAACAATTAAGGTTTTTGTTGGAAATTGTGTAAATTTGCAGGCTAAAATCAGAGGTTAAAGATGAAGATATCATATAATTGGTTACAACAATTTTTACAATTAGATTGGGCTCCTGTAAAAACAGGAGAATTATTGACAGATCTAGGATTAGAAGTAGAAGGAATTGAAACCAAAGAAAGTATTAAAGGGAGCTTACAAGGAGTTGTGGTAGGAGAGGTTTTAACTTGTGTTAAACATCCTAATGCAGACAAACTTAAAATAACTACAGTTAATTTGGGTAATGGAGAACCTGTACAAATTGTATGTGGAGCTCCTAATGTAGATGCTGGTCAAAAAGTACCAGTTGCTACGGTTGGCACGATGTTATATGATGAAAAAGGAGAAGGTTTTAAAATTAAAAAAGGAAAAATTAGAGGTGAAGAAAGCCACGGAATGATCTGTGCCGAAGACGAACTAGGTCTAGGTAAAGGTCATGATGGAATTATGATTTTAGAAGCTTCTTTAGAACCAGGAATACCAGCTGCTGAGGTTTTCAATATAGAGACAGATTATGTATTTGAAATTGGTTTAACACCAAACCGAGCAGATGCTATGAGTCATTTTGGTGTTGCTCGTGATTTACGTGCGGGTTTAATACAGCAAGGAACTAATTTAGAGTTGATTTCTCCTTCTGTATCTGATTTTAGGGTTGATGAAAGAAGATTAAAGATAGATGTTGAAGTCGAAGATAAAAATTTAATTCCAAGATATTCTGGTGTTAGTATAACTGATGTTGAGGTAAAAGATTCTCCAGAGTGGATTCAAAATAGGTTAAAAACTATAGGTATTGTTCCAAAAAATAATATAGTAGATATTACAAATTATGTTTTACATGAGTTAGGTCAGCCTTTACATGCTTTTGATGCAGCAAAAATCAAAGGAGGAAAAATTGTAGTTAAAACGTTAGAAGAAGGTACAAAGTTTACAACTTTAGATGAGATTGAACGTACATTATCATCAGAAGATATTATGATTTGCGATGCTGAAGATAATCCTCTATGTATTGGAGGTGTTTTCGGTGGACTACATTCTGGTGTTACAAAAAATACAACGACAATTTTCTTAGAAAGTGCTTACTTTAACCCGGTATCTATTCGTAAAACAGCAAAAAGGCATGCATTAAATACAGATGCTTCTTTCCGTTTTGAAAGAGGAATTGATATTAATCAAACAAAATATGCTTTAAAAAGAGCAGCTTTATTAATTCAACAGTATGCAGGCGGTAAGTTATCATCAGATATCATGGATTATTATCCTGAAAAGATTGAAGATTTCGAAGTGTTTTTATCGTACGAAAATGTATACCGTTTAATAGGTCAAGAAATTCCGAAGGAAACCATTAAAAATATTTTAGCTTCTTTAGAAATTAAAATTAATAGTGCTACCGAAGGCGGTTTAGGGTTAGTTATTCCTTCATACAGAGTTGATGTGCAACGTGAAGCTGATATTATTGAAGAAATTCTTAGAGTTTACGGATATAATAATATTGAGTTTTCTCATAAATTGAACACTTCAATTTCTTTTGATAATGATATTCAGGTAAAAGTAGAAAATACTATTGCCAATCAATTAGTAGCGTTAGGATTTAACGAAACAATGGCAAACTCATTAACAAAGGCAGATTATGTAGGCTTGACTGAAAACTTAAATGAGGCTAATAATGTAGAAATGTTAAATCCGTTGAGTAACGATTTAAAAGTGATGCGTCAATCACTTTTATTTAGCGGATTAGAAAGTATTGCTTATAATATTAACAGAAAGAATAATTCACTTAAGTTTTATGAGTTTGGTAAAACGTATCATAAATACGAAAGCGGATATCAAGAAGATAAACATTTAACGTTATTTGTTACAGGTAACCGTACTAAAGATAGTTGGAAAGTAGCTACACAAGTATCTGATTTCTTTTATGTAAAAGGTGTGGTAACTTCGTTATTAACTCGATTAGGAATTACTAAATTAAAAACAACACCTGTAAAAAGTGATGTTTTCGCAGAAGGAATTACCTTAAGTTTAGGGAAAATAAAACTGGTTGATTTAGGAGTTGTAAAACGTACTGTTTTAAAAGAATTCGGAATAAAACAAGAAGTTATTTTTGCTGATTTTAATTGGGATAATATTTTAAAGTTAAGTGGTAACAAGAAGCTTAAAGTTACTGACTTACCAAAATTCCCTGCTGTTAAGCGTGATTTAGCGTTGTTGATAGACAACAAAGTTGAATTTAAAGAAATCTATAATTTAGCTTTCCAATCGGAAAAGAACTTGTTAAAAGAAGTTGATTTGTTTGATGTGTATGAAGGTGATAAATTACCAGAAGGTAAAAAGTCATACGCGGTAAGTTTTGTAATTCAAGATGAAAACAAAACGTTAAACGACAAGCAAATTGATAAAATAATGCAAAAATTACAGCAAACATTCGAAAAGAATGTTGGCGCTGAATTAAGATAAGATAAAAGCTTCCGTTTGGAAGCTTTTTTTATATTTGATAATTTATGATTCTACTTATTTTTTTTAACGAACCACAAATAGATTCTAATTCTTTTTTGTTATCTCTGTTCGGTGGAGCACTTGGAGGAGGAATATTCTCATTAATAGCAATAATTTTGAATAATTATTTTGAGAAGAATAAATATGAAAAAGAAATAAAAACTTTTTTATGGAAAGAGAAAATTCAAGCATCTAAAAAGGCATCTGAATTTTATTTAGAAATTATTAATTATTTCAATTTGGCAATAGCAAATTTAGAATTAATATTAGATGAAGAAATAGGTTATAGTTCACTTTCAGAAAAAATTGCTTTTCATGAAAATAGAATAAATAGTATTAATTCTTTTGAACATCATCATGTTAATATTTTTTATGATTTAGTTAGTGAAGAAGCTAAGAATCAGTCAATAAAATTAAATAAAGCTATTCATAAAATTAAATTATTAAATATTGATGATGATAGAGATAAAATAATCTTTTTAATTACAGATATTCGAGATTGTTATTCAAGTTTAGAAAACATATATATAGATCAATTATCTAATGTTAGGAGTAACATTAAAAGTTATATTGAATAAAAAAAGCACTAATGTACAAACTACTTATTCGTCCCATTTTTTTCCTTTTCGATCCGGAAAAGATTCATCATTTTACTTTTTCATTAGTAAAGTTTTTATCTAAAATTCCTGGAATTCCGGCAATTTTTAGAGGCTTGTATCAGGTAAATGATAAACGTTTAGAAAGAAAATTATTTGGTTTAACCTTTAAAAATCCAGTAGGTTTAGCAGCAGGATTTGATAAAAATGCGGTTTTATACAATGAGTTGGCTAACTTCGGATTTGGTTTTGTAGAAATTGGTACCGTAACCCCAAATGGTCAGGTTGGAAATCCGAAGCAACGTTTATTCCGTTTGAAACAAGACCAAGGAATTATTAACCGAATGGGTTTTAATAACGAAGGTTTAGAAGCTGCCATCAAACAGTTAAAAAAGAACAAAGGCAACGTATTAATTGGTGGAAATATTGGTAAAAATACCGCTACGTTACCCGAAAATTACACAGCTGATTATGTAGAGTGTTTTAAAGGCTTGCACCCGTATGTAGATTATTTTGTGTTGAATGTTAGCTGTCCGAATGTGAGCAGTCACGCAAAATTAGAAGATGCTGATTATTTAAAAGAGCTGATTACTGAAGTTCAAAAACTGAATAATCAGGAAACAAAACAAAAGCCAATATTACTAAAAATTGCACCCGATTTGAATGATCATCAGTTAGATGAAATCATTGAGCTAGTTGCAGAAACTAAAATTGATGGAGTAATTGCTTCTAACACATCGGTAAACAGAGAAGGTTTACAAACATCTAAAGAACGTTTACAAGAAATTGGCAATGGTGGTTTAAGCGGACAACCAATTAAAGATAGAAGTACACGTGTTATTAAATATTTGGCAGATAACTCTAACAAAGCATTTCCAATTGTTGGAGTAGGAGGTATTCACTCTGCTGAAGATGCGTTAGAAAAGCTGCATGCTGGTGCCGATTTAGTGCAGATCTATACTGGTTTTATTTACGAAGGACCAAGTTTGATTAAAAAAATTAATAAGGCTATATTAAAGAATAATGATTAGAGAAATTAGAGAAGAAGAAAAAAAACTAATAGCTCATATTGTTAAAGATGAGATTGAAATTCCAAAGTTTATAAGAGAACTAAAGGATGGAGGAATGGGGTCAATTTCATTTGACTTAAATAAAAAATCAATAAGATATGAGAGTCTATTTAATGCAGAATTTATTGATAGTGATGGTTTACTTGTAGATATTGAATTAACAATTGATGAGCAAGGTAATTTATTTGAATTTGATTTTTTCAAAGTGGATTTTAATAAATTAATAAACTATCCTAAATATGAAAACTTAACAATAACTAAGTGCAATATTTAAATTTTCTATGCTAGAAACACTACTTTCATTTGCGCTTGCCACTGCAACGTTGGCTATTTCCCCAGGACCAGATAATATTTTTGTGCTCACACAAAGTATTGTTAACGGTAAAAAGTTTGGTTTAGCAACTGTTGCGGGTTTAATGACAGGGTGTATTGTGCATACAACTTTGGTTGCCTTTGGAGTTTCAGAGGTTATTAAAAGAAATGAAAATCTGTTTTTTGTTATTAAGTTATTTGGTGCTGGGTATTTATTGTATTTAGCATATAAAGTGTTTAAAAGTGATGCAACAATCACTTTTTCAACAGATAATGTTGAGCAAAAATCGACTACAGAATTGTTTAAAACCGGTTTTTGGATGAACGTATTAAATCCGAAGGTGACTATTTTCTTTTTAGCATTTTTTCCACAGTTCTTATTTTCAAAAGATATTTCTACGGTCTATCAATTTTATGTATTAGGCTTTGTTTTTATTCTGGTTTCCTTTGTTATTTTCTCGTTAATAGCAGTTTTGGCAGGTTCTATTTCTGATTATATTAAACAAAACGAAAAAGTAGGAGTGTACCTAAAATGGATGCAAATAGTTGTTTTTATAGCTATTGCAGGATTGATCTTACTATAATTATTTCCAACCTTTTCTAATCAATAAATTTTCTATGTGTGCGTAATGGTGGTTACAATGCCACGCATAAATACCAATATTTTCTTTTAGAACTACTTCTTTATTACTTTCCGGGAGAATAAATGATTTACTTAGTTCCTCATCGGTTAAACCTTTTATAAGATATACCAGTTTAGCATGAATAGCTTTTAAATGCAATAAAGAAAGCTGAATTGGCGCAGATTTTGAATCAAATAATTCAGCCCAACGATCTTCAAAATAAGCTTTGATAATGGGTTTATCTTCGGTTAATGCCCATTTAAAACGAGTGTACGAATTATGATGACTATCCGCACAATGGTGTACAACTTGTCTAACAGTCCACCCACCATCTCTATACGGAGTATCTAATTGTTCATCCGTAAGGTTACTAACTAATTTTTCCAGTTTTTCTGAGAAATCTTCCAGAGTTTTGGTCCAATCTTTAACATTTTCTGGAGTAATATTTTCAGGAATGTTGGGTTTACCTATGGGGTATTTTAAATGTTCCATCTACTCTTTTTTGGTCAATTTTTCCAAATTCTTTTTTGAACTTTTGTTTTCAGGATTAATTTCTAATGCTTTTTGATAATTAATAATGGCTTCAGCTGTATCTTTCTTACGTAAAAAAGCATCGCCTAAACTATCAAACGTATTTGAACTTTTTGGGTATAAAACAGTGTTAATTCTAAAAAGGTTAATTGCCTTATTAAACTCATCGTTTCTTAAATGACGGTAACCAGTGGAGTTTATTGTATTTTCATCAATAACAGGACTCAAACTATCCTTTTCTTGAATAGCTAAATAACCTTTAAGTGCCATTTCGTAATCGTTATCAGCTAAATATTCACTTGGTGTCTTTTCATTTTCTTTTAGTTTGCTAAAAACGTATTTGTTGTCTTTATGCTCGCGTTTTTGAGCTAATTCAATTTTGTTTTTAGTAGTATTAAAAACTAGCTTTTCATTCATTTCACTTACATAAAAAGTACTATCATTAACCTTCATAGGTTCTAAATCTTTACCTCGCCATTTTAAAAATAACTTTTCTTGATCAAAATACACTTCAATAACTTCATCTGCATTAAAAAAATAACGACCAGTAGCATTATTAATAAATTCAGGTGAGTTTTTGCTTGATGTACAGCTTATAAAAATTGAGGCAAGTAAAAGAAATAGCAATCGAGTTTTCATTAGTTGGTTGATTTTAGTTGTAAAACTACAAATAAGACGGGATATTTAACAATTTGTTACACGTATAGCTTTATTAAAAGCATAAAAAGCTTCACTTGGCATAAGAATTGACTTATAGAGGTGTTGAGCATTATGATTGGTTTATTATATGCTTGAAAAACAATAAATTAGATTATTATTAGTGTGCGTGTCAAATTGTGTTTAAACATACAGAATGCCACTATGACAGATATACAAATTATGAGCAAATCAAAAATTATACATTTAGACAATTTGTCGCTACAAGATATGTTGAATGAAGATTCTGAGTTAATTCCTTTATTAACACCAGAGGATGAAGAGATTATTAATAACGAAGATGTTCCTGAAGTATTACCAATTCTTCCGTTGCGAAATACCGTGTTGTTTCCTGGAGTGGTAATTCCTATTACAGCAGGAAGAGATAAGTCTATTCAATTAATAAAAGACGCTAACAAAGGAAATAAAATTCTTGGTGTTGTATCTCAAAAAAATGGAGATGTAGAAGACCCCACTATTGATGATATTCATACAACAGGGGTAGTGGCACAAATCTTACGAGTTTTAAAAATGCCTGATGGTAACACAACTGTTATTATTCAAGGAAAAAAGCGTTTTGAAATTGAAGAAGTAATTCAAGAAGAACCGTATTTAAAAGCGAAAGTTAGAGAAGCAATAGAAGATAGAGAAATTGAGGATAAAAAAGAGTTCGATGCCATTATCGATTCAATAAAAGAATTAGCTTTAGAGATCATTAAAGAAAATCCGATGTTGCCTTCGGAAGCTTCTTTTGCGATTAAAAACATAAAATCAAATCCATTTTTGGTGAATTTTATTTCATCTAATATGGATTTAAGTGTAGCACAAAAGCAAGTAATTTTAGAAAAAGATAGTTTAAAAGAACGAGCTTTATTAACACTTAAAAACTTAAATAAAGAGCTTCAGAAGTTACAATTGCGTAATGCCATTCAATCTAAAACACGTTCTGATCTAGATCAGCAACAAAAAGAATATTATTTACATCAGCAGTTAAAAACAATTCAAGAAGAATTAGGAGGTGTTTCTCACGACCAAGAGTTAGAGGAAATGCGTGCGAAAGCCAAGGATAAAAAATGGACGCAAGAAGTTGCAGATACTTTTGAAAAGGAAATCAACCGTTTGAAGAGAATGAATCCGCAAATGGCAGAATATGGTGTACAACGTAACTATTTAGAGTTGATGTTAGAGTTGCCTTGGGGAGAATATTCTGAAGATAAATTCGATTTAAAAAAGGCACAAAAAATATTAGACCGCGATCACTTCGGATTAGAAAAGGTAAAGGAGCGTATTGTTGAACATTTAGCGGTGTTAAAGTTACGAGGAGATATGAAATCGCCAATTATCTGTTTGTACGGACCTCCAGGAGTTGGTAAAACTTCTTTAGGAAAGTCGGTTGCAGAAGCATTAGGACGTAAGTATGTACGTATGTCTTTAGGTGGTTTACGAGACGAAGCAGAAATTCGCGGACATAGAAAAACCTATATCGGTGCGATGCCAGGGCGTGTGATTCAGAATATTAAAAAAGCAGGAACCTCAAACCCTGTGTTTGTATTAGACGAAATTGATAAGTTAAGTCAAAGCAATCAAGGAGATCCTTCTTCTGCGATGTTAGAAGTATTAGATCCTGAGCAAAATACAGAGTTTTACGATAACTATTTAGAAGTTGGGTTCGACCTTTCTAAAGTGCTGTTTATTGCTACGGCTAATAATTTAGGACAAATTCCTTGGGCATTACGCGATCGTATGGAAATCATTAATGTAACAGGATATACGATTGAAGAAAAAACAGAAATTGCTAAAAAATACTTATTTCCGAAGCAATTAAAAGAACATGGTTTAACGACCGATCATTTAAAGATAGGGAAGAAAGAAATAGAAAAAATTGTTGAAGGATATACACGTGAATCTGGAGTTCGTGGCTTAGAGAAGCAAGTAGCTAAAGTAGTGCGACATGCGGCAAAATCTATCGCGATGGAGGAGGAGTACAATGTTAATATTACTAAAGAAGATATTGAAACTATTTTAGGCCCTGCTCGTTTAGAACGCGACAAATACGAAAGTAACGATGTTGCTGGTGTAGTTACTGGTTTAGCGTGGACAAGCGTTGGTGGTGACATTCTGTTTATTGAATCTATTTTATCGAAAGGAAAAGGTAGTTTAAATATTACCGGTAATTTAGGTAAGGTGATGAAAGAATCAGCAACCATTGCGATGGAATATATTAAAGCAAATGCTGAAGAGTTTGGAATTAATCCAGAAGTATTTGATAAGTATAACGTACATATTCACGTTCCGGAAGGCGCAACTCCTAAAGACGGACCAAGTGCTGGTATTACCATGTTAACTTCGTTAGTTTCGTTGTTTTCGCAACGTAAAGTGAAGAATAAATTAGCCATGACCGGTGAAATTACGCTTCGTGGAAAAGTATTGCCAGTTGGTGGAATTAAAGAGAAGATTTTAGCAGCAAAACGTGCCGATATTAAAGAGATCATTTTATGTGCAGATAATAAAAGAGATATAGATGAAATTAAAGAAAACTACTTAAAAGGTCTTAAATTTCATTATGTAACCGAAATGAGTGAGGTAATTGATATAGCTCTTACCAAACAAAAAGTAAAGAACGCTAAAAAGTTAGTGTAAATAAAAAAAGCTCCCAATGTGGGAGCTTTTTTATAAGTGTTGTTTTTATTTTCGCTATCGGTTTTGCATAAGCATAGTAAGGGATTTATAAGCTATTAGTTTGATTTATAAAATGTATTAACAAATACAAGACTACCTTATAATTTTAGCTTATAAATCCCTTATTATGCTTATAGGTTGTTGCGGTTAGTTTTTATTGTGCAGAAACTAAATTCAAAATAGTTCTCTTTTACAAAATTAAAGGTGTTTTAACTTGGTCTATGTTTTTAATAATATTGTAAGAGAATGATATTATTTTTCTATCTCTTATAATAAAAGATGTGATAATAGAGTCTCTAGAAATTAAATGGTAAGTGTTTAATTTTTTGTACTCATTAGAGAATTTTAACACTTTAAAATTATTTGTTTTTAAAAGTTTCTCATGATTAATTATTTCATAATCATTATTATTTTTTGATAATTGTGTTCTCAAATTTTTTAAGATACTCATAACAATTTCATGTTTATTTTTACTATCTAAAAATTCAGAAGAATATCTAACATACTTAGTAGTATCATAAAAAGTAATATTGTCATTTAAGATTATCTTTTCACAAAATGATTCAACTAATCTTTTATTGAAATTCAAATCATTTTTACAAAATGAAAATGTCAGTAATAATAATATAGTATATTTCATAATTATCTATTTTTTAACATCCTTTATTGGTTGCAGGTGCATTACCTCCAGTTGTATTTGTCGAAATATTATTAGCTGTATTTAGGTTTCTAATATGTTGACCTAATGTTCCAGGGTTACTACCACCACCTCCAGGCCAATTTCCATTAGATTCAGGTAAGTTCATACCTGCTAAATTTCCTAGCTCAATTGCAAAATCAGTACAATTATAAGTGTCTAAATGGTATGTTGCATTAAAATTAATTGATGCGTCTAATATTTGTTGTAATTGATTACCTGTAACAGTTGTTGAAATATTAGCTGAAAAAGTTTCATTACCACTTCCGTCATCACCAAGAACAGCTGAGCTAGAGTTGTTTATAGAGGGATATATATAATTTGAAACAGGATAATAACCGAAAGTACTAACATTATTTCCTTGTTGTATTGAAACAAAAGTATGTCCTACAAAAGTTCCATTGTGTGTATCGCCACTACCTGGGTTTGGTTCATTTACATATACAGTTAATGTGGCACCTTGAGCTGAGTCAAAGCAATCTAAAAAATCGTTAACATCATTAATAGGGGTATCAGGACCTGCTACTATTTCATCTCCTGAAGACCACGTACCAACTGTTACCGTACCACCAAGAGTTGGTTGCCCCCAAGGGTCATTAATCGGATTGTCGGGGTCATTAGCCCAGTCATCTCCACTACTTCCATCTATTATTACTTCGTCTAATTCATTACCTTCAAAGCTTAACATTCCAGAATGACATGCGGCACAGGCATTTCCCATATTTGGAAAATCAGATGATTTGTTATAAACATTAGGTGATTTTTGATTTTTTTCCTTATTAAGATAGTTTAATAAATCATGAGTATCAAAATTCAAACCGTTATTTATGTTTTTAACTATTGATGAATTTAAAGAATATATAAGGTATTTTTTAGAAATGGCTGTTTCAATAATTTCAAACATTACTTTACCTTTATTATTTCCATCTTCTGATATTGCAGGAATTGAAATAAAATAACCTGTTTCAGTGCTATAAATTCTTAGTTTACTCCATTTTATCTCATTAGGTTTAAAAATAGAATCTTTATTTGTACTTTTTATAAGAGTGTTCAAAAGCTTATTCTCTGAAGAATTTGAAATATTAATATATTCATTGTCTTTTTCACAGCTTGATAATAGAATTGTGATCAAGATTGGAATAATAGCAAATTTAAAGAGGTTGAAAATTTCTTGTTTTTTCATTAGATTTTTTAATTTAAAGTTAATTATCTTTTTTTGTTGGTCTAAATTAACCACAACAGGTGAAAGGAATATCCATCTGTTTTAATTGTGAATATTCGTCATTCGCTAAGTTCAATAAAAATAAGTTACAAAACAAACCAAAATTACTATACTAATTGCTCAAATACTTCTTGTTTCGATTTTGCGACCACTAAAGAAAAATATAAAATACTAATACCAGAAATGAAACAAATAGCAATGGTTGTCCAGTTTTGGTAACTAGAAATACCTGTTGCATGTAATACATATACCATACTAATAGCCATAAATAAGATTCTCAAGACTTCTATACTAACAGCCCATCGCTTAGATTCTAAAATGGCTCCCCAACTAATAATCATACCAAAAACACCTATAGATAACAATATTCTATGCCAATAAATTAAAGGTAATTGAAGGTTTATAGTAAAGAATAAAAATAGAATCCCAATCCCAACTTGAGCAACTAAGTAGTTTTTAGAGTTTTTCATTGGGTTGCTCACAAATTTTGTTTGTTCTGCTTTGGTGTAACCAATTCTACCATTACTAAAATATGGCTCTAAATCTCTCGGTCTCCAGCCTAAAGGCATAAACCAAACCCTTATTTTATCCCAAACATAATTGGTTTCTTTGGCGTCATCCCAAAGTTGTTTCCAAAACTGAAAATTAATATGTACAGGATTCCATGTTCTTGGTGGATGCGTTACACCATAGCAAACTTCTTCAACTTCTTCTTCAAAAGAACCAAACCATTTATCCCAAATAATTAAAAATTCAGAGAAATTTTTATCAATATATTGAGGGTTTACTCCATGATGTACGCGATGATGAGAAGGTGTAACAAAGAATTTTTCCCACCATCCCATTTTGTTAATTACAGCTGTATGATGCCAATAGGCTAATAATAAATGTACAGCAGCCATAGAATAGACTGCTTCCGGACTAAAACCAATAAGGACTAAGATCCAATCAAAAAATAAAAACTGAAATAAACGTTGTGTGAAACTAGCTCTTATTCCCACAGAAAGATTCATTTCTTCTGATGAATGATGCGCCATATGTGCTGCCCAAAAGATATTTATAGTGTGCCCAATTCTATGAAACCAGTAAAAAACGAAATCTTGTAATAATAAAAGTAAGATTAATGTATACCAAACAATCGGAATTTCGAATGGAGTTATTTCGTACAACCAACCATACCATTTATAAACAAAAAAGGCAACACCTAAATTGATACATTGATTTCCGATTCCTGTTCCTAAATTTGTGATAGTATCTTGAAACGGATACTTTCCATTTTTCACTCTAACGCTATAAATTATTTCTAAAACTAAGAGAATAACGACAATTGGAGTGATAAAAGCATATACATTCATAAAAGTAAAATTGAATTATTAATGCTTAAAATTATTCAATTCTTAAATCAAGAATGTAGTTATAATAGGTTTTGTGGTAAAATTCCCTTGATTTGTGGTAAATGAATCCCGCTATTTTATCTTCGATTTGATGGAGTTGTAATACGATTTAGAAACCGGAATCTCTTCTTGTAAGTTTTTAAGTTGTAAAGTTGCTTTTTTTTGAGTTCCTTCAACAGATTTAATTTTATTTGGATTCACCAAATAGCTTCTATGGCTTTTTAAAAAGAAGGGAAGTTGTTTATAAGCTTCAGCCAATGTACAACGAATCAATTTCATTTGAGGTTCTCTTTCACTGTTCAAATATTTTACTTCAATATAATTATTGGAAGATTTTATATAGAAAATATCACGTTGATCTATTTCTAAAAAATCTGATTTGTTACTCCCTTTTAATGTAACTATATATTGATTTAGGAGTTCATATATTTTTCCGAAGTGATATCTTAAAAAAGCAATTAAAGGAATTAATAAAACTCCAAAGGGAATAGTAATTTTTAGAGTGAATGCTAAAAGATGATTCCAATAAAAAGATTGCTTTTTAATAATGGTTACATCATACCAGTAAACACTAATAGCACTTAAAATGAATAGTGATAAAAAGACAGTTATTTCATTTTTAACAAGCCATAGTTGTTGTTTTTTGAATAAATAATCTTCGAAAAAAAGGACAAGTAAATAAGAAATTAGTGTACAAATACTATATCCTAAAACAATGAATTTACTACTATCATCGGTTTTAAAAGGTTCTAAAAACAAGATAATGAATGAGGTAATAGAAAACACAATAAACATTACCTTAATTTTGGATTTCCAATCTTTTAAGTAACGATAATTATTGTTGAGAATTCCTTTTGTAACCATTGATTACATAACTTGTTTTGTTATGCGAAAAGTATAATTTTTAAAGCCAAAAAACAAGCGGAAATAATTTTTAAAAATCTCTGATATCTATAATGTTACCACTATTAATTCTATTTTCGGTATCTAATTTAAAAATAGTTTCAGCAACATACTCCGTAGAAAAAAGTTGTTTATTTTCTTTTAAATCGATGAACTTTTGCAAGTTTTTAAAGTCTGATGGATCTGTACTTCGAATCGTAGTTTGCATATTAGTATCAACTACACCAGGTCTAATTCCGAAGCATTTCACACCGTTTTCAATCTCTTTTTGTTCTTCAGTAATATTACGAGTTAGCATGTCGATTGCAGCTTTGGAAGTGCAATACACACTCCATCCGGCATACGGATTTACAGCAGCTCCAGATGAAATGTTGATGATTTGCTTCTTACAAGTTAGTTCTTGAGTAAGATTTATAAATAAACTTGATAGAATGAGAGGAGTAGTGATGTTTAACAGAATTGTTTTAGTAATATCTTCTGAATCTAAGTTTTCAAGATTTGCAATTTTACCTAATCTACCTGCATTATTAATGAGTGTAATTGAAGAAACATTTTGTAGATCGATATTAGCAAACAATCTTTTAAAAGCTAACGTAGTTTCTTTGGTATCTGATAAGTCAACAGATATTTGAGTAACGTTTTGTATATCAACAATACTTCTCGAAAGTGAATATACAGTATAATTTTCTGAAACATACTTTTCAGCTAATGCTTTTCCAATTCCTTTGCTACCACCAGTAATGATTGCTATTTTTTTCATAATGTCTATTTTTAGTCACCTCGAGCGGAGTCGAGAGATTATTTTTAGGTCTCGACTCCGCTCGACCTGACATTATTTAAAGAATTTCTTAGATTCTTCCCAAAAAACATCCATTTCAGCTAAACTCATATCTGAGAGTTGTTTACCGTTTTCTCTTGCTTTTTCTTCCAAGTATTGAAAACGATTAATGAATTTTTTATTGGTTTTTTCTAGAGCATTTTCAGGATTTACTTTTATAAAACGAGCGTAGTTGATTATAGAGAACAAAACATCTCCGAACTCTTTTTCAATATTTTCCTGATTTCCTTTCTTAATTTCTTCGTTAAGCTCGGTAAGTTCTTCTTGAACCTTTTCCCAAACCTGATGTGGTTCTTCCCAATCAAAACCAACTCCTGCAACTTTGTCTTGAATTCTATTTGCCTTCACTAGTGCAGGTAAACTTCTAGGAACCCCTTCTAAAACAGACTTTTTACCTTCTTTTAGTTTTAGTTTTTCCCAGTTTTGTTTTACTTCTTCTTCATTTTCAACCACAACGTCACCATAAATATGAGGATGTCTGTCTATTAATTTATCAGAAATAGCATTAGCAACATCTGCAATATCAAAGGCCTTTTTTTCGCTACCTATTTTAGCATAAAAGGCGATGTGCAAAAGCACATCGCCTAATTCTTTTTTGAGTTCTTCTAAATCGTTGTCTAAAATAGCATCGCCTACCTCATAAACTTCTTCAATAGTTAGATGACGAAGACTTTCTAAGGTTTGTTTTTTATCCCACGGACATTGCTCGCGCAATTCATCCATAATGGTTAACAAACGATCCAAGGCTTCTAATTGCTGTTTACGAGAGTTCAAAATCTATTCTTCTTCGTTAGTAGCTACTTCTTCTGTTAATGAAGCAAAATTAAAATCAGCATTTGCTAAAATATTATACCATTGTATTACTTTTTTAATGTTAGAAGTATATACACGTTCATCATCATATCCAGGTAACACTTCAGAAAAATAAGAAGTTAAAGCTTTGGCACTTTCTTTATGAGAAATTGCTTCTTTACCATTTTCTTTATCAGCTATATTTTTTAAAACTTTGGCTAAAGGCACTTCTTCCTCGTATGTGTAAATAGCGATGTTTTCTAACAAACTAACATTATTAGTAGCAGTAATAGGCATACGTTTACCATCTATTATCGACTGTACAATTACTCCTGTTTTGGTTTGAGATAAAATTTGAAATAAACCTGGTTTGCCAGCAACGGCCATAATTTTACTAAAATCCATATATAATATTTTTGAAGATGAATTTAAAAGCTTTGACTTTACTTTTTAAATTAATCTTGTTATTGTTTTTAAGTTATCTTTTTAAATTAGGAAAACGCATTCTGTATTCTGCATTAATTTTCCCTTTTGAAATATTTTCTAATTTCTTTTTGATCAATCTTTTCTTTAAAGATGAAAGTTTATCAGTAAATAAAACACCTTCAATATGATCGTACTCATGTTGAAAAACACGAGCGGCAAGACCTGTTAAAACTTCTTTATGTTTATTAAACTCTTCATCTTGATATTCAATAGTAATCGTTTCTTGACGCCAAACATCTTCACGTACATCAGGAATACTTAAACAACCTTCATTAAAAAGCCATTCATCTCCTTCTTCTTTAAGAATTTGAGGATTAATAAAAACACGATTAAAACCTTCTAAAAAGGCACGTTCTTGTACATCTAAGTCTTCATCATTAGCAAAAGGAGATGCGTCGATAACGAACAAACGAATGTCTTTACCTATCTGTGGAGCAGCTAAACCAACTCCAGAAGCTTTGTACATTGTTTCTTTCATATCTGCAATTAATTTTTCTAATTGTGGATATTCTTTATCTATTTCTTTCCCTACTTTTCTTAACACAGGGTCACCATAGGCAACAATTGGTAAAATCATAATTAAATTTTAATGGATGCAAAAATACAAAGTTTGCCTTTTTGCTGAAAGTTATTTATTATATAAATACGATTGTAAGATAATTGTAGCACTAATTTCGTCTACCAAAGCCTTATTTTGACGTTGTTTTTTCTTTAAACCACTATCAATCATCGTTTGGAAAGCCATTTTAGAAGTAAAACGTTCATCAACTCTATACATTGGTATTGAAGGTATTTCCTTGGCTAGTTTTTTTAAGAAAGGAAGAATTAGTTCTTCGCTTTGGCTATCGGTATTGTCCATTTGTTTGGGTTTACCCACAACAAAGAGCTCTACGTTTTCTTTATTGATATAATCTTTTAAAAAAGGAATAATTTCGTCAGTATTAACAGTTGTTAATCCAGACGCTATAATTTGTAATTCATCGGTTACTGCAATTCCTGTTCTTTTTTTACCAAAATCTATCGCTAAAATGCGTGCCATTTATACTTGTTTAATATTTTACAAAAGTAACTTTTATGTTTTTAGTAAACTAAATTTGTGCCAAAACTATTATAGCCATTATATTTGTTTAAAATTTGAATTAAAATGACAGAATTACGCTCAATTATAGAAAATGCTTGGGAAAACCGAGAATTATTACAACAAGAAGAAACGATTACAGCGATTAGAAAAGTAGTCGATTTATTAGATGTTGGAGAATTACGTGTTGCTGAGCCAACTACAGATGGTTGGCAGGTAAATGAATGGGTGAAGAAAGCAGTTGTATTGTATTTCCCTATTCAAAAAATGGAAACTTTAGAAGCTGGTATTTTTGAGTATCATGATAAGATTCCATTAAAAAGAAATTACAAAGAAAAAGGTATTAGAGTAGTGCCAAATGCTGTTGCTCGCCACGGAGCATATATTTCTGCAGGAACTATTTTAATGCCTAGTTATGTAAATATTGGTGCTTATGTTGATGAAGGAACCATGGTAGATACCTGGGCTACAGTAGGTTCTTGTGCGCAAATAGGTAAGAACGTACATTTATCTGGTGGCGTAGGTATTGGTGGAGTGTTAGAGCCTTTACAAGCAGCTCCAGTGATTATTGAAGATGGTGCTTTTATCGGTTCTCGTTGTATTGTGGTTGAAGGAGTACGAGTAGAAAAAGAAGCGGTTTTAGGGGCCAATGTCGTATTAACAATGAGTACAAAAATTATCGATGTTACAGGAGATGAACCTATTGAAATGAAAGGTAGAGTTCCAGCTCGTTCTGTCGTAATTCCAGGGAGCTATACAAAAAAGTTTGCTGCAGGCGAATATCAGGTTCCTTGTGCGTTAATTATTGGGAAACGTAAAGAAAGTACGAACAAGAAAACTTCTTTGAATGATGCACTTCGTGAATACGATGTTGCAGTTTAAAAGTTAAAAGATATTATTAAGAAACGCATAGAGAAATCTGTGCGTTTTTTTATGGGAGTGTATTATATTTGACAAAATTTTTTGTGTTGATAAAAATAACAGCAATAATTCCGACATTTAATGAAGAAGACAATATTCAACAAGCGTTGAATTCTGTTTCTTTTGCCGATGAAATTATTGTCATAGATTCTTTTAGTACTGATAAAACGGTTGATATTGTTAAACAATCTTCAGCTAAATTGCTTCAAAGAGAATTTGATGATTTTTCTTCTCAAAAAAATTATGCAATTCAACAAGCTACTCATAATTGGATTTTTGTGTTAGATGCTGATGAAAGAGTAAATTTTTTATTAAGAGAAGAGATTTTAAAAACTGTAAAAGAACCTAGAAATAAAGTTGGATTTTACGTTCGAAGAATTTTTTATTTTTCAGGAGAAAAAATAAATTATACAGGTTATCAAAGAGATAAGGTTGTAAGGCTATTTAATAAAAAATTTTGTAGATATAATGGATATCTTGTTCATGAAGTAATTGAAGCAAAAGGAGATTTAGGTTATTTAATCAATAAAGTCGACCATTTTTCTTTTAAAAATTTAGATCATTTTATTCAAAAATTAAATCACTATGCTTTATTACAAGCATATGATTTATACAAAAAAGGATATAAAATTAATATTTATCACTTTACTGTAAAACCTATCGTTAGGTTTTTTATTCATTTCGTTATCCGATTAGGTTTTTTAGATGGATTTAAAGGATTAACATTATCCTATTTACATAGTTATGGTGTTTTTATGCGTTATGCAAACTTATTAGAATTGAAAAAAAAATCGATTAATAAACAAAGCAGGAATTAGATTTTATACGAATCACTTATTTTAATTTTAAAATCTATAATTTTTTTAAATCACTAAAAAACAATTCCTCGGTCTTAGTTTCCATTAGCTTCATAGAAAAAGAATCTTTAATCCATTTTCTTAGATCATTTTTATCGAAAACTACCTCTTTATTAATAATTTGTAGGATTCCTTTAGCCATCGCTTCTGTATCTTCGACTTCAGTTAAAATTCCATATTTTCCATATCCTAAAAGCTCTTCACTACCAGAAACTTTTGTAGATATAGAAGGTAAGCCATGACTTAATGCTTCATTTAAAACATTAGCCATACCTTCTTTTCTTGAACATAATAAAAAAAGATCAATACTTCTAAAAAATAAATGGATGTTAGAAAGGTGCCCCAAAAAATGAATACGTTTAGCTTCTTTACTTTTATTTATTTCATTTTTAATTTGTTCTTCATATTTTCCTTCTCCAGCTACAATTACATGAATATTATCTGGTAAATTTTTAAGTATTTTGGGTAGTAAATCAAACCCTTTCATAGGGCTTAGCCTTCCTGCACATCCCACAAATATAGTATTATCAGGTAAGTTAAATTTTTTGTTTAAATCTAATTTTTCCCCATCTAATAAAGGTAATTCAAATCCGTTATAAATCCTAAACAAGTTAGAAGAATTAAAGAAAGAAGTTGTTTTTAATAAATGATTTTTTAATGAGTTGCTATTGACAATAACTTTTGGTTTTAAAATATTAAAAACGAACTTATACTTAATATTATTTTTAATTTTTCTATAAATACCTAAGTACAGTAATATCCTTGGAACTCTTGCTATTCTTGCAGATAGAGATACTAAAAACCAATCTTTTTTTAAAGCAGAAAAAACAATATCTGGTTTTATTTTCTTTAAGATTTTAACGTAGTTCATCACTACAAACATATTGATATCTCCTCCACGAGAATTTACATTAATAATTTTAATTTTAGGAAATTCTAAGAATTTTTCCTCAAACATATGTTTAAGAATAACTACATATACTGTATATCCTTTTTTTGTTAAAAAATTTGCCCTTAGTAATACATTTTTTTCTACACCACCCCAAGTATCCGTCGGACAAAATAATACACAGGTTTTCATTAACGTTCTATTTTTTTAATACCAAAATTTGTTTTGGTTGTTTTTAGGGTTTTAGTTTCTTTTCTTATATTTCTATTTCTTTCCCAACTTTCTTTATTCGCATAACCGCGAGGGTGATCTAAATGAATAACAACAGCACTGTATCGTATTTGTTTAGATTTAATACCTAAATTAAAAAGGCGTTCTCCTAATTCTCTATCCTGCCCGCCATACTGCATGCGTTCATCAAAACCGTTAATAGCAAGAATATCTTTTTTCCAACCAGAAGCATTATGACCATTCCAAGTCGCTTTAGTTGGAGTAATAAAATTTAAAACTTTTTGTTCCCAGCCTTTAGCAGTAAGCTTATTATTTTTAAAAGATTTTTTTAAACCATTTTTTATGAGCCATTTGATATCGAAACAATTTTGATTTTCAATATCTTTTTTAGAAATCAAATTTGATATGTTCATAGGAAGCATGAAGTATCCACCAGAAAGAAAATACCCTTGTTCTTTATTTGTATTATGAACTTCAACAAAATCTTTTCTTGGAATACAATCTCCATCAGACATTATTATATAAGGAGTTTTACAGGCAATTATTGCTTTGTTCAAAATCTGTGATTTTTGAAATCCATTATCTTCATGCCAAACGTGTGTAATAGGATATTTTACTTCATTTTTTAAAATATCGATAGCAATTCTTGTGTCTTCTTTAGAACCATCATCTGCAATAACTATTTCAAAATCTAAAAAAGTTTGTTGGTTATAACCCCATAGGACTTTTTTTAACCATTCTACTGAGTTGTAAGTGCTTATTATAATAGAAATTGTAGGTGTTTGCATAAAAGAAATAAATAATATGCAAACATAATAATGATTATTTTAATAATCTTATTTTTGGCGTGAAAACTAAATCGTTTGTAAAACAAATGAGTAAAAGAAAATTATGGGTAAAAATGGTTAGAGCGTTTAAGTTTTTACCGCAACCCTATTATGTTAAATATTATTATGAGTATTATTCAGGAAAAAAACTTGATTATGATAACCCTCAAGAGTTTAATCAAAAACTATCTTGGTATAAGGTGTTTTTTAGACCAAAAATTCTTAATATTCTTGTAGATAAATATGCTGTTCGAGAATTCGTTGAAGATAAAATAGGATCGAAATATTTAAATGAATGCTACGGAGTTTATGAAAGCCCTTTAGATGTTAATTTTGATGAATTACCCCAAAAGTTTGTTATAAAAGGAGTTCATGGGTGTAATTTTAACCTAGTTGTAGAAGATAAAAATAAACTGAATAAAACAAAGGCTATTTTTTTAATGAAAAAGTGGTTAACAAAAAATCAGTATTACAGAGGAGGTTTAGAATGGGCCTATAAAGATGTAAAGCCAAGAATTGTCATAGAAAAATTTTTAAAGGATGATGTATCGAAAGATTTAATTGATTATAAATTTTATTGTTTTGATGGAACTCCGAAGTTTTTAGTTGCTCAATCGGACACTCTAGGTCGCTATTTTTATGATTTAAAATGGAAAGAATTACCTTTTAGATGGAAGAAAGAATATAAAAAAGAAATTGAAAAACCATCAAATCTGGATGAGCTGATAAATTTAGCAACAAAATTAGCAGATAAGTTTCCTTTTGTAAGAGTTGACTTTTATTCAGTAAATAATCAAGCATATTTTGGAGAAATGACTTTTTATCCAACTGATGCAAGAGATGACTTTTATCCTGAAGAGTACAATAAAATAATAGGTGATTACTTTGAGTTACCTATTATACCAAAAGGAGAAAAATACATAACAAAATATTAATTCATAATGAAATTTTTTAAAGAATTACCAAAATCAATTTATTATTCATCTATTTTGAGAATTAAATCGATTAAAGGGTTAACAAAAAATAAAAAACAATTACCCGTTATTGTTTCAATGACCTCAATAATTCAGAGATTATCTACATTAGATATTGTTATAAAAGGTTTATTATATCAAGATGTTTTACCAGAAAAAATTGTTTTATGGTTGCATAAAGATTTAAAATCCAAAATACCTAAAAGGTTAAAAAATTTGGAAGGGAAGTTTTTTGAAATTAGATATTCTAGTTTAGATTGTCCGCATTTAAAATTAGTTGAAAGTTTAAAAGCTTTTCCAACTAAAACAATAATAACTTCGGATGATGATTTTATTTATATAGATAATCATCTAAATAATTTATACGAAGAACACCTTAAGTATCCTAATTGTGTAATTGCGAACAAAACAACACAAATAAAGTTTGATGAAAATAATAATTATAAACCTTTTGTAGATTGGAGGTCTAAAGAGAAACATAATCATAATAATATTTTGCTTCCACTAGGAGCATGGGGTGTTTTATATCCACCTAACTCGATGCCGGAAAAAGTTTATGATGAGGATTTGTTTTTTAAACTAGCACCTAAAGCAGATGATTTGTGGTTTAAAGCAATGACTTTAATAAAAAATACAATTTCTATTGAAGTAGAAAATAAACCTAAAGAACCCATACCTGTAATTGGATCGCAAAAAGTTTCATTAAAACAAGAAAATGTTAAGAATAACAAAAATGAAATTCAATGGGAAGCATTGTCAAATCATTTTAAGTTAAAAGAGATTTTATTAAAAAATGAATAAAATTGTTGAGTCCATAAAAAGTTTAGAAAATGGGAAAGCCATTCTCTACCCAACAGATACTGTTTGGGGTTTAGGCTGTGATGCAACTAATGAAGAAGCTGTAGCAAAAATTTATAAAATTAAGAAGAGAGAAGAAAGTAAGAGCTTAATTGTTTTAGTCAGTTCGTTAAACATGCTTAAAAAGTATGTTTATGTCCCTAGAAAAGCTATTGAAATAATAAGAAAATCAAAAAAACCGACAACTATAATTTATCAAAAACCTAAAGGAATTGCTTTTAATGCAATTTCAAAGGAGGATAATACGGTTGCTATAAGAATTGTACAAGATGATTTTTGTCGTAAGCTTATTAAAAGATTTAAAAAACCAATAATTTCAACTTCAGCAAATCTAAGTGGACACCCAACTCCAAAATCATTTTCAGAAATTGAACAAGCTATTTTGAATAGCGTAGATTATGTGGTAAATTTGCACCAAGAAAGAGTAACAACAAAATCTTCTACCATTTTAAAAATAGAAGGCAATAATATTGTTGTTTTACGAGAGTAAGTATATGCAAGAGCAATTTTATAAAGAGGCTTTATCTGCCGAAATTTTCAAATATATAACACAAGCAAATGAAGAATTACAACTAGAAAGTTATGTAATTGGAGGCTTTGTACGTGATTTTATTTTACAGCGTGGAGATGCAAAAGACATAGATGTTGTTTCTGTTGGAAGTGGAATTAAGCTAGCAGAAAAAGTAGCTGAGTTACTTCCTACGAAACCCAAAATTCAAATCTTTAAAACTTACGGAACTGCTATGTTACGCTATAAAGATGTTGAAGTTGAATTTGTAGGTGCTCGAAAAGAATCATATACACAAAATAGTAGGAACCCTGAAGTGGAGTCAGGAAGCTTGCAAGACGATCAAAACAGACGTGATTTTACTATCAATGCATTGGCATTAAGTTTGAATAAAGATTCCTTCGGAAAATTACTTGATCCCTTTAATGGAGTTCAAGATTTATCAAATAAAATTATACGTACACCTTTAGATCCAGATATAACGTATTCTGATGATCCTTTAAGAATGATGCGTGCTATTCGTTTTGCAACACAATTAAATTTTAAGATTGAAGAAAACTCTTTAAATGCAATTACAAAAAATGCAAAGAGAATAGATATCATTACTCGTGAACGAATTGTAGATGAATTGAATAAAATAATAGCTTCACCAATACCTTCAGTTGGTTTTTTACATCTTGAAAAAACAGGGTTATTAAATGATATTATACCAGAATTAATAGCTCTAAAAGGAGTAGAAGAAGTAGAGGGGCAGAAACATAAAGATAATTTTTACCACACTTTAGAGGTGGTAGATAATATTTCTCAAAACACAGAAGATGTTTGGTTACGTTGGGCGGCATTGCTACATGATATTGGTAAAGCACCTACCAAAAAATTTCATAAAACTATAGGGTGGACGTTTCACGCTCATGAATTTGTAGGTTCTAAAATGGTATATAAATTATTTAAAAGATTGAAACTACCATTGAATAACAAAATGAAGTTTGTGCAAAAAATGGTACTCTTAAGCTCTAGACCTATTGTATTAGCTTCTGAAGTAACAGATTCTGCTGTTCGTCGTTTAATTTTTGATGCAGGGGATGATATTGATAGTTTAATGACACTTTGTGAAGCAGATATAACTACTAAAAATCCTAAAAAATTTAAAAGATACCATAAAAATTTTGAGTTAGTTAGGTCTAAAATTAAAGAGGTTGAAGAACGAGATAGGGTTCGGAATTTTCAACCACCTATTACGGGTGAAGAAATTATGAAAACCTTTAATTTAAAGCCATGTAGAGAAATTGGTCAGTTAAAAGAAGCAATTAAAGAAGCGATTTTAGATGGTAAAATACCGAATGAACACGAAGCCTCGTATCAGTTTATGTTAGAAAAAGCGGAAAGTTTAGGTTTGAAAATAAATTCATAAAAAAAAGAGAAGTTTTAACTTCTCTTTTTTTTATTTTATATTAATCTAACGATTGCATATCTACTAATTTCTTATAAGTTCCATTAATAGCAATTAGAGTTTCATGAGTTCCTTGTTCTACGATTTTTCCTTTTTGCATTACTACAATTAAATCTGCTTTTTGGATGGTAGATAATCGATGGGCAATAACGATTGAAGTTCTATTCATCATCATTTTTTCTAAAGCATCTTGCACCAATTTTTCAGATTCGGTATCTAATGCAGATGTAGCTTCATCTAAAATCATAATTGGAGGATTTTTTAAAACAGCTCGCGCAATACTTAAACGTTGTTTTTGTCCGCCTGATAATTTATTACCACTATCACCAATATTGGTGTTATAACCATTTGGTAATTCTGAAATAAATTCATGAGCATTTGCAATTTTTGCAGCAGCAATTATTTCTTCATCTGTTTTATAAGTTGATCCTAGAGTAATATTATTTTTTACACTATCATTAAATAAAATAGAGTCTTGTGTTACCAATCCTTCTAGTTGTCTTAAAGAGTGTTTTTTAATTGATTTAATATCAATTCCATCAATAGTAATAGCTCCTTTATTAACATCATAAAAACGAGTAATTAAATTTGCGATGGTAGATTTGCCACTTCCAGACTGCCCAACTAGTGCGACCATTTTTCCTTTAGGAATAGATAATGAAAAATCATCTAAAACATAATTGTCTTGGTATTTAAACGAAATGTTTTTAAATTCTATTTCGTTTTCAAACGAAGTTTTATCAATAGCATTTGGTAAATCTTCTAAAGGATTTTTAGTCTCTAAAATTTCTAAAACACGTTCTGCAGCAGCATTTCCTTTTTTAAGACTGTATGAAGCTTTTGAAATAGCTTTAGCAGGAGTTAAAATATTATATGCTAATGCGATATAGGTAATAAACTCTTCGCCAGCCAACGAACCATCTACTAAAACTAAACGACCACCATACCAAAGTAATACAGCTATTACTCCAATTCCTAAAAATTCGCTTGTAGGACTTGCTAAATTAGTTCTGTTTAATAATGAATTTGAAAAATGAAAAAATCGGTTTGTAGAGTTTTCAAATTTGCCTTGAAAATCTTTTTCTGCATTAAAACCTTTAATCACTTTTAAGCCTCCTAAAGTTTCTTCTAGTAAAGAAAGAAAATATCCTTGTTCTTTCTGAACACTATCAGATTTCTTTTTTAAACTTTTACCTATTATAGAAATAGCAAAACCAGAAACAGGAATAAAAACAAAAACAAAAAGCGTGAGCTTAATACTTATTAATAGCATTGCTGTAATGGTAAAAATAATAGTTAGAGGTTCTCTGACTAACATTTCTAAAATTGATAAAAAGGAATGTTGAATTTCTAAAACATCGGTACCAATACGCGCCATAATATCTCCTTTTCTTTTTTCAGAAAAGAAAGAAATGGGTAAGTTGATGGTTTTCTTGTATAAATCGTTTCGAATATCTTTTAGTACTCCATTACGCAAAAAAGTAATGAAATACATCGCTAAATAGTTAAATATATTTTTAAAGAAAAAAGTAAAAATTACTAATCCAACAACAATCATTAAAGCTTTAGATTTGTCTTCTCCAGCAATTTCAGAAACATAATAAGAAACAGAGCCTTTAAAATATTCTATAATCTCAGTAATTCCTTTAAAAACTGGCTTATTAGTATTTACAATAGATCCAGGCTTGAAAATAACCTCTAGCATTGGCATTAACACCAAAAAAGATAAAGTAGAGAATACAGCATATAAAATATTAAAGAAAATATTTAAAATTCCATGCTTTTTATATGGTAAAGCGTATGCAATAATCTTTTTAAAATAATTCACTAAACTCCTAATTGTTTTATGATTCGTTGAATTTTATGATCTAATTTTAATTCTTTGGATGCAACTTCATCAACAGAATTAATTTTCGTTTTTACACTGATGTAAAATTTAATTTTTGGTTCGGTACCACTTGGTCTACAAGCTACTTTTGTGCCTTTTTCTGTTTCATATATCAATACATTAGATTTTGGAATTTCTATAGCAAACTCTTCTCCTGTAAGTATATTTTTTCTAACAGATGATTGGTAGTCATTTAAATAAGTAACTTTTTCACCATCAATTTCAGAAAGTGGATTATTACGAAAATCAACCATCATCTGTTTGATTTCTTTGGCGCCATCCATTCCTTTTTTAACCAAAGCAACTAAGTGCTCTTTGTAAAAACTTTGTTTTACATAAATATCTAGAAGTGCTTTATAAAAAGAACTTCCGTTTGCTTTAGCATCAGCTGCAATTTCACAAGCTAATAAGGTAGAAGAAACAGCATCTTTATCACGAACAAAATCCCCTACCATATAACCAAAACTTTCTTCACCACCACCTATAAACTCTTGTTCTGGATAGTCTTTAATCATCTTAGCTATCCATTTAAATCCTGTTAAACCAACTTTAGTTTCAACATGATAGGCATCTGCAATTTCATTAACCAAATTGGTTGAAACGATAGTAGAACCTATAAATTGTTTTCCGTTTAATTTGCCGTTATCTTTCCATTGTTTAATTAGGAAATCGGTCATTACCGACATGGTTTGATTTCCATTTAACAATTTTATATTTCCTTCTAGGTCACGAACTGCTATTCCTAAACGATCACTGTCTGGGTCAGTACCAATAACAATATCAGCATTCAACTTATTTGCTAAATCAACAGCCATTTTAAGTGCTGCAGGCTCTTCTGGGTTGGGAGATTTTACTGTTGGAAAATCGCCGTTGGGTTCTGCTTGTTCTTCAACAATATGAACTTGAGTATAACCTGCTCGTTTTAAAACTTCTGGAATTAATTTGATAGATGTACCGTGTAACGAAGTAAAAACGATTTTTAAATCTTCTCTTCCTTTAATATCGAATGTTCCGTTTTTAATTGAAGCATCCCAAAAAGCCTCGTCAATTTCACTTCCTATTTCAGAAATTAATTCTTCTTTTTTATTGAAGTTGATGTCGGCAAAATCTAACGAGTTTACTTTATCAATAATACCTTTGTCTTGCGGAGGTACAATTTGCCCCCCATCTGTCCAATATACTTTATATCCGTTATATTCTGGAGGGTTATGAGATGCCGTTAAAACAATACCAGCGTGACAATTTAAATGATTTACAGCGAAGGATAATTCAGGAGTTGGACGTAAATCTTCAAATACATATACTTTGATATTGTTTGCAGAGAACACATCTGCAACTAATTTTGAGAATTCTTTACTATTATGACGACAATCGTAGGCAATAGCAACTTTAATTTCTTGATTAGGATACGATTCATGTAAATAATTACTTAAACCTTGTGTTGCTTTACCTAAGGTATACTTATTAATTCGATTGGTTCCAGCACCCATAATTCCGCGCATTCCGCCTGTACCAAATTCGGTATCTTTATAAAATCTGTCAGCTAAATCTTCTGAATTTGTATCTAATAAATGTTGAACTTCATTACGTGTTTCATTATCAAAAGTAGTAGATAACCATAATTTTGCTTTTCCTAAAATATCTTCCATTTGTACAATTTAAAAGTATGCAAAGATACTAGTTTAAAAATTTAATTTTTCTTTAACGGTATAGTGTTTTTCATGAGAATTACTCTTGATGATAAGCTCTCCCAGAAAGCCAGCTAAAAACAAGAGAGTACCTAAAATCATGGAGGTTAATGCAATGTAAAACCAAGGATTACTTGTAATTAAAATTGTTTTTATACCGCTAACTAAACGGTATATTTTCATGGTTCCTATGTAAAAAGCAGATAAAAACCCGAAGAGAAACATCAAAGAACCCCACAAACCAAAAATATGCATTGGGCGTTTTCCAAATTTTGATAAAAAAGAGATGGTTATTAAATCTAAAAAACCATTAATAAAACGATCCATACCAAATTTGGTAACTCCATACTTTCTTGCTTGATGCTGAACCACTTTTTCACCAATATGATGAAACCCTTCGTTTTTGGCTAAAACAGGAATGTACCTATGCATTTCTCCACTAACTTTTACAGTCTTTACTACTTCATTTTTGTAAGCTTTTAATCCACAATTAAAATCGTGTAACTTTAATCCAGATGTTTTCCTTGCTGCCCAGTTAAAAAGTTTAGAGGGTATGTTTTTGGTTACAACATTATCATATCGTTTCTTTTTCCAGCCAGAAATTAAATCGAAACTATCTTCAGTAATTAACCTATATAATTCAGGAATTTCATTTGGGCTATCTTGTAAATCAGCATCCATGGTTATAACTACGCTACCTTGAGCTAAACCAAAACCAGCATCCAAGGCTTGTGATTTTCCGTAGTTTTTTTGAAAACGAATTCCTTTAACCGATTTGTTTTTTGCAGACAATTCTTCTATAACTTTCCAGGAATTATCGGTACTTCCATCATCAATAAATATGATTTCGTATAAAAATTGATTGGATTGCATAACATTTGCAATCCAATCGTGTAATTCTTGTAAAGATTCATCTTCGTTAAGAAGTGGTATTACTACCGATATATTCATATTCGTTAGTCCAAAAATTAAAAAGGTAAAGTTACAAAGTCTTTCGTAAACTTTATAACTTTACCTTTTTAACTATTATTAATAATAAAACCTTGTATATTGTGTTAAATATCGTTTTGTTTTTAAAACTAATAACAAAAAAGACGTCTAATTTTTTAGACATTTTTTTATTATGTTGAGATTAACAATGAATCCATCTACCTATACCTGCCCACCAAACACCTCCAGCAAATAAACCTGTGGCTCTAGCACAAGCATCTACGTTCGGAATTGGAGCATCACTACCATTAATTTCTTTTTGTTGTTTTTTGTTAAGTTCGAAATTTTTGAATTTATCTATCATCATAATTTAATTTTTATATAAACCAAATGTAATTATTTTATAATTAATTATAATTTTATTAAGAATTTTTAATATTGATTTTCTTCTGTTTTTTTCAAAACGGCGCCTGTTATTAATGAAATTATACCACCAAGAAATAAATTCATTATTAAAATGCCACCAAATAAAGATAAATAAAAGTATTTTCTAGTAGTCTCTTCGCTTTGTTCTATTTGTTCATCTGTCATACCATAACTATCAGCCCAAACAGTTTTTTGAGTTTCTATAGTTTGTTCCATAAAAGCGGGCTCTATTACCAAAGAGAATAAAGCATAATAAACCATTATAATTAGAGTAGCAATAAGTGTAATACCCAAACCAATTTTTATACCACTACCAAAAGAAATAAAACCATTATTATCAGTTTTAAATTTTTTTATTCCAAGAACGATTAATGCAATCATAAGTAATAATCCTAATAAACCAGAATACCATTCTTGTGTATACTGCATTCCTGTTGCATATTTAATTAAAGCTATAAATATTGAAGCTATACCTAGATATAAACCATAGTTTAAAATAATACTTTTACTGTTTGCTTGATTTTCCATTGTAATAAATTTTGATTAGTTGATTAACAAATATATAATTTTTGTTTTATAGATTTTATTTTGAAAAAAATATTAAAAACAATCTATTAGTAGTCAGTATTTTAAAAATGTTACAAAAAAATCATGTAAATTTATTGTTAATGATTAAAAAAATGATTGTAAATTTGCACCGGGCAAGTCCTACACAACCAGCTCCCTTTGAATCCCCCAGGGCGGGAACGCAGCAAGGGTATTAGGTCGTAGCGGTGTGATGTAGGTAGCTTGCCTTTTTTTATGCTCAAAAATTACTTTCTCGGGTGATATTTTTCTACTACTTCTTGTAAATAACTTTTATCTAAATGCACATAAATTTCTGTGGTAGTGATACTTTCATGGCCTAATAATTGTTGGATAATACGTAAATCGGCTCCGTTTTGTAATAAGTGCGTAGCGAAGGAATGACGAAGTGTATGAGGTCCTATTTTCTTTTTTAAATTGATTTTTGTTGCTAATTCTTTTAAAACGATGAAAATCATTTGTCGCGTTAAGCGTTTTCCTCTTCGGTTTAAAAAAATGATATCTTCATCCTCTTTATAAGGTTTTACAAGATTTCTAATTGAATTAATATAATAATTCAAAAAATTGATTGTAGTATAATGAATAGGTACGAATCGAAATTTATCACCTTTTCCAAGTACTCGAATGTAACCTTCGTCTAAAAATAAATCTGAGAGTTGTAAATTAATGAGTTCGCTAACACGTAACCCACATGCATACAACATTTCTATAATAATCTTATTACGTTCACCTTGCGGATGACTTAAATCAATCGCGTTAATAAGTTGATCAATTTCAAATTTAGAAAGCGTATCGGGTAATTTTCGTCCAATTTTTGGAGTTTCAATTAAGTCTAAAGGATTTTGAACTCGATAATCTTCAAAAATTAAGTAATCAAAAAAGCTTCGTAGACCAGAAATAATGCGGGCTTGACTTCTCGGACTTATTTCTTTAGCAATCTCATAAATAAATTGTTGAATAATATATTTTTGAATAGCAACAGGTGTTACTGAAATATTATTTTCCTCTAAAAAAAACAATAGTTTATCTATATCTCTACTATAGCTATCAATAGAGTTTTTAGATAAACCACGTTCAATTTGCAGGTATAGTTTATAATCGTTTGTAGCTTGCTCCCAGTTCAAATCTTTTTCTGTAAAATTAAAGAATGTATAATAGTTTATTTTTAAAAAAGTAGCTTTTTTAAAAGTAACTATTTTAATGTGTTGATATATAATGTGTTGTTTGTTTTATGTTAAAATAAATATAAAAATTCTTTTTTTTTCGAACAATAAATATATTTTTGATGACTTAAAATTAAATAATTTATTATGAAAAAACTATTATTAAGTATTGCTATGGTTGCATTTGGTTTAACAGCAAATGCACAAGAAGTTAAATTTGGGGCAAAAGCGGGTTTAAACATTGCAAATGTATCAGGAGATGTAGAAAACAACGATGCTAGAACTTCATTTCATGTTGGAGGTGTAGCAGAGATTAAAATTTCTGATAAATTTTCTCTTCAACCAGAATTAGTGTATTCAGCTCAAGGATTAACTTCAGAATTAGAGGAAACCTTTGATGATGGGACGAATGTAGTGACCATTAAAGCTGATGGTACTTTAAAGTTAGACTATTTAAATGTACCTGTAATTGCTAAATATTATGTAGCTGAAGGTTTAAGTTTAGAAGCGGGACCTCAAATAGGATTTTTATTATCTGCTAAACAAAAAGTTGAATTTGAAGGTGAATCAGACGAACAAGATGTTAAAGATAATTTTTCAAGTATAGACTTCGGTTTAAATTTTGGAGCTGGATATAAGTTAGAAAATGGTTTAAATTTTGGAGCTAGATATAATTTAGGCCTTACTAATGTGCTTGATACAGAAGGAGATGAAAGTGTTAAAAACGGAGTGTTTCAAATCTCTGTAGGATACTTCTTTTAAGTATATAAAAGGAAATAAAAATAGAAAAGGGCGCAATACTGCGCCCTTTTTTATACTTATAATTTGAATAATTATTTTATATCTTAGCCGTAAATTTGTCATATAAAAATGAAAAAAATATTATTATTGACTTTCTTGAATATTTCAATACAAGTTACTTCACAACAACAATTTAATATTGGAATTAACGGAGGAATTACCATTGGAAATATAGAGCCAGTATCTAAAATGGCTTTTGGAGGAGATATTAATTATTTATTTGATATTTCTGATGAATTTGTTGTTGGACCTTCGTTAGGTTTAGTATTTTTTAGTTCAAAAGAAGCAAATGGAGAAAAATCAGATGCTAAAATGTATTTACCAATTAGCACAGCTATTCGTTTTAACTCTAACGAAGATGTTTTTTATGTAGGAGCAGATCTTGGTTTTGCTGTAGGTCTTTCACCAGAAGGAGATAATGGGGGTGTTTTTTTTAAACCTTTAGTTGGTTATAAAATTAATCAAGCTTTTAAAGTCAATTTATTCTATGCAGGAATAAAGAAAAGAAAACCTACTTATGCTTTTATAGGTTTAGGTTTGGTATATGATTTTAATGCTGGTAAAGACGATTTTTATTTTTACTAGTTTATTAATAATATAGCTTAAGAGGCTTATTTGCACTTTTTTTAATTTAGAAGATGAAACTTATAATAATTAACGGCCCCAATTTAAACTTATTAGGTAAAAGAGAACCTGAGATTTACGGAGCAAGTTCTTTTGAAACTTATTTTGAAACTTTAAAAAACACGTTTCAAAATGTTACTTTATCTTATTATCAATCTAATATAGAAGGAGAAATTATAGATAAATTACACGAAGTAGGCTTTGATTATGATGGTGTTATCTTAAATGCAGCAGCATATACTCATACTTCTGTTGGAATAGGAGATGCAGTAAAAGCAATAGAATCTCCAGTGATTGAAGTTCATATTTCTAATGTTCATTCTCGTGAAGAATTTAGACATACAAGTTTCATAGCTCCGAATGCAAAAGGTGTTATTAGCGGTTTTGGATTACAAAGTTACGATTTAGCTATCCAAAGTTTTTTGTAAATAAATATACCGAATAACCAATAAAACAAAGACTTCTACTAAATATACTGAAAATAGCTGCATTTTACTTAACCAAATAATCGGTATTATAGCTAAAAGCATTAGTAAAAACAAAATGTATTTTTTTATCCATTTTGGAGGATTCTTTTTCAGCAAGAAAAAAGAAACAATCAGATTGGGAGCAAAAGCCCACAGGAAGTTAAAATTATTAGGAGCTGTAGAATGATTGGTAAAAAACCAAAGAAACATAATAAGTAATCCTATAACACCTGTTATAAAGAATAACATGAAATCAAACCATTTAGTCCGTTGAAGTTTTTTATAATCATTATAGGTTGTAAAAATTCCAATTATCAATAAGATAGAAAATGCTAAAAGAGGACTAAAAGCATCACTTTTAGCTTGTTTTTCTTCAAAATCTAACAACGTTTGTGTTCTTTTTACCAAAGGAACTTCTTCAGTTTCTCTTTTTATTTTAGATACTTCTAAAGCTTTAAATACATAATCAGGTAAATACATATATTCTTCGGCGGTAGCGACTTTATCTAATTTACTTCCTAATGCAACATTTATACCAAAACTTCCCCATGTATTTGGATTAATTTCTATGTTCATTAATTGACGTAGAGATGTATCAGAAGTTATAAAATCACTAGAAATAGTTAGTTTATCTCCTAATACTTTTTTAATAATATCTCGAGGTCTTGTGGCGCAATTATCGTAAAAAGGATCGTATAAATAGCTAGCATTTTCTGGTTCTGCATTGTGTTGTAAAAAAGTAAAGAAGTTATTTTTTTCTTCTGAAGTTAAGTTTAACACTTGCTGTTTCATCCATCGTTTATCTTCATTGGCACTTCGTAAGGCATAATAAAAATCATAACGTGCTAATTTGTATTTCATGAATCCTTTGGTAAAATTCAGATAAAAATTAGGTGCGTCAAAATCGAAAATTCCGTAGTTGTAAATTAAATCTAAGCTTAAAACAGGATCTTTAACTCTAATTGCTGTATGTCCAAATTTCTCATATAAATTATCTCCAGGACCAGAGGTGACTACACTAATTTCTGAATATATAGAAAGTTGCATGTTTTGTGAAAATCCGAAAGAAGAAATAAATAAATAAAAGGAGATTAGTATTTTTTTTAGCATAATTATCTGTAAAAACTATAATCAAATTTAATAGAAAAAATGTTAGAATATAAAGCGTTACCAACGCTTCCAATATTAGTTAAAGCGTAATCAATTTGTATTCCTTTATATTTAAAGCCTACACCAAAATTAGGTTGGACGGATAAAGATTTACTGCCATCAAACTCGGTTGTATTTTGAAAATTACCAATACCAGCTCTTAAAAAGGCAATGTTATCATAATCTAATTGAAAACCAATAGCAGGGTCTATACTGACAAAACTGGTAGAAATAACATCATTTGTTTCTGCAAAACGCATGTTTAAGTCAAATTCTGATAAAAGATTAAAATAACGACCAATTACAAAACTTCTAGCAATACCAAATTGAACTTTTGGTTTTGTTATTTCTGTAGTTTCTGGTAATTCTTGATTTTGATCAGGAATTGCATTTTTTATTTTTTCAAATTCAGCTTCATCTATAACCCAAGTATTAAAGGTTGTGGTAATGTCTCGAACCATTAAGCCTAATTTCCAATCGTTCTTGTTGAATTGTATTCCGGCATCAAAACCAAATCCCCAAGAAGAAGCAAAACCCCCTATAATTCTACGAACAATTTTTGCGTTGGCACCAAAATGGAATCCATCTAAAACCATTTTACGTGCATAAGCGATGTTAAAGGCATAATCTGCATTAGAGAAGAGGCTAATACGACTGTAATCTATATTTCCCTCACTATCAATTAATTCGGTTGTGTTTAAAATATCATCAACACCAAATCGAATAAGTGATAATCCAACAGCACTTTCTTTGTCAATAGGCATTGCAAAAGCAGTAAAATTATAGGTTGCAATACCTGCAAAATAGGAGGCATGCATTAACGAACCTTGATAATCTTTAATATTTACCAAACCTGCTGGATTCCAATAAGCAGAATTCACATCGTTACTTGATGCAACTACTGCTTTACTCATTCCTAAAGCTGCAGCATCTACTCCAATATTTAAAAACTCGTTCGAATAGTTTCTAAATTGTGCAATTGCAGTTAAAGGAAGTAAAAAGGCTATATAAAAAAAGTGTTTTTTCAAATTGATGATTTCAAGGGTTACAAATATCTTAAATCCAATTAAAATAACTAGGTATTTAACAGCTTATTGTTAGCTAAGGTATTATGTTAAGCTTTTTATTGATAAAATTAACAATTTGATGTTCAACCCAACGATTTTCACCTGTAAATGAGGAAATAAAACCAACATGCCCTCCATAATTTGGCATCATAAAGTGAAAAGTATCAGAATTTTCAGCTTCTTTAATAGGGAAACATTGTTTAGATAAAAAACTGTCATCCTTAGCATTAATTAATAATGATTTGTGTTTTATTTTAGGAATATAAGGTTTACAACTTGCTCGTTCCCAATAATCTTCCGAACTTTTAAATCCAAATACAGGTACAGTAAATTGTTTTTCGATATGTCGAAATTTAGTTGCTTTGAGTAAAAGTTCTTTGTTTAATTTAAAATCAGGATGTTTTTTTGCTTTTTCGAGAAGTTTTAATTTCATGGTTCGCAGAAACTCATTCATGTAAACTTTATTTTTAATTTTTCCCAGTTCTGCTTGAGACGATGTTAAATCTACAGGAACAGAAACTGCAATCCCGCCTTTAACTTTCAAGGGAATATTGTCGTACTCTCCTAAATATTTTAATGTCATATTTCCTCCAAGGCTAAAACCGCAAACAATTATATTTTCATAATTGTAATTTTCGGTTAAATAATTAACAATAAAGTCTACATCGTCCGTTTTTCCACTATGATAGGTTTTAAGTAGTAAATTATCTTCACCACTACAACCTCTTAAATTCATACAAGCAGCGTCGAATCCATTCAAATTTAATTCATTTGAAGTGGTTACCATATAGTTAGATAAGGAACTTCCTTCTAAGCCATGAATAAGTAAAACAATTGTATTAGATCCTACAATAGAGAAATCTAAATCGATAAAATCGGTATCCCAAGTTAAAATACGTTTCCGTTTATAGTTCGCTTTGTCCTTCATAAATAAAGGTCTATAGACGGTATTAAAATGAGCGTTTTTAAAAGGTAGCGTAGGAGTAAAGTTTGAATTTAATATTGGCATTTTTTATAACTAATTAAGTGAAAGTAGTAAAAAAAACAATCAATTTTATATTTTCGTAAAAAATCTAAAAACGATGAACATTAAAAGGCATATTCCGAATTTATTAACTTTAGGAAATTTGTTTTGTGGAACTTTAGCTATCATTTTTGCTATTAAAGGAGATTATACATTTACTGCCCTATTGGTTGCTACAGGTATAGTTTTTGATTTTTTTGATGGATTTGTTGCAAGGATATTAAATGTGCAAGGAGAATTAGGAAAGCAATTAGATAGTTTGGCAGATATGGTTACTAGTGGAGTTGTTCCTGGTATTGTTATGCTGCAGCTTTTAGTAAATGCTTTTGATACGGATGCAGTTGGTTATTTTGGTATTGATAAATACGGAGCTACAGGAAGTAATTATCCGTATATAGGATTATTATTAACACTTTTTGCATGTTACCGATTAGCAAAGTTTAATATTGATGAGCGTCAATCAGACAGTTTTATAGGTTTGCCAACACCAGCGATGAGTTTATTTGTAGTGTCCCTACCTTTAATTGCTGAATTTGCGTCACAATCACTTTTTGTAGATTTGGTTCAGAATAAGTTTTTCTTAATTACTGTAACCATTTTATTAAGTATTTTAATGGTGTCAGAATTACCTCTGTTTTCGTTAAAATTTAAAACTTTTTCTTTTAAAAAGAATGCTATAAAGTACTTGTTTCTATTAGTTTCTTTTATTTTATTATTGCTATTAAAATTTGTAGCAATACCCCTAATAATTTTATTGTATGTATTGCTTTCAGTATTCAGCAATATGGTAAAAAAATAATGATTTTAAAAAAAAGAAGAAGTTTAAAACTTCTTCTTTTTTAACTCAAAATCTTTTCCTAAATATACACGACGTACAGTTTCATCTGCAGCGAGTTCTTCTGGAGTTCCTTCCTTTAGAATTCCGCCATTATACATTAAGTAGGTACGATCTGTAATAGCAAGTGTAGCTTGTACATCGTGATCGGTAATTAAAATTCCGATGTTTTTATTCTTTAGTTGAGCAACAATTCCTTGAATATCTTCCACGGCAATTGGATCAACTCCAGCAAAAGGTTCATCTAATAAAATAAATTTAGGATCTGAAGCTAAACAACGTGCAATTTCGGTACGGCGACGCTCTCCACCAGAAAGTAAATCGCCACGATTTTTACGTACATGCCCAAGACTAAACTCTTCAATTAATTCTTCTAAACGTTTTTTTCTTTCAGTTTTGGTTCTATCTGTAAATTCTAAAACCGACATGATATTATCTTCCACAGAAAGTTTTCTAAAAACAGATGCTTCTTGTGCTAAGTATCCAATTCCTTTTTGAGCACGTTTGTACATAGCATCTTCGGTAATCTCTTCATCTTCTAAAAAAATATTTCCTCCATTGGGTTTAATCATTCCTACAATCATATAAAAAGAAGTTGTCTTACCAGCACCATTCGGACCTAATAAACCTATGATTTCACCTTGTTCTACCTGTAAAGAAATACCTTTCACAACTTTTCTATTTCCGTAAACTTTTTGAATGTTATCTGCTCTTAATATCATTATTATAAATATGGAATTGTATATTTTTATTGTGTAAAAGTAACGAATGCTTTAAAGCAATAATCTTAAAACAGTCTTAAGGTTTAAACTCCGTTTTCTAAAGCTTCCCAAAACTCAACAGCTCTTCTTAAATGAGGTATTACAATCGTACCTCCAACTAAGGTTGCAATCGACATGGTTTCCATCATTTCTTCTTTAGTGATTCCGTTTTTATAGGCTGTTTCTAAATGATAAGCAATACAATCATCACAACGCAATACAGCAGAGGCAACTAAACCTAATAATTCTTTGGTTTTAACAGGTAAATGTCCTTCGGAATACGCATTGGTATCTAAATTGAAAATTCGTTTGATTACTTTGTTATCTGATGATAAAATTTTCTCGTTCATTTTAGAACGGTACTCATTAAACTCTTGGACTTTTTTCGACATTTTTATTTTGTTTGTTTATAACATATTTTGAAACGTGAATTCCTATTTCGTATAAAAACATAATAGGAACCGCTACAATTACTTGACTAGCAACATCTGGAGGCGTAATAATTGCTGATAAAATTAAGACTAACACTAAAGCGTGTTTACGGTATTTTCGTAAAAATTCAGGAGAGATTAAACCTATTTTTGATAAAAAATAAATAACAACTGGTAATTCAAAAAAAACAGCAACTCCTAATAAAGTGTTAGTAATTAAGCTAATATATGCATCTAGTTTGAAGTTATTTTGAACAGCGTCTGAAATTTTAAAATTGTAAAAGAAATAGACAGACATCGGTATTATGACAAAATAGCTAAATAGAATACCTAAAAAGAATAAGAAAGATGCTGTAAATATAAACCCCCTAGATTTTTTTCGTTCATTAACGTGTAAACCAGGAGCTATAAATCGCCACATTTCCCAAAGTACATAAGGAAATGCGATTATGAAACCTAGAATCAATGAAGACCAAATAGCTGTCATTAATTGCTGTGTAGGATTTAAACTCTGTAAGGTTTGACTAAATTGGATGTTACAAAAACTACTATCTATTCCTATAGAAGAAAACACTTTACAAAAGAACTGATAGGTAGAAAAGTCAGGTTTTAAATGCGCTAATAAAATAGTATCAAAAATGTAGTTAATATTAAAAAAAACCAAAATAGCTACTACAAAAATCGCGATAAAACTTCTGACCAAATGCCATCTTAATTCTTCAAGGTGGTCGAGAAACGACATTTCTTTTTCTGCCATCTTAAAATATTCCTTCTTTAATTAAATCATGTAAATGTACTACACCTACATAGCTTTTAGTTTTATTTGTAACCAATATTTGTGTAATACTGTTGTTTTCTAAAGTATCTAAGGCATCAACTGCCATAGCATCAACATCAATCGTTTTTGGGTTCTTGCTCATTATCTCTGCAGCAGTTAACTCATCAATTTTAGTTGTTTTACTTAACATTCGGCGAATATCACCATCGGTTATAATACCAACTATTTTATTGTCTTTATCAACCACCGCAGTAACACCCAAACGTTTTTCAGATATTTCAATAATTACTTTGGTTACTTTATCTGTTGCGATAACCTTAGGTTGTTCGTTATTTTTTATTAAGTCTGAAACGCGTAAATACAAACGCTTTCCAAGTGCACCGCCTGGATGATATTTTGCAAAATCTTTACTTGTAAAACCTTTCAATTCTAATAAGCAAACAGCTAAAGCATCTCCCATTACTAGTTGTGCAGTTGTACTTGTTGTTGGTGCTAAATTATTTGGGCAAGCTTCTTTTTCAACATAGGTGTTTAAGACAAAATCGGCATTTTTTCCAAGAAAAGAATCTGGATTTCCAGTAATTGCAATAATCTTATTTTTGTAATTTTTAATTAAAGGAGCTAAAACTTTAATTTCAGGGGTGTTTCCGCTTTTAGAAATACAAATTACGACATCATTTTCTTGTACGTTACCTAAATCTCCATGAATAGCATCTCCAGCGTGCATAAAAACAGCTGGTGTACCAGTAGAATTAAAAGTAGCTACTATTTTAGTTGCAATGTTAGCGCTTTTACCAATTCCTGTAACAATTACTCTTCCGTTGGCACTTAATATAAACTTAACAGCTTCTACAAATGAATTGTCTAATAAATTGGCTAAATTAGCTATAGATTTACTTTCTAATAGGATGGTTTCTTTGGCTAAAGCCAATATAGAACTTGTTTCTTTCAAGTTTAATTGATTTTCTAATTAAAGTGTAAAAATAGTAATATTTTATGTATCGGTACTTTTTGCAAAAAGAAAGTTTAATTCATTTTTTTATTTATAATTTTTTGTAAATTAGTTCACTTTTAAAAACCTTGACAATAGATGATGAGTAAAGAAAAGGACTTATATGGTGCTTTAAAAAAGTTTTTTGGTTTTAACCAATTTAAAGGGCTTCAGGAAGACGTAGTTAGAAGTATTTTAAATAACGAAAATACCTTTGTTATAATGCCCACAGGAGGAGGAAAATCATTATGTTATCAGCTTCCTGCTTTAATGAAAGAAGGAACAGCAATAGTAGTTTCTCCGTTAATTGCCTTAATGAAAAATCAAGTAGATGCAATTCGAGGTATTTCTGAAAATCACGGAATTGCACACGTATTGAATTCTTCCTTAAACAAATCAGAAGTAAATCAGGTAATGGAAGATATTAGGTCTGGAGTTACTAAATTACTTTATGTGGCGCCTGAATCACTTATTAAAGAAGAGTATGCCTCTTTTTTAAAAGAGCAAAATATTTCTTTTGTTGCTATTGATGAAGCTCATTGTATTTCAGAATGGGGTCATGATTTTAGACCAGAATATCGTAATCTTCGAAATATAATTAAACAAATAGATAATGTTCCTGTAATTGGTTTGACAGCAACAGCGACCGAGAAAGTACAGGAAGATATTCTAAAAACATTAGGAATGAGTGATGCTAATGTGTATAAAGCATCGTTTAATAGACCTAATTTATTCTATGAAGTACGACCAAAAACAAAGGAAGTAGAAAAAGACATTATTCGATTTGTTAAACAACACATAGGTAAATCGGGTATTATATATTGTTTAAGTAGAAAAAAGGTAGAAGAAATTGCTCAAATTTTACAAGTTAATGGTATAAATGCTGTCCCTTATCATGCTGGTTTAGATGCAAAAACAAGAGTAAAACATCAAGATATGTTTTTGATGGAAGATTGTGAAGTCGTAGTAGCAACGATTGCTTTTGGAATGGGAATTGATAAGCCAGATGTTCGTTATGTAATACATCATGATATACCAAAAAGCTTAGAAAGTTATTATCAAGAAACAGGACGAGCAGGAAGAGATGGAGGAGAAGGTCACTGTTTAACATTCTATTCATATAAAGATATAGAAAAGTTAGAAAAATTCATGGCTAATAAACCTGTTGCAGAGCAAGAGGTTGGGCATGCATTATTACAAGAAGTTGTTGGTTATGCAGAAACATCTATGAATCGCCGTAAATATTTACTTCATTATTTTGGAGAAGAATTTGACGAAGTAAATGGTGAAGGAGCAGACATGGATGATAATATGCGTAATCCTAAAAAGAAACACGAAGCTAAAGAAGATGTTTTAATTTTATTATCTGTTATCCGAGATACTAATGAAATGTATAAAGCAAAGGAGATTGTAAATACAATTATAGGTAAGGAAAACGCATTATTAAATTCACATAAAACAAATGAACAAAAGTTTTTTGGAATTGGTAAAGAAAAAGGGAGTCATTACTGGATGGCCTTAATACGTCAAATTTTAGTGGTTAATCTTATTCGAAAAGAAATAGAACAATATGGGGTTATAAAATTAACTTCAGACGGAAGAAAATTCATGGAAAAACCTACATCTTTTATGATGACTGAAGACCATGTATATACTACAGCTGATGATGGTACTATAATAACTAACCAAAAATCTAATGGAGGAGGCGTAGATGAAAAATTGGTAGTAATGCTAAAAGATTTACGTAAACAAGTAGGTAAAAAACAAGGTGTTCCGCCGTTTGCAGTTTTTCAAGATCCATCGATAGATGATATGGCTTTAAAATACCCAATTACTCTAGAAGAATTGTCTAAGGTTCATGGAGTAGGAGAAGGTAAAGCAAATAAATATGGTAAAGATTTTGTTAAATTAATCACGACATATGTTGAAGAAAACGACATTATGCGTCCAGATGATTTAATCGTAAAAAGTACAGGCGTAAATTCTGGGTTAAAACTTTATATTATTCAAAACACGGATAGAAAACTTCCGTTGGATGATATTGCTAAATCAAAAGGTTTAGAAATGGCTGAATTAATTAAAGAAATGGAGGCGATTGTGTACTCAGGAACAAAATTGAATATTGATTATGCAGTAGATGACATGTTAGATGAAGATCAGCAAGAAGAAATTCATGATTATTTTATGGAAGCTGAAAGTGATGGTATTCAGGAAGCTTTAGATGAATTTGAAGGAGATTACGATGATGATGAACTACGTTTAATGCGCATAAAATTTACAAGTGAAATAGCTAATTAAAGAAAAAAAGATGAAAGTACATACATATTTACATTTTAAAGGAAATTGCGAAGAAGCAATGGATTTTTATGCAGATGTTTTAGGAGGCGAAATTAATCAGAAAATGAAATTTAAAGACGCTCCTGAAAGCGAGACGATGTTTCCAGAAGAGGTTATGAATTTAGTAATGCATTCAACTTTACAAGCGGGAGATTTAACTATTATGGCGTCTGATTTTTTTAATGAGAAAGAGGAGTTCAATTTGGGAAATAATTTTGCTGTAAGTATTGGCACTGATGATGAAGATGAAGCTACAGCCATTTTTAATGGATTATCTGAAGGAGCTTTTATAATGATGCCCTTAGAAGAGGCTTTTTGGGGAGGGAAATTCGGAATGTTAAAAGATAAGTTTGGAGTGCAGTGGATGATTTCTTTAGAAGATGAAAATACTACCGCTTAATGAATCGACAAGTAACAGAATACATACAAAAAAATAAAAAATGGTCGCAAGAGTTAACACTTTTGCGTTCTGTTTTATTAGAACTTCCTTTAGAGGAGACAATAAAATGGAATTCTCCTGTTTATACATATAAAGGTAAGAATATTCTAGGATTGTCCGCTTTTAAAAATTATAGTGGATTGTGGTTCTTTCAAGGATGTTTTTTAAAAGATGAACACAAAGTTTTAATAAATGCCCAAGAAGAAAAAACACAAGCAATGCGCCAATGGCGATTTAATACGTTAGCAGAGATAAATATAGATCTGGTAAAAATGTATGTGTTAGAAGCTATAGAAAATCACATTGCAGGTAAAGAATTAAAACCTAAAAGAAATACTAAACCACTTATTATTCCTATAGAATTACAGCAAGAATTAGATGAAAATGATCAACTGAAGTCTAAATTTGATGAATTTTCATTGAGTAAAAAAAGAGAGTTTACAGATTATATTTCAGAAGCAAAAAGAGTAGTTACAAAACAAAGTCGTTTAGAAAAAATTATTCCGATGATTTTAAAAGGAATCGGTTTAAACGATAAATACAAAAACTGCTAATTATTTAACAATTACCTTTTTAATAGTAGACGTACTATCACAACGAACAACATATAAATCTACTTTTTTACTGGTTATTAAATATTCAGCACAAGGCTTTTGTCTTGGTTTACTTTTATCAAAATCTACATCACCTGATTTTAAAATAGTAGATATTTGGGCAGTATCTATTTTATGAAGCAACATGTTTTGTTTAGCTTCTTCAGAAAAGATGCGTTTACGAATTCTAATCGTTTTTAGTGTACGAGCGTCCATTCCGTAATCAAAAGAAACATCTTTTTGTTTCCAAAAGAATAAAACTGCTACAGAACCTAAAGCTAATCCTATAAAATAATACCCGAAACGTTTTAATAATTGCATAATCTAAATTTCTGATAGCAAAAGTAACTAAAATGTTACTTATAAAATCAATAAATTAATATCTCTATAAGGTAAATCAAACCAGTCAGCTACGGTTTTATTGGTGAGAATTCCGTGATAGAAATACATTCCGTTTCTTAAACTTTTGTCAAAACGAGCCGCGTTTTCAAAACCACCTTCCTCAGCAATATCTAATAGATATGGAGTAAAAATATTACTTATTGATACTGAGGCTGTTCGTGCATATCTCGACGGAATATTTGGTACACAATAGTGAATAACACCTTCTTCTAAAAAGGTAGGTTTACTATGTGTAGTAATTTTAGAGGTTTCAAAGCATCCTCCACGGTCAATACTTACATCCACAATTACTGCACCGTCTTTCATTTGTTCTATCATTTCTTTGGTAACCACAATAGGAGACCTATCTTTTCCTCTGATAGCTCCAATAGCAACATCACAACGCATTAAAGCTTTTAATAATGGTTTAGGTTGTACTGTAGATGTATAAATTGGAGCGTGAACAAAATCTTGTAAACGACGTAGTTTGGTTATAGAGTTGTCAAAAACCTTAACACGTGCACCTAAACCAATTGCTGCTTTTGCGGCAAATTCAGCAACAGTTCCAGCTCCTAAAATAACAACATCAGTCGGTGGTACACCACCAATATTGCCCAATAATAAACCATTTCCACCATTGGCAGTTGTCATTAATTCCGCAGCAATATGCATGGAGGCAATACCTGCTATTTCACTTAACGATTTTACAATAGGATATACACCATGTTCATCTTTTATAAAGTCAAAAGCAATAGCGGTAATTCTTTTTTTAGCTAAAGCTTCAAAGTATTTTTTAGTTTGAGTTTTGAGCTGTAATGCAGAAATGATTACTGTTTGCGGATTAATCATTTCAACTTCTTCTAGCGAGGGTGGTTCTACTTTTAAAACAATGTTACAAGCATAAGCTTCTTTAATATCGTAAGATATTTTTGCACCAGCTTCCGAATATTCTTTGTCTGAATAATTAGCCCCATCTCCCGCACCAGTTTCAACAACAACTCTATGGCCATTAGCAACCAAAGCTGAAACTGCATCAGGTGTTAAACTAATTCGTTTTTCTTCAAAATGGGTTTCTTTAGGTAATCCTATAAATAATTCGCCTTTTTGCCTCTTTACTTCAAGCGTTTCAGGCTGAGGCATTAGTTGTTCTTTGGTAAATGGAGAGAAACTCATTTAGTTAGTTTTTAATTGGATATTACGTTGACCGTTATCTAATAGGGTGATTTTAACATCAACAGTTTCTAAAGGTAACAAATTTTTAACATTTTCGGGCCATTCTATTAGGCACCAATTATTACTATATAAATAATCTTCAATTCCTATATCATACGCTTCTTCTTCATCTTTAATTCGATAAAAATCAAAATGATATACAGTTTCTCCTGTCTTGGTTTCATACTCATTTACTAATGAAAAAGTAGGTGAGTGGGCAACATCCCCAACACCTAAAACCTTGCAAATTTCTTTTATTAAGGTAGTTTTACCGACACCCATATCACCATAAAATAACAAGATTTTATGTTTTGAAGACTGAATGATTTCTTCAGCAATAGATGTTAATTGATCTAATGAATAATTTTTGTTCATAACAGCAAATATAAAAAGACCTGTCTGGTTTTAAAACTAAACAGGTCTAACTTTATTTTTTAAGCTTAAAAGTTTATTTCGGAGTATAAACTGCACACGGAATAATCATTTCTTCTAATGAAATACCCCCATGCTGATAAGTGTTTTTATAATATTTAACAAAGTGATTAAAATTGTTGGGGTATGCAAAAAATAGATCTTCTTTAGTAAAAATAAAAGGACTATTAATAGCTACACTTGGTAAAAAAATATCCTTCGGATTTTTAACTGCATATACATCCTTGTCTTCGTAAGATAAACTTCTTCCTGTTTTATAACGTAAATTTGAACTGATGTTTTTATCACCAATAACTTTGGTAGGATTTTTACAATTTATGGTTCCATGATCAGTGGTAATAATTAATTTTTGACCTAACTGTCGCGCTTTTTGAATAATTTCAAATAAAGGGGAATTTTTAAACCAACTAACTGTTAACGAACGATAAGCCTTATCATCTCCAGCTAATTCTTTAATTACTTCCATTTCGGTTTTAGCATGTGAAATCATATCAACAAAATTATAAACAACCACGGTTAAATCATTTTGCTTAGTTCCGTTGAAATTATCAGCTAATTCTTTTCCGCTCTTTAAGGAAAGGATTTTATAATATTCATGTTGAATATTTAAATTCAGTCTTTTTATTTGAGATGATAAAAATTCAGACTCATATAAATTTTTACCACCCTCTTCTGTATCATTTTTCCAATAATTAGGAAACATTTTTTCCATATCTAAAGGCATTAGACCAGAAAAAATAGCATTTCTAGCATATTGTGTTGCTGTTGGTAAAATACTGTAGTATGAAAATTCTTCTTCTTTTTTATAATGAGTATTAATAAAAGGCTCTAAAACTCGGTATTGATCGTAACGTAAATTATCGATCACTAACCATAAAACACCCTGTTCTTTACTTAAATTTGGAACTACATAATCTTTGAATAGAGTGTGAGAAAGTGTAGGTTTATCATTATTGGTTAGCCAGTCTTGATAATTCTTTTTTATAAATTTAAAAAATTGAGAATTAGCTTCTGATTTCTGACTTTCTAAAATACCTAACATTCCTGTATCATTAATATCTTCAAGTTCTAATTCCCAGTGAACGAGTTTTTTGTATAAATCTGCCCATTCCTCATAAGAATTGACCATGGCCAAATCCATCGAAATTTTACGAAATTCTTGTTGATAATTAGAAGTTGTTTTTTCTGAAATTAATCGAGAATGATCTAAATTTTTCTTTAAACTTAATAATATTTGATTCGGATTTACAGGTTTTATTAAATAGTCTGCAATTTTAGAACCAATTGCATCTTCCATTATATATTCTTCTTCACTTTTAGTAATCATTACCACAGGAAGATTCGTTTTTTTTTGTTTTATTTCTGCCAACGTTTCTAAGCCAGAAATACCAGGCATGTTTTCATCTAAAAAAACAATATCAAAATTATTATTGTCAACGAGTTCAATTGCATCTGCGCCGTTGGTACATGTAGTTACTTTGTAGTTTTTTTGTTCTAAAAAAATAATATGCGGTTTGAGTAAATCTATTTCGTCATCTACCCAAAGAATGTCTATTTGTTTCATGAAAATTTAATCTATACACAAAGTAACGTTTAAAAGTAGTTTTCGTTGTGATTATAAAAGCTAAAAATACGTTAATAAAATCTTGTTTTGTTTGGTTTTGTAGATTAAATGCATTTACTTTTGTTAAAAATAGAAGATTTCAATATTTTGAATAAACAAAAAACGAATAAGTTAAAAATACTTAACGATCCTATTTACGGGTTTATAACAATTCCAAACTCACTTATTTTTGATATTATAGAACATCGTTATTTTCAACGGTTGCGCAGGGTAACACAGATGGGGTTATCAAATTTGGTGTACCCTGGTGCTAATCATACTCGTTTTCATCATGCAATTGGTTGTATGCATTTAATGCAGAAGGCTGTATCGGTTTTACGTACAAAGAATATTGAGATATCTAATGATGAAGCAAATGCCTTATGTATTGCTATTTTATTACATGATATTGGTCATGGAGCTTTTTCTCATGCATTAGAACATAGTATTGTAAACGGAATTTCTCATGAAGAAATTTCGCTATTATTTATGAAAAAGCTAAACAAAGAATTTAAAGGACAATTAAGTTTAGCAATCGAAATTTTTGAAGGTAAATATCATAGAGGTTTTTTTAATCAATTAATATCAAGTCAATTAGATGTAGATCGCTTAGATTATTTAAAGAGAGATAGTTTTTATACAGGTGTTACAGAAGGTAATATTTCATCAGATCGATTAATTACGATGATGAATGTTAAAGATGATGAGTTGGTAATAGAACAAAAAGGAATCTATTCTGTAGAAAAATTTTTAATTGCTCGTCGTTTAATGTATTGGCAAGTGTATTTACACAAAACCTGTATAGTGGCAGAAAACATGTTGGTAAAAGTATTACAACGTGCTAAAGTACTAGCAAAACAAAATATAGAATTACCAGCGAGTAGTACTTTAAAATATTTTTTATACAATTCGATTACAGAAGAAAATTTTACAGAAAAAACATTAGAAATATTCTCAAGATTAGATGATTATGATGTTTTGTCAGCTATAAAAGAATGGATGTTTCATGAGGATATTGTTTTGTCTAACTTATCAAAAATGATTATAAATAGACATTTATTAAGGATTGAAATTCAGGACAAACCATTTTCAGAAAAGTATAAAGAAAAGATTAAAGGAAATTTGCAAAACGAACTAAAAATAGCTGAAGAAAATTTACATTATTTCATGTTTTTAAACAGCGTTGTAAATCAAGCATATAATACAACTAAACCGATAAAAATTCTCACAAAAAAAGGAAAGCTAAAAGATATTGCTAAAGCGTCTGACCTACTAAATATAAAGGCATTATCAAAACCAGTAGTTAAATATTATTTCTGTTATCCGAAGAAATTTTTATTGAATTAACCAGTTTTCTCACCGTTAAACAAAAAATAATTACTTTTGCATCTGATGAAATTTACAGCAAAACAAATAGCAGGTATATTAGAAGGAGAAGTAGTGGGTAATCCTGATGCGGAAGTAACTAAGCTATCGAAAATAGAAGAAGGAGAAAAAGGTTCGCTAACATTTTTAGCCAATCCTAAATACGATCCTTTTATTTATACAACAAATGCCTCTGTAGCAATTGTAAATAAAAGTTTTTTTCCTGAAAAAGAAATAGGATTAACACTTATAAAAGTAGATGATGCCTACAAATCATTTTCAAAATTATTAGAGTTTTACAATCAAGTAAAGAATAATAAAAATGGAAGAGAGAATCCACATTTTATAGCAGAAAGCGCAACTGTAGGGAATAATGAATACATAGGTGCTTTTTCCTATATAGGAGAAAATGTAGTAATTGGCGAGAACGTAAAAATTTACCCAAATTCATATATTGGTGATAACGTAGTTATTGGTGATAATTGTTTCATATTTGCAGGAGTTAAAATTTACTCTGAAACTCAAATAGGAAATAATTGTAAAATTCATTCTGGAAGTATTATAGGTTCTGATGGATTTGGTTTTGTACCTAATGAAAATGGTGAATTTAAAGCAGTTCCGCAAACTGGAAACGTAATTATTGAAGATAATGTAGATATTGGAGCAAATTCGACAATCGACAGAGCAACTTTAGGGTCTACAATTATTAGAAAAGGAGTAAAGCTTGATAATCAAATTCAAATTGCTCATAACGTCGAAATTGGTAAAAATACAGTAATAGCATCTCAAACAGGAATAGCTGGTTCTACAAGTGTTGGAGAAAATTGTATGATTGGGGGGCAGGTTGGAATTGCAGGTCACTTAAATTTAGGAAACAATTTACAAATACAAGCACAATCTGGTATTAGTAAAAGTTTAAAAGATGGTTCTGTGGTTCAAGGTACACCCGCTTTTGCATATTCAGAATACAATAAATCATATGTATATTTTAGAAATTTACCTAAAATTGCATCATCAATTCATAAACTAGAAAAAGAGTTGAATACTCAAAAAAAGAACGATGAGTAAGAAACAAAAAACAATACAAAAGGAGATTACATTATCTGGAGTAGGATTACATACAGGTAATAAAGTAACAATGACATTTAAACCTGCACAAGCAAATCATGGTTTTGCGTTTAAACGTGTAGATTTAGAAGGACAACCAATTATTGAAGCGAAGGCTGAATATGTTACTAATACTCAACGTGGTACCAACATGGAAAAAAATGGAGTTCAAATTCAAACTTCAGAACATGTTTTAGCAGCAGCTGTTGGATTAGATATTGATAACCTATTAATTGAGATTGATGCTTCTGAACCTCCAATTATGGATGGTTCTTCTAAATATTTTATTGAAGCTTTAGAAAAAGCGGGAATTGTAGAATTAGATGCAGATATTAATGAATATATTGTAAAAGAAATTATTTCATACAAAGATGAAAATACAGGTAGTGAAATAATTTTAATGCCTGCAGATGAATATCAGGTAACTGCAATGGTAGATTTCGGAACTAAAATTTTAGGGACCCAAAATGCTACATTAAATAAAATTTCTGACTTCAAAGAAGAAATATCATCAGCAAGAACATTTAGTTTCTTACACGAAATCGAAATGTTGTTAGAAAATGATTTAATTAAAGGAGGTGATTTAAATAATGCCATTGTGTATGTAGATAAAGAATTATCTGAAGGTACAATGGAAAAATTAAAGAAAGCTTTCAATAAAGAAGATATTAAAATAAAACCTAATGGTATTTTAGATAACCTAGAATTACATTGGGCAAATGAAGCAGCACGTCATAAATTGTTAGATGTTATTGGTGATTTAGCTTTAGCAGGAACTAGAATTAGAGGAAAGGTAATTGCAAATAAACCTGGGCACTTAGTAAATACCATGTTTGCTAAAAAATTGGCCAAAATTATTAAGCAAGAGAAACGTAATAATGTTCCTCAGTATGATTTAAATCAACCGCCTTTAATGGATATTCATCAAATTATGGATATTCTTCCTCATCGTCCACCATTTTTATTAATTGATCGAATTATAGAATTGTCAGACACACATGTCGTGGGGATGAAGAATGTAACGATGAATGAAGATTTTTTTGTGGGTCATTTTCCTGGAGCTCCTGTAATGCCTGGGGTTTTACAAGTAGAAGCAATGGCGCAATGTGGAGGAGTTTTAGTGTTAAGTACAGTTCCAGACCCAGAAAATTACTTAACTTATTTCATGAAAATGAATAATGTTAAGTTTAAACAAAAGGTATTACCAGGTGATACACTTATATTTAAATCGGAATTAATTACACCTATTCGTAGAGGAATTTGTCATATGCAAGCATATGCATATGCAAATGGTAAATTAGTAGCTGAAGCAGAATTAATGGCGCAAATTTCAAGAATTAATTAGTTATGAATCAACCCTTAGCATACGTACATCCTCAAGCAAAAATCGCTAGAAATGTTGTTATAGAACCCTTTACGACCATTCATAGAAATGTTGAAATTGGTTCAGGAACATGGATAGGGTCTAATGTAACTATTATGGAAGGTGCGCGCATTGGTAAAAACTGTCGTATATTTCCGGGAGCTGTAATTTCTGCAATTCCTCAAGATTTAAAGTTTAATGATGAAGAAACTACTGTAGAAATAGGAGATAATGTTACTATTCGTGAATGTGTAACTATTAATAGAGGAACTTCAGACAGGTTGAAAACAGTTATCGGAGACAATTGTTTAATAATGGCATATTGCCATATTGCACATGATAGTTTTGTTGGAAATAATTGTATTTTTTCTAATAATTCAACTCTTGCAGGTCATGTTACTATAGGAGATAATGTAGTCTTAGCAGGTATGGTAGCAGTACATCAGTTTGCTTCTATTGGAAGCCATGCTTTTGTTACAGGAGGTTCGTTAGTAAGAAAAGATGTCCCTCCGTTTGTAAAAGCAGCACGTGAACCAATGTCGTATGTTGGTATTAACTCTGTAGGGTTACGAAGAAGAGGATTTTCAACAGAAAAAATTAGAGAAATTCAAAATATATATAGAATACTTTTTCAAAGAAATTATAACAATTCCCAAGCGATTGATATTATTGAAGCAGAAATGGAAGCAACTCCAGAGCGTGATGAAATTATTCAATTTATAAAGGATTCGCACCGAGGAATAATGAAAGGATATTACAAAACAAATTAACATATAATGGCAAGTACATCAGATATTAAAAAAGGATTGTGTATAAGATATAATCATGATATTTATAAAATCATTGAGTTTTTACATGTAAAACCTGGAAAAGGACCAGCTTTTGTAAGAACTAAGTTAAAAAGTGTAACTTCGGGAAAAGTAATAGATAATACGTTTTCTGCAGGACATAAAATTGAAGATGTTCGAGTAGAAACTCGTTCATACCAATATCTATATCCAGAAGGTGAAACTTTTCACTTTATGAATACAGACGATTACAACCAAATAACACTTCAAAAAGATAGTTTAGATTCTCCAGATTTATTAAAAGAAGGTGAAATAGTTACTATTATTTTTAATGCAGAAGATAACATGCCTTTATCTGTAGAAATGCCAGCAAGTGTAATTTTAGAAATAACACATACAGAACCAGGAGTAAAAGGGAATACAGCAACAAATGCTACAAAACCTGCTACAGTTGAAACTGGGGCAAGAATCAATGTGCCGTTGTTTATTAACGAAGGAGATAAAATAAAAATAGATACAGAAAAAGGCGCTTACATGGAGCGTATTAAAGAATAATTAATTCCCGCTTTTGCGGGATTTTATTTTATATGAAATTTAAACAACCTCAAACCTTACAGCAAATAGCGTCTTTGTTAGATGTTAATTTTGTTGGTGATAAAAATTTTTCAATCACAGGAATTAATGAGATTCATGTGGTGGAAAAGGGAGATATCGTTTTTGTAGATCATCCAAAATATTACGATAAAGCATTAAACTCTAAGGCAACTACCATTTTAATTAATAAAAAAGTTGAGTGTCCCGAAGGAAAAGCATTATTAATATCTGATGATCCTTTTCGTGATTTTAATAAAATAACAAAATATTTCAATCCTTTTATTGCATCAAAAAGTGTAATTGCTGAAAGTGCAACGATTGGAGAAGGAACCATTATTCAGCCCAATGCATTTATTGGGGAAAATGTAAAAATAGGTAAGAATTGTATTATTCATGCTAATGTTTCAATCAATAATAATTGTGTTATTGGAGATAATGTAATTATTCAATCGAATACAGTTTTAGGAAGCGAAGCTTTTTATTACAAAAACCGTCCAGAAGGTTTTGATCGCTTAATTTCTGGTGGACGAGTAATTTTAGAAGATAATGTAGATTTAGGTGCTTCTTGTACTATAGATAGAGGTGTTACAGGAGACACAACGATAGGAGCAGGAACCAAAATTGATAATCAAGTTCATGTAGGGCACGATACAGTTATCGGAAAAAAATGTTTAATAGCAGCACAAACGGGTATTGCAGGTTGTACAGTTATTGAAGATGAAGTAACAATTTGGGGGCAAGTAGGTGTAATTAGTGGTTTACATATTAAAAAAGGTACTGTATTAATGGCGCAAACAGGTGTTACAAAATCTTTAGAAAAAGGAATTTATTTTGGTACACCACAAAGAGAATACCGCCAAACAATGCGAGAAGTCATTTATTTAAAAAATGCGACAAGTAGAGAAAAAAAGTAATATAAAATTAATTGTAAAAACACAATTAAAAAACTATTTTTGCTTGTCTTAAAAAATTAAAATATACAAACCAATGAGTGTTTTAGTAAATAAAAATTCAAAGATTATTGTTCAAGGTTTTACTGGTAGCGAAGGAACTTTCCACGCGGGTCAAATGATTGATTATGGTACCAATGTTGTTGGTGGTGTAACTCCAGGTAAAGGAGGGCAAGAGCATTTAGGTAAACCAGTTTTTAATACTGTCGATGAAGCTGTTCAAAAAGCAGGAGCAGATACTTCTATTATTTTTGTACCACCAGCATTTGCTGCGGATGCAATTATGGAATCTGCTGAAGCAGGAATTAAAGTAATTATCTGTATTACAGAAGGAATTCCAACAGCTGATATGGTAAAAGTAAAAGCTTATATCGATGCAAAAGACGATTGTACGTTGGTAGGTCCTAACTGTCCGGGAGTGATTACTCCAGATGAAGCTAAAGTTGGTATTATGCCAGGTTTTATCTTTAAAAAAGGAAAAGTAGGTATTGTATCTAAATCAGGGACATTAACGTATGAAGCTGCTGATCAAGTTGTAAAACAAGGATTTGGTATTACTACTGCTATTGGTATTGGTGGAGACCCGATTATTGGTACTACCACTAAAGAAGCTGTTGAATTATTAATGAATGATCCTGAAACAGAAGCAATTGTTATGATTGGTGAAATTGGAGGAAATTTAGAAGCTGAAGCTGCTCGTTGGATTAAAGCTGACGGTAATCGTAAGCCAGTTGTTGGTTTTATCGCAGGTCAGACTGCACCAGCTGGTAGAACAATGGGACATGCAGGGGCAATTGTAGGTGGAGCAGATGATACTGCACAAGCAAAAATGAAAATTTTAGCAGAAAATGGAATTCATGTAGTGGAGTCGCCAGCTAAGATTGGGGAGATGGTAGCGAAAGTGTTAGCATAAAATCAAGAGGAAATATTTTATATTAATCCGTTGAATTTGTATATTCAACGGATTTTTTTATTAATCAAAACTATATTAATTAAAACTATGAAAAAATTCAATCAATTGCTGATGATATTTTTTTTTATAACTGCTTTAGCTAGTTGTAAAACAAATTCTTCATCAGAAGTAAAAACAGTACAAAATACGGATTCAACCGGTTTTAAGTATGAAACAGTAAACAACGATCCTACAGGTTTACGTTTGTACACATTAGACAATGGACTAAAAGTATATTTAAGTAAAAATACTGAAGAACCAAAAATTCAAACATATATAGCTGTTCGTGCAGGTTCTAATTATGACCCAAAAGAATCTACTGGTTTAGCACACTATTTAGAGCATATGCTTTTTAAAGGAACTCATAAAATTTGGTACTGTAGATTGGGAGAAAGAAAAGGAATATTTAAAAAAGATCTCTAATTTATATGAGAAGCACAGAACAGAAGAAGATGAAGAAAAGAAAAAAGAAATTTATAAGGAGATTGATAAGGTTTCTTTAGAAGCTTCAAACTATTCTGTTGCAAATGAATATGATAAAATGACAGCTTCTTTAGGTGCAACAGGAACGAATGCACATACTTGGTTTGAAGAAACAGTATATAAAAATAAAATACCTGCTAACGAATTAAATAAATGGGTTGATTTAGAAGCTGAACGTTTTAGTACACTGGTATTAAGGTTGTTTCATACGGAATTAGAAGCTGTTTTTGAGGAGTTTAACCGTGGTCAAGATAATGATTATAGAAAACGTTATGCATCTATGCTTAATGGTTTATTTCCTAATCACCCTTATGGTCAACAGACTACTATTGGTACGGGTAAACATTTGAAAAACCCTTCAATGGTAGATATTCATAATTATTTTGATAAATATTATGTACCAAATAATATGGCGATTGTATTAGTTGGAGATTTAGAATTTGATACAACAATTAAAAAGATAAATGAAACTTTTGGTAAATTTGAGAAGAAAGAATTAACACACCCAACTTTACCGAAAGAAGAATCAATTTCAAGTCCTATTATTACTGAAGTTTTTGGCCCAACATCAGAAAACATTTCTATAGCGTATAGATCTAAAGGTGTAAGTACAGAAGAAGAAAAATTAGTTACACTTTGCGATATGATTATGGCAAATGGTAATGCAGGATTAATTGATTTAAATTTGAATCAAAAGCAAGCTGTACAAAGAGCAGGTTGTTCTCCAACATTTTTAAATGATTATGGTTACCATACTTTTACAGGAAGTCCAAAAGAAGGACAATCTTTAGATGAAGTAAAAGAATTGTTGTTAGAGCAAATTGAAAAATTAAAGAAGGGTGAATTTGATGAATGGATGATTGAAGCTGTTGTGAATGATTTAAAATTAAGTCAAACAAGACAATATGAAAATAATACAGATTTAGCAAGTGCATATTTTAGTGCATTTATTCATCATGAAAATTGGGCGGATAAGGTAAATTTTTTAGATGATTTAAAAAAAATATCAAAACAAGAATTAGTTGATTTCGCTAATAAATTTTATCAAAATAATTATGTTGTAACATACAAACGTAAAGGAGAAGATAAAAATATTGTTAAGGTATCCAATCCAGGGATAACACCAGTAAATCTAAATAGAGATAAGAGTTCTGATTTTTTAACAGCGTTTAATAAAGTTGAATCAGCTCCGTTAAAGCCAAAATTTATTGATTATAAATCAGCAATTAAAGAGACTAAAACAGCTAATGATATTAAAGTTTCTTATGTAGAAAATAAATTAAATGACTTATTCGATTTAAATATCATTTTTGATATGGGTAAAGACAATGATAAAAAGTTAAGTCTTGCCGCAGGTTATTTAGAATATATTGGAACAGATAAATATTCTGCTGAAGAAATTAAAAAAGAGTTTTATAAATTAGGAGTAGATTATTATGTAAACACTCAAAACGACAAAACATATGTTGGTTTAAGAGGGTTAAAAGAAAACTTACCTAAAGGATTAGAGTTATTAGAACATTTATGGGATAATGCAAAAGCGGATCAAGAAGCTTACGATAAATATGTAGAGAAAATTTATAAAGGGCGTCAAGATGGAAAAACGCAAAAAGGGAATATTCTTTGGGGAGGTTTAATGAACTATGGACAATATGGTGAAAATTCTCGTTTGCGTGATATTATGCAGTTTGATGAATTAAAGGCAATCAACCCAGAAGAATTAGTTTCCTTAATCAAGGATATGAAAAACTACAAGCAACGAGTTTTCTATTATGGAAAAGATGTTGATAACGCTGTAGCTGCTTTAAATAAGAGTCATAAAGTTTATGGAGAATTAAAAGAATATCCAGAAGCTAAAGAATATGTAAAAAAAGAAACAGATGGAAATGTATTTTTTACAAATTATGACATGGTTCAAACTGAAATGTTATTTTTAGCAAAAGGAGAGCCATTTAAGCCAGAGAATATGGCGGCATCTACATTGTTCAACACATATTTTGGTAGTGGATTGTCATCAATTGTTTTTCAAGAAATTAGAGAAAGTAAATCGTTAGCTTATTCAGCATTTGCTGGTTATGGTAATGCTAATAAAAAAGAAGACACAGACATAGTTTATGCTTATGTTGGTACTCAAGCAAATAAGTTAGAGCAAGCAGTAGATGCAATGATGGAGTTGATGAACGACATGCCAGAAGCAGAGAAGCAATTCAATGCAGCCAAAGAAGCTACATTAAAAAAGATTGCTGCAGAGCGTATTACTAAATCTAATATTTTCTGGACTTATGAAGGATTAAAGAAAAGAGGAATAGAAAACGACAATAGAGAAGTAATGTACAATACCATTAAGAATATGGAAATTAAAGATTTAAAAGCTTTTTTTGATAAAAACGTAAAAGGAGAATCTTACAATGTAATGGTTATTGGTAACAAAAAAGATTTAGATGCAAAAGCATTACAAAGACTTGGAAAAGTAAAAGAATTAGATGTTGATTACTTATTTAATTATGTAGATAAGAAGAAAATTAAATCTTAATTCTTTTAAAAAATGATAAAAACTCGTAATGCTTTATGTATTGCGAGTTTTTTTGTTTTAGTATATTTGATGCATCAAAAAAACAACTAATAAATGAAACTTTTAGAAAATAAAACAGCAATTATTACAGGAGCGACTAGAGGAATTGGTCGCGGAATTGCGTTAGAGTTTGCCAATCAAGGATGTAACATTGCGTTTACATATAGCTCTTCGGTTGAAGCAGCGAATGCTTTAGAAAAAGAATTAACAGATTTAGGTGTAAAAGCAAAAGGATACCAATCGAATGCAGCCGAGTTTGATGCTGCACAAGAATTAGCAAAAAATGTTTTAGAAGAATTTGGTACAATCGATGTGTTGGTAAACAACGCAGGAATTACCAAGGATAATTTATTAATGAGAATTTCTGAAGAAGATTTTGATAAAGTAATTGAAGTAAACTTAAAATCTGTTTTCAATTTAACAAAAGCAGTTATTCGTCCGATGATGAAACAACGTGCTGGCTCAATTATTAATATGAGTTCTGTAGTTGGATTAAAAGGAAATGCTGGTCAAGCAAACTATGCTGCTTCAAAAGCAGGTATTATAGGTTTCTCAAAATCAGTAGCATTAGAGTTAGGTTCTCGTAATATTCGTAGCAATGTTATTGCTCCTGGATTTATAGAAACTGAAATGACAGCTAAATTAGATGAAAAAGTAGTTGAAGGATGGAGAAATGAAATTCCGTTAAAACGTGGAGGAACTCCAAAAGATATTGCGGATGCTTGTGTGTTCTTAGCATCGGATATGAGTTCATATATCACTGGTCAAACTTTATCGGTTGACGGAGGAATGTTGACTTAGATTTTTTATAAATTAAATTATAATATAAAAAGCTAACCTTATTTTAGGTTGGCTTTTTTACTTTTATACTGTTTGCTGAGAATCGCGTATTTGAAAATAGTTTGAGTAATTGTATTATTTATGAGATTCTCAAACAGTTTATTTTTCAACATAATTTAAGTTTTCTGAAGATAATTAAAACTAATATTTTAGTTATAAAAGTATATTAAATAAGAAGTTCGTATTTTGAAATACAGACTTCTTATTTTTGAGGAATTATTTAATAGAGTAATTTATATTTGAGAATTACTTGTTATATTCTTCAAAACTTCCATCATCGTATAATAATACAACTTTAAGTAGTTTTTTATCGTTCGCTGAGAATCGCGTATTTGAAATTTTTCTTACCTCTGGTTCAGTTATTGTATTTTCAGAAAATAGAGTTGGAGTCTCAATTTTAGTTTCTTTTGATATTTCTTCAGTTATAGTTTCTTCAACTTTTTTTCTTTCTTCTTTTTTCTTCGGAAAAGAACCTTCATCATACAGTAACCAATATAAATCTACATCAGGAAATTTATTTACTACTTTCATAACAAAGTCTAAACTAGGTTTATTTCTACCTGATAGAAGATGTGATATACTTGAACGTTGTACATCTATCGTATCTGCAAATGTTGACGATGTTAAATTATAATGTTCTAAAACTTCCTTTAACCTTAAAATAATACCTCCTGAATTCACAATTGTAATTATTAGTAATGTATTACAAATGTAAACATTTAATTTGAGATAAACAAACATTAAAAAATAAGGGATAGTTAACTTCATCTATTAAACAAAAACTCTAATTAAACATAGTTAATAGATTAAAAACAAGATAATTAGGTTTTAATTATAGATGTAATCTATTCAATATTAACAGATAGCAGTAAGACTTAAAGTTATCGACTTTTACAATTGTAAATAACCAGAGTGGTGACTGAATAAATTTACAAAAGTTACTACTAAATACATTTGTAAATATTATTTTTAATCTATAAATAACAGATTCAATAGCTAATTTAATTGACTTAAAAGCTATATAGACATAATAAAGTGTTGACTATCATCAGTTATATGACTTTATTGATAGCTAATTGTAAATCAATTATATAGTTTACAATTGTAAACTAAAAATTAGCTTATAAAAAAAACACCCGAAAAACGAGTGCTTAATAACAGAAAGGTGTATTTCTTATTTGTTTTTATTGTCTATCCATTTACGAGCGTTAACAAATGCTTCTAACCAAGGAGAAACTTCATCTTTTCGTCCGTCAATATAATTCGCCCAATTCCATTGAAAAGTTGAACGTTCAATATGTGGCATAGTAACTAAATGACGACCAGATGTATCACACATCATTGCAGTGTTAAAATCAGATCCGTTCGGGTTTGAAGGATATTCTGGATATCCATACTTAGCCACAATATCATAATTATCTTCTGAAAGTGGTAAATTGAATTTACCTTCACCGTGAGAAATCCATACACCCAATGTACTTCCAGCTAAACTTGATAACATTACTGAGTTATTTTCTTGAATTTTTACAGAAGTAAACGAACTTTCGTGTTTTTTAGAATCGTTGTGAATTAATTTACCGTGCACATCATGATCTGGGTTGATTAAATCTAATTCCATCCATAATTGTGCACCATTACAAATTCCAACAGATAGTGTGTCTTCACGTTCAAAAAATTTCTTTAATGCTGTATTTGCTTTTTCGTTATATAAAAATGCTCCAGCCCAACCTTTAGCAGACCCTAAAACATCAGAATTAGAGAATCCGCCAACGGCTCCAATAAATTGAATATCTTCTAAAGTTTCACGACCAGAAATCAAATCGGTCATGTGAACATCTTTTACATCAAAACCAGCTAAATACATAGCATTGGCCATTTCACGTTCCGAGTTAGAACCCTTTTCACGAATAATAGCTGCCTTTGGTCTGTTTGTAACTTTACCAACAGTATCAGACAATTTTCCAGTAAAATGAGTAGGGAAGGTGTATTGTAAAGGTTGATTTTTATAGTTGTTATAACGATCTTCAGCTAAATTATTGGCGGTTTGTTTTTGATCTAATAAATACGATGTTTTGTACCAAGTATCTCTCAATTCAAAAACTGATAAAGCAAAAACATCGCTACTATTTTTAATATTTAATCGATCAGATTCTGTTACAGAACCAATATTGAAGAATTCAATATTATTTTCAGAAAGTATTTTTTCTACAGAATCATCAAAAGATTGGAATACAATACCTGCGTTTTCAGCAAATAATAATTTAATACTGTCAGATTCATTTAAAACTGATAGATCAAGGTTTGCTCCGATATTTACATGAGCAAAACACAACTCTAACAATGTGGTTATTAAACCACCGGAAGCCACATCATGCCCTGCAACAATTTTATCTTCTTTAATTAACTGTTGCAACGTGTTAAAAATAGTTTTGAATTGTTTTGCATCAATTACAGAAGGAGCATTGCTTCCAATTTTATTTAAAATTTGTGAGAATGAACTTCCTCCTAAATTAAATTCATCTTGAGAAGCGTTGATATAGTATATATTTCCTTTGTTAGCTTTAAAAACAGGCTCAACAACTTTAGTAATATCGTTACAATTTGCAGCAGCAGAAATAACTACGGTTCCCGGAGAAATAACTTCTTCATTAGGATATTTTTGTTTCATAGATAAAGAGTCTTTACCTGTCGGAACGTTAATACCTAAATCAATAGCAAATTCTGAAACAGCTTTTACCGCTTTGTATAAACGAGCATCTTCACCTTCGTTTTTACAAGGCCACATCCAGTTCGCTGATAATGAAACGGATTGTAATCCATCTTTTAAAGGAGCCCAAACAATATTGGTTAATGCTTCAGCAATTGAATTTTTACTTCCTGCTACCGGATTAATTAATCCAGAAATAGGAGAGTGGCCAATAGAAGTTGCAATACCTTCTTTTCCTTTATAATCTAAAGCCATAACTCCAACGTTGTTCAATGGAATTTGTAGCGGACCAACACATTGTTGTTTAGCAACTTTACCCCCAACACAACGGTCAACTTTATTAGTCAACCAATCCTTACAAGCAACAGCTTCTAATTGCAGAACTTGTTCTAAATACGTTGTAAAGTTTTCTTTAGAATAGCTTAACTCGTCGTAATTTCTATCAACAGTTTTATCTGTCATAATAGTTTTAGGAGAGCTACCAAACATATCTTCTAAAGCTAAATCCATTGGTTTATTCCCTTTGGTTTTAGATTCGAAAGTAAAACGATGGTCTCCAGTAACATCACCAACAGTATACATTGGTGAACGCTCACGCTCAGCTATTCTAGTAAGCGTATCTATATGTTTTTCGGCAATTACTAATCCCATGCGTTCTTGAGATTCATTACCAATGATTTCTTTGTCAGACAAAGTGGGATCACCAACTGGAAGCTTATCTAAATCAATTTTTCCTCCGGTATCCTCAACTAATTCAGATAAACAATTTAAGTGTCCACCAGCACCATGATCGTGAATTGAAACAATGTAGTTTTCATCACTTTCTACCATTCCACGAACAGCATTCGCAGCACGTTTTTGCATTTCCGGATTAGAACGTTGCACAGCATTTAGCTCGATTCCTGTTGAAAATTCACCTGTGTCAGCAGAAGAAACGGCAGCTCCCCCCATACCAATTCGATAATTTTCCCCACCAAGAATTACAATTTTATCTCCTTCTTTAGGCGTATCTTTTATAGCTTGATCAGCTTTTCCATACCCAATTCCACCTGCTTGCATAATCACTTTATCGAAGCCAAGTTTACGAGCGTTTTCTTCATGTTCGAAGGTTAATACAGAACCACAAATTAAAGGTTGTCCAAATTTATTTCCAAAGTCAGAAGCTCCGTTAGATGCTTTAATTAAAATATCCATTGGAGTTTGATACAACCATTTACGCTCATCCATAGTTTGTTCCCAAGGACGTTTTTCTTCTAAACGAGAATATGAAGTCATATACACAGCAGTACCCGCTAAAGGTAAAGAACCTTTTCCTCCGGCTAAACGATCACGAATTTCACCTCCAGATCCTGTAGCAGCACCGTTAAAAGGTTCAACTGTAGTAGGAAAGTTGTGAGTTTCTGCTTTTAATGAAATTACAGACTCAAACTCTTTGGTTTCGTAAAAATCGGGTTTGTCAGCAGATTTTGGAGCAAATTGCTCCACTTTAGGGCCTTTGATAAACGCAACATTGTCTTTATAGGCAGAAACAATATCATTTGGATGTTGTTTTGATGTTTCCTTGATCATTTTGAATAGGGAAGTAGGTTGCTCTTCACCATCAATAACAAAAGTTCCATTAAATATTTTATGACGACAGTGTTCTGAATTTACTTGCGAAAATCCGAAAACTTCTGAATCGGTTAGCTTTCTACCGATTTTTTTAGAGACATTCTCTAAATATTCAACTTCTTCACTGCTTAAAGCTAAACCTTCTTGTTCATTATAAATGGCAATATTTTCAATTTCTAAAATTGGTTCTGGAGTAATGTTAATGGTGAATAACTCTTGATTAAGTCCATTAAATTTCTCAGAAACCATAGGGTCGAAATTAGAAAAATCAGCTTTCACAGCTTCAAATTCTTCAATCCTAATGATATCTTCGATTCCCATATTTTGGGTGATTTCCATTGCATTCGTACTCCAAGGAGTAATCATTGCTTTTCGCGGACCAACAAAAAAAGCGTCGATAGACGCTGCATTTATTATTGGTTGATTACCGAATAACCAAGTTAGTTTAGAAATTGTTTCTGTAGATAATTCTTTTGTTGTTTGAACAGCAAAAACTTTGCTATTTACGTTTCCAAAGAAATGAATCATTGTGTTTTAATTTGTGTGTTGTTGTTAAGTAGCAAATTTACCCTTTTACTTGAATTAGTTGTATAAAAAAACTCGCAAAATTTTGCGAGTTTTTTATATTTAAAAACAGTTATTCTTGTTTTATTTTTTCAGGCAGTCTATCTCGTTCTATTTTTCCTTTTTTTAAGGCTTTATAGTTTTCGTAGCAGTTTAATACGGCTTCAATCATTTGTAAATCACTCGCTTTTTTTATAAAATATTCCGAATAATTACAATCTGAAAGTAATTCAGTAAGTTGTTGTTTATCCATTTCAAGATATTCCATCATAACTTCACGATCAAATTTGCCAGCTAACATTTTACGTAAATCATCTTCTTTTTTAAGTTTTTGTAACTTTTTAAGCTGCTTTGGTTTTTTTCCGAAGAGATTATAAACCAAATCAACAGGGTTCATTAGTTTAGCTACAGGAGAAGATATTTTTTGAGGGCGACCAACCTCATAAGTCTGAGGAAGTCCATTTATATGGATACGGGTGAATTTATCTTTAGGAACTTGTTTAACATCTACTTCTAAGACACCAATTAATTGAGTGGATTTAATAACAACCTCTTTAACCTCTTCTGGCTTTTCATTTAGTTCTATAACCAATTCGTTTCCTTTTAGTAAATCGTTGGTAACTTTTAATTTAATTGATTCAAAACCAACAAACGAAACTAAAACAGTATCATTAGCTTGTGCAGTTAGTTCAAAAAAACCTTTATCGTTTGTAATAGTACCTACGACAGAGTTAAGGTTTAAAATATGCGCTGCACTTAGAGCTGTTTTTTCTTCAGAATGTATAACTTGCCCTTTAAGCTTTCCATCTTGTGAAAAACTAAGGCTGCTGATAAGAAAAAGTAAAATTAAATAATAATGTTTTTGCATAATGCAATAATAAGAATAAATGATTGTGTAACAGTTAAGAATTTGCAAAAAAGAAAGAAAATCTATTTCATAAAAAACACTTCTGATTTTAGAAGTGTTTAAGTGCACGTAACAAGAATCGAACTTGCACGTCCTTACGGACACAAGCCCCTCAAGCCTGCGCGTCTACCAGTTCCGCCATACGTGCGCGTGCGTAAATAAAAAAAGTTAAGCCATTGCTTAACTTTTTAGTGACCGGGCTGGGGCTCGAACCCAGGACCCTCTCCTTAAAAGGGAGATGCTCTACCAACTGAGCTACCAGGTCATTGCTTCTTTGTAAAAGCGAGTGCAAATATACATCTGTTCTTTAGAATAAGAAAATTTTTTTTACATTTTTTTATAGATATTTGCATTCATTCAATTTTTATAAATGAAAGTTATTTTACTAGGGTATATGGCAAGTGGTAAATCGACTATAGGAAAACGTTTAGCTTCAAGAAATTATGTTCCTTTTATCGATTTGGATTCTTATATAGAAGAACAAGAAAATAAAACAATATCAGAAATATTTAAAGATGAAGGAGAAATCTATTTTAGATTACAAGAACATAAATATTTAAAAGAATTGCTTGAAAATGAAGAAGATTTTGTTTTGTCGCTAGGAGGAGGAACGCCTTGTTATGCAGGAAATATGGATCTAATTAAGACATCAAAGGATGCTAAATCAATTTATTTGAAGGCTGATATTATAACATTAATAGATAGATTAGTCAATCAAAAAGAAAAACGCCCGTTGGTAGCAAATTTGTCAGAAGAAGAAATGAAAGAGTTTATTGCAAAGCATTTATTTGAGCGTAGTTATTTTTATGAACAAGCTGATTATACAGTTAGAATTGACGATAAAGATATAAAGGAAACAGTTACTGAAATACGTATTCTGCTACATTAAGTACGCAATTGTTTCGTTTTTGTTAAATTCAACAACGACATGTTCTTTAATAGATGTTGAAAGGGAAATTCCTTTAAAATCGGCTTTAACAGGATATTTTTTATGATTTCTATTGACAAGAACAGCTGTTTTAAATCTTTTTAATGGAACCTCTAAGAAATGTTTAATACCATAAATTAATGTGGTTCCAGAATTAAGTACATCATCAACTAGAATTAATGATTTATTTTTGTATTCTTGAGAAGAAAGCGAAGTGTGTACTTCTTTTAAAGGATTTTTCTTATCAATTGTAACTTTACACAATTTTACTTGCACATCAGAAATTTTGGATACAGCCACAGCTAATTTTTCTGCGAAAATATATCCGTTTTCAGCAATACCTGCTATTATAACTTCCTTTTCTTTATGATTACTCTCATAGATTTGATAAGCAATTCTTCGAATTTTTTGTTCAATTTCGGTATTATTTAATATAATATTGTTGCTAGCTGTCATAAAACAAATTTAATTATCTTCTTTCGGATTTTCACTATAATCATCAATATCTCGACGATCTTTTTTTGTGGGTCTTCCTGTACCTTTTTTTCTGTAATAATCTTTAGCAAATTTTAGTAATTCTGTTTTTTCAAATTCTTCTTTAGGAGTTAAGTCCTTACGATATAGATCTACTAATTTTGCACCAACACGATTAAGAGGGATGTCTAATACTTTAATTTTATAGTTTATTTGATTTTTTCGAATAGTAATTTCTTCGTTACCAAATATTTCTTTTGAAGGTTTTAAATTGCTGCCGTCTATTTTAATATGTCCTTTTTTACAGGCTTCGGTAGCGATGCTTCTAGTTTTAAATAGACGTACGCACCATAAATATTTGTCAATTCTCATACAAAAAGTTAAATTTCATCGTTTCTCTTTTTACAAAGGTATAAAAATGGTAACTTGCGCGCTAAAATTTCAAACTTAATGATAAAATTTAGACACTTTTTATTAGTTAGTATTCTATCTATATTAGTATATGCATGTGGAGGAGATGATAATGGATCGAGCATTGACAATTTTGATCATGCTGCGCAAGCTTTAAAAGATAATGATTCTTTAGTTAGTTTCTTGAAAAAACATTATTATGATGTAGATTTAGATTCAGTAAAGCCTTTAATAGTAGGAAAAACTCCACTTTTCGATGATGCAAAACTAATGACAGAAGAAATCACTGAAACAATTAATGATATTGACATTGATTATAAATTATATTATTATGTGGTGAGATATGGAGATCCTGTTCCTACACCAGAACCAGGTAAAGAAAACCCTTCAGTAGTTGATTCAGTTTATGTTAGTTATTATGGACAGCGTATTGTAAATACTGATAGTTTGAGTGTGTCTTTTGATAATAATGAATACGTTTGGTGGACTTTAAGTGGAGTTATTAAAGGTTGGTCATATGGTTTTTCTCATTTTAAAGGAGGGGAAAATGTAACAGATAATGGGCCAATTACTTACGATAATGGAGGGAAAGGTGTGTTATTTATTCCTTCTGGGTTGGCTTATGGTAATACGGGAAGTTATCCAATCTTATCAAATGAACCATTACTTTTTTACATAGATTTATTTGATTTTGTTCCAGAAACAGATATAGATCAAGATGGTGTAGCTTCAATATTTGAGGATATTGATGGAGATGGAAAGCCATGGAATGATGATACAGATGGAGACGGGCTTGCTAATTTATTCGATACAGATGATGATGGTGATGGAGTATTGACTAAAAATGAAGACGCTAATGGTAACGGGAATCCTAGAGATGATTTTAACGACCCAAACAATCCAACAATACCAGATTATTTAAATATTAATATTAGATAATTTCAAAAAGATTAACTAAAACAAAAAAGTCTAGCAATTTGCTAGACTTTTTTGTTTTATAAATACTTTGTTAAAAGGTTAAAAACCTTATAATATAGAATATTATCGTTGATATTACTTGATGGAGATTTCGATGTTACAATTAATAATAGTATTGTTTATACTGATAAATACATTGATTTTTGATTGCTTATCAGTATTTTAAGGGGTGTATATACAATGGAGATAGTCTTAATTAATAATGTACCAACAAAAAGACCAGCAATCTGCTGGTCTTTTTGTTTATGTAAATATTGAATTTTAGAATTTATAAGATAGCCCCACAATAATCTGATTTACACGAGTATCAAACTTTAATTTATCAGACGCATTACTAACAATTTCAGATTCGGTATCAGAAAAACCTCTTTCCCAACGGATATCTAAACCTATTTTTCCTAATTCAACACCAGCTCCTAATTGAATACCAACCGTGAAGCCATCTGCATTTGTTTTAGCAACTTCTTCAAAATCTAAATCTCCATCAATAATATATTGAAAAGAAGGTCCAGCATGAACATAGGCAACTCCTAAAAACTTTTTTCCTAAAAGAACAGGAATATCAATTTTTTGAAAGTCATACGATGCTTTAGTATTTACTCCATCATTCAAAGTAATTTCACTTTTTAAAGCAGTATATACTAATTCAGGACGTACATACCAACCAATAATAGGTAATTTAGCACGCAACCAGATACCAGCATGATATCCTGTTTTACTTTCTGCTTTTCCATTAATGATATCATCACTAACATCTTTAAAAGAATCTGAGTTGTAGTTTAAACCAGCTTTAATACCAAAATCAATTTGTGCTTGAGATAATTGACTTGCACCAATTACTAAGCATAATGCTAAAATTAGTTTTTTCATAATTTTAAATTTTAATTATATTTAATAACAAAACGATTTTTAATACCGTTTATTTTCTTTTTAAAACTTTCTTTACAGCTTCTATAACTGCCTCGTCGTTAATTTTATATTTTTTCATTAATTCCGCAGGTGTTGCAGATTCGCCAAAAGTATCATTAACCGCTACAAATTCTTGTGGAGTAGGAGAGTTCTCTGCTAAACAACGCGCTATACTTTCACCTAATCCTCCAAATTTATTGTGCTCTTCGGCAGTAACAATACAACCTGTTTTAGCAACCGATTTTAAAATTGCTTCTTCATCTAAAGGTTTAATGGTGTGTATATTAATTACTTCTGCAGAAATACCTTGTGCTTCTAATTGCTCTGCTGCTTGTAAAGATTCCCAAACTAAATGACCTGTAGCAACAATAGTTACATCTGTACCTTCAGTTAATTGGATAGCTTTTCCTACTTTGAATTCACCTTTCGGCATAAATACAGGAATAGAAGGGCGTCCGAAACGTAAATAAACAGGACCTTCATGCTCAGCAATAGCAATTGTAGCTTCTTTAGTTTGATTATAATCACAAGTATTAATTACAGTCATGCCAGGTAACATTTTCATCAAACCAATATCTTCTAAAATTTGATGAGTTGCACCATCTTCACCTAAAGTTAAACCTGCGTGAGAGGCACATATTTTTACGTTTTTATCTGAATAGGCAATTGATTGACGAATTTGATCATAAACTCTTCCTGTAGAAAAGTTAGCAAAAGTACCAGTAAAAGGAATTTTACCTCCAATAGTTAAACCTGCAGCAATTCCCATCATGTTAGCTTCGGCAATTCCTACTTGAAAGAAACGTTCTGGATGATTTTTTTCAAACTCATTCATTTTTAATGAACCTGTTAAATCAGCACAAAGCGCTACTACGTTAGGATTTGTTTTTCCTAATTCTGTTAATCCGTCTCCAAAACCAGAGCGGGTGTCTTTTTTTTCTGTGTATGTGTATTTTTTCATTGTTGTGTTGTAAAATCTGACCAAAAATAAACTTTTCAATAAGATGTAGGGTTATAAATTCATCAATTCTTTATATAATTTATGAACAGGTAAGCCCATAACATTAAAGTAGCTTCCTTCTATTTTTTTGATACCAATTCTTCCAATCCATTCTTGAATTCCATAAGCGCCAGCTTTATCATATGGTTTGTATTTTTCGATATAATATTTAATTTCATCGTCCGATAATTCTTTAAAAGCTACTGTAGTTGTATCGTTTATAATTTTTTGAAAACTCTTACTTTTAATACTTACCGAAGTAATAACTTCGTGCACTTTACCTGATAATCTTCGTAGCGTTTCAAATGCTTCTTGATAATTTTTAGGTTTACCCAATGCTTCATTTTCGAACCAAACTATGGTATCGGAGGTGATTAATATATCCTTATCTGTCAATTCGTTGTTAAAAGGTTTCGATTTTAAATCCGCGAGGAAATCTGTTATTTCTGAAGCTTTTAATTGTTTTGGATATACTTCATCAACTTCTTTTAGTCGAATTTCAAAATCGATATCTAATTCTTTGAAGAATTGTTGTCTTCTAGGTGAACCTGAAGCTAAAATAAGATGGTAATTAGTAAGTTTAGAGGATAACATGTTTTATGTAATAAGAGATTAAAGGCATTGATAATATTCCTAGAAATAAAATAAAATCTATTCCTTTAATTAAATATTTATAATCTTTTTTAGTTTTTGCTTTTTTTAGTTTTAAAAAGCAATAAATTTGAGGAATACATATGAGAAGTAAAATAATTATAGAGATGTATATATTGTTAATGAAGTAAAACATCATCATAGTGGTAGTTAATATAATAACTAAAGAAATTCTTAAAATTATTGTTTTAGCTTTTTCTTCCCCAAAGACAATAGGTAAAGTTTCCTGATTATTATAATTATCTACTTTAATATTCTTTAAATCTACAACAATACTTTTAATAAAATTTCCTGCAAAAGAAACTGCTATATAGTAGATTATAATTAACTCAAGATTTAAAAAAATTTCCCATTCTGCAGAGCTTAAGGAAACAGGTGAGTCAATCCACCAAACTAAAACAATAGAACTAGATTTTAAAAAAGAAGGAATAATATTATTCATAAGTGTTTTTCTTGTTGAATCCATCGCATAAAATAATGTGGATAGACTAAGAAAAACAAAAATAAATGAATAACTAGGTTTCTCAATTTCAAAAGAAATATAAGTTCCTGCTGTTATTCCTAATAAAGAGAGAATAGAGTACCAAAAAAAAAGTTGTTTTTTAGTAATTACTTTTAAACTATTTTTTTTTATGAAGTAAAAAGTTATAAAAAAACTTCCTAAAACAATTAGAAGAGTAGAAAGAACTAACAGAAAAAAGTTACCACAAGTTAATGAGGTTTCGAAACCAAAACCTCTTAAAAAAAAGCATTTTACAAAGAATTGAATTAACGCGATAGAAATTAAATCTTTCCAATTAATAATTTTGTTAATATCAATAAGCATGTTATTTAAAATCCTTTTTTATACGAGCTAAGTCACGTTTGGTGTCACGATCTTTTATTGTTTCTCTTTTATCATGAATTTTTTTACCAGTAGCTAATGCTATTTCTAATTTTGCAAATCCATTTTCGTTAATAAACAAACGTAAAGGAATTATTGTATTTCCTTTAGCTTCAACTTCACGTTCTAATTTTTTTAGTTCACGTTTGTTAAGAAGTAAACGGCGCTCACTTTTTGGTTTGTGATTGTAATGATTGCCAAAAGCATATTCTTCAATATACATATTCACAACAAAGAGTTCTCCTCGGTCGTTAAACTCACAAAAACTCTCTGTAATACGTGCTTTACTTTGACGAATTGATTTGATTTCGGTGCCTGTAAGCTGAATACCTGCTGTGTATTTTTCTATAATCTCGTATTCAAAACGAGCTTTTTTATTTTGGATATTAATGTTTTTCTGCATAAATCTTCACTAAAAAATCAGACTGCAAAGATACATTTTTTGGATTTGAAGTATCAGTTTAAAGTTTAATAACTCTTGTAGTGTATTATTTTTATTTAATAAAACGAATTTTTCTAAAAAAAAAAAGAACATCAAGTATTTGATGTTCTTTTTATGATGAATGTAAGATTTATAACCTTAATCTATTTTTAACAACACGCATGTTGTTTTATTTTTAGTTACTGTTACTATATATAAATTTCCACTATTATTCTCTTCTATTGTAGGGTATTTTTCTTCCCCCAACATTATATTAGCTAATTGAGGGGTTGTATCGCTGTGACCAACAATTAAAACCGATTTTCCAGAAGTGTTATATTTAAAACCAGAATCGTACATTCTAGTCGTATCAAACGCGTAGGTAGGTAATTTTTTACTGTCGGCTGTTGGTTTTGCAGTTTGCTTTGTTCTTCTAAAATCTGTTGAATAGACAGCATCTAAGTTTACTGGAGCAAAAACTTTTGCCCAGTTTTTAGCACGATCAAGACCTGTTTGGTTTAAATCTGGATTTGTATTGGTTGCATCAGAATCATCTTTTTCTGCATGACGGATTAAATAATAGGTAGTAACCTCTTCTCCTTCTTCTTGAGAAAAACCTGAAAATGAACTAAATAGTAAAACGAAAATGATTAGATAATTCTTCATAAAAAAAATATTTTGAGGGCAAATATAATAAAAATAAAAAACGATGCATATATGCATCGTTTTTTATTTAATTTTATCTACTAAACTAATTATTACTTTATGTTAAATTAGAAGGATTTCTAAATACTAAATTACCATCAAATTCATCCAGTAAAACTATACTATTTGATGTTATTTTACCTCCTAAAATTTCTTTTGATAGTAAATTCATTACTTCTTTTTGAATTACCCTTTTTACAGGTCGTGCTCCAAATTCAGGTTGATAACCTTTCTTAGCTAAGTAATCTATCGCTTCATCTGTAGCGTCTAAAGTAATGTTTTGTTCTATCAACATTTTTTTAACTCCGTTTAATTGTAATTGAACAATTTGTTTGATATTATCTTCAGATAGTGGTGTAAACATTATAATATCATCAATACGGTTTAAAAATTCAGGTCTAACAGTTTGTTTTAATAAACCGAGAACCTCTGTTTTAGCTAACTCCATTGTGGTATCAATATCACCTTTCATATTTTCAAATTTCTCTTGAATAATATGGCTTCCCATATTAGAGGTCATAATAATGATTGTATTCTTAAAATCAGCAATACGACCTTTATTGTCGGTTAATCGACCTTCGTCTAATACTTGTAATAAAATATTAAAAGTATCTGGATGTGCTTTTTCAATTTCGTCTAACAATACAACAGAATAGGGTTTTCTACGAACGGCTTCCGTTAATTGTCCGCCTTCATCGTAACCTACATATCCTGGAGGAGCACCTACTAATCTACTAACAGCATGACGTTCTTGGTATTCACTCATGTCAATACGAGTCATGGCGTTTTCATCGTCAAAAAGATATTGTGCAAGTGCTTTTGCTAATTCGGTTTTACCAACACCTGTTGTTCCTAAGAATAAGAAAGAACCAATCGGTTTATTAGGGTTTTGTAATCCTGAGCGAGAACGACGAACCGCATCAGAAACTGCTTCAATAGCTTCTTCTTGTCCAACCACACGCTTGTGTAATTCATCTTCTAGTTTTAATAATTTCTCGCGTTCCGATTGTAGCATTTTAGTTACAGGAATCCCCGTCCATTTAGCAACAACTTCCGCTATATTATCATAGGTAACTTCCTCTTTTATTAAAGAGTTTTCATTCTGATTTGCTAAAACTTCTTGTTGTTTTTCTAATTCTTCTTGAGCATCTTTAATTTTACCGTAACGTAACTCAGCAACTTTACCATAGTCTCCATTTCTTTCTGCTTTTTCAGCTTCTAGTTTGTAACTTTCTATATCTGTTTTTAGATTCTGGATACTATCTACAATATTTTTTTCTGATTGCCATTTTGCATTGATTTCATTGCGTTCTTCTTTTAAGTTCGCTAAATCTGCGTTTAAAGACTTTAGTTTTACTTCGTCGTTTTCTCGTTTAATTGCTTCAATTTCAATTTCTAATTGCATTACTTTACGATCTAGAACATCTAATTCTTCTGGTTTTGAATTGATTTCCATTCGTAGTTTAGCAGCAGCTTCATCCATTAAATCAATAGCTTTATCAGGTAAAAAACGATTTGTAATGTAGCGTTGAGATAATTCTACAGCTCCAATAATAGCTTCATCTTTAATACGAACTTTATGATGTGCTTCGTATTTTTCTTTAATACCACGAAGAATTGAAATAGCACTTTCTGTATCTGGCTCATCTACATTAACCTTTTGAAAACGTCGTTCTAAAGCTTTATCCTTTTCAAAATATTTTTGGTACTCGTCTAAAGTAGTTGCACCAATTGCGCGCAATTCTCCACGTGCTAACGCTGGTTTTAAAATATTTGCAGCATCCATAGCACCTTGTCCGCCTCCAGCTCCGACTAACGTATGAATTTCATCAATAAATAAAACAATATTTCCATCAGAAGAAGTAACTTCTTTAATTACCGCTTTTAAGCGTTCTTCAAATTCTCCCTTGTATTTAGCGCCAGCAATTAGTGCGCCCATATCTAACGAATAAATAACTTTATCTTTTAGGTTTTCTGGAACATCTCCTCGGATGATTCTGTGTGCTAATCCTTCAGCAATCGCCGTTTTACCTGTACCTGGTTCTCCTACTAAAAGGGGGTTGTTTTTAGTTCTACGCGATAAGATTTGTAATAATCTACGTATTTCTTCATCACGACCAATTACCGGGTCTAATTTACCGTCTTGTGCTAATTGATTAAGGTTTTTGGCGTATTTATTTAGTGAATTATACGTTTCTTCAGCACTTTGTGAAGTAACTCGTTCTCCTTTACGTAATTCGTTTATAGCACTTTCTACTAACTTTTCTGAAGCGCCTTGATCTTTTAAAGCTTGTCCTATAGAACTTTTAGATTTAATAATCGCTAAAATTAAATGTTCTATAGAGACATATTCATCATTCATTTTTTTCGCGATGATTGATGCTTCATTAATTGTTTTGCTTGCTTCTCGAGAGAGCATTAATTCAGCGCCAGAAACTTTAGCAAAACTTTCTAATTGCTTGTCTAATACTTGCTGAACTATATCAATATTAATATTGAGTTTCTTCAAAATAAAAGGAAGAATATTTTCATCTACTTGAAATAAAGCTTTAAAAATATGCTCGTTTTCTATTTGATTATGGCCATAGCTTTGCGCTAATTGTTGCGCCAACTGAATGGTCTCTTGTGATTTTATAGTGAAATTGTTTAAATTCATAATAATTTTATTTCTTTTGTTAGCAGAAAGACAAAATCGATACCATTTTGTTTTGTTGTTTTAAAACCGTCATTTTGTCTTTAAAAGCTTTGTTTTGCTGACTTTTTGACTTGTTTTAAAGATTAATGATGTAAAAAAGACATATTTATAAAAACATTCTATGGGAATATTTGAAAACATCTTCGGAAAAACTTCTAACTCTTCAGAAAATAAAGAACATGAAGAGTCAAAAATTAAATGGATTCCATTAACAAGCATTCAACAAATTAAAGAGATTAAAAATCTTTCTAAAACAAATTTAGTAGGAATTTTTAAACATTCAACACGTTGTGTTATTAGTAGGACGGTGTTAGACAGATTTCAACAAGTTTTTCCAGAAAACAATAGTATTAAAATGTATTATTTAGATTTGTTAAATTATAGAGACGTTTCTAATGAAATAGAAGTTGCTTTTCAGGTATTACATCAATCTCCTCAATTTCTATTAATTAAAGAAGAAAATCCTATTTTACATGCTTCACATTACGACATAACACAAATTAATTTTCAAAAAATAATTAAATAAACTGTTAATTTTACTGGGTTTTGTTTAAATAGGTCGTATTTTTGTAATCTTCAAAATTATTAGACTTGAGTACAGTAAACACGAAACAAAACAAAGTAGGTAAGGATTTATACGATTATCAAAAAGAAGCATTACATAAAATTTTTAAAAGTTTTGAAAATGCACCAGAAGATTATCACTTACTATATCAACTGCCTACGGGAGGTGGTAAAACTGTTATATTTTCGGAAATTACACGCCAATATATAAAACATTATCAAAAGAAGGTTTTGATAATGACTCATCGTATAGAATTATGCAAGCAAACTCATAAAATGTTAAACGAGTTTGAAGTTCATAATAAGATTATTAATAGTAAAGCAAGTTTAGATGATCAAGGTGATTATGATTGTTTCGTCGCAATGGTAGAAACACTTAATAATCGTTTAAATGATGATAAGCTTGATATTTCTGATATTGGTTTAGTGATTATTGATGAGGCTCACTATAATTCGTTTACTAAATTATTTAAGTTTTTTAATAAGTCTTTTATTTTAGGAGTTACGGCGACACCGTTAAGTTCTAATATGAAATTACCAATGAAAGACAATTATAATGAGTTAATTACAGGAGAAAGTATTAACACATTAATAGAGAATGAGTATTTAGCGAAAGCAAATATTTATTCTTACAACGTTGGCTTAACTTCGTTAGAAGTAGGAGCAAACGGAGATTATACTGTAAAGTCATCTGAAGATTTATATACAAATTCAGATATGCTTTCTAAATTATTACAATCTTATGAAGAGCGTGCAAAAGGAACTAAAACTTTAATATTTAATAATGGAATTAATACTTCCTTACATGTTTTTGATACTTTTAAAAGAGCAGGATACCCCATTGCGCATTTAGATAATACCAATACAAGAAAGGAACGTGATTTTATTTTAAAGTGGTTTAAGAAAACACCCAATGCAATTATTACTTCGGTAAGTATTTTAACGACCGGTTTTGATGAACCAACAGTTGAATCTATTATTCTGAATAGAGCAACAAAGTCGTTAACCTTATACTACCAAATGATTGGTCGTGGATCTCGAATTTTGTCAGGAAAATCAGAATTTAATGTAATTGATTTAGGAAACAACTTTCATCGTTTTGGACCTTGGGGAGCTGATCTAGATTGGCAGCGCATGTTTAGAGCGCCTAATTTCTATTTGGATAATCTATTAACAGATGAAGAAATAGAAAATGATTTTAGATATGAATTACCTCCAGAAGTAAAAAGTGAATTTGCCAATACAAAAGAAGACGATCTTTATTTTGATGTAAAGAAAGTTTATATTAGTGCTATTCAAGCAGGGGAGAGTTCAAAAAAAGTTTTAGAACGTTCTATTGAGCATCATACTAGAATGTGTGTAGAAAATAGTGAAGATATGTTTGATGCTTTAATTTTAGCTAAAAAACTGGGTGGGGATATAGATGATAGAATTCATCGTTATTCTAAATGTATTTGTAAATCTACTCATAACTTTATTGATTGGCTACAAGATGATTATCGCAAAAAATTAAATTCTAACATACGTAATAACTTTGATGAAGTATTTGAGGATATTTTTGGACATCCACCAATAGAAGAATAATAAAGAATTTAAATTAATAATACAAAAAGTGGTTTTAAAACCACTTTTTGTATTTAAAATATCCAAGCATTGAAAATGCTGTGAGAAGTATCACTCCCCACATTATATAATATCCATTTTGGTATTCTAACTCTGGTATGTGTTTAAAGTTGGTACCGTAAATACCAGCTATAAAAGTTATTGGAATAAAAACAGCAGAAAAAATAGTAAGAATTTTCATAATGTCATTTAAACGATTATTAACGTTGGTAGAATATACTGTTAGTTGCTCACTTAACATGCTTTTATAATGATCTACAGAGTCACTAGCTCTTTGTATTAAATCAATTAAATCATTAAAAAATAATTGATCTTCTTTGTCTATCAGATTGGTTTTAAACTCTTTAAAAGAGAAAAGAACTTCTCTTGCTGGTTTAATTGCCTTTCTAAAATAATTTAACTCAATTTTTGTTAAATTAATCTCTTGTAAGGTGTCTTTACTTGGTTGCAATAAAATTTTATCTTCTAACTCTTCAACTTTAGCGCCAAAAATTTCCATTAAAAAGTTATAATTATCAACTATAGCATCTAAGAGACTGTATTTTAAATAAGTTAGACTTAGTTTACGAACTCTGGTATTGCTTTTACTAATCCTTTCTCTAACAGGCTCAAAAATATCTCCATCTTTTTCTTGAAAAGTCAATAAAATATTTTTAGTCAAATACATGGAAACTTGTTCAGCATCTAGCATGTGTGTACTAACATCTAAACTCATCATTTTAATAATGGTAAAAATATGATTTTCGTCGACATCTACTCTAGGACGTTGTCCTGTATGCACAATATCTTCTAAAATTAAAGTATGAATATTAAAATACAGACCTATAGAGTTAATCAGTTTTACATCATGTAATCCATCTATATTAATCCAAATATTTTTATATTCATTTTTATAATTTTCTATCTCCTTTATAGATGATAGATTTGTTTTAATAAATTTATTCTCATCATAAGCAATAAGTTCAATAGTAGCTTCTTGTTGTTTTTGTTCACCAATAAAAATAAGTTTCCCAGGAGCCTGTCCAGCAGTTTGCTGCTGTTGTTTGGTTATAAATCTGACTTTTTTTAATATCTGCGGTTTTTTACGCTTCATTTGTTTGTAATAATTTATGAATTCTGGCAAGTAATATTAATTCAGATTTATTTTTACTTGCAAAAGCTTCACAAATACTATGCGAAGCTTTAATTATTTTTTTTGCGGTGTCGTTAGTAAAATATTCTTTGTTAGCAATAACAAAAGCTTTAAATTTTTGAAATGCTTCTTCAGATGTAATTTTTTCTTTTATTAAACTTCTAAGAGTTTCATATATAACCTCTTTGTTTTCTATGGTTTCTAGCCAACTTCTTTCAACAATAGCAACGATTTTGCGTTTCTCGTCAATTTCTATTTTTTTGTCTACCATTGCTAGTGAATAAAATAAATATGCTATGTGGATGTAAAAATGTTTAGAAAATTTTTTCTCAGTCATTTTTTTTAAATTAAGAATTTAAATTTACTAAATTTGATAGAAACAAAACTGTTTAGATTATGAAAAACATTTTAATTCCATATGATTTTTCTGAAACAGCAATAAACGCTTTAAATTACACAAAAAAACTGTTCGAAAACCATAGGGCTAATATATATGTATTAGGAGTATATATAAGTACACCTTCAGAAATTTTAAATACAGAATATAATGATAGATGGTTTAATGAAATAGATGATTCTATTGAAGATGAATTAAATTATCTTATAGAAGTTTTAAATAATAATAAAGAAAGTAACCTTAATTTTTCAGCGATTGTTAAATCTGAATCTATAATAAATGCAATAAAATCAGCAATAAAAGAAAAACAAATAGATTTAGTTGTAACAGGAACCAAAGGAGCTCATAGTTTGGTAGAAACATTTATAGGAACTAATACTATAAATATGATTAACCATATTAATGAATGCTCAATACTTGTGGTACCAACTAATTACAAATACAAATCTTTACATCAAATTGTATTTTCAACGAATTATAAAAGACCCTTTAATTTAAAAGAGTTAAAAACGTTAATTGAGTTAAGTATTATTAAAGGTTGTTCTATAGAAGTAGTTAATTTGTCTGTAGAAGATTTTTTTACGGATAATCAAAGAAAGAATAAAGTTAAATTAAGAGAATTATTTCAAGATCTGAATGTTGATTATAAAAAAATAGATTGGCAAGATTCTGAAACAAAAACTTTAGAAAATCATATTGAAGAAATAGAAAGTGAATTGTTGGTATTAATTAATCATAAGCACAATTTTTTTAATAGGCTTATAGAAGAAAATGTTATTAAAAAATCAGCTTTCCACAGTAAAATACCTTTGTTAATTTTACCAGAACAAGAATAAGAATAAAAAAAGGCTGTGATTTCACAGCCTTTTTGCGTTATAAAACGTTTAAAACAGACTTATACTCATCAAAATCTATATTAGCACTAAATAATTTAACAGATTTTGCTATTAGGGTTTTTGCCGTTTCTTCAGGATATCCTAATTGAATGGCATATCTTAAAATCAATTTTGTTTCAGTTTCATCAATTTTATGATCAGAATAAATTGTTTTAAACAAATCTAGAAGACGTTCTAATCTATTATCTGATATGTTCTGAGGTACAATTGGATATTTTTTAGGATTTTTAATGATATCATCATACTCAGCAGGAGTAATGTCAAGTTTTTTTACAAACCTATCAATTAACTTTTGCTCATTCTCATTTATTTGCCCGTCTATAGTTGCAATACTAACAATAGCCGAAAAGTGGGCTACATTATTTCTGTGTTTACTAGATTCGTATAAGTCTACAATACTCATTTTAAAATTATATTTTTTTAATAGCCATTAACACAAAGGTAGGGTCGCTATCTTCATCATTAGGCGCTTGTGTTTTATAAGTTAATTCAAATTCTTCTCCTATCAATTCATCTGACTTTAGATCATATTTTTTTAACAAATCACTAGAAATTGTTTCAAAAATAATAGTTTCATTTTCATCGTCATCATTAGTAAAAGAGAAAGAGAACCCATCTTCATCAAAACCATCAAAAGTTGCTTCAATAGTTATAGGGTCATTTTGTATCGTTTCTTTTTTTGTTGTAAAACTAACAAATGTAAGTAGTAAAAATAATTGCAAAATTGTTTTCATTTTTTTAATAGTATAAAAATTAATAATAAATTTTTATTGGATTTTAACCACAACAAGTCCAATTTTCTTTTAGTAAATCTATGCCTAATAGATTTACCCGTGGAATTAAAAAAATGTTTTACATAAGCACTAATTTGACTAGGATAAAAGTACATATTTTTTTAATATGTAATAAAAAAAATAATAATAATTAAAAGTTTTTAATATTAAATTTGCTGTAAAAATAAATTAAAATGGTAGGTATTTTTACAAACAAATACACTTTTATTATTTACTTATTGATAAGTTTAATAATAGCAATTAATATAACTAAAAAACTAACAAAGTCGTATATTATTAAAAATGCTATAGAGCCACATAGAAGAAAATTAATATTAAAGATTAGTTACTTTATTTATTATACTATTTTTCTGTTTTCTTTGCCAATAACATTGGGTATTAATTTAGAAGAAGTGGCTGTTTTTGCTTCTTCTGTTTTAGCTGTTTTAGGTGTTGGTTTTTTTGCACAATGGTCTATACTGTCTAACTTAACGGCTAGTATCATTTTATTTTTTTATCATCCTATGCGTATAGGTGACACTATTAGAATTATTGATAAAGATTATGACTTAACAGGAAAAATAAAAAATATTACAGGTTTTTATGTGCTTTTACATGTTTCTGAAGGAAATAGAGACATTACAATCCCTAATACAGTTATATTATATAAAGGGATTGAATTAATTAAAGAAGAAAAATAAAATAAACATCTGTTTATCAAATATTTGTATCTTTATTTTTTTTATTAAAAAAAAACATAAAAAATAATTTATTTTAAAAAATAGTTTACATTTACCACATCTTATTATGTAAGTTAAATGTTTCGTTTTACTTATTTCGTAAATAATTTTTGCAGGAAGATGGGAAATTATTTAGTGTTTAAGAAACACAACGAAAAAATTAAGGTTTCTTCCCTTTCTAATCTTTTTTATTCTTTACCACTGAATTTTTATAAACAGTGTGGTGATTGTTTGGCTTTAAGAGTCTGATATTATATTCATTTTATTTTCAACAAATAAACTATAGAGTAGTTTTGATTTTCTTACAGATATATAAAAACAGCAGTAATTTGCATGAAGTTTTGAAATATTTGTGGTATATATAAATGCGATTAAATAAAAAATGAATACTAAATACAAAGACTTAATAGAACAAACATTTGATTTTCCTCAAGAGGAATTTCGTACAGAAAACAATAATTTATTTTTTCATGATATAAATATGATGGAATTGGTAAAAGAATATGGAGCTCCATTGAAGTTTACCTATTTACCTAAAATATCTGAAAATATCACCAAAGCAAAAAAATGGTTTGCAAATGCAATAGAAAAACATAACTATAAAGGAACCTATAATTATAGTTATTGTACTAAAAGTTCACATTTTAAATATGTGTTAGACGAAGCATTAAAGAATGATATTCATATAGAAACATCATCAGCTTTTGACATTGATATTGTAAAATCATTAAAAAAAGAAGGAAAGTTAAAAGACAATGCATTTGTTTTGTGTAATGGTTTTAAACGTGATCAATACATTGCAAATATTGTAAGTTTAATAGATGGAGGACATACAAACTGCATTCCTATAATAGATAATTATGAAGAACTTAATCTTCTTTTAGAGGAAACTAAAAGTAAGTTTAAAGTAGGAATTCGTATTGCTTCAGAAGAAGAGCCAAAATTTGAATTTTATACAAGTAGATTAGGTATTGGTTATAAAAATATAGTTTCTTTTTATGAGCGTGAAATAGCTGAAAATCCTCAGGTTGAGCTTAAAATGTTGCACTTTTTTATTAATACAGGTATTAAAGATAATGCGTATTATTGGAACGAATTATCTAAATGTTTAAGTGTATATATAAAACTTAAAAAAGTATGCCCAACTTTAGATAGTTTAAACATTGGAGGCGGTTTTCCAATTAAAAATTCATTAGCTTTTGAATATGATTATGAGTATATGATTGATGAAATCATAAGTCAAATCAAAGCGATTTGTGATAAAGAAGGAGTAGATGTTCCTAATATTTTTACTGAATTTGGAAGTTTCACAGTAGGAGAGGCTGGAGGAGCAGTATACGAAGTTTTGTATCAAAAAAAGCAAAATGATCGTGAAAAGTGGAATATGATAAACTCATCTTTTATTACAACGTTACCAGATTCTTGGGCAATAAATAAACGTTTTATAATGTTACCTATTAATAAATGGAATCATAGATATGAGCGTGTTTTATTAGGCGGATTAACATGTGATAGTGATGATTATTATAATTCAGAACAACACATAAACGCAATTTATTTACCAGTTTACGAAAAAGATAATCCTTTATATGTAGGGTTTTTTAATACAGGAGCCTATCAAGAAACTATAGGTGGTTTTGGAGGATTACAACACTGTTTAATTCCAACCCCAAAACACATTTTAATAGATAGAGACTCAGAAGGTAAGATCATTACAAAACTATTTAAAGAACAACAAAAAAGCGAAGAATTTTTATCAATTCTTGGATATTAAAAAGAATAAAAACAAAAAATGAAAAATAGAAATTACGCAGGTATACCTGATAGTAACGCGAAATTAGAAAACGCAAACATTGTATTAATTCCAGTTCCTTATGACGGAACTAGTACATGGCAAAAAGGAGCAGATAAAGGTCCTGAAGCATTTTTAAACGCTTCAGAAAACATGGAGCTTTATGATATTGAAACAGATAGTGAAGTTTATAAAGAAGGTGTTTATTTAGCAGAAGCAATTACAGAAAACTCATCTCCAGAAGCAATGGTAGATGCAGTACATGCTGCTACAAAAAAATATATTAATAAAAAGAAATTTGTAACTATTGTTGGAGGAGAACATTCTGTATCTATAGGTACTATTCGTGCTTTTGATGAATGTTTTAATAATGTTACTGTATTACATATTGATGCGCATGCAGATTTACGTAAAGAATACGAAGGTTCTAGTTGTAATCATGCTTGTGCTGTTTATGAAGCTAGTCAAAACATGAATTTAGTTCAAGTGGGGATTCGTAGTATGGATATTTCTGAGAAAAGTGTAATGAACTTAGATAAAGTATTCTTTGCACACGATATGGCTGTTAACGAATACTGGATGGATGATGTTTTAGATCAATTAACAGGGAATGTTTTTATTACATTCGATTTAGATGCTTTAGATCCGTCTATTATGCCAAGTACAGGTACACCAGAACCAGGAGGATTATTTTATTACGAGACTTTAGAGTTTTTAAAGAAAGTATTTTCTGAAAGAAATGTAGTTGGTTTTGATATTGTTGAATTATGTCCGAATGAACAAGAAAAATCATCAGACTTTTTAGCAGCAAAATTATATTATAAAATGTTAAGTTATAAGTTTTCTTCTGATATGGAAGATGAAGAAGATTATGATGAAAAAGGAAGTTCAAATCATAATTCTGTTTCTAAATTTAAAGAAGAAATAGACGAAGAATACTAGAGATGAGTATTAAGGCGAAAGCGTATCATCTCGAAAGGAGGATTTCGCTAAGTGTATTTCGTAATAATTTTAGTAGCTATAAGTTAGTAAAAAGAGAGCATTCATATTTATTATATAAAATTGATGTTAATTCTTACCTATACTTAAAAGATTACGGAAGTTTAGTTTTTATTAATTGTGAACAAGATTTTATTAATACTGTATTAGGTAATTTAATTAACGAAAAAAAAATAATTAAAAATTTACCTTCAGAAGAATATGAAATCGTTTTTGATGATAAAATTGAAGTAGATTTTGAACGTATTCAAATTACAGAATTAAATGATAATGTAGCACATATTATTATGCTAAATTTATCACAGTCAGTTGCCTTAATGAATTATGTTAATAAGACGTCTGATTTGCATGATAAAACGTTAGTGTATTCAAAACAACTAGAAAGAACGGGTAGTTTTAAGCTCTCTAAAGTACAAATGAGAAAGTTTATTGGTAAAACAATGAACCTGAAAAATAACATCGCCGAAAATTTATTTGTCTTTGATTCGCCTGATTTAGCATGGAACAATAAAGATTTATCAACGTTAGACTATAAATTAAAAGACGAATTGGATGTGGTAAAACGACACCAAGGAATTGAAAATAGTTTAAACGTAATAAAAGAAAATTTAGATTTATTTAACGACATATTACAACACAGGTACAGTAGCATGTTAGAATGGATTATTATCATTTTAATCCTCTTTGAAATTGTACAAGTTATTATAGAAAAAATATAAAAATGAACAAACCAATTACCAATTTTATAGAAAAATATTTTTTGCATTTTAATGCTGCAGCATTAGTAGATGCCGCAAAAGGATACGAAGCACAATTAGAGCAAGGATCTAAAATGCTAGTGTCTTTAGCAGGGGCAATGAGTACTGCTGAATTAGGAAAGATTTTTGCAGAAATGATTCGTCAAGATAAAGTACATATTATATCATGTACGGGAGCTAACTTAGAAGAAGATGTAATGAATTTAGTAGCGCATTCTCATTACAAACGTGTACCTAATTATAGAGATTTAACACCTGCAGATGAATGGGAGTTATTATTAAAAGGTTTAAATAGAGTTACGGATACTTGTATTCCTGAAGAAGAAGCTTTTAGACGTTTACAAAAACACGTGGTTAAGATTTGGAAAGATGCAGAAGATGAAGGAGAACGCTTTTTCCCTCATGAATTTATGTATAAATTATTATTGTCGGGTGTGTTAGAAGAATATTATGAAATTGATATTAAAGATTCTTGGATGTATGCTGCTGCTCAAAAAAACTTACCAATGGTCGTTCCAGGGTGGGAAGATTCTACAATGGGTAATATTTTTGCTTCCTATGTGTTAAAAGGAGAATTAAAAGCTTCTACAATGAAATCAGGTATTGAATACATGACATTCCTTGCAGATTGGTATACAGATAATTCTGAAAACGGAATTGGATTCTTTCAAATAGGAGGTGGAATTGCAGGTGATTTCCCTATTTGTGTAGTACCGATGTTGTATCAAGATATGGAAAGACAAGAAACTCCATTTTGGAACTATTTCTGCCAAATTTCAGATTCAACGACCAGTTACGGATCTTATTCAGGAGCTGTGCCTAACGAAAAGATTACTTGGGGTAAATTAGATATTGATACCCCTAAATTTATTATAGAAAGTGACGCAACTATTGTTGCGCCATTAATTTTTGCTTATTTATTAGAAATGTAAGTTATGAATCGAGTTATTGTAGAGTATTCTAAATTAACAACTGATATTTTAGATTTATTAGTTGAAAAATACCCAGATGGGTATGATTATGAAGATGTAATTTCCTTTAAAAATGGAAAAGGGGAAACAATAAAAGCGGTAGAAGTAAGAACAGAAGATACTATTTATTTAGTGAAAATTAGTTCGAAACTAGAGCAAACAATGGAAGATTATTCTGAAGATGAAAGTTCTTTTGAAGATGATGATTTTAGTTTCTCAGATAATATTGAAGAAGACGAAGAAGACGATTTTTAATCTTTTTTATCATGCCTTATTATAACGATCAACAATTGGTTACAACTGTAGGTACATTTAAGGAATATGCCAATGGTTATTTTACATTTAAGTTAGAAAATGGAGATTTAATAGATTTCGAACAAATCAATAAAAATGTATTAGCAGAGTTTGATTTGAAGTCGAATTCTTTAAAATCAAAAGCCTTTGAAATTACTTATAAAGAAATTCTCGATGATACAGATGATGAAGACTTTATAGTATTTAAAATTGATAAACTTATTTTACTTTAACATAAAAACCATTTCGAAAGAAATGGTTTTTTGTTGCCATATTACTGTATATTAATAAAACTTTAATTTAAATTAAGATGAATTCAGCTTTTCACTTATCACTTCCTTGTAAAAATATTGTTACGACAGAGAAATTTTACTCGGATGAATTAGGGTTTGAATTAGGACGAAAAACGACTGAATGGATAGATGTAAACTTATGTAACCATCAAATTACGTTTGTTTTAGTAGATAAATTTAAATTTGATTATCCTAATTATGATTTTGATGAAGGAAATTTACCTTCATTTCATTTTGGAGTTATTTTAGATATTGATTCTTGGGAGGAGATGTATAATAGAATTAACTATTGGTCTTCCGATATAATAACTAAAAAAACATTTTTAAAAGGTAAGAGTGGAGAACATAGTTCTTTTTTTATCAAAGATCCTAATGGATATTTTATAGAATTTAAAAGTTTTATAAAAGAGGATAATATGTTTCTTATGTAAAAAGAATATTTAAATAAAAACTAATTACTTATAAACAAAAAAACATTTCTTTCGAAATGTTTTTTTGTTTATAAGTTGAATATAATCTTTAAAGTTCTTTTGCAGGTAACACTTTACCTGTACATTCACCAAAACCAATACGTATTTTTTCATTTTCACAATAGCCACGCATAATTACAGTATCGTTATCGTTTATGAATTTACGTTCTGTTCCATCATTCAATTTTATTGGATTTTGTCCTCTCCAAGTTAATTCTAACATAGAGCCAAAACTATCTTTGGTTGGTCCAGAAATAGTTCCACTTCCCATCATATCACCAGCTTCTACAGGACAGCCATTTACCGTATGATGTGCTAATTGCTGTGCCATCGTCCAATACATATATTTAAAGTTCGAATTACAAACAACGGTTTCTTTTTCATTCTCTGGTTGAATCGCCATTTGTAAATTTATATCAAAACTATGTTTTCCTTTTTGTTGTAAATAAGGCAATGGCTCAGGTTTTTGCTTCGGATTATCGACTCTAAAAGGCTCAAGAGCATCTAAAGTAACAATCCAAGGAGAAATAGTAGAAGCAAAATTTTTACCTAAAAAAGGCCCTAAAGGGACATATTCCCAAGCTTGTATATCGCGAGCGGACCAATCGTTAAATAAAACCAATCCAAAAATATGTTCTTCAGTTTCCTCAATAGGAATTCTATCTCCTAAATCATTAGCATCCGTAGTTATAAAGGCCATTTCTAATTCAAAATCTAATAATTTTGAAGGACCAAAACCAGGTGTGTTACTTCCTTCTGCAGGTTTAGTTTGACCAATTGGTCTACGTATTGGTGTTCCAGAAGGTACTATAGAAGAACTTCTTCCATGGTAACCAATAGGAATATGCAACCAGTTTGGTAATAATGCATTTTTAGGATCTCTAAATAAGGAACCAACATTAGTTGCATGCTCTTTACTTGCGTAAAAATCGGTATAATCACCAACACTTACAGGTAAAAGCATTTCCACTTCATCCATTCTAAAAATAACTTTGTCTTTATGTTCTGGGTTGTCACGTAATTTACCATTGGTAACATCAAAAATATCTGCAATTCTATTGCGAACTAAACGCCATGTTTTACGTCCGTCAGCTATAAAGTCATTTAAAGTGTCTTGTAAGAAAATATCATCTGTCAACGGAATTCCTTCAAAATATCCTAATTGATGTAAAGCTCCTAAATCAATGGCAAAATCACCTATACGAGTACCGATAGTAATGATGTCATCGCGAGTTAAAAACACACCAAATGGAATATTTTGGATGGGAAAATCAGAATTATTTTCAACTTTCAACCAAGATTTTCTATTCGGATTATTAGCAGTTATTTTCATTTAGCTTTTTTGTTTAATTTTTATCAAACCTACATATTTTTTCTATTCACTACAAACTTGAAGCTTAAAAAAAGGAGATAAATTTAAAAATGATTGTTAATTTAAAAATAAACACTATTTAAGAGGTTGAATGTGTGGATAAAAAAACAATAAAATAAATAGATCTTCATTAGTGCAATTGGCAGTTAAACATTACTTTTGCGCCAAAATTAATAAGGCAAGAATGCAATCAATTAGAAACATCGCAATTATAGCGCACGTTGACCACGGTAAAACAACGTTGGTAGACAAAATTATTGACCAGGCTAAAATACTAGACGATCGTAAAGAACGTACTGATTTATTATTAGATAACAACGATTTAGAACGTGAAAGAGGAATTACCATTCTTTCTAAAAACGTATCTGTAAACTATAAAGGTGTCAAAATTAATGTTATTGACACTCCTGGTCACGCCGATTTTGGTGGAGAAGTAGAACGTGTACTTAAAATGGCAGACGGTGTTTTGTTATTAGTTGATGCCTTTGAAGGTCCCATGCCACAAACACGTTTCGTTTTAGGAAAAGCAATCGAATTAGGATTAACTCCTATTGTAGTTGTTAATAAAGTAGATAAAGAAAACTGTACACCAGATTTAGTACACGAAAAAGTTTTCGATTTAATGTTTGCTTTAGAAGCTACAGAAGAGCAACTAGATTTTGTTACTATTTACGGTTCAGCTAAAAATGGTTGGATGAGTACCGATTGGCAAGAGCCTAAAGAAAATATTTTAGATTTATTAGATGCTGTTGTAGAGTCTATTCCTGAAGCACCTTATAGAGAAGGATCTCCACAAATGCAAATTACATCGTTAGATTTTTCTGCATTTACAGGTCGTATAGCTATCGGACGTGTGTTTAGAGGAGATTTAGAAGAAAATAAAGATTACATGTTATGTAAAGCAGATGGAACGACTAAAAAAGTTCGTATCAAAGAATTACATGTTTTCGAAGGAATGGGTAAAGTTAAAGTTGAAAAAGTAAGAAGTGGAGATATTTGTGCAATTACAGGTATTGAAGGTTTTGATATTGGAGATACTATAGCAGATTTAGAAAATCCAGAAGCTTTACCAAGAATTGAAGTAGATCAACCTACGATGAGTATGTTATTTACGATTAACAATTCACCTTTCTTTGGTAAAGAAGGAAAATTTGTAACATCTCGTCACTTACGTGATCGCTTGTTCAAAGAAATGGAGAAAAATTTAGCTTTACGTGTTGATGAAACGGATACTGAAGATAAATTTAATGTTTTTGGACGTGGAGTCTTACACTTATCGGTTTTAATTGAAACAATGCGTCGTGAAGGTTATGAATTACAAGTAGGGCGACCTCAAGTAATTTTTAAAGAAATTGATGGTAAGAAGCACGAACCAATGGAAACATTATCTATTGATGTTCCTGAAGATGTTGCATCTAAAGCCATTAACTTAGTGTCTTTACGTAAAGGAGATCTATTGGTAATGGAACCTAAAGGAGATTTACAACACTTAGAGTTTTCAATTCCATCTAGAGGACTAATTGGATTACGTAATAAAATTTTAACAGCTACTGCGGGTCAAGCAATTATAAACCACAGATTTAGTGAATACGGACCGTTTAAAGGTGAGTTTTCTGAAGAATTAAAAGGAGCTATTATTGCTTCTGAAGCAGGTAAAGCTACTGCTTATGCTATTGACAGATTACAAGATAGAGGTAAATTTTTTATCGACCCTAACCAGGAAATTTACAAAGGTCAAGTAGTTGGAGAAAACAGTAAATCTGATGATATGGCTGTAAACTTAATTAAAGGAAAAAAATTAACCAACGTTCGTTCTTCAGGAACTGATGATAGTGTTAAAATTGCTCCTAAAATTGATTTTTCTTTAGAGGAATGTATGGAATACATTAGAGCTGATGAGTATTTAGAAGTTACTCCAGAAAGTTTACGTATGCGTAAAATTAATTTTAGATAGACTTCAAAAACATAAATATATAAAACCACCATTTTATGGTGGTTTTTCTTTTTAATATCTTTGCAAAATGAACACATTTAAAGAATTAATAGACACTTTAAAAGAAAGTGTTGCACAAAGTGAGTTTGTTAAACTTACATTAAGTAAACCTGTTCGTAAAAGTGATGAATTACCTAATGTGTATGTTCGTCAAATTCAGTTAAAAGAGGAGGAGTGTTTTCAATTCACCTATAGATATACTACGAATGATCAAGTAAAAAATTACACTTTAGAAGAAGCTATTATTGAGTTGGAAAGTTTGTTGTTAGAAAAATTTAGAGCAGCAAGTTTGTTTACATTAACTCATGATTTGTTGGTATTCGTATCAAAGAAAAAGAAAGTAAGCTATAAAAAATCGACTCCAAGTTTTAAAAATAAATTGCCAGAAACTCACGACAAGTTAAAAGAGAAAAGAGTTGAATTAAGCGAATATTTAAAACACCTTGGAATTACTGATTCAAATAATCAAATAATTCCTAAAATGGCGGATAAATACCGCCAAATAAACAAATACCTCGAAATTATCGAAGGTTTGTTAAGTTCGGTGAATACTTCTAAGCAACTTCATATTGTAGATATGGGCTCAGGAAAAGGATATTTAACTTTTGCTCTGTATGATTATTTAGTTAATCGAAAAAAATACAATGTAACAGTTACCGGAATAGAGTTACGTCAAAGTTTAGTAGATTATTGTAATGGTGTAGCTGATAAATGTGGATTTCAAAAGCTGAGTTTTATAGCAAAACCAATTCAAGAATATGATAACGAAAGAATAGATATTTTAATTGCCCTTCATGCCTGCGATACGGCAACAGATGATGCTATTTATAAAGGATTAGTTGCAAAATCAGAATTAATTATTTGTGCACCATGTTGTCATAAACAAGTGCGTCAGCAAGTAAAAGGAGTAGAGCAGGAGAGTCCGTTATTAAAATATGGTATTTTTAAAGAGCGTCAATTTGAAATGGTTACAGATACCATCAGAGCATTAATTCTTGAAAAAAACAACTACAATACGAAGGTTTTCGAATTCATTAGCAACGAGCATACTCGTAAAAACGTGATGTTAGTAGGTTCTAAATCAAAGAAAATAAAGGATGTTGATTCAATAAATGAAAAAATAACGGACTTAAAAAAAGAATTTCATATTGAAGAACATTATTTAGAAACTTTAATTAAATAATGAAACCTCTTTTCTTACCAATTTTTAAAACCATTAATCTTAGTTTAGAAGAAATTGAAATTTTAAAAGACAATTTTACAGAGGTTCATTTTAAAAAAGGAGATATTATACTGCATAGTAATGAAAGCGTATTGTATCAATATTATGTTATAAAAGGTTGTTTACGTACTTTTTATATTGATAAAAATGGAAAAGAGCATACAATTCAATTTGCTATTAATGATTGGTGGATTAGTGATTATATTGGGTATTTCTCTGAAACAAAATCAGTATTAAATATAGAATGTATTGAAGATGCTGTTTTATTAAAGGTAGCCAAAACAACTATCGAAAACACTTACGATAAAATCCCTAAGCTAGAACGTTTTTTTAGAAAGAAAATGGAACGATCGTTTGTTAGTTTTCAAAAAAGAATATTGGCAAACTTATCACAAACAGCAAAGGAAAGGTATCAAAACTTTATTAAAACATACCCTAATATAGAACAACATGTAAAAAACTACCATATAGCTTCATATTTAGGAATTACTACTGAAAGTTTAAGCAGAATACGAAAAGGAATAGCTCAAAAATAATTTATTACCATACATCAATTTCTTTCTAAATGTATTCGTCTAATTTTGTTAAAAATTAAAAACATTTAAGATGAAAAAATTAGCAGCTTCAATTTTAGTGCTCACATTATTTGCTTCTTGTGGCAATAAAAAAGAAACAAAAAAAGAGGTTAAAATAACAGAAGTTAAATCAGAAGTAAAAAAAGTATTATTTGTATTAACAAGTCATGAAGATTTAGGTAATACAGGAAAAAAAACTGGTTTTTGGATAGAAGAATTTGCAACACCTTATTATTTTTTAAAAGATAAGGGAGTAGAAATAACATTAGCATCCCCCAAAGGAGGGCAACCACCAATAGATCCTAAAAGTTCTGCCAAAGATTTTCAAACACCATCAACTCTGCGATTTAAAGAAGATAAAGAAACACAGGCTACTTTAGCAAATACAATAAAATTAGCTAATGTTAAGGAAGTAGATTATGATGCGGTATTTTACCCAGGAGGTCATGGACCGTTATGGGATTTAGCAGAGGATAAAAGCTCAATAGCTCTTATTGAATCTTTCTATAGAAACAACAAACCTGTAGCTGCGGTTTGTCATGCTCCAGGTGTTTTAAAGCATGTTAAAGATTCAAATGGTAAATTTTTGGTTAATGGAAAAAAAGTAACGGGTTTTACAAATACTGAAGAAGCTGCTGTACAACTAACAGATGTTGTACCTTTTCTGGTAGAAGATATGTTAAAAACGAATGGAGGTATTTATTCTAAAGCGGAAGATTGGAATCCTTATGCTGTAGTAGACGGATTATTAATTACGGGGCAAAACCCAGCATCTTCAGAGCTAGTAGCAGAAAAATTGTTTTCAAAATTAAAATAATGGTATTTTTATTTGGATATTAAAAAAAATATCACATAAATTTGTAGTGTTAAAAAAAACAACAAAATGACATTCATTCAATTACATCATCATCATTCTCATATTTGCACTCAGGCGAAGTAAGAATGTTATGTAATTAATTCATCATAAAATTTAAAATCCGTTTGAGTAAATCAAACGGATTTTTTTTGTTCTTCATTGTAATAAAATTATTTCTCAAGGTTTACTCAACAATACAAACAAAAATGAGTAAACTAAAACTAGCAGTACAAAAATCAGGCAGACTTAATGAAGATTCTTTAAGTCTTTTAAAAGCCATCGGAATTTCTATCGATAATGGTAAAGATCAGCTAAAAGCTTCTGCTCGAAACTTTCCGTTAGAAGTATTCTTTCTTCGAAACGGAGATATTCCACAGTATTTAAGAGATGGAGTCGTTGATGTCGCTATTATTGGCGAGAACGTGTTGGTTGAAAAAGGAAACAGTATTTCTGTTGTAGAAAAATTAGGGTTTTCTAAATGTAGAGTTTCGATAGCGGTTCCGAAGGGTTCATCAGCAAAATGCTTACAAGATTTAGAAGGAAAAAGAATTGCAACTTCCTACCCAAATACTGTTGAGAAATTCTTAAAACAGGTAAATATTTCTGCAAATCTTCACATGATTAATGGTTCGGTTGAAATTGCACCAAACATAGGTTTAGCAGATGCTATTTGTGATATCGTTTCAAGTGGTAGTACCTTATTTAAAAATAATCTAAAAGAAATTGAAGTGCTCTTAAAATCGGAAGCGGTTTTAGTAAAATCTCCTAAAATTTCAAAAGAAAATCAAGCTATTTTAAATAAAGTTCAATTCCGATTACAATCCGTTTTATCAGGAAGAGAAAACAAATACGTGTTGTTAAATGCTCCAAACACTAAAATTGATAATATTATTAAAATACTCCCAGGAATTAAAAGTCCTACGATTTTACCCTTAGCAGAATCAGGGTGGAGCTCTTTACATTCTGTAATTAATAAAAATGATTTTTGGGAAATTATAGATGAACTCAAATTAGCAGGAGCTGAAGGTATTTTAGTATGTCCAATCGAAAATATGATCCAATAATGAAAACTTATAATTATCCACCGAAAGCGGAATGGGAATCACTTTGTAAACGTGCACAAATTGATACTAATCGTTTAAATGAATCTGTAGCGATTATTCTTGACGATGTAAAAAGGAATAAAGACGAGGCTTTATATAAATATACTCAATTGCTTGATAATGTTATTTTATCAAATATTCAGGTTTCTGAAGAAGAAATTAATGATGGAATAGCGTTAGTTTCAGAAGAACTAAAAAATTCGATTCAATTAGCCCAAAAAAACATTAATATTTTCCACGCTTCACAAAAGATAGAAGAAAAGGAGATTGAGACGACACAAGGAGTTAAATGTTGGCGAAAAAGTATTGCTATTGAAAAAGTGGGTTTATATATTCCTGGAGGTTCTGCGCCTTTATTTTCAACAATTTTAATGTTGGGAGAACCTGCAAATATTGCAGGATGTAAAGAAATTATCTTGTGTACACCTCCAAGCAAAGACGGAACTATAAATCCAGCTATTTTATATACTGCTAATTTGGTAGGTGTTACTAAAATTTATAAAGTAGGAGGAGCACAAGCTATTGCTGCTATGGGATACGGAACAGAAACAATTCCGCAAGTTTATAAAATATTTGGTCCTGGTAATCAATTTGTAACGAAGGCGAAAGAGTTAATTCAACAACAAGGAATAGCTATAGATATGCCTGCCGGCCCAAGTGAAGTGTTAGTAATTGCTGATAAAACGTGTAATCCAAGTTTTGTGGCTGCGGATTTATTATCGCAAGCAGAACATGGAGCAGATAGCCAGGTAATTTTACTTTCTGATGATAAAAATATTGTTACAGAAGTTTTAGAAGAAGTAGATAAACAACTTCAAGAATTACCAAGAAAGGAAATTGCTTCGAAAGCCTTAGAGAACAGTAGCGCAATTGTTTTAGATTCTATAGAAAAATGCATTGAATTTAGTAATAAATATGCTCCAGAACACTTAATCATAGCTTCAGAAACTGCTGAAAATTATGTTTCTAGAATTATGAATGCAGGATCTGTTTTTCTTGGGAATTATAGTTGCGAAAGTGCAGGAGATTATGCTTCTGGAACCAATCACACGTTACCAACGTATGGATATGCAAAGAATTATAGTGGTGTTTCTTTAGATAGTTTTGTAAAGAAAGTAACTTTTCAAAAATTATCTAAAACGGGAATTATAAATATAGGGAATGCGATTGAAGTTATGGCGGAAGCAGAAGGTTTACAAGCTCACAAAAATGCTGTAACTATCCGATTAAAAACCTTACAAAATGATTAATTTAAAAAATATTGTACGTAAAAATATTTGGCATTTAAAACCATATGCATCGGCAAGAGATGAATTTAAAGGAAGTGCTGATGTTTTTTTAGATGCAAATGAAAATCCTTTTGGTAAGTTGAATCGATATCCAGATCCACAACAAAAACTCATTAAAGAAAAGCTTTCTGAATTGAAGAAGGTAAAAACCAATCAAATTTTTATTGGAAACGGAAGTGATGAAGTTATTGATTTGGCTTTTAGAATATTTTGTGAACCAGGAAAAGACAAAGCTTTAACCTTTTCACCAACTTATGGGATGTATGATGTTTCAGCAAATATTAATAACATAGAATTGATTAAACAACCTTTAATTAGAGATTTCCAGATTGATATTGAGCGTTTAAAGCCATTTTTAAAAGATGAAAAACTGAAAATAATTTTTATTTGTTCTCCTAATAACCCGACAGGAAATAGTATAAATACGACAGAAATAGAGTTTATCCTTCAAAATTTTAAGGGAATTGTAATTATAGATGAAGCTTATATTGATTTTAGCTCAAAAGAATCTTTCATCAAAAAGATAAATAAATATAATAACTTAATTGTAAGTCAAACTTTTAGTAAAGCTTGGGGATTAGCGGGAGTTAGAATAGGAATAGCTTACACAAATGTAGAAATTATCAATCTATACAATCGAGTGAAACCTCCGTATAATGTGAGTATTTTAAATCAGCAAGCGGTATCAAAATTATTAGAAAATAAAAAAGAAGTTAAAAAGAACATAGAAATAATTCTTAGAGAAAGAGATCGATTAAGAGAGCGACTTGCCACTGTAAAAGTTGTTAATAAAATTTACCCGTCTGATGCTAATTTTTTATTAGTTGAAGTTGATAATGCCAATGATGTATATAATTATCTGATTGATGAAAAAATCATTGTTAGAAATCGAAATATACAGGTTAAAAACTGCATTCGTATTACGGTAGGTACTCTTCAAGAAAACGAAAAATTAATTAACGCGCTACAAAACACATTATGAAACAAAAAGTATTATTTATAGATAGAGACGGAACGTTGGTTTTAGAGCCACCAATTGATTTTCAATTAGATAGTTTTGAAAAGCTAGCGTTTTATCCAAAAGTATTTCAATATCTCAGTAAAATAGTAAATGAATTAGATTACGAATTGGTTATGGTAACGAATCAAGACGGATTAGGGACCAAGAGTTTTCCAGAAAATACTTTTTGGCCAGTTCAAAACTTCATTTTACAAGCATTCAAAAATGAAGGAATTGAGTTCAAAGAGCAATGTATAGATAGAACCTTTGCAAAAGACAACGCGCTAACAAGAAAACCAAATACAGGTTTGTTAACGCAATATTTTTCAGAAGAATACGACTTAAAAAACTCATTTGTAATTGGAGACAGGTTAACGGATATAGAATTGGCTAAAAACTTAGATAGTAAAGGTATTTACATAGTTAATGAAAGTGACGCGGGAGATGATGAAATTACTGTAAAGAAAGAGGAATTAAATTTCTTTATTTCTTTAGAAACTTGTGATTGGAAAGATATTTACGAGTTTTTAAAATTAAAAGACAGAACAGCTTCCATAGAAAGAAAAACCAATGAAACGAACATCAAAATTGATTTGAATTTAGACGGAACTGGTAAAAACAGAATAGATACAGGCATTGCTTTCTTCGATCATATGTTAGAGCAAATTGCACGCCACGGTCAGTTAGACTTAGATATTATAGTAAAAGGAGATCTAGAAGTAGACGAACATCATACCATTGAAGACACAGCAATAGCTTTAGGCGAAGTTTTTAATCAAGCATTGGGAAACAAATTAGGTATTGAGCGTTATGGATTTTGTTTACCTATGGATGATTGTTTAGCACAAGTAGCTATTGATTTTGGTGGACGAAATTGGCTGGTTTGGGAAGCTGATTTTAAACGAGAAATGATTGGTAAAATGCCAACGGAAATGTTTATGCATTTCTTTAAATCATTTACAGATGGAGCACGATGTAATTTAAATATTAAAGCAGAAGGGATCAATGAACACCACAAAATTGAAGCGATTTTTAAAGCCTTTGCTAAAGCTATAAAAGCAGCCAATAAAAGGGACACAGAAAAAATGATTTTACCTTCAACAAAAGGAATGTTATAATGAAAATAGCAATTATTAAATACAATGCAGGTAATATTCGCTCAGTACAAAATGCAATAAAACGCTTAGGTTTTGAGAGTATAATAACAGATAATACTGAAGAAATTAAAAAAGCAGATAAAGTTATTTTCCCAGGTGTAGGTGAAGCGAGTTCGGCAATGAAATATATTAAAGAAAAAGGTCTAGATGTAGTTATTTGTTCACTCAAACAACCTGTTTTAGGCATTTGTTTAGGATTACAATTAATGTGTAGGTCATCTGAAGAAAATAAAACGGAATGCTTAGGTATTTTTGATTCGAAAGTTAAATTATTTCCACCTGAAGAAAAGGTTCCACACATGGGGTGGAATAATTTTGATAGTGTAAGCGGAAGTTTATTTAAAAACATAAATGATGAAGATGACGTGTATTATGTACACAGTTATTATGCAGAAATTTGTGAGCAAACATTAGCTATTTGTAATTACATTTTACCATTTAGTGCAGCGATGCAAAAAGATAATTTTTATGCAACGCAGTTTCATCCAGAAAAATCAGCAAGTATAGGTGAGAAAATCCTGAAAAACTTTTTAGAATTATGAGAATAATACCAGCAATAGATATTATAGAAGGTAAATGTGTTCGTTTAACCAAAGGTGAGTACAGCACCAAAAAAATATATAATGAAAATCCGTTAGAAGTTGCCAAACAATTTGAAGACAATGGAATTCAATTTTTACATTTAGTTGATCTAGATGGAGCAAAGTCTAAAAACATCGTAAATCATAAAATTTTAGAGCAAATCGCAACTAAAACCAGTCTAAAAATAGATTTTGGAGGTGGTTTAAAGTCAGATCAAGATTTAGAAATAGCTTTTAGCAGTGGAGCTTCACAAATAACAGGAGGAAGTATTGCTGTTAAAAATCCAGAAACTTTCATTAATTGGATAGAAAAATACGGAGCTGAAAAAATTATTTTAGGTGCAGATTGTAAAGATCGTAAAATAGCAACCAACGGATGGTTGCAAACATCTCTAGCAGATGTGGTTGATTTTATTATTGATTACGAAGAAAAAGGTGTTAAAAATGTAATTTGTACAGATGTAGCTAAAGATGGGATGCTACAAGGTACTTCGAATGTATTGTATAAAGAGATTATTAAAATTACAGCTATTAATTTAATAGCTAGTGGAGGAGTTTCTTCCATTAGAGATCTACAACTTTTAAAAGAAATAGGTTGTGAAGGTGCAATTCTTGGAAAAGCTATTTATGAAGGTAAAATCCCCTTAAAAGAATTACAAAAATTATGCTAAAAAAGAGAATAATACCCTGTTTAGATATTAAAGAAGGAAGAACGGTTAAAGGTGTTAATTTCATTGATATTATTGATGCTGGTGATCCTGTTGAATTAGCTAAACTATATGCAGAACAAGGTGCGGACGAATTGGTGTTTCTTGATATTACAGCTACGATAGAAAACCGAAAAACATTAATTAATTTAGTTGAAAAAGTAGCTAGAGAAATCAATATTCCATTTACTGTTGGTGGTGGCATTAATTCAGTAAAAGATGTTTCAGCTTTAATAAAGGCGGGTGCAGATAAAGTAAGTGTTAATTCATCCGTGGTAAAAAGACCAGCGTTAATTTCTGAATTAGCAAATGAATTCGGAAGTCAATGTGTGGTAGTAGCTATTGATAGCAAGTTTGTTAACAATGAATGGAAAGTATTTGTAAAAGGAGGAAGAGAAGAAACCTCTCTACTAACAACAGATTGGGCAAAAAAAATTGAAGAATTAGGAGCAGGAGAAATTTTGTTAACTTCTATGAATAACGATGGCACTAAAGCAGGTTTTGCTTTAGATATTACAAATGAAGTAAGTAAATTGGTGAATATCCCTGTAATTGCTTCGGGTGGTGCTGGAAAAAAAGAACATTTTTCAGATGTTTTTACAAAAACAGCAGCAAGCGGAGGTTTAGCAGCAAGTATTTTTCATTTTGGAGAAATTCCAGTTCCAATATTAAAAGATTATTTAAAAACAGAAAACATAGCTATACGATGAATATAGATTTTAATAAATCAGACGGCTTAATACCCGTAATTATTCAAAACGAAGCGACTTTACAAGTATTGATGCTTGGTTATATGAATGAAGATGCTTTAGCTAAAACACAGTTAGAAGAAAAAGTTACTTTTTTTAGCAGAAGTAAAAACAGACTATGGACGAAAGGAGAGGAGAGTGGTAATTTTTTATGGGTAAAAGAAATTCTGGTAGATTGTGATAATGACACTATTTTAATTAAAGTGAAACCAGAAGGAAATACTTGCCATAAAGGGACTACTTCTTGTTTTGCAGAAGAAACTCCGAAAGGCTTTGTGTACGAATTAGAAAAAACCATTTCTAATCGAATTGATGATAATGTAGAAGGATCCTATACAAATCAACTGTATAAAAGAGGAATAAATAAAGTAGCGCAAAAAGTAGGAGAAGAGGCTGTAGAGTTAGTGATTGAAGCTAAAGATGATAATGATAATCTATTTAAAGATGAAGCTGCAGACCTATTATATCACTATTTAATTTTATTAAAAGCCAAAGGGTTTTCATTCTCAGAAATAGAAGAAGTTTTAAAAGAAAGAAAGTAACTTTAGTTATATTTGTTTAAAAATCGATAGGTAACATAAATTGTTTCTTATCGGTTATTTTTTTACTAAACAAAGAACCCTAAAAATAAATTATTATGAGAAAATCTAAACTACTAATTGTTATTGCATTTTTTTCAATTTATGTAATTTGGGGATCTACTTATTTGTTGAATAAAGTTGCGGTAACAGAAATATCTCCTTTATTACTAGCTTCTATACGTTTTTTCATTGCCGGAATTTTAATTATGGTAATAGCAAAAGTTATGGGTAAATCTCTAACGATAACTAAAAATCAGTTTGTAAACTCTATCATAGCAGGTTTTCTTTTTCTAGTGTATGGAAACGGAATTTTTGTGTGGGCTTTAAAATATGTTGATAGCGGTTTTGGAGCTCTTTTAGCAGCTACACAACCCTTATTTGTACTGTTTTTAATGCGCTTGATAGATGGAAAAAGAATGCAAAAAAAATCGATTATTGGAGTATGTTTAGGTGTTTTTGGAATGTATTTGCTAGTAAGTCAAAAAGAAATTTCAACTTCAGAAGGAAGTATTTTAGGGATTTTTATGATTTTTAGTAGTGTACTAAGTTGGAGTTATGGTAGTGTATTTGTCTCAAAAGCCAATTTACCTAAAAATCATCTAGTTAGTACTGGCTATCAAATGTTAATAGCAGGTGTACTTTTAACTGTTTTTAGCTTACTTTTAAAAGAAACATGGTCGTCTCCTTTAAATTGGTCAGTAAAAACTCAAACTTCTATGTTATTACTTATTCTTTTTGGAAGTATTGTAGCTTTTACTGCATTCAACTATTTATTAAAAGCTGTTTCAACAGAAAAAGTGGCTACTTCTGCGTATGTAAACCCGGTAATAGCATTGTTTTTAGGTTGGTATGTATTGGATGAGAAATTAACGTTACAATCTATTATTGCATCTGTAATTTTATTAACAGGCGTTTATTTTATCACTTCAAGGAAAAAAATCTCAAAACTGAAAGTTACCACCAAACCACAAAAAATTTAATAAGTTCTCCATTTGGCTTTTTTAACCAACATAAAGGTGAGCTTTCATTTTCTATAAAAGGGGTAAGTTTTGAAGTAAAGTTTTCAAGACTCAACCAATCTATCGAAACATGAGGTTCTACAAGCCAATTGTGTTTTGTAGGAATGTAAAATTTACAATCAGAAAACTGATTTAATTCCTTTACTGTAATGTAAAAACCTTTGATGCAATCGTTATTTATAAGATCAAATTCTTTTCCGAAGTCTTTTAAAGGAACAAATAATTGCGCTTTAAAATACACTTGCTGTTTTATGTCTTTAACAGACAATTTTAACTGGTTTAGAATTGGTTTAGTTAGAGAATGATAGAGCAGTGGTAGTTGCTTTTCTTTCAGTTTGTTTATTTTTTGTACAAAACTATCACGTCGGTTTGGACCAATCCAATGTTCAATTTCAGAATTTCCAGCTTTAGGATCGTATAAGTAGAATTTGTAAATGATTTCTAAATGAATTGGAATTCCATTTTTTAATAATAAACAATCAAGTTCTCCAAGGGTAATTTTATGATCTTGAACTTGAATATTTTCCGCTAAAATTTTAATAGCTTTATCTTGCTCTAATTGATTGGAAACAAACCGTTCTACCAGTTTTTCTAAACGAGGATTACCTTCAATTTTTAAGTTAAATGAAGTGCTGTAAGTTATTTGTAAATCAAACTGTTGCAAATTATTGATTCTATTCGAACGCCATAAAAAAGGGGTTTTTAAAAACCCTTGATATTGCAATTGTAGTGATTTTGAATTTACCCATAGTATAGCAAAGAAAACATAATAAATCTGAATAAGAAAAATTAACTCCGCTTTGTGTTAAAATTAGTTTTTAGACAATAATTATTGTATTTTTAGAAGATGAATTACGAGTTTAAAAAAGGATTACGATTTAAAAACTATGAGGCACCAAATCAGTTGCCTTTTGATAAATTGTTTGATATTTTTAAAGAATTAATTACCTATACTTCGGGCGATTTTGACGAAGCTTTCGAGTGGTTACAACAATTAGATAGAGAGTATAATTTAACTACCGATGAATACACTTTAGATGATTTTTTAGAAGATTTAAAAAAGAAAGGGTATTTACGAGAGGAAATTGATAATCCTAATGGAGGAGGGAAATTAAAAATTACTCCTAAAACAGAACAAGCCATTCGTCAGAAAGCGTTAAATCAAATTTTTGGAAATTTAAAAAAGAGTAGAGCAGGTAGTCATAGAACAAAGCAAATAGGTAGAGGAGATGAACATACAGGTGAGTTTAGAAACTATCATTTTGGAGATGCCCTTGATAAGATTTCAATGACAGAAAGCATTAAAAATGCGCAAATTCAACATGGAATAGGTGATTTTATATTGAATGAAAGTGATTTGGTCGTTGAAGAAACTAATTTTAAAGCACAAATGAGTACGGTTTTAATGATCGATATTAGTCATAGTATGATTTTATATGGAGAAGATCGAATTACACCTGCCAAAAAAGTAGCGATGGCGTTGGCAGAATTAATCACAACACGTTATCCGAAGGATACAATAGATATTCTTGTTTTTGGGAATGATGCATGGCCAATATCTATTCAAGAATTACCGTATTTAAAAGTAGGTCCTTACCATACAAATACCGTTGCAGGATTACAATTAGCATTAGATTTATTGAGACGAAAGCGAAATACAAATAAACAAATTTTTATGATTACAGACGGTAAACCAAGCTGTCTTCGACTCCCTGACGGAACGTATTATAAAAATAGTAATGGATTAGATAGTTATATTGTTGAAAAATGTTACAATATGGCGAGTCAAGCCAGAAAACTACACATACCAATTACAACATTTATGATTGCTCAAGACCCGTATTTAATGCGATTCGTAGAACATTTTACCAAAGCAAACCAAGGAAAAGCATTTTATACAGGTTTAAAAGGGCTAGGAGAAATGATTTTTGAAGATTACGAACAAAATAGAAAGAAAAGAATTAGAGGAATATAATATGAATTATTCAGCAATAACAACATTAGGCGAGTTAAAAGCAGCAGGATATCAATCAATTTCTATTAAAGATGAATTGAGAAATAATTTAATTGAAAAATTAAAAAATAATAAAACTGTTTTCGAAGGTGTTTGGGGATATGAAAACACGGTAATTCCAGAATTAGAAACCGCTATTTTATCACGTCATAATATTAATTTATTAGGTTTACGAGGACAAGCAAAAACACGTTTAGCACGCTTAATGGTTAACTTGTTAGATGAATATATTCCAATAGTTAAAGGCTCAGAAATTAACGACGATCCTTTTCAACCTTTGTCTCGTTATGCAAAAGAATTAATTAAGGAGAAAGGAGATAAAACCCCTATAACTTGGTTGCATAGAAATGATCGTTTCTTTGAAAAATTAGCAACCCCAGACGTTACAGTAGCTGATTTAATTGGTGATGTGGATCCTATAAAAGCAGCAAATTTAAAATTAAGTTATGCTGATGATCGGGTTATTCATTTTGGAATGATTCCTAGAGCTAACAGTTGCATATTCGTGATTAATGAAATTCCAGACTTACAGGCACGTATTCAAGTTTCGTTATTTAATATTTTACAAGAAGGTGATATTCAAATTAGAGGATTTAAGTTACGACTACCTTTAGATATTCAGTTTGTATTCACCGCAAATCCTGAAGATTACACTAATAGAGGAAGTATTGTAACACCGTTAAAAGATAGAATTGGTTCACAAATATTAACACATTATCCTGAAAATGTAGCTATTGCACAAAAAATAACGAATCAAGAAGCTAATTTATTAGAAAGTCAGAAAGCAACTATTTATGTTCCTGAACTTGCAAAACGTTTGGTAGAACAAATTAGTTTTGAGGCGCGTAAAAGTGAATTTATAGATACTAAAAGTGGTGTGAGTGCACGAATGAGCATTTCAGTTTTCGAAAACTTGTTAAGTACCGCAGAACGTAGAAGTATGCTAACTGGCGATGAATCAACGAGTGTACGTTTGTTAGATTTTTTAGGAACGATTCCGGCCATTACAGGAAAAGTTGAATTGGTCTATGAAGGTGAGCAGGAGGGAGCTTCTGCTGTAGCACAGATATTGATTGGAAATGCTATTAAATCTATTTTCTTAGAAAATTTCCCTGAAGTTAAAAAGCTAAAGAAAGCGGAAGATATATCTCCATACGATGAAATTGCTCAGTGGTTTTACAAACAAGATGCTGTAGAGTTGCTAGATGACATGGATGATGGTTATTTTCAAAACCAATTAGATGAAATTAAACCTTTAAACAACTTAATAAAAAAATACTACTCAGAATACACAGAAAAAGACATATACTTCTTAAAAGAGCTTATTTTATGGTCTTTAGTAGAATTAAAAGTATTAAACAAAGAACGTTTTACAAAAGGATTTCAATTTAACGATCCGTTAGCTAATTATATAAGAGGTATTTAAGATAATTCAGCTATCTTTTTTATAATTTCTGAAACATCATCCTTGTAATCAAACCATACAATTTCTGGGTCTTTACGAAACCAAGTTAGTTGTCGTTTTGCAAATCTCCTACTATTTTTTTTGATTTCTGAAATAGCAAAATCTAGCGTACAGTTTCCATCAAAATACTCGAATAACTCACGGTAACCAACCGTTTGAAGTGCATTTAATTCTTTATGTGGATATAATGCTTTTGCTTCTTCTAACAAGCCATTTTTCATCATAATATCTACTCTTCGGTTTATTCGATCGTAAATTATCTCGCGATCTGCATTTAAACCAATTTTAATGGATTTAAAATTGCGAGGAACTTTTTCTTTGTTTTTGAAAGAAGAATAGGTTTTACCAGTACCGATACAAATTTCTAGAGCACGAATTAATCGATGTGGATTCTCAATAGCTATGGTTTCATAAGCATCTAAATCGAGTTCTTTAAGTTGTTCTTGAAGATATTCAATTCCTTTTATTTCTAATTCTTGGGTTAGTTTTTCTCTTATTTCTGAAGGAACATCTGGAAAATAATCGAGTCCTTTTAAAACAGCATCGACATACAATCCGCTACCACCGACCATAATTTGAATAGAATTTTCAAGAAAAAGTTTCTCTAAGATTTTAAGTGCATCTTTTTCAAAACTTCCTACATTATAATCTTCAAAAACACTTCTATTTTGTATAAAATGGTGTGTTGCTGCAGCTAGTTCATTTTTATCAGGAACTGCTGTCCCAATTGTCATTTCTTTATAGAACTGACGTGAATCACACGATAAAATATCACTTTTAAAATGCTGTGCTAATTTAATACTCAAGGCTGTTTTGCCGATGGCAGTTGGACCAACAATAGTAATAAGTGTATTCATTAAGTGTGTAGTTTATTTCCGCAATGAAAACAAAATTCAGCATCATCTTTATGTCCTTCATAACCACAATTAGTGCAAGATTGTGTATTGGTATGAATTTCCCCAGTTTTTGTAATTTCTGAAGTTACAATACCTGTCGGAATTGCAATAATTGCATAACCTAAAATCATAATTGCACTTGCTATAAATTGGCCCAAAGGAGTATGAGGAGCAATATCTCCATAGCCCACAGTAGTTAAAGTTACAATCGCCCAATAAACACTTCTAGGAATACTTGTAAATCCATTGTCTGCACCCTCTACCAAGTACATAATTGTGCCCAAAATAACACATAGAATCAAAACAAAAAATAAGAAAACAGCAACTTTAGCTCTACTTGCTTTTAAGGCTTTTAATAGTTGATTGGATTCTCCAATATACCGTGCTAATTTTAAAATTCTAAACACTCTTAATAATCGAAGAGCTCTAAAGGCTACTAAAGTATGTGTGCCAACAAAAAATGTAGACAGATACATAGGAATAGTAGATAAAAAATCAATAATTCCGTAAAAACTGAAAATGTACTTGGTTGGTTTGTTAATAGAAATAATTCTTAAAACATATTCTATTGAAAATAAAATCGTAACAATCCATTCTGCTATGTAAAGCTGATCATGGTATTTTTCATCAATAGTACCAACACTTTCAAGCATTACTAAGACTATACTTATTAATATGAGTATTAATAAAGCGACATCAAACAGCTTTCCAGCAAAAGTGTCAGCCTCATAAATAATCTCATGAAGTTTTTCCTTCCAGTTTTTTTGTAATTGGATTTTGTTCAAAATAGAGTTTTATAAAAACAATATTACAAATTATTTTCTACTTGAAACCTTACTATTCTTTGAACAGTGTTACTGAGTAGGTAGTTTTTAATAATGGTTTTAGCTAACAATTTATTTTCTATAGGAGTAATGATGTTTTTTAAAACGTGTAATTCATTTTCTTGATAAGATAAATTGGTATAAGCATACCCTACGACTTCATTATTTTCTATTAAAATAACTGCATGCTCTTCGGGAATACGCCCTTTATCAATTAGTATTAAATGATCGTGACTGAAATCTCTATCAGTCATTTTACGTTTTCTAATAGTATTATATTTAGGACGTAAACTTTCTAACTCAATATAGTACTTAAGTTTTGTTAGTAGTTGATTACCTGTTTCTTCAAAGCTAACTGAGTTAACTTTTGAATTGATAATTTGTGCTTTTCTGCTATCTTTTAAAAAGAGTTTATTTACTTCTTTTTTAATGTTCTTACCTCTTCCTAAAAAAATTACATTTCCAACTTCATTATGGATATAAAAGAGACCTTCTTTTTCAGGTAAAGAATCTAATATTTTAACTATTTTTCTCTTGTGATGTCTATTATCAGAATATTTGATCGTATTTTTAATAATATCTTTTTGAATATCTTTTTCTAATAAAAGTTTGAATAGTTGAACAGTAGCGATGGCATCTCCATTCGCTCTATGCCTGTCAGTAGTTGGAATACCCAAACCTCTGCATAATTTACCTAAACTATATGAGGGTTGATCTAAAATTAGTTTTTTACTTAAAGTAACAGTACATAGAGTATTACGCTCATATTTATACCCTAAACGATTGTATTCTGTTCTTAAAATACGGTAGTCAAAAGCAGCATTATGAGCAACAACAATACAATCTGTTGTAATTTCTATAATGCGTTTAGCAATTTCATGAAACTTTGGGGCATTCTTAAGCATATTGCTGTTTATACCTGTTAGTTTAACAACAAATTCTTGAATTTCCCTTTCTGGATTTACTAAAGTAATAAATTGATCGATAACAGTGTGCCCATCAAATTTGTAGATAGCAATTTCTGTAATTCCTTCTTCATTAAATTTTCCACCAGTAGTTTCGATGTCTAAAATCGCGTACATGCAGTAATTAGCCTGTTTGTTTTTAAGTAAATATGAAAAACAGGGGGTATTTTTCTTCTTCGCTACAAAGATATGAAAATTATATCTAGAAGCTTTTACATTTGTTAAGCAATATAATTTCTACTGCCAAAAATAGAACTGCCAATTCGCACCATGTTACTACCACAAGCAATAGCTAATTGGTAATCACCACTCATTCCCATTGACAAAATAATGAGTTCTTCATTTGTTTTTTGTAATTCTGAAAAAAGACTGTTTAATGATAAAAATTCCTTTTTTAATTGCTTTTCATTATCAGTAAAAGTGGCCATCCCCATTAAGCCAACAATTTTTATATTTTTTAATTCTGATAACACTTCCGACGAAAGAATTTCTCTGATTTTCTCAAAAGACAATCCAAATTTAGTTTGTTCTTCTGCAATATGGGCTTGTAAGAGGCAATTAATAATTCTATTATGTTTTTTAGCCTGTTTATTTATTTCTTGTAAGGTTTTAAAACTATCAACTCCATGAATTAAATCTACAAAATGGGCCATATACTTCACTTTATTGCGTTGCAAATGGCCAATCATATGCCACTCTATATCTTTTGGCAAAGCATCATACTTCATAACCATTTCCTGAATTTTATTTTCTCCAAAAATACGTTGACCGGCATCATACGCTTCTTGGATATCAATAATAGGTTTAGTTTTAGAAACAGCAACTAAAGTTACATTTTCTGGAAGTTGAGATTTAATATCGTTAAGATTATTAGTAATCATAGTTTTAAATAGTTGTTTGTACAACACTAGAATTCATAAATGGTTAATCCACTGCGTAATTTTGGTTCTATATATGTTGTTTTTGGAGGCATCAATAAGCCTGAATCTACAATTTTTTTTAGTTCGTTAATACTTGTTGGAAGCATTCCGAAAGAAACTTTATAAGCACCACTATCTACTTTTGTTTTTAATTCTAAACCATCAGACTTATTTTGAGAATATACAATTTTTGAATCATTTCTAATATCCTCAATTCCTAAAATAGGTTTTAAAACAGTTTGTCGTAAGATTTCTGAATCTAATTCACTTAGAGCATCGGTAAATTGATATGCTGATTTTCGTAAACTCAACGCATAAAAATCTCCATTTAAATACATGCTAAACTGATGTTTTTCTTTGGGTTTGTATAATCCCTGTCCTTTGTTTTCTATTTTAAAGAATGCATCTAATTCAATTAAGAATTCATCTACAGATAATCCGTTTAAATCTTTTATGAAGCGATTAAATTCATAAATATCTAATTGACTTTCAGGAAGTAAATAACTCATAAAGAAGTTGTAATTTTCTTTTCCAGTATGCTCAGGGTTTTGTTTAGCTATATTTTCAGCCAATAAACACGAAGAAGTTGAACGATGATGACCATCAGCAATGTACAGCGTGTTTATTTTTTTAAATACAGCTATAATTTTTTCAATGTCTTCTATATCATTAACTATCCAAAGAGAATGTGAGTCTTTATCTGTAGTAGAAAACTCATATTCTGCTCTCTTTTGCTTATATTCTTGAATGATGGTTTTTATTTCATCATTATCAGGGTAGGTAAGAAGCACAGGTTCTGCATTAAAACCAGTGTTTTTTAAGTAGTTTTCAAATAATAATTCTCTTTTATGTAAAGTGCCTTCGTGTTTTTTAATAACATTATTATAATAATCTTCAACCGAAGTTGCCGCTATAATACCGCAGAAAGAACTTATTGTAGTTATTTTTTGATAGATGTAAAAACTAGGATTGTTATCTTGTGTGAAAACAGCATCTTCCTTAAACTCTAAATACCTATTATGGACCAATTTAAAACGCTGTTCATCTGAAATTTCCTGTTTATGATATTTATATCCAGGATTAATGATATGTAAAAACGAATACGGATTAAATTTCAATTTCGATTCTAACTCTTCGGTAGCGTAGATATCGTATGATTTTGAGGATACCAACGCTACTTTATCACGTGTTGGACGTACCGCTTTAAAAGGTTTTACAATTGCCATATACTATTTATGAAAGTAATGCGATTATTTGAGATGCTAATTCAAGTCCAATTCTATCTTGTGCCTCTAAAGTAGTAGCACCAATATGCGGAGTGAATGAAATTTCTGGATTCATTAATAATTGAATTTCAGGATTAGGTTCGTTTTCAAATACATCTAAAGCTGCATATTTCACTTTTTCTTCCTCTATGGCACTCACCAAGGCAACTTCATCTATGATTCCTCCGCGTGCAGTGTTTATAATACCAACTCCTTTTTTCATGCTATCGAATTGTTTTTTACCAATAACATATTCATCTTGATAAGGTATATGAACTGTAATAAAATCCGCTTGTTTTAATACTTCGGAAGTTGCTTCAGTTTCAATTTCAATAGCAACCGATTGTCCGTTAAAAAAAGGAATATTAATCATTGCGCTTTTCACTTCAGCATCACTAGCAATAACTTTCATTCCAATACCTAAAGCTAGTTTAGCAACCTCACGTCCAATATTTCCAAAACCAATAATCCCTAATGTTTTTCCTCTTAATTCAGTTCCTTTAGAATAATTTTTCTTTAAATCTTTAAAATAAAGATCGCCTTCTAAAGGCATTTCTCTATTTGATTGATGTAAAAAACGTACCATACCAAATAAGTGGGCAAAAACTAATTCTGCTACAGCATTCGAAGATGCATCTGGTGTATTAATTACATGTAATCCCTGGTCTTGTGCATATTGAACATCAATATTATCCATTCCAACACCGCCACGTCCAATTAATTTTATGCTTGGACAAGCATCTATTAATTCTTGACGAACTTGCGTTGTACTTCTTACTAACAGTACATCAATAGTATGTTCGTTTATAAAATTTTCTAATTGCTCTTGAGCAACTTTTGTTGCAATTACTTCAAATCCTCCTTTTTCCAAAGCATCAATTCCGCTTTGAGAAATTCCATCGTTTACTAATATTTTCATTTATTTATAATCTTGTCATTAAGAGGAGTGAAATGACATACTAATCTTTTTTTATTAAGATTTCTTCACTTCGTTCTTAATGACGTTAAAATTTACCCTTTTCTTTCTAATTCTTGCATTACATCTACCAACGCTTGAACACTATACAATGGTAATGCGTTATACATACTTGCACGATAACCACCCACAGAACGATGTCCGTTTAAACCGTTTATATGTGCTTCTTTCCACATGGTATCGAATGTTGCTTGAAGTTTATTGTCTACCAAGTTAAAAGTGGCATTCATAATACTTCGATCTTCTTTATTTGCATACCCTTTAAAAAGAGGATTTCTATCAATCTCTGTATACAACAAGGATGCTTTTTGATTGTTTACTTTCTCTATAAATTCAATACCACCTAATTTTTTTAACCATTCTAATGTTAACATAGAAACATATACAGGAAATACAGGAGGTGTATTAAACATACTTTCTTTTTCTAGATGAACTTGGTAATTTAACATTGAAGGAATTTGCCTCTCGACTTTACCTAAAATATCTTCTTTTATTACAACTAAAGTCGTGCCAGCGGGTCCCATATTTTTTTGAGCTCCTGCATAAATCAAATCAAATTTTGAAAAATCTAATTGACGAGAGAAAATATCAGAGCTCATATCGCAAATCATAGAAACTGAAGTTTTAGGAAAACTTTTCATTTGCGTCCCATAAATGGTGTTGTTACTTGTACAGTGAAAATAATCTACACCTTTTGGCATTTCATAACCTTTAGGAATGTACGAGAAGCCTTTATCTTTAGAAGAAGCCACCTCAATCGAGTCCCCGAATAATTTAGCTTCTTTTATTGCTTTACTACTCCAAGTTCCTGTATTTAAGTAAGCTGCTTTTTTATTCAATAAATTATAAGCGACCATTAAAAACTGAGTGCTAGCCCCACCATGTAAAAACAGTGCTTTATATCCTTTGTTTTCTAAGCCAAGAAGTTCTAGGGCTAAACATCTGGCATTTTCCATAACATCAACAAAAGGCTTACTACGGTGAGAAATTTCTAGTAATGATAAGTCATCATCATTAAAATTAAGTATCGCTTCAGAAGCTTTTTGTAAAACTTCTTCAGGTAAAATGCATGGACCTGCGCTAAAATTATGTTTCTTCATGTTTTGAATAGTATGGTAAATTACAAAAGTAGGGTATTATTATATTTCCGAAAGGAATTTTAAGGTATTTACACCATCTGCATAGTCCCATAATTGTGGATGTTGTGTTTGCCCGAATTTTATCTCGTTATCGATGAAGTTGTTAGCGACTATACACTGAATTCGTTCTCTATCTTCGTATAACTTGATTTTTAAATCATCAGCATTGTCATAATATTCATAAAATACAGAAGCAATAGGAGAGGCATAACTTGCATCTTCTTTGATCATTAAAAATCCGTTTTCAAGAATATCAAATTCACTCATTAAATACACGGCTTTGTTGTAATCGTAATTATTAGCATATTTAGCATTATTTATAATTTCCTGCTTGTTATATAGTCCGCGAAAAAAGTTATCGAAATCATAATTTCTTGGAACAAATAATTTTGAAACTGAACGACAACCTAATCCAAAATATCGAAATACATCTTCACTCAAGCTTTCAAAGTCTTGTTCTGTTTCATTCCCCGTAAGAACCGCTACAGAATTTCTATTTTTTCTTATAATATTCGGTTTACCTTTAAAATAATACTCAAAATAACGAGCAGTATTGTTACTTCCTGTGGCAATTACAGCATCAAAACCTTCTAATTTTTCTTCAGTAAATGATATTTTTCCTTTAAAATTTGGATTTACATATTCTAAATACTTTGCTAAATAGGGAAGGAGGTGTTTATCGTTAGATGATTGTTTTACTAAGACTGAATGTCCTGAAATTAAAACAGATAAAAAATCATGAAAACCAACCAACGGAATGTTTCCAGCCATAATTATAGCAACTATTTTAGGTTCATTTTCATTTAAATATTTTGTAGAAATCCATTTTTTAATATTTTCTTCAGATAAAGCTTCAGCCCAATTTTCGCAAGCAAACATTAAATTCTCTTTGGTAAACCAAGAATTATACTCTTCTGCTACTTTTAACTGATGTTTGAATCCGTCGAAAAATAAATCGTTAAACTCAATATTTTCTTTTTTCTCTATTGATTCTCTGGAAAACTGACTTAAAAATTGACCTAGTTTTACAAAAGCGTCTATGCGATGTTGGATTTTACCCATTTAAATTGGTTATAAATTAATTTGGCTTTATTTTTGCATCCGCAAAGTTACAAAACTGAAAGAGATTAATTATGGCAATTATTATAACAGATGAATGTATAAATTGTGGTGCATGTGAACCAGAATGCCCAAATACTGCAATTTATGAAGGTGCTGATGATTGGAAATACTCGGATGGAACCGATTTAAGCGGAAATATTGTTTTACCAAACGGTAAAAAAGCGAATGCAGATGAAGATCAAGAGCCAATTTCTGATGAAATCTATTACATCGTAGCAGACAAATGTACAGAATGTAAAGGTTTTCACGAAGAACCACAATGTGCAGCTGTTTGTCCTGTAGATTGTTGTGTTCCTGATGATGATAATGTTGAAACAGAGGAGGAGTTGTTAGCAAAACAACGTTTTATGCATAACGACTAATTTATATTAAAAGATAAAATCCCGAGTTTTTAACTCGGGATTTTTTTATTTCTTCTGTGCTACAACAACATAGGTGTCGAAAGCATAACTTTTTCTATCGATAAATTCAATTAATTTAAAATTACAAAGTTCTAAAAAAATTTCCCACTCATTTTTTGTGAAGGCTCTAACTGTAGAGTTGTCTTCTGTTACCTTAACTAGTGTTCCATTTTCATTTTTAAAATAGGTAGCATTCCAGTTAAACATAAAATTATCAGCTTGTTTGTCTGGTTTCATATAACTTTCTCTGTTATAAAACATATCGTTTATGGTAGCTTTATGTTGAAAAAATTTTCCTTCTTTAATTTCTAAAAAAAATCTAGAGGCATCAATAAAATCAAAGCTTAAAACCCCATCCGAAGTTAAATTTTTATAAATTGAATTCAAAGCTTTGTAAACACTGTTGTTAGATAAAAGATAGCTTGTCGTTCTTCCTGTAATAATAACTGAATCTACTTTGTTTTCAAGTTTAAAATTGGTAATATCTCCTTGTATAAAATTACCTTTAGGATTTTTTCTTTTTGATAAAGCAATCATATCATAACTTAAATCTAGACCTGTATAATTGAAATGAGAATTAATGAACTTCTTTGCTAGATTACCAGTGCCTGAACCAATTTCTAAAACGTTTGTTTTACCATGTTCGTCAATAATTTTTGAATAAAACTCATATTCATCCTCATAATTAATAAAGGTTTTATACATAGCATCGTATATGTGTTCAAATCCATTGGAGTAGAGACTTTGCATTATCTTGAAATTTAAAGGAGTAATTTACTACAAAAAATAAAAACACTCAAATCTATGGATTTGAGTGTTTTCGTTTCAAATAATTATCTTAAAGTTATTTAAGCTTAAAATTGATAATTTACTGATAAACTAAACATAGTACCTAATTGACTAAAATGATAACCATCGTATGTCATTTGAGAATAACGCTGGTTGAAAGTAATTAAGTTTGATTGTTCTTGAATAGGAGTAATACCGTACCAATTCGGTGTTGTATCATTTATTAGAGCTTGACCAGCTGCATTTTCTGCTTTGAATTCCCATTCTGGTAATACATTTAATAAATTATTTACGTTCAATGCAATTGTTAATTTATCAGTTGCATTATAATTGATTCCTAAATCAGTCACAACTTTAGGTATAAATTCTGTTCTTAAATCACTACTCATACCTTGTTGTTTAAAGGTAGTTTTACCGAAATACGTGTTATTTAAAGATAAGCCGAACTTACCAATATCATAAGTAGTTCCTAAAATCCACTTTGTTTTTGGTCTAGAAGTGAAAAATAAAGCCTCTTGTGTTTCGTTAACAACAGATTGATCTGCATCAGCAACTATTTTAGGGTTTTTAACCTCTCCATCTCTTTCGTTTTGAATAGTATAGTTACCAGATAGATTAAAACCTAATTGACCAGACCCTATAGCAATATCTTTATAACCTAAAACGACATCTAATCCAGAAGTTTTAGTATCTAAGGCATTAACAAAAAAGCTTAAATCACTTAAATTATTTGCATTTAGTACTTGATCTAAAGCAGTGTTACCAATACTATTTCCAACAGCATCAGTAGCCGTTTTACCAATTTCTGTACTTAAAACGATTCTATCTTTTACAGCAATATTATAGTAGTCTACTGTAAAACTTACATGTTTATTTACTTTCCCTCCAAAACCTACAGTAAAGTTAGTAGATTCTTCTGCATCTAATTTAGGGATTCCTAAAAGTTGTGCTTGAGATGATACATTATTTATCAATCCACCAACTTGTATTCCTTGTCCTGGCACAAAACTGTATTGGGCTTTTTGTGTATAAATTTGGTGTAATGTTGGTGCTCTAAATCCTGTTGACAGAGATCCTCTTAAAGTGTATTTATCTGATAACTTATATCTAGAACTTAACTTCCAAACAAAAGTGCTACCAAAATCAGAATAATTTTCAGCCCTTGCTGTTCCGCTAACTAAGAAAGCTTTACTAATATCCCAATCTAGACTAAAATATCCACCTAAATTATAACGGCTAAATTTTCCTGAATTTTCTGGGCTATTTCCAGCAAAAGAATCGGCACCTCCACCATCGTAAGAACTCAATTCACCTTCAATAATTTCAAAAAGTTCTGATCTAAATTCAGCACCAAATCCAATACTTACTTTTTCTGAAAGTATTCTAGAAATATCTAGGTTCCCTACGTTATGTGAAAAAGCAGTTCCTCCTGGATCAAAAGAGCGTTTACTGTTTTCTCTATATAATTCAGATCCTTCTGTTAATTCTCCTGGGTCAACAGTACCATTATTATTTGCATCAATCCATGTTGAAGGGGAATAAACGACATTTCTATTGTGAGAATTATTTACTTTATACGTTTGTGAATTACCACCTGTTGTAAAACTTACATCAACATTCCAGTCATTTATTTTTGATCTTATACCTAGAGTAGCATTATAATCACTCAAGTCTCCTTCAAAAGTTGGTACATAACCATCGTAACCACCATCTGTGTTAGGATTACCACCAGGAAAGAAATCAGCTAAATATGGCATACTCTCTACAGTTCTCCAATAAGGCGTTCTATAATTAGCATAACTATTTACCTTTTTATATACATAAGCAGCATTAAAATATACTTGTGATTCATCACTTACATCATAACCTCCGTTTATAGAAAACTTGGCAGCTGCTGTTTTTGGAGAACCATTTATATTATTTGCATCTGGATTACGACTTAAAAATTCATCTACAAAAGGTTTCCCTGCTGCATTTCCCGCATTAATAGCTGCTAAATTAGTAGCATATTCTGGAGTGTTCATATAATTATTTTCAAATTCTGCTACAGCTTGAGGTACAGTAAATCCGGTTAAATCTACTCCTCCCAATGTTCTTCCATCAGCATCTAAATAACTTGAATATGACGTTGGGTTAGTATATACAAAATCAGCTGCTTCACCATCTGCATTAACAGTACCTGGTCTATTAGATAATGCTACTTTAGAAAAATCAGCAGTATAGTTTATAAACCCCTTATCTTCACCAATTGTAGTTCCATTATTAATACTAACACCAAGCATTTCACCATCACCTTCACTGGTAATTCCAGATCTAAAAGTAGCAGATCCGTTTTTAGTGTCTTCTTTTAAAATAATGTTAATTACACCCGCAATGGCATCTGAACCATATTGAGCAGAAGCTCCATCTCTTAAAACTTGTACTGTTTTAATTGCGTCTGTTGGTATTCCAGAAATATCAGCACCTGTTTCCCCTCGACCTGGAGAAGTTTGTGTATATAATAAAGCACTTAAATTTTTACGTTTACCATTAACTAATATCAACGTTCTACTTGGTCCCATATTTCTAATTTCATACGGATCCAATAAAGAAGTAGCATCATTTACTGGTGTTTGTACTGTGTTAAAAGATGGTATTTTGTATTGTAATGCTTTGTCAAATGTAGCCTGACCAGTTGATTGCAAATCTTTTGAAGATACAATATCTACAGGTAACGGACTACTGGTATTACTCCTTGCAGGTGTTCTAGACCCAGTAATAACAACTTCTTCTAATTCTAATCCTTCTTTTAAAACAATATTAAAACTAGTTTTTCCGTTTACAGCAATTTCTTGTGTTTCAAAACCAGAGAAGCTAACAATTAATGTAGCTCCATCTTCAACAGTTAAGCTAAAATTACCATTAAAATCAGATGTTGTACCATTTGTTGTTCCTTTTTCGAGGACATTGGCACCTGGTAAAGGCTCGTTACTCGTGTCTTTAATTGTACCTGTTATTTTTGTTTGTGCCCACATAAAACTACTGCACATAGTCAAAAATAATAGAAGTGTAAGTTTTTTCATAAATAAGTATTTAATTAATAATAAATTACCTTTCTTAATTGTTTATTTATAACAAAAAAGATTTAAGCTTATATTATTAATAAGATTAGTTATGAAATTTTATACTCCTTTTATTAACGTTTTTTTAACTAAAACTTAAATTGTAGCTTAGAATAGTAGAATGAGCCACTACTGCCCATTTGAACAGCATCCCATAATCCACCACTATCTGTATCATTTCCTTGAATAGTAGGGTAGGTGTTAAATAGGTTGTTAACTCCAATTTGGAAAGTTATATTTTTTGAAATTTTATGACCAAAATGTAGATCTAAAGTATATTTAGCTTTATAAAAGTCAGTCGCGGCATTTATTCTTTCTAAAGGAGAATTATTAAAATTAATTAGATCTTCACTAATTTGCCAGTCGATTAATTCTACACTACTAAACCTTGTTAAATTAAGATTGATGTTAAACATCTCTTTTTGAAAGTTAGTGTTTAACGTGAATTTATGTTTTGGAGCTGAGGCTATTAAAAAATAACGTTCTCTAGTACCAAAAAAAACTTCTTGATTTAAATTTTGATTGTTAATTTTATCAATAGTCATTTCATTTATATTACCATAAAAACCAATAGATAATTTAGATTTATTGAATTGTTTTTCCCAGTTAGTCTTAAAATCTATTCCGTAGGTTGAAGTATTAACTCCATTTGCAAAAAATTGTACGTTTTGTATATCTAAATTCAAAGTGGTAGCATCAAAATTACCGCTAAGAATAATTCTGTCTTTTATAGCAATATGATAAGAATCTATAGTAATGTTTAAGTTTTTATTCAGATTAAGAGCTAACCCCAAACTATAATTAAAAGCTTTTTCTTCTTTTAATTGATGAATACCAAATTGTTCTGTAATAGGATCATTATTGGCAATTAAAAAAGATTCTACAGGTTCATTACCTATATAATTAGTAAATTTTAAATTATAATAAATTTGAGCCAGGGAAGGAGCTCTAAAACCCGTACTAAAAGAGCTTCTAATATTTGCGTAAGGTAATATTTTAAAACGAGTTGCTAGTTTACTGTTTAAAGTGCTACCAAAATCGCTATAGTGTTCGTATCGTAGAGCGGTAGCTAGCATCCATTTTTCAGAAAAATCAAATTCACTGTCTAAATAAAAACTAAAATTGGTTCTACTTTCATTCACTTCGTTTGAAGGAGAATATCCTGGAAAACCTTGTGAGCCTCTTGGTCTTACAACAGAATTTAAGGTTATAAGATCTGATACAGGTGTTAGAGGAGTGACGACATCTCCATTTATATCGTAAGATGAATAAGAAGCTTCTTCACCCGAAAAAATTTGATAATTTTCTTTTCGATGCTCTAATCCGAAGGCAATATTCATCCCTTTGAGAATATAAGAGAAGTTTTTTTGGAAATCAAGATTTACAGTATTCTGACTTAGTTGATGTCCACCAGCATCAAATTCGGTAGGAGAGTTTTCGAGTAACGTTGCATTGAGTGTGTTTTTAATAAAATAATGGAAGTTATTAACACCATAGGTATTACTAAAATCAACATTCCAATTTTTATAATTTCCTTTAATTCCTGCGGAAATAGATTTGTCAGAAATATCAGAGGTTATTAAAGGATTAAAACCATTAGGATAAATATCAATCACATTACGCTCACTCTCTTTTTTTCTAGTAAAAGCAAAAGCTTCTGTATTTCTGTCACTGTATCCTCCATTAGCATAAAATTTAATTTTAGGAGAGATAGGGATTTCTGAATTAAGAAATATGCTATTACTTTTTAAAGCAGCATCCCCGTAATTTTGCCTTGTGTTAGTTCCTTGCCTAAAAGTATGATCTTTAGATATGATTTCTGTAGAAATGTTGACAAATCCATTTTTTAAAATTTTAAGACCATAATTAAGATCTGTTTTATAAGTTAATCCATCTACCCCTTTTTTAGAAGAATCTTTGTTATTACTTGCATTGTAAAAACCGAAGGTTGTATTTATATCAACAAGATCTGTTGTATCTTTTAATACAAGATTAATCACTCCTGCTATAGCATCAGACCCATATTGAGCAGAAGCCCCGTCTTTTAATACTTCAATGCGTTTAATAGCTGAAGTAGGTATGGTATTTAAATCAGTTCCTGAATTTCCTCTTCCCCTTGTTCCATACAAATTAACTAAAGAAGCCTGGTGCCTACGTTTACCATTAATTAATACTAATGTTTGATCTGGACCTAAGCCTCTGTAACTAGCAGGAACAATATGGTCAGCACCATCTGAACCAGATTGTTTGGTAGCATTAAACGAAGGAATACTGTATTGTAATAATTGATTTACATCTATTAAATCACTTTTATTGGTCACTTTATTTATATTAACAATATCTGTTGCAACTGGAGAGTCTGCTTTTTTTCTATGATTATTTCTAGATCCTATTATTTGGACTTCATCCAACTGAACCCCAGATTTTAAAATAATTTTTAAAAACTCTTTTTGAGATTTTATTATTTGAGCATCATAACCAATATAAGTAACGGTTATCGGATTGTTTTTGATTAACTTAAGAGTAAAAGAACCATCGTTTGAAGTAGTAGTACCGTTTTTAGTATCATTTTCTAGAATAGTAGCTCTTTTTAATGGAAAATTCTCTGAAGCTAAAACAATACCTTTTAAAGTAATATAGTTTTCCGTATCTATTTTCTGCTTTATTCTTGTAGTTGTGGTGTCAATTATAAATTTCTCTTTGTTTTTTGATGCTATATTGGTTTGAGGTTTGTATAATACATAGTAACTATTTCCTAAATAATCTATCTCATAAGAAGTGAGCGTTTTGATTTTTTGTATTGAAGCCTGTAAAGAAGTAGTGCTAAAAATAACACTATTGATTTTTTTTCCTTTTACGATTGTAGGATTGTAAGTAAAAAAAACATCATATTTTTTACTTATAGAATCAAGCGCTTTTGAAAGCAAAACTGTTTTATTTTTCTCTTGACTGTAAGAAGATGTAAAGAAATACAGAGAAAAAAATAATAATATTTTATGTACAACCGTATTCTTTAAAAACATTAAATGTGGATGTATAAGTTATTTGTTATAAACCACTAATTTAGTATTTTCTTTTATTATTCTAACATTTGTAGATTTTTCTATTGCTTTTAGACAAATATCAATATTCGTAGTAGGTACGGCTCCTGTGATTAAAATATTTTTACTTTCAGAGTTCTCATATACGACTTCACAGCCATAAGTTTCCGTTACCTTACTTAATGCCTTATCTAAGGAGTAGTTGTTAAAAATAAGTTTTCCATCTTTCCATGAGGTTTGTTCTGTTCCTAAAATAGATTTTTTTTCCTCTAAAATTTTATCTTGTTCTGCAGAATACACAATAAAATTACCTGGTTTCATTTTCTTAGAAGTACCATTTTTTAATGACAACCAAATATTCCCTTCTTCTAAATATACTTGTGTTTTTTGTTTTTTGGCATTTACATTGAATAATGTACCATAAACTTCAACTTCTAAATCGTTCGTTATAACCCAAAATTTAGCATTACTAACTTCTTTTTTATCGACTGTAAAAAAAGCTTCTCCTTTTAACCAGACCTTTCTGGTTTCCTTTTCATTATATGAGATACTAGAATTAGAATTTAACGTAACTAAACTCCCGTCTTTTAATTTTAAGTCTAATACCTCACCATAAGCAGTTTTATAGGTAATCATATTAGGCTTAGTAAAAAAATAAATGCTTATAGACAATAACAACAAAATACTAGCAGCAAGACCAATCCAAGTTTTATAATTATTTTTTTTGTTATCTATTTGCTGGTTTTTAGAAGCTTTTATTTTTGCTTCTAATTTATTCCACTCAAAATTAATTTTATCTTCAGAAACAGGTGTGGGTTTAAATTTGATTCCTAATAAAATATCTTTAGCTTCATTGGCAATTTGTTTTTTATCAGGATTGTTTTCTAACCAATAATTCCAAAAAGTAACATCTGATAGTTGTTTGTTTAAAGCCCAATTAGAAAATGAAGTGTCATTTAAAAAATCGTGAATAGAATTATAGGTGTTTTTTTTCATTTCTTAATTGAGAAGGGGAGTTTATAAGAATAAGAGCCATATTTATTTATTATACTCTTTTTAAATGCACAAATTTAAGAATTTTACAATTTAACGCAACAAATTTAAGAATTTAATAATTGTATAATAGCAACATCTTCCCTTAAGTTTTTAATAGCTTTGTGTATGGTGTTATTTACACTTTGGTAGTTTATATCCATTACTTCAGCTATTTCTGTCGCTTTAAGGTTGCAGTTGTATTTTAAATAGATAACTTCTCGTTGCCTTTTGGGTAGTTTATTAAGTAATTTTGGTAAATTTTGATTTTGAAATGTTTTAGATTCTTGATGAGTAATTAATTCTTCAGGAGTAAAATGAATATCAATTATATTTTCATTAATATCTCTAACAAAAGTATTTTTTTTAGATTTTTTTATAATATGAATAATAAATCGTCTAAAAGAAGAAAATAGGTATGGAGCAATCGTGTTTAAATCACTTAAATTTTCTCGGTGTTCATATATGTATATAAAGAAATCTTGTAAAGAGTCCTCTGTAATAGTTTCATTTTTTGAGATTTTCAGACCATAATTATACAAAGAAGCATAATACGTCTTGAAAAGGATAGAAAAAGCTTCTACATTTCCTTTTTTTAAAGAGTCCCATAAAATTTCATCCGATAAGTTTTTCTTCATTAAAAATAGCTAAAAATATTTCTAAAAGTAATGAAAAATAATAAACTCAATAAGAGTAAGGTTAAAAATATCGTTTAAAGGGACAAATCATATAGTAATAATTAAGGTATATTAGAAAGCAAAGCACTATATTTGCACCGCTAAAAATTTAATTAATGAAAGCTGGAATTGTAGGATTACCAAACGTAGGAAAATCGACGTTATTTAATTGCTTATCGAATGCGAAAGCACAAAGTGCAAACTTTCCGTTTTGTACTATAGAACCAAACTTAGGTGTTGTAAACGTGCCAGATTCGCGTTTAGAAAAGTTAGAAGAATTGGTAAACCCAGAAAGAGTAATGCCTGCAACTGTAGAGATTGTAGATATTGCTGGTTTAGTTCGTGGAGCTAGTAAAGGAGAAGGATTAGGAAATCAGTTTTTAGCAAATATTCGTGAAACGGACGCTATTTTACATGTATTACGTTGTTTTGACAATGACAATATTATTCATGTAGATACTACAATAGATCCGATTCGAGATAAGGAAACAATCGATATTGAATTACAATTAAAAGATTTAGAAACAGTTCAAAAACGTTTAGAACGTGTAAAAAGAACGGCTAAAACAGGAAATAAAGAAGCGCAAGTAGAATTAGAAATTCTTTTAAAAGTAGAAAGTACTTTATTAGAAGGAAAATCTGTACGTGCTATTAGTTTTTCAGAAAAAGAACAAGAGTTTATTAAACCTTTACAGTTTATTACAGCAAAACCTGTTTTATATGTATGTAATGTTGACGAAGGATCTGCGGTTTCTGGAAATGCGTATGTAGAAAAGGTAAAAGAAGCAGTAAAAGACGAAAATGCTGAAGTTATTGTTTTGGCTGTAGGTACTGAAGCAGATATTACAGAGTTAGAAGATTATGAAGAGCGTCAAATGTTTTTAGCAGATATCGGTTTAGAAGAAGCTGGTGTTGCACGTTTAATTCGTTCTGCATACAAATTATTAAATTTACAAACTTATTTTACGGCGGGTGTTAAAGAAGTTCGAGCTTGGACCATTCCTATAGGAGCTACAGCACCACAGGCAGCTGGAGTTATTCATACAGATTTTGAAAAAGGTTTTATTCGTGCTGAAGTAATCTCTTATAATGATTATGTACAATTTGGTACAGAAGCAAAAGTAAAAGAAGCTGGTAAAATGCGAGTAGAAGGGAAGGAATATGTAGTCGTAGATGGCGATGTAATGCACTTTAGATTTAATGTATAAAAGCATTTAATTAACATAAAATAGTTAGCCCAAATTCATCATGAGTTTGGGCTTTTTTGTACTTTTAAAATTCAAAAGAAGAAAGAAATGCAAATAGAAAAAGCAACACTTCAATATTTAAAAGATTTAAAAGAAAACAATAATCGTGATTGGTTTGCAGAAACTAAACCCAATTTTTTAAAGGCACAAACGAATGCTAAAGAATTTTATGCCGCGATTAGAAAAACGCTAGAAAAACACGATACTATAGATAAATTTAAATTATTTAGAATCTATAGAGATGTTCGTTTTTCTAAAGATAAAACTCCTTACCAACCACATTTTGCAGGGTCTTTTTCTCGATTAGGAAAAGAATTAAGAGGTGGTTATTATTTACGTATTCGTCCGGGAGAAAGTTTCTTAGCAGGCGGATTTTGGGAACCCAACAAAGAAGATTTATTACGTATTCGAAAAGAAATAGAAATGGATGATGCTAAAATACGTGAAATTTTAAAAAATAAAAACTATGTACACTATTTTGGAGGTAAATTTGAAGGAGCCGAATTAAAATCAGCTCCAAGAGGGTTTGACAAAACACACCCGGCTGTAGATTTATTGAGAAAAAAAGGATTTATAGCGGTACGTAATTTTACAGATAAAGAAGTGTTAGCTCCTGATTTTTTATCTGAAATAGACAAATCATACAAAGCATTACGTCCTTTTTTTGACCTAATGAGTGATATTTTAACCACCAACTTAAACGGAGAAAGTTTACTAGATTAATGGAAACTACATTTGAATCAACAAGAATTGTACAACCCAATGAAATTGATGAGTACAACCACGTAAACAATGTTGTTTATGTACAATGGATACAAGAAATAGCAGATGAACACTGGAAATTTTTAACTAAAGACATCGAGAAAATAGCATATGTTTGGTTTGTAGTTCGACACGAAATCGATTATAAGAATCAAGCTAAACTAGGTGATTTAATAACGGTTAAAACTTGGGTTGGTAAAACAGAGGGCGTTAAATCTGTTCGTCATGTAGAAATAAAACGTGGAGAAACTCTCTTAGTAAAATCTGAAACCACTTTTTGCATGCTTCATGCAAAAACATTAAGGCCAACTCGTATTACAGAAAGTATTTTAAACACATTACTTCCCAAGAAATAAAAGTATCTTTGCAACTTATTTAAAGAGAAATATGTCAACATTTTTAGACTTAGGAGTTCATAAAGATTTTATAAAAGGATTAAAAGAATTAGGTATTCAAAATCCTACAGAAATTCAAGAAAAAACGATTCCGTTTTTATTAGAAAATAGATCCGACTTTATTGGTTTGGCACAAACAGGAACTGGTAAAACAGCAGCTTTTGGTTTGCCAATTCTTCAGCAAATAGACCCTAAAAAAGACGAAGTACAAGCATTAATTTTATCACCAACGCGCGAATTAGTTCAGCAGATAAAAAAACAACTGTTTAAGTTTACGAAGTATGTAGATGGTAAAATTTTTATAGAAGGAGTTTATGGAGGAGAGAAAATTGAACGTCAAATAAAAAATTTAAAAAGAACCACGCATATAATCGTTGCTACTCCTGGTAGGTTAATCGACCTAATTGAAAGGGGAGAAGTAGACCTAAAAAACATTAAAACATTGGTGTTAGATGAAGCTGATGAAATGTTGAGTATGGGCTTTAAATTGGATATTAATCGAATTTTAAAATACACTTCTGGTGAGCGTAATACATGGTTATTTTCGGCAACAATGCCAGAAGAAATTAAACGTATTGTAAAAACCTACATGAATATTAATGCAAAACGAGTTGAAATAAATCCAGAATCTTTAGTAAACTCGAATATTTCACATTTGTATGTAAAAACAACCTTGAAAGAGAAAATGGATGCCATTATTTCTTTCTTAGAAAAAAGAAGTACAGAAAGAGGTATTATTTTTTGTAGAACTAAAGCCGGAGCACGTAAATTAACGGCAGAATTACAAGAAGAGGGGTTTTCTGTAGATGTTTTAGAAGGCGATATGAAACAAATTGAGCGCGATAAAGTAATGCGTGCTTTTAAAAACCAAAACTTACAATATTTGGTTTCTACAGATGTTGCGGCTCGTGGTATCGATGTAAGAGACTTAAACTTTGTGGTACACCATCAATTACCAGAGCAATTAGAGTATTTTACACACCGAAGCGGGCGTACAGCCAGAGCAGGAAAAAAAGGCGTATCTATAGCGTTTATTCTACCTAATGAATTGGAAAAAATTCATCAATTGCAAAAACAATTACATATTAAGTTCGTAGAAACTACATTAAAATAAGCAGTGAGTATTATTTATGTTTTAGATTTAGTAGGAACTTTTGCTTTTGCGGTTAGTGGTGCCTTGGTGGCTTCTAAAAAACAATTCGATTTGTTTGGTGTTATTATTATTGCCTTTGTAACCGCCGTAGGAGGAGGAATGCTACGCGATATTTTAATAGACGCACATCCAATAAATTGGATTGGTGATTTAAATTATATCTGGACCATCTTAATTGCTGTTGTTTTTACTTTTTTGTTTAAAAGCAAAATAGAACCTTTGCGCAAAACTTTCTTTTTGTTTGATACCATTGGTATTGGAGTGTTTACTTTATTAGGCCTTCAAAAAGGATTAAATTTTAATTTGCATCCATTTGTCGCTTTAATTATGGGAATGATTTCTGCTGTTTTTGGAGGGGTAATTAGAGATGTATTAACAAGAAAAGTTCCATTGATATTTAAAAAAGAAATTTATGCTTCTGCTTGTTTAGCGGGCGGAGTTGTATATTTACTATTAAACTACCTTGCCATTCAAGAAGATATTCAATTTATAATTTCTGCTGCGGTAATTGTACTCATTAGAACAGTTTCTGTAAAATTTAAATTAGAGCTTCCGAAGGTAGAAGATGATTTATTCAGTAAAAAAGAACTACAATGAACCCACTTATTTTTAATTCTATTGAAGAGTTTCGTACGATGGAAGGAAAAGCCTTACCAGACGGACAATGGTATACCGTAACTCAGCAAATGATTAATGATTTTGCAAATGCTACTTTAGACAAACAATGGATTCATGTTGATGAAAAAAGAGCAGAGAAAGAGTCGCCATTTAAAAGTACGGTAGCCCACGGATTTATGTCTGTTTCGATGCTTTCTAAGTTATTAGAAGATGTTTTTAGCATAAAAAGCTTACAAATGGGCTTAAATTATGGTTTAAACAAAGTTCGTTTTCCGAACCCAGTTCCTGTTAATAGCGAGTTAAGATTGCTTAGTTTGGTAAAAGAAATTGAAAATTTAGGCGAAAACGGAATTAAAGTAACATTTTTATGTACCGTAACCATAAAAGGCCAAGAAAAACCAGCATGCGTTGCTGAATTTATAGCAGCCTTATTTGAATAAAAAAACACTGCAAAAGCAGTGTTTTTTTTATGTAGTTTAAAAAGAGATTAAGATAACCATCCTTTAGCATCTGCTTTTTGAGTATACCAAATTAAGAATACACCAAAAAGCAATACTACAATAGGCATTACAACAGCGCTAGTACCTACTATTTCTATAGAATTACTAATAAAAACATTGTAGAATACTTGTACTACGATACCTACAATTGAGACTATAAAAACAGGTTTAGCTAATTTTTTACGAAGTAATAATAATATACTTCCAAATAATCCTGCAAAAACAGCAATAGCAAAAGCAGCCATTACCCAAGAAGGAGTGTTTAAAACCATTTCTAAAACTTTTTCGTCTGTATACATAGCTTTAAAAGAATCTGTTCCATATGCTTGTTGTAGGTACATATTTACCCCAGAAGCGTTCCATAAAAGCGCTACAACAGCAATAATCCAGAATACAGCGGTAGGTTTGTTTGTGTTTGACATAGTTTATGAATTAGTTGATGAAATATTAAATTTAATAAAAATAATTTTAACTGTTTTTTGTGGTTGTATTTTTATCCTTTAAATTGCTATCAAAAATGAATAAATGAAAAGAATTATTGCTTTTTGTGTTTTATTATTTTGTTTTACGGCATTTTCTCAAGAAAGAGAATTGCCAGAAGGTTGGGATAAAATTCTCTTAGAAGGTAAAATTGCGTATATGAATCTAGTAACAGGAGATGTTTCTACTATGTTTCCTGAACATGCAGCTAAGAAACCTGAAACAATAGTAGAGTATGACCCGACCGTTTTTCATAAGGTAGAAAAAGGGGAGACCTTAAGTACCATTGCTAGGAAATACAATATGAATCTTGCCGAACTATACAAACTGAATAATCTAGAAAACTTTGATACGATTGAAGTTGGACAAGAAATTGTTTTGGGATACGAAGATGAAAAAGACTCTCAAAATAAAGTGCATAAAACGGAAGGAAATACATTTACAGATACTTCAAGTCGTAAACTACATTCTGTAAAAAGCGGAGAAACGCTGTTTAAAATTTCTAAAAAATACAATATACCCGTTTCTAAACTGAAGCAAATCAATAATTTACAAACAAATAACATCTTCGTTGGACAGCAATTAAAAGTTCAATTTTAATTACATATGGAAATATTTACTTCTTACAACCTCATTATTTTAATTTCTACCATTATTATTATTTCTTTCTTATTCGATAAAATAGCAAAGAAAACCAATATACCTTCTGTATTAATGCTTATTGGTTTAGGTGTGGTGCTTCAATATGCTTTGAAGTTTTTAAATGTAGACAGTGTAGATTTATTTCCTGTTTTAAAAATGCTAGGAATTGTAGGTTTAATAATGATCGTGCTAGAAGGCGCACTCGAATTAGAATTAAAAAAGGAAAAGATAATTCCTATTTTAAAAGCATTTGGCGTCGCATTTATCGGTTTGCTTTCTGTTACTTGGGCAATAGCCAATATTCTCGATTTGTCGATTACAGGTATGAGCTCACAAGCAGCTTGGTTGTATGCAACACCTTTAGCCATTTTATCGAGTGCCATTGTAATACCAAGTGTTGCAGGTTTGTCGGAAGAAAAAAAAGAATTTCATATTTACGAAAGCACCTTTTCTGATATTTTAGGAATTATTCAGTTTTATTTTTTATTAGAACAATTTAATCCGGAAAAGGAGGTAACCCTAATAGGGTATAGTGGTAGCATTATTTTTACGGTTATTATTTCTTTGATTTTAAGCTATATAATCATACTCGTATTTCAGAATATAGAACGAAAAGCAAAACTATTTTTATTGGTTGCGGTATTACTATTACTGTATGCAATTGGAAAAAAAATGCATTTATCGTCTTTAATTATTATCTTAATATTTGGATTGGTTATTGCGAATACGAAACTGTTTTTTAGAGGTTTTTTAAAAGAATATATTAAAAAAGATCAGATAAAAGAGTTATACCACGAGCTTCATTTTATTACTGCAGAAGCGGCTTTTGTAGTAAGAACTTTGTTTTTTGTAGTGTTTGGAATAACCATTGTTTTATCGTCTTTGGTAAAGTTAAAAGTGGTCTTGGTTAGTGTATTGATCTTGGCGATTATTTTCTTATTTAGATATGCACGATTGCGTTTATTCTTCGGTAAAAACATTACTCCGCAATTATGGATTGCACCAAGAGGTTTAATTACCGTTTTGTTATTTTATGGTATTCCTGAAACGTTTTTGGTGCCAGATTTTGAACCTGGTATTTTATTATTCGTTATTTTGAGCACTGGAATTATTATGAGCTTTGGTTTAATTAATAATAAACCCGCAATTGAAGATACAGAAGAAGTTTATGATATCACTGAAGACTATGACGATTATTCTGAAGATTTCCTAGAAGAAGAGAATACACCAGAATAATTTGTTTGAGAGGATGTTTAATATTATTTAAATTCTATTTAACATAATATTAATTATAGTACAAACACCACATTAAAAAAAAAGGCGATTAAACCCCAATTAAAACACTAAAAACAACTTATTTCAAAGACCTTGTAGATTAATAATAGGTCAAATAAAAGAAAAATAAACCAAATAAACAAATATGAGGTCTAGTGAGTAAATTATTTTAACTTGAAAAGAGACACCGCACGAAAATAAAAGAGAGTCAAAATTCGCCCAAATTTTTTGGGGTTTCCCTCTTACAGGGGAATCCCTCCCAAAAAAATTTGTTCAAATTCCAACTCCCTTTTGAGCGTTGTTTGTTGTTTCTTTTTAAGCCAAAAAAATTTTGATGTTTTTTAGAGAACAACGAAAACAAATTAACTCAAACCACTATCTCCATTCTCAAAATTCCCATCATGGAAAAGAAAATCTTCTTTAGCAGTTAACTTTAAACCATCAAAAATAACAGACATATAAGGGAAACCCTCATCCATTGGCATATAAGACGACCAACTCTCAAACATTAAAGATTCATCTACATGAGCCTGATTAAATAAAGCATTTTCTATTTTACGATTTCTATCTGTAATGATATAATCAAAACCAAAAACATGTAATTTCTTTCTCTGATTTCCTAACATAAACGGTTGAACATGCTCTCCAGTTACTGAAATATTACCATAAAGTAACTGATTTTCTTTGATAGGCAAGGTCAATCCATTAGGTCCTAAGAAATCCATAAAATTAAAATTGACAGGAACAGCCGAATAAGAATAACCATTGATTTGTATTGTATTAGTATTCATAAATAAAATATTTAATCTTTTTTAAAACAGACCAATCCTCAAAATCATCATAATCAACAAAAGGATTGAACCTATCTAAATTTATTTTTCTTTTATAGAAATTGCTTCTCTTTTTTTTTTCAAATAAGCAATTAACAACTTTATTAACTCAACAACCAAAGCAACCAATAAAGGAACTAAGGCCACTTTAAACTCATGGGACACACTCGCAAAAGTGATTGATGTACCCCAATTCAGGAGATTTAAAAACATTTTCATATTATTTATGGAATTTTGATTGAGGATGTTTATAGCTTACTAAAGATCTAAAATCAGAAAATAATAAACCAAGAACTACACAGTATTTAAAAATTATCATATTATTGTAAAAAATTTAAAAATTATGATTAAAAAGAAAGACTTTATTTTAGGATTTGTGGCAGGAATAATATCAACTCTAACAATGGCATTAATTATCATTTCAGCATAGGAAAAGACAAACCCTTATTTGTATAGATCAAATCCAATTCTTTTAACTGACCAGTTTCGAATTCCCTTAAAAGAATGGAATTTAAATCCAAACTTTGAGTAAAGCCACCCCATGACCCTGTATCTAAAATTTTGTAGGTTCCAGTAATTCTATTATGAAATCTACGTCCAAAATCATGATGCAATTGAATTATCTCTACAGAACTTAAAGAAGAAATAGCTTTAAAAATAGGAAAATGATCATTATTAAAATAACCGATAGAACCTATTGACTCGTCAATAATTGAAATAACAGAATCTATCTTATTATTTTCAGAATAAGACTTAACATTATTAGAAAAACTAGAAAGATTAAAGACCTTATGTATATAATAAATAACAAAAACTAAAAACCCAACTATTAAAATCCAATATTTTTTTAACATAATTTATTTATTTAATAAAGCCTTAACAATATTCGTTAAGGCTTTATTGTTATTAATCTATATAATTATGAGTAAGCTAAAATAAAGCCCTCATCTATATGCTTATTAGCTATATGACGCCCATTTTCATGCTTTATAATTGCCCTTACCAACTGCTTCTTTGAAACACCATCAGAAAACCACTGAGAAACCTCCCCATCAATATCTTGACCGATAGAACTAGCAACAGCCTGCATATAAGCTTCAGAATTATTTTCTTTCTCAGGCGCATATTTCAAAATCAATTGTCTAAGTGTCATATTAGGAGATTTACGCAAGTACGTTTCTAATAATCTAAACAAAGCACGAACACCAAATTCCATTGTTTTAAATTGCTCGAAAGCACCATCAGTATTCTTACTTCTATCAATAACACCCTGCCAATTATTTACAGGATTTATACGAATATTTCCCGGGTTAAAATTTCTAATACCTCTAGGTAAATCTTTATTTGTTCCAACTGGATACATGCTGTAATCATCCACAGCTGTAGCACTATCAATATTATCGTTTTTTTTCATCTTTTTTGAAAATAATAAGCCTATCAAACCCAAAGGTATCAAAGCTAAGATTTGTAAAAATTTATTGTTCATCTGTTTGAGATTTAACATTCTTTTTGTCTTTTGGTAAAACTGAATCCTCTACGATATCAATATCCCAAATATTTTCTACATCCTTAACAAATAAACCAAGACATTCAATAGCCGAACCCAAAGTATCAGATACTTTTTTAACTACTCCCGTATATTTAGTAACCTTACTCCCAAGGTTAAAAATAATTGAACCTATTTTTAAAAGTTTCATTAGTTATAATTTTTAGAAATATGTTTACCAATATATCCCCCATTACTCGCCTTTGGATTTACTATCCAGTTCAAGTCTTTAAAATAGACTTTATGATTTGACAAATCCATTAAACCATTAGCAAATAAAGTCTCTTTAAAAGGTGCTTCCATAGTCATAGTTACTTGTACCCATTTCTTACCAGAACCAGACTTAACAATATCACTAGATATCTGTGCCTTTACCGTCTTTCCTTGATAATTTTTACGGTCATTCTTAGTCTGAAAAATTTTTACATTTCTCATTACACCATCAAAAAGCTTGAAACCCACAATAAAAACGCCCTCACCTTTTTTATAAGGCTCTACAATCTTACAACCACTTTTAGGTTTATAATTACCATTGTTATAAGTGTTATTATTTCTATTTCCCATATTAAGAACGTTTTTTCGCTTTTACAACTCTTGGTTTACTACTAGTAAATAAAAGAGATAAAACACCAATTATTAACCCCAACAAAGCTCCAAACCAATACCACAACTGAACACCTTGCCATTCCTTTGACATGAACGCAATAAATTGCGCCCAATATTTTTTTATAGTTTCCATACTATATACTATTTTTTATATTTATTATAAATGAATACACCTAAACCAGCCACAATCGTAACTAAAAGACCTATTAAAACCCATTTGTTACCTTTTTCCGTAACATTTTCTTCAACCACAACAACTTCTCCCGATGGTAAAACGACAGTCTTTTTAACAGCAGTTTTAGGAGGACTAACAGTTTTTACAACTTGTTTAGCCTTATATTTACGATACGCTACATTGCCTTTAACATATGACGTCATACTTTTTCCATTAAAATCACGAAATCCCTTACCATTTACCGTATCAGATAAAGTATCAAAATCGAATTTTTCAGCCATCAAAGTTCTAAAACGGTTTAAATGATTGGTAACCGCATCTAATTGAATTTTACGCCTTTCTATATATGATGGTCTTTTTCCATCAGATAACAAACGCTCTGACAATGCCTTATATACACTAAGAGCAAAATCCATACGTGATGCTTTCTCCAAATCACTAACCCCCTTATTAGCATAATCTTCTGAATAACCAACTATAAGCTGGTAAGTTGTATTTGCCTTTTGTGCAATTTCTTCTGGTGAATCATCGAACAAACCTGACACCGCATCAAAAGCCTGACCAATAATTGCACCACCAATGTTGCCACCACTAAGAACGCTTCCAAAAATTGAACCTATATTACCTGATGAAGATTGCTTCACAAGCGGTTGAACATCTTTAATATCAAATGATAACATATTATTAGATTTTAGTTAAATTTAACCCCGAAGAATTCATAATCTTCTCCCCTTGTATCTTCTATGATTATCTCCTTTGCCTTTCTTACATCTAAAACATGGCAATAACGAGAACCATACACAGGAACTCCTAAAAGGTGACCTACAACACCATGTGTGGTTGTTTCAAACGCTTCTAAAATTTCAGCATCAATAGTTTCTTTTTCTGCATCATAGAAAATAGTTAATTCCTCAGGAATTGAAGCAGCTTCTTTTTTAAAGACTAAATAATTAAACTCAGAAACATCTAATCTTTGTTCATAGTCTTTTCCTGAATATGGAAAACGTTTTAATTGATACAACGATGTCGCTTTTTGTTTACCACCTAAAGCAAATACTGAAGCTTGAGCATTATCTCCAAATTCAGAAATATCTACGTTTAACGTGTCGTCATCTCCAAGTAGAATTTCTCCACCTAAAGCAACCTGAACTATTCCCCTTGTTAACATAGGAGAACCAGAACCATTGTCTACAAGCTCATAAGTTGGAGCTGTACCCGATAAAAGTCTTTGAATTTTTTGTTGAGCTTCAACTAGCATTCCTAAAGAAACAGGAGTGGTAATTTTCTGATTATCAACAGTCGCTCTTTCTACTAATGTCTCAACTGTAGCAGTTGGTAAAACATTTTTGAATAACAAATGTTGTGCGCTGTCTAAATGCTCAAATTTAATTGGCATTTCTGCACCAATAAACAATACTTTTTTTGACATACTAAAATTTAATTTTAATTATTATTAATTTCAGTACAATAGTATGCCGATAAGAAAAAGAACTCTTCGCACTATGCCAAGAGTATTAAATTTATTTTACAGGTAAGTTATTTTATATTATGAACCCAAAATGCAGAGCTACCAAAATCAATACACACCTGATTACTTTCATTAAAAATAAGTGGATCTATTTTTTTTGTTTCTTTGATCAAAGAAACACTTTTTAAAACATCAATGTTTTCAAGGGCTGTAGAAAATTCATTTATAAGTTTTTTATAATGTTGCTTTATAGATTGCCAAATATCTTTAAATTTTGTTTTTGCAATATCGTGAATTCTCCCAGCATGTACACTAAAAAAATCATCATAAGCGACTAATTTTAAACCCGATTTACTTATCATAGAAATAACCGCATCAAAAATCGGCTCACTATCTGTTATTTTAGGATAATCTAATTTTTTGGTATCATTGCTCAAACCCCAAATTTTGCCTAATATAGGACGTTTTCCAACTTCTTGTTTATCCATGTATTTCATAATGTATCGTGAAGTTTCTTGCACATTTTCCAAACTTTTGATATCTGTGGTATTAGGATTTTTAAAACCCTGTAATTTTTCAATATTATAAACCTGTTTTTGCTCGTGATAAGTCTTTTTTGCCTTTATTTTTTTTCCTTTTTTATAATAGAATTCTTTATAAATAAAACCTTCATTTTTTCTATTTTCTACATATGCTTCAATATATCCCAATTTACCTATTTGCCTATTCCAAAGCAATCTAATTTGCTGATAATCAATAAACTTATCTATTAATAAATGAAAGTGTATATTGCCATTTTGCTGTGCTTCCGCTTTCCATATATAATACCTAACCCCATAAGTTTTGCGCAAATTATCAATAAAAGCTATCAATGATTTTCTTAATACTGCATCTGTATGAACTTGTTTACTTGGTAACGTAAGCGTTACAAATGACAAGTAATTATCATTCTCCCAAGGCTTTAAACGATAATTATAGTTAAACAAAATAGTGCTTGTCATATTTTCTACAGCTTTACGGATTTTTCGCAACTGTAATTGAGACAATAAGCCCAAAGGCTTTATATCGATACCTTTTTCCTTATTTAATTGTATATGTGAATCATGTAACAATTTATGAGAATTGACATAATCAGTAATATCTTCATATTTTACACGTATATCTTCAATTTTATTTAAAAGCTTTTTTGTCTTTGTGTAAACATCAGTATTAAATTGTTTCAATGCATTTAAATTCGGCTTGCGCTCATGATTTGAATAAGACATATCCGAATTAATGACTATACAACCTTGTTTCAAGGTTGCCACTAGAGGAAAATTTGACATATTTAAAATAAAAGGGGTAATTGAAATCGAAAATGCTAAAAAGAGCATTTTCGATTTTTCCGTTATGTTCTGCCAAGCCAATAAGAAACCGTTAAAACGGCCTCTAAGGCTCATTTTAACGGTTTAAATGTTAAACTTTAATTGATTTTCTGTAGGTGTAAACAACACCTTTTGAGAGGGGTTATAAGGCTTTTGCGCTCTGTACACATTAGATACACTACAAAATAATTTAGTTGTAGCTATCTCCTTAATAGCATCATACACCGAATAGATAGTATTTTCACTATCGTTTAATAACTCATCAATCCAAATAGATATTTGTTCCCTCCTCGCTTCGTGGTCTATTTCATTTTTACAAGGCATCATTAAAACTATTTAAAAGGTTACAAAGACTTTTTGAAGATAGATCAGTTTGTTTTGCACAATAAAGAAAAGAATCTATTGAATGGAGTTCTTCAGTTATAGCAGAAATATAGCCACCAATCAAAATATAAATATCTGAAGTAAAAACTGAATCAGAAGAAAGCAAATCTCTCAAATAAGAAAGATTTGAAGTTAAGGAATCACGTCTTTCACAAAAGAGTAAAGTTAAATTATCAGAAAGCATATTTTAAGACGTAATGAGTTATGAAGTACAAAAAATCTACAATCACAACAGTTAAACAAAGAGACATTAAAACAATAAAAACCTCTAACAAGAGATACAAAAACTTAAGTATTTTTCTATAACTCATAACACAATTGATTTTCGTTAAACACTCTAATTCTACCGTCATAAGTTTCCGCATGAACAGACCCTTCACAGTTATCAATTTTTGTAAATGGTTCCAATTGTGGCAAACCCATCCTAATTTTAACAAAAACACCACCGTCAGGAATTTTTCGCAATGGTATTGCAATAATTTTTTTTGAATACATGTAATAAATTTTTATTACAAGGATTGATAAAAAGTTGTTTTTGTAGTTAAAACTTTAAATTTGGTTTTCTTGTAATCATCATTAATTACATGAGAAGTAATACTTTGATTAATTTTATCATAACTAAAAGAAACCATTTGTTTATGAGAACGCAATTTATTCACAATTGTATAATTATTCTTTTCCTTAAACAATGTTAAAGACAAATCTAGAGTTTCCTCAACATGATTTAAAATGCGCCAATAACCACCCATTTTAAAACTATTGTTTCCCTCCCCATATTCTTTATGAAAATACTCTAAATCAGAAAGAAAACCATCTAACTTCTTTTGTAAACGTAAAGAGGAAATACTTTCTAATTCAAAATAATAATCTAAATAAATAGCATACAACTCCCTTTGCACTAACATTAAAGTCCTTACACTATCAGATAGGTAAACATTTAAACTGCGTGCAAAATCCTCGGCTTTTCTCTTACTTGTAAATTCCAAGCGTTTACCGATATCAAAAAGTATGTAATATGGGAGACTAGAATGCTTTTCACTTTTCCTATAAACAGGAAGCAATATTTTTTTCATATAGCAATGATTACTTTTTTTTCCTTTTCAAAAAGGGTAAAAATAACCACTCTTAATCTTTATGCAATTTCGATTTTTTTTGACTTATAAAACACGAAAAACGCGAAAAGACTAGGTAAAAAACCAGTATAATATTAATTATAGTACAAATGTTATTATTTAGTTTATAAGAGGTTTATCTATTTGTAAGCTATAATTCTATATTATGTAAAATATCCCAGAAACATTCTATTTCTATAAGATATTCAGTACTTGGGTCATTAAAATATTATATATGCGATTCTCGTAGATTCATAATCCTGCAATCATTTGTAACTATAATTTGTCATTATGTAAAATTGCCGCTACCAAACGCTCGATTGTTTTGTATAAATAAAATGCTCAGGCATTTTTTTCTACACACAATTATCCATCGCTTGCCAACGCCAAAAAAAAGCTAACCTTTTAGATTCATTTAAAATTCGCGTATTTGAGAAAATGTACGTTAAAAAAAATTTCAGACGATTCTCGTGAGTTTGCCACAAGAGTATAAAATTTAAGAAAAATAAATTTCTATACACTTGTTATATGTAGTGTTTCAATTCAACTTTCTTTGTGTTTGCATTATCTTTTGTCTTGAAACAAAAGAAACAAAAATTCAAGGCTGCATATAACTTTGGAAACAATTAACGGCTCATTCGCTATATTTTAGGAAACATTAGAACTATTAAAACCATTATCAAAAAGCTTTAATATAGAGGTTTTAATAGAATTTAGTAATAATAACCTAAAATATTAACGCTCATTTCACCTATTGTTTTACCAAAATTCTATGAGGCCGTTTTAAAGATTCTATTTAACATAATAACAAATCAATTAATGTTAACCTAAACCACTTTGATTTAAGAAATCTCTATATAATTCACCAATACCAGAAGATCCTGGAACATATCTTTCTTTATTAAAATCTTCTTCTTTTAATTCAATCCTGTCAAAAATTGTCTTAAACTCTTCTTTTGTTATTACATCACCAATTTTATCGAAACTTAAATATGCATCTTTGAAAAATCTCATTAAAGCGACAAAACCTGTTGATCTGTTTAAAATTATATTAGGTTGTAATAATCTCCAAGCATTTGGCCACTTTTGATCGACAACATAAAAATAATTATATAATATTTGAGCAATTTTGATATCTTTTTCATCATTAATAAATATATTTCTTAAGAATAATTTTTGCAATTCTTTTCCATCAATTAAATCAGGTTTTTTAGAAGAATTTTCTTTATTTCTTTTATAAAAATCTCTATCAGATTGTGGGTTTGATGATATATATTTTATTAAGTTTTTGGCAAAAGTATCTTGAGTTATTGTTTCCGATTCTTTACGATTAGCAGAACCGAGAACTTTAATTTTTCTATAGAAAGGACTTCCCTCCTTTTGGCTTAAAGCTCTAGCAATATTATGTGCTGTTTTTTGCGGGCTTCTGCTTTTTGCAAAAGCAAATAAGTCTTGAACTAATGAATTACTTACATTTTTTTGTTCTTTGTTTATTGTAGCAAAAACAATAGCCTGATCTTCAATATCCATATCAATATATATAGAAACAATAACTTGAAATTGATCTCCAGGTTTTTCAAAATGCCTTAATCCTGCAATTCTATGTTGTCCATCAAGTACTTTAGCAACATCGTCTTTGTATTTAATAGACATCGTTTTTGAATCGTTGTCATATTCAACATCTTCAGATGATATCGAAAGAATAATGCTATTTGGAAAGGATGCATCAACAAGATTCACATAAGCACCAATATCTTTCTCTCTCTTGGTGTTTAATTGTCTTTGGATTCCTATATAATCCTCTACTTCTCTATTATCTATACCTAATTCTAACCTTCTAACATCAGCATATGAAATATATTCTAAATCATCGTGATTCATAACTCCAATGTAAACTGTTCCTATAGGTTGTTCAGCTTCAAGGCATTTAAATTCTATTGGTGGTCTATTTATTACTTCCATTATTTTAGTCCTTGCATTATAGTTTCTTGTTCTCCGATTCTTGTTTCTCCTACATTAGGTGTATTTCTATTCGAAATTATTTGTGAATGAAAGAAAATAGGAATAGCAGAAAAAATAGCTATTATTGAAGCCCATTTAATAAACACATTTATTTGAGGTTCTGGATTCGCTGTTAATGAAGCATATAAAATTGAGATAATAACAATTAAAAAAAGTGATATAATGCTAAATACAGAACTTAAATCCGTTGTTTTTAACTTATTATTATGGTATATTAAATATGACGATGATATAAGTGAAACACTATATAAGTAAAATTCACCATTAGAATAAAATCTACTCCAATCAGTCCATTTACCAATAGAAATAGTTAATAATAAACCACCCCAAAAAGGTAGTAAATTAAAAAACATACTAAACGCCGAATTTAACAAAGATACTTTATGAAAATCTTTTAAATGATACCACTTCCTTTTTTTTATGTTATTTTCTTCTTCCATTTTACCTAATACAATTTGTAAATATATATTCTGAGTATTTACCTCTCTTGGCATTAATTCCACCAATAAGGCTAGCTCTTTTTAATTCTAAAATTTTATCACCCTTATTAAAAATCTCTTTTACTTTTATATGAGCTGCATTTGTTAGCACATAATAAGCCTCTTTATTTTTAATTTCATCTATCATTTCTGATAAGAGATATTGATCTTTTTCCGAAAATAATTTCTGATTATATTTAAAAAAACCATTATTATTATGTGTAATAGTATAAGGTGGATCTAAAAAAACTAAATCACCTTTATTAATATTATTAATACTATTAGTAAAATCTCCAGAATTAAAAACAGTACTACTTAATGAATTACTAACTAAACGTAAGTTGTCTGGTTCAAAAAAATCTTTTTTTCTGTACCCAAAAGGTACATTATATTCTCCTTTTAAATTTACTCTATAAATACCATTAAAAGACGTTTGGTTTAAATATATGAACCGAGCGGCCTTTCTTGTGTCTTTCCTGTATTTTTTAGAACGGACATCATAATAATAGTCCTTATTGTTTTTAAACTGTTTTAATTCTTCAATAACACCCTCCACATCATCTTTAACACACTCATAAGTATCTATCAGTTCATTATTCAAATCATTCAAGAAAGCCGTATTACTAGGTTTTAAATAAAAAAAAATGGCACCACCTCCTAAAAATGGTTCGTGATAATTATTAAAACCATTTTTTGGTAAAAGGTTATCAATTTCTTTAATTAACCATTTCTTACCTCCAGCCCATCTAAGAAATGGTTTGGAATTTATATTTTTGTCTTGAAGTAAGATTTTGGATTCTGCCATATATTTAAATAATCTCAAATATAAAAAAAACTCTTACAAATAACAGCCATTTCACACACATTATGCTTCCCTCCTAACGTCGTCGCATAAAAAGTGTTTCATTAACATTGTAAAAAGAGCTTTCTAGAAGAAATTTTTTGAAGAAACTTTGTAAATATTACTTCGCTTTTACCGAAGCAAAGTAACATAATGCGGTACATTATAATTCAAAAAAAGAATTATAATCAGACATTATATAAAATGTCTTTGTAACATTAAAAATGTTAGTTTTATTGTAATCATGCAAAGAAAAATCTATCGTTATAAATTCTTTTCACAATTCATACTTTTTCTTAATTTCATGTTAGTCAATGCTTAAGAGTCTGTATCTAAATAATAAATAGCGTATTTCAACGCTATTTTACATGTTTAAATTATACGATTTTAGTTAATAATACAATCTAAAATCAAGTAGTTTACAGACTTGGTAATGTCTTTTATGTAGCTCTTCTACAACATCTAACATATTCTCATTTTTTTTAAATAAGTTAAAGAATGCTTTATCAAGATTTGAGCTAGTTATTCCATTAAATTCATTACCGTACCCAGAAACACCTTTTGCGCCAGTAACATCCAAAAAATATTGTGCTTCTTCTTCGTTTAAATCTAGAACTTTTGCATTTGAAAAATGTAAAATCTTTCCTTTTAATCTTCCTTCAAAAATTTCTGCAATTTCTTGTAGACTATAGTAATAGTCATTTAAACAAATACTATTTGCTTCACCTTTTATAACCAAGTAGATTATTTCATAGTCTTTAAAATTATGATCATCTAAAACCAATGCATTTAAGCTAGCTTCTAAACCTTCAATGGTGTCGCACGTTTTATAGATACTAGCTACGCCATACTGCATGGTTAATTGTTCTATTTTTTTTTGTGCTTCGGTAATCTTGTCCGTTTCTATATCATGAACCGCTTCTAAACAGTAAATAAAATAATCTGTATCTATAAATTGTTCTTGGGGTAATTGCTGTTTTTTCTTTAACAAATTTCCGGCTTTATGAAAGTATTTAAAACACAAAAATAATATAACTCTTTTATTCTTTCAGCGAATTCATATTAAATACATGGAAATTATAAATAATTTTTAAAGTTTAAATAGCTACATAGTATTTGATTTAATAAAAAAACTTTATTTAACTAGAATATAATTATCCATTCTATACACATTACCACTTCACTCCTATCTTCATTTCAGGTAAAGCGTATTTCACTAGATTTTTTAAGAAGCTTCTGAGAAGAAAAAATAAAAGAAATTATGTTTTAAGGGGTCTTTAAAGAGTTATTTTTTTAAAAGAATACTATAAATTGCAGCATTAATTTACAAAAATAAAAGGCTATCCTATAAATAAGATAACCTTTCCGTACTTTTAAACTTGTTTTTTTGCTAATAAGCTTTTTAATTAAAATTTTCTAACAATTAATACTCCGTTAGAATCAAAACAAGATCCTAAAAAGGTTTCTCCGCCGAAATTTGAATTAAAACTCATTACATAAGGTTGATAGCCTTCTTTTGTAGATGTCCAATAAAAAATGGTTTCATCAAAATTACCTAAACCTTGTGAGTGAACATTATCAAAAATAGCTTTCATAGCACCACTGCTTGGAACAAACCAATCATTATAATTTTTATATTCTAAATCTAAGACGATCTTAAAAACATAATCATTACTTCCAAATTCAAATCCATTGGTTACCGAGCTATTGTCATTAAGGTTTCCATCAACTATCTGTTGTGTGTTTTCTAGCCCAGCTCCAATTAAAGCACTATTAGTTAAATCAAAATGATCTCCCCAAGAAGTAGCACCTATAGCAGTATAATCTGTAGCAACCAATAAAGTTCCATCAGTTTCGTCTACATAAAATATAAAACCGCCACCATATTCAATACCAAATAATGCTTGGGCTCCAAGTAGTTCTTTAATTTCTAAAACAGCAACACCATTTTCTAAGTTTTGTAATACTGAAAGTTCAGGATTAAATACTGTAAGCTCTGTCTCATCTTCTTTAGTGCAATTAAACATTAGCAATGCTACTAAAATAAATAGTACTTTTTTCATAATAAATTGGTTTTTAGAGTTGTATACATATATATAACAAGTTATAATCAAAAACTCCTACCTTTTTATTTTTTTTGATAAGTGCTATAGTTTGAAGAAAATAAAAGCGGGACAAGCCCGCTTTTATTTAATTATCGTTATAGGAGATGCATCGACATCGTATCAAATCAAGACGCCATGTACATTGAAGTGTACAAGTAGCTGCCCCTCCATTAATTGATTGCTGTTCCGATTTATTCAAAACTTTACCTAAATTTGAAATGTTGTTTATCATAATAATTTGATTTAGTGAGTATTAAAAGTATGAAAAATATTTTTAATAAAAGAATCTTAGATTTAGAATTCTTCTATTTAATTAACATCGTTAAAAGAAGTTTTGAAGAAGATTTATTTTGAATAAACTCTGTAGATATTACATTTCTTTTGCAATATTGAGTTTACAATACTCATTATTAGATAGTTATACCTGATTTATATCATTTTATAGTTTCATTCTGTTTAATAATTTTAGAGCCAATCAAAAAAAAGATATGGCACTAAATTTCAATCGATTTGCAGCTGAAGCTAATTCGTTTATGAAAGAATATACGAAAGAGTTAAACTTAGGAGACGATACAGAAAAAGCAGGACGAATATTATCCTCTATTTTACACGGATTGCGCGAAATTATCTCTACAGAAGAGTCATTACAGTTAATTGCTCAATTTCCGATGTTTTTAAAAGCTGTATATGTAAATGGATGGTCGTCTCGTAAAAAACCTAAAGTTAAAAATATGACTGAATTTATTGATCTGGTAAGGGAATTTAATGGAAATACATCTATTCATGATTTTGAATCTGATGAGATTGCTGAAAAATATATTGATATTACGTTCATTTTATTACGCAAATATATTTCATTAGGAGAATTAGAAGATATTAGATCGGAATTACCCAAAGATTTAAAGGGAATAATATATAATAACATTATGTTTTAAAACTAAAAATATGCATCGTTTAAAAAATAAAGTTGTAATCATTACTGGTGGATCTAGTGGTATTGGTAGTGCCACAGCTAAATTGTTTTTAGCCGAAGGAGCAAAAGTAATGCTTGTAGGTAGAACAGAAGCTACGTTAAAAGATACTGTAAAGCATTTAAATAGTAAAGATGTTGCATATACTGTTGCCGATGTTTCGAAAGCAAATGATACTATAAAATATAGAGATGCAACACTAGCTGTTTTTAAAAAAATAGATGTGTTTTTTAACAATGCGGGTATTGAGGGCCTCGTAAAACCCATAACCGAATATCCTGAAGAAGATTTTGATAAAGTAATTTCTATAAACTTAAAAGGAGTTTGGCTAGGTTGTAAATATATAATTCCTAAAATGTCTAATGGTGGTAGCGTAATGATTACTTCTTCGGTTGCTGGTTTAAAAGGGTTTAAAGGCATGGGAGCTTATGTAGCTAGCAAACATGCTGTTATTGGTATTATGCGAACAGCTGCCTTAGAATTTGCTGATCGAAAAATACGAGTCAATTCAATTCATCCTGGACCAGTAAACACTTCAATGATGCGCTCTTTAGAGCAACAAATAGACCCTAATAATCCTGTTGAAGCAAAGAAAGGTTTTGAGTCTAATATTCCTTTTAAAAGGTATGCCGAAGCTGACGAAGTAGCGTTACTAGCTTTATTTTTAGCTTCAGATTCTAGCAACTATATTACAGGTACTAAACAAATAATAGATGGAGGAATGATTATTAATTAATCCTATGATTATCAATAAAAAAAATAATTTATTTATCACTTTGAATTTATTTTATTCTTGTGTAAATAATATTTGAATATACAATTAAGCAGGCCTTCTTATCTTATTAAACGTTTGTATTTATTAAAATATTATGCATAATTACCGCTATAAAACGTGTAATTTCTTTACATATTATAGAAAAAGGAACTTCTCTCATTTATTTCGTTAGCAGGTAGTATATTTGCCTTAATTATTATAATGAGAAACAAAACAATTACCTTTTATTTTTCTATGCCCTTTAAAAAATTAGATTCTAATATAAAAGAGATGCTCGAGCATCTAGAAATAACAATACCCACTCCTTTTCAATGTAAGAGTATTCCGGCAATAAAAAGTGGTGCCAATATCTTTTGTACGGCTCCAAAAAATAGCGGAAAAACAACCACTTTAATACTTACAACGTTACATAAATTAAAATGTGAAGCAGTTGGAAGTACACCAAGAGCTATTATTTTAGTAGAAAATGATGAAAAAGCCTTAGAATTATATAATGCCTTTTTAACATATACAAAACCTACATCTTTACGCCTTTATACTGCAGGTGAAAAATTTCATATAGATTTGTTAAAGTCAGAAATTTTTGAAGGTATAGACATTCTTATTTCTACCCCTAAAACAATGAATAAATTACTTTTATTAGAAGGTATAAATACCATGCAAGTAAAGCTATTTTGTATAGATGATGCAGATTTTTTAGTTAAAAGTAATGCTTCTGCTGATGTAATTTCTATTACCCAAAGTATTCATAAATGTCAGTTTGTTTTATACTCAGAAAAAATGCATCCAGTTTTAAAACGTTTGGAGTCCTATTTTATGGAATATGCTAAAATAGTTGCTATTTAAGCATCTTATACGAAGACATAATGATACCTAAACTACATTATATATCTGAAGGAAATTCTCCGAAAGAGGTTTTAGAAAACATTTAAAAAGCATGTACATCTGGTGCAGAATTAGTGCAATTACGTTTAAAAATATTTCAGAAAAAGAACTTTTGAAGTTAGCTGCTTTTATTATTCAATTCTTTCATAATCTCCGCAAATAATTCATAAGATCGTATCCTATCTTTGATATCATAAATATTAGTAACAGCAATAAGTTCATCAGCCTTAGTTTGTTCTATAAACTCTTTTACCTGAGCCTTAACAGTGGCCTTGCTACCTATAAAAGAATACTTTAGCATTTGGTGCACATGAGGGTGATTTAGAATTTCTTTAAACTCGTCGTCCATGGTTGTTGGCGGTTGTACATAATCTCGTTTACCAGTAAATATACCGACAATCATACGAATTAGAGAAGTAAACAAACGTTCGGCTTCTTGGTCTGTATCGGCAACAATAATATTTACTCCAGCCATTACATACGGTTTTTTTAAGTTTGTTGATGGTTGAAACTCTTTACGGTATATTTCCAACGCCTCCCCTAAATGAGTTGTCGCAAAATGGCTAGCAAATGCATAAGGCAACCCTTTTTTTGCAGCCAAGTGGGCACTATCTGTACTAGAACCCAAAATATAGATGGGTACTTCTACTCCTTCTGCTACTGTAGCACGTATTTTAGCATTTGCATTGTCTGTAGAAAAGTATTTTTCTATCTTTTCTAATTCATTAGGAAAAGAATGTGCGGCTTGCATAAAATCAGAACGAATGGCTTGTGCGGTTTCTCTGTCTGTTCCAGGAGCTCTACCCAAGCCTAAATCAATTCGGTTAGGATATAAAGAGGCTAAAGTACCAAATTGTTCCGCAATAATTAATGGCGAGTGATTGGGTAGCATAATACCACCAGAACCGATGCGAAGCGTGTTTGTACCTTCGGCAACATAGCCAATTAATACCGAGGTGGCACTACTCCCAATATTAGGCGCATTATGGTGTTCTGCTAACCAATATCGGGTGTAACCAAATGCTTCTGCTTGTTGTGCCAATTCTAAAGCATTATTAAAAGTTTGTTTCAGTGTATGACCTTCAGAAACTAAAGCAAGGTCTAAGATAGAATAAGATGTATGTTGAGTTTTCATAAATGAATATAGTCAAAGGTAAAATTTGTGTCTAAAAAAAGAAGAGAATTAGTAAGCTTATAAGCTCTTTTTCTCTTGGTTTTTGATAAAGATACTATTTAATAGTAGTGGTTAATGGTCTTTTTTATTGAAGCAGATTGGTTTTTATAATTGTAACTCAACAGGTTTATGAATCCATCGTTTATTGTACTCACTTTTATATGTATGTTTCCAACGTTTATGACTCCAGAGGTAATTTTCTGGATGAGCTTTAATTGTTTTTTCAAGTTTTTTAGTGAATTTAGTTGTTATTATTCCAGTAGTATACTGTTCTGAAAAATCAAAAATAGGTGTTAAAACAAATTTATAATGACCTCTTTTTTCTCGGATTATTTCTGCGAAAAGAGTTGGTGTTTTATGAGAAGCTGTATATAATTCTGTACCACTAATAAAAGCCGTTGGTTGTGATAAAAAGGATGTCCAGAAACTTCTTTTAGGCACATTTGGACTTTGATCAGCGACCAATATTAAAACATGTTGCTTTTCTGAAAATACTTCCATTTCCCTTTTCATAATCTTGGAAGAAATCATTTTTGAACCAAAACGACTTCTTATTTTTAACATTAAATTATTAAATCTAGTACTACTTAAAGGTTTGTATGTTACTACAATATTTGTTTTTTTAAATGCCGATGCAATATGTGCATTTGCCCATTCCCAATTAAATTGATGTCCTAAGTATATATGACAATTTTGATTGTTTGCAAGTATTTTCTCTAGTTCAGAATAATCTGCTGTTATATGAGAGTGTAATTTTTTTTCTGATATAGATAATAATTTTAAGGTTTCAATGAAATTATCACAAAAATTCTTGTAGAATTTTTTTTCAATAATGGCTCTTTCTTTCTCGGCAAGAGAATGAAACGATTTGGTAATGTTTTGGTGCACAACTTTACGACGGTATTTAAAAATGTAATACAATAAGTAGGCACATCCATCAGAAAAGAGATATAAAACTCTTAACGGAATTAGTGAAATTGGGTATAATAGAAAGGTAATCATTCTTTTGTTTTTTTGAAGTCGTCCATTTTAAACGGACTAAAAAAAAATATTTCTCATTTTTAGTTTTTTAAATTTATATGATGTTACAAAATTATGCAACATCATATAAATAGTATTTATAGGATCTAATATAGATGTAGTATTCATTTTAATACTACATCAGTTTTATTACTCCCATCCACCTCCTAAAGCGCGGTACAATTCAACATTAGAAGATAATCGCTCTTTTTTTATAGAAGCTAATTCTAACTCAGCTTGTAAAAGATTTCCTTGAGCTATAATAACTTCCAGATATGTTGCCATACCATTTTTAAAAAGCATATTCACATTTATAATTGCTTTTTGAAGTGTTGTTACTCGATGCTTTGCAATCTCAAATTGTGCTTCTTGTTTTTCTATTTTAGTCAATGCGTTTGAAACTTCTCCTACAGCAACTAAAACAGTTTGTTTAAATTGCAATATGGCTTGCTCTCTTTCTACTTTAGTAATTTTATATTGTGTTTTTAATTTTTTACTGTTTAATAACGGTGCTGTAAGTCCTCCTGCGATGGAACCAAATAAAGAAGCTGGAATATTAAACCAGTTGTTTATTTCAAATGAATTTATACCTGTTCTAGCAGTAATATTTAAAGAAGGATACAAACTTGCTTTGGTTACCCCTACTCTTGCATTAGCCATTCTTACAGCCATTTCTGCACTTTTTACATCTGGTCGTTTACTCAATAGCTGTGATGGAATTCCAGCAGAGAGATTCTCTTTTACAATTATAGTTTCCAGTTTGCTTTCTCTTTCTTTAGCCTCTGGAAAAGTACCAGTTAAAACACTTAATGCATTTTCTTGAACTTGTATATTCTGCTCTAATTGAGGAATAAGTTGGGCTGCAACTAATTGTTGTGCTTCTGTTTGTTGTTTTGCAAATAAATTTACTTGTCCTGCTTCGTATTGAAGATTTACAATAAAGAGAGTACTATCATTCAAAATAAGAGTCTTTTTTGCAATTTCTAATTGTGCATCTAGCATTAATAAATCGTAAAAACCTTTCGAAACATTAGCAACTACTGCTGTTTGTAATGCTTTTTTTGCTTCTGTAGTTTGCATATAACCAGCTAATGCACTTTTTTTCTTGTTTTTTATCTTTCCCCAAATATCTGCTTCCCACGACAAACTTATACCTGCAGAATAATCTTCTAAATGTTTTCTGCCAAGAAATTGACTTGTACTTATTCCATTTAAACTATTATCTGATAATCTATTAGAGGAAGCTGTTGCAAAAGCATTGAGTTCCGGAACATTCCCCCATTTAGTTTGTTTAAATTGTAAATTGGCAATAGCCATATTTTTATCAGCAATTTGTAAATCATTGTTTTTTACTAATGCACCCTCAATTAATTTTACTAAATCCGATTCTGCAAAAAAATCTTTCCATTTAATATCAGCGGTATTAGTCGTACCTATTGAAGTGGAATTTCTAAAATTTTCAGGAACTCCAATTTTTGGAGTTTCCTGAGAAAATGATGTGAAGGCTGTAAAAATAGATACTAATACAACACTCCTTTTTATATTTTTTATCATGAGATAATTTTTAAATATTTCTATGAATACAGATTATTGTTTTGAATGCTTTTCGTTGTTTATAACCGCCAAAGGTTTCCCTGTAACTTTTTCTTGTAAATATTGAAATACAATAAATAATACTGGAATAATAAATATTCCTAAAAGAACGCCAGATACCATTCCGCCAGCTGCACCAATACTTATCGAATGATTTCCTAATGCTGATGGACCTGTAGCACGCATCATTGGAATAAGTCCTACAACGAAAGCAAACGAGGTCATAATAATTGGTCGTAAACGCAGTTTAGCAGCTTCTAATGAGGATGCTAAAAGTGATTTACCTGCTCGCCTTCTTTGAATCGCATATTCAACAATAAGAATGGCATTTTTGGCTAATAATCCGATAAGCATGATTAAGGCTACTTGAACATAAATATTGTTTTCTATTCCTGTTAAGCCAATGGCAAGGAATACTCCAAAAATTCCCGTTGGAATTGATAATATTACCGCTGCAGGAAGAATATAACTTTCGTACTGTGCTGCTAGTAAAAAGAATACAAACAACAGGCTTAATCCAAAGATGATAGCAGATTGCCCTGACGACGTGATTTCTTCTTTAGTAAGTCCAGAAAATTCAATACTATATCCTTTAGGTAGTTTAGTGTCAGCTACTTCTTGTACTGCTTTTATGGCAGCACCTGTGCTAAATCCTGGAGCTGCAATGGCGTTTACTCCTATAGAATTAAATAGGTTATATCTAGAAGCTGTTTCAGGCCCATTAACGGATTTTAGTTTTACCAAAGTAGAAACCGGAACCATCTCCCCTTGTCTATTCTTAACATAAATACTTCTTAAAGACTCAGGATTATTTCTCGCTTCTACATCTGCTTGAACCACCACTCTGTAATACTTACCAAATCGGTTAAAATCAGAGGCTTGCGCACTACCAAAGTAAGCTTGTATGGTTTGTAATATATCTCTAACATTTACACCTAGTTGCTCTGCTTTTACATCATCTACTTCCATTTCAAGTTGGGGGTAATCTGCTTTAAAACTTGTAAAAGCAAACGCAATTTCTGGACGTGTCATTAATTCGCCAATAAATGTATTGCTGACACCACTAAACTTGCTAATACTTTGTCCTGTTTTATCTTTTAAAACAATATCCAGAGCATCTACATTACTGAAACCAGGAACTGTTGGAAAAGTAAACACAAAGAAATTAGCACCTTTTATACCACTTAATTTTTGTCTAACATCCCCCATAATATCATTAATATCGGTAATATCTCCACGTTCTTTTGCAGGTTTTAGTAAAATGAAAATTACGCCTGCAGAAGGGCTACTAGATTGCGTAAGTAAGTTAAATCCAGAAAGAATGTTTAATGTTTTTTTAGATTGCATCTCACCCAACGTGTTTTCTACATCTAGCATTACCGTTTTGGTTCTTTCTAAAGATGTTCCCGCTGGCATAGACATAGAAATGGCGATAAAACCTTGATCTTCTGATGGGATAAAACCAGTCGATGTAGTTTTAACCATTTGAAAAGTAGCGAGAATTACAATTGCTAATCCACCAAGACTGAGCCATTTAAACTTAATTAAAAAACGAAGACTATTTACATATTTATTAGTCAGTTTATCAAACCCACGGTTAAAACCAATAAAGAATTTTTCTCTAAAATTCTTAGGAGTTCCCTCATTTCCATGGGTATCATGATCAATATCTTTTAAAAATAAAGCGGCTAAAGCAGGACTAAGTGTTAAAGCATTTACAGCAGAAATTACAATGGCAATGGCTAAGGTAAAAGCAAATTGTCTGTAAAATACACCTGTTGAACCTTCCATAAAACCTACAGGAAGAAATACAGCCGACATAACTAAGGTAATCGAAATAATAGCACCTGTAATTTCACTCATCGCAGACGTTGTAGCAGCCTTTGCAGGTAGTTTTTTGCTATGCATTTTCTCATGAACTGCTTCAACGACAACGATAGCATCATCTACAACAATACCGATAGCAAGCACCAAAGCAAATAACGTTAATAGATTGACAGAGAAACCAAATATCTGCATAAAAAAGAAAGTACCCAAAATAGAAACAGGAACAGCAATTGCAGGAATTAACGTAGCTCTAAAATCTTGAAGAAATAAAAATACCACTATAAAAACCAAAATAAAGGCTTCTATTAAAGTTGATTTTACTTGCGCTATTGATAGATCTAATGAGTCTTTGGTATTGTAAAGAATTAAGTGTTTTACATCTTTAGGGAAATCTTTAGATGCTTTTTCCATCATTGCTTTAATTGCAATTTGAACATCACTTGAGTTTGATCCGGGCAATTGATAGATAGCAATATTTAATCCAGATTTTCCATCAATACGCGTATTACTTCCGTAAGTATATGATCCTAATTCAACTCGTGCTACTTCTTTTAATCGCAATACAGATCCATCTGCATTCGATCGAATTATAATATTTTCATATTCCGTTGGTTTGTTTAATTTCCCTTTATATTTAATTACATACTCAAAAGCTTCATTACTGCTTTCTCCAAATCTTCCTGGTGCAGCTTCAAGATTTTTGTCTTGAATAGCAGCCATAACTTCTTGTGGAGTTAGATTATAACTAGCCATTTTTGATGGATTTAACCATACACGCATTGAGTAATCTTTACTCCCTCCAAAAATTACTGCTTGCCCTACTCCAGGAATCCTTTTTAAGTCTGGAATAATGTTTATTTGCGAATAATTTGCTAAAAAGGTTTGGTCGTATTGTGCTTCATTTTCCGTGTATAAATCAACCACCATTAAAAGGCTATTTTGCTTTTTAGTAGTTGATATACCTGCTTGAACCACTTCTGGAGGCAATTGACTGGTAGCTTGAGAAACTCTGTTTTGTACATTCACTGCCGCTTGATCTGGATTTGTACCCAATTCAAAATTCACAGTAATTACTAATGAACCATCGTTACTGGCAGTAGAACTCATATAACTCATGTTTTCTACACCGTTAATGGCTTCTTCTAAAGAAGGTGCAACTGAACGCAAAACTGTTTCTGCATTGGCTCCTGGATAAAGGGCCACAACTTGTACTGCTGGCGGTGCAATATCTGGAAATTGTTGTAAGGGGAGTGTTTTTAATCCTATCACTCCAAGGATAACTATAAGAATAGCTATAACTGTTGACAGTACTGGCCTGTCAATAAATTTTTGTAACATTTTTTGTATTGGTTAAATAGTTGAATTAGATTTTAGCGACTTCTTTTTTTGAATTTTCTGGGGTAATTGTAGCCCCATCAGGCAAACTTTCAAAGCCTTTTAAGACAATTCGATCACCTTTTTTTATTCCTTCTTTTATTAAGTAATTGGTACCACTTTTTCCTGATATAAGTATTGGTTGCCTAGCAACACTATTCTTTTCGTTTACAGTATACACGTAAAGTTTATCTTGAATTTCTACTGTAGCAGCTTGAGGAATTACAATTGCATTTTCATGTTGAATGCTGATTTTTACTTTACCAGTATTCCCAGAACGCAACAAGCCATTTGGATTAGGAAATTTTGCTCTTAAAATAATTGAGCCAGTAGTTTTATCAAATTGTCCATCAACCATATCAATTTCTCCTGTTTGTGGATAGATTGAATTATCAGAAAGAACTAAAGCTACCGGTGGTATATTTTTTAGCTTATCATTGATGGTTTTTCCTTTATATAGGCTTTTAAAATTAATAAAATCATTTTCTCCTAATGAGAAATAGGCATACACCTCCTTGGTATTAGATAATTTTGTTAATGCCTCTGGGTCAGTTGCACTTATAAGACTTCCTTGTTTTCTTGGTATTCTTGCAATATAACCGCTAACGGGTGCTTTTATTAAAGTGTACCCTAAATTAATTTGAGCGTTGCCGACAACGGCTTGTGTTTGAGCTACGGTTGCTTTAGCAATTTCTAAATTTGCTTTCGCTGTTTTTAATTGAAAATCAGAAACAACTTTGTTCAACACAAGTGGAGTCAATTTTTCAACCTCAATTTGAGCATTGATGACAGTAGCTTTTGCAGCGTTTAAATTTGCCTTTGCACTATTAAGTTGTTGGCGATAAGAATTATCATTAATTTTAAATAGTGTTTGACCTTGAGAAACATAAGCTCCTTCATCGACATATATTTTATCTAAAGTTCCATTAACTTGAGACCTTATTTCAACATCTGTCTTGCCCTGTATAGCTACAGGAAATTCTGTTTCAGTTGCTGCCGATTCATAGGCAATGTTTAAAACGGGTAATGTTACGGGTGAATTTGTGGGCGTGCCCTCATTTTTATTGCTACATCCACTTAAAAATAGAGCTATTATGCTTAGAGAAATAATTGTTTTCATTTTGAATTTTATTTATTATAATTGATTTTTGTTGTTTATTCTGAAATGATTGTTCCAGAATTATACGTGTTTTTAGTAATTTTAAGTTAATAATTAATTATTTAATTCTGGAACAATCATTCCAGATATTGTTCTGATTTTTAATGAAATAGTATGTGTTTCAAATTTTATTTACTGAAACAAACGTTCCAGAATTTTGGCAAAAAAAACTAGCGTGTAATGTGTTTAATTAAATATTCCGACATCTTTTTAATCTTTATTGGGTCACGATGTAGAATGTATGCTTGTTTCCACCCTGTAAAAGTGGTTAAAATATATTCTGCCATTAATGAAGCATCTTCAGTAGTGTCTAATTCACCATCATCTATTGCTTTTTGAATGACTTCAGTTAAAAACTCAATATAAATTTCATTATTTTTACTTAGAACTTTTCTCACTTCTGCATCTTCTGGAGCAATTTCAAAAATAGTTTTTACGCCTAAGCATCCTTTTTCACAATCTACGACCCAAGCTGCCTTATCATAAATAATTTTTTTAAGAGCTTGTAAAGAAGATTTTTCTTTGGCTACTTTCTCTCTCGATTCTTGAATTGCATTTTCAGCATAACTGGTAACACATTTTATAAATAAACAGTGCTTACCTCCAATGGTGTTATACAAACTACTTCTGTTAATTTGCATGGCATCAACCAAATCCTGCATTGAAGTAGCATGATAACCTTTCTCCCAAAAGACATTCATAGCTTTCTCAATGCTTTCCATTTCGTTAAATTCAATATTACGTGCCATAAGAAATTAAAAACGCAATGCAAATATATAAACATTCTGGAACACTTGTTTCAAAATATTTATATTTTTTTTAATTTTTATTTACATAATGATTTATATAATAACAATAGATAATATGCTTCCCTTCTAACATCATCAAAAAATAGTATTTTAATAACAAAAAAGAGTTTTGATAAAGAAATTTATGAGAAAATATCATCTTATATGATGAGCTAAATTATTCATTAAAAAAGAATCACAGATTTTTATATTAGCTTCTATATTATATAAAGTTACATATGATTAAAATTTTTAAAGAGCCTTCAGAGTTTAAAAAACTATCTTCGCGCGCATTATGTGGATGTATTTAGGACTTTTAGCGGCTTTATTTTTAGGATTACACAATTTATGTAAAAAACACGCTGTACAAGGAAATGAAGTGTTTCCAGTACTTTTGGGTACTATATCAGCAGGTTTTTTATTGCTTCTCCCCTTTTATATTGGTTCTGTATTTTATCCGGAATACATGACTTCTATTCAGTTTTATATTGATGATATTCCATGGAAAACACATGGTTTTATTGTGGTAAAATCTGCTATTATGGCTTCTTCTTGGGTATTGGCATATCAAGCATTAAAACATTTGCCTATTACAATTGTTACCCCAATAAGGTCTGCAGGTCCATTTTTTACCTTCATTGGAGCAATCACCATTTACCAAGAAAAACCAAATTTATGGCAATGGCTTGGTTTTTTTTTAATTATTTTTTCAGTTTTACTGTATTCTCGAATAGGAAAAAAAGAAGGTATTCATTTTACTCGAAACAAATGGATATTTGCGATTATTGGGGCTACTTTTTTAGGTGCTTCTAGTGGCTTATACGATAAATTTTTAATTCAGAAACTCTCGTTAAACCCACAAACCTTACAATTTTGGTTTTGTTTTTATACCATTCTTATTTTACTGATAATTTTAAGTATTAATTGGTTTCCCTATGCTAAAAAAAGGAAGGCATTTACTTGGAGATGGTCAATTCCTTTAGTGGGAATTTTATTGCAAATTGCCGATTATTTCTATTTTAAAGCATTACAGGATCCTGAGGCTTTAATTATGCTTCTTTCTGCTATAAAACGTAGTCAAATAATTATAGCCGTAGTTATTGGTGGCATCATTTTTAAAGAACAGAACAAACGTAAAAAATTGGTTCCTTTAGCAGGAATTATGTGTGGTGTGTTCTTAATTTTATATTCGTAAAAAAAACTAAACATCCTTCTCAAAATTATAAATAAAATTCTTTTAGCACCGCAACAACTTACATAGTAAATTATGTTGGCTGTTACCTAAAATAGGTGGTGTTTTTTGCTATTTAGCATAATTACAGATATAAATTTATATCCGTAATTATGCTAAAACCAAAAAGGTGATTGCTCACACACAAAAATTTTATTGGGGATTTACGTATACGCTGTATGCTTGTTAAATAGAAACCGGACAGTAATTGTTGATGTTTCTTTTTAGGGATCTTATGCAAAAATTTACTTTATGTTTCATTTACAATTTGTCCTTAACGATTTCTTAAATAACTTTAGTACTTATAGTTGTTTAAAATTTTTTGTGCTTTGGCATTTCTATTTTTAATAGAAATTTAGCTAATTATAGTAAATGTTTCTTTTTAGGGATTTTAATCAAAATTTACTTTATGTTTCATTTACTGATGTAAAATTATAAATTTAAGGGGTTCTTTTTAATAACTTTCGATGAAAAGCGAATTACTAACGATTAATTGTAGGTTTTTGTTCCACAAAACTTCATAAATTTATATTCTTAGAGCTTTAAAATCATTTGTATATTACACCTTTCATAAGGTGTTGAGAATCCAGAAACTTTTTGAAACCCTAATTTTTGATATAATTTTATAGCAGGTACTAAAACTGTATTACTTTCTAAATAAATTTCTTTCGCTCCTTCTAATCTTGCTTTATCAATAGCAGCATTAGCTAGTAACAATCCTATACCTAATCCTTGAGCTGAAGGAGAGACTGCCATTTTAGCCAATTCAAAATCACTTATAATGGTATTATTTTTAAGTAAAGCACAAGCTCCTACAGGCTCATTGTTATATAGTGCTATAAAAATATGACCTCCATTGTCTAAAATATATTCTTTAGGATTATCTAAAGCCATACTATCTGCTACTTCTATTTTAAAATATGTACGAATCCATTCTTCATTTAATTCTTTAAAAGCTTTATGATATTTAGCGTCATAAGCAACAATTGTAACTTTTTCTCTTTCTCGTTTACTTTTTTCTTCTTTTACTCTTCTAAATAATGATTTTTGCTCTAAAAGGAACTCAAATTCTTCTATGGCTTTCCAAAGATTATGTTGTGTTTGATCTAATGCTAATTCTATAGCGTGATTAACATCTTTATATTGATCTTCGATTTTATGAGCTATTAACATTCCTTTTTTTGTTAACTCTATAAGATTCCTTCTTCCATCTTTTTTATCTTTCTTTTCCTTCGTTATTCCTGCTTTACACATTTCACTAACAATTTTACTTACAGATGGATGGGAGTGTCCTATTTCTTCTGCTATAGCGGTGATTGATTTTTCTTGATTTTGAGACAATGAATAAAATACAGGAAACCATTTGGGTTTTAGTTCAACATCATATAAATCATAGATGTTTTTTGCATCCTCTGTAACTCGTTCACTTAACATTCTTAACCTGCTTCCTAAAGCGAGCTTACCTATTTTAGTGTAAAACATAAATACAATATTAATTACGTAACTGATTACACAAATATATAAAAAGAATATATTTGAACAAATAAAATCTTAGTAAGAAATAATTTATACAAAAAACACCCTTTATAATTTAAGAAGGGTGTTTTAAAATATTATTTAAGGTTTAAAAGATATAATAAATTAAATTAATAATCTCCAAATTTGTGCCACTAAAAAAGTTACCACAAATCCCATAATAACAGGTAATATTGAGGCTACAGTTGTCCATTTAAGACTTTTAGTTTCCTTATAAATGGTATATATTGTAGTACTACAAGGATTATGTAACAGGCTAAATAACATTAAATTAACTGCCGTTAACAAAGTCCAACCTCCTGCTTTTAAAACGTCTCCTGTTGCACTTACTGAATCTAATTCAAACATTACTCCTGCTCCTGCTCCCCCATCAATTCCAGTAACTAATACAGTTAACATTAAAATGGTTGGTATAACAATTTCATTGGCAGGTATAGCAACTATATACGCCACTAAAATTACACCATTAAGCCCTAAAAGAAAACCAAAACCATCTAATGAATGAATTAACCAAGCAGCTATGCTTTGATCTCCTAAATATACGTTAGAGATTAACCATATAACTGCACCTGCAGGTGCTGCAAATACAATCGCTCTCCATAAAACAATAATGGTTCTATCTATTAACGAGGTATAAATTGTTTTCCAAAATCTTGGTGGTCGATATGGAGGCAATTCCAAATTAAAAGTAGATACTTCTCCTTTTAATACAGTTTTTGACAATGCCCAAGAAACTAAAAACATAAAAAAGATACCTAAAATAGCAATTCCGATAACTGCACCTAAAGATGCTATACCTGAAAAAGCCGTAGGTACAACTGCCCCTATAAAAATGGTCGCAATTAATATTTGTGTTGGCCAACGTCCGTTACAAAGAGAAAAATTATTAGTAATAATAGCTATAAGACGTTCTCTTGGACTATCGATTATACGAGTTGCTACAACACCTGCGGCATTACAACCAAACCCCATACTCATGGTTAAAGCTTGTTTACCATGTGCCCCAGATAATTTAAATAAATGATCTAAATTAAAAGCGACCCTTGGTAGGTAACCAAAATCTTCCAACAACGTAAACAAAGGAAAGAAAATGGCCATGGGAGGTAACATTACCGCTATTACCCAAGCCACAGCTAAATAGACTCCATCAATTAAAAAACCATCTAGCCACCAAGGCATTCCTATTGTGGAAGCTAATCCTTTTAAAGCGGGATGAAGGGTGTCTAACAACAATCCTGCTAACATAGAAGAAGGATAATTAGCTCCAATAATGGTTAACCATAAAACCAATGCTAAAATCAAAAACATTAATGGAAATCCCCAAGTCTTACTAGTAATAATTTTATCTATTCTGGCATCTATTCTTAGCTTGTTTATTTGATCCTTTTTATGAACAGCATCCTTTACTATTTCAGCTGCATCGGCATAAATTCCCTCTGCTAAATTATCATGAAATTCATCTCCAATTTGCCAACGAAGATCATTAGAAAGTGAAATAATATGCTCTATATTTTTATTTTTCATCTTTTTATAGTTAAACAAATTCTCCCGTTCTTAACAATTCAATAATATGTGCATCTCCTTCTAGCAATCTAAAAGCGATCCATCTGCTATTTGGAATCTCTGGATATTCTTTTTTAATTTCTTCGCTTAATTTTTGAACTGCGTTCTCAATATTTTTTGGAATATTTTTAATGCGATGTGGTTTACAAACAATCGTTCCTTTAGCTACTTCACTAATGGTTTGTATTAGTTCAGGAATTCCTCTGTTATACCTAGCACTTGTAGGCACAACAGGAATTCCTAAATCACGTGCTAAACTACGTGTATCGATTTCTATATGATTACGCTCAGCTTCGTCCATCAAATTTAAACATAAAACCGCTCTATCGGTAATTTCTAAAATTTGCAATACTAAATTTAGATTTCTTTCCAATCTACTTGCATCTACAACAATAACTGTTACTGTAGGTTTTCCGAAAAGAATAAAATTTCTTGCGACTTCTTCGTCTTCTGAGGTAGAAAGTAAAGAATAGGTTCCTGGAAGATCGACTAATTTATATTTCTCCTTATTATATTCAAAAGCACCTTCGGCTCTAGTTACCGTTTTACCTGGCCAATTCCCAGTATGTTGACGTAAACCTGTTAACGCATTAAAAACGGTACTCTTTCCTGTATTTGGATTACCAGCTAATGCTATAACATGGTCAAATTCGGAAGTATTAACTCCTAACTTCTTTAATCCTTCAGCATTAAACTGCGGACATGTTTCACACGCACTTTTAGGTTTAACTTCCATGAGTTATACTTTTTTTATTAAAATTTTTGATGCTTGATTGGTTCGCAAAGCAATGCTTGTTCCTTTTATTAAAAAGGCTTTAGGGTCGCCTAGCGGATTTAACAAATCTATACTCACATCCGCTCCTTTTACAAAGCCTAAATCTAACAACCTTCTTCGACTGTCTCCTCTAATTTCTTTAGAAATACCTATAATTTTTGCTGTTTCTCCTGCTTTTAAAATAGATAATCGAGCTAAGTTTTCTTCTACTACAACATCTTTTTCTAATATAGAAACTGTAATATTACCTGCTATTATAGGTGCTAAGACAAAAGATTCTCCTTCTGAATGAAATACAATTCTAGAGGCATTTTTTTCAACCACACGAATTAAAGATCCAATATGAATGTTTTCAGCAAGTATTTGTTTATAAACAATGTCTGGTTTGTCTTTTATATGTATAATTCTACCAATGGTATCAACATTTAATTCTGAAAGTACATTTCCTTTAATTTTTGCAATTTTACCCGTATTTGTTGGTATAGGGTCTCCATGAGGGTCAAATTGTGGATTTCCAAGTTTAGATGCTAAAAGATCTGTCTCATCCTTAGTCAATTCATGTTCTTTTCTTTCTGCTCTTTCATGCCATTCTACTTCATCAAAACCTGTTTTTTCTGCTAAAAATTTTTCCCACAATCTATGTGCTCTAACAATACGTAATGCATAATCACTTCCAGATTGAGTTAATTTTACCATATCACTTTCTATAGTAACAAGTTCGTGAGTAGCCATTTTATTTATAGACTCAAGAATTAGATCATCACTATTTTTTAAAGTTCTTACGATATCATTAATGTTTAGATGCTTGTCTGCGTTTTCGTTATGATATAACAGTTTTAAAATATCTTCAACAACTATCTTCCCATTTGACTTAGAATTTGCTTTAATGAGCCAAAACCAGCCTTTATTAGGTCTAAACAAAAGATATAGAAATACTGATATAGTAAAAAATATGAGTAATGCAGTTATAGGGTTATATGTATTCATCAGTTTTTTATATATAAATTCTTGGCTACACTTTCTGAAATAATTAACTCTGTTGAATTATTATCAATTTTAAATGAGTTATCAAAAGGCTCTATTTCAAGCACTTTTATTTTATCTCCAATAGCGATGTTCTTTTTATTTAAATATCTTAGAAAATCATCAGAAGAATCCTTTACTCCTACAAAAACACCTTCTTCTTTAATTTTTAAATCAGCAAGTATAACACTGTTTACTTTAATGATTTTACCATTCACATTCGGAATTGGGTCCCCATGTGGATCTAATGTCGGATATTCTAAAAAAGCGTCTAATCTATTGGTTAACTTTTCTGACTTTATATGTTCTAATTGTTCTGCTATATCATGTACTTCATCCCAAGGAAAATTAAGCTTTTCAACTAAAAAAGTTTCCCAAAGACGATGTTTTCTTATGATTAATATTGCTTTCGTTTTCCCTTTTTCTGAAAGTCGAGTTCCTTTATACTTCTTATAAATAACTAGCTTTTTATTAGATAGTTTTTGAAGCATATCTGTAACAGAAGATGCTTTAGTTTGCATTTTTTCTGCTATAGAATTGGTACTAACTTCTTTCTGAACCAGTTCTTCTAATGAATAAATTTCTTTTAGATAGTTTTCTTCTGTTTGAGATAGCATCATTATTATTTTTTACAAATTTACAAAATATTTTTAGACTTATCTAAAAACATTAATATAACAATCTTTAAATCAGATTAGATTTGTTTATACTTTTTATATATTTTAGTAATAGCTTAGAAATATATTGATGAACGAAACAATAATTGAAATAATTAAAGGAATGCTGGCTCCCGGTATTATGATTTCTGCATGTGGTCTTTTATTATTGGGAATGAATAACAAATATTCATTAGTTGCTAATCGTATAAGGACATTAAACAATGAGATCAGGGAATTAGATAAAAATAATAATGAGAGAAAGGATAGTATTTTAGTACAATTACGTTTACTTATTGAAAGAATTAGAATTATTAGAAACGCAGTATGGTTTTATACCGTTGGTATTGCTATGTTTATTTTTTCAACTTTTTTTTTAGGAATTTATTTTATTAACGGAAAAGCATTTTTACCTTCTGTAATGGCCTTAATCATATTTATTATTGGACTTTTTTCGGTATTCTGCGGTGTTTTTTATGCTGCAAAAGAAGTACGATTGGGCTATAAAATCCTTCAGATTGAGACAAAGAATATTAATTAATTTTTTAACCGAACTCACCACTCACATACTGTTTAGCTAGCTCATGTTTAGGGTGTTTAAAAAAGTGTTTAGTATCGCTAAACTCTATTAAATCTCCTAAATACAACATCGCAATTTTATCTGAAATGCGTTGTGCCTGCTGCATATTATGTGTAACGATAATAATAGTGTACTCTTTTTTGAGTTTAACGATCAGTTTTTCAATGTTTTGAGTTGCAATAGGATCTAATGCAGATGTTGGTTCATCCATTAAAATGACTTCCGGTGAAATAGCAATACAACGAGCAATGCATAATCGTTGTTGTTGCCCACCAGAAAGGGATAAGGCAGATTCTGATAATTTATCTTTTACTTCATCCCATAAAAAAGCATCTTCTAAACTTTTTTTTATTTTCTTTCTTATCTTTTTTTTGTCCTTAAGCCCATTGATTTTAAGTCCGAATTCAATATTGTGGGCAATGGACTTTGGAAAAGGGTTTGGTTTTTGAAACACCATCCCAATGCGCTGTCTTATATTATTAACATCTTGTTTTTTATCATATATATTTTCTCCATCTAAAATAATAGAGCCTTTAATTGTTGCATTATCATTATGATCGTGCATACGATTGATGCATCTCAATAATGTGGATTTACCACAACCAGAAGGACCAATTAACGCGACTATAGAATTCGGTTTTACTTCAAAACTAATGTCATTTAACACTTGCTTTGACCCAAATTTGAGCGAAATATTCTGGATTTTTAATTTAGACATATACCCTATTTAAAATTGTTTTCTGTATTTAGCACGAATTATGAAAGCTACCAAGTTTAATACAAACACTAAAATTAATAATACCAATGCAGTACCATAAGCCAATGGACGAACTCCTTCTATATTGTGATGTTGCGTTGAAAGAATAAACAAATGATATGGTAAAGCCATAAATTCATCAAATAGTGATGTTGGTAAAAACCGCTGGTAAAAGAACACACCTGTAAATAAAATGGGAGCTGTTTCTCCTGTTGCTCTGGATAGTGCTAAGATGATTCCTGTAATAATTCCAGACATTGAAGCAGGTACTATAATTTTAAAAATAGTTTCCCATTTTGTAGCTCCTAAAGCCAAAGCACCTTCTTTAATGTTTTCCGGAACCGTTTTTAGTGCTTCTTCTGTTGCCGTTATAATATAAGGTAATGATAAAAGTCCTAGCGTTAACCCAGATGCCAACAATGATGTACCCATTCTAAAGGCTTGAACAAATAAGGCTACCCCAAACAACCCATAGACTATTGATGGTACACCTGCTAAATTACGAATAGATGAACGTATGATACGTGTAAACCAAGTGTTTTTGGCATATTCGTTTAAATAAATTGCTGTTGAAATACCTAATGGAATCGAAAAGATCGCCGTGATTAATGTAACAAACGTTGTGCCTACTATAGCCGGAAAAATACCACCTTCAGTCATTCCTTTTCTGGGATAATCGAAGATGAAATCAAAACTCAAAACCGAAATCCCTTTAGAGAAAATATCTATTAGAATAACACCTAAAGTACTTACACTTAAAATTGTACAAAACAACACAAATAGAAAACCTAAGCTATAATATACTTTTTTAGTTGTTTTCATTTTACTTTAAATCGTTGCGTGATGATATCGGCTAATACATTAATTACCAATGTGATTAAAAAGAGGATAACTCCTAAAGCAAATAAACTGTAATAATGTATTGTATTATATGGTACTTCACCCATTTCAATGGCTATAGTAGCTGTTAAGGGTTGCACCGAACTGAATATACCTTTAGGCATCGCTAAAGCATTTCCTGTAGCCATTAAAACAGCCATTGTCTCACCTATAACTCGCCCCATTCCTAACATAATAGCCGCTATGATTCCAGAGGATCCTGAAGGAATAATTACTTTTACCAACGTTTCCCATCTATTTGCTCCTAAAGCTAAAGAAGCTTCTTTATAGGTCTTAGGTACTGCATACATTGCATCTTCAGAAATGGAAATAATTGTTGGCAAAGCCATTACAGCCAGAAGTATGGCTCCATTTAAAGCATTCAATCCGTTTGAGGAGCCAAACAATTTTGCCAGAAAAGGTCCAACGAGAACAATACCTAAAAAACCGATAGTAACTGATGGAATAGCAGCAAGCATTTCAATAGCTGGTTTTAAAATAGAAGCCACTTTAGTTGAAGCAAACTCTACAAGATATGCAGCTGCTCCTACTCCAATTGGTACAGCAATAAGCATTGCTAAAAAGGTAACTAAAATGGAACTTGCGACCATTGATAAAATACCATATTCAGGTTTATCATAGGCACTTGGTGACCAACTTGAAGAGGTGAAGAACTCTGTTAAGCTAACTTCTTTAAATGCCCAAATACCATTGAACACCAACATAAAAAAAATTCCAAACAAGATAATAACGGCTAAAAATCCTGAAATACGAAATAGAATTATAAAAATACTATCAACACGATTTCTGTTCATTTTATAAACATTTATTATTTATAGTTTTATTTGCTTCAGTAATTGGAAAATATCCATTTTTACTAATAATTTTTTGTCCTTCAGCACTTAATTCATACACTATAAAGTTTTTGAGTTCATCGGTTGGTTTGCCATCTAAATATTGATATAAAGGTCTTACAATTGGATAAGTCCCGTTATGAATATTATCAGAATTCACAGGTGTAATGGCTTTATGTTGATTGTCTGTATAAATTTTTAGAACTTTAATTCCATCAATAACTTGACCTCCTTCATTGATGATATATCCAATCCCAACATATCCTATCCCCGCTACATCATTTTTAATATTTTCGATAATTTGAGACGTTCCGTTCATTTGTTTCATATGTAAAGAATAATCACCTTTAAGTATGTGTTCTTGAATGAATGAATATGTTCCGGAATTACTTTGTCTACCATACAAAGAAATTTCTTGATCTTTTCCTCCTATTATAGACCAATTAGTAATTTTTCCTGTATAGATCTCTTGAGCTTGAGTTAAGGACAAACTATCAATTACTGAAGATTCATTAACTATAAATGATAAAGCATCTACAGCAAAAATAATAGGTGTGACATCTACATTTCGTTCTTTAGCAAGCTTAATTTCAATAGGTTTAAACGCCCGTGAAGAGTTGGCAATATCTGTTTTTTTATTAATGAGCGCAGCAATACCAGTTCCTGAACCTCCTCCTGTAACCGCTATAGAAACATCAGGATGTGTACTCATATATGATTCTGCCAACATTAGTACCAAATTAACCTCGGTATCTGATCCTCTAACCACAATGGTTTTAATATTACGCTTTTGGCATCCTAAACAACATAATACTATAAAAATCCAAAATTGTTTCATTTATACGTATATAAATACTAAATATACCGCTTGGATTATAAGCTAAAGTTAAATGTATTTAAAGTAAATGTTAAATACCCGCTTTTATTACCCATAAAAAAACTAGCATACTTGTTTTGTATGCTAGTTTTTTTTAGTGTATGTATCAAAAATTCTAATTCTTAAGAGATGCCATATCAATTACAAAACGATATTTTACATCCGAACTGGTAACTCGATCATAAGCCTTGTTAATATCTTCCATATTAATAAGCTCTATATCTGAAACAATATTATGTTTTCCGCAAAAATCTAACATTTCTTGGGTTTCTTTAATACCTCCAATTAAAGAACCAGCAATACGCTTACGGCCCATAATAATACCTCCTCCATGAAAAGGCTTTAAAGGTTCTACTGCTCCAACCAATACCATAGTAGCGTCTATTTTTAACAACCCAATATAAGGATCCATTTCATGACCTACAGGAATTGTATTGAGTATAAAATCAAAACTCCCTCGGTGTTTCGCCATATCCTCTTGGTTTTTAGAGACTAACACTTCATGTGCACCTAACGTTTTAGCATCTCTACCTTTATCTGGAGAAGTAGTTATCATCACTACATGAGCACCCAAAGCATTAGCAAACTTAACCCCCATGTGTCCTAATCCGCCAAGACCAACAATCCCTACTTTATCTCCTTTTTTAACGTTCCAATGACGTAAAGGAGACCACGTAGTAATACCTGCACATAATAAAGGTGCTGCTGCAGCTGCATCTATGTTTTCAGGTACTTTTAAAACAAATTGTTGATCTACTACTATATCTGTAGAATATCCACCGTAAGTTTGTTGTTTTGGCATGTGTTTATCTGCACTATTATAGGTAAATGTGGCTCCATTTTCACAAAACTGTTCTAAATTGTTTTTACAAGATGAACACGTATGACAAGAATCTACCAAACATCCTACACCTACAATATCTCCTACTTTGTAATTTTTTACATGAGCACCAACTTTGGTGACTCTTCCAATGATTTCATGGCCAGGAACCACAGGGTATACAGAACCTTTCCAATCGTTTCTAACGGTATGGATATCACTATGACAAACGCCACAATAGTCAATTTCTATTTTTACATCTTCTTGCCCAACACTTCTTCGTTCAATATCTAAAGGTTTTAAATCTTTATTTGACGCTAAAGATCCATAGGCTTTTATAATTGTTTTTTGCATGTTTTTATTAATTAGTTAAAGTTACTTTTAATTCAATTTCCGTATTTAATAACTTAGAAATTGGACAAATTTCTTTTGCTTTATGTGCTATTTGTTGAAATTTTTCAGCATCTATTTCTGGTATATTTCCTTCTAAATTTAAAGTGATATTTGTAATACTTCCATCTTGAAAAGTCACTGTGGCGCTTACATCTAAAGATTTTGGGGTAAAGTTTTCTTCACCTAATAAAAAACTTAATTGCATTGCAAAGCAACCCGCATGTGCTGCTCCCACTAACTCTTCTGGATTGGTGCCTTTTTTACCATCTTCAAATCGTGTATGAAACGAATAAGCCGTATTATTAAGTACTTTGCTTGCTGTTGTTAATATTCCTTTACCCTCTTTCCCGCTACCTTTCCACTGAGCATTAGCGTGTCTTGTAAATTTCATAATTGCTAGTTTTATTTGTTAAATGTTTCGCTTAATAAGTCTTGTAGTTCCTGCCATGATTTGGCATCAGCTTCAGCGTTATATTCTAAAGGTAAATTAAATTTTTTACCCAACGCAGTTGCATCTTTACTGGTATAAGCATGTTTTGCTCCTTCATAAGTTACATATTTATAATCTGCATGAATGCTATCCATCATATGTTTAAAATTAACGACAGATTCTGGTGAAACAAAAGGATCTGCTGCTCCATTAGCTACTAATACCTTTGCTTTTAATTTATCGTTTGGCATAATAGGTAATTGTACACCACTGTGAAAAGCTGCAACAGCCGCTAAATCTTCACCAGCGTTTGCCATTGTTAGAACCACACTCCCTCCAAAACAATAGCCGATAGCTGCTATTTTATCTTTGTTTACCGAGGGATGATTTTTTAAGACTTTTATAGCTGCATCAAAACGAGCTTTTGCTTCGCTGATATTTTTCATTACCATACCTGAAAATTTACCTGCATCTGCTGGATGTGCCGCTTGTTTTCCATCACCATACATATCAACAGCAATTGCGGTATAACCAAGTTCTGCAAGCATATTGGCCCTTTTACGTGTGTAATCATTATGTCCCCACCACTCGTGTACTACAAGAATACCAGGACGTTTTTTATCTAGGTTTTTATTATAGACGATATACCCTTTCATTTGTGTACTATCCGTACTATAATGAACTTCTTTTCCTTCCAATTCAATAGCTGTGATTTTAGAAACTTCAGTTGTATCAGATTTTTTAGATTGTTCTTTACAAGCTATAAATAATATAGTAAAGACTAATACTGCTAGTGTTAATGTTAGTTTTTTCATAAGTTATTTATTTTGATTAGACATTTTGTTTTTACCTAATTTCGGGTAATCTGTATATCCTTTTGTACCTGTGGTGTAAAAAGTATTATTATCCCAAGCTGCTAATTCAAGATTATTTTCAAAGCGTTCTACCAAATCAGGATTAGAAATATAAGGTTTCCCAAAAGCTACTAAGTCTGCTTCTCCGGAGGCAATTACCTTATTTCCTTTTTCTTGATCAAAAGCTGAATTAATTATTAAAGTTCCTTTGTATAAAGGTCTGAAATGTTTTGCGATATCGGTAACCGCATAAGGAATATTTGAAACATCTGTAAACGGTTCTGATAAATGGATATACGCTAAATCGTAATCGTTTATTTTTTTTATGATGTATTCAAATGTCGGTATAGTCTCTTCATCCATCGTTATTCCGAAAACACCATTCAGAGAAGGATTAAATCTAGCTCCTATTTTTTGCTCTGGTATAACTTGTTTTATGGCGTCTAGTACTTCAAAGAAAAAACGCGCTCTGTTTTCTATACTACCACCATATTTGTCTTTTCTAGTATTAGAAGTTTTGTTGAAAAATTGATGAAATAAATAGCCGTTGGAAGAATGTATTTCTACACCATCAAAACCTGCTTTTACTGCATTTGCTGCAGCATTTTTAAAATCTTTAATTGTAGTTTTAATATCTTCTGAAGTCATTGCTTCTGGCGCAACGGTATCCTTAAAACCTTGAGGTGTGTAAGACTGTGCATTAGGGTTAATTGCAGATGGTGCCAATGGCAATTTACCATTATGAAAATCTGGATGAGACATTCTTCCTACATGCCATAATTGGATGAAAATTTTCCCACCCTTATCATGTACTCGTTTTGTTACTTTTTTCCAACCTTCTACTTGTGCTTCAGAATAAATGCCTGGAGTATTAATATATCCAACAGCTCTTTCAGATACTTGTGATCCTTCTGTAATAATTAATCCAGCAGATGCTCGTTGTTCATAATACAAACCTTGAAGGTCATCGGTTGGTATATTACCTTCATTGTTCGCTCTACTTCTAGTCATAGGCGCCATAACAACTCTATTTTTTAGGTTTAAGTTTTTATGGTATGGCTCTAATAATGGTTGCTTGCTCATAGGGTGTTTTTTTTTGATTAATAATTACTACAAATTTACACCATAGTTGTATCAAAAATATTGACCTATATCAAGATGAATTTTATTATTTCATCTTCCTTCTAATCCGGCTGATACTTTCAGCAGAAATACCTAAGTAATTTGCAATGTGATAATTAGGGACTCTATTTTCTATATTAGGATAAGTCGTACAAAACTCTAAATAGCGCTCTTTTGCATCTTTTTCTAGCGTAGATAATATACGTTTACGTTGTGCTATAAAAGCATTCGTTACCAAAATTCTAAAATAACGTTCAAAAATGGGGGCTTCTTTAAAAAGCTGTTGAAGATCTTTATAATTAATTGCTAACAACATAGAGTCTTCAATAGCTTCTATATATAGTTTAGAAGGGACATCACCATAAAAGGCATCAAAATCTCCAATCCACCAATTTTCAATAGCAAATTGCAGTATATGTCTGCTACCTTTATCGTCAATATAATAAGCTTTTAAACAGCCTTTAATTACAAAATACTCGTGCTTTACATGGGTGTCTGGTTGTAATAAAAATTTACGTTTAGCTATATTTACTTCAGTTAATTTAGATGTAAATAAGAGTAAATCTTTTTCAGATAAAGTTATATATTTATGAATATGGTCTTTTATAGCCTCTAACATTTTAGAATTGGGTAAATGAGTAATACTTGATTTTATATGTTATTAATTTAATGATTTTAAAATGAAATCCATTTTACTTATAGTGATATCGTATCCTGCTTTAAATAGTTCATCTGTTTTACTTAAAGAAAATACACTATAATTAAAAGGTTTATCTAACTCTATAGCTATATCACATTTCTTTAGGCGTTCTTGTATCGTATTCCAAACAGCTAGATGTAAACAACGTTCTGTAATTTGCAATACTCCCTTTATCTCTTCTTTGTATTGATGCGAGTTTACACTTACCCCTATAATTTTATCGCAAGTATTTATAAGAGGTTCTACAGGTAAATTATTAAGTAATCCACCATCAACATATAAATGATCTTCAATTTTAATAGGTCTAAATAGTAGTGGAACTGCACAGGTTGCTGAGATATACTCAATTAAATTACCAGACGATTTTATTTCAAAATTACCTAGATTTAAATTTGTTACAGAAATGTATAATGGTATTTTTAATTCATTAAAATCATTTGTTATATGTTTATTTAAAAAATCTTTTAAACGTGTCATTTCTGTAAGCCCCCTATTATTAAAACCAATTCTAAATATCTTTAAAAAAGATTTGCTTTTAGCTAATTCTAAAATTTCTAAAGGAGTATAGCCAGCACAATACAAAGCACCTATTAAAGCGCCAGCACTTGTGCCAGAAATGCGGGATGGATAAACATTATTTTCATTTAAAGCTTGTAAAACACCTATATGAGCAGCTGCTCTGGCACCACCGCCAGAAAGTACTATACCTATATTTTTATCATTTTTTTGTGCCATTTATTTGTTTCATTATATCTTCCATCATTTCTACCTGAACTTGTTGAATGTTTAACAATTCTTGTTGTTGGTGTATTATTAAATGGTCTATTTTTTCGTGTAACATTCGTATTTCTAATTCAGACTTTAAATTAATCATATAATCTTGCTTACCTCTTTCCCTGTCTTTTTCTTCTTGTCTGTTCTGACTCATCATAATTACTGGTGCTTGTAAAGCCGCTAAACAGGATAAAATTAAATTAAGAAGTATAAACGGATAAGGATCAAAGTCTTTATTCACTAAAAATAGGATGTTGCTTGTTATCCAAACGAAAATAAAAAGGGTAAAAATGATAATGAATTTCCAACTACCCCCAAAAGAAGCTATTTTGTCTGCCAACAGTTGACCGTAGGTGAAATTTTTAACTTCAGAATCATCTTCAATTTTAGCAGAGATAGTTTCATGATTTTGAATAGTCTTTAAAACATCTTCTTCTAACTCATTCAACTCTCCCACTTCACTAATTAAATAATTAGCAAGGTATTTTTGACGGTATTGGTTTAATTCAGTTAAAGATATAAAGCTATGTCTATTAAAACTAGCGTCATCTTTTTGGATTATTTCAAAAATGGACTTCCTAATAGTCTTTGCATGAATTTTTTCGCTCTCGGGAAACTCTTTTTTAGATAAATTACTAATGAATGTTTTCATTTAGGTTAATTTTAAAAGACTAAATTTAATTAATAATTAGTTATAAAAACTTCATAAAAAAAAATAACTATTATACCTTTGTTTTCTATTTTCAATTTTCTTACTAATGAAAAAAAAACTTAATCAACTCGCTGCGACAGCTATTTGTGGTAATGATATAAGTTCTTCATGTTTGTATGTTTCTGCTTTAGCAATCGTTTATGCAGGTCAATATGCTTGGATTTCGTTACTTATTGTTTCAATAATCCTATACTTATTTAGAAAAATTTACGGCGAAGTAGTTGGCGCTTTACCTTTAAATGGGGGTGCATATAACGCTTTGCTTAATACTACTAAAAAATCTACAGCTTCCTTTGCAGCTTCTTTAACTATTCTTTCGTATATGGCCACGGCTGTAATTTCTGCTAGTGAAGCTGTAAAATATGCTCATAGTTTATGGAGTTCTGTACCTGTTTTAATAACAACAATTCTATTACTTTTTATTTTTATGGGACTCGTAATTAAAGGTATTGGAGAGTCTTCTAAAGTAGCTGTTGTTATCTTTTTATTTCATTTAAGCTCTTTGGTAATACTTTGTTTTTTTAGTATTTACTTCTTATTTTATAATGGTTTTGAAATTCTTACTGAAAATTTTAAAGCTCCTGTAGAAGGCGGAATTATGAAGGCTTTGTTTTTCGGGTTTGCTGCAGCAATGTTGGGCATTAGTGGCTTTGAAAGTTCAGCTAATTATGTTGAAGAGCAACAAAAAGGTGTTTTCCCGAAAACCTTAAAAAATATGTGGATTATTGTTACCGTTTTTAATCCCTTACTGGCTTTTTTGGCCTTATCAATCATACCATTAGCAACTATAGAAACTAATGAAGAAACGTTATTATCTTTTATGGGGAATTTAACTGGTGGAAATTGGCTTTTTTATTTAGTTTCAATCGATGCTGTCTTAGTTTTAAGCGGAGCTGTTTTAACATCTTATATTGGTGTTGGTGGATTGGTAGAGCGTATGGCTTTAGATCGCATTTTACCTAACATATTATTAAAAAAGAACAAAAAGGGTAGCTCTTACCTTATTTTTATTGCTTTTTTTTTACTTTCTGTATCTATACTAGTAATTACAGAAGGAGATTTAGAAGCTCTTGCTGGCGTATATACTATTGCCTTTTTAGGAGTGATGATTTTGTTTGGTATCGGTAATATGTTGTTAAAAATTAATAGAAGTAAATTGCCTCGACCAGAAAGTACAGGCTGGATTGCTCTTATTGTCGCTATTTTAGGAATTATTATAGCACTAATAGGAAACGTAATACTAAACCCAGAATATTTAACTATTTTTTTAAGATATTTATTTCCGACTATTTTAGTAGTAGGTTTTATGTTGTATCGTACACCAATTTTAAAAGGAGTTTTATTATTTCTTGATTATTTAACACCTTCCAATAAGTCGATTTTCAAAACAACAAAGAGAAAAATTAATGTTGCTATCCGAAAAATTAATGCTCAAGAATTTGTTTTCTTTACAAAACGAGATGATGTAGCTACTTTAAATAAAGTTTTGCAATATATTACTGACAATGAAGAAACTAGAAAATTAAAAATTGTTACTCTCTTAAAAGAAAATCAAAAAACTCCTTCTAATCTTAAAAAAGATATTGAAGTGTTAGATAGAGCCTACCCAGATATTGTAATTGAATTTATTGAAGAAGAAGGTAAATTTGGGCCTGAAAAAATAAAAGAGCTCTCTAAACGATGGAATATCCCTGTAAACTTTATGTTTATAGGGTCTCCTGGAGACAAATTCCCTTATAAACTACAAGAACTTGGTGAAGTTAGATTGATTATATAATCGCAATACAACACATATTAAAAGTTAATACTGACATATTATTTGGGGTTTAACGTGGCATTATATTACAACGGCCTTGTTTTTTTAGCAAAAGAAAATAAAACCAGACCTATAACAATAATAATTCCTCCTAAAAGTTGAATACCATAAATTTTTTCTCCAAAAGGAATGGCTAATAACAAAGTAAAGAAAGGTATTAAATTCATGCTTAGGGATGAAACAGTAGCACCTAATTTAACCACACAATAATAAAAAGCTGTATAGGCAATACCCGTACTTAGAACTCCCATAAATAAAATACTTGCCCAAAAAGGGATGCTAGACGGAAGTTGTGTAACCGTTAACTCAGATAGTGAAAACAAAGCAAATAACACAAAGGAAATTAATGAAGTGATTGTCGTTGTTGTTATCGCATCTATATGTGATAAGTATTTACTCACCAAAATTTGTGATAACGAAAATACAATAGCCATTAATAAAATATAAATATCTCCAATTTCGAATTGTAATTGTAATAATTTACTAAAATTACCTTTCATTAAAATTATAGCCACTCCTAAAAAGCTTATAGCAATTGCCAACCATTGTTTTAGATTAATTTTTGTTCTTAAGAAAAGAAAAGAAAGTACACCCGTAATAGCAGGACTTGTTGCAATAATTAAAGAACCGTTTATAGCACTCGTAGTTTTTAATCCTATGTTAAAAAAATAAATGGTTAAAAATATTCCGAAAAATGAAGTAAGAAATAAATACCACCACTCTTTAATAGAAAAACGAATTTTAAAAATTTTCTCTTTATACTGCATGTAAAATAAAATAAGCAGCGATACCACACCGAAGAAAAAACGAAGTGTTGCCACAGACATCGGAGTATAATATTCTAACGCTATTTTTACAACATGAAAATTAGCAGCCCATAAAAGCATGGTAAGGACAAGTAAAAAATAGGAGATTATTAGTTTTGGGTTCATGCTTTATAGAGTGATTTTTAGATGTAGCTCTTTTTCTATCTCTTGATAATTACATCGGTTTAAATTTGTTAAATTTATGAGATTTAATGTTATCTCTTATATATTCTTTAAATATTTTAAGGATCATAATAAACCCTTATAAAAGTAACTATTATCCTAATTTTAGGGTTCATTCATCAAGAAAAACTGATAATATAAATGTATTTTACTTATTTTAAATGATAAAATAAATGTAGTTAATAAGCCATTAAAACCCTTCTAAAACAATTTTCCCTTTTGCTTTTCCTGATTCTAACAAAGCATGAGCTTTTCGTAAATTAGTAACATTAATTTTTCCTAAATGAATACCAACAGTTGTTTTAATCGTTTTATCATCAATCATTTGAGAAATATTATTTAGAATATGATGTTGATTTATAATATCTTCTGTTTGGTATAATGATCTTGTAAACATCAATTCAATATGTATTGAAACTGCTTTTCGTTTAAACGGCATTACATTTAGTTGTTTTGGATCATCTATAAAACCAAATTTACCTTGTGGTTTTATCAACTTCACAATTTCGTCTATATGTTGATCTGTTCCATTTAAACTCACAACATAATCTGGTTCTGGTAATTTATATTTTTGAATTTCTTCACTTAATTTGTTTTGATGATTAATTACATGATTTGCTCCTAATTCCTTCAACCAAGCTGTTGTTTCTTCTCTAGAAGCACTAGCAATAATATTCAACTTTGTCAATTTCTTTAATAATTGAATCATAATAGATCCAACGCCTCCTGCAGCTCCAATTACCAAGATGCTTTTGTTTGCATCCTCTTTTTCAATGTTCATTCTATCAAATAATAATTCCCAAGCCGTTAAAGAAGTTAATGGAAGTGCGGCTGCATCTCCAAAAGACAAGCTCTTTGGTTTTTTACCTACAATACGCTCATCTACCAATTGAAATTCAGAATTACTCCCTTGTTTTGTTAAATCTCCTGCATACCATACTTCATCCCCAACTTTAAATAAACTTACTTTATCTCCTACTGCTTCTACAGTTCCCACAGCATCCCATCCTATGATTTTTGGAATTTCTAAAACAGTATCTTTTGCTGCATTTTGTCTTATTTTATAATCTACTGGGTTTACAGAGATCGCTGCTATTTTAACTAATAAATCATATCCAGCAGGGGTTGGCTTTTCCGTTTCAAACTCAATAAAACTCTCTTTTTCTGTTATTGGTAATGATTTTTTAAATCCGATTGCTTTCATAATGTATTCTCCTGTTTTCTTATTTATTGATAATAGATGATACAAAGATATAAGTACATGAATCTATTTTTAATGTATAAAAAATGGAGATTCATGTACTTTTAAAGGTTTAAAAAGAAAAATTCATTAAATTATATAAAATTATCCTAATTTTGGACGTAAAACATACATAAATGGAAGTGTTAGAAGCTTACGAACCTTTTAAAATACAAGAAGTTGAACTATCTGAATGGAAACAGCGTCCTGTTAAAAATAACTTTTTTGAATTAGTTTTAGTGAAGGAAGGTAAAGGTACACAGTGTATTAATTATAATGAGTATCCTTATGAGAAAGAAAGTGTTTTCTTACTTCCCCCATTAAAATGTCATTCATTTAATATTGAAAAGCCTACAAAGTTTATCTTTTTACAATTTACAGATTCTTTTTTTAAAAATAGTAACCACATCTCTATAAACCAGAATGAGTGGTTTAAAGAAGCTTCTTACATACTTTCTAACTACAATCAGTTACCTGGCGATATTATAAAAGAAAATATTGATAGACAGCATTTAAAAAGCCTTATAGCTATGATTTTACAAGAATCTAGAAATCACGGTAAAGAATCTATTATACTTATTAAAAGTTTAATGATGAGTATTATGGAAATACTATTACGTAATATTAAAAGAGGTAATTTTTTTGAAAATCAAAAAAATAATAGAGATGAAAGAATTACGAAAATGCTAATGTATATTAATGAGAATATTCATCAACCTCATTTATTAAAAGTAGAACATTTAGCGGATGTATTTATGATTTCTCCTACCTATGTTAGTGAGTTTTTTAAAAAACAAGTTAACATATCTTTACGAGAATATACTATTAAAGCGAAACTTAAATTGGTAGAAATCCGCTTATTAAACTCCGACTACACACTTACAGAAATAGCACATGAATTAGGTTTTACAGACGTAAGTCATTTATCAAAAACCTTTAAACGTTACGTTGGTTCTTCTATTCGTGAGTTTAAAAATAATGGTGAGTATGTATTATTAAAGCGAAGTTCATGTACTGTTTAATTAAAATTGTTTAAATCAATTCTATTTTCTTTCAATTGAGATTTAAATAAAAAAATCCCAAAACAGCAATGCTTTGGGATTCAATTATATTTAGAAATAAATTTATTTTATATTTTAGCCGTAGCAATAACCTGTCCGACTGTTGCCACTTCACCTCGTTTCACTTTAATTTCTTCCAAAACACCCGTAAACGGAGCGGGTACTTCAAAAGCTACTTTTTCGGTTTGTACTTCAACCAAAGTCTCTCCTTCTTCAAAAGCATCGCCTGATTCTTTGTACCATAGTACAACTAAGTTTTCGGTTCCTTCTCCTAATTCTTTAGGAAGTATAATTTCTTTTAATTGTTGCGACATACTTAACTAGATAATAGGCTTTCTACAGCATCCATTATGTTTTGAGAACTAGGAATGACGTGTTTTTCTAGCACTCTACTATATGGTATAGGCACATCTGGTACTGCTAAACGAACTACAGGTGCTTTTAAATGATGAAATCCTTCCGAAGCTACAATAGCACTAATTTCAGCAGTTATTCCGTAAGAAAAATAATCCTCATCAACCACCACTAATCGATTTGTTTTAGCTATTGAATTTAATATGGTTTCTTTATCAATAGGTTTAATAGATCGTAAATCAATAACCTCTGCCTCTACGCCTTGTTTTGATAATTGTTCGGCAGCTTTTAAAGCTTCAACCGTCATCATTTGTACACCAACAATAGTCACATCGGTACCTTCTCTAACTACTTTGGCTTTGTTTAACGGAATGGTATATGCTTCTTCAGGAACAGGCCCTAGAGAAGCTTCTAACTGATCCATCCAACCTAAACCTTGTAATGTTTTATGGAACATAAAAATTACTGGATTTTCATCTCTTATAGCCGATATCAACATTCCCTTAATATCACTTGGAAATGTGGGTGCAACTACTTTTAACCCGGGTAAATGTCCGAAACTTGCATATAAGGTTTGTGAATGTTGCGCAGCATCACTATATCCACCTCCAACAGCGGTTAAAAGTACAATAGGAAGCTTTACAGACCCACCACTCATATAATGAATTTTAGCCATGTGGTTATAGATTTGATCCATTACCACTCCGTGAAAATCTACAAACATCAGTTCTACTACAGGACGTAATCCTTCTGCTGCGGCACCAATAGCTGCCCCAATAAACCCTGTTTCAGAAATTGGAGTATCCATAACTCTCTCCGGACCAAATTTATCGTACAAACCGGTTGTAGAACCAAAAATACCACCATATTTACCCACATCTTCTCCCATAATAAAGATATTAGAATCTCTATTCATTTCTTGTTCCAAAGCCTGAATCATGGCTTTACTTCCTGTTAGTTTTTTTATTTTCTGTTTTGTTGTTTCCATTTTTGAATGTTTTAAGGTTTTTATTACCTAACTAGCAGAATACATCTTCCAAAGCTTCAGTTGGCTCTGGATACTCGCTATGTATAGCAAATTCGTACGCAGTATCTACTTTTTTATACACTTCCTCATCTATCGATTTAATTTCCGATTCAGTTGCTAATTTCTCTTTTAACAGATATTGTTTTAAACGTTTAATAGGATCTTTTTCCCGCAAAGAAGGAGCTTCTCCTTTATTTCTATACAACTCTGGGTCTCCTTGAAAATGTCCTAAAAAACGATAAGTTTCAATTTCAATAATTGAAGGCCCCTCTCCTCTTCTAGCTCTTTCGACAGCTTCTTTACTTACCTTGTACATTTCAATTGGGTCGTTGTCTTTAACTAAATAGCCTTTAATTCCATATGCTTTTGCCCTAACATCGTTGTAAGGCACACTGGTAGAATCTTTTTTAGCAACAGAAATTCCCCAAGAATTATCTTCAACAACTACTATAAAAGGTAGTTTCCATAAAGCAGCAAGGTTTAATGATTCGTGAAAAGCTCCAGTATTGGCAGCCCCATCACCAATAAAAGCAACAGCAACCCAATCGTTTTCTCTTTTTTTATTAGCAAGAGCAGCTCCTACAGCATGTGGCATTCCTGCAGCTACAATACCACCACATGAGAATTTTACATTAGGATCAAATAAGTGCATATGCCCACCTTTACCTTTACTGAGTCCAGTTTTTTTTCCGTAGATCTCCGCAGCCATTTTTTTAAGGTCTACTCCTTTTGCAATAGCTTGATGGTGCGGACGATGTGTAGCAGTTACCGTATCATTTTTAGTAAGATGCACAATCATAGAGGCAGCTGCAGGTTCTTGTCCATTAGATAAGTGCATTTCACCCAGTACTGGTCCTGCTCCAATATTAAATACGGGTTGCTTACCTTCTAGGTAAGCTTTTTCCATTTTCTCTTCAAAATATCTAGAGGTTTTCATTGCTCTATATATCCAAAGAAAATCCTTTTTAATTGTTTGATTCATGACGATAGCTTATTATTTTCTATAAAAATAACGAGCCAACTAGCTAAAAAAAATGACTTATATCATATTGATAAACAATTGTTTATATATTTTAGGAATTATTAAGAGTTTTTCAATTTTAATCCTCGTTATCGTCATCTATTTTTTTAGCACGTCCTCGATATTCAATAGAAGTACGATGAGAACTAATAACATAAATACTACTTGTTAAATTAGGAAAAAGTCGAATAGTTACCCTATAATTTTCTGACCTTGAATTGGAATCATTTATTGAAAAATTGATGGTAAAATTTCCTTTGTCGGTCTTCTCCACTTTATACTCTTTTGGTACTCCTTTAAACTCAATACCAATTTTACTACTATTTGGATAACCACCCATTTGTCGCTCACCAAAATAAGGTAAATACCCAGATACTGTATCATTCTTAATAGTAAAATAATTGGCATTACCAGAGATATCAACCATACTCGCATTACTTCCAGGAGGAAATAACCCTGTATTTTGTAAACGCATCAGTGCGCCAGTAGCTCTTGGCTGTGCCCAGTTTGATTCAATTTTAAAGGATTTACTGTTTACAAGGTTTTCGAAATTTTGAAGTTCTTGAGGTGTAAATTTCTTTTTAGTTGCGCACCCTATTAACAATCCTATTATTAAAAAAAGGAATAAAATATTTTTCATGACTAAATCAGTTAAATAATTACGTTTAAATTTACGGAAATTTCCATTAAAAAAACTGATTTTTAACATGTTATAAAAAAAAATCATATTCACTTATAAGAAAAAAACTATTTGTAATTAACTGTTCTTAATTTTATTTTGTTTTTGCAACATGTAAACTTCTAAAAAGATTATGACCTTCGCTTTTCCATATCCCTGAGAAATTTTTTGGTAAAACAAAAAAATCATTAGTATAAAAAGTTTGTACTTCTTTATCTTCTGATATAATTGTGACTTTGCCTGCTAAAACATAAATAAGCTCTTCTTTTAAGGTTCTTTTTAATTCTTTTAAGGTAGAACTTTCCGACTTTGTTTTAATAGTTAAATCAATTCCTTCAAATAAAATATCAGAATACGTTTTGTTTTCTAAAGGAGTAATATTAATTCCGGCTAATTTTATATTATCTAAAGTTACAGGTAGTTTTCCTGAAATATTATCTGTTGTCTTTCTATTTAAAGCAACAACGGCTAGTTCATGATAATAAGACTTCCCTCCTTGTGTTTCCCAAACCCCTTCAAAACCTCTAGGGGCTATAAAAAAGTCATTTTTATTATAAAAAAATTCTTCTTTATTTTTTAGTTGTAAACGAGCTCGACCATTTAAAACAAAAATAAATTCATCAGTAACATAACTATCCCATTTGGCAACTGCTGTTTCACTAGCAACTATGAAAACACCTATTTCAGAACCTATAAACAAGTTTTTTTGAAATAACTTCCGCTCGGGTTGATGCTTATTGTTTTTAGGTTTCAAATTTAAACCAGATAAAGCAATTTTATCTATAGAGATTGATTTTAAACTTTCATTTTGTGCAGTAGACAATTGACTAATAGAAATTATGGAAATTAAAATGAACTTGAACAATGTTTTCATTACTTATTTTTTTTAAGATGAGACAAATTAAGTAAATTGAAAACCCATTGTTTTGTTTTTTAGAACTGAATAAGTCTAAAAATACATTTTTGGACTTATTTTTATTGTGAAATACTTTTCTTGAAAACAGATGGAGTTGTATTAGAAAGTTTTTTAAAGGTGGCAAAAAAAAGATGATTTTGAACTAAAACCAGCTTCGTAACCTATTGCTTCTATAGTAAATTTATTATAATTGATTAATAATTGTTTCGCTTCTTTAATTCGATATTCATTTAAAAATAAAGTAAAACTTTTACCAATATTCTCATTGAGTAACTGTGATAATCTGTTTGATGTTATATTCAATTCTTTAGCTACATCATTTAATTTTAAATTAGACTTTTTATAGAGCTTTTCCTTTTCCATCAATTTTTTTAATTTATTTAACAAAATAAGAGCTTCAGCATCTTTAATCTTCTTTAAAGCAGGTTCCTTTTGAAATACAACTATTTTTTTCTTATTAAAAAGTAAATAACCAATTGTAATATAAAACACTAAAGAAAACCATATAGGTCCAAAAACATAGGTCGTTTTCAGAGATATAACAAAACCAAGAGTTATTAATACATTAGCTGCAAATAGAATAACTAACCATCTGTTTTCTGATGTAAGCATCTTACGATTGTTAATTATTTTAATAACGATTGGTTTTATGAATTTAGCAGATAAAATTAGGTATATTGTTAAAGTACCGTGAATGTAGTATCGGATAAAAAAATTCCAAATTTTTGGATGCTTTGAAAAAGGAAAAACAACACTAAAAATTGTAATTAACAAAATGAGAACCCCTATATGTATTTTATCTGTTTTAAATATTTGTTTTTCAAATTTTATATGAGATTTCAAGTAGACAAATAAGAAAGGACCTATTAAAAAATTTGCAATAAATCCTGATTGAATAATTATTTTGGGAATATCCTTTTTGAAGAAATAAAAACAAGATGCTCCAACACGAATACAAATCATTAAAAGCAAAAAACCAAGACAATAGTTTACTAATCTTTTTGGTCTTACTCCCAAAAGAAAATAAACACTAAGCAACAGTCCATTAAAAACACCTAAGGCACTAAAGAAAAATAATATTTGATGAGACAAGTACACAAATCTTAAATAAAAACAATATAATAATTTTAATTAAGTGAAGCTAAATTTCCACTCTCGCGTTTCTATCGTTAGAGGAAAAAGCATTTAGCTTCCTATTTATTTTCATTTATTTTTTATTTTTACCGAAAATAAAAATATTTAAAGCAATATTTTTTTGAATTATCAATCCCTATGAAAAAATTATTTTTACTTATTACATTTTTAAGCTTACAACAATTGTTTTCTCAAATGTCAGCTACTGAAGAGACTTATTTGGGAGAAATTATGTTTAAAAAAGTAAATTTACTAAGAAAGAAAAAAGGAATTCATCCTTTAAAAAGAAGTAAGGACTTAGCAGAAGCTGCGAAATTTCAGACAGATTTTATGTCTTCTAACAATACGGTAAACCATTTTCAAGAAGAGGAGAAACTGTATAAAACACCCTTAAAAAGAGTTCGTTATTTTACTACAGATTTTGATAATGTAGGAGAAAATATTTTGAAGACAAGAAGAATTAATCCACCATTTGTAAAAAGAAAGCTTAATCTTATAGCAAATCTTATTTTTAATTCGTGGAGAAAATCTCCAGATTATTATAAAAATATGATTTCTGGCTCATTCACTTATGCTGATTTTGGTTTTACATATAACCCTACTCTAAAGCAAATTTTTGCTGCTCATGTTTTTGCAAACAAAGAATATAAAGTTTCAAATCAATTATCTGAATATGCTTTCGGAATAAAAACAGACACAACCAATTGTAATAGCCTTTCAAAAGAATACGACCATATCTATACGAACTTAGGTAATAGCATTAGCATAGAAAATGATGAAGTTCTTCTAAAATATGATAACATCGATGATTTATCAAAATTATTAACTGGTGAAAATGATGGTTTTGCTATTGATTTAGTTACTCGAGAACAATTACAATGTAATATTCCTAATAAATTAGATGCCTCTCCTATTTATGATGGAATTTTATTAAAGCCAATTTATAAAAATGAATTATTTACTAATAACAAAGCTGAAAATGGACATAATTTTGTTGTTTCATTAGGAGAAATACCTGCATTTTTAAAAGGCAAAGAAATTAGTCCAAACCTTATTATTATAAAAGAAAACACAAAGTGTGATTATAGAGTTCCTACTCCTATAAAAGACAATCGTTTTCAATTAATGACTATTGAACCAAAATTTGAAGAACCATATATAGATTTACAAAATCAAGGAATTTATATTGCTAAAGAACTATTTTTCGAATTTGAAACTTCAAAATCAACTACAGATAAATACACCCAAGCTAATTTCGATTTAGATAACGTACATTCTTTTGATATAAAAAGTTATACTTCTATCGACGGAAGTGAAAAAGCTAATGAAATAATACAAAACAAACGTGCCGCCTTTATAAAAAAACATATTGGTGATGTATTAGGTTTTAGCTTAGACTTTAAAAATTAATATTGATGCTAGAGCAAATTGGCCTTTATTTGATTATCAATTAGAGTTGTATGGTTATAAAGATAAATTGAACTTATCGAAAACTGCCAAAAGAGCATTCGCTAATAAAACCCTAAAAAATAGTTGGGAAGCTCAATTTGCACAACAAAGAAAATCTAAATTGATTGCTTTTCAACATGGTTATTGGAACAGAAATAATAAACAACATGGTTTTTATAATTTATTGAATGGTTTAATTACCGATAATGTTCATCTGGTGAACAAATCTTTAATTTATCTTTACAATCAAGAAGAAGTAAATTATGATTTGGATAAAGATTTCATTTTAGATAAATTATTAAAAAATAAAGATTTGGTACAAAACGTATCCGCTTTATTTACAAAAAACATAGATGTATATAATCTTGATTATGTTGTATATTTTATTAATTATTGGTTAACAAGAGCTGAATCTTTAACAGCTGAAGCTCAAAAAAACCTCTTAAACTTATATACACATACTACTTTTAGAGTCTTACAAAATTGGAATGAAGACAGTAAAGATGTAGCTAGAATATTACATCCAGACAATGTAGAGCCTTTATTTAAAGTGTACAAAGCTAAAAGTACTATTGATGCGCTGCACTTAAATTACCATATGGCTAAAATTGAATATTTTAACAAGTTAAATCAAAAAGATAGAATTCAAGAATCTTTTGATTTTGTTACTACCAATTTTAAAAACAGTACAAAAACGATAGACGATAAAATAGCTTTAGCTTCTTTCTTTAACGTTTGGAATTCTTATGATACAGCAAAACAATTATTATTAGAAGAATTTTCTAAAGATAATTTAAATGAAGAAGCTGCGTTTATGTTAGCAAAAATCTTAATTGCTGATGCAAATAAAAACGATGAAGTATCAGCTAAACTTCAAAAAAAGGCAATAGAATTTAATAAAGAAAGATGGTGTAATTGGATTACTAAAGATTTTCAAAACCTACAATTAAAACATGTAAAAGGGATGTATTGCTCAACTTGCAGTCAGCAATAATTGGTTTCAAATAAAAAAATATTCTTATTTAAATAAAACAAAAGCCCAATGTCTCATCATATTTCCGAGACATTGGGCTTTATACATTTTAATTAAGATTGTGATATAAAAACTCAAGGAAATATCTTTTCAAGACTCATAACTTTTCCTTTTCTTAAAATAGTGTAACTAAAAGAGTCTCCAGATTTTAATTTATTTAAAGCATACCATGATTTAATCAAATTTCCATCGCTAGTTAATGGTATACCCTCTATAGAAAGAATAACATCTCCTCCTAAAACCAATTTTTCATCTTCTATAGTTAATAAATGAGTTCCTCCTTTTATATCCATTAAGTCACCTAAAGAACCCGAAACAACTTTTTGTACTAATACTCCTCCTTCTTGAGGAAGATTTAAGATTTCAGCAAGTTTACCAATAATTAATTGTCCATCAATACCAGTCCATACAGCTTTTTCTTTAAGTAGAAAATTATTAGCAATATTAGAAGTTATAGCAAAACCTAAACCTTGAAAACCTTCTGTTCTACTTAAAATAAAACTTGCTATTCCTACAACTTCCCCTTTCATGTTAAATACGGGTGCTCCAGAACTACCTTTATTTATGGCCGCATCTGTTTGAAAAAATTCTGTAATAACAAACCCACTAGATAAATGCTTTCTAGTGTATTTACCGCTTACATACCCCACAGAAAGAGAATTTCCTAAGCCATAAGGAGCGCCAATAATAAAAATTTGTTCTCCCGTTTTAAGTTTATCAGAATTACCAAAATTCACTTTTTGTAAAGGTGTACTTTTAGAATAGTCGAGTCGGATTAAAGCAACATCAGACATAGGATAAGAATAAACCACTTTTGCAGGTATTTCTTCTCCATCAGAAAACATCACAAAAATTTGTTCTGCTGTTTGGACTAAATGAGAAGCTGTAATAATATCTCCTTTTTCTGAAATTACAAAACCAGAACCAACACCTTTTAAATTCATTAGAGCTTGTATATCTCCTTCTCCTAAAATCTCTTGTTGGTTTGTTTTTATAAGCACTACTGCTCCGTTCAGTTTATCATAAAGATTACTGATTTTTTGAGAGAAAAGAGGTACTGTTATTAACAACCAAAATATGATAAATATTCGTTTCAAATTATTTTACAAAATAGTTAGACATCGAATTTAGTTTCTTAAGTATTAGCTACAAATGATATTGATCATTATACCCAAATAAGGAATTTACAAAAGTTAAAAATTATGATTGATTTTTATCTGAAAAAATATCCAGACTTCTTTTTCCTAAAATTTTTTCTAAATCACCTTCATAAACCACCTCTTTTTTTAGAAGTAACTGTGCTAATTCTTCTAATTGGGATTTATATTTTATAAGTAATTTTTTAGTTCTTTCGTAAGAAGTCATAATTAAATCTTGCACTTCTCTATCAATAAGTTGTGCCATAGTTTCACTATAAGGTTTTCCAAATAAAGTTTCACTTTGCCCTGTAGAATCATAATAACTCATCGGACCAATTTCTTCATCTAGTCCATAGAAAGTAACCATATTATAGGCTTGTTTGGTTATTTTTTCTAAATCATCTAAAGCTCCTGATGAAATTTCACTGAAAATAATTTCTTCCGCTGCACGACCTCCTAAAGAAGCACAAATTCGATCTATAAATTGAGATTTTGTAATAATTTGATGCTCTTCTGGCAAATACCATGCTGCTCCTAATGATTTTCCTCTTGGAATAATAGATACTTTCATTAGTGAGTCTACATGTTTCAAATACCAACTAGCAACAGCATGCCCAGCTTCATGATATGCAATAATCTCTTTTTCTTTAGAAGATAAGATTTTACTTTTTCTTTCTAATCCACCCACTACTCTATCTCTAGCTTGCATAAAGTCTTCTTGTGCTACTTTTTCCTTTTTCTTGCGAGCTGCTATTAAAGCCGCTTCATTACAGATATTGGCTATATCTGCACCCGAAAATCCGGGACTCAAAGCAGCTAAGACTTTAACATCCACATCATCGGCTTTTACAATCGGTTTTAAATGAACATTAAAAATTTCCTCTCTTTCTTGTTTATTTGGAAGCTCCAAATAAATATGACGATCAAATCTTCCTGGTCTTAACAAGGCTTTATCTAAAATATCGGCTCTATTAGTTGCTGCAAGAACAATAACTCCTGTATTGGTTCCAAAACCATCCAATTCTGTCAATAATTGGTTTAAAGTACTTTCTCTTTCATCATTGGTTTGCAATGCATTAACTCTTCCTCGAGAACGACCTATGGCATCTATTTCATCAATAAAAATTATACTAGGTGCCTTTTCTTTTGCTTGTTTAAACAAATCTCTAACTCTAGAAGCACCTACTCCTACAAACATTTCTACAAATTCTGAACCTGATAAAGAGAAAAAAGGTACTTGTGCTTCTCCTGCAACCGCTTTAGCCATTAATGTTTTCCCTGTTCCAGGAGGTCCTACTAACATAACTCCTTTAGGTATTTTTGCTCCTAATTTTGTATATACTTGCGGATTTTTAAGAAAGTCTACTATTTCCATTATCTCAATTTTGGCTTCTTTTAAACCAGCAACATTTTTAAAAGTCACTTTACTCTTAGTGTCTTTATCCATCAATTTTGCAGTTGATTTACCAAAATTAAAAGCTGATCCTACTCCCCCAACATTTGTAGAGCGTCCCATTCTTCTGAGTAAAATATACCAAAAAAAAATGAGCAGAAAAAGAGGAAGAACCCAAGAAATTATATTCACCCAACTTGTTCGACTTGAATAAGTAACTCCAATTTTTTCTTCTTCTTTAAAATTTTGTTGCGCCTTTTCTAACTTATTTTCAAAACTTTCCACAGAACCTATTTGAATAGAATAATGTGGCCCGAATTTGTTTGCAAAAACACCTTCAGTTAACGCTTTGTATTTAGCAGTATTAAGCTTCTCCTCTTTAATATATATTTCGGCAGTTTCTTTATTAACAATAATAATCCTAGAAACATCATGCTCAATTAGCATGTTTTTTTCAAAATTCATCCAACTAATTTCCTCTGTTTTTGGGCCGTACATAAATACAGCTATGAAAACAATTAAAGAAACTAAAAAAAGAAAATACCTACTAAAACCTATTTTGGGTTTATCACCCTTCTTATTGTCCTCTTGTTTTTGATTCATTTCTTAATTGCCTTTACAACCACAAAAGAACCTTCTCCATAACCTTCTTTTGGTGCTTGAACTTTTTTAATATTTCCCAACTCTCCAAATAATGTTTGATTGAATTCTAAATCTTTGAAACCTGCTTCTTTAAGTAAATCTTTTACTTTATTCACAGAATAATAAGTAGCATTTTTAAAAAATGTACTTCTATGACGTTTCTCTTCGTATTGTTGTGCTATCGTTTGATTTTTATCTAAAAAAGCAATGATAATAGATCCTCCTGGTTTTAAAACTCTGTGGGCTTCGTTTAACGCCCCCTTTAAATTATTAAGATGACAAATCGTTACAAAAAGTAAAAAGTCGAAATAATAGTCACTATAAGGGAGTTTTTCTGCAACTCCTTTCATAATTTCAATTCCTCGTTTCACTGCTCTTTTTGCCATTTCTTCAGACGGCTCAATTCCTTCTTTAATACCTAAAGCCTCAGAAAATCTTCCTGTACCCAAACCCACTTCAATTCCACTTATTTTTTCAGGTAATTTTAAAAGTTGCTCTTTAATAGCGGCAACTTCCGATTGAAAAACTTCTGGATAATCATTATACCAAGCTTCATAAGCTTCTACATTTTTATTAAATATTTCTGTTTGTAACATATTTTTGGTATTTAAATCTGCCATTAATAACTTAAATCAAGTACTTATTTATTACATAAAAGAATAAGGTATTGTCAAAATACTTTTCGCCAACGAATTATATCTTCAAATACCTTATACTTACTACAATTAATTATGATCAACAATTCCGAAGGTGACCTTGGTGTTTACACGATATTCTGCAATTTTGTTGTTGTTTACTGTTACCTGCATATCTTTAACATATACCGATTTGATATTTTTAACAGATTTAGACGCTTCCTTGATTACATTTTGAACTGCATCTTCAAAGCTAACAGTTGAATTCCCTAAAATTTCTATTACTTTTAATACTGACATAACATTGGTTTTTATTTGGTTACTAATTCGTCCAAGTTACTCGCTATTTTTCAAAAAAAATATGATATCCGTCATCAATCTACTTATTTTGAACTGTAAAACAGCCCTTTATAAATTAAGTTGTTCATTCTTTTTTCGTTTTATTTTGTGCAATCTTCTCTATTAAATCTGGTATTTTTTCAAAAGCAGCTGCTAATCCATGAGTTTTACCAGCTTCTAAAAACGAAATTTGATCACCTCTCGTTACTAAAAAACCTATAGGTTGGATTCCCATACCTGCACCAGCTCCCATACCTTGTCCCTGTCCTTTTGTTTTTACATCTGTTTCTTCTCCTCCACCCGAACCAAAACCCATACCTACTTTAATAACGGGTACGCATCTAAATTCACCTAAGTCAAATTGCTCTCCAACAACAGTTTCTGTCTTTGCTTCAGATTTCATAAAATCAGTAATCTTCCCTAATAATTCTTCGAAATGTAGTTCCATAATATTTTATTTTAAATGTTAATAAATGATTTAATAATGCGAATAGGCCTGTTTTCAACCTCTAAAACCAATTCATTTTTATCTTGAAAGTTGATATTTAGACATCCTTCTTTATAATAATTCAGAAACGCTACTAGGGGATACAGTTGAGCATTTAAAACATAGTTTCCAGTATCTATATTTAACCAGAATTGTTTTACTTTAAACGACCTTAACAACTTAAAGAAATTACTGATATTAGCGCTTTTTCGTTTCTTTTTAGGTTTTATTTTAATTGTTACTTTCTCCTTTTTAAAATGCTTACTTTTCAATGGATTAAAATAAAATGTAAAAAAAAAAACCTTAAGCTTAATTCTTAAGATTTCTTCTTTATGACTTTCTAAGCTAACTTTAACTAGTCCTTGTATTTCAACAAAATATTGATTTGTAGTTGTGTCTATAAACAGAGCGATAGGCACAAATAACAGGTAAAGTACAAGTGACAAAAAAAGAATTAAAAAAACAGCTAAAAACATCATTTTATTTTTAAGCAAAAGAAGATGAAAACAACAGCTAAAACAATGATATTTATCATATTACAAAGTAAGAGTTGTTCTAATATCTCCATACCCTAAATATGTTTTTTAAAACTAATGACTACATGCACATGCACCACAGTTTTTTTTACATTTAGTTAAAGGAATATTATTCTTAATTATTTGCGTAAAGCCACCATTTATATTTACCAAATTAGTAAATCCTAAGCGAGTTAAAATTGATATGGCAATTACTGATCGATACCCACCAGCACAATACACATAGTATTTTTGTTCTCTATCTAACTTTGTCGTTTCTTGATGAAGTATGTCTAAAGGAATATGTTTTGCATTTTTCACGTTATTGTCATTATATTCAGCATGTTTCCTTACATCTAAAAACGAAATACTGTTTGATAATTCTTTTGAAAAAGCATCAACACAAGTTACAGTATTTGTTATAATTCCTCTTGTTTCCCATTCATCAATACCTCCACTTACATAACCCAATACATTGTCGTAACCTATTCTTGATAATCTTGTTATAGCCTCTAGCTCTTTATCTTTTGGAGCTATTAAAATTATTGGTTGATTAATGTTTTTAATCAATGTACCAACCCAAGGAGCAAAATCTCCTTCTAAACCAATAAAAATTGAGTTGAGAATATGTTTTTTAGTGTATTCTTCAGCAGATCTAACATCTAAAATTAATGCACTATCATTAATTAAATAATCTATGCATTCAGTTACAGATATTGGGCATAATCCATCTGTAATTACTTGATTAATATCTTTATTTATTAGTTTATTCATTTGTGCATTTTTAGGAAAATATTGTGGTGGAGATGTTAAACCTTCTAAAACTCGTTTCACAAATCCATCTTTAGTTAAATTAGCGTCTAAAGCGTAGTTAACCTTTTTTTGATTTCCTAAAGTATCGTAAGTTTCTTTACTCATGTTTTTACCACAAGCAGATCCTTTACCATGATTAGGGTAAATAATAATATCATCTGGCAATGTCATTATTTTATTTTGCAGAGAGGAATATAATTTTTCAGCTAAATCTTCTTTTGTTATCGTTGTTGATACAGCTAGATCTGGACGTCCTACATCTCCAATAAACAAGGTGTCTCCAGAAAATAAACAATGGGCTTTTCCTAAACTATCAAACAATAAATAAGAGGAAGACTCTAAAGTATGTCCTGGTGTATGAAGGAGTTTTATGCTTACATCCCCTAATTTGAAGATTTCATTATCTTTTCCTTCATAAAATTTAAATGCTGCTTTTGCTGTTGGGCCATATACAATAGTCGCTCCCGTTTCTCTAGCTAAATCTACATGACCAGAAACAAAATCTGCATGAAAATGTGTAAGAAAAATGTATTTAAGCTTAGCATTATCCTTAGCTATCATTTCTAAATAAGGATTTATTTCTCTTAAAGGATCTATAATAGCCGTTTCTCCTTTAGATACTATGTAATAAGTGGCTTCTGCTAAGCATTTGGTATATAATTGTTGTACTTTCATAATGGTGTGAAATTTTAACAAAGCAACAATTTAAAGGTCCTTTTTTACATGACAAAAGTCATAAATATACTATAAACATTACGTTATTTTACGTTTTACAAATTGAATTTCACAGTAAAATAAATATGAATTTAATTAAGAGATTGGTTAAAATAATAACTAAAAAACTATGTATAATAGTACAGGATTTTTCTAAAAATATTTCATAGTATTTTAGTGGTAATAATCTTGACAGGGCAGGCTTTTTCAGCAAGAACACAAACATCAAAAATTGCATTATCTGAAGATTTTAAGGTATAAAATCCTTTTTTTTCTGTTGCATGTAATAATACTGTTTTTCCGTCTTTTTTAGACATTTGAAATTGTGCAGGAGCCATTTCTACACAATAATTACAGCCTATGCATTTTTTTCTTTGCAGCGTAATAACTACCATTTTTCCTGAACTATTTTATACAATTTATCTGATGAGCGTACTCTAAATTTTGTAGGAATGGTACATAAATCTCCTTTTTTTGCAATTTCTTGTTGCTTATCATTTACCAACATTTCAGAAAGTTCAAATTCTCTCACTCCAGTTGTTGGTCCTGTTATTAAAATCGTATCACCCAATTTAATATCGTAAGCTTCTATTTTAAATTCTGCAATACTTGGTTTTGGAAAAAAATGAACGCCTTTACCAATATATATTTTTTTTTGTGTGGCTTTTGATCCCGAACCATCACTCCATTCTCCTAATTTTTGTCCTAAATAATAACCACTCCAAAAACCTCGATTGTACACTTTTTCTAACTCACTCATCCAATAATTTACTTTTTCTTGGGTATAAGTTCCATATTCAATAGCGTCTATAGCTTCACGATATGTTTTAATGACTTTTGCTACATATTCGGGAGCTCTCCCTCTACCTTCAATTTTTAATACTTTAGCTCCAGTTTCAACAACTTGGTCTAAAAAATTTAATGTGCATAAATCTTTAGGAGACATAATATATTCATTATCAAGCTCCATTTCAAAACCTGTTTCCTGATCGACAACGGTGTATTTTTTCCTGCAGTTTTGTTTACATGCACCTCTATTTGCTGATGAATTATTTGAGTGTAGGCTCATATAACACTTACCAGAAACAGCCATACACAACGCACCGTGACCAAAAATTTCTATTTCAATTAAGTTTCCTGAAGGCCCTTTAATCTGCTCTCGTTCAATTTGCTCACAAATTTTTGTCACTTGTCGCAAACTTAATTCTCTACTCATAACCATTGTATCAGCAAAAAGCGAATAGAATTTCACCGTTTCAATATTGGTAATATTAATCTGTGTAGAAATATGAACTTCCATACATATTTGTCGAGCATAAGCAATTACCGCTTGATCCATAGCTATTACAGCAGTTATATTTGCTGTTTTTGCAGCATCTAGTAATGTTTTTATAATTGACAAATCATGATCATAAATAATCGTATTCAAGGTAAGATAAGTGCGAATATTTTTCTCTTTACAACGGTATGCTATTTCTTGTAAATCATCAATTGTAAAATTAATACTCGCTCTAGCACGCATATTTAACTGGTCTACCCCAAAATATATAGAATCAGCTCCATTATCTATTGCTGCTTGTAAAGATTCAAAATTCCCTGCAGGAGCCATTAATTCCATTTTCCCTGTATTCATTTATAACTTAATTAATTTCAGGGCCAAAAATTAAATTTAAAAACCTCTTTTACTATGACAAAAGTCATCTTTCGTTGTGTTTTTCACCAGTAATTTTATTGAATAATTTAAAATAATTAAACTAATGAAAAATGTAATAATTAGTGCATTCGTATTATTATCAAGTATTTTTAATTTTACTTTTGCACAAGAAAACACGAGCTCAAATACTAATTTTAGTAAATGGCAATTTCGGTTAAGAGGAATTTTGGTATCACCAGATGAAAGTGCTACGATTGATGCCATAGGAGGAGATGTAGATATTTCATCTGCTTTTGTACCAGAATTAGATATTTCTTATTTCTTCACAGAAAATTGGTCGGCAGAATTAATTTTAGCCACCACAAAGCATGATGTAAAGGCAGTTAATACTGCTGCTGGTGACATTGATTTGGGAGATGTTTGGTTATTACCACCTACTTTATTAGGTCAATATCATTTTACTGGAAGTGATTTTGTTCCTTATTTGGGAGCTGGTATTAATTTGACTCTTTTTTATGGAGAAGATGAAGGTCCTGTTGCTGATGATATAGATTATGATACTGCAGTTGGTTTTGCTGTTCAAGGAGGTTTTGATTATATGCTTAATGATAAGTGGTTTTTGAATTTAGATGTAAAAAAGATGTTTTTAAACACAGATGCTACAATTAATGCAACTACAGCCCTTGGAGCAACTGTTGGAGCAGATGTAGACATAAACCCTTGGATATTTGGATTTGGAGTAGGTGTTAAATTATAATTAAACTATCTAATATGCTTAAAAAAGCGCTTAACGAAAAGGTTAAGCGCTTTTTAATTTACATCCTGTCTTTTTTATATAACTATTGTTTCTAAACGTAACAATAGTTACAAAGATATTCTATATAAAGCATGACATTTGTTTCTTTTTAATTAATTTTACATTAATACAAAATAGAAGATGAACAAGTGTGAAAAATGTATAATTAGACAACTTAATCCACTTAAGGCACTAACTAGAGATGAATTGATTAGAATTTCTAATTGTAAAACATCTAAAACCGTTAAAAAAGGAGAGTTAATCTTTGAAGAAGGTGAATCTCTAAATGGTATTTTTTGTGTTCGAAAAGGGATTTCTAAATTATCCAAATTAAGTGAAAACGGAAAAGATCAAATTATAAAATTAGTTGTAAAAGGAGATTTAATAGGACAACGCTCAATTATTAGTGGTGAACGCGCTAATTTAAGTGCTACCGCCTTAAATGATATGGAATTATGCTTTATTCCAAAAAATGAAATTATAAAAGAACTACAACAAAATGTTTCTTTTTCTATGAACATGCTACAACAACTGGCTGGCGACTTAAAAGAAGCTGATAACATTATTGTAGATATGGCTCAAAAAACGGTTACACAACGTATAGCTGAAACCTTACTCTATTTGTATGATAATTTTGGTTTTGATGCTGATGGTTACTTAAACATAATTTTATCTCGTGAAGATTACGCTAGTATTGTTGGTACGGCAACAGAATCTGCCATTAGAGTTTTATCGCAACTAAAAAAAGAAAAATTAATTTCTAGCTTTGGAAAGCAAATTAAAATTGAAAATTTAGAAAAACTGAAGAGAATAAGATAAATATCATAACGCTTCATTTTGTTTGATGATTTCTTAAAATTATTTTTTCCTAACTCTTATTAAACTGTTTTAAGGCTTCCATGGCTTCACAACCATACACAACAGAAGGTCCTCCCCCCATTAAAATAGCCACTCCAATTGTTTCCATAATTTCTTGGTTGGTAGCCCCCGATTGAATAGCATCATGTACGTGAAAAGCTATACATCCGTCACAACGAACCGTTATTGCAATACCTAACGCGATTAGTTCTTTTACTTTTGATGATAATGCTCCTTCAGATATTGTTTTTTCATGTAACTCGCCAAAAGGCACCATAATATTGGGTATTTTCCCTCCCATTTCTTCCATAGCAGATACTATTGACTCGTAATGTTTTGGATAGTTTTTCATAATAATTTTCTATTGATTTTATATTTGGTGATTTAACAGATATCCTAGTTTTTCAGATTCGATGACATGTTCTGTGATATGAAAAGTTTCTTTTCTGTTTTTTCTAAAAGCTTTAACAAATTCAGTGATGTTATCTTCTAATTTTCCATGTTCTTTTCTAAATTCATGAGAATCATACTTAAAAGGATCCTCTATAAGTGCTCCTAAATGGCTTAAATGAGTATTTACATGTTTTAATAATTCACTACATTGTAAATCCAGTTCGTGTAAATTTTTAATAATCTTCCTTACATCTGTTACATTATCTTTTCTAATCATCCATATAAAATATCTATTAATTAAATGATGCAAAAATCTTAAATCATCTTTATAAAACTGTAAATCAGATTTCCAATGCTCAGTTAAAACGTATAACTGACTCCATGCTGCTTCCCAAGTATATTCTCCTTTTGGTCTTTGTCTAAAATTTTCCATGATTATAATATCTTTAAATTTTACATGTTAAAAGTAGCTAAATTGCAACCTGATAAATATGATATTTATCAGCCTTAAAAACGGATTTTTAAGAATTTATCTTTATCTATACTGCATATCATTTAATTGCTATTATTTATTTTAATCCTCTAAATATCACAATTTTCTATTGTGTTAAAATTACATTTTTGTAATACTTGATCTTCTCTACAGCCATCTCTATAAACTGTAATTCCTTTTAGTTTATAATTCCACGCTGTCCAATAAATTTCTGAGATATCTTTAGCTGAAGTTCCTTCTGGTAAATTCACTGTTTTTGAAACTGCATTATCTGTATATTTTTGAAAAGCTTTCTGATGCAGTAAATGGTATTTCCAAGGTATTTCTAAACTTGTTTCAAAACAATTCCGAATAGTTTCAGGAATGCTTTTCATCTCTTTAATACTTCCTGTTTTTAAGACATTTCGTTTAAAAGTTTCATTCCAAAACCCGAGTTCCTTCATTTTAGCTTTAAACAATTTATTGACTTCAATTTGATTTTTTCCTCCTAAGATTCCAGTACGTTTATAAGCCAATGCGAATAGAGGTTCTATAGAATAAGAGGTATTTGCAATTACAGAAATACTTCCTGTCGGGGCAATGCTATTACATGTAGCATTACGAAGTAATATCTTGTTTTGAATACTATTTTCCCATGAAGGAAAAACGCCTTTTTCTTTTGCTAAATTACGAGATGCTTCGTAACTTTTTTCTTTAATAAACTGCATAACATTTTCTCCTAAATGAACTGCTTTTTGAGAAGCATAAGGAATCTTAAGTTGAATGAGCATTTCTGCCCAACCCATTACTCCTAAACCTATTTTTCTATTTGCTTGTGCTATTGATTTTATTTTTGGTAATAAATAATGATTTACAGTAATAATATTATCTAAAAAACGAATCGCTAGTTCTATAGTGGCTGCCAATTTATTCCAGTCTATTTCGAGATCATCTCCATTTTTTGATAGCATAAAAGATAAATTTATGGAACCGAGATTACAGCTTTCATAGGGTAGCAAAGGCACTTCTCCACATGGGTTTGTACTTTCTATTTTTCCTAATTTTGGGGTAGGATTCGATTTATTTATAGTATCTAAAAAAATGAGTCCTGGATCGCCAGTTTTCCAAGCTTCTTTAACAATACTATCCCATAATAATTTTGCTTTAACTATTTTTTCAATCTTAAGTGTTCTTGGGTTGATGAGTTCCCAATTTAAATTATGTTTAACAGCCTCCATAAAATCATCCGTTATTCCTACAGATAAATTGAAGTTTTGAAGTTCTTTTTTGTCTGATTTCGAGTTAATGAAAGCTTCAATGTCTGGATGATTTATATTTAAGATACCCATATTAGCTCCTCTTCGTTTCCCCCCTTGCTTTACGTTTTCAGTAGCTGCATCATAAATTTTCATAAAAGCAATAGGCCCCGAAGAAGTTCCTCCAGAAGAAGAAATAATATCATCTTTGGGTCTTAGTTTAGAAAAATTAAATCCTGTACCACCACCACTTTGATGAATAAGTGCTGCATCCTTTAAAGTACTAAAAATAGCTTCTAAACGATCTTCTACAGGAAGGACAAAACATGCACTTAACTGCCCATTTGTTACTCCGGCATTCATAAGTGTAGGAGAGTTTGGTAGAAAAACAAGCGTGCTCATCAATTTATAAAAACGTGCTTCCCATATCTTTTGATCTTTCTTTTCTGCGGAAGCAACAAACGTAGCCACACGTTTAAACAGTTCCTCAGCCGTTTCTACTAAGCTCCCTTCATTATCCTTTAAAAGATATCTATCCTCTAAAATTTGTATAGCATTCTCTGTTAACTTGACACTCATGTAATATAGGTTTTAAGCAACTAAATTTCTACTAGTATAGCGCATCTAACATTTGATTGCTATGATAATTATCAGCCTTAAAATGATGGTTTTTAAGAAGCGTTAAATAATCATAAGTTCTAATGCTTTGTTAATATTTTTACTAGTTGCTAATTGAGTACCTTCACTCATTGTTGTGGCAACACCACAAGCTACTCCCATTCTAAGAATTTCTTTTGGCGTGTATTCCTTTTGAATTCCGTAAATAAGACCTGCGACCATACTGTCGCCAGCTCCAATAGTACTTTTTACTGGTACAGAAGGTGTGGTTTGGTAAAACACTCCTTCTGTACAAGCTAAAAAGGCTCCTTTAGCTCCTAAAGAAACCACAACGTATTTGGCTTTTCCTTTTTCTACGAGTTCTTTAGCAAATTCTTCTTGCTCAATGTTAGATAAAAACTCTTTTCCGGCTAGTTGCGCCAATTCTCTTTGGTTAGGTTTTATTAGATAAACAGGCTGTTCTAAGGCTTTTTTTAAATACATTCCTGAGGTATCTATAACAACTTTAGGTTCTCTAGTTGAGAATTCTTCAATTAATTGTTGATAGTAATTTGGAGGTAAATTCTTTGCTAAACTTCCACTTAACACCAAAAAATCTCCTTTTTCTAAGTTTTGAGAGAGTTCTTTTTTTATAGATACTAATTCTTCTTCATTAAGAACATTCCCCGGCATTCCAAAACGATATTGCAGATTCGTTTTGGTATCTACCACTGCCAAATTTTCGCGGGTCCAATCTTTTATTAAAATTGAATTGGATGTAACACCTTCGTCTTCAAGCAAAATTGTTAAGTGGGCTCCTGTATCTCCTCCCGAAGGAAATACACAATGGCTATCTAAACCAAGTCGTTGTAACATTCTTGAAACGTTAATTCCACCACCACCTGGTTGGTATTGAATGGAGTGACATCTCAATTTACTTCCGGGAACTAAACCGTCTACTTTTGCATTTTTATCTAATGCCGGATTCAAGGTTACTGTAATTATTTTCATGGCTACTTAATTTAAAAACTCCAACGTAGTCTTAGAAAAAGACTATTCCCCAAGGTTTTATAGTTTTCAAATTCAAAAAAAGACTGACTGGTAAAATTCAATTCCCAGTTAGTAGCGATTGAATAATCTAAACTAGGCATTAGAATTACAGCATCATTGGTTGGTGAATAAATAGTACTTAACGTTCCTTTAAAAATAGGTGTAAATTCTTTTGCCAATTGTAAAAAGCTTGAAAACTCATAGGGCATTAAGTTTTTAGCACTCAAATTGTTGTAAACCAAAGCTCCTAATCCATTTGAAGCTTGATTTGCGGCACTATTGTATAAAATGGAACCATTGATATACAATCCTTTTTTAAATCCATAATCAACAGAAATAGCAGCACTCAATACATTTTTTGAATTAAAGTAATCTTCATACGGAACGAAATAGCTTATTTCACCTTTAAAACCAGCGTTTTTTAAGTTTCCTGCCCAACCTGTTCCTATCATCCAATCTTTTTGATAAACACCTGTAATCAACTGAATATCGTACGACCATTTGTTAAACTTATACATGGCTGCCACAATATAATCATCAGCTGCTTTTCCTTTTTTGGCAGCAAGCTCTATTTTACTAAAATCACCCAAGTAATATTGCACTCTTACAGCATCGCTACCCGGACGCTCTTCATAGTCAAAATCTAAAAAATTATAGGTATTAAAAATATCATTCGGATTCCAAACTAAATTCATGCCCCAGTTAACACGCTGTCTTCCTAAAGTAACATCCCAATTCCCTTTGGTATAATTCACCAAAGCTCTGTCAATAGTCGTGTTAAAGAGTGTGTTTCCGTCGTCAATTATGTTCCAAGACAAATCAATTATACCGTTATCTTGAGAAATAAATTCAGAAAAGCCAAAGATGTTTTTTACGTTGTCGCCGTAAAACCAACGGTTTCTAAATTCTAATCGAATAGTGATTTCATCCGAAGAAATGTATTTAAAATTGAGCCTGTTGTGTACAAAAGTGGTCCATTGTAAATCATCCAATCTATCAACAAAACTAAACTCGTGTAAGTTTTTTACGTATCCTGACAAAAACACTTTTTCATCCTTTTCCTGAGCATTGATAAGTGTTATGGTGAATAATAGCAGATATGTAAACCAACGTTTTTTCATGCTTACGAAGGAGTTTGTTCTACATCTGAAGCTATTTTACCGTCAACCAAAGTAATTACACGACGTGCTTTTCTAATTACACGCTGATCATGAGTAGAAAACAAAAACGTAATCTTCTCTTCTTTGTTGAGCTTTGCCATAATATTTAATAAGTTTTCAGCCGATTTTGAGTCGAGATTTGCTGTTGGTTCATCTGCTAATACAATTTTAGGCTTTGAAGCCAAGGCTCTGGCAACCGCTACCCGTTGTTGTTGTCCACCCGACAATTGCCCTGGTTTACTGTTGATTTTATCTTCAAGTCCAACTTCTTTCAATAAAGTGAGTACGCGTTCTTCTCGTTCTTTTTTAGGCATTTTTTGTAGTTGTAATACAAATCCAACATTTTCTTTGGCGGTAAGTACCGGAATTAAGTTAAACGACTGAAATACAAACCCGATATTATGCAATCTAAAATCTATTAACTTATTTTCCGGTAATTCTGTAATTTCTACACCATCTATAATTACGCTTCCTGCTGTTGGTTCATCCAATCCACCCATCATATTCAATAAGGTAGATTTACCCGAACCAGAAGGTCCAACCAACGCCACAAACTCCCCTTCTTCAATATGCACATGCACATTTTGAACCGCATGTACCGGAATTGTTTTCGGGTTGAATGTTTTACTCACATTATGTGCATCTATAATCGTTTTTGCCATAATTTTAAATTTTACGTATTGCTTCAGATGGGTTTAATTGCAATGCTTTATAGGACGGATAAATAGCCGAAACTATGGCTGTTATTAAACACATAATTACAATGATTACATATTTTTCCTGATCTAAAGCCGGATAGATGATGGAACTAAATCCGTAGGACGCTAATCCTTCAGAAAACATAGATAAATTAATACCTGTGTTAGCCAATGTGGTTACTGTTAACCAACCAGCCAATAAACCAAGTGGCGCACCAATTAGCGTTAAATAGAAGGTTTCCAGCATGATCATAAAGAATATTTTACGCTTGTTTAAACCAATGGCCATTAGCATACCCAACTCTCTAATTCGCTCTAAAACCGACATTAGCATGGTGTTTATAATTCCGAATGTTAGGGCTAATAGTATAATACCGCTAATGATATAGGTATATAAATTGAAGGATTCTATAATCATACTCAACTCTGGTGAAAGCTCTTTCCAATCTTCAACTTTTCCTTGTGGTACAATATCAGCACTCAATTGTTTAATAGTATCTATTTGTGTTTCGTCTTTCACTAATATGGCAATTTCACTGCTTTCCGAAGGTTTTAACTCTAACAATTCCTGTAAGTGTTGCTGTTGCACATATACATTTACTTCATCTAATGAAATGTTTTTAGACTTGTAAATTCCGCCAACTCTAAAAGCTGCTGAAACAATATCAGACTCCACATTAGTAAAGGTCAACACTACCTTACTTTTGTATTTTACCTTTAGTTTTTTAGCTAATTTTTCACCTATGAGGATTTCATTGTCTTTTCCAAACTCAAAATAGGCTCCTTCTGTTACATATTCATCCAGTCTGATTTGAGTGATTTCTGATGAAGGATTGATTCCATAGATTTTCACTCCACTTGCGGTTGTTGGTGAGGTGATCATACCTGTGGTAATCACTCGAGAACTTATGGATGCAATTCGATCATCTGATTGAAGTTGATTCAGTTTTTCATCGGTTTGGGTAATCATGAATTTAGAATCGTTTTCTTCTCCAAACGTTGGATGATGAATTTGAATGTGCGATAATTGTCTGTACACCGACTCGTTGATATTGTTTTTGTACATTCCCCAAGAGAACGACAGAATAAAAATTCCTGCCCAAATACCAATAATAATAGAGCTTATTACTACTAAGCTTCGGGCTTTGTTTCGCCAAATATTTCTCCAAGCAATTTGCAACAACATAACTAACTATTTATAGCTTCTACAGGTTTTAATCTCATCACTTTATAACCCGGATAAAAGGCTAATAGCGTAGATAATATTAAAACGACTAGGGTTTGTGTAATAAAAATTTTTTCGTGGCTAGAAAAGTATATAATGGGCTCAATACCATATTCTTCATATACTTTTTTTAAATCTCCTGTCAGGTTAATAGGATGCACCATAAACCACTTTATAGTAAGCATCCCTCCTATAACACCTGCAAAACAGCCTATTAATGAAATCATAATAGACTCTAGTAACAGCACAAATGCTAGCAATCGTTTTTTCATACCTACGGCAATTAAGATTCCCAGTTCGTGTTTTCTTTCAAAGATCATCATCAATAAGGTGCCAAATAACCCAAAGGAAATAACGAAATACAAGATTCCGATAATGATATTATGCCCTGTGCTGTCTGCTTCTATATATTGATCCATTTCGGGCATCATTTCTTTCCAACTCAACACTTCATAGGCATCGGAATTGATAGCTCCTTGTAAAGATTGTTTCAATTTTTTCAAATTGGTAGCCTTGTCTAACATCACCGAAACCGATGTTAAACGATGGTCTGCTCCGTGCATGTATTGCGATTGCTGTAAAGGCATATACACTACATTATTATTCAATTCAATAGCGCCCAATTTTATGAGTCCTTTTACCCTGAATTTTCCCGCAGCACTACTCGCATGATACCCTTGTCCTAACAAAACCAACGTATCGTTTACGTTTAGTTTTAATTGAGAGGCTAATCCTTCACCTAAAACCACTCCATTATCATTTATAGTTTCAATATATTCACCTTCTATTATCTTGTCATGTAGGTTATTAACCTCTTTTTCTTTAACAGGATCTATTCCCAACACCAAAACACCTTTCGTTTTTTCAGCATACGAAGCCAAAGCAAATGTTTGTAAACGAGGCATAATATGGGTTACCTTCTGGTTTTTAAGTAATTCTTGATATAACTGCTCATCTTCTTCAAAGGTATTATCTATCGATTGCTCATCCCAATAGCCTTTTTTGTGAATTTGCAGATACCCCGAAGAATAACTCACCACATTATGGATCATATTGTCATACACCCCATCGGTTAACGAGCGGAACACAATAGCCAGTAACACAGCAAAAAACACTGAGGTTGCCGTTATAAGGGTTCTTCGCTTATTACGCCATATGTTTAACCAAGCTAATTTTAGTAACATTACTTTAGTTGTTTCATATTTCTTGTGGTGAAGAAATTATTGTTAATAGGTTCGTCAAAAACAATGTTGTTGTACATAATTACCGTACTCTGCTCTTCTTTATCAATAGGAAACATTTCAATTTTTGATGTGATCTTTTTACCTCCTAATACTTTAATGTCACTAGATTTCATCACATTTACCAACTCACCATCTTCATCGTAAAACTCCGCTTTTAATTGTAAAAAATCGACAGTATCTATCCATACTAGTACCTTTTCCCACACAATAGCAGCGGAAGGTTTGGGTATCATTTCTATTTTATAACACTCTTTATCAGCAATGGTTTCTTTGCCTAAGTGTTTGTGTTCGTAATCAGAAACTGAAGAGGCTTCTTTCACTAAGTCATCATTGGTAAAATCGGTCCCCATCCAACTTTGCGACATCATAGAAGGCGGTAATTTAATAGTACGTTCTATAGAAGGAATCCAGTTCCACACTTCTTTAATACGCTTTAAAAACACCGTTCCTCTTTCTCGAGCAGGACTCGTAACCAAGATCATTGAATAATTATCACCCTTGGTCCAGGCTTTCATATTCATTTCTCTGCTCCATGTAGGTCGATTGATTTTAATGGTAATATCTGCGAGCGACGTTTTACCGCGCATATTATCATCCGCTCTTTTTACTACCTCTTTTGCTGATAGTTTTTGCTGACTCCACATTGTCGTTGAAACAGTACAAATAAGTATAAATATGATAATTTTTAAGATGGATGCTTTTTTCATAGCATCAAAAATAACTGACCCTATCCTGAAAAAATATGATAGTTGTCACTTAGATAAAAATTAAAGTTGATTAATCAACTGAGTAAAGAAAAGCCCAATCTTAAAGAAGAAAAGAGTGGGCTTTAAAGTAAAAATAAATAATTTGAGAATTATATAACTTCTAAAATCCACCACCAGGTGGTTCCGGGCTTGCCGCTTGTGCTTTTTTTGGATTTAAAATAATATAAGTGCCCAAAGCTGTTATAGTAGCATATTTACCATAATTGCTTATTTTTTTAATTGCCTCTTTACGAGAAATTTCTTGACTTTTATTTTCTGTTTTTCCTATATTTTTATTCATGATTGTTTATTTAATTTTCTTATTATTCTAAAATGATTTTTTTTGTTACTTCAATCACATCTGAGTTTAATTTCACTATATAAATACCAGTAGAAAATGTTGGTAAATTTATTGCCGTTTTACCATTGGACTTAATAGAAGTTTTTACCAATTCTTTACCTGATAAAGAGAAAACAGTAAGTTGAGCACTTCCCTGTAAACCTGCAATGGTAATTTCTTTTTTTGCAGATTTATAGACAGTAATGTTTTTAAGATTTTCAATTATATCTTTATTACTTAAGACTTGTGATTTGGTGTGTAAATAAAAGCGTCCTATTCCATTTATCTGTGTATTTAAAGTAATTGTATAATTATTTGTAGGTTCATCCAAAAGAATAAATAACCCCGCTTCTTTATCTTCTAAAAACACATGTATTCCTTCAGGTAGATTAATTGATTCTGTTGAAAACTTAATATCTGTACCTTCGGTAGCATTAATTCCAATAGGAATAATCATATTTTCATAATCACTATCAGGCAAACATTGTAGAGCAAAATTTACACCTTCACTATCATTTACTAAATGAGTATATATATCGAAACTAGTAGTAACCCCATTAAATGTTGCCGCATCATAACCCGGATCTAGACCTTTTGTGGTACTTGTAATGTATTTAATATCTGTTGATTTGGTTGTTGTACTATTTGTAATATTTAATTTAATTTCTGGTCTATCATTTGTAGATCTAAAAAACAGATCTCCTTCTTGAGTACTTTGCATTGTTTCCTTAAAATTGAGTATGGTACCTCCATTTATAGAGTTTACAAAAAATCCTTGACCTGGTGCAATATAGGTAGCGTTGGACGCATGATTAATAATATCATACGTACTTGTAGCAGGGTTCCAGTAATAAAGTGCAACATTTGCAGGGTCTAAGTGTTCTGCATTGATAGTTAAAAAATTATTCGTTGCATCTGCCCCACTATTAGCATTGATAAAGGAAGGATATGGATTTCCTATCAAATTCCATTTACTACTTGTACCTTCTGTAATTGATAAAGGAACATCAGATGTTATCATGTTTCCCGTAAAACCTAAGCTAGAACTTCCTGTTGTTTTTATAGAATATCCAACTCCTGAATTAAACGTATGCGAATCTCCCGCTTGAAAATATTCCCAAACTAGCCCATCATTATTATATGTACTAATCCCTCTATTATTTCCAGTACCAAAAGCTATACTATGGGTACTTACCCAAGAATCATTATATATCTGACCCACTACTGGGGCTGATATTAAGCGCCAGTTATCATCCTTTATATATCTGTTATAAGTAATGTTTCCTGTAGCAGTACCTAAAACACGTAAAGAACCACTAGACGTAGCGTTTGATTGTATTGTAAGCATACCGTTTTGAGTAAGATCTCCCGTAACAGTTAAGCTTTTACCACTATTAATATTTAATGATCCATCTACTCTTAAATTATCTATGGTAATATTAGTATCTATAGTGGCTATCTTGTCTGTTGGAATCTCAGTATCATCTGTTGGCAAAGGCACGCTTAATAGACTCCAATTTGTAGGAACTGACCAATTACCATTGGCTGCAGTAAATATATTTAAAGATGTCGTTGTTTCATACCATGCTATAGTATTATTATCAGCAGAAGCTGATAAAATATCTAAATCACCATCACCATCTATATCTCCAACACAAACGGTATACACTCCGTCTGCAGTATTAGTTATTACAGTTTCATTAAAAGTGGGGTTTGATTCGCCATTATTTTCATACCATGTTACGGTATCACTAGTACGTATATTTGATAAGATATCTAAATGTTCATCTCCGTTTATATCCGCTAAAATTATACTACTAGCAGTGGGTGATGTGTTGTTGATCATTATTTTAGAAAAGCTGGGATCAGCAGCACCATCATTTTTATACCAAATAATTTCACCATCAGAATAAGAGGTAGATAGGATATCTAAATTACCATCTTTATCAACATCCCCTACACTAACTCTGTATGGGCCATTATCTGTATTAGATATTACTATTTTAGTAAAAACAGGGTTTACAGCTCCATTATTTTCATACCAAGCAACAGTGTCACCATAAAAAGAAGTTGATATAATATCTATATCACCATCGCCATCTAAATCACCGGCAGAAACCCCGTAAGTTTCATCTTCAGTATCGCTTACAATTCTTTTAGTAAAAGTAGGGTTAGTGTCTCCATCATTCTGGTACCAAGCAACAGTGTCATCATCACGAGAAGCTGCTAAGATATCTAAATCACCATCACCATCCATATCATAAAGGTTTGCTTCAAATACTCCATCTGCCGTATTCGTTACAATCATTTTAGTAAATGTAGGATTAGTGGCTCCATCATTTGCATACCAAGCAATAGTATCATCAAGATATGATCCTGCCAATATATCTAAATCACCATCATTATCTACATCTCCCACACTTACGCTAGAGGCTCCGTCTGCAGTATCTGTCACGATCATTTTAGTAAAAGTAGGATTAGTGGTTCCATCATTTGCATACCAAGCAATAGTATCATCGTTAAGAGAAGCTGATAAAATATCTAAATCACCATCGCCATCTACATCTCCCACACTTATATTATATGCTCCGTCTGCAGTATCAGTAATTACTTTTTTTATAAAACTCACTGGAGCGGGAACTCTAGCTGTGACAATGGTAAAGCTAAATGTTATAGGACTTGTAAAAGGAATTCCTATACTTTCCAGCTTAGTAGTAATAGTTACGGTAATAATTTCTCCTGGTTTAAAATTATTGTCGGGATTAAATGTAATTGTATTGGTATCTCCTCCTGTAAAAACACCTTCAATGATTCCTGTTTGAGATCCTATTACTACAATGTTAGCTGAAGTTACTGAACCTGCATCAATAACAGAATCAAAAATAAGCTCAATATCGGTATCTGCTTCAATATTATTGGATGTAGCAGCTGGACTTGAGCTTATCAATTCAGGTTGAGCAACTGTAAATTGAAATACTGTAGGATTAGCTAAAGTAAATCCACTACTCTCTAAGCCTGCTGTAGTTGTAACTGTTATTGTTTCTCCAGGTATAAAATTTGTTGTAGGATTAAAAGTAATGACATTATGTCCTCCACCCGTAAAAATTCCAGTAATGTTACCAGATTGAGATCCTGTAACTTCTATGTTTGCACTAGTAACTGTAGCTGCATCTATAGGAGCACTAAAAGTAAGTACAAGGTTAGCATCTTTTAAAACATTTATTGATTCTGCAATGGGAAGTGTATGGGTTAGAAATACACTGTTTTGGGTTTCATACCATGCTATAGTATCATCAGTACCAGAAGCTGATAAAATATCTAAATCACCATCACCATCTATATCTCCAACACATACGGCATATACTGTGTTTGCAGTATTAGTTATTACAGTTTCATTAAAAGTGGGGTTTGATTCGCCATTATTTTCATACCATGTTACGGTATTACTAGTGCGTATATTTGATAAAATATCTAAGTTTTCATCTCCGTTTATATCCGCTAAAATTATAGTACTAGCAGTGGGTGATGTGTTGTTGATGATTATTTTAGAAAAGCTGGGATCAGCAGCACCATCATTTTTATACCAAATAATTTCACCATCATAATAAGAGGTAGATAGGATATCTAAATTACCATCATTATCTACATCTCCTACACTAACTTTGAATGGGCCATCATCTGTATTAGATATTACTATTTTAGTAAAAACAGGGTTTACAGCTCCATTATTTTCATACCAAGCAACGGTGTCACCGTAAAAAGAAGTTGATATGATATCTATATCACCATCGCCATCTAAATCACCGGCACAAGCCCCGTAAGTTCCGTCTGCGGTTTCTGTTATGATTCTTTTAGTGAAAGTAGGATTAGTGGCTCCGTCATTCTCATACCAAGCAACAGTATCATCATCACGAGAAGCTGCTAAGATATCTAAATCACCATCACCATCTATATCATAAAGGTTTGCTTCAAATACCCCATCTGCCGTATTCGTTACAATCATTTTTGTAAACGTAGGATTAGTGGTTCCATCATTTGCATACCAAGCAACAGTGTCATCATCACGAGAAGCTGCTAAGATATCTAAATCACCATCATTATCTACATCTCCCACACTTACGCTAGAGGCTCCGTCTGCAGTATCTGTCACGATTATTTTTGTAAAAGTAGGATCGGCACCTCCATCATTTGCATACCAAGCAATAGTATCATCGTTAAGAGAAGCTGATAAAACATCTAAATCACCATCGCCATCTACATCTCCCACACTTACATCATATGCTCTGTCTGCAGTATCAGTAATTATTTTTTTTGTAAAACTCACAGGAGCGGGAACTCTAGCTGTGGCAATGGTAAAGCTAAATGTTATAGGACTTGTCAAAGGAATTCCTATACTTTCCGCCTTAGTAGTAATTGTTACGGTAATAATTTCACCTGGTTTAAAATTAGTTGTAGGATTAAATGTTATTGTATTCGTATCTCCTCCCGTAAAAACACCTTCAATGATTCCTGTTTGTGAACCTGTTATCATAATAGTATTGGGTGTTACTGTAGCATTATCTATAACAGAATCAAAAATAAGCTCAATATCCGTGTCTGCTGCAATATTATTTGATGTTGCAGCGGGACTTGAACTTATTAATTTAGATTTAGCAACCGTAAATTGAAATACTGTAGGATTAGCTAAAGTAAATCCACTACTCTCTAAGCCTGCTGTAGTTGTAACCGTTATTATTTCTCCAGGTATAAAATTTGTTGTAGGATTAAAAGTAATGACATTATGTCCTCCACCCGTAAAAATTCCAGTAATGTTGCCAGATTGCGATCCTGTAACTTCTATGTTTGTACTAGTAACTGTAGTTGCATCTATAGGAGCACTAAAAGTAAGTATAATATTAGCATCTTCTAAAACATTTCTTGATTCTGCAATGGGAAGTGTATTAGTTAGAAATATATTATTTTGTGTCTCGTGCCAAGTTATATTAACATTATTATTTATAGAAGATGCTACTATATCTATATCACCATCTGCATCCATATCCCCTACATTTATTGCAGTAGCTTGAAGAGTAGTAGTACTTACCTCAATTGTAGTAAAAACAGGGTTTTCTGCCCCGTCATTTATATACCAAGTAATAACGTTATTTTTATGGTTACCCACTACAATATCTAAATTTCCATCACCATTCATATCTGCTGAAACTATATTAGTAGGTTTATCAATAATTCCACTGATGATTATTTGAGTAAATGTAGGATTGGTTTCACCGTCATTTTCATACCAATGTACTTTATTATCAAGAGAAGATGATACAATATCTAAATCACCATCACCGTCTAGATCACCTACAGCTAAGCCACCGGGCCAATCAACTGCGTTAGTAATGGGGTTTTTAGTAAAAGAAGGGTTTACTTCACCGTCATTTTCATACCAATCTATTTTATCATTCACATCTGCAGTTATAATATCTAAGTCACCATCACTATCTAGATCACCAACAGTAATAGCGGTAGCTCCATTAAGAGTACTAGTTAATAATCGTTTAGCAAAACTAGGAGTAGCTGCTCCATCATTTTCATACCAATATATACGACGAGAAAGAAGAGAACCCGATAAGATGTCTAAATCACCATCACTATCAATATCTCCAACCGTTAAAATTCTTGGTGAACTAGCAGTACTGGTTACTATTCTTTGTGTAAAAGTAGGGTCTGCAGCTCCGTCATTATCAAACCAGAGTATAGTACTATCAGATTCAGATACTGCTAAAATGTCTAAATCACCATCGCCATCTACATCTCCTATTTTTGCGCTTCTAATAGCAATGATACTATCGCTTATTAGATTGGTTGTAAAAGTAGGATCCGAGGCCCCATCATTTTCATACCATATTAGAGTACTATCATTGGATGCAGAGGATACCATATCTAAGTCACCATCACCATCTATATCTCCTGTAACTACACTATCAACTCTATTTATATTGCTACTAACTATATGTTCTGTTGGAACTATAGGTACAGGTACCGAAGTTGTAACAACGGTAAAATGAAAGATATTGGAGGTAATTAAAGGAATTCCGCCACTTTCTAAGCCTCTGGTAGCTGCTACGGTAATCAGCTCCCCTGATTTAAAATTATTATCAGGATTAAATGTAATTGTATTGGTATCTCCTCCCGTAAAAACACCTTCAATAGTTCCTGTTTGAGATCCTGTTACTACAATGTTTGCTGAAGTTATAGAGCCAGCATCTATAGTAGTATTAAAAAAGAGCACAATATTAGTGTCAGCGGCAACATTAATCTCTTGTGCTATTGGGTTTGTTGTAATTAAATCTTGCCCTCTTACAAAGCTGACCGTTAGCAATAATAAAAGAAAAAGGTAGTTCGTTTTCATTTTTGTTTGGATTAAATAATTTCGAGCGAAATTTACTACCTCTTAGTAGAGTATGAAATACGTATACCTACGTAAATAGTAGTTGTTTTATTAATCCTTGGTAAAAAAAGTAGGTTTTTCTGTAAAAAAAGAGTCAATTTAAAGTCTTTTAAAACTTCAGCAAACTTCTTTTTTCAACTTCCTCCTCCTTTACGTGGTGTCATACTAGAGTATTTTACTCAAGCTGAAGCACGAAGGTATGTTGATCAGATTCTTTTACTGATAGTCCGAATTTAGCACATTCTCTATTCAGCATGTTCAATAGCCATTTACGGTCTTTTTTGGATGCTTTTACTACTTGAAACTTTTTAATTTGCATAGGAACCATTTCTAACGATTGTAGGTTTCCCGTTTTTGCATCCAGCTTTAAAAAATACATTAAACTCAAATCGTCTCTGTAGGCTTCGTAACCCGATATCCCTTCATAATCGTTGATAAAATCACCACAACCGTACAGTATGAGTTTGTTGTTATATACTTCCAATCCTTTTGCGTGGTGTGAGGAATGTCCGTGAATAACATCTACACCATTCTTATCTATCAATTGATGAGCAAACTCTTTTTGGCTATCAGAAATTTCATAACCCCAATTTCCTTCCCAATGGATTGATAGTACAACAATGTCTCCCTCTCTTTTAAATTGATTGATTTGGTTTGCAATTGTATTGATGGTATTGTCTGAATAATCACGAAATACATTTAAACCCGATTTATCTTTCGTCGCTTTCCAAGAAGACGGAATGCCACTATTGGTCATACCCACCCCAAAAATGAGCACTCTCCTATTTTCAATCGTAAAAATGGCAGGAGCAGTCGCTTCCTCTATATCTTTTCCTGCTCCTATGTATTTTATTCCTGATTTTTGAAGCGTTTCCAAGGTTTCTGTAAGTCCGTCATATTCCCAATCTAGGGTATGATTATTCGCCAGAGAACAGCAATTTATATTAGCTGCTGTAATTACTTTTATGTTCTGTGGATGCATTTTGTAATGAATACCTTTATGCTTCCAATTAGCTTCATTTTTAGTGATGCTTGTTTCTAAGTTTATGAGTTTTATAGCGGGATTTCGTTTCTCTATCTCTTGTAAAGCATCTCTCCAAATGTAGGTGTAGGAAATCGGTTTGGATATCTTTCCGTTTTTGTGTTCTGCAATGCGCACATAATCTTTGGCATCTTTTACAAACGATTCGTATAACACAGGATTACTGGGATGTGGCAAAACTTGATCAATACCTCTTCCAGTCATTACATCACCGCATAAAAACAGTGTGATCTCTGTGGGGTTTGCAGGGTAATTTGCACTCGTAAACATCAATACAGCTAAGATTATTTTTAGGTACTTTACCATAAAACCAAAGTTACTTAACCTCGTATTGAAAAAATATGATGATTATCACATAAAAAAAGCTCGTACACGTGTACAAGCTTTTTAGGTAAGATACATTTATATTGTTACTATATTTTTTGAACTTTAACAGCGTTCATTCCTTTTAAACCTTTTTCTAGCTCAAAAGATACTTTATCATTCTCTGTAATTTCGTCTATAATACCACTAACGTGTGTAAAATATTTTTCTTGGTTTTCTGCATCTATAATAAACCCAAATCCTTTAGAAGAATCGAAAAACGACACTTTTCCTTTACGTACAGGATCTTCTTCCTCCATGTCTTCCTTTTTAGGAATACCAATAACAATGCTCTCTGCGTCTACCTTCACTTTCATTGTTGGATCTGGCGGAGTATCAGTTAAATTACCATTATGGTCTACATAAGCAAACTGAATACCTTGTCCAGGAATTTTCTCTGCTTTTAGAGCTTCTTTTTTCTTTCTTTTCTCTTCACGTTTTTTTAAACGCTTCTTTTCTTTTTCACTTTTATTAAATGTTTGTTGCGATTTTGCCATTCGTTTGTTTTAAATAAAATTATACTTGGTCGTCTAAAAAGAAAGTTGGAAGTACTAAACGAGTGGTTACGAAAAGATAATCGAAGATTTATCTGAAAATTTTGTCAGAGTCTTTATTTTTATAAGTAAATGCCCTTCTCCTTAAACTATTTGCAAAGTTACTATTATTTTTTTAATTTTAAAAGAGAATTTATACCGTCATATCTAGAAAAAAGGAATTAATGTTGATAACACCTTCCATTTGCATTCTTTGTTTTTCGCTTACAACGAATTCTAGATTTTGTTTTACCTGTACATCGTGTAGCTATTGTTTTTTTTATTGATGATGTTGTACTTCTCTTATTCGAATTTGTTAAAGAATTTGAAGTAGTATTTGATGTTTTATAGGAAGTTATTAAGGAAATAGGTTTACAAACCTTACAAGCTATACATCCTCTCTTTTTTGCTTCTTTTAATTTTATCTCTTTTTTTGAATATTTTAAATAACGACAAGATTTTTTATGATACTTCTCTCCTGTTTTAGTTGTAAAAACTGTTTGAGCAATACTATTACTAGTAAAAACTATTGAAATAACAATTAAGAATACCTTTAACGTATGCATATGGTTATTTTTTTCTTTTCTTATAGTCTCTCCATATCCAAGGTGCTATTGGTTTTTTATCTTGCCATAAACCAACTTTTTTTATTCTAGCAGTATCTTCTAATGATTGTAGTTGTTTATCTTTAGAATATTTTACATAATGCCATGCAAAACCATTTTTGACTAATTCGTAATTTAAATTTAAAGAGTCGTTATACTTTACATTAGCTATAAAACGTCGATACCTGTCTTTTTTTAAAACCTGTATCTCAACTATTTTACTAAAAATAGCTTCTGATATAAATTGTTTAGCTTTTGTAGAAAAAGGTTGCTTTTTTTCTGGACAATCTATGTTCGCTAAACGCACTTTAATTAAAGTAGAATCTTGGGTTAACAACTTAAAAGTATCACCATCCATAATACCAACGACTTTGCCTGTAATAATTGTGTCTTTAATTTTAAACAATAACTCTTCTGGAGTATTCTCTAAACTTCTATTATGACTAAATGAGAACAGAATTAATACTATCCATATTGAGTAAAACCAAATTTTGGACATAAATTATATTTTTACATTCTATTAGAATAAATGTAGTTTAAATAAAAAGAGACCTTACATAACTTTAGAAGCCAAGTATTTTTGAACATCATAAACATTAATGCTTTTATTAAATTTTTTACTCACAGATGGAATGTTTTCACTAGAAATCCAAATTTTTAATTCTGCATCCAAGTCGAAAGTACCTGAAGTTTCTAAAGAAAACCTTGATATACTTTTATAAGGCATAGATTTATATTCTACTTTACTACCTGTTAACCCTTGTACATCAATTAAAACAAGCCTCTTATTAGTAAACATAAACACATCTCTAAAAAGTATAAAACCAAGCTCAATTTGCTCATCACCTAATAATAGGCGTCCATATTTTTCGTTTAATTTATCGGAAGAAACTTCACTAGCGTTTCCAAGTATTTTATTTAATAGTCCCATATTATATTTTTATTTAAAGTCAAATTACTTTATAAAACTCTAACGCTAGATTTAACATTACCAGAATATCCTCCTAAATCAATTGTTATATACCATCTCCCATAATTAGGAATGCTTATATTATACGGAGATCTAGTAACGTGGCCTCCATAATATTGATGCTTTGTTCCTCTTTTATAACGTTGAAAATTTAGACTATTCATCAGTTTAACATTTGCAGAATTTCCATGAAGAGTAATTTCTACTACTTCCCCTCCATTTAATTCACCTAAATCATAATGTTGAAATTTCATTTTTTTTGAATTTTAATTATTGCTTATTACATTATAAAAATCAACCGTTTGCAACAATTGCTCTTCAAATTGATAAATATCATCGACAGATTCTATCAACTCTCTAGTTTCATTCTTGTTTTCATCAAATAACCCTAAATATTTATTTCCTCCATTTAAATGAAGTCTACATAAAGGTTTTCGATTATTATCATCTAACAATATCCCGAAATAAGATTGTGTATCACGATGAGAAATTCTATTAATTAATAGTTTTCTCCTAAGAATAGCTACTACAATTCTAAAACCTTCTAATTCTTCTTCTGTTGTGATTATTTTACTTTCCTCTTCTTCAATTTCTATAGCTTCTTCTTGTTGCTTTTCAGATTCTTTGTTAAGTGCAGCATTTAAACGATCATTTACTTTCTCGCTAACAACCTGGTTAAAAGCTTTTTGAACTAACTCTGTGAACTCATTCATTACTTTTTCTGTTAGCCGACCTGAATAAACTCTATTGGCAAATAATCTTACAAATTCAGAAGATGAACTAGTTAATTCATTTGAAATACATTTCCTTATCTCTTTTGTATACTTTAAAGAGCTTGCATTATTAACTATTTTATCTACATCAAAATTTGACTTATGAAACTTACCTATTTCATGAACATCGTTATCTTTTATTTTGGTAATGTCAAACTCTAAAAATGGTTTTTCATCCATTTTATTTGTTTGTTCTAAATCTGTATAAAACCGATATTGAATTCCATTCGTTAATAGAGCAAAACGGGTTTTTGTAACATGAAAATACCTAAATAGTTGTGAATTATGATTATCTAAACCCTCCTTCCAATTCTTACATTCTATAATTAAAATTGGTATCTCATTTTGAAAAATAGCATAATCTACTTTTTCTCCTTTTTTAAGGCCTATATCTGCTATAAACTCAGGAACAACCTCTAATGGATTAAACGTATCATAACCTAATGCATTTATAAACGGTAATACAAATGCATGTTTGGTAGATTCTTCAGTTTCTATTTTGTCTTTTAGCTGATTTATTTTATCAGCTATTGCTTTAAGTTTGCTTTGGAGTTCCATAGTTATTAATTACAATTACATTCATAGTCTTTTATATATTCATGAAAACGTTCACCGTAGGAATCTGAATCGTTATAATCACCATATTGAAAGTTATTCCAATTTTGAGAAGGAATTCCGCAATAAACATATGCCTTTGGAGAATAGTCATATTCATTTCTTTTAATTTTTGCAATTACATATATTTTATAATCATACTCATAAGCAGTTACCTCATATAACCATGAAGAACCCAAAGTATAATTAGCTAATGATGTTTTATAGTATCCTTTAGTTTTAATAAACTCTTGCAAGTCTTCACAATTTACTTCTTGAGAGAAGGAAAAATTGACACTCAACATTAAAAATATAATACCAAACTTTTTCATTATTTTAATTCCTCTATTTTTTCCTTACCTGATTTAAACATGTTTTCAAATACTTTATAATCTTTTGTAAATACAGTATTATCACTACCATACTTCTCAAGGTTTATATACCAAGTTATTTTTCCTTTACTTACATAATAACCAATCTCAAAACCGTCTTCAGTTATGAACTTATTTTCTAAATAATCAGACAGAGTATTCATATCTGTTTCTGTTTGAGTTTTTAAGTTTAATAATGCTTTTTGTACTTCTAATAAATCCTCATAAGCAATTGAGGCCGTTTTATCACCATACTTCCCTTTTTTTGAAATTTGAAAAAACATCTTTTCCTCACTACCACTAATGATTTTTCTTATTTTTGATTCTGTTACAGCATACGATAACTTAACATTTGGTAGTTTATAATCTTCGAATTTTAGAATTGTTCCTGTTTTGGATACAAATTCTTGCATTTTAGATTTCTGCTCTTTTTGCTCTTGGCAAAAAACACCAGAAGTCATTAATAAAATTATTAGTGTAATAATTGAATGTTTATTCATAATTAGTAGTATTGTTGAGTTTAACACTTCAAACTTAAACTACTTAAAAAACAAAACCTTACGGAATACCATAAGGTTTTGTTTTATTACATGAAAAATAAGTCATTACCAATTATCATTTTCTGAATCAAGTTGCATTTTTGAAGCAAAACTTAATACTAATTTTTCAGCAGAAGCTTTAAATAATTCGGGGGTAAAACCTATTTTAGTCCCCATGTAGTTTGTTACTGTAAATTTGTTAATAGGTTCAATTTCTATTTTGGCTGCTTTGTCCTTTACTCTCAATGTAATCATTGCAAAATAAGATAGAGTTTCGGGAGAATATTGTGTAGCTGTTTTCCCTGGATACATCATATATTTTCCCTTTATGATACCTGCTTCTTTATCTACAAATTGAATGACACTTTCTGCATTACCAAAAGCTTCTACCATCCACTCATTGGCCTTTATATAGTTGGAGCTTTTTTTTTGACTCTAATTGAATTGTTTTGATAATAGGATTTCCTTCATATGTCAAAGTTTTTACAGAAACACATGAAAAATTTAAAACAATTAAAATTGCAAGAACTACTTTTTTAAATTTCATAATAAATTTATTTTAATATTATTGTTAGTTGTTTAACAAAAATAAATTCATTAATAAAGTTATCCTTACGGTTTACCACAAAGACAATAAATAATAAAAAAGCAAATTATATTAAGCCTAAATCTTTAACAATTGCTACTAAGTGTATAGCGTTATTGGCTTTAAATTGAATACGAAGTTTGTTAAGCCGTTTTTCTACAGAACTTAAACTACTTGGTGAGATGTTATTATCTTTAAGATGTATACTTATATCTTCTTGCGATAAACCATTAGATAATAGTTTTACCAATTCGATATCGTAATCGTTTATTTCTAAATCTGTCTTATGGCTTATAGCTTGCGCTACTTGCGGAGATAAATAGTTTTTGTTATCATAAACCAATTGAATTGCCTTTTCTAATTCTACCAAACCGTGCCTACCTTTGCATACATACGCATCTGTATGATAGGTATTCATCAACAATCGTACTTTTTGAAGACGATCTTCTACGGAATACGCTATAATTTTAAGCTCAGGGTGTTCTTGCTTTAAAGCTCTGATTAAATCTTCACCAGAAGGGTATTTTTGTTCTCGATGATCTGCTTTAAAAGATAAGTCCGTTATTAATAAATCATAGGGAGCTTCATCTAATATTGCTCTTTTAATTTTAAGATAGGCATCATCACAATATTGTACTTGTTGTACATTATTGATACCTAAGTTATCTAATACTGACAATACTCCTTGATTGATGCTTCCTAAATCATCTGAAATTAAAACCTTTGTAAACATAGTTTAAACTGTGATTTTTACTTTAAAACCATTATTAATCTGAGAATCAAAAGTAATTTTTCCATTTACAGATTGTATACGGTTTTCCACATTCTGTAAACCATTATGTTTTTTTATATCGCACCCAATACCATTATCGCTGTACTCTATGGCGATGTTGTTATTGGTTTGATTGAAAGCTAATAGAACAATGGAAGCTTCACTATATTTCTTCATATTGGTCATTAGTTCCTGAAGTACTCTATAAATAGTAGTCTTTTTTTCTTTCGAAACCTTTTTCCAATTCACTTTAGAAATGTTTCTAGTCATCACATTTACATCATCACTTTTATAACTTAAGAGTAAATCTTTCAGTAACTCATCAAAATCATCATCAACATTAATTGTGCTATTTTCTTTAGAAATATCTCTCGTTTTGGTATATATCCCTTCCAAATCATCTAAAACTTCTTCCTTAACATTTACATTACCTTGTAATTTTGTCATTACATGGTAAACATCATTAGCAACTTCATCATGAACTTTTTTAGAAATACGTGTTTCAGTGTTATATACTTGTTGTAACTTTTCTTTTTTATGTTTAGATTTTAAGATAAAATATGAAAAAACTGAAGTTAAAAGTGTAAATAATCCAATAGCTAAATAGACAAATTTTAATTGTTTTTGCTTTTCTTTTCCTAATTGGCTTTCAACAAGCATGCGTTTAGCTTCTTCTGCTTTTCTTCTTTCTTCTGAAAAATCATATTTCATTGAAGCAAACTTATTTTCATTTAATTGTTTTGCTAATGAAATACTATCAGTTAATCTTTTATACTCCAAAATTTTCGGATTATTATTTAGATTAACTATTGCGGACAATGCTGTAACCTGAAGAGATTTGCTATTTATTAATTTACTTATCATAAGAGCTTTATTTGCATGTAATAAAGCCTTCTTTTGTTGTTGTTGATCTTTATAATGCTCAGATAAATGTATATGACTTACAAAATTTTCATAAGAATTATTTTTTTTTACCCTCATTTTTAAAGCAGACAACATGTCTTTCTCCGCAGAAGGGATATTTAATTTAGATTTAGTTAACCCCATATTATCTAATGCTCTAGCTATTTGAACTGTGTCTTTAAGTTTTAAACTGTTACTATAAACTTGAGTGAAGTCAATTAAAGCATCTTCAAAGTTATTTTGAACCCTATTTAAATTAGCTTTATTATTAAGTGCAATGTTGATATTAACTGGAGATTTTTCTATTTCTAAAACCTTATTGTAAAACTCTAAAGCTCTATCATAATTTTTCAATTCCTTGTTAATAATGCCTAGGTGATTATATATTCCTATTTTAGCCTTGATTGTTTTTTTATTTGATTTTATATTATTTATTAATTCAAGAGCTGAGACAGATGTTGCTTCACTTTCGTGAACAAATCCCAACTTATTTTGAATACTTGCTATAAATCTTAAATTTTGAATAGCATCAAAAGTATCTTTCTTTTTTAAATTGAAATTTTTATTCCTATTGTAAAAGTTTAAAGCCAAAATTAAATCTGTACTTTTTTTGGAATTTACTTGAAGGTTATAATAATAACTTAAACTATCTTTAGTTTGCTGAGCATTTATCTTTTTTGAATAAATGCTAACTATTAATAAATAAAAAAAGAGGAATGAAAGTTTTATCTTTTTCATTCCTCTAAAATACTAACTAATTTTAAGTTAGATAATATTCATTCTTTACTTTTTTAAGGATTAGTTGGCGGCGGCGGTGGAGGTGGCGGTAAAATTTCTCCATCTCCATCACAACAATCTTCTGCATTACTTTGAATCTGATTCTTAATAACTGCTTTTGTATCATCTTTTACAATTTCATCATCATCAGTACATGAAATGAATACTGAATTAAGGAAAACCGTAAGCATAATTAATATTATTTTTTTCATTTTGTTATATTTTAAAATTGGACAATAGTGTTGCTGTCCGAGTATTTCACTCAGCTCTTTTTTGTTGTTTAACAACACGTTAATAAATCAGAGATGTTTCTCTTTTTTAGGGAAGTATGGAGAGTAGAAGTAAAGAAGTGTAGTTACTTCCCAATTAGCTAAACAACTTTACCTTGCAGCTCCAGTTTTAAAATTAATGTCACTCGTAAGCCTTATTACGAGTAAGGCAACAATTAATTCTGATACAAATGAAAAGAGATTTGTCCAGAAGTATGTGAAAGACTTTGGAAAGGTTTTGGAAAAGATTTTCCAAAATTTTTCCAATCAATTTTTTTTAACTTTAACAAACATGAAAAAGGAATACAAATGCATAAAAAACTAATACTACTAGCCTTTCAAAAAGCAAAAAATGATGAAGAAAATGAAACAGGAATTATCGCTTCAACCACTAAATTATCTGAAAGAATTTCTGCTATTTTATGGAACCAATTTAAATGTACTTTTGGAGAAAAAAGCTTACGAAACTTATATAAAGATGCTATAAATTCAGAAGAAATAATTATAGAAATTAAACAACCTAAAGTAACTCAAGCTTTATGTAAATATGTAGGTTTTGATAATTATGCTGATTTTATTTCAAAAACTCAAAATTCATTAGAAGCAAAAAAATCAGATGATTTAGATAATGTCAAAAACGAGAGAAATAATAAAAAATTCATAGCTTTCATAAAAGCTAACAAAGTGGTATTTCTGATAAGTTTTCTGATGATCATTATAGTATTTACAATTTCATCAATAAATAAACAACGTTGGATGGTTTGGAAAGAAGATCATTATGTAGAGGTTAAATTTGATACAGAGAAATATAATTTGAATCAATTAAAATTATTTAAAAAGGATAGAATAGAAAACTTTAGAAAGATAATTCCTAACTGTGAAACTTTATTTTTTAAAAAAGATGGAAGTATTAATGTTTGGTATGGAAAGAATAGAAAAGGTGAATTAGAATTATTTACTTCAGTTGGATTACATCCAGAAACAGGAAAAACATTGAAGCCAATAACAACATATATGATTAAAAAATACATTTGCGAAACTTACAACTAAATAAAAACGCCTAAAAATTATTATTTAGGCGTTACAATTATTAAAAAACCATCTACTCATACCTCAAAGCATCAATAGGATTTAAACGTGCCGCTTTACGGGCAGGAAAATACCCAAAAACCACGCCTACCAATACCGAGAAACCAAAACCAATTAAAATAGAGTTTACCGCTGTAGGTATGTAAAAATCAGTCGCTTCATAAATAATTTGGTTACCTATAACACCGAGAATAATTCCTAAAATGCCACCGGCTAAACTCAACACAATCGCTTCTATTAAGAACTGAGTTAAAATATCGCTCTCTCTGGCACCAATGGCTAATCGGGTACCAATCTCTCGGGTACGCTCGGTAACCGAAACCAACATAATATTCATAATACCAATACCGCCCACAATTAATGAAATACTGGCTATGGCACCTAAAATTAAGGTTAAAATACCCGTTACATTTCCGGTGATTTCTTGAAGTTCAATTTGTGTGGTTACTTCAAAATCGTCTTCCTCACCTTCTAAAATACGGTGTGATTCTCTTAAAAGTTCCGTGGCTTCAATTTCGGCATCTTCAATATGGTCTTCACTAATAGCACTGGCCATAATCATGTTATAGCCTCTTCTGCGTCCGTACAACCGGTTTAAAATTGTGGTATACGGTGCAATAAGCATATCATCTTGATCTTGCCCCATGGTGCCTTTCCCCTCTTCTTTTAAAAGCCCTACAATGGTAAACGGTACTTTGTTAATTCGTATTTGACGCCCCACAGGATCAGACCCTGCAAACAGTTCTCTTTTAATGGTTTCACCAATTACACAGACTTTACGTGCGGCTTTAACATCTTCTTCTGTAAAAATATCTCCGGAAATGATCTCCCGACTCAAAATATCAAAATAATCAGATGACACCCCGTAAATGGTGGTTGATTTATTTCCTTGCGGACCAATAGCACGCACTCCGTTAGCTACTAAAGGAGATAGTTTTGACATCCAAACCGAGTTTTTTTGCAATATATCAAAGTCTTTTTCATCTACAGGTCTTCCCATCCTTACATCTATTCCTGCTCTGTGTTCTGTTTTGGTACTGATCATTAATAAATTAGTTCCTAACCCCGATATTTGACTTTGTACTTCTTGTGTAGCACCTTCACCCGCAGAAATGGTCATAATAACCGCTGCTACCCCAATAATAATACCAAGTGCAGTAAGTAAACTACGAGTTCTATTTTTATAGATAGATTGAAATGCTACTTTAAATGTTTTTAGTAATTGTTTCATAATATCTAATTATGTAGTTGACTCTAAATCTTTTAACGCACTTTCTTTAGTGCTTCTGTTTTTTATCAGCTCATCGGTTAATACCTTACCATCTCTTAAATAGATCATGCGTTTGGCAAACTGAGCAATTTCGGGCTCGTGGGTAATCATTAAAATGGTTTTTCCTTCATTGTTTAATCGCACAAACAAATCGGCAATATCAATACTGGCTTTACTGTCTAAATTTCCTGTTGCTTCGTCGGATAAGATCAATGATGGATCGTTTACCAATGCTCTGGCAATGGCAACACGCTGTTGTTGTCCACCAGACAATTCATTGGTTTTATGATGTGTTCTATCTCCCAATCCTACTTGTTCTAATGCTTTTCTAGCAAGTTCTTTTGAATTAGAAAAACGCCCTGTTCTGTCGTACACCAAGGGTAATTCTACATTTTCGAGTGCTGTGGTACGCGATAACAAATTATAACTCTGAAAAATGAAGCCTATTTTTTGATTTCTAATGTCTGCTAACTGGTTTTTATTCAGTTTGTTTACATGCACGCCGTCTAAATAATACTCGCCCGATGTTGGCTGATCTAAACATCCTAAAATATGTAACAAAGTTGATTTTCCTGATCCTGAGGATCCCATCAACGCGACAAATTCTCCTTCTTCAATAGTAATATCAATACCGGTAAGTGCGTGTACTTGTATCTCTCCGTTTTTAAATACACGACCTAATTTTCTGGTTTCTATGACTTTCTTTTTGGGCATATCCTCTCCTATTTCTTGGTTTTAATACCGTTAATTACCTTTATGCCTTCTGATACTTCTGAACCATCAAAAAATCGTTTTACTTCCGATTGCAAACCTGTTTTTATACCAATTTCAATGAATTTAAAATCGAGAGTTCCTGCTTCATTTTTATAGAAAAAACCATCAGTATTTCTAGGCAAACTCTTTTTAAATTTACCTGGAATATAAGTTTCTTCATTATTAATTGCTTTTACAAACTCTTGATGAATAGAATCTGGAAGCACCGTTTTAGCTTTCTCTTCCAAAACCAATTTCATGTTTTCTAACATCAATTCGTTAGGTCTAAAGCGCAACGCTGAATTGTTAATAAGAAACACATCACTTGCTTTTTGGGTAATAAATTCAAGATTTGCAGTCATTCCCGGTAATAACAAACCATCTGTATTGTCAACATCCACAACCACCTGATAATTAACTACGTTACTTACTTGAATAGGTTGTAAACGAATTTGACTTACAACTCCTAAAAACTCTTTGTCTGGATAGGTTTGCACAGTGAACCTTACATTCATTTTGTTTTGAACATAGCCGATATCACTTTCATCAACATCTGCTAAAATTTGCATTTTAGAAAGATCTTCAGCAATAACAAACATTTTTGGCGTTGCAAACGATGCCGCCACTGTTTGCCCTTCTTCTACACTTCGCTCAATTACAGTACCGCTTATAGGTGATGTTATTCGAGCAAATTGAATGTTAACCTGAATGTTTTTAACTGCTGCCGATGCCGCTTTTGTGGCACTTTTAGCTTGATCGTACGTGTATTTTGTATTGGTAAATTCCTTATCAGAAATGACTCCTTTTTCAAAAAGAATTTTATTTCTGTTGAATTCTACGGTTGCTTGACTTAACTGCGCTTGACTCACTGCTAAATTAGCCTGAGCGCTTACTAAATTGGTTTGTAATAATTTCAAATCCATTTCAGCAAGAAGCTGTCCTGCTTTTACTTTGTCATTATAATCAACGTAGATTCTTTTGATGGTACCAGAGATTTGTGTACCAATTTCAACGGTATTGATCGCTTCTAAGGTTCCTGTACTTGAAACGATTGATTCAATAGCTCCTTTCTCTATTGATGTATAGGTGAATTCAATATTTTTTGCATCAATTTTAGGTTTGACAACAAAAAAATACACTGCTCCTCCTATTGCTAAAACTAGTGGAATAATCCATTTCAATTTTTTCATAATTACGTATTTGACAAAACTTATAGGGTCAAAAGTAGATTGAAGAACTTATTATAACCATGATATTCATCAGGTATGGTTTTTAAAAGCTCAATTGATGTACTTTTAATTCGTTGTGCGTTTTTGAATGACATTTTCTTTTAGGATTGTCAGTTCGAGTGATTTTACGGAGTAAAATTGTATCGAGAACTGGTTATTGTAACGCATATTAAACAGATTGCTTCGTCACTATGTTTCCTCGCAATGACAGCTCTATTCTTTTGTCTTGATACAAAAGAAACAAAAAATCAAGACTACGATTCTCAGCGGTCAAAGTTGGTTTTGAGAAGGAAAAGAAATAAACTCGCTATGCTCAAACAGCATTTCTTTTTTACCTTCTCTACAACAGTTTGACGCTCGCTTGCGAATCGAATGTCGACTTATTACTGTCTTTTCGAGCTTTATTGAAATTAAAATATATTTTGATTGAAGATACCAAACGAAGTTTATCGAGAAATCACACCAAACAGATATGATGAGACCCTTCTTATCACACTTTTGCTTTTTCATGTCATTCCGCATTTAGTGCGGAAACGTAAGTTCAGCACAAGCTAATCTTATAATTAGGTTCTTTTACTTTTAGATTCCTGCCTTCGCAGGAATGACAAGCATTGAAAAATATTGATGAGACCCTTCGACTGCGCTCAGGGTGACATGTTATTGTCAGTTCGAGTGAATTTTCTCAAAAAGTAGAGCGGAGATTTTCAACAAAAAAAAGCAACTAATACTAGCTGCTCTATATAAAAAATGATTTTGTAACGTTAATTTAGTCCTCATTGGTATAAACCTTAAAAGGGCTTGCGTAGGTTTTAATGGTTTTTTCTTTTACTGAAGTATCCTTAAAAACGCCTCTGTCTTTTGTGTGTGCTTGTTGAAGAACCTCTTTTTGAGATAAGATTGGCGACAAACAGATATCATACTCTTTTGCCATTGACACCCATTCATCTCTTGTTTTTTCCTTGAATAACGCTTCTAACTTCTCTTTATCAAAAAAACCATCAATGAGTTGCGCTTCGTTGGATGTTTTCCAATCGGGTTTTGCAACCATTTCGCAGAAACTATTCCAAAATTTCAGTTCTAAAGCACCTAAAGCAATCCATGTTGCATCTTTACACGCATACACATTGTAATTAACCAAACCACCGCTTAAAATAGGCATATCTTTATAAGAAACACCTCCTTGATCCATTCCATGAGCAATAGCCCCTAAAGGAATGACAGCATCTAAAAGAGATAGATCGATGTATTGTGCCTGTTGTTCGCGTTGTTGCGCTAACAATCCGCTAGTACAAGCAGACAACAACATATAAGATCCACCAGCAATATCAGCAATTTGAAATCCTGGTATTACTGGCTTCCCTCTTTCGTCTTTATTCAAATCTAACAACCCAGAAAGCGCTAAATAATTTAAATCATGTCCTGCTTTGTCTTTTAGCGCTCCGGTTTGTCCATATCCTGTTATGGAAATGTATACGATCTTCGGATTGAGTTTCTTGACATCCTCAAAAGAGAGACCAAAACTTGCCATTGCACCGGGTCTGAATTGTTCTATTAAAATATCTGTCTCTTTAATTTTTTGATGTATCAATTTTTTCCCTTCGGAAGATTCGTAGTCGATCTGTAAAGACTCTTTGTTGTTATTCATTAAATGAAACAAAACCGAAGTGTCACCCATTTTTGGTTGATAAAAACGTGTATAATCCAATCGTTTCGGACTTTCAACCTTGATTACTTCTGCGCCCATTTCACTCAAAAAATGAGTTCCTAACGGACCAGGAAGCAACCGTGTAAAATCTAAAACACGAATTTCTTTTAAAGGTTTTATTTGTTTCATTATTAGTTAATTAAACTATTTTATTTAAAACTTAACTTTAATATATTAAATTATTTCTTTTTTGCTTTTTGCATTGCTCTCATTTGTTGAAACAACTCTTTATACAAACCACGGGCAATTAATAATTTCATGATTTCATTGGTACCCGCATAAATTCTTGCTACTCTATTATCCGCATACATACGAGCAATCGGATATTCCCACATGTAACCGTATCCTCCGAATAACTGTAAACATTCATCAACTACTTTTCCACACATATCTGTCGCTGAATATTTTGCCATAGAAGCACTTTCTGGTGTTAATTTATGTTCTCCCATCAACACAATACAACGATCTAAAAATGCTTGATGAATTTGTAATTGTGTAGCACATTCAGCAAGTTTAAACTGCGTGTTTTGAAAACCAGCGATTGGTTGTTTAAAAGCAGTTCTTGTAGATGTATACTCAATCGTATCAGTAATAGCACCTTCTGCTACAGCAACTCCTACTATTGCTACTGTTAATCGCTCTCTGGCCAATTCAGTCATCATAATTTTAAATCCTTGCCCTTCTTCTCCTAATAAATTTTCTTTCGGAACTTTCACATTATCAAAGAATAACTCACATGTATCTTGAGCTTTCATTCCAATTTTCTTAAAAGGAATCCCTTTTTCAAAACCTTCTAAAGCACTTTCCATAATTAATAAAGAAACTCCTTCATTTTCTGTTCCTGGATTTGTTTTTACAGCAACTACGGCCATATCCGACATATAACCATTGGTTATAAACGTTTTTTGTCCGTTTACTAAATAATGATCTCCTTTATCAACCGCAGTGGTTCTTAACGCTTTTAAATCACTTCCACAGTTAGGTTCTGTCATACCAATAGCGGTAATCATTTTTCCGGTAGCCATTTGTGGTAAGTACTTTTTCTTTTGTGCCTCTGTACCATATTTTAAAAGATAGGGAGCTACGATATCTGAGTGCAACGAAAAACCAGGACCACTAATTCCTTTTTTAGAAAGTTCTTCAATGAATAAGGCACTATAGCTAAAATCTAATCCGCTACCTCCATATTCTTCAGGCATATCAATACATAATAACCCTAATTCACCAGCACGCTCCCAAATTTCACGGCTTACCATACCGTCTTTTTCCCATTGTTCATTTTGAGGTAAAATTTCATTTTTAATGAAATCCTGAATCATTTCTTGCATCATTTTATGCTCTTCTGATGCATAAATTTCTCTTTCTAATAAAACGTTTTGTAACATGTTTCTTTATTTTTTTTGTTTGTTTAATTTTTGTAGAATACTCTATTATTCTCTGCTTTTTCTATCAATTCTTTAAGACTCTTTGGTAATTCGAAACGCTCACCGTATTGAGTCGCTAGTTTTTCGCTGTAAGAAGCAAATTCTGACGCTCCTATATAATCGATATAAGACATTACACCTCCTGTATGAATTGGAAAACCTAAACCTAAAATAGATCCCACATCGGCATCTTTAGGCTCTTTTAAAACCCCCGAATCAATACACTTATAGGCATCTATAACCATGGCAAAAAGTAATCTTCTTCCTACTTCTTCCTCATCATAGTCTTCTTTTACAGGGAATATTTTTTTCCATTCTGACCAAAGGTATTTTTTTGCCCCGTTTGGATATTCGTAAAAACCTGCTCCTTCTTTCTTTCCCGTTCTACCGTGTTCTTTTATAATATCCCCGATTAATTTTTCTAACTGTTTTTCATGTTTGGTAAGTGTAGGATCTTCCCCCATAACATCTAACATTAGCTTTAAATTCACTTCGTCTGAAATGGCTAACGGACCTACAGGCATACCTATTTTCTTAGCCACATTTTCAATCACTGCCGGCGGAATTCCTTCAGAAAGCATTGAAATTCCTTCGTTTACGAATTTTCCAAAAACTCGAGAAGTGAAGAATCCACGTCCATCGTTTACAACGATTGGTACTTTACGTATTTTAATCACATAATCTATAGCAGCAGCTAAAGTTTCATCGGAAGTTTCATTTCCTACAATCACTTCAACCAAAGGCATTTTATCTACCGGAGAGAAAAAGTGTAAACCGATATATTTATCTGGCTTAGAGGATGCTTTCGCCAATGTGGTAATTGGAATACTTGATGTATTAGAAGCATAAATAACTTCGTCTTTAATTACTGACTCCGTTTCTTTAGTTACGGTATTTTTAAGTTTTTCATTCTCAAAAACAGCTTCAATAATGAGATCGCAATCTTTTAGATCGTTAACATCAGCCGACGGATAAATATTCTCTAAAAGAGCATCTATCTTTTCTTGGGTTGTATATCCTTTTTCTAACTTCTTGTTTTCAACGATTTGAGAATAACTCTTGCCTTTTTCTGCTCCTTCTTTACTTATATCCTTTAAAACAACCTCTAATCCGGCTTTTGCGCTTACATAGGCAATTCCCGCTCCCATCATACCAGCACCTAAAACTCCAATTTTGTTATAGGTAGTTTTTTCAAATCCTTTAGGTTTTGCTTTTCCTTTAGCAGCATCTCCAATAAAAATAAATGAAGAACGGATAATATTTTTACTCTCTTTAGTAAACAAGGTATCTGTAAAATATCTAGCCTCTATTTCTAACGCATTATCAATTCCACAAGAAGCTCCATAGTAAATAGCGCTTAATACATTTTTAATGTGCGGCATGTTTCCATGCGTATTTTTAAAAGCCATGGCGTTAGACACGCTGAAAAACTCTGTTATCCCCGATAATTGCCCGACACCCACAGGAGTTCCCGGAACTTGGAATCGTTTATTATCCCAAGGTTGTTGCGTCTTTTCATTGACTAAGATCCATTCTTTGGCTTTTGTATTAATATCTTCTTCTGGAGCACAAATTTCGCTTACAATGCCTTCTTTTAAAGCCTGTGCTGCACTAAACTTTTTAGATTGTGTGATATACTGAATTGTTTTTTGCGGCCCTAACATTCTTAAGTAACGTTGTGTACCTCCTGCTCCTGGAAATAATCCCACAGAACATTCTATCAACCCGGTTTTATTTTTTGGATGCGCAGTCATGATCCTGTGATTACACGCCAATGCAAGCTCTAATCCGCCACCTAAAGCTAAACCGTTCATAGCAGCAACAATAGGTTTTTCACTAACTTCCATTCTACGCATTGCTTTATGCGTTTCTAAAAGCATGTTATAGCAATCTTCTTTAGATTTATCGTAGTTTAAAAACCATTTTAGATCTCCTCCTGCGATAAAATCGTTTTTAGCAGAATTAATTACTATTCCCTTCACCGTATCATCTTCTAAGGCTTTATCCATGGTACTGAAAAAAGCAGGCATGGTTACTGCATTCATGATATTAACCGGAGAATTTACTACATCCCAAGTAATAAAAGCAATACCGTTTGCGTCTATCGTATAGTTTATATGTTCCATTTTAATACTTTCTTTTATTGTTGATTAAACGCGTTCTATTATTGTAGCAATACCCATTCCTCCTCCTACACAAAGTGTAGCTAAAGCAGTACTTTTATCTTGTCGCTCTAACTCGTCTAAAGCAGTTCCTAAAATCATACAACCCGTTGCTCCAAGAGGGTGCCCCATCGCAATGGCTCCTCCGTTTACATTTACTTTAGAATGATCTACGTTCATGTTTTCCATTAATCGTAAAGGAACCACTGCAAAAGCTTCGTTAACTTCCCATAAATCAATATCAGAAGCATTCATCCCCGCCATGTGAAGTGCTTTTTGAGTGGCAGGAGTCGGACCTTCCAACATAATTAAAGGCTCTGAACCTATAACAGTCCCCATTTTAATTACAGCTCTTGGTTTTAAACCTAACTTTTCTCCTACCTCTTTATTTCCAATCAACATCAAAGCAGCCCCATCTACTAAGCCAGAGGAATTTCCTGCATGGTGTATGTGATTGATGCGTTCTACTTCAACATATTTATCTATTGCTGTTTGATCAAACAATTGCTCTCCCATTTTAGCAAAAGAGGGTCTTAAGCCTGCTAACGCTTCTAGAGTTGTATTTGATCTTATATATTCATCATGTGCCAAATGAGTAAATCCGTTGATATCTTTTACAGGAATAATCGATTTATTAAAATATCCTGCGTCTCTAGCTTTGGTAGCACGCTGTTGAGAAGCTACGGCAAAAGCGTCAACATCATTTCTGCTATAACCGTATTTAGATGCAATTAAATCTGCAGAAATACCTTGTGGCACAAATTTTCCGAAAGCCGCTTCAGGTTCCATGATCCATGAAGAACCATCTATTCCCATCGGCACTCTAGACATCGACTCTACTCCACCAGCTATAATTAAATTTGACCAACCCGATCGTACTCTCGCTGCAGCTTGGTTTACTGCTTCTAAACCTGATGCACAATACCTGTTTAAAGATACTGCTGCTAAATGATCGCCATATTCAGCACACTGTGCTGCCACTTTAGCAACGTTTCCTCCTTGTTCTCCTGCTTGTGTCACACATCCCATTACAAGATCTTCTACTAAAGAAGTATCTAAATTATTACGCTGTTTTAATGCTTTTAGAAGTGTTGTAGTAAGTTGTACAGGACTCACCTGTGCTAAACTTCCTGTTTTTTTACCTATTCCCCTAGGTGTTCTAACGGCATCATAAATGTATGCTTCCATAAAGTTGTTTGTTTAAAGTTACTAAGTGGTAACATATATTGTAAAAAAATATTGTGACCAGATGGTTACAAATTTAATTAAATATTTATCTTTACCAAAAGATAAGTAAATATAAAAAATAAGCATCTAAAAATCAATAAAATAAATGACAGAATCTTATTTAAAAGAACACTATAATTTCGATTATAATTCAGATATAATAAAAGAACATCTTAAAAAAACAGATCTAGATGATCTTACAGAAAAAGAGATCGCTATAAAATTATATGAGCATGTACGAGATTATTGGCCTTACTCTCCTTATAGATTTAGTTTAGAAAAAAGAGACTGGAAAGCTTCAGAAATCATTAAACACAAAAAAGGGCACTGCTTAGACAAAGCAGTTTTATTAATTACTTTTTTAAGAGCTAATAACATACCTGCCAAATTAGGGTTGGCAAAAGTGAAAAATCATATTGCTGTTGATGATATTGTTGAAAAATTTGGGTCGGATGTATTGGTTCCACATGGCTATGTGGCGATATTTTTAAATAATAAGTGGGTAAAAGCTACTCCAGCTTTTAATAAGGAATTATGTGATATGTTGGGGGTTTCTGTGTTAGAATTTAATGGAGAAAATGACTCTTTATTTCAGGAGTTTGATAAGACAGGTAATCATTCTTTTATGGAATATCTTGAAGATTATGGAACTTTTGATGCTGTACCTCTCGAATACATGTTAGAATTAATGCTGCAACATTACCCGAATATTCAAAAAAAGAACGTAAAATTGGGCGATGTTTTAGATTTAGCCCATTTATAATGAAGAAAAACCGCGCAGCTACTGAGAAGAAAATATACAACGCCTTTTTATCTATCTTAAAAGAGAAAGGGCCACAAGGTGTTGGTATAAATGCTATTGCCAAGGAAGCAGGGGTTTCTAAAGAGCTTATTTATCGTTATTTTGGAGGATTAAAGGGGTTGCTATTACAATATGCTCAAAAAGGTGATTTCTTTAAATCTTTACTAGTTTTAGACAACAAGCAGCAAAGTAGTGTTGAAGACTTAAAACAGTTTACCAAGGAAGGTACTAAGGAATTACGTGAAAACAAACTCACTCAAGAAATTTTACGTTGGCAATTACTCGAAAACAATAGTGAAACCAAAGAGTTATTTAAGTATACCAATTCTCAAATTAGTAAAATTTTTGCAGTAAATGATAAAGACACCTCTCTTAATCATGCTTTTCAATTGATGATTGGTGGTTATGTATATTTCATTTTACTTTCTAAATTCCATAAAAAATTCATTAATACCGATTTGAGTAAAGAGGAAACTTGGGATAATTTTGATACTGCTTTAGAAAAAACAATAGAGATTTTTAATAAACAATAAATTGTAATTTTACTTTCTAGTATTCATTTTCACTTATAACTTTCTAACAATTTTAAGGTTAAAAAAATAGCCATCATTTATTACATGATGGCTATAAATCTTTATAGTTCAATAGCATAGAAATTAATCCAATTCAAAGTTTACAGGGAAAGAATATTTAACGTTTACTGAGTTTCCATTTTTTGTGCCAGACTTAAACTTTGGTAACTTTTCAATCAAATTCCTAGCTGCTATTTCTAAAATCTTTCCATTAGCAGGTCCTTTTGTTTGAATATTAACTACTTCCCCATCTTTGTTAATAACAAATCTTACATTAACTACTCCATGAATATTATTATCGACAGCATCTGAAGGATACGCAAAATTTTCTTGTATGTGCTGTACCAATTGTTTGTTAAAACAATCAAGAGAGGTATCATTAGATTTTTTACAAAACTCAAATTGAGGTAATGTTTCTAATTCATTAAAAGCATAAATTTCTTTTAATTCAATATTTTTAGTTGCCTTTTTTATATTTGATGGTTTTACTCCTGGTATTCTAAATGTTATTGGTAATCCATATTTTACTGTAACTTCACTACCATTATGTTTTCCGGGTTTAAATTTTGGTAGTTTCTTTATTATTCTCTCAGCTTCTTCTCCTAATAATTTTCCTTTATAAGGAGATCGGATATTCATTTTACCTATACTTCCATCCTTATTAATAATAAAATATACCAACACCTTACCTTGAATACTTCTTTCATATGCTTCTTCAGGATATCTTAAATACTTTTTAATATGGCTTGATAATTCTTTTTTAAAGCATTTACTCTGCTGATAAATAGATACTTTTTCACAAGATTTAAATAAAGGAATTTCATCTACAAAATCAAAAGGGATGATTTTTAGACCTTCTGCATTATTTAGGCTCAGATTATCAATAATATTATTTTTTTTACTTAAACCATTTAGTTTATGAGTATAATTAGTTGTAAATAAACCTGTTGCAGCATCTCTTTTTCTTATAACTCTTCTTCTTGAAGAAACAACTACAGAAACATTTTTTGTTTTTGAGGTCTTAGAATCACTTTTTGACTCTTCTATAGAACATTTAGTAATACTATTTAAATCTTCTAAAAGATCTTCCCCAGAACTTTCGCAAGTTTTATTTGATTGAGAAAAGATTTGGAGGGGGCTAATTATGATAAAACATAATATTAAAAATTTATTACGCATAATATAGAGGTTAGTGGATTTCTTTTAAAAGTATAAAATATTTTTTTCTTAAAAAATTAATTTGCTAATTTTTTGATATTAAAATTAATAAATTACCTTTTTTTTTACGTAAAAAATAAATATAATTTACATTTTTAACATCTTTTTTTTACATTCAAAAAAAGAGCTGTAAAATTAAGTTTTTCAGTTAACAAACCTTAAAAAACACCCAAAACACTCTATATAAACCTTTTACAACATTTACGCGATTAAGAGATTTCTAGCCTAGAATAAATGAAAAAGACAGACTATATAGTCTGTCTTTTTCATTTAATTTATTAAAATAAATATGTTTATTCTACAATTATCAAATACTCCCAAGGTTGTAATGATATTTCTTCCTTGTTGAAATCCACTTCTGAATTTTTCATATAATCTGTACAAGTCCCTTTTAGAATGTTTTGAATAGTCTGAGGTTCTTTAGATAAATTTGCAATATACGTTACTCTTTTATCTTCTTTAGCTCTTTCAAAAGCTAAAACATGATCATTCTTAGTATCAATTTTTGTGTATGAAGCAGCATTTTTACCTCCATGTAATGCTACATTTTCATTCTTTAATTTTCCTAATTTTTTAAGTAAGTCCCACTCCTTCCCTTTCGCTTTCGGAATTGAATCTTTTTCAAAGAATTTTAAACGATGTTTTAATCCATATTCTTGACCCGAATAAATTAATGGCATACCAGGAGCTACATAACTTAAAGCGGTTAATGCTTCAGCAGCTTCACCCATACGCTCTTCAATCGTTCCACTCCATGAATTTTCATCATGGTTGGTAACAAACGTCATTAAAATATCATCGTTTTCGTAACGAGCAGTATCTTTACTATACGTCTCATCCCAATGTGCTACTTTGTGTTCTCCTTTGGCAATATGGTTCATGGCATGATGACGATCCCAACCATACCCCATATCAAACAAATTATCTTTTAATAATTCTGGTTCCCAAGCTTCAGCTAACATAAAAATATCTTTTTGAGCGCGTAACTGTGGAATTGCTTCCTGCCAAAAATCCGTAGGAACAGAACCCGCAACATCACAACGGAAACCATCTACACCTTCTTTAGTAATCCAATAGCTCATGTCTTTTACCATTTGAGTTCTTAAACCTTTGCTATTGTAATTTAAATCAGCTACATCTGCCCAACCTACTGGAGTTCCGTCTTCGTTTAAAGGATCTGTGATTTCTCCTTTGTCATTTTTTGTATAGAACTCAGGATTGGTTTTTAACCATGTGTGATCCCAACCTGTGTGGTTTGGAACCCAATCTAAAATCACATAGATATCATTATCGTGTGCAGTTTTTACCAATTCACGGAACTCTTCAATAGTTCCAAATTCTGGATTGATCTTCGTAAAATCAGATACTGCATAATAGCTTCCTAACATGCGATTGCTGACTTCAGGATCTTCAATTTTACTTGCAAAATCACCTCCTGTTGCTTTACGCTTGGTTTCAGAAATAGGAAAAACGGGCATCAACCAAATAATCTTTACCCCTAAATCTTTTAATTGCGGAATGTCTTTCGTGAACGCATCAAAAGTTCCTTCTTTTGAATACTGACGAATATTTGCCTCATAAATCACTGCATTTTCCATCATTGCAGCAGAAACAGGAGCAATTACTTTAACTTCTTCTGTTTTTGTTTCTTTTTGTTCAGTTTTACAAGCAAAAACTAATGTAGATAATGCTATCAGGGATAAAATTCTTCTCATAATAGTTGTTTATTGTTTTTGTAGACTTATTGCTACTCCACCACCTTCAGCAAGTCGTAAAGTAAGTTTAGAGTCTTTGGTTATCGTTTGTGTTTCTATATCTAACGCTGTCGGATTGTCATTCCAATGGGCGTCTTTTGCATCTTTATAAATAGTAGCTGAGTAGGTACCGTTATCATCAAGGAAATCAAAATCAATGGTAATTTCTCTTGCATTTTCATCGGTAATACTTCCCACAAACCAATTTTCAGTATTTCTTTCTTTACGAGCTATGGTTACATAATCACCAACTTCACCATTCAATACTTTGGTTTTCTCCCAATCTACCCCCACATCTTTGATAAATTGAAGCGGTTTTGGGTTGGCTTCATAATGCTCTACCAAGTCAGCTGCCATTTGCACAGGACTATAAATAACCACATACAACGCCAATTGTTGGGCTAACGTGGTATTTACCTGATTGTTCTTTTTGTATTTGTCGAACTTGATATCAAAAATACCCGGAGTAAAATCGATCGGACCCGCTAACATACGCGTAAAAGCTACAATTGGTAAATGTTCTGGTGGATTCCCACCATCTGGAGACCACGCATTGAATTCTTGTCCGCGTAACCCTTCTCTTGAAATGATATTCGGGTACGTACGTCTTAATCCTGTAGCTTTAATAGGCTCATGTGCATTTACCGCAACTTGATATTTTGCAGCTTTAATAGCGGCATTATTGTACTGATTGACCATGTATTGCCCATGATGATATTCTCCCTTCGGAATAATTTTACCTACATAACCCGATTTTACAGCATGCATTCCGTATTTCTGCATCAAAGCATACGCGGTGTCTTGTTGTTTTTCATAGGTTTGTGTAGCTGCAGATGTTTCATGATGCATGATGATTTCTACACCTTTTTCTTTAGCATAACGTGTAACTTCGTTTAGATCGTAATCAGGATACGGAGTTACAAAATCAAAAACTCCTTCTCTATCTTCAAAACCAATCCAACGTTCCCAACCGGTATTCCAACCTTCTACTAAAACACCTTTAATGTTATTTTTTGCTGAAAAATCAATAAAACGCTTTACATTTTCAGTAGTTGCACCATGGCGTCCGTGAGCTTTTCCTGTATCTTTCCATTGTCCATCTACCTGCTCCATTCCGTAATCCCAAGACGATTTTCCTAAGTGCATTTCCCACCAAACACCTGTATATTTCATTGGTGTAAACCAAGAAACATCACCTAATTTGTTAGGTTCATTCAAATTAACAATTAGGTTAGATTCGATCAAATCGGGTGCATTATCAGTAATTTGGATCGTTCTCCAAGGCGTATTGAACGGTACTGCTTGTTTTACTTTGTAATCTTGATTGTCAGAACCTACTAAAATACTTTTTAAAGACAATTTTTCAGTATCAACTCCCAAGGTCATTCCTGAATAATCTACCAAAGCAGCCTCATGAAAGCTTAAATGTAACCCATCTTTACCCACCATAGTAACAGGTGTATTCACTGCTTTGTTTGGAATAGATGTTTGTGCCAACGCACTATTTACCTTGTAGTTTTCAGTATCTATTTCTGAAAGTTTTGTGGTGCTATACAAATGCTCGTAAATATCCCAATCTCCTGGAATCCAAAACGTTTTATAGTCTTCTGTTAGATTGAATTCTGTGTTTTCTTCGGTAATAAAAACCTCTTTTAAATTCGATTGTTCTGGAAACTCATATCGAAAACCGATTCCATCATCATACACTTTAAAAACTACATTTAGTTTTCTTTTCTCCTCTGATGTTTCTTCTAACTCAACTTTTAATTCGTTGTAATTGTTTACCACATCTAACTGTTCTCCCCAAGGCATTTGCCAAGTTTCATTGAATGTGTTTGTAGTGGTTTTTACAATCTTAAAATTATCGTTTAACGCTTCAACATTTTTAAAATCAAACCCTAAAAAAGAGGGAGTAACTACGGTTTTACCATTGAATGCTACTTGATAAAACGGTTTACCTTTATCATTCACATCAACATCAACTTTTATGGTCGAATTTGGTGAAGCTACAGATGTTGTTAAAGGTTCGGTATTACACGATACCAAACCAATCAAAAGAAAAACGGTTGCTATTTTTACTATAAATTTCATCACTTATTTCTTTTCTAGTAATACAATATCAAATGCTGAATTCACAGAAACCTTTCCTTCTTTTACTTCAACATCTTGATTAGAATACGCATCATGAAGCGTAACACCATCTTCAAATACTTTTGAAACATCTACCGTCTTCTCTCCTTTTGCTAAATCCAACCCAATGACTACTTCATCTGTAAAATCTCCTTTAGTATACACTCTTGAGAATACATACGGCTTTTCAGAAAGCATTTGGTGTACTCCTGCTCCAACAGCAGGATGATTTTTTCTGAATTGTCCTAATTTTTGCCAATACGCTAACACTTTTTGAGTTTCAACATTGTTGGCTACATCATTCCAGTTCATGTTTGAACGTAAGGTCGCATCACCTACCGTTCCTTCAATCACTAAACTTCTTGCGGTTTCATCTCCGTAATACACTTGTGAAGTTCCCGGTGACAATAATAATTTCGTAGCTGTTTCAAAAGTCTTCTCACGTTTTGGGTCGAATGGTTGTCCGTCATCATGAGATGATAAATAGTTTAAAATTCCGTAGCCTTTCAAGTTCGTATGTAAGCTATCAGAATAACGCTTAAACATGGTTTCTTTGTCTTGCTGAGCAGAATTCCACTTAATTTCAAAGTTGATCAAACTATTGAAGCTTTTATCAAAATAGTTCACCTTTTTATCACCAAAATCAAAAGCTTTTCCAACGCTTATTCCGTAGTTATAAACTTCTCCTACTAAATAGAAACCGTTGTTATCTAATACCTTATCAGTATTGTTTTCTTTCCATTTAGCAAAGGCGTAATCACATTCTTTTCTAAATTCTTGCCACACGCTCTCTTCAGTATGCTTTACCGTATCAACACGATATCCATCAATTCCGAATTCGGTGATATAATCGGTCAACCACTTCATAATGTAAAAACGTGGCGCTCTTGGGTAGCCAGTTCTTGTGAAAAATTCGTCTAACTCAGCTACTTCTTGCTCATATCTACCTTCAGCCTTCCATTTTTCAACCAATTGAGGTGGTAAATCAACAGCTTCGTTGCTTTCTGTTAAAATATCCGGCAAGTTTTTAACCAAGGTACAAGTTACCGTGGTTTCATAGTTTTGATATGTGCATTGAGGCTCTGTACGTACCCAATCACTTGGCCAAACAGGATCTTTCTCTGTAACCGGACCTGTATGATTAATTACCGCATCTAATAAAATACGGATTCCTTTTTTGTGAGCAGCAGCCACCAATTCGTGTAAATCTTCTTTGGTTCCGTAATTTGGGTCGATAGCAGTCCAGTCTTTCGTCCAATATCCGTGAAAACCGTAGGTTAATCCGGTACTTTCGTCGGTTCCATCGTGGATTTGCTCAACAATTGGCGTCATCCAAATGGCGTTGATACCTAAATCGGTAAAATACCCTTCGTTGATCTTTTGAGTGATTCCTTTGATGTCTCCACCTTCAAATCCACGAAGTTTACCAGTTTCTTTGGTTCTGTCAAAGTTTACATCGTTGGAAGTATCTCCGTTATTGAATCTATCAGTTAATAAGAAGTATAAATTCGCTCCTTCCCAAACAAAAGGAACTTCTTTTTTTACTACTGCTGGTTTTTGTTTTGTATCACAACTTACAATAAGTATTGCAACTATGATGAGTGTTAGTAATCGTTTCACGATCTAAAATTTTATGGTTAGTTGTTTCTTTTTATGGGTATTCCACTGAATTGGAATGAATAGTTTGTTATCCCTCTCACTCCAAGTAAAATCGAGTGTTTCTTTACCAAACTTTACTTTTTTAGGCTGTTTCTGAACATTATGAACAATAACATTGATGTTCTTCGTTTCAGTTGTATAATTCGCCCCTGTTTGTGCTGTAAAATCTATTTCAATACACTTTTTACTGGTTTCAGCTTCAAATTTTAATAATTCAAAATGTTCCTTTTCAAAAGCGTCGGCTGTTAGTCCGTCATCATTGTAGAGTTTTCCTGTACCTTTTGAAACGGAAGTATCATAGTAATAGTGTACGTCAAATGTTGAAGCTGAATACTCATCTGTAGTTTGCACTAATGTAGCCATCGGAATAAACGCTCCTGCTCTTACAAATGTTGGAATTGAGTTTTCTTTTACAGTTACTGACTTCGTTTGTCCGCCTGCAAATTTTTCATCAGAATAAAAATCAAACCAAGTACTGTTTTCAGGAAATATTACCTCTTTTTCTGTGACATTAGCCTCCAAAATCGGAGCCACTAAAAAATCATTTCCCCATAAATAGCTGGATGATTTCTCAACTAATTTTTCATCTTCAAAGAATAACGGTCGCATCAATGGCGCTCCAGTTATATGATTTTCAAACGCTAAGGTGTAGTTATAAGGCAATAATTGATAACGTATTTCAATAGCTTCTTTCGCTAATTGTTTAGCTTTTTCAGCTCTAAACACAGGTTCACTAGGAACTTCTTCTTGGGCATGCGGACGGTAAATAGGTTGAAAAACACCGTATTGTAACCACCGTACATACAACTCATCATCTAAATTAGCTCCTGCAAATCCACCTAAATCACTATGCATATAGGCTAAACCTTGCATTCCCATTTGTAAGGCAATTTCTGGTTGACTTTGCAATCCGCCCCATGTTCTATTTACATCACCCGACCACGGAATGAAACCAAAACGTTGAGAGCCTGAATAACCCGCACGCATTAAAATGAATGGTCTGGTTTCTGGGAAATCTCTTTGGTAACCTTCATACACCAATTTAGCCCATTCATGTCCGTAGGTATTATGAACTTCATTAGCAGACCCTGTATGATGTTGCACCCAAGATGGATGCACTTCGGGCTCTCCTAAATCACCCCAAATACCTGCAACACCTTTGTTGGCTAAATCTTTATAAATATCCCAAAACCATTCTTTAGCTTCAGGTTTGTAAATATCAATAATACCTGTATTCCCGAAGAAGAAATCGTAGCGGGCAGGATTCCCAATGGAATCTTTTGCTAAAACATCCTTATCAACCGCTTCTTGCCATCTTTTGGAAGAACTTAACACAAAAGGTTCTGTAATGGTTATGGTTTTAACTCCTTTATCCTTTAATCGTTGAACCATTCCGTCAAAATCAGGAAAAGAATCTTTAAAAACTTCTAAATTCCCCATGGTTTTCTTAATGCCTTTTCCAAACCAATACAAGTCCAGAATAATAGCATCTACAGGAATGCTCTCTTCTTTAAATTTTTGAATCGTATGTTCGGTTTCCTCTTGAGAATGGTACCCAAATCGACTGGAAAAATTACCCAAAGCCCAACGCGGTGGCATAGGTTGTTTCCCAGTTAAATCGGTATAATTATCAATAAGATCTAACCAAGAGTCACCCACAATAACTTGGTAGGTTTTACGACCAGAAATGGTTTCGTAGGTCAATGTATTATCTTTTCTACTGTCTAAATCTAAATACCCAATTGGTGCATTGTCAAAATGGATCATGTATTTCTTTGAAGAAGCTACAATTGGCAGGGTAAAGTTCATTAATTCAGAATGCGTTTCATAGCCATAATGCGCTCGATTGTAGAGTTGTAATCTGTTACCACGTCTATTCATTCCTAAAACTCTGGCTCCTCCTCCATACAATACTTCATCCTCAGTTACATTAAATTGAATGGTTTCAAAATCGTTATTTTTTTGATATCCATTTCTTTCTGAAGTAATTGGTTTTCCTTTGTAAGAATATGAAATTTGAAACGGTTCTTTTTGAATAGTAACATTAACTCCGCAGGTTCTATAATTCAATATATTCTTTTCTTCTTTAAAACTAACAGATTCACATTCTTCGAAGTTTTCATAACCTATCAGAGCATGTGAATTACTATTATAATTCTGACCATTAGGTATAAAAGTAGTTTCAACGATTTTTGGAGAATAAAATTTTATTCTATAAACTCCATCATTTGTTATTACTCTTAGAAATTCACCATCTTGAAATTCAGCGCTGATAAACTCACGTTTTTTAACTTCTTCAGGAAACAACCAAAGTATGGCTTCTTCAAAATTGGTTCGCCACAATTCTTCATTGTGTTGTCCTTCAGGAACTACTTTTGATTGTATGTTTTCAGCAGGAAATTGTTGCGTTTTTAGCATAGCTACCATGCTATTCATATCTTTTACAGTCTGACTAATTTCTTGTCGTGAAGTATTTGCACCTTCTTTTCCGCCAGCTAAAAAATACATTTTTGTATCTTGAATATTTCCTTTTTCTTTTGAAAAAACATTCACTTCCGGCGCAAACCAAAATGCTGGTGAAAACACACCAATTTTCCCAAAAACATTTGGATATTTCAAGGCTGCATAATGTGAAATTAAACCGCCCATTGAGCTTCCTATAATCGCAGTACCTTTTTTTTCTCTTGAAGTTTTATAGTTTGCATCTATATAAGGTTTTAAGGTTTTAACGATAAAGTCCATATACGCTTCACCTTCTCCACCTCCATATTTTGAATGCTTCCAAGGTGAATACTCATCTAATCGTTTATCGCCTCCGTTGTCTATTCCAACAACAATGAAGCTCATGTTTTTATCTCTAAAAAGCTTATTTAAGGTCTCATCAACTTCCCATTCTCCTGAAAACGATGTGCTTTTGTCAAAAATATTTTGACCATCATGCATGTAAATTACCGGAAAGGGTTTATCTGAAGTCTCATAATTTGGCGGTAAATACACCCAAACACGACGTTCTCTATTTAATTGCGGAATTTTAAAAGTTTCTGAAATAACAGATACGTTTTTAGCCGCTGATGATTTATTGGCAACATCTTCTCCTTGCCAACTTGCAATTTTTACAAAAACAGTGTCTTTCTCTTTTGTTTTCTTATAAACACGATTATCGATTTGAGCACCATTTTTATCTCGCTCAACCGTTTGCCAATTTCCTAAAGTGAACTTGAATAAAGTAGTTTCTTCTTTAAACGGAACTGTAATTGTGTAGGTTTTATCAACTTTTTTAAGCTTGTAAGCATCATTACCACCTGTCCAGCCTTCAAAACCTCCAGAGATATAAATTGACTCCTCAAAATTATGATTATCTGGTAATTCATTAACAACAAACGTTACTTGACTGTTTAGTGTAGTTGCTAGGAAAAAGCTAAAAAGTATAAAAAGTAAGTTTCTCATTTTAAAGTTTTGTTGTGAGTAATAAACAACCTTTTTTGTCTAACTTAATATCATCTCCCCAAGTCATTGACTCACCTGTAACTATATTTTTAAGTTGTTTTCCTGATACCTCAATTTCAGCATAACGTTTTAAATCAATGGTAATAGGTTTATCATTTTTGTTTAAAATTAGCACCACTGTTTCGTCATTGGTAACTCTGAATAAGAAATACGTATTCATAAATGGAGCAAAATGAATTGTTTTTCCTTCATGAATAGCTTTGCTATTTTTTCGGTGATTCAATACTTTTTTAAGGAAAGATTGCATTTCTTTTTGATCAGTATTCAATCCTTCACCAGTAAACGCATTGGTTTTATCTCCTTCCCAACCTCCAGGGAAATCGGTACGAATTAAACCATGATCGTGAGGTTTTGCAGTATTTTGAATCAACACTTCTGTTCCGTAATAAATTTGCGGAACTCTTGGAATTGTTAACATGTAACTCAATGCCATTTTGGTAAGTGTAAGATCTTCATTTAACTGCGTAAAAATGCGATCCATATCGTGATTATCAGGGAAAATCATCAGTTTTTCAGGATCAGCATACGCAAAATCATTAGCTAAACCTTCGTAAATTTTTACCAAACCTTTATCCCAAGACTCTTCTTCTTTTAAAGCCTGAACAATATTACTTTGCATAGGAAAATCCATTACAGAAGTTAAGTGAGATTCATATCCGTCTTTATTATCAGCTCCTTTTTGCCAATAACGAATTAATAAGGGATTTAAACTCCACTCCTCACCTACAATGCTAAAGTTTGGATATTCTTCCATAATAGCACCAGACCAATCACTCATAAAGTTTTTATCTGGATACGGATACGTATCTTGACGAATTCCTCCTAACTGTAAGGTTTCTATCCACCAAATACTATTTTGGATAATGTATTTAGCCATAAACGGATTACGCTGATTCAAATCGGGCATTGCTGCGACAAACCATCCTTCTGAAAAGCCTTTTTTATCACTTTCAGAAGCATATAAATCTTGATTTGTGGTTCTTCTATGGTTAGAATTTATATTCTTCTCCCACGTCCAGTTATCAATATTATCTTCGTAATTCTTTTGGTTATTCACCCAATCATTAAAAGGTAAATCTTTCATCCACCAATGTTCCAAACCACAGTGGTTTGCAACCTGATCCATGATGAGCTTCATACCTTTTTTCTTCATTTCAGAAGATAAATTCTTGTACTCTTCTAAAGTTCCAAAACGAGGATCTACTTGATAAAAATCGGTAATTGCATAACCATGGTAAGATGATTCCGGCATATCATTAATTAACAAAGGAGTTGGCCAAATGGCTGTAAAGCCCATATCATTTATATAATCTAAATGATGGGTAATACCGGTAATATCACCTCCATGTCTGCCATAATCGTGTTTTCTGTCAAGCTTTTTCTCTTTTAAAGATGCAAACTCGTCATTTGAGGTATCTCCATTCGCAAAACGATCTGGAGTAATCAAATATACAGCATCCGAACTATTGAAACCTACATACTCATCCGCAGATTTTTCACGAGCTTTTAACTCGTAAGTATGCTTTTTTTTAGTTCCGTTTTCAAAGGTAAAAACAATGTCAAACTTTCCCGCTTTGGTATGTTCAGCAATGTTTACATCAATAAAAAGGTAATTTGGACTGGTTCCTTTTGATACTTTTTCAATAGAAACTCCGCTGTAAGAAATTTCAGGTTTTGCCTCACTAATACCATCTTCTTTAACCAACAACTGCAATTTGGTGTTTTTAAAACCTATCCACCAATGTGGTGGTTCAACACGTTCTAACGTAGAGTTTGATACTTCTACAATAACATTATCAGCATGTTTTTCCTCTTTTTTACAAGAGGTAAAGACGATTAAAAAAAGACATAGTAGTAGTGAGACGGAACCTTTCATTTGATTAAATTGTAACTAAACTGTGAGGTTTTACAGTTACTTTATTGTTGTTTACTAAAATTTCTAAATCATTGTTACCTTCTAGCTCAAATTGTGTTTCTGAATGAGAAACATTTACTTTTACAATTTGACCTCTGAAGTTTACTTTGAATGAATAGCCATCCCATTGCTCCGGAATTCTTGGTTCAAAACTTAATGTATCGTTTTTAACACGCATTCCTCCAAAACCTTCAACAATACTCATCCATGTTCCTGCCATTGAAGTGATATGTAAACCTTCTTCAACTTCTTTGTTATAATCGTCTAGATCTAAACGAGAGGTACGTAAATAGAATGTATATGCTTGTTCCATTCTACCTAACTTCGCCGCTTGAATACTGTGTACACAAGGTGATAATGAACTTTCATGTACTGTAAATGGCTCGTAGAAGTCAAAATGACGCTCTAATTCTTCTTGCGTAAAGTGATCTTCAAAGAAATAGAACCCTTGTAAGGTATCTGCTTGTTTAATGTATGGTGAACGCAAAATACGATCCCAAGACCATTTTTGGTTGATCGGACGCTGAGATGGATCTAAATCAGCAACTGAAATCAATTCCTTATCTAAGAAACCATCTTGTTGTAAAAACACGTTGTGCTCTTCTGAATATGGAAAATACATATTATCAGCTACTTTCTTCATCGACTGCATTTCATCTTCAGAAAGAGATACTTTACTCATAATACGCTCATAATCTGAAGTGTATTCAGTTTTTACCTTTTCAATATTTTCTAAAGCATAATCAATACACCATTTTGCAATATAGTTGGTGTACCAGTTGTTATTTATGTTGTTTTCGTACTCGTTAGGACCTGTAACTCCTAACATTACGTATTTATTCTTTGCTGTTGAAAAATTCACACGTTGATACCAAAAACGTGCAATTCCGATTAAAACTTCCAGTCCTTTTTCTGGAATGTAACTGTAATCGTTTGTATAACGGTGATAATTATAAATGGCAAACGCGATAGCTCCGTTACGGTGGATCTCTTCAAAAGTGATTTCCCACTCGTTGTGGCATTCTTCACCGTTCATGGTTACCATTGGATATAAAGCTGCTCCGTTCGTAAAACCTAATTTCTCAGCATTTTCAATAGCTCTATCTAAGTGATTATAACGATATTCTAACAAGTTTCTAGCAACTTGTTGATCTTTGGTAGCCATGTAAAAAGGAATACAATATGCTTCGGTATCCCAATAGGTACTTCCTCCATACTTTTCACCTGTAAATCCTTTCGGACCAATATTTAAACGAGCATCTTTACCTAAATACGTGTGATTTAATTGTAAGATATTAAAACGGATTCCTTGTTGTGCTTTTACATCACCATCAATAGTAATATCTGCCATTTCCCAAATTTTAGCCCAAGCTTGCTTTTGTTGTTCAAGTAAAGCGTCAAATCCTCGAGAAATTCCTTCTTTCAATACATTCTTTGCTACAGCAACTAATTCATCAATTTCATGATTTCTATCAACAGTATACCCACCAAACTTGTGAATGGTAAACGTTTCATTTTCTTTTACATCTACTGAATACGAAAACGAAATTTTGTTTTCTGATTGCTCAACTTCTGGTTGAATAGCTTGTTTTGCTGAGTTGATAAAAACTTCAGATTGCATGAATGTACACGTATGGAAATACGTTTTCATAGTATGTGCTTCAATAAACGCATGCTCACCATCTTGAGTAACTTTTAAAGTATTCCAGAATTGATCATCCCAGTTACTATCTTCGTTATGAATTCCGCTATCTAAATACGGTTGAAACGTAATTTTTGCATCAGAAGAAATTGGGGTAACACTGTATTGGATTACTCCTAATTCGTCTAAATCTAAGCTTAAAAAACGTTTAGCTTCAACTTTAATTTCTACATTATTTGGTAAGGTAGCTTTAAAGCTTCTTGATAACCATCCTTCTTGCATATTCAACTCACGACGGAAATTTTCTACTTTCTTACAAGTATTTAAGTCTAATGCTTCATCATTAACAAAAACGTTAATTCCTATCCAATTCGGTGCATTTAATACTTTCGCAAAATACTCAGGATAACCATTTTTCCACCATCCAACTCTTGTTTTATCTGGATAATATACTCCTGCAATGTAACTTCCTTGAAAAGTGCTTCCTGTATAGGTTTCTTCAAAATTCGCACGTTGCCCCATAGCACCGTTACCAATACTAAATAAACTTTCGGATGATTTTACGCGTTCAGCATTAAATCCTTCTTCAATAATCGACCATTCGTTAGGTATAATATAATCTTGGTTCATTTTTTACTTTTAATGAATGAGAAAAACCAAAAGATGTAAGACTATTCTCATATTTTATTAGTTGTTTATTTTTTTATCAATTCTTCAATGAAATCTATAGAAATCTCGGTGAAATCTTTAAACACGTAATCTGCTTCGTGTAACACTTCTTTTTCACCAATTCCAATTGAAATCATATTGGCATTATTTGCTGCTTGCACTCCTGCAACACTATCTTCGAAAACAATACAGTTTTCAGAATCCATGTTTAATTCTTTAGCAGCATTCAAAAACACTTCAGGATCTGGTTTTGCTTTAGAAACATTAGTTCCATCCACAATAGCGTCAAATGTTTCAAATAAGTTTACTTTCTGTAAAATTACTCTTGCATTTTTACTTGCTGATCCTAAAGAAATAGGTTGTTTTTTTGATCTTAAAAAATCTAAAATTTTAGGTACATCTGGCAATATTTCATCATCATTCATATTTTCGATGTATTCCAAATAATCATTATTTTTTCTTGCCATTAGTTCCATAAACTTGTCTTCTGAGACAGTTTTATTTCCCAATTCTAAGATCTTTTCTAATGATTTCACTCTACTTACACCTTTAAGTTGTTCGTTTTGAACCTCTGTAAAATCGATACCTAGACTATTTGCAAGTTTTCTCCATGCTAAAAAGTGATATTTGGCAGTATCAACAATCACTCCGTCTAAATCAAATATAAATCCTTTCTTACTCATTATTATTCTTCTACTGTTTGATATGTAATCGCTTTAGGATTAACAATTAAAAAGTTTGCTAATCCTGCAAGGATTAAACTTATTCCTGCAACTGTCATTGCATTAATCGCCTGATCGCCTAATAAACTAGACACAAAATTTACTCCTCCAAGAGCTGCTACAATTTGAGGTATTACAATAAACATATTAAAAATACCCATAATTACTCCCATCTTTTTAGGATTTACAGAGCTTGATAACATTGCATAAGGCATAGATAAAATACTACCCCATGCCAATCCTATCAAAACAAATGAAATAGTTAAATATTCATGTGAAGGAATATACTTCATCAATAAGAATCCTATTCCTCCAAGAATTAATGCCCCCATATGAACATACTTTCTGTTAATTCTACGTTTTGAAGTATATAAAACAAGTAACAAAGCAAAAGCCATTGATGACAATCCATAAGTTCCCATATAAGAACCTACTAAATTTGAAGACTTCTGAAATGCTGTATTTGCAATATTATAGGCTTCTGATTGTTCTATAATTTCCATTTTATAATTTGCTTCAACTGGTGCAGGTGTTTTAAAAACATGTTCAGTTAAAGCAGGATTTGCCATACTCCACATGGTAAAGAATGCAAACCAACTAAAAAATTGGACAACCCCTAATTTTTTCATGGTAGTAGGCATACTACCTATATTATTTATTATGTCTGGTATAAATTGATTTTTCTTTGCTTTTTCTCTTTCAAACTCTTCCATATCTTCTGGCGGATATTCGGTTGTCGTAAAGACCGTATAAAGTATACTTGCTAAAAACACCAAAGCACCAATAGCAAAAGCTACTTTTACAGACATAGGTACAACTCCTGAAGCTGCAGAATCGCTAACTCCTAATTGAGAAACCAACCAAGGTAAGCTACTTGCTACCCATGTTCCAATCCCTATAATAAGTGTTTGCATAACAAAACCATAAGATCTTTGAGAATCTGGTAGTTTATCTGCTACTAATGCTCTAAAAGGTTCCATAGAAATATTTATAGACGCATCTAAAATCCATAAAAAACCAGCAGCAATCCACAAAGTAGGCGAGTGAGGTACTAAAAATAATGCGATTGAACTAAGTATAGCTCCAAAAAGAAAGTAAGGTCTCCTTCTTCCCCATTTTGCACTCCATGTTCTATCACTCATATAACCAATTATTGGTTGTACCAATAATCCTGTTAAAGGTGCGGCAATCCATAACATAGGGATATCATCTTTTGCTGCTCCTAAAGTTTGAAAAATTCGTGACATAAATCCACCTTGTAAGGCGAATCCGAATTGTATTCCTAGAAAACCGAAACTCATGTTCCAGATTTGCCAGAAACTTAATTTACGCTTGTTCATTATCGTAAGTATTGGTTTATGTACGATAAGCGCTATGACTTATCTTAATTCTTTTGTGGAATGAAATTATTAATAAGTCTTGATTTGGTAAAAATATAATTTTGTTTTGATTTTTTTAAAAAAAATTACGATCACGATTTCGTGGATTCTCTCACTTTAATATAACTAGAAATTACTTTCGTTTGAGGTTTCCAGTTTTCGCTTTCATTTTCTATACGATCTATCAATAATTCCGCTGCCTGTTCTCCCATAGTAAATCCATGTTGTACTATAGTTGAGATTGATGGTGATGAGTATTCTGAAATTAATCCATCCGTAAAACCTACTACAGATAATTCTTCGGGTATTTTTAATCCCTTTTCCTTTGCAACTCGTATGGCTAAAGCTGCATAAATTTCATTTACAGCAAACACACCATCAATATTCTGCTTAAAAAGCTCTCTTATTTGCTTATAAATATCGGAGTCATTATCACTTTCAACATTAACAACTAAATTTTTATCTATTTTTCTTCCAGTTTCTTTCAATGCTTTTTCATACCCTTGATAGCGATCTAAACCAACTGTTACGTGTTCTGGGGTGGTAATTATCGCTATGTTTTTACATCCAATATCTATCAAGTGTTTGGTCGCTTTATGTCCTGCACCAACATCATCTACAATAACTTTATCACAGTGTAAAGAACTATGAACTCGATCAAATAATACTAAAGGGACTTCATTATCAATTAAATTATAAAAATGTTGGAGTTCTTTATTTCTCAAACTTTCTTTTGCTATTGACACAATTAAACCGTCTACACTTCCATTTGTTAATACATTAATAGTCTCTATTTCTTTTTGCTGATCTTCATTAGAAAAACAAACCATGATATTATAACCTCTTTCACTAGCTATTTTTTCTATTCCACTAATAACAGTTGAAAAAAAATGATGTACTATCTTAGGCAATACAATGCCTATTACTTTCGTTTTCTGGTTACGTAGTTGTAATGCTAGATTATTTGGACGATAATTATAATGATCGGCATATGCTTTAATCCTCTCTTTTGTTTCTTGACTAATTTCATGACTATCTCGCAATGCTTTTGATACTGTTGATGTAGAAACGCCTAATTCTTTGGCAATTATCTTAATGGTAATTTTTGGCTTCATATTTTACAAAACTGATAAAATTTTCGCTCAATATTATCAATATGTTAAGTTAAAGTTAAAAAGTTATCAACACGAAAACGTTTTCGTAGACGTACTAATACTTTGTGGGTACTTTAAATAACTATATTCACGGCGTGGAATTAAAATTATTGATAAATAAGCAATCAAATTTACAGTTATTATTTTAACAAATTATACATGAAGAATTTAAAATTATTGTTTAGTAGTTTTTTGCTGCTTTCTTCTCTTTCAATGTTTGCACAACAAACCATTAGAGGTAAAGTAACAGAAAAAGCTACAGGTGAACCATTACCTGGTGTTAGTATCCTTATTAAAGGGACTATAAAAGGAGCCGAAACTGATTTCGATGGAAATTATGTTTTGAATGATGTTAAACCATCAGATGTTCTAGTTTTCTCTTTTATCGGGCAAAAAACCCAAGAGGTTTCAGTTGGCTCTAAGGTGAATATTTCTATTCAACTAGAAGAAGGAGGGCAAATATTAGAAGAAGTTGTTATTGTGGGGTATGGTGTTCAGAAAAAAAGTAGGGTCCTAGGTAATGCTGTAAGAGTTAATGCTGAAGATATAAAAGATGTCCCTGTACCTTCTGTAGATGCTGCTTTACAAGGAAAAGCAGCTGGAGTTCAAGTTATTCAAGGTTCTGGGTTGGCTGGTTCTGCTAACGTTGTAAGAATTAGAGGAATATCTTCTATTTCTGCGGGCGGTGATCCTTTATATGTAATAGACGGAATTCCAATTACACAAGATTATTTTTTAGCAGGAGATTCTAATGGACAAAATAATAATCCTTTAGCAGCTCTAAATCAAAATGACATTGAAAGCATTGAAGTTTTAAAAGATGCTGCTGCTGCAGGTATTTATGGTTCTCGTGGTGCTAACGGTGTGATCTTGATCAAAACCAAAAGAGGTAAAAAAGGATTAAAATTCTCTTTTAATAGTAGTTCTTCTTTTTCTAAACCAACGTATACTCCTAATATCATGAACAATCGTCAGTTATTAGAAATTTATCAAGAAGCTTGGGAAAATGATGGTCATACAGGTTTAGCAGATTTACCTAGAGATATTTCTTGGACAGATGCTTTAAACACAAATACAAATTGGGTAGATTTAGTTACTAAAACTGGTGTTTCTTCAAGAAATGCTTTTTCTGTAAACTACGGTAACAAAAAATTAAAAGCATATGCTAACCTATCATATGATGACACAGAATCATTTATTGTAAACGATGAATATCAAAGAATTAGTGGTCGTTTTAATATTGATTATAATATTTTAGATAATTTAAAAGTTGGATTAAACACTTCTTTGTCTAAAGGTATATACAAACAAGTAAACATTAATGATACTTGGAGAAACGCACAAAGTTTTACACTTCCTTTCTATTCTCCTTATCAAGCAAATGGAGATTTAGATAATACTTTTCCAAATCCGTTAGTAGAGTTACAATATCGAGATAGAAGAAATGAAGAAGTTAGAACAATTAATGCTATTTCTTTAGATTACGAACCTATTAAGAACCTATACTTAAGAGGTACAGTTTCTATGGATTATATGGATTTTAGAACTTTCTATTGGGAATCTAGAGAAGTTGGTAGGATCAATGGTGTCGTCGAAAATGAAAGAAATACATACGCTTCTGTTACCCCTACATTTATTAATAATTACAATACTAATTTAACCGCTTCCTATTTATGGGATGTTAATGACCAAAATTCATTTAACTTTTTATTAGGTACAGAATACCAAAGAAGCACAAGTCAATATTATAAATTTTACGATGTTGATAGTAACTTAGGTTATATTAATAGTGATGCTCCTTTATATAAGAATTCAGAGGATCTTGTAAAATACAGAGAATATACAGGTCAATCAACCTATTCTTTTGCATCATATTTTGGGCGTGTTAAATATACTTTTGACAATAAGTTAGATCTTATGGCACTTGCCAGAGTAGACGGTTCTTCACGTTTTGGAGAAAATAATCGTTACGGATTCTTCCCTACCGTATCTGCTGCTTACGATTTTTCTAAAGAAAAATTTATTACCAACAATGAAACTATTAGTCGTTTAAAATTAAAAACCTCATATGGTATAACAGGTAATTCTGCTATTGGTAATGACTCTCGTTTCGGAGCTTATAGCATTCCAAACTCTGGTACGTTTTATTTAGGTGAACAATATCAATCTATTATTCGTTTAGAAAATCCTGATTTAAAATGGGAAACAGCGCAAACGTTTGATGTTGGTTTAGAACTAAATTTCTTTGATGATAGAATAGAAACAGAACTATCAGCATATTATAAAAAATCAAAAGATGTTTTACTAGATTTATTCCAAGTTCCATCTGCTGGTTACGGAGAACGCCTTTGGGTAAATGCTGCTGAAGTTGAAAATAAAGGTGTAGAATTTAATTTAAATTCTAAAAACATAGTAACAGATAATTTTACATGGACTACCAATTTTAATATTGCGCATAACACCAATAAATTAGTTTCTTTAGGAGGTGTAAGTCCAGATTTATTAGAAGGAGGTTTTAATGACACCCGTGTAATTGAAGGTCAACCAATTGGAACTAATTACTTAGTACGCTTTTCACGTGTTGACCCTACTGATGGTTTACCAATCTTTTTAGATAAAGAAGGTAATGAAACAAAAACGTTTGATTTGGCTAATCGCGTTTCTACAGGATCAGTTATTCCAGACGCTACAGGTGGTTTTGGCACTAAGTTTAAATATAAAAATTGGGGATTAGATGCAGATTTTGTATTTACTATTGGAGGAAATATCTACGATGGATTTGCAAAAAGATCATTGGGTACATTTATTGATGGAGATAACTCGTCTAACGTAAGAACGGATATTTATGATCGTTGGAGAAACCCCGGAGATACTAGCAATCCAAGAGTGTTTTGGGATCATACCCAAGTTGATGGCTTATCTAGTGTTTGGCAATACAACCATACGGGATTTTTATACGATGCATCATACCTGAGAATGAGAAACATATCATTAAAATATTCATTACCTAATAAGTTCTTGGAAGGTAGTTTCTTAAACTCATTAATGTTTACATTTAGTGGTACAAACTTAGTTACCTGGACAAAATACCCAGGTGGAGATCCAGAAATTGCTAGGGATTTCCAATATCAAAGAGATAGAAACTTATCACCTAACGTATCTTATTTAAGTGTTCCTCAAGCAAAAACATTTACGATTAATATCAACGCAACTTTTTAATTATGAAATTATTACAAATTAAAACAAACAATTTTTTGGCTGTAGCTTTGATGTTTTTAACATTACTATTTACCTCATGTGATTTAGAAGAGTTGCCAGAAAATGTAAATATTAATGATCCTAAATCATTAACAGAATTAGAACAATTATTAAATTCAGCATATATTAATTTAGATTGGCCATTAGGAGGAAATGCTCAATTATATGCTGATATTAATGGAGATAATATTGAAGGATCATCGGGCATAAATGTTGATGAAACAGAAATTTATAACCGTAGCACATCTTTCTTTAACAATACTGTGAGAGATAATATGTACAGAGGTTTTTATAAAATTATTTTAGACGCAAATGTAGTTTTATACTTCTTACAGCCAGAATATTTACAAAGTATTAATATAGACCCAAGCAATCCTAGAGTTCAAGAGATGAGAGGTGAAGCCTTGTTTTTAAGAGGTTATATGCATTTTGAAGTATCTAGGTTTATGTCTCATGCACCAGGATATACTGTTGATAACTCTCATTTAGGTATTCCATACAGAAAAGATCATACGAACCCTGCAGGAGAATTAAGAGGAACAGTTGCTGAAAATTATGCAGATATGTTAACCGATTTAAAAGAAGCAGAATCTTTACTAGGCACTGTAAATTCAAAAAATCAATATTATGCTAACAAAGCAGCGGTGCAATCTGTTTTAGCAAAAGTATTTTTTCAAGCAGGAAATAGCTCTGATTTAGAAACAGGAAAATCTAATTATGATTATGCTTATGATTATGCTGATGCAGCTTTAACAACATCATCTGCCATTTTTGACACAAATTTATATGAATCTACAAATCGTTTTGCTGGTGCATTAGATACAAATGATAATATCACAAATACAGAAATGCCTAATGTAGAAACCATATTCGGAATTATTTCTCAATTTACTGGAAATACCCATGGAGGAACTTTTAGAAGATACAGAAGTGATCAAACTATCGGGAACAATACAGTTCGTTTAATGACTGACTTATATAACTCTATTCCTTCAACAGATAAAAGAAGAAGTTTAATTGATGAAATAGACGGTGAATACTTTTTAAACAAATTTAATAGAAGTATTTTTCATGTGCCTTTACTACATTACACTCAAATCTTATTAATTAGAGCTGAAGCTGCTGCTGAAACTGATAACATAGGTCAAGCAGAAATAGATTTAAATTTAATTTTAGACAGGGCAGGTTTATCTACCGTAAGTGGTATGTCTAAAGATCAATTAATTGATTTAGCAAGATCTCAGCGTAGAATAGAATTGCTAGGTGAAGGAAATCGTGTAAATGATTTAAAAAGAATTGGAGTTAACGAAACTTCTTTAACTATAAGAAATTCACCTTGGAACTGTAACGGAATTATTTTTCAATTTCCTGCTACTGAAGTATTTACTGGTTTTACTCAAAACCCAACAGGTGGTTGTAATTAACATTTAAAAGTACAATGATGAAAATTTTAAAATATAGTTTACTAATTTGTTTAGTAGTGATGTTTACAAAATGTTCCCCAGACCACAATGGTTCTTTTGGCGGAACAGTTGATAGAACAATACAATTAATTGGTACATGGAAAATAGAATCAGTTTTTCAAATTGATTTAGATGCAGAAAAGAAAAGCTTTCCTGAGTTTGCTACAAAAGTAGATATTACGAATACTGTTACTAATATGCCTTTTTCAGATTTTGAAATGACGCTACATAACAATACTATTTCAACTACTTTAGGAATGTCTCCTATGGCTTATGTAATTGAAGAAGGTCAAGGAACTTGGAATTGGATAAGTAATGATGAACTTAGTTTGGTAAACCAAGAATTAGGTATTAATGCTTCAAGTGGTATTACTACATCTATTAATGGTAAAGAAGTTCAATTATTCATTTCTACCTTTTCAGGTATTACTGCTCCCACTCCTACTCTTTCTTTAAACTACAAAAGAATTGATGAGGTAGGTAATGATGTTATGAGATACGAATATATTTTAGTAAAACAATAAATATAGAAAGATGAAAAAACTAATAACAAGTATATTTTTCCTGTGTTCATTAATGCTCTTAGCACAGGATCCTATCGTAACAGGAGAGCCTGCAAATTATACGGTAATAGATGAAAATGTTGAAATATTTTTCGATGTAACTAACGCCACTGATAATGGAGGAAATTCTTTAGTTGGTAAAGATTTATTTATATGGGCATTTACTGATGTTGGAGATGCTAAAACTAATAATGCTTGGACTAATATTAAGCTTTCTGCTAGATTAAACAAAATATCTGATACGTTATATAGCTTAAAATTTCCAATAATAGATGACACAGAAACCTACAACACATTGGCTGAATTATTTGGTGCCGAAGCTGCTCCTGGATCAATTACCTCAATAGGTTATTTATTAAGAGATCAAGCACCTACATTCCAAACAGGAGATTTATCAATTCCATTTTCTCCTTTTAAGTTTAATGCAGCAGAAGTAAGAACTTTTCCTTCTTCAGTAACAACGATAGATGTAGTAACGTTTCGTTTTAACCAGAATTTTAGCTCTTTAAGTAACCCAGCATTAACAGGTGCTCAAAACATTAGTGTTCATATAGAACCTTCAAATAGTTCTGTAAGTGCTGTAGATTTAGAAACTACTTATAACGGTCGCTATTTTCAGACTGGAATTATACCAGCCAGAACATTCGAAACATTAGAAAATGCAGGTACATTACGCGAAGTAAAATATTACTTTTTTGATACAGATAATCCATCAATTAAATCTGCAGAAGGAACAATTGTTCTTAAAAAAGCAGGTAACTAAAAGTATTAATCATGAAAAAAATTATACATAGTCTTTTAGCGCTAACCCTTATATTTTCGGTAAGTTGTTCCGATGAAGTAGAGTTTAGTTCTAATACAGAAGCCTTAGGTGAATTTCAAATAATTTCACCAAAAAACTCTGTTTCTTATTCTTTAAATTCTGGTACTCCAGAGAACACAATTGTTTTTAATTGGACGGAAGCACAACCTGGTGTTTCTAAAGAAGCAACATATAGAGTTGACTTCTTTAAAGTTGATGAAGAAACAGCATTTATTTCTTTTTCTTCAGATAGTGAAGGAAAATTAAATGCTTTAACGGTTACTTTTACTGATTTAGATACTGCTTTAGAAAGCACCGGTTTTGCTGCAGGAGAAAACGCAACTGTTCAATGGCAAGTTATTGCTACTAATGGTGATGTGGAAGTGAAATCTGGAAAAACCAATATTACTATAACTCGTTTTGCTGAAGATGGTCTTGCTGCTTTTAATTTATTATCACCTAGTAATAACAACGTTGTTACTGCTGATATTTATGTTACACCTACTGAAGAAATAGAATTTACATGGGAGCCAGCTACCACTACAAGTGGTTCTGGTTCAATTAAATATGAAGTTTTATTTGATACATTAAACGGAGACTTCTCTTCTCCTTTAAACTCTTTCGAAATCACGTCTGGAGAATCATTTACAATCACACATCAAGAAATTGGAGTGAATTTTGGAGACAATCCAAATGTAAAATGGACTGTAAAAGCAACTATAGATGGTACTGAAATAAGTTTGAATGCTGAACCCAGATTTGTTAATTGGGATGTGTTTGTTATTAACGAATTTTATTTAGTAGGTGATCATAATAGTTGGGATAATGCTACAGCAACTCCTTTTGTTAACAAAGGGAACGGAGCTTTCGAATTACAAATTGATTTACCTGCTAATGCTGGATTTAAATTCTTACCACAACTAGGTTCTTGGGATGGTGATTGGGGTGAGGATCCTGCTATTCCAGGAAAAATAATTCAAGATGGAGAGCAAAATATTTCAATTGTAAATGCTGGTAGATACATCATTAAAGTAGATTTCCCTACATTAAGTTTTACTGTTACTGAATTTATTGCCCCTGATAATTTATTTTTAACAGGAAGCCCTGTAGGATGGGATGCTACTAATGGAGTTGCTTTTCATAATCATGGTGATGGTATATTCTCTTTAACTTATAATTTTGAAGCTACTGCAGAATTTAAGTTTTTACCTACAAATATAGATTTTAGTGATGATTGGGGTGAAGATCCAGCAAACATTGGAACTATAATTCAAGATGGTGAACAAAATATTAAAATTACTGAAGGAGCAGGTACTTATGTAGTGATTGTTGATTATAATACATTAACATACAAGTTAGCCAAAATTGACACATTATTTATGGTAGGTGATCACAATGGTTGGAATAATGCTGATGCATCTCAAGAATTCAACACCTCAGGTAATGGCGTATTTACTAGAATACAAACTTTTGATGCTGGACAATCATTCAAATTACTACCTATTTCTGGTTCTTGGGATAGTGATTGGGGTGAAGATCCTGTAAATGCTGGTAGAATCGTTCAAGAAGGAGAAGATAATATTCAAGTAGTAAATGCTGGTGCATATATAATAACAATAGATTTTAATACATTATCTTATACATTATTAGAGGTTCCTGAAAATTTATTTTTAGTAGGTTCTCCTAATGGGTGGGATAATACAACAGCTCCAGAATTCACAAAATTATCTGAAGGAGTATTTGAACTTTCGCTAACATTAAGTAGCACAGATGAATTCAAATTTTTACCTGTACAAGGTTCTTGGGATAATGATTGGGCTGAAAGTCCTGATTACCCAGGAATGATTGTTAGTGATAACGAACAAAATGCTAAATCTCCTGGAGATGGAACATATACAATAACAGTAGACTTTAATAAAGGAACATTCACCGTTGAGTAAATTTATTATACTTTGCAAAGGCTGTTCTATTGAACAGCCTTTTTACATTTTTACTATTATGAAAAAAAACATCCTTTTATTCTTTTGTTTTTGTCTTTCACTAAGCATTAATGCTCAAGAAACATTAACTTTTTCTATAAATCCATCTACTTTCAATGAAGATGAAGAGATTACTATCACTTTTTCTGATTTCACCGCTAGTGTTTGGGGAACAGAAACACTGTATTTATGGTCTTGGTCATTCGATACCAATGATTTAAATTCAATGGATGCTGCTAATAACGGGCAATGGACAAATTCTTCATCAGCAACAAATCCACAAATCTTAACATATAATTCTGATGGAACTTATTCAATAACTCTTACTCCAACAACATTTTACAATAGAACAGGAATTGGAAGAATTGGTTTCTTAATAAAAAATAATACAGGAACTATACAATCTACGGATATGACAACTGAGGTTGGTACTTCTGCCCCACCTCCTACCGTTACAGAAGCACCAGTACCTACAGGAATGAAAGACGGATTAAACTTAGATGCTTCAGACAATACAAAAGCAACTTTAGTTTTATATGCTCCAAACAAAGAGTTTGTTAATATTATCGGAGATTTTAATAATTGGACTAGAGATGATATTAATTTTTTATTAAAAAAAGATAGTACTAAAGATCGTTTTTGGATTGAATTAACCAGCCTAACTCCCCAAACCAATCATTTATATCAGTATTTAGTTGATGGAGAACTTCGTATAGCCGACCCTTATTCTACTTTAATTCTAGATGAAAGTAATGATCAGTTTATTACTGACACAACATATCCAGATATGCCTGCATATCCAACAGGAAGTACATTACATGCTGTAACAGTTTTGAGAACGGGAGATCCTGAATTTAATTGGCAAACAACCAATTTTCAAAGACCCCAAAAAACTGATTTAGTAATATATGAATTATTAATTCGAGATTTTGATGAATTACATAGTTTTGATGCTGTAAAATCTCGCTTAGATTATCTTCAAGAATTAGGTATTAATGCAATTGAATTAATGCCTGTTAGTGAATTTGATGGTAATGAATCTTGGGGTTATAATCCTTCTTTTCATATGGCCTTAGATAAATACTATGGAAATAAAGAGTCTTTTAAACAATTTATTGATGAATGTCACAATCGTGGTATTGCTGTTTTGTTAGATGTTGTTTATAACCATGCATCAGGACAAAACCCATACTATAGAATGTGGAATACTGACAATGGTGGTTATGGTGGGCAAGCATCTATAGATAGTCCTTTCTTTAATCCAACAGCTAAACATTCTTACAATGTTTTTAATGATTTAAACCATAGTTTACAAGCTACTAAAGATTATGTAAAGAGAACTACTCAATACTGGATAAATGAATATAAAATTGATGGTTTTCGTTGGGACTTAACCAAAGGATTTACTCAAAATTGCACAGCTTCTGATGAAAGTTGTACAGGCTCTTACCAAACTGATAGAGTAGCTATTTTAAAAGAATATGCCGATTATCAATGGGAAATTGACCCTAATTTTTATATAATTTTCGAGCATTTAGGTGGTAACACGGAAGAAACTGAATGGGTAAATTACCGACTCCCAGAAGGAAAAGGAATTATGATGTGGAGTAATTTAAATCCTAATTATAATGAAGCTACCATGGGATATCATGATGGTGGGAATTCAGATTTTTCATGGATCGATTATAACAATAGAGATTGGTCTGTACCAGCAAATATATCCTATATGGAAAGTCATGATGAAGAACGTTTAATGTATAAAAATTTAGAATTTGGTAATTCTAGTGGATCATACAACGTTACCAACTTAGCAACAGCTTTAGAAAGAATGAAAACTGCAGGGGCTTTTTATTTTACAATTCCTGGTCCTAAAATGATTTGGCAATTTGGTGAATTAGGTTATGATATTAGTATTAATTTTAACGGACGAATTGGTAATAAACCTATTCTTTGGAGTTATTATGAAGAAGCTGATAGAAAATCTCTTTATGATACATGGGCAAAACTAATCACTTTAAAAAAGCAAGAAGCTATTTTTAGAACAACAAATTTTACTTTAGATGTAGCTAATACAAACGGATTAAAGAAAATTCAGTTAACAAACGATAATACTTCAGACGATTTAAAATTTGTAACCATTATTGGTAATTTCGGAGTTACTGAACAAAGTATTAGCCCTACATTCCAACAAACAGGAACATGGTTTAATTTGATGGATAATAATTCAGCATTAGAAGTTACCAATATAAATGCAGCAATAAGCTTACAACCAGGAGAATATCGAATTTATGGAAATTCTCAAGTTGTACTTTCTAATGAAGATATTGTTTTTGAGGATGAAATATTAACGTTATACCCTAATCCAACCTCAAATTATTTTATGCTAAATGAAGAGGTTAAAAATGTTTCTGTTTTTAATATTTCAGGAAAAGAAATCATCAATTTTAAAGGGAAATTCTTTAAAAATCAACCTTTTACTATTAATAAATTATCTCAAGGATTATACTTTGTTAAAGGTAAAAAAAACGGTAGTGTTTTTTCTAAAAAACTTATTATAAAATAATAAAATACAATAAACTCTAATTGTAAACTTATAGTACTACTTTTGCTTAATGCAAAAAAAACAGCAATCACAATTAGAGTTTATTGCTCTCATGGCATCCTTAATGTCATTAGTAGCTTTATCTATAGACGCTTTACTTCCCGCTTTAAAACAAATAGGAATTTCTGTCGGAATTCATAATCCTGCAAATAACCAATTGCTAATCACAATGATTTTTTTAGGGTTAGGTTTTGGACAGCTTATTTTTGGCCCAATTTCAGACAGTTTTGGAAGAAAACCAATGATTTACTTAGGCTTCACTATCTTCGTAATTGCCAGTTTTATTTGTGTTACAGCTACATCTTTAGAAGTAATGATTTTTGGGAGAATTCTGCAAGGAATTGGATTATCTGCCCCTCGAACCATTAGTATTGCTATGGTTAGAGATAGTTTTAGTGGAGATTATATGGCCAAAATTATGTCGTTTATTGTTGTTATTTTTATTTTAGTTCCTGTTGTAGCACCTGCTATAGGTAAATTATTATTAGATGCTTACGGATGGAAATTCATTTTTAACAGTCAATTAATTTACGGACTTATCGTTGTTTTATGGTTATGGAAACGCCAACCTGAAACTTTAATTGAAGAAAATAGAACCCCATTTTCATTAAATTTATTCTTTAACGGAGCGAAAGAATTTATGAAAGAAAAACAAGCTGTTGTTTTTACTCTTATCTCTGGTTTTATTACAGGTTCATTTATGGTATATTTAAGTGCATCAGAACATATTTTTCGTGAACAGTATAACTTATCTGAAGAATTTCCATACATATTTGCAGGATTAGCAATAAGTGTTGGTTTTGCGACTTTTTTAAACGGAACTTTTGTAATGAGGTTTGGTATGCTTAATATGGTAAAAATATTTACAGCTTCGTTTACGGTTATTCCATTATTATATATTCTTTTTTTCTACGGAAAAGTAAACCCTAGTATTTATATTTTAATAATTTTCTTCGGATTACAATTCTTTTCAATAGGATTTTTATTTGGTAATTTAAGAGCTTTAGCTATGCAACCTATTGGACATATTGCAGGTGTTGGTGCAGCAATTAACGGTTTTGTTTCTACCATAATGGCAGTACCTATTGCTACTTATATAGGGCGTTTTGTTACGACTACTTCTCTTCCTTTATTTATTGGTTTTTTGGTTTGCGGAACTTTATCGTTAATTTTGTTAGCTATTTTGAATTCTAAATGGGCAAAAACCATACATACATCAAATTAATATTTAGTTTTTAATAATTACTTCAACCTTCCCATATTGTAAAAAACTGAGAAAAAGAATAAAGAATTATTCAAAAAAAATGATAGATATACTATAAAAAGTAAGCTCTTTGAAGGAAATATAAAATACATTCATTTAATTGGTAAAGAAAATAAAAGATAGGTTTTTCTAAAAAAAATGTAGAAATTTGTATTAGATGGAATTCAAAGCTTGAATCATATTTATGATGATTACAATCGAACTTCTTCCATGTATACCGTTGCTTCTTTACCTAGTATGGTTTTAATAGATGAAAATGGAAAAATAATTAGAATAAAATCTCCTTAGGATAGTTTGAAAATCAATTACAAAAAAATTTAACGAGTGATTATCCCTTTAATTTACGAAGACGATTATATTATTTGTGTTGGTAAACCGAATAATGTAGTTGTACACCACGCACATCATTCCCGTAATGTTGCTGATGAAGATTCTCTTTTACAATTACTTCACAATCAATACAATCATAAATTTTACCCTATTCATAGACTAGACAGAAGAACCTCAGGTATTATTTTACTAGCTAAAAAAACTGAACATGTTGCTGAATTCCAACAATTATTTACTAACAATCAGATTCATAAAACCTATTTTGGAATTGTTCGTGGTCATGCTCCCGAAACTAAAATAATAGATTCTCCTGTTAAAGGTAGAGACGGAAAAGTACACAAAGATGCTGAAACTCATTTAAAAACATTACATAAAATTGTATTAGATATTCCCGTAAAACCATATGATTCTTCACGTTATAGTTTGGTTGAATTACAGCCTAAAACAGGGCGTTTACATCAACTACGTATTCATATGAACAAAATTAGTCATCCGCTTATAGGAGATGCTAAATATGGAGATAAGAACCATAATGTGATGTATGCAGAAAACCTTAATTGTGATAATTTATTTCTTCATGCGTATTCATTAAAATTTAAACATCCTTATACAGGAGAATTGTTGCATTTAATAGCTGATTTCCCAGAAGATTGGGTGAAATTACTTGATCTCTTTCATTGGAAATTATCTTAAAAATAAAAATCCTCACTGATAAAGTGAGGATTTTTATATATTTTCAATTATATTATAATTCTTTAAAAATAGCGTGCATCATACGCTTTTTATCATTTATACTTTCTTCTAAAGTAATCATTGTTTCTGTTCGATTCACACCATGTATATCATCGATCTTATAAATAATTTCTTTAGCATCATTTGTATCCTTTGCACGAACTTTACAAAAAATATTATATTTCCCAGCAGTTACATGAGCTACAGTAACATTAGGAATTGTATTAAGACTTTCAAGAACATGTTGTGTCATCGACGTTTTTTCTAAAAAAACACCAACATGGGCAATGAAAGAATACCCCATTTTATCGTAGTTTAAAGTTAACGTAGAACCTTGAATGATTCCTTCATCTTCCATCTTTTTAACACGCACGTGAATGGTTCCTGCAGATACCAATAATTTTTTTGCAATATCTGTAAATGGTGTACGAGCATTTTCTATTAAAATGTCTAAGATTTGATGATCAATTTCATCCAATACAAATTTCTTCATCTTTTAATTTTATTCAGATTTTGCTACAAAAATATAAATTAAATTGATTTGAAAGAGTGTTTTTCTGAAAAAAATTCAAGAAAATTCAAATAATCAGCTTTCGAAAACGATTTCGTTATGTCCATAATAACCATGCAAATCACCTTCTTTTTCTTTTATCAAAGTTGAAGTGAATTGATTTTCAATGATTTTATCTTCATATTGAAAAGCAATATCATTGCTTTTAGAAAAACGATGAATAACATCAAAAAAATCTTTGTTATTATTAGGGATATTAAAATAAGATTGGTGTTTTTTAAAATCAGAAGTAATAGTAATATGATAAACGCCTTGTAAAAGGGCATAAAAATTAAACTTACGTACTTCTTCTCTATTGTAGTCATCAGGATAATGCCCTGCTTCGATTAAAATTGTGTTGTGACCTAATTTTTGAAAATTATCACCAGTTGCAGTTGGGTAAAACTCATCTGTATAACGCCCAACATGATTTGGAATAATTTTTTGAAGCAACTCATTCATTGCAACGATAACATTCATCGTTTGCTTTCTACCATCTGTTATTTTACGTGTTTCTTCTTCCGAAGGTGCTAGAAAAGAAATAGTTGCAGGATTTTTTGTCCCTTCTACTCCAAAAATGGTGCGTTGATCATGTAGATTGAAACAAAACTGTGGACCGAAGGCGTCTAAAACACTTCGAAGTAATTTACTCTCTTTTGCTTTTTTATCAACCGCATCACGGTTTAAATCGATATTATGAGCATTTACACGTGTATATGCTAAAGCTCCATCTGGATTTAACATCGGAATGATTTGAATAGTACATTCTTTTAGTATCGATTGTACAATTTCATCATCTTTATGCTCTTTTATGAAGTTTAAAAAATCAAATACAGCTTTTGTTCCTGTACTTTCATTTCCATGCATTTGACTCCAAATAAGTATCTTCTTATCACCTGTACCTAATTTCAGTTTGTAAATAGGTCTGTTTTCTTCGGAAGTCCCAAGTATTTCATAAGAAATAACCTTAGATAAACTCTTAAATAAAGGTTCAATATCAGAAAAAGTGATCCATTTACCAAAGAGTGATTTCTCTTTAATTTCTGGATAGATTTCTTCTAAAAACTGAAGGTTTAATATACTCATAAACTGTGAAAATTTTACTTTTAGACAGCAAACCAATTAGCTACTAATTTCTTTTCAATTGGTTCAACAGATTTATGAACATAGTCATTTTTAGCCATATCATACTCATAATCTTTACTCCATTCATCAATATTAGCATGTAGCTCTTTTAAGGAGTTACAGATAAAATTAATTTCTTCATTTGTAATTGTTGGATGGATTGATAAACGAACCCAACCTGGTTTTTCGGTATTACAACCCACCAAAATCTGACTTTCAATTGCTTCAGAAGTCTCTTTATCTACATTTAATAGAAAATGTCCGTACGTTCCTGCACAAGAACATCCACCACGTGTTTGTATTCCAAAGCGATCATTTAAAAGTTTAACCACTAAATTAAAGTGATATTTTTCAAAATAAAATGAGAAAATACTTAATCTATCTTTATGATTAGGTGCTAAAATGTGAACTCCGTCTAACTTTTCTAAACAATCAAATAAAACTGTATTAATTTCATCTTCACGTTTTTTCATCTTACCAGTTCCCATTTGTTCCTTCAACTGAATTGCCAATGCAATTTTAATGGTTTGTAAAAAACCTGGTGTTCCTCCATCTTCACGAGTTTCTACATCATCAATATAATCATGCTTTCCCCAAGGGTTTGTATACATTACGGTTCCTCCTCCTGGATTATCTGGAATTGTGTTTTTATAAAGTTTTTTATTAAAAATCAAAACACCAGAGCTTCCAGGTCCACCTAAAAATTTATGCGGAGAAAAGAAAATAGCGTCTAAATATTCTTCTTCTTTCTCTGGATGCATATCAATATCTACATACGGAGCAGAACAAGCAAAATCGACAAAACAAAGTCCATTATATTTATGAATTAATGAAGCTACTTTATGATAATCGGTCTTAATCCCAGTTACATTTGAACCTGCAATGATAGAAGCTATCTTAATTGGTCTGTCTTGATATTCTTTGATAATGTTTTCAAACATATCTAAACAAATCAACCCTTTATTATTGCAAGGAACCACAACAACATCTGCAATGGTTTCGTACCAAGAGGTTTGGTTTGAATGATGCTCCATATGAGAAACAAAAACAATCGGTTTTTTCTCTTCTGGAACATTGGTGTGATCTTTTAGATTTTCAGAAACCTTTAATCCTAAAATACGTTGAAACTTATTTACAACACCTGTCATACCTGAACCTTCCGTAATTAAAACATCATCTTTTGACGCATTAACATGGCGTTTAATGATATTACGGGCTTCGTGATATGCTAAGGTCATAGCAGCACCTGTTGTAGAAGTTTCTGTATGAGTATTGGCTACAAACGGACCAAACTCATTCATTAGTTTTTCTTCTATCGGACGATATAATCTTCCGCTAGCAGTCCAATCAGTATAAATTAACCTTTTCTCACCATAAGGTGTTTCAAAAGTTTGATCTATACCAATAATTTGTTTTCTAAATTGTTGAAAATAGTGTTCCAGATTCATTAAATTCATTAGTTGTTTGGGATACGAATTTCTGTAAAATAATTGAAATAAAATTACTTTGTTAAATATTTAACTATACTAATTGATTTTGTTTGTAAACAAAAAATCCCACCGAATATGGTGGGATAAATATTACTTTATTATTTCTTCTATCTCTTTAATAAAACGTTGTGCTAAATCATCGGCTTTGTCTTGAGACGTAGCTTCTGTATAAATACGAATAATTGGTTCTGTATTCGATTTACGTAAATGTACCCATTCGTCAACAAAATCAATCTTAACACCATCAATCGTGTTTACTTCTTCATCTTTATATTTCTTAGCCATGGTAGCTAAAATCTTATCTACATCAATCTTTGGAGTTAACTGAATTTTATTCTTACTCATAAAATAACTTGGATAGCTATCACGTAATTCTTTACATGATATTTTTTTATGTGCCAAATGTGATAAGAATAACGCTACTCCTACCAAAGAATCACGTCCGTAATGAGAAGCCGGATAAATAATTCCTCCGTTACCTTCACCACCAATTACCGTATCGGTATCTTTCATCATTTGAACTACGTTTACCTCTCCTACTGCACTTGCTGTATATGTACCGCCATGCTTTTCAGTAACATCACGTAACGCTCTTGATGATGATAAGTTAGAAACTGTGTTTCCACCACCTAATTGACCTAAAACATAATCAGCACAAGCCACTAAGGTATATTCTTCACCAAACATAGAACCGTCTTCAGAAATCAATGCTAAACGATCTACATCTGGATCAACTACAATCCCTAAATCGGCTTTCTTTTTAACCACTAATTCAGAAATATCTGTTAAGTGTTCTTTTAATGGTTCAGGATTGTGAGGAAAATGACCATTAGGCTCACAGTATAACTCAATACATTTAACTCCTAATTCTTTTAATAAAGCAGGAATCGCAATTCCTCCTGTAGAATTTACACCATCAACAACCACTTTAAACTTTGCTTTTTTGACAGCTTTCTTATCAACTAAATCAAGCTTTAAAACTTCTTTGATGTGCTTTTTAATGTAGTTTTTCTTCTTCTTATACGTTCCTAAATCATCAACTTCAGCAAAATCAAAATCTTCATTCTCAGCAATCTTTAAAATTTGTTCTCCATCGGCACCATTTAAAAACTCTCCTTTCTCATTCAATAATTTTAAAGCATTCCATTGCTTCGGATTGTGAGAAGCTGTTAAAATAATTCCTCCATCTGCTTTTTCTATAGGAACCGCTACTTCAACAGTTGGTGTTGTTGATAAACCTAAATCGACAACATCAATTCCCAAACCAATCAATGTATCAGACACCAAACCACTTATCATTTTACCAGAAATACGAGCATCTCTACCAATAATTACTTTTATCTTCTTTTTATCTGAATTATTCTTTTTAATAAAAGAACCGTAAGCTGCAGCAAATTTAACAGCATCAATAGGTGTTAAATTATCACCGGTATTACCTCCGATAGTTCCCCTAATTCCTGATATTGATTTTATAAGTGTCATATTTTTTTTTCGATTTTGAACAAAGATAAACATCTCAATGAAATGCATAAAAAAAACCGCTGCAAATGCAACGGTTTTTATAAAATTCATTTTAAGGTTTTATTATAGACCAAACATTGCTCCAAAGTTTAAAATACCATCATCTTCTATACCTGAGTAAGATGCTCTTAATGATATTTTATTTCCAACTTTGTATTCAAACATAGGCCTAAAATAGAAACCGTTTTCTGTATTATTAATTCCAACAGCATATCCCACATCTACACCTAAATCTATTTTATTAGATGCATTAAATCTTCCTGCAAAAGCTACAGGTAATAATGTGGCATTGACATCTGTTACTAAAATTAAACCTGTTGCTGCGCCTACTTCAAATTTTTCATCAACAGTAAATAAATAATCTACATCTCCTCCAATAGCTAATAAAGAATTAGATGCCCCTGTAGTAAAACCTAAATTGGCCCCAATTCTTACTTTTCCTTTTTGTGAGTATGATGTTAAGCTAATAGCAATACATGCAAAAATAAATGCAATTTTTTTCATTTTTATAAATTTAGTAGTTTTATAAAACAAATATAAAATTAAATATTGTTATAATATGATAAAAAAAAACCGCTGCAAATGCAACGGTTTTTGAAAATTATTTAGAGTTTAGGAATTACTTCCCTCCTTCCATTTTTTTCTTTAATTCAGCTAATCCACCGATATCACCTAAAGTAGTTTTCTCTGCTTCATTTGCTTTACTAGCAGCTGCTTTAATATTCTTTTTCTCTTCTTCTTTGAAAAGAGAAGTATGAGAAGCAACTATTCTACGGTATTCTTTACTAAACTCAGTTACGATAAATTGAGCAGTATCACCTTTTTCTAATCTACTTCCGTCTTCTTTTTCTAAGAAACGAGTTGGTACGAATGCTTCGATAGTATCTGTAAAGTTAACTGTAGCTCCTTTATCATTCTTAGCGGTAACTGTTCCTTCGTGAGTAGAACCAATTGCATATGTAGCTTCGTGAGCATCCCAAGGGTTATCTTGAGTTTGCTTATGACCTAAGTTTAACTTACGGTTTTCTACATCTAATTCTAATACTTGAACTTCTAATTTATCACCAACAGTTACGAAATCTGATGGATGCTTGATTTTCTTAGTCCAAGATAAATCAGAGATGTATACTAATCCATCAATACCTTCTTCTAATTCTACGAATACACCAAAGTTAGTATAGTTACGTACAGTACCTGTATGTGTTGAACCAACAGGATATTTAGTAGTAATATCTGTCCAAGGATCTGGGTGTAATTGCTTCATACCTAAAGACATTTTACGCTCTTCGCGATCTAATGTTAAGATTTGAGCTTCTACTTCATCTCCTACTTTTACGAAATCTTGAGCAGAACGTAAGTGTGTAGACCAAGACATTTCAGATACGTGAATTAATCCTTCTACTCCTTCTTCTACTTCTACAAACGCACCGTAATCAGCAATAACAACAACTTTACCTTTTACTTTATCTCCAACTTTTAATTCAGAGTTTAAAGCTTCCCAAGGATGAGCAGATAATTGCTTTAATCCTAATTGGATTCTAGACTTGTTATCATCAAAGTCTAAAATTACAACGTTTAATTTTTGATCTAATTCAACAACCTCATTCGGGTGGTTGATACGAGACCAAGATAAATCTGTAATATGAACTAATCCGTCAACTCCTCCTAAATCAACAAATACACCATAAGAAGTTACGTTTTTAACAACACCTTCTAATACTTGTCCTTTTTCTAATTGACCAATAATTTCACGTTTTTGATCTTCTAAATCAGCTTCAATTAACGCTTTATGAGAAACTACAACGTTTTTAAATTCGTGGTTGATTTTTACAACTTTGAATTCCATAGTTTTTTCTACATATTGATCGTAATCACGGATTGGTTTCACATCAATTTGAGAACCTGGTAAGAATGCTTCGATACCGAATACATCTACAATCATACCTCCTCTTGTACGACACTTAACAAAACCGTTAACGATTTCACCAGTTTCGTGTGCATTATTAACACGATCCCATGCTTTAATAACACGAGCTTTTTTATGAGATAATACTAATTGACCAGAAGAATCTTCTCTTTTATCAACTAATACTTCTACTGTATCACCCACAGCTAAATTTGGGTTATAACGGAACTCGTTTAACGAAATAACTCCTTCTGATTTAGAGTTAATATCAATAATTGCATCACGGTCAGTAATACGAATTACTTCACCTTCGATAACATCACGTTCGTTTACGAAACCTACAGTTCCTTCTAACGCTGTTTCAAATTCTTTTAATTTAGACTCATCAACTTCGTCAATACCTTGTTCGTATTTGTGCCAGTTAAAAGTTGCTAAAAATTCTGCTGGGTTAACTGCTTCTGCAGTTGTTTTTGTTTCTTCAGACATCCTGAAAATTACTTTGTATCTTTTTGTTAGTCAGGTTTTTAACAATACTAACGCTAAGAGAAATTAAACTTATTTATAAATATAATACCACCTTTTATAAACCTGTTCTTGTAAAAAGGCGTGCAAATTTACAAAGAATTCTCGAAGTAACCAAAATATTTGACTTAGAGTGAGTTGTAATTTAGGATCAAGCTAAATTTAAGTCAACTTATTCTATTTCAACGTTAATAAGATTCTTTAAAGCCTAAAACAACTACTGCTGTATTTATACGTACATAATAAGGTATATCTAAACTACTACTATTTTTAATCCCACAATCACTAACAAACACATAAACAACTACATACATGATAATTATCATTTTAATTAGAGTTATTAAAAAATAACTTTGTCTCAGTTAACCATTTAAATTTTTGTTATTATGAAAAAACTAATTTTTGGTTTGTGTTTATTAGGACTAACCACCCAATTATCTGCTCAGGACATTGTATTATCTGAAGTTGATCTTACAGCTGTAAACTACAAATATATTAACGCTGTAGATTCTAAAGATGCTGCTATTCCTGTAAAACTATTAGAAGAAAAAGCTGCTACGTACGACATTAAAAAAACCGAATTATATAGTGATGAATATGATACATACCAAGTATCCTTCTATATTCCAGACGGAATAGTAGTTGCAGCCTATGATAAAAATGGAAAGATTATAAGAACTATCGAAAGATATAAAGACATATCGTTACCCAAAGCTGTTAGGGATGCTGTTTATAAAAGGTTCCCTGGATGGACCATAACCAAGGATGTTTATAAAGTAAGTTTTCATATTGACAAAGATGAGGCAAAGAAAACATACAAATTTAAGCTTGAAAACGGAGATAAAACCCTTAGAGTTAAAACGGATGAAAATGGTAATTTTCTATAACCAAAATATCGTTTAAAAACAAGAAAGCACAGTCAAATAACTGTGCTTTCTTGTTTTTTTATAAATGCATTCTAGTCTACAATTCTATTTCTTCTATTTCTACCTTAAAAAGGTTCTCAAAAACCTCAAAAACAGTTTGTGCTTCTTTTTTTCTAACAGAAATGATATATTCACAACCTAACTCTAGTTTTTGATTAATTATATCTAAATTTCGCTCTTTAATAATTCGCTGTACTTTATTCATCATATCATACTCAAAGCTCAACTTATAATCAATATTAATTGTTTTCTCTACAATTTCTGAAGCTTCCAAGGCTAGTTGCGCAGAAGTACGATAAGCATTAATCAATCCACCAACACCTAATTTAGTTCCTCCAAAATAACGTACGGAGACAATCAATACATTGGTAACCTCAAACGCTTGTATTTGTCCGTAAATAGGCATTCCTGCAGAATTACTTGGTTCTCCATCATCATTGGCACGAAAACGAGTACTTTCAGTTCCTAGTTGCCATGCATAGCAAAAGTGACGTGCAGAATGATGCAATTTACGTAACTCCTCTAATCGTTCTTTAACATCTTCTTCTGTAAAAACTGGATAAGCATAACCAAAAAACTTACTATTTCGGTCTTTAAATAAGGTTTCTTCAGAGGCTTTTGTTATTGTTTTGTATGTATCTTTTTGTTCACTCATTAGGCAATTGCTACTATAATTATGCTCGTTATTGCTATCACAATTCCTATCCAATTCTTAACCTGTAGCTTTTCTTTAAATAGAATTAAACCGAAAACAGTTGTTAACAACACAATACTTACATTGTTAATCGTAAACAATGTAGAACTTTCTAAACCATCTGTTTTTAAAGCTTTTAATAAAAAAACAATCGAAAAATAGTTAGGAATTCCCAAAGCTATTCCTCCTAAAATATTTTTCCATTCAAAAACAAATTTGGTTTTAAAAGAACGATAAGTCACAAAAAACAATCCGATTACAAAAGCAATCCCAAAAATAGATGCCGAAAAAATTGGTACGCCTCCGTCTTGCACATAAGTTGTTTCAATATATTTTATAGAGGTATCGATAACTCCAGATCCTAAAAACAACAAAATAGGGTAAATAAGTAAATGTTTTTCTTTAACAAAGCTATCCGACTTCATCGAAGTTAAATACACAGCTATAAGCGCCAGCAAAATTCCGATTACTTTTATAAAACCAAGACTTTCATTATACACAAATACACCAAAAATTACAGGAATTACAACTGACATTTTTCCTGACACTGAAGCTACAGATAATCCGTTTATTTGTGATGTTAGCGCCATTACATTAAATATGGATATAAATAAAAAACCTAGAAAAATGGCTCCTAAAAACCAAGGTTGTTGTGGAATATCTGTCAATCCAATTTTTACATTCGAAAGTGAATACCCAATTGTAAAGGCTACAAAATAGTTAACTACAATTGCTTGTAACGTATTTATTTTATAAACCTCAAACAACTTAAAAATAGCGAATAAACTACTAGAAATTAAAATGCTTAACGCAAGATATATCATTTAAAACTGGTTTTTATAAATTCTTAACATATCGTTTTGTATTTTTTTTTCTACGAATATTTTCCCGTTAAAAATTGGCGACTTCACTCCTACTTCAAATTCCACATCTCCCGTAAAAACTCTCGCTTCGTCCCATAGATTGGCATCTATAAAAGTTTGTAAAGTTTTGCTCCCTCCTTCAATAATTACCGATTGAATTTTATATTTTTGTAAGACTTCACAAATCTGTTTCGCTACATTTTTAGAGAAATCAATTTCTTCATAAACTACATTTTGTCTTGGTTCTTGAATCTTGGTTTTCGATGCTGTCAAAACTATTGTTTTCTCACTTTTATCAAACACATTCACATTCTCTGGAATTCGCAAACTCTTGTCTAAAACGATTCTAACAGGATTATTCCCTGTCCAACTACGCACATTTAACTTAGAGTTGTCTGCAATAATAGTATTCGTTCCTACTAAAATAGCATGTTCTTCTGCACGCCATTTATGCACCAATTGTTGAGAGTATGTATTAGAGATCCAAACTGGTTTTTGCGTATCTTTTGTTAAAGGTGCAATAAAACCGTCTTTAGTTTCTGCCCATTTTAAAATAACATATGGACGTTTTTTATTTTGAACTGTAAAAAAGCGTTTATGATGCTCGTAACATTCTTCCTCTAAAACGCCAACAACTACATTGCAACCTGAGTTTTGTAATCGTTCAATACCTTTTCCTGCCACTAAACTATTTGTATCTATACAACCAATAACTACATTCGGAATTTGATGTTTTACTATTAAATCAGCACAAGGAGGTGTTTTTCCATGGTGAGAACAAGGTTCTAATGTAACATAAATAGTAGATTCTTTTAATAATGATTTGTCTCTTACAGAATTAATTGTATTTACTTCTGCATGATTACCTCCATATGGACTTGTATACCCTTCTCCTATAATTTTATCATTATATACAACGACTGCTCCTACAGATGGATTTGGACGTGTTGTACCAATCCCATTTTTAGCGAGTTGAATACAACGTTGCATATATTTTTTGTGATTACTCAAAAAACTAGAATTTGATTTTTATTTCCTCGGTTTTATCAATAGGGTAAATACTTGAATAACCCCAAACCTTATACTTAATATCACCTTTAAACTGTACTTTTAAACTGTTATTTAAAACTGAGTTAAGAAGCCCTCCTAAAATACCACCTTCATTGTTTTCAAATACTTTTTTTGCAGGAATCACCACTTTTAAAGGAATTGAAAACTCTTTATTTGCAGGCACTTTAAACTCTTCTGAAGAAACTTGTGCTACTTCTGCACCATCTACAATCACTTTAATTTCATCTGTAGAAATTTTACCTCCAACATCATTTTCATTCTTAAAATACGCATTGGCCTGCAAACGAATTGTGTCTGTCCTATAAGATAATATCTTTACATCATCAATCTTAAGAAATACTGGTTTTTTCCTAACAGAACAAGCCGTTATCAAAAAAAATATAACCAAAAAATAGCCTAAATTCTTCATTTGTTTTGTCTAAATTTGAAAAATCAAAAGTACTATTTTACAACTAAACACCGATGACACTACAGAATTTTCGAGTATTTTTTAACGAAGAATTATCAGAATTATACCCAAAAACAGAAATCGATGCATTTTTCTTTCGTTTAATCGAAAATAAACTCGGTTTGCAGTTGGTAGATATTTTTGTTAAGCAAGATTATAACATACCTTCGGATAAAATTTTGGATTTAAATAAAGTCTTAGAATGTTTAAAAAAAGAAGTGCCAATACAGTACATTCTTGGTGAAACAGAATTTTACGGATTACCTTTCATTGTAAATGAAAACGTTTTAATTCCTAGACCAGAAACAGAAGAATTAGTAAGTTGGGTGTTAGAGGAAGCTAAAAATAAAAAAAAAGATATATCTATTTTAGATATTGGTACTGGGTCAGGTTGTATACCCATCTCTATCAAAAAGAATTTACCAAACTCTGTAGTTTTTGCTATTGATGTATCTGATAAAGCATTAATCGTTGCTAGACAAAATGCTGAAGTTAATAAGATAAAAATCAACTTCTTAAAGCAAGATATTCTACAAGTTAACAATCTTCAACAAACATTTGATATAATAATATCTAACCCACCGTATATTAGAGAATTAGAAAAAAAAGAAATTAATAATAATGTATTAAAAAACGAGCCTCATTTAGCATTGTTTGTGTCAGATGAAAATCCGTTGATTTTTTATAAAAAAATTGCTGAATTAGCTAAAAATCACCTGAATCCAAACGGAATCTTACTCTTTGAAATTAATCAATACCTCGGAAAAGAAACAGAACAGATGTTAAAAGAAAAAGGATTTAAAAACGTTATGCTTAAAAAAGATTTATTTGGTAAAGACCGAATGATTAAAGCAAATTTATAAATTTAGACACTTAAAATATCCCCACAAATAATATGGAAGAAAACATTCAAAATGAGTTAGAACAATTACGTAAAGAAAATGAAGCTTTAAAAAGTAAAGCTAATAAATCTACCGAAAGAGCAAAACGTAAACAAGAAAAAACAAAAAAAACATTAACCTGGACTTGGAAAATGTTTACAGGTAAATCACTTCATAAAAGTTTTAATAATTGGTTTACTGAATACCATACAAAAGAAAAAGTTTCTCCAGATACTTCTGCAAACTTATTAACCGCTTTAGTACGTCGTTTTGTAAGAGTGCGTGCTTTAAGTTTAATCTTATTATTGTTTTCTTTAGTTCCATCCTTAGTGTCTTTATACGTATTAATCAAACAAAATAGTTTAATCCGCACTCAAAATGCCTTAGTAGAAGGTTCTCGTAAAAGTTCTTATGGATTTCAATTATCTGGTGTTTTTGATGCTGTAGATAAAATATATAGTGAAGATAAATCTGGTAAAAAGATTTTAAATGAAGGGGTTACTGCTAGAATTGTAGGCCTTACAAGTAGTTTAAAACCATATAAAATTTTAGAAGAAGATGAATTATCTAAAGGATATTATAGTCCCGAAAGATCACAATTATTACTGTTTTTGTTAAATGCTAACATTAGTAATTCTTCTTTGAAGAAGATATATGATTCTGCTGACTTTTCTCATTGTGACTTACGTAGTACTAATCTTTCTCAGAAATATTTAGTCGGAATTAATCTAGAAAATTCAAACCTAGAAAATTGTGAGTTACATAGTAGTAATTTAAACAGTGCTAATTTAAAAGGAGCTAATTTAAAAGGAATTCAATTTTCTAATGGTAAAGCAAATGCCGCTATTTTTATTGAAGCAGATTTAACCAACGCGAGAATCACTAAAACTAATTTAAATTCGGCTGATTTTACAGATGCCAAAACAAAAAACACTAATTTTAATTTATCCGAATTAAAAGACACTAAAGGTTTAAATTAATCCAAAAGAAAAGAGCGACCTAAATGGTCGCTCTTTTTATTCTATTTTAAATCAAGAATTACTTTCCAAAAGTATAAGTAAATCCGAAGTTAATTCCTAAAGAAGAATAAGGCGCTTTAGATGAAGGTAAATCACCTTCTCCCCATTTTGCCCCTTCTAATAATAAAGGTGCCAAATCTTCCAATAAAGGATTAGCATTCAAAATTTGGTATAAATTCTCCGAAGGAAGATTACCTCCAGCCAAAGTTGCACTATAATCTCCTAAATCAGAAGTATCTCTTGTTACATTAATAGATAAATATTCAGCTTCAGCAAATAACGACCAATTATCAGTTATAGGAAATTTATATCCAATTGCACCAATAAAACCTAATGGGAATTTACCATGAAAATCTGTAGTAAAATCCGCATTTAAATCTACAAACTGTCCAGCAGGTGCAGCAGGATTAACAACTGTAGCAGGAACCAATAAATCTAAACTAGCTACGGCTTCTGTTTTACCTCCAATTTTAGTTAATAAACCAGCTCTTGCATAAAAATTCTCTGTAATATTATAAATACCAGACAAAGATGCTCCAAAAGCTCTTCCTCTAGCTTCAATATTAATACTTGCACCAGGTATACTCACATCTTGAACATCTTGATTTGTTCCATAAAGATATCCTACTCCTAATTCTACTCCAAACTTATCATTAAAAAAGTAGCCACCTCTTAACTGTGTTTGTGCTCCTTCTCCATAACTTCCGTTTAAATCTGAAGAAGTAGTAGCTGTAACTTTTTGCCCTAATGTTTTTTCACCAACTGCAATAGAATATCCACCACTAGCTGATACATAAAACTGAGCATTTGTAGTGATTGCTGTTAATAGCAATGCAACTACTAAAATTGTTTTTTTCATTATTTTAATATGTTTTATTTTTATTTGTGAACGCGAAAATCGTAAAAAATATCAGTATTTTTGGTCAGTTAGAAACAAAATAAAAACACTTTTTGAATAGAAATATTTTAGATACTGACACTCAACAATTTATTTTAGACAATTTGTATACTAAAGTTACGAAACTTGCCTTAAAAGGAAGCCCTTTTTTAAATATTTCTATACAGGAACTCGCGAATCAAATTGTAGCAAAACAAAAAGCTGAATTAAAATTACCAACTTGGTTTAACACAAAAAACATTTATTATCCGCCAAAAATTTCTATTGAACAAACCTCTTCTGAAATAACAGCCGATTATAAGGCTAAACTTATTAAAGGAAATTCGATTATTGATATTACTGGTGGTTTCGGTATAGATGCCTACTATTTCTCTAAATATTTTAACAAAGTTGTTCATTGTGAAATCAACAAGGAATTATCTGAAATTGTAAAATACAATTATGAACAGTTAAATGTATCTAATATCATCACTATTGCTGATGATGGACTCGATTTTTTAAAAAAAACAAATGAAAAATTCGATTGTATTTATATAGATCCATCAAGAAGAAGTGATGTAAAAGGTAAAGTTTTTTTACTAAAAGATTGTTTGCCAAACGTACCCGAAAATTTAGATTTTCTTTTTTCTAAAACGGACACAATCTTAATTAAAAACTCTCCTATTCTTGATATTTCTTCTACAATAAATGAACTAAACTATGTAAAAGAAGTACATATTGTAGGACTTAAAAATGAAGTTAAAGAATTATTATTTTTACTGGAAAAAGGATATACCAGTGCTATTAAAATTAAAACAATCAATTTTTTAAAAAACAAAGATCAAAAATTTGATTTTGAATACCGATCTGAAGCATTTTCAGAATACTCAGATCCTCTTACGTATCTATACGAACCTAATTCAGCAATTTTAAAATCTGGTGGATTTCACCAAATTTCAACAGAATTAAACATTAAAAAATTACACCAACATTCACATTTATACACTTCAGAAACACTAATTGATTTTCCAGGAAGACGTTTTAAAATAGAAAAAGTATTGATCTACGATAAAAAACAACTTAACAAATACCTCCCTGAAAAAAAAGCTAATATAACCGTACGTAATTTTCCTAAATCGGTTGAACAAATTAGAAAAGAAACAAAAATAAAAGACGGTGGAGATCACTATCTATTTTTTACGAAACTTCAAAATGAAAAGAATCACATAATCATCTGCAAACAGATATATAATTAATAAAATTTTAACAAAAAAAAGCAGATTTGTTGTTTTTTTGATTAAATTTAAACTCTAGTTTAAAAACAAAATAAGTGTTTTTACTGGGGGGTACAAAACACTTAAAAGCCCTGATTCGTTTCGGGGCTTTATCTTTTTTTAATAAGTTTGTTTAATGCAAACAATTTACTATAAATCGCTTAAAATAATCGATAACCAAAATTCTAAAATGGATGATATTTTGGTTATCGAAGCTCCTTTACAAATTAATATTAATAACAAGCCTTATACGGTAGTTATGAGAACTCCTGGAGATGATTTTGAACTCATTAGAGGTTTGTTTTTTGCGGAAGATATTTATAGAAAAAATATAAATCTTGACTATTCAATTATAAAAAACGAAAAATTCTCTACAGTTATAAACGTTAGTATTTCTAAAGAAAAATTAGGAAAAGGATACCTAAATAAACGAACCTTGTTATCTGTTTCTTCCTGTGGAATTTGTGGGAAGCAAGAATTAGAAGACATTCAACTCTCTGGTGAAGCTCTATATAATACTTATAAAATTTCTCAACAAGAGATTATAGAAATGTCTCTTAAAATGAAAAAATCGCAGGATACGTTTCATCTTTCAGGAGGAAGTCACGCTTGCGCGATCTTCAACAAAAACAATGACATAATTACGCTAAAAGAGGATATTGGTCGTCACAATGCAGTTGATAAATGTGTCGGTGACATGTTAATAAATAACAAATTAAAAGATGCTCACACCATGCTTGTTAGTGGCCGTGTTTCCTATGAAATTGTATCGAAAGCTTTTTTTGCTAAAATACCAATTATTGTTGCTGTTTCAGCTTGCTCTTCTCTTGCTGTTGATTTTGCTAAAGAATTCGGGATTTGCCTTATTGGTTTTAACCGAGATAATAAAATGACTATTTACGCCAATCCACAATATATTTCTTATGAAAGATAAAAATCCGCACGCACAACCACCTAATAAATTAACTGGAATAAAAATAACAGATATTCCTACTAAAGCAGTTGGAATAAAAGCTATTTCTTCAGCTTTAAATCATGTGTTTTCAGAAGTGGGTGTAGTTAAGGGAATTGGGGTACTTAAAAACTTAAATCAAACGTATGGATTTGATTGTCCTGGTTGTGCATGGCCAGATCCAGATGAAAAACGTGCTTTTTTAGCTGAATATTGTGAAAACGGAGCAAAAGCTGTTGCAGAAGAAGCTACTAAAAATAGGGTTTCTCCTATATTTTTTGCAACGCATTCTGTTCAAGAGTTATCTGAATGGTCAGACTATGAAATTGGTAAAAGTGGACGTATAACACACCCAATGGTTTTAAGAGAAGGAAGCAATCATTACGAGGAAATTTCTTGGAAAGACGCTTTCGAGTTAATAGGAACAGAACTAAACAACCTTCCTTCTCCAAACGAAGCTATTTTTTATACTTCTGGGAGAACCAGTAATGAAGCTGCTTTTTTATATCAACTTTTTGTACGTCAATACGGTACTAATAATTTACCCGATTGTTCTAATATGTGTCATGAAAGTAGCGGAGTTGCCTTATCCCAAACATTAGGTATTGGTAAAGGTTCTGTTACATTAGATGATTTTAATCATGCCGATTTAGTAATAGTAATTGGTCAAAATCCAGGAACCAACCATCCTAGAATGTTAACTGCTTTAGGTAAAACCAAAATAAACGGCGGAAAAATCATAACTATCAATCCCTTACCTGAAGTTGGTTTAGTAAATTATGTTCACCCTCAAAACCCATTAAAATGGTTTGGCAAAGGACAAGAATTAACTGATTTATTTTTACAAGTTAAAATTAATGGTGATGTTGCTTTATTAAAAATCATTTTAAAATTGATGAAACTACACGAAGAGGAAAACCCTAATTCGGTATTCGATCATCAATTTATTAAAGATAAAACACATGGTATTGAAGCATTTCTGGCGGATTTAGATACTTACTCAATCGAAGAGCTATTACCTCAAACAGGACTTTCATTGAATCAAATAAATGAAGCTATAGAACTCATTATCAATAATAAAAAAATTATTATTTGTTGGGCAATGGGATTAACGCAACATAAAAATGCAGTTGATAACATTCGAGAAGTCGTAAACCTTTTGTTGTTAAAAGGAAGCATTGGTAAAAAAGGTGCAGGTACTTGTCCCGTTCGGGGTCATTCTAACGTGCAGGGTGATAGAACTATGGGAATTTGGGAAAAATTAAACCCAGAATTTGGGAAAAAGTTAGCAAAAGAATTCCATTTTACACCACCTACCCAAGAAGGTTACGATGTTGTGTCTGCGATTGAGGCGATGCATAAAAGAAACGCCAAAGTGTTCATAGGAATGGGTGGAAATTTTATTTCTGCAACTCCAGATACAGAATTTACAGCTGAAGCCTTACGTAACTGTAATTTAACTGTACAAATATCAACCAAGTTAAATAGAAGTCATCTTGTGCATGGAAAACAAGCTTTGATTTTACCTTGTTTAGGGCGTACGGAAAAAGACATACAAACTTCTAATGAACAATTTGTTTCTGTAGAAAACTCTATGGGAGTTGTACATCAATCTAAAGGAGATTTAAACCCTTGCTCAGAATATTTATTAAGCGAGCCTGCTATTGTTGCTGGAATTGCTAACGCGACTTTAAAAAATTCTAAAGTTGAATGGTCTAAATTAATATCTAATTATGATTTAATTCGAAATAAAATAGAAGCAACCATCGATGGATTTGAAAATTACAATGATAGAGTTCGTAAAAAAGGTGGTTTTTATCTTCCAAACAATGCACGTGAGAATAATTTTGAACCAACAACAACAGGCAAAGCAAACTTCACGCTTAATAAGCCTTCAGATATTGAGTTAAAAGAAGATGAATTTATGCTAATGACCATCCGAACTCATGATCAATACAACACGACTATTTATGGATTAAACGATCGCTACCGTGGTATTTTAAACGAACGTCGCGTTGTTTTTATTAATCCTGAAGACATGAATAAATTAAGATTAAAAAAATTAGATAAAGTAAACTTAATCAGTCATTTTAATGAAGAAAAGCGTATTGCAAAAGGTTTCTTAGCAATTCCTTATAACATTCCATCAAAATGTACCGCAACCTATTTTCCTGAAGCAAATGTACTGGTTCCTATAAAAAGTAAAGCTACTCTTAGTAATACACCTACTTCAAAAACGATAGTTATTTCCATAGAAAAAGTTGATAATTAAAAAAGATTTGTATTTTTAACGTTAATTAACCAACAAAATTTGAACTATGCCATACCTTGATGAACAAGAATTAGCTGCCTTACGATCAGAAATTCATGATGCCAATATAAAAAAAGACGAGTTAGAGATTGAGTTAAATAAAAAGATTGAGGAATATGATGATGCTAAACACACTGCAAGAAATAGAAATATTATCTTAGGAACATTAGTAGGTATTGCCGCTGCCTTAGCTTTTTATTTTTACAACAATCAAACTGCTAATAATATTGATGTTAACAGCATAAAACAAGCAGAAGCAACTCGTGTATTAGATAGCATTAGTTCTTTACAAGATTTCTCTGATGAAAATGAAAATGACGATGAAAATGATGATACAAATTCTTTAGAAGAAGATACTACAGTATTAAGCAATAGCTTAGATGGAGAAACTATTTATTCAGTTCAAATTGGAGTTTTTACAAAAAACAAACATGCTTTATTATCTAAAACGATTGCAGGAACCGTTTCTAATGGAGAACTATTTAAATATTCAGTTGGTTTATTTAAAACATTAAGAGAAGCGCAAGACTTTAGAAGAGAATTAGTTAAAATTGGTTTTAGTGATGCTTTTGTTGCATCATATATTAATGGTCAGCGTCAGCAAATTCATAAGCCTAATTAAAAATAATAACATGGTTCAATCCATATTTAAAAGAACACTCTTGTTAATCTTAACCATGAGTGTTCATTTTTTTTACAGTCAAAACGAGATTCAAACTCAGAAAACACAGATCGGTTTTGGCCAACTAGATTTTCTGTCTATTAAAATGCCTAATAATGAGCAAAATATGGGTTTCACAGGAATCCATTATAACCTCATGTTAAATGATTGGAGCTATGCAGGAGCAGGATTTTATGGTGCTGTTGGCGGTATTCGTGGTGGCTTTTTTACACTTGGAATTAATGCAGGGATCAAACAAAATTTAACCGCTAATTTATTTTTAGATGCTGGTGTTCATTTTGGAGGTGGCGGTGGTGCTGCTGCTCCAGATGGTGGTGGAGCTTTTATTTTACCTCATGTTAATTTAGGGTATGATTTTAAACATTTCTCAGCAACTACAGGTTGGAGTTATGTTAACTTTTTTGACAGTGGAGAAATTAATAGCAACCAACTATATGCATCGATTCAGGTTCCTTTATCATTTAATTTTTCTGATTTCGATAAACGAGAACTTGCTTTTTCTTCGAATGAATTACTCAACTCAGCCTGGAATACACCTACAAACCGAATTTCTATACTCATTCATGCTAATAATCTAAAAGTGAAAAGTGAAGCTCCTTCTTTTGCCACAGGTCTAAGTTTAAAAAACAACACTATTCGTTTAGCAGGATTTGAACTCAACTCATATATAAATAAAAACTGGTTCTATTTTGTAAAAGCTGATGGTGCTTATCATGGAATTAAAGCGGGTTATATGGATATTTTTGTAGGTGGAGGTTATCATTTAAACATGAACCGTAATCGTACAAATATTTTAGCTAAATTCGGCCTTGGTGCTGGTGGTGGCGGAGGTGTTGACACTAAAGGAGGTTTTTTAATTTATCCGGATATTTCTATTGAACAAAAACTGTTTGATAATGTGTATGCTTCGATTAACAAAGGGTATTTAATGACTCCTGATTCTCATTTCCTCTCCTCTACGCTAGGCTTTGGTTTAAAGTACTATGTTGATAAAGACGGAATAACATCTGAAGAAAATAATTTTACAAAAGGCACATTCAAAGGATTTGAAACTATTATAAAACAAGATTGGTATATCGCTGCTAGTAGAGATGGTGGATTTGACCAAGACATGCATCAAATTTCCTTACAGGTTAACTTTTTCTTAAGCAAATATATTTACGGAGCGGGACAAACCTCTTTTGCTAATTTTGGTGGTGCAGGTGCTTACGCAGAAGGAATTGTTGGTATAGGAGCAAAATCTAATCCATTTTTAAAAGATAAAGCTTCCGTTTTTATACAAATATTAGGAGGTGCAGCTGGTGGTGGTGGTATTAGTACAGGCCAAGGCTTAATTGTAAAGCCAAGTGCAGGAATTACATATCAGCTTAATAATAATTTGAATTTACGTGGTGGTTTGGGCTATGTTAAAGCTCGTGGAGGAAATTTAAGTAGTACTTATGTAAACTTCGGGCTAAATTATTGTTTTTCATTTTTAAGCGCTAAATAAGTTTTTATATTCTATTATTATATAAAAAAAGCATCTATGAAATTGAATATCATAGATGCTCTCTAATTTATTATGCTTTTTTACTTGGCTATCGTTTTTAAATATAACTTCTCTACTTTTTCTCTTGCCCAAGGAGTTCTCCTTAAGAACTTAAGACTCGATTTAATAGTTGGATTATTTCTAAAACAATTAAGATTTACCATTTCTCCTAGCTCCTGCCAGCCGTATTTATTATACAGCTCCTCAACTATGATTGCTAATTTTATTCCGTGTAAAGGATTATTGGGTTGTTCTAGACTCATAACTAGTCTAAACTAGGTAATAAGAAATTATCCAAAACACTCTTCTTAGCCATCATTTTTTCAATAGCTTCAGTAGTTCTTGGAGCTTCTTCTGATAAGTTTTTAGGACCGTTTTTCGTAATTAAAATATCATCTTCAATACGAACACCAATACTCCAATATTTTTTATCACATTTACTTCCCTCAGGAATATAAATCCCTGGCTCCATAGTGACAACCATATTCTCTTCAAACATATTATAATTTCCTGGATCATGAACATCTAAACCAATATGATGTGAAGTTCCGTGTGGGAAATAGTTATGCTTTTCATCCACCGATTTAATAATTCCTAGTTTAAATAAACCTTCATTAATTATTTTTATCGCAACTTGATTTGGCTTCGACATACTATTCCCTATAACATATTCAGCAATACCTGCTTCTTGAGCTTTGTATACCAAATCGTAAATTTCTTTTTGCTCTTTAGAAAACTTTCCATTTGCAGGAACTGTACGGGTAACATCAGCTGTATAACCATGATATTCTGCACCTAAATCCATCAACACTAAATCATTATCTACTTTGGTTTTATTATTTTCCATATAATGTAAAATACAACCGTTATTTCCTGCTCCAACAATAGATGGATAACCCTCATACTCAGCACCATATTTTTTATATACAAACTCATGGATTCCTTGAATTTCTGTTTCAGACATATCAGGTTTCATTGCTTTCATCATCTCTATTTGTCCTACGGCAGAAATTCTGACTGCTTTAGTTAATAATTTTAACTCCGCAGGAGTTTTAGTTTCACGCATTGTTGCTAAATTAGAAGGCAAAAAATCTATATCTAAGTTCGTTTTTGGTTGTAATGCTAACATTGCATTTTCTTGAATATCTTTAGAACTTAAAGCCATATCTGTTTTCAAATAATCTGCAATAAATTTATCATCTTGTAATTCTGGATAATAAGACAAATATGTTTTTATTTTAGCCGATAACTCTACTCTTTTTTCTATAGGTGTTGTTTTTATTAAATTATAAACATATTTTTTTGTTGGTGATAAAAAAATATCTGGATTATAACCAGAAGCCATTTTAAAACTTTTTACCAAATCAAAAACATCTGCTTTATCTTTATTTGAGTTTCTATGATCATCATTAAATTTTTCTATAAAAACATTATCAAACTTTTTGAAATCCATTTTAGAATTTATAAAATCAATTCCATTAAATGCTTGACTAAATCCTAACTCTTTTTTTGCTCCCTCAATCCCCAATCGTTTACCTGTCCACATTTCAGCTCTTTGGTTTTTTTCTTGTACATACAAAACCTCGTTATACGTTTCTCCTTTTTCATTTGTTTGATTATCAGAAAAAATAACCAAAACAGCATTTGGTTCCCTGTAGCCTGTTAAATAATAAAAATTTGGATCCTGATGAAATACGTATTCTACGTCATTTGCGCGGTTTCTAATCGAATTAGCAAATACTAAAGCTACTGAATTCGCTGGCATTTTAGCACGTAAAATTTCTCTTCTATTCTTATGGAAATCTGCGGATAAATAATCCGTTGGTATTTGCGCTAAAACGCTATTAATTGTTAACAATAACAACCCTAACAAAGTAAATTTGAATTTCATTAATTTTTATTTTAAGTAAATCAAATTTAACGCTATTTATGAAAACATGATAATTATTAACAAAAATTTAAGGTATCTATTCTTCAAATATTATAGTTTTTTCAGCCGTTTTTTTGATGATTTTTCAATACTTTTGGGCAACTTAAAACAAACAAACTAAAAATGAAAAATACTGCATTAACTCACATACACGAGGCTTTAGGTGCAAAATTAGTTCCTTTTGCGGGCTATAATATGCCTGTACAATATGAAGGTGTTAATATTGAACATGAGACTGTTAGAAAAGGCGTTGGTGTATTTGATGTAAGCCACATGGGCGAGTTCTTTTTAAAGGGAGAAAATGCATTGGCTTTAATTCAAAAAATAACAACTAACGATGCTTCTAAATTAGTACCTGGAAAAGCACAATACAGTTGCTTGCCAAATGCTGATGGTGGAATTGTAGACGACCTAATCATTTATATGATTGCCGAAAATGAATATATGTTAGTGGTTAATGCTTCTAATATTGAAAAAGACTGGAACTGGATTTCTCAACACAACGATTTAAAAGTTGTAATGGAAAACCGTTCTGAGGATTGGTCTTTATTAGCCATCCAAGGACCAAAAGCTGCAGAAGCCATGCAATCGTTAACTTCAGTAGATTTATCTGCAATTAAATTTTACACGTTTGAAATTACTGATTTCGCTGGAATTCCAAATGTTGTAGTTTCTGCAACGGGTTATACAGGATCTGGTGGATTTGAGATCTACGTAAAAAACGAAGATGTAGAAGCTGTATGGAATAAAGTTTTTGAAGCTGGAAAAGATTGGGAAATTAAACCTATTGGATTAGCAGCTCGTGATACTCTTCGTTTAGAAATGGGGTATTGTTTATATGGAAATGATATAGACGATACTACTTCACCGTTAGAAGCTGGTTTAGGTTGGATTACCAAATTCACAAAGGACTTTGTAAATGCAGAAGAATTAAAAAAACAAAAAGAAGAAGGTGTTACGCGTAAATTAGTTGCTTTTGAATTAACGGAACGCGGTATTCCTCGTCACGATTACGAGATTGTAGATGCAGAAGGAAACGTAATTGGTAAAGTTACTTCAGGAACGATGAGCCCTAGTTTAGGAAAAGGAATTGGTTTAGGTTATGTTACCAAAGAAAACTCTAAAGTAGATTCTGATATCTTTATTCAAATAAGGAAGAAACAAATTCCTGCTAAAGTGGTAAAATTACCGTTTTACAAAGGATAAACTAATTTATATAAAAATACGAAAACCTGCTTTTACAGCAGGTTTTCGTTGTTAAAATATTCTGGTTTTGCCGATATAATATCTTTGTAAAAAGAGAAAAAATGATCGAAATCAGCTTCCATATTATCTGTTAAATAATAAGGCTCCGCTACTTTTATCTCTTTATTTTTAAAATCGAAGGCAAACATAACAATAGGTACGTTGGCTCCTTTCGCTATAAAATAAAAACCTGTCTTCCACTTCTCAACCCGCTCTCTTGTTCCTTCAGGAGACAATGCTAATCTAAACTCTTCTCTCGAATTGAAAACAGCTACAATGGCATCTACCAAATTATTACTTTTACTTCTGTCCACCGGAGCACCACCTAATTTTCTAAAAATAAAACCAAAAGGTGGTTTAAATAATGAATCTTTACCAATAAAATTTATAGGAATTCCAGCAGTATTTCTAGCTAGTATTGCTATTGGAAAATCTTTCCAGCTTGTATGCGGAGCACCTATTACAATATATTTTTTATGGTGTCTTGGAAAATCTCCGACCAGTTTCCATCCTAAAATTTTAGTAAATATAAATTCAGATATCATTTTCTATAAATAAAAGCCAATGATACAGCTTTAGAAACAAATCTTCAAATAAATTCACCTTTCTAAATTGATATTTGTAATATTAACTTTTAAAACACGAAATCATGAAGAAAATATTATTCACACTATTCTTACTTAGTTTTTCAGTTGTTTTCTCACAAAATGCAGGACCAATTATTCAAGATTATGGAAAAACATTCACGATAGAAAATCCTGATTTACTCTTAAAAAAGGATACGCTTTATAAAGTTATTTTTGATGTTTATACAGACGTAGAAAAGAGTTCTGAAATTAATAGATCTATTGAAACTGTAGCTCGTTTTTTAAATATGCACGCTCAACAAGGTGTTCCTCTAGAGAACATGAAGGTTGTACTGGTTTTACACGGAAAAGCGACAAAAAACGCTTTAAATGATGTTGGTTTTGAAAAGAAATTCGGACATAAAAATCCAAATTCTGAACTATTAGCTGCTCTAAAAAAATCAAATGTTAGCACTTTTGTGTGTGGACAATCATTTACCGCAAGAGGCTATAAAAGAGACGATTTATCTTCAAACGTAAAAATTTCTTTATCCGCTTTAACGGCCTTGGTTGAATACCAATCTAAAGGATATCAAATCATCAATTTTAATTAATATTCAGCTATCATTAATTAATTTTAAAGTGATAAATTTAGACTTTGATTTTAAAATGATGAATGAACAATTAATTTATTTACTACTCACTGGTTTCGTGGGAACTATCTTAGGCTACTTGGTGTCTTATATTTTACAAAAAAACAAATCTGTAGCATTAGAAAAGGAAAAAATGAGCTTATCTGAAAAAAACAGCTTATTAAATCAAACTAATGTATCCGCAGAAAAAACAATTGAGACCTTAAAAGATGAAGTTAAAGCCATTCAGTTTGAAAAGGAAGATTTAATTAAAGTAAATACACGTCAAGATGCAGATTTATATAATTTGCAACAAAAACTAAACGAAAACAAAGGTGAAGTTGAAAAACTACAAGAAAAATTCACCAAGGAGTTTGAGAATTTAGCGAATAAAATTTTAGACGAAAAATCGACCAAATTCACCGAGCAAAACAAAGAAAACTTAAAAACGATTTTAAATCCGCTTCAAGAAAAAATAAAAACTTTTGAAGACAAAGTAGATAAAACTCATAAAGAAAGTATTGATTATCATTCTGCTTTACGTCAGCAAATCATTGGTTTAAAAGAGATGAACCTACAGATGAGTAAAGAAACTATCAACTTAACAAAAGCATTGAAAGGTGATAGCAAAACGCAGGGAAACTGGGGCGAATTGGTTTTAGAACGTGTTTTAGAAAAGTCTGGTTTAGAAAAAGATAGAGAATATTTTGTCCAACAATCATTTACCAATGAAAATGGTAAACGTATTTTACCCGATGTTGTTATTCACTTACCCGACAATAAAAAAATGATTGTCGATTCTAAGGTTTCTTTAACTGCTTATGAACAATATGTAAATGCTGATGATGATTTAGAAAGAGAGCGCTTTTTAAAAGAGCATGTTAACTCGTTAAAGCGTCATGTTGAGCAATTATCTGAAAAGAAATACGAAGATATTTATAAAATAGAGTCTCCAGATTTTGTGTTGTTATTTGTACCTATAGAACCTGCCTTTGCGGTGGCTTTAAATCAAGACAACACTTTATATAACAAAGCTTTTGAAAAAAATATTGTTATTGTTACTCCAACTACATTATTGGCCACTTTACGTACTATTGATACGATGTGGAATAACGAAAAACAACAACGAAACGCGTTAGAAATTGCAAGACAAGCAGGAGCTTTATATGATAAGTTTGAAGGTTTATTACAAGACTTAATTGGTATTGGAAAGAAAATAGATGCTACCAAAACCGATTATAACAATGCCATGAATAAATTGGTAGACGGACGCGGAAACCTTATCAATAGCGTTGAAAAGTTGAAAAAAATGGGTGCAAAAGCTAAAAAAGCACTTCCAGAAAATATAATAGAAAGAGCTCAAGACGAGGAATAAAAAATTATTCTTTTAGTCTTTTTACTAATTTATCCACTGTTAATCCTTGTACTATAATTGAAAAAATAACCACTATATAAGTAATTACTAAAAACAAATCTCGGTGCATCGTTGCAGATAATCCTAAAGCTAAAGCAATAGAAATTCCTCCTCGTAAACCTCCCCATGTCATAATTACATCAGTGTTTTTAACAAAATCTAATTTTTTTTCGAAAATTTTAATGGGTAAAAATAAAGAAGCATAACGGCATAATAACGCTATAGGAATTGTTAATAATCCTGCTAGAACATACTTACCATCAATTACTAGTACCAACATTTCCATACCTATTAACACAAATAAAACTGCATTCAAAAGAATATCTATTAACTCCCAAAATTTATCTACATACTTTTCTGTAGTTGCAGACATCGCATGTTCTCTAACCGTATCATTGCCAACAATTAAACCTGCTGTAACCATAGCTAACGGTGCTGATAAATGAAACTTATGGCAAAGTACCGTACCTCCCATTACGGTAGCTAATGTGATAATTACTTCTATATCAAAATCATCTATAGATCTCAACAATCTATACGTTATCCAGCCTAAAATAACTCCTATACCAATACCTCCGATTACTTCTTGACCAAAAAGATGTAAAACATCAGTAGCACTAACATTCGCTATTCCAGATTCTGCTATTTTGAAAATAGTTAAGAATACCACAACTCCTACTCCATCGTTAAATAATGATTCCCCTACAATTTTTGTTTCTAATTTTTTTGGAACTCCTGCTTTTTTTAAAATTCCTAAAACAGCAATAGGATCAGTTGGAGAAATAAGCGCTCCAAATAGCAAGCAATGTATAAAACCAACTTCTAAACTTATTATTTGTAATACAAAAAACATTACAGTACCTACCAAAAATGTGGATGTTAACACACCTAACGTTGAAAATAAAAATATGGGCCAGCGTTGTATTTTAAGTTGATTAAAATTTGTGTGCAAAGCACCAGCAAATAGTAAAAAACTTAGCATTTCATCTAACAATAGTTTTTTAAAATCTATTTTTGAAATAATTGATTTTTCTAAATTTAATAAGGTAGGATCGTAATAACTTAACAAAAGAACAGCCAACGTAAATAGAATTGTTAATATCATTAAACCAATGGTATTTGGTAATTTTAAAAATCGAACATTTACATACCCAAATATTGCTGATAAAAAAATAAGAACTGTTGAAATTAAGTAAGCATCATCCATAGTTAAACAATTTACTGCCAAATATAAAATAAAAAAAGCACCGATTTCGGTGCTTTTTCATCTTATATTATTATATAATGACATTGTTTATCTAAATTACAAATAATCTACGATGGTGCATCAAATCGTGTACTTGTTCTCCTATTTGAGCTAGTTTTTCTTCATTCTCTGCATGTTGAAGAGCTTTATCTATCAAATCAACAATAATAACCATATCTTCTTCAACTAAACCACGAGTTGTAACTGCTGGTGTACCTATACGAATTCCTGATGTTATAAAAGGTGATTGTGTATCAAACGGAACCATATTCTTGTTTACGGTAATTTCTGCCTTTCCTAAAGCGATTTCAGCATCTTTACCTGTAATGTTTTTATTGCGTAAATCGATTAACATCATATGATTATCAGTTCCTCCAGAAATAATATCATATCCTTTAGCTACAAATGCTTTAGCCATTGCTTTTGCATTTTCTTTCACTTGAATTTGATATTCTAAAAACTCATCGGTTAATGCTTCTCCAAAAGCAACCGCTTTAGCAGCTATTACATGCTCTAATGGACCACCTTGATTCCCTGGAAAAACACCACTATTTAATAAAACTGACATTTTTTTAAGGTTTCCATTCTTTAATTTTTGTCCGAACGGATTCTCAAAATCTTTTCCCATCATTATCATTCCTCCACGAGGCCCACGTAATGTTTTATGTGTAGTTGTGGTTACAACATGGCAATGTGGTAATGGGTCATTTAAAATACCTTTTGCTATTAAACCTGCTGGGTGTGAAATGTCTGCCATTAAAATAGCGCCAACATTATCCGCAATTTCTCTGAATTTTTTAAAATCCATATCACGAGAATACGCAGATGCTCCTGCAATAATTAGTTTTGGTTTATGTTCTTTAGCTTGTTTCTCTAAATGATCATAATCTATAAGTCCTGTTTCTTTATTTACTCCGTAAAAAACGGGATTGTATAACTTCCCTGAAAAGTTTACTGGCGAACCGTGTGTTAAATGTCCTCCATGTGATAAATCAAACCCTAAAATAGTATCTCCTGGTTCTAAACAAGCTGCAAATACAGCTGTATTAGCTTGACTTCCTGAATGTGGCTGAACATTAACATATTCAGCTCCAAAAAGTTCTTTAGCTCTATCGATAGCAATTTGTTCTACCACATCTACTACTTCACATCCTCCATAATAACGCTTTCCTGGGTATCCTTCAGCATATTTATTGGTTAAAACCGAACCTTGTGCTTCCATTACTTGGTTACTTACAAAGTTTTCTGAAGCGATTAATTCTAAACCATTTAACTGACGTTCGTGTTCTTCTTGAATTAAATCAAAAATTTGATGATCTTTTTGCATTTCTAATTGTGTTGTTTACTTCAAAAGTAAGGATTTTTACAATGTTTTTTTACTAATAAAATAGCTTAATTTTCAAAATAAAAAAAAGAGTAAAACTACTCTTCTCTAAATGAACTTGGTAATATTGTTGGTATTAGCTTTATAAGTAAGGGTAATAATAAAGCTCCTCCTGGTAACATAAATATTGCAAATGCGGGTATAGATTTGCAAATATCTAGTACTTGTTCTCTAACTTTCTTTTTTTCTTCTTCAGTAAGTTTAGTAGAAAATGATTTTTTAAGTAAAAAAGCGAGTTCTTTACTTTCTTCAACTTCATTTAAAAACCTTTTTTTGTTTTTTTGCAGAAGTATTTTTATTTCATCTACTGAAGTCATTATAATTTACGACGTTTTTTCTCTGTTTTTATAAGATTTAATTCTCTAGATGTTTGTCCTTCTACAGAAGTGTTTTCTTCTGCTCTTCTGATTAAATACGGCATAACATCTCTAACAGGGCCAAAAGGAACATATTTCGCAACATTATAGCCTTCTTCTGCCAAATTAAAACTAATATGATCGCTCATACCATATAACTGACCAAACCACATACGTTTATCGTTTGATTTTATATTGTAATCTTTCGCTAAATCCATTAGTAAATAAGAACTTTCTTCGTTATGAGTTCCTGCGAAAATAGCCATGTTTTTATGCTCCATCATATAACGAACTGCTTCATTATAATTATCGTCAGTAGTTTGTTTGTCTTTACATATTGGCGACAAATAGCCAAGGTCTTCAGCTCGTGCTCTTTCTTTTTCCATATAAGCGCCACGAACTATTTTCATTCCAATATGAAATCCTTTTTGATGTGCACGTTGATACAACTCTCTTAAATAATCCATTCTATCATGACGGTACATCTGTAACGTATTAAAAACAATAGCTTTTTCTTTATTGTAAGTTTCCATTAACTCTTCAATTAAATCATCCGCAGCATCTTGCATCCAGCTTTCTTCTGCATCTATTAATAATGGAACATTTTTATCAAATGCAGATTTACAAACTTTATGAAAACGAGCTTCTACTCTAGCCCATTCGTCTTTTTCATCAGCAGTTAATTCTTTTCCTTCTCCTATTTTTTGATATAAGGCAAAGCGACCAAAACCTGTTGGTTTAAAAACTGCAAATGGAATTGATTTTTTCTCTTCAGAAAATTGAATGATTTTTAAAATCTTTTCTACTGCTTCATCAAAACTAGCTTCAGCTTCTTTTCCTTCTACAGAGTAATCAAGAACACTGTGTACGTTACCTTTTTCATACATTTTTTCAATGCTTGGTAAACAATCTTCTTCAGTAACTCCACCACAAAAATGATCAAAAACTGTTGAACGGATTAAACCTTCTACAGGTAAATGAGCTTTTAAAGCAAAATTGGTAACTGCTGTACCTATGCGAACCATAGGTTGACTTTGTATTAATCTAAATAAGAAAAAAGCTCTTTCTAATTCAGAATCAGACTTTAACTTGAAAGCAACTTCGGTATTTTCGAAAAGTTTCATTTAATGAGAATAATTGATTTAATTGTCGCGACAAATATAGCTGACCGCATCGAAATATTTTAATATTTTCTGCTTAATTTGCACTTTAAATTTTAAAGAATGAAATCTATTCAAGCAGCGACCTATTCTGTTCATTTTGAAGAAAATGGCTATATTAAGTTATCAAACCTAATGGCAAAAAAAAACTACTCTTCTGTTTTTATTTTAGTTGATAATAATACATTGGAATGCTGCTATCCTAGATTTATGCAAAACTTTACCACAAATGCACCAATTGAAATTATTCAGATTGAAGCTGGTGAAATTCATAAAAATATAGAAACCTGTGTTGGTGTTTGGAATGTATTGACCGAGTTAGGTGCTGATAGAAAAAGTTTATTAATTACTTTAGGTGGTGGTGTTATTACCGATTTAGGAGGCTTTGTGGCTTCTACTTTTAAACGTGGAATCGATTTTGTAAACATTCCTACCACACTACTTTCAATAGTTGATGCTTCTGTTGGAGGAAAAACAGGGGTGGATTTAGGAGTGCTTAAAAATCAAATAGGTTTATTTGCAAATCCTGAAATAGTACTAGTTGATCCTGAATATTTACATACGCTTTCTGCACGTGAAATCCGTTCTGGAACTGCTGAAATTATTAAATATGGTTTAACGTACGATATCACTCTTTTTAATGAGATAAAAAATAATACTGAGTTAAATATTGTTGATTTAATTCATCGTTCTATTGAAATTAAAAACGAAGTAGTTTTTGAAGATCCGAAAGAAAGTGGTTTACGAAAAATTTTAAATTTTGGCCATACTATAGGACATGCTGTTGAGAGTTATTTCTTAGAAAGTTTAGATAAAGAAAGTTTAACTCATGGCGAAGCAATTGCAATAGGAATGATTTGTGAAAGTTATATTTCTTCAAAATTATTAGGTTTCCCCACAGATAAGTTATCAGAAATAAAAGAGACTATTATTAATATCTACGGAAAAGTAGAAATACTTCCAGAAGATTTTGAATCGATTATTGATCTATTAAAACACGACAAAAAGAATATTGGGGGCAATGTAAACTTCGTTTTATTAAATACTATTGAAGATTTTAAATTAGATTGTAAGGTACCGATGGATATAATCATCGAAAGTTTAAAGTTTTATAATAAATAATAAAACTATTTTTCAGGCCATATAAAAACCATTAGTATAATTTAGACACAAGAAAAAAGCCCAATCAGTTAATATTGGACTTTTAACACTCTAAGTTTGGAAAGATAATTTTTACTTCATTTACTAAAACCCCTCACCAGGAGCTTCAGGGCTTTGTGCTTGCGCTTTTTTTGGGTTTAAAATCATATAAGTACTTAAAGCTGTTAAAGCTGTATATTTCCCGTAATTACCTATTTTCTCTAATGCCTCTTTACGAGACATTTCTTGTCCCGTTTTATTTGTGTTTTTTTTAGATTCATTCATAATGTCTTAATTATATAAGTTCTACAATTAATTAATCAATAATTATTTTCTTGTTCAACTTTCCTTTTTCTGTTTGTAAATGAACAATATAAACTCCTGCTGAGGTTTGTGGTAATAAAATATCTTTAACACCTCCAGTTTTAAAAGATTGCTGTATTAATTCTTTACCAAGAATATCAAATAATTTTACAGAAGCAAACTCATCTTGTAAGCCCACTATTCTTATAATTTTGTTATTAGTTTTGTATATGTTTATATTTTCTAAAACTACATCTTTAATACCCAAACTTTGAGAAGTTGTATGTAAATAGAATCGCCCAATTCCATCAGTACCTACATTAAGATTTACTTTATATTCAGCTCCTATTTCATCTAGTTTAGTAAACATATTTTTCTCTCTATCTTCTAAATATACCTTCATACCATCTGGTAAGTTTAAAACTTGAGTAGAAAAAACAATTTCTGTATCTGAAGTAGCACTGATTCCAATAGGAATTACCATTCTTTCATAATCTGAATCTGGTAAACATTGTAATGCAAAATCTACACTCTCACTATTGGTAACCAAATGTGAATACACAGAGAAATTTGTACTTGTGCCATTAAATAAACCTGCATCATAACCAGGGTCTAGACCTGTAGTCGTTCCGTCAAAATATTTTATTTGTGTAGTTTTTATTTCTATTCCATCAGAAATAGAAAGTTTAATTTCAGGTGTTGTATTGGGTGTTCTATAAAAATGATTTCCTGTTTGATGACTTTGCATTGTTTCAGTAAAATCAATCACTGCTCCTCCATCTACTGTATTCACAAAAAATCCTTGACCAGGAGCTATATAAGAAGCTCCAGAAGACTGATTAATAATGTCATAAGAACTTGTATTTGAATTCCATAAATACAAAGCAACTTTTGTTGGGTCTAATTGAGTGCTATTTACCGTTAAAAAATTATTAACTGCGTCTGCAGCACTATTAGCATTTACAAAGGAAGGGTACGGATTCCCTATTAAGTTCCATTTATTAGCTGTTCCTTCAGTTGTGTTTACGGAAACATTATCTGTTATTATACTTCCAGTAAAATTTAATATTGAAGGAGAGGTTGTCTTTATTGAATATCCTGTTCCAGAATTAAAAGTACCTGAACTACCTGCTTGAATATATTCCCATGCTAAACCATTGTTATTATAAGTACTTATCCCTCTATTATTGCTGGTTCCAGATGCAATAGAATTATTACTAATCCAGTTATCATCATAAGTTTCTCCTATTACAGGAGCCGAAACTAAATGCCAATTATCAGTAACATATCTTTGGTAGTTTATATTTGAATTTCCTGTAAAACTACCTTCTATAATTAATGAGCCATTACTCGTAGCATCAGAATTTACAACAAGATTTCCTAACAATTCTAGATTTCTATTAATCAGTAATAATTTACCGGAATTTATAGTTAAGGTTGCACCTGATCGTATGGTCATGTCTTTAATCTCAACTTGAGCTAAATCAATTATAGGTTCATGTGAAGCTCCTACATTTAAAATAACGCTGATTGAGTTTGATGGCACTCCGTTACTCCAATTACTAGCTTCATCCCAATTTATATTAGTTGTACCTAACCATTCTGTAACTTCTGTATCATATTCATAAGCTCCTATATCTATATTCATAGTTTTTCTTAGATTTCCAGCTAAATCTTTGGTTTGGATATTTGCTAAACCATTTCCACTATTAATTAACGGGGAAGCGAGTTTTAATTGATAGTTGTTATTGTTAGTATCAATAAATGAAGGGTCTGAATTAATGAAATTGTTACCTGCATCAGTAGAACCAATTGGAAATGAGTTATCAAACGAACTATAAGAAACAGAAGTGTTTGATACACTCACTTCATAGATGTCTGGTTGTGTAGCTGTATTACTATAAAAAACAGTATTTACTATAGTAACATCATCATTAGATGTAGTAATACCACCTCCATCAGCAGCAGTATTATTTGCTATCGTACAATTTACAATATTTACAATACCATTTTCTGTATAAATTGCGCCTCCTTTTCCTGAAGTAGTATTGTTATAAAAAAGGCAATTGTAAAAATCTATAGAACCAGTATTATAAACTGCCCCACCAGAATTAGTACTATCATCAACTACTGTATTGTTTCTAAAAATGGTATTGTTAATAGTTATACTTGTACCACTAGTATAAATTCCTGCTCCTTCTGCTTCAAAAGTTCCTGATGTTCCATTTGCATAACTATATTCTAAAATAAAACCATCTAAAACAACATTATTATTATGTATTTTCACAATCGTATAGCTATCTCCATCATTTGATGAATTAGAGTTATTTAAATCACCGCTTAAAATAGTTGAGTTTAAAGAAAAGTTTCTTTGTGTTAAATCTGTTTCTGTCCCAGAAAATCCACCATATATTTTGGTGTTTGCAGGAATTGAAAATGAAATACTTTGATTTGTTTCATGAGGTTTATACGTACCATCTGCTACCCAAATTTCATTATTAAAACAAGTAGAAGCGTTAGCTAATGCATCTTGTAAAGAATTATAGGCATTTGCCCAACTTGTACCATCTCCTCCAGAGGGAACACTTGAATTCACATATGCAATTGCAAAAGATTGTGTATTAAAATTAGTTGTACTTAGAGTTGCATTAGGTTGTGCATGTATGTAATTTACAACATTTTCTATAAGCGTAGTAGAAACCTCAATATTTCTTTTTGAAGGATCAAATTCAGTTCTGTTTGGAACTATATTAGGAAAACCATCTACAACCACAGCATTACTATATACCGATTTAGGGTTTTCTTCTGGGGTTAAAATTCCTCCTGTGTGATTTGATGGATAGGTACCTCCAGTATGAAATACGGAATGAATTTGTGATATTCCATTTGTATGATCTTCATCTGTATCTTGAAAAGCATAATACCTTGTTCCGATATCTAAAAAGTCGAACACATTTCCACTACCAACAATAGTTGCCGTACCACATTCACTACCTGATGTGCTATTACAGTTTACAGTTAAAGGACCATTGAGACCACCAGTAATAGTTAAAACAGTTCCTTTAGGAATACATGTATTAGGAGTTACCAACTTGTATTTCCCTCCTGTTTGAAAAGACAACGTTTCTTTGTTAAATTGATTTCTTAAAAAATAAAATGTAGAGTTTGCGGTAATATTATTCATTGCTACCAAAGACATGCTACTTGGACTTTCATGATTAATTCCTATGATTGCTAGTTTTACTTCTGAGTCATCAGTATCATCATTGGTAATACTTACCATTGCAGATCCTGGAGAACCTCCATCATACCCAATTCCTGCTGTAATTGTTAACTCTATATTTTCTGTAGTTTCTAAATCGACATCATTGACAGGAGTTAAAGTCAATTGTGCAGATGATGTACCACTAAGGATTGTAATACTTCCTGTTGTTTCTGTAAACGAATTTGCTCCGCTTACAGTATAGTCTGAAGAAAAGATTGCAGAACCTGCTACTGAAAAATTAATTGTAATATTTGTGGTGGCTACAGCATCTAAATTAAATGTATAAGTAGCTGTTTCACTATCTTCAATAATTGAGCTTGCTGAAACAACAACTGTTGCCTTTGGATTTGCAGATCCTTCGCTGATAATAATATTGGTAAAAGGTACTGATGACAAATCTTCTAATGCTTCTGCATACAACCAATTTGAAGGATTTTCAAAATTTGATTGATCTACCGATGTAACAGGTCTTAAGGACGGTTTATATTCTAATCTACCAGGAGATATGTTAGGAAAACCATCTACTAAAATAGCACCAATATAAAGCGTTGATAAATCTTGAGATGAAGGTACAGCTCCTCCAAAATTCCCTAAATTATCGTAGGTATATATCATACTATGTATTTCTGAAATGCCATTGTAAGGATTATCATCAGTATCTGTATGCGCTATAAATAATCCATGATATTCAGATATAAAAAAGTTTTTGGAAGGACTTAACTTTGTAATGGATCCAGCAGAAGTTAAAGAACCATTTCGGGTAATGGTAAATGTACTAGGAGCTGTTTTCTTAACAACTATTACATCACCTCTTAAAATACCTCCAGCAGGAGCTATCCATTTTAATTCTGATGAGTAGGTAGAGACATCAGAAAAAGTTAAGGTGTTTTTATCAAAAGAATTACTAGAAAATACATACTCACTATTTGCAGGAATGTCTTTTAAGGCTACAAATGAGAACTCGCTAACATCATCTTCAGTCCCTGTATAATGTCTTAATCCTGTTATTGCTACTTCTGGAACAACTGTTTTTGTATCATCATTTTTAATAACAGAAGATGCTATACTTGGGCTACCAAAATCATAACCTGTACCTGCAAGAATAGAAAGCTCTATAGTTTCATCAGGTTCTAATAATGTATCTTCGGTAGGGTTTAAAATTATTGTTTTGGAAGTTGTTCCGCTTGCAATTGTAACGGTTCCCGAAGTGGTATCCATTGATGTTGCTCCCGATTGAGTATAATCGCTTCCAAAGAGAGCAATACCATTTGTACTGCTTCCATTTACAGAGAAATTTATAACTAAATCGGTTGTTGGTGCAACACTTGAAGTAAACGTATAACTAAAATTACTACTGCTATTTTCATCTAACTGACTTGCAGAAGTGGTTAATGTAATTACAGGATTAGGTGTAACTAAATTAAAGTTAGTGAATACAGTAGTAGATAAATCTTGATTATTGCCTGCGAAAACATAATTCGCAGGATTTTCGAGTTTTACTTTATTAACATCAGTTCTATCAGCTACAGAAATATTATATTCTACTCTATTAACTCCATTTGAAAAATATGGTTCTACACCATAATCATATTCAGGAAAATTATGAGTTATTACTGCATTAGGAAAATCTGAACTTGGATTCTCGGTTGCCGGTATAGCACCTCCTGTACTTGCATTAGAACCTGAACCTGGGAAGAATGCTGAATGAATTTCAGTAACACCATTGGTTGGATCTGTATCATTATCTGAATACAAATAAAGAATTTCTCCTAAACTACCAATTGAAAAAGCGCCACTACTTGCTACGTGTGTTACTGTAACTGTACCTGAACCAGCGGTAACAGATGTAGAAAAAGTATTTGGTGTACTGGCGCTTTCTTTAAAATAAATAACATTTCCTTTATTAATATTTGATGTAATGGTAATTGACACAACACTTTCGGCAGCATCAACAAATGCATGAGCGATATTATCATATTCATTTTCTGTAAAATAAAACACCTCTCCTACAGTTAGGTTTTCTAGTGCTAGAATGGATACACCATCTTCAGTTGTTTCAAGACTTTTTGAACCAATGATAGCTACTTTTTGAGCTTGAGAAGTATGATAAAATAAACTGATTAATACTAAAAGTAATGCTTTTTTCATTTTATTGAAATTTAAAAACAGAGGTAATGAAGTTTATATAATGTACTTAATTTATTATGCTAAATCTCAAAAAAGGGGATTGAAATTATGAGTCATAGTGGTTTTTAAAAGTCTATTTTTTTTTCCAACCACCTTCTCCACCAGCTGCTATTGCTCCTATACTTCCAACAGGTACACCTCTAAAATCTCCAATAGGAGCTCCATCTTCTCTAAAAAAAACTGCTAAGACAACACCTATTTCTATGTCTGCTGAAGTTACTGCTACTGAAGTTGTATTACTCCAAAGTCCACTCCAATGTGCATAACCCGTAGTAAGTAATCCTTCACACTTTAAGTCTATGATACCTATACCATAAATTCTATGATTATATTCATACGGATACTCACTATCTGTAGGTTCACATTTTATACGACCATCAAAACCAAGCATTTTCAAATCTATTTTTGCATCAATAGAATCTATTATTTTACTCCTTTCTTGTATATAACTATCAATTTCACTTTTAGTCATTTTGTTACTTAACATCTTTTTTAAAGATTCATTGAAAGATGTAGTAAGAGCTGAATTGTTTTTTACTTCATTCATAATTTAATTATTTTTAAGTTATTAATATATTTTAATTACGTGGGGGAAATATTCCGTTGGTACTAATGAAATGGTTAATTGTTAGGTATGGGTTTCTTATATCTACTTTTTCTCCTGTAAAAGAGGTTTCTTTCACACCTCCCAGATAAGCAGATTCACTTTCTTTTGTACTGAATTTACCTGACGTTTCATTTAAAATTCCATTAGGAATTTCTGTTTTCGTTCCATCAGCTTCAACATTGGCAGCTAATTGTACATTATGATTATGAGCTGGTAAATTTTCTTTAGTTAATTGTATGGTATTAGCACCACCATACTTACCCACTTCGGTTAAATTTGTAACACAGAGAGGTAGCCTATCTCTTAGATCAGGTAAATTAAAGTATGTTCTACCATCACCTCCGTATTTTGTTCCTAAAAGAGAAAATAACGCTGGATTCACACGAATATCACACCATTGTCCGTGGCAAAGAGACAAATAACTTTCCTCTAAATATGAGCTTTTATTAGAGGCATACAATATAATTTCTCCGGTATAAAAAATATCTGGTGGTGGATTCATAAATCCCGTTGTACATATAATGTAGTTAAGGCCTATTGATGAATTGGCAATATCTATTTCTTTTAAACCTCCTTTGTTTTCTTCTGTAATTCCTCCTAAACGTGCAGGAGTATTAGCTTCGGCACTAAACATTCCTGCATTTCTATTAATAAAAGTACCATTAGGTAAATTTATATGTGGTGCACTATTTGTATTATTATTTACTGCCAATTGAACGTTGTGTGTATGTGAGGGTAAGCTGCTTTTACTTAGTAATACACTATTTTTACCGCCTTTTATGGCGACATCTTCAATTTTTTTTGCCCCTGTTGCAAATCTGTCTTTAAAATTAGGATATAAAAGTTTTTCATTGGGAGTTCCTTTATTAATTGTACCATACAGATCTCCTATAATAGATCCCATGCCAGTTTTATTTGATACAGTATAGTTGCTTTCTCCGTTGCATAGAACCCATCCTCTAGGTATAATGGTACTTGGCCAAATTTTAATTTCTCCCATAAATCCTAGCCCCTCAATATCAGATTTTGGATCAATAATTTCCTTTCCTTTTATGCAAATAGCAAACACCATTTTTACATGCGCATTTTTAATATTAATTGGCGCTGAATTGCCAACATCCTCTTGTGTAAGGCCTCCTAAAAAAGTATTCTCACTAGGGTTTATACTAAAATTTCTTTTTTCATTGTTGCTTTTATTATTATTTAAAAATGCATTTTTGGGAGCATTAACAAGTTCATCTCCTCCTGTAGTGTTATCAACTACAATATGAGTTTCATGCGTATGTTCGGGCATTTGCTCCATATCCATTATTACTTCATCTGCACCTTTTTGTTCTCCAAAATTAATGGTTTCCCCGGGTTGTTTTGGAAATCTGTCTCTTAAATCTGGTATAGCAAATGTTGTTGGATCACTGTTGTCATACGTGAATTTGTCACCCAAAAAATTATCTAAATAGAAATATTCAGTTTTAGATAATCGTCTACCGTCACAAATAATATAGTTATGAGGCACAAAGTCAAAAGCAAAAATCCGGATTTCTCCAATGTAATCTAGCATAGTAGTAGTTTTTTATGATTTTTATTTATGGTAAAATTATTATTTAAAAGTATTTCTTGAAATACGTAGACCTACGTATTAAATAAATTAGGATGTTTTAATATCCATATTAATAAAGCATTTTGCGAAGAGGGTATTTTAAGTTTTAAAATTATGTTGCTCCTGTGCTTTTCTACAGTTCTTACAGAGCAGTTTCTTAATTTTGCAATTTGTGTAGAGGTTAATCCTTCTTTAATATAAAAAAGGATTTCAATTTCAGATAAAGTTAGCTGTATACCCCCTAGAGACTTCATAATCTCAAAGCTAACAAGGAACATGATTTTAAACTATACGTAGACCTACGTATTAAACAAATTAGTATTTTTTTGAACCCATAGTAACAGGCCATTTTGGGTAGATTTTATTCCTAATTTGTGAATAATATTGCTACGGTGTTTTTCTACTGTACGTTTAGAAATGAAAAGTTTTTCTGCAATGTCAGATGAAGACATATTTTGTGCTAAATAGCGTAATATTTTTGTTTCTGTTACCGTTAAATTGTGTAGTACATTTTTTTTACTTGAAAGGTGAACAGCATTTTGTATATTTTTACTGATATACGTTTTTTCTTTTAAAACTTCTTTTATACAATTTTCTAGTTCTAATAAATCGTCATCTTTTAAAACATAACCATGAATTAAGCTGCCTATTTCCTTAATAATAGCTTCTTGTTTATGCAGAGTTAGAATGATAATTTTTACATCTAATTTATTTTGAACACATGATTTAGCAACTTCTAACCCATTTTGAATAGGCATGTCAAAATCTAAAATTGCCAGTGAAGGTTTATATTTTAAAATTGAATTGTAGGCATTATTACCATTTGTTTCTGTAGCTACTACTTTATATCCTTTAGATTTTAAAAATTGTTCATTTCCAGACAATAATAATGGATGATCATCTGCCAATACAATAGTTACACTCATTATTTTGCTATTTTTATTGTAATTATAGTTCCGGTTTTTGAATTTGATTGAATGTTTAGAATAGCGCTTATAAATTGAGCCCGTTCTTGTAAACTTTTTAACCCTAAACTTTCGTTTGAATTCATAGCATTATTTACCATAAACCCAGAACCATTATCTTTTAATACAAATCTTATAATTTTTGCTTCATTTATAATAGTTAAATTACAGGCGGTTGCATTAGCATGTTTTTCTACGTTGGCAATACATTCTTGCAACATTCTAAAAATAAATAAGCCTTTTTCTTTAGAAATATATACATCAATATCATCATCTATTTCATAAGAGTAGAAGACCTCGGAACTTTTTTGAAAAGCATCCATCATGTTCTCTAAAGATTTAGCCAAACCTAATTTTCTAAATTGAAATGGATGTAAATTATGAGAGATGTTTCTTACTTCGTTTATTACATCATTAATCATTTTTAATTCAGTTTCTTCTTGGTTTTTGTTTTTTGAGAATGTTTTTTGTAAAACTAACAATCGTTGTCCAATACTATCGTGCAATTCTTTAGCTATTCTAGAACGTTCTTCTTCTTGCGTACTAATTATTTTGTTTGAAAAGTTTTCTTTTAGTACATGTTTTTTTCGTTCCTCTAAATAAAACCAAAAAATAATTACGAATATTCCTAAAAAGAATAAGAAATAAAACCAATCTGATTTATAGAAAAACTCACCCGCAAAAATTGAAAGCACAATAGGTTTTCCTATGTTTTTATTTGCTGAATCAATAGCTTCAATTTCTAAGATATGCTTTCCTGCAGATAAATTCGACAATCTTATTTCTGTATCTGTAAAAAGATCAACCCATAATTCTTTATTTAATCTATATCTGTACTTAATTTTATTAGAATCATATATTCCAAATAAGCTAAATTGTAGTTCTAAATTTTTACTTTCAGGAGGTAAAGAAATAGACTTTAAGTCTTTTAATTTTTGTGGAGATTTTTCTTTTATCTCTTTTTTAAGTGTTTTATCAAAATATGTTGTAGCTGTTAACCTAAATTCTGCGTCAATCACTTTCTTTGTCAATTCTTCTGGATTAAAATAGCTAACTCCATTCAAAGTACCCACTAAAAAAAAACCGTTACCTGTTTTTAATGCACTATACCTATTTGCTTCATAAAAACTCAATCCATCATTCATCGTAAATCTAGTAGATGCTTTTGTTTCTGGATTATAAGATACAATACCATTATAAGTATTCATCCAAATACCATCCTTATTATCAAATAGAATAGTTGCAATAGATGCATTTAATTTGTCTTTATACAATAGAGTAAACTCTTTAGTTTGTGGATTAAATTGAAATAATTCACCAGTTCTAGTTCCTAATAAAATGCCATATGTAGGATGTTGAATAATAGAGATAAAAATGGAATGTTCTTGTTTTTCTTTTGGGTTGTATAATGTTGTTTTTTCATTTTCAAAAACCACTAAACCTTCTTCACAAGCTAAATAAATACTGTTACCAACTTTTAAAATACCTTGCACATCATATTTACTTGTAGAAGTGAGAGTAATATTTTTCTTACTTTCTTTATCAAACTTCATTAAATTGTAAAAAGGAATACCATAGTAAATATATTTTTCGTCTTCTACCATAGCAGCTACTTCATAGTAAATAAAGGGAGTAACTTCTTGAGTTTTCTTATCTATTGAAATAATACCTTTGTCATAACTACTCCAATAATTAGTTTCATCCTCAAAAATAGCTCTACTAGCTTTTGGTATAAAAGGTTGACCATTCATGGTCATTTTATATTGTTTTGTAGTTTTTGTTTTTAAATTGATGAGAAACCAACCTGAATCTTGAGTAGAAACTAATACTTCATTTGAATTTAACTGTAACATTCCTCTAATGCTACTATTTTTTAAAAAAGTACTCACATTTGCGTTATCGAAAGTATAATGATAAAAACTTCCTTTGTTTTCTATAAACAATTCTTTTGAAAGATCCCTAGAGGCTATTTTTGAACTATTTATGAAATTTGTATTGATAGGAGCTCTATAAAAATTATTTTTAAAATTAAATTTAAATTGAGAATTTACTCCTGACAACTCTTGTTTTATTAGATTTTCTTTTACATCAGAAAAAACCAGTTGCTTATTAAATTTATCTGTTTTATCTAAATCAAAAAAGATAGTTTTTTCCCACTTTTTATTTTTTGAGCTGTATTTATAACAACCTTCAATGTCTGTAAAATAAACATAGATGTTACCATCCCTTTTAAACCAAGTATCTATATCTATTAAAAAATTAGGATCTTTATTTGTTAATCCAAGATCAGAAAGAGTTAACTTTTTTAATAAGGTACCATTATCATTATAAATATAAACACCTGAACGAGATTCACTCAAAATAAAATGATCTTCAAATCCAATGAAATTAGAAAAAATAGGATAGGTATTTTCTTTTTGAAGAGTTATTGGTGTAGGATATTCGGTAAGCTTTAAATTTTTATTAAGTTGAAATAATTTTATTTCTGTGTTATGACGTACATACACCATAAAAAAATCCTTGTAAGAAAATAAACAAATATCTTTATTCTCTTTTGATGAGGGGAGGATTACCTCTTTAAAAACAAGTGTTTCTGGGTTTAGCAAAAATATTTTTTCTTTATTCTGCCAAATCAATACAGCATAAAACTGTCCATCTAACCTTTTATACAATTTTATAAAATTAGGAGGGCTTCCCGAAAAATTTGGAAGAGGTACAGTATAAAATCTATTTCCATCATATCGTTGAATAATAGCAGATCTTTCATGTATTTTTCCGTCTATTAATTCAAGGTTTGATCCAGATACCCAAAGCCAACCTAAATTATCAAACTCCATGAAACTTACTGAATATACTCCAAAACCTTTATGAATATCAAACTTTTTGTACTCTACAGATGTGTCACTTGATACTAATTGTTGTGTCGTGGAATCAATTGTATAAAAATATACAATAAAGAAAAAAAATAAAAGGTTATTTTTCAAAAACAAGGTACATAAATTAACTCCTTAAATATATAAAGTTTTAATAACTATATTCTAATTTGCTTATTTTAAACAACTTAAACTTTTACTGTACAAGATTTATAAATATCTTCATAAGCAGGAAGAATATTTTCTAAAGAAAATTGTTTTGTATGTTCTTTTGCGTTTTGCTTAAATTGATTTAAAACTACATCACTTTTTAACAAATAAATTGCATTTTTAGCCATGTCGTCAACATCTTCTAAACTACTTAAAAAACCTGTTTTTCCATGAATGTTTACCTCTGGTAAACCCCCTGTATTTGTAGAAATAACAACGGTACTTGCTGCCATAGCTTCTAAAGCTGCTAGTCCAAAGCTTTCCGTTTCAGAAGGCAATAAGAAAACATCAGAGTAACACAATATTTTAGCCACTTCATTACTATTTCCTAAAAACAAGACCTTATCTTCAATTTCTAATTTTCTTGCTAGATTTTCCGCTTTTAAACGATCAGGGCCATCACCTACCATTAATAATTTAGATGGAATTTCTTTTTGAACTTTTTCAAAAATCTTAATTACATCTTCAGTTCGTTTTACCGGTCTAAAATTACTAATGTGTGTTAGTATTCGTTCTTCTGGTTTCGCCAAAGCGGCTCGTTGACAATCTTCATGAACTGCTCTATCGTATTTGGCTGCATCAATAAAATTATACACAACTTTAATGTTTTTTTCAATATTGAAAAGTCGTAATGTATCTTCTCTTAAGCTATTAGAAACTGCAGTTACTTCATCTGATTTATTAATACTGAATTCTACTGCTGTTTTATAAGTAGGGTGGCTTCCCACAAGTGTAATATCTGTACCATGCAAGGTCGTTACCACTTTAATATTTATTCCTTTTTCTTGCAGCATTTTTTTTGCCATATATGCGGCATAAGCGTGTGGAATTGCATAATGCACATGTAAAACTTCTAATTTGTGCTTAAGAACAACTTCCACCATTTTACTAGATAATGCTAACTCGTAAGGTTGGTATTGAAAGAGCGGATATTCTTCCATCACTACTTCATGAAAATGTAATTTATGAGATATAAAGTCTAAACGAACTGGTAAATTATATGTTATAAAATGAACATCATGTCCTTTATCGGCTAATGCCATTCCTAATTCAGTAGCTACTACACCACTTCCTCCAAAAGTTGGATAACATACAATTCCTATGTGCATTCGTTTATTTTTAGTTGTACAAATTCGTCGTAAAAATACATATTAGTTTACCCGATTATGTAAAGAAAAACTTAAAAAAGAAACGCTATTACTTTCGTAACAGCGTTTAATTACTTTTTTTATTTTTAATAATCTCCTAAAGTAGCTGGATTTTGGGCTAAGGCATTTGCTAATTGCTCATCATTTGGTGCTTTACCATGCCATGCGTGTGTGTGCATCATAAAATCAACACCATTCCCCATTTCCGTGTACATTAATACACAAACTGGTTTTCCTTTTCCTGTTCTAGATTTTGCATCTGCCATTCCTTTTAAAATAGCATCAATATTATTACCTTCTTTTATTTCTAATACATCCCAACCGAAAGCTAAAAACTTGTCTTTTATGCTTCCCATAGGCAGAACTTCATCTGTAGACCCGTCAATTTGCTTTTCGTTAACATCAACTGTAGAAATTAAATTATCTACTTTTTTTGCTGATGCATACATCGCAGCTTCCCAAACTTGACCTTCTTGTAACTCTCCATCTCCATGTAATGTATATACAAGTTTATCATCTCCGTTAAGCTTTTTGGCCTGTGCAGCACCAATAGCAACACTCATACCTTGTCCTAACGAACCAGATGCAATTCTAATTCCTGGTAAATGTTCGTGTGTTGTAGGATGCCCTTGTAAGCGTGTGTTTAACTTTCTAAAAGTAGCTAGTTCGCTTACAGGAAAAAAGCCACTACGTGATAAAACACTATAAAATACAGGAGAAATATGACCGTTTGATAAGAAGAATAAGTCTTCATTTTTTCCGTCCATAGAGAAATTAGTAGAATAATCCATAACTTCTTGATACAAACAAGTAATAAATTCAGCACACCCTAAAGAACCTCCTGGGTGACCTGAATTTACTGCATGTACCATACGAAGTATATCTCTACGAACTTGTTGTGTAAAATCTTGTAATTGTTGAGTTGTTGACATTGTAAATTTTGTTTGGACAAATGTAATTCTTTAAACAATAATGAACAACGATTATTTAATTCTAAATACAACATCAATATTATAAAAATAAACTATTAGGCATCTCTAAAAATTAATTAAACATATTTTATGTTTGTTAAAACTGTATTTTTTTTAGTGAAAAACTATTAATTAAAATTTATCTTACAAAAAAATAACTTCCAAAACACTTCCATAAAAAAACAGCCCAATTGGGCTGTTTTTTTCAATAACAATTTCTTTATTAAAAAAGGGTAAATAATTAAATTTTCTTTTTCACTGTAAAATACCCTTCACTTTATTTTACATTTTTACTATTATCCCTTTCCTTGTCCAAAGGAATAAATATTATCTTTTAATGACAAGTTTATGTAGTCTACTTTCATGAAAACAGCGTACTAAAACACCTAACAATCTAATTACCAAAGTTATTTTTTTTGTCTCTTTTTGGGTTGTAAATCGTAACTTTGTTGGTAAATAAGATCATTTATAATGCCCTCTATAAAAAAAATCCTTCTTCTTTCTTTTATTTTTTCTATTCAAATATTATTGAGTCAAAACAGTCCTTTAGATTCGCTTTTAAATAAATCTTATGATGAACTATCGGAATTGTTTTATCAAAATGAAACAGACACTGTCCTTGCACAAACTTATGCTGATGCTTTTTTTTTAAAGGCTAAAAAGAAAAATGATACATTAGGAATGCTTAGAGGTAAATATTACATAAGTGATGTACATAATCTCTTTGATAGTTATATTAACTATTGTGATTCTTTAATAAGCAGATATCAAAACTCCAAAAGTAAAAAGACGCTTATTTCCATTCACCTTAGAAAATCAGAGTTTTTCCTTCTTCAGAATAAAAATGGCAGTGTTTTAAAAGAGTGTATAGCTGCTAATTTTCTATTAAAGAAACAAAGAAATGATAGCTTACAAGCAATTACTAATATTTATCTAGGAATTCTTAAAGGTGAAAACGGTGAAGAAGATGAAGCTTTAAAACTGCTTAAAAATGCTAATGAATATGTTAAAAAATGTAAAAATTTCCATAAAAATAGCACATTCAATTCATTACCTTTAAATATTTCTTTTAGATATAGAAAAAAGGGAGATGTCGATTCTGCTTATTATTATCTTGATGAAGCTGAAAAACTTTACAGTAAAATAAATGATTCTGTTTTTATTAAGGCAACATATTTCAGTAGAGCTCAAGTAGACTATAGTCAGAAAAAATATATTAGTGCAATAACTAATTATAACAAATCACTATCAGGTATTGAAGAAGACAATAACTATAATCTACTAACCCAAATATACACAAAACTGGGCTTTTGTTATGAAAAAACTAATAATAACTCTAAAGCATTCAAATATCATTTAAAAGCTGATTCTTTATACAACGTAGTAAAAATTCCTAGTAATCACTTAGAAGATTCTTTTTTATCCTTATCTAAATATTATAAAAATAAAAATGATTTAAAGAAGCAGTTAATCTATATTAATAAATTATTAGAACTTAAAGAATTTAGACTTAATGATAAAAAATATATTAGCGAAACTCTCTCTGAAAAATACGATATACCAAACTTACTCAAAGAAAGAGAAAAAGTAATTAATGAATTAAAAGGCAAGTCTAAAACTCAAACTATTATTTATGCTTCTAGTATAATTTTAATTCTCTCCGTATTAACCTTTCAGATTAAAAGAAAAAGAAATTACAAGAAAAAATTCTTGACGGTGATAAATCAAAATAAAATCCCTGAAAAGAAAGAAATGCTACCAAAAAATATAATTTCTAATCTCTCACAAGAAGTCATTGATGATATTAATCAGAAACTTTCTGATTTTGAAAAGAATAATGAGTTTCTTGATTCTGCTACTAGTTTACAAAGTTTAGCAACAAAATTAAACACCAATTCAAATTATTTATCTAAAGTCATTAATCAATCCAAAGAACTTTCATTTTCAAACTATATAAATCAGCTTCGTATTGATTATACAATTCAAAAACTAAAAGAAAATACTTTATTTAGAAAATATACTATCAAAGCAATCGCCGAAGAGGTTGGGTTTAAAAATGCGGAGTCTTTTTCTAAGGCTTTTAGTAAATCTACTGGGTTAAGACCCTCTTATTTTATTAAAGAATTAGAGAAAAATAATACTTTTTAAGTTATCTATTTCTACGTTTTAATAGCATAAAACAAAGCATTATTTAAAATTAATCAAGAATTTTTGAAGTGCTTTCAAAATTGTTAAAAATAGTATCACAAAAACACAAGTAAAAAGTTCACAACAACTAATAATTATTTTATTTTAAAAGTTTTGTGAAATTATATACTGAAAACACTAAATTTTGATATCCGTCATGCAAGGCTTCCTCTAAACTAGAAATTTTTTTTAAAACAGAACAAACATAGTCTAATCCTAAAGTTTTCTGAGTATTTATAGTTAAATCCACAGAACCGCAAAAAGCAGCTACAGGTATATTTTGTTTTTTAGCAGATTGAATAACGCCTTGTATTGTTTTACCTGATAATGTTTGAGCATCTATTTGTCCTTCTCCCGTGATAATCCAATCAGTATTTTTTATATTTTGATCGAAATTTGCAATTTCTTTTATTAGCTCAATTCCAGAGGTTAATTGTCCATTAAAAAAAATTAAACTCCCTATACCTAAACCGCCAGCTGCCCCACCTCCTTTAATACTTTGGCTTTCAATATTAAAATGATTATCTATAATTTTAGAAAAACTACGAAGACCTTTGTCTAATACTACTATTTCATCTTTTGAAGCTCCTTTTTGTGAAGCATACACATAAGCTGCTCCATTTTCGCCATATAGGGGATTCGTTACATCACATGCTATTTTAAATGACACCTCTTTTAACTTGGGAATGACATTTGAATCATCTATCCTTTTTATCTTGGAAAGGTTTTCTCCTATTGGTTTTAGTTCTTTTCCTTTTTCATCTAAAAAAGAGTAGCCCAAAGCTGATGCCATACCAATACCACAATCGTTTGTGGCACTACCTCCTATTCCCAAAATAATATGCTTTGCTCCTTTATTTATTGCATCTAATATAAGCTCTCCTGTTCCTAAAGTAGTCGTATAGAGACAATTTCTATCAGTTATATTTAATAATTTAATACCCGAAGCTTCTGCCATCTCTATAAATGCAGTTTCTAATCTTTTAGAATACAAATAAGATGCTTTAATTTTTTTAAATATAGGATTATTGACTTTTGTAAAAACCTTATCCCCTTTTAAATAATAGTTAACGACATCTATTGTTCCATCACCTCCATCTGCTAAGGGTAATTTTATAATATCTGCATCTGGTAATACCATTTGTATTCCCTCTTCTACGGCATTACAAAACTGAAATCCTGTAAGTGAATCTTTAAATTTATCTGGAGCTATTACAAATCTCAAAAGAAATACATATTTGAATTAATTAAAAAAACTAGGTATTGAAATTGAAAACACAACAATTAATATAAAATAACATAATAAAATAATAACTTCTCTCTTTCCTGCTTTATAAAAGGTTACACCAAGTCCTTTTTTAGTTTCTTGTTTTACAATTAAGCTAACTGTATAAGCAACAATTATTGTTAATAAGCAGCCTATCGCATTCCACCAAAACCAAAATACTTGTGGCACGTACAACCAAAGATAAATATTAAAAACAACACCTATTACAATACCAATATTTACACCAAGAGCATGTGTTTTTTTTGTTAATACAGCTAATAAAAATGCAGCTAAAATTGGTCCATAAAAAATTGAACTGATTTTATTAATGACCTCTATAACCGTTCCTTCAATACTTCCTGCGAAAAAAGCAAAAAATAAACAGACTAATCCCCAAAATATAGATAAAAAGCGTGAATACTTTACATAATTTATATCAGACAAATTGGGCATAAATCGTTTAACGAAATCTTCCAAAGTCACCGCCGAAAGGGAGTTTACTGTTGAACTTAAAGAAGACATAGCTGCAGACATTATCGCTACAATTAAAATTCCTATAATACCATTTGGCAAATATTTGATTATAAAAACAGGTACCATTAAATCTGCCTTTTTCCCTTCAAGCGAGCTTATGTTTGTTTGGTAAACGGTTTCCATCAATTCCTGAAAACTAATATCTTGAACTAAGAGAGTTCCTAATACCAATCCCATTAAACAATAAGTTAATGTTATTGGGAAGCGAAAAACTCCATTTGCTAGTAATAATTTTTTTATAGTTGGCATTCCTTCTGCAGACAATAATCTTTGCGACTGTGTTTGATCTGTTCCGTAATAAGAAGCATACAAAAAAAAACCGCCTATTACCATTGGCCAAAAGCCAAATTCATCATTTTTATTGGCATTATTAAATCCCCATTTAGAAAAATCTACTGTAGTTAAACGATCCTTATCAACATTAGTTATGAAATTTTCAAAACCTCCCAATTCACTAATACCATAAATTAAACAAATAACTATTCCGAAAAAAAGAATACACATTTGTATTACATCTCCCCAAATAACTGCTTTCATACCTCCTTGAAAAGAATAAATCATAGTAATGATCCCTATAATTAACACAGATATCCAAAAATCTATACCAATTGTAGCTTGAAGTATTAACGCCATAGTATATACCATTACTCCTGTTGCTACTGAACGACTTATTTGAAATACCAAACTTATTAAAAGTCTTGAGGAAGCATCAAAACGATTTTCTAAATACTCATAAACACTAATAATTCCAGATTTATAGAGAGTTGGTATTATAGTAATCAATAAAAAAGCCATTGCTAATGGTACTCCGAACTCATACGTTAACCATTGTAAACCTCCCCCTTCTTTTAATCCTACAAATGCTGGTGCAGATATAAAACTTATTGCTGAAAGTTGGGTAGCCATTGTTGATAAACTCAATGGAAACCACCTCATTGATCTTCCTCCCAGAAAATAATCTTTAGAATCTTTATTCTCTTTAAATAAATACCCAATACCGAGGAAACTAATTAAGTAAACAGCAATAATAATATAATCTATATAATTCATAATGTTAGTTATCCAATAAATCTATTAATAAAGCAGCTGTCCATGAAAAATTATTACCTCCATATCCACTACACTCCTTTTTATAAATTTCTTTTCTAGGGTCGAAATATTCATAAAAACCACATTTTGTAATTAGCTCAATAGTATCATTTTTTACTCTTAGTGCTAAATCATCATATCCATAATTCATTAATCCATAATATAATAACCAGTTAAGGTTAACCCAAACAGGGCCTCTCCAATACTTTTTAGGATTGAAGTTTTCATTTTCAGGATCGAAAGAGGCACATAAATATTTATCATCCCCTCCAAATTTAGCCTTTAATGTATTAACTAATACACCTGCTCTTTCTTGGCTTGGAATTCCTCCAAACAATGGTGAAAAGGATGATGATGTAATCATTCGAATAGGTCTTTCGTTTCTTAAATCATAATGTACATAAGCACCTAGTTCTTTATCAAATAATTTATCGTTAAATGCTGGTTTAGATTTACTTTGCCAATCTTTTAATGTTTTAATTTTATCATCATTATTTCCTATAATTTTATAAAGATCTATTAATGCTTGATTAGATTTAATCAACATTGCATTAAATAAAGGATCTTGAATTAAAAAAGGTGATAATTCTGCTATTTTTACATCATCATAATTATTTGCTTTGGCTATTTCAATAATATGCAAATAATAATCATATTCCCTGCTAGAAGGTCGTTGAGATGCATCGACATGTGTCGTATCTCTTCTTTCAAATTTATAGTGGGGAGTATCTTTCTCCATTGTTTCCCATACACTATCCCAAATAGGGGAATTATCTGTTCCAGATTCCCAATTATGATAGATATAGACTAATCCTTCGTTATTTGGATCTCTATTTTCATAAAAATACTTATGGTTATTATATACTTTATCTATTTCTGTTTTAATAAAGTTTAAAACATCTATTTTATCATTTGCAATTCTATATAATTCTTGAAGAACAAACCCCAAAACTGGCGGTTGTGTGATACCAGTCGTTTTATATTTTTTTGACGCTAATGGATGAAGTTCTGATTTATGAAAATCTGGCCCTGGAAAATAGCTATCACTTTCATTATGAAACACTATATGTGGTATAAAACCGTTTTCCCATTGAGCATCCAATAAGGTTGTTACTTCTTTTTTAGCTTTAAACATATCAAAATGTGCAAAACCTATAGCTATAAAGCCAGAATCCCACTTCCATTGAAAAGGATATAAACCTTCGCAAGGTATAGTAAATCCTTCTTCATTATAATTTGCGTTTAATACTTTTTTTGCTTTTTCTCTTAATTTTCTTTCCATAAAAAAGGCTTAAAAATACATTGATACCAATGTAATGATACCAATGCATTTAATTATTATTAATAAATTTATCTTAAAACTTAAATGTAGCATTAAAGAAAACCCTAGTTGGTAATACTGGTCTCCCTACAAAATATTCTTCCTCTATTTGGTTGTTACCTAGTCTTGGAGACCCTTCGGTAATTCCCTGAGAATTAAACAGATTAAATACTTGAGTACCTAGTCGTATAGTTTCTCCATTATCCCCTGCAGAAAAAGTATATCCCAAATTTAAACTGGCTAAACCAAAAGCATCAAGTTCGATGCTATTTGCGTCATTCGAAAATTTATCACCTGTGTATGTATAAACAAATCCCGCATCAAATTTTGTGTCATCATAGTCTAACCCTAAATTTGCTAATAAATTAGGTTGTCTTCTTAGTTCATTACCTTCATATTCAGGGTTACTTTCAGATTTTGTTATTTCATGAGCTTGGTAAGTTGCCGATCCTCCAAAACTAAAATTTTTAGCAAATTTCCAATTCCAAGATCCTTCTAATCCTAAAGTTTCAGTATCTTGAGTATCTACTTCTTCTGTTGTACCACCTGTAGAAGTATTTACAAAACTTATAGATCTTCTATCTGCTAAAGTCACATAATAAGCTGCTAATGTTCCTGAAAAATTAGCTTTACCATATTTTAAACCCAATTCTCCATGTATAATTTTTTCTGTATCGTATGATGATGGATTATTAAAATCATCAAACTTTGTAGATCTTAGTTCTGGAAAGAAATATCCTCTAGAAAAATTTCCATAAACACTAATACTTTCATTTACCTTATACAATCCGGCTAATGCTATTGCAAAATCATCTGCAGAGACATGACCTCTAACATAGTTTCCATTACCCCAAATTACATTATCCAAACCTTCTATACCTGTATCATCCACTTCGTAAGATTCTACTCCTTCATTTTCTATATCTCCTGAAGCTCTCTCATAACGAATACCAATATCAAAATTCCAACGATCTAACTTAATCTCATCTGTTAAAAAAACAGCGACCTTATTACTATTTATATTTCTATTCGTATAACTCATTCCTCGGTTAGTGATACCATTCATTGTATAACCAGACACATTAATTAACCTTGGTCTATTATTGTATTCACTTAAATACCCTGTGATTACGTTAAAATCACCAGCCTTAGATCTAGACATAAAGGTTCCTAAAGTGATTGTATGTTCTTCTATCTCTCTGGTTAGTTTTATATCTGCCATTAACTCTGTTAATGGTCTGTTTCTATCTAAAATTCTATTCGCATATAAAAGTGCATTAGATGCTACTGGTTGGCCATTTAAATATGTAAATTCTCCTGTTGTTAACGCGCGAGCATCTAAAAATTCTTGTTGAGTTTCTACTGCTTTTGCTCCTCCAACACCACTCCCATCTAAAAATAAGTTAAATTGATGTTCATATTTAGAATATCTAAGTTTAGCATTCATTCTAAACTCATCAGAAAAATTATGTTTAAAATCTGTTAGAAAATATCCCCCTTTAGTAGCTACTCCATCTTCTATTGGTGAGTTATAAATACCATTTGGTGTAGCATAAGAAAAATTAGCTGCTTCAGAAGTTTGTAAGGTATATATGGTTCCTCCATCATTTCCTTTAGGACGCTCTCGAGAACCGCCTTCTAATGGAAAAGGTAAAAAGAATTGTACCTTATCATCTATAAATTGCCCAGAAAATGTTACAGATCCATGATCAGTAATATGTTTTATATTTCCTCGTAACTGAAATCCCTCAGTAGGCAATCCCGATTTTATTGGACCATCATCATATCTGTAAAACCCTGATAATGCATAAAATGTTTTAGAATCTTTTCCACCTAAAGGCCCACTTGTTAAAAAGTCTGCTTTATATCTTGAATTCGAAGCTATTTCTGTTTTTATAATACTTTTTGGAGTATTACTACCAGTAACACTTGTATAATTAATTATCCCTGCAACAGAACCTACACCATATAAAATTGAAGAACCACCACGTACAAATTCTAAACTACGCATACCAATATCATTCCTAAAATAAACATCATGTGCAGATGAATTTAACCCAAATGTACTTAGTACTGGCATTCCATCAATTTGTAATGGATTAAACTGGTATTGTCCGCCTGAAGGAAGTCCTCTAACAAAAATATTAGAAGCAACTTCACCACCACCACCTTCTGCAGTTATACCTGGCACACTTCTTAAAATATCTGCTTGACTACTTGTGTTTTTCTTTGCAAGTTCTTTAGCGCCTATAGAAGTAATAGAAAGTGGTGTTTCTTTTTGTGACCGTGTAATGGATGTTCCTGTCAATACCACTTCATTTAATTGTTGTGTACCTTCCTTTAAAACAACACTAATAGTAAATGTTGGTTCATTAAGGTTTATTACTTTTTCAAAGTCTTCATACCCTATAAAAGAGACTTGCAAAGTTTGTACTCCTGATAATTCTGCAACAAATGAAAAATTTCCATCAAAATCACTTTCAGATCCAAATGATGTTCCTTTTATAATTGCATTGGCTCCTGGTATAGGGTTTCCATAATTATCTTTTACATTTCCAGTAACTTGGGTTTGCGAAAACGTTACTGAAAAAAATAAAACAAAAACTATTATAGAAATATGTTTTTTCATAATATTCTTAATTTAATAATTAAACACTTATTTAATTGCTAAGTTATAAATACAAACCTATCTTATTTAAGAAATTATCAATATAAATACCGCAAACGTTACCGGAAAATTTGAAATATTCCCGATAATTATTTATTTTTTATTAGTTTAGTCTTCATAAAAAGTGAGTAATGAAAAAGAAAAGAGTTACATTAAAGGAATTATCTGAAGTTTTAAATTTATCTATTTCAACTATATCGAGGGCAATAAATAACCACCCAGATATTAGTATTGAAACCAAAGAAAAAGTGAAAAGAAAAGCAAAAGAATTGAATTATATCCCTAATTTATTTGCAAAAGGTTTTAGAACACATAAAACTCGTATTATAGGAGTAATTGTACCAAAGATATCTCATTACTTTACCTCTACCATTATTGAAGGAATTTTAGATGAAGCTGAAAAGAAAGGATACAGAGTTATTGTTTGCGAATCTAAAAACAACTTTAACAAACAAACAGAAATGTTAGATACTATGTTTCAGTTTGGTATAGATGGACTTTTAATGTGTTTAACAAAAAAAACAAAAAACATAGAAAGTGTTTTAAATGTTTTAGATAAAATACCTCTTGTTTTATTTGACAAAGTCTCTAGTAAAATTCCCTGTACTCAAGTAATTATAAATGAAAAACAAGCTGCTTATAATGCTGTAGAACATTTAATAAATATTGGAAAAAAAAGAATAGCAATATTTAAAGAAAGTGAAAATTCTTTTAACTCTGAAAAAAGGTTTGAAGGTTACTTACAAGCTTTAAAAGATTATAATATAGCCATCGATGAAAAATTAATACTAAGTACAGAAGATATATCGATGGCTCAAGGAAAAAGGCTAACAAATATTATTCTAACACTTAAGAATAGACCAGATGCTATTTTTGCAATAACAGATTCTTGTGCTATAGGTGCTATAAAGAACCTTAATAAACATAAAATAAAGATTCCTGAAGAAATTGCTGTTGTGGGTTTTAGTAACTCTTTTAGCTCCACTATAATAGAACCGAAACTTACTACAATAGATCAACCAGGGAGAAAAATAGGAAAAACAGCAGTAAAGTATCTTATAGAAGACATAATAAATGAAAATACATATAATGTAGGAAATAAAACCATTGAAATAAAAACAAACTTAATTGTTAGAGATTCTACATTGAGAATATAGTTCCATTTATTGTGTAAATCTATTAAGTTTTCTGTTTCTTCTTTTTGGCTGCAGGAAACAATACATTATTCAAAATAAGACGATAACCTGGTGAGGTAGGATGTAAATCTAACTCGGTTTTTGGATCTCCTACTCTATGCTGATAATCTTCAGGGTCGTGGCCTCCATAAAACGTAAACATCCCCTTTCCTTTTGTTCCGTGGATGTAACGTGCCTCTCCGTTGGTTTTATTTTCACCTAAAGTGAGTATGGTCGATTTTATGGTATTTCTATCAAACGACGTAGTTTGCCCCATAAAAGCTTTGACAATTTGTGTGTGATTTTGACACAACATAGTTGGAACTTGATCCCATTTTGCTGAAAAATCTTTCAATACAAAATAATCTGATTCTTTTTTTATTCTACGCTTACGCGTCATATCAATGGTAGAAAACTCGTAAGTAGTCGGATTTCTAATCAGTTCAAAATCTTTAAATGCAAAAGTCTTATTAAAATCGATTTTTGATTGATAATTCGGTTCTGAAGCATCACCATCGAACATAGCTTCACAAATATCAACTCCGTCAGCTGCTAAGGCAATATCAAAACTATCGGTTGCAGAACACATAGCAAACATAAATCCGCCACCAATTACATAATCTCTAATCTTTTTTGCTACTGCTCTTTTCTCTTCAGAAACCTTACTGAACCCTAATTTAGCAGCCAACGCTTCTGCATCTTTTTTCTGTTGAATATACCAAGGAGCTGTTCTAAACGCTCCATAAAAGCGACCATACTGACCAGTAAAATCCTCATGATGTAAGTGTAACCATTCATACATTAATAGTTTCTCATTTAATACTTCTTCGTCATACACCACATCAAACGGAATTTCTGCATAGCTCAATACCATGGTTACAGCATCATCCCATGGTAACTTATCTTTTGGAGAATACACAGCAATTTTCGGTGCTTTTTCTAAAGTTACTGCTTCTTGATTTTTAGAGGGAGATGAAATCTCTTCTAAAATAAATTGAGATTTTACATCAGAAATAATTTGGTATGAAACTCCTCTAATTTTACACTCCTTCGCTACCGATTCGTTATTTTCTATGAGAAATGCACCACCATCATAATTTAATAACCATTTTGCTTTTAATCCATTTTCTAATGCATAGTACACAATACCGTACGCTTTTAAATGATTTTTTTGATTATCATGACTCATAGGCACATAAATAAAGGATGCCCATATTGAGTTGGTTATTAATAAAAAAACAAAAATTAAATTAAACTTCTTCATATGTAAAAACTAAAATACACAATTACAAATTAGCAATTGTGTATTTTTTAATATTTAAGATTAGTTTTTACATTAAAACGGTACATCATCATCACTTGGTCCAAAAGCATCTTCAGGTGAAGGGAAGTTACTTGGCGAAACATCATCTGAAAAGGCATTCATACTCGATTGAAATTCGCTACTAAAACCTTCCTCTAAATCTGAGAATTTTGCTAAATGTCCTGTAAACTTCAAACGAATATTGTCCAATCCACCATTACGATGTTTTGCCACAATAAATTCTCCTTGTCCTTCACAAGGTGTATGATCATCGTCATCCCATTCTGTCATTCCATAATATTCTGGACGAAAAATAAACGATACAATATCAGCATCTTGTTCAATCGCACCAGATTCACGTAAATCAGATAATAACGGTCGTTTACTTCCTCCACGGGTTTCTACCGCACGCGATAACTGAGATAATGCAATTACGGGAATACTCAATTCTTTTGCGAGTGCTTTTAAGTTACGTGAAATCGTAGAGATTTCTTGTTCACGGTTTCCTCCAGATCCTCCTGCTGTCATTAGCTGCAAGTAATCTATAATTAAAATCTTTACACCGTGTTGTGATACCAAACGACGTGCTTTTGCACGTAAATCAAAAATTGAAAGTGCTGGTGTATCATCAATAAAAATAGGTGCATCAGATAATTTTTTAACCTTAACATTAAGTTGTTCCCACTCGTGTGGCTCAAGGTTACCTTTACGCAATTTTTCTGAAGTTAATCCTGTTTCAGAAGAAATCATACGTGTAATTAACTGTACAGACGACATCTCTAATGAGAAAAGAGCTACAGGTTCGTTAAAATCGATGGCCATATTTTTTGCCATCGAGATTACAAACGCCGTTTTTCCCATACCTGGACGTGCTGCAATAATAATTAAATCGGAAGGCTGCCAACCAGAAGTTAATGCATCTAACTTTGTAAAACCTGTGGCTAAACCACTCATACCCTCTTTGTTAGAGATTTCCTGTATTTTACTAATCGCTTGTGAAACAAGACTTTCTGCTACTTCTGCTCCTTTTTTTAGGTTCCCTTGTGTTACTTCAAATAACTTTCCTTCAGCATCGTCTAATAAATCAAAAACATCGGTGGTTTCATCGTATGCATTTTCAATAATTTCAGAAGAAATCGTAATTAACCTTCGTTGAATATATTTTTGAAGGATAATTCTCGAATGAAACTCGATATGTGCAGAAGAGGCTACTTTTTGAGTTAAACCTATTAAGTAAAAATCTCCGCCAGCAATATCTAATTTTGCTTCTTTTTTAAGTTGATTAGAAACCGATAATAAATCAATCGGTTCAGAATTTTGGAAAAGTGCATAAATAGCCGCATAAATTTCTTGATGGCGTCTATCATAAAAAGCTTCAGGGTGTAGAATATCAATTATTTCATCAATCCCTTTTTTATCAATCATCATTGCCCCCAACACTGCTTCTTCTAAGTCTAAAGCTTGCGGAGGTAGTTTTCCTTTTTCTAAGCTAATAATTCGTGCTCTATCTATTTTTGTCCCTTTCAAAGACTGCATTTTTTCCATAGTGGCAAAAGTAATTTATTAGAATGATATTTGTAGGAACGATATTCATTTTTCTTTTTTCACAAATTTTTAATTTAAATGTTACTAACTTGTTGATAACCTATAATCTTTCTTATTTTTGACTTAATGAAGTTACATAAAAAAACGTTATACCTTACTATTTTATTGCCTGTTCAGGTATTATTTGTGTATTTTATAAGTCAACACCCAACTTGGGTTGAGCAGTATTATTCAAACGGATTTTATCCTGTAATATCAAAAATTTTGCGTATCCTTTTGGGTTGGCTTCCATTTTCTTTTGGAGATACTTTAGGAATTATTCTGTTGGTTTTATTAATTCGTTCCATTTATAAATTGATAAAAAATCGTTTTAAGAATTTTATTCCTCAGTTATTAAACTTCACCGCTATTTTATCAATTATTTATTTTTGTTTTTATTGTTTTTGGGGGCTCAATTATTTTCGTGAACCCTTAGCAAACAGTTTGGATTTACAACAATCTAAGTATTCTACAAAACAATTAGTTGAAACTACTAAAAATGTAATTTTTAAGTTAAACGAATACCAATTTAAAATTACACAAAATGATACTTTAAAAGTTGAAGTTCCGTATTCAACTAAAGAAATTTATAACAAAGCGTTAGACGGTTATAAAACCTTGGCTAAAACATATCCGCAATTAAATTATACACAACCATCGGTAAAAAGCTCTTTAGTAAGCTTGATGCAATCCTACAACGGAACAGCAGGTTATTTAAATCCTCTTACTGGTGAAGCTCATGTAAATGATATGATTCCCAAAACTGGCTATCCTGCAACCACTTGTCATGAAATAGCACATCAAATTGGTTGGTCTGCCGAAAATGATGCTAATTTTGTTGGTTTCTTAGCTGCTATTGCAAACAAAGACATTTATTTTAAATATTCTGGCTATAGAATGGCATTTTACTATTTAATTTCTGATGTTAGAAAACGTGATGAAGAATTATCTAAACAACTTTGGCAAACTGTAAATAAAGGGATCTCTAAAGATTTTAGAGCAAGTTACTTACATTGGAAACAGTTCGACAACCCCATAGAGCCTTATTTAAAAAAAGGTTATAACTCTTATTTAAAAGCCAATAAGCAAGAAAAAGGAATCGCATCTTACAGTTATGTGGTAGATTTATTAATTGCTTATAATCAGCAAAAAACTATTCTATAATAGTCTTTTAATTCTTAGATTTTAATCTACAATAAACCCTCTATTAAATAAAAAAATAAGGTCAAAAATACTTATTTTTGAGACTTTAAAATTTACATTCATGAACAAGCAACATATCATAAATAGATTTGTAAAATACGTAACGATAGATACAGAATCTGACCCAAATAATCCTGCATTTCCAAGTACTGAAAAACAATGGGACTTAGCTCGAGTTTTAGAAAAAGAGTTGAAAGAAATTGGAATGGAAGATGTTGAATTAGATGAAAACTGTTATTTAATGGCAACTTTACCTAGTAATTTAGATTACGAAGTACCAACCATTGGTTTTGTTGCACATGTTGATACGAGTCCAGATTTTACAGGAGCTAATGTAAAACCTCAAATTCATGAAAACTACGACGGAAAAGATATTGTTTTAAATAAAGCTGAAAACATAGTTTTATCTCCAGATTATTTTGATGATTTATTACAATACAAAGGACAAACCATTATTACTACAGATGGAACAACATTATTAGGTGCAGATGACAAAGCAGGTGTTACTGAAATTGTTTCAGCAATGGAATATTTAGTTCAGCATCCAGAAATTAAGCACGGAAAAATAAGAATTTGTTTTACTCCTGATGAAGAAGTTGGTAAAGGAGCACACTTGTTTGATGTTGATAAATTTGGAGCTGAATGGGCCTATACTATGGATGGAAGTCAGATTGGAGAATTAGAATATGAAAACTTTAATGCTGCTGGTGCTGTAATTACTGTGAACGGTAAAATTGTACATCCAGGTTATGCTAAAGGAAAAATGATCAATTCTATGACTATTGCCAGTGATTTTATTAATGCTTTGCCTGCCAATGAAGTTCCTGAAAAAACTTCAGGCTACGAAGGTTTCTTTCATTTACATACTATGGAAGGAAAAGTTGAACAAACAGTTTTAAAATACATTATCCGAGATCATGACATGGATTTATTCCAAGGACGCAAAAAGTTAATGGAAGAAACTGCTGAAAAAATCAACAAAAAATTAGGTAAAAATTTAATTCAAGTTGAAATTAAAGATCAATATTTCAACATGAAAGAAAAAGTAACTCCAGTGATGCATATTGTTGATATTGCTGAGGAAGTCATGAAAGACATGGGAATTACTCCTTTAATTAAGCCTATTCGTGGTGGTACAGACGGTTCTCAACTATCTTATAAAGGTTTACCATGTCCTAATATTTTTGCTGGCGGACATAACTTCCACGGTCGTTACGAATATGTACCGGTAGAATCTATATTAAAAGCTACCGAAGTTATTATAGGAATTGCTCAAAAAGTAGCTATTAAATTTGTCTGAGCACTTAATTTAAAACTAAATACTTTATAAAAATCAAAACTCCGGCCTAAGCCGGAGTTTTGTGATATTACTTACCCTTTAAAAGTAATATCAAAATGAAATAAAGCCCCTTATCTTTATTCACATGGCAAATATGGTTAATAATTCAATTCTTTCTTAAGGGAAAAAACCCCTTTTTAAACAGTTAAAAACAGAAAAATTTCACACATGTAATGGATGTGTTATATTCTTTTAAACTTATATTTTTTTTATAATTGATTCTCTACATTTGAATTTATAAATTTAAGAACATAATGAATAGAGAATTATTGCTAGGTCTTGCTAAAAAATATGACAGCCCTTTGTATGTATATGATACTGAAAAAATTAAAAATCAATATAATCGTATTACAAGTGCATTTTCTAAGGTAAAAAATGTAAAGATCAACTATGCTGTTAAAGCGCTATCTAATATCAACATCCTTAAAGTATTTAAGAATTTACACAGTGGATTAGATACCGTTTCTATTCAAGAAGTTAAACTTGGTTTGTTAGCTGGTTTTAACCCGATAGACATTATTTACACTCCAAATGGTGTCTCTCTAAAAGAAATTGAAGATGTTGCTAAATTAGGAGTCCAAATTAATATTGATAATCTTTCTATTTTAGAATTATTTGGACAAAAGCATCCAGAAATACCTGTTTGTATTCGTATCAACCCACATATTATGGCAGGTGGAAATAGTAATATCTCTGTTGGTCATATCGATTCTAAGTTTGGTATTTCGATTCATCAAGTACCACATATACTTCGAGTTGTAGAAAATACAGGAATGCATATTAATGGTATACATATGCATACAGGATCTGATATTTTAGACGTAGATACATTTTTAATGGCCTCAGAAATTTTATTTGATGTAGCTAAACAATTCAAGGAAATTGATTTTATTGACTTTGGTAGTGGCTTTAAAGTTCCATATAAAGAAGGAGATATTTCAACTAATATTGAAGATTTAGGTAAACAACTTACCAAACGCTTTAATAATTTTTGTAAAGACTATGGTAAAGATTTGACTCTTATGTTTGAGCCTGGAAAATTTTTAGTGAGTGAGGCTGGGTGTTTTTTAGCAAAAGTAAATGTAATTAAACAAACAACATCAACAGTATTTGCAGGTATTGACAGTGGATTTAATCACTTAATAAGACCCATGTTATACAACTCTTATCATCATATAGAAAACTTATCTAATCCAAAAGGAAGAGAGCGTTTTTACAGCATTGTTGGGTATATTTGTGAAACTGACACTTTTGGTTCGAACAGAAGAATCCATGAAATTAGAGAAGAAGATATTTTATGTTTCTACAATGCTGGAGCATACTGCTATTCTATGGCTTCCAATTATAATTCTCGTTATCGCCCAGCAGAAGTGATGATGCATGAAGGAAAAGATTATTTAATACGTAAAAGAGAAACTTTTGATGATATTATTAAAAACCAAGAACTGGTTATATAAATGAAGAAACTCTGACTATATAATATAAGTCAGAGTTTTTTTAAATATAATCCAATCCCCAAAAGACTATATTTCAAAAATTTTATTAATAAAGACCCCTTTGCTTTATTAACATTACAAATATCTAACTATTTTACTAGTAATTCACAGGAAAACCCCCTTTTTTACACAGGATTTACCATTTTAAAGCTAAATTTTGATTCTACTAAAAATAAAAAAGCCCACTTGAAAAAAGTAGGCTTATTAATTTATTTAAATTGGTTTTACTTTAAAAGATATAACGTAAACCTATTTGTGCTTGCCAACGAGATAACAAACTAGAATCATTAGTAAATGTTTTCTTGTTATTTGGATCAAAACTATAAATTGGTTCTTGAGTATAATCTGGTATGTAATTAGCCGGATTTGTATTTGTAGGATCTACATCAGGGAAACTTACACCTACAGGTTGAACATTACCAACTTGTTGTACAACTCCCCAATCAGAATTAAGTAAGTTACCAAAATTTAAAATATCTAAACTAACTTGAATTGTATTTTGTTTTTTATCTGATACATTAATGTTGAAATCTTGTAAAATTTTCACATCCCATTTTCCTCTCCAAGGAGCTAAAGCACCATAACGTTCTACATACTCTCCTCTTCTTTCATTTAAATACTCATCTTGTTGGATATATGATTCAAAAGCTTCCGCTTGTTCAGTACTACCAAATTGCATAGATGATAATTCAGATGCTGTTGGTACATATAATAAATCGTTTACTGTTGAACCATCATTATTAATATCTCCTCCATATGTGTAGTTAAACCTTCCTCCTTTAGCATACTCAAAAAAGGTGGCAATAGTAGTAGCATATTTATCTCCACCATAAGTAAATTTCTTAGAAACTACACCAATAAATCTATGTGTATCACCATACTTAGAGTAAGCTAAATTATCATTATTTGCATTTCCAACTACGGGATTAAAACCGAATGCATCTCCTGTAATTTCTGCTTCAATAGAATTTACATCTTTAGAGTTCAAATAACTATAGGCTACATTCGCATAAATTCCGTTTTCAAAAGATTTCTCTAATTTTGTAGAGAAGTTAAATGTTCTTCCTTTATCAGAATTTGTAAATACGAATGCATCATTACCATCACCTTTATCTGCATCTGTATAATAAGCTCTATTATCAGCCCCTGTTAATGTTCCTGTTGGATTTCTTAATCCCCAATTTTGAACGTGAGCTCCATTTAGATCTTTAGTAAAGGCAACATCTGCAGTTAAAACATATCCACCTTCAAATTTATAGTCTGCACCAATATTTGTTCTCCATACTTGTGGAAATTTAAAATCAGGATCAACTAATTGGAAAAAACCGTCATCAGCTCCACTTACTTGGTTTCCTAACCATACAAATGGTAAACGCCCCGTAAATAAACCAGAACCACCACGTACTTGTAATTTACCTTCTCCATTTACATCCCAGTTAAAACCAACCCTTGGTGAAATTAACCATTGATTAGAAGGCATTTTTGTAGAACTTAAAGAAACTTCTTGATTTGTATTTGGGTTATAATAAGAAATAGACTCATCTCTTGTAGCTCCATTATCTGTATCAATAAATTTTTGAATTAATTGCGGAGTATCAAAATATAATGGTTTATCAAAACGAACACCATAGGTTAGTTTAAAATTATCACTCACCTCCCATTCATCTTGCACGTAAAATCCTAATTGACCAACATTTAATTCAGATAATTTCCAACCACCATCTTCTCCTGCTCCTGCAGAATTTCTAGAATTATATACTTGTTGTGCATAAGCTAAATTTGCTTGAAGCGCTCCATTAGGGTCTGCTGCATCAGCTAAAAAAGCAGACACACTTGAATATGGTGCAAAGAAAGTTCCGTAGTAACCTGCTGGATTTCCGAAGTTATCATAAGAACCTAAATTAAAAGAGTTTTTAAACATAAACTTTTCGAAAGAAAAACCAACTGTAAATGTATGATCTCCTTTAAAAAAGTTCATATTATTTGTTATTTGTAATACTTTTTGATCTAACTTGTTATTAATAGAAAAGGGTTCGTGACCTGCAACAATATAGTTACTACTATTCTCTTGAATATTAATTACTGGAGCAGGTACAGATAAAGGTGTTCTAAAATCATCAAAATGCGTATATCCAATTTGTAATTTATTTGTCGTAGACTCATTAAAAGTTGAATTTAATTCAACTAAAAAAGAATTTATATTGTTATTAATCTCATAACCAGAGTTTTCAAATTGCAAAGTAGTTGCATTTGGTCCTCTAAACCCTAAAGCTGTAGGGTGTGCTGGTTTTTCTTTAGATGCTCTTAAGAAATTATAAATAAAAGCCACTCTGTGTTTTTCATTCATATTCCAATCTAGCTTAAAAATACCTTTAGTAGAACCAGAATCATACGTAAAATCTTTATAAGCTCCTGTATTATATCCTAAACCAGCTAAAGCATCACTTACTGCAATTAAATCAGATTCTAATACTCTTGATTCACTAATACTAGTAGTACCATCACCATTATTAGGAGTCCATCCAAATGTTCCTAAATCTGATCTTTCATCTTTTTCAAAATTTGCAAAAAAGAATAATTTATTTTTTACAATCGGACCTCCTAAACTTACACCATATTGATTTTGAGACAATTTAGGCTTCGTTACTTCTTCTCCTTTAATCTTTCCTCCTGTCATGTCTTGATTTCTGTAAAAACCATACACAGTACCTTTAAACTCGTTAGTACCACTCTTAGTAACAGCATCTACAGAAGCTCCAGTAAATCCTGATAATGTAACATCATAAGGTGCAACAGAAACAGAAATTTGTTCAATTGCGTCTAAAGAAATTGGTTGAGAATCTGTTTGTCCTCCTGGTGTTGCAGCATCTAATCCGAATGGATTATTAAAAATAGATCCATCTAAAGAAAAATTATTAAACTGATCATTTCTACCTCCAAAAGAACCACCGCTTGCTGTAGGCTCTAAACGTGTAAAATCTGAAGCAGAACGAGAAATTGTAGGTAATGTTTTTAACTGAGTTGCAGATACACTTGTTTGTGCTCCTGTTCTATCACTATTAAAAACTTTACTTTTTGAAGCTGAAATAACTACTTCTTGTAATTGCTCTCCATCTTCTGCTAAAGAACCATTAATATTTGTTGTTTTTCCTAATGTTAAAAAAACATCTTTTACTTCTTGAGATTTAAAACCTACATAACTAAATGTTATTGTATAAGGCCCTCCAACACGTAAATTCGGTACGGTATAACGACCGTTATCTTGGGCTACAGCTCCAGAAACAGTACCTGTAGGCACGTGTAATACTACGACGTTTGCACCAAATAAAGGCTCCCCAGCTTTATCGGTTACTGTTCCTTTAATTTTTGATGTAGTTACCTGTGCATTTGCAGATAAACTTACCATAAAAACTAAAATTAAAAAGAAAATTTTCTTCATTTTGTTGTTGTTGTTGTTGTTGTTGTTAAATTAATTTTAATTGTATTTTAAATTTTGCGCAAAAATACATAAAAAAAACCCGTTCATTATGAACGGGTTTAACTTTTATTAACATTTCTTTAACAAAGAACTTACTTATTCAGCAACTACTTCAAAAACAATGTCAGCAACAACAGCTCTGTGTAAACGAACAGCTGCGTTATATTTTCCTAATCTTTTAACGCTACCTCCAGTAACTTTGATAAATTTTTTCTCAACCTCTGTACCTGCTTTTGCTATAGCTTCAGCAACATCAGCATTATTTACAGATCCAAATAATTTATCTCCAGATCCAACTTTAGAAGCGATCTTGATTTCGTAACCTTTAATAGTTTCAGCTACTTTAGTAGCATCTTCTACTAATTTAGCTTCTTTAAAAGCACGTTGTTTTAAATTTTCTGCTAAAACTTTCTTTGCAGAAGAAGTAGCTAAAACTGCATATCCTTGAGGAATTAGGTAATTACGTCCATAACCATTCTTAACAGTTACAACGTCGTCTTTGAAACCTAAATTTTCTACGTCTTGTCTTAATATCAATTCCATAATTCTACTTCTTTAATTATTTTAACATATCTCCAACGTAAGGCATTAAAGCTAAATGACGAGCTCTTTTAATAGCCTGAGCCACTTTACGTTGATATTTTAATGATGTTCCTGTTAAACGTCTTGGTAAAATTTTACCTTGCTCGTTTACTAAATACATTAAGAAGTCAGCATCTTTGTAATCGATGTATTTAATACCATTCTTTTTAAAACGACAGTATTTTGACTCTTTTTTAGTTTCAATATCTAACGGAGTTAAATATCTAACTTCTCCTTGTTTTCCTCCTTTTGCTTGTTGTTCAATAGATGCCATTTCTTACTTTTTTGTAGATTTAACACGTCCTCTTCTTTTCTCAGCCCAAGCTGCTGCATGCTTGTCTAACCTTACAGTTAAATAACGCATAACACTATCGTCACGTCTAAACTCTAATTCAAACGGAGTAATAGCTTCTCCTGCAACTTTGTACTCTAATAAGTGGTAAAATCCACTTTTTTTCTTCTCGATTGGATACGCTAATTTTTTTAAGCCCCAATCTTCCTTGTGTATCATTTCGGCACCTTTAGAAACCAAATAGTCCTCGAACTTTTGTACTGTTTCCTTTACCTGAACTTCAGATAAAACGGGATTCAAAATGAAAACAGTTTCGTAATGATTCATAATAAATTGTTTAATTATTAAATTTTTAAGAGTGCAAATATACAACTTTATTGTTATTCAACAATCTTATGTCACTTTTAAAATTTATTATCATATGAAGTATTTCTAATACTAGAAAAAATTTATGTTTGTCTTAATTTTAAAAGAATAAAAATTTAGAAAATGAAACAAAAAAGATTATTTATTTTGTTTACAATACTTTTTCAAACAAGTTATGGTCAAAACCTTAAAGGTTATATTTTAGACTCAAGTCATAAACCTATACAAGAGGTTTATATATTTCATCAAAAAACCGGGAATCACGTACATACAAATTTAGATGGTTTTTTCACTATCACGAATGTTTCAGAAAACGATGTTTTGACAATTAGTCATATCAGTTATGAATCAAAAACCGTAACTATAAAAAACATAGATGATATTATAAAGATTTATCTAACAGAAAGAGAAATTAAAATCCCTGAGATAGTTATTAATCCAAGTATTAATGCTTTAAATTTATTTACGAATATAGATTTACAAGTGAACCCGGTAAATTCTTCACAAGAAATTTTACGCAAAGTTCCTGGTTTAATTATTGGTCAGCATGCTGGTGGCGGAAAAGCTGAACAGTTATTTTTAAGAGGGTTTGACCTTGATCATGGTACTGATATTACTATTGATGTAGACGGAATACCTGTAAACATGGTTTCTCATGCTCATGGACAGGGATATGCAGATTTACATTTTTTAATACCGGAAACCATTCAAAAAATAAATTTTGGAAAAGGTTCTTATTATGCAGATCAAGGAAATTTCTCTACTGCTGGTCATGTATCATTTGCTACCAAAGATTATGTAAAAGATAGTTCTGTTAAATTGGAAATTGGGCAGTTTAACACAAGTCGTTTTTTAGGTCTATTCAATTTATTAAATGATACGGACAACTCAGCGTATGTTGCTTCAGAGCTTTTAATGACTGACGGACCATTTGATAGCCCACAAAACTTTAATCGAATTAATATTTTCGGAAAATATAAAACTCAACTAAATAAAAATGATAAGTTAGCTATCACACTGTCTCATTTTACAAGTAGTTGGGATGCTTCTGGTCAAATACCTCAAAGAGCAGTTGATAATGGGCTAATTGATAGATTTGGCGCTATTGATGATACTGAAGGTGGATTAACCAGTAGAAGTAATTTTTTATTGAATTACGATAAACAGCTAAACTCAAATACCTTAATTAAGAATCGTGTATACTATTCTAAATATAACTTTGAGTTGTACTCTAACTTTACCTTCTTTTTAGAAGATCCTGTAAATGGAGATCAAATAAAACAGCAAGAATCTCGAGATATCTTCGGATTTTTATCTGAAATCAATAAGAAATATAGTTATAAGAATACTCAAATTTCTACACAGACTGCTATTGGATATAGACGTGACAAAAGTAACGCAAACGAGTTATCACATACTTTAAACAGAAAAACTACATTGAACCAAATTCAATTTGGAAATATTGATGAAACGAACTTCTTTGGTTATATAAATACCGAATTTAAAATAAAAAAATGGATCATAAATCCTGCATTACGCTTAGATCATTTTAAATTTATATATAACGATTTATTATCTGAAGACTACACAAACAATCAAGAGCAAAAATCAATTTTAAGTCCAAAACTAAACATACTTTACAATCAATCTAAAAATTTACAGTTATACTTAAAATCGGGTAAAGGTTTTCATTCTAACGACACAAGAGGTGTTATTTCTCAAAGCGGAATTAAAATTTTACCAGCATCTTATGGTGCAGATCTTGGGTTTATTTGGTCTCCAAGTTCTAAATTAATTGTAAACACTGCTGCTTGGTATTTGTATCTAGATCAAGAATTTGTATATGTTGGTGATGCTGGAATCGTAGAACCAAGTGGGAAAACAAGTAGAAAAGGATTAGATTTTGGTCTACGTTATCACATTAATAATTGGTTGTTTTTTAACAACAACATCAATTATACTCATGCTCGTACTATTGATGAAGAAAAAGGTAACGATTATATTCCTTTAGCTCCTGATTTAACCCTAACTGGAGGATTAAATTTATTGAATAGAAATGGGTTTTATGGTGGATTAAATTACAGATACTTAAAATCTAGACCTGCTAATGAAGATAATTCTATCGTTGCCAAAGGGTACTTTATTACAGATTTTAACTTGGGTAAAAAATGGAAAAATTTTGATGTTGGAATCACCATTAACAACCTATTTAATTCTGATTGGAACGAAACTCAATTTGCCACAGAATCTAGATTAGAAAACGAAACAGAAAGTGTAGAGGAAATTCACTTCACACCAGGAACACCTTTTTACTTAAAAAGCTATATATTATATAAATTTTAAAACTATTAATATTTTCCACTAATAATGTAAAAAATTTGACTTAAAATTATATTTTCGTTAATTTTGCAGCAACTAAATTATTTATATGGAAATCCCTAATTTACCCGATATCATTTATTATGCTATCCCATTTTTCATTTTTACCGTTATTATTGAAGCTATTTTAACTGTTAATGTTAAACTAGAGGATTATGAAATTAAAGATACGGCTACTTCTTTATCTATGGGAATAGGAAGTGTAATAGTGGGTTTACTTACAAAAGTAATCATTTTAGGCGCGTTTTTATTTCTATATAAATACCGTCTGTTCACTATTGAATTCACTTGGTGGGCTTGGGTTTTAGTATTATTTGCTGAAGATTTTGCCTACTACTGGAATCATAGAATAGCACATGAAAGCAGGTTATTTTGGGCAAGTCATGTTGTACACCACTCATCACAAAAATATAATTTAGCTACGGCACTACGCCAAACTTGGACAGGTGGTTTTTATACTTTTATCTTTTGGCTTCCTTTAGTACTAATTGGATTTCACCCTGTAATGGTAATTATGCAAATGTCGGTTAGTTTGCTATATCAATATTGGATTCATACCGAATTGATAGACAAAATGCCTAAATGGTTCGAATATATCTTTAACACTCCATCTCATCACAGAGTACACCATGCAACGAATCCTCAGTATTTGGATAGAAATCATGCAGGTATCTTTATCATTTGGGATAGAATGTTTGGTACATTTGAACCAGAAGTTGAAAAACCTGTATACGGTTTAGTAACCAACATAGAAACTTACAACCCAGTAAAAGTGGCTTTTATTGAATGGGGTAATATGTTTAAAGATGTTTTCACATCCAAAACTTCATTTTTTAATCGTTTAAAATATTTTATTAAACCTCCGGGATGGAAACATGACGGAACCGGGAAACTTTCTGAAGATCTCAGAAAAGAATGGGAAGAGCAAAAAGCAACGAATTAATCGTTGCTTTTTTTTGTAGTTAGTTTTTAATTGATATCAAATCGTAATCCAAGAGATATGTTTCGAGTATCTGTATTTTTGAATAATGGATTCAAATCATATTTTGCATAGAGTCCACAACCTTTGTAGGCAAAAAATGCACTTAACCCGTAGTTTAATGTATTGGTATTAAAACTATTCTTTTGTACCTCCTCTACTTTTACTCCATTAGGATTTATATATTCTAAATATTGACGTGTCCCTAACTTAAATCCGAAGAAACCACCGATTCCCAAACGTATAGATTGATGTGTTCTATCTCGCACAAAGCCATTATCATATTTTCTGTTTTCTGAAAAATCAAACTCTAAATGTGCAGGAAAAATCATTTGTACATGGCGTAATCTACTTTCTGAAAGTGATTGATCGAATACTATTAAATCTGTTTCTTCTCCGTTAACTTCATGATATTGATTGTCCTCCGCTCGTAAATTATTCCACAGAAAAGAAAATCCGTATTTAAAATATGTTTTTGAAGGTTCTTTTGACAATCGAGTTTTCCATGTAAATCCTAACTCATAAAAATGTGACTGCCAAAATTTATAATCAGAATTGTTTAAAGAATTCAAATTATGATCAACTAAAACATTATTAACCCCTAAAGCAAATACAAACTGTGTTGTAGTACGCTTATCTCTAAAACGTCTTTTCCTTCTTTTCTCATCTCTTTCAACACTTAACAAAGTAATATCATGATCAAAAACTCGAAAATTAACTGTTTCTTCATAATCACCGGCACTTGCTATTTTACCATTAGTTTTGTCTTGAACTAATTGCTGTAATTTTTGCTCTTCGGCTCCTACTCTATTTTCAATATTTGTTGCATGAATCTGAGCCGCATCTTTTTTAAGTTTTTCCGCTTCTTGTTCTGTGATTTCACCCTCTTCTAATTGAAGATTGATTTTCTTCACTTTTTGTTTTAAGCTATCTTTTTCTTGCTGTATGATACGCTCAATTTTATCAGAGATCTTTTTCACTTCTTTTTCAAAAATCTTTTCTTGTGATTGGGCAATAGTTGTACATAACAACACTAAAATTAGTAGTATTCTTTTCATTATTAAATTTTTAAAATTAAACGAATTACGGTTTGGTAAGTTTACTTATCGATAATTTAAATTGAGCGCTCTTATTTATTTCTATCAGCAATTGCTACAATAACATCTGATAGTTTTAATTTGAATTTTTGCATAAAGTTCTGCTGAAAATCGGCTTCTTCAATATCATTTTCAACTTCAGCTAAAATAGTTTCCGGATCTATTTTTAAATTCGATTTTATAAGTTGTTTTTGAATGGTATCTATAACATCTTTACGGTTGATATTATATTTTGCATAATATGTTTTCACTTCTTCAGGACTATGCGTAACGGCATATAACAAATCATCTGCATTTATATGAATTCCTTCTTTTGAATTCATTTTTGTTTTTTGCATATCAACCTTTGAAAAAGTATCTTTTTCAATTATTTCTTCTTGATGTTCAACTTGAGCAATAATTGTTTTTTCTTTGGCTTCCTTCGAAAACTCTTTCAAAATAACTTGATGCTTCTTAACTGATTTTTTACTATTCCTTTTTTCTTTTATTTTCTCCAGATCTTCAGTAACATCTGCAATCGCTTCTTCAATTTTAGGGGCTGTATTATCTTCAATATTCTTCAACTGAATAGTATCTAGAGGAACACTTACTATAATATTTTTCGTAGGCTTAATTTCTTCTTTTTGATTGATGAATATAAAAGTTGATATCAACACAATTATACTCGCAGCATACCCAACATACACTAACCATTTTTTATTTTGTTTGGTCTCTTGCTCATCCAATTGATTACTCAATCGTTCCCAAGCAGATACAGATGGTTGTAACTCACGTTTATTGAGCTTCTCTGCTATGGCTTTATCTATCTTATTTATCTGCATTTTTAATCTCGTTCATTTTAATATAACTTGTTTGCAACCATTTACGTGCTTTAAATAATTGCGATTTAGATGTACTTTCAGAAATATTGAGTTGTTGAGCTATTTCTGAATGCTTATAACCTTCAATAGCATATAAATTAAACACCATTTTATAGCCATCGGGTAATTGATCTATTAGTTTTTGAATGTCTTCTACCGAGGTGCTTTCTAAACTATGATTAGCCTGTTCGTTAAAAGAATAATCTTCATCGGTTAACTGAATCGGATTTTTCTTTCGTAAATAAGAAATACATGTATTAACCATAATTCTACGTATCCAACCTTCAAAACTCCCTTCGTTTTTAAATTTGTGCAAGTTGATAAAAATCTTTAAAAACCCTTGTAACATTAAATCTTCCGCATGATGTAGATCTTTTACATATTGCCTACATACACTCAACATTTTTGGCGAAAATTGCTCAAACAATTGTTGCTGTGCCTCTCTGTTTTGATCAATCGCTTTTTTAATTAACGATTTTTCTCGATTATGTAACGGAATAATTTTCAATCCAAATATTTGTTTTTACCTGCTTACAAATATATAGACTACAAGTTTTAAAAAAAGGTTGCTTTAAATTGAAAAAAAAATAAAAAGTTTATAAAACTGAAGAACCTCCGACCTATGAATATCGGAGGTTCATTAAATCACTTAGAGTGATATTTCAGGGGTAAAATCAATAACTTACCCGTTATTATATGTCAAATTTAATCTTTAATTTAAACTTGATAAAAGGAAAAACACTTAATTAATTTAATTTTAATAATTTTCTTGTCCTCGCTAATTCTTTATCAAATATTTTCTCTGTAATTTCAGTTTTATAAAAAGGAATCATTTGTTTTAATTTTTCCTTTCCTTTAGTTGAATCTAAAAATTCAGGAAAAGCTTTTTCCAACACTTTTAACATAATTGCTGTCGCTGTAGATGCTCCTGGTGATGCTCCTAACAAACAGGTAATACTTCCGTCTTTACTACTAATTACTTCGGTACCAAATTGTAGTTTCCCTCCTTCGTACTCGTCTTTTTTAATAATTTGAACACGCTGACCCGCTTTTACCACGTCCCAGTCTTCACTTTTAGCATTTTTCATAAACTTACGTAACGACTCCATTCTATCTTCTTTGTTCATCATTACTTGCTCTATCAAGTACTTTGTTAGCGGTAAATTTTGCCAAAAAGCACCTAGCATTGGTGAAATATTATCGAATTGTATCGATTTAAACAAATCTAAATTTGAGCCTTCTTTTAAGAACTTCGGACTAAAACCTGCAAAAGGACCAAATAACAACGATTTTTTGCCATCAATATAACGTGTATCTAAATGTGGAGTAGACATCGGCGGATCTCCAATTCCTGCCTTACTATATACTTTCGCGTTGTGCTGTTTAGTGATTTCTTCATTATTGCATACTAACCACTCTCCGCTTACAGGGAAACCACCGTACCCTTCTTTTTCATCAATCTCTACTTTTTGCAACAACAATAAGCTTGCACCTCCTGCCCCAATAAATACATGTTCTGCATCTATATTTTCAATTGCTCCTGTCTTGCTATTCTTAACTTCAACTGTCCAATCAATTTCTGGGTCCGGATCAATATCTAATACTTCGGAATTACAGTGTACAGGTGTGTTAAATTTTTCTTCCAATACTTTAAAAAGTATTTTCGTTAACTCTCCATAATTCACCTCTGTCCCTCTGTCTATTCTTGAAGCTGCCATTACTTCCTTTTCATTACGATTCTCTACAATTAATGGAAACCACTCACGCATTTTCTCTATATCTCTTGTAAACTCAATCGAATTAAACATAAAATGCTCCTTAAATGCCTTAAAACGACGCTCTAAATAATCGCTATTTTCTGCCCCTAATACCCAACTATGATGATACACAGGCATTACAAAATCTTGTGGATTTTCAATTAAACCTTCTTCTACCAAATACGCCCAAAGTTGTTTTGAAATTTCGAACTGCTCACAAATTTTTATCGCTTTAGAAATATCGATACTTCCGTCTTCATTTTCCGGACAATAATTTAATTCACATAAAGCAGAATGCCCAGTACCTGCATTATTCCACGCTGCAGAACTTTCTTGTGCTACCTTGTCTAAGCGTTCTAAAATTAAGATTTTCATCTCAGGATTTAGGATTTTAGCTAACAATGCTAAATTGGCACTCATAATTCCACCACCCACACAAATTAGGTCGTATTCCTTTTCGAACTTCATTGATTTTGTTTTTTATTCAAGGGTAAAGATAGTATTTTAGCCATAGTTTTAAACAACACTATAACATCTCGATACAACCTCTTTTCAGTCGGTTACTCGATGTGACAACAATAATGTTAGTTCGAGTGATTTTCAGAAGTATGAGGAAAATTGTATCGAGAACATTTTAACACAAACAACCAATGAGAAAATTAAACCTATTATTTACATTTCTTATCACATTCACACTTACTGCACAACAAGGCGGAATGTGGATTCCTTCTTTATTAAAAGGAATGAACGAACAAGAAATGACTTCTTTAGGAAGCAAATTAACTGCCCACGACATTTACAACGTTAACAAATCGAGTTTAAAAGATGCTATTGGGCACTTTAACGGTGGATGTACCAGCGAAGTGATTTCTAAAAAAGGATTGATCTTAACCAATCATCACTGTGGTTTCGGACAAATTCAATCGCATTCAACCTTAGAAAACGATTATTTAAAAGACGGATTTTGGGCTGAAGACCTTAAAGACGAGTTACCAAACGAAGACTTGTATGTAGAATTTATCGTGCGTATTGACGATGTAACTAACCAAGCATTACAAGGTGTAACCGACGATATGGATGCTCGTACAAGACAATCTACGATCGATAAAAACATCAACAAAATTCAAAAAAATGTAGAAAAGGAAGATTGGCAATTAAGTAAGGTACGTCCGTTTTACAAAGGGAATCAGTATTTCTTATTTGTAACCGAAAAGTTTGAAGACATCCGTTTAGTTGGAGCGCCACCAAGTAGCATTGGTAAATTTGGTAGCGATACCGATAACTGGGTGTTCCCGCGTCATACGGGAGATTTCTCTTTATTCCGTATTTATGCGGATAAGAACAATCGTCCTGCAAAATATAGTAAAGACAACAAACCTTACAAACCAAAGCACTACTTACCTATTTCGTTAGACGGAGTTGAAGAAAACGATTTTACGATGGTTTTCGGTTTTCCTGGTAGAACCAACGAGTATTTACCTGCGGTTACTATTGAACACATTACACAAGAGTTCAACCCAACCAACATAGCTATTCGTGAAGCGTCATTAAAAGTAATTGATGCAAAAATGAAATCGGATGATGCCGTTCGTATCAAATACGCTTCTAAACAAGCGCGTATTGCCAATGCTTGGAAAAAATGGATTGGTGAAAACTTAGGAATTAAAAAGAGCAACGCTATTGCCAAAAGAAAAGCATTTGAAACGCAATTTACATCTGCAGTTGATGAAAAAAGATTACCTGCCGACTATAAAAACATACTTCCTGAGTTTGAAAAATTGTATAAAGACTTCGCTCCTATCAATATTAAAAGAAGAAATTTTATTGAAGTATTTATCGTTACCAACGAGTTGATGCAAATGGCGTTTAGAACCTATCAGTTTGAACAAGCTGTGGCTAAAGATGCTACTAAGTTTGAAACAGCGAAAGCTTCTTTGGTAGGCAGATTAAAAGGAATTCATAAAAACTACGATGTTACGGTAGATAAAGGTGTGTACGAAGCAGTAATGCCATTATACAGCAAAAATGTAGATGCTTCTATTTACAATAACACTGCATTTACCAATTTAGACAGCGCCTTAGCCTTGTTAGAAGGTTCTGCGGATGAAGTGATTACCAAACTAAACAACGACAAAGCGTATGCCTATGCAAAACCGTTTATTGAAGAGTTTTACACGAGCATAAACAAAGAATACCAAGAAAAGAACGAACCAATTTTAGCGTTGCAAAAAAAGTATATGAAAGCACAAATGGAAGCGATTCCAGATGCACGTTACTTCCCGGATGCTAACAGTACCTTACGTGTTACCTACGGTAAAGTAAAAGGATACTCGCCACGCGATGCGGTATATTACAACCACGTAAGTTATTTAGACGGTGTTGTTGAAAAGTACGTACCGGGAGATTATGAGTTTGATGTACCTAAAAAGTTATTAGATTTATATTATGCCAAAGATTTTGGTAATTATGCCGATAAAAACGGAAAAATGCCGGTGTGTTTCTTAGGAACCAACCATACTACGGGTGGAAACTCTGGAAGTCCTGCTATTGATGCTCACGGAAACTTAATTGGATTAAATTTTGACCGTGTTTGGGAAGGAACCATGAGTGATATTAACTACGACCCTGATATTTGTAGAAACATTATGGTAGACATCCGCTATGTATTATTTATTACCGATAAATATGCAGGTGCCAAACGTTTAATTAAAGAAATGAAATTGGTACACCCTAAAAAGTAAAAAACATTCCTGAAAAATAAAAAAGGCTTCAAATTATTGAAGCCTTTTTTGTATCTAAATTTTACTTTCTCAATTTAAAATACAAGATTCGCCTATCTACCGATACCCTTCATTAAAACAACGGATATCTTAAAGTTAGGTGCAAGCGAATAATTATTCAACTAAATATAAATTTCTATATTTAGTGATATAATTATTCAACCTTTGAAACTGATTTTTAGAACCTTTAAACTTAACTGTTTCTTTGAAATTTGAGAAGCCATAATTATCCAAAAAGACTCCAAAAGAAGTATTCAAAAAAGATGAAGACATTGACAAATCTGAATCAACAAATAAAACTAATTGTTCTTCTTTTAAATATGCATCTTTTAAAGCATTGAATAGAATCACACCTTCATCGTTTGAACTGGAATTTTTTACGATATTTTTTAATATCAAAGTTTTCATTAGAAAAATGTTTTAATTATATTATTATAATGAACAAATTCTGTACAAAAGTATGAATAAATATACAAAATATTTATTAAAAGTCAAATATCTCATCAGAATCATCTTTTTCTACAAAGGTATTTAAGTCTACTTCTACTTTAATTAATGTTCCAGAAAAGTCATATCCAACATTACCTGCTCTATAAATCTTACCTGCTTCTTTTTCAACAATACCATTATTAGAAATAATAAGTAATTTACCATTAGAACTTTCAGTTAATTCAAGGATATTATTCAATCCAAACCCTCTATTCCTTGGAGTTGAATTTATAGAAAAACCTCTTTCTAATGATTTAAGAATTGCTTTCCAATCTTCCATTTTTTCAATATCTTGAGTTTCTGCATTATTAATTGAAGTGGGAATTCCAATTCCAAAATCACAAACTGAAAAAGATATTTTATTATTCTTAGGGTAATATTGTGTTATAATGTAACCTGTAACAGGCGATTTAGAATGATCAAAGATATTATTAAAAACTTCATCCATATTAGATGATAAAGGAACTAAATCTTTATTATCAGTAAATCTTTCAAAATATTTCTTCGCATACAATGAATAAGAATATATCATATTTTCTGATATTTTCCACAGACAAAGAGTTGTACTATTATAAGACAAAGTAAATTTACTTCTATCAAATCCAACTTTCCAATATTCCTTAAATTTTATATTAAATAAATGATTATTAAATCCTTCTGTACCTCCAATAAAGGAGATTTTACAATTTTGAATATAAAAACTTTCAATCAAACAAGCCAATATTACAAAATCATCTGTTTCCATAAAACGAACTTCATTAAAATCGACAATCAATGAATCAATATCATCTGTATTCCTCATACTTTCACTTACAAAACGAAACCAATCATCTGATTGTTGACTTGATGGAACTTTTAAAACATACTCTTTCATTTAATAATAGAAGTTTTTATACAAATATAGTAAATGCAAGTGGCTAACTTAAGACCTATAAAAATAATGCTTAATTTAGTGGTTAACCCAAGAGTCGCACAATTAATAGTTCTAAAATTTACTCCTTCATTTTTTGTATCTTGACTTCTATAAAGCACAAACCCAATGACACTTGAAGATTTAGGATATACGCCATTTTTCGAAAACTACCGAAAAGACCAAAACCTTGATACTTTCAACGTTGGGCGTGTTATTTCTGAACACAAGGAAAGATATGTGGTAAAAACTACCGAAAGTGAATACGATGCAGAGATCATTGGTAATTTAAGGTATTCCGCTCAAAAAAGGTCCGATTTTCCTGCTGTGGGAGATTGGGTTGCCATTTCTGAATATGATGACGATAAAGTATTTATTCATGCTGTTTTTCCGAGAACTACCATTATTGAAAGGCAAGCCGTTGGAAAACACGGAGAAAAACAAATCATCGCCACCAATATCGATGTTGCTTTTATTGTACAGGCAGTTGACAGAGATTTTAACATCAACCGAATAGAACGATATCTTACCATTTGCAATGCATCTAACGTACAACCAATCATTGTTCTCAATAAAATTGACTTAATTTCTGATACCGAGTTAAAAACATTGATTCATGAAGTTGAAGAAAGAATACAACAAGTGCCTATCATTGCTATTAGCAATGAAACCCAAAAAGGCATTGAATTGATTGAAAAATGTATCCACAAAGGAAAAACGTATTGTTTGTTGGGGTCATCAGGTGTTGGAAAATCTACGCTTTTAAACAATCTTTCGGGCAAGCAACTCATGAAAACAAATACCATTAGCACAAGTACCAGCAAAGGTAGACACGTTACTACGCACCGAGAATTAATCGTACTTAAAAATGGTGGTATTCTCATTGATAATCCGGGAATGAGAGAAGTAGGAATTGCCGATGCTTCCAGCGGATTAGAAAAGACCTTTGAAACCATCATCGAATTAGCCAAAGAATGTAAATTCAAAGATTGCACGCATACCATTGAAGCTGGTTGTGCAGTTTTAGAAGCGGTTAACAACGGTGAAATCGACACCGATTCTTATGAGAACTACCTAAAAATGGAAAAGGAAAAAGAACATTTTGAATCTACAGTGGCCGAAAAACGGAAAAAAGACAAAGACTTTGGAAAAATGGTAAAACATTATAAAAAATCACGAAAATCGGATAAGTATTAAGTGTACTATTGTGGAGGGATATTATTAAAAATTATTTACCATTAACAAAAAGAAGTTTTTTTGTACCTAACTTGATTTTCTCAATTTAAAATACGAGTTTCGCTTGTCCACCAATATTCATTATTAAAACAACGGATATCTTAAAGTTAGCAGTAATTAGACATACAGTGAGCAAACCAATCAAAACATCGTGCAGGACAAAGAATATTCAAGACTTTCAAGACTTACAGCAATATTAACAGAGTTACAAACTAAAAGGCTTTTAACATCAACAAATCTTGCGCTAAAATTTGGTGTAAGTGTTCGTACAATTTATAGAGATATTAGAACATTAGAACAAGCTGGAGTTCCTATTTTGACTGAAGATGGAAAAGGTTATACTTTGATGGAAGGTTACAGGATTCCACCCGTAATGTTTACCGAAGATGAATCAAATGCTTTAATAACCGCTGAGAGGCTTGTATTATTAAACAAAGATGCTTCGCTTATTCGTAATTATTCTGCAGCCATTAACAAAATTAAAGCTGTATTGCAAAATAATAATATTAAAGATAAGATTGAACTTCTTTCAGAACGAGTTGCATTTTGGCAAAATCCAAATCATGACGATGCTACAAGTAATTTTTTACCGTTAATTCAAACAGCACTTACAGATTTTAAAGTAATAAAAATTATCTATTACTCACCCAATAGCGACAGTATAACACAACGAGAAATTGAACCTTTTGCTTTAATAAATAAATTAGGAGAAAGTTGGTATTTAATTGCTTGGTGCAGATTAAGGGAAGATTACAGACTATTTCGATTTGACAGAATCAGAAATATGGAAATTACCAATGCAACATTTAGCCCACATAAAATGGAACTTGAAGAATATTTGGCACAGTATCGAAAAAATAATTTTTAGTACCCCTGACATACCTTTGGCATACGCCCACCATATTTTTGCATAGTAATCCTAAAAAAGATAAAATGCAAAACAACGAAACAAAAAAAGTAAAAACAATTCCTGACAATTATACTTCGGTAACACCCTGGATAATATCAAAATCTTCTGAAGAGGTAATTGAGTTTATAACAGAAGCATTCGATGCAAAAGAAATTCCCAATAGCAGGATACTCAATGAAGAAGGAAAAATTATCCACGTAGTAGTAAAGATCGGAAATGCAATGGTAATGCTCTTCGATTCGAAGAAAGAATGGAACCCTACCCCCACTTTCTTAAATTTATATGTTGAAGATATTGAAAAAGTTTACAGAAAATCATTACAATTGGGAGCTCTATCTGTGACTGAAATTACGAATCTTTGGTTTGGAGAAAAAGTATGCAGAATAATTGACCCATTTGGCAACCTTTGGTGGATAAACCAACGTATTGAAGAAATTGACTTTACCAATCCCGATGAAGTTAAGGAAAAAGCTTCTATGCCAGATGCTGTGCTAGGTATCGCTTATATTCAAAAAACATTAAATGAAGCTTTATTAAGTCAAAAGATTTTTTTTGAAAATAAATACAATCCATCACAACGAGTTCTTAAATAATTAATTATTTCTACAATGAACAATCTTTACAAGTTCCCGTTAAAACACAATTAACACTTTCAACTTTATAACCCGTTTCAATAGAAAAATGAACGGGTATAGGCAAACATTCTATCGTATCACAATTTGTACAGCGAAAGTGAAAATGATGCAAAGGTTTTTTGTTTTCGTCGCATTTTATACACAAAGCAAAATACTGTTTTCCATCTTCTGCCACAATTCTATGAAGAATACCGTCTTCACAAAATCTATTTAAAACTCGATAAATTGTTGCACGATTAATATCTATGTTAATCTTTTCTCCTATTGCATCTTGACTCATCGCTTTTCCTGATTGTGAAAGTAAATCTAACACAGCTTCTTTTGTGGGTGTATTTCTTCGTTTCATTTCTTAATGCAAATTATTCGCAATAATTTATTGCGATTTAGTTGCAATAATAAGAAATAATCATAACTTTGTCAAGAAATGAGTTCTAATAAAATAGCTAAAAGACAATTTATTGAGTAAAATTTTGGCTATGATAGTACCAATTATTTTTTACAAATCTGAAACTATAATACCATGACAGATAAAACTATTTTTGATGCAATCATCATTGGAGGAAGCTACGCAGGACTTTCATCTGCATTAGTATTGGGAAGATCTTTAAGAAATGTACTTGTTATCGATAGCGGTAGACCTTGCAATCGCCAAACACCACATTCTCATAATTTTTTAACACAAGATGGTAAAACTCCCAAAGAAATTTCAACTATCGCCAAACAACAAGTTGAAAAATATAAAACTGTACAATTTTACGATGGTCTTGCTGTAAGTGGAAAAAAAAATGATGTTGGCTTTGAAATAGCAACGCATTCGGGTGATATCTTCAATAGTAAAAAATTAATTTTTGCCAGTGGTATAAAAGACATGATGCCAAATATTAAAGGTTTTTCATCATGTTGGGGTATCTCGGTAATCCATTGCCCCTATTGTCACGGATATGAATTTCATGGTAAAAAAACAGGGATTATAGCAAATGGAGACAAAGCTATCCATTTGGCTTCGTTAGTTAATAATTTAACAAAAAATATTACCCTATTTACGGTAGGAAAAGCTGATTTTAATACCGAACAAATTGAGAAATTAAACAAACATAAAATAAACATTATAGAAACTGAAATTGATGAAATAGTACATGAAAAAGGATACCTAAACAATGTCGTGTTAAACAACGGAGAAAAATTAACTTTTGATGCTCTTTATGCAAGCCTTCCGTTTAGTCAAAATTCAGACATTCCATCAACCTTAGGATGCAAACTTACCGAACATGGGCATATTGAAACAGATGGTTTTCAAAAAACCACTATAGAAGGTGTTTATGCTTGTGGAGATAACACAACATTTATGCGTTCGGTTGCCAATGCTGTTTTTAGTGGAAATTTAACAGGTGCTGTAGTAAACGGAGAGCTAGTAAATGAACAATTTTAAAACAACCATAAAAGAAATAACATGGTGGAAGTTTTTACAACAAATATCAACGATGAATTTCAAGTAAAAAAGATTATAAAAATTCTTGAAAAAAATTTCCCTGAATTAGACATCAATTTTTGATTTAAATGAAACAAAATATCCGTATCCCTGTGGACATACAATCCTAAGAATTGAAGGAAATTTTATGAATCATCAAAAAATAATTTCAACGATAAACGAATCTGATTATCTATGCGATGTTTTAGAAGATAGAGTTTGTAACAAAAAGTAGTATGACAGAATTTTGGGAAGAAAATTTTATTGCTAAAAAAGAAATGTGGGGGTTTACCCCTTCTCATTCAGCAGTAATAACAAAGGATTTTTTTGTAGAAAAAGGATTAAAAAACATCCTCATTCCTGGTATTGGTTATGGGAGAAATGCTCAAATTTTTAGAGATAGTGGAATCAATGTTACAGGAATAGAAATATCGAAAACAGCTATTGAAATGGCAAGAAAACATTATGGAACCGATATGACTATCTATCATGGTTCTGTAACCGACATGCCTTTTGATAATACTCAATACGACGGAATATTTTGTTACGCATTAATTCATCTATTAAATAGCAATGAAAGAGAAAAACTAATAAGAGACTGTTATAACCAACTGTCGGATAATGGCTATATGATCTTTACTGCCATAACAAAAGAAGCTCCTACTTATGGTAAAGGTAAATTTATTAGTAAAGACCGTTATGAAATACACGAAAGCGTTAAAATGTATTTCTATGACAAAAAAACTATCAAAGCTGAATTTGAAAACGTAGGTTTGTTTGAAATCATAGAAGTAACCGAAAATTTTCCATTCTATTTAATTAAATGTAAGAAAGAAAAACAACCAACTTCAACATTTAAAACACATTAACTTAATTCTTTCATTGCATCCTTTTTGTATATTTATACCATTGTCTATAAAACAAATGCTATTTTAAAGACATCTTCAAACTACAAAAGACATCCTATGCAAAATGAAATAAAAAATATTTGGCTAGATTTAAATGAAGAGCTTTATAAATTTATTACTAGTAAAGTAAAAGATGAAGAAACAGCAAAAGACATTCTTCAAGAAACATTTATTAAAGTTCAAACAAAGATTCATCAATTAGAAAATACAGCTAAACTTACCTCTTGGGTGTATCAAATTACCAGAAATACCATCATCGATTACTACCGGAAATCGAACCTTAAAAAAATTTCAATAGATGATTTAGATATACCAGAAAATGAAAATAATAGTTTCGACTATGCAAATCTTACTCGTTGTATCAACCAAAAAATTGAAAACCTTACCGCAAAATATAAAGAAGCCATTGTGTTAACGTCTTTTAAAAACTACTCTCAAAAAGAACTCGCTACACATTTAAAAATATCGTATTCAGGAACAAAGTCACGAGTACAAAAAGCCAAAGAGATTTTAAAAGAAAATATTTTAGAGTGTCCAAACATTACCTCAGACAAAACGGGTAAACTGTTAGATTTTGATACAAATTTAAACTGATTTTACGTCTTTTTATAAATATCTACGTCCATTAACTATAAGAACCTAAAAAAAATAAAAATGGACACTACAAAAACTATCAACGTACAAATTCTTAATGCCTTTGTTGATAACGACAAAGGAGGAAATCCTGCTGGCGTTGTTTTAGATGCAGACAATTTGTCTGATAAAAATAAATTAGAGATTGCTGCAAAAGTGAGTTTGTCTGAAACTGCTTTTGTTTCTAAATCTACCTCAGCAGATTTTAAATTAGATTTCTTTACCCCCAATAAACAAATAGCACATTGCGGACACGCAACAATAGCCACATTCTCTTATTTAAAACAGTTAGCTATCTTAAAAAATAATAACGCTATTAAAGAAACCATAGACGGAAACAGAAAAATAAAATTGATAGATGATCTCGCTTTTATGGAACAACTTTCACCAAAATATGCTAACGTTAGCCATAAGGAAGATCAAATTCTAAAGTCATTAGGATTAAAGAAATCAGACCTTATGCAAAATGCGCCGATACAATTGGTAAACACAGGAAATTCATTTATGCTGATTCCTGTAAAAAATTCAGAAATCTTAAAAAACATAATTCCTGATTTTAGTTTGATTGATGAAATAAGTGAAACCTTTGATTTAATAGGTTATTATGTATTTTCAACAGACGTAGAAAACCCTGAAAGAGATGCTAGTACAAGAATGTTTGGGCCTCGATACGATATTTTAGAAGAAGCAGGAACAGGTATGGCTGCGGGTCCGCTTGCTTGTTATCTTTATGATGTATTAACCATTAAAAAAGAACGGTTTTTAATACAGCAAGGAGAATTTATGACAACGCCATCACCAAGCTTAATTATTGTTGACCTACATATTGAAAACCACAAAATAAAAAGTATTATGGCAGGTGGTAAAGGATTGCTAAAAACACAAATGGAAATTGAGATAAATAGCTAAAATTAGCTTGAGCTTGTAAAAAGCAATAATCAGATTGAATAATACATAAAATAGATTGATTTTTGTACTATGGAGAATACGTATCATTTCGACACTATTGCAAAAGCAATCTATTTTATTAAAAACCATCATATTGAGCAACCAACGCTCGAAGAAATTGCAAACCATGTTCATTTAAGTAAGTTTCATTTTCAGCGTTTGTTTAAAAAATGGGTTGGTATTAGTCCTAAAGAGTACCTGCAATTCATCACCATAGAAAAAGCAAAAGAATCTCTACGAAAAGGACAATCTACTTTAGAAGCTTCTTATAACGTTGGTTTGTCGGGTAACAGCCGTTTACACGATTTATTTATAAAAATAGAAGCGTGTACTCCGGGTCAGTTCAAACAAAAAGGAAAAGGACTTCAAATATATGTAGGTGAAATAGGAACTCCGTTTCAATTACAAGTATGGAAAGCCTTACTTCAAATTCCGTCTTCTTACCTACTCGCCTATCATGATATTGCTAAAATGATTGATAATCCTAGAGCAGTAAGAGCAGTGGGAACCGCAATCGGTAAAAACCCTATTGCGTATTTAATTCCCTGTCATCGAGTAATAAAAAGTGATGGAAATATAGGTAATTACAGATGGAATTCTGAAAGAAAGATTACCATAAACAGCTACGAAACCATTCAATTGAAATAATAGCAAGAACCGTATTGTAGTCATTATCTTGTTACAAGATATTTGTATAAAATATCATAACTATGAATGTAAATTTTAGAGTATTAGCCATTGAAAATCATTACAATCATCTTTTTAATTTAAGTGAAAAAGACCTATTAGCTAGAAGTATAATAAAAATGATTGTAGACAAAAAGCTAGGTTTTCCTTGTAGAGTAAGTCTTAAAGACGTAGAAATAGGCGAAGAAGTGATCTTGTTTCCTTTTCATCATCACAAAACTACTTCTCCGTACCAAGCAAGCGGACCTATTTTTGTAAGAAAAAATGCAAAAATGGCTAACTTGGGTATAAATGAAATTCCAGAAATGTTATTTAAAAGATCTCAATCTTTAAGAGGTTATAACGAAAACGGAATGATGATCTATGCCACAACCGCAGAAGGAGAAAATATACGAAAAGAAATTGAAATCATTTTTAGCAATGAAGAAGCAAGTTATATTCAAATTCATAACGCTAATCCCGGTTGCTATAATTGCCAAGTTAATAGAGTGTAATAACTACTAAAAAAAATGGTATGTTAATTAACTCTGTGTATTTTTAATTATTTATACACCTTATCTATAAACTTAGAGTTTAGTAATCTTGCTACTCCCATATAATTAGGTGTAAACTTTATTTTATCGCCTACTTTGTATTTTACAGCTCCAGATGCTGTTTTATTTTCTCCAATATCTATCACCAACATATCTGAAGTTATTCCTACAAAAGAAATCTCTTTATCTTCGGTTTCGATATCATCTTTATCTACATCTAACAATCCAAAATCTAATATGGCTTTGTACGAAGTATCTTGTATGTCTTTTTCATCATAATTTGTTGTATGACCAATACTTGCATCACTTATTATTCCGTCAGGAACGATACTTTTTTCTTTTAACTCTATAATATTAGCATAAAACTCAAAGGTTTCCGTATACAATTCTTTAAAAGGTTCATTGTTTAAAGGACTCATTCCAAAAAAAGCAGCCTCTCCTATTCTAAAATGATTGATGTCTTCTGGTACTACCTTATTTTCTATTAAAGGTAAGGTTATTGAAGTACCACCTGAAATGTATTTTAATTCCTTATTAAACTTCACAGAAATTAATTCTTTATACAACGACAACTGTAATAGTTTGTCATAAGTAGGCTCTACACCATACATACACCCTAAGTTAGATCCAATACCTATTACCTCGATGTTCGATAAATTAAAAACACTTTCGTAAAACTCTAAAATATCATCTCGCTGCACTCCTTCTCTTAACTCTCCAAGCTCTATCATAATAATAATTTGATGTATTTTATTACTTCTAATAGCAGCCTCATTTAAGGCTACAATTGTTGAAAGAGAGGTGTTTAAAGAGATATCTGCATATTTTACCACTTCATCTGCATAGGTTTGCGCAGGTGGTTTTATATAGATGGTTCTCATTTCTGGATTCAGTTCTTTTAAATTTTTAAGACTGGTAAGTCTTGAATCTCCCACTGAATTAATCTTTTTAATTACATCTTTCGTTAATATTTTTTTTAAAAATGTTTTATCTCCTGAAAAAACTTTAGTTACTAAGCTCCATTCTATGTTATGAGATTCTAAGAAATTACTTAAGTATTGTATGTTATTTTTTATTCTTTCTGAATGAATAATTAATTCTGCCATAATTAAGTTGTTATTACTCTTGGTAAATTTTCTGGTAATTTTGTTAGTAATTCATAGTTGATAACCTGAATATAATCATTAAACGATGAAACCGTAATTTCTTGGTCTCCTTGAGATCCAATAAGAACAACTTCATCTCCCTTTTCTATAGCATCTGCAAATGTTATATCCACAGCCATCATATTCATATTAACAGTTCCAATAACATCTAAACGTTTTCCTTTAATTAAAACCTTACCTGTATTACTCAATGCTCTATTATATCCAGATGAATACCCTATAGGTATTAATGCTATTTTAGTTTCTCGGTTTGTAAAATAAGAGGTTCCATAACCTATAAATTGACCTGATTTTACAGTTTTAACGTCCATCACTTTAGTTTTCCATGAAATAACTCTTTGTAATGGATTTTCTACTTGCTTGTTTTTAGTTAAATAATGAACTAGGATTTCTTTTGTTGGAAAAAATCCAAACTGTAAAATCCCTATTCGAACAAGATTTAATCTAGTTTTAGGATATCGAATAGTTCCTGAAGAACTTGCTAAATGAAACATAGGGTTTAAAAAATCATATGAATTTACTTTATTAATTATTCTTTTAAATTTTATTGTTTGATCGGTTACTCTTTTATAATTAGCGATACTTTCTGCTCCTGCTAAATGCGAACAAACACCTTTTACATTAAGATGCATTTTGTTTTTATTTACATACTCTAAAATTGTTCTAATATTTTTAGTTTCAAAACCTGTTCGGTTCATTCCTGTTTCAATCTCTATATGTATTTGGGCTTTTATACCTATTTTTTTTGCTGTTTCTACTGCAAATTGCAATCGATCCTTTTCGAAAACATAAAATTCAATATTATTTTGAATGGCCCATTCTAGTTGATTGTTTTCAATCATTCCCATTATTACAATAGAAACATTCTCGTATGGTAATGTAGTTTTTAATTTGTATGCCTCATGTGCATCAGAAACACTAAAATGTGTTACTCCATACTTATAAGCCATTTTACTATACTGTTCAATTCCGTGACCATAAGCATTTCCTTTCACTACAGATGAAAACACTACATCTTCTCCTAATAACTCTTTAATGAAAGTAATATTATTTTTAATCGCAGATTCTGAAATTTCTATATATGAGGTATGCTTCATTTTTTTAAATTTTAGTAAGAATTGAATAAAACATATTTACTCCTGTTATTGTTATTTCATCAGGAAAATCATAATCTGGATTGTGTAATGCAGGTGTTTCTATTCCTGCTCCTAAACCAAACATCGCTCCTTTAAACTTTTGTGTAAACAATCCAAAATCCTCTCCCCATTTAAAAGGTGTATTAACTTTGTTTATGGTAAGGGTATTTTGTTTTGCTGCGTTTTCAATAATATCTACAGCTTTGTCATTGTTTACATTTGCATAAAACTCTTCTAACCAAACTATTTCAATTTCTAAAGAGTATTTTTTAATTAATTGATTAATAAATTTAATTAGTTCACCACTTTTCTTTTTCATTAAATCTGTAGACCAACTTCGAATGGTTAAATGTACTTCACCATATCCAGCCGATATCCCATATGCCTTTTCTCCTAAAAGAATATGCACTAGAGTTATTAAAAAAAACTTCTCTGATTCAGGGTTATTATAAGTGTTTTCATTACTAAAATTAATAAGCTCTCCTATTGCCATAGCGGGATTAAAACCTTTTTCTGGTTCTGCAGCATGTGCTGTTCTTCCTTTTAACTTTACGATAATACTTTTTACATTACTTGTAAATTCCTGTTTTTTTATTACTATTTCATGCTTAATAAAACCTGGTAAATTGTGTAAAGAAAACACATAATCTATACTTATTTTTTTAAAAAAATCATCTTGTAATACTGCTTTTGCTCCCATACCATTTTCTTCCGAAGGTTGAAAAAGCAGTATTATCGTTCCTCTTTTTACAGGTTTATCTGCTATTTTTTTAGCAACACCTAGCATAATAGTGGTATGACCATCATGACCACACTTATGTGAAACCCCTTCTACTTTAGACTTGTGTAAAAATGAATTAACTTCTTGAATAGGCAATGCGTCAATATCTGCCCTAAGCATAATCGTCTTATATTTTTCATCACCCTCAAAAACAGCTATTAAACCTGTTCCTGCTATTTTAGACACCTTACTTTTTGTGTGTTTATTTAAAAAGTCATAAATGCGTTTTTGAGTATTATATTCTTTACCTGATAGCTCAGGATACTCATGTAGTTCTTTTCTTATTTGAGCCAATAAAACATTTAATTTTTCGTCTTCCATTGTGCTTTTTTTTCACTTAATAATTGTAATGAAGTAAATACTAAAATAGATGATGTTATTCCAAAAAAATTAGCGTCTAACCCAAAAGGTAGCTTTAACTCTGTTATAATTAATATTAATGTGGTTGCTCCACCTATAATCATTGAGTAAAAAGCTGCTTTAGAAGATGGTTTTTTTAATAATAAACTAGCTAAAACGGGGACTAATAACCCAGAAACCATAAAAGCATACGAATATAACATTAACTGCAATACATTTGTCATCATTGTTGCTAAAACAATAGCAAACCCGCCTATTAATAACGTTATAATTTGAGAGCTTTTAATGCTAATTTTCTTTTTAAAATAGCCAAAAATATCCGTTGTTAAATTACCTGAAGCAGCCATTAAGCAACTATCTGCAGTAGACATAATTGCAGAAAAATAAGCAGACATCATTAATCCCATCAATCCAACTGGTAAAATAGTTCTTAATAATAAAGGTAACCCTAATTCAGCATCTAAATTGGTAGTTGGAGCATATCCTATCGATGAAAACATTCCTTGTTCAAAAGCTACCCTCGAAAACAATCCTAAAGCAACTCCCATAAAAGCCATTATAGGGTATTCAAACAATCCTGCTATTTTCCATGCTTTTTTTGCTGTTTTTTCATCTTTGCAGGCATAAATTCGTTGGTATAATGTCATACCCACAAACCAAATAGGAACAATAGTAATCATCCAGTTAAAGAGATCTATAAATTTCACATTCGTTAAGGATAAAAAGTTAGTGGGTAACGTTTCTTTAATAGCACTCAACCCTCCAATTTCAATATAACCAATAGGAATTCCAATTCCTACTAACCCTACCATCAATATAATCCATTGTATGGTATCAGTATAAATAACTGCTTTTATCCCTCCAATTACAGTATATATTACTGCTATAACTCCCATAATTAAAGCGGCATTTGTAATTGAAATTGAAGGAAATGTAGCAGAGGCTAATTTTGCTCCTGCTAATATCTGTGAACTTGTAAAGCCTATGTAACCAATTAAAGAAATAACTCCTGCCATTAAAGCTACTTTCGCATTGTAATAATGAGCTAACGATTGTGGAAAAGTTAAAAATTTATGTTTTTTAGCTATCGGATATATTTTGGGAATTAAAAAAACAGCACTTAACCAAGCGCCCAACAATCCTGTAAACAACATCCAACTTCCTGAGAGTCCCATTAAAAACCCGAGTCCTCCTAAACCAATGGAAAACCCTCCACCTACATCTGTTGCTACTACTGATAAGCCAATGTGTCCCGCAGACATGTTTCTGCCTCCTACGTAATAATCTTCTTTCGATTTATTTTTATTTAGAAAGTAAAAACCTACTCCCAACATAAAAACTAAATAAATAATAAAAATGATTAAATCTACAATATGAATATTCATAAATTACTTCTGGTTAGTTAAAAGAACTTTGTTCTTTTTGGGGGTTAATTATTTTGTAATTTGAAATTGTTTCATAATTATCTATCGTTTTAATCGCATTTCTAAATACGGGTTTGTAAACCCTAGTTTTTCATATAAAAATTTAGCAGGATTATCTTTTTCTACGTGCAATGCAATGTCTCCTTTACAATTATCAATTGTATACTGCATTATTTTTTTACCCAGTCCTTTACCTCTATAGTCTTTATGGGTTGCGATATAAACCAATATGTTTTCTGGTATATATTCATCCATTCCTGTTTTGTTAATAACCACCGCAGCAATTATTTCATCATTTTCTTCTAAAGTAAAAACGTATCCTCCTAAACCTGTTCTTTCTTTAGCTGCATAATTTATCGCTTTAGTAATAGCACTTTTGCTATCTCCATATTCTTCTAAGTGTTTAAATAAAAAAGACGCTACTCTTTCAATTTCTAGGGGAGTAATGCGGTTAAAAGCATCATAGGTTTTTAATTTCATAGTTATGTGTTATCTGTTAAATGTATAAATGACAATCGTCACAATTCTTTACTTCTCCATAATAGGTTTCTCTGTATTTATGTAATGTTTTTACGGGCAATCCTAAGAAATATTTTCTTATGTAAGTTACTTTCGTAATTAATCTACCCATTTTAGGAGAAAATCTGTTCTCTGTTTTAGTGTTTCTTTTAATATATAATAGTCTCATAATGATTATAATAAATAAAACATATGAATATCAATTTACTGATATTCATAAAATTAATAAATATGATGTTTTATACTTATCGATAGTAAGTACAAGCATCTTTTAAAAAAAATGAAGTTTTACAGGCTATTTAGAGCCTAAAAAAAAATTATAATCCAGGAGGAATGAATTTTTCCGATTGATTACGGAAAACTAAAAAATTAAAAGTGAAAATTCGTTGGTTTTTTCTCTCGTGTATAGAGTATATCATATCAAGCAAAGGTACAATTTATAATAGAGCCGACCAAAAATTAGATAAACAGACTAAAAAACAACTCATTATAATAATAGTATTCGAAGAATTAGATTCTTAATTAGAAAATAGCTAATATTACAAAATAAAGTTCTTTATTTATTTTCATCTAAAGGAAAAGGTTATGCTTAACTGTGTATTAATAGGGAATCTGGTGTAAATCCAGAGCTGTCGCGCAACTGTAATTAACTTTAAATTTTATCCTAGTGTTCCACTGTTTATTAATGGGAAGGACGATAAAATTGTTTTAAGTCAGGAGACCTGCCTATTCCAAAATAACTTTGCTTTCGCGATCTAAAGCTTTAAGTTAGAAATAACTTCTTTTATTAAACTAACATAGGACACCTATGTCTAGTTATTATTTAAAATGTACTTCTCTCTTAACTTTTTTATTTCGGCAAAATTGAAATATTATAATAGGCTTATATCAATAATCTAATTAAAAAAGTTAAAATTAATGACCGTCGAAGAACGTATTGAACAATCTAAAACACAAATTTTTAAAGCTGTATTTCCAAATACAACTAACCATTATGACACTTTATTCGGAGGCACCGCAATGCAACTTATGGATGAAGTAGCTTTTATTACCGCTACCAGATTTAGCCGACAACGTATGGTTACCGTTAGTAGTGATCGAATTGATTTTAAAAAACCAATTCCTGCTGGAACTTTAGTAGAATTAATAGGTAAAGTAACTTACTTAGGGAACACTAGCTTAAAAGTGCGTGTAGATATTTTTGTAGAACAAATGTACTCAGATCATCGAGAAAAAGCGGTTAGCGGAGAATTTACTTTTGTTGCTATTGATCAAGAAAAAAAACCTATTAAGATATTAAAATAGAGTTATTCTTATCCGAGCCAAAGAGTCATATTTATTTAAAAACTTGATTATTATCATTTATCAATTACTCAATTAATAATAATTTTAATCAGACAAAAACAATCATGAAAAAATATTTAATTCTGTATTATTCCAAAACAGGTAATAGTGAATTTTTGGCAAAAAAAATGTCAAAAGAATTAGGTTGTGATTTAAAAGAAATCACTCCAAAAATAAATAGTATCATACCCTTATTTATACTGTCTGTTTTTAAAATTAATATACATACTAACATACAAATTGAAGATATCAAACAATATGATGAAATCATAATTTTTGGTCCCATTTGGGGCGGACTTATCATTTCTCCTTTAAGAAATGTGCTAAAAAAATGTATAAAAGCCTCAAAAAACATTCACTTTGTGGTGAGTTGTGAAACTAGTGAAGAAGAAAAAAACAATAAGTACGGATACCAAACAGTATTAAATAAAACTAAACAAATTGGTGGCAATTTAATATTGTCAACGGAAGCTTTTTCTACTTCATTAATAAAAGGAGAAAGTGATTATCAAAAACGAAAACTCTCTGAAAAACCTAAAATAACTGAAAACAATTTTAAAGGAATTATTAAAAATAAATTTGATGAATTTGTTAAGAGAATTAAAAGAAATTAAATAAGCTCTAAGTTGTTTCTTAGTTTAATAAGCATCTACATCTAGAATAAAACGAATTGGTCTAAAATCTTTTACGGCTTCAAACGTAGTTTTAATTTTTTGTAGTTGCTCTTTAGTTTTTCCTAACGATTGTTTTGGCGGAATTTTAATCACCAAATTCTTAATATACTGATTTCTAATTCTCGCTACTGCAGGTGCTGACGGACCTAACACATTTTCTCCAAACACATTTTGCAAAGCTTTGGCTAACCAATTAATTCCGTTGTCAACCCTAGTATAATCCTTGTGCTTTAGGGTAATTTTTATCAATCTATAATACGGAGGATAATGATATTGCCAACGATCTTGCAACTGTTCCTTATACATTTCTGCATAATTATTCGTGGAAACCTGTTGTAAAATTTGATGATACGGATTATACGTTTGTATCGCTACATGTCCTTGTTTTTTTGAGCGTCCTGCCCTACCCGATACTTGTACCATGAGCTGAAAAGCACGTTCATGTGCTCTAAAATCTGGGAAATTGAGCATAGAATCGGCATTTAAAATACCTACCAACGATACATTTTCAAAATCCAATCCTTTGGATAACATTTGCGTACCTACCAAAATATCAATTTCTTGAGCTTCAAACGCACCTATAATTTTTTGATATCCGAATTTACCTCGTGTCGTATCTAAATCCATACGCCCAATGTTATGATTCGGAAATAATTCTTTCAATTCTAATTCAATTTGTTCGGTTCCGAATCCTTTTGTATCTAACGTAGCACTACCACAAGCTCCACAACTATTTGGCATTGCACGTTGATAATGACAATAATGGCATTTTAATTCTCCTCGGTATTTATGATACGTTAAACTTACATCGCAATTCGGACATTGAGGCGACGTCCCGCAAGTAGTACATTCTACAATAGGTGAAAATCCACGACGGTTTTGAAACAAAATTACCTGTTCTTTCTCTTCTAATGCTTCATTAATGAGCTTCAACATTCTATCCGAAAAATGCCCTGTCATTTCCTTTTTTCGATGCTTCTCTTTCACATCGATCAATTCAATTTTAGGTAATTGAATATTCCCATGACGACGATTCAGTTCCACCAATCCGTATTTATCTTGATCAGCATTAAATTTACTTTCTATGGATGGAGTTGCAGAACCCAACAATACTTTGGCGTTGTGAATTTTACCCAACACTACCGCTGCATCACGCGCATTATAACGTGGAGACGGTTCATACTGTTTATACGAAGATTCATGCTCTTCATCCACCACAATTAACCCAAGATTGGAAAATGGTAAAAAGATAGACGAGCGAGCTCCTAAAATAATTTGTGCCTTGGGTTTATTATCCAATACATTTTTCCAAACTTCTACACGTTCATTCATGGAATATTTTGAATGAAAAACAGAAATTTGATTTCCAAAATAAATTTGTAAACGCGTGATAATTTGTGTGGTCAAAGCAATCTCGGCCAATAAAAACAAAACTTGCTTTCCACTATCAATCGTTTCTTGAATAAGGGTATTATATACTTCTGTTTTACCCGAACTCGTTACTCCGTGTAACAGTGTAATATCTTTTTCAGTGAAACTTTCTTTGATTTCAGCTAACGCTTTTTCCTGATATTCATTTAGCTTTTTTAAATCGTTTGTATCTCCTTTATATTGAATTCTATCGATTTGAATATGATAAAACTCGAAGATATCTTTGTCTACCAAAGCCTTCAGAATTTGAGCGGAAACTCCTGCTTTTGAAGCTAAATCTTCTGCTTTTATTGGTTTTTTGGTCGATTTTAACTGAAAAAAGGTTAAAACAGCATCTTTTTGCTTTTTTGCTCTTGAGAGTTCATCCAATAAAACCTGTAACGACTCATCACTTTCATACTGCGGATGCAAACGCACATATTTTACCAACTTAGGTTTGTACGTTTCATAGATTTCTTCTTTAATATAAATAGCCGATTTATGAATCAACTCATTGATGATAGGCAATACTTTTTTCTTACCTAAAATATCCGAAACCTGATGTACCGTTAACTGCGATTGATGATGTAACGCTTCAAAAATTAAGAACTCATTATCCGTCAATACACTTTCATCTTGAAAAGCTTCATTTTTATAAATAACCGTTTCACTTTCTAACAAAAAAGCAGACGGTAATGAGGCTCTATACACATCACCCAATGAACACATATAATAATTAGCAATCCATTGCCAATGTTTAAGTTGTTGTTCGTTTACAATGGGTTTTTCATCTAAAATTTGATGAATATCTTTTGCTTCATACAACTCGGGTGCTGTTTGATGAATATTGAAAACCAAAGCTGTATAAATCTTCGATCTACCAAACTCAACCGCTACTCGCATTCCTTTTTGTAAAAAATTCGCTTCCTGTTCGGTTACCGAATAGGTAAACGTTTTTTGTAAAGGAATAGGTAATATGACGTCGATGAAGTGAATAGTAACTTAATTTTAAGCGAAACCAAAACTACATAAATTTCACTACATTGTAAACAGAAATTGATAGGAATTATGACAGCTAATCAGTGGAAATCGAAAGGAAAACTTATAGATATTTTCAATAGAAAAATCTTTGTTATTGACGAAGGAATTTCTGACAAAACCTTAGTTATTCTTCACGGATACCCTACTTCTTCGTATGATTATTATAAAGTTTTACCAGAACTGGCTAAACATTACAGAGTGATTATCCATGACCATGTCGGTTTTGGTTTTTCTGACAAACCTTTTAATTATTCGTATTCTCTTATAGAACAAGCTGATATTGCTTTGCAATTATGGCAACAGTTACAACTTAAAAATGTTACTTTATTAGCTCACGATTACGGAACTAGCGTAGCCACCGAAATTGTTAATAGATACAACAGAAATCAACTAAACATTAACATTGAAGAGTTAATTTTATGTAATGGAAGTATGCATATTGAGTTGGCAAAACTGAGATTTATTCAGAAGTTATTAAAAAGTAAAACGGTTGGAAAATGGGTTGGAAAACTGACAAATCAATTCATTTTTGATAGAAATATTCGTAAGATTTATTTTGATTCAAGTAAAATCTCTCAACAAGAACTAGATGAAATATGGGCACAAATAAACTACAATGATGGAAAAAAAGTAATTCATTTACTAAGTAATTACATAAACGAGCGTTACTTTTTTTGGCATAGATGGATTGGTGCTTTAAAAAACACTCAAATACCAACTAAAATTGTTTGGACAACACACGATCCTATTGCAGTAAAAGCAATTGCGGAACAACTTCATAAAGAAATTCCGAATAATGAATTAAAATGGTTAGAGAATACGGGACATTTCCCGATGTTGGAGAATCCTGATGAATGGACTAAATTAGTGTTGAGTTGACAAACTGTTACTATCTTTCTAATTAACTACTAGTTTCATCATCAAATCTGTTTGTTCATCATCACCTAATTTAAAGATGTGTTTATCGAATTCTACAAAACCATTTTTATGATAAAATTGAATTGCTCTCAAATTTTCTTCCCAAACGCCCAACCAAACATAATCAACATTTTTTTGCCTTGAAATTTCCATTGCTTTTTCAAAAAGTAATTGTCCTATTTTTTTTCCTTGAAACTCCTTTAGCACATATATTCGCTCAATTTCAAGTGCATTTTCTCCTTTAATCTCTGTTTGCGATTGTCCAAAATTAATTTTTAAATATCCAACAACGTTATTTTCTGCAGTAGCAAAATAAAATTCAGAATTTTCATCAATCAATTCGGTTTTTAGTTTTTCAGTAGAAAAACTTTTCTCCAAATACTCTTTCATATTTTCCTCACTATTTTCTGAAGAAAAAGCTTCAGAAAATGTTTGCATACCAATTTTTTGCAATTGGTTTATTTCGTTTGGTAATACCTTTCTGATTTTCATACTTTCTACCCTTTAACAATAAAATATAACTTTAGTAAAAGCTAACTAATACTACTCCAAATACCACTTGTTTTTTGTAATTTGGTATAACGCTTTAAAATTGAACTATTTTCAGGTTTTATCATGGTTGGATCATCCTCTAACAATTGAATAGCAGTTTGACGCGCTTTATATAAAATAGGGCTGTCTTTAACTACATCGGCAATTTTTAAATTTAAAACGCCACTTTGTTGCGTTCCCATGATATTTCCTGGTCCACGTAGTTTTAAATCTACTTCTGCAATTTTAAATCCGTCTACCGTATCTACCATTGTTTTTAGACGAGTTTTTCCGTCCGAAGATAATTGGTAACTCGATAATAGAATACAGTAACTCTGTTCTGCACCACGACCTACTCGACCTCGTAACTGATGTAACTGACTTAATCCGAAACGTTCTGCACTTTCAATAACCATTACCGATGCATTTGGTACATTTACACCCACTTCAATAACAGTGGTGGCAACCATAATTTGGGTTTCACCTTTTACAAAACGATCCATTTCGTAATCTTTATCGGCTGGTTTCATTTTACCATGTACAATACTGATTTGGTATTTAGGCGATGGGAACTCACGGGAAATACTCTCGTAACCATCCATCAAATCTTTATAATCCATAGCTTCAGATTCCTGAATTAATGGATATACTACATATACTTGTCGTCCTTTATTAATTTCATCCTTTAAAAACTTAAAAACTGCTAAGCGGTTACTGTCATAACGATGTACCGTTTTTATATCTTTTCTTCCTGGAGGTAATTCATCTATTACAGAAATATCCAAATCTCCATAAACCGACATCGCTAACGTACGTGGAATTGGCGTTGCAGTCATCACCAAAACATGAGGTGGCAACTCATTTTTATGCCACATTTTACTACGTTGTGCTACACCAAAACGATGCTGCTCATCAATAATAGCTATTCCCAAATTTTTAAACTGAACTTTATCTTCTAAAATAGCATGTGTACCAACCAAAATATGCAAGCTACCATCTTCTAAACCTTTGTGTATTTCTCGTCGCTTTTTAGTTTTAGAGGAACCGGTTAATAATTCAACTTTAATATCTGTTCCTTCAAGTAATTCGGCAATTCCGTTATAGTGTTGTGTCGCTAAAATTTCCGTTGGTGCCATAATTGTCGCTTGAAATCCATTATCAATTGCCAATAACATGGTTAACAAAGCCACAATCGTTTTACCAGAACCTACATCACCTTGTAACAATCGGTTCATATGTGCTCCAGTACTAACGTCTTTTCTAATCTCTTTTAGTACACGTTTTTGTGCATTGGTTAGATCGAAGGGTAAATGGTTGTTATAAAAATTATTAAAATTCTCACCTACCTGTTCGAAAACATATCCTTTTATTTTAGCTTTATTGATGAGTTTTTTCATCAACAATTGCAATTGAATAAAAAATAATTCCTCAAATTTTAACCGATATTCTGCTTTAGCTAATAATTCCTGGTTCTTCGGAAAATGGATATTCAGTAAAGATTCTCTTTTTCCTAACAACTGGTTTTCTTGCATGAAATTAACAGAAAAAGTTTCTTCTATGTTTCCATAGGCTTGTTGCAATAAATTTTGCAACATCGATCGCATGATTTTTTGAGAAATACCTTTATTACTTAATTTTTCTGTAGATGGATACACAGGTTGCATTGCGGTTTGCAACTTCTTTTTATATTCGGAAACCAATTCTAGCTCTGGGTGTGGCATATTTGCTTTTCCGCTATACCAATTAAGCTTTCCGTAAATAACATACGGAACATTCAGTTTTAAACTATCTTTAATCCACTTTACCCCTTTAAACCAAACTAGTTCCATAGAACCTGTAGCATCAGTAAAAGTAGCTACTAACCTACTTCCTCTTTTTTGCTTAACTGTTTTTACATTTGTTATTTTACCCGCAATTTGAACTTCCGAAGTGTTTTGCTGTAATTGATTAATCGTATAAAACTGTGTTTTATCAATATATCGAAACGGAAATAAGTGTAATAAATCGTTGCAGGTTTTTATTCCGAGTTCAGAATACAACAATTCTGCACGGGCAACACTTACTCCTTTGATATAGGTTACAGGTTGGTTTAAATTCATTGAAAACGAAAATACAAAAAGCCAATTAATCGTGCTATCTTTGTACCCTTAAATTCAATCAATGAGATTACATAGAAATTTAACGTATGCTGTAATAGATAGCTTACGAGATATATTTAATGAAGGAGTGTATGCAGATAAAGCTGTTGAAACTGCTTTGCGTAGAGATAAACGTTGGGGAGCCAGAGATCGTAAATTTGTTGCTGAAACTATTTACGATATTGTTCGATGGCAACGTTTATATGCAGAAATTGCCAATGTAAAAGTTCCATATGCACGTCCAGATTTATGGCGTTTATTTTCAGTTTGGTGTGTGTTAAGAGGAATACAATTACCCGATTGGAATCAAATTGAGCCTACTCCTACTCGAAGAATTAAAGGGAAATTTGATGAACTTTCTAAAATTAGAAAATTTAGAGAATCAATTCCCGATTGGATTGACGAATTAGGTGTTAAAGAATTAGGTGAAGAAATTTGGACAAAAGAAATAGCTGCTTTAAACAAACAAGCTGAAGTTATTTTACGTACCAATACCTTAAATACAACTAAAGAAAACTTACAAAAACAATTAGCTTCTGAAGGAATAGAAACAGAGCCTATTAAAGGATACGCTGATGCTTTAAAATTAGTAGAGCGTGCTAATGTTTTTAAAACAGAAGCTTTTAAAAAAGGACTTTTTGAGGTACAAGATGCTTCTTCTCAATTGGTGGCCGCCTACTTAGATGTTGAACCAGGAATGAAAGTTATTGATACTTGCGCTGGTGCTGGAGGAAAAACGCTACACTTAGCTGCTTTAATGGAAAATAAAGGGCAAATTGTAGCTATGGATATTTACGAAAGTAAATTAAAGAAGCTTAAAGTCCGTGCTCGAAGAGATGGAGTACATAATGTAGATACTCGAGTTATTGACTCTACCAAAGTAATTAAAAAACTACATGATAAAGCCGATAGAGTTTTAATCGATGCTCCGTGTTCTGGTTTAGGGGTTATCCGTAGAAACCCAGACAGTAAATGGAAGCTACAACCTGAATTTTTAGATAATATAAGAGATGTACAACAAGAAGTTTTACAAAACTATTCTAAAATGGTAAAACCAGGGGGTAAATTAGTATATGCAACTTGCTCTGTATTACCTTCTGAAAATCAGCAACAAGTTGAGTTTTTCTTAGCTTCAGATGGTGGAAAAGATTTTAAATTTGTAAAAGATGAAAAAATTTTATCTCACCAATCTGGTTATGATGGGTTTTATATGGCCTTATTAGAACGTAAATAATTTATTATATGATGAAAAAATTACTTTTATTATGCACTTTGCTGCTTTCAGTAGTAATCAATGCTCAACAAGATTATTATGATGATGTTAATTTAACACTTACTGGACTTGATTTAAAAAATGAATTAGCCACAAAAATAATTAACACTCACACCAACTTATTAAGTTATACACCAGGTATTTGGGAGGCCTGTAAAGCAACAGATGTTGATCCTAATAATAATAATGAAGTTTTGCTTATTTATGGTTATAGCGCCTCAGGTATCACCTCTAGAAGTAGAGGAATAAATGATAATGGAGGAAATAATGGTCAGTGGAATCGTGAACATACTTATGCTAAAAGTTTGGGAAATCCAAATCTTGGAACTTCAGGACCTGGAGCTGACGCGCATCATTTAAGAGCCTCCGATGTTCAATACAACAACCAACGTTCAAGTAAAAAATTCGCTACAGGTTCTGGTAATTCAGGTGATGTAACTGGTGGCTGGTATCCTGGTGATGAATGGAAAGGTGATGTCGCTCGAATGATGATGTATATGTATTTAAGATACGGAAATCAATGTTTACCCACTGGCGTTGGTGTTGGAGATTCTTCAGGAACACCTGATGATATGATTGATTTGTTTTTAAAATGGAATGCAGAAGATCCTGTTTCTCAAATTGAAGATAATCGTAACACATTTCATGAAAATACTTCTAATACCTACGCTCAAGGAAATAGAAACCCTTTTATAGATAATCCTAACTTAGCTACTCAAATTTGGGGTGGTGACATAGCAGAAAACCGCTGGGACTCTTCTACTCCTGATGATACTGAAACACCTACTATTCCTACAGCCTTATCAACTAGTGATATCACAAGTAATTCTATTACTGTTTCTTGGAATCCTTCTAGCGATAATGTTGGAGTTATAGCATATGAAGTTTTTGTAGATGGTATTAGTAATATCACTACAGGTGGTACATCTATAGTTATTAATGGATTAGAAGCTTCTACTAATTATAGTTTTACGGTTAGAGCTAAAGATGCAGCGGGTAATACTTCAGCTCAAAGTTCTTCTACAGAAGCCACTACATTAGAAGACACTAGTATAGATGCCTGTGTATTTGAATCTTTTACAAATATTGGTACAGCTTCTTCTTCATACAGTAGCAGAAATTGGACAGGTGATAATGGTTTTGAATGGACTGCTAGTGATGCTAGAACAGACCAAACTCTTACTTCTGGTAATAATGCCATCACTATTAGAAACGGGGAATTATCGACAGTACAAACAATTGAAGAAGGGATTAGTAGTTTTTCAGTAAAAACAAAACGTGTATTTACTGGAGGTAGTGGTACTTTCGATTTAAATGTGAACGATTCTAAAGTAGGTGAAATAACATATTCTGATGTAGAAAAAACTACAATCATTAATGATATAAATATTTCTGGAAATGTAACTATCACAATAACAAATAAAACGAGTACTACTGATCGAGTGATTTTTGATGACTTACAATGGGAATGTTATAATGCAACTGCAGGAATTGAAGAGCTTTCTAGATTGAATAGTATTAAAATATATCCAAACCCTAGTTTAAATGGAAAAATCACTTTACAGACTTTATCAAATATTGAAGTAGAAAACATTAAGATTTATTCCATCTTAGGCAAGAAAGTTATTGATGTTAAATATCCGAATTTCATAAATAATAAATACACTTTAGAAAATCTTAAAAGTGGAATTTATTTAATAAAACTTTCAAACAAAAAGCAAAGTACTACTAAAAAACTAGTAATTCAATAAAACAAAGAGGCTGGTGACTTTTTTTACTGGCCTTTTTTAATCATCAGCCTTCAATTATGTTTCTCTTGTCCTTTTACCTAGTTTTATTAGTATAAACTCTGATAGAAAATAAAACAAAAATACCTATAAACTATTTTGTATTCTATTCTTGAAATCAGTAACAAATTGACTTTTTCTTAACTTAAGATATCGGAAAAGATTTTACTTTTGCAAAAAATAAAAAATCTTTTTCACCAAGCTGGTTTTGATGGATTTAATAATACAACGTAAATAATTATGATGAAAAAACTACTTTTAAAGCTATTCTTTTTAATTGCATTTGTAGCAAATGCACAACAGGATTATTATGATGATGTTAATTTAGCTCTTACTGGTACTGATCTAAAAAATGCTTTGGCTGTTAAAATAACAGCAACACATATAAATATGTTAACATATACTCCTGGTGTTTGGGAGGCTAGTAAAATAACAGATATAAATTCTGAAAATAATTCTGAAGTCGTATTAATTTATGGTTGGGAAAATGGTTCTGATACTGATATTAGTAACGATAGAGGACGTGATAAGACGCTACAAGATAGTGGTAATGGAGCTACTTTTGTATGGAATAGAGAGCATGTATTTTCTAAATCCTTAGCAAATCCTAGTTTTACAACTGATAACCCTGGTCCTGGTACGGATGCCCATAATCTAAGACCAGCAGACAAAACTAGAAACTCTACTAGAAATAATTATAAATTTGCTTCCGGAACAGGTAATTCTGATCGCTCTTCTGTAACTTATAGTGGTCCTGATGGACCAAATACAAGAGGTTGGTATCCAGGAGATGAATGGAAAGGGGATGTTGCAAGAATTATTATGTATATGTATTTGCGCTATGGAAATCAATGTTTACCAACTAATGTTGGTGTTGGTGATAATCAATTCACTCCAGATGATATGATAGACTTATTTTTACAATGGAATGTAGAAGATCCTGTTTCCGAATTTGAAAAAATTAGAAATGAATATCATGAAAATACTACAAATACCTATGCACAAGGAAATAGAAACCCTTTTATAGACAATCCTTATTTAGCAACTCGAATTTGGGGTGGAGATTCTGCTCAAGATTTATGGGGAATTTATACAAGTAGTGATAATGAAGTCCCAACTGTACCAACAAATGTGGTTGCTAATAATATTACTATGACTACGATTGATTTTTCTTGGGATGCTTCTTCAGATAATGTAGCTGTTACAGGTTATGATATATTTGTTGATGGAATTTTAAAAGCACAAACTACAGCGACTAATATTACAATTTCAGGGTTAACTTCGAACACAACTTATGCTTTTACAGTATTAGCTAAAGACCTTATTAACAATAAATCAGCACAAAGCACCGCTGTTAACGCAACTACCTTGCAAGATTCTGAAGCTCCAACAATACCTACTAATCTTGTTGCAAGTGATATCACAGATACTTCATTTAGATTAACTTGGGATGCTTCTTCAGATAATGTAGCTGTTACTAGTTACGATATTTATTTAGATGGCGTTTTTAACGTGTCTACAACTGATTTAACCTATAATATTACTGGATTAAATGAGTCTACCCTATATAGTGCTTCCATTTTAGCTAAAGATAATGCAAACAATATATCTGCACAAACAGCAAGTATAGATATAACCACAACAGATGGTTCAGCTGTAGGTGGGGCTACCGAGTTATTTATTTCTGAGTATACCGAACCAAATGGAGGAAACAATAAAGCTATTGAAATTGTTAATCTTACAGGAAGTACAGTTAGTTTAGTTGGATATTCTATAAAAAAACAAAAAGACGGAGCAGGTAATTGGATAGATGAATTTGATATTTCTACTGGCTCTGTAACATCTATTGTTCCTAATGATGTATTTGTTATTATTAATGAAGGAGCAGATGATGCTACATTAGTTGCGGAAGCAGATTTAATAAGAGCAAGTAATACCTCTACAAATTATGGTTCTCCAATAAACTTTAATGGAAACGACCCTGTTGGACTGTTTAAAAATGGTATTTTGGTTGATATTGTTGGGGATTTTGATGGTGGAAGTGGTAATCAATTTGCACAAAACGTGACTTTAAGAAGAAAAAGCACTATTTCAAGCCCAAATACTGTATACGATGTTAATGAATGGGATACTTTTCCTGAAAACACCTTTGATGGTATTGGTTTTCATAGTGTTACTTTAAGTACAGAAAGTCAAGTTTATATAGATTTTAAAGTTTACCCAAACCCTTCTAACACAGGTAATATTACTATTCAATCACCTAACAATACTGAAATTAAAAACATTAAAGTTTATTCTATACTTGGTGAAAAAATAGTGGATATTAAAAACCCTGATTTCTTGAATAATAAATACACTTTAGAAAATCTTAAAAGTGGAATTTATTTAATGAAGCTTTCGAATAAAAAACAAAGCACTACAAAAAAACTGATTGTACGTTAAAATAAAAAGGCTCGTGAAGAAATTTTCACGAGCCTTTTTTCAATCAACTATTAAAAACTAACTAATTACTAACGTTACGTATGTAATTATCTATTTGACGAGGTTGTTTTTAATTCGTTACATTATTTTTTTAGTTTAACACATCTTTAAGAAATTCTCTTATTGATTTCCTAAAATAATTGGCATTCCACTTTTACCTGCTCCAATTAACACTACCTTACTATTTGGAGATTCCGATAATTTTAAAGTAGCTTCAATACCTTTATCTTGTAAAATTTTATCTGTTAATGAAGCACTTAAAATTTTATTTGCATCTGCTTTACCTTTTGCTTCAATAATTTGTTTTTCAGCTTCTTTTTGTGCAGTTACCAATCTAAATTCATATTCTAAAGACTCCTGCTCTTGTTTTAATTTACGTTCAATTGCCTCTTTAATGGTAGATGGTAATGTTACATCTCTAACTAACACTTCATTTAGTTGTACATATTGCTTTTCTAAAATCTTTTTAGTTTCTGTAAATATTTCATCTTGAATAGCATCTCTTTTACTTGAATATAACTGCTCTGGTGTATAACGACCAACAACACTACGAGCCGCAGATCGAATAGCTGGCTGAATAACACGTTGTAAGTAGTTTTCACCAAGTGTTTGATGTAATTTTCCTAAATCATTATAAACAGGTTGATACCATGCTGAAGCATCAATTTGAATCTCTAACCCATTAGAAGATAACACTTTCATTTTTTCGAAAAGTTCTTGCTGTCTAACTTCATAAACATGCATTTCATTCCAAGGTGCTACAATATGAAAACCTTCTCCATATGTTTCGTCTGTTACAACACCTCCACTAAATGTTTTATACAAAACTCCTGCTTGTCCTGACTTTATGGTTTCTGTTGATTTTGCAAAAAGAATAATTAAAAAAATTATGATTGGAATAAATACAATCCCTTTTGTTGGAAAATTTAATGTTGGTTGATTTTGTGCCATTTTTAGTTTTTTTATGTATCAAAGATACAGTTTATTGATTTTACATTTAATCCTTATACTTACAATCCTCATCTGCAAACTCAAGTTCAAGAGTAATATGTTCTAAACGAAATTGCTCATGTAACGTTTTTTTAATTTCTTTCTTAAGATTTTCAGTTGTATTTAGAGAAATTGATTTATCCTTTAGTGTTATATGAGCTGTAAAAACATTATGCTCCCCATCTAACGTCCATAAATGACAGTCATGTACATCTGTAATCTCTTCAAAACTTAATAATTTTTCTTTCACTGATTCAATAGACACATCTTCAGGAGTTGCCATTAAAATAATTTTAAGACTTTCTTCCATGTTTCTAAAGACATTAAAAAGAACATAAAAAGCTATTAAAAGTGATAAAATAGGATCCAGAATTGGTATATCCCAAAATTGCATAATCACGCTAGCAATTAAAACAGCTAGCCAGCCTAAAACATCTTCTAATAAATGTAATGATACTACACGTTCATTTATTGAAGTTCCTTGTTTTAATTTTAACACAGCCGCCCCATTCACTAAAATTCCTAAAATAGCAATCCACATCATCCCTTTTGCATCAGCTTGTTCAGGATTTAAAATTCTAGGAATTGCTTCTTTTATAATAAAAACTGAACCAATTACTAAAATAATAGAGTTGATAATAGCTCCCAACAACGAAAACCGTTTATATCCGTAAGAATATTTTTTATTTGCTTCTTTATTTGATACTTTTTGAAAATACCAAGAAAGTCCCAACGATAAACTATCTCCCAAATCGTGTAAAGCATCTGATAAAATTGCCAAACTATTGGTAAAAAGACCTCCAATAATCTCAATAATTGTAAATGCAAGGTTTAAAAAGAAAGCAACTTTGATGTTTCCTGTAGCATCGCTATGTGAATGATGATGATTGTGTGCCATGTATTTTTTATCTATATGACTAGTTTAATATAAAAAAGATGCATTATTGATTATCCAATCTATCTTTTACAAACTCAACTTTCGTTTTTCCATGTGGTCTTGGATTACCATTATCATCTAAACTTACCATTACAATTTTATCTATATTAATAATGTCTTTATGCGTTAGTTTGTTTCTTACTTTACAGTTTAGTGTGATAGAAGAATTACCAAACTTAAGAACCTCAATTCCTATTTCAATAATATCTCCTTGTTTAGCAGAACTAATAAAATCTATTTCAGACATAAACTTAGTGACTGTTTTAGGAATCTCTAACTGAATAATTGAATACAAAGCCACTTCTTCATCTATCCATTGTAAAAGTCTTCCTCCAAATAATGTTCCGTTTGGATTTAAATCTTCAGGTTTTACCCATTTTCTCGTGTGAAATTTCATATTTATTGTTCTATATTTTTCGCTTCAAAAGCTATTAATTCATTATTTTCAAAATTAGTGGTAAGTTGTATTGGATTACAACACACTTCACAATCTTCTATATACGTTTCAGAAACACTCATATCCAAAATCATAGAAATTTCTTCCCAACAATACGGACATTGAAAAAAGTGTTCTAAAATCATTATTTTAATTATTTAATTTTAAATTTTACCAAAATATTTTCTTGTAAACCATTCAATGGTTAGTAAACCAACGATAACAAATAATAGCCATTTCCAATTAATTAAATTTTCTTCTTTTACTATAGATTTTTGAGTGGTATAATAGCGTTTATCATTTAATAACTCGTTGATAAGACTTTCACTTTGATTCTTATAAAACAATTTCCCTGAACTTTTCAAAGCTAATTTCTGAAGCTTATCTGTATTCGCATTGGTAAATTGTTCCTCCACCTGATAATCGGTGACTTTAAATTGTCCGCTTACACTTAAATTTTGTCCTTCTACAGTAACTTTATAAGTGTAATTTCCAGCTAACAAACCATCTACATCGACTTTATAGGAATTATTTAGTAATGAAAAAGGAAATTGTTTTTTCTCTTTTGTTTTAGAGTTAGTAATTACTATTTGCATTGAAGCACGTTTATCAAACTGATAATTTTTATCTAAATACAATGCCGAAATATTTATGGTAGCATTCGCCGGATATATACGTTCTGCATTTACTTCTAATCTTTTTCGCTTTTTATTGGAAGCTACGTACTGTACTAAATTCCCTATAAATTCATCAAAAGGTTCAAAAGAATTTTCTTCTAAAAAACTCGCAGCTCTCCATTTCCAAATTCCTTCTCCAAATAAAATTGCTAGTTTTTGCCCTCCTTTTTCTAGAGTGGTTAATAAAGGTTGCTTGGTTTCTATATTTACTAATTTTTGATATAATAAGGTTTGATGTTCACCTTCAATAGTTACATCCCCAAACTTATCTTGCAACGGTGGAAGATTCCCAAATTGAAGATCTTTCTGCAAAAACGTTGAAAATCCAGCATTGTAAACTGCTCCATAATTTTCAGTTTGATTAATCGCATTTTTGCGAATTCCGTTTGGTAAAGAATTGATAAAGTTCCAATCTGTTTTTGTTCCAGAAATTATTACGAAATTCGATTTTCTTTGTTCAAACAATCTTCTGAACGCAGTATTAGGCTGATAAAAAACAACCATTTGATAACCTTCTAACGTTCCTTTGAAATTATGCACTAATTTTAAGTCAACTTTACGTTGTTTATTACGCTCTATTGACTTTTTTAAAGCTCCCAAATCAGGATGTAAAATAGAAGACACTATTAGTACCTTTGTTTGTTCGTCTATTACTTCTACAGCAAAACTTTTAAAATTATTCTTGGTGTTTTTTTCACTTTTAATCGCGCGAATTCCAGCAGTAAAATACTGTATTCCTTCCTTAGCAGCTGTTAAATTCGCTGTAATTGTTTTCGTTTTTTTCTCTGCTGAAAAAGATACTTTTTCTGAAAATACACTCTTACCTCCTTGCGTAATCGTAAATACTGATTGTAAGGGTTCTTTTCCGTCATAAAACAGCATCACCTCTACAGGAAACTTATTTTTGATGTAACTGTACTTATTTACATTGAGTTGCGAAATTCTTAAGTCTTGAAATTGTGTAGTATCGCCAATAACCAAAGGATAAACAGGTTGTTTGATGTTGATAAACTCATAATCGTTCCCAACTGTTTGATTACCATCAGAAATAAGCACACTAGCACCTATTCCATCTTTGTTTAAATCGTTTGCAGATTGTACCGCCTTAGCAATATCTGTTTGAGTTTCATTAAAAGATAAACTATCTAAAACGGTAATATTCTTTCCGAAGGAATAATAATTAACATCAAATTTACTATTCAGCTCTTTATGTGTTTTTACGTTTTGTAAAATGTTTTTTACTGAAGTTTCTTCTTTAAAATGTTTTGTGGATAGCGAATTATCTACTAAAAAAGATAAAACAGGTTTACTATTTTCTGTTTTTATAGTTTTTATCTTCGGGTTAATGAGCAACAAACCCAATAAAAACAAACTCAATGCTTTTAAAGCAAACAAAAAAATGTTGATTTTAGAATTGCTTTTCGTTTTGTAGAAATACTGAAAAAACGCCACAGCAACACTTATTAAAACAGCTAAAATAATATATAAAAGTGTGGATGTTTGCAAAATTTTTTGTTTAAAATGTGAAGATAAAAATATCTACTAAAAAACATCTTCTAAACCTTACATTTTTGATATTTTTGTTCCTTAACACAACAACACAAAATGAGCTTAACACAATTAAACGCCATCTCACCAATTGATGGTAGATACAGAAACAAAGTTTCAGATTTAGCTAAGTACTTTTCAGAAGAAGCTTTAATTAAATACCGCGTAAAAGTAGAAATTGAATACTTTATCGCTCTTTGCGAAATTCCATTACCACAATTAGCAGACTTTAACAAGCAATTATTTAAAAATTTACGTGCTATTTATGAAGATTTTTCTGCCGAGAATGCACAAAAAATTAAAGATATTGAAAGCGTTACCAACCACGATGTTAAAGCAGTTGAATATTTTATAAAAGAAAAATTTGACGCACTAGAGTTACAAAAATATAAAGAATTTATCCACTTCGGATTAACTTCTCAAGACATAAATAACACAGCCATTCCTTTATCTATAAAAGATGCTATGGAGGAAGTATACTACGATAGTTTAGATGGCTTAACATCTAAATTGGCTGAACTTTCAGAAGAATGGGAAAATGTACCTATGCTGGCTCGTACTCACGGTCAACCAGCCTCTCCTACTCGCTTAGGAAAAGAACTTTTTGTATTTGTAGAACGTGTTCAGCAACAAGTTTGGTTTTTACAAAATGTACCACATGCAGCAAAATTTGGTGGCGCAACGGGTAACTTCAATGCGCATAAAGTTGCTTATCCAAACATAGATTGGAAAAACTTCGGAACTCATTTTGTGGAAGAAATCTTAGGGTTACATCATTCCTTTCCAACAACACAAATTGAACACTACGATCATATGGCTAGTTTATTTGATGCGATGAAACGTATTAACACCATTTTAATCGACTTAGATCGTGATGTTTGGACCTATGTTTCTATGGATTATTTTAAACAGAAAATTAAAAAAGGGGAAGTTGGATCTTCGGCAATGCCACATAAAGTAAATCCGATTGATTTTGAAAATTCTGAAGGAAATTTAGGATTAGCCAATGCTATTTTTGAGCATTTATCAGCTAAACTGCCAGTTTCTCGTCTACAACGCGATTTAACAGATAGTACAGTTTTACGTAATGTTGGTGTTCCGTTCGGGCATACCTTAATTGCTTTTGCATCTACCTTAAAAGGATTAAATAAATTGCTATTAAACGAGCAAAAATTTGAACAAGATTTAGAAAATAACTGGGCAGTTGTTGCAGAAGCTATTCAAACTATTTTGCGTAGAGAAGCATATCCTAATCCATACGAAGCATTAAAAGGATTAACACGTACCAACGACAAAATAACGCAAAAATCAATTGCTGATTTTATAGATACGTTAGAAATTTCATCAGAAATTAAAAACGAATTAAAACAAATAACACCATCAAATTATACCGGTATTTAATGAGAGTCTTTTTATCAATATTTATAGTATCAATATTTACTCTTTCTTGCACTAAACAATCAAAAGGAAATGCAGAGCGCTTTAAACATGGTATTTTTGAAATTCCTGCGGGTGAAGGTTATGGAAAAACTACAATAAAAAGAATAGATAGTTTACAAATTGAAGAATATACAAAAAAAGTAAATATTTCTTCTGACAGTACAGTATCTGAACGTGAAGAAAAACATATTGACACCTTGTATATTAAATGGAAAAATAGTTTTGCATATACTTTGCGAATGAAAAATCCAAAAACCGATTTAGACAAAGACCCTATCTTTGTTCAAATTAACAAAGTAACCGATACTTCCTATCATTTTACAGCGAAAATTGGATACTCAAAATTTAGACAAAAAGGAACCGTTTTTATAAGTAAACAATAAATTATATATATATTTATTTAAGTTTTAAGATTATTTAAGAATAATTATGGAGATATTTTTACAGGCAGATACATGGGTAGCCTTAATAACATTAACTTTTCTTGAAATTGTTTTAGGTATAGATAATATTATTTTTATATCCATAGCTTCTAATAAATTACCACAAAACCAACGTAAAAAGGCTACTAATATTGGGCTTTTATTAGCAATGGTTTTTAGAATTCTATTATTACTCGGAGTTTCTTATTTAATTAGAATGAAAAATCCGTTTTTCACAATTAATACTTCTTGGCTAACAACACAAGTTACTGGGCAAAGTATTATTTTAATTTTAGGAGGGATCTTTTTGCTATATAAGAGTACAAGTGAAATACATGACAAAGTAGAAGGTCATGTAGAACACGAAAATAATAAGGCTAAAAAGAAAGAAGCAACTTTATTTAAAACAATCTTTCAAATTGTATTAATTGATATTGTTTTTTCATTTGATTCTGTTTTAACTGCTGTAGGTATGACCAACGGAGTTAAAGGTGCTTTAATTATTATGATTTTAGCTGTAATTATTTCCATATTAATTATGATGTTATTTGCCAATCCTATTAGTACATTTGTAAACAACCATCCAACAATACAAATGTTAGCTTTATCCTTCTTAATATTAATTGGATTTATGTTAATTACTGAAGGTGCACATTTATCTCACACTATAGTTTTTGGACAAACTGTAGGTGCAATTCCAAAAGGATATTTGTATTTTGCTATAGCATTCTCTTTAGGTGTAGAGATGCTGAATATGAAAATGAGAAAAAAAGAATGATATCAAGTATGCTACTACTCTTTTTAGTATAAAATAAAATAGTAGTATCTTTATCCATTAAATGAAGAAAATTAAAAACATATCTACTAGTCTTTTCTTTTCTATCGTGTTATTTATGCCTTTCTTGGTACAAATAGTACATAGTACAAAACACCATGAAAAAGAAGAGATTTGCTATTCAAAAAAGGAAAAACATTTCCATAATTTTGAAGGAGATTCTTGTGATATATGTTTATTTCATTTATCTAATTTTATATACAAAAACAACTATCTTTATATAGCTAAACTAGCTATTAAATCAGATTTCTACTCTAACTTATATTCATTTGTAAGTAGTCTTAATAAATTTTATTTTTCATTAAGAGGGCCTCCTGTTTTAGTTTAAATCAATAAATTATTGTTTAAACTAAAATCTTAAATTAAGAATGACTAAATCTAAAGTCTTATTCATTCTTGTGCTTTTTATTCATGTAACAATAAAAGCACAAGAATGTAACTATACCTTTAATGGTGTTGTAGAAGATTTTCATGACAAAACAGCTATTTCAGACGCTGTTGTTTATGTAAAAAATCAAAATAAATTCACCACTACCGATGTTAATGGAAATTTTTCATTCAAAAACATCTGTAAAGGAAAAATTATTGTGGAAATATCTCATGTAGCATGTGATACTAAACGTTTGGAATTTTACTTAAATGAAAACACCTTTAAAGAAATATTAATAGAACATCATATAGAAGAACTTGAAACAGTTACAATAAAATCCAATTCAATATTAAAAACAACTCAAGAATCTGTATTAAAAACTAGCGCTATCGAAAATTTAAGTGATGCTAGTTTAGGAGATGTTTTAAAACAAATTTCAGGTGTGTCATCTATAAATACTGGAAGTAGTATTGTAAAACCTATCATTAACGGATTACACAGTAGCAGAAATCTAATTATGGTCAACGGTGTGCGTCTTCAAGACCAAGATTGGGGAATTGAGCACGCACCAAATATTGATGTTAATGCTGCTGGTAGTATTTCTGTAATTAAAGGGGCTAATGCTTTAGAGTACGGAGGAGATGCAATTGGTGGTGTGGTTATAGTTAATCCAGAAAATATCATTACTAAAGATACGTTATCTGGAAAAACAATTATATCACAACAAAGTAATGCGAGATCTTTTTCTGTAAACTCTAGCTTGAGAAAATCTTATAAAAGTGGTTGGTTTGTTAATGGATTGGCTTCTTACAAAAGATATGGAGACGCAAATACTCCTGATTACAGCTTAACAAATACAGGTTTAAATTCTAAATCTTTTACATTACAAACTGGGTATAAAAGTTTTGAAAAAGGTTTTGAGCTTTATTATAGCTATATTACTAATGAAATTGGTATTTTAAAAGCCTCACATTTAGGTAATACTGCCGATTTGGTAAATGCGATCAACAGTCCTCAGCCACTTTTAATTAAAGATTTTAGTTATGATATTAACAATCCTAAGCAAGATGTAACACATCAATTAACAAAAGCAATATTTTACAAACGCTTCAGAGGATTAGGTAAATTAAATTTTCAATACGATTATCAAGATAATCATCGTTTTGAATATGATATTAGAACAGGAGATGACAAATTTAAACCATCTATTGATCTAAGATTAAAAACACATACTGTAAAAGCAGACTTAAAATTAGATTCAAATATAGAAAGAATACTAAAAATCGGAATACTTGCAGGCTATCAAAATAATTTTCCTAATTCGGAAACCGGAGTACGTCGTTTAATTCCTGATTATGATAAAATTGATTTTGGAATTTACACTATTGGTAACTTCACTTTTGATAATCTAAAATTATCAGGAGGGTTACGTTATGATTACAATTACATAAATTCAAAAAAATACTATTATAAAAGTAGATGGGATAATTTGGGTTATAATCAAACATTTGCTTCTTTTATAATTAAAGAAGAAGGGAATCAATACCTTACAAATCCAATATTTCATTATCATAATTTTTCTGCTTCTGCTGGGGCTTCATATAAGTTGAATGATAAAAACACGATTCTTTTAAACTATGGATTGGCAAAAAGACCTCCTAATCCATCAGAATTGTTTAGTGATGGTTTACATCACTCTGCATCGAGAATAGAATTAGGTGATTTATCTATTCAACCTGAAACCTCTCATAGGATTGGAGCTAGTTATATGTTTTCTAATGCAAAATTCAATTCAACATTAGAAGTTTTTTTTAATCAAATTTCAAATTTTATTTTTATTGAACCAGGAGGAATAGAAACTACACTTCGTGGTTCTTTTCCTGTTTGGAATTATAAACAAACTAATGCTCGTTTAACTGGAGTTGATTTGACAATGCAATATCTTATTAATTCTAATTGGGCTTTAAACAATAATACATCATACATTCTTGGTGATGATCTATTACAAAATAGACCCTTAATTGATATGCCTCCATTTAAAACAGTAAATAGTATTGCTTATAACAATAAAAAATGGTTAAATTTTACATCAACATTAGAAAGTGAATTTGTTGGAAAACAAACCAGATATCCAAACAACAATTTTTATGCTTACATCCCTACGACAGACAGTACTGTTTTAGTAGATATAAGCAGCACACCAAAAGCTTATCACTTACTAAATATTAGTAATGAAATAAGTTTTAAATATGCTAAAACTAATTTTTCACTAGGTTTTTCAGTGAATAATATTTTAAACACCTCTTATAGAAATTATTTAAATAGACTACGTTATTTTTCAGATGACTTAGGTAGAAATTTCAAAATTCAATTAAAAATTAAATATTAAAATTATTAAATCATGAAATCACAAAAAATATTACTAATTGCCTTCTTATCTTTAATCACTTTAGCATCTTGTTCTGATGATGACAATAATCCTCTTCCTGTTAATGAAGAAGAAGTGATTACAACTTTAGAAGTAACATTAACTAATGGTACTACAACTGTTACACTTTTAAGTACGGATCTAGATGGAGATGGTCCAAATGACCCAGTTGTTTCTGTTTCAGGAAACTTTGAAAAAGGGATGACTTATGATGGAGTTCTCAAATTATTAAATGAAACTGAATCTCCTGCAGAAAATATTACTGAAGAAGTAGAAGAAGAAGCTCTTGATCACCAATTTTTTTATAGCACTACTAATAGCATAGCTACTTTTGCTTATTCTGATGAAGATACTGATGGTAACCCAATTGGTATCGAGTTTAAAATGACTGCTAGTGCAGATGCAGGAAATGGGAAAGTAACATTTACATTAAGACACGAACCAAATAAAAATGCTTCCGGTGTTAAAGATGGTGATATTACCAATGCTGCAGGTGAAACTGATATCGAAGTAACTTTTGATGTAGTTGTTGAATAGATAAATTTATCACAAATAAAAAAGAGCTTCTAACGAAGCTCTTTTTTTATACCACATATTTTGTTTTTTTCATTGTACTTATAATAATAAACGATGCTAAAAAGAAAATAGCTAAACACAATACCGACCATTGCATAGAGTTGGTGATTGAATACAGTAAACCATATACAAATGTTCCTAAAACAATCGCAATTTTTTCTGTAACATCATAGAAACTAAAATAGGTCGCATGATCCTCGGTTTCTGGTAATAATTTAGAATAAGTTGACCTCGTTAAAGATTGAATAGCCCCTTGTACAAATCCTAATAAAATACCTAACCCATAAAAATATAAAGCTACATTTTCTTGAGATTTATCTAATAAAAATGCAGAAAAACAAACAAACATCCATGTTACAATAGTAATCTTTAAAGCTGTAATATTACCCAATTTATCAGATAAACGAGAAAACACAAATGCTCCTATAATCGCAACAATTTGAACCAATAAAATAGTTACAATTAAACTTGTTGATGATAAACCTAATTCTGTCGAACCAAAAATGGCTGCCATTAGAATAATTGTTTGCACACCAATACTTAATAAAAAGAAAGAAATTAAAAACTTTTTTAACGTTGGGTAATTGCTCACTTCTCTAACTACAATCTTTAACTCTTCAAATCCCTTCCATAAATAATCATTTCCAGGTTGTTTATCATAGATATCATCTGGCAAACGCCTAAACGTAATTTGTGCAAAACCAATCCACCAAAGACCTACCATAACAAACGAAATACGTGACGCCATACCTGCTGTAATTCCAAATAAATCTGGCTTTTGAATCATTAATAAATTAAGGATCAATAAAACTACCGACCCAGTATATCCATAAATAAAACCTTTAGCACTAGCTCTATCCTGTTGTTCTGGTAAAGCAACTTCAGGTAAATAAGCGTTGTAAAAAACCAAACTTGCCCAAAAACCAATACTTGCGAAAATGGTAAATAAAATCCCTATCCACACAGTATCAACCCCATCAAATAAATACAAACTCATCACCGAGAATCCTCCTAACCAACAGAAAAATTTCATGAATTTTTTTTTGCTTCCTGTATAATCAGCAATACCAGATAAAATCGGTGAAATAAAAGCAACTACTAAAAAAGAAAAAGATAATGCATAACTGTATAAACTATCTGGATGAGACCAATCCATTCCTAAAAAACGAACTATTTTTCCATCGGTTACAGCACTGTAATATAAAGGGAAAACCGCAGTACTTATTACCAATGAATATACTGAGTTTGCCCAGTCATAAAATGCCCAAGCATTAATTAATTTTTTATCTCCTATTTTGTACATAATCTAGAATTAAAAAGCCGCTCAATTTATTGAGCGGCTCGCAATATACTAAAAGTATTTTGGTATTATTTTGCAGTAGAATTTCTTAACATAGCTTCTGCTTGTTGATTGAATTTAGCTGCATATTTCTTAGCTGTTGGTAAATAATCACGTAACCCAACAATACGTGACTGATTAGAAGGGTGAGTACTTAAAAATTCTGGAGGTGCTTGTGAGCCACTTTTTTCTGCATTTTGTCCCATACGTACCCATACATTAATCGCTTCTTCCCCATTGTATCCTGCCATTATCATAAACACTAAACCTAATTTATCTGCTTCTGTTTCATGAGTTCTACTAAATGATAACATTCCTAACTGAGAACCAACTCCGTAGGCCATATTCCACAAGTTGCTATTCTCACTATTTGCTGAACCTATAGCGATGGCAGCTCCTCCCAATTGTTGAATTTGAGCTGAACTCATACGTTCTTGACCATGTTTTGCAAACGCATGTGCTACCTCATGTCCCATAACTGCAGCAATACCATCTGTATTTGCGCAAATTGGCATAATTCCTGTGTAAAAAACTACCTTCCCTCCTGGCATACACCAAGCGTTAATTGTTTTATCATCAATTAAATTAAACTCCCATTTATAGGAATCTGCTTCGGCTGTCATGCCGTTTGCTCGCATAAACCTATCAACTGCTGCCGCGACATTTTTTCCTACAGTATTTAATTCATTAGCCTTTGCCGTGTTTTTAACGATTTTACTACTATTTTCCTTTAAAAACCCATTATATTGCTGAAAACTAGTTGGTAAAATCTGTGCATCACTCACAAAATTAACACGTTGTCTTCCTGTAATAGGTACTGTACTACACTCAATAAATAAAATTGTTATAAACGCTAGTGCTAAAACTTTTCTCATTTCTTTTACTTTTTAATTTGATTTTTTTTGTTTTTAATTTTAAACTTTAATATAAAAAAGTCTAAAACATTTTCAAGTTTTAAAGATACAAAATTTCTATCTTTATCATGAAAACATTTTATTAATGAACCTTACAAACAACACGAAAATATTGCCATCTAGCATGTCAATCCCTAATTTTATAAAAATTACTGCTCGCTGTATTCAGTTTATTTCTACAAAACTAACTGTACTATTTGCACATAAATTATTCACTTCACCGTTTAATTTTAAAACGCCAGATCGTGAAAAAACAATGTGGCAAAGTGCACAAAAAAAACGTATTAAAATTATAACTCTTAATAAAGAAATAGATGTTTTATCTTACGGATATTCTACTAAGAAAGTGCTATTAATTCATGGATGGTCTGGAAGAAGTACGCAATTATTCACGGTTGCCGATAAGCTACTTGAAAAAGGATACATGGTAATTTCTTTTGATGGCCCTGCACATGGAAAATCTGAAGGAAAACAAACTTCAATGCTCGATTTTCTGGAAGCTATAAAACAAATTAATCAAGAGTTTGGTCCTTTTGATAGCGCAATAGGACATTCTTTTGGAGGAATGGCATTATACAATATCTCCAATGAATTAAATTTAAAAAACTTTGTAACTATAGGATCTGGAGACAAAGTAAGTACAATTATTAATCGATTTATTGAAGATTTAAATTTAAAACCTAAGATTGCAACCAAACTAAAACAGTTTTACGACAAAAAATGGAACAGAGATGTTGATAATCATGCAAGTTCTGAACTGGCAAAACAAATTAAAATACCTATTTTAGTGGTTCATGATTCTATAGATGGAGATGTTGCTGTAAGTTGTGCTGTAAATATCCGTCAAAGTCTACAAAAGGGTTCATTGTTAATTACACAAGGTTTGGGTCACACCAAAATCTTACGTGATAAAAACACCATGAGTCGAGTTGTAGAATTCATCACACAAAACCAATGAAAAAAATAGTTTTTATCTTATTTATAGGATTTCTTATTTCCTGTCAATCAACAGCACAAAATAAAAAAATGGAAAACAAAAAATACAAAGTTGAAAATTCTGAAGCAGAATGGAAGAAAAAGTTAACTCCTATGCAATTTCATGTTTTAAGAGAAGCAGGAACTGAAAGACCTGGCACAAGTGAATTTAATGATTTTCAAGAAAAAGGAACCTATGTATGTGCTGCTTGTAATACACCTCTATATAAATCTGATAGAAAATTTGATGCACATTGCGGTTGGCCTTCTTTTGATGAAGCTATAGAAGAAAACATCGAATTAGATGTAGATTATAAAATTGGTTATGAGCGTACAGAATTAAAATGTAAAACTTGCGGAAGTCATTTAGGTCATCGATTTAATGATGGTCCAAAAGAAACAACAGGACAACGTCATTGTTTAAACGGAGTCGCTTTGAAGTTTATTCCTGAGAAAAAATAAACTAAATTTAACCACCTAAACAACTTAAAAAACACTTTAAATAATATAACTTAATCTTTGTATTAATCTAATAAGTAACAGTTCTACAAAAATAAATCTGTGCACAAAAAAAGCTGTCAATAATTTAGTTCTATCAAAATATTACTTATTATTTCATTGATTTAAGAAGTGAACTGTAAAAAAAGGAAGATAATAATTGGTAAAATGCCTATTCGTGCAGTTTTAATGTTTTTGATATATTTACTCAACATCACACAAAACTATTAATATTAACTTAAAAACTACCGACTAAAATAATTATATTTGTGCCTCTAAAAATGAAGTAGACACACATGTTTAATAATTTAAGTGAAAAGTTAGATAAAGCGTTACATACGCTGAAAGGACACGGAAAAATTACGGAAGTAAACGTTGCGGAAACTTTAAAAGAAGTTCGTAGAGCACTTTTAGATGCCGATGTTAACTTTAAAATAGCTAAACAATTTACCAAAACTGTTCAAGAAAAAGCCTTAGGACAAGACGTTTTAACTACGTTAAATCCTGGACAATTAATGGTTAAATTGGTTAAAGATGAACTAACCGAATTAATGGGTGGTGATTCTGTTGGTATTAATTTAGGAGGTTCGCCAACTGTAATTTTAATGTCTGGCTTACAAGGTTCGGGTAAAACTACCTTTTCTGGTAAATTAGCTAACTACTTAAAAACTAAAAAGAATAAGCAAGTTTTATTAGTTGGTTGTGATGTGTATCGCCCTGCTGCTATTAATCAATTACAAGTTGTAGGTGAACAAATTGGTGTAGAGGTATATGCGGAAGTAGGAAATCAAGACCCTGTAGAAATTTCCAAAAATGCAATTGCACATGCAAAAGCAAATAGTAAAAATGTTGTTATTATCGATACCGCTGGTCGTTTAGCGATTGATGAAGCATTAATGACAGAAATTTCAAATATTCATAAAGCTGTAAATCCGCAAGAAACACTTTTTGTTGTAGATTCTATGACGGGGCAAGATGCGGTTAACACGGCAAAAGCTTTTAACGATTTACTTAATTTTGATGGAGTTATCCTTACCAAATTAGACGGTGATACTCGTGGTGGGGCTGCTTTATCAATTAAATCTGTAGTAAATAAACCTATTAAGTTTATAGGTACTGGAGAAAAAATGGATGCAATTGATGTGTTCTATCCAGATCGTATGGCGGATCGTATTTTAGGAATGGGAGACGTGGTATCCTTAGTAGAACGCGCTCAAGAACAATACGATGAAGAAGAAGCTAGAAAACTTCAAAAGAAGATTGCTAAAAACCAGTTTGGTTTTGACGATTTCTTAAGCCAAATACAGCAAATAAAAAAAATGGGAAGCATGAAAGACCTAGTCGGAATGATTCCTGGAGCTGGAAAAGCATTAAAAGATGTTGATATAGATGATGATGCTTTTAAAGGAATTGAAGCTATTATTAACTCAATGACACCTGGAGAAAGAAGTACACCTACTCTTATTAACGCTAGCCGTAAAAAGAGAATCGCAAAAGGTTCTGGTACATCGGTTCAAGATGTAAACCAATTAATGAAACAATTCGACCAAATGAGCAAAATGATGAAAATGATGCAAGGTGGTGGTGGAAAACGCATGATGCAAATGATGAAAGGAATGAAATAAAAAAAAGAGAAGCTTAAGCTTCTCTTTTTTGTTTTAACTTATTACTTTTACCCTTAACAACACAACAACACACTAAATGATATTATTAGACGGTAAAAAAACATCTGCAGATATTAAAGAAGAAATTGCACTTGAAGTTGCGGAACTTATTAAAAATGACAAAAAAACCCCACATTTGGCAGCGGTTATTGTTGGTGATGATGGTGCTAGTTTAACCTATGTTAATGCAAAAGTTAAAGCTTGTGAACGTGTCGGTTTTGAGTCTACCCTAATTCGACTTCCAAAAGAAACTTCTGAAGAAGAATTATTAAATGAAATTGAAATATTAAACATTGATAATGATATTGATGGTTTTATTGTTCAATTACCACTACCAGACCATATCAATGAACAAAAAATTATCATGGCTATTAATCCTGATAAAGATGTAGATGGTTTTCATCCAACTAATGTTGGTAAAATGGCTTTGAACTTACCAACTTTCATTTCTGCTACACCTTTTGGTATTTTAGAATTATTAGATCGTTACAACATTAAAACATCAGGTAAAAATGTAGTTGTTATTGGCCGTAGCCATATTGTTGGTAGCCCAATGAGTATTTTACTTTCTCAAAAAAGAAAAATAGGTAACGCAACAGTAACCCTAGCACATAGTCGTACTAAAAATTTACCAGAGCTTACTAAACAAGCAGATATTATTATTGCGGCTATTGGAATACCTGAATTTTTAAAAGCTGATATGGTAAAAGAAGATGTAGTTATTGTTGATGTTGGTATCACAAGAGTTGCAGATGCTTCAAGAAGAAACGGATTTAGATTAGTAGGAGATGTTGCTTTTAACGAAGTTTCTAAAAAAGCTTCATACATCACACCTGTACCAGGTGGTGTTGGACCGATGACAATAGCAATGCTGTTAAAAAATACTTTAATGGCTAATAAGAAAAATGATTAAAAACACATTATAAACTATAATTTATGGTTTTATAAAAATGCACTTATTTAAAAGGGTAAATTTCTATTAAATTTACCCTTTAATTTTTACCAGAAATAAAAGAACTACAACTTAATAACAGTATCCATTTTTAACTCAACAGGAGTTTTGTTTGGTTGAAATAATCTAGCAGAAAGAATGCCTTTTAAGATTATTAAATCATCTTCAACTTCTAACCAACTACCTTCTCGCAAGCCTAAAACAGGAGTTGTGTTGAAAACATGAAACTCTTTAATTCTCGTTTCTCGAGTTTCTCCCATATGTTTTGAATTTAAATTTGGATCTAAGTAATGAGCATTAATATTAAATGGAATAAAACTTAAAGTATCAAAACTTGGCGGATATACAATCGGCATATCATTGGTATTCATCATCGTTACACCACAAATATTACTTCCTGCACTTGTTCCTAAATACGGAGTTCCTTTTTCAACAACTTCTTTTAAATCAGAAATCACACCCTTTTTATACAACTGATTTACTAATTCAAACGTGTTTCCTCCTCCTGTAAATATAGCTTCTGCTTTTTGTATTGCTTCTTTTGGGTTATCAAACTCGTGAATACCAATAGCTTTTTTGTCAATTTTAGCAAATGCTTTTTTAACTATTTCTGTATATGCTTCATACGTAATGCCACTTGGTCGTGCATACGGAATAAATAAAATTGTCGTTGTTTTAGCAAAAAAATCAGCTAATGTTGGTAATAAGTATTCTAAATATCCACTTCCGTGAATAGTAGATGTACTAGCTATAATAAGTTTTTTCATAATTTCAAAATTAACAAAAGTTTACAAGTGCTTTAAAACATTTTTAAGAAAGCTCTCTTCGTTATTTGTAATATGAAAAACTACCTCTCTTTGTTATTGGTAATAACCACTATTTCTATTTATTCTCAAGAAAGGCCTATAGTTATAACTGGACAAATCTATTTAGACAGTATTCCTATACAAGATGTTCATATAATTAACAAATCATTAGAAGTAGGCACAATTACCAATGAAAAAGGAATGTTCGAGATTCTAGTTAAAAAAGGAGACATTCTTCTTATTTCACATCTAAATTTAGAAATTAAAGAACATATTATTACTACTGAGAATATTAGTTCAAAAAATATTCAGATATCACTTCCAAATAAAACATACGTACTAAATGAAGTAGTCATAAAAAAAAGGAAAGGTATTTTTGAAGTGGATAAAGATATAATGCCTCACAATACTCCTATTGTAAATGCAAAAACTTTAAATTTACCTTATACTGAAACAGAAAAAGCAAAAGAAAAAAAAACAATACAAATTAAATCAGGAGTTGCTGTAAATTTAGAAGGAGCACTTAATGCTTTAAATGGAAAAAACAAGCAGAAAAAATTGCTAAAAAGATTAAAGATTGAAGATGAAAACTTGCTAAGAATCCGAAAATATTTTACAGACGGATTTTTTGTACATCAATTGAAAATTAAAAAAGAGTATATAAATCAGTTTTTAAGTTATAGTAGACCAAGAGGAATCATTCAATTATATCAAAAGGAAAAACATTTAGAGCTTGCTACTATTTTATTAGAAAATAGCAAGAATTTTCCTCAACTAACTGAGAAAGAAAAAACAACTATAACAAGTAGTAAACTAAAAAATTAACAAAGGCCTTACAAACTATTTAATTCAACTTAAAATAGTTAACTTGTTACTTTGTAAAAAAGAAACTAAAAGTGAAACAAAAACTACTTTTTATTTTATTGTTAATTTTCGTAAAATCTTTTTCACAGGATAAACGAAATTTTTTCTACGGAAAGATTTATGATGATTTAGGTGTTTTAGCCAATGCTCATATTATTAACTTAAACACGAAACAAGCAACTTATTCTAACAACCAAGGTAAATTTAGAGTATTTGCTAGCATCAATGATTCTTTAAAAGTTACATCAGTAGGATATAAAACAACCTTTTTACTTGTGAAAACAACACATTTTGGAATCAATGAAAATAAAATTAATTTAGAGAAAGAAATCTATGAACTGGATGAAGTCTTTGTTAAAAACAACAACCTTTCTGGGAGTTTAGAAACTGACTTTAAACAAACACCTAAAGATTTAAAAGGGGAAGCTTTAACGAAAACCATGGATTTTTCTAAAGTAAATATGAAAGCCAAAACTTCTGATGATTACATTGATCAACGAGTAAGACCCAATATTGTTAGAACTGATCCTAATTTAGATTTTGTGGGGGCTGGTGTAGGTTTTGTAATGCCTTTTAAATATTCCGAAAGGTTATGGGCTCTTCGAAAAGACTTAGCCTTCAAAAAAAGTATACCTGCTAAATTGCTATCAGAATTGGGAGAAAAATTTTTCTTCGAAGAGTTAAAAATTCCTATAGAGAAATATTATCATTTTTTAGAGTATTGTAATCCATTAGGTATAGAAAAATTATATAAAAATGGCAATGTATTAGAAGTAATTAAAATTTTACGCAAAGAACATGTTCAATACTTAGAACTCATCAAAAAAGAGTAATTTGGCTTGATATTTGAATGATAACTACCATGAAAAAATATCTTTTATTTTTATTTATTATCCCAATGCTGGGGTTTTCAATTCATAAATATTATCTCGCTTTAACAGAAATTGAGTACAAACCTGAAACTCAATCTGTACAAATGATTATGAATGTTTTTATGGATGATATTGAAATAGCCATTAATAAGGACTATATTTTAAATTTACAATTAGCGTCCAAGGATGAACCTAAAAACGTCGATGAATATTTTTTTAACTATCTAAAAGAACATTTTAAAATTTCCATTAACAATCAAGAAATGAATTACAAGTATATCGGAAAAGAATATAATGGAGATATTATCTTTTTTTATTTAGAAATAGATAATGTTTCTGAAGTGAAAACTATTGAAATTCAGAACGATATTCTAACAAAGCACTTTTCTGATCAAAAAAACTTAATCAAAGCCAAAGTTAATGGTGATCGTAAGAGTTTAATCCTAACTAAAAAAAATGATAAAGGTTTGTTAAAATTCTAAAAAAGACCCTTTACTAGTGATAATTATTCAGTATTTTCACTTAATTTTTTAAACCAATTCAAACTATAATGAGAAAGTTAACTACTTTGCTATTTTCTGCACTGTTTATTTCTGCATCCATTTTTGCACAAGATGCACCAAAAAGAGAACTACAAAAAGGTCATACAGATGAAAATAAGTTTCGTCAATTAAAAGACGCTTTTGCCACACCTAACGATCAACACAATGCTTCTGGTGCTCCAGGACATGCATATACACAACAAAAAGTTGATTATAACATGGATATTCGTCTTGACGAAACTACCAATAAAATATATGGTGATGAAACAATTACCTACCACAACAATTCTAAAGATAATTTAGAATATTTATGGTTACAATTGGATCAAAACATGCGTGCTCCCGACTCAAAAACTCCTTTAGCACAATCTAAAAGTGCTAGTGGATGGCAATCACCAGAAAAATTTGTAACTGAGAATATGGGAGAATCAAAAGATTTTGGTTTTAAAATAGAAGCAGTAAAATATAATGATGGTAGAGATTTATCATATACTATTAACAGTACAATGATGCGTATTAACTTACCAAAATCATTAGCTCCCGGAGAAACTTTTACATTTAAAATTAAATGGAATTACTTAATAAATGATATCAACGTAGATGGTGGTAGATCTGGTTTAGAAACTTTTCCTGATGGCAACAACAATTATACAATTGCCCAGTTTTTTCCAAGACTATGTGTGTATGATAATGTAGAAGGATGGCAAAATATGCAATTCTGGGGACGTAGTGAATTTGCTTTAGAGTTTGGAGATTATGAGGTGAAATTAACTGTGCCAGCAGATCATATTGTAGATGCCACTGGAGAGCTTCAAAATGAAAAAGATGTGTTAACCAAAGAACAACGTAACCGTTGGGAAAAAGCAAGAAAATCATACAAAAATCCTGTATTCATTGTTACACAAGCTGAGGCTGAGGCTAATGAAAAAGGAAGGTCTAAAAAGACTAAAACATGGCATTTTAAAGCAAATAACGTTCGTGATTATGCATTTGCATCATCTAGAAAATATATTTGGGATGCGATGGCTGTAAACATTAACGGTAAAACAGTAATGGCTGTTTCATTATACCCAAAAGAAGGAAATCCTTTATGGGAAGAGCATTCTACAAGAGTAGTTGCAAATACTTTAGAAGAATATTCTAAAATGACATTTGATTACCCGTATTCTAAAGCTATTTCAGTTCATTCTGAAAGACAAGGAATGGAATATCCTATGATTTGTTTTAACTACGGAAGGCCAAACGCAGACGGAACATATTCTGACAGAACTAAACACGGAATGATTGGAGTAATTACTCACGAAGTTGGCCATAACTTCTTCCCTATGATTGTAAATTCTGATGAACGTCAATGGACATGGATGGATGAAGGCATTAATTCATTTGTTGAAATTTTAGCTGAATTAGACTACGACCCTAATTTTAATACAGGTAATTTACCTAAAGATATTGTTCGTTATATGAGTTTTGATCAAGAAAACTTATCTGCAATTATGTCTCAAGGAGATTACGTAAAAAACTTTGGACCGAATGCATACACAAAACCGGCTGCTGGTTTATACATGTTACGTCAAACCATTATGGGGCCAGAATTATTTGACTATGCATTCAGAACTTATTCTAAAAGATGGATGTTTAAACACCCTACTCCAGAAGATTTCTTTAGAACTATGGAAGATGCATCTGGTATGGATTTAGACTGGTTTTGGAGAGGTTGGTTCTATACTACAGATTATACAGACATAGGTATTAAAGAAGTTAAACCTTTATACATTACTGATAAGCAAAGTGATCGAGTTAAAGAATTAATTAAAACAAACCCAAGAGCTAAAGATTATTTCGAATCATTAGGAGATCTAGTATACCTAACCGACAAGAAAGAAGATGCTAATGCAGATAAGGTTCAAAATTATATTAATTCACTTTCTTCGGATAAAAAAGCAGCTCTAAAAGATGTTCCTAAATACATTTATCAAGTAGAGTTTGAAAAACCAGGAGGTTTGGTAATGCCTATTATAGTTGAATTAAACTATGCTGATGGTACCAAAAAACGTGAAGTTTATCCTGCAGAAATCTGGAATAAAGATGAAAATAAAGTTTTCCGCGTATACTCATCAGACAAAGAAATTAAAAGTATCGTCGTAGATCCAGATTTGGAAACTGCAGATGTTGATACTTCTAACAACAGCTGGCCAAAGCAAACAGAAAATAAGTTTGATAAATTTAAAAATACTGTAAAAGAATAATTAAAAAAATAGCTTTATTATTAAAAACCGCAACAATTGTTGCGGTTTTTTTTATTAAATTTTTGATATTTAAAATTAAATGTTACATTTACAGCAATGTTAGCAAGCAAAACAAATATAATTCTTCAAAATATCACTTTTATAGTGATGTCTTTTATTGCTACAACAATTATTTCTACAACAACCCTTTAGGGTTATTTTCTATTCATATCAATTCAGGTTATAATTTATTTTTTCAATAAAATTGAAAACAGATAAATTCATTTAAAGTCATTTTTTATTAATTACAAAAAACTTAAAAATGAAAGTTTTAAAATTCGGAGGATCATCTGTCGAGAATGCTAAAAATATTCAACAAGTAATTTCTATAATTACTCATATTTCAAAAGAACATAAACTTGCTGTTATTGTTTCTGCTTTTGGTAAAACTACCAATAAACTGATTGAGGCTACAAAAAAAGCCAAACAAAAAAACAAAGATTACAAAACTATTTTAGAGAATATTGAACAACAGCATATAGATGTTATTAAAGATCTTCTTCCTAGTTCATCACAAAATCAAGTAATTAACAATGTAAAACAATCATTTTCTCAATTAACAACATTGTGTGAAGGTTGTTATTTATTAGAAGAAGTTACCCCTAAAACATTGGCAACAATCAGTGGATTTGGAGAGCGACTTTCTTCATACATCATCTCTGAAATTGCTAAACAAAAATTGGATGCCATATTTAAAGATAGCAGAGAACTCATTGTAACAGATAACAATTATCTAAAAGCACAGGTAAATTTCAAATTAACGAACAAAAACTGTCAGGATTATTTTTCTAAGAATAAACACCAAATTACCGTTTTACCAGGATTTATTGCGAAATGTAAAAACGGACAAACAACAACGCTAGGTCGTGGTGGCTCAGATTATTCTGCATCGATTTATGCCGCAGCTTTAAATGCTGATGAATTACAAATTTGGACAGACGTTAGTGGTATGTTTACAGCAAATCCAAGTATTGTTAAACAAGCATTTCCAATTCCTCATATATCCTATCAAGAAGCGATGGAAATGTCGCATTTCGGAGCAAAGGTCATCTACCCTCCTACTATTCAACCCGTGATGGAAAAACAAATCCCTATTTTGATAAAAAATACTTTTGAACCAGAAAATGAAGGAACTTTAATTACTCAAAAAACCAGTAAAAATGGTTCTGTAAAAGGAATTAGTTATATCGAAAATATTTCTTTACTTACTCTTGAAGGTAGTGGAATGATTGGTGTTTCGGGTATTTCGAAGCGCTTGTTTGAAGTACTTGCAGATGAAAATATAAATGTGATACTAATTACACAAGCGTCTTCAGAACACTCTATTTGTGTAGGTATTTATAATGATGATTCAGAAAAAGCAGTTTTAAAAATTAATGAAAAGTTTGCCACAGAAATAGAGCAGCATAAAATTGACCCTGTTATTTTAGAACAAAACTTAAGTATTATTGCTTTAGTGGGTGATCAAATGAGAAATCACCAAGGTTTAAGCGGACAAATGTTTAGCGCTCTTGGTAAAAACAATGTAAATATAAGGGCGATTGCACAAGGAGCTTCAGAAAAAAACATCTCTGCTGTTATTAAAAATTCAGATGCCAAAAAGGCATTAAATACACTACATGAACAGTTTTTTGAAGAGAAAGTAAAACAACTTAATCTTTTCGTAACTGGTGTTGGTAATGTTGGAAATCGTTTCTTAGCGCAAATTCATCAACAAAAAAAATATTTGTTAGAAAAATTAAAATTGAATATTCATGTTGTGGGAATTTCTAATTCTAAAAAGATGATTTTTAACGAAAAAGGTATTAATCTATCCAATTGGAAAAATTTATTAGAAAATGGAGAACCGACAAGTTTAGAGTCGTTTTTTAATTGTACGAAAGAACTTAATTTACGTAATAGTATTTTTATAGACAACACTGCGAATCAGCAAGTTTCCGAAGTATATGAAAACTATTTACGCAACAATATTGGCGTGGTTACTTGCAATAAAATTGCATGTGCATCTAGTTTAGAAAACTATAAAACACTTAAAAGAATTTCGAGAAAATACAACGCTCCTTTTTTGTTTGAAACTAATGTGGGTGCTGGATTACCAATTATTGACACACTTAAAAACTTGATTGCTTCTGGAGATAACGTTCAGAAAATTCAAGCTGTTTTATCTGGAAGTTTAAACTTTGTCTTTAATAATTTTAATGAAAAAGTAACTTTTCATGATGTTGTTAAACAAGCACAAGCTGAAGGTTATACGGAGCCAGATCCTAAAATTGATTTAAGTGGTGTAGATGTAGCTCGTAAAATTTTAATTTTGGCCCGTGAAAGTGGGTATGAATTAGAACTTTCGGATATTGAAAATGATTCATTTTTACCTGAAAAAAGCTTAAAAACAACCAATAATGATGATTTTTATGCTTCTTTGATTGAGTTTGAAGCTCATTTTCAAAAAATCTATAAAGAAGCTAATGAAAAAAATTGCAAGCTAAAATACGTTGCTGAATTTGTAAACGGAAAAGCAAAAGTAGGGTTGCAACACATTCCATCAAATCACCCTTTTTATAATTTAGAAGGGAGTGATAATATTGTATTATTCTTTACAGATCGATATCCTAAACAACCGCTCTTAATTAAAGGTGCTGGAGCTGGTGCTGATGTAACTGCATCAGGTATTTTTGCTGATGTTATTAGAATAGCAAATGGATAAAAAGGAATGATGAACAAAGAAAATATTACATATCAAACTTGGAATAAAGTTGCGCAAAAGTATGAAGATAAATTTATGAGCTCTTCTGTTTATACATATAGTTTTGATGCACTTTTACAGCATACCAAAATTCAGAATGCAAAAATTTTAGATGTTGGTTGTGGGCCGGGAAATATTACCAAATATCCTTTAGAAAGAAATCCCAATTTTAATATCACTGGTATCGATTTTTCAGAAAATATGATTGAATTGGCTAAAAAAAACAATCCTGAAACTGACTTTAAAGTTTTAGACTGCAGAAACATAGACAACTTAAAACAAAAATATGATGTAATTATCTACGGATTTTGTTTCCCATACATTTCAAAAGAAGAGACAATTAAATTAATAAAAAAATCAAAAACTCTTTTAAATGAAAACGGACTCATTTTTATCAGTACTATGATTGATGATTATGATAAATCAGAATATAAAACTTCTAGTTCAGGAGATAAAATATACACTTATTACCATCAAGAAAATGATTTAGTTGAAGAATTAAAAATCAACAATTTTAAACTTCTTGAAAACTATAAAAAAGAATACACAAAAAACAATGTAGTTATAGCTACAGATTTATTTTTAATTGCAAAAAGATGAACAAAATAAAAATATTTTCACCAGCAACCGTTGCTAATGTTTCCTGTGGATTTGACGTTTTAGGTCTTTGTCTTGATAATGTTGGTGATGAAATGACATTTACAAAAACAACTTCAAAAGAGGTAATTATTTCAAATATAACTGGTGCTAAACTACCTCTTTCTCCTCAAAAAAACGTAGCTGGAGCTGTTGCTTTAGCAATGTTGAAAGAGGCCAATGCGAATTTTGGGGTAAATATTACTATCCATAAAGGTTTTACACCTGGTAGTGGTTTAGGGAGTAGTGCTGCAAGTGCTTCGGGTACTGCTTTTGCTATTAATAAATTATTAGACAACCCTTTTTCTAAATTAAAACTTACGCAGTTTGCAATGATTGGAGAAAAAGTAGCTTGTGGTTCGGAAATTGCAGATAATGTTGCTGCAGCTATTCACGGTGGCTTTATTTTAGTAAGAAGCTACAACCCCTTAGAAATAGTACCTATACCTACCCCATCTGAATTAAGAATTGTAGCTATTCACCCTCAAGTAGAAGTAAAAACGAAAGATGCGCGTGGTGTTTTACCTGAAAAAATTTCTTTAAAAGATGCTATAACACAATGGGGAAATGTTGGAGGCTTAATTAGTGGTTTATATACTAGTGATTATGATTTAATCGCCAATTCACTAACCGATGTAATTGTTGAACCTGCAAGAAAACATTTAATTCCACATTTTGATTTAGTAAAAAAAGAAGCTTTAAAAGCTGGGGCTTTAGGTGCAGGAATTTCAGGGTCTGGACCAACTATATTTGCTCTTTGCAAAGGTGATGAAGTAGCAAATAGCGTGTACAAAGCTATAAACAATTCTTATAAAGATAAAGAGATCAATTACCATATGATTTCCTCAAAAATTAATACTGAAGGTGTAAAAATAATATAACCGTCATTACGAGGACGAAGGACAAAGTAATCTTATCTTTTAATAAACAGATTGCTTCGCTTCTCTCGCAATGACACATCTAAAACACAATATCCAACAAACTATGAACTATTTCAGTCTCAATCATAAAGCGCCAAATGTTTCTTTCAAAGAAGCTGTTATTAACGGATTAGCCCCAGACAAAGGATTATATTTTCCTGAAAACATCACTCCTCTTTCAAAAGAATTTATTGAAAATATTAGTGAATATTCTAATGAAGAAATTGCGTATGAAACCATTAAACAATTTGTGGGAGAAGAAATCCCAACGAATGTTCTAAAACAAATCATCAAAGAAACGTTAGCGTTTGATTTCCCAATAATACCTATTGAAAAAAACATCGGAGCTTTAGAATTATTTCATGGACCAACAATGGCTTTTAAAGATGTCGGAGCCCGTTTTATGGCACGTTGTTTAGGATATTTCAATAAAAATAACAATCAACAACTTACCGTTTTAGTCGCTACTTCTGGTGATACAGGTGGTGCTGTAGCCAATGGGTTTTTAGGGGTAAAAGGTGTTGATGTCGTTATTTTATATCCTAGTGGAAAAGTGAGCGATATTCAAGAAAAACAATTAACAACACTCGGGCAAAACATTACTGCTTTAGAAGTAGATGGAGTTTTTGATGATTGCCAAGACATGGTGAAAACTGCTTTTTTAGATGGCGAAATTAAACGCTCCCTAACATCTGCAAACTCGATTAATATTGCACGTTGGCTACCACAAATGTTCTATTTCTTCTTTGCTTATAAACAATTACATAAACAACATAAAAACCTCGTTTTTTCAGTACCAAGTGGAAACTTTGGGAATATTTGTGCAGGAATAATGGCACAAAAGCTAGGTTTACCTATTAAACATTTTGTGGCTGCCACGAATGTAAACGATACCGTTCCTAATTTTATGAATGATGGAAACTACACACCAAAACCATCTAAACCTACCATTTCTAACGCGATGGATGTTGGAAATCCAAGTAACTTTATCCGGATTCAAGAATTATTCAACAATGATTATAAGGCTTTAAAATCGGCTTTTTCATCGTATTCTTTTTCTGATGATGAAACAAGAGATGCTATGAAATTGATATATAAAAAGGCTAACTATATTGCCGATCCTCATGGAGCTGTTGGATATCTAGGATTAAAAGAATATAACTTACAAAACGACCAATATGGTGTTTTCTTAGAAACGGCACATCCTGTAAAATTTTTAGATATTGTAGAAGATACTTTATCTGTAAAAGTGGATATTCCTTCTCAAATTAAATCAATAATAGATAAAGAAAAAAAATCAACAAAAATTAAAACTTACGAGGAATTAAAATATTTTTTGAATAACTAATTTTACTATACTTTTATTTTGACCATTAATTCTTTTTCGATTAGATTCGTTGTTAAAAACTAATTAACTATAACGTTATTAATAGTAAAAATGACAAAAAAAATTACCGGTTCTATCATAAAAGGCTTATTAATTGGTGCAGTATATTTAACTCTAGCTATTAAAATTGTTTTTCTATCTCCACAAGAAGTCCCTGCATTTAAAGATTTAAAAAAAATTGAAATTGATAGTGATAGCATTTACTATGTAAAAAGTAAAAAAAAGAATGATGCCTACACTAAAATTACGGGAACATTTAACGGTAAAGAACTAAGAAGTATAGAGTTAGGTACTAAACGATGTCAAGAAATATTTGGTATTACCTCTACATTTATACGTATTAGAAAAAAACCTGATAGCTACACATTATACCTTGAAGAAGATAAGCAAAGAATATTTGGTAGTGGGTATTTAATATACCAAATAGAGGTTAATAAAGAAGTGTTATTACCTTATGAAGAAACATCAAATCTATATTTAAAAAGTAGAAAGAAATTCTTTTATATTGCTGTTGCTTTTTTATTATTTATCGCTGCTATCTTATTTCTTAATTTATATAAAGCTATCAAAGCTAAAAAATAATCGATTAAATATCTTTATAAAACAAATTCTATACTGAAACATACAGTCACTTTAATCATTACATTTACCGCATAATTTTATTTTATGATGCAAGAGGATAAAGATTTATCAAATACGATAAATCAAGAAGAAATTGACACCTGTATTACAGTACTCAATAAATTATTAAACAATACAGATCAAATATTTGATCTTACAGAAGAAAAACGAATCGCCTTAATGGCAGCGGCAGGAAAACTGTCTCGTCCTAACCGAGATGAGTTTGTAAAGCGTAAAAAGAGTGCTGAAAAAGCTGCAAAAAGAAAAATGATTGAGCGAGATAAGCATGCTCGAAAAGAAACGGGAATTCGTAGCGCTAGAGAAGCCGCCATATTTATTGCGCCAAAACTATTAGCGATTCCTAAACAAGAAGACACTCCCGAGTTAGAATCTCCAAGAAACTGTTATGTTTGTAAAACGGTGTACACAAAATTGCATCACTTTTACGACACTATGTGTACTGATTGTGGTGATTATAATTATGCTAAGCGTTTTCAAACGGCAGATTTAACGAATCAAGTTGCTGTAGTTACTGGTTCTAGGTTAAAGATTGGCTATCATATTACCTTAATACTGTTACGTGCTGGTGCAACTGTGGTTGCTACGACTAGATTTCCGGTAGATTCTGCTTTACGTTTTTCTAAAGAAGAAGATTTTGCACAGTGGGGACACCGATTAAAAATACACGGTCTCGATTTAAGACATATACCCAGTGTAGAAATTTTCTGTAATTTTATTGAACAACAATATGACAGACTCGATATTTTAATTAATAATGCCGCACAAACAGTAAGAAGACCTTCCGGATTCTTTAAACATTTAATGGAAAAAGAAGAAGTTCCGTTCGATACTTTACCTCGCTTTGCTAAAGAATTACTAAAAGATCATTACAATTGCATTCAAGAGTTAGAAGATTTATCTATAAAAGCATCAGACGATAAAAATAATGCATTAGCAGTTACTTGGCATGGAAAAGAACCAGGAATTGGACTTAGAGCTTCTGCAAAACTATCTCAAATACCGTATAGTTTTGACAATTCTTTAAAAGCGGAAGAAGTTTTTCCTGAAGGCCAATTAGATGCCGATTTACAACAAGTAGACTTACGAAAAACAAATAGCTGGCGTTTAAAATTAGGAGAAATAGAAACACCTGAAATGATTGAAGTACAATTGGTAAATGCCATTGCGCCTTTTGTGTTGTGTAATCGTCTTTCTAAATTAATGAGAAAAGAAAATACAGGTATGAAGCATATTATTAACGTATCGGCTATGGAAGGTAAATTTCACAGGTTTCATAAAGAAGCTCGTCATCCGCACACCAATATGGCAAAAGCTGCTTTAAATATGTTAACGCATACTTCTGCAGGTGAATTTGCTAAAGATGGGGTTTTTATGAATGCTGTGGATACAGGTTGGGTTACCGATGAAGATCCTGCTGAATTGGCAAAGAAAAAAGTAGAAGTACACGATTTTCAACCACCGTTAGATATTGTAGATGGAGCTGCACGCGTTTTAGACCCACTAATAGATGGTATAAATACTGGTAAACATTGGTGTGGTAAATTCTTAAAAGATTACCAACCTATAGATTGGTAGTCTTTTGAATAAGAACATTTAGTTTGATTCTTAATATATTTTTATTGAACTTCGCTATTCGGTGAATATCCACAATTAAAACAGATGGATATTCTTTCACCAGTTGTGGTGTATAGTTCAGGACTAGACATATTTTAGGACGAGACATATAACAAAAATGAAATGAGAGTAGAATTTTTAGGACACGGACTTCATACAGACCATACAAATACCGTTGGACACTATATGATTGATTCCTTAAAAAATGAAGACTACTACTCTTTTGTTGGATTCTCTGCGTTTACGAAAATGTCAGGAATTAACCGAATTAAAAAAGAACTACTACAAGCTTCTAAAAAATTTAAGTCATTAAAGTTCTACCTTGGAATTGTACCAAAAGGAACTTCGAGAGAAGCTCTTCAGTTTTTAATCGATAACAATATTGACACTTGGATTTTCTGTACAAAAGACCAAATAATGTTTCACCCTAAAATTTATTTTTTTCAAGGCAAGCACAATTATCGATTTATAACAGGTTCGTCTAACTTGACAAGTTTTGGATTGTTTGACAATATAGAAGCATCAACTTTATTCGAATTTTCAAAAAACAATCAACAAGGGAAAAAATTAGTTAGACAATTTGAAGAATATTTCGAACCAATTCTTAACGGAGAAGATAAAAACGTTCAAAAATTGACAACGGAAGTGCTTGTTGACTTAGAACAATCAGGATTTATTTGGCCTGAATCAAAAACAAATGCTGAATATGAATTTGTAAAGTCTAATAAAAAGGCTTTTGCTAAAAGAAAGAAACTAAAATTCGACAAAAATTCTTTAGGCAAAATTGAATCAAAGCCAGCTTCATACAATAATGACTCAGATTATATTCCTGCAATAACTCAAGAATATTTGAACTCTTGGCCTGATTTCTTTGAATTATTTAAAGAGTTTAAAAAAGAAAATCTTGATAAAGGAGAAAAATATAGTGTTACAGTACCAAGTGACTACAAAAACCCTTCTCTTTACAATTGGTACCTAAAACAAAAGATTTATTATAAGAACAAAATATTACCAGAAGACCACGAAGAACAACTAAAAAGAGAACATTTTTACTTTGGTGATGCTCATAAATTATGGCAAGAATGGAAAGATGATACTAAATTAAAATTATTACAAGAAGCAGTTGATGAAGGAGAAAATATAGGGTTAAGCCAACGATATGAATATAAAGGAGTACGACTTGGAACTTGGATTCAAGGTGTGAAAAAAGCTAATAAATCCGGTAAAAAATTAGACGTGATGGAAAAGATAAATGAAATTCTTGATTTATCTTCAAAAAGTAGAACACCTCTTGACACAGCTACAAGATTTATAAATGACCTTTTAGAAAGAGAAAATCCGAATAAAGCGAACTTCCAAAATAGGTTTAATAGTGCTTTAAGAGATAGAATTGACGAACTTCCTGACGAAATACAACAAGACATAGTTGACGTTTGGTTTCTAGTTTTTGAAGAAGAGCGTCCACTAGGTCGTATAAGAACAAGACAAAAAGACCGAACTGACGAATGGAAAGCTTTTCGTTACAACAAGTCGCTTAATCCAGAAGAAATATGGTTTTCAACCTATTCAATAATGGGCGATTTATATAGTTGGGTCAGGCAAAAAAGAGAAGTTAAGTCTAGAATGGATTTAGTAAAAAAGAATTTTAACGAAAAAGAAAAAAGTGAATTACGAAGAGAAGGCTTTCCGATTTAGAAAATACGCACCACAACACCTTATATAATTTATTGCTAGTTCTAGCCTACTTCTGAAAAATACTCTTGAATTTTCAGTTTGGTGCGTACTTGCAAAGTTAACTGCTTAAACCACGCCACTAATCATACACAAAACCGATAGCGAAACACTTAAAAAATATCATAAAAAAAGCCGAGATTAAATCTCGACTTTTTAATATTTAAAACACAAATTATTTTTTAAATAAATTTGTTACGTCTTCTGCTGTTAACAATCTAGAAACTCTCATTTTATCAGTATTTTCTTCATTTTCATATTGTTGAATTTGTAAAAATACTTGTCCATCGTCTCTTGTATATTTAAGCCAAACGATATCTCCATTTGCCTTCATTTTTAAAGGATCTCTTGGTACTTCTTCAAAACCGTTCATAAAAATAGTATATAACTTATCTATGTCATTATCTATATTGTTAAACGAAAAGTTCTCATATTCATGTCCTACAGAATTCATGTTTTTATAAAAAAAGTTATATAGATTATCTCCAACTTTTTCTAAATAAACATAGCTGATTCTACTTACAACTTCAGATTTATTTGTGTCAATTAATTCAATCTGAGAAAAAGAAGATGTAGCTACTAGCAGCAAAAAGGTAATTGTAAAAATGTTTTTCATAAAATTTCATTTATAGGGATTAATATTTTGGTCAATGTACTTCAAAATATAATAAGTACAAATAAATAACGTATTAAAAAATAAATATTGTACACATTTTACTATTTTCGAACGTTCAAATAATAATAAATGAAAGTATGTATCGCAGAGAAACCAAGTGTTGCACGAGAAATCGCTAACATTCTGGGAGCCAGCACTAAACGAGATGGGTATTTCGAAGGAAATGGCTATGCGGTTACGTATACTTTTGGTCATTTATGTGCGCTTCTCGAACCTAAAGACTACAAACCGCATTGGAAAAGTTGGGATTTAAACAATTTACCCATGCTTCCTGAAAAATTCGGAACCAAAGTAACAGGCGATTCAGGTATTCAGAAACAGTTTAATATTGTAAAAGGTTTGTTCGAAAAGGCAGATGTTGTTATTAACTGTGGGGATGCGGGCCAAGAAGGAGAACTCATACAACGCTGGGTAATTAACCAAGCAGGATATACAGGTAAAGTACAACGTTTATGGATTTCTTCTTTAACAGAAGAAGCGATTAAAGAAGGTTTTGATAATTTAAAATCTAACGAAGACTACGATAATTTGTTTTATGCTGGTTATTCTCGTGCTATTGGAGATTGGTTATTGGGTTTAAATGCGACACGTTTGTATACTGTAAAATTTGGTGGATATAAACAAGTTTTATCCATAGGGCGTGTGCAAACACCAACTTTGGCAATGTTGGTAGATCGTTATAAAGAAATTCAAAATTTTAAACCAGAGCCTTATTGGGAATTACAAACAACCTATAGAGAAACGAATTTTAACTGTGAAGAAGGGCGTTTTTTAAAAAAAGAAGAAGGACAAGCTTTTGCCGATAAAGTTAAAGAAAGTGATTTCGAAATTACTTCGGTCACCAAAAAGAAAGGAAAGGAATATGCACCTAAGCTCTTTGATTTAACTGGTTTACAAGTATATTGTAACAATAAATTTGGTTTTTCAGCAGATGAAACTTTAAAAATCGTTCAGAAGTTATACGAAATGAAAGTTGTTACATACCCGAGGGTTGATACTACTTTCTTACCAAATGATGTATATCCTAAAGTACCGTCAATTTTACAAAAACTAACGAATTACAGTGAACTAACACAACCTCTATTAGGAAAAAAAATAAGAAAATCTACTTCAGTTTTTAACGATAAAAAAGTTACCGATCACCACGCTATTATTCCAACCGGAATTCAAACCAACTTACAATATAATCAGCAACAAGTGTACGATATTATTACACGCCGATTTATTGCTGTTTTTTATCCAGATAGCGCTATTTCGAACACTGCTGTTATTGGAAAAGCAGATGAAGTTTCATTTAAAACCACCGGAAAAGAAATTATTACTAAAGGTTGGCGTGTTGTTTTTGAATTTGGAGACGATACCAAAAAAACTTCCGAACAAAACGTGTTACCTACGTTTGTAAAAGGAGAAAAAGGTCCACATGAACCTAGTTTTTTAGAAAAAGAAACCAAACCACCTCGTAATTATACAGAAGCTTCACTCCTACGCGCTATGGAAACAGCAGGAAAACAAGTGGATGATGATGAAATGCGTGAATTAATGAAAGAAAACGGAATCGGTCGTCCGTCTACACGCGCAAGTATTATAGAAACCTTGTTCCGAAGAAAATATATTGAGCGTCAGAAAAAATTAGTAATTCCTACACAAACAGGAATTGATTTGATTGATTTAATTGACAATGAACTCTTAAAATCTGCTGAATTAACAGGACTTTGGGAAAAACAATTAAAAGAAATTGAGCGGGGTGAATTTAATGCAGGAACCTTTATTAATAACATGAAAAAAATGGTAGATGAACTGGTATATGAAGTTCGTTCGAGTTCTAAAACCAAACGAATTTCTCACGAAACTCATCAGAAAAAAACATTAGAAAAAAAGAAAAAAACAGCCACTAAAAAAACGTTAATTGGTAAAGAATGTCCGAAATGTAAAAACGGACAATTATTAAAAGGTTCCTCTGCCTATGGATGTTCTGCTTACAAAAATGGATGTGATTTTACACTTGCCTTTGAATTTTTAGGGAAAAAAATATCAGAAAATCAATTAATAAGGTTACTCGATAAAGGTTGTACAACCAATTTAAAAGGTTTTAAGCTAAACGATACTAAAGTTGATGGTTTGGTTCGCTTTGATGAAAATTTTGCTTTAAAACTTGAAGAAAAGAAATCAAAAGTGAAAGAAGAAGTTCCTGACACTATCCTCTGCCCTAAATGTAAAAAAGGAACTGTTTTAAAAGGAAAATCGGCTTACGGGTGTTCTGAATATAAAAACGGTTGTAGTTTTGTGTATTCTTTTGAAGACATCAAGAAAAATGCCAATGGAAAACCGTTGACAAAAGAGTTAGTTTATAAAATATTGACTTCTAACTAGGTCTTTTAGTGCTATGGAAATACTCTACTATTTCATCTACATTTTTAATTGTAGTTTTTACCCATTTAAAATATAGTGCTTCTTTTTCTTCTTCTGATAATTGCCAAGTAATATCTGTTTTACGTAATCGAGACGTTACATCTTGTAAAATAATAGCTGCTGCTACTGAAATATTTAAACTTTCAGTAAAACCGACCATCGGTATTTTTAAAAATCCATCTGCCTGTTCCTTTACGTAGTCCGAAATCCCTTCTTTCTCTACTCCAAACACAAATGCCGATTTCTTAGTTACATCAAAGTCTGCTAACATACACGAATCGTTATGTGGTGTGGTTCCTATAATTTGATAGCCTTTACTTTTTAAATCTTTTACACATGTTTTTGTATTATTTGTATCTTGTTTAAATCGGTTAATAGTTAACCATTTTTGACTTCCTTTAGCTACATGACGAGATACTCTATTTGTATACATATTTTCGATAGTATTCACATCTTGCACCCCAAAAACATCACAGGTCCTTATAACTGCACTTGCATTATGTTCTTGATAAATATCTTCTAAAACTACGGTGAAATGGCGTGTTCTTTCGTCTAAAACTTTACGAAACAAATCCTTTCTTTTCTCTGTCAAATACCCTTCTAAATAAGTTAACAATCCTTTATCTATCATAAATTACCTTCTTAATGAGCACGAATTTATTAATTTTACAGAACATGTAGTAATCATACTTTTTAAATAGATGAAAAAATTAGTGGTTTTAACAGGAGCTGGGATTAGTGCAGAAAGCGGAATTAATACTTTTAGAGATGCTGACGGATTGTGGGAAGGGCACGATGTTATGCAAGTGGCTTCTCCTCAAGGCTTTTATGCTAATCCGAAGTTAGTATTAGATTTTTACAATCAACGAAGAAAACAACTACTTGAAGTAGAACCCAATAAAGCGCATCAAAATTTAGCACTTTTAGAAAATCATTTTCATGTAGAAATTATTACTCAAAATGTTGATGATTTACACGAACGTGCAAAAAGTAGTAATGTAATTCACTTGCACGGTGAATTATTAAAAGCGAGAAGTACCAGAGATAGAAATTTAGTGTATAATTGGGAAAAAGATATTTTTTTAGGTGATTTGGCTGAAGATAATACGCAATTACGTCCACATATTGTTTGGTTTGGAGAAGAGGTACCTATGTTAGACAGAGCTATTGAAATTACAGAAAAAGCTGATGTTTTGGTAATTATAGGAACTTCTATGCAAGTGTATCCTGCCGCTAGTTTAATTAACTTTGTACAACAAAATACTCCTATTTATTTTATCGATCCAAAACCTTCAGTAAATAAAAACGCCTTCAATAATTTAACGATTATTGAAGACGTTGCGAGTTTTGGAACAGATAGATTACTAGAATATCTGTTATAGATATTATTTTATATACGTTACCATTAAAGTATCGTCTGAATTAAGATTATCGACAGCTTCAACAACTAATTTATCAGCAGAAATTTCAATGACTCTTTTGTAAACAGTTTCATCACCAGAAATTTTTATGCTCTTTTCTTCCGCTAAGTACTCCCAATTAGAAGCAGTAACATCTCCATATAGCCCTTCTTCTACTTTTCCATCAGCATGAAAAACGATCCATTCATCATTTTTGTTTGAAGTCATTTCTGGTTCTTGACCACTTTCTTGTGTAGATTCTACAAACCATTTACCAGAAGTTAAAATACTTTTAACTTCTTGGGTTTCATTTTTTGTAAATGAAGATAATACAATTGCGCAAAGAATAATTATAAATTTTTTCATATTAAGGGGATAATTTTAAACCAAAAATAATCAAAATTTATTTAATCCTAAAAATTTTAAAACTAACTTATTAACCTTTTAAAAAACTCAAACAATTCTCCCTTCGAAATGGAACTTCCTTTCTCTATTAAATCAAAAATTTCTAAATTTCTTTCTTGTGAATAACTTTTTTTTCCTTCTAATAATTCTACAGATTCATCTAAAGGATTTTTAAGTAGCCACTCGAAGCCTTCTTGCTCTAAAACATTAATATCTTTAGTTATATTAATAACTATTCGTTCTATTTGTTCTGCTTCGCATTTAAATAAATTAACTGTAACTGGTGAAAAGTGTTCTAAATACTCTGTCTTAGTAAGAACATCGTCCCAAACTACATCCGAAAACACATTCATTTCATCTTCTGCTATTTGTGGTTTTTGTTCTTTTAATTCTTTCCATTCTTTTGCATCAATACTTTGTGATGCTAAAAAACGTGCAAATTCTTCATGTAGGCCTTCAAATTGTTCTTTTGTGAGCTGTCTATATTTCATGAAACAAAAATACTTTTAAACACTCAATTTATAAACTATTTTATCAATCATTTCAACTCCTAAATTCAATTGTTCTATAGAAATATATTCATTTGCTCTATGTGCTTGTGTTATAGAACCTGGACCACAAATAATACTTTCTAAACCCGCTTCTGCAAACTGACCTGCTTCTGTAGCATAAGAAACATAACTTACATTTGAGCTTCCATTAACATCAAAAATAAAATCAACAATAGAAGCATTTTTACTTGTTTCTAAGCACGGTACTGGCGGATGTAATTTTGTACTTTTAATTTTAAATGTTGGAAATAATTGCTGTTTTTCTCTTTCCAATTCTCTACAATAATCTTCAAATTCTGATAAAATAGTAGTTGTTTCATTTTGTGGAATAGAACGAATTTCCCACTCTAAAATAACTTTATTAGCAACAACATTAGTCGCAATTCCTCCATTAAATTTACCTACATGTATAGTTGAATGTGGTGGAGAGAAATGTTGGTTTGTCGTAGAATTTGCTAAAATTTTCATTTTGTTTTCTAGCCACATAACGAGTCGAGCACTTTCGTGTATTGCACTTACTTCTTTATTAATTCCACTACTATGACCTTCGCTTCCATTAATTTCTGTTAAAATATCTAAAATCCCTTTTTGCCCAATTATAGGTTGCATCATTGATGGCTCTCCAATAATCGCGTATTTTGGTTTCTCTGAATAATAATTTTTAATGTGTGCCACTAATTCTGGTGCAGAGATACATCCTATCTCTTCATCATAAGAAAAAGCAAAGTAAATAGGTTTTTTAAGATCTGTTGCCACCATTTTTGGTAAAACGGATAAAAAACAGGCTAAAAAACCCTTCATATCACAAGCTCCCCTTCCATAAAGTTTTTTATCTTTTTCTACTAACTCAAACGGATTTGTATTCCAAGGTTGTCCTTTCACAGGAACGACATCTGTATGACCCGATAAAATAATACCGCCATCAACTGAGGGACCAATTCTACAATGCAACGAAGCCTGTGTTTTATCTTTACTATAGACATAAACTGTATCTATTCCGTAACTTTTTATATAATCGCTAATCCAATCTATAATAGGTAAGTTAGATTCTTTACTAAGTATATTAAAACTAACTAATTTTGCTAATATTTCTTTTGCAGTCATTGTAAATCCTTCTTAATTTATTTTTAATAAAGTTAATGGATTTGGGCAATTCTTTTGGTAAAATTCTACATCTTTTTTAGCACAAACTCCAGGATAATCTCCCACGTAATTTTCTATATTATTTATCAATTGAAAATGTAAATGTGGTGCATAATCTCCATTAACAGAATTATCTCCTAACGCTCCTATTATTTGACCTTTATGTACTTTATCTCCTTCTTTTACATGTTGAATTGAAGCTAAAGAAAGATGCCCATATAAAGAATAAAATACTTTATTTTTAATTGTATGTTCCAGAATAATAGTTGGGCCATAATCTCCAAAATTTATATTATTTTTAAAGCTATGTATTTTACCATCTAACACTGCTAAAACAGACGTTCCTGCACTGCACCACAAATCGATTCCTAAGTGTATATTTCTTTGATTTTCTACTTTTTGTTTAGAAAAATGCTCGCTTCTATTATAAATATCTCTTTTTTCTAAATAACCACCGTAAGCGACTTTCGCATTGTTCTTTAATAAATAATTATCAATATAATTTTGCCACTCCTTCGAAGAGGAAATATTAAAATTCAATTCTTTATTTTCCGAAGAAATAGATATGGGTATATATTTCTCTAATAATATTGAAGCATCAATAACTTTTAAAGGCTCTTCTGAAATAGATTTTAAAAAATTTTCCATCTTATAAAAATAAAAAAAGCGCAGTAAAAACTGCACTCTTAAATATAAATAAATGAATTATTATTTATCTTGTTACTGTTCCTGAAATAGATAATACAGGTCCAGCACCCATAGTTAATACACTATGCACATCTGCTCCTGATGGAACAGGATGAGCTAATGGCTTTAATGCAAAAGGAGCTGCACTGTTATCTGGACTTGGTTCTACCGAAATAACAACCATTCCGCTTCCTCTTATATCAGTAGGAAAAGTTACACCTGAAGCACTTCCCATAACATAATCTTCACCTGGAAAAGGGGGGCCATCTCCACTTGTTCCTTTATAAGGTGAAGTTGTTGCATTGTCATCCGCTGCATCTAGACTTGTGAAAGTTCCTGTGCTTACTGGTGTTCCATTTAATACAACCCAACCTTCGTACTTCCAACCATCTGGTAATGTTGGTAAATCTAATCCTGCAACTGGGGCTGCGCCTGAATTGTCTAAAAACCACACTCCACTAGCTTCGTTAGTATCATCCATATCAGTTGGAGTTGCTAAAATGTATTTTCCAGATGAATTACTAAAATCTCCTACTAAATTATTTGAAGAAACAATAGCAGATACTCCTGAAAAATCTCCTGCCAATAACTTTGTTGCTGCAGGGGCTGGATCAGTATCATTTGCTGGTTCAATAGATAAAACAAAAGTAGATGCACTTTCTAATTGAGTTCTATTAACTGGAAATGAAGTTTGTGATAAATTTCCTGAATCATCTACAGAAAAAACACCTGTACTTATCGGACTACTATTTACGATAATCCATCCTTCATAATTGTAATCAGATCCTAAATTTTCTAATCCGGAAATATTTAACGTTAAATTTTCTATTGTTGGTACTGGAGTCTCATCATCATCACTACATGATGTAAATGTAAAAGTAGTAATAGCTATGATGCTAAAAAGAATTTTTTTCATTATAAATAGTTTTTAAAGTTTACTTACAACAAATTTATTTTATAAAAGCTTCATAAAATGTCAGCTACCTAACACTTACGCTATTTTTTTTAATAATCTTATTTCTTTTCTATTAAAATCAATCACTTTTTCTTGTTTTAAATCATTCATTAAAGTATTCAATGTAGGTCTTGAAGTCCCTATAAGAATAGCAATATCTTTTTGTGTGTATGGATGTTTAATTATATGGTCCCCTGTTTTTTCACATTCATACCCAAAGTCTTCACACATTTCATCTAAGAATTCTAATAAACGTGTACGAGTGTCTTTAAAAAGTAATAATTGTAACCTTCTTTCAAGTCTTTTTATACGTAAACCAATGAATTTATAAATTTTAAAACTCACTGAAACATTATCTCTCATTAAGGCAAACATGGTATCTTTTGATACAGGGCAAACCATAGTAGTATTATCTATAGATTGAGCAAATTCATTGTGCTTATCTACTCCTAAAATTGCTTTTTCACCAAATATTTCTCCTTTGGTTAAAATGGCTTTTATCACTTCTTCTCCTTCTTCAGTATAATAACCTATCTTAACTTTTCCTTTATCTATCAAATAGATTTTATTTGCCGCATCTTGTTCAAAATAAATATAATCACTCTTTTTATATGCATTTACAGAGTGTTCTTTTTTATACTCAGGATATTTATGCGGACACAATATTTTAAACAAATTCACCTCTTCAAAATACCATAGCGCACTCATAGTTATAATAGTTTAGTTATATAAGTCTAAAATACAAAAAACATAATAAAAAAAGCTCCGGATATTCCCCAGAGCTTTTTAAAATTTATAGTAAAATGATTAAGCGTTTTCTTTTTTAATTAAATTTAAAGCAGAACCTTCTTTATACCATTCTATTTGTCCTTGGTTATACGTATGATTAACTTTAACAACGTCTTTTTTACCATCTGCATGAACAACTTCAATTGTTAATGGTTTTCCTGGAGCAAACTCATTTAAATCTAAGAAATTAAATGTATCATCTTCTTGAATTAAATCATAATCAGCTTCATTAGCAAATGTTAAACCTAACATACCTTGTTTTTTCAAGTTTGTTTCGTGAATACGAGCAAAAGATTTAACAATTACAGCAACCACACCTAAATGACGTGGTTCCATAGCTGCATGCTCACGAGAAGAACCCTCACCATAGTTGTGATCTCCTACTACAATTGTAGGTATACCTGCAGCTTTATATTCACGTGCTGTTTTTGGTACTGCATCATATTCACCAGTTAATTGACTCTTAACAAAGTTTGTTTGCTTGTTATATGCATTAACAGCACCTATTAACATGTTATTAGATATATTATCTAAATGACCACGATAACGCAACCACGGTCCTGCCATAGAAATATGGTCTGTAGTACATTTACCAAAAGCCTTGATTAATAATTTAGCACCTTTAATTTCATCACCAATTGGTGTAAACGGAGTTAATAACTCCAATCTTTCAGAATCTGGATTAACAACTATTTCCACTCTACTACCATCAGCTACTGGTTCTAAGTAACCATTATCTTTAACCTCAAATCCTTTTGGAGGTAATTCCCATCCTGTTGGCTCATCTAACATTACTTCTTCTCCATTCTCATTGATTAACTTATCAGTGATAGGATTAAAATCTAAACGTCCTGCAATAGCAATTGCAGCAGTTAATTCTGGTGAAGCAACAAACGCGTGTGTATTTGGGTTGCCATCTGCACGTTTCGCAAAATTTCTATTAAACGAATGAACAATACTGTTTTTAGGCGCATTTTTAGGGTCGCTATATCTTGCCCACTGACCAATACATGGTCCACAAGCATTGGTGAAAATTTTAGCATCTAATTTTTCGAAAAGTTGAAGAATTCCGTCTCTTTCTGCTGTATAACGAACTTGCTCAGAACCTGGATTAATTCCTAATTCTGCCTTCATTTTTAATCCTTTATCTAGCGCTTGTTTTGCTATAGATGAAGCACGAGATAAATCTTCGTAAGAAGAGTTAGTACAAGAACCTATTAATCCCCACTCAACTTTTAAAGGCCAATCGTTAGCTTTTGCTTTCTCAGTCATTTCTGGACCTGCAGGAGTAGATAAATCTGGAGTAAAAGGTCCGTTTAATAATGGATTTAATTCTGATAAATTAATTTCAATAACTTGATCAAAATATTGCTCTGGATTTGCATATACTTCAGCATCAGCAGTTAAATAATCTTTAACTTTATTAGCTGCATCTGCAACATCTGCTCTATCTGTAGCACGCAAATAACGCTCCATAGACGCGTCGTACCCAAAAGTCGAAGTTGTAGCGCCAATTTCCGCCCCCATGTTACAAATTGTTCCTTTACCTGTACAAGACATCGCTGTAGCACCAGGGCCAAAGTATTCTACAATAGCTCCTGTTCCTCCTTTTACAGTAAGAATTTCAGCTACTTTTAAAATTACATCTTTAGGTGCTGTCCAACCAGATAATTTACCTGTTAATTTAACTCCTATTAACTTTGGAAACTTTAATTCCCAAGCCATACCTGCCATTACATCAACAGCGTCTGCACCACCAACACCAATTGCAACCATACCTAAACCTCCTGCATTTACTGTATGAGAATCGGTACCAATCATCATTCCTCCAGGGAAAGCATAATTTTCTAACACAACTTGGTGAATAATACCAGCACCTGGCTTCCAAAAACCGATACCGTATTTATTAGAAACAGACTCTAAAAAGTTAAAAACTTCGCTACTAACGTCGTTCGCGTGTTTTAAATCTTTTGTAGCTCCTTCTTTAGCTTGAATTAAGTGATCACAATGAACAGTAGTTGGTACAGCCACTTTTGGTTTACCAGCTTGCATAAATTGTAATAACGCCATTTGCGCCGTTGCATCTTGACATGCCACACGGTCTGGTGCAAAATCTACGTAATCTTTTCCTCTTTCGTAAGCTTTAGTTGGTTTCCCATCCCAAAGATGAGAATATAAAATTTTCTCTGCTAAAGTTAAAGGTTTACCTGTAATTTCACGAGCTGCATCAACTCTTTCTACTACTTTACTGTAAACCTCTTTAATCATATTAATATCAAAAGCCATATTATGTAAGTTTTTGTTTTGTACACGAATTTACCAAAAAAAAATAGCATAAAAATGACATAGCTATTTAATTATAATGAGTTTAAATAAAATTTTTCTATTATAAAACATCTAGATTTTCATAAATTTAACAATAATAAAAAAGCTCGAGTAAATTACTCGAGCTTTTTTTAAATTATAATTTATAACAATTACATTACTAATTGCTTTTGAGAAGGCTTAAATTTAGTTAATACTATACCATCAACAGCAGCTTCATACTCTTCCATAGTAGGAGTTCTTCCTAAAATAGTAGATAATACCACTACTGGAGTAGAAGATAATAAAGATTCTCCTTTTTTCTCACCTGTATCTTTTACAACTCTTCCTTGGAATAAACGTGTAGAAGTAGCCATTACTGTATCTCCTGGCTCAGCTTTTTCTTGATTTCCCATACAAAGATTACATCCTGGGCGCTCTAAGTATAGCATGTTCTCATATTTAGTACGTGCTAAACCTTTTGGCGCATTATCATCAAACTCAAATCCAGAATACTTCTGTAATACTTCCCAGTCGCCTTCTTCTTTTAACTCATCTACAATATTATAGGTTGGTGGAGCAACTACTAAAGGTGCTTTAAACTCAACTTTACCTTGTTGGGTCTCAATGTTCTTTAACATTTGAGCTAAAATCTTCATGTCCCCTTTGTGTACCATACAAGACCCTACGAATCCTAAATCTACTTTTTTAGTACCTCCGTAGAAAGATAATGGTCTAATTGTATCGTGAGTATAACGTTTAGAAACATCATCATTATTTACATCTGGATCAGCAATCATTGGTTCAGCAATTTCATCTAAATCAATAACTACTTCAGCATAATATTTAGCATCAGCATCGGGTTTCAATGCAGGTTTAATACCTGTTTTAAGCTCTTGGATTCTGTTATTTGCTTTATCAACTAAACCTTGTAGCATTTGCTTTTCGTTATCCATTCCCTTATCAATCATGATTTGGATACGATCTCTAGCAATTTCTAACGACTCAATTAATGTTTCTTCTTCAGAGATACAGATAGATGCCTTTGCTTTCATCTCAGCGGTCCAATCAGTAAACGTAAACGCTTGATCAGAAGTTAATGTTCCAATATGTACTTCAATTACACGACCTTGGAATACATTTTCACCATCAAATTGTTTTAACATTTGTTGTTGAGTTGCATGTACTACATCACGGAAGTCCATAAAACTCTTCATATCTCCTTTAAAAGTTACTTTTACTGATTCTGGAATTGGCATAGTAGCCTCACCTGTAGCTAATGCTAAGGCAACTGTTCCTGAATCTGCTCCAAAAGCAACTCCTTTTGACATACGTGTATGTGAATCTCCACCAATAATAATATCCCAATCATCAACCGTAATATCATTTAATACTTTATGAATTACATCGGTCATTGCATGGTATTGACCTTTAGGGTCACGTGCAGTAATTAATCCGAAATCATTCATAAATGTCATTAATCTTGGAATGTTAGCTTTAGATTTATCATCCCATACAGAAGCTGTATGACATCCTGATTGGTAACCTGCATCTACAATAGGCGAAATAACTGTAGCAGCCATCATCTCTAATTCTTGAGAGGTCATTAATCCTGTAGTATCTTGAGAACCAACAATATTTACTTCTACTCTAACATTAGAACCTGCATGTAACGTTTTACCTGGTGTAGTTCCTACAGCATTTTTGTTAAATATTTTTTCAACTGCTGTTAACCCTTGCTCTTCTATTGAAATCTCTTTTGAAGGTGCATAAACTTGAGGAATCTCTATACCTAATATTTTACAAGCAATCGTCTGTAATTTTTTACCGAAAACAACAGCATAAGAACCTCCCGCTTTAATAAATTCCATTTTCTGAGGAGTTAATGCAGTAGAAATATCTTTTAATTCTTTATCTCCTTTATATAATTTCTTTGTTTTAGTATTAATCGTAAGTACCGTACCTGTAGCTACAGAATAAACCTCTTTTAAAATAGGTTCTCCATCTTCATCTACAATTGTATTTCCTTCTGAATCTTTTTGTTTTTCCCAGTTTTTTAAATCAATACCAATACCTCCTGTTACGCCTACAGTAGTTAAGAAAATTGGCGCAATACCATTTGTACCCGCAATTACCGGTGCTATATTAATAAATGGAACATATGGGCTAGATGAAATACCAGTCCATAATGCAACATTGTTTACACCCGACATTCTTGAAGAACCAACCCCCATTGTTCCTTTTTCAGCGATTAACATTACACGCTTATCTGGATGCTTCTCTTTTAGCTCTAAAAGTTCGTTTTGCATATCTTTGTTATGCTCAAACATGCATTGTCCGTGTAATTCTCTATCTGATCTTGAGTGTGCATCTGCTCCAGGAGAAAGTAAATCGGTAGAAATATCACCTACACCTGCAATGTAAGTAACTACCTCAATCTCTTCTTCAATCTCTGGTAATTTTGTGAAGAAATCTGCTTGAGCATAACTTTCAATAATTTCTTTTGCTATTTTGCTTCCGCTTTTGAAAGCTTCTTCTAAGCGTTTAGTGTCTGCCTCATATAAAAACACCTGTGTTTTAAGAACTTTAGCTGCCTTTTCTGCTATAGAAATATCATTTCCTAAAGCTAAATCTAGTAACACCTCTATTGAAGGCCCTCCTTTCATGTGCGATAATTGCTCGAATGCAAAAGCTGGAGATATTTCTTCTACAACTGATTCACCAATAATAATTTCCTTTAAAAATTTTGCTTTTACACCTGCTGCACTGGTGGTTCCTGGTAAAGTATTATAAACAAAAAAGTTAAGAGAATCCTTACGATGAGTATTATCCAAATCTTTAATTTGCAAAATAATTTCGCTTAATAATTCAGCTCCGTCAATTGGCTTTGGATGTAATCCTAATTCTTTTCTTTCTTCAATCTCCTTGATGTAATCTTTGTATGTCATATATAGAAATCTTTTCAATATTTAAGGTAAATTTGTAAAATCTATTGCTAATACGATCTGATTTTCATTTTTTACCTTTATAAGTTGTAATAATGTTATTTCTGAAATTGTATTAAAAATACAATTCAAATTAGTACAAAAAATAAAACAACTCTTTTCTATACACAATTGAGAAGATACATAGTGTTTTGAACAAATGTTTATTATGAAATTAGGCTAGTAATAGAAATATACGTGTAATCTTACATGTACAACTCTATGCTTTAATTAGTTTACTAAAACCTCATTCAGCATATCAATATCAAAAGCTATATAGTATAAGTTTTTGTTAATTTTTGTCTAGCGAAATTACTATTTTTCAAGGAATTTTAAAAGATAAATAATCAATTCGAAGAAATAATGAATATATATTTTTTATAGCTATAATTTTTAATAAATATACAATTATTGAGTTAAAAAAACATATTTTTTTGCTAATTTAATAATTTTAGAATACAATCAAAAGTCAATTTAAAATGAAGATTTTAAGAGAAATAACTTAAATAAAGTAAAAAAAGAAAAAAGCAGATCAATAAGCCGGATTCTGTAACTTACAAAGTTCTTATCATTTATCTCGCTCTAAAATTACTTTTAGAGTCTATCTACCTACCCCTTAGAATCGCGCGAGTAGCGCTCAAGCTCTAATATACGTGGTATTGCACCGCATAGAGTTTACCTGGTTTCACTACAGCCGAACTGTACTTGCTTTCTGTTGCACTTGTCCTCGGTTTACACCGGACGGATGTTATCCGCTATGCTACCCTATGGTGTCCGGACTTTCCTCCAAATTTTGGCGATAAGACTGATCTGCTAATATTTTATTGTTCTCTTAATTCATAAAAAAACCCACTCATAAATGAGTGGGAAAATTGCTATGAAAAAGAAAAAGTGTTATTAGACGTCTCTAATAACACTGCAAATATAAAACTTATTTTAATTATCAAACAAATAAATTATTCTTTTTTTATGTTAAATTTTACGAAAACATATCTTTAACTTTTTCGAAAAATGATTTATCATTTTTTTGAGGGTTTGGACTAAAATTTTCATCCTCCATCATTTTCTCGAAAAACTGTTTTTGTTCTTTGCTTACCACTTGTGGTGTCCATACATTTATATGTATTAAGAAATCACCAGTACCATAGTGTTCTATACTTGGCAATCCTTTTCCTTTTAAACGTAAAATTTTACCCGATTGAGTACCTGGCTCTATCTTTATTTTCACTTTACCGGAAACAGTATCAACTTCTTTCGAACTTCCTAAAACAGCTTCAGAATAATTAATATATAAATCGTAATGAATATTACTTCCTTCTCTTTTTAACGTTTCATGTTGAACTTCTTCTATCAACACTAATAAATCTCCTGGAATTGAATTTTTACCTGGAGCTTCGTTTCCTTTGCCTCCTACTTTTAACTGAACTCCTTCTGTAACTCCTTGTGGAATATTTATAGAAACAGTTTCTTCATTAATGATCATTCCTTGAGCGTCAGTTCCGTTTGGCTTGTTATTAAGTATTTCACCAGCTCCATGACATGTAGAACAAGTCGTTGCGGTTTGCATTCTACCTAAAATAGTATTGGTAACACGCATTTGTTGGCCAGAACCATTACAAGTTGTACATGTTTTATAAGTTACACCTTTTGCCTGAACTTTACGACGAACTTTTACTTTTTTTTCAACTCCATTAGCAATTTCTTCTAATGTAAGTTTTACTCGAATACGTAAATTACTTCCTTTTACTCGCGCTTGACGATGACCACCGCCACCAAAACCACCTCCGAAAGCACCTCCAAAGATATCTCCAAACTGACTGAATATGTCATCCATATTCATACCGCCACCGCCAAAACCTCCGTGACCACCTTGACCTCCTTCAAATGCGGCATGACCAAATTGATCGTAACGTGCTTTTTTATTATCGTCACTTAATACTTCATATGCTTCAGCACATAACTTAAACTTCTCTTCAGCCGTTTTATCATCCGGATTTTTATCTGGATGATACTTAATTGCCATTTTACGGTATGCTTTCTTAATTTCAGCAGGAGTTGCCGATTTTGAAACACCTAATATTTCGTAATAATCTTGTTTTGCCATTTTCTATTTGTCATTCCTGTAACCAGAAATCTAGATTTTTATATTAATGAAAATCCCGATTTCTCGGGAATAACATTTTCAATTCATTTACGCCTGTCCTACTACCACCTTTGGATGACGGATAATTTTATCCCCTAACTTATAGCCTTTTTCTACACAATCGATAATCTTTCCCTTTAAATCTTCTGATGGTGCTGGAATTTGAGTTATTGCTTGATGCGTTTCTGGATCAAAAACGTCACCAGAAGTTACTTCTATTTTTGTTAATCCTTTTTGTTCTAAGGTTGTAATTAACTTTTGATAAATTAACAACACTCCTTTGCGTAATTCTTCAGCCTCTTTATCTTCTTCAATATGTGTCAAAGCTCTTTCAAAATCATCTAAAACTGGCAGAACAGCTGTCATTAATTCTTGATTTGCTGTTCTAAATAATTCAATTCGCTCTTTAGAAGTACGTTTTTTATAGTTTTCAAACTCTGCAAATAAGCGTAAATATTTATCTTTTTCTACTTGTAATAACTCTTCTGCAGTAGGCTCTTTTTTCTTCTCTGCTTCTTGCTCTATCTCTTGATTTTCGGTTACTTCTTCATCAAGATTCATTTTATCTAAGTTATCTTTTAACTCGTCTTCTTCTGTATATTGACCTTTACTCATGGTTGATTTTCATTATTTTATACGTTATTCTTTAGCAAGAATATTGCCAATAAAAAAATCGTGTCATTATGACACGATTTATAAGATTAAAAAATAAATTTTTAATCTTCAATTCTTTCAATTTTAGCACCTATAGATTTTAAACGTGCTTCAATATTTTCGTAACCTCTATCAATTTGTTCAATATTATTAATAATACTGGTTCCTGTTGCTGATAAAGCTGCTATTAATAAAGAAATACCTGCACGAATATCTGGTGATGTCATTTTTGTCGCTTTTAATTGACTCTCAAAATCGTGACCAATTACAGTTGCTCTGTGCGGGTCGCATAAAATTACTTTTGCTCCCATATCAATCAATTTATCTACAAAGAACAAACGGCTTTCGAACATTTTTTGATGTATTAACACAGTTCCTTTAGCTTGTGTAGCTACTACCAAAACAATACTTAATAAATCTGGAGTAAACCCAGGCCAAGGTGCATCTGCAACAGTCAACACTGATCCATCTATATAATTCTGAATTTCATAACTTTCTTGTGCAGGAATAAAAATATCATCTCCTTTTTTTTCTAACTGTATTCCTAACTTGCGAAACACATTTGGAATTTGCCCCAAATCTTTCCAACTAACATTTTTAATTGTTAATTCAGATTTTGTCATAGCCGCCATACCAATCCAACTACCTATTTCTATCATATCTGGTAAAATGGTATGCTCACATCCTCCTAATTTATCAACTCCTTCTATTTTTAATAAGTTAGAGCCCACACCTGTTATTTTTGCTCCCATACTATTCAGCATTTTTGATAATTGCTGAATATAAGGTTCACAGGCAGCGTTGTATATGGTCGTTGTTCCTTTTGCTAAAACAGCTGCCATCACAATGTTAGCTGTTCCTGTTACCGATGCTTCATCTAACAACATATCGGTTCCGTGTAATTGATCTGCTTCTACTCCGTAGAAATGTTCTTCACGGTTATAACGGAATTTTGCTCCTAATCGGATAAAGCCCTCAAAATGTGTATCTAAACGACGTCGACCTATTTTATCTCCACCTGGACGTGGAATATATCCTTTTCCAAAGCGAGCTAATAACGGTCCTACAATCATAATAGATCCACGTAGTGAACTCCCGTCTCTTTTAAAATCTTCTGACTCTAAATAATCTATATTGATTTCATCTGCCTGAAATGAATAAGAATTTGATGCTAATTTTTCAATTTTTACACCTAATTCTCCTAATATAAAAATTAGCTTATTAACGTCAATTATATCTGGAACATTATTAATGATTACCTTTTCTGAAGTTAATAATACAGCACAAATTACTTGCAATGCCTCATTTTTAGCTCCTTGAGGTGTAATCGATCCATGTAACTTATGTCCTCCTTCAATTTTGAATGATGCCATTTATCTTTTTCGAGTTTTATGATTGGTGTTTTTTGTGTATTTAGAACTAGTTTTAGCACTAGCTTTCTGGCCTTGTGTATTTCTTTTACGAAGTAAATTTTTACTTTCTGCTAGATCTTCTTTTGTATTTCTGATATCTATCTTTCCATTAGATAATTCATATAAATGTTCTAAAATAACACTATCATCTACTGTATCTTTATTCCAATTTAAGAAGCACTTTTTCATGTGGTTTGCTATAGTATACACCAAAGCATCTTTCATTTCACCTTCCTCCCAAGTTAAAGCAACATCTATCATTGTTTGAATGTTATTACCATAAAATCGATATTTAGAAGCCGATTTTGGATATGCTAATCTTTCTGGTTTTTCTTGTAATTCTTCTTTTGATGGTATTTCGTAAGGAGAGTCTGCATCTAATTTAAAATCAGACATAATATACAATTGATCCCAAAGTTTATGTTTAAAATCTGGCACATCACGTAAATGTGGTTGCAAATTCCCCATTACATCAATAATTGCCTGAGCCATGGTATTTCGCTCTTCTTTAGTCTCTAAAGACATGCAATGATCTACTAATTTTTGTATATGTCTTCCATATTCTGGAATTATAAGTAAAGGTCTTTCTGAATTGTATTCTAAATCAAACGTCATTTTCTGTTTTTATTTATTGCAAAATAATGAATAATTTTTGTTCTCAAAGCAATTTCCCTACGGAAATGATTTGAACAAACTATAGATTTTCTTAACCTATTACTTTTAATTTTGCGAATTGTAATAATAATTTCTTTTTTCCTACAGTACCAAATTTAATTTCAGCTTTTTTATTAGGTCCTGCTCCTTCTAAAGCCAAAACCTCTCCTGTTCCAAAACGGTTATGCTCTACAATATTACCAACTGCAATATTACCGTCAAATAAATTGATTTTTGAAGTTGTTTCAGACACCTTTTTCATTTTGCTCTTCGGTGGAATTAAATCTTTTGGACTTTTCTTCTGCAAAAATTCTTGACGCTTTTTCTGAATCGGCTTTTGAAAACGAATCTGCTTTGGTGAATCGCCAAAAATATCTGAATCTATAAACCTGTTTACACTTGGTTCTGGAGCTTTAGGCGTAATATATTCTAAAAATTGATCATCAATTTCTTCTAAAAAACGACTCGGTTCACCATCTGTTAATTTTCCCCAACGATAACGAGTTTGCGCGTAAGTTAAATACGCTTGCTTTTCAGCACGTGTTAAAGCTACGTAAAATAAACGACGCTCCTCCTCTAACTCACTACGCGTATTCATACTCATTGCAGATGGAAATAAATTCTCCTCTAACCCTACTACATAAACGTATGGAAATTCTAATCCTTTAGATTGATGAATACTCATTAAAGCAACTCTTGCAACATCCTCTTTTTTCTCTGAATCAAAATCAGTTGCTAAAGCAACATCTTCTAAAAACGAGGTAAGAGATGCATCCTCTCCTGCTTCTATTTTGTCAGTAATAAAATCCTTAATTCCATTTAATAGTTCCTGAACGTTTTCAACCTTACTTACACCTTCTGGCGTACCATCTTTTTGTAAGTCTTTAACCAATTGCGTTTGCTTTACTACTAAATCTGCCATTTCAAAAGCATTTTTAGTTTGTGATTCTATTTGAAAACGTTGAATCATATTAGCGAAATTTTGCAATTTCGTTTTAGTTGGTGAATTCACTTTTAAATCCACTTTATCTATATTTAAAATAACTTCAAAAATGGATTTTTTATAATGATTTGCCGCAATAGTTAATTTATCTATAGTGGTAGCACCGATACCACGAGCAGGATAATTAATTACACGTTTTAACGCTTCTTCGTCATTTAAATTAATTAATAAGCGTAAGTAAGACAGTAAATCTTTAATCTCTTTACGTTGATAGAAAGAAATTCCACCATAAATTTTATAATCTATATTTTTCTTACGCAGAGAATCTTCTATAGCTCTAGACTGCGAGTTTGTTCTATACAACACTGCAAATGAATCGGCTTCTAATTGATGATTCATCATGTTTTCCCAAATAGATTGCGCTACAAAACGTCCTTCTTCTCCATCAGAAATGGTGCGCATTACTTTAACGTAATTCCCGTTATCATTAGCTGTCCAAACTTCTTTATCTAGTTTCGTTTTATTTTTTGCAATTACCGAATTTGCTGCGTTTACAATATTTTTCGTAGAACGATAGTTCTGTTCTAACTTAAACGTTTTTACATCTGGGTAATCTTTCTGGAAATTTAAAATATTATTAATGTTTGCTCCACGAAAAGAATAAATACTTTGAGAATCATCTCCGACCACACAAATGTTCTGAAAACGATCTGCCAATGCACGTACAATAATATACTGTGAATGGTTAGTATCCTGGTACTCATCTACCATAATGTATCGAAAACGATCTTGGTATTTTGCCAATACATCTGGAAACCGTGCTAATAATTCATTGGTCCGTAACAGTAAATCATCAAAATCCATTGCTCCAGATTTAAAACATCTTTCTACATATTCTTTATAAATATCTCCTACTTTTGGTCGACTCGCCATGGTGTCTGCTTCTATCAACTCAGGGTTATTAAAGTAAGCTCTTACGGTAACCAAACTGTTTTTGAATGAAGATATTCTACTTAAAATCTGTTTAGGTTTATACCTGTCTTTATCAAGATTCATTTCTTTAATAATGGACGTTATTAAACGAACAGAATCTTGTGTATCGTAAATAGTGAAGTTAGAAGGATACCCTAATTTATCAGCTTCCGAGCGTAGAATACGTGCAAAAACAGAGTGAAAAGTTCCCATCCATAAATTTTTCGCTTCACTATGACCTACAACGCCCGCAATACGCTCTTTCATTTCACGCGCTGCTTTATTGGTAAATGTTAATGATAAAATATTAAATGAGTCTACTCCTTGCTCCATTAAGTGGGCAATTCTGTACGTTAAAACTCTTGTTTTACCCGAACCTGCACCTGCAATAATAATCATAGGTCCGTCTTTTTGTAAAACAGCTGCTCTTTGTGGTTCGTTAAGTTGCTCTAAATAAGTACTCAATGGAAATCTTTATTGAAAGTATTTTAAAACGGAAAAATAACCATTCTTTTAGGTTTTTTACCCATTTTTAAGCAGATTTTATCCACAGATTTATTCAAGCAAAAAAATTAGACCCCAAACCCGAATTATCAATAATTCGTCTTAAAACCCGAAGAGCTCAAAATTCGTCTTAAAACCCGAATTATTTTGTTTTTATCAAACTAAAAAACTATTTTTACTAAAAATTACAGCATGATAAGCATCATCACTGGCGATATTATTAACTCGAGAACTATTTTAGTTGAAGAATGGCTTCCTGTTTTAAAGAGCGCTTTTAATAAAATTGGTAAAACACCAAAAACTTGGGAAATATATAGAGGTGATAGTTTTCAAATAGAAGTTGAAAACATTGCCGATTCTTTTCGGTTTGCTCTAGAGCTTAAAACCGCTATCAAGAAAATAAAAGATTTAGATGTTCGTTTAGCCATAGGAATAGGAACTAAAAATTTTAATGCTAAAAACATAACAGAAGCTAATGGTGAGGCTTTTGTTAATTCTGGCTATGCTTTTGATCATTTACTAAAAAAACAAAATTTAGCTATAAAATCTCCTTGGAAAGAAGTTGATGAAGAATTTAATATAGCTTTTGGATTAGCCTTGTTGATAATGGATAATTGGACTGTAAATTCAGCAGAATTTGTAAAAATGGTTCTTGATAATCCGAAAGTAACTCAAAAAGTGATTGCCAAAAAACTTGAAATTTCTGAAAGTAGTGCCAGTGAACGTAGAAAACGCTCAGGATTAGATGAAATTATGAAGTTAGAAAAACGATATAGAAAAATTATGAATCAAAAAATGACTAACGCATGATCTTATTTTTAAAATTTTTAATTGCCCATTTATTAGGTGATTTTGTTTTTCAACCTGAAAATTGGGTAAAAGATAAAGAGAAAAAGAAAATAAAATCAGTAAAACTATACGCACATATTGGTGTACATGTAGCTCTACTACTCTTACTTTTACAATTTAACACTAGATATTTAGGTGGATTTTTCTTAATCATCTTTTCTCACTTTTTAATCGATGTTGCAAAAGTTTACCTTCAAAAGAAAAAAAACAAACGTATTTTCTTTTTTATTGATCAGTTTTTGCACGTTTTAATGTTAGCTGTTGCAGCATATCTTTATAATCCTTTTACAATAGACTTTCAGCAAATTTTATCAGAAAAAAACCTATTATTTATTGCTTCAATCATATTTTTAATCTTTGTTTCTTCTATTATGATAAAAGTCATTATTACACAATGGTCTTTAGAAAAAGAAGAAAAAAAGGAGCAACAATCTTTAGCTAAAGCAGGAAAATATATTGGTATCTTAGAACGTTTATTTGTTTTTATGTTTGTTATTCTAGGTAAATGGGAAGGTGTTGGTTTTTTACTTGCAGCAAAATCAATATTTAGATTTGGTGATTTAACCGAGGCAAAAGATAGAAAACTTACAGAATATATTCTTATAGGAACTTTATTAAGTTTTGGATTGGCAATTTTAACAGGACTTGTATATTCGCATTATGGAAGATAAAATTATTGAAGGGTTAGCCTATGCCCTACCGGCTTTAGTTACAGGTGCAGTTGCCTATTTTATGTTCAACTCGTTTGTACAACAAGATAATAACGAAAAGAAATTTAATGCTTTAGTTGAAAAAAAGCGCGAGAGTTTACCTATAAAACTACAAGCCTACGAACGTTTGTTATTGTTCTGCGAACGCATTAATCCGTCGAAATTATTACTACGTGTAAATCCGATTGGAACAGATACAAATAGTTACTTGCATTTACTAATTAGTAATATTGAACAAGAATTTGAACACAACCTAGTGCAACAACTTTATATAGCTGAAGATAGCTGGAAAGCTGTTGTTGGTTCTAAATTAGCCATTGTAAACAAATTACGACAAGTTGCTGAAAAAAGTGAGAATGCAAAAGAACTTAGAGAAAACTTATTGATTGATTATTCTCAAGTTGAAAGCCCAACAGAAACCGCAATCGCTATTATTAAACAACAGGTTCGTAAACTTTTATAATAAAAAAGCTCTTGATTTCTCAAGAGCTTTTTTATTATAATATAACATTAATTAAAATATATTTTACCTGGATTAATACCAACCGTAAATTCTTTTTCTTCTGCTTTTGTTGAAATATCAAATACCTTTAACGAACCATTAGATACATAATCTTTAGCGTCTGTAATATATAATTTACCTTCTCTAACATTCATTCCATAAACAGGTGTAGAAAATAATTCTGTAGCATTATACGTTGATGCACTTTCACTCATTTCATAGACTTTTCCTTCTGAAGAAAAATATATTTTTCCATCTTCTTTTACCATGGTATTTGGATGCACTTCTGTAGGAACTTCTATTGTTTTAGTTACGGTATTAGAACCTGTACTAATCACAGAAATTTCAGCCAATACCTCTGTTGGATTCCAAGTTGAAGCAGCTTGCCCTTCGCAAGAAACCATTAAACTTCCATTACTATTAAAAAATAATTCATCTGGGGCAATACCTACCGTAATATTTGCCACAACACTATCCGAAGTTGCATCTAAAACAGAAACCGAATTACCAACTCCCCAACCTCCTTTATGAGACACATATAATTTGTTTCCATTCGCTATAATTCTTTCTGGACCTTCAGCTACGGTTATTTTATTTGTAACTGAATTTGTATCCAAATCAATAACAGCTACATAGTCGTCATCTGTACTTCCTCCATCTCCCCAATTAGTAACATACCCTTTTCCATTTGCAAAAGCAATAAAACGAGGATTACTTAAATCGGTTGAAATTTCTCCCAACTTTTCCATTGTATAACGATCTGTAATTGATATTTTATTGGCAACATTAACTACAATATACGCTCTATTTTCATCAAACCCAATAGATTGCACTATCGTTCCTAAAGTTTCATTATTCACCTTTTCATACACTTTTGCTTCTTCTGCTGTATAATCATTAGAAATATAATTTATAGTTCCTGTTCCTCCTGTAAAATCTCCTTCATTCGTCACTATGATCCCATTGTCATAATCACCTTTTGGAGCTGTCGGCTCATTACTATCGCTACTACATGATGCTAAAACAGTTAACGCGATAATTAATAACACTACTAATTTATTAGTTTTCATTTTTTTTAAATATTTAGTTTAAGTTTAATTTGATAATTTCTCGGTGGCATCGGGTAATATTCATAACTCTGATACTCCCTGTTAAATATATTATTAATTGTAAATTGTACTTTAGTTTGTTTAAGTTGATAGTCCACACCAATATTAGATACTGAAAAAGCTTCTAAACTTCCTTCATTAACTTTTCTTTTACCATTTATTAACTGCTGGTAATAAGCGGAAAATTTATTGATTTTATAATTTAACGAAAAGTTAATTCGGTGTCTTGGAACATAAATTAAATCTGTTTTTTTTTCGGTATCTTTAGCAAAAGTTAATGCATAGTTCGACAATAAATTAAACTGATGCTCTCCCCTTTTTTTATTAAAACTCAATGAAATTTCAGCTCCATAATTTACTGACTTAGATATATTATAAGGCTCCCAAACACCTGATTCTCCTGGTTTCCACTGAATAAGATCTTTATTATCAATATAAAATCCGTTGAAATTTATTTTTAATTTTTTTAATTGAAATACATTTCCTATTTCAAACTGATATGAGTTTTCTGGTTTTAAATTTGGGTTTCCTACTACCCCCCAATACAAATCATTTAGCGTTGGTGCTCTAAAATTTTTAGATGTGTTAAATAATATTGAATAAAAATCTCTAACTTTAAATTCCGTTCCAAAAGAATATAATAAAGAATTTTTATAAGTAAATGAAAATTCCTTTCGTAACTGAGCATTGTATGAAAAAACATTAGATACCGTATGATTTAAAACACCAATAAAAGAAATAGTATTTCTAGATTTGTTTTGTAAATCATCGCCACTTCCTGTTGTGCTTTCATAATTAACTAATCCGTTTATATCAATTTTATCTGAAATTTTATACTGATAATCTATATTAGCAATGAATGTACTTGCTTTATTTATTGAAAAATTATCTGGATTAAATCTATTTTCAACATAAATATATTCTTCACTTAAATAGGCCAAACGAGAAGTTATTACTTGCTTTTTATCCAAAAAACTATTCCACTCTATTAAGTTTCGAATAGTATTATATTTTAGTTTTGCTTTTGACGGAGCATTTAAACTTCTAGCAGTATTTCTATCATTTAGAGTAAGGTTAGAATACACTTTGAACCAATTTTTTTTATTGATTTTTACTCCAAAATTTCCACTAAAACCATATTTAAAATATTCTCCATTATCATTTTTTAAGTTTGAATTTAAAAACGGATAATCATTATTTGCTCCTAAATAATTTATTCCAAAATTAATAAATGAATTTGTGTTAGAATGCGTTGTCTGTACATCAATAAAATTAGAATTGTAACTCCCTTTAGCTAATTGTATTTTGAAGTTTTGATATTTTTTAAACTCTATAGCGTTGTTCAAATGTATACTTCCACCTATTGCCCCTGTTCCAAAAAGCACACTTCCTCCCCCACTTCTAATATCAATTTCCTTAAAATTATTAATCGACACGGTGTTAAAATCAGTTTGCCCATTAAGTTGAGAATTGATATTAATTCCATTCCAAATTACAGCTGTTTGAGATGCCGTAGTTCCTCTAAAACTTGCAGACGATATCATTCCATTCCCATATTCTTTAAAATAAATTTGAGAATTAAATCGTAAGACATCTGTTAATGACTCATTGTTTTTTTCAATTAAACTATCAGAAATTACATTAACCTTATATCCTTTCGAATATTTTTTTAATTTATATCCACTAACAACAACTTCTTCTAAAGTATAGATGCTATCCTTTTGTGCTTGCAAAAATTGCGAAACACACATAAAAAATAGAAATAGGAAATGTTTTTTATATCTCATATATTGTTAAACCTTTGTCCCGAAAGTTTTTTACTTGTGACTCTTTGGCAGGTCTCCTGACTTACGTCTTGTAACTCACCTTCCCATCAAAAAACTGACAGTGGTAAAAGTTTTAGTTACAAGCTTTATAGCTTACAGTTGCGGGAACAGTCTCGGATTTACACCGAATTCCCTTTTAATTCACTTACTCGAAAAGCAAGTAAAACCAAAAATCAAGGCAAATATATCTAATCTTATTAACAATACAACAAATTCATAGTTTGAATTTATATCTTCGTTAAATAATTTTTTTAACTACAAAATGAGAATAGAAAACGAGCTTAAATTAGGATTTAAAGATGTAATGATTCGCCCAAAACGTTCCACTTTAAAGTCGCGTTCGCAAGTAACGCTAGACCGTGAATTCACGTTCTTAAACAGTAAAAAAACCTGGAAAGGTGTACCTATTATGGCTGCTAATATGGACACTGTAGGCACGTTTGAAATGGCTACAGCTTTAGCAGAACATAACGTTTTCACCGCAATTCATAAACACTATTCTTTTGAGCAATGGAAAGATTTTGTTACCAACGCCAACGAGCAAACCATTAGAAACATTGCCGTTAGTACAGGTACAGGGAAATCAGATGCTGAAAAAACTACAAAAATATTAACAGCTTTTCCTCAAATCGATTTTATTTGTATTGATGTTGCCAATGGTTATTCAGAACATTTTGTGAGTTTTGTAAAAAAAATGAGAGAAAAACATCCTGATAAAACCATTATTGCGGGTAACGTAGTTACTGGCGAAATGGTAGAAGAATTATTATTGGCAGGTGCCGATATTATTAAAGTAGGAATTGGCCCTGGTTCGGTATGTACGACACGTGTTAAAACGGGTGTTGGTTACCCACAATTGTCTGCAATTATTGAGTGTGCGGATGCTGCTCATGGTTTAGGCGGACAAATTATTTCTGACGGAGGTTGTAAAACTCCTGGTGATGTTGCCAAAGCTTTTGGTGGTGGTGCCGATTTTGTGATGTTAGGCGGTATGTTGGCTGGTCATGAACAAAGCGGTGGTAATTTAATAGAAAAAGACGGCGAAAAATTCAAAATATTTTATGGTATGAGTTCTGAAACTGCCATGAACAAACACGTTGGTGGCGTTGCTAATTATAGAGCTTCTGAAGGAAAAACTGTTGAAATTCCGTATCGTGGTAATGTTCATAATACGGTAAATGATATTTTGGGTGGTGTGCGTTCTACGTGTACCTATGTTGGTGCTAGCAGATTAAAAGAATTGACCAAAAGAACCACTTTTATTAGAGTTCAAGAACAAGAAAACCAAGTGTATTCATAAATGAAAAATCGTCTTTATTTTTTCTTCGGATGCCTATTCGTATTGGTTTCATGTAAACAAACTCCTAAAAAAGAAGTTGTAACTACACAAACTGAAAGCTTAGTAAAATACGCAAAGGGATTTGATATTCAACGAATTGGAAACAAAACCAAGTTGATTGTTAAAAATCCGTATTTAGATGCTGATGAAACATTTGAATATCTTTTTTCTTCGGATGATGAAAAAGGCTCGATAAAAACACCCGTAGAAAAATTAGTGGTTACCTCAACAACGCATATTCCGATGTTAGAATTGTTGGGAGGAGAAACTTCTTTAGTTGGATTCCCACATCCCAAATATGTTTCTTCTGTGAAAACCAGAAAATTGATTGATGCAGGAAATATTAAAGAAATAGGACAAGAAGCTAACCTCAACACCGAAGTTTTACTCGATTTACAGCCTGAGCTTGTAGTGGCTTTTTCCATGCAAAAAACCAATAAATCATTAAGCCTCATCGAGCAAAACGGAATTCCGGTATTGTTAAATGGGGATTGGTTAGAAGAAACTCCGTTAGGTCGTGCCGAATGGATTAAGTTTTTCGGGGTATTATTTAACAAAGAACAACAAGCAGATAGCATTTTTAAAAGTATTGAAAAAAGCTATTTAGAAGCCAAAAAAATTGCTCAAAAAGCAACTATAAAGCCCACAGTTTTATCGGGAGCTATAATGAGTAAAGATATCTGGAACTTACCCGCAGGCGGAAGTTTTGTTGCACAATTTTTAAAAGACGCAAATACTAATTATTTATGGAAAGATACCGAAGGTAAAGGAAGTTTGTCTTTAAGTTTTGAAAGTGTGTTAGACAAAGCTCAAAACGCTGATTTTTGGATCGCTCCTGGGTATTTTAACACGAAAGAAGAAATGCACAACAACAACCAGCACTATACACAGTTTGCAGCATTTAAAAATGATCATATTTATACACCTAACTTAAAAAAAGGCGCTACTGGGGGTGTTGTATATTTTGAACTCGCTCCTACCCGACCAGATTTAGTTTTAAAAGATATTATTAAAATTACACATCCTGAATTGTTATCGAATTACGAGTTGAGTTTTTTTGAGAAGATGAAGTAATTTTATCGATATTATATTTTATAGACTCAAGTTTTAAATCTATTGGAGATATTCTCATTTTTTCAAAAGTAGGTTGTAATCCTCTTTCCAAAAACATTAGAATTATCTTTTTTTCATTTTCAAAATTCGATTTTAAACCAAATATTACTTTGGAAATTAGCTGTAAATCTATTGGAGAATATAGATGTTTATTATCTCCCTTTACAAATTGAATATTATCTTTAACTCCTCTGTAATTAATATCTATAACTAACCTAACTTCTTTTTCATATTTCCATTGTTTTAGCTTACTTGTAACAATCATTAAGCCAATATTTTCAGCATTATTTAATGAATATTCTTTTAAGTTATTTGGATAAATAACTTCTGATGGACCTCCTAAATAATGATTAATGGAAAAGTCAATTTCAAAGCAAACCTGAGTATGTGAATTGGCATAATGCGACCACATTAGATATGAGTCATCTGTATCATACTCTTTACTAAAACAACAAACAAAAAGAGAACCTAAGGCTTTTTGCTTAACAAAATCTACAGTCAAATCAGGAAATTGTTTCCCATAATTATTTTCAACTTCATTCCATTCTATTTCGGGGTGAAGAAACGGGCTACAATCCAATGGATCATTAAAACCATCAATTCTTGTAAACCGTAAAGATTTATTTTCTATAGTTTTATAAAAACCTTCAAATGATAAAAATCTGTATGCTTTTCCATTAAATGTGTTGTACTTATCCATTTTCAATCGTTCTAAACGTTAAGTTTACTCTTGGCCTATGTTTTATTTTGGTAGGTGGTAATCGATGTAGCCAGTGGGTTTGGGTTTCGTCTTTCATCACTAATAACGATCCGTGTTCTAATACCAACGATACTACTTCTTTAGTTTCTTTGTGTTTAAATCCAAACTTACGTTCAGCACCAAAAGTTACAGAGGCAATCGCTCCGTTTTTCTTTAGGTCTTTTTCTCCGTCGCTATGCCATGCCATACCTTCGGCACCATCGTGATATAAATTCAGTAAACACGAATTATAGGTTTCATTAGTTACTTTTTCTACAGTACTTTTTATTTTTAATAAATCTTCGGTAAATGGTAAAGCATGTTTGGTTACTTTAGAATATGTGTATTCAAAAGGTTTTTCGGCATACCAAGCTACTTTTCGTTTGGTAACCATTCGTTTTCCAAAGATAATAGCTTCATCATTTCTCCATTCAATGGTATTTAACAAAACATCATACAATTCATCTGCTTGTTGACGTGAAAAAACAAGTCCGTAGTAATTTACCGTTCCGTTTTTAGGAAGCAGGTTTTGCAATTCATCCGAAGAAGAAAATAAATCCATTTTTATTCTTAATCAAAAACTACCTATTAAATTTATTACGGGTAATAATATATTTTAGTTTTTCTTTTAAATCGGTTCCTGTATCGTAAATCATTTGTTCGTTAGACGGAAAATAAACTTCTTTTAATTGAATTAAATTCGTAAAAGAATCATCTAAAGCTCTTCTGTCACCATCATAATTTGCATAGGCATGTTCAAAAATAAACTCACTTTGTATAGGGAATTTTTTCAGTAACTGTCTTGAATAATTATCTATATACTTAACAACTCCTGTTATTGAACTACTTTTATTTTGTGTGAATTTATATACACGACAACGGATTTTTTTAAATTTATCCACTTTAATTTTATTCCCTAAACTGTCTTTAACAATATTTCCTTTCTCGTCATACAAATACTTGTATCCGTCTTTAATTTGTTTCTCTTTGATGATTTCTTTTTCATGAATTTGCTCAGGTGAAATATCAATTCTCCTCAAGTTTAATTCTAAATTATAATCATACTTAATTTGTCTATTTTTTTGAGCGTGATAAACAGTCCATAGATCATTTAACCCATACGTATCCATTGCTAATAGATCTTCTTCTAACCTTCTAGGAATTACTTGCCTGGTTTCATTTTTTACCAATACGTAAACAAAATCGGTTCCTCTATCATGCGCTTCATCCATTAAATTTTTAGTATCCTTATAATTCGGATTAATTCTATCTAAATATTGCAACTCTTCAAAAACAGCTCTGTATCGATATTTATCTTGACTCGCATCATTAAAAGCTGACGCTGCGTTATTATATAAATATTCTGATAATTCTGCTTTGGTAGCAATTAACTCATCGTCATAATTACGCATCTTAAATTCAGCATTTCTTCCAGTTGCTAAAACTTTTAAGGGTAATAATGGCTTTATTCTTTCTTGACGGTTGTTTAATTGCTGATATAAATTTAAAATTGACTCTAAATTTTCTGGACGATTTTCTTTTTTTAAAAAAGCAATTCTAGCCTCATCTCTTTCTTTAACCTTTTTAAATGCTTTTACTAACATTTCTACATAAGGCTGATTCTTTTCTTTGGTTTTATTTTTCTTTAAATTCTCTATTGATAAAGAAATGGCCTTATCATAATTACCAGAATTAATAGCTTTTTGAGTAGATTTAACACTACTACAAGAAACTATTGTTAGTGTTATTAAAAATAATAAAGTAATTTTTTTCATGTATAGTAAATAATTTGAGGATAATTTTCAATTACCATGCCAACGCCTGTAAAGTTATTTTAAATTCTAAACCTACTCTAATAATTTTGCCATTGCTTTTTTAATTACCTCTATATTTTTTATTTCATTAACTGTATTCGCTTTCTTTTGCATTTCTACCATTTGACGTAATAAGTTTATCCCAACTTGATCGAAACCGTATTGTTTGTATTGCTTTCCTTTTGAAACAATATCATCCGTTAAATTTGAAATGGCTTCTGTATTATTACTTTTTGAAATCTTTTCGTAAGCTTTTTTGTACAACGATTGTATCTTTTTATCTGCGCTTAAATACATTCCCGACATAACATTTCCTGCTATAAATGTTAATTCACCCTCATCTTTCTCTTCTAAATAAATACGCGTTAATGGTGTTGCAATGATCTTTTTAACCTCATTAGGTAATTCTTTCGACTTTGCAATCGCCATCGGTTTATCTATGTAATACAACGCTACTAAAGCTTTCCCCATTACTGAATACGACGGACTTTCTAAGGCTTTTTCGAAAATGGTTTTTAATTCAGGGTCGGTTAATTTACCTAAAGTTTCAATAGCTGTAGCTTGTACTAAAGTTTTAGGATCGTTATTCGCTATTTTCTTAATCGTTTCTATTTCTCTTTTCTTAGAGTTTTTATTGATTAGATTAATGTTTTCTAAAGCTAACATTCTAATTTTATAAAACGGATCATTCATCGCTTCTGCAATAGCTTCAAATGCATCTTTATTATCTTGCTTTATGGCAACTTCTAACAACGCTTCTCTTTTATGAGTATAATATTTAGCATGTTTAATCTGAAAAATATAATCGCTCAACACTTTGTTTTCATTAATATCACACAACAAAACACCATCTGCATTTACTTGAATTAATTTTGGTTGCGTGATATACGGAAATGTAAATGATGCATCTTTCCCTTTTACAAAAACATTATGTCGCGTTGCTTTAGTACCTTCAAATACATCAATAGCAAATGGAAACTGAAATTCTTCCGCTTGCGTTTGAAATATATTAACTGTTACTGTTTTACGCAATTCGTTAAAATCATAAGAAATATCTAACTTCGGGTGCCCACTACCAAAATACCATTGATTAAAAAACCAGTTTAAATCTTTACCACTTACCTCTTCCAAAGCTAAACGCAATTGATGCGCTTCTCCTGTTCCGTATTTGTTTTTGGTTAAATAGTTGTTTAATCCAGCGTAAAAAGCTTCGTCATCTAAATAATTGCGTAACATATGTAAGATTGCACCACCTTTGTTATAGCTTACGCCATCAAACATATCTTCTTTATCATCATAATTAAAACGCACTAAATGCTTATCGTAATTTTGTCCGTTTTTATATCCTTGTACATCTTCAAATAAATGTGCATCAGCATCCTCTTTTCCGTATTTATACTCTCTCCATAAATACTCGCTATAATTTGCAAAACTTTCATTTACGGTTAAGTTACTCCAGCTTTCGGCCGTTACTAAATCTCCAAACCAATGATGAAAAGCTTCGTGCGCAATCGTGTTTTCTTGTATATTCTCGTCTATTAACTGCCCTGGAGTTTGGTATGCGTTTTCACCATGAATTACCGCAGTAGTATTTTCCATTGCTCCACTTACGTAATCTCTACCCACAATTTGCGCGTATTTATTCCACGGATATTCAATTCCTGTAATTTTTGAGAAAAACTGTAACATTTCTGGCGTTTTACCAAAGATTTGTTTTGCATACGGAGCATATTCCTTTTCTACATAGTAGTCAACTGGTTTATTATTATAAGTGTCTTTTACAATTTCATATTCACCAATTCCCATAAAGAACAAGTATGGAGCGTGTTTTTGAGTAAAATTCCAATAATCTGTACGGGTTCCGTTTGCATTATTTGTTTCTTTTTCTAACTTTCCGTTTGAAAGGGTTACAAATTTTTGAGGAACAGTAATATAAATTTCTTGTGATGTTTTTTGATTTGGAGCATCTATCGTTGGAAACCAACAGCTACTAGCTTCCGTTTCTCCTTGTGTCCAAATTTGAGTTGGTTTATTTTCGTCTAATCCTGTTGGATTAATAAAATACAATCCTTTTGCCGAAGTAATTGCTTTACTTCCTTTTTGTTTCACTTTTTCTGGCTGTGCTGTATATTTTATGTACAGCGTAAATTCTTCATTTCTATTATACTTACGAGGTAAATCAATGATTAATTCATTATTATCGTAATTATAACTTAATGTTTGATTGTTTAAAGTCACTTTATGCATTAACATTCCCTTGGCATCTAAGATCACTTTTTCTTGCGGATAAAAATGCGATTTTATCGTTACCCATTCTTCTCCATTCATCGTTTGCTCTTGAAAGTTAAAATCCACTTTTAATTTTGTATGTACTAAATCGTGAATTTTATCTCTTTCTGCTCTGTACTCTGGTGATGTTTGTGCAAATGTAATTGTTGTTAGTAGGGCTACAATTAGGGATAGGAATATATTCTTCATAAATCTTTTACTTCAAATTTTTATTCAAAAAGTATTGCACTTTAATGATTGCCTCAAAAATAGCAATTTTAAGTGATTCCTCTGTTAATGCGTAGTTAAAACAAAAAACCACAACCTTTTTTTAATCGGTTGTGGTTTTATAGTAATATGATAAGAATTTTATTCTTTTGGCTCTACTTTTATTTTTTCTGTTTGAAGCTCTCCTCCAAAAATATCTTTAAGCTTTTCTAACCCCTTACTATTTTTATCTATTTTTGCTTTTTGTAGCATCATCATAATCTTATTAGGATTCATATCTTTTCCTAATATTCTCGCTACTCCAACTCCAAATTCTTTTGCATAACCCACAGCTACAATTTCATCAATAGCATCAACTTCACCAGCATAGTAAATTGTTGCTTTTCCTCTTTTATCATTAATACGCATTAACGATTTGTAATTAGTATTGTTCATCACACTACTTAACGTTTCTCTTTCTTCTGTTATTTCAGCTTCTGTTGCTTTGTTTTGTGGTAAAAAAGCAATATTTACTTTTTGTATACTCTTAAATGTATTTTTTTCTTCCTCTGTAGTATTCTCTTCTAAATAAGAAGTAAGTAAACTTGTAGAAAGGTCTAACCGAACAAAGTTTGGTTTCTCTTCTGTTTTTATAAAATATCCTTGCAAACTCTCTTTTTTACATGAAGTAATAGTTACTGCAAGAAATAATGTAACTAGTATATATACTTTTTTCATTTTGTAGTTTTTTAATTGATTAGATTAAAAAACGCAGTCTGATAATCATCGACTGCGTTTTAAACTTTTAGATAAACTATTATTCTTTAGGCTTCTTATCGTAATCGTTGGCAATTTCTGCTAACTCATTCATGTTTATTTCTCCAATCAAAGAAATAACGGTTGAACTTGGCTTATCATCTTTCTCATCTTTATTTTTAACAAACATCAATACTTCACTAACAATATCTTTGTTTTTTGTTGCTTTGATATAAATTTTTACACGAGATCCTTTGTCCTTTACACGCATTAATTGTGTCATATCTCCTTTTTTAATGGCTGCATTTACCATTTTTTCCATATCAGATGCTATAGACATATTCTCGGTAGAAAACACCTTTAACTCTTGCAATCCTTTTGCAGTGTTAAACACTTTCATGTCTTTAGAATTTGCATCTGGAAATTTTCTTAATAACTCAAAGGCATCTTTAGTTACTACTACTGTTGATACATCATCTAAATCTTCTAATTTATCGAACATTCCTTGTGCGAACATTACATTTGATGTAAAAACTACGGCTAATATTAATATTACTTTTTTCATGATATTCTTATTTTATTTACTTGGGTTACTTTCTTGTTTAATTAATAATTTACTTTTTTGATAACTGTATTAGCAGTCTCTTCATAGATTCTCAATTTTGTAACAGCATCATTTCCTTTATTTAAGTTGTTTGAAACTGCGTATAATGCATCATTTCCTTTGTTTAAATTGTCTGAAACTGCATACAACACATCATTTCCTTTATTTAGATTGAATGAAACTTGTTCTAGCGCTTCTTTTATTTGTGCAAACTGTTTACGTTGTTGATACTTGTTATACTCTTGTCTTCCTATAAAGACACTTATTAACAAAGCTACTGACGCTGCTACGGTTAACCATTTCCAGTTCTTTTTTCTAGTATTCTCAGGTTTTAACTGAATGGTTTTTGTATAGGTTTCACTTTTGTTTTGTTTAAAATATCCAAACATCATACCATACTCTTGTAAGTGTGGTGCTACATTACCTGTAGTAAAATAATTACGAAGGATATTTTCTTCTTGTAATGTGGTTTCTGCGTCTAGATATTTATCTAATAACTTTTCTATGTTAGCTAACTCCATAGTTATGTTTTTTAATTAATGCCTCTCTTATTGTTTTTCGTGCTCTTGATAAAGCTACTCTTACAGCGGTTGGTTTCATATCCACCATTTTACATATTTCATCAAAATCATATTGCTCAATATCTCTTAACTGAATGATGATCTTTTGCTGTTCGGGTAAATTTTCAATGAGCTTGTGTACTTGGTTTACACTATCTTCTTGTTCTATTTTTTTATCAAGCGATGTTTCTTTTTCTTTATAATTATTATGAACCAATGTTAAATTACTTGCTTGTTTCGATTTTAAACGATCGTAACAATAATTTTTAGTCATGGTCATAGCAAAAGCTTCTACATTGTTATACTCAGACAATTTTTCTTTATTCTTCCACAGCTTAAAAAACAACTCCTGTGTTGCGTCTTCAGCTTCTTCCGTGGAGACTAATAATCGTTTCGCTAAGCGAAAGACTTTGTCTTTAAAGGGGATTACAACTTTTAAAAAGTCTGACTGATTCATTGTTTGGTTACTTAGTTAGTGTAATTTCTTAATAAATTTTGCGTATTTTTTATCAACTTTACATACCTACGACGAGGCAAAATTATTTTTGTTACATAAATTTTAAAAAAATACTAATATTAACTAAATTGCGTTGTCTGTATTAATAAATACTGTTTTATGAAAATTCGATATTCTCTTTTACTTATTGTAACATTATTAACATCTTTTCTTTTTTATAACTGTTCTAAAACAGAAGAGATCCCTCAAGATATTAAAATTAATGATTTTGTTTGGGGCGGTATGAACGCTTATTACAAATGGCAGGGGGAAGTACTCGATTTAGCAGATAATCGTTTTGTGAATAGAAATCAACTTAATAATTATTTAGCTGGTTTCAATGCTCCTGATGATTTATTTTATAGCTTGATTTCTTATCAAAATGAATATCCTAGAGATCCTCAAAGAATATTCTCGTGGATTGTTGATGATTATATTGCTTTAGAAGACTCTTTTCAAGGGAGAAGATTAACTAGTGGAATGAAAGTTACATTAAATCGTTATGAAGATGGATCCAACAATGTTTACGCATATGTTAGAGATGTTGTTATTGGTTCTGATGCTGAAAATAATGGTGTAACACGCGGTATGATTTTTTCAGAAATTAACGGAACACAAATAACAATAGGTAATTACAATGATTTGTTTGACCTCAACAGTTTTACGATTTCTCTAGCCGATTTTAATGGAGGGAATCCTATTGTAAATGGATCAACTATAAACGTTACAAAAACAGACCTTCAAGAAAACCCTGTAAAAATTGCTAAAACAGTATTTGATAATGGTACTACTAAAATAGGTTATTTAATGTATAATCAGTTTTCTACAGAATTTGATGATGAATTAAATAATGCTTTCGCGACTTTTAAAGCAGATGCTATTACCGATTTAATAGTGGATTTACGCTATAACGGTGGTGGTTCTGTTAGATCAGCAATCTATTTAGGAAGCATGATCTCTACACAATCAAACGATGCTATTTTCGCTAAACAAATATGGAATAACAAAGTAATGAGCAACATAAATAACAGTAACTTTATCGATTACTTTACTGACCAAATTAACAATGGTATTGTAAGCGAATCTATTAATAGTTTAAATTTAAATACTGTTTATTTTATAGTTTCTGATGCAACTGCCTCTGCTTCAGAATTAGTAATTAACGCTTTAAAAGCATACATAGACGTAAAACTAGTAGGTACTCAAACCGTAGGAAAGCAAGTAGGTTCTATTACTTTATACGATTCTGATGATTATACTCGTAACGGACCAAACTTTAATACATCTCATGCATGGGCAATTCAACCAATTGTTTTAGAGATTCAGAATAAAGACAACGAAAACGAGCCTGAAGGTTATATTCCTGAAGTAGAAATTGAAGAAGATCCTGCAAATTTAGGAGTTCTAGGAGACCCAAATAACGAGCCTTTATTAGAAAGAACCATTCAATATATTCTTACTGGATCTAAAGGAGTTTCTACTCAAAAGAGATCTTTTAAAACTGATAAAATTTGGGACTCTAATATGACTTTCCTTGATTACAACAATATGTATGTTGAGTTGAAATAAGAATCAACTTCAATCAAAAATAAAAATCCAGTAAATTACTGGATTTTTTTATTTAAAATAAACTCGCTTGTTGACCTTCATTGGGTATTTTTAAATTCATTCCCAACTCTTTATTTAGTTTTTGAATAAAATAAGAGGCTAATAAAGGTGATTGAACTTCTAAATTTTGATGAATAAAAAAGTGAATGTTTTGTAAACCTAACCCTGTCCATTCTTTCAAACGGTTTACCCAATCATCTAAACGTGTATAATCCGTAGGATGATTTGCTCCGACATATCTTACAAAAGCTTCATTATTCGTTAAACGCATATGCAACATATCTCTTCTGCCTGCTGTATCCACAATTGTGTTAGAAATTGTATTGTCTTCTAACAACTGATAAAACTCTTTTGAAACACTATCATCTGTAAACCAATCTGTATGTCTACACTCTACAGATAATGAAACCTCCTTCGGCCAACTCTCTACAAAGTTTTGTAATTTATCAAAGTTCTTGGGACCAAAATTACTATGCAACTGTAAAAAGATAGTTCCTAATTTTTCTTCTAACCGCAAAGCACAATCTAAATAGTAATTTACTGCATCAGCAACTCCTTCTAATCGTTTCCAATGACTGATTTCTTGTGTTAACTTCGGAAAAAATTTAAATCCTTCTGGAGTTTTATTTTTCCATTTCTCGAACTGTTCTGCAGGAAATTGCCTATAAAAAGTAGCGTTTAGCTCTATCGAATTAAACTGACTCGAATAATAAACGAGTTCATCTTTTGTTCCTTTTGGATAAAATCCTTTTAGATCAGCTTTGTTCCACTTAGCACAACCTACATACACCGAAGGTTTCTCTACTGTTTCATACTTCGATAAAATTCTAACAGTATCAGGATGTGTTTTAGGCAATGTAAAATCTACAAATTCAGGATGTTCTACTTTTCCAAATTTCATACTAAATTTCCATGTTTTCTAACCCTTCTTCTACTTCTTGATTATTCATCAATTCGGGTCTAAATTCACTCATCAACGCATCATTTTCACTTCTAGCATGCTCATACCCTTGTTTCCACCAGCTACTCATCAATTTTTTATCAAAAATAAGTGAGTTCGTAGTTAAAACAGTTGGTGTGTAATATAAATTCAGTTTTACATCATTATGTTTTGCTGAAAGTTTACCAATGGTTATGTTGTGCCTTTCTACATGTTCTAACATAAAATCAAAAACATCAAATAATAATGAAAAAGGATTTTTAGCAGGTAAGCGATTAAACTGTGTAATTTCTGTTTCTAAAATAATAGCATCAACTTCTTTGGCACCTCTTAAAATAGCTTCTCTAATAGGAATCAAACAACCAAAACCACCATCTGCGTACTGACAGTAGTTTTTCTCTAATAAACTCATAAAAGGCACATAATTACACGACCCCCAAATCCAATCGCAAAAGTCTTCATAAGTACATTCTACAATAGATTTATACTCAATTTTACTTTCTGTTAAATTCGAAACAGTTACCACCACATCTTTATGTGTTTCTCTTATTCTGTAGTACATATCTTTAGTGATTTTCTCTTTAATAAGCTTACGCAAATTTTTACTCTCACCAAACGTTTTCCGCCCGTTTATAAAATTCCAAAGGGTATTAATGTGTCGAATTGATATTACTTTTTCACCATGAACTTTTTTAATTTCGAAAGGATTGTTGCTAAAAATACTACGCTGATTCACATTGGTATATAATTCTTTAAGTTCATCAACCATTCCTAAAGCTAAATGTGAAACCATTAAACTACCGGTAGAGGTTCCTAAAAACAAGTCATAGTCTTTTCCCTTTTTTTTCATTAAATACTCAGCTACTCCTCCAGCGAATGCTCCTTTGCTTCCGCCACCTGAAATTACCAATGCTTTTTTCATTAAAAAATAGTTACTTTAGACTACTAAAATATGAAAAACCAATGAAACATTTCCTTTTATTTATTTCCTTCGGAATTTTGCTTACATCCTGTAAAAATGAGTACAAGCCTAGAGTAATTAATAATATCACCATACAGGAATTTACAATAGATAGCACAAGTATTAGAGCTATTGAAGTAATTGATAAAAACTCGATGTACTATGCAGGCTCAAAAGGAGATATTGGTTTTACTTCGGATGCTGGTAAAAACTGGAAAATAAAAAATATTCATTTTCAAGATACTATAATTCCTCATTTTAGAAGCATTACGAAAAGTGGAGAAAATATTTTTGCCCTATCTGTTGGAAATCCAGCTTTATTATATAAAATTTCAGATAAAAAAATTGATTTAGTATATACTGAAGAGCATGAAAAAGCTTTTTACGATGCTATGAAATTCTTTGCCGATGATAAATATGGTATTGCTGTTGGTGATCCTACGGATCAATGTCCTTCTATTATTTTAACTTCAGATAGAGGAAACACTTGGACAAAAATTCCATGCGATAAATTACCAATATTTGAAAATGGTGAAGCCTTTTTTGCTGCGAGTAACACCAATATAAAAATCATTAACAATACGGTTTGGATTGTTTCTGGCGGAAAAAAAGCACGCATGTTAAAATCTACAGATAAAGGCCAAACTTGGAGTATTTATAATACTCCAATCGTTCAAGGAAATGGCCCTCAAGGAATTTATTCTGTTGATTTTTTTGATGAAAACAATGGGATAGTAATCGGTGGAGATTACTCTAAACCGGAAGACAATTGTAAAAACAAAGCCATAACTTCTGATGGTGGTAAAACTTGGGAAATTGTTTCAGACAACAATAACCCAAATTATAAAAGTTGTGTACAATATGTTCCAAACACCAACGGAAAGGAAGTTTTTGCTGTTGGTAAAACAGGAGTTTCTTTTTCTAATGATGGTGGAAATACCTGGAAAGAAGTATCTAAAGACAGTTATTATACCATTAAGTTTGTTGACAAAAACACAGCTTGGTTAGCAGGACACGAAAAAATTGGGAAGTTATTACTTAACTAACTCTTAAACTTATGTTAAAGAAACCGTTAATCCACTATTATTAAATATTTTTAATGATTAATTCAATTATACTACAATGAAAAAAATACTAATACTCCTCTTTTTTAGCGTATCAGTAATCTATTCGCAAGAATATTTCCCAACAAATACAGGAGTAAAAACCTCAAAAAACACCTCTGTTGCATTTACCAATGCTACCATTTATGTTACTGCTACTAACATTATAAAAAAAGGAACACTACTTATAAAAGATGGTAAAGTTGTTAGTATAGGTAAACGTATTTCAATTCCTAATGACGCTGAAGTGGTTGATTTGAAAGATAAAACCATATACCCTTCTTTTATCGATATATACAATTCTTTTGGTATTCAATCACCAAAAAGAGAACAAAATTCAAGTCGTCGTCCACAATACGATGCTAGTAGAAAAGGATATTATTGGAACGATCATATTCGTCCAGATGTTAATGCAGCTACGGAGTTTTCATTCGACAACAAAAAAGCAAAAGAGCTTTTAGAAGCTGGTTTCGGGGTCGTAAACACACATGTGGAAGATGGAATTATGCAGGGAAATGGAATTTTAGTTGCACTAAATCCCAATTCTTCAGACGGCTATAGAATTTTAGATAAAAAATCTGGTAATTATTTATCATTCAACAAAAGTAAAAAATCCAATCAGTCCTACCCTACATCTCGTATGGGTGCAATGGCTTTATTACGTCAAACTTACATGGATGCTGATTGGTATGCTAACGGGAATGCAAAAAACACCGATTTAGCATTAGAAGCTTTGAATAAAAACAAAACCTTACCTCAAATTTTTAATACAGGTAACTATTTAGATGCCTTACGTGCAGATAAAGTTGGAGATGAATTCGGAATTCAATACACTATTTTAGGAGGTGGTAATGAATACGAACGCATTGAGGAAATAAAAAACACCAATGCAAAATTTATACTTCCTGTTAATTTTAGAAAAGCATACGATGTTAGCGATCAATTTTTAGCAGATAAAATTTCATTACACGATATGAGACAATGGAATCAAGAGCCTTCTAATCCTTCTATTTTAGCAAAAAACGGAATCACTTTCGCATTCACTACACGCGATTTAAAATCAACTAAAGATTTTAATAAAAACATCCAAAAGGCTATTAAACATGGTTTGGATAAAACCAAAGCTTTAGAAGCACTTACTACGATTCCTGCTCAAATAATAGGTAAATCTAATGTTGGAAACTTAAATGTTGGAAGTTATGCCAACTTCCTAATCACTTCCGGAGACATTTTTGATAGCAAAACAACTATTTACGAAAACTGGACACAAGGTGATCAAAATGTAATAAACTCTAAAGATATTAAAGATTTAACAGGAGATTATATGGTTGCGGTTAATGGGAAAACGTACGATTTAACCATTTCTGGTAAAGGTGATAAACAAAAAGGAAGTGTCAAATTCGGTGAAAAGAAATTAAAATCTGACTTTTCATTTAAAGACGACTGGGTACAATTAACAATTAACGATAATGATCAATTCTTACGTTTAGCAGGAAAAATTATCAATGCCTCAAACGCAATGCAAGGTGCAGGTAAAGACAATTTGGGTAATGATATTAGTTGGTCTGCTTCTAAAAAAGTTAAAAAATCTGATGACAAGAAAAAAGATGATAAAAAGTCTAATGATAAAAAACTAGTCATACAACCTGTAAGTTATCCTAACATTGGGTATGGTAATTATACAAAACCTCAAAAACAAACTATATTAATCAAAAATGCAACAGTTTGGACGAGTGAAAATAATCAGGTTTTAAAAAATACAGATGTTTTATTAAAAGATGGTAAAATTTCACAAATCGGCAAAAACTTATCTACAAGAGGTGCTACAGTTATTGATGGAACAGATAAATATCTAACTGCAGGTATTATAGATGAACATTCTCATATTGCAACTTCTGCCGTAAATGAAGCGGGTCATAACTCAACAGCAGAAGTTACTATTGAAGATGTAGTAAATCCCGATGATATTAATATCTACAGAAATTTGGCTGGAGGTGTAACTTCGATTCAAATTTTACACGGATCTGCCAATCCTATTGGTGGTCGTTCAGCAATCATCAAACTAAAATGGGGAGAAAATGCTGACAATTTAATTTACAAAAACTCTCCAAAGTTTATCAAATTTGCGTTGGGTGAAAACGTAAAACAATCTAATTGGGGAGATAGTAATACCATTCGTTTTCCACAAACTCGTATGGGTGTTGAGCAAGTATATACCGATTACTTCCAACGTGCTAAAGAATATGATGCCTTAAAGAAAAGTGGTAAATCGTACCGAAAAGATTTAGAATTAGAAGCTTTAGCAGAAATTATTAACAAAGAACGTTTTATTTCTTGTCACTCTTATGTGCAGTCGGAAATTAACATGTTGATGAAAGTCGCTGAAAAATTTAATTTTAATATTAATACATTCACACACATTTTAGAAGGCTATAAGGTCGCTGATAAAATGAAGCAACACGGTGTTGGTGGTTCTACTTTCTCAGATTGGTGGGCTTATAAATATGAAGTAAACGACGCAATCCCTTATAATGCTGCCATTATGCATAATCAAGGAATTACGGTTGCTATTAATTCTGATGATGCTGAAATGTCTCGTAGATTAAACCAAGAAGCCGCAAAAACCATGAAATATGGAGATTTAACTGAACAAGAAGCTTGGAGAATGGTAACTATTAATCCTGCCAAATTATTACATATTGATGATAGAACTGGTAGTATTAAAACTGGAAAAGATGCAGATATAGTAGTTTGGAGTGGAAATCCGCTGTCTATCTATTCTAAAGCAGAAAAAACAATCATTGACGGAGCTATTTATTTTGATATTGAAAAAGAACGACAAAAAAGAAAAGAAATAAAAGCTGAACGAGCGAAATTGATTGAAATGATGTTACAAGAAAAATTAGGCGGTGCTGAAACACAAGCACCCACTAAAAAAGAACATAAATTATTTCACTGTGACACCGAATAAGAACTCAAAATTTACAACAATGAAAAAACAATTTTTATATAGCTTGGTTTGTTTCTTATTCTTAGGAAATAGTTTTGCACAGCAAACACCAGCACCCAAACAAACAAACGATTACACTATTGAAGGAGGAACTGCACATTTAGGAAATGGACAAGTGATCGAAAATTCACTTATTATGTTTTCTAATGGAAAAATTTCCTTTGTTGGAAATGCGAATATGAAAATTGCACGAAAAGGAACCGTTATAAACGCAAAAGGAAAACATGTCTATCCTGGTTTTATTGCTACAAACACCTCTCTTGGTTTAGCTGAAATTGACGCCGTACGTGCTACTCGCGATTTTGATGAAGTAGGTACAATGCTTCCTCACATTCGTAGTATTATAGCTTACAATACAGAAAGTAAAGTAATTGAAAGTATGAGACCAAACGGAGTCTTTACGGCACAAATTACGCCTCGTGGTGGTACCGTTTCGGGGACTTCTTCTGTTGTTCAGTTTGATGCTTGGAACTGGGAAGATGCTGCTGTAAAATTAGACGATGGTATTCATATTAATTGGCCTAATACTTTTTCTCGAGGACGTTGGTGGTTAGGAGAAGATCCTGGTTTAAAACCTAATAAAAAATACGCAGAAGAAGTAACAGCAATTAAAGAGTATTTTGAGGATGCAAAACGTTATTTATCAGGAAATAGAACTCCGAAGAATTTACCCTACGAATCAGTTCAAAACTTATTCAATAAAAGTCAAAAAATATTTATTCATGTTAATGGTAAAAAATCGATTATAGATGCAATCGATTTATTTAAATCAGTAGGTATTACTAATATGGTTATCGTTCATGGGGAAGAAGCTGAAAAGGTTGCAACTATTTTAAAAGCCAATAATATTCCTGTAATTATAGAGCGTGCACATCGTTTACCAAGTAATGAAGATGAAGATTACGATTTGCCTTTTCGAAATGCTAAAATTTTAACCGATGCAGGTATTTTAGTTGGTTTAGGTATGGAAGGTGATATGGAGCGTATGTCTGCTCGTAATTTACCTTTTTACGCTGGTACCTATGCCGCTTATGGATTAGATAAAGAAGAAGCTTTAAAGTTAATCACTCTAAATAATGCCAAAATATTAGGGATTGATGATAAAGTAGGTGCTTTAGAAGTTGGTAAAGACGCTACGCTATTTATATCGGAAGGAGATGCCTTAGATATGCGAACCAATAAACTTACTGATGCATTTATTCAAGGTAGAAAACTGAGTTTAGAAACACATCAAACAAAACTTTGGAAACGATATTCCAATAAATACAAAAATCAATAAGTCTAAAAAGCTCGGGAAATTCCCGGGCTTTTTTATTTTTAGCACTTTAAAATTAGGTATTTTTGCTGAAATATGAAAAAAATCACCAGCATTCAAAACGGATATATCAAAGACTTGTTAAAACTACAAGAGAAATCAAGAGAACGTAGAAAAACAAGCCTTTTTTTAGTAGAAGGACAACGTGAAATTTCACTAATTTTAAAAGGAAATTATGAAATTGACACAATTTTATTTGTTGCTGATATTTTTGCTGAAGATGAATTGCAAAGCTTAATACCGAAGGCCGTTTCTCGTATTGAGATTACCAAAGAAGTGTATCAAAAACTAGCCTATCGCGATTCTACTGAAGGCATTATTGCGGTCGTAAAAGCTAAAGATTTTTCCTTAAAAAACATTCAATTTTCAACAAAAAGCCCCTTAGTTTTGGTGATGGAAGGTATCGAAAAACCAGGAAACATTGGTGCTATGTTACGTACTGCAGACGCCGCCAAAATAGATGCTGTATTTATTGCAGATGCGAAATCAGATATGTACAATCCAAATATTATACGTTCTAGTGTAGGCTGCATATTTACCAATCAAATTGCTGTAGGTACATCTGAAGAAATTATTGAATTTTTACAAGCTAACAAGATTAATATTTATAGTGCTACTTTACAAAACTCTAACGAATACCATAAAGAAGATTATACAAAACCTACTGCTATTGTTGTAGGTACTGAAGCTACTGGATTATCACCAATTTGGAGAGAAAAAGCTACACAAAACATAAACATACCCATGCAAGGTGAAATAGATTCTATGAATGTTTCAGTAGCATGTGCTATCGTGGTTTTTGAAGCTAAAAGGCAACGTGATTTTAAAATCTAATTTACACATAAAGTAGATAATCTAAACTAAAACATACTACTTATTATCAATAAAAAGACTCTCTTCTACTCTAAATAAATTTCATCCTCCAAAATATAGATTGAATATTAAGTTAATCCTTTTAAATATGCCTTCTTTAAATTTATTTTTCTATATATTTACAACGGCTTTAGGGGTATTCTGAAAAGAATTGAGACAGTCCCTTTGAACCTGATTCGGTTAACACCGGCGTAGGGAAAAGCAAGCAAAATACTTTTTGTGTGTTTTGCTGTGACTTTATATTTCAAAGAAATCTTCTTTAGCCATTAATTTTTAATAAAATATTTAATGGAAAAAATTCTTTGGAATCACGTTCAAACCGTAAAACAAACTTTTCCCCTAGTTCATAACATTACAAATTTTGTAGTGATGAACAACACTGCTAATGCTTTACTTGCTGTCGGCGCTTCGCCCATAATGGCACACGCTCATTCTGAAATAGAAGAAATGGTAAAACTCTGCCAATCTTTTGTTATTAATATTGGAACTTTAGACGAGTATTGGGTTACCTCAATGAAACTTGTTGCTCAAAAGGCTCATCAATTAAAAAAACCTTGGATTTTAGATCCTGTGGGTGCTGGTGCGACCACTTTTCGTAATGAAACTTTATCTGAACTATTAAACTACAAGCCAACAATTATTCGTGGAAATGCCTCCGAAATACTGGCTCTTGCCAAAGCTAATAGTACGATTACTAAAGGAGTAGATAGTACTGCTCAAAGTGAAGCTGCTCTTGACGCAGCTAAGTTTATACAGCAAAAATATAATACAATAGTCTGTATTTCTGGAGCAACAGATTTTATTGTATCAGAAAACCAAATCATTTCCATAGATAATGGTAATTCTTTAATGACCAAAGTTACTGGTTTAGGTTGCTCTTCAACAGCGGTTATAGGGGCTTTTATTGCTGCCATTGAAAATAAATTGGAAGCTGTTGTTGCTGCAAATTCGTTGTTTAGTGTCTGTGGAGAATTGGCCGCTGAAAATAGTTCTGGACCAGGAAGCCTCCAAGTAAACCTTTTAGATAAACTATATAATATTACGGAAGCTGAATTCGTGAAGCATTTAAAAATGAAACATAATGCCTAAACATCCTCTATTTCCCTATCAATTATATTTGGTTGTTTCAGAAGCAAGTTGCAAAAACAAAAACTATTTAGAAGTTGCTGAACAAGCCATTCTGGGTGGTGTGGATATTATTCAACTAAGGGAAAAAGATATTTCAACGAAAGCTTATTTTGAGAAAGCATATCGAATAAAAGAGATTACGGACAACTATAATATCCCTTTAATCATAAATGATAATTTAGAAGTAGCCTCAAAGATTAATGCTTTTGGAATTCACGTGGGCAATAATGATATATCACCTACCGAAATTCGTAGGCAATGGAAAGAATGCCAATGCTTGGGTTATTCAATTGAATATATAGAACAATTACAAAACAAAGAAACTGAAGTATCTGATTACTTAGGTATCAGTCCTATTTTTAACACCACTACCAAAACAGATACTGTAACCGAATGGGGCGTTAATGGTATAAAAAAAATCAGAGACCTTACTCGTAAACCTTTGGTTGCAATTGGTAATATAAAAATAGACAATTCAGAAATTGTTACAAAAGCTGGAGCTAATTGCATTGCAGTAGTTTCTTCCATTTGTTCTTCTGAAAATCCACAAAAAGCAGCGTACGAACTCAAAAAAAAATTAAAATGATTGTAAAGAACTACACATATCCTACAGTATTAACTATTGCCGGATTTGACGGAAGCGGTGGTGCAGGAATTCAAGCTGATATCAAAACTTTTTCAGCTTTGGGATGTTTTGCTACCTCAGTTTTAACAGCATTACCTGTCCAAAGTACTCAAGGTGTAAGAAATATTTTTCCTATTCCTCCTCTTGCTGTTAAAGAACAAATAGAAGCTATTTTGGATGATATATTTCCTGATGCTATAAAAATAGGAATGGTACACTCCAATGAAATGGTAGAAACTATTGTTACTACGTTATTACAATACCCAAAAACAAATATTGTTTTTGATCCTGTTATGGTAGCTACAAGTGGTCATAAATTAATAGAAGATCAAACTATCACTAAAATTATTGAGCAATTATTCCCTGTTGTAAAAATCATAACACCTAATATGGATGAAGCTAGCATATTAGCTCAAATGGAAATCAATACTTTAGACGATATGTATATCGCTGGAGAAAAGATTTTAAAATTAGGTTGTAAGTCTCTTTTACTAAAAGGCGGCCATTTAGATTTACCTATTATTACTTCTCTTTATTTTGATAGTGAAGGAAAAGTACATCCTTTTGAATTTACAAAATTTAACACTAATAACACCCATGGTTCCGGTTGTACTTTGTCTTCCGCCATTGCTAGCTATTTAGCTCAAGGCAAAGACTTATTAGAAGCTGTTTCATTAGGACAAACATTCGTCCATCAGGCTATTGAAAATGGGAAAAACGTTTTAATAGGAAAAGGAAACGGTCCTCTCAATCACTTTTTTAATCCACAAAAACTTATCAAAAATGACTTGGTCTAAACAAACTTGGAAAAAAATAAACCCTATTTATCAATCTATTATTGAAATGCCATTTATCACTGAATTAATGAATGGAACCTTACCAATGGAAAAATTTCAATTTTATATGATGCAAGATGCGGGGTATCTCGAACATTTCGGAAAAGCTTTAGCTTTAATAGCTGCTAAGACTACAGATGTAAACGACTCTCTGTCTTTTATTCGTTTTGCGGAGACAGCAATTGTAGTTGAAAGTGCATTGCACGAAGTGTATTTCAAAGATTTTGGCATAAGAGATAAAGGTAAAATGGAGCCTGCTTGTCATCATTATGTTCACTATGTAAAATGTAATGCTGCACTAGCACCTATTGAAGTAGCAATAGCAACAGTATTACCCTGTTTTTGGATATATAAGAAAGTCGGTGAATACATTTTTAAAAATCAAAAATCAAAAAATAACCCTTATCAAAAATGGATTGATACCTATGCAGGTGAAGAGTTTGAAATAAGTGTACAAAAAGCTATTGAGATATGTGATCGTGTTGCTGAAAATTCTACAAAAGCAAACAGACAAGCAATGACAGAAGCTTTTATTACCGCCTCCCATTTAGAATTTAATTTTTGGGATGCTGCTTATAAAATGAAAAAATGGTGAATCTAAAATAGAAACCACTGATTTATCTCAAATTTTGAAGAAAATAGGTAATACCAGTTTAAATTTTAGCTGAAGACTAAAATATTTTTTTATTTAATTAGACATAATTCTGTAAAAAAATCAATAATTTTTACCTTTAATAATAAAACTTTACTATACATACAAAAAACTTGCTCATTACAATTCTTTATAGTAATTTCACTATTATACTGGTTTTAAAAAGAGGGATTGTTACATGGAGTATACAGCTACGATAGAAGAAGAAAATAAGGAGATTGCAAATCGTTATAAAGATTTGCTGAAAGGATCGTATCAAACGTTGTCTGAAGACGATAAAAAAATGATACGTAAGGCTTTTGAAGTCGCTGTAGAGGCACATTCCGATCAGCGAAGAAAAACAGGTGAGCCTTATATTTTTCATCCTATCGCTGTTGCTAAAATTGTTGCCTATGAAATTGGTCTGGGGGCAACCTCTATTGCTGCGGCTCTTTTACACGATGTTGTTGAAGATACTCATTACACTATCGACGATATGGAACGCTTGTTTGGTGAAACCGTAGCTAGAATTGTTAGTGGACTTACCAAAATATCTAACTTAAAAAAGGAGCAGGATTACTCTATACAAGCGGAAAACTTCCGTAAAATGTTATTAACACTTAATGACGATGTTCGTGTAATTCTAATCAAAATTGCAGATAGATTACACAATATGCAAACGATGGATGCTATGCCTCCACACAAACAAGTAAAAATAGCATCAGAAACATTATACATTTACGCACCACTCGCTCATCGTTTGGGCTTATACAACATCAAAACCGAATTAGAAGACTTGGGCTTAAAATACACTGAGCCTGATGTTTATAACGATATTTTACTTAAAATAAAAGAAAGTAAAGAAGAACAACAAAAATATATAGACAGCTTTACAGGCACTTTAAAAAAAGCACTCGATAGTGAAGATTTTAAATACGAAATTAAAGGTCGTTTTAAATCAATCTTTTCCATCCGAAGAAAAATGCGAAAGCAAAATGTTTCTTTTGATGAAGTCTATGATAAATTTGCTATTCGTATTATTTACGAACCAACATCTGAAGATGAAAAATTTGATGCTTGGAAAATATATTCAATTGTTACCGATTTCTTTAAACCCAACCCTGCACGTCTTCGCGATTGGATTTCACAGCCGAAATCAACAGGATATGAAGCGTTACACATTACTGTAATTGGTCCGGAAGCTAAATGGGTAGAAGTGCAAATTCGTTCTCAAAGAATGGACGAAATTGCTGAAAAAGGATATGCCGCACATTTTAAATACAAACAAGGAAATGTTCAAGAAAGCGGTCTAGAAAGCTGGTTGAACCGACTTAAAGAAACATTAGAAAATCATAGTTTAGACGCTGTTGATTTTGTTGAAGATTTTAAACTAAATTTATATGCCAAAGAAATATATGTCTTCACTCCTAAAGGAGATTTAAAATCTTTACCTAAAGGTGCTTCTGCTTTAGACTTTGCTTTTGCTGTACACACCGATGTTGGTTTAAAATGTCGTGGTGCAAAAGTTAACGGAAAATTGGTTCCTCTGAGTTATGAACTTAAAAGTGGGGATCAGGTTGATGTTTTAACATCTGCAATTAATAAACCTAATGTGCGCTGGCTTGATTTTGTAATTACGGCTCGTGCGAGAGCTAAAATTAAATCTGCATTAAAAGCAGAAGAAAAAAGTATAGCCGAAGAAGGTAAAGCTATTTTAGCACGAAAATTACGTCATTTAAAAATTAATTATGACGAAAAAATAGTACACGAAATTGCCGCTTATTTTAATCTTAAAACAAGTTTTGATTTGTTTTACAGAATGGGTAATGGCGCTATAGACAATACTCAGCTCAAAGAGTTTGTTAACCAACGTAGTAGTACTTTAATGAATTTTTTTAGAAACCCTTTCCGAAAAAATTCATCAAAAGGTATTACCGATAAGGAAGAAATAACAAACAAATACGATGCTTTAGTTTTTGGTAAAGAGGAAGAAAAATTAGACTATTCTCTTGCGCAATGTTGTAAACCAATAGCTGGTGATGCCGTTTTTGGGTTCATTACTGTTAATGATGGTATTAAAGTACACAAAACCAACTGTCCAAACGCTATTTCTTTACAATCTAACTACGCTTACCGAATAATTAAAGCAAAGTGGATAGATTCTACAAAACAAGAATTTTCTGTTATTTTACATTTAAATGGAGTTGATAATAAAGGAATTGTTAACAATATCACTAAAATCATTTCTAGTAATATGGATGTTTTTATCAACAGTATCAATATCTCTGGAGATGACGGTATTTTTGATGGAAAACTTTCTTTAACTATCAAAAACATCACTCAACTTAACAAGATTATCAATAAAATTAAAAAAGTAGAAGGAATCTTAACAGTAGAACGTGTTAACACTTTCTAACATCATTTTTTTTAAAGCTTTTTTTATTGATAAATAACCGTAAATTTGCTTGTTCGCAAAAATTAAAAAAAAATGAGTAGTTCTGTTGAAAATCAAGAAATCGTAAAAAAAGTTTTTACTGCTTTTTTAGAAGAAAAAAAACACCGTAAAACACCAGAGCGTTACGCTATTTTACAGGAAATTTACGATGCAGAAGAGCATTTTGATATAGAATCTTTGTATATTAAAATGAAAAATAAAAACTACCGCGTTAGTAGAGCTACCTTATACAACACTATTGATTTACTATTAGACTGTGGTTTGGTACGTAAGCATCAATTTGATGGACAATCTATGGCTCGTTATGAGAAAAGTTACTTCGATAAAAACCACGATCATGTTATTTTAACTGACACAGGTGAAGTAAAAGAATTTTGCGATCCTCGAATTCAAATTATCAAAAAAACAATTGAAGATGTTTTTGATATTGACATTCAAAACCACTCTCTATATTTTTACGGAACAAAACGAAACACTAAATAACACAACACAAACACTTAACAATACACTAAATGGCAGTAGATTTATTACTCGGCTTGCAATGGGGCGATGAAGGGAAAGGAAAAATCGTTGATGTACTCACCAGAAATTACGATATTATAGCACGCTTTCAAGGTGGACCAAATGCGGGTCATACTTTGATTTTCGATGGCACAAAACACGTATTACATACAATTCCTTCAGGAATTTTTCATAAAACAGCGTTAAACGTTGTAGGAAATGGAGTCGTTATTGACCCTGTTATCTTTAAAAAAGAGTTAGAAAATTTAGATAAGCATAATATTGATTATACCTCTAATTTATTAATTTCTAGAAAAGCTCACTTAATTTTACCAACACATCGTTTATTAGATGCTGCTTCAGAAACTTCTAAAGGAAAAGCAAAAATAGGTTCTACTTTAAAAGGAATTGGCCCTACTTATATGGACAAAACAGGTAGAAACGGAATGCGTGTAGGAGATTTAGAATTAGATAACTGGAAAGAGAGATATGACAGTTTAACAGAAAAACATTTAAAAATGTTAAATTTCTTTGATGTTCAGATCGACTACGATTTAAAAGAATTAGAAGCTGAATTTTTAAATGGTGTAAAAAAATTGAAAACATTACAATTTATAGACTCTGAAGAATTCTTAAACAGTGCCATTAAAGAAGGAAAATCTATCTTAGCTGAAGGAGCGCAAGGTTCTTTATTAGATATTGATTTTGGAACGTATCCTTTTGTTACCTCTTCCAACACAACTGCTGCAGGTGCTTGTACAGGTTTAGGTATTGCTCCTAACAGGATTGGTGACGTTTTCGGTATTTTCAAAGCATACACAACACGTGTAGGATCAGGACCATTTCCAACAGAATTATTTGACGAAGATGGAGCTACAATGGCGAAAGTTGGTCATGAATTTGGAGCTACCACAGGTCGTCCTCGTAGATGTGGATGGTTAGATTTAGTTGCGTTAAAATATGCTGTTGATGTAAATGGTGTTACACAATTAATGATGATGAAAGGAGATGTTCTTTCTGGTTTTAACACCTTAAAAATATGTACTTCTTATAATTATAAAGGAGAAGAAATTTCTCATTTACCATATAATATAGAACCAGAAAATGTTTCGGTAAACTATACAGAGTTTAAAGGTTGGAAAGACGACTTAACAAAAATGACCTCTGCGAATGAGTTACCACAAAATTTAATGGACTATGTCGCTTTTATAGAAAAAGAAACTGGCGTGCCTGTTAAAATCGTTTCGGTAGGTCCAGATAGAAAACAAACTATTTTGCGATAAAAATAAAAAAGGAGCTTTTAAAAGCTCCTTTTTTATTACTTACTTTTTAGAATTTCTTGACCGTATGTTTCACATTGATGTAATGTTTCTAACACATCATTCATAGATGTTTTAGGATTTATTAAACACATACGAAGAACTACTTGTTTATTAAGAATTGTTGTAACCAATACTGCTTTTTTTGATTGCATTACTCTTTCAGAAATCTGCTGATTAATCGCATCAATTTCTTTTTCGGATAGGTTCCCTCCTATTGGGTTGTATCTAAAATTAATTACTGCTAAAGTTGCCGGAGAAACCACTTCCCATTCTCTACTCTTTCTTAAATGTTGTTCAACATCCTCGGTTAATTGAATATTATAAGTAACAGCTTCTTTAAACGTTTTTAATCCATAGGTTTTAATAGACATATAAAACTTTAAAGCTCTAAACCTTCTAGTTAATTGGATACCATAATCGTAAAAATTAATTTCAGACTCATTTCCTTCTATATCTCTTAAATACTCTGGTTTTTCGCTAAATGTATTACTTAACCAAGAAGCATCTTTTACTAATAAACACCCTATTTCATAAGGCTGATAAAACCATTTATGAGGATCTACTGTTAAAGAATCTGCACGATCTATGCCTCGTAAAGCACGAGCTCCTTTTTTAGATAATATAGCAGCACCTCCGTAAGCTCCATCAATATGAAACCACATATTTTCATCTTCACAAATATCAGCAATATCATGTAAAGGATCTACAGTTCCAGTATTTGTTGTTCCTGCCGAGGCTATAAAACAAAAGGGCTGTAAACCCTCTAATTTATCTTTAGCAATGGCGTTCTTTAGCTTATTAATTCCAATTTTAAATTCAAAATCCGTAGGTATAATTCTTATTTGTTCTTTTCTAAATCCTAAAACACGAATCGCTTTAATATTTGACGAATGTGCTTGGTCTGATAAATAAATTACCGCTTTCGAAAAATCATCGCCACATTTAATTCTACGTGCTGTTACTAATGCAGTTAAATTTGCCATAGAACCTCCACTTGTAAAAATACCTCCTCCTTGTTTTACAGGAAAATTATACATTTTTAAGAGCCAATTCATGGTTACAATTTCTAATTCTGCAGCTGCCGGAGAAACAATCCATCCTCCAGAAAAAATATTAAACCCAGTCGCCAGCGAATCCGTCATCGTGCTTATAAAATTACTGGGACCTGGTACAAAAGAATAAAATTTAGGATGTGAAGTTACATTACTATTAGGAATTACGTTTTTCATCACAAAATCTAATACTTCATTTGCAGAAGTAGGTTCTTCTGGGGCTTCTTGCAAAAAAATAGTATCCATTTCTTTTCTAGTTGCTGAAGCTACTGGATTTTTATTTTCCATCGCTGCCCAATGTTCTGCTATTAAATCAACGATTTTATAACCGTACGATTTCATTTCTTCTAGCGATAAATCAAAATGGCCTTTCATATATTGTTTTTCTTAACTTTTGTGCAAAATTAGCCAACTAAAATCCCTTACAAAACTTTAAACAAGAATAATTTATTAAATGATTAAGAAATTTGGCATGTTCTTTTCATTATTTTTGTCGCTCTAAACCTAAAATCTTGAAAAGAATATTTCTTTTTTTACTTTGTCTTTATAGCCTACAAAACTTCTCTCAAACCAAGAGAATAAACATTTTATCTGCTGAAATTAGTACGGTAGATGAAGATAAATTTCCTGGAGCTACTATTTTAATTGGGAATGTGAAAATTGCACACGAAGGTGCCACCCTAGATTGTAAGCGAGCTTTATTGTATAAGGAAAGAAACGAATTCCAAGCAGTTGGTGAAGTTGTTGTTGAGCAAGGAGATAGTATTATTCAATACTCAGATTTTGCAAATTATTATGGAAACACAAAAATTGCAAAGTCTTGGGGAAATGTAGAAGTTGTTGATAAGGACATGAAACTTTCTACAGACACGTTGTACTTTCATAGAAAAGAGCAGTTTTTATACTACCCAACCAAAGGTGTTATTCGTGATACAAAAAACACACTTACAAGTAATACAGGAACCTATTTTTTAAACGAAAAAAAGTTTTCAGCAAAGTCTGAGGTTACTGTAGTAAACCCTGATAACAAGTTAGAATCAGATCATTTAGATTATTACACCAATACCAATCTAGCTTATATTTATGGTCCATCAACAGTAACTAATTTAAAAGACAGTACTCGAATTTATGCTGAACGCGGTTTTTTCGATACTAATACAGATATTTCTTATTTTGTACAAAATGCAAAACTATATTTAAAAGAAAAAACGATACAGGCAGATAGTTTATATTACGATAAACGTAAGGGCTTTGCTTCTGCAAACCATAAAATTAAAGTTGTAGACACTTTACAGAACCTTATTATAAAAGGTAATTATGCTGAAGTTTTCGAGTTAAAAGATTCCTTATTTATCGTTGATAAACCTGTTGCCATTTCGGTGATGGATAAAGATTCTATGTACGTACACGGAGACACCATTTTAGTTACAGGTGAACCAGAAAAACGTATTGTTAGAACTTTTCATAATGTAAAAATATTTAAGTCTAATTTACAAGGTAAATGCGATTCTATTCATACAAGTCAAGTTACAGGGCTTACACGTATGTTTAACAGCCCTGTTTTATGGTCAGGAAAAAACCAAATTACAGGAGATAGCATTCAATTTTTATCGAACAAAGAAACCAATAAATTAGATTCTTTATTTGTATATAATGATGCGTTTATGATTCAAAAGGACTCTATAGACCCAACTAATTTCAATCAAATAAAAGGAAGAAATATGTATGGGAAATTTAAAAACAACGATTTAAGTTTAATGCTCATAAAAGGAAATGCAGAGTCGTTGTACTATAACAGAAATGAAGAATCCCTAAAGTTAGAAACTATTACGAAGGAAATCGCAAGTGATATTGAATTTACTTTAGAGAACAATGAAATTATTCAAACAAAATACTTTAAAAAGACCGAAGGAAAAACCTTTCCTCCTTCAGAATTTCCTGAAGAAGAAAAAAAGTTTAAAGGTTTTATTTGGCGTGAAGACGAACAACCCAAAACTATGGAGGACATTTTTATTAAAGACAATAAAAAACCTGTTTTAAAGAAGTCTAAAAAAGTAAACAAAGATGTTCAAAAAGCAAAAATGGACTTCAATAAAGAAACTATTAAAAAAGAAAAAAATAAACCTAGAGAAGGTTTTGGTTTAAAACGAGAATAGTGAAAAGTGACTTTTTAAAATATCAAGGACAAACGACTCCTCACCCATTAGGTATCGAAATTTCGCATGCAAATGGAAGTTATATTTACAGTACTTCTGGCAAAGAATATTTAGATTTTGTAGCAGGAGTATCCGCAAACTCTTTAGGTCATAATCATCCGAAGGTAAAAAAAGCCATTAACGAGCAATTAGAGAAGTACACGCACATAATGGTGTATGGAGAATTCATCCAAAAACCACAGTTAGAACTGTGCAAAGCTTTAGCTGCTACACTACCTGAGAGCTTATCTTCTGTATATTTGGTAAATTCTGGTACAGAAGCTACCGAAGGTGCTTTAAAACTTGCAAAACGATTCACAGGAAGAGCAGAAATTATTGCTGGAAACAATGCATATCATGGCAATACTATGGGTGCTATGAGTATTTGTGGTGCCGAAGAGCAAAACCGTGCATTTCGTCCGTTAATTCCTGGATCAAGATTTATTCACTTTAACAACGAAGCAGATTTAGCAAAAATAACCACCAAAACTGCGGGAGTTATTCTTGAAACCATTCAAGGTGGTGGTGGATTTATAGAGCCTACCAACAACTATTTACAAAAAATAAAACAGCGCTGCGAAGAAGTTGGTGCTCTTTTAATTTTAGATGAAATTCAAACAGGAATTGGTCGTACAGGAACTTTTTGGGGATTTGAAAACTACAACGTTACTCCAGATATTATCATTACAGGTAAAGGACTTGGAGGAGGAATGCCAATTGGCGCATTTATTTCTTCCTACGAAATTATGAACACGTTAAAGAACAATCCGAAATTAGGTCATATTACAACTTTTGGTGGACATCCGGTTATTGCTGCTGCTGGTTTAGCAACCGTACAAGAAATTCTTTCTTCTAATTTAATAGAAGAAACTAAGCGGAAAGAACAACTTATTAAAAAACATTTAAAACATCCTAAAATTAGAGAAATTAGAGGAAAAGGGTTAATGCTTGCTTTAATTTTAGAAACTCCAGAAATGGCAGATAACGTAATTTTAAACTGCCTTGAGAATGGATTAATCTTGTTTTGGTTGCTCTATGAAAAACGAGCTGTACGAATTACACCTCCACTTACCATAAGTGACAAAGAACTTATAAAAGGATGTGAAATTTTAACAAACATTTTAGACAACGCATAAAATATACAAATGTAATCTCCGTTTTAAGTATGCATAGTAGATTAGATTAGGGGATTTATCAATTCTATTATTAGAAAAATCGGTTAGAATTTATTTTAACCGATTTTTTATTAGATTTAAAGCATGCAAAAATCTGAAATTACCCGCCTTTTTGATTTCCCTTATTATCAATTGGCAAATTATTCTCAAGAAAAGTGTTTTATCTATAAAGAAAATAATGTTTGGAAAAACATTTCTACACAACAGTACATAGCTCAAGCAAATAAAATTAGTCGTGCTTTACTCAATTTAGGAGTACAACCTAATGATAAAATTGCCGTTATTACATCAAACAATCAACCCAAATGGCATCTATTAGATATTGGTGTACTACAAATAGGAGCGATTAATGTCCCGCTCTACCCTACTTTCTCTCAAAAAGATTATGAATACATTTTAAATCATTCAGATGCCGTGTATTGTATTGTTTCAGATGATGAATTACTGCAAAAAGTAAATGCAATACTGCATAAAACACAAATAAAAAAAGTATTCTCTTTTGAAGAACTCAATACTGATTATGATTGGAATGCCTTGTTAAGTTTAGGAAACGAAGAAAGTTTTCAACCTAAAGTAGAAAAATTAAAAAGTAAAGTTTTACCAGAAGATTTAGCCACCATTATTTACACTTCAGGTACCACAGGAACTCCTAAAGGAGTAATGCTTTCTCACAAAAATATTGCTGATAATATTTTTGCCGTTGCAAAAAGAATGGATTTACACCAAAATAACAAACGTGTGCTAAGCTACTTACCTATTTGCCATATTTTCGAGCGTTCTGCCTCTTATTATTGTCAGCAAATGGGCTTTGAAGTTTATTTTGCAGAAAGTATAGAGAAAATAGGAGACAACATACGCGAGGTAAAACCTCATTTTATAGGAGTGGTACCAAGGCTTTTAGAAAAAATATTCGATAAAATTGTTGATAAAGGAAGTAATTTAACAGGGATTAAAAAGAAAATGTTTTTTTGGTCTCTTGCACTTGGTGAACAATTTGAGCCCTATCGTAAAAATGGATGGTGGTACGAATTTAAATTAAAAATAGCCAACAAGCTGGTCTTTTCTAAATGGAGAGAAGCCTTGGGTGGTAACTTGGAATTTATGTTAGCAGGAAGTGCTCCGTTACAACATCGTTTGGTTCGTGTTTTTACCGCTGCCAAAATTCCTGTTTTTGAAGGCTATGGTTTAACAGAAACTTCTCCTGCAGTTTCAATAACAGACATGAGAAACAACAAATTTAAAATAGGTACCGTAGGTAAAATCTTAGACAATGTTAAAGTTGAAATTGCTGAAGACGGAGAGATTTTGGTAAAAGGAACTAATGTTATGCAAGGCTATTATAAAAGACCAGAGCTTACCCAACAAACCATTATTAACGGTTTTCTACACACAGGAGATATTGGAGAATTAGACAGCGAAGGTTTTTTAAAAATTACCGATCGAAAAAAGGAAATCTTTAAGACTTCTGGAGGAAAATACATAGCGCCTTCGGTTATTGAAGCAGAGATTAAAAAATCGCGTTTTATAGAACACGTTTTGGTGATTGGCGAAGGCCAAAAAATGCCTGCAGCCATTATTCAACTACATTTTGATTTTGTGTACGAATGGGCAAAACGTCATCAGTATAAAATTACGGATGTTTGCACAGATAAAAAACTCATCCAAAGAATTCAAAAAGAAATCGATTTTTATAATAAACGATTCGGAAAATGGGAACAAATAAAACGTTTTGAAATCACCCCAGATGAATGGAGTGTAGAAGCAGAACATTTAACACCAACCCTAAAAATGAAACGTAAAATTATTGTTGATAAATACCAATATTTACACGACAAAATCTATAACTCACAATAAATCAACAGGTAATAATTTGTTTGCGGAAATGACTTAATTTTCCTATTTTGCAAGGCGCAAAACAAACCCACATATGTCGATTGAAATTAAACGTCTATTTGACTTTCCTTATTATCAATTAGAAAAATATAATTTAGAAAAAGCCTTCATCACAAAATACAATGGTGAATGGAAATCTATTTCTACCAAAGAATATATACAACAAGCAAACGCCATTAGTCGTGGTTTATTGCGTTTAGGAGTTCAACCTAACGATAAAATCGCGATTATCTCTACCAATAACCGTACAGAATGGAATGTTTGTGATATCGGAATTCTACAAACAGGTGCTCAAAACGTACCCATTTATCCTACTATTTCTAAAGAAGATTACGAATATGTTCTAAACCATTCGGAAGCAACCTATTGTTTTGTTTCTGATGAAGCGGTTATTGAAAAACTAAATCAAATTAAAGGAAACACACAATTAAAAGGTGTTTTTACTTTTGATGATATTGCAGGAGAAAAAAGTTGGAACGAAGTTTTAGCATTAGGTAAAGACGAAAGTAACCAAGCCGAAGTTGAAGCTCGTAAAAGCGAGGTGACTTCAGATACGTTGGCAACCTTAATTTATACTTCAGGTACTACAGGAAGACCCAAAGGTGTAATGTTAACACACGGTAATATTGTTTCGAACGTATTAGCGAGTGAAAAACGTGTTCCTTTAGATTATGGGAAAGACAGAGGTTTAAGCTTTTTACCGGTATGTCATATTTTTGAACGTATGATCTTATACCTATATCAATATTGTGGTGTATCTACATACTTTGCTGAATCTATTGATAAATTGAGCGAAAACGCACAAGAAATAAAACCAAACGTAATGACAGCTGTACCGCGTTTGTATGAAAAGATTTACGATAAAATCTATGCAAAAGGTGCTGAATTAACAGGTATTAAGAAAAAATTGTTCTTTTGGGCAATCGATTTAGGTTTAAAATATGAGCCTTACAAAGCAAACGGTTGGTGGTACGAAAAACAACTAGGTGTTGCACGTAAATTAATTTTCTCTAAATGGCAAGAAGCTTTAGGAGGAGAATTAAAATTAATGGTTTCGGGTAGTGCTGCCTTACAACCTCGTTTAGCTAGAGTGTTTGCTGCTTCGGGTATGCCGGTAATGGAAGGTTACGGATTAACAGAAACATCTCCTGTTGTTTCGGTAAATGACGTACGTAATGGTGGATTTAAAATTGGTACTGTTGGTAGAATTTTAGATGATGTTGAAGTAAAAATTGGCGAAAACGATGAGATTTTAGTAAAAGGACCAAATGTAATGGTTGGGTATTATAAAGATCCAGAAAAAAGTGCCGAAGTTCTTAAAAACGGATATTTTCATACTGGTGATAAAGGAGAAGTTGTAGATGGGTTCTTAAAAATTACAGGACGTATTAAAGAAATGTTTAAAACCTCTGGTGGTAAATATGTAATTCCAACATTGCTAGAAGACAGATTAAAACAATCTCGTTTTATTGAACAAATTATGGTAGTAGGTGAAGGAGAAAAAATGCCAACTGCTTTAATTCAGCCTAATTTTGACTTTGTAAAAGAATGGGCTAAGCGTCATGGTCTTTCTTTTAATACCAACGCAGAAATTATTTCAAATGCGAAAGTAATCGAAAGAATACAAGAAGAAGTTACCGAATGTAATACGCATTTTGGTAAGTGGGAACAAATTAAACGTTTCGAATTAACGCCTGATGAGTGGAGTATTGATGGTGGTCATTTAACCCCAACCATGAAAATGAAACGAAAAGTAATCAAAGAGATTTACAACAACTTGTACGAAAAAATGTACGACAGAGTATAATTTTAAAACCGCTGCATATTTGTAGCGGTTTTTTTATTACTTACTCGTCATTACGAGGGAGAACGGCGAAGTAATCTCCTCCTAAATAAATAGATTACTTCATTCCACTGTGCTTCATTCGCAATGACGTTCTCATTCGTCATTACGAGGAGACACGACGAAGTAATCTGTTAATTACTAGTTCCTTTTATTTTTTTTGATTGCTACGATATAGAGATTGCTTCATTCCACTGTGCTTCATTCGCAATAACGTTTTCATTCGTCATTACGAGAAGACACGACGAAGTAATCTGTTAATTACTAGTTCCTTTTATTTTTTTGATTGCTACAATATAGAGATTGCTTCATTCTACTGTGCTTCATTCGCAATGACATACAATTCATCATTACGAGGAGACACGACGAAGTAATCTGTTAATTACTAGTTCCTTTTATTTTTTTGAATGCTACGATATAGAGATTGCTTCATTCCACTGTGCTTCATTCGCAATGACATACAATTCATCATTACGAGGAGACACGACGAAGTAATCCTTTCCTAAGTAAACAGATTGCTCCTGTTTCTCTACATTTCTTTCGCAATGACAAAATAAAAACACGTAATTTTGTCCAGCTTAAGGTGCATGCATGAAAAAACTCATTGAATTTTCTTCTGATATCAACGGAATTCCACTTCCCAAAAAATTCACCTATCCGTTTTACTACACACCTCACCCACTCGCTAAAGTTGCGGTGGAGGAATTACAGGAATATTTAAAAACCCAAACGGACTTTAAGCATAACTTCGGAATTGAAAATCCTGACGATGAAAATGCCTTAGGAAAAATGTTTGGCGTGTTAGTAGTTCAAAACTCTGCAGGAGAATTAGGGTATTTAACCGCTTTTTCTGGAAAATTAGCAGAAAAAACACAACATAAATACTTTGTACCACCTGTTTTTGATGTGTTGGATGAAAATGGTGTTTTTCGAAAAACGGAAAATGAAAACAACCAAATCAATCTTCAAATTGAAGAACTGAGTACTCACAAAGAATATCTTCGGCTAAAAAAACAGTTTACAAAAACCCAAAAACTGCATCATACCTTACTGAAAGAAGCACAACGGATAATAAAAAAGCGACGCAAAGCAAGAAAACTTGAACAAAGCCCAGATAATCAACTTAATATTAACGAGGAGTTTTATGTACGTGAATACGAAGTGTATTTAAACGATAAAATTTTACCCTTACAAGAACAATTTGAAGTCTATCAAACCCAAATTGATGCCTTAAAAAAGCAACGAAAGCAAAAATCCGCTTGGGTGCAACAAGAAGTATTTAAGCAATATCAATTTTTAAATGCTGAGGGAAGCACACAGAATTTATTAGACATTTTTAAAGATTCTAACCAAAACATTCCGGCAGGTGCGGGCGATTGTTGCGCACCCAAATTGTTACAATACGCTTTTTTACACCACCTCACTCCTATTGCTATAGCAGAGTTTTGGTGGGGAAAACCAGTAACTACATCCGTACGAAAACACCAATACTTCTACCCTGCTTGCTCGGGAAAATGCAAACCTATTTTAACGCACATGTTACAAGGTTTACAGGTAGATGAAAATCCGTTACTCGCAGAATTACAAACCGAAAAAGAACTCGAAATTGTGTTTGAAGACGAGTTCTTATTAATAGTAAACAAACCTGCAGAGTTTTTATCAGCTCCAGGAAAAGAAATTGAAGACTCGGTGTATAGCCGCATACAACAACAATACCCCGAAGCTACAGGACCTTTACTAGTACACAGGCTCGACATGTCTACCTCGGGTATTTTGCTCGTTGCCAAAAACAAAAACATACACCAAGCCTTACAAAAACAGTTTTTAGACAAAACCGTACAAAAACGCTATGTAGCTTTGTTAGATGGCGAGTTAACCGAAAATAGTGGTACGATTAACTTACCGTTACGCCTAGACTTAGACGACCGCCCCAAACAAGTAGTATGTTACGAACATGGGAAACCTGCGGTAACGAAATGGGAAGTTATCGAAGTTACTAACCACCAAACTAAAGTATATTTATATCCAATTACGGGGCGTACACACCAACTGCGTATGCACGTTGCACACTCTTTAGGGTTACATACGCCTATTATAGGCGATGATTTATACGGACAAAAAGCCAACCGATTACACTTACACGCCGAAAGCATTACGTTTACACACCCAAAAACCAAACAAAAAGTAACCTTTACCGTGAAAACCCCTTTTTAAATTGCGGAAAAACACAGTTTTAAATGCGGAAAACCGCAAGCTTCTTTGTTTTTTTCTTTTTATGTTTGAGGAATAACTAACTATTATAACTCGTATTACTTTTTTCTCTTATCCCCAAAATACACACGGATATAAAATATAAAAGTTGGCTTATAACGAGTTAGCAACAAGCCACCGAAAACCGTAAATCCGAATGAGTAAAATCACTTCCCAAATACTTGATATTGATAAAACAATTTGTAAAAACATTGAGAAATTTGATGTCAATGAAAGAGGGTTATTATCACAAAATATTTTGTCTCAACTTAGGAATTATGTTGAACATATTGCTCTAAAAGTTTTTGAAGATGCACAACAAACAGAACTAAATAATAGCTATGAAAATATTCAGAATGCTATTGAATATATTAAAGCTAGAGGCGACTTAAAATTTTTATCAAGATTTCATAAGCTTTTACAAATTACAGCTTCACATTATACACTAAATGAAGAAAGTTCAGAAAGATTAATACTCAAATACTTTGAGTACCTCATTAAAATTAAATCTTTTCTTTACAAATCATATAATTTAGATGTTCTGCACAATCTAAAAGATTTTCCAATCCAAACAGATTCTAACTTAAAGGAATATTATGAAAAAATTTCTTCATTAATTAAACAGCCTGAAGGGAATAGAAAAAAAACTAATTATAAAGACAGATATTATATTCAGAAAATTAAACCATTTTTTGTAGAAAATGAAATATTCTATGAAGTAACTTTTCGTAGGGCTAATGATTACACGAGTAAATTTGACCGAATAATTGCTTTTACCAAGCTTGAAATACTTGAAAAGTATGCAGTAAAACTATCAATAAGCACAGACTTTATAGAGATTTTAGATAAAAAAATGCCTATACAAATCATTGATAGTTGGGAGGTTTCAATACGACCTTGTGAAATAGATAATTTTGCAAAAATTTTTGGAGTGAAATCTAAAATTAGTAGTGGGAAGGAATCTTTTGAGCTAATGAAATATTTAACATCTTCTGGTTTAAATTTAATTGAGATTATTAGTCTTAATGATTGGTACTATGAATATGTTAGAAAGACAGTTACAGAAAAAGCCAAATCTTCTCGAATATTCCAAATATTGGATGAATGTAGAAAAATGAGTAACGCAAAAAATGATGGCTATAATTTAATTAGATATTTACTACTAAGACTGAACAATAAAATAATTAAAAAACAATACACAAATTCACCTTGTAAATTTTTATCAAATTTAAATTTAGAATTTGGGTGTATTCCTTTTGACCAAATGCCATTTAATTCAGCACTAATTAATCACAATCCAAAACTAAATGACCTTTTTGCATCTATCGATACTGAAGATAGAAAACACGAAATTTTAGCAAGACATATTAAAAACAATACAGAACAAAAAGGACAATTATTTACAGCTATAGATGAGATTGAAAGTTTTGAAAATGTTGAAGAACTTATAAGTCAATGGAATGATAATTTATATTGGAAACACAAAAATAGACGAATAGAAAGTTTTAAAAAAAATGTATTTATTAAAGGTTACGAAGCCGATACTTTTAACATCATAAACAAACTAAAAGACATATCATCAACAGGAATTAAAAATTATAAAAACTCAATTGAATCTTGGCTTAATTCAACTGCTTATAAAATTGATTGTGAAGAAAAAAAATCTGCTCTTAAGAACTTATTCGAAATCTCAAAAGTAGCTTTGATTTATGGAGCTGCTGGAACAGGTAAATCAACTATGATTAACCATATTTCAAACTTTTTTGACAAAGAAAGTAAATTGTATTTAGCAAATACAAATCCTGCTGTTGATAATTTAAAACGTAATATAAAAGTTGCTAATTGCACTTTCAAAACCATAACTAAATTCTCTTACAGCCGACAAACTGAATACGATATTTTAATTATAGATGAATGTAGTACAGTAAGTAATTCAGATATGCTTAAAATATTGAACAAAGCAAAGTTTAGATTGCTTATTCTTGTTGGCGATGTTTTTCAAATAGAATCAATCCTTTTTGGTAATTGGTTCAGTTTAATAAAATATTTTATTCCAGAATCTTCAGTATTTGAATTAGAAAAACCATATCGAAGTAATAATCAAGATTTATTGAGACTTTGGGAAAGAGTAAGAAACATTGAAGACAATATTTTAGAAACTTTAACTAAAAATGGATATTCTAAAACACTTGACGATTCAATTTTTCAAAATGCAGAAGAGGACGAGATAATACTTTGCTTAAATTACGATGGACTTTACGGCATAAACAATATAAATTCATTTTTACAAAGCAGTAATTCTAATCAAGCATTTGTTTGGGGTACACAAACTTACAAGGTAGAAGACCCAATAATTTTTAACGAATCAGGTCGCTTTTCACCTTTAATTTATAATAATCTAAAAGGTAAAATCTCAAGAATTGAATTACTTGATGAACAAATTCAGTTTGACATTGAAGTCAATCTAGTACTGAATGAATTCGACACTGAAGGGTATGATTTTGAACTCTTAGAAGATTCTGCCAATGGAAATTCCGTAATTCGATTTACTGTCGACAAGTATAAAAGCACTGATGATGACGATGACGATTCTAGTAATATTATTCCTTTTCAAGTAGCTTATGCAGTTTCTATACATAAAGCACAAGGGTTAGAATATAACTCTGTGAAAATTGTGATAACAGATGAAGTAGAAGAGATGATTTCTCACAATATTTTTTACACAGCAATTACACGAGCAAAAGAAAATTTGAAAATTTATTGGACACCCGAATCTGAAAAGAATATTATAGAAAGTTTTAAAACAAAGTTTAACAAAAAGGACTATGCTTTACTCAAAATAAAGAACAGTCTTTAATTAGTAAAAAGGCCAGTTGCTAACAACGTGTATAATTCATTGCTAGTTACAGCCTACTTACGAAAGTCCTCGCGGACTTTCTATCTGTGATTTATTTGCTAACTTTAGTGCTTAAACACGCAACGAAATCATACACAAACACGTTGTAGCACATTTGAATAAAACGCTCTAAATGAATAAAATTGAAATAATAAATTACGAATCACAATATCAAGAAGACTATAAAAGATTATCTTTAGAATGGCTGAATGAAAACAATTTATATGAGGATGCTGATGGACAGATGCTCGACCATCCGAAAATAGAAGTATTGAATAAAGGAGGGTTTATTTATCTAGCTAAGATAAATTCTCAAATTGTAGGTACTATCACTATAATTCCTTCAGACAATAACTCATTCGAAATATTAAAACTTGGAGTAAGCAAAAATTATCAGCGTCTTGGAATTGGAAGAATTCTTATGGAATTTTGCATACAACAATCAAAAATATTAAATGCCAGAAAAATCATACTTGAAACAAACACCAAACTTGAAAGTGCAATTCGTTTATATACCAAATTGGGATTCAAAGAAATAGTATATCAAAACAATAAATATGAAATGTCTGATTTTAAAATGGAATTACTTTTGAAATAAATAAAAACGTGCAACAACACGGTGTATAATTCATTGCTAGTACTCGCCTACTTACGAAAATCCTCACGGATTTTCTATTCGGTTTGTATTTGCAAATTTAGTTGCTGAAACACGTAACTACTCATAGCCGAGACCGTTCTCCCCAAACCCAAAAAATGATAGTTAAAAACGATAATTTAGATATCCCACATGGAAATACCGTTATTTGGAGGTATGTTGGTTTAGACAAGTTTCTCGACTTACTCATGTCTCAAGAATTGTTCTTTTCGAACGCTGCAAAAATGTCTGACAAATATGAAGGATTGATCCCAAAACGGAATCAAGATTACTTGCTTAAATCCATCAAAAATGGTGGACTTTCACGAGAAGAAGCCGAACTAGAAAGACAAGCTCGGTTGCGAGAAATTCATTCTTTAAAAGAGCTTACCTTATTAAATTGTTGGACGATAAATCAAAACGAATCCTATGCGTTATGGAAAATATACTTGGGCGGTGCTAAATCTGGAGTTGCCATTAGAACCACCGTTTCTAAGCTTACCCGAGCTATTAAAAAAGGAAATGATCCTTTTAAAGAAGATATCTTTTTATCAAAAGTAAAATACACAGATTTTATTAAAGACGAGCCAGAAAACAGGTTCAACGTTATTACTACTAAAAATAAATTTTACGATTACGAAAAAGAATTAAGACTGTTTATTTTTCATCATCCGTTATCAGAAGGCGGCATACCTACTCCGTATGATATTTCTGTGGGAAGAAGATTAAAAGTCGATTTAAACGAGCTAATTGATGAAATTTATCTGAGTCCGTTTGTTGGAAAATGGTTTGACAAAAGCTTCATAGAAATTCTAAATAAAATTCATCCGAGTTTGAGTGAAAAAATAAAGAACTCAGAAATATTAGATGAATAAAACAAGGCAAAATCTTTTTTATATTAGCACTTTCTACATTCTATTTAAACGACCAAACTAATGCAAGAAACCGTATCGAAGTATGAAATTCTAGAAAAAGAAGTTTCAGAAATGGCTCTTAGAACCTCATTATGGAGTAAAGAAAACAAACGAAAATCCTTTCGTATTTATATTAGTATCTCTATTTCCTCTGTACTCATCACCTTTTTGGTAGCTATTGGTAATGATATTCCTGAACATCTACGTTTTATAGTTAAAATTATCACACTATTTTTTAGTGGATTAACTACGGTATTAGCTGCTTGGGATGGATTTTACAATCATAAACAACTATGGATTAACTACGGGGAAACAAGAGATCATCTTAAATCTATTCAATTAAAGTTAAAGCTCTTAAATACGAGTGAAAGAAATGACGACCAAATTCTTAACAGAATTTATAAAGAATTTCAAGATCTCCTTCATAACAGTAACTCTAAATGGAGAGAGCTAAGGGTTGAAGAAACGAAAGCAACGTCAAAGTCTTCAGAGTAGTTTGTTTTAACTACACTAAAAGGCGCTTTGGCTACATTCGTTACTATGTTGTTTCGCAACTTTGTAGAAACAAAAACATAGAAAAATGAAAATTGTAGTAACAGGTTCTTTAGGGAACATCAGCAAGCCGCTTACACAAGAATTAGTACAAAAAGGACACTCGGTTACCGTAATCAGTAGTAACCCCGAAAGACAAAAGGAGATTGAAGCCATTGGTGCAAAAGCAGCCATTGGTACAATGCAAGATGTTGATTTTCTAACAACAACGTTTACAGGTGCAGATGTAGTGTATTGCATGGAAGCACTTGGAGCTGGTGCTTTTTTCGACCCAAATCTTGATCTTTTTGTAGCAATTAATACGATTGTTACTAATTACAAACAAGCCATAGAACAATCAGGCGTAAAACAGATCGTTCATTTAAGTAGTGTTGGTGCTCATACCAATAAAGATAACGGAAGTCTTACAATGCATTATAATGCAGAAAAGATTATCAATGAATTACCTAGTGATGTTTCTATTAAATTTATGCGTCCTGTAGGTTTTTTTACCAATTTATTACGATCTATTCCAACAATAAAAGCTCAAGGAGGATTTATCTCTAATTATGGTGGCGGTACTAAAGAACCTTGGGTTTCTCCTTTGGATATTGCATCTGTTATTACTGAAGAAATAGAATTGCCTTTTAACGGAAGAACCGTTCGTTACATTGCTAGCGAAGAAGCTTCTCCCAATGAAATTGCGAAAGTTTTAGGAGAAGAAATTGGAGATCCTGATTTAAAATGGATGGTGATTTCTGATGAACAATTACTCAATGGTATGATTTCAGCAGGAATGAATCCGCAAATAGCCGAAGGTTTTGTAGAAATGCAAGCAAGCCAAGGCAGCGGATTGTTATACGAAGATTATTACCGTAACGAGCCAACATTAGGCAAAACAAAACTATCCGATTTTAAAAAGGAATTTGCAAAGGTTTTTAACCAACAATAATTAACTTTACTAAATGGCTAAGAAGCGACCATATAGAGTAAAAACAATCAGTGAATTTCATCGATTAAAAGGGTTGCCACAACCTGAACATCCGTTAATAAGCGTGATAGATTATGGAGAAATAAAATGTGATCCTGATGTTAGTATCAAAAATTGGATTTTTGATTTTTACAATATTTCTATTAAACGTGGGTTAAATGCTAAGTTAAAATACGGACAACAAGAATATGATTTTGACAATGGGGTGATGTTTTTTATTTCACCCAATCAAGTCTTTGGGATTGAACCTGGAGTAGATCATACAGCGATTCGTTCAGGTTGGATGCTCCTTATTCATCCCGATTTTTTTTGGGACTCCTCTTTAGCTAAAAATATAAAACAATACGAATACTTTGATTATTCGGTAAACGAAGCCTTATTTCTTTCTGAAAAAGAAGAAAACACACTAAAAGATATTATACAGAAAATTAAACAAGAATATCATTCTAATATTGATGAATTTAGTCAAAGTATTATCATTTCTCACTTAGAAGCATTACTTAATTATTCTGATAGATTTTTTCAACGCCAATTCATCACACGAAAAAAAGCAAATCATCAAGTTCTTAACCGTTTAGAAAAATTACTAGAAGATTATTTTAATAGTGAAGAGTTACTTAGAAATGGCCTGCCAACTGTTCAATACATTTCAGAAACATTAAATATTTCTCCTAATTATTTACGTGGATTACTCAAGACATTAACAGGACAAAATACACAGCAACACATCCACGAAAAATTGATAGAAAAAGCTAAAGAAAAACTCTCCACCACCAATTTATCGGTAAGTGAAATTGCGTACGAATTAGGTTTTGAACACTCGCAATCGTTTAGTAAACTGTTTAAAAGTAAAACCGATGTGTCTCCTTTAGAATTTAGAGCATCGTTTAATTAATTATATAACACAGCTATTATTTCAGTTACAACAACCATAGATACGGTTACATAAATTCTCTAATGTAAACTGAACTTTGTAGTGTCATTATTATTCACTTTCAAAAATTAAAAAAATGGACACAAAAAAAGTATGGTTGGTAACAGGAGCTTCCAAAGGATTGGGGCTTTCGTTAGTAAAAAAATTATTAGAAAAAGGGTATAAAGTAGCAGCTACTTCAAGAAATGTAAATGACTTAAAAGAAGCTGTTGGTGTTGAATCGTCTAACTTCCTCCCGCTTCAGGTTGATTTGGTAAGTAACCAAAGTGTGGCAGATGCAATTGCAAACATTATAAAGTCTTTTGGAGTCATTGATGTGATTGTAAACAATGCTGGTTACGGACAAGCAGGAACCTTAGAAGAATTAAGTGATGAAGAGTCTCGTAAAAACTTTGACGTGAATGTTTTTGGGGCATTAAATGTTATCCGTAAAGTGATGCCTCATTTACGTGCGAAAAAATCAGGACATATTTTTAATATTTCTTCTGTTGCTGGTTTTATTGGTAATTTTCCGAGTTTCGGGATTTACTGTGCTTCTAAATATGCTGTAGTGGGCTTTACCGAAGCGCTTTCTGCAGAAGCAAAAGATTTTGGAATTAAGGCAACCGTAGTGTATCCAGGTTATTTCCGTACTAATTTTTTAGATGAAGGTTCTTTTAATCTTCCTAAAAACCCAATTTCAGATTATGCTGATGCTAGAGCTATTGAAAAATTACATACGGATGAAATTAGAGGAAACCAAGCAGGTGATCCTGAGAAAGCAGCAAATGTTTTGATTAAAATTGCTAAAACTAAAAATCCTCCTTTACATTTGTTTTTAGGAAGTGATGCCTATCAATATGCAAAGCAAAAATTAGAAATAATCGAAAATGAAATGACAGTGAATGAAGCCCTAGCAACATCAACTGATTATTAACTAAAATTTTATAAAAATGAAAAACAAAATAGCACTAATTACAGGAGGAAGTAGAGGTTTAGGTCGAGATATGGCTATTAATATCGCTAAAAAAGGAATCGATATTATCTTTACTTATCATGCTAACAAATCAGCAGCAGAAGAAGTTATTGCTGAAATTGAAAAAATAGGACAAAAAGCAAAAGCGTTTCAACTGGACACAAGTAATATTAGCTCTTTTGATAATTTTTTTAGTGAATTATCATCTCATTTAAAATCAGAAAATGGAACTCCAAATTTTGATTTTCTAATCAATAATGCAGGAACTGGTATTTATAAACCGTTTGTTGAAACTACAGAGCAAGATTTTGATGCCATGATAAATATTCACTTTAAAGGTGTTTATTTTTTTACACAAAAAGCGATTCCGTTTTTAAATGAAGGTGCTAGAATTATTAATATTTCTTCTGGTTTAGCACGATTTACACTTCCAAACTCATCAGCATATGCATCAGCAAAAGGAGCAATAGAAGTATTTACACGTTATTTAGCAAAAGAATTAGCACCTAAAAAAATTGCTGCAAATATAGTGGCTCCAGGAGCTATTGGTACCGATTTTGGTGGTGGAGAAAACAAAACTAATGAACAAAAAAGAAATATTGTAAGTAACTTTACTGCATTGGGTCGCATAGGTGAACCTGAAGATATTGGCGGTGTCGTTGCCTTTTTATGCTCTCCTGATGCTGGATGGATAAACGGGCAACGTATTGAAGTAACTGGAGGAATGATGTTATAATGTATAGATGAAAAAACAGATAGAAAGATTTAAGTCGATAAACGAATATCATAAACTAGCAAACTTACCAAAGCCAGAGCATCCTTTGGTAAGTTTAATAGATTATAGTAAAGTAGATTATCAAGTTGAAGCAGGTGTCGAATTAACTTGGATTCAAGATTATTATTCTATTGCTTTAAAAAGAAACATCAATGTAAAGTTACGTTATGGTCAACAAGAATATGATTTTGACGAAGGGTTAATGTCTTTCTTTTCTCCAGGGCAATTAATGAATATGACCTTAAACAGACAAACAAATCCTAAACCTTCTGGTTGGATATTATTGCTACATCCTGATTTTTTATGGAATACCCCTTTGGCAAAAAGCATCAAAAACTACGATTTCTTAGGCTATGCAGTTAATGAATCGTTATTTCTTTCAGAAAAAGAAGAAGTGTTAATTGCTAATATTATGAAGAATATTCAACAAGAATATCACGCTAATATTGATCGGTTTAGTCAAAATATTATCATTTCTCAAATAGAAGTTTTGCTAAATTATGCAGAACGTTTTTATCAGCGTCAGTTTATTACACGAAAAATAAGCAATCATCAAATTTTAGGTCAGTTAGAAAAAACACTAACCAATTATTTTAATAATGACTCTTTAGCTATTGACGGATTACCAACAGTACAATACATTTCAGAGCAATTAAATGTGTCGCCTAATTACTTAAGTAGTTTGTTAAAAAGTCTTACAGGACAAAGCACACAACAACACATTCACGAAAAACTGATTGAAAAAGCCAAAGAAAAACTATCTACCACCAATTTATCGGTAAGTGAAATTGCTTATGAATTAGGTTTTGAACATTCGCAATCGTTTAGCAGATTATTTAAGAGTAAAACTAACATCTCTCCTGTAGAATTCAGGCTGTCTTTTAATTAACAAAGTGTACCATTTGTATAATTTACGGTGTCTTCTCTCCTATTTATAAAATCCTACGGATCTTTCGATAATCCGAAGCAATTTTAGTAAATTAGCAATATTAAGAGACTGAATACAAAGTGATTACTCACTATATTTCTACATACGATGCCTATTAACAACATACCCGATTTGTATCTAAACAATCCTTCTTTGAGGCCAGATCTTTTTGTGTATGATTTTAAAATGACTGAGGAAACCATTAAAGCAAAAGTCAATTTAAAAATGCACATGTTTAGTTTTTTACAAACAGGTAAAAAGCAAGTCCATTTTTCTAATGATGCTGTGTTGGTAGACAACAAACATTCCTTACTCATAAAAAAAGGAAACTGTTTATGGAGCGAGTTGTTAGATACCGAAGATACCTATTATTGTAAACTCTTATTCTTTTCCGAACATCGCTTACACGAGTTTCTTAAAAAACATGTAAAAGACAAAGAACCACATCAAGAAACACCTTTATATTTCGCCATCGAAAACGATACCTATTTAACTTCGTATCTAAATTCATTAGCAACCATCATTACTGCGCCACCTACATTTATGGATGATTTGCTATCGGTAAAGTTTGACGAGTTAATGCTCTATTTAATCAACAAATACAAGAGTGATTTTGAAAGTTATTTATTGTCGTTAATTACTAAAGAGGAATCCTCTTTCAAAAACAACATAGAAGAAAACACCTACTCTACTCTTACCTTAGAAGAAATTGCCTTTTTATGCAATATGAGTCTTTCTACCTTTAAGCGTCATTTTATAAAAACCTACAATGTATCTCCAGGTAAATGGTTACGAGATAAACGACTCTTAAAAGCCAAAGAGTTACTAGAAAAAGGAGAGTTCATCTCTTCAGATATTTATTTAGATTTAGGCTACAACAACCTTTCTAACTTCAGTACTGCCTTTAAAAATAAATTTGGCATGAATCCTTCGGAAGTATAATTCCACTCTTTTCAAAAGCAATTTTACACTCTAAAAATTGACCTTTTTTCATAAGCAAATGAACTGATTTCGTAATCAACTACGTTTATTTGGTTTGTACCTTAGGTGTTATAACAAACATAAAACCAAAAAATTATGAATATTACGTTAAAACAAGCTGAAAAAATGATTGCAGCTGCTAAAAACAAAGCAACAGCAATAGATACAAAAATGAACATTGCCATTGTAGATGCAGGTGCCAATTTAATTGCCTTTGCACGTATGGATGGTGCTTGGTTAGGTTCTTTAGACATTTCTATTAAAAAAGCGAAAACAGCGCGTTTTTTTGATATGAATACAGGCGTTATTGGAGAGTTATCGCAACCCGGAGGTTCTTTATACAACATAGAACATTCTAATGGTGGACTTATTACTTTCCCCGGAGGTGTCCCTGTAATAGATGATAATGGAAATGTTGTCGGAGCTATTGGTGTAAGCGGAAGCTCTGTAGAAAACGATCATGCAGTGGCAGAAGCAGGAGCCTCAGCACTTTAGAAGAATATCGTAATGAAACACTATAAAACAATCCCCATTTTTTACAAACTTAAATCATAAAAACATGTCTACAAACAGAGGAATTGCCTACATAAAACCAGGCGTAGTAGAAGTACAAGATATTGGATACCCCAAACTCGCTTTAGGGGATAGAAAATGTAATCATGGTGTTATTTTAAAAGTCGTTTCTACCAATATTTGTGGAAGCGATCAACACATGGTACGTGGACGAACCACAGCACCTGAAGGATTAATTTTGGGCCATGAAATTACGGGGATTGTTATAGAAAAAGGAAGCGATGTAGAGTTTATGAATATTGGCGATTTGGTCTCCGTACCGTTTAATATTGCCTGTGGTCGTTGCAGAAACTGTAAAGAACAACAAACCGGTATTTGCGAAAATGTAAATGAAGCCAGACCCGGTGCTGCGTATGGGTATGTAGATATGGGTGGATGGATTGGCGGACAATCGGAATATGTAATGGTGCCCTATGCTGATTTTAACTTGTTGAAAATTCCGAATAAAGACCAAGCAATGGAAAAAATTCGCGATCTTACTTTGCTATCAGATATTCTTCCTACCGGATATCATGGTGCCGTAACCGCAGGCGTAAAACCAGGTGCCATCGTGTATGTTGCCGGTGCAGGACCTGTGGGTCTTGCTTGTGCTGCTTCTTGCCATTTATTAGGCGCTGCCGTAGTTATTGTAGGCGATATGATTCCTGAGCGTTTGGCACAAGCCAGAAGCTTTGGTTGCGAAACGGTAGATTTACGTAAAGATGCCACACTCGCAGAACAAATTGAAGAAATTGTGGGCGTACCAGAAGTAGATTGCACGGTAGACTGTGTGGGGTTTGAAGCCAGAGGGCATGGTGCAAGTGCTGGTGTAGAGCAACCTGCCACGGTATTAAATGCCGCTATGGAAGTAACCAGAGCTGGTGGTGGTATAGGTATACCTGGTTTATATGTAACGGGAGACCCAGGAGCAAAAACTGAAGCTGCCAAAATTGGAAACTTAAGCATTCGTATAGGTTTAGGTTGGGCAAAATCGCATCATTTTCATACTGGGCAATGCCCCGTAATGCATTATAACCGTAACTTAATGCAAGCCATTTTACACAATAAAATTAAAATTGCCGATGCCGTTAACGTACAAGTAATTAGTTTAGACGACGGCCCCAAAGGATATGCCGATTTTGATAAAGGTGCCGCTAAAAAGTTCGTAATCGACCCACATGGAATGATACACTAGTGTAATTGATGAAATCCTGTCTATTCGAGTGAAGTTTACGATTGAAATGAGTAAAAATTGTATCGGGAATACATGTTTTAGGTTCTAAAATGGTTCTCGATACATTTTTTTTCAAAAAACTACTCGAACTGACAAACCTCGTCATTACAAGGATTATTGAAATTAAAATATATTTTAATTGAAAATACCCAAACGAAGTTTGTGACGAAGTAATCTCATCAAAAAAAACAAATTGTTTCGTTTTATTCACAATGACAAAATCTGCACGTCATTACGAGGAGGCACGACGAAGTAATCTTTCCAAAAAACAAATTTCTTCACTTTGCTCGCAATGACAAAATCTACACGTCATTACGAGGAGGCACAACGAAGTAATCTCACTCAATTACATACCAAAAAATAATCTTTAGGGTGAACCCCCCTTTTTTATTTTCGAAAATTCACACAATTAGCTACGGAAAATCACAACCTTTTTTTTTTTTAGTATTTTCTTTTTAAGTTGATTAATAACGAGTTGTAACCAATTAAAAATTACCTACTTATAGGTATTTAGAAAATAAGATGAGTTTATAATTTTGTTTTAGAATATTATTACTCATAAAATTTTAAACTACAGTTATGAACCAAAAAATAATTTTATCACTAAACCAAGAAGAATTGGAAAATTTTAGGGTTTTAGTTAAAAATAGTGATTTAGATCTCTTAAATGATTTAGTACAATTAGTTGTTTTGAAAGATGATCCAGAAAAATATATTAAAAGGAAAGTATTTGAAGCTTTGTCAGATTTAAGCGGGTTCAATATTAATGTTATTAATGAATCCCAAAAATTGAAATTTGATTTAGGCCTTACCAATTATCACAAAAAATCATTAAAAATTTATTTTCAACGAATTGTAAAAGATTTAAACTCAACTAAAATTATTTCCGTAACAGAATGCGAAAAATTGGAAAAAGTTTCTGATTGTTTAAAATTAGTAAAATCTAAATTATGAAAAATATAATATATCTAATTGCATTTTCTTTTTTTGGGTACTCTTTAAACGCCCAAGATTCAAACACTTTTTTTAATCAAATTACATTAAGAAAGTCTTTTCAAAGTAAAAATGATAAAGCAGAACCTGCTATTATTACATACTCAAAGCCAAAAAACAAAAATGAATCTTGGTTATTAAATGCAGCTATAGGGATAAATGTTTTACCAAATACAACTAAAGCTTTAACTCTTTCTCCATATATAGAATACCATAAAAACACTTTAATTGATAAGGAACAAGAGAATTTTCAAACTGGATTAGCCTTAGAATGGCAATTAAGGAATATTTCTACAAAGAAATGGACACCCGTGTTTATTTCATCCTTAAAATATAATGAAGATAAAATTAAGAATATTTCATCTTTTCAAGGTAATTATTATTTTACACCACTTTTAAAAGGTAAAGCAAAAGACCCTAAATATTTTTACATACCAAATACAGTTGTTGATTTTGGAAAACTATTTCAATTTGTTTATTCACCATATATAGGGATAGAGAATGAAAATAGATTTTCAACAGAAGATAGTTCGGATAAAGGATATATATATCGTGCATACTTTAGAATAACATCAAATATTTCTCTTTTCCCTTCCTGTGAAAAACTTAAAGAAAAATTTGAATTTAATATAGATTGGCAGTATAGGTATAACATCCAGGAAAATGTTGATAATCTAAATAAGTTCAAACATAAATATTTTACTGCAAATTTCAATTATATATTTTTCACTACCCAAGATGGAAAGAAATCAGCTAAAATTGGACTTGATTACACAAATGGTGAAAATCCATCAAAGAATTTTGAGGAACAATCTTTTTACGCTGTAAATTTAAAAATAAAATTTTAAAAAAATTAAAATAACTGGTTACAAAACCGTGTATAGTTAATTGCTGCATTTAGCTTACTTACGAAAATCCTCGCGGATTTTAAGTAAGCCACAAGCAATTTTATAAACTTAGTTACTTAAACACTCAACAAACCATACACAAACCGTTAACATTAATAAAACAAATAATCGAGACATGTTAAACAAAAAATATTTTATTATTTTCATTCTTATAGTGACAAATTTTGCTACTAATGGTCAGACAGCGACATTATCCGCGGGGGGGTGGCGGACGTCAAACAATAATCCTTTTACGAGAATAACAGGAAGTAATAACCTTGCAACGAAAATTTATCGAATTGAATGTACGGCTTTAGTTGACACTTCTATTTTACAATTTAGGATAATTGTTGACGGTACACCAATTCAAGCTACATTTCAAGAAGGTAGTTATGTTGTTGTCGAAGGAAAACAAATTGCTATTGAGCAATTATCACAAGGGACAATGGTTAGAGGGGCTTGGACAATTATACAAGAACCTGAAATAGCTGCAACAACAGTTCCTTGGAATTATTATCCCAGTTTATCCAACGATTTATTAGTTGCGTCATTAAAAGTGGAACAAGAATTTTTAATAAGCATTAACTACTCCACTATTAATTGCTCCAATACGAGCTTTAATGTGTTCATTAATGGTCAACCAGTGAAAGATACCAACAATAATACTTTGATCTTTTTAGAAGGGAGTACGGTATATGGAAAAGGTAAAAGCATTTTAATACGTGCAACTGGGGCTTGTACAAATAATATGCCGATTGTAGGAGATTTGAAATTGGCAAAATAATCAAACGAAAAAATTACTTATTGCAAAATAGAAATCATTAGTAACTTAAAATAAAGTCAAATATGAGAGCTTATATTCAACAAATTGACATCACTACTAACAGTAAAGTAGTTGTCACAGGTCAACTTTCTAGAACTAATTTGGAAGTCAGATTAAATGAGCACATTTATGTTAAAGAACCAAAAGATGGAATTTGGGGCTATACCCTTGAAGTTATTCCTACCTCTGTTTTCGGTGCCGATATCATGATTCCTTTTGTTATTCAAGCTCCGTGGACAGGAAATGAAGGTGCAAATGGGGTAAGAATCACACAACCAACCTTACAACCTGACCAAACAGATTATGAAACAATTCAGTTAAAGGTGAAAAAAGTTGACAACTTTACAAAGGAGCAATCTAATTTTATCATTATTAAAGGAGGAAGTTTTGACAAATCAACGAACCAAATAATTATTGATATAAATTATGAAGGAGGTTGTTTCCCACATCTTTTCTCATTAGAATGGAATGGAATATCCCTTGAGAGTTTTCCACCTCAATACAACTTTATATTAGTTGATTTAAGCGAATATGACTCTTGTAAGGCAATTTTACCTGCACAATTAAGATTTGATATTGATACACCAAACATTCAATTGGATAGGCCTTCGACAATTAATTTGGGTACAGTAAATAGTAACAGACAAATAAAGATTGACATAAATTAAAACCGAAAAAAATGAGAAACATTACCGCAAATGCAATTTTGAATTTAAAGGAACAGCCAGCATCACTTTATGTACATGGCTCAATAATGACATATAGAGCTGATGACATAATTGAAGTTGCTGTTGCATCACCTCTAGGAATTAGTCCTTCAATTTTAGTTTTAGACTTGATTGTTAAATCAGGAAATGGACCAATGAAAGGGACACCAAAACCTTTCAACTATGAGTTGTCTGATGATTCAGCAAAAAACTACAGTCAAGTAACTATTAGATATTCAGAAGATGCTTCTGTAACTGTGAATATTGAAGTATTCGGATAAGAACTCCCACAGTCTGTTTATAGTTCATAATTATTCAGAAGTTTGAATATAAGCTATTTAAAGTTCTGTTTTAGGTAAATAAAAAATTATTCTATGAAGAATCTTATTTATTCTATTATAATACTTACGACAAGTATTAGCTCATATGCACAAACCAAAAACTCTTTAGATGATAATAGGAAAATTAAAATCCCAGTAGTTTTCCATATAATCTATTCAAGCCCCCACGAATCCATTATTGATTCACTAATTATTGATGAGTTACAGAACTTAAATCTGGACTTTTCCAATGTGAATGACAAGTCTGCTTTAGATAGTGATTTTAAGATTCTTGTTGGTAATGCTAATATTGAGTTTTTTTTACTTGATACTATATTTCAATCAAGTGCAACTAAAGGAATTAATAGAATCTCTTCCTCTCTAAAACCTGACCGAAATAAATTATTAATAAATCCGATCAACTGTGTAAATATTTATGTAGCGGATCAAGGCAATTTTTCTAATATCTTAAGTGACCGAATTAATCTGAATTTTCGTGATATTGGACTTCATACTCATGTATTAACACATGAAATGGGGCATTGGTTAGGACTATACCATATCTGGGGGAAAGTTGGAAGTTGCAATCACTTTAGAGCAATTTTAAGTTCTAAAGATGACGGAATTGATGATACACCAAAACAGTTTAAATGCACAGATTTGTCATTTTCAAAAACTTGCCCTCCTAAAAAGAACCTTTATTATAAAGGTCATAAAATACTGTATAACAATTTCATGGATTATTCTGGATGTCGATGCATGTTTACTGTTGGACAAACTATTAAAATGAGAAATAACATCATTGAAAGTAAACCGTTGCTTTTCGATCAATAAAAACTAATGCCAACAAAGTGTTAAAATAATAAGGGTTTTAGTGCTTAACTCAAAGTTCCGTGCTTTTGATTATGTTCGCAAATTTTACAATTTTACAGTAAGTTTTTAAAACCCTTACTATTCTATACACAAAACATTGCAATTAATTACAGACCCCACTCTGAATTGAAAAATATAAATAAAAAATTTAAGTTTAACATAATTAAAATAATCTGAAAAATGAAAAAATTTAAAGACGACCCAACACAAGCAGATTTAGATAATCACTCTGATTAATTAAACCCAAACAATGATGAATATTGGCATTCAAGAGAAGAAGATTAAATAAATTAATTATGACAGTAAAGTATTAAATACCTTACTGTCTTTAGTTGTATTAAATTTTGAAACTAGTTTTCTCTAAAATTCTTAAAACGAAACAACATCTAAAAAATACATCTAATTTTCAACAAGAATAAAGCCTAATAAATTCTGCTGAATTACCACTCAAATTCGGAATTGAAAACACCTTAATAACCAATAAACAATAACCTTTAGGGTGAAAACCCTCTTTTAAATTGCGGAAATCCAAACAATTAACTACGGAAAAATCATAAGTTTTTTTAGTTTTTTGTTTTTAAGTTTGAAGGTAACTAACTATTACTCATATTACTTTTTTCTCTTATCCTCAAAATATACACGGATATAAAAGTATAAAAGTTGACATATAACATTGTAAAACATTAAAAAACAAATATTATGAAAGGAATAATTCTACTTATGACAATTTTAATATCCTGTAATGCATTTACACAACTTACACAACAAGAAAAAGATTCATTACAAGATAATAAATCGCCATTAACAAAAAAAGAGTTCTATACTGCCGTAAAAAAAGAGTTCAATTCTCTGTTAGGTAATGACGAAAAAAGTATAAACAATGCTATTACAACAAATTTTAACAAAAATGAAACAAGCGTTACAGCCAAATTCCTTATTGCTCCAAATTATCTAAATAAGAATGATAAATTCAAACACTTAATTTCTGGACAAATTAAAATAGGAGAAAGTAATAGCTTTTTGGACTTAGGAAAATCCAAAATGCCTTTAATTGATCTATCGATCAAACATAATTGGATTATTAATAAAACTTGGTATTACAATAAACCTAGTAAAGTAAAGGAGAATGAATCAAAAAAAATAAATATAGCTAATGATTCTTTAATGAAAGAAGGTAACAAAACTTTTTATTACCAACTTGAAGAAACTGAAAATAAAAAAATTCACGACTGGACCTTTAAAAAATATAATTGGATATCTACAGAAATAAATTATACAAATGCTAAATATCAAATATTAGATTTGACAAAGCCGTTTGACGAGCAAATATTTAGTAAAACATATTCTAAAGCCTCAGGAAATATAAGCTATAATTATTTTGGTAAATGGCTAAAGGATAATGCCTTTTGGAAAGGCAAAGCGAGACCTCATTATATCTACTTTACAGCAAACTATGAATTTAAAGAAGGTAATAACATTAATAAATTCGATAAAGTAGAAGTATCCGATTACGAACAAGTTGTCAATGGTAATACAATAAGAGAAGTTACTACAACTAAAACAGCTTATAAAGGAAGCTACCAGACATTTATGCAACATAATATTTCAAGTGAATTATTATTGGGAATTCAAAAAAACATTTCTCTAGACTTATTTGGTAATGTTCAATTTTCTGAAGAAGAACCACCTCTCTATACATACGGAGGTGGTTTATACTTTTTAGTAAAAAATAAAAAAGAGGAGACAACTGTTAATCTCGGTTTATTTATAAAAAAAGAAGGAGATAAAGACCCTTTTTTAGGATTTAAAACTTCAATTCCTATATCTCTATAAACGTTTTACAACAATGGCTATAATTAATACGGGTTTTGTGTTTAATCCAAAGTTTAGTGTATTTTTATAGAGTACGCTAAATCTTTTGCTTTGGCTTTAAAAATGAAAAATTAAAACAAAATAAAAAGTTTTGGCTAAGTGCTTATTCGGAAATTAATCGCTTGTTAATTCCCGTACTAATCATAGCCGAGGCCGTTGTGTGTCATACGACCAATCTCTCGTGAAAGAAAAAAATTGACTAATAAATGATAACCAAAATAGACCTTAATAAAGTAGCGAGCTACAAAAGTCAAGCGACTTTAGAAACAGATAAAGCTTTGAATCTTATTTATGGTTTAAATGGTACAGGAAAAAGTACTCTGTCTAATTATCTTTTAAAAAGAGATAATGAAAAATATAAAGATTGCTCTGTTGTTGGATTAGATGAGAATCACGAAATCCTTGTATATAATCAAACTTTTGTTCAAGAAAACTTTTTCGAATCTGAAAACTTAAAAGGAATTTTCACTCTTTCAAAAGAAAATAAAGAAGCTATTACAAAGATTTCTAATGCACAAAAAGAAATAGAAAAACTTGACGGAGAAAAAATCAAAAAAACCGAAGAACTAGAAACTGAAAAAACATCAATAAGTAAAAAGCTTGAAAACGCAAAAAATACTATTTGGAAAATAAAAACCGATTTTAGTGGTGGCGACCGTGTTCTTGAGTTTTGTTTGGAAGGTCATAAAGGCTCAAAAGACAATCTATTTAATCATATTCAAGGTTTAACAAAGCCAAATGATAAACCAGCCAAAAGCATTGATGATTTAAAAAATGAGGTTCAGGAAATTATGGGAGATAATGCTCAAAAATATGTCTACGTTCCTAAAATCACATTCTCGTCTTCAAGTATAGAAACTGAAAAGATTTTCGCCAAACAAATCGTAGGTAATGAAAATAGTAGTGTATCTGAACTAATCACAAAACTTGGAAACTCTGATTGGGTAAAATCGGGATTAAAATATTTACCCGAAGAACCATTTGATGAAAATGAAGATTGTCCTTTTTGTCAAGAAAAAACCATATCAAACGAATTAATAGAAAACATAAAGGGTTACTTTGATGCTTCGTATGAAGCAGATATTAACTCAATAAAAACTTTTCTCGAAGAATATTCCCAAGCAATTCAACAAATTCCGAACAAAACGATTTTTGAAGCCAATCCCAAATTTGAAACATTCAAGCAAGATTTTGAAATTAAATTTAATGCATTTAATCAATTAGTTAAGTCGAATAAAAAAAAGATTGAAGAAAAAACAAAAAAACCAAGTGTATCTCAAACTCTTAAAGACTCAACGAAATCATTAGAAGATATTAATGAAATTATAAGCAAAATTAACGCTTCTATTAAAGAGCATAATGATAAAATTGATAAAAAAGCGACTGTAAAAGCGGAAATAAAAAAGACTTTTTGGCAAATTATGCGGTGGGATTACGACCAAACAATTAGTTCATATCTTTCAGATAATAGCACATCAAAAACCAAAATAGATTCGTTAAATACTGCAAGTAAAGACATTGGAGAAACAATACTTGAACAAAGGTCAATCATATCCGAACAACAAAAACAAACAGTTAATATAGAAAAAGCAATTGCAAATATTAACGATGGATTAATTGACTTAGGAATTAATAATTTTAAAATTGAAAATCACGAAGAAAATCTTTACAAAATAGTTAGAGGAGACAATAGAGAAAAAGTATTTCTTTCGTTAAGTGAAGGAGAAAAAATGATAATAAGTTTCTTGTATTTTATAGAAATGTGTAGAGGAAAACAAGATGCTACTGAAACAGGAAAAAAGAAAATAATTGTTATTGACGATCCTATTTCTAGTCTTTCCCACATTTATGTTTTCAATATTGGAAGACTAATTAAAAACGAGTTTTTTGGAAAAAAAGAAATAAAAAAAGATGAAGAAACTGGAGATAAAATAAATGTTTGGAAATATAAGTATGAACAAGTTTTTATTTTAACTCATAGTCTTTATTTCTTTTATGAGATTACAGAAACGAAACACGATGAACGAAAAGAAACTCAAAAATTGTTTAGACTTATAAAAAACAATAATGGTAGTAACTTTCAAATAATGAAATATGAAGAAATTCAAAATGACTATCAAGCTTATTGGTCCTTTATAAAAGATGAAAATCAACCACCAGCATTGATTGCGAATTGTATGAGAAACGTAATTGAATATTTTTTCAATTTTGTGGAGAAAAAAGATTTAAATAACTTTTTCTTCAACCAAGAACCATTTAAATCTAGTATTAGATTTCAAGCATTTAATCGTTATATTAATCGAGAATCTCATTCGTTAGGTCAAAATATATTCGACTTTAAGGAATTTAATTACAATGACTTTAAAGATGGATTTGCAGAATTATTTAAAGTAGCAGGTTATAAAGAACATTATAAGAAAATGATAAAATAAAAAGTACGAACGCACAACAATGGCTATAAGTAATTGCTTGTTCTCACCTACTTCTGAAAATCCTCGCGGATTTTCAGTTTGGTGTGTACTTGCTAAGTTAACTGCTTAGCCACGCAACTAACCATATACAAGACCGCTACCCACAAGCTAGAAAATCCAACTCACAAAATAACCATGTGTGACAAATGTCATATTTGGTTCTACTTCCCTATCGTAGCTTTGCGATAAGGAAGATGAAAAAAAGCGTAGAACATATATTATATAGCGAAGACACCCTAGCTTTGGCTAAATTGGCCAAAGCCATGGCACATCCTACTCGTATTGCCATATTAAAACATCTTGAAAAACAATCGTCTTGTTTTACGGGAGATTTGACAGCTATTTTTCCGTTAGCACAGTCCACCGTTTCTCAACATCTTAAAGAATTAAAAAATGCGGGGCTTATTAAAGGAGAATTAGAATCACCCAAAATAAAATACTGTATCCATCAAGAAAACTGGAAGATTGCAAAGTCTTTATTTCAGCATTTTTTTGATTGATGTTGTTTAATAACAAAATCGCTTATTGGCGATAAACAAATACACCTACAATGACCAAAGTAATTAAAGTATTAGGAACAGGATGTACGAAATGTAAAAAAATGGCAAGTATTGTTCAAGATGTAGTTACAGAAAATAATATTGATGCAACGGTAGAAAAAGTTGAAGACATTATGGAAATTATGAAATTTAATGTAATGCTAGTACCTGTATTGGTAATAGATGATGTTGTTACTATAAAAGGTAGAGTACCTACAAAAAATGAAGTATTGGCACTTTTAAACTAATTACAATGAAGTATCAAATTAAGGCTTCGTCTATTTCTAATCAAGATGCTATTATTCATGTAAAGCAATTGAACATCCATTTTGGTACAACTTTAAAAACTGCTGAAGTATTGCCAAATCCTGCCGAGTTATTCTTAGGTTCTTTTGCTGCTTGTATGCTAAAAAATATTGAGCGTTTTTCTGAAATTATGAAATTTACATACACCAAAGCCCATCTTGAAGTAAATGCAACACGTCTTGAAAGTCCACCAAGAATGGACGACATAAATTATAAGCTAACCATTTATAGTAGTGATGAAAAACTAAACGTAGGTTTACTTAAAAAGAACATAGAAAAGTTTGGTACCATCTACAACACTATAAAATTATCGTGTACTATTTCTGGTACGATTAACACCATTGCAAATGTTTGATTGGATACAAAACATTGCCGATTGGTTTGTTTATGATGTTCTAAATTTAAACAAAGGAGAACATTTAGCCGAAGCCTTAAATTTCTTTATTTATGATACGACAAAGATTTTAATACTGCTTTTTATCATCATCTTTTTAATGGGGATCGTAAATAGTTACTTTCCTATAGACAAGGTGAAGAACTACTTATCAAGAAATAAATTATACGGATTAGAATACCTTATGGCAAGTCTTTTTGGGGTCGTTACTCCTTTTTGTTCTTGCTCATCGGTGCCATTATTTATTGGTTTTGTAAGAGGCGGCATTCCTTTAGGGGTAACTTTTGCATTTTTAATTACATCACCTTTAGTTAATGAAGTTGCCATTGGTTTGTTTGTGGGTTTATTTGGCATTAAAACCACTATTATATATGTGGTTAGTGGTATTTTATTAGGAACTGTTTCGGGTATTATTCTTCAAAAATTAAAATTAGAACCGTATTTAACACCTTGGGTAAAAGAAGTATTAGCCAATGCACAAAGAAAACAAGAGGCTTTTATTGCCGAAAAACAAACGTTAAAACAACGATTACCCGTAATTTGGAGTGAAGTTTTAAAAATCTTAAAAAGTATTATTCCGTACGTAATCTTAGGAATTGCTATTGGCGGATTAATGCACGGTTACATTCCGGAAGGATTTTTTGAAAAATATATGGATAAAGACAATCTGTTCGCTGTACCCATTGCAACCATTTTAGCAATACCTATGTATGCTAACGCATCTGGTATACTTCCTGTAGTACAAGTATTAGTAGCAAAAGGGATTCCTTTAGGTACTGCTATTGCTTTTATGATGGGCGTTATTGGCTTATCGTTACCAGAAGCCATGCTCTTAAAAAAAGTAATGACTTTAAAACTAATTGCCATCTTTTTTGGGGTCGTTACCCTTTGCATTATTATTTCAGGATATTTATTTAATATAATCTTATAAATCTTTAAAAAAGAAGACACTTAAATTCGCTTCTATTCTTACATTAAAACCATTACTCCTTCTTTAATAACAATGGACAACTCTTTTTAAAACGGTTTAAACGCGGTATAGAAACGCTACGCACATACGGGTTGTTTGGGTTTCGTTTTTCAAAGTTTTGATGGTGTTCTTCGGCTTTATAAAAAAGGTCAAACTTTTTAACTTCGGTAACAATTTTACCATTATATTTTTCTTTATTTAGCTTATCAATAGTGTTTTGTATAGCTTGCTTTTCAGTATCGGTTTGGTAAAAGGCAATCGAGCGGTATTGGGTACCAAAGTCAGGGTACTGTCCGTTTACCGTAGTTGGGTCGTGTGAGGCAAAAAAAGCATCTACCAAGGCTTGAAAACTCACTTTTTTAGGATTGTAATACACGGCAACGGTCTCTGCATGCCCTGTGCTTCCTGTACCAATCTTTTCATAAGTAGGATTTAAATCATGTCCGCCCGCATAGCCGGAAACAGCTTCCTCTACTCCGTTTATACTTTCGTAAATGGCTTCTACACACCAAAAACATCCACTGGCGAAGTAGGCTACTTCTCTTTCACTTTGTGCATTCATAAAACTAGGTATTGATAACAAAATTACAACTAAAACTTTCTTCATTTTAAACGAGTTTACAACTTGGTCGATGAAGTTATGAATTCCCTACAAAAAAAGCTACCCGAAATACATCGAATAGCTTTTTAACAAAAACTAACAAAGTTCAATAAATACTTATTGAAGGTTTTAAATACTTTTTTATTGTAATAAACTATACACAAACTCTGGATAACCGCGTTCTCCAGCATCGTTTGTTAACGCTAAAAACTTTAATTTATATAAGTTCCCATCTGTATCACTAACCACGTAAAATACATTTTCTTTTAATGAAGGTAAACTTCCTGGTCCTCCCCCATTTCTCCAACTACTTCCAACACTTCGTTGATCTTTAGTGAAATTATCAAGAACAACATCTGTTAATGCAAAGTCTTCGTAAATGAAAGCATCAACATCTGTGTCTACCATGTATACTTTGGCATCAGCTTTTGTGTTATTTACAACAAAATCAGCATACCCGTAAGAACCAGCCCCTGTAATTTCATTTGTAAAGACAGTAAAATTTAAATCCCAATTAGATTTTTCTGGTTCTACATTTACTGTTGTTTCTGTCATGAAGCTGAAAAAAGTAAAGTTATAGTCACTATCTTTAGAAATAGTTACCTCTTGATGCGTTGTAGCATCTAAATCTGCATATTGTAATACATAATCATTTCCACTTTTTAAAACTTTAATTTTTTTCCATCCTCTTGAGTCGTCGGAAATATCAACACCTCCTGTTGATGCTGCTTCTGTTCCAACAGCAAACCCTAAGTTTACTAAATACACTTTATTATTTGCATCTGTAGCAGAAACTTCTGCAATTGCTGTATTTGTTATTGTTCCATCTGGTGCATCTATATATACTGTATTAGCAGGGTCAAAAGTACCCACTGCAACTTGAGGCTGTAAGTCTTGTACTTCTGTAGAAGTTGAATTAACAACATCTATGTCTGTTTCAGAAAGTGCTGCTGTAGCCATATAAATAGAACCGTTAATCACTACTCTAAATTCATTACCTGAGTAAAAACCTAAGTCCCAAGAATCTCTCTTTACAGCAGTTGTTGTATTGGTACTTAAATCTACGTATACTTGGTTTGGTTCGTTTGGTCCTCCAACTTCTGGAGAAACGGCTGCTCCTTCAATTACAATGTTTATAGGTTCAGAAGGTGAGCTATCGTCACTACAGCTTGTAAAATTGAATACTGCAGCGCATAAAATAAGTGTTAAAAATTTGTTTTTCATGATATGTAAAATATTTAAAAATTAAGATTATATAAAAGTTTTAAGTAGTAAGATCGTCCGTAACCTAATAAAAGAGAACTATTATCAGACGCATGAACACCTCCTGTACTGGCATTACTTACGTTTACGTTAGTAATATCAAATAGGTTTCTGGCTCCAAAAGTTGCTTGAATTTTATTATTAAAAAATGATTTTTTTACCGATGTATCTAACCAATTATATGCTCTAGTAGTTGATTTTTCGAACAACGAGTTTCCTTCTTCATCAGTTCCTGAAGCTATGTAATTTTGTTGTTTACCATTATGTTTTAACAATAGTGTTATTGCGGTATTCCATTTTTTTATCTGATATGTACTACTTGTATTCAGTTGAAAAGAATAAAGAAAATCATTTTCTGCATTTACTTCATTGTTAACAATTCTAGAAATTCCCTGCAAAGTTGCTCCTAAATTGAAAGTCCAGTTATTGGTTTTTATACTATTTTCTGATGTAATTCCCCAAAGTTTATAAGCATCAATATTTATGTATTGATATTGTAAGGGTGTTGTATTTACAATTGCTAAATCAATTTTATCATTTACATCGATATAACTTAACTTTAGCGTATTTAATAAAGAAGTATTTTTAAACCAGCTACGTTTTTTAAGATTTAAAAAAGCAGTGAAACCGTTTTCTGGATTCAAATTTTCATTTCCTCTAACATCATGATTAGAATCTACAAAATAGTAGTATAATTCTTCAAAATTTGGTGTTCTGTAAGATGAACCTATATTACCACGTAGCTCAAAACCATTTTTCATTAAATAACGAGCACTTAACGATGCTAATAATTTAGTTTGAAACTTAGAATTGTATTCATATCGTATACCTGGTCTCAACAAAAATTTATTTGAAAGATTTACTTCCGAAGAGCCATATACTGCAGAGTTAATCTGAGATTGGGTTTTATCTTGTTGCGTTACATCACCTGAAGCTTGGGTATCAAAACCCTTTAAAAAACGTGCTTCGTACCCTAATTGATAATTATAAAAATCGCTTTTAACTAGATTATTTATAGATCCTTTTGAGAAAAAAACCTTGCTAGATTGATATACTTCATCAATTTCATTCGTTTTTTCTTGACTAATAATGTAATAATTAAACTCGTTTAAATAACGTTTTTGCTGTTGGTAAGACAATGAAACATTGTAATTTGCTCCAGAATTTGTGCGCCCGTTTACATTTAAGTTATTTACGATTCTATCGGTTGTGAAGATTCTATCGGTTGCAGACGGGTTACTAGTTTGTGCTTGTGTATCTATATTTGCTCTAACGGCTGCACCATAATAATTTATAAGCTCATTAAAATATTCGAATTTATAAAAGAGGTTAAAGTTTTCCTTGCGGTAATTTAATAAACCATTAGCATTTATTTGGTTTTTTGGCAACCAATCATAACCTCTTAAACCATCATTTTGATAATAGTCTCTACCTTGTCTATCATTATAAAAACCGGCAAACTGATTACGATTAAAACCTGCTCGTGCAAACCAATTTTCATTAAAATTATGAGAAACATTGAGACCTTGTATGTGTCTACCTTCATCAAAAAAAGCATACTCATCACTAACCGTTTCTTCTTGTAATGATACTTTAATATTCCACTCACTTTTTATTGATTTTTTTGTAATTATATTAATTACTCCAGACACAGCATTAGCACCATACTCTACTCCCATTGCTCCTTCTACAATCTCAATACGTTCAACATCATCTAAATTTACTTGAGTTAAATCTATATTATTTCCCAATCCATTATCACTCACTAAAGGAATATTATCTATGAGAATATTAAAGTATTGTGAATCTAGTCCAAAAAAAGAAATGGTTGATTTTCCTGATTGAGAACTTGGAATAATAGTTAAGTTTAAATTAAAATTAAGTAAATCTGCCAGATTATTTGCGGCTTGATATTCTATCTGCTCTCTCTTAATTACAATTACATTATGAATTGATTTTTTAATCGATTGAGGGTTATATTGCCCTGTAACCACTACTTCATCTAACTTATTATTGATAAGACTATCGTTTTCTATCCTTTTCTCTTGAGAAAAAGAATTATAACAAACTAATAAAAAGAAAAAAACAGCTTTCTTATTTAGAAACATTCTTAATAATTTTGATGCAAATATATATGTTATTTTTAATCAATCTAAATAAATTTTATATTTTTGTTCAAAATTTAAAAACCAATAAAAAACATATAATGAAAAATTTACTTTTAGGAAGTATATTACTTCTAGCTGCTGTAACGGTTAATGCTCAAAGCAAGAAAACTAAAGATAGAGACGCAATAAAGAAAATGTGTGGTTGCTTTGAAGTTACCTTCAATTTTGCTGAAACTTTTAATTATAGTAAAGATTCTTTATACAAAGCCTCAGAAAATAAAGTAGCAAAAGCTTTAGAGTGGGCTGGTTTAATTGAAGATGAAAAAAATAAAATTTCGATTCAGCATTTATTACAGGTCGGAGATCCTGCTAAACCACATATTGTAAAACACTGGAGACAAGATTGGACTTATGAAAACCGCGATTTTTATATGTTTAACGGAGATAATAATTGGCTATACAAAAACAAACCGAAATCTGAAGTAAAAGAACAATGGACGCAAAAAGTATATCAAGTAGATGATAGTCCTCGTTACGAAGGTTCTGGAACTTGGGTGCATGTAGATGGAAAGAGTTATTGGGAAAACACAACAGACGCCCCCCTACCAAGAAGAGAATATACTAAAAGAAGTGATTATAATGTAACTGAAAGAGGTAATCGTCATGAAATTACAAACTACGGATGGTTACACGATCAAGACAACAAAAAAATTATCAGAAAAGCAGGCGAACAGGATGTAGTTTTAGCTCATGAAAAAGGATATAATACCTACGTAAAAGTTGCTGATGAAAAATGTAAAGGAGCTCAAGAATGGTGGACAAAAAATGCAAATAAATGGCAATTGGTTCGAAATAAGTGGAGTGAAGTTTATGGTAGAAACAAAGATCTTTCTTTAGAAACCAAAGTAAATAATAAACTATTATTTAAACAATTGTTTTCTGATGAAATTGAAAAAGAGGGAGAAATTAGTGACGTTATTGAATCTTTTGTAAAAAAATAACCCATGAAAAACTTGTTAAAAATACTCTTATTTTTAAGTGTTATTGGTTATAACTCGATAATAACTGCACAAATCAAAAATACTTTTTTAGACAGAGCTTTCTGGAAGACAAATCCTACGATTAAAGATGTTGAGCAAAAAATTACCGAAGGTAATAGCGCTACCGAGCTAAACAGGTTTGGTTTTGATGCTGTCGTTTATGCACTATTAGAAAACACAAATGAAAAAGTAATTAAACATTTGCTTTCCAAAAAAGGAAACGATGTTAATAAGTTAACACACGATGGTAGAACTTATATTTTTTGGGCATCTTATAAAAATAATATGCCTATTGTAAAACATTTGTTAGCTAACGGAGCAAAAACAGATGTTATTGACGACAAAGGATACTCTATTTTAAACTTTACAGCAGTTGCAGGAGTTGAGAACTCAGATTTATACGACCTTTTGATTAAACATGGAGCTGATGTGGTAAAAGACAAAACTCCAAAAGGTGCTGATGCACTGTTATTAATCATTCCAAATCTATCAGATTTTAAAATGGTTGATTACTTTACTAATAAAGGTTTGGATATTAAAGCTACGGATAAAGATGGAAATGGTGCATTTAATTATACTGCCCAAAAAGGCAATAAAAAAATGTTGGAGTTGCTCATTAAAAAAGGATTACCTTATAAAGCCTTGAACAAAAAAGGTGATAATGCAATGCTTTTTGCTACCAAAGGCTCTCGTCGTGGCTATAATTCTTTAGATTTTTTTAAATATTTAGAAAGCTTAGGGATTAACCCGAATATCACAAATAATGAAGGATTAACTCCATTACATAATTTAGCGTATAGTAATAAAGATGTTGCTTCATTTAATTACTTTATTGATAAAGGTGTAGATGTAAATAAAGCAGATAAAGAAGGAAATACAGCTTTATTAAACGCTGTTTCTAATAATTCTTTAGCAGTAATAAAATTATTAGCTTCAAAAACAAAAAACACCGATCACATCAATAAAGATGGAGAATCAGCTTTGACCAAAGCATTAAGAAATAAACCAGAAATTGTTGACTTTTTAGTTCAAAAAAACGCAAATGTTTCTGTGGTTGATGTAAAAGGTTATGATTTAAGTTACTATTTATTTAAAACCTTTAATCCGAAAGATAAAGAGGCTTTTCAACAAAAATTAAAAACATTAACTACTAAAGGACTAAAAATTGGTAATACTCAAAAAGATGGTTCAACATTGTATCATTTGGCTGTTGAAAAACAAAGTGTACCAATGTTAGAATTCATCAAAAAATACAATATAAACATCAATGCTAAAAATAGTAAAGGGTTAACAGCATTACAAAAAGCAGTAATGACCGCTAAAAACAACAGTATTATAAAATTTTTAATTGCTGAGGGTGCAAACAAAACTGTAAAAACGGATTTTGAGGAAACTTTATATGATTTAGCTAAAGAAAACGAAGCTTTAAAAAATACGGATATTAGCTTTTTAAAATAAGTTCTCGATACATCTTTCATTTTACTCTAGGTACTCGAACTGACAAAAATATCACATCGAGTGATTTTTGAAGAATGAAAAAATTATATCGAGATGTAACACAACAAAAAAATGATCAAAAAAATAATTTCAATTTTTATAATAATCTTTACGATTACAGCATTTACGATCGTAGAAAACTCTAAATATAAATGTATGATTCAAATGAAGAATTATACTGGTGAAGGTGCTTATGTCGTTATTTCATTATTAAATCCCGAAGGAGAATATGAAAAAACACTGTACGTGCAAGGAGATGATGAAGAATGGTACCACGATATTACCAACTGGTGGAATTTTCATGGAAAAGTTCGTTCGGATATTGATGCCATTACAGGAGCAACAATTAGTGGTGGAAATAGAGTGATTAGCATAATTGAAATACCTAATGATAAAATTAATAAAGGGTATAAAATTCGATTTGAAAGCGCTGTAGAAGATCAAGAATATTACAAAGATGATGTTGAGTTTGAACTTACCTCTGAAAGTGTAAAAAGTAAAACTGAAGGAAAAGGATTTATACGATATGTTCGTATGATACCTCAATAATATCTAGCAAAAATGACCATTTCAATTTGGAGGTATAGTCATCTAACCTTGGCTATATCTTCTTTTGTTTTCATAATCATTGCCTCTGTTACAGGAATTGTTTTAGCCTTCGAACCTATTTCGAATCAGTTAAAACCGTTTGCTATTCAAAATGCAAACACAATAACACTAGCTGAGACCATAACTTCCTTAAAAAAGGAATATGAAGAAGTTGTTTCTTTAAAAGTTGATGAAAACAATTTTTTAGAAGCTTCAGTAATTACTAAAAACGGACAAAGCCATACGTTTTATGTAAATCCTGTAACGGGGAAAAAAATAGGTGATCTTATAGAAAGAGCTTCTATTTATAAATGGACTACTAATTTACATCGTTCTCTATTTTTAAAATCTACAGGTCGATTTCTAGTTGGATTTTTCTCCTTTTTACTCTTCTTAATAACAATTACAGGAAGTATTTTAATTATTAAAAGACAAGGAGGAATCATTCAATTTTTCACCAAAGTAGTTAAGGAAGATTTTAAACAATACTATCACGTAATTTTAGGTAGATACACACTAATTCCAATCATTATTATTACCCTTACAGGTGTATTTTTATCCTTAGAAAAGTTTTCTGTATTACCTGAGACTAAAATATCTCATAACGTTGATTTTTCTAAAACATTTGCGGGTAAGAAATTATCTTTTGAAGATTTCGATACCTTTAAAAGCATCTATCTAAAAGAACTTAAAAGTTTAGAATTTCCTTTTTCTGATGACGAAGAAGATTACTTTTTCTTAAAGCTAAATAATAAAGAACTTTACATTCATCAATATTCTGGAGAAATTATAAGCGAGCAAAATCTTCCTTGGATACGTATTGTGTCAAACTGGAGTTTGTTTTTACATACAGGTCGCGGTACTATTTTATGGTCTTTAATTTTAATGTTTTCTTCGTTTAGCATTCTGTTTTTTGTTTATTCTGGTTTTGCCATGACTATAGAACGAAGAAAAAAAAGTACCCTCCCAAAAAACAAAATCAACAAAGACAAAGCTGAGTTTATTATTTTGGTTGGCTCAGAAACAGGAAGTACTTTTGGTTTTTCAATCGCTTTATACAAAGCTTTGATAAATGCTAAAAAATCTGTTTTTATAGATCATCTAAATAATTATACTTCCTATAAAAGCGCAAACCATTTAATTGTTTTAACAGCCACTTATGGAGAAGGTGATCCTCCTAATAATGCTACTAATTTTTTAAAGTTAGCCTCAAAAATAGAGCAACCAAATTTGATCAACTATTCAGTAGTTGGATTCGGCTCTATGGCATATTCAGATTATTGCCAATTTGCTATTGAAGTTGATGCTATTTTGAATGAACACTCAAAATATAAACCTGTTTTACCTCTTTTCAAGATTAATAATCAATCTTTTACCGATTTTAAAGAGTGGTGTATACAATGGAGTAAACAAATTGAAATCCCGTTACATCTAAAACAAGAAGTTATAAAACCTAAAAAGCAACACGCTTTTACAGTTGTTAATAAGACCGATTTAAATATAGACGCTTCTTTTTTAGTCCGATTAAAACCTGCTAAAAAATTGAAATTTATTTCCGGAGATTTATTATCAATCACTCCGAAAGAAGACACGATAGAACGTCTCTACTCTATTGGAAAAATTAACAATGATATTTTATTAAGTATTAAAAAACACGAATACGGAATTTGTTCTAATTATTTGAATCAATTACAAAAAAATGACATGTTAAATGCAACTATAACACCAAATACTTCTTTTCATTTCCCGAAAAAATCTACAGGAGTAATTTTAATTGCAAATGGAACTGGAATCGCTCCTTTTTTAGGTATGATAGATGCTAATTACAAATATATTAAAACACACCTTTTTTGGGGAGGAAGAACTACAGAATCTGTTGAGTTATATTCTAAACAGATTTACAAAGCATACGACAACAAACAATTATCTAGTATTCATATTGCTTACTCTCAAGAACAAAAAGAAAAAATTTATGTGCAAGATTTAGTTTCAAAAGAACAAGATATAATTGCCTCAGTTTTAAAAAATAATGGAACTATTATGATTTGTGGCTCTATTGCCATGATGAACGATGTTTTAAAAGTTCTTGAAACCATCTCAATATCAAAATTAAACACACCTTTAAACTTACAGCAAATTAAAACTGACTGTTATTAAGTTTAATTTCTAAAAAATATTTATTGTTTGTTTTTGTTAGCCAACCTCTTTGTAATCATTAATTTGAAAATGAAGAGGTTTTTTTGTTTAAAACTTAGCGAATTCGTTTACAACTTTGTTTGTGTGTCGTAATTGGGTTTATTATTTTTGTTCGAGTAAATAGAAGAATTAAATGGAACATTTTATAGTATCAGCGCGTAAATACCGCCCTCAAAATTTTGAGGACGTGGTTGGGCAACAAGCCATAACCAATACGTTAGAAAATGCTATAAAAAACAACCATTTAGCGCAGGCTTTATTATTTACTGGACCTCGTGGGGTTGGTAAAACTTCTTGTGCGCGTATTTTAGCAAAGCGTATTAACCAAGAAGATGCTACAACCGATGATGAAGATTTTGCATTTAATATTTTCGAATTAGATGCCGCTTCAAATAACTCTGTAGATGATATTCGTAATCTTACCGATCAGGTTCGCATTCCGCCTCAAACAGGAAAATACAAAGTGTATATTATTGATGAGGTACACATGTTGTCGCAAGCCGCTTTTAATGCTTTTTTAAAAACGTTGGAAGAACCTCCTGCTCATGCTATCTTCATCTTAGCTACTACAGAAAAACATAAAATCATTCCAACGATTTTATCGCGTTGTCAGATTTTTGATTTTAAAAGAATTGGTGTTTTAGATGCTAAAAACTACCTAAAAACAATTTGTGAGAAAGAAAACATAACTGCGGATGATGATGCGTTGCACATTATTGCTCAAAAAGCAGACGGTGCCATGCGTGATGCTTTATCTATTTTTGATAGAGTGGTTAGTTTTTCTGGTACCAATTTAACCCGAGAAGCAGTAACACAAAACTTAAATGTGTTAGACTACGATGTCTATTTTAATATGACGGATCTGTTATTGGAAAACAAAATACCAGAAGTATTAATGGCTTTTAACGACGTTTTATCTAAAGGTTTTGAAGGTCATCATTTTATTAGCGGATTAGCTTCTCATTTTAGAGATTTATTAGTAGCAAAAGATCAAGCAACGGTCGAATTACTCGAAGTTGGAGACAATACCAAGAAAAAATACTTAGAGCAATCGCAAAAAGCATCCATGCTGTTTTTAATACCTGCGATAGACAAAGCGAACGATTGTGATTTAAAATATCGTGCTAGTAAAAATCAACGATTATTAGTTGAATTAACGTTGATGCAACTCGCCTCTATCACTTTTGATGGAGCAAAAAAAAAATCTAGTAACTACATAATACCGGCTACTTTTTTTACTTCGCTTTCACCAGCTATAAAAAAAGTTTCAAAACCAAAACCAGTCGTTAAGGAAACTATAAAACCTCCTGTTCAAACAATAAAAACAGAGACTTCAAAACCTATTTTAAAAAACGTTAAACGAAGACCTTCTGCTTTATCATTAAAAAGTATTCATCAGAAAAAAGAAGTTAAAAATGTTTCTGAAGAAGAAGAAAACTATGATAATCACCCAAAAACTCCTTTTACAGAAAATCAGTTAAAAGAAGTTTGGAAAAAATATTATTTTAAACTCAACCAATTAGGAGAAAATAGTTTAGCTTCTATTTTAAATTCTGCAACCATAAACTTAAAATCAAATTTTATTGTTGAACTTACTGTTGTTAGTGAACTTTTAGAAAAACAAATTAATACTGGTAAACCTAAATTATTAAAATTTCTTCGTGAAAAATTGAACAACTACGGGATTACTATTGCAATTAAAATAGATGAAACTACAGAAAAGGAATTTGTTTATCACCCAAGTGATAAGTTTAAAAAAATGTGTGAAAAGAACCCTCTTTTAGAAAAGCTAAAGAACACTTTTCAGCTAGATATTTAAGTTTTTGCCTACGTATACTAACATACAATTTTCAATCTTTTTTATACTTTTTTCAAATTCAGAAATCAACCAAATTTGTCCAGAATTACTCTTAATAAGAATCGGAATTGATTTTAACTCTTCGTATAATTTTTCAATTTTTGTATTATAATCTTGCAATGAGTTAATTGCTGTTTCATGAATTTCTGGATAATCTCTAACAGCTTCCATTAAATTCAAGTAATCATCTTGTGTTGTAAACAACTGGTTTTCATCGTCATAATCTTTAGTAATTACTTCTTGAGAACTTGCCAATCTATACGCTCCTTGCTCTCCAAATGCCGATGAAAAATTCTCGATCGCATATTTGTTTATAGAATCACTTCCAGTCATAGCGATCATATAACCTACATCATTTAACTCTATGTTATCTGTTAATTCCTCATCATAAATATTCACTTCAAAAGCTTCTAAACCTTCTTTCTTTGCTTTATCTACATTGTCTGGATTCGAATCAATCAAAACAACTCTTCTTTTATTTTCCTTCAAATAATTGGCTATTAATCTTCCTACATCAGAAGCTCCAATAATCATAATTGCATTAGATCGTTTTAAGAAAACACCTACCATTTTCGCAAACATTCGTGCCGTTGTAGCATTTAGTAATACAGTACCTAATACAATCATAAATACTAAAGGAGTTATATACTCTGCTCCTTCTATGCCTTCTTTTAATAATTTACTACCGAAAAGTGATGCAATACCTGCAGCGACAATTCCTCGAGGACCTACCCAACTAATAAATAATTTTTCATTCATTTTTAAGTTCGATTGATACGTACTTAAAAAAACCGCTATAGGTCTAATAACAAAAACTACCAGTACAAATAACAATAGTGTTTTCCAATCATACAACAACATCAATTCTTTAAAATCAATATTCGCGGCTAAAAGAATAAATAAGATTGATATTAATAAAACACTTAATGACTCTTTAAAATATAAAATTTCTTTTAAATTTTTTAACTTACTATTACCTAAGACCATACCCATTACCACAACTGCTAATAATCCTGATTCATGAGCTGCTAAATCTGAAGCTACAAATACTAATAATACAGTTGAAAGCGCTACCACATTTAATAAATAATGAGGTATCCACTTTTTATTAATAGAAAAAATTAAAGCATTTGCAAACGTAAATCCAAATGTAGTACCAAAAAGTAAAATCTTTAAAAATTCTGCAGAAGCCGTTTGTGTAAATCCAGAACCACCACCAACACTTATAAATTCAAAAACTAAGACAGCTGCTAAGGCTCCGATAGGATCAATTAAAATTCCTTCCCATTTTAAAACGGCAGATACGTCTTTTTTCAAAGGAATATTTCTCAAAATAGGGGTTATTACAGTCGGCCCTGTAACAATAATTAATGCAGAAAATAAAAATGAAAGTTCCCAACTTAAATTGAATATCATATGTGCCACTAGCCCTGCCCCAAAAAAAGTAATTGCCGAACCCAACGTAATTAACTTCGTTATAACGGGACCAATATTTTTAATTTCCCCTCTCCGCAACGTTAGACCTCCTTCAAAAAGGATGATACTAATTGCCAGAGAGACAAAGTAATACAATCCATCTCCTGGGAATAATCCTTTTTGACCGTCCCAAACAGGTTCTATTAATTTACTTCCATCTTCGTTTAAAAACTCCGAGGCAATAGGTCCTACTAAAAGCCCTATTAAAATTAAAGGTAAGATTGCTGGTATCTTAAATCTCCAAGCAAACCATTGTGCTAATATTCCAAGTATTATTATTCCTGCTAGTTCTAACATATTTATTTTTGAAAAATTAAAAATAGGAATTTTTAACCAACTAGAGCATTTAAAAAGATCCTAAAATACTCTTAATTTTTAATGAAAATTTAGTTTTGTTTACCTTTAAAATAATACTAAAAATTAGTAAATTTCTAAAACCCGTTTAAGTTCATTTCCAAAATCATCTATAACCGTTATTTGGTAAGTACCTTTTGGGGGTTTTATAGCTAATTCATGATAATTTTCTGTAGTATTGATAAATTCATCGTTTAAATACCAATATACTTTTGCATCAGAATTTGAGTGTGTCAACTTTAAAACAACTGAGTTCAATTGGTTGTTAACACCTTTTGTTAATGAGACTTTTGAACGGTATTTTGTAGGAAAAACAAAATCCATTTTGGCTTTTTCAAGCTCATTGCAATCAGCTCTAAAATTAGGTAAACGTTGGTAATCTGAATTGTTTTGTTGATAATAATGTGCCATTAACGGAGGCAACACAAACCAAGTTTTCGTTTTAATATTATTAATCGATTCACAATTCGTATTTACTCTAAACTGTTCCGTTTTTTCTACTTGAATTTCTTTATGATACGGACACGATTTTGCTTTTATACCATTTTTTTGAATCCTTTTTTTAACCGATTTACAAATTGGCAATGCTAAATAACCGCTCTTCTCACAAATGTTCTCTTCAATTAAATCTTCATACGGTTCTAAAAACCAGTCCGATTTTGGTAAGACATCAAACACATCAAACATTAATGGAGATGCACTTCCTACACCGGTTAAATCTGAACGCCCTTCACCGTCTGAGTTTCCTACCCAAACACCCACTACATATTTTGAAGTTGCTCCAATTGCCCAAGCATCTCTATTACCAAAACTGGTTCCTGTTTTCCATGCTATTTTTTGCGATGAATCGTAGTATTTCCATGCTTGGTCGGTATTTGGGCGGTTCACATTGGTGAGTGTATTCAACGTTAAATAAGTCGACCCAGCATCCACAATTTTAGGTGTTGGTACTACTTTTCCGAAGTTGACTTTTTCAGTATTTAAATACGTTTGCTCCACAAATTCATTTTGATAATATTGATATTTCAATTCATCAAAATGAGTAACCGTTCCTGCATACCCAGCAAATACTTTACATAAATCCCATAAACTGGCCTCTGCACCACCTAAAATGAGCGACAATCCGTAATAATCGGCAGGTTTGGTAATATGTGTTAATTGATAATCTTCTAAATCATCTCTAAATTTTTGTAAGCCGTAACGTTGTAACATCCGCACCGCAGGAATATTCAAAGAACGTGTAAGCGCTACATTGGCAGGAACTGCACCGTCAAACATTAAACTAAAGTTTTTTGGAGAATATCCTGCTATTTCTGTAGGTACATCGGCGACTAATTGTGTGGGTAACAAATCTCCCGATTGTAACATCTGCGCATACAAAAATGGTTTTAAGACGCTTCCTGTACTTCTAGAAGACACCACATTATTCACATCTTTTTGATGCTTTTCATCCGTTGGTGAATTCCCTACATAAGCCAATACTTTTCTAGTTTCAACATCTAATACCAAAACTGCTAAATTGTATACTTCGTTTTGTTTTAAACGTTCGTAATGTTGTTTAACAATATTATTTACTCGTTTCTGTAAGAAAATATCAATAGAACTTTGAATCCGTTTTCTTTTATAATTTTTAGCAATATCTTGCACTAAATGGGTTGCTGTGGTGGGTAAATTGTAAGGTTTCTCCGGAAGATCTTCATCTATCGCCAACACATACGTAATACTATCAATCATCTCTTTTCGATAGAGTTTATTTAATAGTCTATTGCGTTTTTCCTTAAGTTTTAACTGATTTTTCCCTGGATAAATCAAAGACGGAGCATTTGGTAATACTGCCAACGTTGCACTTTCTGCCCATGAAAGTTGACTGGGTTGCAATCCGAAATAACGCCATGAAGCCATTTCTAATCCAACCACATTTCCACCAAAAGGTGCATGTGATGCATAGAGTTTTAAAATTTCTTTTTTAGAATGACGAAATTCCAATCGGGTTGCTAAAACAAGTTCTTTGATTTTTTCAAAATACGAACGCTGTTGATTCTTACGTGATAAACGAATCACTTGTTGTGTAAGTGTACTTCCACCACGAACTACCTTCTTCGCTTTTATGTTTTCGGAAAAGGCTTTAACAATAGATACTGGGTTAAATCCGAAGTGTTTATAAAAATGAGCGTCTTCAAATTGTAAAATACAATCTTCAAATTTTTGAGGTACCGAATCTAACTCAGGAAATCGCCACTGACCATCTTCTGCAATAACAGCTCCTAATAATTCATTATTACTTGCCGTAACTACAGTTGATGTTGGATTTTGAAACAGTTTTTGGGGCAAGCAGAAATAATAGACAATCAACAAAAGGCAAACAGTTACAACCTTTATTTTATTATTTCTTAAAAATTCAAACACTCTTTGCATTCACTAGTTATATTTATCAAAAGTATAAAAGTTTAGAAGTAAAATATCAAGGATAAGTGAGTTATATTTGCAGCTTATAATACACTATGAGTTTTACCTTACTTTCTTCACCTCTACAAGGGTTTACCGATTTTCGTTTTAGAAATGCACAAAACAAATATTTTGGTGGAATTGACACATTTTACGCTCCTTATATTCGGTTAAACGGAAAAATGAAAATAAAATCAAGTTATGAGCGTGATTTATTACCCGAAAACAACAACACGTTAACGGTTATTCCGCAGGTAATTACTAATGATGCTGATGAATTTTTATTTGTAGCAAAATATGTACAAAGTTTAGGGTTTAAAGAACTAAACTGGAATTTAGGCTGTCCATATCCAATGGTTACAAAATCTGGAATGGGTTCTGGTTTGATCTGTAACCCGACACGAATAGACGAAGTATTGCATCGCGCTCACAACGAAACGGATATTGTAGTGTCTATGAAAATGAGAATGGGTTATGAAAACAGTGAGGAAATATTACACTCCTTCCCTATTCTAGACAAATACCCCTTAAAAAACGTAGCTATTCATGCTCGAATTGGAAAACAATTATACAAAGGTGGTGTAGATTTAGAAGCGTTTCAAAAATGTATTGATGTTGCTAAACATCAACTGTATTATAATGGTGATATTACCACTGTAGAAGGCTTTAAAGCCATGAAAGAACGTTTTCCTAGTATTACGCATTTTATGATTGGACGTGGTTTAATTGCAGATCCTTTTTTACCTCAAATGATTAAAGACGATACGACCGAATACCCAAAAGATAGATGGAAAATTTTTGAAGCTTTTCATGATGAAATTTACCATCAATACGATGCTGCGTTGTCTGGACCAACTCCTATAAAAATGAAAATGTTAGGCTTTTGGGAATACTTTTCTAAGTCTTTTTCCAATCCGCAGAAAACTTATAAAAAAATTAAAAAAGCGACCAATCCTAAAAAATATCAATTGGTTGTGAAAGAAATTTTGAGTGGTGAAAAATAAGTGAATTCATCACATAAAAAAGATACTCTTTTACAACAAGTATCTCTTTCTATATTCTTAAATATCTATCTTTTCTAAACAATACTAATACGCACTTTTTTATTTTTTAAGCGTCTATCACTTAACTTTTCAACTAATTCTTTGGCTTCCGTTGCAGGTACCGAAATAAAGGCACAATCTTGTTTTAGTTCGATAACGCCTAATTGATCTTTGGTAAGATTTCCTTGTTTAAAAAATAAACCTGCAATATCTCCTTTAGATATTTTATCCTTTCTTCCTCCTGAAATAAATAAGGTTTCCCAATAGCGAGGTTTTACCTTTTCTTTATTAGAAATATCTGCATTACTCGTATTCTTAATAAACTCTGGTAACGATTCTTTTTCCCATTTTAATACATAGGCAGTCCCTTTTGCATTTACTCTGGCTGTTCTACCATTTCTATGGGTAAATTCTTCTATTCTTTGCGGCAATTCATAATGGATAATGTATTTCATTTCAGGAATATCTATTCCTCTTGCGGCTAAATCGGTTGCAAGTAAAACCTGACTTGTACCGTTTCTGAATTTAATTAAAGAACGCTCACGATCTCTTTGTTCCATGCCTCCAGAAAAACAACTATGCGCTATTTTATGCTTCGTTAAAAAATCACTTACATGTTGTATGCTATCTTTTAAATTACAAAAAATAATTCCAGGTTCGTTACCAATATGATGTAATAAGTCTAAAAGCGTTTGATTTTTATTTTTTACTGGTGTAACCACCGTTTTGATGTCTAATTTCTTTGATTTCTTCCCTGTTAAATAATTTAATACTTTCGGGTTATGTAATCGCACAAAATCAGGTACCTCTGCTTCTTGTGTAGCTGAAGTTAAAATACGCTTGCTTATGTTTGGTAATTGATTGATAATTCCTCGCATTTCATATTCGAAACCAACTTCTAACGACTTATCAAACTCATCTAAAATTAAGGCTTTAATACTGTCTTTAGAAAAACGATCGTTTGCAAAATGGTCTGCTATTCTGCCAGGAGTACCTATTAAAATACTTGGTGTGTGTTTTAATTCTATTTTATCTTTCGCCATCGATCTTCCTCCATATACCGCATTTACTTTAAATCCTGTTCCCATTTCTCTGATTACTTGTTCTATTTGAATGGCTAATTCTCTAGACGGAACTAAAATTAATACTTGTATCTCTTTATTATCTGGATCTATCAGTTTAAGCGTTGGCAATAAAAAAGCCAAGGTTTTACCCGTACCTGTTGGTGAAAGTATAACCGTATTAGTAGTGGTATCAATTACTGAAATGGCTTCATTTTGCATTTCATTTAATTCATAGATATTTAGTTTTGCTAAAATATCTTCTTGGTCCTTTATCGTATTTGCCATAATCGTTTACTTACTATCTATGAATTTTTTGTATGCAGCAAAGATAGGTAGTCTTTTATCAGGATAGTGTATGTATAATGGTAAATTAAAAAAGTTACATACACGATAAAAAAACGTCATTGCGAGTGAAACAAAGTGGAACGAAGTAATCTCTATATCTTAAAAATCAAAACATTAATACAAACTCATAATTAAAAGATTACTTCAGTCCTATACTCCTTCGTAATGACGAAAAATTTACTTTCATTATCTATTTCTAAAATAGTTTGATATTACTTCACCACTTTAACCCATCTTCCTTTAGTACGTGCTACGTAATCATTGTCGTACATTGCTTCTACTTGAACTCCTGGTAAATAATACTCTCCTAAATACGAGGCGTTTAATAACACTCTAAAAGTTTTTGTTTCATAAACCTTCAACGTAAAATAATTACTAATACTTGCATCTCGAATATCGGTAAAATCAACATTCGTTGATGCTGTACTACTTCCAAAATCTGTAAAACGAGTATTTACAATTTCCCAACCCGATGGAATAAACTCCGTTAACGCAACATTGTCAACTTTATTATTCGTCGAATTTCTAATGATTACTTCTGCAATAAAATTGGTTCCTTGACTTAAATTATCTGGTTCCAAAACAATTCCTTCTTTCGTTTTATACACTACTTTGGCTTCAATATTCTTTTGAAATACTTTCTCTTCTCCAACAGGTAAAATTCCTTTGTTAAATACACGAACATATAAAACTCCGTTACTTTTATTGGCTATTTTTAAGGTATTCTCCTTTTTAACATCCGTTAAATCATTTACATACAACGATTTTGAGGTGTTTGCATTTTTAGCAACAGCATTAAAAGAATAATTGGATTGAATTCCTGAATTTTCTCCATTCTGCATAGCGAATTGAGACATTGCCAACAAACTATACGCTGTGGTTTGTGTACTCATCCAATCGTTACTCGATAATTTATCAGCAACTTCTTTTGCTAATTTAATAGCCTGTGCATCATCTTTTAACAAGGTATACGTTTCTAACGCCATCGCCTTATTACGTGTTTCTGATCCATAACCTGAATAATACCTACGTGTGTAATTTGAAGCAGACAAGGTGTTTAAAATTGATTTTGCAATAGATTGCTTACCAATTAAGGCATACGCACTTGCCAAACGCATTTTGGCATCATTAGAAATTCCGTTCGTTTCTCGTAATCGATTCATCGATGCTAAATCTGGGCTATTTGCTAAACTCAAGGTATACAATCGATAAGCTTGTGATAATGCATCGTCATCATAACGCGAATTTTGTCGCCAATTTCGAGCCGTTTGTTTTTGATATGACACCCATTTGTCTTTAAATCCGATCGGTAAAGCGTATCCTTTTTTAGCAGCCTCGATCATAAAATGTCCTGCATACGAAGTTCCCCAATTACTCACATAGTTTCCACCTTGCCAATACGCTAATCCTCCGTTTGATAATTGAAAATCTGACAATCGTTGAATCGTTGCTTTGATATTTCTTTCTATTGATCTTGATTTTTCTTGCGGTAAATCAAAAATCTCTGGTAAATACAACTGCGGAAATGCACTCGACGTAGTTTGCTCTACACATCCGTGAGGATATTGAATTAAATATTGCAAACGCTTTGTAAAGTTCATCGGCGGTAAAGTTGATAATTCTATACTTGCGGAATTTGTACCAGCTGTACCAAAACTAGTAAAACTAATTTCACTATTCTCGTTAGATTTCAATACTAAATCCTTTACCTCAGTAGTTACAGGATTCGGATTTACAACATCTATCTCAACCGAATACGAAGCTTTTTCAGCTCCTGAACTTGCATCAATATCAATTTTACCAATTCCTTTAAAATCATTTATTTTCAATTGAAAATAGGCCATTTTTTCATCTGGCTGATCAAAAGAAACTGTTTGAGTTTTATCACCCACAATTGTATACGATTCGTTAGGTTGTAAACTTACTTTTACATTCTTAATATTTGGTTTCATGGCAAAAACCGTAACAGGTAAAGTAACTGTTTCTTGTGGTGTAATTTTACGCGGTAAGGATGCTAAGATCATAACAGGTTTACGAATAAAAGCCGTTTTTTCATCGCTTCCATACGCTTCTTTTTCGGCATTCGTTGCCACCACCATTGCTTTTACAGAACCTATATATTTCGGTATTTTAATTTGATGCTCTTCTGTTTGTCCCATTTTTAAATCAAATGGGCCTAAATACGTAACCATCGGTTTAAATCTATTCGCTTTTTTGTTTTTACTTCCTGCTTCGGCTTCATCTCCACCGATACTTAAAATCTGATTGATTTTTCCGCCGTACGCACCAATAACTTCATCAAAAATATCCCAAGTTTTTACTCCTAAAGATTGACGTGCGTAAAATACGTTCCACGGATTTGGAGTTTTAAAGCGTGTTAAATCCAACAAACCTTCATCTACCAATGCAATGGTATAACTCATTGGCTTTCCATTCTTCTCTTTTACGCGAATCGTTGCCGTCGTTTCTGGTTTTAACTCATCTGCTAATTGAATTTCTGGCGCTAACTTTGTATTCGGATCATTCACTAAAATCGGAACAGAACCATACATTCTTATCGGTAAATCATTTTCGGTTTGACTGTGCTTTTGCAACAACGAAATATTTACAAATACGTTGGGTGTATAATTTGCCAAAATTGTAAAGTTAAAAACAGTTTGTTTATCTGTCGTTTCCACCCAAAAATTATCTAAGACCTCTGTACCGTTTTCAATGGTAATTAAAGCTCTTCCTCCTGCTGAAGAAGGGAATTTAACCTGTGCTTTTTCATTTACTTGATAATCTTCTTTATCTGTAGTAAAAACCAACATTGTGGCGTTAGATTTATCGGCATTATTTTTCTTTCTACCATACCAAGAAGGCCAATCGAAATACACAATATTTGCCGTTGAATGTTTACTTTGATTATTAGTTACTTTAATTAAATAGCGTCCCCAATCGTTTTCATCAATCTTTAAATCGAACTTTCCTTTTCCGTTTGCTCCTGTTTTAACTTTTAGCGTTTTATAAGGCTCGTGATAGCGTGTTCCGTCGTAACTTGAAATTCCGTTATCAGAATTACTCCACCACCAACGCCATGACATTTTGTACACTTTCACTTCTAAATTTGAAGCGACTCCTACTCCATTTTCATTAACGGCAGCCACATTAAATCCGTAATTTTCATTCGTAAATAAATAGTTTTTAGATTCCTTTTCTTCCGCAGTATTTAAACCAACATAAACGCTATATGGTGATACATTTTTTGAAAACATATCGGTACTAAAATCACCTCCATTTTCATATACTTTCGTAATAAACGATGCTTTTAGCATTCCCGGTGCTTTTGTGTCTAACTTTGGTTGCACCGAGAAATTAGCTTTACCATCGTTGTTTAAATTTCCTTGTAATACTTTAAACTCTTCTGTACCGAAGCTACGAGTAACATCATCAAAATTATAATTCGAAAATTTAGAAAACGCTGTTTTTGTTTGTCTGAATTTCCCATTAATATCTAACTTTAACCCTCTAGCAATTGCTCCATGTAACCATTTCACTTCTACATCTCCAGCAATTGGAGTATTAGATTTTATAACTTCTTGATCTGTTGTAAGCTTAATTTTTAATCGATTCGGCTTAATTGTTTCAATTTTAAGTGTTTTGTTAAAAGTTGCTCCACCAACTGTAACACGTAATTTCCAATTTCCTGTAAGTGCATCATCATTTGTTTTTGGAGTGTACGCATACATGTTGTTTGCGTTTTTAAATTGAATATTTCGATCAATAATTTTTCCTTGCGGATTGATTAACTCAAATTTTATAGGATGTTTTTCTGGAATCGGATTCGCATTGTCATTCAACACAAAGGTTAAAAACAGCTGATCCCCTGGTCGCCAAACGCCACGTTCTCCGTAGATATATCCTTTAATCCCTTTTTCAAGTTTTGTTCCCGATACATCAAACTTACTCATCGAAAGTGCGTTTCCATCATCTAACTTTACGTAAGTCGTATTGTTTCCTTTAGAAACAACTGCAAAAAATGCATTTGAATCGTCTGTAAAGTTTGCGACTCCTTCTTTATTTGTTATTGCCGATGTAATTTCTTGTTGCTGTAAATTGTATAAACTTACTTTAACGCCGTTTACAGGTTGGGTAGTTAAAATATCGGTAACAGCTACAAACATGCTGTTGTTACTACCTCTTTTAACAATAGCACCTAAGTTTGTCCCTAGAATATTTGTGCTAATTTTTTTATTATAAAAATATGAATTTGTACACGGATCTTCTCTTTCATTCCAACGATAATCCTCATAATAATCATCGTAGTAATAACCACCGTGAGAAGTATTATACAGCTTATTGTTTACTTCTTTCTTTCCGTAAATAATCGTGTTATCTGGTTTTGTTCCGTTACAGGTATAATTAGAATAATCTTTATGGTATGATAACTCAACACGGTACATTGCTCCTTCTTCCACCGAAACCAAATCAGCTAAATCAATAGCAAAAGCATTGAGTTTATCTAACTCTAATCCTTGATTTGATAAATTGATAGTGTGTTTCGAAACTGGTCGCCCTACATAACGTAAATCACCTTGATTACTCAAATTGTTTTGCTGTAAAAACTGTAAAATATTATCTTTATATATTTTGTAAAGTGTAACATCTACTGCACGTAAATTAACCGCATTAAAATTGATTTTTAAATTTTTAGAGTTTGGGAGTATAGATCCACTTTTAATAAAACTCACTGTTGGTTTTAACTGTTCAAAATACAACGAGCGTGTAAAATCTTCTTTTAATGAATAACCTTCTTCATTTTTAATTCCTTTAAAAACTTCAAGGTCAACCTTATTTTTAAATGAAGAAGCTGGATATACCGTTACAATATTATTATTGATTTTATAAGTAAAATTTTTCTTAGAAGTATTTACAAAACGAATCAATCCTTTTAAATCTTGTCCTTTCTTTATTGGATCTGAAAAACTGATTTCTATTTGCTGATTAATTCCTTCAACCATGGAAACATCTAATACTTTAAAGTTACTTCTTCCTATAATATCAATTTCTCTATCTCCTTCGGATGTTGACCCGATTAATTTACCAGTCCAGTTAACTTTTAACGTTTTATCATCATCGAAACGTTGTAAACTATCAATTTTAAATTGAACTCTAGATGTAAACTTTCCAGTAGCATCAAATTTTACAGCAACACTTTTCCCATCATACGAAGCTTTTAATAAAGAAGCTAATTTCGAGGTTTCTATAACATCGCTTGCGTTTATATATCCTTCTATATAATTCCAGTTTTTATCATATACTTGTGGTGCTCCTAAAGAAACCGTATATAATAACTCTTTAGTTTTTACTTTTATAATAAAGTCTTTTAAATCATCTTCTATTTTGTTATATAGTTTAGACAAATGAAGTGTTACCGCGTATTCTTTATCTGCGTCTAACACCTCTGTCGGAACAAAAGAAATAACATTGTCTATTAATGTTACCGTTCCTTTTACCTGTGGTTTTATAGAAATAACATCATTAGAAACCGAAGAAACGTCCACAAGTTTATTTAGAGAAAATTTGAAATTGGGTGTTACTGAAATCAATTTTTCTGGAAATACGGAAACGTATTCTTGATATTCGTTTACATCACTTTCTGCTGTTGGTGATTTTTTACAAGAATTGAATCCTATAAAAAATATTGAAATAATAAGTAGTTGTAAGAAGTTTTTCATGCTAAAAATAGGTCTTTTTCATTACAGTTTGTAGTCATTCAAAGTTAACTATTTTAGTAAATTAACCTAAAAAAGGAGATTCTTTTTTACTTTAGCACTCTCAAATACAAACTATGCTGGGATTACAATTTGAAACAGAAACTTCGTGGGTAGATGTTGCTAAAAACGGATTAGAACAACTCTTAATAGATCATGCTTTTGCAGAGCAAAAAGCAGCTGCAAACGCAATGTCTATCACCATAAACTATTCTGAAGAAACTGAATTAGTAAGAGATATGATGGATATTGCCATTGAAGAAATGGAACATTTTAAAATGGTACACGAATTAATGATAAAACGTGGTATGATTTTAGGACAAGCGACTAAAAACGACTACGCTTTAAAATTGCAAAAGTTTTTTACGAAGACACATGACCGTACCGAGGCTTTGATTCAGCGATTATTGGTTGCTGCTTTAATTGAAGCTCGGAGTTGTGAACGTTTTAAAGTATTTGCTGAAAACATGAAAGACGAAGAATTGTGTGAATTTTATCGCGATTTAATGATTTCAGAAGCCAATCATTACACCTTATTTTTAGGATATGCTCGTAAGTATATGAATAGAGAAATTGTAGATAAAAAGTGGAATGATTTATTAGCTTATGAAGCCGAAATAATGAAAAACCGAGGAAACTTAGCTAAAGTTCACGGATAATGTTTTCAAAAGAAGAATCTGCTCAATTACGAAAAGAATTTTGGATGAGCTTCGGAAAATCGTTTCCGAGAAAATGGTTGTTGTACAACACCAAAATAAAAGGTTTCGCTTTTAAATTTCAGGCAGACCGTAAAAAAGCTTTTGTTTGTTTGGATTTTGAACATCCAGAAGAAATCGCAAATGAGTTGCTATACGATCAAATGGTTTCACTAAAAAAAATAGTAGAAACCGAATATTTACCTGAAGTTATTTATGATGATAATTTTGAACTAGAAAATAGAAAAATCATCCGAAGAATTTATGTTCCTTACGATAAGAAATTCAGTATCTACAATAAAAACACATGGCGAGATTGTTATGAATTCTTTATAGAAACCATGCCGCAATTTGAACTTTTCTTTTACGAATATGAAGATTTTATTAAACAAGCTATATAAAATTTAATCCCTAAACTTATAAAAATGAAATCGTTGCTTTTAAAAATTACTTTATCTACTCTACTTGTTTTATTTAATTCTTGTTCATCTTCAGATGACACAGACATTATAACTTCTGAAGAGAGATTAATGGAATCTGAAATACTACTTCTTTTAAATGAACATAGAGTTAGTATTGGCCTCAATAAATTAATTGAACTTGATATTATTAAATCTCAGACCAAAGAACATACTAACTATATGATTGCAAAAGACGAAATATCGCATGATAATTTTAATGACAGGAGTAATTACTTAAAAGCAAAAATTAATTTAATAGGTATTGGTGAAAATGTAGCAAAAGGTAATAATTCTGCAAACAGTGTGGTTAATGGATGGCTTAACAGTCAAGGTCATAAAGAAAATATAGAAGGAGATTATACACACTTTAATATTACTGCAAAGAAAAACAAATCAAATACGTGGTATTATACTAATATTTTCATCAAAAAATAAATACATGTTTTGTGAACATAAAAAAACGCTCTTTATGAGCGTTTTTCTATTCAAATAATTATAGCCTTCATTTTATAAAAATTTTATACTAAACGGATAATTTGGTTCTTCATCATTATTAGCTTTTATCGCGTTTATAATCGGAAAAATAGCATAAAAAATTCCGATAATTATAAAACCTAATAATCCTAGTCCGAAGAAAATAACTAACGGAATACATATTAAAAAATATAAAAACATAGTAATTCTAAAATTTAAAATTGCCTTTCCGTGTTTGTCCATATCTATAATTTCATCTTTTTTAACTGCCCATATAATCAACGGAACTATAAATCCTCCAATACCCGTTACAAAGTCTAATAACTGACTTAAATGTGTTAAAACGATTAATTCTTTATTTTTTTTCATTTTGCTTTTTTTAGTAATTAGTTGTTTATTATGAGACGATAAAATCGTCGTTTTGTTACATATTATCTGTGTTTTACTAAACGAACTATAGTATATTTGTAAAAAAATTAAGCTTGCAAACAAACGTAAACGATACTATTATAGCACTCGCAACACCTTCTGGTGTTGGAGCCATTTCTGTGATTAGACTTTCTGGTAAAAATGCCATCAACTTAGTTGATCTTTTTTTTAAATCTATTAGAAAAAATAAAACTCTTATAAGTCAAAAATCTCACACCATTCATTTAGGACATATTGTTGAAAATGAAAAGATTTTAGATGAAGTTTTAGTCTCTATTTTTAAAGATCCACACTCTTATACTGGAGAAAATGTTGTTGAAATATCATGTCACGGTTCCGTATTTATCCAACAAGAAATTATTCAATTATTTTTAAAAAATGATTGTAGAATGGCAGATAATGGAGAGTTTACCATGCGTGCATTTTTAAACGGAAAAATGGATTTGAGTCAGGCAGAAGCTGTTGCTGATGTTATCGCTTCAAATTCTGAAGCATCGCATCAAATGGCAATTCAGCAAATGCGTGGTGGCATTACCAATGAATTGTCTGCACTACGCCAACAATTACTTGATTTTGCTTCGTTAATTGAATTAGAATTAGATTTTTCTGGTGAAGATGTTGAGTTTGCCGACAGAACAAAGTTTAAAGAGCTTGTTGAAAAAATCACTTCGGTTTTAAAACGATTGATTGATAGTTTCGCCTTTGGAAATGCTATGAAAAATGGGATTCCGGTTGCTATTATTGGTGAACCAAATGTGGGGAAATCTACTTTATTAAATACGCTTTTAAACGAGGAAAAAGCGATTGTTTCTGATATTGCAGGAACGACACGTGATGCTATTGAAGATGAAATTATTATTGATGGCGTAGCTTTTCGTTTTATTGATACTGCTGGAATTCGTGAAACGGAAGATGTTGTAGAAAATATAGGAATTAGAAAAACATACGAAAAAGCAGAAAACGCTCAATTAATTATTTTCTTAATTGATTCTAATAAATTTTCTCATTCCAAAGAAGAGTTTTTACAAGAAATTGAAATTATAAAAGAACGTTTTCCTAACAAAAGACTATTGGTTATTGCTAATAAAATTGATACTTTATCTTGTCACGATTCTGCTATTTTACAGTCAGAAATTGAAAACTTAATTCTACTTTCAGCTAAACAGAAAACAGGAATTGACAAATTAAAACACGAATTAACTTCCTTAGTAAACACAGGTGCTCTAAGCAACAACGAAACGATTGTAACCAACTCACGCCATTTTGAGGCATTAAATAATGCTTTAAAAAGTATTCAATCGGTACAAAACGGAATTGAGCTAGGTATTTCTTCCGATTTATTTGCGATAGATATTCGTGAATGCTTACGCCATCTTGGTAATATTACTGGAGAATTTGATGTGGATCAAGATATTTTAGGAAATATTTTTTCTAATTTTTGTATCGGGAAGTAACTTACTTTCTTTTATTTGTTAATCACTTGTTATTGTTGTTTTTATAGGTTTTTATCTTCTTTTATTTGTTGCTTTATTGCTCTTTTTTGATTAAATTTGTTGTATATCTGTTGCCTTAAATACGGATTTGTTGCCCAAATCTGTTGGCGAAAATAAAGGCGAAATGATGCACCATAACGCACCACGCTGCACCATTACGCTACATAAAGCACCATTTATGAGCAGTAATTTATTCATTCCTAAAACTTGTAAGCATTGCGGTAATGCGTTTACAGCACGCACAACAGTTACTAAATACTGTGGTGATACTTGTGCAAAAAGGGCATATAAGGCTCGCAAGCGTCAAGAAAAAATCCAAGCTACTCTTACTGAAGATATGCAACAGCAAAAACAAGTTGTTGAAGTTCACAATCCTAATGCTGTAAATAACAAAGATTTTTTAAGCGTTACAGAAGCCTCACAACTTATTGGTGTGAGTAGATGGACCATTCAAAGAATGATTCAACAAGGACGTTTAAAAGCAGTTCCTTTTGGTAGAAAGCGTATTGTGGCCAGATGGCAAATAGAAAACCTCTTTAATTAATTCCATTATGAAAGTAACATTAAGACAACGCAAGAAGAACGACAAAATAAGCCTGTATTTAGATTACTATCATAAAGGTAAACGTAAAACCGAATACTTACGCTTATACCTTACACCAAATCCTAAAACCAAAACGGAAAGAGAGGTAAATAGGAAAACGAAGCAACTTGCAGAAACTATTTGTGCACAACGACAGATTGAAATTCAAAACGGTATTTATGGCTTTCAAGATATTGAAAAGCTAAAAGGCAGTTTTATTACTTACATCACAGCTTTAGCAGAAAAGAAAAATACAAGCTCTGGCAACTATGGAAATTGGAATAGTATGCTAAAACATTTAAAAAAGTTTTGTCCAACTGATGTTAGTTTTCAAGACATAGACAAATCATTTGTTGAGCGTTTCAAAGAGTATTTAGATAAAGATGCAATAAGTAGAGCAGGTAAAAAACTGTCTCAAAATTCAAAATATTCATATTTCGGAAAATTTTCAGCAGCATTAAAACAGGCGGTCAAGGATGGTATTTTAAAAGTAAATCCTGCAAATGGTGTTGAATACTTCAAACAAGGCGAACCTCAACGAGAATTTTTAACGCTTGATGAATTACAAAAAGTAGTTAATACAGAATGTGAACTGCCTATTTTAAAGAATGCTTTTATTTTTTCAGCTTTAACCGGATTACGTTGGTCAGATATTGAAAAACTAATATGGTCAGAAATCCAGCACTCTAAAGAAATGGGATATTATATCAGGTTTAGACAAAAGAAAACTAAAGGTGTTGAAACCTTACCAATATCAGACCAAGCAAGAAATCTATTAGGAGAAAAAGGTAATCCAGATGATAAAGTGTTTGATGGCTTACATTATAGTGCCTGGTCTAACTTAAAGCTACAACAATGGATGATGAAAGCAGGTATTACTAAAAATATAACCTTCCATTGCGCGCGCCATACCTACGCTACCTTACAATTAACATTGGGTACAGACATATATACAGTATCAAAATTATTAGGTCATAAAGAATTACGCACTACACAGATATATGCTAAAGTAATTGACGATAAAAAGAAAGAAGCGGCTAACCGTATTCAACTGGATTTATAATGAAAGGAAGTATATTTTCAAGTTTGGTTTCTATAACCAATGGCTTGCATAGAGATAATAGACAGGAAAAGGATTTTAAATTCCTATTGTCTGATTTTAAATTAAATCCAAAAGCCAATAACGCAGTTTTTAAAGTAAACTTTAAAAAGCCTTTAAATGCGAAAAAAGAATACTACCAAAAGGTAATATTTAATGAAACAGAAAATACAGTAGCATCTTTTGTAAAGGAATTTCCTAAAAATGCAACTACATCAGAAAATAAATATAGCTTTACTATTCTTCTTAATAAATTTGATAAGTACTTAAATGACATTGCAACTTATATCAATAAAAGAGGAATAACAGCAGATTTAAATAATGATGACAATCATATCATAAACTACTTAAAAGTGTCTGCTATAAGATTGTATGCTGAACTACAAGAGCAATACGGTCAGTTTTCAGAAAACACAACATTTTCTATTTCAGAAATTGCAGAAAAATACTTTAATGATGAAACTTTTGATGTTAATGTGATAGAAAAGAGCACCACTAAAAAAGTTGCTACCAAAAAAACATCAAAAACGAAAGCAAAACCAAAGACTTCTTTCGGATATAAAAGTAATGACACTTCAACTTTGCTAACTGTGCTCAAACTGGTAAATCTAAAAATAGATTTGTTAGATAACCGTACAACTGTAGAACAGTTGCACGAACTCTTATTAGCAAAAGATTTCACAAATACAGAATCGCAAATTTATCTTCAATGCGAGACGACACAGTTTAGTTACCTTGTAACAAAACTTAAACCATTTTTTATTTATTTCAATCCTACGGCAATAGAACGTTCTGGAAAATTTGTTACCAAAACAGGTACGCTATTAAAGGCTAATAATCTTCACAAAAACAAAGTTCATAACCCAAAAGAAAAGGAAGAAATAGATAAAATTATCCAACAACTGCAATAAAAAACAGTAAGAATAGTAAGAAACCTTACTGTTGTCTTACCCTTGTTTTACACTCTTACTAAAATCGAGAAGCCAATTTTGAACCTTTGTCCTGTTCTTGAAAACCAAGAATGACATTTGGCCAGATGTCCATTTACTATAAACTAAAATTTTATTAGTTATGGACGAAATATTAGAACGTCTCAAAATTATTGAACAGCACGTTTTAGACAGAAACATTATTGTAAAAAACGTATTGAGCTTCAACGAAGCGTGTAAGTTTTTGGAATTATCACAATCCCATTTATACAAACTTACAAGTACAGGAACCATTCCACATTATAAACCGAATGGAAAGAAAATTTATTTTAACAGAGTCGAATTAGAAGAATGGTTATTAAGTAACCGTGTTGATTCACAAGATGAAATCGAACAGCAAGCTGCCGATTACCTAATTAAGAAAGGAGCGGTGAAGTTATGACTGAAATAATCGATTTAATCTTGGCACTCTCGCAAGATATCAAGGACTTAAAAGCACGTATCGAATTGTTGCGACAATCGAGAGCAGAAGTATTAAAGGATACGTGGATAGACAATCAAGATGTATTGCAGACTTTACATATTAGTAAGCGTACGTTGCAAACTTTAAGAACCAATGGCACTTTGCCTTACAGCAAAGTAAAAGGTAAATTTTACTATAGAGTTGCTGACATAGAGCAATTGCTTCAAGATAACTACTACAACCATAATTTCAAGCAAGATGGAAATAAGTAGAGAAGCAATTTTAGACAAAACACATTATGGCTTAAAGATTTATGCCTATGTGTTAAGACAGTATTATCCTGATACAACAGTCCTTTCCGTAAAAGGAAGGGACTGCGGGATAACTCGTAACCCATTTAATGGTGGAAAAGAAACTTTACGGATTCATATTGATGGAGTGATTGCAACCCATAGAGATACCGAACTAAAAACCTTTAACGGTGATGTATTTGAATTTGCCAAATATCATTTTAAAACTATTGATGAAGCTGATTTATTGCAGAAAATAAATGAAGCAGTACATCTGAATTTAGAAATCAAAGAAAATGACGAGTTAGAATGGTTAAACGAACCAGACGATACCTGGTATGCTTACTGTAGCTTTTTCAAAGCACCTGTTCGTAATGTATTTCCTGCGGAAACATTGCGACTGCATCAAATATTTGCATTAATCACAAGTGATAAATACAAAAGGATTACTGAAGAATTAAGAGCAATTACCAATGTAAAAGAAGCACGTAAATTCAAAGCAAATCGCTTTGATTACGTAACACTTTCAGGAACATTTGAAAAACGAAGTGATAACAATTTGCTAAAGCATTCTAATCTATTAACGATTGATTTTGACCATTTAGAGAATTTACAAGAGTTAAGAACACAACTCTTAAATGATGAATATTTTGAAACCGAAATGCTATTCATATCACCATCTGGTGATGGTTTAAAATGGATTATTAGAATAGATGTTTCAGAAGTATCACATTCAGAATATTTCACAGCAGTAGCAAATTACATTAAACACAATTATAACATTGAGGTTGACCAGTCAGGTAAAGACGTTTCCAGAGCGTGTTTTTTACCATATGACCCAACAGCCTTTCTACATAAAAGACATCAAGCATTATGACAAAAATATTTAACCCAAAAGATTGGTTAGAAGTTCCTAAAGAGCAACCTCAACCAAAAAGCAACACGGCAACAACTAATGTTGTTGCTGTTGCTGATAACGACATTGAATCCTACATTTCAGCAATCGAGCAATCAGGTTTGGACATAACAGGAAACTATGCAACTTGGAGAGATTTAGGTTTTGCTTTAGCTGAAGAATATGGAGAAACAGGAAGAGATTATTTCCACCGAATAAGCAAAAACTATGCGGGCTATGATTCAAAAGAATGTGATGAACAATTCAACAAATGCTTAAATGCAAAAGGACACGGAATTACTATTGCTACCTTTTACCATAACGCACATCAATCAGGTATCAAACCGACCAAACAACAGTACAACAACGAAGTTGCAACAAACGTTGCAACTATTGTTGATACACCCAACCAAGCAATGCCAACAATACCGGATGAGGTATTTAATACCTTACCGCAGTTTTTACAACAAGTTGTAAATCCAGCGAGCAGTCAAGAGGAAAAGGACATTTTGTTGTTAGGAGCTTTAACGGCTTTTAGTGCCTGCTTTCCTAAACTCTTTGGTATCTACGACCAACGTAAGGTGTTTGCTAATTTATATCTTTTTGTAACTGCACCTGCATCTGCAGGTAAAGGCAGGCTTAATCAAATTAAAAATTTGGTAGAACCTGTTCACAAGTTAAAACGTGAGCAAGCCAAAGTTCTAAAGCAACAATTTAATACAGAAATGGCAACTTATAATATGAACAAGGGTAAAGATGAAAACTTGGAAAAACCGAGTAAACCACCAGAACGAATGCTGTTTATTCCTGCTAACAATAGTGTAACAGGCGTATATCAATTAATTTCTGATAATGATGGTAGAGGATTAATTTTTGAAACCGAAGGAGATACATTAGCACAAGCCTTTAAAAGCGATTATGGTAATTATTCCGATGGATTTCGTAAAGCCTTTCATCACGAAACCATAAGCTATTATCGTAGAACCGATAGAGAATATGTAGATATTGAGAAACCGTGTTTATCAACAGTATTATCAGGGACACCAAAACAAGTGGCAACCTTAATACCCAATGCCGAAAATGGCTTGTTCAGTCGCTTTATGTTCTACTATATGAATATCAAACCAACTTGGAAAAACGTGTTTCAAAATAGCAATAAAGTAGGTTTAGACGATTACTACAACCAATTGGGTAGCGAGTTTTTAGAACTGTACAAAACCCTGAAAAACAATCCAGAGATTGAAATACGGTTAACTACAACCCAACAACAGCAATTCAATACGTTTTTTGAATCTTTACAGACCAAATACATCAACCTACAACCCGAAGAGTACATCGCAACGATAAGGCGTTTAGGCTTAATTGCGTTTAGGATAATGATGCTATTCACAGCATTTCGTATTATGGAAGATGGTGATGTAAACGCAACTAAAGAATGTGAGGATATGGATTTTAAAAACGCACTAACCATAATTTCAATTTTAGTAAAACACAGTAGTAAAGTTTTTAACGACTTACCTATTGAGCAAAAAGCAACAAAACGATTAAATAGAAAGGAACGCTTTTTAGAAAGTTTACCAAAGCAGTTTAGCAGACAAGAGTATTTAGATTTAGCCACAAAACAGAGCATACCACATAAAACCGCAGAAGGTTATATTACCAAATTTGTTGATGCAGGATTAATACACAGAGAAGCACACAATAACTACTCAAATCCTGCAAAGACATAGTTAAGGATTTCGAGGATTTAAGGAAATGATTAAATGGATTTCCTCAAATCCTCAACTTCCTCATTACCTGTTAATAACTGTTTATATCTTTTTACTTTCCTTTTGTTTCCTTTTATTAAATTAGACAAATATTGACAAGTCAAAATATCTCTAAAATGACATTTGGTAATTATATAAGGAAGTTAAGGGAAGAAAAGCAACTATTACTGCGTGAGGTTGCCTCTCAAATGAACATTGATACCGCCTTATTAAGTAAAATTGAACGTGGGACTCGTATTGCCAGAAAGGAACAAGTAGAAGATTTAGCAAAGGCTTTAAACAAAAGTGAAAGTGAGTTACTAAAGTTTTGGATGGCTGATAAAATTGTCAATATGCTTAAAGATGAATCCAACAGTACGGAAATCCTCAAAAAAGTAGAAGAAGAAATTAAGAACTTAACCAACCAAAAAAAGTAGCTTTAAATGGCATTATTTCAAACATCAGTATTAAAAACATATCTGGCGCAACAAGATAATTCAGTAGTAGAACGTGCCTATAAAAAATATACCAAGTATTTTCATAATGCTACCATTCAAGAGAATATTAAAAACTCTAAAGAAGAGCAATACCAGGCAAAGTTTCTGGACGAGCTGTTTGTCAATGTCTTGGGTTATACGCTAAATCCAAAGCCTAATTTTAATATTACTACCGAGTTTAAAAACCAAAAAGGAGCAGGAAAAGCAGATGGAGCTATTTTAAAGGAAACCAAAGCTATTGGAGTTATTGAGCTAAAGGGAACCAACACCAAAGATTTAGAAAGCATCCGTAAACAGGCATTCGACTATAAAGCCAACCAAAAGGGTTGTGTGTATGTCATCACATCCAACTTTGAGAAGTTGCGGTTTTACATCAATGATGCTACCGAGTTTTTAGAGTTTAATCTCTTTCAGTTAGCGCCCGAAGAATTTGCTTTAATGCACCTGTGCTTACAAAAGGATAACATTCTCAACAATCTACCATTAACCATTAAAGAAGCGTCTTTAGTTGAGGAAGACAAGATTACCAAACAGTTTTACAACGACTATTCCGTATTTAAACGCGAACTCTTTAGAGACCTCGTAAAACGAAATGCCAAACGCCTAAAACAAAATGTCATTGCGAGCGAAGCGCGGCAATCTCATAATGGAGACGATAGCACCGAACTAAAAGCACTCGAAAAAAACGTAAAACTATCCCTATTCAAAAAATCACAGAAACTCATAGACCGTTTTCTGTTCATTTTCTTTGCCGAAGATAGAGACCTATTACCACCAAATTCAACCATACAGATATTAGATAAGTGGAAAGCCGACATCGATTTTGGAGACGAACGCCCATTGTATAACCTTTTTAAACAATATTTTCATTTTTTAGATGAAGGTAGAAAAGGCACAACATCAAGAGCTGAAATATATGCCTACAATGGCGGATTGTTTAAACCGGATGCCATTTTAGATAGTTTGGAGATTGATGATGACTTGCTTTACAAACACGCCTATAAACTCGCTAAATACGATTTTAGCAGTCAGGTAGATGTCAATATTTTAGGGCACATTTTTGAAAACTCACTTAACGAAATAGAAAGTGTTAATGCCGAAATTGAAGGTGGCGAGTTCGATAAGCAAAAGAGTAAGCGTAAAAAAGATGGCGTGTTCTACACACCCAAATACATTACCAAATACATTGTAGAAAATACCGTTGGTAAACTTTGCCAAGAGAAAAAAGACCAATTAGGTTTTAAGGAAGAAGCCTATTTCGAGATTAAAAAGGGAACACACCAAAACACCAAAAAGCAACTATTAGAAGTTTTAGATAATTACAGAGCGTGGTTACTGCAAATAACCATTTGCGACCCAGCTTGTGGCTCTGGTGCATTTTTAAACCAAGCGTTAGATTTTCTTATTAAAGAACACCGTTACATCGATGAGCTAAAAGCAAAAGTATTAGGTGGTGGCCTTATATTAAGCGATATAGAAAACACCATTTTAGAAAACAATATTTATGGCGTAGACCTTAATGAAGAATCTGTAGAAATTGCCAAACTATCGCTATGGTTACGCACCGCACAACCACGCCGGAAACTAAACGATTTAAGCAACAATATAAAATGTGGCAACTCATTAATTGATAGCAAAACCGTTGCAGGAGATAAAGCCTTTAATTGGCAACAAGAATTTCCACAGATATTCAATCCGTCATTGCGAGGAGGCACAACGAAGCAATCTGCTGATGTAAAACAAGGATTTGATGTAATAATTGGAAATCCACCTTATGTGAGAGCAGAATTGCTTACAAACTATTTAGGCTATTTTGAAAAGAATTATTCAGTTTACCATTCAGCAAGTGATTTATTTGCTTATTTCTATGAGTTAGGTTCAAAAATCATTAATGACAATGGATTAATGGGTTACATATCAAATACCTTTGATAAAACAACAGCTGGGAAAGTATTAAGAGAATATTTAACCAATAAAACAAGCCTAAAAGAATATATTGACTTTACAGAAGTACAAATATTTGAAGGAGCGACCACATATCCTGTTATAATTATTCTGGAAAACGGAGTAGGAAAGGATTGCAATTTTAAATACATTAAAATTCCCAAAATTGCTCAAAGTAGAGTAATTGATATTGATAATGAAAATGAAATACAAGTTTTACAATCTTCTTTAAATTCAAAGTCTTGGTCATTTTTATCAGTTGGAATGGCTAATATTTTCAACAAAATTTTACAACATACTAATTTAAGAGACAAATATGGAAAATGTTATTATGGTGTTAAAACTGCCTTAAATGATGCTTTTATAATTGATAATAATTGGTCATTTTCAGAACATATAAAGCCAATTTTAGAAGGAAAGGAAATAAAAAAATGGAATGTTCAAAAGGTAGAGCAAAAGCTAATTTTGTTTAAAAGTAAATGGACTAATGAAGTTTATGCTAATCAATCTTCAGAGACTGAAAAACTTGAAAGTTTAATAAAAGATTTTCCTCAAATTTTCAATCATTTGTTGTCTTTTAAAGAAAGAGCAATAAAACGTTATGACCAAGGTGATTATTGGTGGGAATTAAGAAATTGTGCTTATTATGATTTATTTGAGAAACCAAAAATAATTTTCCCCAATCTTCAAAACACTAATAAATTCTGTTTTGATTCAATAGGAACATTTGTTAATGCACCAGCAGTCTTTCTTCCTGTTAACAGTAAAGCATTATTGTGTGTTCTAAATTCCAAAATAGTTTGGGAGTTTCTTAAATCTATTTGTGTTGTAAGAAGTGGTGGTTATATTGAGGTAAAACCGCAATACTTTGAACAAATTCCAATTCCAGAAATTAAAAATGAGTCTGCATTAGAAAGTAAAGCTAATACCGTAATTGAACTTGTAAATGACTTTCAAATTTTAGCATCAAGGTTTCAGAACTACATATCATCACAATTTAGTTTAGAAAAACTAACACGCAAACTCGATAACTGGCACGAATTAGACTTTGCAGACTTTATAAAAGAACTCAACAAAGCCATTAAAAAAGCAGGTGGCACACCGCTTACCAAAAAAGACGAGTTTGAGTGGTTAGAACTCTTCGAGGATAACAAGAAAAAAGCCCAAGAGTTACAAACCCAAATTACTCAAACAGAAAAAACAATTGACACTATGGTGTACGATTTATATAGCTTAACACAAGAAGAACGAGAGATTGTTGAAAATTCATAAAAATTAATAATAGTTGTCATTGCGAGAAGCGCAGCGACGTGGCAATCTTTTAAATTGAAACTAAAAAAATAAATATGTAATACTGAAAATCCCAATACCAATGCAAGAACACCTCAAAACGAACATACTCAACTTTAAATGGCCTAATAGTGCGCCTACCATTTATTTAACTTTAGAGGATATAGAAGGTAGTCATCCTATCCATAAATCTAAATTTTCAAGGCAGATTAAAGAGGTGTTTCCAGATACAGACTTATCTAACACAGACCAAATATTTACAACATTTACAACAGAAATACCAGATGCACCAAGCATTAAGCTAAATTTAGTAGATGGTAGAGAATTAAGAATTTACAAGCAATTCCTTAAACATCAATTAAGAAGCTATTTTAAATCTAAAGACTATATAGTAGTAAAAAACTTCGTTGGTGATGTACAAGTGTGGATGCCTTCAAAAAAAGGGAATACAGCAGACTATAACCTCTACTATAAATTTTCATTTAAAATACAGTTTGCAAAACTCACAGACTTACCAGAGTTAATTGTATCATACGATGGTACTTCAAAAGTCCTTACAACGTCGGTTAAGGATATAGAGGATTCAGAGTTAATAAGGCGTTGTGTATATGGTCAAAAAACGTTCAATTACCAAATGGACCTCGACACAGAGGAAAAACAAGAATTTTACAATGCTATTCAGTTTGACCAAGCATTCCCAATTTTTAGTTTACCATTAGCACGAGCATTAGATATACCTATTGAAGAACCAGTAAGACCAGCCAACAAATACCAAAAGTATGTAGCACTTATTAATAATTTTGCAACCAACTATCTATTTACAGAAGACTTTAAAGCCATATTTCCGTTTAAGAATGATGCGTTTATTGATGTGCCACTCAATCGTATCAATCACATTGACCCACAAGTAGGATTATTAGAATTTGGTAAAGACCAATACGGTAACAAGAAAACCCATTTAGTGCCTAAATTGGCAATGAATAACCTCAACCCTTACAAAAGACCCAACAACCAAAACATTAAGTTTTTCTTTGTGTACCATACGTCACATAAAGAAGCAATTAAAACCTTTTACAATAACCTCAAAACTGGTGTTACTGCGGATAAAAAATATTTTAAAGGGATTGAGGCTTATGTAAATATTAAGGCTTCAACTTCTAAAGAACATTTTATTGAGTTTACCAACGAAAACAACCCAATACCAGAAATAACAGAGCAATTAGAAAACCTTTCGTTTGACCACGATAATGTGCGTTATGCAGCTTTCTATTTAAGTCCTTTCGATAAGTATACACCAAATCCCGAAGACCGAGAAATCTATATTCAAATCAAAGAACTCTTTTTAAACGAAGGCATTGTTACACAAGTTGTAGATTATGAAAAAATGGTGGTCAATATCGAGAATCAATACAACTTCCAATTTTCATTGCAAAATATGGCGTTGGCAATTCACGCCAAATTAGGTGGTGCACCTTGGAAACTCGCAGTAACTGATAAAAAGGAATTAGTAATTGGTGTTGGTGCATTTACCAATCAAGGCGAAAACAGACGGTATATTGCAAGTGCTTTTAGTTTTCAAAACAATGGCTTGTTTAGAAAGTTCGAGTATTTCGACCAAAGCGAAACAGACCTATTAGCAGGTAGTATATGTAAAGCCATAAGAGATTTTACATCGGTTGCAGAAGCAGATAAAGTAGTGATTCACTTTTATAAGGAAATGAGTTACGAGGAACTAAAACCAATTATTAGAGGGATGCATACATTAGGCTTAAAAATTCCACTCTACATTCTAAATATCAATAAAACAGAAGCAGAAGATATTATTGCTTACGACCTTAATTGGAATAAAAAGCTAATGCCAGTTAGTGGGACATACATACGAATTAGCGAAAATCAATTCCTATTGTTTAATAATGCACGTTATCCAAGTGACCGTTTTTATTCAGATACAGATGGTTATCCATTCCCAATAAAGATAAAAATAAGCAGTCCAGATGAAGATGCTTTTGAAGATGCAGATGTAGTGTTAGAATTATTAACACAAGTGTATCAGTTTAGCAGATTGTATTGGAAATCACTTCGACAACAAAATGTTCCAATCACTATAAAATATCCAGAAATGGTAGCACAAATAGCACCACGATTTAATAATGGTGTTCCAGACGATGCCAAAGATGCCTTATGGTTTTTGTAATTAATTTGCACAACCATTGCATCATTAAATTTTTATCTTTGTAATTGTGAAATTTGTAACAATCATATTATCCTTAATAATACTATTGCTTTCAGCAAAGCCTTGTTCTGATGGTCAAAACATAGAAGACCAGCATCAAGACGACATAAGTGTTAATCACAACCATCAAGAAGATAGTGACGATTCTTGTCCTATTACGTGTATCTGCAATTGTTGTGGTTTGTCCATTACTTACGAACCAATCAAGACATTTGATTTAAAACTCAATATTGAAATCTCATCGGAGTTAATTTCTACATATCAACCTATTTATAGGTTTAACTTCCTTTCCAATATTTGGCAACCGCCACAAGTAATAAGCTAAAACGTTTCGATTTTAAATCAATTATTTAGTTAATTACAATTATAATTCAATGAATAAATACCTATTGAGTATAAAGCTCATATTAATACTTTGCCTATCGTTACAGGCACAAACATCAGACATACAAATAAAAGTCCTAACAGAAGCTGAAAACGAGCCTTTATTGGGTGCTACGGTTTACTTTGAAGCATTAGAAAAAGGAGCAGTAACCGATTTTGATGGTATTGCAACTTTTACAGAAATTCCAGATGGTCAGCATCAAATAATTATTTCTTTTTTAGGCTTTGAAACATTTGAGACAACAATTCAAATTCCAAGTAATACAGAATTAATGTTTAAACTAAAAGAGGGCGGTAATCAATTAGATGCTGTAGTATTGCAATCTTCAAGAAGTACAAGAACCGTAAGAAAAATACCGACACGTATAGAGTTTATAGGTGCAGAGGAATTAGGAGAAAAAGCTATAATGAATCCTACTAATATTTCTATGGTGCTTCGAGAAAGTACAGGAATACAAATGCAACAAACATCATTAAGTAGTGGGAGTACCAATATTCGTATTCAAGGATTAGATGGTAGGTACACACAACTTTTAAGAGATGGGTTTCCATTATATGGTGGTTTCTCAAGTGGGTTAAGTATTTTACAAATACCACCTTTAGACTTACAACAATTTGAAATTATAAAAGGAAGTTCATCAACACTTTATGGTGGAGGTGCTATTGCAGGATTAGTAAATATGGTATCTAAAACACCAGACTATGAACCTGCATTAGACATAATGCTTACACAAACACAAGCGTTAGGAAGTACAGCCAATGTGTTTTATAGCAAACGAAATGAAAAATTCGGTGTTTCACTTTACGGTTCTGGTCATTATCAAAAAGCATACGACCCAGAAGATGATGGTTTTAGCAACCTACCAAATACAACATCAATTTCATTTAATCCTAAATTGTTTTATTACCCATCAGAGAAAACAACACTTTGGTTTGGATTAAACGGTACGTATGATGATAGAATTGGTGGAGATATGACAAAAATTGAAAGTGGAGAAAATGGCATACATCAATATACTGAAGAAAACAATTCAAAACGATTAAGCAGTCAATTGGTATATCAAACACAATTAGATTCCGTTAGTTCATTAGAATTTAAAAATAGTGTCTCTTTTTTCGATAGGAATTTAACCGTTCCGGATTTCAATTTTGATGGTAAGCAAACAAACACGTTTACTGAAATATCTTATAACACAGCTTCAGATAAAACGGATTGGATAGTTGGAGCTAATCTTTATACCTCAAATTTTGATGAAAACGATAATGCACCATTACAGCGAGACCAAAAAGATGTAACCTTTGGTGCATTTGCAAATAATATCTTTGACATATCAGATAATTGGATATTGGAAACTGGATTAAGAGCAGATTATAATACGGATTTCGGTTTCTTTCCACTTCCAAGAATTTCATTACTTTATAAAAACAATAGTGGATTTTCAAGTAGAATTGGTGGAGGTTTAGGATATAAGATTCCTGATATTTTTACAGAAGAAGCAGAGTATATTAACTTTGAAAATGTGCTTGCAATAGATAAATCTACAGTAGATGCAGAACGTTCTTATGGTGTTAATTTCGATGTGAATTATCAAACACGATTATCGGATGAGATTGGTTTTTCCATAAACCAATTATTCTATGTGACTGCTATTAATGATGGACTGCTTTTAAATTCAACAGATAACGGATTTTTTCAATTTGAAAATGCTTCAGATAAAATATTCAGCAAAGGTTCAGAAACGAACATCAAATTTACATATAAGGATTTTAGATGGTTTTTAAATTATGCATTTATTGATACAAGGCTAAATTATTTAGAAGGCAATCCTCAAAAACCCTTAACAGCAAAACATAATGCAGGTAGTGTTATAATGTACGAATCTAAAAAATGGCGCATAGGTTATGAAACTTATTATACAGGGAAACAGTTCTTGTCTAATGGTACAGAAACTACAGACTTTGTAACTATGGGTTTAATGGTGATGCGTAACTTTAAATTGGGAAGTGTATTTGTAAATTTCGAAAACTTTACAGATAGAAGACAAAGCAGGTTTTCACCTTTGGTTTTACCACCGCACGAAAATCCTGTTTTCCCAGAAATATATGCGCCTACAGATGGTTTTATATTTAGTGTAGGACTTATTATTAAACCATTTGGTAACGAAGACGACGATTAATTATGGAAACAATAGAACAAGTATTAGAATCAAAAAACATACGAGTTACTGCAATGCGTATGTTAATTTATAAGTTCCTAGTTGAGAAGGAGGTTGCAGTAACATTGAGTGATATTGAAAACGCATTTGAAAAAGCAGATAGAACAACACTTTACAGGACTATTAAAACCTTTGAAGAGAAAGTCATTGTTCATCAAATAGACGATGGTACAGGAATTACGAAATATGCGTTATGCGAAGAGGGATGTAATTGTGATATAAAAAACGATTTGCATTTACATTTCCATTGTAATAATTGCAATGAAACCATTTGCCTAACAGAACATAAAATACCACAAATTAAAGTACCTGATGGCTTTGTTTCGGAAAATGTAAACTTGGTTGTAAAAGGTATATGTGATAAGTGTAGTGGATAACAAATGCACTTCCATTGCACTTACTATTAAATTACTTTTATCCAAAATTAGTGGATATGAAGTTTAATACTAAAATACCTAAACATATCAAACAGGCTTATATCGAAGAATTAAAACAATACAGTTTCTGTTTAGAAAATAAGCGGTTTGGTAATGCTTGGTTTCATTTAGAACGCAGTCATATAATAGGACAGTCTTATCCTATAGAACATACCTATTCACATTGGCTAATGCTAAAGTTTGGATTTAGACAAAAAGATACTAAAGAAGTATTCGGTCAAATTATTAGATTGCTTGTTGGTGGTTGGAAATCATTTATAAATCACGTTCCTCTTGGTAATACAGGTGGCGCAAACGTACCACCATTAAAACGTATGCCTATTCCAAATGACATTGAAAAAGTATTAGATATAGAATGAAAAATAAATTAGCGGTTACAAGTATCCTAACAGCAATCACAGCTTCATTGTGTTGCATCACACCAGTTTTGGCATTAATTGCAGGAACAAGTGGTGTAGCTTCAACTTTTTCTTGGATAGAACCATTTAGACCTTACTTAATAGGGCTAACTATATTAGTTCTTCTCTTTGCTTGGTATCAAAAATTAAAACCAGAAAAAGAAATCGACTGTGAATGTGAAACGGATAAAAAACCAAAATTTATTCAGTCAAAAACCTTTTTAGGAGTTGTAACAGTATTCGCAATAGTGATGTTGGCATTTCCATACTACTCAAGTATGTTTTATCCAAATTCAGAGAAACAAATTGTTGTCGTTGATAAATCAAATATCAAAACAACAGAGTATAAAATAAGTGGAATGACTTGTCCCAGTTGTGAAGCTCACGTAAACCACGAAGTAAATAAACTTAACGGAATTGTGAACTCAAAAACATCATACAAGAATGGTAACGCAATCATTGAGTATGACCAAACTAAAACTAATGAATTAGAAATTGAGAAAGCAATTAATTCTACAGGTTATAAAGTAACTGATAAAAATTAAAATTGATGCAAACTATATTAAAATCTGAAATCACTTGCCCAACCTGTGGTCATAAAAAGGAAGAAGATATGCCAACAAATGCCTGTCAATTCTTTTATGAATGTGAGAAATGTAAAACAGTTTTAAAACCAAACAAAGGAGATTGTTGTGTGTATTGTTCTTATGGTACAGTTCCTTGTCCACCAATTCAACAAAACAAAAGTTGTTGTTAAAACTAACTTGATGAAAAAAAAGAAAATCAATTTAAAAGATTTAAAACCAAATTCAGAAGCACAACATTCTCACGATGATGGTCATAATCACGGTAATGGAAGTGCATTCAAAACATACATTCCTGCTATCATAAGTTTTGTTATGTTAATGGTAGGTATCGCTGTAGATTATTTTGATGCGATTCCTCAATTTCAAGGATGGATTCGAGTAGTTTGGTACACTTTAGCATATATTCCAGTTGGATTTCCTGTAATTAAAGAAGGTTGGAAAAGTCTTATAAAAGGCGATGTTTTTACCGAGTTCTTTTTAATGTCTATTGCCACCATTGGTGCGTTTATCATTGGTGAATATCCTGAAGGTGTGGCAGTAATGCTATTTTATGCAGTAGGAGAATTATTTCAAAACGCAGCAGTTAATAGAGCAAAAGGAAATATTAAAGCCTTATTAGATGTTCGACCAAAAGAAGCCAATGTATTTCGTGATGGTGATTATGTTAGTGTGTCGCCAGAAGCTGTAAATATTGGTGAAAAAATACAAATTCGAGTAGGTGAGAAAATACCGTTAGATGGGATTTTATTATCCGAAAAAGCATCTCTAAACACCGCAGCGTTAACAGGCGAGAGCAAACCAGATTCCATTCAGAAAGAAGCAAAGGTTTACGCAGGTAGTATCAATTTAGAAAGCGTTATTGAAGTTGAGGTAACTAATAAGTTTGAAGATAGTTCTATTGCCAGAATATTAGAATTGGTTCAAAATGCTACTGCACGTAAATCTAAAACAGAATTATTCATTAGACAGTTTGCTCGTATCTACACGCCAATTGTAGTATTCTTGGCTATTGGTGTTATTTTTATACCTTACTTTTTTGTAGATGATTATGCTTTTAGAGATTGGTTATACAGAGCATTAATATTCTTGGTGATTTCTTGTCCTTGTGCGTTAGTGATTTCAATACCATTAGGTTATTTCGGTGGTTTAGGTGTAGCTTCAAAGAATGGTATTTTATTTAAAGGGGCTTCATTTTTAGACGCTATGACCAAGATAAATACATTGGTAATGGACAAAACAGGAACCGTTACCAAAGGTGTATTTAAAATCAAAGAAATAAAAACTATTGGTTGGGATGAATCTGATTTTATGAAGTATTTAATGGCTATGGAAGAACAATCCACGCATCCAATAGCTAAAGCCATAATGGTATATAAAGGAACTGAAAATAGCTATGAAGCAAAAGAAGTTTCTGAAATTGCTGGTAAAGGATTAAAAGGTATAGTAAACGGTAAAACTGTTTTAGTAGGTAACCAAGCCTTAATGATTGCCAATAGTATTGATGTTCCAACTGAAACGGAATCTATTGTAGAATCGATAGTATTAGTTGCAATCGATAATCAATTTGCAGGTTATGTAGTAATAGCAGATGAATTAAAAGAGGATGCAAAAGAAACAATTACAGATTTACATAAAGTAGGCATTAAAAATATTATGATGCTTTCTGGTGATAAAGATTCTATAACTCAACAAGTCGCTAAAAAGTTGAATATTGAAAATGCTAAAGGTGGTTTACTACCAGAAGATAAATTAAACGAAGTTGAATCTTTAAAGAAGAATCCTGAAAATAAAGTAGCTTTTATAGGTGATGGTATTAACGATGCACCTGTTTTAGCATTAAGTAACGTTGGTATTGCGATGGGTGGTTTAGGTAGTGATGTAGCTATTGAAACAGCAGATGTCATTATTCAAACAGACCAACCATCAAAAGTAGTGAGAGCCATTAAAATTAGTCGTTCTACACGCAAAGTAGTTTGGCAGAATATCATTTTAGCGTTTGGAGTTAAAGTTATTGTCTTGATATTAGGAGCAGGTGGTTTAGCCACAATGTGGGAAGCTGTTTTTGCAGATGTAGGAGTAGCATTATTAGCAATTTTAAATGCAGTTCGATTGCAGAAAATGAAATGGGATTAAGCAGATTAATCAATTAAACTTCTGTTAAACAAAATCAATAGTTGTTAAAATTTCGTAACTTCGCAATCAATATGAAGCAGATTTTCCATAAAATAATGTCTTTAGCAATGACTTTTGTAGTGTTATTCTCTACAATGTCATTTACTGTGAATATGCATTATTGTGGAGATACTTTAGTAGAATCTGCTATCTTTCAAAAAGCCAAAGGTTGCGGAATGGAAATGGAAAAGCCTTCAACCGAAGAATGTTCTATTACCAAGAAAAATTGTTGTGATGATAAACAATTAGCAATTGAAGGTCAAGACGAATTACAATTGCAAGTTGACAAAATCACGTTTGAGCAACAAGTATTCATCGCTTCATTTGTTTATACTTACATTAACCTTTTTGAAGGTTTAGACAGTAATGTATCTACCTACGAAGAATACAAACCACCACTCGTCATAAGGCAACTCTACAAGATTGACGAGACATACTTAATTTGATTTTTAAACAATAGACTCTTTTATCCTATGACTGCAATGTCGTAAGGATAATTTACTGTATTCGGTGTTTTTACAACACTATTGTCTAATTGTTTAAAATCAATCATATGCTAAATAAAAGCATCAAATTTTTAATAGAAAACAAACTCGTTGCAGTTTTACTACTTGTCCTTTTTATTGGATGGGGAACTGTTAATGCACCTTTTAATTGGGATACAGGATTTTTGCCAAGTAACCCTGTAGCAGTAGATGCTATTCCCGATATAGGTGAAAATCAACAAATCGTATTTACCAAGTGGGATGGTCGTTCCCCACAAGATATAGAAGACCAAATAACCTATCCATTAACCACATCATTATTGGGTATTCCTGGAGTGAAAACCATTCGTAGTTCCTCTATGTTTGGGTTTTCAAGCATCTATATCATTTTTGAAGAGGATATAGAATTTTACTGGAGCAGAAGTCGTATTCTCGAAAAACTTAATTCCTTACCAAGTGGTTTATTACCCGAAGGTGTTAATCCAGCGTTAGGTCCAGATGCCACAGGATTAGGACAAATATTTTGGTACACACTTGAAGGTCGTGATGAGAACGGTAATGTAACAGGTGGTTGGGATTTACACGAATTACGTAGTATTCAAGATTACTATGTTAAATATGCCTTGTCCTCTGCAAGCGGTGTTTCTGAAGTTGCATCAATTGGTGGTTATGTTCAAGAGTACCAAGTGGATGTAAACCCAGAACTAATGCGTCAATATAACATTGGGTTACATCATATTGTTAAAGCTGTAAAAGAAAGTAATAAGGATATTGGCGCACAAACCTTGGAAATTAACCAAGCTGAATATTTAGTTCGTGGTTTGGGGTATGTAAAATCCATTGCAGATATTGAAAATGCTGTAGTTGATTCTGAAAATTTCACTTCAATAAAAATTAAAGACATTGGAAAAGTTTCATTAGGTCCAGCAACAAGACGAGGTTTATTGGATAAAGAAGGTGCTGAAGTTGTTGGTGCTGTTGTGGTGGCTCGTTATGGAGCAAACCCAATGGAAGTCATTAATAACGTAAAGGAAAAAATTAATGAATTAAGTGCAGGATTACCTTCAAAAGTTTTGGCGGATGGTAGAACATCACAAGTTACCATAGTGCCTTTTTATGACAGAACAGAACTGATACAAGAAACTTTAGGTACACTCAATGAAGCATTGACTTTAGAAATCTTAATTACCATCCTGGTAATTATCATTATGGTATTTAATCTTCGAGCTTCCATACTAATTTCTGGACTTTTACCAGTAGCGGTTTTAATGGTGTTTATTGCGATGAAACTCTTTGGTGTTGATGCTAATATTGTGGCATTATCTGGTATTGCTATTGCTATTGGTACAATGGTCGACGTAGGTGTCATACTATCAGAAAACATTATAAGGCATTTGGATGAAAACGAAAATGTCATTCCGACAGAGCAAGGAACGAGCGACGAGGAATCTCATAAAAAGTTACCCATAAACACAGTAGTCTATAACGCAACAGCTGAAGTGTCTGGTGCAATCGTAACCGCAGTTATGACAACTATTATCAGTTTCATTCCTGTATTTACAATGATTGGAGCGGAAGGAAAACTATTCAGACCATTAGCCTTCACAAAGACTTTTGCATTAACAGCTTCTATAATAGTAGCGTTGTTTTTAATTCCACCGTTTGCTGCATTTTTATTCAGAAAGAAAAACATCAAAAACACTTTTAAATATGTTTTAAATGGTGTTTTAATAGCATTGGGAATCGTAGCCATAGTCTATGGATATTGGTTAGGATTAATTTTAATTGCGTTTGGGATTACAGCATTTCTCAATCTTCAAAGTAAGATAACAGACAAGCAAGCTAATCTTATCAATATCATTATTTCGGTATCAGCTATTGTATTCTTGTTAGCCGAATATTGGAGACCATTAGGCGTTGATAAAAGCATTTTTTGGAATCTCATTTTTGTGAGTGTTATTTGCTTTGGTTTATTAGGTGTTTTCTCATTATTCATCAAATATTACACACGCATTTTAAGGTGGTGTTTAGATAATAAGTTACTCTTTTTGTCTGTCCCAACAGCAATTGTGATTGCAGGTTTTTTCATTATGAAAAACACAGGTAAAGAGTTTATGCCCTCATTAAATGAAGGCTCATTTTTACTAATGCCAACTTCGATGCCTCATTCTGGCGTAGAAGAAAACAAACGTGTTTTACAGCAATTGGATATGGCAGTAGCCAGTATTCCAGAGATTGAAACCGTAGTAGGTAAGGCAGGAAGAACAGAATCAGCTTTAGACCCAGCACCTTTGTCGATGTATGAAAATATCATTCAGTATAAACCAGAATATATGCTGAATGAAAACGGAGTACGCCAACGCTATAAAGTCAATGATGATGGTGAATATGTGTTAAAAAACGGAATGTCATTGCGAGCGGAACAGCGTGAAGCGTGGCAATCTCTTAAAGCAAAAGAACAACTCATTCCAGACAATAATGGCGAGTTCTACCGTAATTGGCGACCAGAAATACAGTCACCGGACGATATTTGGAATGAAATTGTAAAAGTTACCAAATTGCCAGGCGTAACCTCTGCACCAAAGCTACAACCTATTGAAACCCGATTGGTAATGCTTCAAACAGGAATGAGAGCACCTATGGGAATTAAAGTAAAAGGTCAAGACTTAAAGCAGATTGAAGCGTTTGGTGTGCAATTAGAAAACATCATCAAGGAAGCTGAAGGTGTTAAAAAAGAAGCTGTTTTTGCAGACCGTATTGTTGGTAAACCCTATTTGTTAATTGATATTGATAGAGAGAAAATTGCACGTTATGGCATTTCGATACAAGATGTTCAAGATGTATTAAAAGTAGCAGTTGGTGGTATGGTCTTAACCCAAACGGTAGAAGGTCGAGAGCGATATGGTGTACGAGTACGATACCCAAGAGAATTACGAGCAAACCCAACAGACTTACAACAGATTTATGTGCCAGTTGAAAAAGGAAGTCCTGTGCCTTTAAGCGAATTGGCAACTATAAGTTACGAACAAGGTCCACAGGTCATTAAAAGTGAAGATACCTTTTTAGTTGGCTATGTATTGTTCGATAAACTAGATGGTTTTGCCGAAGTCAATGTAGTTGAAAGCGCACAAGCTCTAATTCAGCAAAAGATAGATAGTGGCGAATTAGTAGTTCCAAAAGGTATTAACTACCAATTTACAGGAACATACGAAAATCAGTTGCGAGCCGAAAAAACCTTGTCGGTTGTTGTGCCTTTAGCATTAGCAATTATTTTCTTAATTCTGTATTTCCAATTCCGTTCTGTAGGTACGTCATTAATGGTATTTACAGGTATTGCAGTAGCATTTGCAGGTGGTTTTATTATGATTTGGTTGTATGGTCAAGGATGGTTTTTAAACTTTAATTTCTTTGGCGAAAATCTACGTGATTTATTCCAAATACACCCAATTAATTTAAGTGTTGCAGTCTGGGTAGGGTTTATTGCACTATTCGGAATTGCAACCGATGATGGTGTAGTTATGGCAACCTATTTAACTCAAACATTCGGTAGAAATACACCGGATAATAAAAAGGAAGTAAGAGCATCTGTTGTAGAAGCAGGAGAAAAACGTATCAGACCTTGTTTAATGACTACAGCTACGACCATTTTAGCATTATTACCAGTATTAACATCTACAGGAAGAGGTAGTGATATTATGATACCTATGGCAATACCAAGTTTTGGTGGAATGCTTATAGCCTTAATCACTTTGTTTGTTGTACCAGTATTGTATAGCTGGAAAGCAGAAGTTCAACTTAAAAGAACATCAAAATGAAATATAAATCAATACAAATAAAAATCGTCTTGGCTCTTGGCTCTTGTTTCTTGAGTCTTTTTGCGAATGCTCAACAATTAGAAATACTTATCGATGAAGCCTTAACAAACAATCCAGAAATTCAAAAGTTTGAGTTACAATACAAAAGAGCTTCCGAAAAGGTAAACGAGGTCAACACCATTCCTAATACCGAATTTGGTGTTGGTTATTTTGTGAGTGAGCCAGAAACACGAACAGGTGCACAACGCTTTAAAGTATCTGCTAAACAAATGTTACCGTGGTTTGGGACTATTACTTCGAGAGAAAATTACGTGAGTTCATTGGCAGATGCTAAATACGAAGACATTGTCATCGCAAAGCGAAAACTAATGGCTTCGGTATCACAATCCTATTATAATCTATACGCTAACAAAGCAAAGCAAGAGGTTTTAACTGAAAACATCAAACTATTAGAAACTTATGAAACGTTGGCATTAACTTCTGTAGAGGTTGGTAAAGCATCCGCAGTAGATGTGTTGCGATTGCAAATGCGTCAGAACGAAATGCAACAATTAAAAGATGTATTGCAACAACAGTTTTTAGCAGAACAAACTAACTTCAATAATCTATTGAATAGAGATAATGATGTTACCGTGAATGTGGTAGATAGTTTAATGATACCTTCAGAAGACTTTGATATTACTTTTGAAAAATTAGTATTACATCCTGAATTACTAAAATTTGATAAACTCTATCAATCCATAGAGCAATCAGAATTATTGAATCAAAAAGAAAGCAGTCCAATGATTGGTTTTGGATTAGATTATATCAATGTTGCTGAAAGACCAAATATGGATTTCAGCGATAACGGAAAGGATATTGTAATGCCAATGGTTTCGGTATCTATCCCAATTTTCAATAAGAAATATAAATCCCAAACCAAACAAAATGATTTGCAACAGCAGGAAATTACTGCTCAAAAACAGGAACGTTTAAATGCATTGGAAACGCTTTTAGACAAAGCGAATAACGAACGCATTTCTGCAAGAATAAGTTATGCTACCCAAACCAAAAACCTACAGCAAGCCAAAGATGCAGAAGACATTTTAATCAAAAGCTATGAAACAGGAACGATTGATTTTAATGATGTTTTGGATATTCAAGAGTTGCAGCTAAAGTTTCAAATGAACCAAATAGAATCTGTGAAGACCTACTATGTGCAAAGTACAATCATTAATTATTTAATTCAGTAAAACAATGACACACACATATTACATACACGGAATGACCTGCAACGGTTGTCGCAGTCACGTTGAGGAAACGCTCTCTAAAGTAGGAGGTGTTTCAAAAGCAACAGTCGATTTAGATAAGGCAGAAGCTAACATAGAAATGGAATCACATATTCCCATAGAAACATTTCAAGAAGCCTTAAAAAAGGATGGTGGTACATATAGCATTCATAAACAAGGTGAACACCATCAGCATTCAGAAGCTAAAAAGGAAAAGCAACCTAAAGGTACAGGCATATTTTATTGTCCTATGCATTGCGAAGGCGATAAAATCTATAACAAACCAGGTGATTGTCCTGTTTGCGGAATGGATTTGGTGGAAGAACAAAATCTATCAGCAACTTCAAAGGAACAATGGACGTGTCCGATGCATCCAGAAATTGTAAAAGAAGAAGCAGGTTCGTGTCCTATTTGTGGGATGGATTTAGTGCCAATGAAAGCAGATAGTTCAGCAGAAGAAAAAACGTATAAAAAGCTATTAAAGAAATTTTGGATTGCCACAGCATTTACCTTGCCCATTTTCTTAATGGCTATGAGCGAAATGCTCAATAACAATCCGTTGTACGATATAATGGAACAGAAATATTGGAACTGGATTCAGTTTGCATTATCAATTCCAGTAGTGTTTTATGCCACTTGGATGTTCTTTGAACGTGCCTATAAAAGCATTAAGACTTGGAATCTCAATATGTTTACACTTATTGGGATTGGTGCAGGTGTGGCGTGGTCGTTTAGTGTTTTTGGTATGTTCTTTCCAGACGTATTTCCAAGTCAATTTAAAACAGAATCAGGTGAAGTTCACGTCTATTTTGAAGCAGCAACTGTGATTTTAACGTTAGTGCTTTTAGGTCAATTGTTAGAAGCTCGTGCACATAGTAAAACCAATTCGGCAGTAAAAGAACTGTTGAAATTAGCACCTAATAAAGCCATTAAAATAGTAGATGGTGAAGAAGTTGAGGTCAGTATTGACGAGATAGAACTTAATGATATTTTAAAAGTAAAACCGGGTGATAAAATTCCTGTAGATGGTGTCATTACGGAAGGCAATACAAGTATTGACGAATCAATGATTACAGGAGAACCTATTCCAGTAAACAAGGCTGAAAATGATAAAGTAAGTAGCGGAACAATTAATGGGAATCAATCCTTTTTAATGAAAGCCGAAAAGGTAGGAAGTGATACGCTATTATCGCAAATCATTCATATGGTTAATGATGCCAGTAGAAGTCGTGCACCTATTCAAAATTTAGCTGATAAAGTTTCGGGTTATTTCGTGCCAGTTGTAGTTATCATTTCGGTACTCACTTTTATTATATGGTCAATTTGGGGTCCAGAACCTGCATACGTCTATGCGTTGGTCAATGCAATTGCAGTACTAATCATTGCTTGTCCTTGTGCTTTAGGTTTAGCAACACCAATGTCTGTAATGGTTGGTGTGGGTAAAGGTGCTCAAAATGGTGTATTGATTAAAAATGCTGAAGCTCTTGAAAAAATGGATAAGGTAAATACGCTTATCGTTGACAAGACAGGAACAATTACCGAAGGAAAACCAACAGTTGAAACCGTTGGAGCTTTTAATGATGCTTTAAACAAAAATGAGCTACTTCAATACATCGTTTCATTAAATACCAATAGTGAACATCCTTTGGCAGAAGCGACAGTTAAATATGGAAAGGAACATAAAGCTGAAATAATAAAATCTGAAAACTTTAGTGCTGTCACAGGAAAAGGTGTTGAAGCTATAATAAAAGATAAAAAAGTAGCATTAGGAAATCCTAAAATGATGGAATATGCCAAAGCAGATATTACTTCTAAAATGAAAGACGAAGCAAAATCTTATCAAAAACAGGGTAAAACAGTTTCTTATTTGTCAATAGATGAAACCGTTGTAGGATATGTAGTTATAGGAGATAAAATAAAAGAAACAAGTGCCAAAGCGATTAAAGCACTTCAAGATAAAGGCATTGATGTTATAATGCTTACAGGCGATAATCACGATACTGCAAAAGCAGTAGCATCAGAACTTAATCTCGCAGATTTTAAAGCCAGTATGCTACCAGAAGATAAACTCAAAGAAGTAGAGAAACTGCAAGAAAAAGGGAAAGTGGTTGCTATGGCAGGTGATGGTATTAATGATGCACCAGCATTGGCAAAAAGTGATGTAGGTATTGCAATGGGAACAGGAACAGATGTAGCGATAGAAAGTGCTATGATAACTTTAGTAAAAGGCGATTTACACGGTATTGTAAAAGCAAAAAATTTGAGTAATGCTGTAATGAAGAACATTAAGCAAAACCTATTTTTTGCACTTATCTACAACACTTTAGGTGTACCTATTGCAGCAGGTGTGTTGTTTCCATTCTTCGGAATACTACTCTCGCCAATGATAGCAGCTTTAGCAATGAGTTTTAGCTCGGTTTCGGTAATAGGTAACGCATTACGATTAAGAACAAAAAACATTTAATTATATGCAGAAAACAGTTTTCAAAATATCAAAAATGGATTGTCCTTCTGAAGAAAATCTAATTAAGATGAAGCTATCTGATATAGATGGTATCAAACAACTTGATTTTAATTTAGAAGAAAGAATCTTAACACTATATCATAATTCAAATGTAAATGAAATTGGTAATGCCTTAAATGAATTAAAATTAAATGAAAGTTTAATCAGTTCAGAAGATACAGACACAATTATTACTGAATCTACAAGGAGTCAATCCAAACTGTTGTGGACAGTTCTAATCATCAATTTTGCATTTTTTATTATCGAAATGAGTACAGGACTTATTTCAAAATCAATGGGATTAGTTGCTGATAGTTTAGATATGTTGGCAGATTCATTTGTTTACGGATTGAGTTTAATAGCGGTTGGTGGTACAGTTTTAAAAAAGAAACGGATTGCAAAATATGCAGGCTATTTTCAGATAACACTTGCAATTATCGGAATCGTTGAGGTAATACGTAGATTTTTAGGCTATGAAGCTTTACCTGTATTTTCAACAATGATTATAGTTTCAGTATTTGCTTTGATTGCAAATGGCATTTGCTTGTACCTCTTACAAAAATCTAAAAGTCAAGAAGCACATATGCGTGCCAGTATGATTTTTACCTCTAACGATATTATAATAAATCTTGGCGTAATTACAGCAGGCGTTTTAGTCAATTGGCTGCATTCTGGTATTCCAGATTTAATTATAGGAATCATTGTATTTGGATTGGTGATACAAGGTGCATTCAGGATATTAAAATTAAGTAAGTAAAAAGTTTAACTATAAAATCAAAAAATATGGAAAATTCAAAAGAACACTCAAACAAAGGAAATTACAAAACCTTCTTTATAATGTTGGCTTGCTCATTTGTAGCAATGTACATAACGATGTATTTAAACACCTATTCCATAGACCACGTATGGTTTAGTCTAACACGATTCTATATGACGTGTTTAGGGATTTCAACAATGGCAGTAATAATGTGGTTTTTTATGCGAAAAATGTATAATGATAAAAAGAAGAATATCGCAATACTCGCAAGTAGTTTCATTCTGTTTGTTGGTGCATTAGGGTTGGTAAGAACACAAGCACCCATTATTGGTGATGTCCTTTGGATGAAAGCAATGATACCACATCATTCTATCGCTATTTTAACAAGTGAGAGAGCAGATATTCAAGACCCAGAAGTTAAAAAATTAGCAGAAGACATTATAAAAGCACAACGTAAAGAAATAGAAGAAATGAAAGCAATGATAAAACGATTAGAGAATGAAAAATAATAAAATAGTCATATATATTGGCATACTCGTAGTAGGTGTGTTATTGGGTTGGTTGCTTTTTGGTGGCTCATCAAATGAAGAAATAGACCATAATCACGATGCGGTTGCAGCAACCAATCAAATGTGGACGTGTTCTATGCATCCACAAATTATGCAACCAGAACCAGGCGATTGTCCTATTTGTGGTATGGATTTAATTCCTGCGGAAAGCGGAAGTGATGGCTTAATGGCAGACCAATTTAAACTAACAGAAAATGCGATGGCATTAGCCAATATTCAAACAACTGTTGTAGGCAAGGGAAATGTTGAAGGCAACACCATAAAGTTATCTGGTAAAATTGCTGAAAACGAAGAAGCCAATGCAGTACAGGTAAGTTATTTCGCTGGAAGAATTGAACGTTTGAATGTGAGTTTTACAGGCGAAGAAGTTCGTAAAGGTCAATTATTGGCAACCATTTATTCGCCAGAACTCTATGCAGCACAACAAGAATTAATCACAGCAGCTTCTTTAAAAGAATCTCAACCTGCTTTATACAAAGCAGTCCGTAATAAATTGAAATTATGGAAACTCTCTGAAAATCAAATCAACCAGATTGAAGAAACAGGAAAAGTAAAAGAAAACTTTCCTGTTTATGCAACCGTTTCGGGTACTGTTACAGAAAAATTGGTAGAGCAAGGCGATTACATCAAACAAGGACAACCCTTATTAAAAATTGCCAATCTCAACACAGTTTGGGGAAACTTTGATGTGTATGAAAATCAGATTGACCGCTTTAAAAAAGGACAGGAAGTGATGATAACAACCAATGCTTATCCTAATAAAGAGTTTAAAGGTAAAGTAGATTTCATTGACCCAGTTTTAAACACGAAAACAAGAACTGTAACCTTACGTGTTGTTTTAAGCAATAAGGACGATGTATTTAAACCAGGAATGTTTGTAACCGCAAATATTGAAGGCAGTACAGCTAAAAATGATGAAGTATTATCAATTCCTGCATCTTCTGTATTATGGACAGGTGAACGTTCTGTGGTGTACCTTAAAACAAATCCAGACCAACCTATTTTTGAAATGCGTGAAATTAAATTAGGCAATCAAATTGGTAATGAATATGAAGTTGTAGAAGGTTTATTTGTTGGAAATGAAATAGTGACTAACGGAACATTTACGGTTGATGCAGCAGCACAATTACAAGGCAAAAAGTCTATGATGAATAAAGATGGTGGTAAAGTAATGACTGGACACGAAGGTCATTTAGGTATGGATAACAATGCATCTAACAAAGAAAGTGACCACACTAATATGAATGAGCGTTTGGAAGTATCAGAGAAATTTCAAGAGCAGTTAAATAGTGTTTACAATGCGTATATCAATTTAAAAGATGCTTTAGTAAAAGAAGATTCAATAAGTACTTCAGCAAACGCAACAACTTTATTAAATAAATTGAACAAAGTAGATATGAAATTGTTGTCAGATAATAAGGCGCATAACCATTGGATGTCATTAGAAGGCGAAATAAAATCTTCTGCAACTTCAATTTCTGAAACGTCCGATATAAAATCACAAAGAGACCATTTTAAACATTTATCATCACATCTAATCAATGCTGTACAACTATTTGGTATCAATGAAAAGGTCTATGTAGAATTTTGTCCAATGGCAGATAACAATAATGGTGCTTATTGGTTAAGCAAAGAAGAAAAAGTAATCAATCCATATTTTGGCGAAGCAATGCTAACCTGTGGTGAAGTAAAACAAGTAATAGAATAATAAATCAAGTAATAACAATTAAATTTTAAACAATGAATTTTTCAAAGAAAAATCACGAACACAAAAACAAAAATGTAATCGACGTGAGTAAAAAAGTAATTTTAAGTGTAGCTGTAATTGCAGCATTAGGTTTAACAAGTTGTAAAAACGAAACCAAAAAAGAAACAGAAACCACAACTACTGAAATGTCAAAAGATATGGCAATGACAGACCTGTCTTTTGGTGTAAGAGGAAATTGCGGAATGTGTAAAAACACTATCGAAAAAGCAGCTAACGGTGTTGAAGGTGTTGCAAGTGCTAATTGGGATGTCGATAAAAAGAAGATTGATGTGTCTTTTGATGATACAAAAACCGATGCAATGGCAATCCATAAAGCAATCGCAGCTTCAGGATATGATACCGAAAAAGTAGCAGGTGATGAAGAAGCATATGATGGTTTACCAGGTTGTTGTAAATACGACCACGAAATGATGATGAATCAATCTGGTGAAGAAAAAAGTGATGACCATTCAAATCACGACCATTAGGTCAATAATGAAAGAGTCTTTTTCGGAAGGCTCTTTTTTATTCCCCACAACCCAAAACCCAGTTTTTTCGCTTGCCTTGGCTTGAGCCTGTCGAAAGCTCAAAATCCTCTGTCTTTTGTGTTGTTCCGCTCACCAAACAAGTTTAGCGTTTTTTTCGTCTTTAAGGTAATAGCATATTACAGCTTTGGTTTTCATAAAATCAAACCAAACTGCAAAAAGCTATTCTGTTATTATTTTATCATAAAACCCTAAACTCACCCAAGCTATGTTACATAATACAAGTTATAGTAGCAAACGGCACTTTTCAAAGGTTTGCTATCGCAGTATTAATGCATTTTGTAGCTATAACTGGTATTATGTAAAATATCCGCTATTCCAACGCGCACTTCCGTACATTAAACCACATTTTGAACTAACATTAAACATTTGAACATTTTAAGGTTTCCGTTAATTGATAATAATATTCGTTACCTCATTCAAGCTGCACAAAACCATCGTTAAGTCCAAGTATTCCTTACCTCAAGTCTTTGTTTGTTTCATTTCGTTAACAAATATAAAAGTCCACTTTTCCCCACCACCCAAGTCAGCGGTTATAAAAAAATAGGTTTATAAAGTGTAGTAATACCCCATAGCATATTGCTTTTTCTCGTGCCTCAAAAAAAGCAATTAGCTATTGTCTAAAAGTCCTGTATAAGTAGCTTGTTTAAATGCTGTTTTATCAAACAACTATTTAAAACGCTACCCATACAAACGCTTCATCCAACACTTAATAACAAAATGCAACCTATTTTTTTAAGTGTTAATTCCCCAGAAAAGTTAAAGGCAATTTCAATCAAGTTTAAACCAATTTGAAATATTAAAATAAAAAAAGATGGCAAATATATGTGGCTACCTCTGCCAACCGCACAAGGCTATAAAGGTCAAGCCCTACGGGTTTTGAATAAAACTTTTTTCAATACCTTTTTTTTTGATTTAGTCATTCAATAAAAAAACTTTTATCCAAAAACCTTGACAGCCTTACCCACGCCACAACAACTATGGCTATCTTTTTTCTTTTCAAAAAAAAATAATGGCGCGAAGCGTAGCGAAGCAATTTTAAATTGGATAGCTATGTCAACTTTTGAACTAAAAACACACCAAGTCGGAAAAGCTTACTCAAACCCTCATTTTTTTATACTAAACAAAGGGCTAAACAGCGGAAAACCACTCTTAAAATCCTGTGCTAACTGTTTCGTTGTCACTACTACAACAGAAGAGGTAAAACACACACTTTTTAACTTATCTATGATGTTACAAATAGGCGGTTTTTACGCTTACCATTTAAAAGGAAGTGTTATTCCGTTTATTTCAATAGATGATTGCAGAAATACTCTAAAAAATAGTTTTATATCATTAATAAATAATGAATTTCAATTGCAAAAGCATATTAATATAGTGTCAGCGATTAGTAAAAAAGAAGCCGAACTTCAAAAAGTCATTTCAAAAATGGCAGATTTGAAAGTATCATACATTCAAAGTTTATTTTCTAAAATGCAAAAAGAAGCAATCTAAAGCAACAAAATCCATATCTAACGAATAGCATAAAACTTGCCATATATTCAGTCGGAAGGTACAACTTCGTGTTAAGTCCGTACCAAGTCCGAAGAAAAATAAGTTTCATTTAAATTATTTATGTTATGGGTAAAATTTCCCAAGGTATTTTAGGAGGGCTTTCAGGTAAGGTTGGAAACGTTATCGGTGGAAGCTGGAAAGGAATTGATTACATTAGAATTAAACCCTCAAGTGTAGCCAATCCAAGAACTGTTGGTCAAGTAAACCAAAGAACAAAGTTTACTGCCACTTTAGAATTTTTACAGGCTGTAAAGCCTTTTATTAAGTTAGGGTATAAAGGATTAGCAGTTAAGAAAACAGAATTTAATGCTGCAATGTCGTATGTGTTGAATAATGCGATTACAGGTACAGAACCTAACTTTGTTGTTGACTATCCAAACGCTTTAGTAAGTCGCGGAGGTTTATCTGGTGCGTTAAACCCGACGACTGATTTAGCAACTGCTGGAGAAGTAACTTTTGGGTGGGATGATAACTCTGCCGAAGGTAACGCAAATGCAACTGATAAAGCGATGTTGTTGGTTTACAATCCCTCAAAAAAGGAATCTATTTCTTTACTTGATGGAGCAGACAGAACAGTAGGTTCTCAAATTGTTTCAATCCCAACAACTTATGCAGGAGATACGGTAGAGTTATTTATGGCGTTTATTACTGCTGATGGTAGTCAAGTATCAAACAGTATTTATTTAGGCTCTGGTACAGCTAATTAATGCTTGGTGTTTTTATTTGGAAACCGCTCTAATCGAGCGGTTTTTTTTGTGCTATATTAGTAGCTCAATTTATTGATGTTTACTCTTTATTTATTCTTTTTATGTATTTTTTGCACCCTATTTGTTGCCCAAATGCCTTAACGTCAATAGACATAAGGATAGTTAAATATTGCATCGGGAAGTAATCATTATATCTATTTTATTATAACAATTGCTTTATAAAATCATTTAAAAATATTACTTAGTTATTTAACCAAACTTTAAATTCTGAAGCTTTATTCTTACTGATAATAATATCTATTGGGTCTTCAGGTAAAACTTCTATTTTTAACTGATTATTTCCGTATCTCAAAATTTTATCTATAGCATTTATTGATAGAATATATTGTCTATTGGCCCTAAAAAAAAATGTTTCATCTAAACTAGAATAAATTTCATCAAGACTACTATTAGTGTTTGATTTCTTACCGTCTAAACAAACAATATAAGTTATAGTGTTTTTCGTGTATATATAAGCTATCTGTTCTATTAAAAGAGGGACAAGTTCATTCTTTGAATATGTTAGAATCCGTTGTTTATTATTTCTCTTTTCAATAATTTTATCTTGAATTTCGTTAGTTTTAACTTTACTTTTATATTTTATTAAATCGTGATTTAATTTTGAAAGATTTAAAACTTCATTAGAAAGTTTTTCATTCTTTAGCTCTAGTTTTTTTTCATACCTACTTCCAATTAATCGTACCATTAGTAAAGAGAGTAATACAATTAATGTCCCTGTTATTACATATACAGTAATAAAATTTTTCTTTAGGTTGTTAATTTGCTTTTTAATCTTTTGTGTATTTGCGTGTGCAGCTATAATCCAATCGGTGTTTTTAACAGGAAATACATATATAATTTCAGAGGATCTGTTTTGTTCTTTAAATGTTCTAATTCCGCCACCTTCTTTTTTGTTTTTCAAATAATGATAAAAGTCTTTAGAATTGGTATTGTCATCTATTGTAGATATAAATGATTCTTCAGGAAGAGAGTATTTTCCAACCCTATCAATATTAGGATGACAAATTTCTTTTCCAGACCAATCATACATACATATAAAACCAGTTTCATTATCTGTGTTTTCTATACTTTTTTGAATATTTTTTATAACTTCTTTTTCATTTATATTACTAGATATTTGAGAAGAAATCATACTTGAAATTTCTTTAGCTTCTCTTTTACTTGATTCTATTTGAATTTTAAGAAATTGCTCTGTACTAATATCTACAAAATAGTTCATATTAAAATATCCTATCGCATAAACTATAAATAGTAAGGATAGAAAAGTGAAGAAATAAAGCTTGTCTTTTTTCATCGGGGGCTAACAAATTTTATTCAAAAAATATTTCTATCCCAAATTTAGTTAATCGTTATATAATATAACAGGTAAAAGAATGATTATTTAAATATCTCTTCATTTTATTCAATCCTTTTTTTTCCTTTTCATTACCAATTTTTTCCCTTTGGCAAACATTTTCAACAACAAAACAGAATATAACACCTTAATTTGATGGACATTAAAAAATAACTAAATAATTTAAATAATGAAAAAGACAATCAAAAAAACAGCCTACTTATTTATGGTATTTATGATGATACTACAAAGTTGTAGTAATGACGATAATAATGATCCTATACCGTCTCCTCCTGCTGATGTAGCAACAGTTAAATTGACTACCAATTCTACTTTAGGAAGTATTTTGACTGATTCAGAAGGAAAAACTCTTTATTTCTATTCAAAAGATACTAAAGACACCTCAGAATGTTTAGGAGGGTGTATTGATCTCTGGCCTGTATTCTATTCTGAAAATCTAGTGGCCGATAATGGTTTAAACGCTAATGATTTTAAAACAATTACACGTACAGATGGAGTAAAACAAACTACTTATAAAGGGTGGCCTTTGTATTATTTTGATAATGATAATATTGCTGGTGATATAAATGGAGAAAATGTAAATAATATCTGGTTTACAGCAAAACCAGATTATTCATTAATGTATGTAAAAGCACAATTAAAAGGGCATGATGGAAACAACTATACAAGTAATTACACTGTAGGAGATGAAGAGACCAGTTATATTGTAGATATTGAAGGTAGAACACTTTATTCTTTTATAAATGACACAAATAACACAAATACTTTTACGACATCAGACTTTTCAAATAATAGTGTATGGCCAATAGCAGAGATTACATTAGACAAAATACCAAGTATCTTAAATGGTGATGATTTTGGAACAATCGATGTATTTGGAAGAACTCAATTAACTTATAAAGGATGGCCTTTATATTATTTTGGACAAGACACTGAAAGAGGAGATAATAAAGGAGTTAGTTTCCCAGCTCCAGCTGTTTGGCCAATTGCAAATATAAATATAGATATAGCTCCTTAATTAAGTAAACAGGTACATAACAAGTTTTACTTATTATCGCCAAATTAGTTAAAGGAGAGATAGAAAACGGAAAGCTATAAGTTATTGATATTTTAAAAAAAAACTATATAAATAAAGATTATGTTTTACTATACTTTCTATTTCTCCTTAGAATGAATAAGGATTGGTTTATTATATAGTTTCTGTTTAATTTTTAAAAGGAATGGTAAAAAAAATCCTTTTAACATGTAAATTTTATAAAAATGAAAAATGAAAAAATGAAAAAAACATTGATGTTAATCATATTCTGTGTTGCCTTTTATTCTTGTGAAAATCATGTGCAACAAGATGAAGAACCCGAAATTATTGATCAAGATGAATGTAACCCTGATACATCATTTGCAAATATAATTAAGCCAATAATAGATAATAATTGCGTTCGCTGCCATAATGGAAATCAATTTCCAGATTTAAGAACCTACCAGGGAGTAAGTGCAAATTCTGGTATAGTGAAAGAACAAGTTGTAAACAGAACAATGCCTATTGGAGACGTTTTAAGTAATGATGAAATTAATTTTATAAAGTGTTGGGTAGAAAGTGGAGCGCTAAATAATTAGTAAAATGAGTAAAAAAAAGATCTTAATTTTTTTAGTTTTATCAATTATTATAGTAACATCTCTCTTTATATATAAAGAGTATAATAAACCGCATATAAATGTTGCTAAAGCTACACCTAAAATAGTTATAAATTCTCAACAGATATTAAAAGAGTATCAAGAGAATGAGAATAAAGCCAACACAAAATACTTAGATCAAATCGTACAAATTAGCGGTAAGGTATCTAAATTGGAAGCTACAAATGATAACCGCATCATCATAACTTTAAAGAATGATGATAAATCTGCAATAAGTACTGTTATTTGTCATCTTACATCAGAGGAAAACAATAAATTAAAGAAACTAAAGGAAGGTCAAAATATTATTGTTAAAGGTATCTGCACAGGATATTTAATGGATATTATTTTGATTAGATGTGTCCTTGTAAAAATTTAAAAAATGAAAAATTTATTTACAATATTAATCTGCTTTCTTATAACCAACAATTTTAATGCACAAGAGAGGTATATAACAAAACATGGTACAATTTCTTTCTTTTCACACTCTCCTGTTGAAGATATAGAAGCAATCAATAGTCAAGTATTAAGTATTATAGATAAAGAAAATGGAAATATTGCTATTTCAATATTAATGAAGTCTTTTATGTTTGAAAAATCACTTATGCAAGAACATTTTAATGAAAACTATATTGAATCAGATAAATTTCCTAAAGCAACATTTACAGGTAAAATACTAAACATAAATAATTTAGAAAATAAAAACAGTGTTTTAATAGAAGGAGATATGACAATACATGGTATTAGTAATAAAATTGAAATTGAAGCAGATATCGAAATAAATAAAAATGACATTTCTCTTAAAGGTAAATTTCCTATAGTAGTCTCTGACTATGATATTAAAATACCTTCGGTAGTTAAAAATAATATAGCAAAAACTATAGAAGTATCTTTCTTATTAAATCATAAAAAATACAATTAATTATGAAAAAAATTTCAATAATTGTTCTATTCTTTTCTCTTAATAATACTTTTTCTCAAAATCTTTTAGACATATTAGAAAGTGAAACACCCAATCAAAAAGAATATGTTACAGCTACTTTTAAAGGAACAAGAATATTAAATGGTCATTCAATTGAAAATAGAAAAAAAGGAACATTAGAATTTCTTATATCACATCGATTTGGCAGCATCGATCTAGGTATTGATGAATTATTTGGATTAGATCAATCTAATATCCGTTTTGCATTTGAATACGCTATGACTGATGATATTATGTTAGGATTAGGTAGAAGTTCTTTTAATAAAACCTATGATGGGTTTATTAAGTATAAATTAATCAAACAAAGTAAGGGTAAAAATTCCTTTCCTCTCGGAATATCGTTTTTTGGAAGCACAATCTATAAAACTCTAAAAGATTATGACCCAGAAAATAAACCTAGCTTTAATCAAAAATTGTCTTATACCACACAAGCATTAATTGCTAGTAAAATTAATCGAATACTATCTTTACAAATTACGCCAACTTACATACATAACAATTCTGTTCGAATAAATAATGATCCACATGATATTTTTGCGTTAGGATTTGGTAGCCGAATTAAACTAAGTAATCGTGTAACATTAAACAGCGAATATTTTTATACAGTAAATCCTTTAAAATCATTGGATACAAGAAACTCAATTGCAATAGGGGTAGATATTGAAACAGGCGGTCATGTGTTTCAACTTATTTTATCTAATTCAATAACCATGATTGAGAAAGATTTTATTACAGAAACAACTAATAATTTTTTTGATGGAGGGATACATTTTGGTTTTAATATTTCAAGAGCATTTCAAACAGGAGGAAAAAGAAATTAAATATAAATAATTACCAAGTGTTTTTAAAATTATATATTAAACTTCACTTGGTAATTTTATAATAAAAATATGTATCGTAAATTATATAAAGTCAATATGATATAAATGATTACATGCTTATGGTAAATGAATCATATTTAAAATATTCAAATATGATTCGAAAACAATTTATATGTAAAAAAAAGATTTGTTCATTACATATATACTGTTGATATTGAAATTGTAGATTTCAACATTAATTTAAATAAAATAATTATAATGCATAATTTCACTAATGAAAATAATCAATTATGTGCTAAAATCAAGTGTAATATATTATGGTATACTTGCTAAGAGTTTTATTTATTAACTTCTTTTCTTAATAAAGTCAATTAAAAAAAATCTTACACCTCTCCTATACCTTAATACGCTACACCCATTATAATAATAAAAGAAATTTATTTTCTGTTTCGGGAAGTAAAAAACAGTATTTATTCATTATTCTATGGTTTTAAAAGAGGCTGTGTTTGACCAATTACTCCAATTTAAATTCTGATCTCTATAACGTACTCGCCAATAATAAGTAGTGTTTGGTTTTAAGCGTTTAGTTTTTTCATCTGATAAATTATCATCTTTTTGCCTATTTTCCAGATAGTACCAATTTTCGTGTTGCTTCCAACTATCAAAAACTGGATTAGAAAAATCTTCTGTTTCTGCTATTTGCCAATTTGACGCTGCGTGAAAAGCATTTCTAAAATTACTTTTAAAAGGACTGGCTTTTAAAATAGCCCCTTCAATAGCTATCGTTTCATTATTTGGTGCTAGTGTTTCAGGCTCTAAAGGTTTTCTTTCTTTTTTAAAAATGGTAATGCTGTCGGTAACTTCGTTATTTCTAAATGTCTCTTCATTACCTCTACTAATTCTCTTTATTGTAAGTTTTGGATTGTCTTTACTACCATCCACTTCTACCATTACAAAGCCGTATTCATCTTGAGTAACCGTAAACTCATCATAATCTCTTCCTTCAAATTCTCCCCAATTATCTATGGCTCCACCTGCTGAAGCAACATTGATCCACAAATGTTTATGATTTTTAGATTGTCCTCTGGAGTAGCCATGTGTATGACCAAAAAAATGAATACTAGGTTTTCCTGTTTTTGTACTGAATTCCTCTAATATTTTCACCACTTTACCCGAGAAATCTGTTTCACCAGGAATCCATAATTCTGATTTGAAAGGGTGATGTAATTGTGCAAAAACGAAATCTATTTCTTCATTTTTTGCAGTATCTTCCAATAGTTTTTCCAGCCATTTATATTGTTCTTTACTATCACGATAACCTTCATTTGAATTCAACCCTATTATTCTGGTATTTCCATAATCTTTAAACCACCAATGTTCAGCATAGGCAGCAGTCCCATTTTCGGGAAGACTGAAATAGTTGAAGTAAAAAATTGAATTATTCTCATGATTTCCTAAAACAGAATATACTGGTACATTACTAAATAATTTCTCGGAAGGATTAAAAAAATGATCCTTCCATTGAAAATATTTTGTTCCATTTTCTACCAAGTCACCTGGAATCATAACTAAGGCTAAATTTTCAGGTAGATTTCCATCAAATTCGTTCTTTAAATATTTTAAAATACCTTCATTTACAATTTCAGAAAACTTATCGGGGTTATTGTGATCCTTTTGCATATCACTCATAGCAATCATCTTAAAAGATTCGTTATCAATTGCAAAAGGAGGTGTTTTAAATTGATAGATATCTGATTTGATTCTACCAGTAGTCACACGATAATAATATAAAGTGAATCGTTTTAATCCTTCAATTTTAACTTCATGAATTTTGGAAGTACTAAAATTAATATCAAACGTTTTTCCTTTGGTTTTCTTTCCCAATTTAGGAGTAAGACCCCATTCTACAATGCTTTCTTCTCCAATAGTAGTTTCCCACATTATTTTTATAGAATTAGGCTCAGCATCTTGTAAATAAGGCTTCACTAAAAATTTCTGTGTATATCCTTTCAAGGAAAAAAGGAACGAAAAAACAAATAAATAATAATTTACTTTCATTTTAAAAAATTAACGCTTTATTAAATTATTAAACTTTACTATTTGAAATTCATTATTTTTTTAATGAATAAATAGAATCACTTACTAAATCTATTATGAAATTATCTGAAGGTTTCCCATTCATACTTTTTTCAAAAATTTCAGCCCATAACACTAGCCTACCATCTTCAGACATATTTAGTTTTTTACTAACTAATTTATATTGTAAAAGCCGCTTATCTCCTATTACATTAAACACCAATTCATCTGCTAATTTTATTCTGTAATAATCATAAACCATGTCTTTTCCATTCCATGCTTCTAAATCTTCTAAAACTAAATTATATGATTGTAAAAGCTCCTTAATTTTATTTGAATCCTCTTGATTTTTGGAGGTTAAAAATAAATCTTTTCCAGTTGATTCTTGAAGTAGTTCACTAAAATCAATTGGCCAATCTTCAGGTAAAAATCGCAATCGAATCAATTCTTTTAAATGCCAATCTGTAAATGAGATATAAGAATCTGCTGCTAAAATATTTTCATTCCAGATTATTATACTTCCCTTTGCAGTTAAATAATCATGTTCTATTTTATACAATGGTAATAACTCTCTAAAATTTTCTACAGATGTTAAAGGAACTGTCTCTACCTCTACTTTTTCATTTGAATGGAAGGTTAGCAATTTATAAGCTGGCATATACCCAGCTAAAGAAGGTGTTTGAATATTAAAAATAGTATTTCCTTTGAATGTTGTTCTAACTCCAGTATCATTTATATGCATATGACCTCCAAAATGCAATTTTAAACCTGCATCGGCAAAAACTTGTGCCACTTCTTCTGCTGGCACTCTTTTAAGTTGCATTTTATCTTCTCCAAAAAGTTGTTTTAATTCTTTCGAAGCTCCATCATTAAATTCTACCATCGGATAATGACTAAAAGCTACTAGTTTTTTATGATGCTTTTTTGCTTCAGTAGCTATTTTTTTTACCCACCTAATTAAATGTTTTTTTTGTTTTAGTACACTGTTGTATCCATTATTACTTGCGCCACCAAAATTTTTCGGGTTATTTGCCGTCCCCGACAACTCTTCTTTTGGTAGATACACATTTGCATCTATTGCTAGTAACCAAACACCATCTATTGGTTCTACCAAATAACTAACGTCAGGAATTTCAAGTTTTTCTTTACCAATTTCATAAGTTCTATGTTTCAGTTGACCTTCGGTAGAAGCTTCTTTAAAATTATACGTGTCATAAGTATAGTTTGAAAAAGGTGTTTCCCAATATTGAAATTCTTCTTTTGGGAAAAATCCAAAATTTGCCAATTCTTTGGCGATTCCTTCATATCCTAATTCTTTTATATCTGCTGTAATCACAGGAGCAGGATCACCCTTCAAAGATGTTGGAATCAAATCTGAGGAACTAACTATTATTTGATTACCTCCATTTTCAGCTAAAAAATCTGTTTTACCTGCATTTTGAGCAAATGGCCTTACTGGATCATGATTTCCTGTGGTTATAAAAAACTGTATTTGATGTTTTTTAGCATAGCTATCTAAAATTTTCCGAAGTGCTTTTACATTCACTAGCTGTCCATCATCTGTAAAATCTCCTGGCAATGCCACTATTTTAACCCCTCTTTTAACCACATCATCTAATGCTGCTAAAAAGGCAAAATAGTTTTCATTAAATAATCTTGTGGAATGTAATTGAGAATCCATTGTACGAATCGTGTTGTATTTTCCTGTAGATGGATTCTCAATTCCTTTATAATCTGTATCTGAAAAATGAGCATAAATATCTTGTAAGTGTACATCTGCCATAAAAGCTATTTGTACTGGCACATTTTTTTGATTTTCTTTCTTAGTTGAACAACTAAACAGAAATAAAACAAAAATTACGAGATAACTTTTATATATATAATCCATTCTAAACTAGTTTTTATGAGACTGGATAGCCTTCATCATTTTATGATAAATGTCGTTATTCTCATAAATTCCTTTAAATTCATTTTCTCCTGATCCTTTCGCAAATACAGGAATTAAATCTCCACTATGCTGATCGTAGTTAAAATAAACTTTTACTTTTTCTGGGTTTTCTTTCTTTTTTCCTGTCACTTCATCAACCTCATAAAACTTCCCAATACTTGCTCCTCCAGTTTCATGATCGGCAGTTACCACTAATAATGTGTTTGGATGTTGTTTTACATAGGCTAAAACAACACCTAAAGTCTTATCAAAATCAGCAACTTCTTGTATCAACATTTCAGCATCCATGGCATGTCCACCCCAATCAATATAAGAACCTTCAATCATAAAAAAGAAAGGTTTTCCTTTTTTAGTAAAATATTCCAACCCTAATTTTGTTGCATCTTGTAAAAAATTAGCTCTTCCTTTTGTTTTTGAAGGTAATCCTTCTTCAGATAATAAATATCCGTTCTTTTTATTCAAATCGAAATTTGATAACTGAACAGAATCTAATTTATAATTTTTTGATTCAAGTTCTTTGTACAAATCCTTTTTATCTTTTCTATGAACAAAATGTTTGAGTCCTCCGCCAGCAAAAAAATCCACATTCGCATCTACTAATTGACCTGCAATATCATCTTGTAAATCCCGATCTACAGCATGTGCATAAAAAGCTGCAGGTGTTGCATGTGTAATAGATGTTAAACTGATCAAACCCGTTTGGTATCCTTTTTCTTGTAAATTTTCTAAAATTGTAGGTTGTGAAATACTATCTTTTGAAACACCAATAGCTCTTTTATATGTTTTTTGACCTGTCGAAAAAGCTGTTGCTCCAGCAGCCGAATCTGTAATTGTATGACTTGTACTCGATGTTTTCATCAAACCAATGGTTTCAAACTGTTTAAAATTTGGAGTTGTTTCTCCAAAATAAAACGCTGTTGATATCTGAGGAAGTCCCATACCATCTCCAATCATGAAAATAATGCTTAACGGTTCCTCTATTTGCTTTTCTACAGCTACTTTTTTTGAAGAACAACCTATAAAAACCCAAGCAATATATAAGAAAATAGCTTTTTTAAATAATTGTACCATTATTAGAATAAATATATTGTTATAAATGAAAAAAACGACAAGAAGCATTTTACTTCTTGTCGTATATCTTTTGTATTAAAAAGCTTTAATACCCAGCATTCTGAACTAAATACCCTGGAGTATTTGAAGCTCCATCAATTGCAGATTGTGGAATTGGGAATAATCTGTTGTTCACATCACTATCTGTTTTTTCTGTCCAAGAATCTTCATAATGACCAAAACGGATTTGATTACTTCTTCTTAAACCTTCCCAATAAAATTCAAATCCAAGTTCGCGATACATAATATCTAAATCTATAGTTATAAGCTCTGAAGGAATTGGAGCACGAGCAGTTCTAGAGGTTCTTACTGTGTTTACATCAATCAAAGCTCCAGCATCATCTCCTTTTCTTAATTTTGCTTCAGCGCGCATCATGAAAATTTCTGCATAACGCATTAACACTAAATCTACACTACTATAGTTATTTCCGTCTGGAGAGGTGTGGCTAAATTGGTATTTTGACACACGGTATCCTGCGTGGTGTAATCTCCCTTCATTCGTAAAATCTACATTTAAAGTAAGGTCTACATATCCTATATTTCTATCTGGGCCATTTCCTTTTATTTGCTTTACTGGATAAATTCTATAGCCAGTACCACAAGTATAAAATGCCCCATTCTCATCCTTTCTAGCTGCCCATGGCACACCTCTTAAAATACCTCTATCAATTTCAAAATCTTCTGCAGCAACGCAAAAATAGTGGTCTTCATCATTTAATGGTGAAAGTCCAGTAAGATCTTGTAAATTAGCTGGAACTTGAGCATTGTTTTGATAAAATCTGGCATCTGCTTCCGCTGGATCTACACTACCATAAGCATCTACCCAAGTTTGGTAGAAATCCGATGTAATCGCAGGACCATCTGTACCATCTGCACTTGTAAATTCTGGTCTTGGAAACATAGAACCAGGTATTGACCAATAGGTCCAACGACTATGTTCGTCTTTTAATACACCTCGTTGATCTAAAGCAAAAATTAATTCAGCATTTTCATGATTATCATCATTAAATAAATCAAAATATTCAGGTGACAAGGTAAATCTACCCGAATTGATAATGTTATTTGTATATTGAATTACTTTATCCATATCTTCAGTTGTAAAGTTAGGAGTCCCATAAGGATCACGATATACAGCAGCATTTAAATTCAATCTTGCCAAAAACCCCCAAACTGAAGCTTGTGTCATTCTTCCCGGTCCTTTATCAGAATTAATAACGTCTGCTACAGATAGAAATTCGTTTTCTATATAATCAATCGCTTCTTGCCCTCGAAGAATCTCAGAATTTTCTTTTAATTTTTCCTTTTTAAAAGCAAGTCCCCAACTGTCTAATGCCAACATATTTAAATAGGCTCTTAGCGCTTTCATTTCGTATAGTGCTCCTTCTGCTTGTGAATTCCCGATCTCAGCTAATGGCGTTAAAACTTCAATTGCAGTTGCGGTTCTAGAGATATTTATGGTAAGTGCATTCCATGAACTTGTTACTAAATCGTTAGTTGGAGTTATTGTATGTGCATGGGCAGCCAAAAATTTCCCCCCATCATACCAATCTGTTCCACCACGATAAGGTAAAATCCCTTCATCGCTGGCTATTAACTGTAAGCCGTAGTAATTCGTGTGTTTCCAAGTATCTGATATTTGACCATATGCAGGTGCAATAGAACCATCAATAGCTTCTGCCTGCCCTGTACCTGTTAAAGATTCATCTAATACTTCTTCTTTTAAATCGGTACAACTCCAGCTTAAAAATAAACCGATTGTAAAAATTATATATATTGTTTTATTTTTCATTTTGAAACTATTTTAAATTAGAAGATAAAGTTTAAACCAAATAATAATGTTCTACTTTTAGGATAACTGAAATAATCGATTCCAAAAGTTTGAATGTCACCAATTGAAGTACCTGTATTTATTTCAGGATCAAATCCACTATAGTCTGTTATTACAAATAAATTTTGTCCTGTTACAGAAAAACGGATATTTTGCATCAAATCATCAAGTCCAACTAAATTTGGATTTAAATTATAACCTAATGTTGCATTATTTAACCGTAAGAAACTACCATCTTCTAAATACCTATCAGATACCAAATTTGAGTTGGTCGAAGCTTCATTCAGGTATTCAACTGCTCTATCCGTTGTATTACTTGAATTAGCGAGACTTCCTCTATTAAATAAAGACATTGCAACATGGTTGTAAATTTTATTGCCACCGGCTCCGTTAAAGTTCAAGCCTAAATCAAAATCCTTATATTTAAAATTCAAATAGAAAGCATAGATATAATCAGGCAAAGCACTACCTGCTACATAACGGTCATTATCTAGAATTTCCCCATCATTATTTCTATCTGCAAATTGGTTTAAACCATCAGCACCAATTCCAGTAAACTCAAGAACATAAAAAGAGCCTATTGATTCTCCATTCAAAATCCCATTAATTGTTGCATCTGTTTGACCTGATCCTTGAGCAGCACCCGTTGTTAATATTGTATAAGGAGAATTAACTACTTCATTTTTGGTTAAAGATATATTACCTCCAATAGTATATGAAAAGTCTTTACTTCTATCACTATTATAATCTAATGCTATTTCAACACCTGAATTTTTTATTTCCATATTAGGAATGTTCGTCCAGTATGTAGATACAGGTGTAATTGGATCGGTTGGAGTTACTATTGATATAATATTTTCTGAAACTTTATTAAAGTAATCGATAGTACCTGTAATTCTGTTATTAAATAAACCAAAGTCTATACCTACATTAGTTTGCGTAGAAACCTCCCATTTAATATCTGGATTGGCTAAACGTGTATAAATTGTACCATAAGGATAACCACTTAAATCATTTGCACCATTATCTAACGGGTATGTATCATTTCCTGTATTACTTTCTGTATAACTTGCTTTTGTTATTTTAGAAGGAATTTCTTGATTTCCTGTTTTACCCCAACTTGCTCTTAATTTAAGATTATTTATAATTTCTGAAGAAACTAAAAAGTCTTCATTACTAATATTCCATCCCAACGCAACTGATGGAAAATACCCATATTTGTTATTATCTCCAAATTTAGAGGATCCATCAGCACGCATTGTTGCAGTTATCATATACTTGCTTGCAAATTCATAATTTAACCTACCAAAGAAAGATTGTAATTCATTTTTTGTTGCATAAGACGACTGAGTAGTTGGTTCGCTCGCTGTTTCAATTTGATATCTAGGTTCAATACCATTATCTGGAAAACCAGACATACTAAAACTTTTTTGATGTACCTCAGTTTCTTGAAATGAATGCCCTAACAAAAATGTGAAATTATGATTATCTTCTCTAAAATTATACGTTAAGGTATTTTCTGTTAACGTATTTGTATTCGTTGTAATTGTAGAATTTAAAGATCCAATAGTTGTATTCGTTTCTGTAGAATAAGGTATATTTTGTACATCTCTATCGGTAGAAGAATAATCTACCCCATAATTCAATTTGTATGTTAATCCTTTTGTAATTTCAATAGATGGAGCAATATTCGCTAAAATACGATTGTTATTGGTAAAATCTCCGTAAATCGTTTCGCTAATTAAAGGATTAAAAGCATCATTGCTTAAATTAATTGTAGGTTTTCCGTTTGTATAAGCTGGATCAGTAGGGTTTAAACGTAACATGTCATTTACTATCGAATTTGAATTAGGCCTAATATTTTCAATTCTACTTCCTGTTAAATTAAACTCAATTTTAAGCTTATTATCCAATGCTTTTTGTGTTAAATTCAAACGCCCTGAATAACGTTTTAAATTACTATTTCTTAAAATACCTTCTTGATCTTCGGCTCCAAGTGACGCTGCATATGAAAATTTATCAGAAGCTCCACTCATTGAAAAGTTGACATTTTTAGAAATTGCCTTTCTTGTTAATTCGTCCTGCCAATCTGTATTTGCCCCCCCATCAATTAATGTTCCTCCTACAGCTGCTACTTGTTTACGAAATTCATCAGCGCTAAAAATATCAATTTTATTAGCTAATGTTGAAATAGCAGTAGATACTGAAAAATTCATTTGTATTTTTCCTACTTTTCCTTTTTTGGTAGTAATTACAATTACTCCATTTGCAGCTCTTGCACCATAAATAGCTGCTGCAGAAGCATCTTTAAGAACATCTATACTTTCAATGTCTTGAGGATTAATAAAATTTAAAGGATTAGAAGAAATACCATTTGCTGAATTATCAAGCGCAAAACCATCAACTACATAAAGAGGAGTAGTACCAGAACGTAAACTCCCTGCTCCACGAATAATAATATCTTGTGAAGCACCAGGTTCTCCATTGGTAACAGAAACATTTACACCTGCAACCTTACCCTGTAAAAGTTGTCCTGCATTTGATACAACTCCTTTATTAAAATTTTCATTTTTTACAGAAGCAATAGAACCTGTTACATCAGATTTTTTTTGAGTTCCATAACCAACAACAACTACATCATCTAATTGAGTTGCATCATCTTCTAAAATAATTTTTAAATCATTATAATCTTCAATGAATACTGTTTTTGTTTTCATTCCTAAAAAGGAAACTTGTAAAACATCTCCAATATTTACTTGAATATTAAAAGCTCCATCAAGGTCTGTTATAACCCCATTTGTAGTACCTTTTACTACAATATTAGCTCCTGGTAATGATAAGTTGCTATTATCTAGCACAATTCCTGAGACATTGCGTTGTGCCCAAGAAATAAATGACATACTAATTAAAAAAATTAGTAATAAAAATTTTATTATTCTCATTATATTTTGTTTGATTAATAGCAACCAAATATAAAATGAGAGGAAGAGTTTGTGTGTAAATTCTAGGTAAAGGAAAAATTATGTTTACCATAAATTATTGTTTTTAATTTGTAAATTTTTTGTAAACTAAATTTGAAGCTATTTTTTATATGTAAAACTAAAAATCAACAATACCCCTATTTACGCTCTATAAAAGTAGTTTTGATCAAAAAATATACTTATCCCTTTAAATTAACACTACACTTATTTTTGCTTCTACAGATATTTTGGATTTAAAAAAAATAGACTTTTAATGTGTAATTTTGAATCATTTACATCAAAATGATGTAAATGAAATGAGAGCTTATTCCTCAAAAAACACTATAAACTTATGTGCTCATTATTCAAATTAACCTTTTTATTAGCTATTACTTCACTTACCTTTTCATACGGTCAAGAAAACCTAAAATATAAGATCCATTCTCATAATGATTATGAACAGTCTATTCCTTTATGGAATGCCTATGGAAATGGAGTAACCTCTATTGAGATTGATGTTTTCTTAAAAAATGATACTTTGTACGTTACTCACGAACCTACCGAAATCAAAAAAAAACGTACAATAGAAAATTTATATTTAATCCCTCTTCAAAAAACGATTTATCTTCAACTGGGAAATCAACAGGAAGTGCAATTATTAATTGATATAAAATCTGAAGCACATGCTACTCTAAAAAAGCTTGTAGAAACTCTTCAAAATTTCCCAGATTTAATAAAGGCTGAAAATATTTCTTTTGTAATCTCGGGAAACAGACCAGAACCTGAGTTGTATATAAATTATCCAGATTATATTCAATTTGATTATCAAAGTTTAGAAACCATATCAAATACAGAAATATTAAATAAAATAGCACTAATTAGTTTACCTTTTAAATATTTTTCTAATTGGAATGGAAAAGGAAGACTTACTAAAGACGATTATAAGAAAGTTTCTACAATTATAGATAAAGCACATAGTTTTAAAAAACCATTTCGTTTTTGGGGTACTCCAGACTCTAAAACAGCATGGAAAACTTTTACAAATTTAGGTGTCGACTTTATAAATACAGATGTGCCTGCTGATGCATCAAAATATTTAAAAACCCTAAAGAATAGAGTCTATCATAATAGTTTTCATTCTGATGTATACAAACCTACGTTTGCTTCAGACAGAAAAAATTCTCCTGTAAAAAACATTATTCTGTTAATAGGAGATGGTAATGGACTATCGCAAATTTCTTCCGCCGTTTTAGCCAATAATGGAGAATTAACGCTTACACAACTAAAATCCATCGGTTTTATAAAAACTCAATCTGCAGATGATTTCACCACTGATTCTGCAGCAGCTGGTACAGCGATAGCTACTGGAGAAAAAACTTATAATAGAGCTATTGGTATGAACTCTAATAGAAAACCTATAGAAAACATTACTGAATTACTATATAAATATCAATTTAATAGTGGATGCATCACTACCGATGAAATTACAGGAGCTACTCCTGCTTCTTTTTATTCTCATCAGTTAGATCGTGATATGACAAATGCGACAGCTTTAGATTTAGTGAACAGTAAATTGTCGTTATTTATTGGTGGAGGAAGTGATACTTTTCAAAATAAATTTTCAAAATCTAACTTTTCAATTTTAAACAGTATTGATAAAATTCAAAACAGTAAAAAGGAAAAAGTGGGCTTTTTCTTTTCAGAAAAAGATGTACCAAGCATGATGAATGGACGTGGAAATATACTTGCTGAGGCAACAAAAAAAGGATTGGCTTTTTTGAACAAAAAAAACAAACCCTTTTTTTTAATGGTAGAAGGGGCAAAAATTGATAGCTATGGTCATCAAAATAATATAGCTGGAATTATATCTGAAGGGATTGATTTTGATACTGCTATTACAGAAGCTATAAAATTTGCCGATACTACAGGTAACACATTGGTTATAATAACTGCAGATCACGAAACATCTGGTTTAAGTTTACCTCAAGGGAATGTAAAAGAAAAAATAATTGAAGGTGATTTTACCACTTATGATCATACAGGTACTATGGTTCCTATATTTGCTTATGGCCCTCAATCAGATAAATTTTCAGGAATTTATGAAAACAATAAGGTTTTTCATAAAATAAAAGAAGTATTAAATATTAAATAATTAAACAACTATGTATTGTTAATTTCTAAACTACTTTTAATAATCTTTGTAACGGATTCTAAATTTTTATTTTCTATCTTATTAATCAACAACTTAAGAGCTTCTATTCCTATGTTTTGTGCATTTTGATTAATTGTGGATAGTTTTGGATACGAATATTTTGATAAAATACCCTGACTAAAACTAATAATGGAAACTTCTTCTGGTATTTTTAGTTTAAGTTCTCTAACTGCATTCAAAGAAATAATTCCTGACAACTCATCTAAAGCTAAAATAGCATCTATTTTTTGTGTTTTTAGCTTTTTTTCTATTTCTTTTGCCATCTCTACTTCTGATTCGGTTTCAATAAGTTGAACTTTATGAATAGATAATGCGCCTTCTTTTCTTAACTTTCCTATCCATAAGTTTTTCAACATAGATATTACTAAAATATTTTTCCTGCCAGATTCTTTAAAGTGAATAATCGCATTCTTTGCCGCATCAAAATCATCTATAGTCACTTTATCTGTGGTAAAATTTTCAAAATACCTATCGAAAAGAACAAAAGGAATTTCTTTATTTTTAAGTTCTAAAATATGGTCTGCTTTATTTAATTTTTCTGATTCTTCTGATGGAGCTAATAAAATTCCATCAACACTTCCATTTGAAAAGTATAACAAACTTTCTTCTTCTGAGCTAAATGTTTCATTCGAAATAGAAATAATAGTCTTGTATCCTTTCTTTCTCGCTTCAGATTCAATACCAGAAAGAATTTTAGTATAGAAGTGATTGAAAATATTAGGAATAACAACACCTATTGTTTTTGTTTGTTTTCGTCTTAAATTAACCGCAGTGTTATTAGGGGTATAATTTCTTTCTTTTGCTAAGTTTAAAATCTTCTCCTTAGTTTCCTTACTAATTTCGTGACTATCACTTAGCGCCTTTGAAACTGTAGAAACCGAAACTTTTAATTCGTTTGCTAAATCTTTTAATGTTATCATATTTATCTTACAATGAAGTATACCCTTATATAATCTATACTAAATCCCTTTGAAAAAATAGTACATCTACTTTTCAACCTTCAAAACTTCTTCCAGCTAAATTAAGAATTATATAAAAGGATTTATCTAAAGGAGTAGTTTTTATTTTTTATAAGGCTTCTTTATTTTATTAATTGTATTAAAATTTGGATAAATATAAATGTAACATTTAACATTTTATATAAAAAATACAGCAGTAAAACAATTAATCTTAAACCAAAGACAAATCAATTTTACTACTGCATTCTTAAAAAAACCTAATTAATTATACAATTTCTATTGTTTTACTAACTTACTAGTTTTAACACCTGTTTTACCTTTTAATTGAATAAAATAAATTCCAGATTTAAGATTGGAAGTATCAATAATCAAAGTGGTAATATTATCAAGTTTTTTGTTTTCAATAACTTGCCCAGCGCTATTCATCAATACTACTGTATCGTAAGAATTAACACTTGTTGTTTTAATAATTAATTCTTTTTCAACTGGATTAGGATATATATTAAACTCTTCTTTTTTCTCTTTCTTTACAATAGCTTCTGATACTCTTGCGCTATCATTACAACTTCCCACTATAAAGTTCATTTTACTATTAGCGGTATTAGTTTCCCCACCTGTAGGTAAACTGTACGTATAATAAAAATAAACCGTTTCTCCTGCATTTGCATTTATAAGCTGTGGTACATTTGGTTGTACCATATACCCAGGATAAATAGCATCTAAACTCGTACTGTAGTACAATATCAACGTATTCGCTCCTACACTCGTTACTTGGGGTATAAAAGTTAAATAAGAACCTTCGGAAGTAGTTGTTATTTTTACATTAAAATCACCATTTGCAGAAACTTTTGTACAAGAGTTTACTGGTGGTTGAGATTCTTCTACTTCGGTAAAGGTAAATTGTTCCCAAGTACCTTGTGAATCTGTACTTACTTGTTTCAAAAATCCTGCATCTGTCATTTGCAATCTTTTGTAATCACTTTCTAAAGTTGTCAAATAGAACTTACCATCGTTAGCCGAAGTAATTTGCCAGCTTTCCCATGTACCTGCATAGCTACTTGGTTGCATATCTGTAAAATCTGTATTATCAGAACGGAGTCTTGTATTTCCTTCTCCTCCTACACAATCTATATAATAACTATTATTTGGTGCTGCCGTGAATTTCCATTCTAATGTTGCTCCTGTTGTAGTTGTTGAAGCAGTAAAAGGATCTTCGGAACCATTAGCTCCAATTCTTTTATTATGAAATGGATTATTAATATAATATACTTTATTAGGATCTGGTGTAAAAGTTGAAACCGTTGTTACCGAAACATTAAAAATTACACTAGTTGTAACACCACAATCATTAGTAAAACTAGCTGTATAATTACCTGCATTACTCGTTTGAATATTTGAAAGTGTTATTTCTCTTGTTGTTGCGCTAAAATTATTAGGCCCTGTCCATGACCAGCTTCCTCCTGTTGTTGGTTGTGGTCCAAAAGCTACACTATTTCCTGTTTGAAGTGAAACTGTTGTATCTGAAACCCAACTTTGATCATTAATATTATAATATGGAGTTACTTCGGTTGGCTGACATCCTGTAGTATTACCATCTACCCATACAATATCATCGATTGCAAACTGAAAGTTAGTTGCGGGTATTGCTCCAGAACTACCAATTCGAAACATATAAGACATATCTTGAAAAGCTACTAATCCTCCTAAATCTTCAATAGGAATAGTTACTTCTCCCCATTCTCCATCTCTAACCAAACCGTATTTAGTTTCTCCTGCAGGGAATGTTACTTCTGCTGCATTGGTATAATTATCGTTAACTCCTATAATAAAAGATACATCTGCTGGAATTTTTATTTTAAACTTTAAGGATCCATTTTCTGAATAATTTGACATGTTTTTACCAAACAGACTTATAATTCCGGCTCCAAACCAACCTTTATCTTTATCATTTGTAAAAGATAATACATTAGACCCTTCGTAAGGAGCTATTGTTGTGTTTTCGACTAACGTTTCTCCAAAAATATAAAATTCAGAATCGGCTCCAAAAGCGAACTTGTTTGTTGTTGGAGTGGTATCTGTAAACACCCCAAAAGTTCCCGTTTCTGCTGCTATGGATCCATCAGACAATGTTACACTTCCGTGACCATTCCATTTATGTACACGAACATAATCTACATACATTTTACCTGGTAATGGTGCATTAATTCCATCATTCGCTGTTATCCCTGGTAGTAAACCACCAACTGCTAAATTTAACAACATATAAAACGGCTTTGTAAAAGTTGATGTGTTGGGATTATTAGCATCTATAGGAAATGGATTTTCATATAAATCATATTCTGTTCCCCCATCTATTACCGTAAAACGAATTTGTGTAGGCTCCCAATAAATTCTATATTTAACAAAGCGATCATTTAGTGGTGTCGCCGCTACATAAGGTTTATTATAATCTACATCGTAGGCAATATTACCTACTCCACCTCCTGGTGTTGGAAAAAAAGCATTCGCCCCAACATAATTATTTACTGTTGATGCTGTTTCTCCTTGATGGTCTCTACCCGATTGACTAAAACCCATCTCCATTATATCGATTTCACCTTTTGCAGGCCAAGTTAAATTTGAAGTTCCTAACATCCATGCTGCGGGCCATAAACCCTGGTTTAGATTAGGTACACGAACTCGTACTTCAACCATTCCATAGTGAATAGCAACTTTATTGTCACTAATTACTTTTCCAGAGGTATATGCTCTAGAACCTGAATTTTCTCTTTTTGCTTCTAATACTAAGGCTTTATTTCCAGCCTCTCCTGGTACATCAGCTACATAAACATTATTTTCCTCGTAAGATTGTAGCTCTTGATTTCCCCAACCACATAATCCTACGTTACATCCATCACCTATATCTTTGGTCCATTGTTGTGTATTAAAAGTATCAAAATTATCTTCCCATATTACTTCTCCAACCTGAGCTTGAAGTGCAAATGAAGAAAGGAAAAATAAAAATGTAAAGTACATAACTCCAAAAACTGATTTTTTTCTTTTATCAGCTCCTGTATGCTTACTTAAAATATTGAGGTAATTAATTTGTTTCATTATAATAATTTTTCGTTTTTAAATTTTGGTTTATAAATAAACTTTATAAACCAAAAATTAGAGTTTATATATTCTCTTTAAGTTGTTATTTTTTTATGAATTTTTTCACTGTATTCTTACCATTTTTTTCGAAAACAATTACGTAAATACCAGATTTTAAATCCGAAACATTAAGAGTATTTCTATTCATTTTACGATTAGCGACTAAAATTCCCGTTGAATTGAAGATACTTATCTGAGTCCCTTCTATCTCCGAACTAAAATTTAAAGTACTTTCTGCCGGATTTGGATACATAGTTATTAATTCAATTGAATGGTCTTGAATTGTACTTGACGCGACATCTATAGTTGAAACAGCGGCACCTATTTTTGTTATTCGTATCCAATTAATATTAACTCCTGTATTTTGAATATATATACCAAAATTATAAGTTCCAGCATTTATATTCACCGTTTGAGATACGGTTTGCCAATTTTGCCAGCCACTTGTATTAGGAATAGCTACATTACCTAAGACGATAGTTCCTCCATTTAAATCGGACGAAATAACAGCCCCATCTACTTCACTTGCTACTCGATATTCTATTAAATAAGATCCAGAGGTAGAAAAATTAATATCGTTATATGCCATCCAGTCTCCTGTATCTGCATACGCTACATTCAATCCTCCATCTATATCTGTAGTAGTTTCAGTTTCTATTCCACTCATAGATGAATAATCTTCTGCTTGAATTAATGTAGATATTTGCGAACTAGTTGCTGGTAACAATTTCCATTGCCCACAAGTTTGATTGTTATTATCCCATTGCTGTATATTAGCTCCATTAGCTGTACTAGCGTTTGTTACCTCAACAATTTTACCGCTATGTTTAGCGATCAATTTGTAATAACCATCTCCTGTTGATACTGCTATAAATTGCTGGTTAGTTGTTCCATTGTATGGATATTGCTCTAAATTAGCTCCATTAGCTTTATTGAAATTATTAATATCTAATGACTGTCCACTATGATTCGCAATAATTTTATACAAACCATCTCCTAAATGGGTAAATGTATATTTTTGATTTGCTCCACTATTAGGAGTACCTTGTGCTATGTTTGTACCATTATTTTGGCTTGCACCCCATACATCCATATTTAAGCCGCTATTACGGTTTTGCAGATAATAGGTCCCTGTTACATTTGGATCTCCATTAGCTAAAACACGAACAGAAGAAACTTTGTCATTCCAAGTAGTATCAAAACAACTTAAGTCGCCACCAAGCACTACAGAACCTCCAGTAAAATTATCATCTTGATATAAGATAACTTTATAACCTTCTATAATTCTAATTGAAGAAATATCATCATTTAAAACTCCTAATGAATTTAATCTTGCTAAATTATAATCTCCTATTTCTAATCCTCCTGAAAATCCTGTATAATTACAATCTTTATAAACTGTAACTAAACCTGTTGATGAATTTATGTTTCCTCCTGGAGGAATTGTACCTGTAACAGAGTAGCTTCCTATAGAACCGTAAGCAGAATAACCACCGTAACCGGCATTTCCTGCTCCAGTTCCATCTACACCAATAAAATATTTACCAGCTGTAAGATTAACATTCATAGATGCATTTAAAGCAAATGGATCTGAATTCCAATAGGTACCAATTTCTATACCCGAAGCATTATACAATCTAATTAAAAGATGAAGGTTACCATCTCTTCCAACAGTATTTGCATTAATACTTACATTTCCTCCTCCAGTAGTAAAAGTAAAAAAGTCATAATCTGCTTCGCTAGAAATCACACCGTTTTTTTGGTTAATAGTTCCGTTATTATTATAATCTAAATTAGCTGCTCCTGAAATTCCGTCACTATAATCATCTCCTCTATATCCTACCCCAAATTTAGATCCTGCAATTGTAGCTACATCATCTTGAAGATTATTTGCATAATTATATTCACCTTTACTCCATTGGACAACGGATCTATAATATCCTGCTCCCATAATTGGTGCCCAAGATGTACCATCAATTCCTAAAAAATATCCTTCATCTGGGTTAGTACGACCATCATGACCTAAATCAAAAGTATGTCCTATTTCATGTGAAGAAGCATCTCCTCCAGATTTTCCAGAGGTAATAAACACCCAACATGGCACATCATTATCCCAATTAAACGAGCCTATATATGCCACACCTCCAGCACCAGGAGCTGCTGTATTAGTTGGCGTTACTACAACTCTCATCCTTCTGTTTCTAGGATATGAATTAAAAACGGCTTCGTTTGTAGTTACATTTAAGTTAAAAGGACGATAATCTTCTGCAACTACTTCCCAATGTTGTTGAATATCTGCATCACTCATCCCTGATCCTGCGGCATTAATATCATTACCATTGTTCCATAAATTTCCTGCAGGCATATAATAACCGTCAAAATCTAACAAAATACAACCAGCTGCACCTGGTAAACTTTGTAAGTTTAATAATGCTTGTGCAATTTGCCTTTCAGCAACATTATTAGTCGATTTTTCTTTATCCTTTTCAGGTATATTATTATAGTTTACACATAATAAACTATTTATATCAACAGATTCTATAAAGGCATTTCCTTCTTTATCTGAATAATATTTATAAGCCTCATTAGTAGCTTTAAGAATAATATTCCCTTCTAATGATTTATTTGTTACATTAATATAAAAAGATCCATTAGTATTTTTAATTTCTCCATTTATAAAATATTCATTTGAAGAGTCTGTTTTTTGAAAATTAATTTTCCCATTCAAACTTTTTTCATCTGATACTTTTAATAAAATATCTGTTTCAACACCTCTTGCTGAATTATTAGCTATATTCTCTTTTAAATCTGCAAGAAAACTTTTGCTCGAACCCAAAGAGGTTTGCGACATAGCGAAATTGCAAAATGCAATTATCACTACTAAACTAGTGTAAATTCTTTTTTTCATCTTTACTTGTAAATAGTTTATATTTATCTAATAGTGATTCCTATTTCTTGATAAACTTTTTTTCAGTTCTTTTTCCGTCCTTTTCAAAAACAATCGTGTAAACACCTGATTTTAAATCAGAAACATCTAAACTACTGTTATTTACTTTCTTATTCGAAACTGAACTACCCGTTTGTAGGTTGAAAACACTTACATTAATTCCTTTCATATCTGAGCTGAAATTCAACGTATTTTCTACTGGGTTAGGATGAATTGTGATATTTATATTTTCTTGACTTACAGCTGATTTTGCTAAAGCATTACTAGCTTTTGTAATTCTTATCCAATTAATATTTACTCCAGAATTTTGAATATAAATTCCAAAATCATATACACCTGCATTTACATTTACTGTATGCGAAATGGTTTGCCAATTTTGCCAATCTCCAGTATTAGGAATATTTATCGCTCCTAATTGAATGGTTCCTGCATTTAAATCAGATGAAATTTGAGCGCCATCCACAGCACTTGCTATTCGATATTCTATTAAATAAGAGCCTGTAGTTGGAAAATTAATACCGCTATACGCCATCCAATCTCCTGTATCAGCATATCCAACATTTAAGCCGCCATCTGTATCTGTAGTAACTTCTGTCTCAACACCATTCATCGAAGTATAATCTTCTGCTTGAATAAATACTGATGAAGTATTGGTTACAGCTCTTACTCTTACTGAAGTTGTTATATCATTAAAACTATTATCTACTAAACAAGTATCATCAGCATTAACAATTATTGATGTTCCTGAAAAATTATCATCAGCATAAAGAACTACTTCATAACCATTTTGAACTCTTAAAGATGAAATATCATCGTCTAAAACTCCTGTTGCTTGTAATTGGCTTATTGTATAATTTCCTATTGGAAGGTTTACTGCATAACCTCCATAATTACAATCTTTATAAACTGTTGCTTCACCTGTATTGGTGTTACCGTTACCATAAGCTCCAAAAACAGCAACTACTTTTGTTGGTTGAGGAGAATGCAATGAAGGAGAATGATCTGCTACATCATCATAAGCAAAACCATATGCTAAATTATCTACACTAATTCCTGGTAAATGCCAAAACTTAGAGTAATGGTTCATTGGATTCGCTTGATAAAATCCAGAAATGTTATGCCAATTTTGCTCTCCTGGATTCGCTGAAGTTACATCTACCATATGTCTGTTAATAGCTGCAGTTAATTGTGATTGAATAACTAAATCTAAATCACCGTCAACCAATCTTCTATCCAGAACTCCTTTTCCTTCAAGAGCTTCTTGAGTTGAAGGTCTATTTTGTACGCGTCCTGTACGCCCTGCAAACGCTCCTGATTGACCTACTACTTCTAATTGCTCACCTATAACCCTTCCTTTGAATACTCCTGCTTGTCCAGCATAAAATATTAAATCTTGGTTTTTGTATTTATTCCAAATAGCATCAATATAGCCTTGTAAATAATTAGCATAAGGCCCTACTGATCTCCCATCAGTTCCATCAGCAAATGCGGGAGTTTTAGAAGGTGCTGTAATTTCACCTGTTTCGTCGTTTACACACCCTAGAAATTCTGTTGGTACATTTGCTTTAAAAGCAGCAACAATCTCTTCGTGCTTCATTATTTCACCGACTTTTTGGTAATATCCATTAGCTCCATAAAGTTCTAATCCTATAGGATATTTATAAGAATCTACTCTTGTAGGATTACCAAAGAACCCTCCTGGATCATTGGTTAATTCGATCATTTCAAATAAAATTCCTGTATTTGGATCGGTTGGATTTAATGGATTTACACCTGCATAACCAGAAGGTGCTCCTGTAGATCCATGGAAATACAAATACAATTGAGAACCTTGTGATATGAAAACTCTACAACCTTGAATAAGAGGAAGTGTAAAGGTTTTGTTAGGTATTTCACTTAGCTTTGTAAAACAGTTAGCATATCTAGAGTCTCCACCTGGTCCTGTATTTCCTCCTATAGAAGGTCCAACAACTGTGTTGTATGACCCATCCATAGGTAAAACCTGACTTGTTTTTGGGTTAATCCAAACATGATTTCCTGTTCCAAGTTCTTTTCCTACTATTGCGACGTACAACTCTGAATCGTTGAAAGTAGAAGTGTTTTGAATTTCAAAAGGTATAGAACCTTGAGAGTAACTTAAATAGTTTAAAGAAAACATCACTAAAAAAAGGGATATTTTCCATTTAAAAATGGTTTTTAGATTCGGGGTTTTCATTTTTTTTTTGATTTTAATTGGTTAATAATATATTTGAATAGTTATATAAATAAGCCTTCGTTTTTTATTTAAAACGGAAAAGCTGATTTTTAAAAATTTTCTATAAAAACTAATCTATTTAACAGCAACTTTTAATACAAAAAATTGGTGTTTTGAACTTAAAATGAAAATGAAAACCCCTTCATATTTTCATTATATTATATTATGTTGCGTTTATTGGTATACTTTTATATAGTCGACACTAAATTCTTGTGGAAAAATTTCGTTGTCTATTGCTGGTCCTCCAAAATTACCTCCTATTGCTAAATTGATTATGAAATAAAAAGGTTGATTATAAGGCCAAATATTTTCGTCTTTATTTTGTGGTTGAAATGTATATACTAAATTAGAATCTATATAAAACGCTATTTTATCTTTTGTCCAATCGATGCCATAAATGTGAAAACCTTCCTCGATAGCATCAATTTTAGTCTTTTTGGTATTAATAGTGTTACCATGACTCGCTTGCGTATGTAGTGAAGTAAAAACATAATTAGGTTCTTTCCCTACATATTCTAAAATGTCTATTTCACCACATTTTGGCCAACCTACTTCAGAAATATTTGCTCCTAACATCCAAAAAGCTGGCCATAAACCAGATCCTTTAGGAAGTTTTGCTCTTGCTTCAATACGCCCATATTGAAATTGTTTTTTATCTTTTGTAGTTATTCTTGTAGAAGTATATTTTGTTCCATCGTATTTTGCAGAAATAACTAAAAGTCCGTTCTTTACCTTATGATTTTCTTTTGTATAAAATTGTGCTTCATTATTTCCCCAACCACATATATTTGGACATCCATCACCTAGTTCAAAATTCCAAGTTTGTTCATTTAATTCATTTCCATCAAAATTTTCTTCCCACACTAATTTTTTAAAATCATTTTGTGAGAAACACCAGTTAGAAATAAGCAATAATATCCAAATATTTTTCATTTAATTTACTTTTTAAAGTTCAAAGTCAGCATCCAATGTTTTGTCAGAACTTCCTCCTACAAACACTTTAAAAGTACCAGGCTCCACAATAAACGCTCCTTCATTATTGTAAAACCCTAACTCTTTATCCGTTAACACAAACTCAATCGTTTTGGCTTCTTTAGGTTTTAATTCAACCAATTCAAACCCTTTCAGTTCTTTAACTGGTCGTGTAACACTTGCTACTTCATCTCTTATATATAATTGAACCACTTCTTTCCCTTTAACATCACCTGAATTACTGATTTGAACAGATACATTTACTTTATTGTTATTCACATTCGAAACCTGTAAATTGTCATATTTAAATGTTGTATAACTTAAACCGTAACCAAAAGGGTATAAAGGTGAATTCTTTTCATCTTGGTAGTGCGACCAAAAAACTTCCTTTTTAGGACCTGGTCTTCCCGTATTTTTATAATTGTAATAAATAGGAACTTGACCAACATTTCTTGGAAAACTCATTGGTAGTTTACCACTAGGATTATAATCTCCATATAAAACTTGTGCTATAGCATTACCAGATTGTGAGCCTAATTGCCACGCTTCTACAATAGATGAAATGTATTTATCTGCCCAAGTAATTGCTAATGGTCTTCCATTGTTTAATACCAAAACAATATTCTTGTTCACCTTATAAATCTCTTCTAACAATTCTTGTTGAAGACCTGGTAAACCTAATTCTGTTCTACTTCTTGCTTCTCCACTTTGAAACCCAACTTCCCCTAAAACTAAAACAACAACATCCGCTTTTCTTGCTACAGAAATTGCTTTTTTAAATTCTGATTTATCTGTGGTATTAATTTTTACTTCGGAAGCAAAATTATGTGTTCCTATAGATACATCGGTTCCTTTCGCATACACTAACTCATTTTCATTGTACTGTTGCATTCCTTCTAAAACAGATACTGCAGAGTTGTCTTTTGCTGCAATTCTCCAACTTCCCAACGGGCTGTTTTTATCAGAAGCTAAAGCACCTATCAAAGCTATTTTTTGGCCCGTTTTTTTTAGAGGTAATAAATCATTATCATTTTTAAGTAGCACAATCGATTTTTTTGCCATATCTAATGCCGCATCATGCATTTCTTTACTGCCAATAATTTCTTTTTCTCTTTCTAGATCACAATATCTATAAGGATTATCAAATAAACCTAATTCAAATTTCACTTTTAATATTCTTTTTACTGCATCATCGATAAGCGTTACATTAACTTTCCCTTCATCAATGAGAGTCTTTAATTCATTTACATAAACATACGATTCCATATCCATATCAGAACCCGCATTTACCGCTAATTCAGCTGCGTGTTTTTTATCTTTAGCATGTCCGTGAGCTATCATTTCCATAATAGAACCCCAATCGGAAACCATAAATCCATCAAAATTCCATTTTCCTTTTAAAATGTCTCTTTGTAAAAATTTATTTCCTGTTGCTGGTATTCCATTTAACTCATTAAATGAATTCATAAACGTTCTTACCCCAGCATCTACAGAAGCTTTAAACGGTGGAAAAATAGTATTATATAATGTAGATGTTCCAACATCTACCGTGTTATAATCTCTTCCTGATTCTGCAAAACCATACCCTGCAAAATGTTTAGCACAAGCCGCTATAGTATTTGATTTTGATAAATCATCACCTTGAAAGCCTTCAATACGGGCTTTTGCAATTAAACTACCTAAGTAAGCGTCTTCTCCTGCACCTTCCATGACACGTCCCCAACGAGCATCTCTAGAAATATCTACCATTGGAGCAAACGTCCAATTAATTCCCGCAGCTGCCGCCTCTTTAGCTGCCATTTCTGCGGATTTTTTAATTGTTTCTAAATCCCAACTTGCAGATTCTGCTAAAGGAATAGGACTTTGTGTTTCATAACCATGAACTACATCAAAACCTATTATTAAAGGTATTCCTAAGCGCGTTTCTTCAACTGCTATTTTTTGTACTTTTATTACATCTTCTACACCTCTTACATTTAACATAGAACCTACAAGTCCTTGTTTAAGGTGATTATATTTATTCGCTGCGTCTCCTTCGTTGGGTGCTGGTCCTGTTAAGTCCCAAAAACCATTGTACTGATTCATTTGACCTATTTTTTCTTCTAAAGTCATCAAACTTAAAATTGAATCAACTTTAAGATCAATAACAGATAATTTTCCTGAATAATTTTTAGGTGAATTGCAACCAACTATAATTAATAAAACAGTAAAAACTAGAATTATTTTTTTCATATACGAATTTTAATAAAGAAGAGATTAGCCATATCTTTTTGCTAATAACCAATCTCCTCTATAAATAATTAACTCAAATTATTGGTAAACTTTTACGTAATCTATTTCCATAATTGATTCAGTAAATCCTGCATCAATAGCACCTCCTAATGTACCTCCCATAGCTACATTAAAGATCAAAAAGAAATCGTGATTAAATGGTATAGACGAATCATTATCTCTAGTAAAAAATACAATATCATCTACTGCAAATACTATTTCATCTTCTTTCCACTCTACTGTGTAGGTATGAAATTCTGAAGTTGAAGTACTTACTGTTGTTGATTGCGTAGGGCCATTTCCTCCTGAATTACCTGGATAATGCAAGGTAGATGAAGTCGTAGTTTTATCTCCTCCTGTTTGCTCCATAATATCTATTTCTCCACTATCGGGCCAACCCACTGTTGTATAGTTTGAACCTAGCATCCATAATGCGGGCCAAGTCCCTGCTGCATCTGGAAGTTTTGCACTGATTTCCACCCTACCATATTGAAAATTAAATAATCCTTCAGTTTTCAATCTAGCAGAAGTGTATTGGCTTCCGGAAAAATCTTCTTTTTTAGCGGTTATGATTAAATTACCTCCTTCTACTTTTGCATTTTCAGCTCTATCGGTATAGTATTGAACTTCATTATTACCCCATCCATTATCTCCTACTCCAATATCATACGTCCATTTTGTGGGATCTGGTGCTCCATCTGTATTAAAATCATCTTCCCACACTAAATTGTTATACGTGTAATCTGCTTCTTGAGATGGTTTTGTAGATGTAAACTTATGATACCAAGCATAATCATCACCTGACTCCACAATTCTAACAATTAACTCATCATTGGTTATAGAAATAATATCATACTTACTCGCTCCAATATACCACCCCATAAAACCACCGTCTGAAATCTCAAAACTAGTTTTTCTATAAGGTTCATTGTTGTATTCTCCTTCTAATGCTGCGTTCGAATCTGATGGAGAAATAGTAATATTCTTCACCCCAAACATATTAATTGCAACAGATTCATCATGACATTGATCACCATCAACTCCTATTTTACCTGCATATGTTCCTGGCACAAAAGCTGGTCCTACGGTTTGTTCAAAAGTTATTCCTTCTGCTGTTCTGGTAAAAACAAACTCGTTATCATACATACATGATTTTTCATCATCCCATGCTCTAATTCCACTCCACCAAGATTCAAAATCGGAACCATCACCTTCAACTGGGCCTAAACCTACATGAAGATCTTTATCTGCTTGCCAATACCATTTTTTACTACTACCAATATCATCAACACCTGCTGATCCTGTTAAGAAATTTTCGGCTTCTACATCTGAAAAAGAACTATAAACTGTAACTTCTATAGTTGTGCTTGAGCCAACTCCACCTGTACCTGTAGCGTTTACGACTACACTATATGTGTTTATCCCTACTTTAGTAAATCTATGTTCTATAATACCTGATGGGCTAACTCCTTTAAGGCCATCTCCAAAATCAAATTGATAATTGATTTCATTATCTGCAGTTGACGTAAACACGACAAAACCAGATCCATCTCCGTGAGGATTGTCTGCATCTGCTCCAATTATTTCTGCTGTAACATTAACGTTGGTTGGAACAATAATTTTTCCTACTTCATGGTCATTTTCTTGACAACTATAAAAAGTTGCCATTAAAGAAAATAACACTATATAAATATTTTTAAGGCTTTTCATTTTTTATATTTTAATTATGATAATTAAAGTCATCTATATAAGCAATTACAGTATCATTATTATTCTCTGAATTAACTTGTAGTACAACTCTATTAAAATCTGTTCTATTAATTGGATCTGGTTCACCTATTGTAACATCATTTGCAAAATCAAATGTAATTTCTTGCCAAGTATCTAAAGCTAAACTCTTAACAATCTCAGTTTGTAAAGCCCATGGTTCTGCCGCGGTTCCATCTTGTAATTTTAATGAAATTTGATTGGGCTGACTACCAGAAATACTTGACGAGGGCACATAAATTTTTAGTGTAAATTTAGCTTTTGCTGTTAAATCAAAATTAGGGCTAACATCAAAACGAATGTTAGCATACTGACCTCCTGTATCGTTATATTCTAAAACTGTTGCAGATTGGTTGTTTGTATCTATATATGGATTTGCAAACATATTATCCATTCCACAACTATCTCCAGCCCAAGTTGTAATAGTTCCATTGCCTTCAAAATCATCTGTTGCAAATGGTGGTGTGTCTACTATTGTGTTTCCATAAGAAAAATCATCAATATAGGCTATAACTGTATCTGTATTGTTCTCAGAATTAACTTGAATAACCACTCTATTAAAATCTGTTCTATTAACTGGATCTGGTTCACCTACTGTAACATCATTTGCAAAATCAAATGTAATTTCTTGCCAAGTATCTAATGAAATTGCCTTAACAACCTCTGTTTGAAGAGCCCAAGGTTCTGCTGCTGTTCCGTCTTGTAGTTTTAAAGAAATTTGATTTGGCTGACTTCCAGAAATACTAGAAGATGGTACATAAATTTTTAATTTAAAAGTGCTGTTTCCACCTGATAAATCAAAATTAGATGCATTATCAAAACGAATATTTGCATATTGACCTCCGGTATCATTATATTCTAAAACTGTAGCAGATTCATTATTTGCATCTATAAAAGGGTTTGCAAAGGCTGTATTTAATCCTGCAGCATCACCTGCCCAAGTGGTAATATTTCCATTCCCTTCAAAATCATCAAAAAGAATAGGAGCTCCGGTCTGAGCAGGAACTTTATAGAAATAAATATTATCAATAAAAACTGTTCCTTCTGCCGAAGGTGTACCGACAAATTTCATTTGAAAAATTTCTGTAACCGTAAGTCCCTGATCTACATATTCTGAAATAGGAATTTCAATTCTTGTCCATTCTCCTGCCGTTAAGCTGCGAGTAACAGGACTTTCCGTTACGGTACCTGAAGCGTTGTTTATTAAAGATGTTTCTAAATCTGTAGTCCCTCCAGAAGTCCATACATCCATGTGTAAGAACTCCATTGTAGAAATATCTACGGAAGTTCCATCTTGTAAAGCAATTCCTTGATAACTAAGATTAATATATTGAAGCATTTTATCTCCATTTAAATCAAACTCAGCCCATGAACTTCCTTGACCTCCTTGTCCCCAATCTGGGAAATAATTTGTACCTGTTACATCCGTATATGCACTACTATATATAGAAATAACATCTGATTCATTTCTATTAGGTTGCGTAGGAGCTGAAACTATAGGTGCTAAAATTTCAGTTACTTCAAAAGTTGCTATATATTCAGTAGTTTCAATAGCTCCACCCTTAGCGACGACCTTAATATCATACTCTCCTGCTTCTTGATATTGATATGAAATGGTTTCTCCAATATTACCTGAAGCTACTGGTTGTGTTACACCAGACTCTCCTGAATAAAAATCAAACATTGTTGCAAAATCTGCTGTAGCTTTAACATTTACTTGTTTAGATACTGCTAAGTCATTTTCAAGAACTACTTCTAAATTTTCAGGAGCCTTAAATGAAACTATTAATGGTTTTGTTATTTCAGCAGTATCTCCTTTTAGATTATACGCAACAACTTTAACGTTGTAGGTTCCTTCAGCATAGACATGACTAGTACTTTGTCCTGCTTTTACTTTTACTGACTCAAGAGTAGTATCGCCAAAATATACATCAAATTCCACTGTACTTTCTCCTGTTGGAGAAATCGTTACTAATCCTGTATTATCTTGTGATATATTATATGTAGCTGACACATTTGATGGTGCAGGAATGGCATCTAGAAAGTCTAGATTATTTTCTTCTGAACAAGCACTAAAAAATATTAAAATAATTAATGCTTTGTATATTGTTTTAATTTTTTTCATGGTTAAAATTTTAATCTGTTGAACAAGTTGAAGTTGCATAACCTTTATTTTGACACCATCTATTACCTGCTAACTCAATTTCAATTCTAGGTATTGGAAAAACTTCATTTTTTTCAGTTTGAAAACCAGGAATTGTACTAGTTTTACCTGTTCTAACTTGATCAAAAAAGCGGTGTCCTTCTCCTGCAAATTCTAACCTTCTCTCTCTCCATACATTTTCTATATTTGCTGGAATTCTATGATCAGTGTCTCCAAAAGCTCTGCCTCTTACTTCATCTAACAAGTCTTGTGGGTTATTTTTTTGTACAGTTCCCAATAAGTTTGCTTCTGCTGCCATTAATAATACATCAGAATATCTTATTGCTCTATAATTATTACCGTGAGTAATTCTTGTATCTGGTAAATTAGCTTCTTGATACACCATGTATTTATGGTTGTAATAGCCTGTATACTCATTTCTTTGATCAAAAGTTACCCCTGGATTTGAAGCTACAAAATTTTCCATATCAAAGATTGTTGCACTCAACCTTGTATCTTCTGTATCATATTGGTTTACCAATTCTTGTACAGGTGTACTAAAGGTATTTCCGTCATCATAAGGTGCCCAATTAGATCTATCTCCTGTAAATCTTGGAGACATAAAACCAGCAGCAACATTTCCTTCCGAATATTCTAAATTCTCATAACTTCCTCCTTCTACTCCAATTGAATATTGAATTTCAAAAACAGATTCTTCATTATTTTCATTATTATTCAGAAAAATAGTACTGAAATCTGTTACAAGTTGATACTGCCCTGAGGTTATAACCTTATTAAAAGCATCGGCTGCCTCATTATATTTCTTTTGGTATAAATATATTTTACCTAATAGAGCTAATGCAGCCCCTTTTGTTGCTCTACCTGATTGAGATTGTTGCCATGGTAAATTATTAATTGCTGATGTTAAATCTGCTTCAATCTGAGCATATACATCTGCTTTGGGAGACCTATCTATAGTTTGAGATTGAGAAACACTAATTCTTCCATCAACAAATAAAGGTACATCACCAAAGAACTTTACTAGTTCAAAATAATAGTAAGACCTTAAAAAAAGGTTTTCTGCTAATAATTCTGCTTTTCTATTAAAATCTGTTTTATTTTGAAATTCAACAATGTAATTTGCTCTGCTAATACCCGCATACATCCATTTCCAAATGTTTCTTAACGCTTCGTTATCTGGCGTATGCTCCATATCATCTATTTGTTGCCATTCTAAAACATCTGTAGGTCTTTCTCCTCCACAAAGACTATTATCTGATGCTATTTCTCCTAATATATGATTTAAATAGTTCGTTCCTAAAAGATCATAAACACCAACTAATGCATCTTCATAATCTTGTTGAGAGTTAAAATAAGTTTCTGAGTTCTGCTCTCCTTTTGGGACTATATCTAAATAATCATCACAAGAAATTACAGAAATTATAATTAGTGTAACTGCTAATATATTTTTAATTGTATTCTTCATAATTAATTTCTTTAAAATGAAATATTAACTCCAGTTGTAAATGTGCGTGTTTGAGGATACTGACCTAAGTCTACTCCTGCTGCTAATGGGTCTGAATTAGAAACATCTGGATTATAACCACTATACTTAGTAAATGTGTATAAATTATTTACCGCTATATACAATCTCACTTTATCTAATTTAGTCTTTTTAAGTGTTGAAATAGGTAATGAGTATCCTAATTGAATGTTTTGAATTCTTAAGTATGAACCATCTTCTACATAAAAATCTGAAAACAAATAATTACTAGAAGCATTTGTTGAAGCTCTAGGTACTGTATTTGAAGTTCCTTCTCCTGTCCATCTATCTAAATATAATCTTGGTTTATTACTATATGATAAAAAACGTTCATAACTTCTAACCACATCATTACCTATTGAAGCATATAAAGATGTTGAAAAATCAAAATCTTTATAATTCAGATTAAGATTGACTCCCATTGTTGCATCAGGTATTGGATTCCCTATAGCAGTCTCATCATCACTACTTCCAAATTCTACAATTCCATCTCCATCTACATCTACAAATCTAATATCTCCTGGTTGAGCCCCAGTTTGAAATTTTTCATCACCTCCATCAATTACTCCATCATTATTTGTATCTGTGTTTAAAGCATCTATTTCAGCTTGATTTTGATAAACCCCATTGGTTTTTAAACCATAAAAAACACCAATAGGTAACCCTGTTTGAAATCTTGATGTATTTTGCGCCAAATCAAATAATCCTCCTGATATATAACCTGCAGCATTATTAACTTGGATAGCTTTGTTATTGATAGTTGTTACGTTTACTCCTAAACCTAATTTAAAGTCTTCTGAAAATTGATGACTAAAGTTTACACTTATATCAAACCCTTTATTTTCAATGGTTCCTGCATTTACAACAGGAGGACTACTCCCTGGTGCAGATCCTCCTACTACCCCAGAAATTTCAGGAACTAATAATAAATCTTCTGTTGTTTTTTTATAGTAATCAAAAGTTATATCTAACTTATTATTAAATAAACTTGCATCAAAACCGAGATTTAATTGTGTGTTTGTTTCCCATTTCAAATCAGGATTAGACAATGCTGCTAGTGAATTTCCATAATATAAATTATCTCCGAAGGAATAAGAAGCTTCACTACCATTAGTACCTTGCAAAAAGCCTAACCATCTGTAACTTCCAATTTTATCATTACCTGTTATTCCCCAACTTCCTCTAACTTTTAATTTATTAATACTTTCTGAATTAAAAAAATCTTCTTTATCCATTACCCAACCTGCCGAAAAAGAAGGAAAATATCCAATTCGGTCGTTTGGACCGAATCTTGTTGAGGCATCTCTTCTTAACATTGCAGAAAATAAATATTTACTATTATAATCATATTGTAACCTACCAAAAAATGAGTACCATCTATCTTCACTTATTCCTGTTGATGCACTATTATTTTGTCTAATAGTTTCTGAGGTTATATTATCATCTGCATCTCTAACTTCATCATATATAAAAGACTGCGTATTGAATAAATAAGCATTACTCCAATTATCTCTATCCGGACTCACAGTTAAAAAACCAGTCGCATAAGCTCCGTAAAATTGTTCACTTCTTACAGAGGTACCTATTAGTGTATTAAAATTATGATTTTCAAATGAAATTTTATATTCTAAAAAGTTTTCGAAAGTAAAATCATAATAATTTTGATTATTTTCATACACTGTACTAAAAAGATCTGTTGTTCCATTATTATTTCTATCTAAATCAAACTCTCCTCCAATTAAATTAACAACACTATTTACCACTTTATTAGGCCCATAATAGGTTAATGGATTATACTCTCTCTGAACAACATCTGCATAATTAAAATTAAATCGACTTGTCGCTTTAAAATCTTTAAAAACATTATATTCTAATTCTAATTTTCCTGTAAACCTATTTGTTTTGGTTTCATTAAATGTGTTATCAATTAAAGCTAATGGATTAACAATCTCAGAACCTTGCTCATCACCAATGTAGGCAAATCCTCTAGAAGGCCCCGTACCATCTGTACCGTCATAAACAGGTGTTAATGGTGAAGCATTCAAAGCATAATAAAGTGTAGAGCCTCTACCATTTTCATTGATCCCTTTACTTCTTATATTAGTATATAATAAAAATGTATTTAATTTTAACTTATCTGTTAAATCTATACCTAAATTGTTTTTAAAAGTTACTCTATTAAAGTTAGATTTATCTGGCGCTATAATACCTTCTTGAGAAAAATAACTAGCACTGGCACCATAGGTAACTTTATCAGAACCTCCATTAGCGCTAATAGTATGACTTATTATTGGAGATGTTGTAAATAATTCTTTTTGCCAATCTGTTCCTACTCCTAAATTACCAATATTTGTATAAGGAAGCGAATTACCATCTGCTATTTCTGTTTCATTTACATAAATCGCATATTCGGAAGCGTTCATTAAATCCAATTGATTTGAAGCTTCTTGCATTGAAACATATGAATTGAATGAAAACTTTGTTTTTCTATTTTTCTTACCACTTTTAGTCGTGATTAGTATAACCCCATTTGCTGCTTGTACACCATAAATCGCTGAACTTGCATCTTTTATAATATCCATTTTTTCGATATCATTGGGGTCAATTATACTAAGATCTTTTCCAATATTAACACCATCTACTATTACCAAAGGGCTATTATCTCCATTAGTTGTAATACCACGTATTCTAATATTTAATGATGCCCCAGGAGATCCTGAATTTGCAGAAACTTGAACTCCTGCAGCATTTCCTTTTAAAGCTTCCTCTATTCTTGAAGGGTTAGACTCTGTAATTTTTTCTGAACTTAAACTAGAAAAAGCTCCAGAAACTAATTCTTTACGTTGTGTTCCGTAACCAATTACGACAACCTCATCAAGCTTTTCAGAATCTTCTTTTAAGACTACATTTATTGTAGCCCCTGTAACACTTACTTGTTGTGTTATATAACCAAGGTAACTAAACACTAAAGTCGAATTTTCTGGTACTTTTAAAGTATAGTTCCCATCAAAATCAGTTTCTGTTCCTTGTGTTGTTCCTTCAATCAACACACTTACACCAGGTAATGGAATGCCCATTGCAGCATCTGTAACATTACCTTTTACAATAACATCATCCTGTGAGTAACTTAATACCGAACTCACAAGGAGTATTAATACAATAATATTTTTTTTCATGTAGTTAGTTTTAACCATTTCTTAAAACTACCATAACACTTTGTTAATTTCATAAAAAACACCACAATAAAAAACATACATCGTAAAAATTAATACTGTTTTTTATTATTTACTAATAAAACTAAAGCTTTTCAAAAAAAACATTTTCTTTTTTAAAGCAAGGTGTTGTGGTAATGTATGGTTTAAAAACAGAGTTGTAGTGGTGCTATACTTTTAAAATATACTCTGTTAAGTTCGATTCGTGCGGTAAATCCATTTTTTTACGCAATCGATATCGTTTTACCTCAACACTTCTTGGTGAAATGTTTAACAATGGAGCTATTTCTTTAGATGATAAATTCAACCTTAAATATGCGCAAAGACGTAAATCGTTAGGTGTTAAGGCAGGATGTATGTCTTTTATTTTCTTAATAAAGTCTTTATCAGCATTATTAAAGGCTTCTTTAAACATTTGCCAATCATCTGTGTTATTAATGTTTTCATTAATAATTTTAATAACTTTCTTAGCGCCTGTACTTTCTCCGCTTTTTAACTCTCCTTTAATAGTATTCAAAAACTCATTCTTCTTAATAATACTCATTGTAGAAATAGCTAGCTCTCTATTTTTATTTTCTACATCTGCTTTAAGTTGATCATTTTTAACACGCATCAATTCTCTTTCGTTAGCAAGTGCTTTAAATTCAAAATCTTTTTGCTGCTTTTCTAACAACCTTTCTCTTTGTTTTTTATAATATCTTTTATAAGTATTATGCATGAATAGTGAGAATAAAAGAATCATAAAAACATAGCCTATGATCATACCTGTTGATAAATACCATGGCCTCAAAACTGTAAACTTGTATTTATAAGTATTTGATGTAAGATTGTTTCCTACTCTAGCTCTAACATTAAACGTATAATCTCCAAAAGACAGGTTCTTAAACAAAACATTAGCGTTTGCAGTCCAATTACTCCATTGATCAGTTTGACCTTTTAATTTATATTGATAATTTACTGTTAAATCATTTCCATAATATGGCACATTATAAAAAAACTCAATATTATTTTTTTTAAAACTCAATTTTCCCTTGTCATTAAAAGTGAGTTCTTTTTCATCTCCATGTAACGTACTGTTCTTTATAGAATTTACCTCAATTACAAACTCAGTTTTGTTTTGAAGCTTATCTAAATCAATAATAATATAGCCATTTGAAGTTCCTAAAAGATAATTTTGATTGTCTAGTTTTTCAATATTTTCAAATCCGATAGCCCCTTTACGTAACCTTTCAGAAACATGAATTTCATTAAGTTTAAGATTAGAACTTAACTCATCTGGAACTATATAACTTATATTATCGGTAGAAAAACCCCATATTTTATCTGTAGATGGGTCAAAAACTAATTTACCCGACATATAATCTTCAGGAGAAAACAGCTTACTTAATATAGTATCTTTAACAAACAAATCTTGTTTGCTAGAAAATTTATATACTCCTTTTTTATAGGAATAAATAATTTGATTATGGTATTTTAATAAGCTTGAATGTATTCCTTTATTTACAGATGTAACTTTTTTTATTTCTAAAACCTCCTTAAAATCCTTATCAACCTTTAGTTTAAAAACACCTTTATACTCATGGTTTACAAAAACGGTATTATTTTCATAAACCTCAAAATATCTGCTTGAATTATCAAAACCTTTAATTTTATGAGAATATAACCACCTATTGTCTTTTTTCTTTAAAATATGCAATCCATTATAATTACCTTGAATTAAGGTTGTAGTATCTAACTTTTTTATTCCCCAAGTACCTTGAGAATTGGATATTTTATTTACATTATTACTATCAATCAAAAAGGTTCCTGTATTATGCCCACAAAATAAATTACCATCTATTTCTACCAAACACCAAACCTGACCTTCAGTTCCCTTAATAAGAATAAAGTCCTCTTTTGATTTGTATTTTTTGTAAAACAATCCTTGATTGGTTCCTATATACAAATTATTATTAAATATAATTGAAGTATAAACTGTACCTATATTCCCGCTTATATCCTTATATATTTTAAAAGGTGATTTTATATTAACAACACTAATTCCACTATCTAAACCAAGCCAAACATTCGAATCTTTATCTTCAAATAATGACAGAACGGTATTGTTGTTCAACCCATTTTTTTGATTTAATTCATACTTAATTTCTCCATTTTTTAATAAATAAATAGCCCCATGTGAAATCGTTCCTAAAACAAAATCTCCGTTAGAGAGTTGAATACCATTATAAATAGTTCTTTTATTTAAATTTTGATTAGAAGTAATATTCCAAGGACTTAAATTATTGTTTTCGAACTTATAAAAGCCTTTACTATCAGTTAAAAAAATAAGACTCCCTTCATTTTTTGACATAAAAACAATACTGTTTTCCTTTAAAATTTCACTTCCAGAAATTAGTTTTGCCTCTCCTTTTTCAATTTTGTAGATCCCTTTATTTACCTGCTGAAAATAAATAGTATTATCCACTTTAAACATCTTCGTTATTGTAGTCTCAGAATTAATAACTTTGAAAGCTTCAGTCTTTAAATTGTATAAATAAATTCTTTGAAAAGATTGAAATAAAACCCAACCATCCATTTCAATTATGCTCCAAAATTGCTCGTCCTCTAAAGGGGATATTTTATTTCTTTTAGCTATTGAAGAATATTGTAAAACACCATATTGGTCTTTTATCCAATACCCAAAATCCATATAAAAACCAGTAAAAATTTTATTTTCTACTACTTTTACCGAACGCATTATTGTTTCGTTTGGAGTTGGATATAATTTCCAATCCGCACCATTAAACTCAAGTAACCCCTTATTATTAGCTACATAAATAAATCCTTCTTTTGATTGAGATATAGACCAATTTTGAGATTCTCCCCTATAATCTTCTGGTGAAAAAGTATTAACAGGAGGTAGCTCTTGCGCACTAAGATTTAGCACACTAATTATAAAAATAAAAGAGAATATTGCTTTAATAAATTTCAATTAAGAAAAATAAATATAGGTTCCTATTACAATAATACAAATTATTATTCCAACAATTTTAGTGTGTTTCCAAGGTGTTATATCTACTTCTTCTGAAAATTTTTGAACAAAAGCTTCTTTTCTAGGATAGAATTTACCAATAAGTAACATTATTAGAATATTTAAAATAAATAAAATAGCCATAATATGTAAAAAATGTGGATACGCTTCTGCCTCTACTATTTTAAGCTCATCTGGGCTAGAAACTCCTAATGCTTTTGCTTTTTCTATAGCATTACTAACTAAATTAGGACGAACAACAAACTCACTGATTATATACAAAACAGAACCTGATAATAGACCTATTTTAGCGGCAATCGCAGGAACTTTTTTAGTCGTAAATCCAATAAATATAATTGTTAATATAGGAATGCTATAAATACCATTAATTCTTTGCAAATACGCAAATATACTTTCTAAACTCGATAAAAAAGGTGCAATAAACATCGCTGCTAATGCTAATACCATACCAAACATTTTACCGTACTTAACAATCGTTTTTTCGTCAGCTTCTTTATTGATATGTTCTTTATAAATATCTATCCCAAAAAGCGTTACAGAACTATTTAAGACACTATTAAATGAACTTAAAATTGCGCCAAATAAAACGGCCGCAAAAAAACCAATAAACTCTTTTGGCAATACCTTTTTTACTAGTTCTCCATAAGATTCATCTGGAGCTCCAACATTAAGCATTCCTTTTGCAGACATATAATACGCTATCATTCCTGGTAACACTACAATTAATGGTCCTAATATTTTAATAAAAGCACCTAATAGCAACCCTTTTTGTCCTTCTTGAAGATTTTTAGCTCCTAAAGCTCTTTGTATAATTTGCTGATTAGTTCCCCAGTAAAATAATTGAACTAACATCATTCCTGTAAAAATTGTAGCAAAAGGCACCGATGCTGTCGAGCTACCTATAGAATCAAATTTTTCTGGAATATTTTGCTGTAAAACTTCGATTCCATTAAAAATACTTCCATTACCAATAGTTAATAAGCCAAAAAGTGGGATTAAAATACCTCCTATCAACAATCCTACAGCATTAACAGAATCTGAAATAGCTACAGCTTTTAAACCTCCAAAAACCGCATAGACTGAACCAATAATTCCAATAGCCCAGATACAAATCCAAAGTGCTATATTTTTTGAAACACCTAACAGCTCTGGCACATCAAACATTCCACTAATCGCTAAAGATCCAGAATATAAGATTGTGGGTAGTAACACTACAACGTATCCTGTCAAAAACAATCCTGAAGTGAGTGTTTTTGTATCTACATCAAACCTTTCTGCCAAAAACTGCGGAACTGTAGTTAATCCACTTTTTAAATAACGTGGTAGTAAATAAACTGCTGTAACCACCATCGCTATCGCAGCTAGTGTTTCCCAAGCCATTACTAAAATTCCTTCAGAAAATGCAGCTCCATTAAGACCTACTATCTGTTCTGTTGATAAATTAGTTAATAATAAGGAACCAGCAATTACACCTGCTGTTAGACTTCTGCCCCCTAAAAAATATCCATCCGATGTATTTTCTTTTGTTTTCCTTGTAGCGCTGTACGAAATGATTGCAACTATTAATGTAAACCCTATAAAAGAGATTATTCCTAACATAAAATTTGGTTTTGTTTGAATGACTAATGTAAAGTAAAATATACATTGTTTAGGTATAAATCATTCTTGTATGGTTTTTGTATAGGTTAATCATCGCTCATTCAAACTTATTTAAAACACATAATTTTATAATATAAAAAGCCCTGATCAAAATTTTGACCAAGGCTTTTAAAATAATCCCCGAAAAAAATATTATTTAATATCTTCTAATCTTTTAATAACAATTGTGTCATTTAAAATAGCATCTCTTTGAGTTTTCAGAACATCTGCAGTTGATTTTGGCAAGTGCTCTTTAGCATTTATAACTTCATTATACTCTTCAATTGAAGCTTTTTCTCCTCTAATTGCCTCTTCTAGCATTGATTCATCATTATCTGGAGAAAAGAAAGCCTTCGTATTCATCCATGCTCTATGAGCTGTTCCTTTTATACTTCCGCTTTTTTCTGGAGCCTGACCAAAAGTCATGATCTCCGTTTTTAATTGTTTTCCAAAATTTTTACGTTCATTTGATTTTCTTTCGAAAAAACTTTTCAAAGGCTTGCTCGAAGCATTTTCTGCAGCGGTTTTATACCCTTTTTCTGCATCATAATTTTTTTCTAATAATCCGTTTAATTGTTTTGATACTTCTTCTGTGTAACTATACATAATTTTTTTTTAATGATTAACAAGTAATTTATTTTTAAGATGCTTACTATTTTACATCTAACCGTCTAGTTAAGTTGTTATTTATTTCTTACTTACTATAAAACCAGCTACAAGAGCTACTAGACCAATACCTATACTTATATAAGCATTGTCGTTGTTTTGGGATTCAAACTCTGCAATACCAATATCAACAGATGCTTCAGGTGTTACTAGTTCATATCCTCCGTAAATTAATAGCGCTAATCCGGCAACTATTAAAATTGTTTTTATCGTTTTGTTCATGATAGATTATGATTATGATTTTTATTATTAAAATTGATATCTGATTCCTAAAGCGATATCTAAATCTAAATCATCACTATAATTATCATTAAATCCTAATTCAGGTCTAATATCTAAAGACATCACAAGTGGTATGTCAAAATTGTACTCTATACCCAAATCACCTGCTACTAAAGCGAAAGCTCCATCATTATCAGGAGAATCAAAAGATCCTAAGCCTGCACCTGCACCTATAAACCAATTAAAATTATTATCAATTGCATTTACCCATTGATATAACCCTACCAATTTAAAAGCGTCTACATCATTAGAATTTCTAAAACCTAAATCAAATTCTAATCTATTATTATCAGATAAATATCTTTGATAAGAAATTTCTCCTCCAAACCCGTCGTTTTCACCTACTCTAATACCTAAGGCATTCTTAGAAATTTCTTGTGCAGAAATACTCGCAGTTATAAACAACAGAGTAATAAATAGTACGGTTTTAATGTCTTTCATAATTTTTATTTTTTAAGTTCAATACAAAGATATAATCAATGTATGCGTTGGTTTTGCTCATATCGTTTTGATGTTAACTCATTTAAAACAACTATGAATTCTGATTGTTCTTTATAAAGTTGACAGTCATAGCTATAATTTATTTTTCTTTTTTGATAACTACTTTTTTCTCAATAAAAAAGAAGATTATCCATCTTCCTGATCGTCGGTTCAAAATATTACTGTCTTCGTATTCTTAAACATTAGCATCAAAAAAGCGATTCAAGAATAACTCTCAAATCGCTTTTTTTTCTTCACAGCAATTATTTAAAAATTATTTACTATAAATAACTTTGTATCCTTTTAATTTTTCAGCAACTTCTCCCATATTTTTAAAATATTTATACGATTGATTAAAGACTCTATTTGGTCTTTCTCCAACTATATAATACTTAATATTTAAATCTTCTGGTGCATTTAAAGTCATTTGGTCAGAAATTCTCAATTTTTTACTTCCTAAAGTTCTAGATAACTCAGTTAATTGTGCCACTACCACTAAATTATTGGAATTAGCATACACCTTTTTTATATCTAATTCGTGTTCTTTTCCTTCAACTTCAGCCTCTACTAATAATGTCCGCTTTTCTTTATCATTCGAATCAGGCATATCTATATCTACATAAGGAACCTCCACTTCTACTTCTTCCATAACCACAACTACTTTTGGTACTGTTACTTTTTCGGTAGTTGTACCTACTTCTACATCTGCCCAATCCACATCAAATTCTGGTAATTGTGCTTCTTCTGTGTCTACATCTACATCGACTGATGGTAATTTAGTTTTTTTTGTTTGATCAATATCACAGCTTGTAAATACCAATGCTATTGCCAGTACTGGTAAAATAAAATTTTTCATAATAAATATTTTTTGTTAATAAATTATGTAACAAATATTAATTTGCACACTACAAAATTATAGGGTTTACACATAACTCTTTAACGCATATAAAATTGATATTAACTCATTTAATATATTTAGATACAATTATCCTACCTTTATAATAAAAAAAGGATGTGAAAACCGTTACCACTACCGCTATAAGCACTGAAGGTACCGTTAGAAAAATTAAAAATATTATTGGAGGAAAGATTACCGAACGTTAGGGAAAATATATTTTAGAGGCTGATATTAAAATGGCTTAGAAATAAAACACTCATTTCTGATTTATTTTTGATTAAATATTTAAGTAATCTTTACACATTTTATAAATTTTTTCTGCTTCTTTATTATCCAATCCAGAATAATTAGATAAAGGAAAACGAATAGTAACATCTGTGTTGTAAAATTTAAAACTTTCTGCTGAATGTGCCATTAAAAAAGTAGCTTGAACCAATACTTTTAATGTAGAATTTAATTCTTCTTGTGTTCGCTTTGGTGGATCACTAACATAGCTCCCTACCAACGGTAAATCTGATTTTTCAAAAGGGCTAATTGGGAAATTGTCTAAAACTCCTCCATCTGAGTACAAAATATTATTAATTTTTATAGGACTAAAAATACCTGGTATAGCACAAGAAGCCAAAACAGGCTTCAACAATTTTCCTTTATTAAAATAACGTATTTTTCCTTGCTGCATGTTAGAAGCAGTTATATATATCGGAATTTGTAACTCACTAAATTTAGATTTAATTTGATTCTCAATAGTAGACTTAAATAAAAAAGTATCAAAAAGGCCTGCTTTCGTAATACTGAAAAAAGATATTTTAAAAAGACTAGTTTCTTTAAATATTTTTAGAATATCTTGTGTAGGCACACCAGATGCATATAGAGATGCTACTAAAGCACCACCACTACTACCCGAAATAGCATTAATTTTTAACCCTAAATCTTCTATCTTTTCGAGCATTGCAATATGCCCTGCACATTTAACACCACCTCCAGATAGCACTAAATTTATAGGTGTATTTTTATTTAACTTATTAAGCTTAGTAATGCTTTTTTCAATTAAATTTTTATCCATAACTTTTATAATAAAGGACTAAATACTTTAGAGCAACCCTCTAGTAGTTTAGTGGTTAGTGGACGATTTTTAAAAGAATCGTAATTTAAAACTTCACAATTTTTTAAGTTTTCTCTAAAATCATTGCTTAACTCTTTAGCAATACTTTCATCATAAATGAGCGTATTTACCTCATAATTATATTCAAAACTTCTATAATCAAAATTTCCTGATCCAACAGAAGCTATTTCGTCATCAATAATGATTAATTTACTGTGCGAAAAAGTATTTTCTAACACATAAATCTTAACCCCGGCTCGTAATAAGTCTTCAAAATTAGCAAACATACTATGCTTAGCTAGCTTACTGTCGTTAATCTTTGGTACCATTATCTTTACGTCTACTCCACTTAAAACAGCCATTTTTAAAGATTCTAACAAAGCTTTATTGGGGATGAAATATGGATTTTCTATATAAATGGACTCTTTTGCTGTATGAATCATCATTAAATATTGATGGAGGATAGATAAGTATTTTAAATCTGGGCCTCCAGCAACAATTTGAACTAAAGAACTTCCTTCTTCTTTTTGAATAGGTAAATAAAAATCGTCTGTTAATAATATCTCATTACTAGCAAAATAATAATCTTTAATAAAAATTCTATGTAAATGATCTACTACAGGTCCTTTCACTTTTAGATGCATATCATCCCAAATACCTAATTCTGATTTTTCTTTTATATATTTATCTGATATATTAACCCCTCCAGTAAAAGCTGTTACTCCATCAACAATTGCTATTTTACGATGATTTCTGTAGTTTATGGTTGATAAAATTGTGTTTATTTTAAAAGGGAGAATAGGATAAATTTTTGCTCCTAAATTTTCAAGTTTTGCTGCCGCTTTATTTTTCCAACCACTACTACCAAAAGCATCATATAAAATTCTGATTTCTACACCATTTTTAACTTTTTCAGTAAATAATTCGATTAATTTTAATAATAATTCTCCTTCTTCAAGAATATAATATTGAATATGAATAAATTTCTCTGCTTTAGAAAAGACTTCAAATATTTCATCAAAAGTGGCTTCTCCATCTTTTAGAAGTTGAATTTTATTTCCTTCAACAACAGGAAAACCAGAACTTTTTTGTAATAATTTACCCATTTTACCAAACTTATCTGTATCTAACTTATGAGTAAACTCTTCAATACTTTCGCTTTTATGGTTTAAGTCGTATAATTTCCGTTTAGCATTAAAATTAAGAGTAAAAAACTTGAATCTTCTTCTATTAACACCAAAGAGTATAAAAAAAATCACCCCTATAATTGGAAAAATGATTACAATTAAAAGCCAACCTATAGATCTCGCTGGGCGATTTCCGTACAAAATTATACTAAAAATCGCCCAAAGGGTACTAATTACGTAAATACTATAGAATACTGTTAACATTAAGAAGCTATTCTTTGAATTTTAAATTTAGTAATATATGGCTTAGAAACAATATAATTAATATCTTTAATTGTAGTTGCTTTATCTAACCATATGTTTTTAAACATTTTTGGTATCTGTAAAGGCATTACTTCGTATAAATTATTAATAGAACTTAAGCATGAATTTGTATTCGTATTTATGACCGAACACGTTGCAAAACCGTCTTCTAAAACATTGTATATTCCTGCTAAATAAAAAGGTTTTAAAGGTGTTTTTTCTACTAAATAATTAGTAATTTTTTTTCCTTCTAAATGATGTGTGTAAAATCCTGTTACAATAATTAAACATCTGCGTCTTTCTAATGCTTCTTTATATAGCACATTTTCTGAAATTTCTTTTTCATTTACATGTAATGTAGTTTTTAAGCGTTGAAATTTTTTCCATTCTCCTTCAAAATTTTGTGGTAATATTCCCCAGATACCTTGTGTGATTAGATTAGGCTCTTCCATTGTTATAATTGAAACAGATTGTTCTTTATATCCATCTATTTTTAACCTTGGCTTATAGATGTTAGGATATTTAAACTTTATCCCTAATTCTTCTCTTATTAGAGTTTTGCTTGCGGTATTTGATAAACTATATTTCATTTTTAATTCGGTTATTGTTTTAGAAATTATAAAAAAGAAAAACCAGTAACCAAGACCATTATAATTCCTACTAATAATGCAGTTGCAACGATATAGAAACCTACTCTGGTTATTTGATTATTTTGAAAAATATAATTTTTATTCTTTTTTTTAGGGTTGTCTTTTACAACCTTAAACTCTTCTGGCCCTTGTTTCATAATATTATTTGTTTTTATATTCTAAACAAAATTATGTAGATACTTCTATCTCTATTAATTCATATCATTTTAATCTTTGCTCATTTCAAAAGCAAAAAATAAATTTTGTATTTGAGTTAAGATCATTTTTATATGAGCAAAAACAAACAGTAGTACTCCTCTAACTTTGTAGTGAAAACAAAAAAGAATTATTAACCATTTAAAACTATATATTATGTTACGTTGGACAATCACATTTGTTATAATTGCATTAATTGCCGGAATTTTAGGATTTTCAGGAATAGCTGGTGCAGCTGCAGGGTTTGCAAAAATTTTATTCTTTATCTTCTTAGTATTATTTGTAATCTCATTAATTAGAGGTGGAACTAAAAGAATTTAGGTACTGCATATAATTACAAAATACACAATAAAAGACGCTTTAAAGCGTCTTTTTTAATTTAAAACATGATATATAATCAAAAACAATAAATAATTCTTAAATGAGCAAAGACTAAAATGATATGAGCAAAACCTTTACGAAATGTCAACATACCTTTGTAGTGTAACACACGAAAAAGAATTATTAACCAATAAAATTTTAGAAACAATGAGAAATTTAATTTTAAGTGCAATAATGTTATCAGGTACTATGTTATGTGCACAAACAGACAAAATGGTAACTACCAAGGTAAAAAAAGAAACAAATGTTAGCGATAACGGTGTTATTTATAATACTAAAGTTAAAGTTGTAACAGAGAAAACAAAAAATACACAGTTTGACCCAGCTCAAAAACATCAATTAAATCAAGATAGAGTTGCATCTCCCGTCTCAGTAACAAAAACAGTTATGATTGATAATGATATGGATCCTTTTTACGATAAAACCACACAAATTAAATATTACAATTTTAAAGGTAAAAAATATGGTTTTCATGTAAACAAAAACAGCTTATTAATCACATATAGAGTAGACAACAAAGATATTAGTTCTGCAAGAGCTATTAAATCAAAGTATAACAATTACTATGTAATTAATGGTAAGGATTTTAATGGCGTAGGATACTTTAATAAAGATAATGATTTTGTTGTTGAATATTATGATCAAAAAACAGACGACACCGAAATTGCAGTTTTTGAAGATTTAAAACTTTAATAAACAACAAATTAACATATAAAAAAGGAGTAGCAAATAGTTACTCTTTTTTCTTGAATCTCATTATTATTAACTTATAAAACATACAAAATGAATTATTTAAACATACAAACAGAAGATATTTTACCAGTAGCAAAAGAATTAAATCAATTATTAGCAGACTATCACATATACTATCAAAAATTAAGAAATTTTCACTGGAATATTACGGGTGGTAATTTCTTTGAATTACACGATAAATTTGAAGAAATGTATGTAGACGCAAGAGCAAAAATTGATGAAATCGCAGAACGCATCTTAACCCTACAATATCACCCAATTAGCAGGTATAGTAGATATTTAAAAATTGCTACTATTTCAGAAGAAAGTCCTTTTCAAACAGATAAAGATATGGTTCATATTTTATTAGATGACCATAAAACCTTATTAAGACAAATGTCTTCTGTTATAAAAAAGGCGGAAGAAGCGAATGATGAAGGTACTGTTGATTTAATTGGCGGATACATAGGTGAATTAGAAAAAACAAGTTGGATGCTAAATGCTTGGACAAAAAGTACTGTTGAGCAGTTAAAAGAAGACATTGTTTTATCTTAAAAATAAAAAATGAATATAACTTTTGAATATGCTAATAGTAACTCTAGAGAATATCTAGAGTTACTTTCTATTAATAAATTACATAAGCTTAAAACCAAATATCCTTCACTAAAAAAAGCTGATTTCTTTTTTAAGATTGATAATGAAATTAAAACTTATAAATATTGTGGAATACGTTTAAGCACACCAAACTCTAGAATTTTTGCTTCCTCAAACAATCATAAATTCGACAAAGCAATTGAAGAAACAATTTGCAACTTAGAAGAATTACTTGAAAAAAATAATGAAACTAATAGCTAAAATGAATTTTAATAATACACTATATAAATTAAAAATATCAATACAACAGCATTGGGATAGTTTTATAAACCAAGTGCCAGATATAATAGTGTCTATACTAATTATTACCATTGGTTTTTTATTCTCAAATTTTATAGCAAACCTTTTTAGAAAAACAATTTCTTCTAAAACACAAGATCCATTAATGACTAATTTCTTAACAAAAGCAGTTAAATTAGGATTGATAATCTTGGTGGTAATGTTTGCTTTAAAAATTGCTGGTTTAGGTGGAATTGCAACCGGCTTGTTAACTGCTGCCGGTGCTTCAGCAGTTATAATTGGTTTTGCTTTTAAAGATGTTGGAGAGAATTTTATTTCTGGGGTTATTCTATCCTTCAATCGTCCTTTCGATGTTAATGATACCGTTATGATAGGTGATATTTTTGGCAGCGTAAAAACAATGGAATTTAGGTACACAAAACTAAAAACTTTTGATGGCAGGGATGTCTATATTCCAAATAGTGATATCATTAAAAAAGCAGTTTATAATTATACCGAAGATGGTTTTTATCGTTTAGATTTTATTGTTGGTATTGATTATGATGATAGTATCGACCTTGCTAAAAAAGTAATTATAGATACCGTTATAAAGACTTCTGGAGTTATAGACACAGAAGATCATCAATCTTTTGTAACAGTAGATTCATTGGGAGTTAGTACAGTAAACTTAAAAGTTATTTTTTGGACAAAAACTAAAGAATACAAACGCGGTGCCCTTGAAGTAAAAAGTGATGTAATAAGAAATGTTAAAAATGTAATTATAAAAAATGGTTTAAATATGCCAGCAGATATTACAGAAATAAAACTATATGGATCTCAAGACAGTATTCCAGTAACTATTAAGAATGGTTAAAGAATTAACAACACAACATAATACTGAATCTAGTATTTTAGTTAGCCCTATAAACTAACCACAAACACCCTACAAATCTATATTTATAAAGAAGAAATACTTTCTTTATTCGGAAGTGAAATTTGATAAAAAAAACTACTTTCGCGCCATGGATTTATCAACTATAACATTTACAGATTGGATAGGCTATTTAGCCTCAGTACTTCTTATCATTTCATTTATGATGAAGAATGTAAAAACCTTGAGAATTATTAATTCTTTTGGTTGTGCTGCATTTATTTATTACGGAATTTTATTAGGTAACGATCTACCTATTATTATCACCAACTTATTTATTGTACTATTCAATCTTTATTATTTATTTATTAAGAAAGATCAATAAATAAATTTACTTATTAAAAAACAAAAATCTCATTTAAAATTTTAAATGAGATTTTTTTATATTTTTTATAAAAAGCCTAATAATTTCGATATTGTTGCGTTGCTTCAAAAACATGTTCTAGAATCTTTTGCTCTATTTCATCATACTCAATACCTCTTCTTTTCATTACCACTTCATTTACTTCATTTACCTTATTCATTTTATATTCGGTAAATCCTGAAGCTCCTCCCCAACTAAAAGAAGGAACAAAGTTTCTTGGAAAACCAGAACCGAAAATATTTGAAGACACACCTATAACTGTACCTGTATTAAACATGGTATTAATTCCGCATTTAGAATGATCTCCCATCATTAAACCACAAAACTGTAAGCCTGTTTTAGCAAAACGCCCCGTTTCATAACTCCACAATTTCACTTCTGCATAATTATTTTTTAAGTTTGAATTATTTGTGTCTGCACCTAAATTACACCATTCTCCTAAAACTGAATTCCCTAAAAAACCATCATGCCCTTTGTTTGAATGTGCAAATAAAACAGAATTACTTACTTCTCCTCCTACTTTACAATACGGCCCCAGAGTTGTTGCTCCGTAAATTTTTGTTCCCATTTTTAATATTGAATTCTCACACATCGCAAAAGGGCCACGAACTACAGATCCTTCCATAATTTCAGCATCTTTACCTATATAAATTGGGCCTGTAGTAGCATTTAAGGTTGCAAATGTAAGCTTAGCTCCTTCTTCAATAAAAATATTTTCTTTTCCAATACATTGAACTGTATTTGGTATTGGTTGTGATTTCCTTCCTTCTGTTAGTAGCTCAAAATCTGCACGTAACGCTTTATCATTTAAAGAAAAAATATCCCATGTGTTTTTAACCTGAATTAAATCATCTTCAAATTCTATTTGTTTATAAATTTCAAAATCAACTTCTTCTTGTGTATCTGTAGTGTAAAATGCAATTACATCTTCTCCTTTAAAAATAGCTTCATTTTTACTTAATTTTTTCACCATTTCTACCAACTCGTTTGTCGGTAAATAAGACGCGTTTACTAAAATATTATCATCCATTTCTACCATCGGGTACTTATCTTCAAGATACTCTTCGGTAATCGTCGTTGTTGTTAATCCTAAATGTTTTTCCCATTTTTCACGAATAGTTAAAACTCCTATTCTAATATCTGCTACAGGACGTGTATATGTGAATGGTAGTAAGGCTTTTCTAACATTACTATCAAATAAAATATAATTCATTTCTTAACTTTTTTAAAGCAATACAAACTTACTATTTTCATTTTCAAGTAAAAATATAAATATTACTTTTGTTAAATGAAGAAAATTTTAGCCGTTATCCTACTTATTGTCTTACTCTTAGCAGGATCGTATTATGCCTTTATTTATTATGTTCCTTACAGCGAAGGTGTTAGATCTGGAGAGCTCATTAAAATTAGCCGAAAAGGTGTTTTAGTGAAAACTTGGGAAGGGGAAATTAGTCAAGGAATTTCAGGAGCCCAAATTTTTCAATTCTCTATTCAAGATAACCAGAAAGAAGCCATCCACGATTTACAAAAACTACAAGGTCGTTATGTTAAAGTAACCTATAAAGAAAGATATGGAAAATTCTTTTGGCTTGGAGACACTAAATATTTTGTAACTAAAGTAGAAGAAGAAAATTCGCCTCATTTTGGTGGTTCTAGATCTAGCGACAATGAAAAATAAGTATAAACACGTAGAAGAAACACGCATTACAATTTCCGAATTAATGCTCCCTTCATCTGCTAATTTTAGCGGAAAAATTCACGGGGGATATATCCTTCGACTAATGGATCAAATTGCTTTTGCTTGTGCATCTAAACACTCTGGAAAGTATTGCGTTACAGCATCGGTTGATACTGTTGATTTTTTAAACCCTATTGAAGTAGGTGAACTTGTAACTATGAAAGCGTCTATTAATTATGCTGGTAAAACTTCTATGGTTGTAGGTATTCGTGTAGAGGCAGAAAATATTAGAACTGGCGAAATAAAGCATTGTAATTCTTCATATTTTACCATGGTTGCTAAAGATGAAAAAGGGAAAAGCTGTTATGTTCCTGGAATTATTGTCGATGACGATTTAGAAGTTCGCCGTTTTTTGAAAGCTTTAAAGCGTATAGAAATGAAAAAGAACCGACAAGAAGAATTTGATAGTGAAGATTTTATGTCAGAAAATTACATAAAAGATTTAGAAAACTATAATGTGAAAATTGAATTGAAAAATTCTAAATAAATGGCTGAAATAATTGATTTGAGTCAAGAAATTTATGAAGGAATGCCTGTTTACAAAAGTCTTCCACAGGTAAAAATGTCCGTTCACAACACGCACGAAGAATGGAACAATATTAAAAACCCAACAACTTCGACTCCAGCAGTATATAAATTAGAGTTAGGGGAACATACAGGTACTCATGTTGATGCTCTCAATCATATGGCTCGTGAACACGAAGGAAAATCTATAGACACAATGCCTCTTTCTATGTTTTATACAGAAGGTATTTGTGTTGATTTTTCACATAAGAAATTTCAAGAATTAATTACTTCCGAAGATATACAAGAAGCACTTAAAAAAGACAATATCACCATAAAAAAAATGATACTGTTTTAATTTATACAGATCATTATAGAAAAGCATTTAACACAAAAGATTGAGGAAACGGGCCAGGAATAACAGCCGAATGTGCTCGTTGGCTAGGTAAATAGAATATCGCAGCTTTTGGAGTCGAAACTATGTCTCCTGGTGTTCCAGGAGTTTCCAACAAAGAAGTTCATCATATTTGTGGTGAATTAGGTTTCACTCATTATGAAAATATGATTAACCTTTATAAGTTAATTGGCAGAGGAAGATTCCGCTTTATCGGATTACCACTTAAAATAAGAGGCGGAACTGGGTCGCCAGTGAGAGCCGTTGCTATTTTCGAATAAAATTTAAGTTTCTTGTAAGGTATTTTCTTTTCGATGACTAAAACTGAAAATAAACTACATAATGAAATATTTACTATCTCTTACCTTAATTATTTTGGCTTTTCAATTTTCAAATGCACAAATTGCAAACTTAGCAGAAGAAATTTCTCCTTTATTAATTGGTGAAAAAATTCCAAACACCTCTGTTGTTTCCTCAAAAGGAGAAGAACTAAAAACTGACAAACTTTTTAACCAACAAAATACTGTATTAATTGTATATCGTGGAGGTTGGTGCCCGTATTGTAATCGTCAATTAGAAGGTTTAAGAACCATTGAAGATGATTTAATTAATTTAGGCTATCAAATTGTCGCTGTAAGTCCAGATGCAATTCCTGAAGTAGCAAATAAGTATTCTTCAAAATATCAATTAATCTCTGACGGATCTACAAAACTTATCCAAAACTTAGGAATAGCTTTTAAAGCTCCCACCAAATATGGTGATATGCTAAGCAAAGCTTCAAAAGGACAAAACAATTCAGTTTTACCAGCTCCTTCAGTATATATTATCAATAAAAAAAGTGAAATATTGTTTGAATATATAAGTCCTGATTATAAAAATAGAATTGATGAAAAACTATTATTAGCAGCAGCTAAAGCATTAAAATAGTTCCTTTATAAATGAATTCTTTAAAACAAAAAATCCGAAGTTTTCACTTCGGATTTTTTAATGTTATTTGATTATTTACTTAAATACATTTTTCTTCTTGAGTATAAATCGTAAAACTGGTCGTCTCGTAAGCTTTCTATAAACAAAATGCTCTCTCCAGTACTCTTCATTTCTGGTCCTAATTTCTTATTTACATTCGGAAATTTGTTAAATGAGAAAACAGGTTGTTTAATTGCAAAGCCTTCTAACTGCGGATTAAAAGTAAAGTCAGTTACTTTCTTCTCTCCTAACATCACTTTAGTAGCATAGTTTACATACGGCTCTTTATACGCTTTTGCAATAAACGGAACCGTACGAGATGCTCTTGGGTTTGCTTCAATGATATATACTTTATCATCTTTAATCGCAAACTGGATGTTAATCAACCCTACAGTTTTTAACGCTAAAGCAATTGTTTTGGTGTATTCTCTAATTTGCTCTAAAATTAACTCTCCTAAATTAAAGGGTGGCAAGGTTGCATTAGAATCTCCAGAGTGAATTCCACAAGGTTCGATATGCTCCATAATACCTATGATGTACACATTTTCACCATCGCAAATTGCGTCTGCTTCAGCTTCAATCGCTCCTTCTAAATAATGATCTAATAATAGTTGGTTTCCTGGCATTTGGCTTAATAAAGACACTACATGCTTTTCTAACTCTTCCTTATTAATAACAATCTTCATTCCTTGTCCTCCTAATACATACGATGGACGTACTAAAATAGGAAAATCTAACACCTCCGCTATTGCAGCAGCTTCATCTGCTGTTGTTGCAATATCAAATTGAGGGTAAGGAATATTATTTTCTTTTAATAAGTTAGAAAACAATCCTCTATCTTCTGCTAAATCTAATGCTTCATAACTTGTTCCTAAAATTTTTATACCATATCTAGATAATTTTTCAGCTAATTTTAAAGCAGTTTGCCCTCCTAACTGAACAATAACGCCTTCTGGTTTTTCATGTTTGATGATATCATAAATATGTTCCCAAAAAACTGGCTCAAAATATAATTTATCAGCAGTATCAAAATCGGTAGAAACCGTTTCTGGATTACAGTTAATCATAATCGTTTCATAACCACATTCTGCAGCTGCTAAAACCCCATGAACACAACAGTAATCAAACTCAATTCCTTGTCCAATTCTATTAGGTCCAGAGCCTAATACTATTATTTTTTTCTTGTCGCTTACAACGCTTTCATTATCTGTATAGCGTTTCCCGTTCACTTCCATATCACTTTCAAAAGTTGAATAGTAATACGGTGTTTTTGCTTCAAATTCGGCAGCACAGGTATCTACTAATTTGTAAACACGGTTAACTCCTAATTCTTCACGTTTATTATATACTTCACTTTCTAAACAACCTAACATATGTGCAATCTGACGATCTCCATATCCTTTTTGCTTCGCTTCTAATAACAACTCTCTATTTAAAGTGTCTATTTTAAAAGTAGCTATTTCATTTTTAAGCAAGTGTAATTCTTCATATTGCTTTAAAAACCACATGTCTATTTTTGTAATTTCGTGAATTCTACTCAATGGAATTCCCATTGCAATGGCATCATAAATAATAAATACACGATCCCAAGAAGCATTTGTTAACTTCTCTATAATTTCATCGTACTTTTTATTTTCTTTGCCATCTGCTCCCAGACCGTTACGCTTAATTTCTAATGATTGTGTTGCTTTGTGTAATGCTTCTTGGAACGAACGTCCAATTCCCATCACCTCACCAACAGATTTCATTTGCAATCCTAATGTGCGATCTGATCCTTCAAACTTGTCAAAGTTCCAACGTGGAATTTTTACAATTACATAATCTAAAGTAGGCTCAAATAAAGCTGACGTAGATTTTGTAATTTGGTTTTGTAATTCATCTAAATGATATCCCATGGCTAATTTAGCCGCTATTTTTGCAATTGGGTACCCTGTTGCTTTACTAGCTAATGCTGATGAACGAGATACACGTGGGTTGATTTCAATAGCAATAATCTCTTCTTTCTCATCTGGACTTACAGCAAACTGAACATTACATCCACCTGCAAAATCTCCAATACTACGCATCATATGGATAGCCATATCACGCATTTTTTGATATGTTTTATCACTTAAAGTCATTGCTGGAGCAACTGTGATAGAATCACCAGTATGAATTCCAATCGGATCCATATTTTCAATAGAACAAATAATAACCACATTATCATTTGAATCTCTCAACAACTCTAATTCGTATTCTTTCCAACCAATTAAAGCTTTATCAATCATTACTTCATGGATAGGCGAAACCTCTAAACCACGCGTTAATAATTCATCAAAATCTTCTTCTTTATATACAAAAGAAGCTCCTTCTCCACCTAAAGTGAAAGAAGCTCTAATAATTAATGGAAATCCAAATTCTTGAGCAATTTCTTTACCTTTTAAAAAAGAAGTAGCTGTTGCTTGTGGTGCCATTGGAATGCCAATGTCTAACATCAAGTGTCTAAACTTCTCACGATCTTCAGTTATATTAATCGCATCAATATCAACTCCAATAATTTCTACTCCAAAGTCTTTCCAAATTCCTTTTTCATCAGCTTCTATACATAAATTTAAAGCTGTTTGACCTCCCATAGTGGGTAAAACGGCATCAATTTGTGGATGTTCTTTTAATATTTGAATTATCGATTTTGTATTTAAAGGCAACAAGTAAACATGATCTGCCATTGATGGATCTGTCATGATTGTTGCTGGATTAGAATTGATTAAAACTGTTTCAATTCCATCTTCTCTAAGAGATCTTAACGCTTGTGTTCCTGAGTAATCAAATTCGCAGGCTTGACCAATAATAATAGGGCCAGAACCAATAATTAAAATCGACTTAAGGTCTTGTCTTTTAGGCATTTTTGTAATATATTGTGTTGTTAATTGTAAAAATAGTACTTATTAGGCATAAAAAAAGGTGTTACTAAAAAATAGTAACACCTTAAATATTAACAATTGTTAATCATTATTTCTTTGGTCTTGGAGCTGAAGATACTGTTAAGCTCTTTCTTCCTTTTGCTCTTCTTCTAGCTAATACTTTTCTACCATTAGCAGATGCCATTCTTTCTCTGAAACCGTGTTTGTTTCTTCTCTTTCTTTTCGATGGTTGGTACGTTCTTTTTGGCATTATCTATATCTTTAAAAATCTTCTTAAATATGTTTTTTGCTTTTATGAAATTTCGTCTGCTAAAAGCGTGGGCAAATATACAACAGTTTTTCTTTTTAGCAAATCCAAAAATTATTTTTTTTGAATTATTTTTTGAAATGCAAAATTAGTAATTATTTTCTAATGATTTTCTACTTTTTTATTTGCTGTAAATAACATACTTCTTACTTTTGCCCAAACCTAACAACACCATGAACAACACTAAATATGTTTTTGTAACAGGGGGCGTAACTTCATCTCTTGGTAAAGGAATTGTTGCCGCATCCTTAGCAAAACTACTACAAGAACGAGGCTATTCGGTTACGATTCAAAAACTAGACCCTTATATTAATATTGATCCAGGAACCCTAAACCCTTATGAACACGGTGAGTGTTATGTTACTGACGATGGGGCTGAAACAGATTTAGATTTAGGCCATTACGAGCGTTTTTTAAATATTCCTACCTCTCAAGCAAACAATGTTACTACTGGAAGAATTTATCAATCAGTAATAAACAAAGAGCGTAAAGGAGAGTTTTTAGGAAAAACCGTACAAGTAATTCCACATATTACAGATGAAATTAAACACCGAATCCAAATTTTAGGAAATACTGGTGAATTTGATATTGTAATAACTGAAATTGGAGGAACTGTAGGAGACATTGAATCGTTACCTTATGTGGAAGCTGTTAGACAATTACAGTGGGAATTAGGAGAAGAAAATGCAATTATTATTCATTTAACATTAGTTCCTTACCTCGCTGCAGCTGGTGAATTAAAAACAAAACCAACACAGCATTCTGTAAAAATGTTAATGCAAAGCGGTGTAGATCCAGATGTATTGGTTTGTAGAACGGAGCATGAGCTTTCCGATGACATTAAACGTAAATTAGCCTTATTTTGTAATGTTAAAAAGGAAAATGTAATTCAGTCTTTAGATGCTGAAACCATTTATGATGTTCCTAATTTAATGTTTAAGGAAGGCTTAGATCGTGTTGTTTTAGAAAAATTACAATTATCCACAGAAAAACAGCCTGCTCTAATCGAATGGAATGATTTTGTACAAAAACACAAAAATCCTAAAAATGAAATTGAAATAGGGTTAATCGGAAAATATGTTGAATTACACGATTCATATAAATCAATTACCGAAGCATTTATACATGCAGGTTCCTCTAACGAAACTAAAGTAAATGTACGCTGGATTCATTCTGAAGAATTAACTCCAGAAAATATTATAGAAAAACTTGAAGGTGTAAATGGGGTTTTAGTAGCTCCTGGATTTGGCGATCGTGGTATTGAAGGAAAGATTTCAGCAGTTCAATATGCTCGTGAAAATAATATTCCATTCTTTGGAATTTGTCTCGGAATGCAAATGGCTGTAATTGAATTTTCTCGTAATGTTTTAGGTTTAGAAAAAGCTAATTCTACTGAGATGAATAGAAAAACGCCTCATCCAGTTATCAATTTAATGGAGGAACAAAAAGAAGTTACAGAAAAAGGTGGAACCATGCGTTTAGGAGCTTGGGATTGTGAATTAACAGAAAATTCTAAAGTTTATGAAGCTTATAAAACGACTAAAATTAGTGAGCGTCACCGTCACAGATACGAATTTAACAACGACTACAAAGAACAAATAGAAAATGCAGGAATGAAAGCTACTGGAATAAATCCTGATACAGGATTGGTAGAAATTATTGAACTTCCATCGCACCCTTGGTTTGTAGGCGTTCAATATCACCCTGAATATAAAAGCACGGTGTTAAATCCGCATCCTTTATTTGTTAGTTTTATAAAAGCAGCTTTACAACAATCTAAAAAATAGTTTTATCAAACAATCCTGTAAGTATTTACAGGATTGTTTGATTTTATACAATTTATCTTGGAACGCTCTTTGAGTTACATAGCTCATCAAAATTAATAACAGTAAAATCAACTAAAATATATACGGTTTTACTACATTTGTCGGGTTTTCTCAGACAATTTTTGAGAAAATGACAAGTTGACATTTAACATATATCGATGGAACAAAAAAAATTTGACTTCAACTCGTTTATCGGGATGATTTTATTAGGTGGTATTATGCTTTGGTGGGTAAACACTCAAAAACCTAAAGTAGAACCAGAAGAAACTACAACAACCGAAGAAGTTACCGAGAATACAACTCCACAAAGTTCTTTAACAGAAAATACAGCAACAGTAGTAAACGATTCTTTACAACAAATTGAATTGCGTAATAAATTAGGAGCTTTTGCTCATAGCGCAATAAATGGAAAAGAAGGAGAAACAGTTATAGAAAATGGTTTATTACGATTAACCATTAACAATAAGGGTGGACAAATTACCAAAGCGTTAATTAAAAAATTTAAAACATACGACTCTTTACCTTTATATTTAGTAAAAGATAAAAATGCTTCTTTTAATATTAACTTCGGAACTTCTGATAACCGAATTTTAAATACACAAGATCTACTTTTCGAACCTAGTTTAACTAAAAACGGTGAAAACACAGTACTTTCTATGAAATTGAAAGTATCAGAAAACCAGTTTTTAGAATACCGATACGAAATTAAACCAAAAGACTATCGTGTAGATTTTGCTGTCCGTTCTCAAGGTTTAAATAATGTAATTAATGGTTCTCAACAAATTAATTTAGATTGGAACTTAAAAGCTTTTCGCAATGAAAAAAGTATGCGTACAGAAAATATGTATACCTATTATTACTACAAAGCAGATGATGATGTTGAATATTTAAAAATGACAGATGATGATGTTGTTAGCGACATAGATTGGATAGCTTTCAAACAGCATTTTTTCTCTTCTGTATTAATGAGTGACACTCCTTTTAATGAAGCTAAATTAAAATCAGTTGATTTTCTTGGGGAAGATAAAGACACCGTATTTACTAAAACTTATGGATTAAAAACACCTTTGGCATTAACTAACGGTGAATTAAACTATAATATGAAATGGTTTTTCGGACCAACAAACTACAACTTGTTAAGCACATATGAAAAAACTAATTTAGATGAAATTGCAGATTTAGGTTGGGGAATTTTCGGAACATTAAATAGATATGTTTTTTATCCTGTATTCAACTTCTTAAAAGGATTTATTGGTAACTATGGTTTCATCATAATTTTAATGACAATTGTCGTTAAATTATTATTATCCCCTGTTTTATACAAATCGTATTCATCAAGTGCTAAGATGAAAGTGATTCGTCCAGAAATGGAAGAAATTAATAAAAAATATCCTGGAAAAGAAAATGCGATGAAGCGTCAACAAGAAGTGATGGCAGTTCAACGAAAAGCCGGTGTTAGCATGATGTCGGGTTGTATCCCTGCCCTATTACAGATGCCTGTTTTCTTTGCATTATTCAAATTTTTCCCAACAAATATTGACTTTAGACAGAAAGCTTTTTTATGGGCAAATGATTTATCGTCTTACGATACTATTTTTAAACTTCCTTTTAAAATTCCTTTTTATGGAGATCACGTAAGTTTATTCCCAATTTTAGCTTCGGTTGCTATTTTCTTTTACATGAAGATGAATCAAAGTCAACAAATGAACATGCAGGCACCACCACAAGAAGGAATGCCAGACATGAGCCAAATGATGAAGTATATGATTTACTTCTCTCCTATTATGATGTTATTCTTCTTTAACAACTATGCAAGTGGATTAAGTTTATATTATTTTATTTCAAACTTATTAACGATTGTTATTATGTTGGTGATTAAAAACTACGTAATTGACGAAGATAAAATTCATGCTCAAATTCAAGAAAACAAGAAAAAACCTGTTAAAACTAGTAAGTTTAGACAACGTCTAGATGCAGCTATGAAACAAGCGCAAGAACAACAGGAAATTCAAAAAAAGTCTACCAAAAATAAAAAGAAATAAAATCTTATTATTTCACAATTAAAAAGGCCGCAATAGCGGTCTTTTTCTTTAACAGACTTTTAACACAGGTGCATTAAACCTTTATAGAACTTCGTGGTCTTAAGTATTTATAACATCATAATATCAACTAATGAAAAAAATATTATTTTTATTATTGCTTTTTAGCATATCTACTTTTGCCCAAAGACCTGATTCTAGGGAGAATACTTCTAAAATCACATTAACGGGTAAGGTAATAGAAACATCTACCAAACAACCTTTAGAATACGCAACTTTAGTATTAACTCATGTAAAAACTAAGCGTGTTTTAGGTGGTGTAACCGATCTTCAAGGAAATTTTTCTATTGAAGCTCCAAAGGGAGTTTACGATATGAAAGTAGAATTTATAGGGTTCAAAACAAAACCTCTTCCTCAAAAAAATTTGGCCGAAAACACAAACTTAGGTACTATTGCATTATCTGAAGATGCTGAAAAATTAGATGAAGTAGAGATTATTGCTGAAAAGTCTACTGTTGAAATTCGTTTAGATAAAAAAATATACAATGTAGGGAAAGACATGACCCTAAAAGGAGGAAATGCGTCTGATGTTTTAGACAATGTTCCTTCTGTAAACGTAGATGCTGAAGGTGCCGTAAGTTTACGTGGCAATGAAAATGTACGAATTTTAATTGACGGAAAACCATCTGCACTAGTTGGTTTAAGCGGTACAGATGCACTAAGAAATCTTCCTGCAGATGCTATTGAAAAAGTAGAGGTGATAACTTCTCCATCGGCACGTTATGACGCTGAGGGAACAGCTGGTATTTTAAACATCATTCTTAGAAAAGGAAAAATTACTGGTTTTAATGGTTCTGTTAATACCACTATTGGCCATCCTGAACAATACGCAATAGGAACAAACTTAAACTTCAGAACTAAAAAAATTAATTTGTTCTCTAACTTAGGTTATAGATACAGAAAAGGTCCTGGTAACTCCGAAAGCTTTTTTACTAATTTTGAAAATGGCATAATAGATAATTATAGAAAAGAGGATAGAATTTTTGATCGTAAAAGCAATAATTATAACGCTTCTATTGGTTTAGAATATTACTTAAACCAAAAAAGTTCTATTACGGGTACTTTTTTCTATAGAAAATCCGAGGATGATGACGTTGCTACAAACTACACCGAATTTTTTGATGCCAATAGAACTTTAACGGGTAATCAAACAAGAATCGAAAACGAAAAAGAAGATGGTACCGATACTCAATACTCTATTAACTATACCAATAATATTGATGATAAAGGACAAAAATTAACTGTTGATCTACAGTATAGTGATAGCAAACAAAATGAACCTGCATTAATTACAGTTGATGGAGATTTATCTGAACAAAACTCTCAAATAACCAATTCTACTTCTAAATTATTACAGTTAGACTATGTGTTACCTATTGGAAAAAATAGTCAACTAGAACTAGGACACAAAGCTGATTTACAAGATTTACATTCAGATTTTAAAGTTAGGGATGGAAATGGAGATCCTTTTGATAGAGATTTATCTAATGCGATAGACTTCCGACAAGATATTTATGCATTTTATGCTCAATTTGGTAGTAAAATAAATAAGTTTTCTTACTTATTTGGCTTGAGATCAGAAATTACTGAAATTGATTTGTATCTAATTAATGAAGATCTTTTTAATGAGAAAAATTACACTAAATGGTTTCCTACGATTAACTTTGGGTACGAATTAAATGATAATGATAACTTTACTTTAGGATACGCAAAAAGACTAAGAAGACCTCGTCACTGGTTTTTAAATCCTTTTGAAAGTAGAAGTTCTGCTACCAATGTGTTTAGAGGTAATCCTGATCTAAATCCGACTTACACGAGTTCTTACGATTTAGGATATAATACAAGAATTAGTAAATTTAATCTAGGAGCCTCTCTTTATTATCAGTATTCAACAGATGTAATTCAAAGGGTTTCTATTTTAGAAGAAAGAAATATAAATGGAATAGAAACAGATGTAACTGTAAGCCAGCCCTTAAATTTGAATGATGAGCAACGTTATGGTTTTGAATTCACTTCCAACTTCAATCCATCAAAAAAAGTGCGTTTAAGCGCTTCTTTTAACTACTTTAAATTTAAAACAGACGCCTTTACTTACGTATATACAGCTCCTGACGGACAACAAGTTACTACTCCTTTAAATGAAGTAAATGAAAGTAGTTGGTTTGCTCGTTTTAACTCGCGTATAACTTTACCTGCTAAAATTGAATGGCAAACAAGAGTAATGTACCGTGGCCCACAAGACGACGCACAAAGCAGTAGAAAAGGGATGTTTATTACTAATTTAGCTTTTAGCAAGGATTTATTTAAAGACAAAGCTACTTTGGTTTTAAATGTAAGCGACCTATTTAATACTAGAAAGAGAGAGAATACAACTTATTTATATGAGGATAATGGAGATTTAAAATCTATAAACGACGGAATTTTTCAATGGAGAGAGCGTCAAATATCTTTAAACTTTACGTACAGATTTAATCAAAAGAAAAAACAAGAACGTCCAAATAGTGGAGGTGGTGATGGTAATGGTGAAGAGTTTAGTGGATAATTAAAATATTCTTAAGAATATTAACTATCAAAAAACACCATAAAAAAGGTTCGCAAAATGCGAACCTTTTTTATTTCTATATTTTAAAAGCAGCTTATTTACCTTCTGATGCTTTTTTCGCTTCTTGCTTTAATTTCCAGTTTTCCCAAATAGTTCCACCAATCCAGTAAGGAACCACAAACGTTAATAAGAAAATTAACAACCAAAATCCAGTGGTAAAAATAAACATGAATAAAACTAATCCTGAAAATTCTGAAAAATCTAACATTTGTTTGTATTGAAAATTATAAATGCAAAAATAAAATATATTTTCAATTTTTAGTAGCAAAATTTAAAATATTTCAACAATCATTTCAACAATCGTTTCTCTTAGTTTTCTTAAATTTGATGCTTTAACACATAACATCAACAACATGAAATACAGAATAGAGAAAGATACTATGGGACAAGTTGAAGTTCCTGCAGATAAATACTGGGGAGCTCAAACAGAACGTTCTCGTAACAATTTTAAAATTGGTCCTGCTGCTTCTATGCCTTTAGAGGTTGTTTACGGATTCGCTTACTTAAAAAAAGCTGCTGCTTACACTAACTGTGAACTGGGTGTTTTAGCACAAGAAAAACGTGACTTAATTGCCCAAGTTTGTGATGAAATTTTAGAAGGAAAGCACGATGATCAATTTCCGCTAGTTATTTGGCAAACAGGTTCGGGTACACAAAGTAACATGAATGTAAATGAAGTTATTGCTAACAGAGCACACGAAATTGCTGGTAAAGTAATTGGTGAAGGAGAAAAAACCATTCAGCCAAATGATGATGTTAACAAATCGCAATCATCTAACGATACCTTCCCTACAGGAATGCACATTGCAGCTTATAAAAAGATTGTTGAAGTAACGATTCCTGGAGTTGAGCAATTACGTGATACACTTCAAAAGAAATCAGAAGATTTTAAAGACGTAGTTAAAATTGGTCGTACACACTTAATGGATGCTACTCCGTTAACCTTAGGACAAGAATTTTCGGGTTACGTAGCACAATTAAACTTCGGATTAAAAGCTTTAAAAAATTCATTAGCGCACTTATCTCAATTAGCATTAGGTGGAACTGCTGTTGGAACAGGGTTAAATACTCCTGCTGGTTATGATGTTTTAGTTGCAAAATACATTGCAGAATTCACAAAACTACCTTTTGTTACTGCAGAAAATAAATTTGAAGCTTTAGCTGCACACGATGCGTTGGTAGAAACTCACGGATCTTTAAAACAGTTAGCGGTTTCTTTAAATAAAATTGCAAACGACATTCGTTTAATGGCTTCAGGTCCTCGTTCAGGAATTGGCGAATTAATTATTCCTGCAAACGAACCAGGTTCATCAATTATGCCAGGGAAAGTAAATCCTACTCAAGCAGAAGCTATTACTATGGTTTGTGCACAAGTTATGGGTAACGATGTTGCTGTAACTGTAGGTGGAACACAAGGACATTACGAATTAAACGTATTTAAACCAATGATGGCAGCAAACGTATTACAATCCGCTCAATTAATTGGAGATGCGTGTGTCTCTTTTGATGTGAATTGTGCTGCAGGTATAGAGCCAAATCATGGTAGAATTGAAGAATTAGTAAACAATTCGTTAATGTTAGTTACTGCTTTAAATACAAAGATTGGTTACTACAAAGCAGCCGAAATTGCAAACACTGCACATGCCAACGGAACAACGTTAAAAGAAGAAGCTGTCCGTTTAGGTTATGTAACTCCAGAACAATATGATGAGTGGGTTAAGCCTGCTGATATGACAGGAAGTTTGAAATAATTTTTTTAATATAACTTTAAGAAAGCTGAACAGTTTTGTTCGGCTTTTTTGTTTTAACATTGTTTTGTCGCTAAACTTATTTTCAAGTAATTTAGCTACGTATACTGGACTTATTTCAGTTTTTATGAAAAAATTCTAATCAAAAAAATGAAAAACCACATTCAACATATAACCTTCTTTTTAGTCTTAATTTTTACTAGTGTTTCTCAAGCACAAAACATAAAAATTACAGGAACTTTAGTGGAACAAGAAACTGCTCAACCTATCCCCTACGCAACCGTTGCAATATTCAATAATGACACTAAAAAAGTAATTACAGGAACAACAACAGATGATAATGGAAAGTTTAATGTAGCTGTACCTAATGCTAATATTTACTTTGAAGTTAGTTTTATGGGTTATAAAACAAAAACTATCAACAAGTTTTCTGTTTCTAATAACAAAATAGATTTAGGAACTGTGCAACTTGCATCAGATAATCAAGCTTTGGATGAAGTAGTTGTATCTGGTGAAGTTTCTAAAACTACTTTTAAATTAGACAAACGTGTTTTTAATGTTGGAAAAGATATAAGTAGTACAGGTGTTAGCGCTTTAGAAGTCCTGAACAATGTTCCTTCTGTAAATGTAAATATCGAAGGAGAAGTTACTCTACGAGGAAGCGGTGGCGTGCAAATTTTAATTAATGGTAAACCTTCTGTGTTGGCAGATCAATCAAGTAATGCATTAGGTACTATCACTGCTGATATGATTGAAAGTATTGAAGTAATCACCAATCCTTCTGCAAAATATGAAGCGTCTGGTACTTCTGGGATTTTAAATATCATCTTAAAAAAAGAAGAAAAACAAGGATGGAACGGATCAATTTCTGCAAATACAGGAATTCCTGATAATCACAGTATTGGTGTAAGTATCAACCGAAGAACAGAAAAATTTAATTTGTTTTCACAATTTGGTGCTGGTTATCGTTCTCTACCAAGAGATACCGAAGCCAACAATTTTAACAAAACAAGTGGAAAAACAATTGCCAGTATAGGAGAAGAATTTAGAAATGAAAGCTTTTTCAACATTACGTTGGGTACAGATTATCACTTGAATGAATACAATGTGTTTACGCTTTCTGGAAATTTCGCCTATGAAATTGAAGATCAACCTTCAGAAACCAATTTCAGTTCTTTTACAGAGAGTAATTTAGATTCTCGTTGGATACGAAAAGAAACGACCGAAGCTACCAACCCAAAATGGCAATATGAGTTCAACTGGAAAAAGACCTTTAAAAATAGCAAAGATCACACATTCCAGTTAAGTGCTTTGGGAAGTTTTTTTGGAAAAGATCAATCCTCTTTGTTTACAGACACCACTGTTGAAGGTGAAAATGTAGACAGCAATCAGCGTACAGCTACTAATTTTCAACAAGCAGATTACACATTAAAGGCAGATTATGTAAATCCGATTTCTAAAGAATACACCTTAGAAACAGGTGTACAATACGTTATTAATGATGTGGGTAACGATTTTGAAGTTGAAAATTTTGTAAATGGTGCGTATGAAATTGATGAAGACCTTACTAACAACTTTGAATGGAATCAAAAGGTCTTAGGAGTTTATGCAACTGGTGCTTATGAAAATGATGCTTGGGGTGTAAAAGTAGGATTACGCGTTGAGAATACCGATCTTAACACACTACTAACCAATACTAATGAAGCAAACGCACGAAACTTTACTAACTTATTCCCTACCTTGCATACATCCTATAAATTGAGTGAAAATTTTTCACTACAAGCAGGATACTCAAAACGTATTTTTAGACCACGATTATGGGACTTAAATCCGTTTTTCAACATTAGAAATAACTTTAATGTACGAGTGGGTAACCCAGATTTACTACCAGAATTTACACACTCTTATGAATTGACCAGTATTTATAAAATCGGAAAAGCATCTTTAAGCTCAAGTTTATACCACAGATATACCACCGATGTAGTTGAACGTGTTTCTACTTTTGATAACGATGTAACATATACAACTCCAGAAAACATTGGTACAAACGCAACGTATGGTTTTGAAACCAACGGAAAATACAGTCCTGCTAAGTGGTTAACGTTTAACGGAGATTTTAACTTCAATTATTTTGATAGAAAAGGAACTTTTGAAGATCAAATTTTTGATTTTACCGGTAGCCAATGGTCAACAAGATTAGGTTCTAAAATAGGATTACCGGCAGACATCGATTTAGAATTGAATGGAAATTATCGCTCAGGATTTGAAACTGTACAAGGAAAACAAAGTGGTTTTGCTTTTTTAGACTTAGGGTTACGTAAAAAAATATTTAAAGGAAAAATAGTAGCTAATTTGGGGGTTAGAGATGTATTTGCTTCAAGAATTCAAGAGCGATTTGTAAACCAAACTACCTTTTCAACCTATGATTATAGCTTACGCGGACGCTTTATTACATTTGGTATAAGCTACGGTTTTGGTAAAGGAGAAGCCATGACCTATTCTGGTAGAAGAAGGTAATCACCTGTTTATCAAAATCTTTTATTTAAAATTATCTACATTAGAGACCATCAACCATTAAATCGATAGATATTTTAACACACTGAAATTAACTATGAAAAACAAAACGTTTTACAAAACGATACTTCTTTTAATTTTTGTTTTTATTTTTTCTTGTAAAAATAAAACTAATACAAGAGTAATATCTAACGGACTTAAGCAAAGTTTATCATTTAATAAAGTTAAAAATCAAGATGATGGTTTATCAGATTTCACATTCCAAATTGACACTACTGATGTAATTAAAAATCTAAAGTTTTACAAGAATATTGAATTTTATAAGTTAAATTTAACAAACTATGATTCAATATTTATAGGAAAAAGAAATGATACTATTTTCACATATGATAGTGGATTAAATTTTGTTGAAGTATTTCTAATTTTAAATAAGAAGAATCATCATAATTTAGGAAGGCTTGGAAATGACTTCAGTGTTGAATTATTGAAATCTAATGATTCTACTTTTCATTTTTCTTTAAGTAAACTAAAAGACAGAAATGACGATTGTGTTATTTTTATAGCAGGAGATTACCCTAAAAAAACAATCTCTTCAATCACAACAGATATAAATGGAAAAATTATTGACATAAAAATTAATGATAATAGTTCTGTAAAATAATCTACAACTACTCATACTAAAACTTATTTTAGATGATTATAGTTTTAACTACTTTTGTCTGTAAGTAAAAACTATATGACAACACTTTTCACCAACATAAAAGAACTTATTCAAGTTAGAGACGCCTCTGTAAAAAAAGTATCGGGTAAAGACATGAGTATGTTACCTACTATTAAAAATGCTTTTTTACTGATTAAAAGCGATACCATCATCGATTTTGGTTCGATGGAAAATGCGCCAACTTCAGCAGATAACACAATTGATTGTTCCGGGAAAATGATTTTACCAACGTGGTGTGATTCTCATACACACATTGTATATGCTGGTAATCGTGAGCAAGAGTTTGTAGATCGCATCAACGGATTAACCTATGAGGAAATTGCCAATAAAGGTGGCGGAATTTTAAACTCAGCTAAAAAACTGCAAGAAACATCTGAAGAAGATTTGTATCAGCAATCAGCAAAACGTTTAAAAGAAGTGATGCAATTAGGTACCGGAGCTATTGAAATTAAATCAGGTTACGGACTTACCGTAGAAGCAGAACTAAAAATGCTTCGCGTTATTAAAAAACTAAAAGAGAATTATAACATTCCTATCAAAGCAACATTTTTGGGTGCGCATGCTTTTCCGAAGGAATATAAAAACAATAAAGAGGGTTACATCAACTTGATCATTGAAGAAATGTTACCCAAAATTGCCGAAGAGAACTTAGCCGAATTTATTGATGCTTTTTGCGAAACAGGTTATTTTTCGGTAGCACATACGGATAGAATTTTAAAAGCAGGTGTTGCACTCGGACTCACACCAAAAGTACACGTAAATCAATTTACAACCATTGGTGGCGTGCAAGTAAGTATAAAACACAACGCACTTTCGGTAGATCATTTAGAGGTGATGAATCCTGAAGATATCAAAGCTTTACAAGGCACTAAGACCATGCCTGTTGCCCTACCCTCTTGTTCGTATTTTTTGAGTATTCCGTACACACCGGCACGCGATATTATCAACGCAGGTTTACCGTTAGCCTTAGCAACCGATTACAACCCGGGTTCTACACCCTCAGGAAATATGAATTTTGTAGTTTCAACCGCGTGTATTAAAATGAAAATGACTCCGGAAGAAGCTATAAACGCATCCACCATTAACGGTGCGTATGCCATGAACTTATCGGATGAAGTGGGCTCAATTTCCAAAGGAAAAAAGGCGAACTTCTTCCTAACAAAAGAGATTCCGTCTTACGGATTTTTACCTTACAGCTTTGGTAGTAATTTAATTGAGAGTGTTTATATTGGTGGTGAGAAAATTTAACTGGTTTAACGAATAAAAAGATTCCTGCCTTCGCAGGAATGACACAAAAACATGCTACACATTTTTACACAAAACGATATTAATGATTTGGTACACACAAGAGATGGTGAAACCAAACTAGGTGAAACAGTTACTGTTTTGGATGATGAAAAAGACTTTTTTGAAGAAGTTGAAAACAACACTTCAAAATTTGTTTTGATTGGTGTTCCTGAAGATATTGGTGTAAAAATGAATGGAGGAAAAGGTGGCGCACACACTTCTTTTTTTCCTGCTTTACAAGCCTTTTTAAACACACAAGAAAATCAGTTTATATCAGGTAAAGACATCTTAGTTTTAGGCTATTTGGACTTTTTAGAAACCGTGGAAACTTTTGTTGCTGATGATCCTGAAAAAGGAGATTATTTGGTAAAACAAATTGATAAAGAACTCTCTGAACTGATACATTTTGTGGTTTCCATCGGGAAAACTCCGATAGTCATTGGTGGCGGACATAACAATGCGTACGGAAATATAAAGGGTTTATCAACAGCAAAAAAGGAAGCTATAAATGTGGTGAATTTAGATGCTCATACCGATTTACGTAGGTTAGAAGAACGTCATAGTGGTAACGGATTCTCGTATGCTATACATGACGGGTTTTTAGATCATTATTTTATGTTTGGCTTGCACGAAAATTATACTCCACAATATATTTTTGAATACATTCACGATCATATTAACATAGAATACAATATGTTTGAAGAGTTAGAAATATATCAATCTACCTCTTTTGAAAGAGAATTACAACGTGCTGAAAATTTCATTCAAGAAAAACCTTTTGGAGTTGAAATCGACTTAGATTGTATTCAATATTTTCCGAGTAGCGCGATGACACCTAGCGGATTTACACCTCAACAAGCACGAAAATTCGTGCATCATTTTGGTAAAAATAAACAAGTAAGTTATTTACACATTTGTGAAGGTGCTCCGACAGTTATGAATGAACCTATTGCTGCTACTCAAGTTGGAAAATTTATTAGCTATTTAATTACTGATTTTTTAAAAGCGAAGAGTTTTAGTGGTTAATTTTTCTGATTATTCCATAATAAAAACCTCTTCAATTTTCATATTGAATACTTTAGAAATATCATACGCAAGTTTAAGAGAAGGATTGTACTTTCCTTTTTCAAGAAATACAATAGTTTCTCTGCGTACTCCTACTTTTTGAGCAAGCTCAATCTGTGTCAAATTATCTTTGGCACGTAGTTCCTTAATCCTAGTTGTCATCTATTCCTACTTTTGAAAGGTACAAGCGAATAAAAAGAAAGATAAGAGTCATACCCATCATACCAATCGCTATTACAAATTTGGCTTTATTTACCGAATCGATAGAAAACATATCTAATGCAAACAAACCAATCAGCCACATATAAATCGATATGCTAAAAGCCATAGAAGCAGCTTTTTGAGTTATCTTTTTTGAGAGTTCATCCTCAGGATTTAACCCTGATTTTGCGTCTTTTAATGCTTGAACACCAGAATAAATTATAAATCCAACTATAAGCAACATCACTCCAATGGTTCCGTAAGCGAATTCATTAAATGGCTTTGTTGTATTAAATATCCAAAAGCCCATTAAACCTAAAATAAAGGCTGCTACAGTAAATTTTACTATAGCAAATTTTTTTGCTTTCATATTTGTGTTATTTATTTCTAACACAAAGTTATATATTTATAACATCAAAAACAAATAAATCTTGAATAAACTGTAACTTATTAGAAATGAATATAAAATTTAAAAAAAATAAAACAAGGACTGAATTCTATTTTTTATAAATTATGATGAGTAGAAATAGAGTACTTTAATATTTCAGTGCCCAAACACGAAACACTATATTTAAATGGCTCTTTATTATTCAAGCAACCCTCAATCAATCCAATTTTTAAAATCTTTTACACGCTCTCTACTTACAATAATTTCCTGCTCATTATACGAATGGAGCTTTAATTGCAAACGCGAGTTGGTATACGAAACAATATCTTTTATGGCATTGATGTGTACAATAAACGTTCTATTCACTCTAAAATACTGTTCAGGGTCAAGTTGATCTTGCCAATGCTCTAAAGAATAATCTATTAAGTAATTCCTGTTTTCATTACTATGTATGTAGGTAGCTTTGTTTTCAGAGTACAAACACTCAATATTATCGGTATGAATTATTTTAATATGCTGCCCGATTTTAATGGTAAATCGCTTTTTATATTTTCTGTCAATAGGGTTAATCAGTAGTTTTCTAATTTCATCAATATTAACCTGTAAATCGCTTTTTTGAGGTTGTTGTTCTTTGTATTTATCAACTGCAACTTTTAACTCATCTTCATCAATCGGTTTTAACAAGTAATCAATTGAATTTAACTTGAACGCTTTTAATGCGTATTCATCGTACGCAGTTGTAAAAATGATTGCCGATTTTACAGGAATTTCTTCAAAAATTTCGAACGACAATCCGTCAGACAATTGAATGTCTAAAAAAATTAAATCAGGATGTTCGTTATTTTGAAACCAATTTAATGACTCTTCTACCGAATGCAACATGGTATGTACATTGATATTATGAGTTGCTAACATCCTGTTTAGCCTTCTTGCGGCAGGCTTTTCATCTTCAATAATTAGTACGTTCATTGTTTCTTTGTTAAAGTTTATCATTAAAAAACTGTGTTTTTCTCTGATTTTCTTCCTGCATTAACTCTTTTATTTTACGTTCTTCCCAATCTTTACCTAATCCTATAAAATTCTTTCCAAATACAGTAAACCAATGTATTAAAATTGCTGTTGCCCAACCTAGAACCGGAAACCAAAACCAGTGAAATTGAGGCACAAAAATTAAATTTACCGTAACTACAATAGGCATTGTTAATACATAGGCTAACAAATGTGTATAAAATGTTTTTATTTCTTTTACTTTTTTCTTTGCTCTTAGAAATTGTTGTTCTTTTACAAATTGTGTTTCCATTGTTTTACTTACTTAATTATTTTTTTAACATTCGGTTTTTTCTTTCCTCCTCTTGCTCCATTAATTCTTTGATCTTACGTTCTTCCCAATTTTTGGTTAGTAAATGCGGATACCCATACACTCCTAACCAATGAAAGAACAATCCAATTCCCCAAAATACCCATGTAGAATAGGTTCCGAAATTAGTTAAGGCTTCAATAAAGCTACTTTTACTATTGCTCATTATACCATAAATAACTACTGCACTTATAAAAATATTAATAACTAAATACCAAAATAAATGTGCATAAAATCCTTTTACTTTTTTAACATGTCTTTTTGCTAAAATATATCTTTCTTCTTGTGTATAATCTCTTTCCATAATTCTAAAACTTATTCTTATTCATCATTTCTTTAATTTTACGTTCTTCCCAATCTTTACCTAAGAAAAGATTGTACCCAAAAGCTTCTAATCCATGAAAAATTACACCTATTCCCCAACCTGTCACGGGAAACCAAAACCAATAAAATTGTGGTGAAAATCTTAAATTAATAAATATTAAAAGTGGTATAAAAATAACATAAGATGTTAGGTTTTGGTAAAATTCTTTTATTTTTTGGACTCTCTCAACAGCCTTTATATAGCTGTTATTCTCAAAGTTATTATCTGATGTATTCATAATATTTTCTGATTTAACTAATAGTGGTAAACTCACTATAAATGTTTTACGATTATTTTCTATTTTTACATTTTCTGTGGATATTAATCCATAACGATCTGCAATATTTTGCAATCCTACTTTTGTACTTTTACCAATGGCTTCTTTCGGATTCACATTATTTTTAATTTTTAAGAACCCATTTTCTTCATAAATAGATATTTTCAATGGTTTTGAAGATGAAACCACATTGTGTTTCACTGCATTTTCTAACAATAATTGTAACGATAACGGAACAATTTTTAATTCTGAATTACTTACCGATGTTGGTACTTTAAACTCTAACGCATCTTCAAAACGCATCTGCAACAATTCCATATACGTTTTTGCAAATTGTAACTCCTCCTCTATTGGTATTAGCTCTTTGTTTCGTTGTTCCAAAACATAACGATATACTTTAGATAATTTTGTCGTAAACTTTTCTGCTAAATTCGGGTTTTCACTAATTAGCGATGTTAACACGTTTAAACTATTGAATAAAAAGTGGGGATCTATCTGACTTTTTAATGTTTCAAACTTTGCGGTTTCTGTTTTTGCTACTATTTGTTGTTGTGTACTTTCTTGACTTACCGATTTTTTCCACTCAATCATAAATCCGCGAGCGTGTAAAAATGCTGATACAGCAAAAGAAAATAAAATCCAAAAGAGATGAATCCAAATCATCGTTTCACTAAAAAAAACATCTGGACTGTTTCCTGAAATCTCAATATAAACTACATAATGAATAATTAAAATAACAGGAACTGTATAACAGATAGTGGTTATAATTCCTATCCAAACTCTACGATTCGTCTGTGTAACCCAATTCCATTTTGAAGTTAAATAATCATTTAAAAAGCCTTGACCCAAGCCCAAACCGAAAGAGTACATTGCTGATATCTCTATCGTTAGAAGCAAAGACTTAATTGTATAGTTTCTATTAATTATAAAGAAGAAAGCTGCGAAAATAAAAGTTATTTTTAATGTTAACCTAAATCCTTTTTTTAGTTTTTCTAATGAAAAAATATTTTCTTGCGCTTTCATTCTATCTTTTTAATTTAAATTCTATTAATTAAAATCTGATTTCTAAAGATACATCTTTATCTAAAATTTCAAATTTTGCACTTTCATACGTTGGCGGACCAAATGGATTTAATTTGTTATTAGAAGCTCCGTAATCTTCCAAAGGCATACCATTTGCTTCAAAATCCATTCTACCATTATTATTTTTATCATGATAACATACTATCGCATATTCTCCTTCTTCTACATTCTCAAAAACAACTTTACTCTTTCCATTTTCTATTATGGCTGATTTGCTTAGCATTGGTTTCTTTCTAAACCCTTCTTTTGTATATAAGGCAAAATTTATTTTTCCTTGGTTAGATGTTGCATTTACTACGGTTACAGTAATATTTCTTCCTCCGATTGATGTGATGTTTGTTAACATCATTATTCCCCATGCTACTAAAGTCAATACGATTTTCATAATATAAATTTTTTAAAATTAATTACACCGCAAAATTCCAATACTAAACATCATTTAAAAATTTAAAATTACTGAACTGTAGATTATAAAAGATGAATTGTATTTTATTTCAAAAAATATGTATAAAAAGTTTTTTTTATCATTCTTTTTTATACATTTACATTAATGTTTACTATAAAAAATAATACATATACACCCTATACTGTTTTGCGCGAAAGCAAACGAAGACGTTAATACTAGTGTTCTAGTTTTTAACCAGCAGTTTATTATTATTATTTTTCCATGAAACACATTTTCTCAATATCTTTTTACCAATCTTTAGTTATTCTTACGAATAATAGGGTTTTAGTACGCCGATTTTTCTCAAGTTGTCGCCCGTAAGGGTGTATTCTATTTTTGAGCTCCAGGTGAGTCCAGCTCAGTTTTCAAACATTAATTATTTTTTAAACTTTAAATCAAAACAATGGAAGTTGTTATTGCTGATAAATCACATAGTATTTATGCAGAGATTATATGCAAAACGATTGCTGAATCTGCACAAGTTAGAGGTACTGGAATTGCAAAACGTACCCCAGAATATATTATTACAAAAATGGAAAATGGAAACGCTGTTATAGCTTTAGATGGCGGTTTTTTTGCGGGTTTTTGTTATATAGAAGTTTGGAGTCATGGAAAATTTGTCGCCAATTCTGGATTAATTGTTCACCCAGATTATAGAGAACAAGGCTTAGCTAAAAAAATTAAAGCTAAAGTTTTTGAGCATTCGAGAACCAAATTTCCTGAAGCCAAAGTTTTTAGTATTACTACAGGTTTAGCGGTTATGAAAATGAATAGTGATTTAGGTTATAAACCTGTTCCCTTTTCTGAACTGACCGCAGATCAAACATTTTGGAATGGCTGTCAAACTTGTAAAAATTACGATGTTTTACAACGTACAGAACAAAAAATGTGTCTGTGTACAGGAATGTTGTACGACCCTAAAGCTGTTGATATTAATCAGAAGATAAAAATAAAACCCAATGTTTTTAGAAGACTAAAACAAATAAAGCAAACCTTGTATTTAAAAAAAGAGAAAAAATGAAAAAATTAGTTTTAGCCTATAGCGGCGGATTAGACACAAGTTACTGTGCGGTTCATTTATCAAAAGACAAAGGCTTTGAAGTACATGCCGTTAGTGTAAATACTGGAGGTTTTTCAAAATCTGAAATTGAGAATATAGAAAGAAATGCTTATAAAATGGGTGTAAAAACCTATAAGAATATTGATGCTGTAAAAAGTTACTATCAAAAAGTAATTAAGTATTTAATTTTTGGAAATGTATTAAAAAATAACACCTATCCTTTATCTGTAAGTGCCGAAAGAATTATTCAGGCTATAGAAATTATAGAATACGCTAAAAGTGTAGATGCAAAATACATTGCTCATGGAAGTACGGGTGCTGGTAATGACCAAGTAAGATTTGACATGATTTTTCAAACTTTAGCGCCAGAAATTGAAATCATTACACCGATTAGAGATGAAAAATTATCTCGTCAAACAGAAATTGATTATTTAAAAGCAAATGGTATTGAATTGTCTTGGGAAAAAGCCAAATATTCAGTAAACAAAGGGCTTTGGGGAACAAGTGTTGGCGGACAAGAAACATTAACTTCTGAAAAACCTTTACCAGAAACAGCTTTTCCATCACAATTGGAAAGCCAAAACACGCAAACTATTAAATTAACTTTTGAAAAAGGGGAATTAATTGCTCTAAACGATGAGAAAAATCATCCAGAAAAAGTTATTGAAAACTTAAACAATTTGGCATCAAAATTTGCTATCGGTAGAGATATTCATGTTGGCGATACTATTGTTGGTATTAAAGGAAGAGTTGGTTTTGAGGCTGCTGCTGCATTAATTACGATAAAAGCGCATCATCTGTTAGAAAAACATACACTAACAAAATGGCAGATGCAACACAAAGAGTATTTGTCTAGTTTTTACGGAATGCATTTGCACGAAGGACAATTTTTAGATCCTGTAATGAGAAATATCGAAGCCTTTTTACAAAGTAGCCAAAAGAAAGTTTCTGGTGATGTTATGGTAACTTTAAAACCTTATCATTTTTCTTTAGACGGCATTGTTTCTAAACATGACTTAATGAATGCGAAATTTGGAAGTTATGGTGAAGAGAATAAAGGCTGGACTGCAGATGAAGCTAAAGGGTTTATTAAAATTATTGGAAACCAAAATAAAATTTATCATCAAGTAAATTCAGAATCATGATAAAAGCAGGAATTATTGGTGGCGCAGGCTATACCGCAGGAGAATTAATTAGATTGTTGATTTTTCACCCAAATGTTGTAATCGACTTTGTGTATTCTACCTCTAACGCAGGTAATAAAATTAGTGCAATCCATCAAGATTTAATTGGCACGATTGATTTGAATTTTACAGATACAATCAATACAGAAGTTGATGTACTTTTTTTGTGTTTAGGACATGGAAACTCTAAATCCTTTTTAGAAAAAAACATTTTTTCTAAAACCACAAAAATTATTGATTTAAGCAACGATTTCAGACTCGAAAAAGATAAAACCATTGCTCATAAAACTTTTGTATATGGATTACCTGAGTTACAGAAAGAGCAAATACAAAATGCTAATTTTATTGCAAATCCAGGTTGTTTTGCGACCGCAATTCAATTGGCAATTTTACCGTTAGCAAATGCTAATTTATTAGAAAATGATATTCATATAAACGCTGTAACTGGCGCAACTGGTGCAGGAACTTCGCTATCAAAAACCACTCATTTTACGTGGAGAGATAACAATTTTTCTCATTATAAAGCTTTTGAACACCAACATTTAGGAGAAATTCATCAATCTGTAAATCAGCTTCAAAAGAAGTTTAATGCTGAAATTAATTTTATTCCTAATCGAGGAAATTTTTCAAGAGGAATTTTTGCTACGCTTTATACGGAATTCAAAGGAAGTTTAGAAGAAGCTACATTATTATACACTGATTATTATAAGGATGCGAAATTTACATTTTTATCCGAAGAGGAGATTCATTTAAAGCAAGTGGTAAACACCAATAAATGTTTACTTCATTTACAGAAACACAAAAACAAGCTACTCATTACAAGTACCATAGATAATTTACTAAAAGGTGCTTCGGGACAAGCAGTACAAAATATGAATTTGATGTTTGATTTTGAAGAAACGGAAGGTCTACACTTAAAAGCTAACTTTTTTTAAACAAAGCACTATGAAATTAGCCATAATAGGAACAGGAAATCTAGGACATTCTATTGCCAAAGGATTGATTACAAATAATGCAATTACCACTTTGTATTTGACGAAACGAAATTTGGATTCAATTCAAGAATTTGAAGGATATAAAAACGTTTTTTTAACAACAAGTAATGAAGAAGCTGTTAAGAATTCTGATATTTTAATTTTTGCTGTTCAGCCATCAAGTATGGAAAACGTATTAAATGAAATTAAACCTTTTTTAAAGGAAAATCATGTTATAATTTCTACCATAACTGGTTTTATAATTCCTAAAATTCAAGAAATTGTTGGTGAACATCAATTTATTATAAGAGCAATGCCAAACACTGCAATTGCTGTTGGAAAATCTATGACATGTTTATGTAGCAATGAAGCAGGAAAAAAACGAATTAAAATTGCAGAAGCTATTTTTAACAGATTAGGAACTTCTATTGTAATTCCGGAAAGTCAAATGCAAGCAGCAACTGTTATTTGTGCAAGCGGAATTGCTTTTTGGATGCGCTTAATTAGAGCAACAACGCAAGCCGCAATTCAACTAGGTTTTGATGCCGAAGAGGCGCAAAAATTATCTATGCACACCTGTGAAGGTGCCGCTAGTTTATTAATTACAACAGGAAATCACCCAGAACAAGAAATAGATAAAGTAACCACACCTAAAGGCTGTACAATCGAAGGACTAAATGAAATGGAACACAAAGGTTTAAGCTCTTCTTTAATTCAAGGAATGGTAGCTTCTTTTAATAAAATTAATTCCATAAAAACTGAGCAATTATGAATCTTTTTAATGTATATCCCCTTTTTGATATTACCCCAGTAACGGCAAAAGATGTGTATGTTTTTGACGAAAAAGGAACAAAATATTTAGACTTATATGGTGGTCACGCTGTAATTTCAATCGGACATGCACATCCAGAATATGTAAAAGCAGTTTCTGAACAAGTGGCTAAAATTGGTTTTTATAGCAATTCTATTCAAAACCCTTTACAAGTTGAGCTGGCTGAAAAATTAGGAAAATTATCTAATTGTGATGAATACGAGCTTTTTTTATGTAATTCTGGAGCAGAAGCGAATGAAAATGCGTTAAAAATAGCATCCTTTCATACTCATAAAAAGAAAGTTTTAGCCTTTAAAAACTCATTTCACGGAAGAACTTCTGCGGCTGTTGTAGCAACAGATAATCCTAAAATAATAGCTCCCATTAATGCTCAACAAGAAGTTAATTTTGTAGATTTTGGTGATTTAGAATCCGTAGAAAAAATATTAACCCAAAATAAAACTTGTGCAGTAATTTTCGAAACCATTCAAGGAGTTGGTGGTTTAGATGAAAGTACTACTGCGTTTTATCAAGGCTTAGAAAAATTATGCAAAGCAACCAATACACTTTTAATTGCTGATGAAGTTCAATCTGGGTTTGGAAGAACTGGTGATTTTTTTGCATTTCAAAAGCATAAAATTACGCCAGATGTAATTTCAATGGCTAAAGGTATGGGAAATGGTTTTCCTATCGGAGGTATTTTAATTCACCCAAAAATTAAAGCTTCTTTTGGTTTATTAGGAACTACGTTTGGAGGTAATCATTTGGCTTGTGCTGCTAGTTTAGCGGTTTTAAAAGTAATCGAAAATGAAAAATTAATGAACAATGCAAAAGAGATCTCTAATTATTTTATAAAAAATTGCGATTCTATATCACAATTGAAAAGTGTTAAAGGAAGAGGATTAATGCTAGGTTTAGAATTTGATTTTCCAATCGCAGAACTAAGAAAAAAACTGATTTACAATCACCATATTTTTACTGGTAGTGCAAATAACCCTAATTTAATTAGAATTCTTCCTTCTTTAACAGTTAAAAAAGAACATATTGATTTGTTTTTTGATGCTTTACAACAAGAATTATGAAAAAATATACAGACATAAATGACCTTGAAAATATTTCAAAAACGATTCAAGAGGCTATTCAACTAAAAAAGAATCCGTATGTTTTTGAAAATTTAGGAAAACACAAAACCTTGGTTATGTTGTTCTTTAATTCAAGTTTAAGAACTCGATTAAGTACCGAGAAAGCAGCTAAGCATTTAGGAATGCAAGTAATGACTTTAAATGTAAACGATGCTTGGAATATAGAGTTTGAAGACGGAACTATTATGAATTTAGACAAATCTGAGCATGTTAAAGAAGCGGCTCAAGTGATTTCTCAATATGCCGATATAATTGCTTTAAGGGCTTTTCCCACATTGACAGATAAGGAAAAAGACACTTCTGAAATCGTTTTAAAAAGTTTTGAGAAATTTGCCACAGTGCCAATTATAAATATGGAAAGTGCAACTGCTCATCCTTTACAAGCTTTGGCCGATGCAATTACTATTGAAGAATTAAAAACAAAAAAAAGACCTAAAGTTGTTCTTTCTTGGGCACCTCATCCTAAAGCATTACCACATGCAGTTGCTAATTCGTTTGTAAACATGATGCAAGAAATTGATGTTGACTTCTCAATTACACATCCGAAAGGCTATGAATTAAATTCAGAAGTAACAAAAAACACTTCAATCAATTACAATCAAGAAGAAGCTTTAAAAGATGCTGATTTTGTCTATGTAAAAAACTGGAGTAATTATACAGATTACGGAAAGGTAAGCAACCAAGATACACATTGGATGATGACTAAAAAAAAATTAGGCAATGCTAAATTTATGCATTGTTTACCTGTAAGAAGAAATATTGTGGTGGAAGATGCTGTTTTAGACAGTGAAAATTCGGTTGTTATTCAGCAAGCAAATAACAGAACTTTTTCTGCTCAAATTGTGTTAAAAAAAATCCTTGAGAATTTATAAAATGGAAACTTTAAAAATTATAAAAATTGGTGGAAATATTATTGATAACGAACAGGTATTAGATGATTTTCTAAAGCAATTTTCTCTAATAAAAGGATTAAAAATTTTAGTTCATGGAGGTGGAAAATTAGCAACTCAATTGGCTGAAAAAACTGGTGTAAGAGTGAATATGGTTGATGGGCGAAGAATTACCAATCTTGAAACTTTAGATATTATTACGATGGTTTATGCAGGTAAAATCAATAAAAATATTGTTGCTAAACTACAAGCTTTTCATTGTAATGCTATTGGTTTTACAGGAGCTGATGGAAACTCTATAATATCAACAAAACGTCCCGTAAAGGAAATTGATTTTGGATTTGTTGGCGATGTTGAAAAAGTAAATACAAAAACACTACAAATTCTATTAGAGCATAAAGTTACCCCTGTTTTTTGTGCAATAACACATGATAATAACGGACAATTATTAAACACAAATGCAGACACAATAGCTTCTGAACTAGCTATTGGTTTTGCTAAAGATTTTAAAACTGAATTGTATTATTGTTTTGAGAAAAACGGTGTTTTAAAAGATATTAATGATGATTTTTCAGTGATAGAAAATATTAATTTAGAAAATTATCAAAAGCTAATTGATACTAAAGTTATTTCAGATGGAATGCTTCCAAAACTCAATAATTGTTTTCATGCAATTAAAAATAACGTAGAAAAAATCTGTATTGGAAAACCTGAAATGCTATTCAAACAAAAAATAAAATGTACGACTATAAAACAATAATGAGCCAAAAAGAACTTACATACAGCGCTATAGATCTATTAAAAAAACTTATAGAAACACCTTCTTTTTCATCCGAAGAAAATGAAACAGCTATTCTATTAGAACATTGGTTTATAGTTCACTATATTGACTATAATAGAACTAATAATAACGTTTGGGCAACTAACAAATTTTTTGATGAAAGCAAACCCACTTTATTATTAAACTCTCATCACGATACGGTATTTCCTAATAACGGTTATACTAAAGATCCTTTTAAAGCCATTGTTGAAGACGGAAAACTTTACGGTTTGGGAAGTAACGATGCGGGTGGTTGCTTAGTATCTTTATTAGCTACCTTTACTTATTTCTACAACCATGAAGATTTAAAATACAATCTAGTTTTTGTTGGATCTGCAGAAGAAGAAAGCAGTGGTCCTAACGGATTAAATAGCATGCTTTCTATTATTCCTAAGGTTGATGTTGCTATTGTGGGTGAACCAACTGAAATGCAACTTGCTGTTGCTGAAAAAGGCCTGGTGGTTTTTGATGCTAAAGTGAACGGAACACCAAGTCATGCTGCACATGTTAATCCTGATAATGCAATTTACAACAGTATCAAAACATTAAAATGGTTTAAAAACTATCAATTTGAGAAATCTTCTGAAATATTAGGAGATGTAAAAATGACAGTAACACAAATTAAAGCGGGTAAACAACACAACGCAGTTCCTGCTGCTGTAGAATTGGTTATAGATGTTCGTGTTAACGACAAATATAAAAACGAAGAAATTGCAAACATTTTACAAAAAGAAGCTCCATGTTCTGAAATAAAAGCAAGAAGTTTACGATTAAATTCTTCTTCAATACCAACAGATCATGAATTGGTGCAAGCGGGAATTGATTTAGGAAGAGAAACCTATGGTTCTCCTACTCTATCAGATCAATCGGTTTTAAGTTGCCCTTCATTAAAACTAGGCCCTGGAGACAGTACACGTTCTCATACCGCAGACGAATATATCTATATAGAAGAAATTAAAGAAGGAATAGATATTTACATTAAATTGTTAGATAAAATACTTTAAAATACTACTTATGAAACTTTGGCAAAAAGAGTATTCAATCAATAAAAAAATAGAAAATTTTACTGTCGGAAATGATAGAGAAATTGACTTACATATTGCTAAATACGATATTGAAGCTTCTTTAGCACATGCTAAAATGTTAAGATCAATTCATATCATTACCCATGAAGAATTTAACAAATTACAAGAAGGATTATCAGACTTAACAAAACAAATTGAAGAAGGTTCTTTTCAAATTGAAGCAAATTTTGAAGATGTTCATTCTAAAATTGAATTTGAACTTACACAAAAGTATGGTGAAGTTGGTAAAAAAATTCACACAGCAAGATCTAGAAACGATCAAGTTTTAGTTGCTCTGCAGCTATATTACAAAAGTGAATTAAAAACCATTTTACAAAAAACACAAACCTTATTTGATACATTATTAAATTTAGCTAATACTCATAAAGAAAAATTATTACCAGGTTATACTCACTTACAGGTGGCAATGCCTTCTTCTTTTGGCTTATGGTTTTCTGGTTATGCAGAAACACTAATTGACGATGTTCTTTTACTACAAACTACTTTAAAAATAGTTGATCAAAACCCTTTGGGTTCTGCAGCGGGTTATGGCAGTTCTTTCCCTATTGATAGAGAATTAACAACCAGAGAATTAAACTTTTCAACTTTAAAATACAATGTAATTGCTGCTCAATTATCAAGAGGTAAAAATGAAAGAATTTTAGCGAGTGCTTTAGGTAATTTATCAAATACACTTGCTCGTTTTTCTATGGATATTTGCTTGTATATGAGTCAGAATTTCGGGTTCATTACATTTCCAGACGAACTAACAACGGGTAGTAGTATTATGCCTCATAAAAAAAATCCTGATGTTTTTGAGTTGATTAGAGGAAAATGTAATCAAATTCAGGCATTACAAACAGAAATGTTATTAATTACCAATAATTTGCCAAGTGGCTATCATAGAGATTTTCAATTACTAAAAGAAAATAGTATTAAAGCTATTGAAAGTATAAAAGATATTTTAGACATCTTTAATTATACAATTCAGCAAATTATTGTAAAAGAAATAAATCTAAATGATGAAAAATATAGGTTTTTATTTACGGTGGATAATATTAATAATTTAGTTGTTGAAGGCACTCCATTTAGAGAAGCTTATCAAAAAATTGGTAAACAGGTTGAAGATGGAAGTTATGAACCAGATACCTCAAAAAAACATTCACATATTGGAAGTATTCATAATTTAGGACTGGAAGAAATCAGAAAAAAATTTCCTATTTTTTCTTGAAGTATTCTATCAACATAACATTTGTAAATAACATCGAAAATGCATATCCAATGTCTTCTATAGGTATCGTTCCTAAACGAATTCCTAAGTTTTCTTTGTTATTATACCAAACCACAGGTTCTTCTAATCCTGTTCCTGTAAGAATTCCGTTTACCACAAAAAATGGAATTAAAATGATTAAAAAAGCGATATAGAACCTACGTAAATGTTGAATACCTATATAATAACCAAACACTAAAATAATAAGTGAAAAACTATAATTTACAAAGGTATAAGCTTTGTGAAAATTTAAAAATACAACAGGAAGAAGTAACAATATTAGCCCAAGTGTAATTACTTGGGTTATTTTTTTTGACAATACTAATTTTGGTTTAAAATATGCTAACGAATAATGAATAAATACACTGGCATAAGGAATACAGAAAAAGAACAACCATTCTTCTATTGGCATTCCAAGAAATAAATAAGGCAAATGATAATTAGGATTAAAACCCCAAACGCCATATTTAGTAAAGACACCATCCCAAATTAAAAAGACTGTGGCAACAATAGTTAACGAGGTTAATACGGCTTTCCAATGACGGATAAATCGCATTTTTTTATTGAAAGAATACAATAATGGAATACTTATAGAGCAAACATTTAAAAGCAAATACAAATATTTCACTTCTTATATTCTTTAAAGTATTTAAACGGAACAAATAACATTCCAAAACATTCACCATCTGGCTTCCCTAAGTGTTTATGGTGAATTTTATGTGCTTTTCGCAATCCTTTTAAATACCAATTATTAGTACGTTTAAACCAAGAAAATCGTTGATGAATTAACACATCGTGAACCAAGAAATATGCCAGTCCGTAACATAAAATACCTAATCCTATAAAAAATAAGATATTGAGTTCTGGTCGTATACCGAAGTAAAATAATAAAATACTCGGAGTTGCAAAAACCACAAAAAAAGCATCATTCTTTTCAAATACATGTGGATATCCTGGTTGATGATGATCTTCATGTAAAAACCATCCAAAACCATGCATTATATACTTATGAGTACACCAAGTAACTCCTTCCATGGTTATAAAAGTTGCTATCGTTATAAGTGCAAATAACATCAAATTAAATTCAATTTATATTTTACATAACTACGTGCCAACAAATTTATTTTCATCGGATTTGAAATTCGAATTCTAGAATCCATTATTTTTGATGAGGGTGTAGCTTTTAACTTTTTTAATAACTTTCTATAATATCTGTACGCTATAAAAACTCCAAATTTTGCTTCAACTGGTAATTTTAAAATTCCATTATTGTATGCAAAATCAAAATCGGCTTCTATATCATTTATAATTTCATCTTTGGCTTTTGCATCTAGTTTTTTTAAATCTACATTCGGAAAATAAGAACGGTTTAAATGTTCTATATCATCTTTTAAATCGCGTAAAAAGTTTACTTTTTGAAACGCTGATCCTAAACGCATTGCGGGAGCTTTCAACTCTTCATATTTTTGCTCATCTCCTTTTACAAAAACCTTTAAGCACATAAGGCCAACCACATCTGCCGAACCATAAATATACGCATTATATTCCTCTTTCGTTGTGTATGTTGTCTTGTATAAATCATCTCGCATACTTTTTAAAAAAGCCTGCACTAAATCTTCCGAGATATTAAACGCCTCTACGGTATAAATAAAAGAATTTAAAATAGGATTCAAGCTAATACCTGTTTCTTTCGAGACATAATACTCTTTTTCAAATCTATTCAAAAGAGCTTCTTTATCATAGTCGTGAAACGTATCTACAATTTCATCTGCAAAACGAACAAAACCATAAATATTGTAAATATGTGGACGAATATCAGGTGATAACATTTTTGTTGCTAACGAAAAAGATGTACTATATTTCTTGGTTACGAGTTTGCTACAATTATAGGAAACTTCATCAAACAATTGTTTCATTACTGATGTGTTTTTAAAATTAAATCTGATGCTATTTTACCCGAAATTAACGACGGTGGTACACCCGGTCCTGGAACGGTTAGTTGTCCTGTAAAAAATAAATTCTTTACTTTTTTACTTTTTATTTTTGGTCTTAAAAATGCTGTTTGGGTTAGTATGTTTGCTAATCCGTAAGCATTTCCTTTATACGAATTGTAATCTTTTATAAAATCATTTACACAATAACTTTCTTTAAAAATAATACTTTCTTTTACCTTTTGATTTGTTAAACGCTCTAATCTATCAATAATAATATTAAAATACTTCTCACGTATCTCTGGAGTATCTTCAATACCTGGAGCTAACGGAATTAAAAATGTTCCCGCTTCTTTTCCTTCAGGCGCAAAACTATCATCTGTTATACTTGGAAAACTTGCGTAAAACAATGGTTTTTCTGGCCATTCTGGAGTGTCGTAAATTGATTTTGCATGTACATCAAAATCTGTATCAAAAAACAACGTATGGTGTTGCACATTGGTTAGTTTTTTATCGAAACCTACATAAAATAATAAAGAAGATGGGGCAAATGTTCTTGTATTCCAATATTCTTCAGAATACCTTCTTAATTCCTTCGGAAGTAAAGTTTCAGTATGATGATAATCTGCTCCACTCAATACCAAATCTGTTTCTATCTTTTCTTCGTTCACAATTAAAGCGTTTACTTTTTTATCAGCATCTACTTTAATCTGTGTGATATTGGCATTGGTTACAAAATTCACTCCCATTTGTTGCGCCAACGTTACTATTCCTTCTATTACTTTATACATCCCTCCTTTTGGATGCCAAGTACCTAAACCAAAATCAGCATAGTTCATAAAATTGTAAAAAGCGGGTGTATTACTTGGTTTTGCTCCTAAAAAAAGCACCGGAAACTCTAAAATTTGAATGAGTTTATTGCTTTTAATGTTTTTACGCACTTGTTTTCTTATGGTAGAAAAAAACTGCCCAACCCTTACAGTTGTTTCTGGTGTTATAAGTTCTAATGGAGAAACTCCAGGTCTATAAACAACCTCCTTAACAGCAATATTATAATTGTTTTCTGCAGATTTAATAAATTTTTTAAGATGTTTAGAACTCCCTTTTTCTTCTGCTTCGAATATTTCACATATTTCTTCAAAACTTCCTGGAATGATTATGCTATCGTTTTCATCAAAATATACTTGATACGCTGGATCTAATTTTTTTAACGTGTAGAAATCTGAAGGCTTTTTTCCAAAATCTGCAAAGAATTTCTCAAAAACATCTGGCATCCAATACCAAGTCGGACCAATATCAAAAGTAAAGCCTTGATTTAAATATTGTCTTGCTCTTCCTCCAATGGTTTTATTTTTTTCATAAACCGTCACCTCATAACCTGCTTTTGCCATATAACAAGCTGAAGAAAGTGATGAAAAGCCTGAACCTATTATTGATATCCGTTTTTTCAAAATTTTATTTATTTTAATATGATAAAGATACTTAATTTGTTTAATATTTTATAAAATAATTTAAACAATTTTAATTTTGATAAAAAAAATAAGTATCATAAATTTTCCAATAAATCTAAAACAGAAGGATATATCGTGATCTCAGAATCAAAATCTAAATTTTCAACTTCCCTCGCACGATTGCCAATTGCTATCATTTTATGATTTGTATTCTTTAAAACACTATCTATTTCATAAAAATAATCCATTACCTTATCTTCATAAGGCTTAACTGTCATTGAGGTAATAAAACAAACCTTTAATTCGCTATCAAAAAAATAATTTAGATTATTTAAAGGCAAACTTTGACCTAAATAAATGGTTTGACAACCTCTTAACACTAATTCATAATTCAAATACATCAATCCAATTTCATGTATCTCGCCTTCTGGTAAAAACAACACATACTTATAATCTGTATTTGACGCTGCGTATTCTAACTTCTCTATATTTAATTGAATTTTCTGAATAATTAAATTTGATATAAAATGCTCATGCGCAGGCATTAATGTATTGGTTTGCCATAGCAAACCAATATGATTTAAAAAAGGAACAAATACTTCTTTAAAAATTTCTCTAAACGTTTTTTTATGTAATAATTTATTGTAGGTATTGTTAAACAACATTTTATCAAACTGAAACATCGCGATTTTAAACGCATTAATGGCTTCATCATTTACAGCAAACTCAAATGATAACTCTCTTGCTTTTAAAATTATTTGCTCATCAGACATTTGTGCAATCTTTGAAATCTTAGAACCGTGCTTATTTAACAAAGCTACATTTAGCAATTTCATAAGACTTTCTGATGAATAATAACGAATATTGGTATCTGTTCTATTAGGCGCTAATAAATTATACCGTTTTTCCCAAATTCGAATCGTGTGCGCTTTAATTCCTGAAATATTTTCAAGGTCTTTAATTGTAAATATGGTTTTAATGTTGTTCAATATAAAATTGTTTTTATTAAACAAATATAAAGAATAATTTGCTGTTAAAAATAATTTTATAAAATTAGTGTAACATTTAATACATTTGAGCTACTTATACACTGACTAACCTAACTACCAACGTGCAAGAAAGTTTGAAAGACAAGTTTTTAAACGATTTTGAAGTAAATCAAAACATTGCTCATAAAATTTGTAGGCTCTATACTTCAAACAAAAATGATCATAATGATTTGTTTCAAGAGATAACCATTCAACTTTGGAAAAATTACCCGAAGTTTCGTGGCGATGCTAAATTTAGTACGTGGATGTATAGAGTTGCCTTGAATACAGCAATTTCATTATACAGAAAATCGACTAGAACTATTAAAACACATGATATCTCTGATGTTGAATTTAAAATTAAGTCAGAGGATTATGATGATACAGAAGAACAACAGTTAAAAGCTTTATATACCGCAATTAGAAGTTTAAATGATATTGACAAAGCTCTTGTTTTTTTGTATTTAGAAAACAAAAATTACAAAGAAATATCTGAAACATTAGGTATTAGTGAAGTGAATGCTCGTGTAAAGATGAACAGAGCAAAGGATAAATTAAAAAAGATACTAAACCCATAATTTATGGATGTATTAGATAAATATAAAAAAGCTTGGGATAATCAACCTGAAGATTCTCAAAAGGTTTCTAAGGATGATATTTATAAAATGGCTCATTCCCGCTCTTCTTCGATAGTAAAATGGATTTTTATTATTGGTTTGTTAGAATTTGTTATATTTCAATGTTCATACTTCTTTTATGATACTGAAAAAGGATATGAAATGTACAAAAAAATGAATCTCGAAAATTTTTATATCGTGACTCAAATAATTGGATATGCTATTCTTTTATTTTTTCTCTTAAAATTTTATAAAAATTACAAAAGTATATCAACAATAGACAATACAAAGAATTTGATGTCAAAAATTATAAAAACTAGAAAAACGGTAAAGCACTATGTTTTCTTTAACTTGAGTTATCTTTTTTTAGTTTTAACTGTAGTTACTGTTGCTATGACCAATAACGAAATTGAAGAAATTCCTGAAGAAAAAAAGATTTATATTATAATCGGCTTGATTGTTTTTGGTCTAATCCTAATTTTACTTTTCTGGTTGTTCTACCAGCTACTCTATGGTATTTTATTACGTAAACTCAACAAAAACTATAAAGAATTAGCTAAATTAAATGAGTTAAATTAAACCTCTATGAAAAAGATATTTACCCTTTTATTTTTAATTACTTTTTCTACAATAGTCGGACAAGAAAAACAAAGTGATTTTTGGGAAAATGTCCGTTTCGGTGGCGGGATTGGTTTAGGTTTCGGAAATAACAATACCACAATAGCTGTTTCTCCTACTGCTGTATATGATTTTAATGAACAGTTCTCATTAGGAGTATCGTTAGGTTATATCTACAACAAAAGAGGTGACTATAAATCGAATGTTTTTAGTGGTAGCCTTTTATCTCTATATCGTCCTTATACAAACATTGAATTCTCAGGAGAATTTGAACAACTTTTTGTAAACCAAAAGTTTGCAATAGCAACAGATAATTATAACTATCCTGCCTTATATTTAGGTGCAGCTTACAGAACTAGAAACGTCTCTTTTGGTCTTCGTTACGACGTTTTATATAACGAAAATAAAAGTATTTATACCTCAGCTGTCTCTCCAATAATCAGAATATTTTTTTAAAAATTCTTAAGTTCAGTAAGCAACCTTTCATGCATTTCATTGGTATAATCTAAATGGGTGACAATACGCACTTTACCTTCTCCCATAGATATCATCCAAATGTTTTTTTCTTCCATACTTTTGATAAAATCCATTGGGTCTAAATTATCATTTACATAAAAAATTACAATATTTGTTTCAATAGGCTCTACCTTTTTAACAAACGAAGATTGTTCTAAAACTTCTCCTATTTCTTTTGCTTTTTTATGATCCTCTGCCAAACGCTCTACATGGTTATCCAATGCATAAATTCCTGCAGCAGCTAAATATCCTACTTGTCGCATCGCTCCTCCTAATAATTTTCGAATGCGTAATGCCTTTGCTATATTTTCTTTGCTACCTAACAAAACAGAACCGATTGGCGCTCCTAATCCCTTAGACAAACAAATAGAAATTGTATCGAATAGCGCTCCATATTGCTTTGGAGTTTCACCCTTTTCAACTAAAGCATTAAACAAACGTGCTCCATCTAAATGAAATGCTAAATTATTTTCTTTGGATACTTTCTGAATTTTCTTTAACTCTTCAAAATCCCAACAAGCACCCCCTCCCTTATTCGTAGTATTTTCAATACATACTAAACGTGAATACGGAACATGAATATCCGATCTTCCTGCAACTTCATACGCTAATTGTTCCGCTGTAAACATTCCTCTGTCTCCATCTATCAATCTACATGTTACACCTGCATTAAACGCTGCTCCTCCACCTTCATAATTATAAACGTGTGCATATTTATCGCAAAACAATCGATCTCCTGGTTGTGTATGTAATTTAATAGCTGTTTGATTTGCCATGGTTCCTGATGGAAAAAATAACGCGTCTTCAATCCCAAACATATCAGCAAGTTTATTTTGTAATTTATTTACTGTAGGATCTGCTTTAAAAACATCATCACCAACCTCTGCATTCATCATTGCCTGTAACATTCCTTTAGTTGGTTTGGTAACGGTATCGCTTATTAAGTTTATTTCCATTTTTATGTACGTTTTTAAACGCTTATTTTTGCAGTTATGATTACACAAGAACAGCTAAAAAATATTGCTGAACGAGTTAGCAAGTTAAAAGGATATCTCGAAATTGACAAGAAATTAATTGAAATTTCTAACGAAGAAGAAAAAACTGCTGACCCTAACTTTTGGAACAACCCAAAAGAAGCTGAAATTTTAATGAAGGAACTTCGTTTTAAGAAAAAATGGGTAGAAGATTATAATGCTATCGTTTCGTTAAATGAAGATTTAAACGTCTTATACGATTTTTATAAAGAAGGAGGTATTGATGAAGCTGAAGTTGTGGAACAACATGAAAAAACAAGCTCTTTATTAGAGGATATTGAATTTAAAAATATGCTTTCTGAAGAAGGAGATAGTTTAAGTGCTACTATTCAAATTACAGCAGGAGCTGGTGGAACAGAAAGTTGTGATTGGGCAGAAATGCTAATGCGCATGTACACCATGTGGGCAGAAAGACAAGGTTATAAATTAAAAACCTTAAACTACCAAAGTGGCGATTCTGCAGGAATAAAAACCGTTACTATAGAAATTGAAGGCGATTATGCTTTTGGTTGGTTAAAAGGTGAAAATGGGGTACACCGTTTGGTGAGAATATCTCCTTTTGATAGTAATGCTAAACGCCATACTTCTTTTGCTTCTGTGTATGTGTATCCTGTGGCTGATGATAGTATAGAAATTGAAGTAAATCCTGCAGATATTGAAATTACCACAGCTCGTTCTAGTGGTGCTGGCGGACAAAATGTAAACAAAGTAGAAACTAAAGTTCAGTTAGTACATAAACCCACAGGTATTCAAATTCAGTGTTCTAACTCTCGCTCTCAGCATGATAATCGTGCTACTGCTTTACAGATGTTAAAATCGCAACTGTATGAAATTGAGCTGCAAAAACGTCAAGCAGCACGTGCAGATATTGAAGCTAATAAAATGAAAAATGAATGGGGAAGTCAAATCCGTAATTATGTAATGCATCCCTATAAATTAGTTAAAGATGTACGAACTGCTCATGAAACAGGAAATGTAGATGCCGTAATGGATGGAAACATCAGCCCTTTTTTAAAAGCCTATTTAATGATGATGGGGCAAAAAGAAAAAACCAACTAAAAAAATAACAATGATAAAGATATACCATAATCCACGTTGTTCAAAATCACGTCAAGGTCTTGCGATCTTAGAAGAAAGTAATCAAGATTTTGAAATTGTAAAATATTTAGATGCAATTCCTTCTAAAAAAGAATTAACAGCTATTATCAAATTATTAGGAATTAAACCTATTGATTTAGTTCGTAAAAACGAACAAATTTGGAAAGACAATTACAAAGAAAAAGAGCTTTCTAATAAAGATGTTATAAAGGCTATGATTGAAAATCCAAGGTTAATCGAACGCCCAATTGTTATCAATAAAGATAAAGCAGTAATTGGGCGTCCGCCTGAAAATATTAAGAATATTATTTAAGCAACTTGCTTCCTTTTGTAGTTACCATAAAAGAATATATATGCATAACAAAGGATTATCAAAATAAATGCTTTTTTAAAACCTCCATGGTCAATAAAAAAACCGTACAAAGGAGGAATAATAGCTCCACCTACAATCATCGTACATAAAATTCCGGATGCTTGTGGTTTTAATTCCTCTAATCCACCTATAGCTAATGAGAATATTGTAGGAAACATAATCGAATTGAATAGCCCTACTGCCAATATACTTATCATAGCAATAAAACCTGTTGTATTCATCGAAATTAAAATCATAGAAACTGCACCAATCGCAAAATAACCTAACACTTTAGCAGGATTCATAATTTTAGTTAAATAAGCCCCTATAAAACGGCCAATCATGGCTCCACTCCAATAAAAAGTAACAAAAGCACCTACTACAGCTTTATTATCTAATTTATAAACATCGTTACTTAAAATAGTTTCTGAAATATTCCTAAAAAAACTACTGTTCTTAATTGCAAGTGCTAAATCCATATCTAAAAAATAACTTACCAAATAGCTTCCAATAGAAACTTCGGCTCCTACATATACAAAAATCCCAATAGCTCCCAATACCAATGATTTCTTTTTAAGTAAATCACTATATCCAGATTTTGAAGTTTTTTGTAAAATTTTAGGAAGTTGTACAAATACAAATATGATTGCTAACACAATAATAAAACCTGCTATTAGTAAGAATGGTGATTGTACAGCTTCTGCTTCGGAAATTAAATACGTTTGTTTTTGTACTTCTGTTAGTGTTTCTATTTCTTCGGATGTTTTTATCGTATCACTTAATAAAAACATAGCTCCAATAGCTGGCGCAATAGCAGTTCCTAATGAATTAAATGCTTGCGATAAATTTAATCTACTCGATGCACCAGATTCATCTCCTAAAACCGCTACATATGGGTTTGCTGCAACTTGTAAAATCGTCATTCCTCCTGCTAACACGAAATATGCCAACATAAAAATACCAAACGTACGATATGATGCTGCTGGATAAAATAATAAACAACCTGTTGCCATGGTTCCTAAACCGAGGATAATTCCTTTTTTATATCCAATTTTTGATAAAATATATCCTGCTGGTATCGACAATACAAAATAAGCTCCAAAAAAAGCAAACTGTACTAAACCTGCTTGGAAATATGTTAATGTAAAAACATCTTTTAAACGTGGCACAAGAGAATCTACCAATACGGTGATAAATCCCCATAAAAAGAATAATGAGGTTAAAAAGATAAACGCTCTGTTATATGAATTTTTCTGTATCATATTCCTAAATTTTTGTTTGGTTTGTTAGACATAGTAAAAATGAACTCTCCTCCATTCATTAACTCGTTATGTGTAAGATATAAACGATTAATTTCTTTTCCATCTATAGTAATCTTCTCAATAAATACATTTTCTTTAGACTGATTTTCAGCAATGATAACCAATGAGTTTCCATTCTCTAAATGAATTTTTGCTTCTTTTATTAATGGACTTCCAATTGCATATTTATCACTTCCTGGAGTTACAGGATAAAAACCTAAGCTGCTAAAAATATACCAAGCACTCATTTGCCCTGCATCATCATTTCCACACAAACCATCTACATTTGATCCGTACATAGTGTCCATAATCATTCGAACTCTACTTTGTGTTTTATACGGAGTATCTGTCCAATTATATAAATATGGAATATGATGCCCTGGTTCATTTCCTTGCACATAGTTACCTATAATACCATCTCGTGTAATATCTTCTGTATTTGCAATATATTTATCATCCAATTCCATCGTAAATAATGAATCTAAAAACTGACCAATACGTTGCTTACCTCCCATTAAATCAACCATTTTTGGAATATCTTGAGGAACATACAAACCGTAATTCCATGCATTTCCTTCTATAAAGCCTTGCCCGTGAGTATCTAACGGATCAAACTCTTTTTTAAACGTTCCATCTGCTAATTTCGGACGCATAAACTTACTTTCTGCATCAAAAACATTATTGTAATACGTAGCTCTTTTCGAAAATTCTGAGACCGTTTTATCATCACCAACTTCTTTCGCAATTTGTGCTATACACCAATCATCATATGCCAGCTCTAATGTTTTAGATACCGAAGAATGACTTTTATCCTCAGGTACATATTGATATTTTATATAATCTCCCAATCCATCAAAATACGAAACATTAGCTGTACTTACTGATGCTTCTAAAGCTCTTTTTTTATCAAAATCGCCTACGTTTTTCACTATTGCATCAGCAATTACCGAAGTGGCATGGTAACCAATCATACACCAATTTTCATTTGCATAATGGCTCCAAATTGGCAACATTTTATGTACACTTTGTTCTTGATGCGCTAATATAGACTTTATCATATCATTATTACGCTCTTGATGAATTACATTGAATAATGGATGTAATGCCCGATATGTATCCCACAAAGAAAAAACAGTGTAGTTGGTAAAGCCTTCAGATTGATGAATATTTTGGTCTAATCCACGATAATTTCCATCAACATCTTCATACAAAATAGGACTTAACATGGTATGATACAATGCTGTATAAAATGTTCTTTTATCCTCTTCTTTTAGAGTGGTTATTTCTATTTTAGAAAGTTCTTTGTTCCATTTTTGCTGAGTTTCTTTTTTTACTTTATCAAAATCCCAATGCGGAATTTCAGCTTGCAAATTCTTTAATGCTCCGTTTGTACTAACAGATGACAAAGCTACTTTCATTTGTATCTTTTCATCCTGTTCAGTATCAAAATTAAAATATGCTCTTATGTTGTTCCCTGCCATTTCTGGAAAGTTTTCATCTTCTTTAAACCTTCCGTAAAATCCATTGTAAAGAACTTTGTCGTATTTTTTATGTCCGTAACTTTTAAAAGGTTTTGAAAACTGAATAGCGAAAAACACTTTTTTATCGCGCGCCCAACCTTTTGTTTGACGATATCCTGTTACTAATGAATCATTTTCAACTCTAATAAACGTCCATACATTTTTTTTATCATGATTGTAGATATTATACACCATATCTAATAAAATATGTGCATTTTCTGACTTCGGAAATGTATATTGATGAAAACCTACACGCTCTGTTGCTGTAAGCTCTACTTTAATATTATAATCTTTTAATTGTACTTCATAATACCCTGGTGCTGCTTTTTCATCATCATGAGAAAAGGTCGAAACAAATCCTTTTTCATTTTCTGTATTCAAAGGCTGTAATCGTAATTCTCCTTCTGTTGGCATTACCAATACATCCCCCAAGTCTGAATGTCCTGTTCCACTCAAATTAGTATGAGTAAACCCAACAATTGTAGTATCTCTATATTGATATCCTGCACAATACTCATACGTTTTAGGATTGTATTTCCCATCTTTTAATAATTCCTGTACATCTGTTTGCGGACTTAACTGAACCATACCAAATGGCGCAGTCGCTCCTGGATATGTATGTCCCATTTTACTGGTTCCCACCATTGGGTTTACAAACTGAGTATAATCATTTATAATTTCACTTTTTTTGGGAGATTCTTCTTTACACTGTATAAATGTAATGAAGATTAATAGTAGTAATATTCGTTTTATCATTGTTATTTAGTTAGTTATTTTTACTGATAAATATTGATTGCAAAAAGCCTAATCCGTAGCCTAAAAACTGTGTAAATGTGGTTAGAATGCTTAAAAAAGCTACTTTTAAACTTTTATTATGAAAGAGTGAATCTAAGAAAATTAGCGCAAAGTATCCTCCGTAAAAAGCAATTAATTGCCAATGCCCTAAAATTACTAACAGAATACTAATATCAATACCAACAAGAAACAACGAAGGAAACCAATATGTTAATTTTGCTGTTTCTGGATATTTACTGTTTAATAGCGGTCTTGCTGTACCAAAAGCAAAAGTTTGTTTAAAAAATTGTTGCAATGTACTTCTACGTTTATGATATACAAATGCTTTTTCAATTAACTGAGTTTCAAATCCATTTTTCCATAATCGAAAGGTCAAATCGATGTCTTCACCAACCTTCATATCAGCAAAACCTTTTGTTTTTTCAAATGCTTTTTTTGAAAGTCCTAAATTGAAACTTCTTGGTTGAAATTTTCCAACACTTTTCTTTTTTCCTCGTATTCCTCCAGTAGTTAATACGGAAGTCATCGAATAATTAATCGCTTTTTGTAAATCGGTAAAACTTTCGTGAGAAGCATCTGGACCTCCAAAAGCATCAGTATCATTTTTATCTAATGCAATTTTTACTTCAGATAAATATTGGGGTGGTACGAGTACATCTGAATCTAAAATGATAAAATAATTTCCAGAAGCGTGTAACATCCCGAAATTTCGACTAGCTCCTGCTCCACTATTATCTTTAAAAAAGTATTTGATATCGAGTTTATTTACATACTTTTTTACAATCTCTTCTGAGGAATTATCTGACCCATCTTCAATAATAAGTATTTCAAAATCATCAGCGAAATTTTGCTTTGTCAAACTTTCTAACAACTCATCAATCTCTTTCGGACGATTATAAACGGGAATTATTATTGAAAAATTAAGTTTCATTCTATGTTAAAACTGTTTTATTAATTTGTTTGGCAACACCTTCCCAAAGTTGAATCCTTTTTTGCAACGATTCTTTCGCATAATGCAGAACTTCTTTCCACTTTTGTTCGTCCTTACCACATAATTCTGCTATCATTTTTAAAGATAATGGTCCATGTTCATCTCCATCTAGCTCTATATGTCTGTGTAAATAATATGTCAACTTATTATAGTTTACGTTTTCTTCTTCCTCTGCTCTTTTTACAATTTCTAAAAACATATCTGGAATTACATCTTCCCTTCCAAAAGTAAAACTTGCAGCAATTATATGCGGTTTGTTCGTTTTTATAACTTCAAAAGTAAAATTTACAAAATCCTTTGTCTCTTTTAAAAGATCTAAATTGTTTAATGCTCGCACAACTTCGTCTCCTTTTATTATTTTAGAAATAAATGTTGAAATTTGAGTCGTATCAGCTCCAACTTGCTCCATCGCATCCAAATACATTTCAAAGTGACTTTTAGGTTCTCCTAATTCATTAACATCACTTTCTTCTCCATGAACAATTTCATTAATAAATCTTGCTGTGGTTGGGTTTGAAACAGGAACCCACGGCAAATCAACACAGGTTAATTTCTGCTGTAAGGCTTTTAATAAAGACATAAAATCCCATACCGCAAAAACATGCTCTTGCATAAACACTTTTACATCTTCTACATCATTTAAATAAGTGTATAACACGTGTTCTTTCAACTCTTTTCTTAACGATTGTAATTCGTTCTCTATAAATAAAATAGTACTCATTTCTTGCTTTATAATACCAATAAAAAATGCAAACCTATATAGGTTTGCATTTTTTATTTAATTAGAAACCTTAATTCGGTTTTTATTAATCTTCTTTCATAAACTCATCCATCACGCTATCGCTAACTCCCATATTCGAGAATCCTCCGTCGTGAAATAAGTTTTGTAAAGTAACTTTCTTAGTTAAATCTGAAAATAATGAAATGGTATAATCAGCACATTCCAACGCTGTTGCATTCCCTAATGGCGACATTTTTTCTGCATAAGCTAAAAAACCTCCAAAACCTTTCACTCCGCTACCTGCTGTAGTTGGTGTAGGTGACTGTGAAATTGTGTTTACACGTACTTTATGATCTCTTCCGAAGAAATACCCAAAACTACGAGCAATACTTTCTAAGTACGCTTTATTATCTGCCATATCATTATAATCTGGAAAAACACGTTGAGCGGCCATATAAGTTAGTGCTACAATACTTCCCCACTCATTCATGGCATTTTTGTTATATAAAACATTCATCGTTTTGTGAAACGAAACAGCAGAAACATCCCAACCTTTTGTTGTAAAATCATAACTAGGATCTGTATAATGTTTTCCTTTACGTACGTTTACAGACATACCTATTGAGTGTAAAACGAAATCGATTTTACCTCCTAAAATTTCCATAGATTTTTCAACTAAATTTGTTAAATCTTCCATAGAAGTAGCATCTGCAGGAATAATCTCAGAACCTGTTTTTTTTGCTAATTCGTTAATTTGTCCCATACGCATTGCGATTGGCGCGTTGGTTAATACAAATTGTGCACCTTCTTCATGTGCGCGTTCAGCAACTTTCCAAGCGATAGAATTTTCATCTAATGCCCCAAAAATAATTCCTTTTTTACCTTTTAATAAATTATACATATTATTGGTTTTTTTCTCTAGTTATTTGTTTGATTAAAGGCAAATATACATCTTTAATCTTTTTTTACTATTTAGTTTAATAACTCTTTTGCATGTATAAGAGCACTTTCTGAAACATCTTTTCCACTTAACATTTCTGCAATTTCTACAATACGATCATCGTAACTTAGTAATTTTAAGTTAGATGCTGTTACTCCTTTAATTTCTTCTTTAAATACTTTATAATGCATATTTCCTTTCGAAGCAATTTGAGGTAAATGCGTAATGGTAATTACCTGCATATATTGACTCATTTCTTGCATTATTTTGGCAATTTTATTAGATACTTCTCCAGAAACTCCTGTGTCAATTTCATCAAAAATGATCGTTGGTAATTGAGTGTTTTCAGATAAAATCTTTTTAATAGACAACATTATTCTAGATAATTCTCCACCAGATGCTACCTTTTTCAATTCACCGAAGCTGCCTCCTTTGTTTGCTGAAAATAAAAATTCTAATTCATCTTTTCCGTTAGACAAATAGCTGTTTGTTGGTGTAATTTTAATAGAAAAACGTGCATTAGGCATTCCTAACTCCGAAAGTAAAAATTCTAATTTTTTATCTAAAGAAGGGATTGCTTTCTGTCTTGCATTCGTTATCATTGAAGAAACTTCATCTAACTTCTTAGCTACATCATCAATCTCTGCTTGTTTTTTATTAATGTTTTCTGATGCATTTTCAACTTGAACAACTTTGTCAGATAATTGCTCGTAAATATCCATTAATTCATTAATAGAACTTACTTGATGTTTCTTTTGAAGGTTATAAATAAGTTGCAATCGATCGTTTATTTCTTCTAACTCATTCGGATTAAATTCAACGTTTTCATTTGCATCTTCCAGTTCCGATACAATATCATCCAACTCTATTTTTATGCTAGAAATTCGATTCGATAAATCTTCGTATTCTTTAGAAAATGAGCTAATTTTCTGTAAGTTATTTTCCAACAAATGTAATAAAGACTGTGCACCAACTTCTTCATTAACTGCTGTAAGTAAGGCTTCAGATAAATTTAATTTAATATCTTCAATATTATTCAATTTATCTAATGTTTCTTCTAACGTTTCTTGTTCATCTATTTGTAACTTCGCTTCTTCTAATTCTTTAAATAAATGCAGATTATATTCATATTGTTGGTTTGCATTTTCTTGATTATTTTGAAGTTCTTTCAACTCTTTTTGTAAAGAATTATACTTTTTCACTCCTCTTTTATAGGAAGCTATTTTTTGTTGATTCTTTGCCAATGCATCAATTACCGAAAACTGAAAATCTGTATCCGACAATTGTAAGGTTTGATGTTGAGAATGAACATCCATCAACTTCGATTTTAATGCATTTAATGCACTTAAGGTAACTGGAGTATCGTTTATAAACGCTCTTGATTTCCCTGATGGTAAAATCTCTCTACGTATAATCGTTTTATCCTCATAATCTAAGTCATGATCTTTAAAGAAATCTTGTAGTCTGTAGTTTTCTACAAAAAATTGTGCTTCAACAATACATTTTTTATCAGTGTCTTTCAGCGAAGATAAATCAGCTCTATTCCCTAACACTAATCCTAAAGCACCAAGTAAAATAGATTTTCCTGCACCAGTTTCTCCCGTAATTATAGATAATCCGTTCGTAAAATCAATCGATAACTGATTGATTAACGCGTAGTTTTGTATAGATAAGTTTGTTAGCAAATTCTATTCTTTAAAAGAATAAAAGTAAGGATTTTGAATAAATTAAGGTAGAAATATTTTGATTTTCCTTTAGAAGAAAATATTTACGGTTACGCTTTAATTTTCTTCCATTTATCACTCAAGGTGGGTGATATTTTTTGCAGAACAGTTTTCAATTTTTCTTCTTCCCCTGTTCTTGTTCCGTCAGAAAAAACATTTACGATTTCATCAGATTTTGCATCTAAAAAAATGCGAATCATATGATTACCAACTGTAATATTAAATAATTGTTCTAAATTTAAAATACTATTTAAAATTTCTGTTTTACTTTCTTTTTCATTAACTGAGAACGTGTCGAATCCTTTTCTGTGATAGTTATAATAGATAGCTCGTAAAGCTGCAAATTTTGAAGACAGTAAACTATCAATCAATGAAAAACGATTCTGTTTCCCTATTTCATTTTGCCAACCTGCGCTTCCACTTTGTTGAGCTTGTAACATTACATTTTCTGCCTGTTTTAAATATTCTTGTCCGCCATTTAAAGCAAATGTATCGGCATCTACACCCAAAATTGTGTATATATAAAAAACAATACCAGAAACTAAATTACTATCAAAGCTATTTGGATTGTATATTAATGGATCAAACTCATTGTATTGAAAGTTAAAATTTGAATCGTTAATATTTAAAATTGGAGTCTCATAAGATGAATTAAAAACGGGACGTGTAGCTTGCACCTGAATACTTGCATTAAAATTATTTCCACTTTGTTCGTTTACGATAATTGTAAATGCACAATTAATTCGCTCTTGTGGTAAAAATTTTTTATTCGTCCATTTTGTTTGATTGATAAACTCTGTTAACGATTTTTGTAAAGTTGTGTAAACTTGTTTATTAGAGCTCTGAACCTTGTCTGCATTAATTGTTACAATAGCATTTAACTCTTCTTGTGCAACAACTGTAAACACAGAAAAAACGATTACAAAAAGGAGTAAAATCTTACGCATTAATTCGTTGGATAATTTCGTTTATAATATCTACTGAAACTTCTTTTTTAGATTTTAATTGAAATGATTTTTGATTAAAACCTTTATCAATAATAGTAATTTTATTTGTATCTCCTGCAAAACCGGCTCCTTTATCTTGAAGAGAGTTTAAAACAATTAGATCTAAATTTTTACTTTTTATCTTCTTTTTAGCGTTTTCTACTTCATTATTTGTTTCGAGTGCAAAACCTACTAAAAATTGATTTTTTTTAGCGTCTCCCAACGATTTTAAAATATCTTTCGTTGGTTCTAACTCTATTGTTAACGAAGTATCTTTCTTTTTTATTTTCTGATCAGCAACATTTTTTGGACGATAATCTGCCACCGCAGCAGATAAAATTGCAATATCTACATCCGCATAATATTTATGGCATGCTTCATACATATCTTGCGCTGATTTCACATCTATTCGATGAATTAAAGAATCTTTTACAGTTTGACTCGAAGGTCCTGAAACTAAAAATACCTCAGCACCTAGATTAGCTGCTGTTTTAGCTATTTCAAATCCCATCTTACCTGAAGAATGATTTCCTATAAAACGAACAGGGTCGATCGCTTCATAAGTAGGTCCCGCAGTCATTAAAATCTTCTTTCCTCGTAAAGGTAATTTCGAAGTGATATCTTTTTCTATAAAATCAACAATATCCTCAGGTTCTGCCATTCTTCCTTCACCAACCAATCCGCTAGCTAATTCACCTGAAGTTGCAGGTATCATTATATTTCCAAAACTTTGTAACTTTTCTAAACTTGTTTTTGTTGATGGATGTATATACATATCCAAATCCATTGCCGGAGCAAAATAAACTGGGCATTTAGCCGACAAATATGTTGCTAATAATAAATTATCGCAAGTACCATTGGTCATTTTAGAAAGTGTATTGGCTGTAGCTGGAGCAATAATCATTACATCTGCCCAAAGCCCTAAATCTACATGATTATTCCATAGTTCATTTTCATCTTCTTTATCATAAAAAGTAGAATGAACAGGATTTTTAGAAAGTGTAGATAGTGTAAGTGGAGTAATAAAATCTTTAGACGCAGGTGTCATAATAACTTTGACTTCTGCGCCTGATTTTATAAATAAACGGACTAAACTTGCCGTTTTATAAGCGGCGATTCCGGCTGTTATACCAAGTAATACTTTTTTCCCGCTTATTACAGACATTATTCTGCGTCTGGTGTTCTATAATAAACTTTATCGTTTAACCATTCTTCAATAGCTAACGCAGTTGGTTTAGGTAAACGTTCGTAGAATTTAGAAACTTCGATTTGTTCTTTGTTTTCGAAAACTTCTTCTAAGCTATCATTATACGTTGCAAACTCCTCTAATTTATCTACTAATTCTGTTTTTAAATCAGAATTAATTTGATCAGCTCTTTTTGCAATAATAGAAATCGCCTCATAAATATTGTTTGTTGGCGCTTCAATAGCTTCTTTATTATAAGTAATAGTACTTATTGCTGCATTCGTATCTTTATAGTCCATAATTAACTTTTAACTAATTGTAATTGCTCTTCCTCCTTTTGTAATGTTGCTAACATTTTATCAGAATCTTCCATAAACTTAGACTTAGGAAAGTTTCTTTTTAATTTCTCATATGCTTTAATAGCATCTTTAATACGTTGTTCTTTTCTACGTTTTGTACTTTTTAAAACATAATCATGTGCCGCTTTCAATCGGTAGTACAATGCTTCTTCTTTAAAAGATGTACCTAAATAGTCTTCTAATAAATTATCAAACGCTACAATAGCCGCTCGGTAATTTCTTGAGTCATAATCTGCTGTATGATAATAGGTTTTAGCTATTTCAAAAGATTTTTTTTCTAACTTATAACGTAGCTCTTTATAGTACTTATTTGCTTCATCCATTCTTGTTGAATTAGGATAAGCATCAATAAACGTTTGAAATGAGTTTAACGCTTTATCAGTATCTGTTGGGTCTAAACTAAAACGAGGACTTGCTTTATAATAACTTAAAGCTGACAAAAAATCTGCTTCCTCTTTTTTAGAACTTTTCGGATAATTCTGCGAAAAACGATCAAAATAATACCCTGCTAAACTATAATTTTTCTCATTAAAATTAGAATTTGCAACCATATATTGAATACGCTCCATTTGAGGTTTCCCTCTATATGATGGCGTAATTTTTTCAAACAAACGTAATGCTTTACTATACTTGTTTGCTTCGTACATCTTCACTGCCATTTTGTATTGATCTTCAGTAGTACCTCTGTTCAATACTTTTTGATATTCACCACAAGAGGTTAACACCAAAATTATAACAAATAAGCTCGCTAAATTTTTCATTTTTTGCATCTGGCAAAATTAGTAATTAAATATGGATTATTAAAACGATTTTACGCATCTAAAATTGCGCATCGCAATAAACCATAATTTCAAGAATTATTGTACTAAACGTTTGTTAAATTTGTTCTGCAGATTGGTTTCCAACTAATTGCTTCACATCATTATCGAACAAATACAATCCTCCTTTATCATCACCTATTAAATTGATTTTATCTAAGATATTTCTTGCCAATGCTTCTTCTTCTATTTGTTCTGCGACATACCACTGTAAAAAGTTATGTGTAGCATAATCTCTTTCTTCTAAAGTGATATGTACCAATTCATTAATCGATTCAGAAACCATTACTTCATGGTCAAATAAATTTTGAAACATATCTTTAAAAGAACCAAATTTGGCAGATGGAGCTTCTAAAGCAGGAACTGTTGCATGACCACCACGTTCGTTTACAAATTTTACTAATTTTAACATGTGCATTCTTTCTTCATCAGAATGTGCATACATAAACTGTGCAACACCCTCAAAACCTTGAACTTCTGCCCAAGATGCCATTGATAAATATACTTGTGAAGATTGCGCTTCTATTTTTATTTGATTGTTTAAAGCGCTTTCTATTTTTTTTGATACCATATCTCTCTCTTTTTACTTTTGTTTGACTTAACAAAGATGCTAAAAAAAGCCCATAATTAAATAATTATGAGCTTAGTTTTATTCAATTTTTGTTTAGACAAATTATAGATTGTCTATAAAATCTGATATTTCAGTTTGTAATTCTTCGGAAGCTTTTACTAGCGGCAAACGAACTTGATCTTGACAAATTCCCTTTTTTAATAGCATTGCTTTGATTCCTGCCGGATTTCCTTCTGCAAAAATTAAATCGATACTATCTGCAACTTTATAATGCAACTCGTAAGCTTCTTTTACTTTTCCTTGTAAACCTAACTGAATCATTTTTGAAAACTCTTTTGGCAATCCTTCTCCTATCACACTAATTACTCCTGCTCCTCCAGCTAACGTCATAGGCAATGCAATCATATCATCTCCCGAGATTACTAAAAATCCTTCTGGTACATTTTGAATAATTTTCATGGCTTGTACCATATCTCCTTTTGCTTCTTTAACAGCAATTATGTTATCAAAATCATTCGCCAAACGAACAATTACGTCTGTAGACATGTTTGAAGCTGTTCTACCCGGAACATTGTATAAAATAATTGGTTTATCAGTAGTTTCTGCTATGGTTTTAAAATGCTGATAAATTCCTTCCTGTGTTGGCTTATTATAATAAGGAGATACTGATAAAATTCCAGCAAAATCTGATAAATCAGTTGACTTAATTTCTTCTACCACAGCTGTAGTATTGTTTCCTCCAATACCAATTACTAATGGTAAGCGATCTTTATTAACCTCAATAATTTTAGCTTTAACAGCTTCTTTTTCTTCTTGGGTTAATGTTGCTGGTTCTCCAGTTGTACCTAAAACAACTAAGTAGTTTATACCATTTTCTATTTGGTAATTTACCAAACGCTCTAAACCCTCAAAATCTATAGTTTTATCTTCATTAAAAGGAGTTACCAATGCCACTCCTGTTCCTAAAAATTGTTGCATGTTTAATAATTTATCCTGCAAAATTAAAGTTTTATTTGGTATAAAGATTAGATTTTAAAAGAATACACAATTTTTTGTTGTGTGTTAAATTTTACTCGATAATTTCCAATAAAATGAGTTGATTTAACTGTTTTCCATACATCTGAAAATTATCATCAGACACCAATAATAAAGTTTGATTACCGTTAGATAATTTGGGACCTAAAGTAATTCCTTCTATATTATCAACAATACCGTCTGTTAGTTGATTTCTAACATCATTGAAATTTAGTAACAATTCTTTTTTAACAAGAATAAATTTTATATTTTTAAGTGAAGAAGATTCTAACGTATTGGTCGTTTTTTTTTCTAAAGTAGCTTTGTAAATTTTAATGGTATTTCCATAACTTCCATAATTGTTTTGATACGCTCTTTCTACGACAAAAAACTGATTCTTTGCATACTCTAAAATAGCTGTAACTCCATTTAGATTAACATCTCCTTTTGGTGGATTGCCAATACTGTCTAACTGATACGCAAATTGCTTTTCTGCCTTAGCTGTACTAGTGCTAAAATATGTGATTCTAATTGGTGAATTCGTTTTAGTAAATGTTGCTTCTTCTCCGTCGGATTCTAAAACGCCTTCCATTCCAACCCAAAAACCTTTATTATCAAAGCTTTTTGAAGAACTTTCAAAAGTTGCATTGTGTTTCGGTTTTGATGTTGAATTAGCATTGAAATATTCTGGAATTTCATAATTCATCACAAAATTACCTTGTAAATTCGTTTTAAAAACGGATGGATTTTTACCTTTATAAATAGATCCTTCAGAAACAAAATTGAATTGCTTATTCTCTTTATCAAAAAGAATCGATTCTAAATCTAAGCTGTTTTGTTTATAGAATTCAGATGAGTCTTTTAGATATATAACATCTATAAAATCAACAGAATTTATCGTGTCTTTTTTCAGGTTTATTCTTACTTTAAAAACTCTTGGATCTTTAGAGTCATCTACTACGAAATAGTAATTTTCACCATCAAAATCTACTCCTGACAAACCTCCTACAAAAGAGTTTTTAAACTGTAAAGAATCCTCTACAACATATTCATCAACAAATTTTAACTTCATTTTTTTAGGCTGATTACTCTTACAACCTACTAAACTAAGAAGAAACACTACACACAAAAAAAATACTCTCATTTTAAATTTTTTCTAATTTTTACAGAGGTGTAAGTTAGCCAACTTTGATCGTCTAAACCTAAGAATCAACTTTAAGTTATTATGAAAAAATACGTGCCTATTATTTTAAAATTAGTTGCTGCATCTATAATGCTACAAACCTTATTGTTTAAATTTACAGGCGCTCAAGAAAGCGTTCATTTATTCACCAAAATTGCGGGCGAAAATGAAGCTTTTTTGCGTATTGGAACTGGAATTATAGAGCTTATTGCTTCTGTTTTACTATTTGTTCCTAAAAAAACTTGGTTAGGAGCTTACCTAACCATCGGTTTAATGAGCGGTGCTATCTTATCGCATTTAACAAAAATTGGTATTGTACACAATAACGATGGAGGAACCTTATTTATTATGGCTGTCATCACACTTATTTCTGCAATTGTTTTGTTATACATAAACCGTAAAAACATTCCTTTTTTTAATTAGCTTTTTTCAGATTTAGCGACCATTGCTTTACATATTAAATATTGAGCGGCTATATATGTTACCATAATTATAACTCCATAAATTTCTTTTGGTTCATAAAATCTATTAATCGCTATTAAACTATCAGAAGTAATAAATATAACAGCTCCTAAAAAAAGCCACAGATTTGCGGTTGATTTGTGACTAATATAATTTAACAACGTAACCGCACCGAAAGATGAAATAGTAATTCCGTAAACTGTTACTGGAATTAACATGTCTCCTAAATTATCATTAATTAGCAATAATAATGCTAATAAGTAAACTACAAACGGAGCTGATGCTACTGCCACTTTAGCAAAAGACTCTTTTTTAAGGAAATTTGTAGTAATTTTTATGTATAAGATATGTGCAAATAAAAACGAAGCTAGACCGAAAACAAAGAAATCGTCTTTGAATAACAAGAAAACATCTCCCCAAAACGAAAAGAAAAGTGCTGATAAAAACCAAAAACTTGGTTTTTTAACCGAAAATAGATACACAACCGCTAAAACCGTCATCAATAAAGGTTTAAAAATCATTTCTAATGGTTGACTATTAACAGCTACCGCGTAAACTTCTATTGCTGAAACTATTAAAAAAAGGATTGAGGCGATTAAAATTTTGGTTTGTTTAGTCATAGTTTGAGTTAGTTAATTTATCATATTTATAAAATCTTGTTCAGATATAATTTCAATCCCTAAATCTTGTGCTTTTGTTAATTTACTTGGCCCCATGTTATCACCTGCAACAATAAACGAGGTTTTTTTAGATATTGAGCTACTTACTTTACCTCCGTTATCTTCGATTGCTTTCTTCAATTCATTTCTGTTCATTTGATGAAAAACACCAGAAACTACAAATACTTTTCCTGCTAATGTCTCCGATTGATTTGCTTGTTCTTCAGCGGAAATTTCTAATTGAACTCCGTAAGATTTCAACCTATTAATGAGTTGAATGTTTTCTAAATCGTTCGAAAAATTGATAATACTTTGTGCAATTCTATCTCCAATTTCATCAACAGCAATTAATTCTTCAAAAGAAGCATTCATCAAATTATCCATAGATTTAAAATGTTTTGCTAATTTTTTAGCAACCGTTTCTCCTACAAATCGAATTCCTAAAGCAAACAATACTTTCTCAAATGGAACTTCTTTCGATTTTTCAATACCTTCAATAATGTTTTGTGCTGATTTTTCCGCCATTCTTTCCAACGGAATAATCTGTTCTACTTTTAAATCGTATAAATCAGCATAATTCTCAATTAAGCCTTCTTTGCGCAACAAATCAACAGTTTCCCCTCCTAAACCTTCAATATCCATCGCTTTTCTACTGATATAATGCTGAATTCTACCTGTAATTTGTGGTGCGCAGCCAAACTCATTTGGGCAATAATGCTTTGCATCTCCTTCCTTCCTAACTAATTCTGTATGACATTCCGGACAATGAGTTGCATATTGCGTAGGTCTTGAATCTGCTGGTCTTTTGGTAAAATCTACTCCAATTATTTTAGGAATAATCTCTCCTCCTTTTTCCACAAAAACAGTATCATTTATGCGAATATCTAATTTTTCAATTTGATCTGCATTATGTAACGAAGCTCGCTTTACAATGGTTCCCGCTAACTGAACAGGTTCTAAATTAGCTACTGGAGTTATTGCTCCTGTTCTACCAACTTGATAGGTAATTTCGTGTAAAACCGTAGAAACTTGTTCTGCTTTAAACTTATAGGCAATCGCCCAACGCGGAGCTTTCGCTGTATATCCTAACTCTTCTTGTTGCTGTAAATTATTCACTTTTACTACCACTCCGTCAGTTTCGTATGGTAAACTATGACGATGATGATCCCAATATTCTAAAAACTCAAAAACCTCTTCTAAAGTTTTACACGTTTTTAAATTATCGGGCACTTTAAACCCTGATTTTCTTGCGTTTTCTAAACTTTCTGTATGAGTTTTATATTTTCTACTGTCTGAAACCAAATGATACAACAAACAATCTAACGGGCGCTTTGCAACCTCAGCACTGTCTTGTAACTTTAAACTTCCACTGGCTGTATTTCTAGGATTTCGATACGGTTCTTCTCCGTTAACAATCCTTTCTTCGTTCATTTTATTGAAACCATCTAAAGGCAAAATAATTTCTCCTCGGATTTCAAAGTCAGATACAAAATCTCCATTAGACACTAATGGAATCGATTTAATCGTTCTAATATTTGCAGTAACATCATCACCTTGAAAACCATCTCCTCTTGTTACGGCTTTTACTAATTGCCCATTTTCAAAAGTTAAATTGATAGAAGCTCCGTCGTACTTTAACTCACATGAATATTCAATATCTTCTGTACCCAACATTTTTTGAATTCGCTTTTCCCAATCCAACAAATCTTCTTTTGAATAAGAATTATCTAATGAATACATTCGGTTTTTATGCGTAGCTGTTTCAAACTTTTTAGTCACCTCTCCTCCAACTCTTTGCGTTGGTGAATTCGGATCGTAAAATTCTGGATTTTTATCTTCTAACTCTTGTAATTCTCTAAGCTTGATATCAAACTCATAATCTGAAATGGTAGGTTTATCTAACACATAATAATTATAATTGTGTTGATGTAACTCTTCTCTTAAGCTCTGTATTTTTTGTTGGGTAGTCATTTATCTCTTTACTTTTCCTGTAAACACACTCACACCTTTTGGAAACGGGTTTCCGGAAGAACGACGAAATGAAGCAATTTGACCTGCATGCCAAATCGCATCAGCAATAGGTCCGTTAATTGCATTCCAAAACGGAAATTCTGAAGTGCTTTCTCCTCTCTTAAAAACGATTTTGAACTGTGAAATATCATCACTCTTTTTTAAAATATCACTTGCTGCTTTTAAATTTTCTAACGTTTTTTTGCGTTTATCAGCAAACGGCATTTTTGAAAAATCAAAAGTTCCACTCTCTACATTTAATGTTGCATTTACAACTACTTGCGATAAGTTTAAAATATGATCAATCGTTTCTTCTGTCGTTCTTACTTCTGCATTCGGACGAAATTGTAGATCTTTTTCAGTTAATCCTTCCGTTGCCCAATAATACCGAAATCCTAACCCATCAACCATTCTACTCATTACACTACCAGCTGTATATTCATTTGAAGCTTCAGGAATTTCATAATATGGTAATTGTTTATTTTGTGCGTTACTTTTTATCATCAGAAATAAAAATATAAAAGAAAGTATTAGTCTTTTCATCAAATTGAAATTTTGGCTAATTTAAGGAAAGTTTTAAGGTCTCGACTTGGCACTTACTTACATTTTTCAACAAAAAAACCCGAAACAAATTGTTTCGGGTTTTCATATTAATTTTTTAAAGCTTTAAACAATCTACTAATAATAAGTATAACGACGAACTTTAGCTATATGTTTTGCTAAACGCATTACTTGATGAGAGTATCCGTATTCGTTATCATACCAAACGTAAATTACAATTGTATCTCCGTCTGTAATAGTTGCTTTACTATCAAAAATTGATGGTGCTGTAGTTCCTACAATATCTGAAGAAACTAATTCGTTATTTAACGAATATTGAATTTGCTCTACTAAATCCCCTTCTAAAGCATATTGCTTCATAATGGCATTAATTGCTTCTGTAGTAGTTTCCGAATTTAACTGCAAATTTAAAATTGCTAAAGAACCATTAGGAACAGGAACACGGATCGCATTTGAAGTTAATTTACCTTCTAATGCTGGTAATGCTTTGGATACTGCTTTGCCTGCACCTGTTTCTGTAATTACCATGTTTAAAGCAGCTGCTCTACCTCTACGATATTTACTATGCATATTGTCTACCAAATTTTGGTCATTCGTATACGCATGAATCGTTTCTAAGTGTCCTTTTTTAATTCCGAAGTTATCTTCTATAACTTTTAAAACAGGTGTAATAGCATTTGTTGTACAAGATGCTGCTGAAAAAATATCTATTTTATCAGGATCATTTTCTAAATGATTAACTCCGTGCACGATGTTTGGAATTCCTTTTCCTGGCGCAGTTAACAATACTTTGCTAGCTCCTTTAGCTTTTAAGTGTCGACTTAATGCTTCTTTATCTTTAAAAGCACCTGTGTTGTCGATAATTAATGCATCATTAATTCCATATTGAGTATAATCAATATCTTCTGGAGCATTAGCAGAAATCATTCTTACAGTTGTACCGTTAATAATTAACGCATCGTTTTCTGCATCTACTTCTACAGTTCCTAAAAAATCACCGTGTACTGAATCTATGCTTAATAATGAAGCTCTTTTTTCTAAAACAGTTTGATCTATCTTTCCTCGAGTAACCACAGCTCTTAATCTTAATTGAGAACCTTTACCCATTTTAGTCATTAATTCACGTGCTAACAAACGACCGATACGACCAAAGCCATACAAAACAACATCTTTTGGTTGAATTTCATTTGCTTTAGTTGCATCTTTTAATTGATTTTTAACGAAACTAACTTTGTCTTCGCATTTTTCTCCTTGTAAATAACACTCATAAGCTAATTTTCCGATATCTAATTTTGATGGTGGTAAATTAATAGATTGAATTGCTTTTGCTATTTCTAATGCATCGTTGATTGAAATTGGCTTTGCTACAAATCTTCCAGCATAGTTAATTAAATTTAAAACTTCGCTTGCTCTTTTATCTATTAAAGGATTTCTAAATAAAACTAATTCGATCGATTTATCGTACCATAAATCGTTAACGATATTAATAAATTCTGTAGTTGCTCTTCTAACCTGGGCTTGATTTACAACTTCTTTTTCGTAATTTGTTATTGTTGACATAGTTGTGTTGAACTAATTAAAAAAAATTTTTGCAAAAGTATTAATTTCAATCGATTTCGTAAGTTTTTTTTGAAAAAGAAAAACTCGATTTTAAAAAATTAAAATCGAGTTTAAAATAACTAAATATTTTTATTTTTTTAATTAAAAGCGATAACGTTCTATTTCTCCTTTTGGACTAATTAATTCTAAATACAATTGTTGATTTCCATCATAATTATCTAAAATTTTAACCGCTTCAGAAGCTCGTTCAACTACTTTCCCGTTAATTTTAGATATAACATAACCAGCTCCTACTTTATAATATAAAAAAGCTTTGTTAGTCGTTGATACTATTTTAACTCCACCCTCTATATTTGCTTTTTTTCTTTCCTTTTTTGTTAAATCCTTTAACTGAACTCCAAATGATTGAGAAGTAAACACACTCTTCTTACCAAGTTTAACTGTTTTTATTAAATCTGTTCCATCTCTCAAAACAGTCAAAGCTACACTTTCTCCAGGTCTTTTAGCTGACAACTGTCCTTTCAAATCAGAAAACTTACCAATGGTTACATTATTAACTTTCTTAATAATATCACCCGATTGTAAACCAGCCTTTTCAGCTCCTCCATCTTCAGTTACTCTCGCTATTTTAACTCCTTCTATATCATCTTCATTTGCCGAATACTCTATACCTATTAAAGCTTCCTGCACATCCCCAAACTCTAAAATATCATCAATTATTTTCTTTGTAATATTAGATGGAACTGCAAAGGAATACCCAATAAAAGAACCTGTTTTAGAGGTAATTGCTGTATTAATCCCTACCAACTCACCACGTGTGTTCACTAAAGCTCCTCCACTATTCCCTGGATTTACGGCAGCGTCTGTTTGTATAAACGCATCAACCTTTGCGTTTCCATCTAAATCACGACCTTTTGCACTAATAATACCCGCCGTTACCGTAGATGTTAAATTGTAAGGGTTCCCAACTGCTAATACCCATTCACCTATTTTTGCATTATCAGAATTTCCGAAAGGTATATAAGGCAGTTCATAATCTACATCGACCTTTAACAATGCTATATCTGTAGTCTTGTCTGTTCCTATTAAAGTAGCGATTACCTTCTTTCTGTTATTTAAAGTTATCTCTATCTCATTTGCATCATCAATTACATGGTTGTTTGTTACAATATATCCATCCGAAGAGATAATAACTCCGCTTCCTGTTCCAACCTGTTGTTGCTTTCTTGCTCCACTTCCGTTACCAAAAAAATAATCATACGGATTATAAATCGTTTTAATAGCTGTATTTTTAACATGTACTACGGCATGCACTGTACTTTCTGCAGCTTTTGTAAAATCGGTAGGTGCAGATGATGAATTGATAATAGCAGGCGTATATCCTGCTTTTATTGTTTGCAATGTGGGTTCAACCGTTTGCTCTAAAACAACTGGTGGTTTTTCAAATGCTAATTTGTAGCCTCCAAGCGCGATTGCGCCTCCCAAAAACGCTACTCCTAAAATTTCTAATAATTTCTTCATGTGCTTGTAAAAATTTTGTTATTTCAAAGATACCTTTTTAACATTTTCGACAAATGTGTTTAACTAGATTTTAACGCATTTTAACCGCTATTTAACACTCCTTTTTTCTTAATGAAATATGTATCTTTGCGCCTATATGAATTTGACATTTTATAAATATCAAGGCACAGGCAACGACTTTATCATAGTCGATAATACATCAAAAACCTTTCCAAAAAGTAACGTAAATATTATAAAAAAATTATGTGATCGTCACTTCGGAATTGGAGCTGATGGATTAATTCTACTTGAAGAAGATAAAACCTCCGATTTTAGAATGATCTATTACAATGCCGATGGTAATGAAAGTACCATGTGTGGTAATGGCGGACGCTGTATAGTTGCCTTTGCTCATAAGTTAAGTTTATTTAAAAATAAAACTTCTTTTATAGCTGTTGACGGGTTACATCATGCTTCAATTAACGGAAATATTGTTTCCTTACAAATGATTGATGTCGATACTATTAAAGTTGAAAATAATCATATTTTTACTGACACCGGATCTCCTCATCATGTTGAGTTAGTTAAAAACATTGCTAATTTTGATGTTTTTAACTACGGAAGAAAAATTAGAAACGAAGTTTACGGAACCGAAGGAAGTAATGTAAACTTTGTAGAACAAATTAATGATAAAACTTTTAGACTTCGCACATACGAACGTGGTGTTGAAGACGAAACGCTAGCTTGTGGTACAGGTGCTACCGCTGTAGCAATCGCGATGCACAAAACAAATAAAACCTTTGAGAAAAAGATTGATTTACTAGTAGAAGGCGGACAATTATCTGTTTCTTTTGATGTTGATAACAATAGTTATAAAAATATACATTTAATTGGCCCTGCTGAATTTATTTTTAGTGGAACTATAGAAATTTAATGCAAACACTTAAAGGAAAACATATTATTTTACGAGCGCTCGAACCTGAAGATCTACAGTTTTTATTCGATACAGAAAACAATGAAAACTTTTGGGAAGTAAGCCACACAAAAACACCATTTTCTAAGTTTATATTAAAGCAATATCTAGAAAATGCTCATTTAGATATTTACGAAGTAAAACAATTACGTTTAGTTATTGAAGATATTAATTCTTTCCATCAGATAGGAATGATCGATTTGTTTGATTTTAATCCGCAACATAAAAGAGTGGGGCTTGGTATTTTGATTAGTGAAGAACATCAACAAAAAGGATATGCTTCTGAAGCTTTAAAATTACTTACAAACTATTGCTTTTCTCATTTGCAAGTGCATCAATTATATGCTAATATCACAGCAGACAATACGAAAAGCTTAGCGCTTTTTAGAAAACATAATTTCAAACAAGTTGGCATAAAAAAAGATTGGATTTTTAGCCACGGAATCTATAAAGACGAAATTTTATTTCAATTGATAAATGAATAACAAAGTTAAATACGGAATTATTGGTTTTTTGCTAATCGCAGGAACCATCACTTTTAATTATTATCAAAAAGTATTTGGAAAAGCGGTTACTAAAGACGCTAAAATCTTCATCTCTTCAAACGCTAACATAGAAGATGTAAAAGAAACCCTTTCACCATTTATAAAGAAACCTGAAAACTTTACTTGGGTTGCCAACAAAAAGAAATTTACCAAACCTAAAGGCGGTATGTACGTTCTTAAAGAAGGAATGAACATGAATGCTCTGGTAAATATGTTACGAATAGGTAATCAAACCCCTATAAAAATATCTTTTAACAATCAAGATACGCTTGAAAAACTAGCTGGTAGAATTTCAGAACAGATAGAAGCTGATAGTTTAACATTGCTATTAACGATGAAAGACTCTTCTTTTTTAGCGGAAAATAATTTTACAGAAAAATCTGTTTTAGGTATGTACTTACCGAATCAGTATGAAGTGTATTGGAACACTTCTCCTGAAACTTTTAGAAATAAAATGCTAAACTATTATACTTCATTTTGGAATAAAAATAGACAAGAGAAAGCTAAAAAACTTAACCTTACTCCAACTCAAGTATTAACTCTTGCATCCATCGTTCAAAAAGAGACTGCTCAAACATCTGAAAGACCAATTGTAGCTGGCTTGTATTTAAATCGTTACAAAAACGGTTGGCCACTTCAAGCAGATCCTACAGTTATTTTTTGTTTAAAAGAAATACATGGGCATGATACGGTTATAAAACGGGTTTTAAACAAAGATTTAAGTATAAATTCACCATATAACACTTATAAAAATACAGGTTTACCTCCTACCTTAATTGCAATGCCAGATATTTCGGCTATTGATGCTGTATTAAATCCTGCACAACACAATTATTATTACATGTGCGCTAGTATAGAAAATATTGGATACCACGATTTTGCGAAAAGCTTATCTGAACATAATCGTAATGCTATAAAATACCAAAGATGGATTAACAAACAAGGAATAAATAGATAAACACCCTTTTATTAACAGCTTTTCCCTGTAAGAAAAGGTCATTTATCACTGATTTTAAACCATTTACACAATTTTTTGTTAATTTTTTATGCTATTTTATTTACATTAAATTAACCTAAAATTATTTTTAAAGCTATTTTAATGTAAATAATTCATTTATTTCACTTATTCAATGTATTATCAATAATTAAAAACGATTATTTCTTGATATATTAGCAAATAAACCTTTAATTTTTTTACCTATATCTTTGCATCGCTAAACAGAAAGTAAAAAAACTATCAGAAAATTAGGACTTATTTTAGGATTTATTATCCTTACAAGTTTTACAATTCATCCGAAAGAAAAAGTAGTTATTAAACGAAATTCTGTAAAAAGCAATATAAAAATTGCAATCCCTTTTTTACAAAAAGATTTCATTGGTTTTAAAGAAGCAATCGCTTTTAAAGAATCTCAAGGAAATTACCGAATTGTAAATGAGTTAGGATATTTAGGCAAATACCAATTTGGAAGAACCACATTGCGTCGCTTTAATATTTACGATACACAAAATTTCTTAGAAACACCCGAGCTACAAGAAAGAGCTTTTGTTGCTTTATGTGAGGTTAATAAATGGATTTTGCGTAGAGATATTAAACGTTTTACAGGGAGATATATAAACGGTATTAAAATTACAGAATCAGGAATTTTAGCCGCAGCACATTTAGCTGGTGCAGGAAATGTAAAAAAACATTTACGCTCTTATGGTAAATTTCAATTTAACGATGCCTTTGGAACTTCAATTGATTCTTACATGAAAAAATTTGCGGGCTATGATGTTTCAAACATTATAGGACACAAGAAAGCTACGGTTTAATCATTACGATTGAATTATAAAAATAGCGGGTCTTTTATGTAAATCAGTTTTAACGTTTTTCCACTCTTTAACGGTTAACGTTTTAATATATTCGGAAGGAAGTGTTATGTCACAAGCAATACAAAGTCTGGTATTCGGTTGTAATGTAGAGCGCAAATCATCTAACATTTTTTCATTTCTATAAGGGGTTTCAATGAAAATTTGAGATTGATTTTTCTCTTTAGACAATCGCTCTAAGTCTTTGATTGTCTTTTTTCTAGTAGCTTTATCAATGGGTAAATAGCCATTAAAAGTAAAGCTTTGACCGTTCATTCCGGATGCCATTATAGCCATTAAAATTGATGAAGGCCCTACTAAAGGAACTACCTGAATTCCTTTTTCATGTGCTAATTTTACAATAGTTGCTCCTGGATCTGCTACAGCTGGTACTCCAGCATCTGATAACAATCCAACAGAAATCCCTTTTTCACAAATATCTAAGTAATTACGTGTTTCAAGTTCGTCAGAGTACTTATCTAACAACATAAATTCTAACGAAGGTTGCGATTTATTAGGTGTTATTTTTTTAATAAATCGACGGGCAGTTTTTTCATTCTCAACTATAAAATAATCTAGCTGTTCCACTACTTTTCTAACCGATAAAGGCATGACTTCTAATGGCTCTGTATCTCCTAAAGTAGTTGGTATTAAATATAGTTTTCCGATCATTTCTAATTTAATTTTGAAGCAATGAGTTCGCAAGCCTCCTCTAACATTTTGTAAACATTCTCAAAACCTTGATCTCCTCCATGGTAAGGATCAGGAACGTTTTTATCTTCATTAGATAATTCATCTAATATTAATTTAACCTTTTTTGCTTCTTCTTTATTTCTAGACAATTGAATAATATCTTCAAAGTTACTCTCATCCATCGCGTATATAACATCAAACATATCAAAATCAGTAGCTAAAAACTTACGAGAACGCTGACTCGTAATATCAATACCGTATTTTTTTGCTGTTTGAATAGATCTTGGGTCTGGTAAATTTCCCTCATGATAACCTGAAGTACCAGCAGAATCAACATAAACACGGTCAGTATGTACTTTTGACTCTAAAATACCCTGAGCTAGCGGAGAACGACAAATATTTCCCAAGCAAACCATCAGTATTTTCATTTTGATTATTCTGTTAGAAAGTTAACTTCTTTGTTAAATCTTCAACATATTTCTTAAACTGCTTATCTGTTTCAGTGAGATTATCAACAGTTTTACAGGCATGTAAAACGGTAGCGTGATCTCGTTGACCGATTTGACTTCCTATACTTGCCAAAGAAGATTTAGTCATACGTTTTGCAAAAAACATAGCTAACTGACGTGCTTGTACAACATGTCTTTTTCTAGTTTTAGACTGAAGAGTAGCAACATCCATATCAAAATATTTTGAAACTACTTTTTGAATATAATCAATCGAAACTTCTTTTTTCGTGTTCTTTACAAACTTATCTACAATTTGTCTCGCCAACTCTAATGTAAACTCTTTTCTGTTAAAAGAAGCCTGCGCGATCATGGATATAATAACACCTTCCAATTCACGAATGTTAGATTTGATATTTTTAGCGATATACTCAACAATATCTTCTGGCATATCAACCCCATCCCTAAATAATTTATTCTGAAGTATAGAAATTCGAGTTTCATAATCAGGAGTTTGCAACTCAGCAGACAATCCCCATTTAAAACGAGATAATAGACGTTGTTCAATGTCTTGCATATCAACTGGCGCTTTATCCGAAGTTAAAATTACCTGTTTCCCATTTTGATGTAAATGATTAAATATATGGAAAAAAACATCTTGTGTTCCTGCCTTACCTGATAAAAACTGCACATCATCAATCAACAATACATCAATCATTTGATAAAAATGAATAAAATCATTACGAGTATTCGACTTTACAGAATCTATAAATTGTTGTGTGAATTTTTCAGATGAAATATATAACACCGTTTTATCTGGATATTTATCTTTAATTTCTACCCCAATTGCGTGTGCTAAATGTGTTTTACCAAGTCCCACTCCTCCATAAATTAATAACGGATTGAATGAAGTTCCTCCTGGTTTGTTAGCTACCGCCATACCTGCAGAACGCGCTAAACGGTTAGCATCTCCTTCAACAAAATTATTAAAATTATAATTTGGATTTAATTGCGATTCGATCTTAACCTTCTGTAGGCCAGGTATTACAAATGGATTTTTCAATTCCCGCTTAGACTCAATAGGAACCGTAACCTTTTGTGGTTTTAATGGGTTTCTGTTCGAACTTGGAATTTTTACTGTTTGTGGACTATTACTACTATACGTATTTTCCATACGTACATCGTAAATTAGCTTTGCTTGATCACCCAATTCTCTAACCAAAGCAACACGTAATAATTTTATGTAGTGCTCTTCCAACCACTCATAAAAAAACTTGCTAGGAACTTGTATAGTCAATGCTTCACCTGATAGTTTTACCGGTTTGATTGGTTCAAACCAAGTTTTGTAAGCTTGAGGCTTGATATTGTCTTTGATAAAAGACAAGCATTGTATCCATACTGATTCAGCAGTTCTATCCATTTGTGTTTCTCAGATGATTAATTTTTAGTTAAAAATAGCAATAAAAAAATGGAATTTGGAAGGTTCCATTATGTTATTGAACGGGCGAACAAAAGTGTGAATAATTTTCATTAAAAAAAAATGAAACCACTATTGATTTTTAATTATTTTTTATGTAAGATTCGAGAAACTTTAACAAACATACTTTGAAAAAACATTCTACTACTTTAAGAGTACGCTACGCAGAAACTGACCAAATGGGTGTGGTTTATCACGGGAATTACGCACAATATTTTGAAATTGGCCGTACTGAATGGCTACGCTCTATGGGCGTTACGTACAAATATATGGAAAAAACAGGAATAATGTTACCAGTAATTTCATTGATTTGTAATTTTAAAAAATCAGCTCTATATGATGACGTTTTAACCGTTACCACACAACTAAGGAAAACCCCTAGCGTTAAGATAGAATTCGAATACGAAATCACCAATCAAAATCAAGAATTAATTTGTACAGGTAGTACAATTTTGGCATTTATTAACAAAGAAATTAACAAACCTACTCGTTGTCCAAAATATATACTTGAAAAACTAGAACTTTAAATTTAAGTTTATTATTTTCACATTTCAGAATATTTTTTAAATGAAAATTTACACAAAAACTGGCGACAAGGGAAACACCTCTTTATTTGGAGGCACCCGAGTACCTAAATATCATTTACGAATTGAAAGTTACGGAACAGTAGATGAATTAAATTCACATATAGGACTAATTAGAGATCAAGAAATTGATGAAGCTGCTAAAGAAGCTTTAATTAAAATTCAAGACGAATTATTTACATTGGGAGCAATGTTAGCCACTCCTCCTGAGAAAGAAACATTAAAAAGTGGTAAAGAGCGTTTAAATATTCCGAAAATAAATAGCGCCTCAATTCTTTTTTTAGAAAATGAAATCGATCGAATGAACGAATCACTACCTCAGATGACTCATTTTATTTTACCTGGTGGCCATTCTACTGTGTCATTCTGTCATATAGCACGCTGTGTATGCCGTAGAGCTGAAAGATTATCAGTAGCTTTAAACGAAGAAGAAGGTATCGATTTAAATATTTTAACATACTTAAACAGACTTTCTGACTATCTTTTTGTGTTGGCACGAAAGTTGTCGAAAGACTTAAAAGCAAATGAGGTAAAATGGATACCTAAAAAGCTGTAACTTAAGTTCTTTTTTTATTGATATCAGATTTTTGAAAAAAAACTTGACTTTTTAAGTTTAAATTTTATTTTTGCAAGAAAATTAAAAACAGATAAGGAAATGTATTGGACACTTGAACTAGCATCTTATTTAGCAGACGCACCTTGGCCAGCAACCAAAGACGAGTTAATCGATTACGCAATTCGTACTGGAGCACCATTAGAAGTGGTAGAAAATCTTCAAGATATTGAAGACGAAGGAGACTCGTACGATTCTATTATCGAAATTTGGCCCGATTATCCTACGGAAGAGGATTATCTTTGGAACGAAGACGAATACTAGAAAAACATCATAAAAAACACAAAAAAAGTCTCATTTGAGGCTTTTTTTTTGCTTACTTTTAGGCACTTTAAAACTAACGACATACTGATTTACTACATCAGCAATAAACAACATAAAAAATGAGCATTTTAAACTCGGTAATAAAACTTTTTGTAGGAGACAAACAAGAGAAAGATTTAAAAGTATTACAACCTATAGTTAACAAAGTAAAAGCTTTTGAAACTTCTTTAGCTGGTTTATCTAATGATCAGTTACGTGAAAAAACCGCAGAATTCAAAACTAAAATCAGTAATGCTACAAAAGATTTTACTGATAAGATTTCTTTATTAGAAGAAGAAGCTAAAACAGCCGACATAGACCGTCAAGAAGATGTTTATGCTGAAATTGACCGTTTAAAGGATGAAGCTTATCAAGTATCAGAGCAAGTTTTAGAAACTATCATGGCAGAGGCTTTTGCTGTGATTAAAGAAACTGCTAAGCGTTTTGCTAACAATTCAGAAATTGAAGTTACTGCTACCTCATTCGATCGTGAATTGTCTGCAACTAAAGAACACATAACCTTAGAAGGCGATAAAGCTTTTTGGGCAAATTCTTGGGATGCTTCTGGTAAAGAAGTTACTTGGGACATGGTTCATTACGATGTTCAATTAATTGGTGGTTCTGTACTACATCAGGGTAAAATAGCAGAAATGATGACAGGTGAAGGTAAAACATTAGTTTCTACCCTTCCTGTATATTTAAATGCTTTAACAGGTAATGGAGTTCACGTTGTTACAGTAAACGATTATTTAGCAAAACGTGACCGTGCGTGGATGGCTCCAATTTTTGAGTTCCATGGATTAAGTACCGATTGTATCGACTTCCATCAACCAAACTCAGAAGCTCGTAGAAAAGCATATAACGCAGATATCACGTACGGAACCAATAACGAATTTGGTTTTGATTATTTACGTGATAATATGGCTAGCTCTAAATCAGATTTGGTACAACGTGCGCCAAACTACGCCATTATTGATGAAGTAGATTCTGTGTTAATTGATGATGCACGTACTCCTTTAATTATTTCTGGACCTGTTCCTCAAGGAGACCTTCATGAGTTTAATGAGTTAAAACCATTAGTTGCTGATTTAGTTTCATTACAAAGTAAATATTTAGTCGGTGTTTTAGCAGAAGCTAAAAAATTAATTAAAGAAGGAGATACTAAAGAAGGTGGCTTTTTATTACTAAGAGTTTACCGTGGTTTACCAAAAAATAAAGCGTTAATTAAGTTTTTATCTCAAGAAGGAGTAAAACAAATTTTGCAAAAAACAGAAAACTACTACATGCAAGACAACAATAAGTTGATGCCAGAAGTAGATGCTGAATTATGGTTTACTATTGAAGAAAAAAACAATCAAATTGATTTAACTGATAAAGGAATTTCTCATTTATCAGACGTTACAAAAAACGAAACATTCTTTATTTTACCAGATATTAGCGTAAAAGTTGGAGAAATTGATCGAAACGAAGCTTCTCCTGAAGAAAAAGCAAATCAAAAAGAAGAACTATACCGAGATTTCAGCGTGAAGAGTGAACGTATTCACACCATGAATCAACTTTTAAAAGCTTATACCGTTTTTGAAAAAGATGTTGAATATGTAGTTGTCGACAATAAAGTAATGATTGTTGATGAACAAACAGGCCGTATCATGGAAGGGCGTCGTTACTCTGACGGATTACACCAAGCGCTTGAAGCAAAAGAAAATGTAAATATTGAAGATGCTACACAAACTTTTGCAACAGTAACCTTACAGAATTACTTTAGAATGTACCGCAAATTATCGGGAATGACAGGTACTGCGATTACTGAAGCTGGAGAATTCTGGGAAATATACAAGTTAGATGTGGTTGAAATCCCTACTAACAAGCCAATTCAAAGAGATGATAAAGATGATTTAGTTTACAAAACCACGAGAGAAAAATACAATGCCGTTATTGAAGATGTTGTAAAATTAGTAGAAGCTGGTCGCCCTGTTTTAGTAGGAACAACCTCTGTAGAAATATCAGAATTATTAGGAAGAATGCTACAAATGCGTAAAATTCCTCACAACATTCTGAATGCAAAATTACACAAAAGAGAAGCAGATGTAGTTGCAGAAGCTGGTAAACCAGGAGTAGTTACTATTGCAACGAACATGGCTGGTCGTGGTACCGACATTAAATTATCTGACGAAGTAAAAGCAGCAGGTGGTTTAGCTATTATTGGTACAGAACGTCATGATTCTCGTCGTGTTGACCGCCAGTTACGTGGACGTGCAGGACGTCAAGGAGATGTTGGTTCTTCACAATTCTATGTAGCATTAGATGATAACTTAATGCGTTTATTTGGTTCTGATAGAATTGCCAAAATGATGGATAGAATGGGATTAAAAGAAGGTGAAGTTATTCAGCATTCTATGATTTCAAAATCTATTGAAAGAGCTCAAAAGAAAGTAGAAGAAAACAACTTTGGTATTCGTAAACGTTTATTAGAATATGATGATATTATGAACGCACAGCGTGAGTTTGTTTACAAGCGTCGTCGTCATGCGCTAGATGGAAAACGTTTACAAGTTGACATTGCTAACATGATTTATGACACATGTGATTCTATCGTTAGAGAAAACAAACCAACAAAAGATTTTCAGAATTTCGAATTTGAGTTAATCCGTTTTTCTTCAATGACCTCTCCTGTTTCAGAAGAAGAATTCAACCGTTTATCTGAAAGAGAGTTAGCAGATAAATTATACAAAATAGTTTCTACTAATTACAAAGAAGATACAGAAAGAAATGCGCATCAAGCATATCCAGTTATTAAAAATGTATATGAAAATGAAGGTGATCGTTATGAGCGTATCGTGGTTCCTTTTACAGATGGCTCTAAAACATTAAAAGTTGTAACCAACTTAAAAGAAGCATACGAATCGGAAGGTAAATCGCTCGTAAATGATTTTGAAAAGAACATCACCTTAGCAATTATCGATGAAAACTGGAAGGATCATCTACGTAAAATGGACGAATTAAAACAAACGGTACAAAACGCATCTTATGAACAAAAAGATCCATTATTAGTATACAAGTTTGAAGCGTTTGAATTATTCCAAGGAACCATTGATAAGATTAATAAAGAAGTTTTATCATTCTTATTTAAGGGGAAATTACCAACTCAAGATGAATCTCAAATTTCTGAAGCTCATGAACAAAAACGTGAGAAATTAGATTTGCGTAAAGACGAAGTTCAAAACTCAACACAACAAGCTATTTCGAATTCTAGACCACAACAAGAGCAAGAGGTTGTAGAAACAATCGTTCGTGAACAACCAAAAATTGGGCGTAATGAAAAAGTAACGATTAAAAACGTAATGAGTGGAGAAGAAAAAGAACTTAAATACAAACAAGCTATTCCTTTACTAGAAAAAGGAACTTGGGTATTGTACAACAAGTAATTTTTTAAAATATATTTTAAAACCGTTCGGAAATTCCGAACGGTTTTTATTTACATAAATTTTACAATCTTTTCATTAAAAAAACAATCTATTAACAATCTGTTAATTAGAATTTTACCATTTCAACAAGCTTTTCATTTAATTTTATATAAATCAAAACTATAAAACATAAAAGCAACTACGTTTTATATCATTGCTAAAACTCTCATTAAAGTCAACTCTTTAATCGAGATACTAACTTTAAAACTTAACGATGAAAAAAATAAAAAAACGTAAACTAGATATTGCGGTAATTTCTGATGTACACTTAGGAACTTTTGGTTGTAGAGCTACCGAGCTTCATAACTATTTAAAAACCATCAACCCAAAGACTTTAATCCTAAACGGTGATATTATTGATATCTGGCAGTTTAATAAGCGTTATTTTCCAAAGCCACATATGAAAGTAATAAAAGCATTAATGTCTTTTATTACTTCTGGTACAAAAGTATATTATATCACAGGAAATCACGATGAAATGCTACGTCGTTTTAAAGACTTTAGCCTTGGTAGTTTTGAAATTGTAAACAAAGTAGTGCTAGATATTGACGGAAAGAAAGGGTGGTTTTTTCATGGTGATGTTTTTGATGTTACTATGCAACATTCTAAATGGTTAGCAAAATTAGGTGGTATTGGTTATGACACTTTAATTATGATAAATACAGCTGTTAATTGGATTAGTGAACAATTCGGTTACGGTAGACTTTCTTTCAGTAAAAAGATAAAAAACGGCGTTAAAAGTGCTGTTAAGTTTATTAATAATTTTGAAACAACTGCTTCCGACATTGCTATTTCAGAAGGTTATGACTATGTGGTTTGCGGACACATTCATCAACCAGAAATGAGAGTAATTCAAAATGAGGAAGGAGAAACAATTTATATGAATTCTGGAGATTGGATTGAAAACTTAACTGCCCTTGAATACAATAATAAGGAATGGAAATTGTACGAATATGAAAAAGATGAATTAGCAAATAAAACCCCTAATAACATTGAAATAAATGATTTAGAATTCGTGCAAGGAGAACAATCAAACAGTCAATTGTTTGAAGAATTATTAATCGAGTTTAATATTAAAAAATTTTCAAAATAAATTATGATGAAGATTTTATACGCTATACAAGGTACAGGAAATGGGCATGCAAGTAGAGCATTAGAAATTGTTCCTCATTTACAAACTAGAGCACAAGTAGACGTTTTAATAAGTGGATATCAATGTGAATTACAATTTCCTTTTGAAATAAAATACAAACTCTATGGATTAAGTTTTATTTTTGGAAAAAGAGGCGGAATCGATTTATGGCAAACCTATAAAAAGACTAAAATCCGTAATCTTTGGAAAGAAATTAAATCACTTCCTGTTCAAGACTATGATTTGATTATTAATGATTTTGAACCTGTTTCTGCTTGGGCTTGTAAGTTAAGAAACGTTCCTATTATTTCATTAAGTCATCAAAATGCTGTACTTGATGACAATGCCCCCAAGTACGGAGCTTTCAGACTAGAGCGATTAATATTAAAATATTATTCCCCTGCAAAACACAAATTTGGTTTCCATTTTAAAACCTATAGCTCTGCTACATTCTTACCTATAATTCGGAAGGATATTCGCTATAGAAATATCACAAAAAAAGGGCATTACACAGTTTATTTACCAGCTTATAGTAATAAAAAGATTATTAAGGTTTTATCAAATTTTAAAAATATTAAATGGCACGTATTCTCTAAAAATTCTGATAAAATAGAATTGAAAAATAATATTATCATCCAACCTATTAATGGAGATGAATTTATGAAAAGCATTGCTTCTGCTAACGGCATTTTATGCGGTGCTGGCTTTGAAACCCCTGCCGAAGCATTGTATTTACGTAAAAAACTGATGGTAATCCCCATGAAGAATCAGTACGAACAACAATGCAATGCTTTAGCTTTACAAGAAATGGGAATCCCCGTAATAAAAAATTTAGGAAAAAAGCAAATAATAAAAATAGCAAATTGGATTAAGTCTGATAAAATTCCTGAAGTTCATTACCCTGATGTTACTCAAGATATTTTAGACGCTATTATTTTACCCTATTACAACAAAACTATTTTACCACAAATTACCATTGAATAGTTGGTAATCCATCTTTTTGAAGAAACTCATTGGTCTTAGAAAAATGCTTATTTCCAAACCAATATCCTCTATTTGCACTTAAAGGTGATGGATGTCCTGACGTTAGTATATGATGCTTATTCTTATTAATCTTTGCTCCTTTTTTCTTTGCGTAACCACCCCAAAGTAAAAACACTACATTTTCTTTTTCTTCGGAAATCTTGCTAATAACTGCATCTGTAAATTGCTCCCATCCTTTTTTCTGATGACTTCCCGCCTCTCCTGCTCTAACTGTTAAAGTAGCATTTAACAATAAAACTCCTTGTTTAGCCCAACGAGACAAATCTCCCGAAACTGGATATGGAATATTTACATCCGTTTCAATCTCTTTAAAAATATTAATTAAAGAAGGAGGGTGTTTAATTCCTTCATGTACAGAAAAACACAATCCGTTAGCTTGCCCTACTCCATGATAGGGATCCTGACCAATAATTACCACTTTTACATCCTCGAAAGAACAAAAATCAAAAGCTGAAAAAATATTATCTCCTTTCGGAAAACAGGTATGATTTTGATACTCTGTTTTTACAAAATCAATCAAGTTTTTAAAATAATCTTTCTCAAATTCTTCTTGTAAAATATGTTTCCAACTTTCGGCAATATTTACTTGCATTATTTCTTATTTTTGTGGCTCTCAAAAATAGGAATTTGAAAACAAACATCTCAGAAAAAACATTACAAGATTTAGAATTCACAACGGTTTTAGAGCAAGTTGCAGCATTTTGTATTTCTGATTTAGGAAAAGAAAAAACAGCACAAATTATACCTATTCAAACAAAAGAAGAATTATTCTTTGAATTGAATTTAGTCAACGAATATTTGGGTTCTTATCAAAATGAAAACCGAATTCCAAATCACGGATTTGATGATATTGCCGAAGCAATTAAGCGTTTGGCTATTGAAAATAGTTACCTCGATACCGAAACGTTTTTAAAGGTTGCCTCAGTAACAGAAACAGTTAATGAGCTTAAAAAATTTCTCAATAAATTTAATGACTATTACCCTACGCTGTTCAAATTAAGTGATGAAATTGAGTATACCTCCTTTGTTTCAGATGCTATTAATAAAATAATAACATCTTACGGTAGCGTTGCTGATAACGCATCACCAATTTTAAAGCAGATTAGAAAAGATATTAATAATGTTCGCGGAAAAATATCTGAAAGCTTTTCACACGCTTTAAGCAAAAGTATTGCCAGCGGATATTTAGATGATATTAAAGAAACCATTATAGACAACCAGCGGGTTTTAGCAGTTACTGCAATGCACCGTCGTAAAGTAAAGGGAAGTTTATTAGGTTCTTCAAAATCTGGTAGTATTGTTTATATAGCACCTCAAGCCACACTTACTTACAGTAGAGAATTACAAAATTTACTATACGAAGAAAAACAAGAAATCGTAAAAATTTTGCGTGCATTGGCAGAAGAAATTCGTCCGTTTGTGCCTTTGTTAGAAGAATACATCGTTTTTTTAACACACTTAGACGTAGTGGCTGCAAAAGCAAAATATGCTCGAGAAATTAATGCGTTGCTTCCGAAGATATCTAAGGAAAAGAAAATCTTTTTAAGAGATGCTTTTCATCCTATTTTATGGAGGAAAAATCATCAACAAAACATCAAAACGTTTCCGCAGACACTTGAACTAAATGAAAAACAGCAAATTATTGTTATTTCTGGACCCAATGCTGGTGGAAAAAGTATCACACTAAAAACTATTGGTTTATTGCAAGTAATGTTACAAAGCGGATTATTAATTCCTGTACACGAACGCAGTGAAACTTCTATTTTTAATACGATTTTAACGGATATCGGAGACAACCAATCTATTGAAAATCAACTAAGTACCTATAGTTACCGATTAAAAAATATGCGTTACTTTTTACGTAAATGTAATCACAATACCTTGTTTTTAATAGATGAATTTGGTACAGGTTCTGACCCTGAATTAGGTGGAGCTTTAGCCGAAATTTTTTTAGAAGAATTCTACGAGAAAAAAGCTTTTGGAATCATTACTACACACTATGCTAACTTAAAAGTGTTAGCTAATGAGTTAGAAAATGTAACCAATGCTAACATGCAATTTGATGAACGTACTCTAGAACCCTTATACAAACTGTTTATTGGGCAAGCCGGAAGTTCTTTTACCTTTGAAGTTGCTCAGAAAAACGGAATTCCCTTTAGCTTAATAAACCGTGCTAAAAAACGTGTTGAAACTGAAAAAGTACGTTTAGATAAAACGATTTCTAAACTACAAAAAGAGAGAAATCGTTTACAAAAAACTTCTGATGATCTTGACAATCAAAAATCTAAAGGAAAAGAACATATTGAAAGCTTACAAGAAAAAGAACAAAAGATTCGTGAGAAATTAGAAGGTTTTCAGGAATTATACGACAATAACAAGCGCATGTTAACTTTAGGTAGAAAGATTAACGAATTATTAAATAAATACTTTCAAACCAATAATAAAAAAGAACTTACTGCCGATTTTTTTAAGTGGGTTACAGCCGAAAAAACGAAGTTTATAAAAAAGAACCCTCCAATTAAGAAAACCAAAACTGAGAAAAAACTAGACATCGTAACTGCTCAAAAACAAAAAGCTGCTATTAAAAAAGTAGAACAAGAAGTTTTACAAAAAGTAGTAAAAGTTCGTGAAGAAAAGAAAATTGAAGCCGCTAAGGTTGCAAAAGCAAAAGCTGAATATGTGTTTAAAGTTGGAGATCGTGTTCGATTGATTGATGGTAACTCGGTGGGAAGCATTGATAAAATTGAAAAGAAAAACGTCTTTATAAACTACGGAATGTTTACCACAAAAGCTTCTATAGAAAAATTAGAATTGGTAGAAAGGGCTAAGAAATAAATTTAGTTTGATTCTAAAAGTATTTTCTAATAACTTCGCTATCGGTGAATATCCACAATTAAAACAGATGGATATTCCTTTCACACGTTGTAGCCAATTAAACAAAACTGTAACAATTTTAAAATTATTTAGTCTTTAGACTATAAACTTAATTTTAAAAATATGAACAGATACATTACTCTCATCCTTTCTTTATTATTTTTTGGATTTATCAACGCGCAAAAACAAATACCTCAATCTTTTTTGAAAAAAAATAAAACTATTGATTCGCTTATGCAGATTAGTTATGATAGAGGAATTTTTAATGGCAATGTATTAGTTACAAGAAATGATTCTCTTGTATATCAAAAATCATTTGGATATTCAGATGGTACAGGAAAAACAAAACTGACAAAAGAATCTATTTTTTGTCCTGGTTCAATTGCGAAAGAATTTGTTGCTGTATCGATTATGATGCTAGTTGAGAAAGGCGATTTAAGTTTAGATGACAAACTTTCACAATTCGATTTAGGTCTACCTTCTTGGTCTGAAAAAGTTACTATTAAACACATTTTGAATTATGTAGGTGGAATACCTAAAATTAAATGGGAAACTGTAAAAAACGAGCAAGAGATTTTAGAAGATTTACAAAACTTGCCAAACTTATTGTTTGAACCTGGTACAGATTTTCATTATAATACAAACAGTATTTTTCTTCAGAAACGCGTAATCGAATCGGTTACTAAAAAACCATTCACAGAATTTGTAACAGAAAATATAATAAAACCGTTAAAAATGACCGATGCGGTATTCGATCCAGATTTTGACTACCCTAATAGATCTAGAAGCTTTGATATCTATAAACAAAATGCACTTGAATTTTATGCAAGTAAAGGCTGGTTATGGACAACTATAGACGATTTGAATAAATGGATTACGGCTTTACGACAAGACAAATTGATTTCAAGAGCATCCTTAATATCACTTCTAAAAAATCAATACTTTGAAAATGAAGGTACAATTCTTGGAGGTTCTGACAATAACTTTAAAACTCACGAACATGGCGGACAATCCTATCAATTTGAATCAATTTTTATTAGTGAATTTGGAAATGAGATTAGTATTATATTAATGTCAAATCATAAAAACCAAACATTTAAAATAGTTAAATCTATACATAATATTATTAAAGACAGACCATTTAATTTACCTAAGAAATCAATTTACAGAGAAATAAGACAAAAGTGCTTAGAAGATATTAATCAAGGTATTTCATATTATAATGCTTTAAAGAGAACTGATTACGACATTTATGGTTTCGATAATCCAAACGAACTTAACAGTCTTGGATATGATTTATTAGCTTTAAAAAAGTTCAAAGAAAGTATAACTATATTTAAGTTAGCCATTTCTGAATTTCCAAACGACGCTAACTTATATGATAGTCTTGCAGAAGCTTACTACACTAATAAGCAGTACGATTTATCAGAATTAAATTATAGAAAATCACTAGAAATGAACCCTAAAAACACTAATGCTGAAGCTATGATTAAGAAGATTGAAAACAAACATAAAAAGTAACTGGCTACAACAAAGAACTGAGGTAAAAAACAAGTAAATTTTACACTTTTTTAAACCAAAGTACTTTTATAATTTGCATCATAAGGCAATCCGCTTTTTACAAT
>NZ_VNIA01000003.1:0-489473 GCF_008124875.1 Tenacibaculum adriaticum
ATTGTAAAAAGCGGATTGCCTTATGATGCAAATTATAAAAGTACTTTGGTTTAAAAAAGTGTAAAATTTACTTGTTTTTTACCTCAGTTCTTTGTTGTGTGTTGTACTTTACTCAATTTCTTCTCCCTTGCAATTTTTTGATTCAGTATTATTTTTCTTTATTTAGATAAATCTTAAATATTAAAAATGTCAATATGACATTTGTTTAAGTAAAAAATGATAATTATTCTGAAAATTAGACAGAAATTTTTGCTTAAAAATACGATTTATCCATTCTGGTATTTTTTTTGTTTTAGTTATATCGAAATCAATAAGGATTTCAAATTTGAAATAATGTTTAATTTAAAATTTTGTAATTATGAGCAATTTAGTTAGTGTTCCTAAAAACGGAAGTTTAGCAAACACAAATTCAAATGCCAACTTCTTAACTTTGTCAAATTGGTTAGATGATATCTTTAATAGAGATCTACCATCAGTATTCACTTCAAATTTCAATACTGGAATTACTTTGCCAAAAGTAAACATCAAAGAAACTGCCGACGCTTTTATGGTTGAAATGGCAGTTCCAGGTCTAAAAAAATCAGATTTCCATATTGAAATTGACAATCAAGTATTATCAATTTTTACTGAGACAAAGGAAGAAAATGAACACAAAGAAGGAAATTATACTCGTAGAGAGTTTGGTTACTCTTCATTTAAAAGAACTTTTACACTTCCAGAAAGTGTAAATGATGAAAAAATTAATGCTAACTATAATGAAGGCATTTTAAATATTCTTTTACCGAAAAAAGAAGAGGCGAAACAAAAGCCAGTTAGAAGCATTAAGATTTCATAATTGAATTCACTAAATTTTTAGATGATGTGTGTATAGAAGTGGACCGAGAAATCGGTCTTCACTATACTCCTACAAGTGTTTAATGATTTAAAATTATAATGTGATGCCAAGAAAGTTTAAACCTGGAGATTGGGTAAAAGTTAAAGGGAAACTTATTGCACCAAAAATGCAAGTTCTCAAATATGTTCCAAAAAAAAAATCAATACTTGGTTTGGTTGATAATGACAATTATTTGGAATGTGTTTGGTATAAAAATGGTGACCGAAAAACAGCAGTGTTTCATCAAAATAAATTGATTAAGATGATAGAAACTGGTGGTTTGTTCAAAATACTTTTAACAACCCCTAGACTAAATTTAACTTAATATCTAAAGTGATGAAAAAATATATTTTATTATTCTTTGTTGGCTTGTTAAGCGTTAGTAGCAACGGACAAAAGAATAAAACAAAAAGTACGGAAACAAAAGAAAGTGAAGGAAAGTTAGTAGAACAACCTAAAGGTTTTTGGAAAGTTGATCGAGAATATGATGAAAACAAAAATTTAATTAGATATGACAGTATTTATTCTTGGTCTTCTAATAATACGTTCAATAACCTGTCATCCTCAGAGCGTGATAGTTTGATGGAATCTTTAAAATCAAGATTTTTTACAAATTTTTCGAAATTTGAAAATCAAGGGTTTGAAGATATTTTTTCTCAAGATTCACTTTTTAGCAAACGTTTCTTTAACAACGATTTTTTCGGAAGTGATTTTGGTTCAGATTTTATGAATATTGACAAAATAAGACAACAAATGATTGCAAGGGAGAAGAAATTTTTAAAAAAATATCAGTCAGAATTTATTAAACCTGAAGACGAAAACTAAATAGTTTTCGTCTTTTTTCTTGTGAGTTCGGTTTTGTTGCATTACACACAACGAGTAATATAATACCCATCTGTTTTAATTGTGAGTATTCACTGATAGGTAAGTTATCAGAAAATAAATTAAAAAGCAAAACAAATTTAACAATACAACTTCCAGATATTTTCTATATGTTTGTATAGAATTTAGCATAAAATGAAAAACATTTATACATATAAGCAATGCAAGTCGGTGGTTAAATCACCGTACTGTTGGGCTTTTAATGTATAAATGTTATGATGATATAAAATTATACAATTGTAAAAAGTCCGGCTGTTAAGTCGGACTTTTCATTTTTACACAACTAAACAAACTACTATTTATGAAACAACTTTATCTAAATTATCTTAATACATTTCGAGGTTTATCAAGAGAAGTTTGGTGGCTTTCGCTCATCACACTCATCAATCGTGCAGGTACGATGGTAATTCCGTTTTTATCATTATACCTAACACAAAGTCTAGAATTTTCTCTAATAGATGTGGGATGGATTATGTCTTTCTTCGGGCTAGGTTCTGTAGTAGGATCATGGTTAGGAGGAAAATTAACAGACAAAATTGGTTACTATAAAGTGATGTTGGGTAGCTTATCGCTAACAGGTTTATTGTTTGTATTACTACAATATGTAACTACATTTGAAGGGTTTTGTGCCTCTATTTTTGTGCTCATGTTAGTGGCCGATATGTTTCGTCCTGCCATGTTTGTAGCATTGAGTTCGTATAGTAAACCCGAAAATAAAACACGTTCGGTAACCTTAATTCGTTTGGCAATTAACTTAGGTTTTTCTGCAGGACCTGCTGTAGGAGGGGGCATCATTACTTCTTTAGGTTACAATGGTTTATTTTGGGTAGATGGTATTACTTGTGTTTTGGCGTCTGTTTTATTGTTAAATGTTTTGCATCCGAAGAAAGCAAAAGTATTGGATAGTTTTAAAGTAGAGAATCCTATTTCAGTATATACAGATAAAGCCTTTTGGATTTTTCTTATTGCCATGATGTTGTTTGGAATTGTATTCTTACAGTATTTTTCGAGCATGCCTCTGTATTATAAAGAAATACATCATTTATCAGAATTGGAGATAGGTTTATTAATGGGAATAAATGGCTTTGTAATTTTTTTACTAGAAATGCCATTAATAAAATGGCTTGAAAGTGCAAAATATACTAAAATTGGCTTGATGTTTTTTGGAGGTATTTTATTAGCATCTAGTTTTTTGGTGTTAAATCTTACTTCTTGGGGAGGTGTTTTAGTAATAGGAATGTTGTTAATGACGATAGGGGAAATGATTGCATTTCCGTTTTCAAACGCTTTTGCAATGGATCGAGCAAAAAGAGGAAATCAAGGAGAATATATGGCTTTGTATAGTATTTCTTTTTCTGTAGCGCATATTTTTGGACATAATTCTGGCATGCAACTTATTAGTAAAATTGGATTTGATAAAACTTGGTATATTATTTTCGGATTAGCATTACTAAGTGGAGTCTGTATGCTTGTTTTAAGAAAAATGTTAGTAAACGAAACTAAAAGTGAATAGTTATCTTTGAAGTCTTATTTAAATAGAAATTCTTGCAAGATGGATATAAAAAACGCACAAAAAGAAGTAGATAATTGGATAAAAACTCACGGAGTTCGTTATTTTAATGAGCTAACCAATATGGCGCAATTAACAGAAGAGGTTGGTGAAGTAGCTCGAATTATAGCACGTCGTTACGGAGAACAAAGTGAAAAAGAAAGCGATAAAAACAAAGATTTAGGAGAAGAATTGGCAGATGTTATGTTTGTCGTTTTATGTTTAGCAAACCAAACAGGAGTTAATTTACAAGAAGCTTTTGAGAAGAAGTTAGATTTAAAAACAAAACGAGATCACGATCGTCATCATAATAACGAAAAATTAAAATAAGATGTCTTTATTACATAAGTTTCAACAAAAAGAATTCTGGATAAATGTTTTAAAAGTAGGATTGCCTTTTTTCATCATTGTAACCATTATTATTTTATTTATGAATAATGGAAAAGCAATCATATCAGGAGATTTTGAAACAGTATATCAAGCAAATTTTGCAAATCAAAAATGGATTCGTTTTTGGCTCATTAAAATAGTAATTAGTTTAGGGTATGGAATGTATATAACCAATAAAAACATGAAGTAATTTGGATTTACAATTAAATAAAAGCGTTTTAAAATCAGGAGAAAATATTACGATTTCAGGCTCAAAAAGTGAATCGAATCGTTTGTTAATTTTACAGCAATTATTTCCGGAAATTTCTATTGATAACTTGTCGAATTCAGATGATACTGTCCATTTACAACATGCGTTAACTTCAGATGAAGAAGCTGTAGATATTGGTCATGCAGGAACCGCAATGCGTTTTTTAACCGCATTTTTTGCTTCACAAAAAGGCAAAACAAAAGTTTTACGTGGCTCTGACCGAATGCACAATCGTCCAATTCAAATTTTGGTAGATGCGTTACATGATTTAGGTGCTGATATCGAGTATGTAGAAAAAGAGGGTTACCCGCCATTAAAAATTAGCGGAAAAGAATTTTCAAAAAGTAAAGTATCAATAAATGGAAATGTGAGTAGTCAATACATTTCTGCGTTGCTATTGATTGCACCAAGTTTACCAAACGGCTTAGAAATTAATTTGGTCGGAAAAATCACCTCTATCCCCTACATAAAAATGACCTTGAGTTTGCTTCACCAAATAGGAATAGAGGCAAATTTTGAAGAAAGTAAAATTACAATCAAACCAAAAGGTAAAACCGAAAGACACACTATTTTGGTTGAAGCAGATTGGAGTTCAGCTTCCTATTTTTATTCGTTGATTGCGTTGAGTGAAGTGAGTTCTGAAATTACATTATCAGCGTATAAAAAGGAGAGTTTACAAGGAGATCATTGTTTAGCAGATATTTATGAACATTTTGGGGTAGAAACTACGTTTGAAAAAAACACAATTCATTTAAAGAAAAATGCAAGACATCATAAAGAAACGTTGGTGTTAGATTTAAAAAATGCTCCTGATATCGCACAAACCATAGCAGTTACTTGCTTCGGGTTAGGAGTTTCTTGTAATTTGTCTGGTTTACACACACTTAAAATTAAAGAAACCGATCGTTTAGAAGCGTTAAAAACAGAGCTTACAAAATTAGGCGCTGATATTTCGGTTACTGACGAAAGCTTGTGTCTAAAAGAATCTAAAGAAATTAAAAAAAATGTTTTGATAGCAACTTATAACGATCATCGAATGGCAATGGCTTTTGCTCCGTTAGCTATAAAAAAAGCTATAATAATTTTAGATGCTGAGGTAGTAACAAAATCATATCGAAACTTTTGGGAAGATTTTCAAAAAGTTGGTATTCAACAAGCAAAGATAAAATAAACCCCAAAACGCTTGACAACGCCTATTTCGAAATCGTATATTTGCCCCCGTTGAAAAGACAAGGTTAGATTTAACCTACGTAAAATATAATATAGACTAAATGAAATTATCTCAATTTGACTTTGAATTGCCAGCAGAATTGTTGGCAGAATATCCATCAGAACACAGAGACGAGGCACGTTTAATGGTGTTGAATCGTAAAGAGCAAACTATTGAACATAAGCAATTTAAAGATTTGATTGATTACTTCGACGAAGGCGATGTAATGATGTTAAATAATACAAAGGTTTTTCCTGCTCGTATGTATGGGAATAAGGAAAAAACTGGAGCAAGAATCGAAGTGTTTTTATTACGTGAGTTAAATGCAGAAAATAGACTATGGGATGTGTTGGTAGATCCAGCGCGTAAAATAAGAATTGGAAATAAATTGTTTTTTGGGGATGATGATAGTTTGGTAGCTGAAGTTATTGACAATACAACATCTAGAGGAAGAACATTACGTTTTTTATACGATGGTTCTTACGAGGAGTTTAGAAAAAAATTATTAGAGCTTGGTGAAACACCATTACCAAAATACATTAAACGTGGGGTAGAACCAGAAGACGAAGAACGTTATCAAACAATTTTCGCGAAAAATGAAGGCGCTGTAGCTGCGCCAACTGCAGGATTACACTTTTCTAAACACTTAATGAAGCGTTTAGAAATTAAAGGAGTAGAGTTTGCAGAAATGACTTTACATGTAGGTTTAGGTACTTTTAACCCAGTAGAGGTTGAAGATTTATCAAAACATAAAATGGATTCTGAGCAAATTATTATACCAGAAGAATCTGCTAACGTTATTAACAATGCTATAAATAAAAAGCGTAGAGTTTGTGCAGTAGGTACAACAGTGATGCGTACTGTAGAATCATCAGTTTCTGCAAATCATCGTTTGAATGCCTATGATGGTTGGACGAACAAATTTATTTTTCCTCCATACGATTTTAGTATTGCAAACTGTATGGTAACAAATTTTCATACACCAAAATCTACTTTGTTAATGATGACAGCTGCTTTTGCAGGGTACGATTTTATAATGGAAGCGTATAAAGAAGCAGTTAAAGAGAAATATAAATTTTACTCTTATGGAGACGCAATGTTAATTATCTAATTAACATGCTTAAATAAAATTAAGAACCTCACAGCTGTATTTACTGTGAGGTTTTTTCATACTTTTGAATACAATGAAACCTAAAAAGAAAGACATACGGGCATTAACCAAAGATCAACTACGAGATTTTTTTGTAGAAAATGGCGATAAAGCTTTTCGAGGAAATCAAGTATATGAATGGCTTTGGCATAAAGCGGTACATTCTTTTGATGATATGACGAGTCTTTCTAAAGCTACTCGTGAGATGTTAGATGAACACTTTGTTATTAATCATATCGAAGTAGATGCGATGCAACGTAGTAATGATGGTACCATTAAAAACGCGATTAAATTGCATGACGGATTAATTGTAGAATCGGTTTTAATTCCCACACCAACAAGAACGACCGCTTGTGTTTCAAGTCAAGTAGGGTGTAGTTTAGATTGTAAGTTCTGTGCGACAGCGCGTTTAAAAAGAATGCGTAATTTAAATCCTGATGAAATTTACGATCAAGTGGTTGCAATCGATCAACAAAGTAGATTATACCATAATCATAAGCTTTCAAATATAGTTTTTATGGGTATGGGAGAGCCTTTAATGAACTATAACAATGTTATAAAGGCAATAGATAAAATAACTTCGGAAGAAGGCTTAGGAATGTCTCCAAAACGAATTACGGTTTCAACTTCTGGCGTGCCAAAAATTATTAAAAAAATGGCAGATGACGAGGTAAAATTCAATTTAGCAGTTTCATTACATTCTGCTATTGATGAGGTTCGTACATCTATCATGCCTTTTAATGCAACTTTTCCTTTAGATGATTTACGCGAAGCATTAGAGTATTGGTATGCTAAAACCAAACGAAAAATCACTTATGAGTATATTGTTTGGGGAGGAATAAATGATCGAAAAGAAGATATAAAAGCATTGGTAGATTTTTGTAAATATGTTCCTTGTAAAGTAAATTTAATTGAATACAATCCAATAGACGACGGCGAGTTTCAACAAGCAAGTTCATTAGCAATTAACAATTATATTTCAAATTTAGAAATGCACGATATTACGGTGAATGTTCGTCGCTCACGCGGAAAAGATATTGATGCTGCTTGTGGTCAATTAGCGAATAAGTCATAAATGAAGTTGTCTAAAACATTATTCGGACAAACGGTAGAAACATTAGGTTGGCTTTTAATTATAATTTTTTTAGGCCTTTTTCTTGATAGTGATTTTTTCTCCAAAAACTATTTTGAACACGGACAATGGTTAAATAATGTGTTGGTTATTGCTGTTTATTTGTATTTTTTTAAAACAGGAACAAGAAGAGTAAGAGAACAACTTATATATGCATTAATTATTGGGGTTATTGGAGAATACTTATTTTCTTTAGTATTGAGAATGTATACTTATCGACTGCATAATATACCTCATTATATTCCTTTTGGTCATGCCGTTGTTTTTCTGGGAATTTATATTTTTTCTAGAAAATCAAAAGTAAGGGCATATAGTAAGCAAATAGAGCTTTTTATTACTATTTGTATAGTAATATATTCACTTTTATTTTTAGTATTTAAGAAAGATGTTTTTGGGTTTGTATTAACTCTTTTAGTCTTTTATTCATTAAGAAAGCATCCTAAAGAGCGGTTGTTTTATCTGAGTATGTATTTTATAGTGGCTGTAGTAGAAATAGTAGGAACTTCGTTAGATTGTTGGGTGTGGCCAAGTACAGCCTATGGTAAGTTTGATTTTTTGCCAAGTGCAAACCCTCCTTCAGGAATTAGTTTCTTCTATTTTGGTTTAGATAGAGGTACAATGTCTATCTACAAAAGAAGGCATAAAGAAGTTTGGAAAAGATTTAAAAATATTAGACAATTAACTATCACAAACTAAATCCTCTTAAAGTAATCAATCAAAATATATTTTCTACTTTTGACTTTCGATATTGAACCAGTTTAGCTTAAATGAAACCTGTAGAGCAAATTAAACTTCCTATTACAAAAGAAATGGAACTCTTTGAAACTAAGTTCAAAGATTCGATGTTATCGAAAGTTCCATTATTAAATAGGATTACCTATTATATCGTTCGTAGAAAAGGGAAACAAATGCGACCAATGTTTGTTTTTCTGGTGGCAAAAATGGTTTCTGATGGCGGTTTCGATGAACGTACTTATAGAGGTGCTTCTGTCGTTGAATTAATACACACGGCAACGTTGGTGCATGATGATGTGGTGGATGATAGTAACCGTCGTCGTGGATTTTTCTCTATTAATGCACTTTGGAAAAATAAAATAGCAGTATTAGTAGGAGATTTTCTACTATCTAAAGGTTTATTACTATCTATTGATAATGAAGATTTCGATTTATTAAAACTGATCTCTATCGCGGTTCGTGAAATGAGTGAAGGTGAGTTACTGCAAATTGAAAAAGCTAGAAAGCTTGACATTACTGAGGATATTTACTTCGAAATTATTAGACAAAAAACAGCAACCTTAATTGCAGCATGTTGTGGTATTGGTGCAGCATCTGTTGGTGCTAATAACGAAACGATTCAGCAAATGAGAAAGTTTGGAGAGTATATTGGGATAGCTTTCCAAATTAAAGATGATTTATTTGATTATACAGAAGATAAAATAGGGAAACCAACAGGTATCGATATTAAAGAGCAAAAAATGACACTTCCTCTCATTTATACATTGAATAATTGCACATCGAAAGAGAAAAGTTGGTTAATAAATTCTGTCAAAAACCATAATCAAGATAAAAAACGCGTTAAGGAAGTAATTGCTTTCGTAAAAGAGAACGGAGGTATAGAATATACTACTGCAAAAATGAACAACTACAAGAATAAAGCTTTAGCAATTCTTGAAAACTACTCAGATTCAGAATACAAACAATCTTTATTGCAAATGATTGATTATGTGGTAGAACGTAAAATTTAACAGTTCGTTAAATTTGTTTTTCGTAATTTTGTAACTTAAAATGAAAGCTATTTTCACTAAAATATCATCGTTTACATTAGCCTTATTAGTGTTGTTATCTACGTTTTCTTTAACGATAGAGAAGCATTTTTGTGGCGATTTTTTAGTAAATGTTTCTTATTTTGGAAAAGCTCAAGGCTGTGCAGATGAAATGGGTAAGGGTGATTGTGATGCTCTTTCTGTAGTAAAAAAGAAAAAATGCTGCAAAGATGAAATTCAGCAGATAGAAGGACAAGACGATTTTCAAAATACTTCAACAGAAAAATTCGACTTAAAACAACAACAATTTGCACTTGCTTTTGTTGTTTCATATAACAATTTGTTTAAAGACCTTGAAAAGCAAATTGTTCCGCACAAAGATTATTCACCACCTAATTTAGTCACCGACATACAGGTACTTCACGAAGTATTTATCATATGATTTTACACTTTTTTTAAGACGTTTCGTCTTTTTAAATAGTGTTTAGAATTTTAATGATAATATAAAAATAATGAAAAAATATATAATTTTCAGTGTATTTACACTGATATTCATGCATTCATTCGCGCAACAATCGTATAAAGGAATGATTATGGATAAAAATAATTCGAAGGATAATTTAGGTGTTTTCGGAGCCAATGTGTATTGGTTAAACACCACGATAGGTGGAACTACGAACGAAAAAGGATGGTTTGAGATTCCATATAAACCTGAATACAAAAAACTGGTGGTAAGTTTTGTAGGTTTTAAGACCGATACTATTGAAGTGAAAAGTTTAAAACCAATTCACTACTTTTTAATGGAGGAAAGTGTTTTAGATGAGGTTTCTATATCTGCAAAGAAAAAAGCAACTGCAAAATCATATTTAGAAACACAGAATATGTTTATTGTTAATAGTGATGAACTATTAAAGGCGGCTTGTTGCAATTTGGCGGAAAGCTTTGAAACAAATCCGTCAATCGATGTGAGTTTTTCGGACGCATTAACAGGGACAAAACAAATTCAAATGTTGGGGTTAAACAGTCCGTATTTGATGATTGCACAGGAAAACATACCAATGGTTCGTGGTGCTTCACAGGTTTATGGACTTACTTTCACTCCAGGTACTTGGGTTGAAAGTATTCAGATTACGAAAGGAGCAGGAAGTGTTGTAAATGGTTTTGAGAGCATTTCCGGACAAATAAATGCAGAGTTAGTAAAACCTTCAACTGATAATAAATTCTTTGTAAATGGTTACGGAAATTTAAACGGGCGTTTGGAATTGAATACGCATTTTAATCAGAAACTAAACGATAAGTGGCAAACTGGTTTGTATGTACATGGAAATTATCGAGGAGAGAAGTTTGATAAAAACAACGATACTTTTTTAGATGCTCCGTTAGCAAATCAAATCAACGTAATGAATCGTTGGCAATATGCTAACAATAAAACAGGTTGGGTAAGTTTTTTAAACTTCAGGTTTATGAATGATGAAAAGCAAACGGGTCAAATCAATTTTAATCCAGATGTTGATAAGGGAACTACTAATGCTTGGGGTAGCGAAATTAAAACAAAACGAGTAGATGCTTCTGCTAAATTGGGTTACGTGTTTCCTGAGTTGCCTTTTCAAAGTATGGGATTACAATTAGCATACAGTAACCATGATCAAGAGTCGTATTTCGGTTTGAGAGATTATAATATAGAACATCAAAGTGTGTATTCAAACTTCATTTTCAACTCAATTATTGGAGATACACGACATAAGTTTAAAACGGGAGTAAGTTTTACACATGATAATTATAATGAATTGGTGGTTGTAGATGTTTATAAACGATATGAAAACTCAATCGGAACTTTTTTTGAATATGCTTATGACAATACCGAAAACTTTAGTTTAACAGCAGGTTTACGTTTAGATCATCATAATTTATTAGGAACGTTTGTAACTCCTCGTTTACATGCTCGTTATGTTCCGTGGGAAAAAGGAGTGTTACGAGCTTCAGTAGGGAGAGGAAAAAGAAGTGCTAACATTTTTGCTGAAAATCAGCAATTATTTGCTTCTTCAAGAACAATAAATATTAATAGTTTTGGAGGAAACATCTACGGTTTAAATCCAGAAACCGCTTGGAATTATGGAGTATCATTTTTACAGGGTTTCCGATTATTTGATAAAAAAGGAGATGTTACGTTCGATTTTTACCAAACAAATTTCACGAACCAAGTAGTTGTAGATTGGGAAAATCCACAAGAAATATCATTTTACGATTTAAACGGAAAAAGTATTGCTAATAGTTTTCAGGTAGAGTTGAATTACGAACCGATAAAACATGTTGATGTACGTACAGCGTATAAATATTTTGATGTAAGTACCGATTATATTTCAGGTAATTTATCGAAGCCAATTCAACCAAAACATCGATTTTTTGCCAATACTTCATATGAAACGCACAAAAATGAAAATGGAAGTCAATGGAAGTTTGATGCAACGTATAACTTTATTGGTAAGCAGCGCTTACCAAATACAAATGGATCATTAGAAACTTTTTCGAAAGGATATAGCCTGCTGAATACTCAAATTACGAAAGTGTTGTCAGATAAATTTGAAATATATGTTGGAGGAGAGAATATTACAAATTATAAACAGAAAAATCCTATCTTAGGAAGTGATGATCCATTTGGAGCAAATTTTGATAGTACCATTATATATGGACCTATTTTTGGAGGTAGTTATTATGCAGGATTTAGATTTAAAATAAAATAATCATAAAATAATAGATTCCTGCCTTTGTAGGAATAATAAAAAAGAATAAAAAAATGAAAAAAATATTCACAATAGTAGCAGTTTTTTTGATGGTGTTTTCAATAAAAGCACAAAAGAAAAACGCAAAGGTAACTTTAGAGGTAGATGGTGTTTGTATGATGTGTAAAAAACGTATTGAAAAAGCGGCTTTAAATACCAAAGGAGTAAAATTTGCCAATTGGGATGTAGAATCTCATTGGCTAACAGTTATCATGGATGAACGCAAAACCAGTAAAACGATGGTTTGTGAAAATTTAGCAAAAGCAGGTCATGATACAAAAGAAATAAAAGCAACGAAAGAAGATTATGACAATTTACATCCGTGTTGTAGATATCGAGATGAAGAGATTATAGAAGACCATAACAAAAAAGACAAATAGTTATGAAACATTTGTATGATGTTCAAGGTATGACTTGTGAAAACTGCAAGGCGTCTGTTAAAAAATATTTGGAAAAAGTAGAAGGTATAAATAGTGTTGAAATAAACCTTGAAAAAGGAGAGGTAGAAATACAAATGAGCGAACATGTGTCTTTGCAAGATTTACAAAAAGTATTACCTTCTAAATACACGATTAGTTTAAAAAAAGAAACAATTGTTGTTAATAAAGAAGAGGAGAAAAGTAAATTTCAGCAACTCAAACCTTTGTTTTTAATTCTGTTTTATATAACAACAGCAAGTGTGTTATTACACTATAAAGAATGGAGTTGGCAAGGTTTTATGCTCGATTTTATGGGGCTTTTTTATATTGTATTTAGCTTTTTTAAAATGTTAGACTTAAAAGGATTTCCAGATTCTTTCAGCATGTACGATCCGTTAGCTAAAAAAGTACCTATGTATGCTAAAATATATCCTTTTATTGAAACAGCGTTAGGGTTAATGTTTTTGTTGCGTTTTAAGGTAGGTATAGCATTAATTGCAACAATACTAATTTTAGGGGTTACAACTTTTGGAGTAACAAAAACACTTTTAGATAAAAAAGCCATTAGATGTGCATGTTTAGGGACTGCATTAAATTTGCCTATGACAGAAGCAACATTTATAGAAAATATCATAATGTTGGTAATGGCAATTTTAATGTTAGTATAAGCTAATATTAACAAGTCATAAAAGCCTCCTAAACTTATCTTTGGGAGGTTTTGTATAAAGTAATTTCACGTTCTTTGTAAAATGTTTTCTACGAATACTTTTATACACTTTTTAGATGTTTCTATAGATGATGAATTACCACAAAAATTCAACTATCCATTTCAATATACACCACATAAAATAAGTAAAATTGCTGCGGAAGAAGTGCAGAACTACCTCGAAAATCAAACCGATTTTAAAGGCGGTTTCGATAAATTAGGAAAGATGTTTGGAGTTTTAATTGTTAAAACACTTGAAGGAAAACTCGCATACATAACCGCTTTTTCGGGAAGTATTAATGAAAATTTCTTACTAAACGGATTTGTTCCTCCAATACTTGACACTTTAAACCCGAAAGTTTTTTTTAAAGTAGGGGAAGAGAAACTAAATCAAATTACTCGAGAAATTGAAGCCTTTGAAAAAGATGAGTTGTATATTTCTTTACAAATAAAAATCGCTACAGCTAAAAAACAGCAAGAACAAGAAATTAATGCGTTCAGAGAGGTGCTTAAAACAGCTAAAAAGAAGCGTGAAGTAAAACGTAAAGAAGCTAAAGAAAAACTTAAAGATGATGCTTTTTTAAGGCTCTCAGAAGAGTTGCAAAAAGAAAGTGTTCGCCAGAGTTTTAAATTGAAACGTTTAAAGAAAGATTGGGAATCAACGTTAGAGAAGCTTCAAGAAGAGTTAATTGATTTCAAAAAACCATTAACGGCTTTAAAAACAACACAGAAAACGTTTTCTGCACAATTAAAAGAACAATTACACGAAAATTATCGATTTTTAAACGCACAACATCAGCAAAAAAACTTAATAGAAATTTTTAAGGAAACATATTTTCAGCCCCCTGAAAGAACAGGAGAATGTTGTGCTCCTAAACTATTGCAATTTGCTTATCAAAACAATTTACGACCCATTACAATGGCTGAATTTTGGTGGGGAAAATCACCAGTTTCAGAAATTAAAACGCACAAGCAATTTTATCCGGCATGTAAAAGTAAGTGTAAACCTGTTTTAGGGTTTATGTTACAAGGTTTAGAGGTAGATAAAAACCCTGTAAAAAATAGAAATAATATTATATTAGAAATACCTTACGAAGATGATTATTTGTTGGTAGTGGTTAAACCTTATCGGTTTTTATCTGTTCCAGGAAAACAAACCGAAGATAGTGTGTATACCCGCATAAAAAAATATGTGCCCAATGCAACAGGACCAATGATGGTTCATCGATTAGATATGGGTACATCTGGTTTATTAGTAATTGCAAAAACATTTAAGGTGTATAAACACTTACAACAACAATTTGCCGACCGAACGGTTAAAAAAAGATATGTGGCTATACTCGATGGAATTATTAAAAAAAACAGCGGAACCATTAATTTACCTTTACGAGCAGATTATGATAATCTTCCTCGACAATTGGTATGTTTTGAAAGCGGAAGACCCGCACTAACTCGTTATGAAGTAATAGAGCGAAAAAACAACCAAACAAAGGTTTATTTATACCCAGAGACAGGAAGAACACATCAATTACGTGTACATTGTGCACATCACTTAGGGTTAAATACACGAATTTTTGGTGATGATTTATACGGAATAACAAAAGATAGATTGTATTTACACGCCGAACAATTAGAGTTTACACATCCAATTACTGAAAAGAGAATTGAGTTTTTTTGCGAAAGCGGATTTTAGAATTCGCTATCGTCTCGTATATGATCCGTAGTGGATTTACTACGCAAATCTTTCGGTTTAGCATATTAAATATACAAAAAAGATCGACGAAGCACAGACTCCGCCTATGACTTATATACAATGTTAGCAGCTGGTTTTATTTTATTATCAATTTACTTATTCTTCAAAGTCTGTTGATAAAGAAAGGTTTTTCCATTGTTCAATTTGTTGTGATAAATGAGTGATTTTATTTGTTGCTCTTTTGTGTGCGTCACTTCCTAAAAACAAAAGCGTTGGTGGATTTTGACTATTCACTAATTCAATGAAAGTGTTCGCAACTTTGTCGGGATTGCCTAATTGTTTTCCGTCTATTTCATTCATTTTTTGGTGTGCAATTTTCAAAAAAGCATAATCATCAATTTGTTTTTTGCTGAAAGCAATAGAGTTTGGCTTGGCAAAGTTGGTGCGAAACCAACCGGGCAAAACTGCTGTAACATTTATGCCTAATGGTTTCAAATCATTTACCAATGCTTCTGACAAACCCGTTACCGCAAATTTTGCTGCAGAATAAATACTCCAACCAAGTCCGGGCGCAAAACCGGTTATTGAAGAAATATTGATAATATGTCCTGAACGTTGATTTCGTAAATAAGGTAATGCTTGTTGAATGACTTTTACAACAGCGAAAAAATTAACATTGAAATTGTCATTTATTTCTTTTTCCGATAATTCTTCAAGTGCACCGCCAATTCCATAACCTGCATTGTTTACAATTACGTCTATTTTTCCAAAAACGTTTTTAGTTTTTTCTAATGACGTTGCGATTGACTTTTCATCTGTCAAATCCACCTCCAAGGGCAATAAATTTTCATTTGTAATTTCCGAGAATGCGGAGATTTTTCGTGAAGTTGCAGCAACTTTTTTTCCTTGCAATAATAATTGTTCTACTAACGAACGGCCAATGCCTTTTGACGCTCCTGTAACGTACCAAATATTTGATTTTTCCATTTTTATCCTCTTTTGTGGGTTCAAAATTAGAATAGATTTTTCGGGTATTGGTAGTAGAAAAAAAACAGATGTTTGTAAAAATCAAACCGATTTAAAATAAGTTGGGTTCATTCCCGTTTGTTTTTTGAAGAATTTATTAAAATGTGCAAGGTCATCAAAACTCAAAGTTTCACTTATTTCAGAAATAGTCCAATCGGTGTGTTTGAGTAAGATTTTTGCTTCCGTGCCTATTCGCTCAAATATGTGTTGGCTTGTAGTTTTTCCTGTAACTTTTCTCACGCACCTATTCAGGTAATTAACATGAACAAATATTTTCTCTGCGTACTCGCTAGGTAAACGAAGTTTTAGTTTGTCCGATTTGTATTGAATAGGGAATTGCTGTTCCAATAATTCCGTAAAAATCATTGTAATCCGTTTACTTGCATCTCCATATTGGAAGAGATTTTTGGGTGGTATCCATTTCATTGCCAAAAAGTACAATTCACTCACATAATTTCTAATTAAATCATACTTGTGAATATAATCTTCTTGTACTTCTTGGAGCATTTTTGAGAATAAATTTTCTATCTCTTGGTAATTGCTTTCAGATAATTGAAAAATAGGCGGATTTGATGATTTGAAAAGAGAAAGATTACCTAAATCTAACTTGTAATTGCCTTGAAAAAATTCATTTTTAAAAACACAAAAATATCCTTTGGTTTTAGTTGATAAAGGTTGGTAGGAATATGGAATATTCGGGTGAAAAAATATTAAAGTATTTCCGTTTATTTTGATATTCTGATTGCCATATCTAAAAGTATTCTCGCCTGAAAAAAGCATTATTTTAAAGAAATTTCTACGAATGTGAATAGGTAATTCTTCGTTTTTTATCATTCGGGTTTCAATCTGAAACACATTGAATTGTCCGATAGTTTTGTGTAAATTTTCAGGATATTTATTGATTTTGTATTTGTAAAACTCTTCTAGTGTTTCCATTTTTGACTATTAGTAAAAACGAAATCAAAGTACAAAATATTTGGTAAAAAAATTTCAATTCTAAATGTAAAGATTAATCACTTATATCTGCCGATAGCGAAGTTTGTGTTTTTGTTTAAAAAGTTAAGTCGTTAAAACAAAAAGCAACCTCATTTGAGGTTGCTTTCTAAACTTATATCATAAAAATATCGGTAAAGATATTCTTACTTATCTATGGCGATTCACCATTACATCATTCCTGGCATTCCACCACCCATTGGAGGCATTCCACCACCTGGGTTGTCTTCTTTAATATCTACTAAAGCACATTCGGTAGTTAAGATCATACCCGCTACAGAAGCCGCGTTTTCTAAAGCGATACGTGTTACTTTTTTAGGATCTATAATACCGGCTTTAAGCATGTCTACATATTCTTCAGATTTAGCGTCGTAACCAAAGTCTTTTTTACCTTCTAATACTTTGTTAATTACTACAGAACCTTCACCACCAGCATTTTCTACAATTGTACGTAACGGAGCTTCAATAGCTTTATTTACGATTTGTACACCTGTAGTTTCGTCTAAGTTTTCAGTAGTTAATTTTTCTAACACTTTTTTAGCACGCACTAAAGCAACACCACCACCAGCAACAATACCTTCTTCAACAGCTGCGCGAGTTGCGTGTAAGGCATCGTCTACACGATCTTTCTTTTCTTTCATCTCAACTTCCGAAGCAGCACCTACATATAATACAGCCACACCACCAGCTAACTTCGCTAAACGTTCTTGTAACTTCTCTTTATCGTAGTCAGACGTAGTAGTTTCCATTTGTGCTTTAATTTGGTTAACACGTGCTTTAATTTGCTCTGCGTTGCCAGCACCATTTACTACAGTTGTGTTATCTTTATCTACAGTAACAGTTTCTGCAGTACCTAATAAATCTAAGGTTGCATTCTCTAAAGAGAAACCTCTTTCTTCAGAAATTACTGTACCACCTGTTAAAATAGCGATGTCTTCTAACATTGCTTTTCTACGGTCTCCAAAACCAGGAGCTTTTACCGCAGCAATTTTTAATCCACCACGTAATTTATTTACTACTAAAGTTGCTAATGCTTGTCCATCTACATCTTCAGCAATAATTAACAATGGGCGACCTGATTGGGCAACAGGCTCTAAGATTGGAAGAATTTCTTGTAAGTTAGAAATCTTTTTGTCGAATAATAAAATATAAGGATTGTCTAAATCAGCAATCATTTTATCAGCATCTGTTACAAAGTAAGGAGATAAGTATCCGCGGTCGAATTGCATTCCTTCAACAACATCTACATAAGTTTCCATTCCTTTTGCTTCTTCAACAGTAATCACTCCCTCTTTACCAACTTTCTTAAAAGCTTTAGCGATTAGGTCACCAATTACATTGTCGTTGTTCGCAGAAATTGCGGCAACTTGTTGAATTTTTTCTGATGAATTTCCAACTTCTTTAGCTTGTTTTTCTAAATCAGCTACGATAGTACTAACCGCTTTGTCGATTCCACGTTTTAAATCCATCGGATTTGCACCTGCGGCAACATTTTTTAATCCTTCTTTAACGATAGCTTGCGCTAAAACAGTTGCAGTTGTTGTTCCATCACCAGCTAAATCGTTGGTTTTAGAAGCAACTTCTTTTACCATTTGCGCTCCCATATTTTCAAGAGCATCTTCTAATTCTATTTCTTTTGCTACTGTAACACCATCTTTAGTTACGTGAGGTGCGCCGAAAGCTTTAGAAATAATTACGTTACGTCCTTTAGGACCTAAGGTTACTTTTACTGCATTTGCTAATGCATCTACTCCACGTTTTAATCCGTCACGAGCATCTACATCAAATTTTATATCTTTTGCCATTATGTTTTAATTTTGTTTGATTAAACAATTGCTAAAATGTCGCTTTCGCGCATTATTAAATAATCTTTTCCTGCTAATTTTAATTCGGTACCAGCGTATTTACCATATAAAACACTATCGCCAACTTTAACAGTTAAAGGCTCTTCTTTTGTGCCTTTCCCAATGGCAACAACAGTCCCTTTTTGTGGTTTTTCTTTGGCGTTATCAGGTATAATAATTCCTGAAGCTGTAGTCGTTTCTGCGGCAGCTGGTTCTACAAGAACTCTATCTGCTAAAGGTTGAATTTTTAATCCCATTTATTTTTAAATTTTGATTAATTTAATTTCTTGAATATTTAGTTAGACAGAAAGTGTGCCAATACATAAAAACTGCCATTTTTTCGTTGCTCGAATTTACTACTTAAATTTGAGGAATAAAAAAATGCCAACGTAGTGACACGTTGGCATTTTGAATATTATTAAAAATACAATTAATTAACTGAATCTTTTGTTGTTGTAGCTGGAGTAGTTTCTACTGGTACAGTAGTAGTCTCTACACCATTTAATGTGTCGTCTAATTGAGGGGCGTTTACGGTATTTCCTCTTGGAATTGCAAAGTTTGATAATAAAATTAAAGCAAACATAGCAATCGCTAACGTCCACGTAGTTCTATCTAAAAAATTGTTTGTGTTTTGAACACCTCCAATAGTGCTAGCACCACCACCAAAAGCAGATGATAAACCACCTTCTTTAGGGTTTTGAACCATTACGATTAAAATCAATGCTACAGCAACGATCAATATTAAGATTAAAAGTAAAGTATAAGTCGTCATTATTTATTGTTTTGTAAAATTTGTATTCTTTTTATTTGGTCTGCAAAGAAACCACTTTTTTCTGGATATTTCAAGCTTAAAATTTCATATGCTTTTATTGCATTCTCATATTTCTTTTGTTCTAAGTAAACCTTTGCTAAAGTTTCCGTCATTAATTGTGGAAATTGAGGCTTTTCAATAGACTTAACTTCTGATGATATTGCTTTACTTACCCGAGGGATTTTAGGGCTGTTAGCAATAAAATTATCTATAATAGTTGCTTTTTCTGATTTTTTTTCAGGTTCTGCCTCGCGAATAATTGGCTTTTTTGCGGCTAATTGTAACCACTGATTAAACGAATGTGTTTCGTTTCTTGTAAAAGGGAGCGGTTTACCAATTTCTAATTCTTCAGTTATTTCTGTAAAGTTACTTTCTGAGGTGATGTGTTGAGTTACTTTTTCTTTCTCTTGAGATTCTTTTTTTATAACATCAGTGAAAACTTTAGAAGTTATAAAATTGAATAAAATGGTTCTGTCTGTTGTGTAAGCGGCAGTTATTTTTAATTCATTATTGTACTTAAAACTTTCTTGATTTTTTAATGTTTTTAGATACAAAGCTCTTGCCGATTGAAAATAAGGATATTTATCAACAATCGCTTTTAATTCAAAAGCGTTGTGTTGTTCGATTTGTCTCGGGTTGTTTAAAAGCGCTATGTAATCCGATTTTACCACTTAGCTACTGATGCATTAAAAATATCTTGAATAATTCTTTCAAGAATAACATCTAAAAGACCTTCAAGAACAGAGCCTTGAGGGAGTTGATCGGCAGGAAAATCTTCATAAAAAGAAAATTGTTTTTCAAAATCATCTTTTTCATTTAAACGATTTGTAAAACGCACATTTATCGTAATAGTTAGTCTGTTTTGCGCAGCCGTTTGGTTAGCAGTTGCACTCATCGGTGTAATTCTATACCCAATAATTTCACCTTCAAAGTGTAAATCACCACCAGCTGTAACTAGGGTTAAATTTGTTTGACGTGTAAATAAATCTTGTAAGTCTTGGGTAAAACGCTGACTTAAAGTTGGTTCTACTACAGGTGCTTGATTTGGGAAGAAATCTACCTGAATTGTTTTTGCATCTCCTGTATTTCCTCCTGTAAATGAATAGGCTCCACAGGAAATCAATACTAGAGACGTTATAAAAAATAAAAATTGGTGAATGAGTTTTCGCATAAATCCAAAAGTAGCAAATTAGTTATAAGTCGTATTGTTTTATTTTACGATATAGGGTTCTTTCTGAAATTCCTAATTCTTTAGCAGCCAATTTACGTTTATTATTATTTTTTTCGAGTGATTTTCTAATCATCTCAATCTCTTTTTCTTGTAATGATAAACTTTCATCTTCTTCTATCGTTTCAGCAAAATCAAAAGAATCTTCAGTTGATGGTGTTTTAGCAATTTTTAAAACTTCAATATTTGAAGGTTTTAATACATCATCATTTTGATAAATACGCTCTATCAAATTATGATTTTCTTCCTGTACTTGTTCAACATCTCCACTTTGCATTAAATCGAGCGTTAACTTTTTTAAATCGTTAATATCGTTACGCATATCAAACAATATTTTATACATGATGTCTCGTTCGGTAGCAAAATCATTGTTTTTAGAACTAGTATTACCGATTACCGCAGGTAAATTATTTATGGTTGGTAAATAATGTTTTAATTTCTCTGCAGATAAAGTTCTGTTTTCTTCTAAAATAGAAACTTGTTCAGTAATATTTTTTAATTGACGGATGTTACCAGGGTAGCTGTAATTTATTAATAAATTCGTTGCATTTTCGTCTAAACGAATGGTTGGCATTCTATATTTCTGAGCAAAATCTGCTGCAAATTTTCTAAATAACAAATGAATATCCTCACCGCGATTACGAAGTGGTGGTAAAGAAATTTCAATAGTACTTAAACGATAGTACAAATCTTCACGAAATTTCTCTTTCGCAATAGCTTGCTGCATATTTACATTGGTAGCAGCCACAATTCGTACATTGGTTTTTTGTACCTCAGAAGATCCTACTTTAATAAATTCTCCATTTTCGAGTACGCGTAACAAACGTACTTGTGTGGTAAGTGGTAATTCTGCAACTTCATCTAAAAAAATGGTTCCCCCATCTGCAACTTCAAAATAACCTTTTCTGGCTGCAGTAGCTCCTGTAAAAGCGCCTTTTTCGTGTCCGAATAATTCACTATCTATGGTTCCTTCTGGAATTGCACCGCAGTTTACTGCAATATATTTTGCATGTTTCCTGTGTGATAATTGATGAATTATCTTTGGTATGTTTTCTTTTCCAACACCACTTTCTCCAGTAACTAAAACTGAAATATCGGTAGGGGCAACTCGTATAGCTTTTTCAATAGCCATGTTAAGTTTTGCATCATTACCAATAATGCCAAAGCGTTGTTTTGTAGCTTGTAAGTTTTCCATATTTATTAAGAATTAAAGACGTTTTGTCTCTTTGTTCTTTTTTCTAATTATTCTCAGAATACCCAATAGGTGTTCCAATTAATGTTGCACTAGTACAATCATCAATTCTAACATTTACAAAATCCCCCATTTTATAATTTCCCTTCGGAAAAACAATTACCGTATTTTGGGTATTACGTCCTTTCCATTCATTAGGGTTTTTCTTAGAAGTTCCTTCAATTAAAACTTCTTGTATTTTTCCAAGATTCTCTTTTGTACGATAAAAACTATGCTCTTGTTGTAGATCTATAATTTCTTGCAAACGACGCTTTTTTGTTTCAAAAGGAACATCATCTTCCATTTTTTTAGCAGCTAACGTACCTGGTCTTTCAGAATACGCAAACATAAATCCGAAGCTATATTTAACATGCTCCATTAAATCAAGCGTGTCTTTGTGATCTTGTTCTGTTTCTCCACAGAAGCCAGCAATCATATCTTGACTTAAAGCCATTTCTGGAATGATTTTATAAATATTATCAACTAATTCCATATATTCTTCACGAGTATGTTGACGATTCATCGCTTTTAACATCGCATTACTTCCGCTTTGAATAGGTAAGTGAATGTATTTGCAAATATTTTTATGTTTTGCCATTACATAAATCACATCCAAAGTCATGTCTTGCGGATTTGAGGTTGAAAAACGAAAACGCATTTTAGGGAATTCAGTAGCACACATATCTAATAATTGAGCAAAATCAACTGCCGTGGCTTTCGCCATTTCTGAAGCTTTATCAAAATCTTTTTTCAATCCGCCACCATACCAAAGATATGAATCTACGTTTTGACCAAGTAGTGTAATTTCTTTGAAATTCTTTTCATGCATAGCTCGAATTTCTTCCATAATACTCTGTGGATCACGACTACGTTCACGTCCACGAGTAAACGGAACCACACAGAATGTACACATATTATCACACCCACGCGTAATTGATACAAATGCAGAAACTCCGTTCGAGTTTAATCGAACAGGAGAAACATCAGCATACGTTTCTTCTTTAGAGAGAATTACATTTACTGCATCACGACCCGCTTCAACTTCTTCAACTAGATTTGGTAAATCACGATATGCATCAGGACCGACTACTAAATCTACTATTTTTTCTTCTTCTAAAAACTTAGCTTTTAAACGTTCTGCCATACAGCCCAAAACTCCTACTTTCATTTTCGGATTCACCTTTTTTACGGCGTTGTATTTTTGTAAACGTTTGCGGACAGTAGTTTCAGCTTTTTCACGAATAGAACAAGTATTTACCAATACTAAATCTGCTTCTTCTAAGTTTTGAGTAGTATTAAAACCTTCTTCAGCAAGTATTGATGCTACAATCTCACTATCGTTCATGTTCATCTGGCAACCATAACTTTCTATAAAAAGTTTTTTAGTGTTACCTTCTTTTTGTTCAATAACAAGTGCTTCTCCTTGTTTTTTTTCGTCAATAACTTTTTCAACGTGCTCCATAATCGTAAATCATACTAAATAGTGGGCAAAGATACAACCAAAATATATATTCTGTGACAAATTGTCATTAATTTAACATGTTGATTATTCTTTAAATTAGCGTTAATTCTTCTGAAAAAAATTACAATAAAAAAAAACTCTCTACTTTTGCAAACACATACCACCATTTATATTGTGGTGAAAAAGATAATAGACAAAGATACATGGCAAAGAATTTAGTGATTGTTGAGTCACCAGCAAAAGCAAAGACGATAGAGAAATTTCTAGGTAAAGATTTTCAGGTTGAATCAAGTTTTGGACACATAGCAGATTTACCTTCAAAAGAGTTAGGGGTTGATGTAGAAGGAGATTTTAAACCTAAATATATAGTCTCTTCAGATAAAAAAGCAATTGTAAAAAAGCTTAAGGATTTAGCAAAAAAAGCAGAAACTGTTTGGTTGGCATCGGATGAGGATCGTGAAGGAGAGGCTATTGCATGGCATTTAGCAGAGCAGTTAAAGCTAAAAGATACAAACACCAAACGAATTGTATTTAATTCAATTACTAAAGATGCAATTTTAAAAGCAATTGAAAATCCTCGTACAATTAATTATGATTTAGTTGATGCGCAACAAGCACGTCGTGTTTTAGATAGGATAGTAGGTTATGAGCTTTCGCCAGTACTATGGAGAAAAGTAAAAGCAGGATTGTCTGCAGGTCGAGTACAATCGGTAGCTGTACGTCTAATTGTAGAGCGTGAGCGCGCAATAGAAAACTTTATACCGGTTGCATCTTATAGGGTAGACGCAGAGTTTGTTAATGAGGATGGGAAAAAATTCAAAGCGAAACTTGCTAAAAATTTTGACACAAAAGAGGAAGCTGAAAAGTTTTTGTCATCTTGCCTAAATGCAGGGTTTAAAGTAGCAGATTTACAAACAAAACCAGCAAAAAAATCACCAGCAGCACCTTTTACAACATCAACATTACAACAAGAAGCATCTCGTAAATTAGGGTTTCCTGTGGCAAAAACGATGATGGTTGCACAACGATTGTATGAAGCAGGATTAATTACTTATATGAGAACAGATAGTGTAAACTTATCTCGTGAAGCTATGAGTAATATCAAAGAAGAAATTACAAATAATTTTGGGACTGAATACAGCAAATCTAGAAAATTTGCAACTAAATCTAAAGGAGCGCAAGAAGCGCACGAAGCAATTCGTCCGACAAACATCGCTACTCAAGAAGTTTCCGTTGAATATGATCAAGATAGATTATATAGTTTAATTTGGAAACGAACAATTGCTTCACAAATGAGTGATGCTCAACTTGAGCGTACTAATGTTAAGATAAGTAATGATAAAAATAAAAAACAATTTACAGCAAACGGAGAGGTAATTACATTTGATGGTTTCTTAAAAGTATATCTCGAAGGAAACGACAATGAAGATGAAGAGCAAGATGGTATGTTGCCCCAAATGAAAGTGAATGAAGTTTTAGAAAATGAATATATTACAGCTACAGAACGTTACACACGTCCACCATCTCGATTTACAGAAGCATCGCTGGTAAAGCAGTTAGAAGAATTAGGTATTGGACGTCCGTCTACATACGCGCCAACAATTTCAACAGTTCAGAGAAGAGGATATGTTGAAAAAGGTACGGCAGAAGGAAATGAAAGAAATTATGCGCAATTAATTTTAAAAGGGAATTCAATTTCTGAAGAAGAATTAACTGAAAAAGTAGGAGCTGATAAAGGAAAATTAATGCCTACAGATATTGGTAATATTGTAAATGATTTCTTGGTAGAAAATTTCACGAAAGTTCTCGATTATGGTTTTACCGCAAAAGTTGAAAGTGATTTTGATGATGTAGCAGAAGGTAAAGAGAATTGGAAATCAGTAATAAAAGATTTTTACAAAGATTTTCATCCAACAGTAGAAGATGTTGCTGAAAATGCAGATAGGGCAAGCGGACAAAGATTATTAGGAATAGATCCTGAAAGTGGTAAAAACGTATATGTACGTTTAGGTCGTTTCGGAGCCATGGTACAAATTGGGGAAGCTACCGATGAAGAAAAACCAAAATTTGCAAGTTTGCAAGGAGATCAAACTCTAAGTGGTTTAACCTATGAAGAGGCGATGGATTTATTTAAACTTCCAAAGACAGTGGGTGATTACGAAGGAAAAGAAGTAGTGGTTGCTAGCGGTAGATTTGGCCCTTATATTAAATTTGATGAAAAATATGTGTCTTTAGACAAAGGAGAAAATCCAATGTCGGTAGATATGGGTAGAGCTATTGAACTTATTGAGGCAAAAAGAAAAGCGGATGCGCCCATTGGATATTACGAAGAGTTGCCAATTCAAAAAGGAGTTGGAAGATTTGGTCCATTTATAAAATGGAATTCAATTTTTATCAATGTCAATAAAAAATATGATTTCGATAATCTGTCTCAAGCTGATTTAGAAGAATTAATTGAAGATAAAAAGAAAAAAGAGCGTGAAAAAGTGCTTCATAATTGGGAAGATGTTGGAATTAGAGTCGAAAAAGCACGTTGGGGACGCTTCAATGTTATAAAAGGAAAGATAAAAATTGAGCTTCCGAAAACGACGGAAATAGAGAAATTAACAAAGGAAGAAGCTGAAAAAATGATAGAAGCTAAAACTCCGAAGAAAAAAACAACAAGAAAAACGACAAAAAAGAAATAAATTTTTATCTTGCCAACCATTCATAATCCCCAAAGATGAATACTGATTTTTTATCACCGGTCGATGAAAAAGTGATTGCACACACGGTGTTGCAGTCACCAATGAGTTTGGGTAGCGTTATTCAAATTCATTCTCACCAAAACGGGTTCCCCGATTTGGAAGGTGTTTCCGTAGCAATTATTGGGGTTAAAGAAGGACGAAAAGCTGTCGATAACGACGGTTGTGGAGAAGATCTTAAAAATATTAGAAGAAAGTTTTATGAACTTTTTCCTGGTAATTGGCATACAAAAGTAGTAGACTTAGGAAATATTGAGCAAGGTAATTCGGTAGAAGATACCTATTTTGCAGTTTCCGAAACAGTTACATCGCTACTTAAACAAGATATTATACCAATTCTTATAGGAGGAAGTCAGGATTTGACTTACGCAAATTATCGTGCATACGACGTGCTAGAGCAAACTGTAAATTTAGTTTCTGTAGATAGTCGGTTTGATTTAGGAGCAATAGACGATGAGTTAACATCAACTTCTTTTTTGAGTAAAATAATTATGGAAAAGCCTAATAATTTATTTAATTATAGTAATATTGGCTACCAAACTTATTTTAATTCTCAAGAAGAAATAAACCTATTGCAAAAACTATATTTTGATGCTTTTCGTTTAGGAGAAGTTAAAAGATTAGAGTTGGTAGAGCCTATCATGAGAGATGCTGATATTGTAAGTATAGATATGGGTTCTGTTAGGCAAAGTGAAGCTATTGGCAACAAAAACGCATCGCCAAATGGGTTTTATGGAGAGGAAATTTGTGCAGTTGCACGTTATGCTGGTATAAGTGATAAAGTAACTTCTTTTGGAGTTTATGAATATAATTGTAGATTAGACCAGCACGAACAAACAGCGCACTTGATAGCGCAAATGGTTTGGTATTTTATAGAAGGGGTTAATTTTAGAGCAAAAGATTACCCATATTCAACCAAAGAAAGCTATCAAAAGTTTAGTGTTATGCTAGAAGATGATGATCCTATTAACTTTTATAAAAGTGATAAAAGTGGTCGTTGGTGGATGGAAATTAATTTAATAACAGATAATAAATATAAACGACACGCGTTAATACCATGTGCATATCAAGATTATGTTAAAGCGATGGAGCAAAAAATTCCTGAAAGATGGTTTAAAGCACAACAAAAGCTAACATAAAAAAATTATATTTGCACGCGTAATAAAAATAAATAGTTAGTTAAAGCGTATTTATTAAGTGTTAAAAAGACAATGGTTACGAACTTTTTTAAGAAATACAATATGAAGAAAGTAGCAGTACTTGCACTATTAGTAACAATCATTTATAGTTGTGGTTCAAGCAACGATAGAGGTGAGTTAGTTGGAGTAAAATCAAAAAGAAAATGGTTTGCAGAAAAACCATACGGTATGGTTTTTATTAAAGGAGGTTCGTTTACCATGGGTAAACAAGATGAAGATCCTTTAGGAGCTATGAATGCGCCAACAAGAACAGTAACAGTTCAACCGTTTTATATGGATGAAACAGAAGTTACCAATAGTGAATATAAAGAATTTGTATATTGGGTTAGAGACTCTATTACAAGGACTAAGTTAGCGTATCAAGCAGAATTTTCTTCTATAGATCCAGACCCTGCAAATGCAGGGAAAAACGCAGTAGGAATTCAACGCTATGCGTTCGCGTCAAAAGATACCGTTAATGAAACATCGTACCAAAAATACATGAGAGAGAACTACTATGAAGTAGGGGAAGGTATGGATTCGTTAAAACCTCTAAACTGGCAAGAAGAATTAATATGGGATAAAGAAGAATACCCAGATACAGATTACGTTGAGGTGATGGATTCTTTGTATATTAAAAAAGATGAAGCTCTAAATGGTATCAGAACTTTCGATACAAAATTATTAAATTATAGATATTACTGGTTTGATAATGAAGAGGCTGCAAGAACCGGTAAAAACAGAAAAGATTTCTTAAAAAATGAAGTGTTAAACGTTTATCCAGATACAACAGTTTGGATTAAAGATTTTAATTATTCATATAATGATCCAATGCATCAAGAATATTTTGCTCATAAAGCTTATGAAGATTATCCTGTTGTAGGAGTTGATTGGGATCAAGCCAGAGCTTTTTGTCATTGGAGAACTCAAAAGAAAAATACGTACCAAAGATCTAGAAAGAACTTAGGCTTAGTGCCAGGTTTTAGATTGCCAACAGAGGCAGAGTGGGAATACGCTGCTCGTGGTGGTTTGGACTACGCCAAATATCCTTGGGGAGGACCTAACACAACAAGTGATAGAGGTTGTTTCTTAGCAAATTTTAAACCAGTTCGTGGAGATTATGCTGCAGATGGAGCGTTATATACAGTTGAAGCAGTTTCATACAATCCTAACGGATTTGGATTATTCAATATGGCGGGTAACGTAGCAGAATGGACAAATACAGCGTATAATCAAATGTCTTATTACATGGGGTCAACGATGAACCCAAATGTTGAAAACAGAGAAAATCAACGTAAAATTGTTCGTGGTGGTTCTTGGAAAGATGTTGCATACTTTTTAGAAGTAGGTTCTCGTGATTGGGAATATGCGGATACAGCAAGAAGCTACATTGGTTTTAGAACAGTACAAGATTACCTAGGAACAAAAAAGAATTAAAAATTACACAATAAATAAATCCCTAATTAAAACAAAAAAATTAAAAAATTATGGCACAATCAAAATCAACTAAGAGAATTTTTAACATGGCTTATGGTTTAGGAGCCTCAGTAGTAATTTTAGGAGCATTATTTAAAATTATGCACTTTAAAATTGGTCCTTTAACTGGTGGTTTAATGCTAACTCTAGGTTTAGTTGTAGAAGCTGTTATTTTTGCCATATCTGCTTTTGAACCTATAGAAGATGAATTAGACTGGACAAAAGTATATCCAGAATTAGCAGACGGTACATCAACAGGAAAAGGAGGAAAGGATAAATTAGCTTCACCAGATGATGCACAGTCTATGTTATCTCAAAAATTAGATAATATTTTAAAAGAAGCTCGTTTAGATGTGAATTTAATGTCTAGTTTAGGAACTAGTATTAAAAATTTCCAAGGAGCAGTAGAGCCTTTAGCTTCTGCATCAGCATCAATTACTTCTACAAATAAGTATAATGAGCAAATGGCTATGGCGGCAGCAAAAATGGAATCGTTAAATAGTTTATACCAAACGCAAGTTGATAATGCTAGTAAGCAATCTGATTTAAATTCTGCGATGGTAGAAAATTCTCAACGTTTACAAGAGCAAATGCAATCATTAGCAACTAACTTATCTTCTTTAAATGGAGTATATGGTGGAATGCTTTCTGCAATGACTAGCAAATAATTAGTTTACTAATTTTTATTAACTAAAGAAAACTAATATAGAATGGCAGGAGGAAAACAGTCACCAAGGCAAAGGATGGTAAACTTAATGTACCTTGTATTTATTGCAATGTTAGCAATGAATATGAGTAAAGAAGTTTTATCAGCATTTGGATTAATGAAAGAAAAATTATCTGACTCTAATACAAGAGCTACGGATAAAAATAAAGCAGCATATGAAGCTTTAGCATTAAAAGCTTCAGAACAAGAAAAGCAGTATGGAGAGGCTAAAGAAAAAACAGACTCGTTAAGAGTTATGGCAGACGACTTTTTTAATTATATAGAAGAGTTGAAAACTAAAATGACTGCTGAATTAGAAGATAAAACAGCTTACGAATCAATGGATAAGTCTGGGTTCTTAGATCAATATTTTTTCAAAAACGGAAAAATTACAAATGAAGCGAATGAGTTTGTTGGTAAAGTAAACGATTTTAGAGAAAAATCATTAGAGATTTTAGGTGAAAGAGAATTAGCAACTGTTGTTGCAGCTCGTTTTAATACTGATGACGTTACAAATAAGGAAGGAATTAAGCAAGATTGGTTAAAATACAATTATGAAGGATTTCCTTTAATAGCATCATTAACAAAGCTTACACAAATTCAGTCAGATATAAAGACTACCGAATCGGACGCTTTATCAGCATTGTTAGAAAAAGAGTTATCAGCAGCTGTTTCGATGACAAACTACGATGCTATGGTTGTTTTTGATAAAAATGCCTATTATCCTGGAGAATCATTATCCGGTAAAATCGTTTTAGGTAAAAACGATCCAAATTTAACAGCAGAAAAAGTTGTTATTAATGGTAAAGATTGGCCACAAGATAAAATTAAAGCAGGTCAAGTTCTTTTAGACGGACCAGCAGGTAGTGTTGGAGATAAATCTTTAACAGGAAGTTTTTTCTTTAAAGAGAATGACTCTTTAGTTGAAATACCTATTAAAGGAGGGTACTCAGTAATTCCTAAACCTAATGAAGCAGTAATTTCTGCAGATAAAATGAATGTGGTTTACCGTGGTTTATCTAATCCAATTACTATTTCTATGCCAGGAGTTCCTTCAAATAAGGTTTCTGCTTCTGCAGCTGGTTTAAGAAGAATTAAAGGAGATAGTTACATGATGACACCTGGTTCTGGTAACGAGGTCTCTATTAATGTAACAGGAGACTTAGCAGGATCTAAAATAACTTCAAGAAAGAAATTCAGAATTAAAGATATTCCACCAGCGGTGGGTATGGTTAGAGGGCAATATGGTACAGTACCAATGCCTAAAGCTAGTTTAGGAAACATTTCTGTAGCTGCTGGATTACCTGATTTCTTATTTGATTTAAAATTGAATGTATCTAGCTTTAAAGTTAAAGTACCAGGTCAGGTAGCTGTACCTTGTTCTGGAACTAGAATGAGTGCTAGAGCTAAACAAGCAATACAAAAAGCAAGAAGAGGAGATGTAGTTACTATTTTTGATATCAAAGCAAGTGTATCAGGATCTTCTTATAAGATTAAAAAAGTATTGCCTGTTAGTGTTGAAATAACAAATTAATAGTAAAAAACAAAAAGTATGAATTGGAAGCGTTTTTATGTGGTTTTATTAGCATTAGCTACAACTAGTGTGGTTACTGCACAAGCTAACCTTTTAAATGCTAAAAAGGTAGAGAATATTGGTAAAAAAACTCAAGCAGAGATAGATTCTGAAGATGAAAAACCATTACCGTATGGCTTTATTAGCGATAGAGATGTTCTTTGGTCGAAGGTAGTTTGGGAGTATGTAGATTTGAACCAAAAAATAAATCTGCCTTATTATTATCCAATTGATACAACAAACGCTTTAAGTACAAGACGTTCTTTGTTCGATACTTTAATGAAAGGTATTAAAACAGGTGAAATTGAAGAGGTTTATTCGGACTCTTATTTTACTACAAAAATAGGAATAGAAGACGTTAAAAAAATGACATATATGGAACGTGAAGTTGATGGAGGACCAGAACAAGGAGGATATATTGATCCTTACTCTATTCAATCTCAAGATGTTAAAGGGTATATGTTAAAAGGTATTTGGTATTTTGATAAACGTCAAGGTGAGTTAAAGTATCGTATGCTAGCTATTGCACCAATGGGGCCAGATGTACAAGTTATGGGAGTACAAGAAATTGATGATGCAGACAGTGTTTATGAATTGTTTTGGGTTTTTTATCCAGACGCTCGAGATGCTTTACATGCGTCTAAAGTTTTCAATCCTAAAAACTCAGCACATCCAATTTCTTTTGATAACTTGTTAAACGCGCGCCGTTTCAATTCAACAATCATAAAAGAAGAGAACTTGTATGGTGATAGAAAGATTGCAGATTATATCCGCGGAAACTCTTTATTCCAGTTATTAGAAGCTGATAGAATTAAAGAAGGTATTCGTGACCGTGAAATGGATATGTGGAATTACTAAAATAATTTCTATATAATATTAAAAAGCGTTCTCTTTGTAGAACGCTTTTTTTATGAGTAATGAATAACTATTTTTGATGTATGAATGTTGATTATATAATTGTTGGTTTAGGTTTAGCAGGGGTAGCTTTTGCAGAAGAATTACTAGAAAATAAAAAGGCATTTTTGGTTTTTGAAGATGCTTCTCAAACCTCGTCATTGGTAGCAGGGGGTACTTATAATCCTGTTATTTTAAAACGTTTTACACCAGTTTGGAATGGTCATAAACAACTTGAGTTCGCGATGCCATTTTATAAAAAATTGGAAGATAAATTCAATTTGAAATTCGATACAAAATTTGCTACTAAAAAGGTTTTTACTTCTATAGGAGATGAAAACAATTGGTTTATTGCCTCAGATAAGCCTATGTTATCTTATTATATGAAACCTCAGATTCATCGTGAAAAAATTGAAGGTATTATTGGAGATTTTGGTTTTGGTGAACTAAAAGGAACTGGAAGGATAGATACAACAAAACTCATTAATATTTATAGATCTTATTTAAAGGAGAAAGGAAATATCAAAAATAAAAGGTTTAATTATTCACAATTAAATATTGAAGAAAATAAACTAGAATATCAAGGTGTAAAAGCAAATAAAATTGTTTTTTGTGAAGGTTTTGGGTTAAAAGAGAACCTGTTTTTTAATTACCTCCCTTTAAATGGTACCAAAGGAGAAACACTTACTATTTATGCTCCTGAATTAAAAATTGATTTTTTGTTAAAATCAACAGTATTTGTACTCCCCTTAGGAAATGATCTATATAAGGTTGGTGCAACTTTTAATTGGACAGATAAAACATCTAAGCCAACCAAAGAAGGAAGGGAAGAATTAGAAAGTAAACTTAAAAAAGTAATCTCAGTTCCGTATTCAGTAATAGAACAATCTGCAGGAATTAGACCTACTGTAAAAGATAGAAGACCTTTGGTAGGAATGCATCCGATATATAAAAATATAGCAGTATTAAATGGATTAGGAACACGTGGAGTAATGATCGCTCCAACGGTTGCCAAAAATTTATTTAATCACATTGAAAAAGGAGAACAACTAGATAAAGAAATCGATATTAAACGATTTGAATAAATTAGTTTTCTTTTTTTATGCCCTTTAATTTTTCTATATTTTTATCATAGCTCACAAAAATATTAATCCAAATAATACGAGATAATCGTAAGGTAACGGGAATAAGTAATAGAGAAACGACTATAATAGCAATAAAGCTGTGTAAAATGGTCATTCCTAAAAATAATTTAGAAATAATGAAAACAGCAACAAAGAGTGCTACAGCCAATCCATAATTTACATACATAGCACCAAAGAAAAAAGAAGGTTCCATCATGTATTTTAAATTACAGTGAGAACATCTATCATGTAGTTTCGAAACCTTTTTTATATTAAATGATAACTTATACTTAAAAAATGCTCCTTCATGGCATCTTGGACATTTATTATTAAAAATACTGTATAATTTGGTTCCTTTTTTAAACATAAGTTGGTTATTTATCAAACTTTAAAAGTCTGTTTTGTAAGTTTGTGCAAATTTGAGAAAAAATATAATTACAACTTGTAACTTTGGTTACAAATCATATCTAAATTACTAAAAAAATTTATGTTAAACGTACATAATTTGTCAGTATCGTTTATGGGAACCGATTTATTTTCGGGTATCACTTTTAAACTTAACAAAGGAGACAGAATAGGATTGATTGGAAAAAATGGAGCAGGAAAATCTACTTTATTAAAAGTGCTTTCGAAAGATATTGAAAGTAGTGGAGGAACCATGGCTTTTGATAAAGATGTTCGTATGGGTTTTTTACGTCAGGATATCGATTTTGTAGAAGGAAGAACTATTTTGGAAGAAGCATATCAAGCTTTTGAAGAGATTAAAGAAATAGAGTTAAAGCTCGATGAAATTAATCACCAATTAGCAGAAAGAACCGATTACGAAAGTGAAGGTTATACTCAGTTAATTGAAGATTTGAGCGATCTTACGCATCGTTATGAATTATTAGGAGGGTATAACTATCAAGGAGATACAGAAAAAATTCTTCAAGGGTTAGGGTTTCAAAGAGAAGATTTTGACAAGCTTACCGATACATTTTCAGGAGGATGGAGAATGCGTATCGAATTGGCAAAATTACTATTACAAAATAACGATATTTTATTGTTGGATGAGCCTACCAACCATTTAGATATTGAATCTATTATTTGGTTAGAGAACTTCTTAAAAAGTTATGCTGGTGCAATTGTATTGGTATCGCATGATAAAATGTTTTTAGATAATGTAACGAATAGAACTATTGAGATTTCTTTGGGACAGATTTATGATTACAAAAAACCATATTCTCAATTTTTAGAATTAAGAGCAGAGATCAAAGAGAAGCAAATACAAGCACAAAAAAATCAAGAGAAAGAGATTCAACATACGCAAAAGTTAATTGAAAAATTTAGAGCTAAAGCAAATAAGGCCTCAATGGCTCAGTCGTTGATTAAGAAATTAGATAAGGTTGAACGTATTGAAGTTGATGGGGAAGATAATGCAGCAATGAATGTTCGTTTTAATATTTCTAAAGAGCCTGGTAAAATTATTGTTGAAGCAGAAAACCTTAGTAAAAGTTATGGAGATAAGCATGTTTTAGAAAATGTAGACCTCTTGATAGAACGTAATTCTAAGATTGCTTTTGTAGGACAAAATGGACAAGGAAAATCTACGTTAGCAAAAATGATGGTTGGCGAGATTCCGTTTACAGGAAACCTAAAACTAGGCCATAATGTACAAATAGGGTATTTTGCTCAAAATCAATCAGAAGAATTACCGCCCGAGAAAACAGTTTTAGAAATCATGGAAGATGCAGCTTCAGATACAAATCGAATGCGCGTTAGAGATATGTTAGGATCTTTCTTATTTGGTGGTGATGCGGTAGACAAGAAAGCAAAAGTACTTTCAGGAGGTGAAAGAAACCGATTGGCATTATGTAAGCTATTGTTGTCGCCATTTAATGTGTTAGTAATGGATGAGCCTACAAATCACTTAGATATAGCTTCAAAAAACGTGCTTAAAACGGCATTGCAAAATTTTGATGGAACTTTAATCGTTGTTTCTCACGATAGAGATTTTTTACAAGGATTAACGTCAACAGTTTACGGGTTTAAAGACAAGGTAATTAAAGAGTATTTGGGAGATATCGATTATTTCTTAGAGCAACATAAAATGGAGAGTTTACGCGAAGCGGAAAAGAGAACAGTTGTAAAAGAAGTAAAGGAGACGAGTAAAAAAGAAGTTTTTCAATTATCTAGAGAGGACGAAAAAGAATTGAAAAAACTGAAAAATAAATCAGCTAAAATAGAAAGTCAAATTGCCGATTTAGAATCTAAAATTGAAAAAATAGATTTGGAATTAGCTCAAAATTATGATGAAGTTTCTTCGCAACCAAACTTTTTCGAAAACTATAAAGCTAAAAAAGCAAAGTTGGAAGATTTGATGTTAGAATGGGAAGAAATTGAGGAAAAAGCATCAAATTTTAGTTAATGTTTTCTGAATCTATACAAACTGAAAACCAACAAGTTTTTCTGCCGATTTTGGAAGAAAAAAATATTGAATTCTTTGTAAAAAGAGAGGATGAAATCCACGAGTTTGTTTCAGGTAATAAATTCAGAAAATTAAAATATAATATAGAAGAAGCAAAGCTTCAAAAGAAAAATACTTTATTAACTTTTGGTGGTGCATATTCTAATCATATAGTTGCTACTGCTGTTGCAGGAAAAATAGCAAGGTTAAAAACAATCGGAATTATTAGAGGAGAAGAATTAGCTAGTAACATAGATAAAATCCTTTTAGAAAATGCAACACTTCGAGAAGCTCATAAAAACGAAATGCAATTTGAGTTTGTATCTCGAGAAGATTTCCGAAAAAAAAATGAAAAAGACTTTATTGATGCACTGTATGATAAGTTTGGAGACTTTTATTTAATTCCAGAAGGAGGAACCAACGAATTGGCTATCAAAGGTTGTGAAGAAATCTTAACAAAGCAAGATGAAAAATTCGATTATATTTGTGTCGCTGTGGGTACTGGAGGCACAGTTTCAGGATTGATAAATTCTGCTAAAGGTCATCAGCAAATAATTGGGTTTTCTGCATTAAAAGGTGATTTTTTGTATGAGGAAATTAAAAGATTAACTTTGAAAAAAGATAAATGGAGTATACAAAACGACTATCATTTTGGAGGTTATGGAAAGTATAATCCAGAATTAATTCGTTTTATCAACGATTTTAAAGAGCAAACACAAATTCCATTAGATCCAATTTATACAGGGAAAATGATATTTGGAATTGTAGATTTAATTGAAAAGAATTATTTTGATCCCAATAGCAAAATTTTAGCAATTCATACAGGAGGGTTACAAGGTATTAACGGAGTCAACAAAAAATTAATTAAAAATAATTTAGAGTTAATAAAAGTTTAATGAAGTTACGAATATTCTTATTAGCATGTACAGTAGTTTTTTTAACTAGCTGCGGGAGTAGTAAAAAAGTGGTAAAAAATTCTCCCAAATCAGTGGTGTTAGAAGATGAACCTATTAATGAAGTTTTACCAGAATTACCACAATTAGAACCAGTAGTAAAAAGAGTTAAAACAAATAGCAATCATACTATTGCTTATATAGAGAAATTTGCACCGATAGCTGTTAAGAAAATGCATGAGCATAACATACCTGCGAGTATAACATTAGCGCAAGGTGTTTTAGAATCTGGTAGCGGTAGAAGTCCGTTAGCGATTCGTTCTAACAATCATTTCGGAATTAAATGCCATAAAGGGTGGAATGGAAAAAGTGTAACACACGATGATGATGAAATAGGAGAATGTTTTAGAAAGTATAAATATCCTGAAACTTCCTACGAAGACCATTCTAAGTTTTTAACTTCAAGAAAACGTTATGCTAAATTATTTAGATTAAAATCTACAGATTATAGAGGTTGGGCTTATGGGTTAAAAAAAGCAGGATATGCTACTGATAAAAAATATCCAAATAAATTAATAGGAATTATTCGAATGTATAATTTAGATCAATATGATCGTGTACCAAAAAATAATAAACTGGTTGTTGATAATTCTATTTCTACTTATTCTGAAAATAATTATCAGGTACAAAAAGGGGATACGCTGTATTCGATTGCAAGAAAATATAATATATCTGTTAAACTATTGAAAAAAACAAACGGATTAAATAGTAATACCATAAGTATTGGTCAACAATTAAGAATAAACTAATGCCTGTAATCAAGTCTGTAAATAATAAACAACCACAAATACCAGAAGGAACTTTTATAGCTGAAAATGCGACCATCGTTGGAGATGTTAGCATGGGAAATGAATGTAGCGTGTGGTTTAATGCAGTTATCCGAGGCGATGTCCATTTTATAAAAATTGGGGATAAGGTGAATATTCAAGACGGAGCGGTGATACACGCAACGTATCAAAAATCACCAACCACGATTGGAAACAATGTTTCTATTGGGCATAATGCTATTGTACATGGATGCACAATTCACGACAATGTTTTAGTAGGAATGGGATGCATAATTATGGATGATTGCGTAGTAGAAAGCAATTCTATAATTGCTGCTGGGGCAGTAGTTACTAAAAATACTCGTGTAGAAAGCGGGAGTATTTATGCAGGTGTTCCAGCCAAAAAAGTAAAAGATATTTCTCAAGAACTAATTTCTGGTGAAATAGATAGAATTGCCAATAATTATGTGAAGTATTCGAGTTGGTTTAAAGAATAAAAACTCGATTTCGTTTTACCGAAACCGAGCTTTCAATCAACCAAAATAAGTAATCCCCAAAACTTATTACCAGTTATAATTTTTCTTTTTCGCTTGTTTTTTGATCGCTTTTATTAGTACGCTTTCTAGTTGATCTTTAGAAGAGTTTTCTTGTTGTTTTTTAGCTACATATTCACGACGTTTTTTGTTTAATTCTTGAATTTTATGCTGAATTTCTTTTCGTTCACTACTTTTTTCAGCAACATACTTTTTAATTTCTTCATTCGATTTGTTACGTAACTCTTTAGGAAGTTGAGTTTTTTTTAGCTCACTGTATTTAAAGTCTTTTTCTTTTTCAGCATCGACTAAATCCCAAGAGGAATTGTTATATAAACGAGAGCTTTTGGTAACAGCTCTTTTAACGACAACTACTTCATCTAAAGTTTCTGCATTAGAGTCTTCTTTTGCTTGACTTTGATATTTAGAATACCCTTTATCTCCATAATATATGTAGGTTTTATTGAGTCTTTTATTTAATATAATAATATCATCATCATATGGTGTTACAATGTGTACAATTTTTTTATTATGATTTATCGTCATATAATCACCACCACCTTGTTTGGCTCCATCTTGCCACATTCCGCTAATCCCGCTATTATAATCACCGCAAAAAATGGTATTAACTATTACATCTTTTTCTTTTGCATTTATAACGGCGTCTTTATAGTTTATACTTCCTTGTGTAAAAGGCTCGTTTCCTGCAATGAAAATCATTTTTAAATCACCTTTATTATTTCCCCATTCTAATTCATCTATTGAAGTTTGAATAACTTCACCACAATATTCATTTCCTCCATTTGTAGTGAGTGAAAATAAGCGTTCAGAAATTTCATCTAAATCACTACTAAAACGTAAAACCCTTCGTATGTATCCTTTTGTGTTCGATAGTCTACTATTACCATATTCATATAAAGCGATTTGTAAATTAGGTTTCTCGTTACCACATTTTGCATACGAAAGCTCGTTTACGATTTCCCATAACTGTGCTTTCGCCTGATTAATAAGTCCGTCCATACTATTACTAGTATCTAACAATAAAGCAACTTTAATAGTTTGTTGTTTTTTTAATTGGATGTTATTTATTTCTGATGCATTTACATAAGCTGTAAATCCAACGAATAGAAAGAATAGAAAGGTTATTTTAATAGATTTCATAATTGTTTATTTTAAATAAGACAAAGGTTTCAGTTTCGTAAGTTTGATGAAGTAAAACTATAAGGAACTTAATTTAAAAAAAAGCGAGAATGAGTAAACACTACTTTCTAATGAGTAAATGAGAAGTTTAATTGAGGGAATAATAATTTTTTATTTGTTTATAGAGAGAGAATACGAAATCGCTATTTTTTTGGTTGCTTTTTTGTACGTAAGTTTACAATTGAAATAAGAAAATGAAACACTTTAAATACATACTAGTTATTCTTTTTTTTGCAGGATTCCATTCAAGTTTTTCGCAAGACGAAGTGTTAAATACTACATCAAAATTTTTTGAAGTAAAAGTTAGGGTTATTGATAAGGAAACAAGTAAGCCGATAAAAAATGCAGAAGTTCAGGTAAATGGCATCGTTACTAATTTTTCTGATATTAATGGAGTATATCGTGTAAAAGCGAGAGTGAATGACCAATTGGTGGTTGATCATCCAGATTTTGAAATCGTTTATTATACGATTAAATCTAATGAAGATATTAAGATTGTTGTAGAGAACTATACTCAAGATAATTATTCGAGTATGCTCAAAACACGTTCTAGTTCTAAAGCAGATTTATACCATGAACATTTAGATTCAGCAAAATTTTATCAAAAAAAGGATATAGAAAAAAGTTTGTCTTTTATTGAAAAAGCACTTAAAGACACCAACTCTCGTAAAAGAAATGCAAATACCTATAAGACTTTAGCAGATATTTATTTCTTCTGGAAACAATACGATTTAGCGATTAGTAATTATAAAATTTCTTTACAGATAGAAGAGGATAGTCAAACAAGAATTAAACTTGCAGAAGCGCAATTTTTAACTAAAAAATATGAAGAAAGTGAAGCTTCATATAAAATAGTATTAGATAAAAAATTAAGTTCTTATCAAAAAGTATTAGTAAATGAAGGTTTGGGAGATTTACATTTTGCGTCTAAAAAATTTAGTAAGGCAGAAGTCAATTATAATAAAGCTTTAAAAATAGCAAAGAATAATTTGGTTACACCCAAAATAACGGACTTAAACTCTAAACTGGCAGATGTTTATGTTAAAAAAGGGAATCGTAAAAAAGCAGATAATTTATATCAGAATTCGTTAAAATTAGCTTCTAAAGAAAATAAAAAACGCTCGTTAAAGGAGCAGGAAAAAGTTGCCGATTATTATAATAAATCAAATCGTTATGATGATGAAATTAAATTGCGACAACAGACTCTAGAAGAAGCAGAAAGCGTTTCTGAAAATAATATTTCTAGTATTAAAAATGATACTATTAATTCACAAAAGATAAACTATAAAATTGGGAATGCTTACGTGCTAAAAAAAGAGTACAAAGAAGCAGTTCCTTTTTTAGAAAAAAGTATTAAAGAAGCAGATGCTAATGAGGATTTAGTGGTTAAAAAAGATGCAACACGTAGATTGTCTGAGTTATACGCAACTGTTGGAGATTATGATAAAGCGTTAAAAAGTTATAGAGAATATGTTACTGTTGTAGATTCTTTATATGTAAGAAAAGAGCAAGAAATTCAACAAGCAAAGAGGTTTAGTAAAAAAATTGCTGATAATCAAAACCGAATAGCGAGTTTAGAAAAAGACAAGGAACTCAATCAGAGTAAAATTAGTTTAGCATATAAAGACCAGCAATTAACACAAGAAAGCAATAAGCGACAACGGTTGATTATTTATTCATTAATAGCAAGTTTTTTATTGATGAGTTTGTTAGCATATTTTATGTATCGTACAAATAAACAGCAAAAATTAGCAAATAATTTATTGGCTTTAAAGTCGATGCGATCACAAATGAATCCTCACTTTATTTTCAATGCATTAAACTCTGTAAACAGCTTTATTGCGGTAAACGATGAAAGAAATGCAAATAGGTACTTATCAGAGTTTTCCGTGTTAATGCGTTCGGTTTTAGAAAATTCTGATGAAGATTTTATTCCACTTACCAAAGAAATTGAATTATTAGAATTGTATGTAAAGTTAGAACATAATCGTTTTAAAGATAAATTCGATTATTCAATTTTAGTTGATAAAGTTATTGATTTAGACCAATTTTCGATTCCACCAATGTTGTTGCAGCCCTACATAGAAAATGCTATTTGGCATGGGCTTCGTTATAAAAAAGAGAAAGGGAATTTAAAAATTTCAATAACTCAAAAAGATAAAGAAACCATCTTAATTTCTATTCTTGATGATGGTATTGGACGAAAACAATCGCAAGAGCTTAAAACTAAAAACCAGTTAAAACAACGATCAAAAGGAATGAGTACAATTAAGAATAGAATTGCCATTTTAAATGACATGTATAAAGACCGGGTTTCTGTTGAAGTTTCTGATGTTTTAGAAAATGGAGAAGGAACAAAAGTAGAGTTACTATTGAAAAAGAAATAAAATGAAGATCAAAGCAATTATTGTAGAAGACGAACAAATAAGTAGAGATATTTTAAGAAATTACTTATCTAAATACTGCTTAAATGTTGAACTATTAGGGGAAGCAAGTAATATTGATGAAGCTTATGAATTGATTCAAAAAAACGAGCTAGATTTAGTGTTTTTAGATGTTGAAATGCCTTTTGGTAATGCTTTTGATTTGTTAGAAAAAGTTGAAGATAGAACTTTTGAAACTGTTTTTGTTACTGCTTATGACCATTACGCTATTGAGGCATTAAACAATCATGCATCGTATTATTTGTTAAAGCCTATTTCTATTGATGAACTAATTAAGGCGGTAGAACATGTAACTTCAATAAAAATGAAAGAAAGTGAGTTGCACAGTAGGGTTTTAAAACCAAGAACAAATAATGTTAATGGAAAGATTACGATTCCACAACAAGATGGGTTTGAAGTTGTGAATGTGAATGATATTGTTTTTTGTAAAGCAGATGACAATTATACCGAAATTCATTTTGAAAATTCTAAAAAGTTAGTCAGTAAAACATTAAAATATTTTGAAGGTATTTTAAATGAGTATTCATTTGCTCGAATTCATAAATCGTATTTGGTTAATGTGAATTCTATAGTAAAATATAAAAAAGGAAAAGGAGGAAGTGTGGTTGTGTCTAACGGTAAAGAGATTTTAGTTTCCGCTTCCAAAAAAGGAAGTTTATTAACTTTTTTTAAATAAAAAAAAAACTCGATTCCGTTTATTGTAAACCGAGCTTTTATTTAAAATTTAGTTTAATAATAAGAGATGAATTATATCTAGAAAGAATATTGTAATTAAGTATATAAGCATTGTAATTGTTTTTTAAAGGGTTAATATGAAATTAAGTTCATTTTAGTCTAGTTTTACAGTTCTTTTTTACTTCCATTAGCAAATACTCTGTAGTATTTATTATGGGTAATTATTAAGCCTTCAGATTGTTTGTTAGGCCAACTTTTCCTGTAATCTTTAGGATGATTTACATCAATACTAAATACTTTTCCGTTATGAAGTTTTTTTACTTTACGCTGAATTGTATGACCTACAATTACGGCTTTAGCATTAAATAACTTTAATCCCTTATCTATTTCTTCATTTGTTAAATCATCATTAAAATAGCCTCTGTACCATGAAGGTCCTTTGGTTGTTGAAATTAATAACTGTTCTAAAGAATCTCCTTTTTTAGGGTAATATGCTTGACGATAATTACCTCTTACAATCTGATTAATTTCATTAATATTTGTTTTATAGTTTGCTAATTCTGGATGAATACCACCATGTACAAAAAGGTGTCCGTTTATAATTTCTAACGTGTTTTTACTAGCAAGCCATTTACCTATAAAAGATTTTGAATTGTATAATTCGTATTGTTGTTTTTGTAGAATAGAGGCAACGTAAAAATATTTTAAAGAAGCTTTTGTATAGTTTCCTTGAAGATTTTTTATTTCGTGATTACCTAAGATGAAATGAACTCTTCCTCCCAATTTTTTAGCTTCTTGTTCTAGTTTATAAATAAACCAAAGCACTTGTGTTGTAGAAAAACCTCTATCAACAAAATCACCAACAAGAACTAAGTGTCCGTTACCGAATGTCCATTCTAGATTTTCATTAATTACTTGGTTGTTTATTAAAAAATCGCGAAACGTTTTGTAACCACTTTCAATATCAGATATTGCTAGAATTTTACCTCCATCGTTGTAAATACTTTCAGGAGTTTTTATATTTGGATCAATAGTAAAGTCGAACGTAGAATCATCTAAATTAAAATAACTATTCATTTTCAATTCAGAGTTTATATTGTAATTTTTATGGCTTGCTTTAAAACCATCGTTTCTGTTTCCAGTAACATAGTTAACACTTAAAAGAGTGTCGTTTTTATAAAAAACATAAGGGCCTTCTTTTTTCCAAGCCTTTTTTATTGGATTGTCGGAATAATGTACATTTCCGTTTAAAAACAATACAATTGAAACTCCTATAAGTAAAAGGAATAAAAGAGTTCCTAAAATATGTTTTAAATAGCGTAAAATTCGTTTTTTCATTTGTTAAGTTTTAATTGTTAGAATCATTGAGTAACAAATGTAAATGTGAGTTTGTGAGGAGTAAATTAATTGGGATGTACGTCTATTTTTAACCTATAAAAGATAACTTGTGTGTTGTAAAGTGGTTTCATCACACTTTTAGTCACATTGAATGCTTTTTTAGAGGTGTTTATCAATTTATCTTGTATAGTATGTAGCTATCTTTAACTTTGTTGCATGATTAAATGGATAAACAATAACAAGAAAACACTAATTATTATAGGTTTATCATCAGTATTAATACCAATCTTGATAATAACTTATATAATTATAACCTCAAATAAAGAGTCTGTAGTTATTTCTTTTGATTCTACGACCGATTTTTTATTAGGTACGTATTATGTGTTATTGATTTTAGGAGGAGTAAGTTTATTTGTGTATTGGATATTAAAACAAATAAAAACGATTATCAACTTAAAAAATGAAAAAGTAAAAACGGAATTGATGCATTTACAATCGCAAGTCAACCCTCATTTTTTCTTTAATATGCTCAATAATCTTTATGGACTTATAGAAAAAGATACAGATAAGGCAAAAGAGTTAATTCTTAAATTGTCAGACATGATGCGTTTTAGTATTTATGAAGGCCAAAAAGAGCAGGTTATGCTAAATGAAGAGGTTGACTTTATTACAAATTTTATTGAGTTGCATAAAATGCGCTACCATAAAAACATTGATATTGATTTTAAAATAGCTATTGAAGAAGATGGCATAAAGACAATGCCGTTGCTTTTTATCATTTTGGTAGAGAATGCTTTTAAACATGGCGTAGAAACTTTAAGAAATAACGCTTTTGTTTATTTAAGTCTTAAAGCGAATAAAAATGAAATCTATTTTGAAGTGAAAAATAATTTTGAGGAAGAAATAGAAACTAAAAATGGTTTAGGTTTAAAAAACTTAAAAAGACGATTAGAGTTAGTATATCCAAATCGCCATAAAATAAGTTTTTCTACAGATGATAAGGTTTTTAAAACAACATTAATCCTTAAGAAAAATGATTAAATACTTAATTATTGATGATGAATCTATGGCTCATGATATAATTAAAAGGTATTGTGATTTATTACCTAATTTTCAGTTAATACAACATTGTTATGATGCTATTGAAGCTTTAGAATGTTTAAATAACAATAAGGTAGATTTAATTTTTTTAGATTTAAACATGCCTAAATTAAAAGGATTTGATTTTTTAAAATCTTTATCGAAGCCTCCAAAAGTAATTGTAACAACAGCATATAAAGAATATGCTTTGGAAGGTTATGAATTAAATATTGTAGATTATCTGTTAAAACCTTTTAGTTTTGAGCGTTTTTTAAAAGCAATAAATAAAATTCAAGATCAAAATAAAGAACAATCGGAAGCAACTCAAAGATTAGAAGAAGAGCATGATGGAGGTGTTTTTTTACGATCTAATAAAAAACACATTCAGGTAAAGCTGAAAGATATTTTATTTATTGAAGCTATTGGTAATTACTCTAAAGTTGTTACAAAACAAGAAGAAATTACTGTTAGAGAAAAAATTTCTGATCTTTTAAAAACTGTGTCTAACAATCAATTTTTTCAAATACATAAGTCTTTTATAGTGGCAAAAGATCATATTAACTCAATTGAAGGCAATCGAATTTTTATAGATGAATACCTTATTCCTGTCGGTAAAACGTTTAAAGTTAATTTAAAAGCATTATTAAAATAAAAACTCGATTCCGTTTTTAGAAACCGAGTTTTCAATCAAAACTAATCAACCAAACTAATTTTTTTCTATTTGTTTATCCCTTTTAAAATGACTTCTTTTTCCTCCTCTTTTATGCATTTTGTGCATTCTTTTCGATTGCATTTTTTCATACTTTTCATATTGAGTATTATTTAAAATACTTTTCATTTCAGCTTTATAGGCAATTTGCTTGTCTAACATTTTGTTTTTCATTTCAAAACGTTGGTCTGCAGTTAACTCTTTAAATTCTCCTTTTGAAGCTTTTCTTTTTTCATGAAAGTTTTTACGTTCTTCCATTTTTTTTGCTATCAAAGGTTTAATTTGAGTTTGCTGTTTAGAAGTTAAATCTAACTCTAGAGTCATTTTTTTAACCGCTAACTCAGTTTGTTGTTCAACTGATAATTTTTCCATTTCTTTTCTTTGCTTTTTTTGTGCTTGTGTAGCTAATGTAATTCCTAACATTAAAACTACCATTGTTATTATTTTTTTCATTTTCGATTTAATTTCTAATTAATAATCAACTCTTTGACTTTTGAGTATTAAAAAGGTTTAAATTTGAAAAACACTTTAACATTTTTTTAGGATTATAATGAAACGACTAATCAAACTACTATTCGCACTTTTATTATTGTTAATCATCTCTTTTTCGGTGTTTTTTGTATGGGCATCATCACCTACTTTAGATGAAAAAGAATATGCGCAACTAATAGAGTATAATTATCCAACATCAACAGATACAGATAGTATTTATAGCATTGTTACTTATAATATTGGCTATTTAAGTGGAATGACCAATAACCGGGCAATTGCAAAACCAAAAGAATTATTTGATGAGAACTTAGAGAAAGTGCGTACAGAAATTAAAAAAGTAAATCCGGATATTATAGCTTTTCAAGAAATCGATTATAAGGCATCACGTTCGTTTGAAGTTAATCAAGAAGAGGAAATTGCAAAGTTAGGATACAATTATGTGGCTAAGGGAGTTAATTGGGATGAACGTTATTTACCGTATCCATATTGGCCCCCAAGCATGCATTTTGGAAAGGTAGTTTCAGGGCAATCGATCATTAGTAAATACCCTTTAAAAGATTATGAACGTATCGTTTTAGAGAGGGTGGCTGATAGTCCTTTTTATAGAGATGCTTTATATTTAGAACGTTTAGCACAAGTAGTAAAAGTTACTTTAGAAGGGAAAGAAGTGGTTTTAATAAATGTACATTTAGAAGCGTTTGATAAGCCTACACGAATAAAACAATTCCACTATGTATTAGAATTGTTTAATAAATACAAAAATGAATATCCAACTATTTTATTAGGCGATTTTAATTCAAGAGCGAGAGATAAACAAGCAATTGTTCGAAAAATGTTTATTATGGAAGATGTTGGTAGTTCGGCATTAAATCTTGAAAATCCTTCGAACACTTTTGATACAAAAGATTTATATGAGCGAATAGATTATATTTTTTACACTAAAAATTCAATTGAATATGTAGACGGAAGAGTGTTGAATGAATTCGATCAAGCATCTGATCATCTGCCGGTTGAAATGCGATTTAAGATAAAATAAATAAGATTTTAAAAGCAAAAAACCCGAATGATAGTTCGGGTTTTTTATGGTGGTGCCTCCAGGAATCGAACCAGGGACACAAGGATTTTCAGTCCTTTGCTCTACCAACTGAGCTAAGGCACCATCGCGTTAGCGGATGCAAATATAACACGGTTTTTTCTTACCATCCAAATAAAATTGTAAAAAATCTATTGTAAATTTGCCTTTCATCTAAAAAGGACAAATGAATTTAATTATTGATGTAGGGAATACAAGAGTGAAAGCCGCTGTTTTTGAGAAAGATAGTTTAATTGAATTGTTTGTTTTTGAGAAATCAAAAATTGTGTCAGAAATCAAAAAAATTATTTCAAATCATAAGATTTCTTCTGCAATTATATCTTCAGTAGCGAAATTATCAGATTTTAAACTGCAAAAATTACATCAAATTTTAGATTTGGTAGAATTAAGTCATCAAACAAAAGTTCCTTTTAAAAATAAATATGCCACTCCAAAAACTTTAGGAGTAGATCGAATAGCATTAGCATCTGCTGGTGTTAGAAAATATCCGAATAAAAATATATTGATTATTGATGCAGGGACCTGTGTAACTTTTGATTTTGTGAATAAAAAAGGCGAATATTTAGGAGGCGCTATATCACCAGGAATAAAAATGCGTTATAATGCGTTACATAATTATACGGCAAAATTACCGTTATTAGAAGCAAGTACTCCAGAAAGTTATATTGGAAATAACACAAATAACTCGATACATTCTGGAGTTGTAAACGGAATTTGTAATGAAATTGATGGTGTTATTAATCAATATAAAGAAGAGTTTGGGGATTTAACAGTTGTTTTAACAGGAGGGGATACAAATTTCTTGGCTAAACAATTAAAAAATGGCATATTTGCCAATCCAAATTTTGTTTTGGAAGGTTTACATACAATTTTGATTTATAATAGAGCGAATGATTAAGAGATATCTAGTTGTAATTTTAGTATTTACTTCAGTAATAACATCAGCACAGAGAAATAATTCATCACCATATTCTTTTTTCGGGATTGGAGAAAATTTCACCCCTAAAACTGTGGAGCAAGCATCTATGGGAGGTATTGGTGTTGCTATGAAAGATTCACAGTATTTAAATTTTGTGAATCCAGCAGCCAACGCAGATTTAAGATTTGCTACGTATTCATTAGGAGGGGTAACATCTTTTTTAAATTTAAAAGAAACGAATAGAACTCAATCTGGTAACTCAACAAGTCTAAGTTACATCTCTTTAGGATTTCCTATAGGAGATAAAGCTGGTTTTATTGCGGGTTTACAGCCTTCTTCTTCTGTTGGATATGCTTTATTGAATCAAACCTTAGATGGTAATGATGTTATAGAATTAACTAGGTATACAGGGGACGGTGGTACTAATAGATTGTATGCAAGTTATGGTATGTACTTATTTGATGGATTTTCTGTTGGTCTAGAAGGAGCGTTTATTTTTGGGAAAACAAATAACAGTACTTTAAACCAAAGAGCAAATGTAAGTTTAGCAACAAAATATAAAGAAGAAACTACTATTAGAGGTAGTGAATTTAAGATTGGAGCGCAGTATAAAATAAAGTTAAAGAACAAATTAGAATTTAGTTCGGGTATTGCAATTAAATTATCAAATGATTTAATACAAAGAGGAAATCAACAATTATACTCTCTTACTTTTGGTGGTTCAGGAGTCGAAATACCTAGAGATACCTTATTTTTAAATTCTGTAAGAAGAACGATAACAAACCCGTTAAAAACAATAGCTGGTTTTGGTATTGGAAAAGAAAATAAATGGTATGTGGGTGTAAATTCTGAATATCAAAAGGCTCTTTCATTTTCAGATAATTTTCAACAAGAAAGCACTTATAAATATGAGAATGGATTAAGAACCTCGATAGGGGGTTATTATATCCCAAAGATTAATTCAATTTCAAGTTATTGGGATAGAGTTACTTATCGTGCAGGTTTGCGTATGGAAAGAACTGGGTTGTTAGTTGATGGAACTGGGACAGGGAATAATTTTACTTCGATAAATGATTTTGGCATAAATGTTGGTTTAGGGTTACCACTGCCAAGGCAAATATCAAGTTTGAACTTAGGTTTAGAGTACGGTCAAAAAGGAACAACTAACAATAATTTAATTAAAGAAAATTATTTCAATGTTAGATTAAGTTTATCTTTGAACAGTCTAAATTGGTTTCAAAAAAGAGAAATAGATTAACGAATAAACTGATAAATAATGAAAAAAGTTACGTATTTACTAACAGGATTGTTTTTGTTTGTAGCTGTAAATGAAGTAAAAGCACAAGCGAGCCAAGAATGTTTAACAAAGTATAACCTTTTTAAAGGAAGTGTTACAACTAAAAAATATGCTGAAGCAAAACCAGATCTAGAATACTTATTGCAAAATTGTTCTACCTTATCAGTGAACATTTATAAATATGGAGCAACTGTAGCGGAAAAAACAAAGGATCATGCATTAGTAAAAAGAATTTACGAAGCAAGGATTGCTAATTTTCCAGATAAAGATGCAGCTAAAGCACATAGTGATTATGCAGATTATTTAATTGAACATAATTTAGGTTCAGACGAAGAGGTTTTTCAGATTTTAGAAAAAGCATATAAGGACTCACCAAAAGATATGGGAGTTAAAAACATCTATAGATATTTTCAAGGTGTAACAGATAGATATAAAGACACAGACCCACAAAAAGTTTTCGACACGTATGATGATGTAATGGAATCTGTTGGAGAAAAGTTAGATGATTATACTAAAAAGATTGCTGTTTTGCAAGCTAAAGACACAACCAGTACACTTGATGCAAAAGAGAAAAGAAGGTTAAGAGCGTATACTATTAATTCTGAAGCTCTAGGTCAAGTAGAAGGTGGTTTAGATAATATTATTTCTGAAATTGCCACTTGTGAAAGATTAATACCAATCTATTCCAGAGATTTTGAAGCTAATAAAACAGATGGTGTATGGTTAAAAAGAGCCGTATCTAGAATGTATAATAAAGGTTGTCAAACAGATCCTTTATTTGAAAAGTTAGCAACTGCTTATGCGCATGTTACTCAATCTTCAGATGCATATAACTTTTTAGCAAGTGTATTAGAAAAGAATGGAGATTCTAGTGGGGCAAATAAAATGAGAAAAAAGGCATTTGATTTAGAAACAGATACAAATGTTAAGGCTAAATTAAAATTAAGAGAAGCCCAAGGTACAGGAGGAAGTAGAGCGAGAGCATTAGCTTACGAAGCTTTAAAATACAATCCTAATTTAGGTAAAGCCTATTTATACATAGCTAGTTTATATGCTAATAGTGCTAACTCTTGTGGAAACAATGAATTTGAAAAAAGAATGGTATATGTTGCTGCTTTAAATAAAGCTTTAAAAGCACAACAAGTAGATCCAGGTTGTGGAGCGGGAAGATACATTACAAGTTATAGAGGAAATATTCCTTCAAAGAAATTAATCTTTACTCAAGGAGTTTCTTCTGGAAGTTCTCATAGAGTAGGTTGTTGGATTGGTGAAACGGTACGTATACCATAGTCGTCATTTTAAATGAAAATAAAATCAAGAAATATATATAATAGCATTGCTACCATTTGTTTGGTGGCAATGTTTTTTTCTTGTACTAATAATACACTTCAGGTACGTGATTTTTTAGCAGATAAAAACATGCCTATAGGAATCGCAAAAAATACCTACCATGTTTACAAAGATTCAGGACGTATAACATCAAAGTTAATAACGTCACTTTTATACGATTTTTCTAATAGAAAAGAACATCCTTATAATGAGTTTCCTGAGGGAGTAAAAATTGTGATGATAGATAAAAACGGTAAAGACTCTACCACTGTAACAGGTAATTATGCACTTTCTTATACTAAAACATCGGTTTCTGAAATAAAAGGTAATGTAGTGATAATTAATCATACTGATAAGGTTAAGTTAGAAACCAATCAATTATTTTGGGATCAAAAAGAAGCTTATTTTTTTACTGAAGATGGTTTCAGATTAACCACGCCTAGAGATACCATAAATGGTTTTGGTTTCGAGGCGAAACAAGACCTAACTAAGTGGATTGCTAAAGATATTACGGGTAACTTACAAGCTAATCAAAAAGAATTATAATGAATAAACTTTGGAGTATTTTTCAATACGGATATTTGGTGATAGGTGTAATTTTTTTAGTTGAAGGGATTTTAAATTGGAATTCCAATCGAGAACAATCATTTATTATGTTCGGATTTGCTATCTTTATCACGTTAATTTTCTTCTTTAAACGTAATTTTAGAAGAAAAATAGAAGAAAGAAACAAACAAAATTAATGAGTACCGAACTGATAATTATTTTTTTATCAATCTTATTTTCAGCTTTTTTTTCAGGAATGGAAATTGCATTTGTTTCTGCGAATAAACTTCATATAGAGTTAGAGAAAAAACGAGACGGTTTTCTGCCCAAAATATTATCTAGAATAACCGAAAAATCATCGAAGTTTATCACTACCATGTTGGTTGGTAATAACATCGCACTGGTAGTTTACAGTTATTTTATGGGGGAATTGTTAATGAACTGGTTTCAAACTTTTTTACCTTCGAATTACTCATTCATTAATTATTTATTAGGAGATTTACAATTGCTCTTGCAAACACTAATTTCAACTATAATTATTTTGGTTACTGCAGAGTTTTTACCTAAAGCTATTTTTAGAATTTATGCGAATGAAACTTTAAAAATCTTAGCATTTCCAGCGTATATTTTCTTTTTGTTGTTTTATTTTATTACTGAATTTATTACTAAAATTTCTGATTTTTGTTTGCATGTTCTTTTTAAAACAGCAGAAGATGAAGCACAAACGGAATTTAGTAAAGAAGAACTAGGTAATTATATTTCAGAGCAGTTAGAAACGGGAAATGATGATGAAAAAAGGGATTCTGAAATTCAAATATTCCAAAATGCATTAGAATTCCACAAAGTAAAAGCTCGAGAAATTATGGTGCCTCGAACAGAAATTGTAGCGGTAGATATGCATCAAACAGTACCTGTTTTAAGAAATACATTTATAGATACAGGGTTGTCTAAAGTTTTAGTATACAAAAGTTCTTTAGACGACATTATTGGTTATGTAAATGCCTTTGAGCTTTTTAAAAAGCCAAAAACAATTAAGTCTATTTTATTACCTGTAGAAATAGTGCCAGAATCTATGATCATAAACGATGTACTTAACCTTTTAATAAAAAAAAGAAAAAGTATTGCGGTAGTAGTTGATGAATATGGAGGGACATCGGGTATTATAACTGTTGAAGATATTATAGAAGAATTGTTTGGAGAAATTGAAGATGAGCATGATAGCCAAGAATTATTAGAAGAAAAAATATCAGATAATGAGTTTAATTTTTCTGCAAGATTAGAAGTAGATTATTTAAATGAAGAATATAATCTAAACATTCCTAAAGAAGAAGCCTATGAAACTTTAGGAGGTTTCATTATCAACCATACAGAGAATATACCTGAGCAAGATGAAGAGGTCGAAGTAGAAAATTTTCAAATTAAAATTATAAAAGCTAGCTCCACCAAAATAGATGATATTTATTTCAAAGTTCTAAATAAAGAAGGCTAGAAATCATCTATATTTCAATTATACTTCGATTGAAGTAAACATCCTTTAAAACAGCCAAAAAAACGTTGCATTATTAAATGTGAAATTGTATTTTCGCACACTGTAATTAAATAAATGACGTATGGCAATTTTATCGAAAATTAGAGAACGCTCTTTGTTCTTAATAGTTATAATAGGTTTAGCATTATTTGCTTTTGTTTTAGATCCATCTAAATTATCAGACTTCTTTAGTTCAAGTAAAATAAATGAAGTAGGAGAAGTGAATGGAGACCCAATTTCTCGTCAAGAATTTGCTGAAGCATTAGAAAGTTATAAAACCCAAACAGGGAATAGAGTTTCTGAAATGCAAGCTGCTAAAACGGTTTGGAATAACTTGTTAAGACAAAAAATTTATGAAAATCAATTAGAGCAAGCAGGAATTACAGTTGGTGAAGCAGATATAATGAATGCTTTATATGAAGCGCCTACTGTTCAAGGAGACCCAAGATTTCAAACTTCAGGAATTTTTGATAAAGATAAATTAAAAGAGCATTTAGCAACCATTAAAGCTGATAACTCTACTGAGTGGAATGCATGGCAAAATTACATGACTTCTTTAAAAGATAATTTACAGAAAACGACATACGATAATTTAGTAGGAGCAGGTTTAGGAGCCTCTTTAAAAGAAGGAGAAGCTCAATATTTAACCGAAAACACTAAAGTAAGTGCAGATTTTGTTTATGTTCCTTATACTTCCGTTGCAGATTCTTTAATTACCATTAAAAAAAGTGAAGTTCAAAGTTATATTGATAATCATGAAGCAGAATTTAAAGTTGAAGCTTCAAGAGATATTAAATTTGTAAAATTTGATGTTGTTCCAACTAATCAAGATGAAGAAGCAGTTAAAGCTGAAGTTGTAAAACTTTTAAATGACAGAGAAGAATATAGTTCGGTATCAAAAGGGAATGTTATTATTAAAGGGTTAAAAAACACTACTGATTATAAAACTTTTTTAAATGATAATAATTCAGATTTACCTTTAAATGAAAACTTACAATTCAAAGTACAAGTACCACAAGCAATTGCTGAAGATATATTTAAAGGTAGTAAAGGAGATGTTTTTGGGCCATACAAAGAAAACGGATTCTTTAAAATTTCTAAAATTACAGAAGTAACTAATGTTCCAGATTCTGTAAAAGCAAGTCATATTTTAATTCCGTTTACTGGTTCTCGTTCTGCAACAGCAGAAACTACTCAAACAGAAGAACAGGTTAAAAATACAGCGGATAGTTTATTAGCTGTAGTAAAAAGTAGTCCTTCTAAATTTGCTGATTTAGCTAAAGAATTATCTGTAGATAAATCGAATGCTGATAAAGGAGGAGAGTTAGGTTGGTTTACTTATAATACAATGGTTCCTGAGTTTAGAGACTACTGCTTCGGAAACGTAAAAGGAGATGTTGGAGTTGTAAAAACTCAATTTGGTTTCCATATTATTAAGATTGAAGATCAAAAAAATCCTCAAGATGCAGTAAAATTAGCCACTTTTGCTCGTAAAATTGAAGCATCAGAAACGACAGAAAATACTATTTTTCAAAATGCAGAAACTTTTGCTTTAGAGCTTTCTAAAGGAAAAGCTTTTGATGAAGCTGTTAAAGAAAAGCAATTATCTTCTTTACCTGCAGTTGGAATGAAAGCTCTAGATGAAAATGTACCAGGTTTAGGTAACGAAAGACAAATAATTACTTGGGCTTTTGAAAAGGATTCTGAAGTAGAAAGTTTTAAACGCTTTGATGTTGATGGAGGTTATGTAGTAGTTACTTTAACAGGAAAAACAGAAAAAGGATTAATGCCAGTAGATAAGGCAATTTCTAAAGTACGCCCTATTTTAATGAATAAAAAGAAAGCTGAAATTATCAAAGATAAATTTAGTGGAGCTACTTTAGCTGATGTAGCAAAAACTACAAGCCAGGTTATTAAAAAGGCAACAGATGTTAATTTAAAATCTCCAACTATTTCTGGTATTGGTTATGAACCAAAGATAGTAGGTGCAATGCTAAACGCAAAAAATAATGAGTTATACAAAGCTATTGTAGGAGATAGAGGTGTATATGCATTTGTAGTTACAGGTAAAGAATTACCAACAGCGTTACCAAACTACGATACTTATAGAGATCGTTTAGCAACTCAAAGAAAAAATCAGTCATTTAAGATGTATGAAGCTATTAAAAAAGCTTCAAATGTTGAAGATTATATGAGTTCTTTTTACGGAATTCAATAATTAACTCTATAAAAAAATTAAAAGCCGAACATTTGTTCGGCTTTTTTTATTCCATATTTTAAAATAGATCCAGAGAATGTTTTAATAAATTTTATCGATATAAATTTGTTTTTTTAATAAATAAAAATTACAATATTGCAATAAAATATTATTATTTTTTAAATATCAATAAATTAACTAGTAAAAATTTATTATATTTTTAATTTGTAAAGATTTGTAATTATTGATGAAAGCTGTTTTTATTTATAGTAAAAATTATAAAAAGGAACTCCTTATTTCACATAAAGAAGTAGAGGTTTTACAATTATTTTTAAAAGAGGTTATTAAGAAAGATGTTTTGTTACTTAATACTAATCTAGGTTTAGAGGTTTATTATTTATCCTCTTATAATTGTTTAGAAATTATAATAAATAGTTTTTTAATGATACTTTCTAAAAAACAAAGGAAGAAAGAAGATTTTAGAATAATTTCTATAAATTCTAATTCAGAATTAAAAGAAAGAGCTTCAACAGTTTTTAATAGGTTAATTGATATGCCCATGATATTTTCAAGTTATTCGAAGAGTACTAGCTATCAACTTAACATATGTAAGCAGAAAAACAGAGAAATAGTTAATGTATTACTTAAAACTTGGCAGAATGTACTGTCAGATAATTTAGATAAAGAGTCTTCTTCTGCTAAAACTAATTTTTTTTTAAATAATATATGCAAAATATATTTAGAAAACTCGTGTAGTAATTTGATAAAAAAGTTAATAGAAAACTCATTTAATAAGATTAGGTATAATTAAAAAGCGACTCATTCGAGTCGCTTTTTAATTTGTTTTATATAATAAAAATATTCACATTCTAGCTATTCAAAGGCATTCCATCCCAAGCTGTTTTAGCAGCTTCTTTGATAGCTTCTGAATACGTTGGGTGACCATGACAAATACGAGCAATATCTTCTGCAGAAGCTCTAAATTCCATTGCAACGGCCATTTCCATAATTAAGTCGGCTACACGAGCTCCAACCATATGAACACCTAAAATTTCATCCGTATTTTTATCAGCTAATACTTTTACAAACCCATCTAAATCCCCACTAGCTCTAGAACGTCCTAAAGCACGCATTGGGAATTTCCCTGCTTTATACTCAACATTAGCATCTTTTAATTCTTGTTCTGTTTTACCAACAGCAGCAACTTCAGGCCATGTGTAAACAATACCTGGAATTAAATTATAATCAATATGAGGTTTTTGTCCAGCTAAATATTCAGCAACAACTACACCTTCTTCTTCTGCTTTATGAGCTAACATAGCACCACGAACAACATCTCCAATTGCATAAATATTAGAAACGTTTGTTTGTAAATGATCATTAACTTCTATTTGGCCACGTTCTGTTGCTTTAACACCGGCTTTATCTAAAGCTAAACCATCTGTATAAGGGCGACGACCTACAGCAACCAAACAATAGTCTCCTGTAAACTCAACTTCTTCTCCTTTTTTATTCTTAGCTTTTACAACAACTTCATTTCCTTTACGTTCAACAGCCGTAACTCCATGACTTACGTTAAACTTCATTCCTTGTTTCTTTAGTACTTTTTGAAGTTCTTTAGAAACATCAGCATCCATATTTGGAGTAATACTAGAGGCATATTCAATTACAGTAACTTCTGCACCTAAACGCTTGTATACAGAACCTAATTCTAATCCGATAACACCACCACCTATTACTAATAAATGTTTTGGTACTTCCTTTAGTGTTAACGCTTCAGTTGATGTAATTACACGCTCTTTATCGATAGAAATAAAAGGTAAAGTAGATGGTTTAGAACCTGTGGCAATAATAATATTAGTACCTTCAATTACTTCAGAAGATCCGTCTTTTTTAGTGATTTTTACATGCGTAGCATCTTCAAAAGAGCCTAAACCTTCGTAAACATCAATATTGTTTTTATCCATTAAAAAATTGATACCTCCAGTAGTTTGCTCTACTACTTTAGCCTTACGGTCAACCATTTTTCCAAAGTCAAAGGAAGGGTTTTCAACCGAAATTCCATGCTCTTCAAAATAGTGCACTGCATCATAATAGTGATGAGAACTGTCTAATAAAGCTTTTGATGGAATACATCCAACGTTTAAACATGTTCCTCCTAAGGTTGAATATTTTTCAATAATGGCAACTTTTTTGCCTAATTGTGCGGCTCTAATAGCACCAATATAACCACCAGGACCAGAACCAATAACTACGATATCGTATTTCATGAATTTTGATTTATTTTATTAAGTTTCATGGAACCTCTCGGTTTCACAAGTCAATTTAATTTTTGTATTACAAAAGTACAATTATTTACGAATAAAAGGTAGTATTCATGAGAATTGCTATCTTTAAGCTCTTAAAATTTACATGTATGAAACTCTTAAAAAAAATAGGTTTTATTTTATTGGCTGCTATAGTGTTGGCACAGTTTTTTTCTCCAAAGGAAAATAATGGTGAGTTAAGTTCGTTGACCTTGTTTATAAATGAAACGAAACCCAGTGAAGAGGTTCATAAAATTTTAAAAACAGCATGTTTTGATTGCCATAGTAATACAACTCGTTACCCATGGTATAGTAAAATAACACCTATTAATTTTTGGATGACCCATCATATTGATGAAGGGAAAGAAGAATTGAATTTTTCTGAGTGGGCAAACTATTCTTTAAAAAGAAAAGAACATAAAATGGAAGAAGTGTATGAAGAGGTTGAAAAAAGACATATGCCATTAGGTTCGTACACTTGGACACACACAGATGCAAGATTAAGTGATGAAGAAATACAAAAAGTAGTTCTTTGGGCTAAACAAGCGCAATCAGATTATAAGAAGCAATTAGAAAAAGAGTAATTGACACAACAGGTTTTAATAATTGGGTATGTTTGGCTAGAAAAAACAACTGGAGCAGGTAATAGAATGTTCCAACTTATTGAGTTGTTTTTAAAAAATGGCTATAAGATAACCTTTGCTTCACCAGCTCAAAAAACTAAAAATTCACTTGATTTAATTTTGTTAAATATAGATGAAGTCGCTATTGAATTGAATTCTTCTTCTTTTGACGATTTTATAAAAGAATTACAGCCAAATCTGGTTGTTTTTGATCGTTTTATGATGGAAGAACAATTCGGTTGGCGTGTTGCTGAAAATTGTCCACAGGCTATTCGGATTTTAGATACAGAGGATTTACATTCTCTGAGAAAAACAAGACAAGATAAGCTTAAAAAAGGATTAGATTTTAAAGTCGATAATTTGTTGGCTTCCGATATTACTAAACGAGAAATAGCTTCAATTTTACGTTGTGATGTAAGTTTAATTATCTCATCTTTTGAAATGGATTTACTCAAAAATTTGTTTAAAGTTGATGAAAGCCTGTTGTTACATCTTCCTTTTTTATTAAATAAAATTGATGATAAGCAAACAAAAAATTGGCTTCCGTTTGAAGATCGAGAACATTTTGTATTTGTAGGAAACTTTCTTCATGCTCCCAATGTAGATGCTGTTTTACAGTTAAAGCTGATATGGAAATTGATTCGAAAACAACTTCCCAAAATTGAAGTTCATATTTACGGAGCTTATGCAACGCAGCAAATTAATCAGTTACAAAATGAAAAAGAAGGATTTATAGTAAAAGGATTTGTTGAAAATATAGAGGAAGTTATTCGAAAAGCAAAAGTGGTAATAGCACCACTACAATTTGGTGCAGGTATCAAAGGGAAACTTACCGAAGCCATGATTTGTGGAACTCCAAGTATAACGACATCTATTGGTTCTGAAGGAATGCATTACGACTTTCCCTGGAATGGAGTAGTTGAAGATAATTATAATGAGTTTGCAGCAAAAGCTGTTGAATTATATTCTAATAAAACGCTTTGGGTAAACTCTCAAAAAAATGGGATAGAGATTATTAATAAACTATACGATAAAGAAAGATTAGGGAAAACTTTTATTAAAAGAATTGAATCAACACAACAAAACCTAACTGAACATAGAAAACAAAACTTCCTCGGTAGTTTGTTACAACATCAAACATTACAAGCTACAAAATATATGAGTAAGTGGATTGAAGAGAAGAATAAAAGTTAATTTTTAACTGGTTGATAATCCAAAGGAAGCATATTAGCAAAGGATTCAAAACCCCAATAACCTTCGTTGAATAATGAGTTTGGTTTTGCTGGTACTCCTGATTCGTCAATAACTACTTTTCCATTAATTAATACAATATTTGATGTTTGTACTCCTGTGGCCTTTTTATGCTTTCCGAACATACCTACTAAATAATTATTTTCTTCAGGTTCTTTGGTGTAAATAACAGAAAGATGATTTTCAAAGTCTAATAAAAGGTTTTTTCCTTGAGATTTCATCATCTCTTTATATTCAACATTAGTTTTATACAAATAGTCACGATATTTCGGCGCATTACTTTTTTGAATAATAACGATGGCGCTATCTAATGGTGTTATAGGAAGCGATATGTTTTTAGAGAGGTCTATAGGGGTATTATAATTGTGTAATTGAATCAATTCACGAGCCAATTTTATTTTTTCATTGGATGGTCTGTCAGGATTTAAGACTCGTTTAAATTGATTTACAATGAATCCATCATCTTTTAAGCTTTTATTTCTTAAACTACGTAAAAAGTGCATTTGAGAACCGTTGTAAGCTTCTAATCTATTTTTCTTCCATTTGCTTTTGATTGATTTTTTTAGGTTTTCATATCTAGCATAGCCACTAAAAAACAATTTATTTTGGACGAGTGTAAAATCAAGGAGATCGTAGGTTATTAAATAGCCCAAGCTTTTATGTTTTATCTTTAAAGGTTCTTTTGTAGTTGCCGTTAATGCTTGAGTTTTGAAATTATAATTAAAATGAAGTGTTTTTTCATTTAAAATAATACAATCATTCGCTAATTTTGATCTTCCTAAAAAAGCTTGTTTAAAACGAGATAAATTGTATTTCCAATCCTCGTCATATTTTGTTTTTTCAATGACTACTTCATTTAAAAGATTAGTTTCTGGAAGTAATTTAATAACTAAAAACTTGCTTTTTTCACTGGTATTTATTTTAATCTGTTGGGTTTTGAATCCAAGATAAGAAACCACTAAAACGTAATTTCCTTCTTTAATTTTCAATTGAAACTCACCTTTTTCATCAGAAATAGTTCCGAATGTAGTATTGTTTAAAAATACGGAAGCCCCCTCTAGAATTTCACTTTTGGCAGAAATTATTTTTCCTTTAATATTAGTTTGAGCAATTATTTTTCCGAAAGAAAACAAGAAAAGGGGAATAAAAAAATAGACTTTCATTTTCAATTGATTTTGGTTAAAAATAACTACAAAAATGGTTTTAAAAGAATATTAAAAGTTAATGTTAACAAAAAAATGCTTCCTATAAAGAAAGCATTTCGTATTTATATCAACCCAGCACGTTTTAATAGCGCATCTGGTTTTGGTTCTCTTCCTCTAAAACGTTTATAAAGTTCCATAGGTTCTTCAGTCCCACCTTTTGATAAGACGTTCTCTTTAAATTTAGTGGCAACTTCTTTGTTGAAAATTCCTTCTTCTTGAAAGTATTCAAAAGCATCAGCATCTAAAACTTCTGCCCATTTGTATGAGTAATATCCTGCAGAATATCCTCCTTGAAAAATATGAGAAAATGCTGTACTCATACAATTTTCTGCAACATCAGGATATAATTGTGTGTTAGCAAAAGCTTTGGTTTCAAACTCTTTTACATTTTTAATATCTGTGGGATTCCCACCATGCCAAGACATGTCTAATAAACCAAAACTTAACTGGCGTAAAGTTTGCATTCCCTCATGGAAATTAGCTGACTCTTTAATCTTTTCAATATATTCTATCGGAATTGTTTCTCCAGTTTCGTAATGTTTAGCAAACAACTCTAATGCTTCTTTTTCGTAACACCAATTCTCTAAAACCTGACTTGGTAACTCTACAAAATCCCAATACACAGAAGTTCCTGATAGACTTTGATAGGTAGTGTTGGCGAGCATTCCGTGTAAAGCATGACCAAATTCGTGGAATAGGGTGGTAACTTCATTAAACGTTAATAGTGAAGGCTTAGTTTTGGTAGACTTGGTAAAATTACAAACGATAGAAACGTGCGGACGATCGTTTTCACCATCTTTAATTTGTTGGGGCTTATAAGATGTCATCCACGCACCGTTACGTTTTCCTTCTCTCGGATGAAAATCTGCATAGAAATACGATACAAAATTCCCATTTTTGTCGGTTACACTATAGGTTTTTACTTCTTCGTGGTATTTATCAATATTTGAAATCTCTTTAAATTTCAAGTCAAACAATCTACTAGAAACCTCAAATACTCCGTCAATTACATTTTCTAGTTTGAAATATGGCTTTAATAACTCCTGATCTAAATTAAATAACTCTTTCTTTAATTTTTCAGAATAATAAGCACCGTCCCATTTTTGCAACTGATCGATATTATCTAATTTCTTTGCATAACTTTCTAAATTCTTAAATTCACGTTCGGCAGCAGGTTTGGCCTTGGCTAATAAATTATTAGAAAATTCTAACACCTTTTCAGGAGTTTCCGCCATTCGCTCTTCTAAAACAAAATCAGCATGCGATTTGTAACCTAATAATTGCGCTCTTTTGTAACGAAGATTTACAATATCTAAAACAATTTGCTCGTTATTGAATTCGTTTTGTTGAAACCCTTTTTTCCCAAAAGCAATCGATAATTTTTTACGTAACTCTCGATTACTGGCATACGTCATAAACGGAATGTAACTTGGATAGTCTAATGTAAATAACCAACCTTCTTTACCTTTTTGTTTTGCTAATTCTTTTGCAGCTTCTTTGGTGTTTTCTGGTAAACCATCCAAATCTTTTTCATCAGTCAATAACATTTCAAAGTTGTTGGTTTCAGCCAACACATGCTCTCCAAATTGCAATGATAATTTGGCTAACTCAGTATCAATTTTACGTAATTCAGATTTTTTCTCTTCGGATAAATTAGCACCGTTTCGTGAAAAACTTTTGTAGTTTTGATCCAATAACATTGCTTGTTCTGGTGATAAATCTAGATTGTCTTTTTGTTGATAAACTGACTTCACTTTTTCGAACAATTCTTTGTTCAGTGTTATATCATTTTTAAATTCACTTAACCAAGGAGAAATATCTTTTGCGATAGATTGGATTTCTTTATTGGTTTCTGCAGAATTTAAATTGAAAAAAATACTGGTGATTCTCGCTAATTTTTCCCCAGCGTGATCTAATGCAACAATTGTATTTTCGAATGTTGTCGTTTCAGGGTTTGAAACAATTGCATTTATTTCTTTTTTCGCTAATTCGATAGCTTCTTTAATTGCTGGTTTATAGTGCTCTTCCTTAATCTCTGAAAAAGGAGCGGTATTAAAATCTTGTAATAACGGATTCATATTCAATTTAAAAATTTGATAATGAGTTAATTTTTTGTTCGAGTCTATCTGCTTCGAAAATTATTTTTCACACCCTCTGAAGCCTTTTCAACCTTCAGTTTTAACCCTTCTTTGTAGGCTATTATTTTATCTAACACGCATTTATCAGAAGCTCCAATAATTTGCGCTGCTAATATACCTGCATTTTTAGCTCCGTCTAAAGCAACTGTGGCAACAGGAACACCACCTGGCATTTGTAAAATAGACAATACAGAATCCCAACCATCAATAGAATTTCTGCTCTTTACAGGAACCCCAATTACAGGCAATGGACTCATAGAAGCTACCATTCCTGGTAAATGAGCTGCACCACCAGCACCGGCAATAATTACCTGAATGCCTCTTTTATGTGCGTTGTTAGCGTAATCAAATAATTTTTCAGGAGTTCTGTGTGCTGAAACAATATCAACTTCGAGTTGAATATCAAAACTTTCTAAAATATCAATCGCTTCTTGCATGATTGGAAGATCAGAGTCACTTCCCATTATTATTCCTACCATAGTTTATTTACTAATTACTTTAACGGTTTCTTTTACTTTTTGCGCGATCTCTCTTGCTGTACTTATATTTTCGTGAACAATGGTTACATGACCCATTTTACGAAAAGGTTTTGTTTGTTTTTTTCCGTAGATGTGAGGGGTAACACCATCAATTTTCATTATTTCTTCAATATTTTCATATACAACATCGCCAGTAAAACCTTCTTCTCCAACCAAATTTACCATAATTCCGGCAACTTTGCTTTCGGTTTTTCCTAATGGAAGGTTTAAAATGCTGCGTAAGTGTTGTTCAAATTGACTGGTATAACTAGCTTCAATACTATAATGACCAGAATTATGCGTTCTCGGAGCTACTTCATTTACTAAGATTTTATCCTCTTGTGTTTGAAACATTTCTACAGCTAATAAACCGACGAAATCAAAAGCATCTGCAACTTTTAAAGCAATTTCTTGTGCTTTTTGAGCTACTTTTTGATCAATTCTGGCAGGGCAAATCACATATTCTACTTGATTTGCTTCTGGGTGAAATTCCATTTCTACTACTGGATAGGTTTTGGTTTCACCACTCGCATTTCTCGCAACAATTACCGCTAATTCATTTTTAAATGGAATTAGTTTTTCGGTAATACATTCTCCTTCAGGTAGTGATTGTAAGTCTTCAAAAGTTCGAACGATTTTCACCCCTGTTCCGTCGTAACCAAAACGAGCAGATTTCCAAACAAAAGGAAAGTCGACAATATTGTTTTGGTAGGAATGTTTTAATTCTTCGAGATAAGCATAATGTAAAAAATCGGCTGTAGGAATAGTATTATCTACATAAAAGTTTTTTTGACGTGCTTTACTTTGAATGATTCTTAACGTAGCAGGTTTGGGATAAATAGTTAATCCTTCGTCTTCTAATTTATCTAAAGCATCAATGTTTACGTTTTCAATTTCAATGGTAAGTAAATCTACTTTTTTACCAAAATTGTATACATCATCAAAATTTAATAAATCGCCAATATGAAATTCGTTGCAAATTTGAGCACAAGGAGCATCTTTAGAACTATCTAGAATAGCAGTGTAAATATCGAATTTCTGAGTTTCGGCGAGGAGCATTCTTCCTAATTGTCCGCCACCTAAAACGCCTAGTTTAAAATCCGAAGAAAAATAATTTTTCACGTTGTATTGTTTGTGTTGTTAGCACAAAAATAACAATCTTATTGGTTGTAAATATGATTTTATCGAGTAATTTGAAGTGTACTTGAGCTTGTGTGTAATACATTGTATTCTAACGCGAAACAACCTTCTCCATCAATTGGGGATCCGTTTAACGAATTATATTCTTTTTGATCACAAGAACATATTAATTTTAAACCATCAAAAGTCATTGGTGATGAACATTCTCCTTCTGGGCATTGTAAATCGAATACTTTATATTCTGATGAAGTTCTACGAATAATAATAATATTTCTTCCTTGTAATACAGTTGTAGCATGACTTCCAGGAACTTGTAAATCGATAAATTCAGGATTGCTCAAATTTATAGTTTCATTTATTGAGATCCCTAAAAAACAATTATTTACTACAGTTTCACTTCCGCAGTTCATTAGTAAAAAACAACTAAAAATAAAAAGGATTTTTTTCATGGTTAAGAGTATCTTGTGTATAAGTAACGAAGCGAATTTACAAATATTTTGTACATTTGTTATTCGATCTCATTCCGTATGGTTTGAGATTTTTAAATTTTAAAAGTTATGAGTAACGTATCATATTACACAGAAGAAGGGTTAAAAAAACTAAAAGATGAGCTTGCGCAGTTAGAGCAAGTTGAAAGACCGCGTGTATCTCAAGAAATTGCAGACGCGCGAGATAAAGGAGATTTAAGTGAAAATGCTGAATACCATGCTGCTAAAGAAGAGCAATCATTATTGGAAACCAAAATTGCAAAATTAAAGAATGTAGTAGCCAATGCTCGTATTATTGATGAAAGCCAGTTAGATACATCAAAAATCTTAATTCATTCGATTGTAAAGTTGAAAAACATGACAAATGGAATGGATTTTACATATACATTAGTAGCTGATAGTGAGAGTGATGTACGTAACGGTAAACTCTCAGTAAATTCTCCGATTGGTAAAGGTTTATTAGGTAAAAAAGTAGGAGAGATTGCAGAAATTCAAGTTCCTAATGGAATTATGAAGTTTGAGATTTTGGAGATTTCTAGATAATGTTATTAAGAGGAAGAATGACGAAGTAATCTTTTCGATTAACAGATTGCTTCATTTTATTCGCAATGACAGAATAACTTAACTCGCGTTGCTATAGCAACGCGTTTTTTATTTACTTTTACTCAATAAAACTCGAAACCATGGCAAGTATTTTTACCAAAATAGTAAATGGAGAAATTCCGTCGTATAAAGTAGCGGAAGATGATAATTATTTAGCTTTTTTAGATGTAAACCCGAATGCAAAAGGACATACGTTGGTAATTCCCAAGCGCGAAGAAAACAAAATTTTTGATTTATCTAAAGAAGAGTATGATGGATTAATGTCTTTCTCTTACCGTGTGGCTAAAGCGATAGAAAAAACAATTGCTTGTAAGCGTGTAGGAATGAGTGTAATTGGGTTAGAAGTGCCACATGTACATGTGCATTTAATCCCTTTAAATAAAATGGCAGATATTCAGTTTGTTGAGAAAGTAAAATTATCGAAGGAAGAGTTTGTAGCGTTGGCAGAGAAAATATCAGCTAATTTTATCTAGCAAAATCTCAAAACTAGTTCCTTTTCCAATTTCTGATTTTTGTACAAATATTTTTCCTTTGTGGTAATCTTTAATGATGCGCTTAGAGAGAGACAAACCCAATCCCCAACCGCGTTTTTTGGTGGTAAAACCAGGTTTAAATACTTGTTTGAATTGAGATTTTGGAATTCCTTTCCCAGTATCTGAAACGGTAATTTTTACTTTTTTATCAATTTCTTTTATAGATAAACTTACCGATCCTTTTCCTTTCATGGCATCAATGGCATTTTTAATTAGATTCTCGATTACCCAACCAAATAATTCATTGTTTAAGTTCACGTTAATTTTATCTTTATTAGTTGAAAACGAAAAAGAAATTTGTTTCGAACTACGAGATTCTAAATAGTCAAAAGCAGTTTTTGTAATCGCTACAATATCTTGTTTTTTCAACTCGGGTAAGGAGCCAATTTTAGAAAAACGATTTGCTATAACATTTAATCGTTTAACATCTTTTTCAATTTCATCTACATAATTTTCACTTACATTTTCTATACGTAAAATAGCAATCCAACCTAAAAGAGAAGATAATGGAGTTCCTATTTGATGTGCAGTTTCTTTAGCCATTCCTGTCCATAACTTATTTTGTTCGGCAACCTTATTGGTGTTAAAAAATAGGTAAACTACGGTTAAAAATAGACCTAAAATAAGTAGTAAAGCGAGTGGATAATAGGTGAGTTTGTATAATAAGTCTGAGTTGCGATAGTAAATAAACTGCTTTTTGTTTTCTAAATAGTTGATTTCAATAGGAGGATTTTGATCCTTCATTAAAACCAATTGCTTTTTTAAATATTCTTTTTTTAAAGATTTGAGACTGTCTAAATTTTGAGCATCTAAAATATTTCCTTCAGCATCTGTTAAAATTAAAGGGATATTGGTAATGTTTTCAAAAACTTTGTTCTCTAAATTAAAGCTAGCGTTTAAATCTTTATTGGTTTCAAATTCTTTTAAAGCAGTAGCAAAGAGTTCCATTTTAGCACGTTCATCTTGTTTAAAACGTTGAAAGAAAATGTAGGTATTCCATAAGATTAAGGATACAATAATGAAAGAAATCAAAATTGCAATTCGTTTGAACCAAAAAGTATTACTCCAAAAACTCATTTGTCAAATATAAACTATTCTGTACTATAACTTAATTTGCAAAAGCGTAGTATATTTACAATGCAAAAATCAAAATAGAATGTTATCAATTAATCCGAAAGAAATTTCAACAGGTAAATTACATGCATATTTATTAGGAGCTGTTGCTCCAAGACCAATCGCATTTGCGAGTACTATAGATGAAAATGGAAATCCAAATTTATCTCCATTTAGCTTTTTTAACGTGTTTGGAGCAAATCCGCCAATCATGATATTTTCTCCTGCACGAAGTGTACGAGATAATACGACAAAGCATACATTAGATAATGCAGAGGCAACAAAAGAAGTGGTGATTAATGTGGTGAATTATAATATAGTACAACAAATGTCGTTAAGTAGTACGATGTATCCGAAAGGAGTTAATGAGTTTGAAAAAGCTGGATTAACTATGCTACCTTCGGATGTTGTAAAACCATTTAGGGTTGCAGAATCGCCTGTGCAGTTTGAATGTAAAGTAATTAATGTAATTCATACAGGAGCAGAAGGCGGGGCAGGAAATTTAATTGTTTGCGAAGTGGTTAAATTACACATAAATGAAGATGTGTTAGACGCAGAGGGACATATTGACCAATATAAAATAGATTTAGTAGCAAGAGCTGGAGGGAGTTATTATTCTCGTGCTAGAGATGGTTTTTTTGAAATTCCGAAACCAATTTCTTCTCTCGGAATAGGAGTAGACCAAATTCCATCAGAAATTAGAAATAGTACAGTTTTAACAGGGAATAATTTAGGGATGTTAGGAAACGTAGATCAGATTCCAACAAGAGAAAATGTTGATAACTTTGCGAAAGAACACCCCGAATTTGTGGGAGTTTCTGAAGAAAAAAAACATACATTTGCACAAGAATTTTTACAAAAAGAGGATGTAGAAAGCGCATGGAAAGTGCTTTTAATTAAATAGATACGAAATGGAAGTAATAGGGAAAATTAAACTAATTAACGAAACACAAACTTTTGGTAGTAACGGATTTAGAAAACGTGATATGGTAGTAACTACCGACGAACAATATCCGCAAATGATTTTAATTGAATTTATTCAAGATAAATGTGATTTATTAAATACTTACCAAGTTGGCCAAGACGTAAAAGTATCGATCAATTTACGTGGTCGTGAGTGGATTAACCCACAGGGTGAAGCAAAATACTTCAACTCTGTTCAAGGATGGAGAATTGAAAGTTTAGCACAAGGGGCACAAGGAAATGTTCCGCCAGCACAATCATTTGAACCAGCTCCAGATTTATCAGAAAATGAACCAGATGATTTACCTTTCTAAAACAGAGGAAAAATAGATATAAAATAAAAGAGCGCAATTTGCGCTCTTTTATTATTTTTTAGGTTGTGGTTTCTTTTCAGGCATTGGTCCTCGCAGGTGAATAATTAATCCATTTAAGAAATTACGTAAAATTTGATCGCCACATTCCATATACTTCGGATGTTCTTCGTTTCTGAAGAAAGCTCCTAATTCTCCTTTAGTAACTTTAAAATCTACCAAAGCACAAATTTCAATAATATCTGTATCACGTAGTTTGTGTGCTACTCGTAATTTTTTAAAAACATCGTTGTTAGTTAATCCTCCCATAATATAAAGATAGTTGATTTTTAATTGACCATTGAAAATATAGCCCAAGCATAAATTGCAAAACGTAAAAAACGAAATAAACCGAAAGTTAACACACCTTTTAGTGGGTATTTAATCATACCAGCAGTCATACAACTGATTGCAAAAGGTAAAGGTAATAAAGCACCTACTAAGATTAAAATACCACCCCATTTGCTAGTGTTTTTTAAATTTTTAGCCATTTTCACTTCTAAATATTCTCTAATAGCATTAATTTTTAGTGAAGCTCTTCCAATAAAATAAGCTGTTATTCCGCCCAAATAAGATAAGGTTGCTAAGATGGATAAGTTTACCAATGGTTCTGAAGTTTTTTTAGACCAGGCAATAAAAATTTCTGGCGGAACCAATCCTAAGATTGTTTCAGAAATAAAAAAGCTTATTAAAATTCCAGCACGCGAAAACGTTTCTGTCATTTTATGCAATCCGTCATTAATATTGTAAACGTATTTATTAAAAAGAATAAGTCCTATAACAGCAAATACAATAGGTAAAAAAGCTTTCTTTAAGCTCTCCCAAATAAACATATAAAAACCCGTACGATGATAGTAATTATGTAAACGCTCGTAGTGTGGCTTAACATTTTTCTTTTTTTTCTTCTTGCTCATCTTCTAGCAGCTTCCTTTTTGAAGCTGCAAAAATACGAGGTAATTAGAAAATAGACTAAGAAATATATGTTAATTATAAAAGAGTTATGGCAGCTTCCGCACAACGTTCACCGTCCATAGCGGCAGAAATAATTCCGCCAGCATAACCACCACCTTCACCACAAGGGAATAAACCTTGTATTTGAGGATGTTCTAAATTTTCTTTTCTGGGAATATTTACAGGTGATGAAGTACGAGATTCTACTCCAATAATATTTGCTTCTGCCGTGTAATATCCGTGCATTTTTTTTCCGAAGGCGGCAAAACCTTTGCGTAAACTACCTCCAATAAGTTTTGGAAGAATAGAGTGTAGCGGAGATGAATTTAACCCTGGTTGGTACGAGGTTTCATTCAAACTATTAGATAATCGCCCTTCCACAAAGTCGGTTAGCCGTTGCGCTGGTGCAACTTGACTTCTTCCGCCAGCATTAAACGCTAATACTTCTAAATCTTTTTGATACTGTAATCCTTTCAAGACTCCGTATTTCTCATATTTAGGTAAATCTTTATCAACATTGATTTCAACAACTATTCCTGAGTTGGCAAACTTGTTGTTTCTTCGAGAAGGAGACATTCCGTTCACGACAACTTCTCCGTTAGCGGTTGCGGCAGGTACAATAAATCCACCAGGACACATACAGAAAGAATACACACCACGGTTATTTACCTGGTGCACTAAACTATAGGCAGCAGCAGGTAATAACTCATCTCTTACACCTTCGCAACTGTATTGAATTTGATCTATAATTTCTTGTGGATGTTCAACTCGAACACCCATTGCAAATGATTTAGCTTTAAGTAGAATATCTTTTTTGTGTAACAACTGATAAATATCTCTAGAAGAATGTCCTGTCGCTAAAATCACACAATTCACGGTCATTTCACTGCCGTTTTGTAAATGAATAGCGTGTATTTTGTTGTTTTTAATCACAAAGTCTGTAACACGACTTTCAAAATGAATTTCTCCTCCATATTTTAAAATCGTTTCGCGAATATTTTCAATAATCTTCGGTAATTTATTGGTTCCGATATGCGGATGTGCATCAATTAAAATTTGCTCAGTTGCCCCATGATAGACTAAGTTTTCAAAAATACGTCGTACGTCGCCACGTTTTAAACTACGGGTATATAGCTTTCCGTCAGAATAGGTTCCTGCACCACCTTCACCAAAACAATAATTAGAATCTTCATTCACATCATGAAATTGGTTAATAGCCCGTAGATCACGTCTACGATCTTGTACATTTTTTCCGCGTTCCAAAACCACAGGCTTGTAGCCTAATTCAATACAACGAAGCGCTGCATACATACCAGCTGGACCAAAACCAATAATATGAATTTCTCTAGCAGATGAGACATCTTTGTATTCAAAAACATAATTGGGAGCAGTTGGTAATGACTCGTTAATGTACACGGCAACTTTATAGTTGAAAATAGTTTGTTTTTTACGAGCATCAATCGATTTTCTCAAAACTTTAACCGCAGTAATTTCAGAAAGATCAACACCTAATTGTTTCGCTGCTTTTCTTTCTAAGATTGAAGATTGACGTTCTTCAACCAAATTAACTCGGAGTTGTACTTCTTTTACCATGTTGCAAAATTATGCAAATTTCAATTGATACGGTTTCTTTATTTTAGCAAACAAATTAAATGCGATTTGTACTGTTGTTTATTTATTAGAATTAATAATTTTCTAAACGTCATTACGAACGAAGGGTGAGTGAAGTAATCTTTTTGTTTAGGATTATGATGTTACAGGCTGCTTCGTACCTCGCAGTGACGATTTTTATAATATATTAAATGATTTGGTTAAGTAAAAAAATAGAATTCCCACCACACGAGACAGCAACAGATGATGGTATTTTAGCGTTAGGAGGAGATTTATCGGTAGAACGATTAACGTTTGCCTATAAAAACGGAATTTTCCCGTGGTTTAACGAAGGAGAGCCAATTGTTTGGTATTCTCCTTGGGAACGAATGGTGTTGTTTCCTGAAGAGTTGAGGATTTCTAAATCGATGAAGCAACTGATGCGAAAAAATCAGTTTGTTATTACTGAAAATAAAGCATTTGAAGAAGTTATTTTTAATTGCAAGCACACAGATAGAAAAGACCAATTAGGTACTTGGATTACTGATGATATGGAGCAAGCCTACATTAATCTACATAAAAGAGACATTGCAAAATCTATTGAAGTTTGGTTTGAAGATGAATTGGTTGGTGGACTCTACGGAATCGATTTACAAAACGGTGTTTTTTGTGGTGAAAGCATGTTTAGTAAAATGAGTAATACCTCAAAATTAGCTTTTATACATTTAATCCAAAACTGTGGATACAAACTCATAGACTGTCAAGTATATAATGAACATTTAGCAAGTTTAGGAGCGAGAGAAATTGAGCGAAAAGAGTTTTTAAGCATATTACAAAAAAACACGAATAATAATTAAATTATTCGTGTTTTGTAAAGTGTTTTAAAAAGGAAGTTGTTAGATATTAATCTTAATAACCTGAGAATCTTTTTTTCTTTTTCCTAATAAAATCACTTCGTTTTTATGATCAGAAACAATACCATTATTTACTTTGTAGTAAACTTTAGAATCTTTCTTGTCAATTAGTTTTTTAATATCATAAGCCCCATCTCCGTCAATTGAAATAGCGTATAAATTTGAGTTTTTAGCAGAAGTTTGCTTAAACTGAATACGATCGTCTCTTAACTTTTTTAGTTTATCTGAACAGTTAATAAAAAAGTAAGTTTTTTCTCCAACAGAAATAGGAGTAAAAGAACTGTTTTGGTAACCAGTTTGCGCTTTATTAATATTTCTAGCCCATTTTAAGTCTCCTTGGTTGTTAAGTCTCAACGAAATAATATCATCATAATGCTGAACAGTAGTGGTGCTCGTTGTTCCATTAGGACCAAAAGTTGTATGAGTAGTAATGTAATCTTCTTCTGCATTGATTACTAGATCTCCATTCGGCATAGCCTCTATACTTCTAAATTTGATAGCTGTTAATCCTTTTTTCTTTTTACGTTTTTTCTTTCCTTCTCTATCTCCATACTTATCTGATAAAAAAGTTTCTGAAAAAGGATTGTATTTTTCAGCATCTAAAGCTAATGAAGTTGGGTTTAAGTTAAACAAACAAGCTCCATTGTATTTACCTTCGTCTTTATTACCGTAAAAGCCAACACAAGAAATTTTACCGTTGTTTTTTACTAAAGATAATGAGCCAATAAACTTATCAGGGTTTTTAAAACTTGCTATTTTTTCACCATTTTTATTTATTTTACTTAGTTCGAAATGATAATTTGCTTTTCCTTTCTTTTTCTTTTTCGTTGAATTGTTTTCGAATGATTTTCCTAAGAAATAAACAGACCCATCTTGGTCATCGACATCAATACTATTATATTTAAATAAGCGGTCTTTAATGTCTTTAACGATTAGCTTGTCGTAAACCATTTCTAAATTGTCGTTAAACACAAAAATTTTATGAGTTTCTTTTTCTTTGTCTTTAAAGTCGAAATTAATAGCAAAGAATTTGTTGTTTTTAGACATGATAACTTCACCTAAATGGTCACCATCCATTTGATCTACACCGTTATTAAAGAAAACGGTGAAAAGAGAAAAACCAAAATATGTTTTGATATTATCTTCTGAAATAGACAATAATTCTTTCGATTTAAAATTAAAGTTGTTAATATCTGTACTTAGCGCTCTGTAAACAATTTGATCTTCTTTGCTTAAATTTTCAAATTCAATTAAATGTAATTTTCCATCTTTAACAAAAGCATTTTCAATTCTGCTTTTATCAACTTCGTAGTCGAATTCATTTTTTAGTTTAAGATCTTTATCAAAATGCTCAATGTAATAACCTTTAATTTTTTTGAAAGGAAAGCCTCCTAAGTATCTTCTAACCGTAATTAAACCACCATCTTGGTCGTCTATAGCAAAAGATAAGAAACTATGTTTTTTTTTGTCTTTAAAGATTTCACTTTTGGTAATGTTGAAATCTTGAGCAATTGTTAGGGAGCTAATAAATAATAAAATAAGCAGGGTAGTTTTTTTCATTAGTTTTATTTTTTAATTAGCTTCAAATATATAATAATTGATATAAAGCAAAAATGAAGATTAAAATGTTTTGTTTTTAGATATAAAAACTCATCGATTGCTAAGGTTACACTAAGCATGTAGCTAGTTTACGAGTTAGAGAAATATAAAGAGAAGCGTTCTTAAAGTGATAGTGGTAGGAAGTTTCGCTATCGTTTATGTATAAGAATAGTTGCGGTTTTGTGTGCGAGGATTTTCCGCAGGAAAATCAGACGTAACAAAACAGCAACGACCTTTGGTTAAGCATTAATTTAGCAATTATTTTTATACGGTGTTAGCAATTGTATTTTAATTCTTTTCCTAATAGTTTATTAAAAAAATCTTCTGTCACTTTTAATAAATCGTCAATTAGTAATCTGTTCTTAATTATCAATTTTGGTTCTTCTACTAATTCTCCTTTTGGACTGAAGTCAAAATATTTTAATTTATTATTAAAGTCATTAAACACTTTCCAATCCTTTTCTGTTTTCTTTACAAATCCTTGAGAATGGACTAATTTATTCCTAATTCGCTTTATTTTCAAAATAAATTGCCACTCTTTGTCCAAATTTCGGAAATTCACATTGCAAGATTTTTCCAGAAACTGTTTTGCTTTCTCAATATCATTAGTTCCTTTCAAGTCGTTAATAGAATATTTTGTTTGTTTTTCAATTTCGTAATGTTCACAAATTAATTTCAATTCGTGTTCAATAAAAGTTATTATTTGTATTAAAAAAGATGCTCTGAAATTATGAGGAAATAAGGTTGCAATATCTCCACTTCTATAATAATAATCTTGTGCGATTTGATTATATCTTTTATAATCATCTTGGTCTAATTCCGCCAGACTTTTATTATAAGATTCGTCCAATGACTTTTTCTCTTTGTCTAAAAAACTCTCAATTTCAGTTTGGTATTTTTTAAAATCAACCAAAGAAAATTCAATTCCGAATAATAGAAATTCTGCATAATCAATAATCGGTATTTCTGTTGGTTTGGTCATATAATTGCTAACTTTAATGATATGAGTTCGTTTTAATGACTTATATCAGACGATAGCGAAGTTATTGAAAAACAAGTTAAGAATCAAACCAAATATGGGTACTCAAACTTCAACGTTTTATCTTTTACCGATTTTATTTATAAGTTAGTGAAATCAAAAAACAGTTTTGGTTTAATAATGGTATTCTATTCAATCCATCATCAACTAATTTAGGGAGCAAGGTTTTGTTGCCTTTTAACTAGTAAAAACAACCGTTCATCTATACATTTAATTCAATTCATCGATTGTTGTAGTAATAAACGTATTAAATATCTTTACTTTGTAACTACTTAAGAGACGTCTTAAGTTCTTTTTCATAGCAATTTTCCCGCTCAATTTTTTTTGAGCGGGTTTTTTATTTAAATTTTGTTTCTAATACAACATAACTTTATATATCGCTTTATGTGGTAAATAATTTAAAATTTTAATAATTAAAACCTATCTAATTATCTTATAGTAGAGGTTATTTTAAGGTAGAAAACTCAATTGAACTATCGGTAAATATGGTGTGAGTTTGCGTTTTAAAATCTTTCTCATCTGCTTTGTAGATATTTTCTACATAGGTTTGTGGATTTAAATCAATTAGAGGAAACCATGTACTTTGTATTTGAATTTGTAGTTTATGTCCTTTTTTAAAGGTGTGAAAAACGTCTTGTAACTTAATATTTACATCCGTTTTTTTGTTGGGTGTAAATGGTTCAGGGTTTGAAAAACTATTTCTGAAACGACCACGCATCACTTCGCTACGGACCATTAAATGATAATTGCTCAGTTTTAAATGCGTTTGCATTTCTTTATTGTCATTTTTTAAATCTGCAGGATGCACATCAATCACTTTTACAATCCAATCGGCTGCCGTACCTGTAGTAGCTACTTTTAGTTTTGCTAAAATATCACCTGCAAGTGTAAAATCTTCGGTTAATACATCGGTTTCAAAAACCAACACATCAGGTCTTCGAGCAGCAAAACGTTGATCGTCTGTCATGTATTTTCTTGGTGTAAATACGGTTTTAATATCTTCGGAATAAGGAACAGGGCGTTTTAAATTACTGATGAAATTAATTTTTGTTTCTGATTTTTTATCCGAAGTTAATTCTTGATTTTCTGATAAATAAAAAGATTGTTTTTGTGTATTTTGAGGAGGCCAAACATCGTATGATTTCCATTCTTTTTTACCGGTATCAAAAACATAGGCTTCTGGTAATCCACTGTTTTTAGAACCGTCTCCTTTTAAAAAGTGATTGAAGAATTTAGTTTCTACTTCTTTTTGGAATTTTAGTGAAATAGAATCTCCAAAATAATAATTACCTACAGTGTTTTTAACTTTGTTTCTCGACCATCCACCATGATCCCAAGGACCAAGGACCAATGTGTTATAATTTTCTGGTTGATGTTTTTCAATGCCCTTATAAGTCTCTAACGGACCGTATAAATCTTCTGCATCAAAAAAACCGCCAACAATCATGGTTGCCACTGTTGAAGGAACTTTATTTAAATGCTGAATGATTCCTTTGCTTTGCCAAACAGAATCGTAATTAGGATGCTCTACAATTTCTTTCCAAAAGAAGTCATCAATCCTATTTTTACTTTCCGTAGTTTTTACATCCAATCTGTCGTACTGAAAATATTCGTTCAAGTTTTTTAGCGGACCTTTATCTAAGAAAAACTGATACTGATCTTGCGTCTTCATATCAGGAAAAGAATACCAAGCAGAATCTGTTGGTTGATCTTTGTATGTTCCGAATAGTGAAATTGCTTTGAAGTAGCTTAGTAAAAAAGCTCCGTTGTGATGAAAATCATCAAAGAAGAAATCGCCAATGCATGCTTGTGGTGAAGCTGCTTTTAAAGCAGGATGTGCATCGATAGTAGAAACGGTTGCATAATGCCCCGGATAAGAAATTCCCCAAGTACCCACATTCCCGTTGTTGTTTTCTACATTTTTAACTAACCAATCTATGGTGTCATAAGTGTCTGAAACTTCATCAGATTCATTGGTTTTTTTATTCGGAATGTAGGCACGCATGTTGTCATAAACACCTTCACTCATCCAACGTCCGCGAACATCTTGGTATACAATAATATTCCCTTCTTTCATTAAGTTTAAATTAGGTCCAATTTTTGTTCTGAATTCACTTTCACCGTAAGGCTTACAGCTATAAGGGGTTCGTTGTAATAAAATAGGGTAGGTTTTACTTACGTCTTTTGGGGAGTAGATAGTGGTGTGTAGTTTTACACCATCTCTCATGGTAATTGTTACTTCTTTTTTATTGTAATTATCTTGTGTGTACGTGTCTTTTTTTTCAACTTCTTTTTTTGTTGTTTTGGTACAACTTATAATGAAAAAAAGAGCAATAAATGTTAGTTTATAAAATGACTTCATATTTGGTTTGGTAAAATTGAAGCATAAATATAAGCTATTGAATTTTAAAATTATAATAATAAAAAAAGCTGCCATTTGGCAGCTTTATGTTTGTTAAAAAGGTTGTTTTAGTTTTTTAACCAAGCGTTTCTTAATATTGTTTTTGGATTGTTAGCAGGAAGCTCCTCAATAACTAGATTTGTACTCTTAGCTTTAGGTTGTATATATTTTCCTTCTAATTTTATTAATTTCTGATCTCTTGTTACTTCCATAGAAATTGTATCTCCTTCTTTCCATTGCATCGTTTTCCCTATAACAGGACGAATATTTTGGATTGTAACTTTTTCACCATTCACAGATTCTAAAATATCTCCAGCTTTAACACCTAAAGTTTCTAATCCTGTATTTGTTTTTGGCGTAAAGAATATTTTTCGATCGTCATTTACAGAAATAAACGGACGTCCTTTTTTATTTACAAAGTAAGTAGCGTCTTCAACAACAGTCTCATTTTTGACACCTACTTTTTCAAAATATGTATTGTAATCGATAGGAGTAGCTCCTTCTACATGTGTAGTAAAGAATTCACCAATTTTGGGGTTGGTCATTTTAACAATTTCCGCAATAATTTCATCATCTTTAAATGGTTTATGCTTTCCGTATTTGTTAGATAAGTCTTTCATTAGGTTTCTTAAACCGTATTTCCCCTCAGTTTCTTCTTTTAAAATAATATCTAAACACATTCCTATTAATGCACCTTTCATATACACATTAGAATAGTTTGAAGCATATTCTTTATCTAAAATATTTTTACTCATTTCAGTAAAAGACATATCGTCTTTAAAACGCTTTGAAGTCGCAATTTTACCCTCTATGTTTGTGATGAATTCTTGTTCAGAAATTAAACCTTGATTTACTTGAAATAAATGAGCAAAATATTCTGTAATACCTTCATACATCCATAAATGTTTAGACATATTAGGTTCGTTAAAGTTGAAGTTATGAATTTCTTCAGAATGAACAGATAACGGAGTTACAATATGGAAAAACTCATGGGAAACCACATGATTGATCATATTGTCGATCAATTCTTCTTTTTTAAATGCTTCAGGGTATACAACTGTTGTTGAGGTGTTGTGTTCTAATGCTCCAAATATTTGAAAATCATGTATTTCACGATCAAATAAATAGATTAAAATGTTGTACTCTTTAGTTGTATTAAAACCTTTTAAGAAGTTAGATTGCGCTTGCATCATTTTTTGTAAAGGCTCTTTTAAATCTGCTGCAGAATGTACGTTATTTGGTGAGTAAATTGAAAGGGAAACTGCGATTCCGTCCACATTAAAATTAATGGTATTTTCTGGTGCATACATAATCGGGTTATCAGAAATCTCATCGTAACGAGCTGCATAAAAAACATCTTCCGTTTTATTCTCTTTTATTACATTTTTGTTGATTAAAGAAGTAGTTTCAACTAAGTTTTCTGGGTGTTTAACAGTAATTGTGTATGGAGTTTCTTTTTTACCTTTAAAATACCCAACAAATCCAGGTAAGTTTAGTAAAAAGTTTTTGTTTTTTTCAATATTAGTACCAGCCATCACATAAATACCATGGTTAATTTCAGAGTCAAATGTATCATCAACCAAATAAGAGAGTTTGTCCATTTTGGCAGCGTGATTAATTTGCCATGAATTGGTGTCAAGTTTTTCAACAGTTAACTCGTTTCCATCATAATCATAGGCTTTAAAGTTTGTAACAAACTGACCGAAATTACTGATTGCATACGTTCCAGGAACTATTGCAGGAATATTATATACAATAGTATTTTCTGTAATTTTTTGAGGGTTAATGCTAACTTGAACCTTATCATCAACAACATTTGTAAGGTCTATGGTTGTTTCAATTAGAGCTTTGTTTTTAACAGTGTTTTTTACAGAAGAACAACTAGCAAGTATTGCGATAGCTGATACAGCGACAAATATTTTTCTCATGATAAATTTTTAATAGTTATGATATAAGTATAATTAGTAAACGAAATGTTACAGTTTTTGTAACGAGTTTAACAAAATTTTAGGACAATTAAGCAAGTATTAATTTTTGATTGGATTTACTTAAAACGTTGTACCTTTGCAAAATATGAGAATTAGAAGACTTTCAGACTGGTTACCCACTACAAATAAAGAAGTTAAGCTTCGCGGATGGGAAGAACTAGATGTAATTTTGTTTAGTGGAGATGCCTATGTAGATCATCCTGCATTTGGACCTGCTGTAATCGGTCGTATCCTTGAAAGTTATGGCTTACGAGTAGCGATTGTTCCACAACCTAGTGTGAACGATAATTTACAAGACTTTGAAAAGTTAGGAAAGCCACGTATGTTTTTTGGAGTTACAGGCGGATGTATGGATCCAATGGTTAGTAATTATACGGCAAGTAAACGTCGAAGAGATAAAGATGCCTATACGCCAAACGGAGATAAAGGTTTTAGACCCGATTATGCAACCTCTGTATATTCAAAAATATTAAAAGAAAAGTTTCCAGACGTTCCTGTTTTAATTGGGGGTATTGAAGCTTCGCTTCGTAGAGTTACACACTACGATTATTGGTCGGATAAATTATTGCCAACAATTTTAGAAACCTCTAAGGCAGATATGTTGGTTTACGGAATGGGAGAACAACCTCTTAGAGAAATTGTAGAATTGTTGCAAAAAGGGATTCCTTTTTCGAGTTTACGTACAATAAAACAAACAGCAGTTTTATTACCAAAAGAAGAAGAACTTCCAAAGAATAAAAACTGGGAAGATGTAGAGATTAATTCTCATGAAGCCTGTTTAAAAGATAAGAAAACATTTGCATCAAACTTTAAAGTGATTGAGCAAGAGTCTAATAAATTACAAGCACGACGAATTTTTCAAAAAGTAGGTCAGAAGCAGTTGGTAATCAATCCACCGTTTCCTACAATGACAGAAAAAGAAATTGACGGTTCTTTCGATTTACCATATACGCGTTTACCACATCCAAAATATAATAAACGGGGTCCAATTCCTGCGTTTGAAATGATTAAGTTTTCTATAAATGTGCATCGTGGTTGTTTTGGAGGATGTAGTTTTTGTACGATTTCAGCACATCAAGGTAAATTTATTGCCAGTAGAAGTCAAGAATCTGTTTTGAAAGAAGTAGATGCTGTTACAAAAATGGACGATTTTAAAGGATATTTATCCGATATCGGTGGTCCGTCAGCAAACATGTACAAAATGAAAGGTAAAGTACAATCGATTTGCGACAAGTGTGTTGCTCCGAGTTGTATTTCACCAGTAATTTGTAGTAATTTAGATACCTCGCATAAACCATTAACGGAATTGTATAAAGCAGTTGATGCGCATCCGAAGGTTAAAAAATCATTTATTGGAAGTGGAATTCGTCATGATATGTTGGTGCCAGAATTTAACAAAAATGCAGATCCGAAAGAATTAGATGCTTATACGGAAGAAGTGATGACCAATCATGTTTCTGGTCGATTAAAAGTAGCACCAGAGCATACTTCAGACCCAGTATTAAAATTGATGCGCAAGCCGTCGTTTAAATATTTTCATATGTTCAAAGACCGCTTTGATCGTATTAATATGAAGAAGCGACTAAACTTACAGTTGATTCCGTATTTTATTTCGAGTCATCCAGCTTGTGAAGCGGAAGATATGGCAAATTTAGCGGCAGAAACGAAAGATATGGGTTTTCAATTAGAGCAAGTACAAGGATTTACACCAACACCGATGACAGTAGCTACGGTAATTTATTACAGTGGTTATCACCCATATACATTAAAGCCCACAAAAACGCCAAAAACGGCAAAAGAGAAAGAGGATCAACATCGTTTTTTCTTTTGGTATAAAAAAGAAAACCGCCAGTGGATTAAAGATAAATTGACTTCTGTAGGTCGAACAGATTTATTGGTGAAGTTATTACCAAATGATACTTCTTGGCGAAAAAATAAACCACAAAAAGCAAAGCATACTTTTGATGATACTGTGGTTGCTCCAAAAAAAGAATCGAGAAGAAAAAACAAAGGTTTCAAGAAAAAGAGGAGAAGGTAATATTACGTAAATCGTTGTTATTTTATATTTCAGTATTTTAAATGGAAAAATTAGACATATATAAAACAACAACGGTATTTTTTATCTGGAGTAAAAAAGATTATTTATAAACAGTTTTATCGTTTATGATTATTTGTTTTTGAGTTTCGTTATAAGGTTCGACATTTCGTAGATACTTATTAAACCAGTCTAATATTATTTTTACGGATTCTTTGCGATTATTATTTAAAACATGATCATCACCTTCAAAAGATACAAATTTATATGGGAATTCTAGGCTATCGAGTTTTGTAACCAATTGTTTCGCTTCTTCATAATTAACGTTTTTGTCTTTTGTTCCATGTAAAAGCAACAATGGCATTTTATTTAGTTTCTCAGGCCAATAAACAACGGATCTGTCTTTTAAATTTTCGTCACGATTTTCATAGTAGTTAGGTATCACTTCAGAATAAACAAATTGTTCCATTTCAGGTCTATCTCTAATGCTAATAAATTCGTTAGCAGATCCAGCCATTACAACAGCTGTTTTAAAAATGTTTTTATTTTTAATAGCCTTGTATGTCATTAAGCCTCCTCTACTATGACCAAATATTCCGATTTTAGAAATATCTGCCATTGATGTTTTAGATAAAACAGGAATTAAGTTCATAACATCATTAACATCTGCTCCTCCAAATTCTTCTTTCCCTTCACTACCACTATTTCCTCTATAATTAGAAGCAATTACGACGTATCCTTGATTTGCATAAGGGAGCATATACTTGTCAATTTGCCTAAAATTGAGTCTGCCAGCATCTCTATTACCTCCTCGATTGTATATAATACATGGGTAAATACCTTCTTTTTTTGGAGTTAACATAATCCCTGTTATAATTAACCCATCGCTTTTATAAGCAATAGAGTAAATATCTACATTTTGTAAAAGTTTAAATTTCGGAAAAATAATTCCAGAAGATTCTAAAACCCAGTATTTAAAGCCGTTTAGTTTTTCTTTTTTAATTATTTCTGAATCTTTAAAAGATCCAAATTTTGCTTTTGTTTCAGTAATTGTGTTGGTTTGAATTTCTTTATCTATATATATATAACTATAGATTACAGTACCAGTAATTAAACCAATGAACAAAAATAAAACACCTATAAACTTTGCAATTTGTTTAAATAATTTCATAAAATATTAGTTTATTTATAGTAAGACTTGTTTAATAACTATTTGTTACAAAATGTATTTGGTATTGTGGTTCACAAAATATTATTATGCTTTTGATTATAGGAAATTTTATAAAAAGGTTTGGATAAGAATAGTAAGAAATGATTATGGTGTAAGTTTTAGTTACAAACCTTGCAATTTTCCTTTTCCTGAATTTCACCAATGAGTTTTCCGTTTTCGTTAAGAGTGAATCCACAGCAGTTCATAAAACCTTCTGTTATAAGCTTTCGACCACGTTGTATTTGCGATTTTACAGTAGGTAAGGGCAGGTTTAGTTGTTTGGCAACTTGTTCTTGCTTTAATCCTTTAATATCTGATAAAAAAATAGGGGTACGGTATTTTTCGGGTAAATTTTGTAAAATACCACGCAAGCAATCTTTTTGAGTATGTGTATTTTCTAAAAGTTGAATTTCATTTTTAAAATTAGTAATTTCAAAAGTTTGATTCGTTGTTTTGAAATAATCAAGAATAGAATTTCTTGCAATAGTAAACGCCCAAGGTTTTAATTTGGTAATATCTTTTAAAGTATGGAGTTTCATGTGTATTTTAATGAAAGATTCTTGCAAAATGTCATCAGCAATAGTGGTGTCTTTCACTTTGCTGATGATAAATTGTTTTAGGTCTTTAGCATATTTTATCCAAACTTTCTGTGTAGTCATTGTTTAGCAATTACAGTTATTACAGGTGCAGTTTTCGCATGTACAATTGTTACAACTTCCTGTTTTACATCCTTCACAATTACAAGTACATTCATTTTTAAATTTCATTATATTACGTTTTATGGTTTATTAATTAGACGTAAATTATTTGAAAAAGATGCATAGAATAAATAATAATTTATGATAAAGTTTTACAGGCGAAAAACTTTATGATTCATTTTCAAGACGATTGCGTTTCATTTCAAATGCTTCTGTGGCTTGTTTAATAATATCTAATGTTCCGGAAGCTCTTTGCATTACTTTATCTAATTCTTTGTCTAAATCTTTAGATTGAATATCAAATAATTGAACTTCAACTACCCCAATTTTTTGAATTAAACTTTTTTGAGAGTTTTTAATATCTTCCATTTTTACTAAAACGGAATTCATTATTTTAATTCTTTTTTGCGTTTTTTCATCCATAATTTTATCGTTTTTAACTGTAAAACAATAATATAATGAAAAACAATCCAAAAACAAAATAAGTTTTGAGGGTTAGTATTTTGTGGTTAGTTTACTTTTTCACCATTAACATAGGTAGCTATAACTTTTGTTTTTGGAATTTTGTTTTCTTCAATAGTTATGATGTCGTTTTCAAGTATAATAAAATCAGCCAGTTTACCTACTTCAATACTACCTTTTTCATTTTCTTCAAAATTTGCATAGGCATTCCAAATAGTCATTCCTTTTAAAGTATTTTCTCTTGATAATGCATTATTAGTTTGGTAGCCATTTTCTGGATATCCTTTTAAATCTTTTCTAATACTAGCCGCATAAAAAGTGTATAATGGACTTACGTTTTCTATCGGAAAATCTGTACCTAAAGCTATTTTACCGTATTGGTTCAGCAAATCATTGTAGGCATAAGCTCCTTTTATTCGCTCAGAACCTACTCGGTTTTCAGCCCAATACATATCGGATGTAGCATGGGTTGGTTGTACAGAAGGTAAAATATTTTTAAAAAAATCAAAATCTTTTAAATCAATAATCTGAGCGTGTTCAATTCGCCAACGACGGTTTGTATCATTTTGTAAAACTTTATTATAGGTTTTTAGCATTACGTAATTAGCAGAATCTCCAATAGCATGTGTATTCATTTGATACTCAGAATCAGCAATTCTTTTAGCTAAATCTTGAAGATTACTATACGAATTAACTAAAGCTCCAAAATGCCCTTTTTTATCAGAATACTCTTCTTTTAAAACAGCACCTCTAGAGCCTAAGGCTCCATCTGCATATACTTTTACAGAACGAACATTTAACCTGTTTGTTTTAATAATTCCTTTGTTTAGATAATAATCTAAATTTTCTGGGTTGTTACTAATCATAGCATACATGCGCATTTTTAATTCTCCTGTTTTTTGTAAGCTATCAATTAATTCAATCACATTTTTATCTAAACCAGCATCATCGACGGTTGTTAGTCCTAAATCAAAACAAATTTTTTCAGCATCTTTTAAAGCTTGAATTTGTTCTTTTCGAGTAGGTTCAGGTATTTTGACATACCTCATAGCATTATCAATTAAAACCCCGGTTAATTTTCCGTTTTCTTTAATGAATTCACCACCATTAACTTTACAGGTTGCATTGATGTTAGTTAAATTAATAGCAGCTTGATTTATAAGCATAGCATGACCATCAATTCTAGTTATTGCTACAGGTGTTTTTGGGAATAATTCATCTAATTTTTCTTTAGTAGGAAATTGTTTTACTTCCCAGTCATTTTGATCCCAACCTCGACCTGTAATAAAATTTACTTTTTTTTCTTTTTTAAAGTCTAATAAACGTTCTAAAACTTCATCAAAACTCTTAGTACCAACCAAATCTACTTTTTGTTGTTGTAAGCCTAATCCGTAAAAATGGCAATGTGCATCTATAAATCCTGGGTAAATAGCTTGGTTTTTAGCATCTATTATTTCAGAAGAAATATAGTTTTTTTTAATTTCTTTATTACTTCCAACGGCCATAAATTTTCCGTCACGAACAGCAAAGGCTTCTGCTTTTGAAAAACTACTGTCAATTGTGTAGATGTTAGCATTTACAATTATTAAGTCTGCTTTTAGTTTTTTACATTTTGTAAATAGACTTACTAAAAAGAAGAAAAGTAGTAATTTTTTCATCAGAATGTGTATATTAAATAGGCAATAAATAGGAGTAAAAACTGAAGAGGAATTCTTAAAAGAGCTATTTTTTTCGAGCCAATAGCTGGTTTTTCTCTAAAGACATCCCAAACGTGAATGGGTAAAAAAACAAGCATAAGAATAAACATTGCTAAAGCGGCTTTTTTCGATGTTTGATTAAAAACTAAACCAATACCAATGGCTAACTCAAAAAAACCTGCCACAAAATTTATAGCAAGCTTTGGAAGAAAATTAGGTATAAATCGATTAAAAATTTTAGGCTTTATAAAATGCATTATCCCAGCAAAAGCAAAAAACACTCCAAACACGATGCGTAAAATTAACGCTATTTTTTCCATAGGTTTATGGTTTTACTTTGTCTTGTGTGTATAAATATTTATCCATTAAATAAATTAGGCTAGTCATCGATGCACTTCCTAATTCTAATTCTCGTTTGTTTACTTTATCAAAAGTATCGGTTGAGGTATGATGGTAATCAAAATAACGTTGGCTATCCGGACGATAACCTACCAAAGTTACATGTTCATTTTTTAACGGACCAACATCTGCGCCGCTTCCACCTTTAACTAAATCGTGTAAGCCATACGGAGCCAATAATTTGTTCCAGCTTTTAATTAGTTTAGTATTTTCAGGATTAGCATCAATAGAAAAACCTCTTGGAGTATGCCCTCCAGCATCACTTTCTAAACCACCAATATGAAGTTCGTTGTTTAGTTTAGCAAGTCTTGAGTATTCGGTAGCTCCACGTAATCCATTCTCTTCATTCATAAAAAAGACTACACGAAGTGTATTTTTAGGCTTGATATTGTTCTTTTTAAATAAATAAGCAACTTCTAAAGATTGTACAATTCCTGCTCCATCATCGTGAGCACCTTCACCTAAATCCCAAGAATCTAAATGTCCACCTACAACCATTATTTTATCAGGATTTTCAGTTCCTGTTATTTGCCCGACCACATTAAAAGAAGGACTGTCTGGTAAGGTTTCACAATTTTGTTTAAAAAAGAATTTTAAGTTAGGATTCGTTTTTAAATCGTTACTTAAATTTTCTGCAGCTCTAGAACTTATTGCTGCAGCAGGGATATATTGTTCCTGTGAAATTTCACCGTAACCCATAGATCCTGTATGTGGATAATCGTCAATTCCATTGGTCATAGAACGTACAATTACACCTTTAGCACCAAGTACGCCAACGGTTGCGGCACCTGAAAAACGTTGCCCAACACAACCTCCATAAGCTTGAAAGGTATTGATAAGTGTATTGTCGAAAGCACCATTAAAAAAGACAATTTTACCGCTGGCTTTGTTTCCTAACTTTTTTGCTTCCTCTATACTTTTTACCTCAATAACTTCAGCAGTAATCCCGTTTTTTGGTGTTGCAATTGAAAAGCCTAAAGCACAAACAGGAACATTTTTGGTTACACCGTTTATGGTATAGTTTGCAACTTCTTTTTCACCACGAACCCAATGTGGTACCATCACAGGTTGTAGCCAAACACTATCTAAACCAACTTCTTTCATCAGTTTTTCTCCCCAAACAACTGCTTTTTCGGCTTCATGAGATCCAGATAAACGCCCACCAATATTTTGAGTTAAATCTCGTAGCCATTCGTACGATTTTCCTTCAGTTAGTACAGTGTTAAAAAAATGTTTAACATGTGTGCTGTCTATTTTTTCTTCGGATGAAAGTCCGTTATTAACAATCGTAGTTTTTTCTTTCTGTTCATTGCATGAAATTAAAAATGTGGCAACAGAAAGTAGGGTAATTAGTTTTTTCATTGTAGTTGGATTAAGCCTTAAATCTACGAAAAAACTTTTTTAAAATAATGTATCAAACTTCCAAATAATACCTCCTAGTACTTGAAAACCTTGTGTGTTAAAGTTGGTAAACTTCTGATAGCTGTTATTAGTGATGTTATTCGCTTTTAAAAACACTGAAAAAATATCGCTAAAATGGTAACCTCCATTAAGGTTTACATCAACATAACTTTCTAAATCAACAGGAATAATAGTGTCATTATCGTAGTCATATAAAACTCCTTTTCTGCTACCTACAAAATATATATTAGCTCCAGCGTACCATTTTTCAGTTTTATATTTTCCGAAGATGTCTCCTTTTATTTTAGGTAAATTCCATGCTTCTTGTTGATTTTCTAATGAGTATGTGTTAAACTCTCCGTTTAAACCTAGAGATATTTGTTTGCTAAAATCGTAATTAATTTCCCCTATAAACGAAACTGTTTTTACATTATCATACACAACATTAAAAGAATTTCCGTACTCATAACCTTTAAACAAAAAACCATTTGTTTCTGCTGTTTTTATTCCGTCATCAGATTTTGAGTAGTTAAGAATATATAAAGGTTTTGCTTCTTCATTTTTATAACCTCCTTTTACATTGTAATTTACATTGTCAGCTAAAACCCCTTTCAATCCACCAAATAAATTATACGTTTCACTAGTTTGAGTGATGTTAATTGTCGGTGAAATATATGGATTTCTCTCTGATAAGCTTTTGAAAGAATTGTTATGTAAATCCCCTGATGCACCTACGTATAAATTTGCAAATTTAGGAATGATAGGGTAGCTTACCTTTATATCTGGATACACAAAAAACTGGTTTTTACTATTTTCTGTATCCATAGAAAAATAGGCTTTTGCTCCAATTTTTATATCAAAATTATAAAAAACATAATCATACGAAGGATGTATACCAGCCGTAATAAAACTATGATTTATTTCTTCATTCACATCGTTATAAGATTTTGCAAAACTACCAGACAAATAATTAAGAGAAGCGCCTATTTGAAGATCTTCTAAGTTTAGACCAAACCTTCCCAGTGGAAAAGCAAAGGAAGAATTGAGATCTACGTTAATTTCACTGCTATCTAAAATATCAGAAAAATACCCAATGCTAGCAGATCCTTTTTTTATGTAAGAATCATCAAATTCAATTTCTCCGTATACTTTATAATTTTTATAAGTTTGTTCTTCTTCAATAGCATTAATGGCTTGTTCGGTATAATTAATGTTCGTTGGCAAGCCATACCAATTGTATTTGTTTCTTTGTAAATTAAAGCCCATTTTCCAATCGAAATAACGTTCTTCTTGTTTGTAAAACATATCTAAATCGATATTGTAAAAACTACTGCTTAGTTCTGTGTTTTCTACAGGATCGGAAGTGGAGGTGAATTTTAAACTGATACCATATTCACTATCAAAAGGGGTATTTTGATGCACAAACCCTTCAAAGAAAGGAGTAGTATTATTACCAAAACCTACGGATAAATAATTATCGAATAAAAGTTCTTTTTTACCAACATCAATTCCTTTTAAGGTACCACTTGCAGGAATAAATGTAGAAGCAACAGGAACCGAAATAATTTGGTAGTTTAATGCCTTTTTTTCTACATCTTTTGAAAGTGTAATTACAGGTTTTCTTTTTATTTTAAAAGCATCGGTAACTTTTGGGGCGTAGGAGGTTATTACTTCTACAACTTCAGTTTTTATACTATCTTTTGCTTTTTCTGATGATGGGTCTTGTGCCAGTAAAACAGTACTAACAAACATCAATAACAATAGGATTATATACTTTTTCATTAATTTACTTTTGAGTAGTGTTTACCGATTCGTTTGTTTTGGCTTCTTTATTTTTTATGGTGCTCAATTCATTTTTAGCTTCTTCTATCAAGTCTTTAAATTGTGAGAAGTTTTTAATAATATTTTCTAAAATATAAGTTGCTTGGTATGCATCTTTTAAGGCATAATAATTTTTTGCCATAACGATGTAACTCTTAACTCCCCAATACTTATAAGTGGAATAATTTGCTATTAAGTTTTGAACTTCCTTATTAGAATCTTCGTAAGCTTTGGCTTCGTTCAAGAAAAACGCTTTATAATACAAAGTTTCTGCTTTAAGTTCACCTGTTGCAGTTTGATCTACTGCATTATAATATTCTTCGGCAGTAAGAAAATCATTTGTTTTAATAGCAGAGCGAGCAATAATTATCTTAGCATCTTCTTCTACTACTTGTCCTATTTTATCGCTTGCTAAAACCTTTTCAGCATACTCAACAGCTTTTGAATATTCTTTGTTTAGGTAATACCCTTTCATTAAATTACTTTGAGCAAAAATGATGTTCTGCGGATAGTTAGCTTCTTTTTCTAAACGCTCTAACAAAATCATTCCTTTGTTCCAATCATCTATTTCTAAATAGATCTGAGATAATTTAGATAAAGATTCTTCACTAAATTCATTTTTTTCCTGACTAACTACATAGCTATAATGCGGAATAGATTTTTCTTTCTCATTATTTTTAATGAAGGATTGTGCTAAGTAAAAATGAGCCTTTAAAGCATTTAACCCATTAGAAAAATTATTTAGGTAAGTATTAAAACCTTCTATAGCTTTAGGGGTATTGTTTTCTAAAAACTTATTTTCTGCAGCTTCATAAGTGGTATTGTCAATATCGCTATTGGTAACATTCACGAATTTGATGTCTTTTACCCAATTTGCGTATTCATCAACTTTACCTATATCAACATACACATTTCTTGCATTAGTAACGGCTTGTTTTGCTTCGTTAGAATTAGGATATTTAGTTACAATATCTTTAAAATTCGTCAAAGCTTTTTGATTATTTCCTCCTTTGTAATACAATAGTCCCCGACGTAATAAAACACTAGGAATATAATTGCTTTTTGAATGCTCTTCTAAGAGACGGTTATAAGCATTATTAGCTTTTGTAGTTCTACCTAAAGAAGTGTATGTATTTGCTAGCTCAAAAAGCGCATCATCTTTTAATTTTGAAGTTCCATAATTATTAACGACTGCTAATAAATCGTTTATTTTATCTTCATTTTTACCCGAAAGGCCGTTGCTCATTGCTTTTTGATACTGTGCATAATCAGATCCTACACCTCCTTGATTAATTACGTTTTCGTAAGCGGTAATTGCACTTGCATAATTTTTAGTAGCGTAAAAAGAATCGCCTAATCGGTTGGAAGCATCATCATTTAAATCATTATCTTCTAAATTTTGTTCTAAGAATTTTTGAAAATATAAAGCAGAATTTTCATAGTCTTTTAGTTTAAAATAAGAGTAAGCAATGTTGTAGTTAATGTTTTTAATTTCTTCTATGTCGAAGTTGTTTACAGATAAAAATTCGTTTAATGAGTTTTTATATTTACCCAATAAATAGTCTGTTTCTGCCATCCAATAACGCGCTTTGTTCTTAATAGTTTCATTCACAGCGTCTGAAGCGATTAAAAAATGCGAATTTGCTTCTTTTAATTTTTGTTGATTAAATAATTGAATTCCTCGGTATAAAGAAATTTCATTAGCTAAAATATCATTTGTAGGATTTTTATTTGCTCTTAAATAATTAATGGCTCCTTGGTAATCTTGTTGATGTAAATATGAAGTAACTAGTAATTCACTTATTTCTTGTTTATGAGGCGATTCAGGATACTTTATTAGATATTCTGTTAATACTTCAGGAACACTTTTATATGGGTTTCCTTCCTCGTAACTTAATTTAGCATAATTAAAATCAGCATCGGCAGTAATGGTTTCATCAAAGTTCATTTCAGAAGCATTTCTAAAAGCATTTAAAGCTTCTACTTTTTTATTGGTTTGTAAGTAACACTCGGCTAAATGATAATAGGCATTTTGTGCAATTTTATTATTACCTCCAATAATTTTATTGAAGTTTTGCACGGCACTTCCATAGTCTTTTTGTTTGTAAAAAGCATAACCTAGGTAATAATAATCAGTATTATTCCAACGCCCTTTTTTACCTTTATATTGTTGCAAATAGGGAATTGCTTTTTCGTATTCTCCAATGTTAAAGTAACTTTCTCCAATAACTTTTGAAATATCAGAAACTTGTTTTTTTTCTGCTGTTGGTAATATTTTTTCACCAATTTGAATAGCTTTTTCAAATTTACCTCCTTTAAAAGCAATGTCTAACAAATAATAATTAGCTTTCGATTTGTAAGTGGCATCATCAGCTAACTGACTTAAGTTATCTTCCGCCTCTCCAAAATTTTCTTGTTTGTAAGAAATATAACCGTAGTAATAACGAGCATCGTTTCCGTAAAGAGGATTTCCTAAAAGTGTTTCAAATTTTTCTTTGGCACCAGTAAAATAATTAGAAACCAAAAGAGCATATCCCATTTTATAATTTAACTCATCTTTATCAGCAACACTTAATAACTTCGGATTTACTTTTTGATACCATTTCAACGCATGGGAAGCTTTTCTGTTAGCAAAATAATAATTACCAACATTCATGTATGCTTTTTCTTTTTTGCTGTTATACGGATGGTTTTTTACAAATGCTAAAACTTTATCATCTGCATTAGACTGATTTAATTTAATAGCACACATAGCATCATAATAATCAGCGTCTGTTTTTATGTTTTGATAGTTATCTGTATTGTTTGAAACTTCAGTAAATAATTTCTGAGCTCCTGCATAGGCTTTATTGTTGTATAAAGTGATTGCATTATGGAATTTTGAATCAAAATTACTTTGCATCTCGGTTTTTTGTGCCCAAGAACTCACTAGCCAAAAGCAGCAAAAAAGGATTAAAACACTTTTAATAAAAGCGGTTTTTTTCATAGTAGTAGTCGTTATAATGTTTAAATAACGTGGTTTTTTTTGATTTGTTGGATTAACCGCTTCAAAAATAAAAAATGTAGTGGATAATCAATAATAAATAATAGATTTGTAGAAATCTACTTTTATGGAAAACGCAGTACTACATCTAGACAATGCAGATATTTATCAACGAGATAATTTGGTGTTATCAAAAGTGAATTTCACTCTTAATAAAGGTGATTTTTATTATTTGATAGGAAAAACAGGAAGTGGTAAAAGTAGTTTATTGAAAACTTTGTATGGAGATTTACGTTTACAACGTGGATTGGGGTCTATTGTTGGGTTCGATTTAAAGAAAATGAAGGAAAAAGACATTCCTTTTTTGCGTAGAAAACTTGGAATTGTTTTTCAAGATTTTAAATTGTTGAATGATAGAAATGTGTTTGATAATTTAGAGTTTGTTTTAAAAGCAACAGGTTGGAAAGACAAAAACGAACGTAAAGAAAAAATACACGAAGTTTTAGATAAAGTGGGGATGAAAGAGAAGTACTACAAACAAACTTTCGAACTTTCTGGCGGGGAGCAGCAACGTGTAGCAATTGCAAGAGCGCTTTTAAATGATCCTGAATTAATTTTAGCAGATGAGCCAACGGGTAATTTAGACCCGAGAACATCTTTAGAAGTGATGGAATTATTAAATGAAATTCACCAAAGTGGTAAAACGATTTTAATGGCTACTCACGATTATCAATTAATCGTAAAATTCAAACAAAAAACAGTAAAGTGTGAAGATGGTAAGTTGTTTGAAGTAATGCAGCAATCTAAAGTGTAAAAATTGTTTCTATAATTTTTTTTGCTGAATTTTTAGGGTCGAAATCAGTCAACACTAATTTTCTTTTTCCAATAATATTGGAGGTGAAATTATGATCAAAAAGCTCTTTGGTTTTAATTAATATTTCGTCTTTAGTATTGGCTAATTCACATAATTTTTCTAAGCCTGTATCTTCTATCATATTACTATTAGCTATAATAAATTTTCCTTTGTATAGTGAGTTTAAAAGCTTGAGTTTTATTCCGGTTTTTTGATAAGTTAATAAAACATTTACATGAGCATTTTCAAATAAATTACCTAAATCACGATCACTTTTTAAGTTAACAAAATCAATATTTTTAGTTTTTTTTATTTTATTTATAATAGATGTATTTTCTTTACTACTAGCAATTTTTAGACTAAAATTTGATTTTTTGAAGACATTAATTAAAAATAGGGCTGCTTTAATATTGTCAGATACACGTAAATCTCCATGCCATAACACATATTTACCTTTTATTGTTTTATGTTTTTTAAAGGAAGCATCATGAAAAGCAGGTACATATATAGATTTGTTTCCGTATTTTTTTTTAAAATAGACTTGTTCGTTTTTAGAGATTGAAAAAACACCATCAACTTTTTTTAAGATTTTTTCGTAAGGGTCTAATTTTTTTGTTTCAGAATAAAAAAATATTTTTTTTAAAAAATTCGTTTCACTTTTTGCTAGCCCATAATAAAAATTGTGCTCAATATTATGGGTTCTAACATATGTTTTGTTTATTACTTTTTTTTGATAAAAAGTAGTATGTAAACCTTCAAAAAGGATTGGGAAATTACTTTTTTGTATGTTTTGTAGAAGTTTTTTGTTTTTTCTACTTAGAACAATGAAAGGTGTTTTTGAGAAAAAAAGAAAAGGAGACATGTTTCGTTTGTAATAGGTTACAGATTCGCAAATATTTTCTAATTCTTTATGTTTTCCACGTCCATATTCAAAAGTGTGAAGATGAATTTTTACACCAAAGTTGTGTAACTCTTTTAATTTGTAAAAAACATCAATCACTCCACCGTAATTTGGCGGATAAGGAACATCAAACGAAACTATATTTAAGTTTTTATCCAAAATTTTTAAAAATTGAAATTAATTTTTCTTCATCTGTTTTCCAAATCAATTCATTTTTCGCTAATTGTAATGCTTTTGAAAAATCTTTTTCCAGTAAGTTTTCAATTTGATTTGCTAACATTTCAGGATTCCTGTCTAAAACTATTTCACCTACGCTATAATTAGTGACAACTTTTCTCATTTCTGGTAAATTGGAAACTAAAACAGGAACATTAGCTTGTATGTAATCGAAAATTTTATTGGGTAAAGCATATCTGTAATTCAACCCTAAATCTTCTTCTAAGGAAATTCCTAAAATAGCGTTAGGAGTAATTTTTTGTAATTCATCGGGAGTTACTTTTCCATAAAAATAAACTTTACCTTCTAGTTTATCTCGTTCTACTTTTTTTTGTAAATCATCTATAATATCTCCAGAACCAACAATTAAAAATAAATGATTATCCAAATATTTCATGGTGTTTATCATTAACTCTAATCCGCGTCCAAGATTTATGGCACCTTGGTAAATAATAATTTTTTTATTGGTTTTAAAAGGAAGTTTTAAAATTATAACATCATTTTTTACGGGTAAATTTCTAATAACTTCAAAGTTTGTATTGTATTTTTCTTTGTAATAATTAGCAATACTTAGACAAACAGTATAGTTGTTTTGTAATTTAGGAATTAAAGACTTTTCTAATTGAACCCAAACACTTTTTATAAATTTTTTATTGACTAATTCAGGAACTTCAGAAAATAGCTCATGACTATCAAAAACCAATTTTTTCCGTTGAATTCTACTTGCTAAAAAGTTAGGTAAAAGCGTATCTAGATCGTTAGCAAGTAAAATGTCTTTTTTTGTAAATAATAAGATGAAAAATAAACGAATGTTGTATTCAGCATAAAAGAGAAAACCTTTGTTAAAGAGTAAACGAATTCTTTTTGTTTTATAAGTTCTGTTTAGCATTTCGGATAATTTTCTCGGATAATTACGTCCAATTAATAGAACATCAAACCCATTTAGAAAAAGAGTATTGCAAACTTTGTCAACTCGTTGGTCGGTGACTAAATTATTAGAAACTGAAATAACAACTTTTTTCAAAAAATATTTTTTTTCGAAGATAAAAAAGAAAACCCGCTTCAAGAATTGAAGCGGGAAAATTGCTATGAAAAACTATGAAAAAGAAACACAAGAAGTGTTTCTCTATTTTGTAGACGATTGAAAATCAGTAAACTTACATAGTGAGTTGAATTTTAACATTTTTTACATAAATTTATTATTTATTAACAAATTTATGTAAGCTTTAAAGGTTAAAAGTAATTTAAATTTCTTTTAGCATCCAGATATTACAAGTTGTATGGCCAGATTCACCTAAAGGTTTTACTAACCTTTCAAAGCCTAATTTTTCATACATCCCGACTGCTTTTGAAAAAACGGGTAAACTTTCTAGGTAAATTTGATTATAACCGAGTTCTTTAGCAGATTCTACACTTTTTTGCATTAACTGTTTTCCAATTCCTTTTCCTCGAGCATCTTCCGATAAATAAAACTTTACCAATTCCACACAATCTTTTTCTAAACCAATAGTAGGGTAAATTCCGCAACAACCAATAGCTTTACTATTTACTTCTGCTACCCATAAAATTGATTTAGGAGTTCTAAATAATTCGTATAAATTATTAGTGGTTGGATCTGTGTAAACTGTACCTTCTTTAGGAGCGTTGTGTTGCTCAAAAACAGTGCGTATCATATTAGCTAATGAAGCATTGTCTTTTTGTTCTATTTGTCGAATCGTTACTTTCAAAATATATAAATTGGATTAAGGTTAAATTTAAATGAATTAGGCTTATGTTCAAAATAAAAAGCAACCTCTTTCGAGATTGCTTTTTGTAAAGTAATATAAGTTGTTATATTATAATTCTAATGCTTTATTGTTGTTTTTAACAGCTTCAGCAGATGCTTGTAAATGTTCTTTTTCAGCATCATTTAAATTAATTTTTACAATGCTCTCAATTCCTTTTTTGCCTAATACAACAGGAACACCTATACATAAGTCTGATAAGCCATATTCACTGTCTAATAAAGCAGAACAAGGAAATATTTTTTTGGTATCACAAGCAATTGCTTGAACCATACCAGAAACAGCTGCACCTGGTGCGTACCAAGCAGAAGTACCTAATAAACCAGTTAAGGTTGCCCCACCAACTTTGGTGTCTTCTTTTACTTGGTTTAATCTTTCTTCTGATATAAACTCAGAAACAGGAACCGAATTGCGAGTTGCTAAACGAGTTAATGGCACCATGCCTTTATCAGAGTGACCTCCAATAACCATTCCATCAACATCAGAAATAGGAGCTCCTAGCGCTTCAGCTAAACGATATTTGAAACGAGCAGAATCTAATGCACCACCCATTCCGATAATTCTATTTTTTGGTAATCCAGTTGCTTTGTGTACTAAGTATGTCATCGTATCCATTGGGTTAGATACAACAATGATAATTGTGTTAGGAGAATTTTCTACTAAACTTTTAGCTACCATTTTAACGATACCTGCGTTTATTCCTAATAACTCATCACGAGACATTCCTGGTTTACGAGCAATACCAGAAGTAATTACACAAATATCAGAGCCTGCAGTTTTACTATAATCTCCAGTAGTACCTGTAATTTTAGTATCAAAACCATTTAATGAAGCGGTTTGCATTAAATCCATTGCTTTACCTTCGGCAAAACCTTCTTTAATATCGACTAAAACAACTTCTGAGGCGAAATTTTTAATAGCAATGTACTCAGCACAACTTGCGCCCACAGCACCTGCTCCTACAACTGTTACTTTCATTTTATATATTTTTTATTGAAAATTATTAATAAGATACACAAAAATAGGGATTTGGGTATGGATAAAAAAGTAAAACCTCATTGAAATTTCAATGAGGTTTATATACTAATTATAATGATTATTTTTAACTCTTTTATTTTGTAAAATAGGAGTTAGAATTTATGAGCTGAAATCATATGGTTTTTTTCATTTAAGAAAACCACATTGTCTATTTCATCTATAACATAATTTGGTATTTTGTCTAACAATTCTATTTGAGTGTCAACATTTCCCGTTTTTTTGTTAATCATTAATATTTTATGAATAGATGGCAAGTCTTGTCTTTTTATTTTGGTTACAATGAATTGATTATTTTTTATTCTTTTTGAGTTGAAAAACCTTTTTGAAGTAACACTAAAAACTTCCTTCATGTTTTGTTCGTCAGGACCAACATATAAACCTACAATTTCTGAACTTTCTGACGTTCCATCAGTTTGATCTTTAGAGGTTCTATATGCGCCGTTAGATAAACTGCTTAGCATCGTTATATTGTCCATAGATCCTTTTATATCTAAATCTACACCAGCAAAAGCTAACCCGAGTTGTGCTACGCCAACTAAACCTTCAACTGATGAAGCAGGTTTGTAGTAACTTGTGTATTTTACTTTTCCATTCGGACTAAGTAAAGACATGTGTTGATCTGTATATAGTAAATAACCTTCATCTTTGATGTACTCTGCAACTAAAGGTGTTTTTCTTTTCACCTCTTTTAACTCAATGTCTTCTGCAAAAAGATCAATAACTCCAGTTTCTAAATCAAACTTATATCCTTTTTCATTTTCAAATAATACAACTTTGTTTTCTTTTTCATCAAAAGTAACAGCAGGTATTGACTTAAATTTTACATCTCTTTTCCAAACATCTTTTCCTTTTTCATAATCAAGAATATTTGATCTTTCTGTAGAAATATATAATACTCCTTTTGAGGTTGGAGTTATGTAGTAGGCGTATCCATCTACATTAGTATCCCATATTTTTTCACCTTCATTTGAAACCAAAGCTATAGATCCTTTTTTTTCATCTTTACCAATTGCGATCATTCCTTTTTCATGAGGAATAACTTGGTCTAAAAAATCTATCTTAAAGCTTTTTTTCCATTTAAATAGGTTTGTTTTCGGATCTATAATGTTAAACCCTTCTGTTTCGACTAAAATAAGGTCGCCAGTTTCATCTGGCATAACATCTATTAATGTACCTCTTAATTTTAATTTGCCAGGAGTAATATCTTCTCCACTGTTAGGGTTTAATACTAATAGTTTATTAGATTTTTTTATCCCTACATATAAACTATTATTATTATTTGAATACACTAAAGCTTTTATTTTCTTTTTAGTTTCGTGTTTCCATATTATTTTTCCGTCGCTAAAATTAATAGCATAAATTTCGTCTTTCAGACCAATTATATAATTGTTTTCTCCAATAAAGAAAGGTCCGTGATTGATAAATGATGATCCAAGTAGTTTTGTTAACAAACCTCCAACTTCACCTAAATCAATAATCCAATTGGTTTTGTTTGTTTTAAGATCAAAACTCATTAATTTACGATTTTTGTTTTGTAAAAGTTGAAATAGTACTATACCTCTATCATGTAAAACGGTATAGTTTTTAATTCTATAGCCTTCATCTTTTGTGTCAAAAACAATATCTCCATTGTTTGAATTCATAATCAAACCTCTTGTTTTTCCTGCTAGAGGGCTATATTCTATATAAATGAAGGGAAGGCCTTCAATGCTTAAAAAGGTATTTTTATCAACAGCTTTTAATTCTTTATTGTGCCATATAATATCACCATTTGTACTATTTATAGCTAATAAACCTTTTGCTCCTGAAGCAATAATGTTTCCTTCGTTGGATTGTTTAATCCAACCGACTTGATATAATTCACTTTTCAAATCTCGTTCCCAAAGCTTGTTTTGCGCATGGCCTAAAAAAGTAGTTAAAATAAATAATAAGAGGATTTTTGTTTTCATTTGAATTTTTTTGTGGATTATAAAATTGTTTAAAGGAGCTAAAAATAGGAAAAATATATTTAGTGATTTATAAGTGTTATAACTAGAAAACCCAACGAATTTCGTTGGGTTCTTAATATTATATTTTTTTATAATATTATCTAAAGCTAAAAGCGATACCTGCATTTACACTATTGTATTCTTGAAGTGTATAATCGGCAAAAATTTTAAAGAAACCTAAGCTTAATCTTGCTCCAAGAGTAGTTCTAAAACCGCTTGCATCAAAATCTAAATTTAGTGGATCTACTAATTCTCTCTGTGATACTGATAAGTTGTAATCAACGGTATATGTTCCTAACATTTTTAATGATGAGTTGCCGCCAGTGTAACCAAGACCTCCATAAAGGTTTATAATAGGGAAATTAAGTGACGCAATAGCTTGTACAGTATATGCGTTTAAATTGAAATCTACAAAACCATCTTGTATATCAAAATTGTCATTAGGGTTTTCGTCAACTATAGTATAGTCTACCCCCATAGTAGTATAAGTAGCTAACAGCGATACGTGAAGTGGAGTTTTGCCTAAAGGACCAAACCAATCAGTAATTTCCTTTTTAAGACCAATTCCAAACAATCCGCCTTTAACATCATCACTTCCTACTTTGGGTACATAACGTAATATTATATCAGACTTAAAAGGGAGTCCCATACTTGCTTGTATAACAGGGGTAGGAACAGCGTTTAATGGAAGGTCTTCTTTGATACCTCCAGGCATTTCGAAGGTTCCTGAGTAATTATATGTTACTCCGTTTATGTCTTCATCAAAATTAACAGTTGCTAAAGCGCCATCATTTTCTGATCCTGCAATTGTTGCAGATGTAATGCTTCCTCCTGTAGTATTTTGATTAACTGAAGTTAAATTAGAAAGTGAAAACATTTCATCTTTAGACGGTATTAAAGATGCGTTTAAGTTTATTGAAAAATCAAATCCAAATTTCTTATGAACTTTTGCGGTATGATACCATCCGTTGTTCATTCCATAAATTAATCCTTTCATAGCAGGGTTCATATAAGCTTGAGTTAATCTATTTGCATCTTGAGTGCTAGCAAATAAAATCCCTTCAGGTCCATTTTGAGCATTTAGGTTAATTGCTAAAACGACTGAAAATAAAAATAATAATAAGTTGTTTTTCATAATATGAGGATTGTTTGTTAAATGGCTAAAATAAAAAAGTCTTACCAATTTGGTAAGACTTTTAAATATATTATTCAATTTGGCTTATGCATCGATATTCGCATACTTCGCATTTTTTTCAATAAACTCTCTACGTGGCGGAACTTCGTCTCCCATTAACATAGAGAATACTCTGTCGGCTTCAGTACCGCTATCTATTACTACTTGGCGAAGTGTTCTAAACTCAGGGTTCATGGTAGTGTCCCATAATTGTTCAGCATTCATCTCCCCAAGACCTTTATATCGTTGAATGTTAACTCCTCCCCCCATTTTTTGAGCGATTAAATCACGTTGATTATCATCCCAAGCATATTCGCGTTTTTGTCCTTTTTTAACTAAATATAAAGGAGGTGTAGCGATATAGATATATCCTTGCTCAACCATTTCACGCATGTATCTAAAGAAGAATGTTAAAATTAAAGTGGCAATGTGAGAACCATCTACATCGGCATCACACATAATAACTACTTTATGGTAACGCAATTTAGATAAGTTTAATTCTCGCGGATCGTCTTCTGTACCGATTGAAACACCTAGTGCAGTGAACATGTTTTTAATCTCTTCATTTTCAAACACCTTATGTTGCATCGCTTTTTCAACATTTAAGATTTTTCCTCTTAAAGGAAGAATAGCTTGAAAATTACGATCACGACCTTGTTTTGCAGTACCACCTGCCGAGTCTCCCTCAACTAAGAAAATTTCACATTGAGCAGGATCCGTTTCAGAACAATCAGATAATTTACCAGGTAAACCTCCAATACTCATCACCGTTTTACGTTGTACCATTTCACGAGCTTTACGTGCGGCATGACGGGCTTGGGCTGCTAAAATTACTTTTTGTACAATCGTTTTAGCATCATTAGGGTTTTCTTCTAAATAATCTGTTAACATTTCAGAAACAGCTTGAGATACTGCGGAAGTAACTTCACGGTTCCCTAATTTAGTTTTAGTTTGTCCTTCAAACTGAGGTTCTCCAACTTTTACAGAAATAATTGCTGTTAGTCCTTCACGGAAGTCGTCTCCTGCTATTTCGAATTTTACGTTTTTTAACAAGCCAGATTCATCTGCATATTTCTTTAATGTACTTGTTAATCCACGGCGGAAACCAGATAAATGTGTTCCTCCCTCATGCGTATTAATGTTGTTAACGTATGAGTGTAAGTTTTCAGAATATGAAGTGTTGTATACCATGGCTACTTCCACAGGGATTCCGTTTTTCTCACCTTCCATTGCAATTACCCCAGCGGTTAGCTGTTCGCGAGTGCTATCTAAATATTTTACAAATTCAGATAAACCTTCCGTACTATGAAAAGTTTCGCAAGCATCATTCCCTTCATCATCTTTATTGCGCTTATCTGTTAGAGTGATCGTAATACCCTTATTTAGATAGGCTAATTCACGCATACGTGTAGCTAAGGTATCGTAGTTGTATTCAGTAGTTTGTTGAAAGATAGATTTGTCTGGTAAAAAAGTAACAATAGTTCCATTAAAATCTGTTTCTCCAATAGTTTTAACAGGATATAAAGTTTTACCTTTCTCGTATTCTTGCTGCCATATTTTTCCATCTTTATGAACAGTTGCAGTTAAATGATCAGAAAGTGCGTTAACACACGAAACTCCTACACCGTGTAAACCTCCAGAAACTTTGTATGAATCTTTATCGAATTTACCACCCGCACCAATTTTGGTCATTACAACTTCAAGAGCAGAAACACCTTCTTTTTTGTGAATTCCTACAGGAATACCACGTCCGTTATCTTTGGTAGTAATGGAGTTATCTTCATTAATGGTAACATCAATTCTATCACAGTGACCTGCTAATGCCTCATCAATAGAGTTGTCTACAACCTCATATACTAAATGGTGTAAACCACGCACACCAACATCACCAATATACATGGATGGACGCATACGTACATGCTCCATTCCTTCTAACGCCTGAATACTATCGGCTGAATAATTATGTTTTTTTTCTTCGCTCATTTTATAAGAGAATTAATAGTTTCATTTAGAAAAAACAATCACCTTTGAGGTGATTGTTGTCTTTACAAATTTACGATTTTAAAGCCTTAAATAAAAGTTTTTAAGGAATTGTGGTCGAAAATTATCAACATTTGTTGATTTAAAAAAAGTGTCTTAAAACGCTTAAAAATCATTTTAAAGATAAAAACATATAGTTTTTAGTTGGTTAATAAGAACACAAAAGCAAAAATTGGCTTAGAAACGATAAAATAAAGACTTTTATTTTTGCAATTTTTGTAAAAAAGGGTTTATTGGGACTTAAAAACGTTTTATATTTGTAATAAATGTTTAGTAAGCAAATCAATAAAAAAATTACTTGTCAGTGTTGTTTCTTTAATAAGAAGCAGTTGTTGGCTATTTAGTATATTATAAATTCAAAAAAATATATAAAAACCACTTCTGTAACTATAGAGGTGGTTTTTTAGTATAAAAAAATCGAATGAAAGAAAATAATTTTAAAACTCAGTTTTTATCTTCAATAATTGAAAATAAATGTTTTATAGTAAAAAATAAAGCAGAGCAATTTATACAGAAGTTGTATGATGTCTTGTTTCAAATAGGAGATGTAAGAATAACTTCAGAAAAAGATTTTGAAAATGTTTTTTCAGCTTTAAAAGCTCATTTAAAGGAAGTTTTGTGTGATGTTTCTATTCCTAATGATGAAATTTTAAAAATTCAAGAAGCGTTTTTTAAAGCTTTACCATTAATATATGCAACATTAAAGGAGGATGCGGAATTTATGCTTGAGTACGATCCAGCAGCCAAATCAGTAAGAGAAATACAAATAGCATATCCAGGTTTTTTTGCAATTGCTATTTATCGTTTTTCTCACGAATTACACAAGTTATATATTCCAATTATACCAAGAGTTTTATCGGAATATGCACATAGTAAAACAGGAATTGATATTCACCCGGGAGCAAAAATCGGAAATCGTTTTGTAATTGATCATGGAACAGGTGTAGTAATCGGGGAAACAACAATAATAGGAAATAATGTAAAGATTTTTCAAGGGGTAACTCTAGGGGCAATTTCAGTGTCAAGAGATGTAAAAGGGCAAAAAAGACATCCTACTATAGAAGATAATGTGGTGGTTTATTCAGGAACAACCATTTTGGGAGGAGATACAATAATTGGAGAGAATAGTGTGATAGGAGGGAATGTATGGTTAACTGAAAGCGTTGAGCCAGAATCGAGGGTATTTCATAAAAGTCAAATTATTGTAAAAGGAAAAAAAATAAAACACCAACCTATAAATTTTGTTATATAACATGAAAAGTTACAACATTTTAGAAACCATTGGAAATACTCCAGAAGTGAGAATTAACCATCTTTTTAATAAAAATATAAATGTATGGGTGAAATTAGAAAGAGCAAACCCTGGCGGCAGTATTAAAGACAGAATAGCCTTAGCTATGATTGAAGATGCTGAAGAAAAAGGTTTATTAAATAAAGAAACTTTAATTATTGAGCCTACCTCTGGAAATACTGGGGTAGGTTTGGCTATGGTAGCGGCAGTTAAAGGATATAAATTGAAGTTGGTAATGCCAGAATCAATGAGTATCGAAAGACGTAAAATAATGACGGCTTATGGAGCGGAATTAGTTTTAACATCAAAAGAGGAAGGAATGAAAGGAGCTATTTCTAAAGCAGCAGCGCTTAATGAAGAGATCGTTAATTCATGGATGCCTCAGCAATTTAATAATATGGCAAATCCTGAAATTCATAAAAAAACAACAGCTCAAGAAATTTTAAAATCTTTTCCTGATGGGGTGGATTATTTTGTAACAGGTGTTGGAACTGGAGGGCACATTTCTGGAGTTTCAGAAATATTGAAACAACATTTCCCTAATATAAAAACCTATGCGGTAGAGCCTGCTTTATCTCCAGTATTAAGTGGAGGTGAACCAGGAGGGCATCCGTTACAAGGAATAGGTGCTGGGTTTATACCAGATACTTATAATGCTAAATTTGTAGATAGTGTAATTACAGTTGAAAAAGAAGAAGCTTTTCAGTTTGCGAAAGAACTTGCAAGAAAAGAAGGGATTTTAGCAGGTATTTCTACTGGAGCTTCATTAGCGGCTTTGGCTAAAATTGAAAAAGAGATACCGAAAGGATCTACAGTTTTAACCTTTAACTACGATACAGGAGAGCGTTATTGGTCGGTAGATGGGTTGTTTTCAGAATAAAGAGTAAAATCAAAAATCCCGCTTTATGCGGGATTTTTTTACAACTAAAAATTTAAAAAAAAACAAAGATCCTTCTTAATAAGCATCTTCGTGTACTGCTTTAATCGCTCTTCCGCTTGGTTCGTTTACATTTTGAAAACTTGCATCCCAAGCTAAAGCGGTTGGTGAACTACAGGCAATCGATGGAACCGAAGGGACTGTTAAGGCTGCTGTATCACTTGGAAAGTGCTCTTCAAAAATTGAGCGATAATAATATTCTTCTTTTGCTCTTGGAGTTTGAATAGGAAAACGGTGTTCTGCGTTGGCTAACATTTCGTCGGTAACTTCCGATTCTACCACTTCTTTTAATGTGTCTATCCAGCTATAACCAACTCCGTCAGAAAATTGTTCTTTTTGTCTCCAGGCAACACTTTCTGGTAAATAACTTTCAAATGCTTTACGTAATACCCATTTCTCCATTCGCTCACCGTTAATCATTTTGTCTTGTGGGTTGATGCGCATAGCCACATCCATAAATTCTTTATCTAAAAACGGAACACGACCTTCAATTCCCCAAGCCATTAAGCTTTTGTTGGCGCGTAAACAATCGTATTGATATAGTTTATCTAGCTTACGAACATTCTCTTTGTGAAACTCTTCAGCGTTGGGAGCTTTATGGAAATATAAATAGCCTCCAAAAAGTTCGTCAGCACCTTCACCAGATAAAACCATTTTAATTCCCATAGACTTAATAACGCGTGCTAATAAGTACATTGGAGTAGAGGCTCTAATTGTCGTGATATCGTAGGTTTCTAGGTTGTAAATTACATCTCTAATAGCGTCTAATCCTTCTTGAATAGTAAATACAACTTCATGATGTATGGTTCCGATGTGTTCAGAAACTTTTTTAGCTGCTTCTAAATCTGGAGAGCCTTCTAGTCCGATAGAGAAAGAGTGTAACTGTGGGTACCAAGCTTCATCTTTATCTCCAGACTCTACACGTTTTGCTGCATATTTTTTAGCAATTGCAGAGGTTATTGATGAGTCTAATCCACCAGAAAGTAAAACCCCGTAAGGAACATCGCTCATCAATTGACGATGAACAGCTGCTTCTAAAGCGTCATGTAATTCGTCAATATTTGTTTGGTTTTCTTTAACAGCTTCATATTCCATCCAGTCTCGAGAATACCATTTTTGTAATCCGCCCTCACGAGTATAGTAGTGTCCCGGAGGAAATACTTCAATTTTATTACAATAACCTTCCAGAGCTTTTAATTCTGAAGCCACATAAAAAGTTCCTTTTTTATCCCATCCCATATATAGTGGTATGATTCCCATATGATCTCGGGCAACTAAGTATTCATTTGTTTTGGCATCGTATACAGCAAAACCAAAAATTCCATTTAAATCATCTAAAAATTCCGTTCCTTTTTCTTGGTATAAAGCTAAAATTACTTCACAATCAGATTTTGTTTGAAACTCATATTTACCTTCAAATTGTTTGCGCAGTTCTTGGTGGTTGTATATTTCTCCATTAGCAGCTAAGACAAAACGTTTGTCTTTACTTAATAAAGGTTGTTGCCCAGAAGTGGGATCTACAATCGCTAAACGCTCGTGCGCTAAAATAGCTTTGTCATCACTATAAATACCACTCCAGTCTGGACCACGATGTCTTATTTTTTTTGACATCTCTAATATTTGAGGTCTTAAAGCTTCAGATTCTTCTTTTAAGTCAAACGCACATACAATTCCACACATAATATTTTATTTAAATTCTTAGTTTTTGTTTTAATTATTTTACAAATAACCGAATTATGTTTATTTTTGAAAACAAAAAATCAATTATTGGTTATTAAATTTATATTTTAAGTTCATTTTGATTTTAAATTGTAATTATTCTTTATGTGAATTGACTATAAAACCTATGTTTTGTTAATTCTTTTTAAAATTTGTAATAAAAGTTTGCTCAATATAAAATCACTTTATACATTTGTTGCATAATGATGAACAAACAAAATAACTGGTGGTGGAAAACTCTTAACTTACGTTAGTGAGACCATCTTGTTATGTATATAATAAACGAAAAGGCTTATCTCATGATAAGCCTTTTTTTATTGTCCATATTTAAGGAATAGAATGAAAAAGTTACAATTTACAACGATTAGCAAACAAAAAATTTCAGACACGGTTACTCCTGTAGGTTTGTATTTGCGTTTGCGCGACAAATATTCGAATACATTATTATTGGAAAGTTCAGATTATCATAGTAAAGAAGAGAGTTATTCATTTATCTGTATTGAGCCTATTGTTTCTATGAAAGCAGATAAGAATGAATTTTCCGTTTCGTTGAGAGGAGAGAAAATTAGTTCTCAAGCAATTGATCGAAATTTTAATCAATTATTTAATGATTTTACGCAAACGATCGATTTAGATTGTGGTGCAAGCATTAAACCTTTTAACGGACTGTACGGTTACACAACTTACGATAGTGTTCAGTATTTTGAAACGATTAAATTCAATGTAAAAGAAGCTCCGTCTGCGATACCGATGATGCAGTATAGTTTTTATAAGTTCATTATTGCAATTAATCATTTTAATGATGAAATGCAGTTGGTAGAAAATATTGAAAACGGAGAAACTTCTAGAATTCACGAGATAGAAACAATTATAGAAGCACAGGCTTTTAATACGCAAAAGTTTGAAATTACTGGAGAAGAAACTTCTAATTGTACAGATGAAGATTTTAAAGAATATGTGCAAAAAGCGAAAGCACATTGTAAACGAGGAGATGTTTTTCAGTTAGTGCTATCACGTCAATTTCAACAAAAATTTAAAGGAGATGAGTTTAACGTGTATCGCGCGTTACGTTCAATTAATCCATCACCGTATTTGTTTTATTTTGATTACGGAAGTTTTAAGTTAATGGGATCTTCACCTGAAGCGCAAATCAAAATCAATAACGGAAAAGCGATTATTAATCCAATTGCAGGAACGTTCAGAAGAACGGGAGATATGGCAGAAGATATTAAACTGGGTAAAAAGCTTTCCGAAGATAAAAAGGAAACAGCTGAGCATGTAATGTTGGTTGATTTGGCGCGTAACGATTTAAGTAAACATGCCGAAAATGTAACGGTTGAGGTGTTTAAGGAAATCCAGTATTTTAGTCATGTAATACATTTAGTTTCAACCGTGCAAGGACACATAAAAGGAGATCCTATTAAAATTGTTGGAGATACTTTTCCTGCAGGAACCTTAAGTGGTGCGCCTAAATACAAAGCAATGCAATTGATTGATAAATATGAAAATCAATCTCGTGGATTTTACGGTGGAGCTGTAGGAATTATTGGTCTTGATGGTTCGGTAAATTTAGCCATCGCAATTCGCTCGTTTGTGAGTAAAAACAATGTGTTATATTATCAAGCAGGAGCAGGAATTGTAATTCATTCTAACGAAGAAAACGAATTACAAGAAGTAAATAACAAGTTAGCAGCTTTGAAAAAAGCATTAATCTTAGCAGAAAATATTTAAGATGAAGATATTAATTTTAGATAATTACGATTCGTTCACTTACAATCTGGTGCACATGGTAGAAAAAATTACCGATAAGATGCCAGATGTTTATCGTAACGATGAGATTTCGATAGAAGAAGTAGGAGGATATGATTTATTAATTCTATCTCCTGGTCCGGGAATTCCAGAAGAAGCAGGAATTTTAAAAGATGTCATTAAAAGGTATGCGGGCAAGATTCCGATTTTTGGTGTGTGTTTAGGTTTGCAGGCAATTACCGAGGTTTTCGGCGGGAAAATCATTAATATGAATGAAGTTTTTCATGGTGTTGCTACGGATATGAAAGTAACCCAAAAAGAGGCTAAAATATTTCAAAATATTCCTGAAGTATTTGAAGCAGCACGTTATCATTCTTGGATTGCTTCTAACGAAGATTTTCCTGAGGAATTAGAAGTAACAGCAATTGATGAAGATGGTGGAATTATGGCACTTCGTCATAAAATGTATAATATAAGTGCGGTTCAGTTTCATCCTGAAAGTATTTTAACGGAAGTAGGAGAGCAAATTGTGAAGAATTTCATTCATAATATGAAGTAATAATGAAAGATATTTTAAACGAATTATATCAACATAAACGCTTATCACAAGAACAGGCGAAAGAAATTTTGATGTCAATTGCTCGTGAAAAATATAACGAAGCGCATTTGGCTTCTTTTCTCACCGTTTTTATGATGCGCCCAATTACAGTTGATGAACTTTCAGGATTTAGAGAAGCCTTAAAAGAATTGGCAATTAAAGTCGATTTGTCTGATTACAATACGATTGATATTGTCGGTACAGGAGGGGATGGAAAAGACACCTTTAATATTTCAACGTTAACCTCTATTGTGGTTGCAGGAACTGGACAAAAAGTAGCAAAACACGGTAATTATAGTGTTTCGTCAAAATCGGGTTCGTCGGATATGTTAGAAAGCTTTGGATATGAATTTACGAATGATGAAGCAACGTTAAAATCACAGTTAGAGAAAGCCAATATTTGTTTTTTACATGCGCCAAAATTTCATCCAGCGATGAAAGCAGTTGGACCAACTCGAAAAGAATTGAAGTTAAAAACATTTTTTAATATGTTGGGGCCGCTGGTGAATCCGAGTTCGCCTCAAAATCAATTGTTAGGAACTTACAATTTAGAAGTGGCGCGTCTATATAATTATATTTTACAAGAAGAAAACTCGAATTACGGAATTGTTCATGCACTTGATGGTTATGATGAAATTTCATTAACTGGTGGATTTAAATTGTTCAGTAAAAATGGAGAGCAATTAATTACTCCACAAGATTTAGGGCAAAAAACGTTGTTACAATCAGATATTTACGGAGGGAACTCAGTTGAGGAAGCAGCAAAAATATTCCAAACCATTTTAAATGGTGAAGGAACCCAAGCGCAAAATAATGTGGTATTAACCAATGCAGCTTTTGCGTTAACAATTATTGATGAAAAAAAATCTTTTGAAGACGCTTTTGATGAAGCAAAATCTTCTTTATTAGGATTAAAAGCAAAAGAATGTTTACAGAAATTAATTAAATAAACTGTCACCTCGAGCGCAGTCGAGAGATTTTAATAGATCTCCACTGCGCTCGATCAGACAAAATAGAATATAAATGACAATACTAGATAAAATCGTAGCTTTTAAAAAGCAAGAAATAGCAAAAATAAAAGCAGAAGTACCAATTAAGAGATTGGTAGAAAGTCCGAATTTTAAAAGAACACCCATTTCATTAAAAGAATCCTTAACAGATAAATATTCAACAGGGATTATTGCTGAGTTTAAACGACAATCTCCATCTAAAGGAATTATCAACGATAAAGCCTCAATTTCTGATGTAACTACGGGTTATTTAGAGGCTAATGTTGCGGCGCAATCCATTTTAACAGATATTTCTTTTTTTGGAGGGTCGATGGCCGATTTAATGGAAGCAAGAACGATTAATTCAACGAAACCAATTCTTAGAAAAGATTTTATTGTTGACGGATTTCAAATTGTGGAAGCCAAAGCGATTGGAGCAGATGTTGTGCTTTTAATCGCTGCTTATTTAACAAAAGAACAGCTTAAAAATTATGGTCAACTAGCAAAAGATTTAGGATTGGAAGTTTTATATGAAGTTCACACACAGGAAGATTTAGATAAGGTTTCTGATTTAGACAATAAGATTATCGGAATTAACAATCGAGATTTAAAAACGTTTAAAGTTGATTTAGAATATTCTATAGAATTAGCAAGTCAAATTCCTGATACAGCAATCAAAGTTTCAGAAAGCGGAATTAGTAATCCGAGAATTGTAACTGGATTAAAAGAGTATGGGTTTCAAGGATTTTTAATTGGTGAGACTTTTATGAGTCAGGAAAATCCTGGATTAGCGTGTCAAGAATTTATCAGTCAGATCAGATAATTTGTTACGATGGAAAAGTCATTTGATCCAATTTTAGGAGTGCAGCCCAAAGTTTTAATTTTAGGATCACTACCAGGAAAAGAATCGTTACGAATACAACAATATTATGGTAATGTAAGGAATGCTTTTTGGAAGATTCTTTTTTCGTTGTTTGATGAGGAATTAGAAGGGAATTACACAGCTAAAAAGGAATTTTTAATCAAGAATAAAATAGCGTTATGGGATGTGTGCAGGCTTGCAGAGAGAAAATCAAGTTTAGATTCTGATATAAAAAATGAGTTGCCAAATAGTATTGAAAATTTGATTAAATCTAATCCAAGTATTAAAATAATTGGGTTTAATGGTAGAAAAACAGAACAGCTTTATGATAAGTATTTTAACAGATTTGAAGAAGTAAGTTATTATACCTTGTTATCTACTAGTCCTGCAAATGCGAGGTATTCATTTGAAGAAAAATTAAATAATTGGAAATCAATTTTAAAATAATATGAAGCTGAAAGTTTGCGGAATGAAATACCCGGATAATATCCTCAAAATAGCAGAGTTACAACCTGACTATTTAGGATTTATTTTCTACGAAAAATCGAAAAGAAATTTTGAAGGAATTATTCCTGAGTTGCCAAAATCAATTAAAAAAGTTGGAGTTTTTGTTAATGAGTATATAGAAATTTTAGTGTCGTTAGTAGAAGAATATAAACTCAATGTAGTTCAGTTACATGGTGATGAATCTGTTGAATACGTTGAAAAACTAAAAGAGTATTTACCGAAAGTTGAAATTATCAAAGTTTTCGGAATTAAAGATGAGTTTAATTTTGAGATTTTAAAGCCATATGAAGAATTGGTTGACTTTTTTTTGTTCGATACCAAAGGAGAAGAACGAGGAGGTAACGGAGTAACTTTTAACTGGAAGGTTTTAGAAAATTACAAATCAACAAAACCATTTTTTTTAAGTGGTGGAATTGGTTTGGAGCAAGCTAAAGAGTTAATGTCGTTCCTGCGTAGGCAAGAATCAAAATTTTGTTACGCTTTGGATGTGAATAGCAAGTTTGAAACTAAACCAGGATTAAAATCCGTAGAAAAAATACAACAGTTTAAAAAACTCGTCATTACGAACGAAGTGAAGTAATCTTTTCTTAGAGAAGATTGCCACGTCATTTCATCTCTCGCAATGACATAATGTAATAAAAATGAAATATAATCCAGATAAAAACGGTTATTATGGACAATTCGGAGGAGCTTTTATTCCAGAGTTGTTACATCCAAACGTGCAAGAATTAGAAGATAATTACACTGATATTATAGAGTCTGAATCGTTTCAAAAAGAATATAAAAACCTTTTAAAAGACTATGTTGGGCGTCCTAGCCCGTTGTATTTTGCAAAGAGGTTATCAAATAAGTACGGTGTAAATATCTACTTAAAGCGAGAGGATTTAAACCATACAGGGGCTCATAAAGTGAATAATACCATTGGTCAAATTTTAATAGCAAAACGTTTAGGAAAGACTAAAATTATTGCAGAAACTGGGGCAGGACAACATGGTGTGGCTACGGCAACCGTTTGTGCGTTGATGGATTTAGAGTGTGTTGTTTTTATGGGCGAAAAAGATATTCAACGTCAGGCACCTAATGTAGCTCGTATGAAAATGTTAGGAGCTAAAGTAGTTCCAGCAACTAGTGGAAGCAAAACGTTAAAAGATGCAACCAACGAAGCAATTCGTTATTGGATTCAAAATCCAGATACTTATTATTTAATTGGTTCTGTGGTGGGGCCGCATCCGTATCCAGATATGGTGGCACGTTTACAAGCGATTATTTCAGAAGAAATGAAATGGCAATTAAAAGAACATACAGGTAAAGAAAATCCTGACACCATTATAGCCTGTGTTGGTGGAGGAAGTAATGCAGCGGGTGCTTTTTATCATTATTTAGACGATGAAGAAGTGGAGCTAATTGCTGTGGAAGCTGCCGGTTTAGGAGTAGATTCTGGAGAAAGTGCTGCCACCTCTCAGTTAGGAGAAGTTGGTGTAATTCATGGAAGTAAAACTATTTTAATGCAAGATGAATACGGACAAATTGTGGAGCCATATTCAATTTCTGCCGGATTAGATTATCCAGGTGTTGGACCATTACACGCGTTTTTATTCGATGAAAAACGAGCAAAGTTTATGAATGCTACAGATAAAGAAGCATTAAATGCTGCCTATGAATTAACACGTTTAGAAGGGATAATTCCCGCTTTAGAAAGTGCACATGCCTTGGCTGTTTTACCGAAAATGAAATTTGAGAAAGACCAAACAATAGTTATTAATTTATCCGGTAGAGGAGATAAAGATTTGGAAACGTATATAAAACATTTGAAATAAGCGTCATTCCGAACGAAGTGAAAGAAAATCTCTTGATAGAGATTGCCACGTCATTTCATTCCTCGCAATGACAACTCATGAATGTCATTCTCGCGAAGGCGGGAATCTCATCAAAATTTAACAGATTCCTGCTTTCGCAGGAATGACAACAAAGAAATTATGAATTCAATTCAACAATTATTTCAGCAAAAAGATAAAAATCTATTATCTATATTTTTTACAGCAGGTTTTCCTAAACTGGAAGATACCACTGCTATTATTTCAGAATTAAGTGCTAATGGAGTAGATTTTATTGAGGTAGGCTTACCATATTCTGATCCGTTGGCAGACGGACCAACCATTCAACATAGCAGTTCGGTAGCGTTACAAAACGGAATGAATCTCGATGTGGTTTTTGAGCAGTTACAATCAATAAAAGAAACCAATAAAACACCTTTGGTATTGATGGGCTATGTAAATCAGCTAATTAAATATGGTGAAGATAAATTTTGTCAACAAGTAAAAGACTGTGGAATTGATACGGTTATTATTCCAGATTTACCCATGGTAGAGTATGAGAATCATTATCAAGCATTATTTAAAAAATACGGAATTACCAATGTGTTTTTAATCACGCCACATACTTCAGAAGAACGCATTCGAAAAATTGATAGTTTAACCGAAGCTTTTATTTATGTAGTGGCTTCTTCATCTATTACAGGGATAAAAGGAGAAATTTCTCAACAGCAAATCGATTATTTTGAACGAATTAATACTATGAACTTACAAAGTAAATTGATTGTTGGTTTTGGTATTTCTGACCAAAAAACATTTGCCACAGCCTGTCAATATGCTAACGGAGCTATTATTGGTTCAGCATTTATTAAGGCTTTAGATAAAGAAGGTGTTGGAGGTATTGGTGATTTTGTCAACTTCGTTAAAAGTTAGTTTCTATTATAATTTTTATGCACTTTCGTGGTCTTAAATTTTAAAAAGACTATGAAAAGAACAAAAATGCTATTGTTTATAGCTGGACTAATTTTCTCAAATTTTATAATAGCTCAAGGAAAATTGAAATTAGGAATAAATGCTGGAGTAAATTATTCTTCTATAAGAGAAAGTGATAATATATTCGGTGAAACAGATTCAGATTTTGCTCATTTAACAGGTGTTAAATTTGAATATATTCTTAATGAGAATATTTCGATAATTACAGATATTAATTATGAAGTTAAAAAAACTAGTTACGATGTAACAATTGCTAGTAGTCAAGATGACCTTTGGTTTCCGTATACAAATTTAAAGATAAAAACAAACCAAAATTATTTAACTTTACCATTAATGTTAAAATTTAAATTTGGTAATTCAAAATCTTTCTTTTTTAATGGAGGCCCTTTTTTAAGTTATTTATTAAGTGTAAAAAGTTATGCAAAAGGTTCTGCATCAGTAGATGAAACCCCTAAATTCAAAAAAATGGATTTTGGTGTTTCATTTGGAATTGGAAAAATAATTGCACTTGATGAAAAAAATGAACTAATAATTGAGTTGAGGGATAATTTTGGTTTAATTGATATTAATAGTAATTTATACAATGATTTCAATAAAATAAAAACTAACTCATTAAATCTAACAGTTGGTTGGAGATTTGATTTATAAAACTTAGTTGCATGAACCTAAAAAAACACTTCACTTGGTCTAATCTAATTTTTGTTATAGTTGTAGCGTTAATGTTATATAAACCTACAAGAGTTTGGTTTATTCGTCAAGTATCTTTTTCTCCATCAGTTTCATCGGTAGAGAAAAGTCAAAAAATAACCGATTATAATTGGCCTTTGTATGGTTTAAATACCGAAAGTGTTAACTTTTCACAGTTTGAAAATAAAGTAGTTTTCTTAAATTTTTGGGCTACTTGGTGTCCGCCTTGTATTGCGGAGTTTCCTTTTATTCAGGAACTTTATAAAGATTACAAAGACAACGTGGCTTTTGTATTTGTAACCAATGAAAATTGGCAAGAGGTTGAGGCTTTCTTTCAGAAAAATAACTATGATTTTCCAACATATCAGTCATCTGCAAGTTATCCAAAAGGATTACCATCGGTAAGTTCAATTCCTACAACCTTTATCATCGATAAAAAAGGAAATATCAGAGTTAAAAAAACAGGTTCTGCTGATTGGAATAGTGAAAGTTTTAGAAAAGCTGTAGATGAAATGTTGAGAGAGTAAGTGTTAAAAAATCTTAAAAAATTTAGCAACTTTCTTTAAAGGGTTAACTTCGTTTGTTAGTAAAATCAAACGAAATGTATTTAAAAAAGCTCCTTACGGTTGCAACACTTTGTATTGTTGGTGTTGCGGTTTCTCAAAACACACTTATTCGTAAACCTGCTATTAGTCCGGATGCTTCTCAAATGGCGTTTAGCTATGACGGAGATATTTGGATGTATAATTTCAATACACAACAAACCAGGAGATTAACTATTCATGAGGCTTATGAAAGTGATCCGGTTTGGAAGAGTGACGGAAAAACCTTGGCATTTTCATCTAATAGAAAAAGAAATACAAATGTATTTATAACTTCGGAAGATGGAGGTTTACCAAAGCAATTAACCTATTATCCAACGGCTAATACACCAACAAGTTGGGATGCAAACGGAAATGTTATTTTTTCAACTAAAAGAGTGATAGCAGGACCAGAGTGGGACGCTCAAATATACTCTGTGAATGAAAATGGAGGAACACCTGAGCGATTACTTACTGCTTATGGTTCAATGGCATCGGTTTCTCCAAACGGTAAGTTTGTTGCTTATGTAAAAGGAGCGTGTAGAACTGCGCGTGAAGATTATTCGGGGTCTGCGCAACGTGATGTTTGGATCTATAACACGCAAACCAAACAATATCATCAAATAACAACGAGTAATAAAAATGATCATTCTCCGGTTTGGGATGCTCAAAACAATCTGTATTATATAGGTGCTGAAAGTGGTCGATATAATATTTATAAGCAAGCAATTTCTGACAACGGAATAGCTTCCGGAACAGCTCAAAAATTAACTAATCAAAAGGTTGATGGAGTGCTTTCATTCTCGGTAAGTAACAACGGAACAATTGTATATACCGCTGGAATAGATACTTATAAATTAGAAAATGGTTCAACAAAAAAACTAGATTTCAATCTAGCTTCAGATAATCGTTTCAATTTAGAAGAAACAAAAACGGTAAGTAACGGAATTAGCGAATTTGCTATTTCACCTAACGGAAAGAGTGTTGCTTTTGCTGTTAACGGAGAAATCTTTGTAAAAGAAAACGACAAAGAGAAAAAACGCTCAAACAATGTAAGTAAAGATTTCTTTAGAGATAAAAATCCGGGATGGATCAATGATAAAGCAGTTGTGTTCTTATCAGATAGAGAAGGAAAGTTTCAGTTATACAGCGTAACTTCTGCAGATGATAAGGTTGGCTTACACAGAACCTTAAAAACAAAAATAACCAAGTTAACTAATGAGAAGGAAGATGTTGATTTATTTATCATTTCTCCAGACAATAAAAAAATAGCATATCAAGTTGGAAGAGGAAAATTGATGGTTGCTGATATTGACGAAGGAAAGTTAAAAAATGAGCAAGTTTTTTCTGATTCTTGGGCAGCAGCAGAAGATGTGTCTTGGAGTCCGGACAGTAAATGGATTGCTTATTCACAAGAAGATTTGAATTTTGACAGCGAGATTTTCATTCAATCTGTACAAGATAAAAACAAAAAGATGAACATCAGTATGCATCCAAGAAGTGATATGAGTCCGGTTTGGAGCGAAGATGGAAAAAAGTTAGCGTTTTTATCAAACAGAAGCGGAATTAACTACGACGTTTGGATGCTTTGGTTACAAAAAGAAGATTGGGAAAAGTCAAAAGCCGATCATGAAGAAGGTGATTATTACCAAAAAGAAGAGAAGAAAGACAAAGAGGAAGACAAGGATAAGAAAGATAAAAAGCCAAAGAAGAAAAAAGTTGTTGTAAAGATTGATGAAGATAAAATTTACGATCGTTTAGTACAGGTAACTTCGTTACAAGATGATGAGTACAGTTTAGCGTTTAGTAAAGACAATGATTTTATTTATTATTCAGCTACCGATCCATCAACTAAAAAAAGAAGTTTGTTTAAAATTAAATGGGATGGTTCAAAGCCAAAAGCAGTAAAAGGAACTGATGGAGCAAGAGGAGTTTCTTTACAAAACGGAAAAATTTATTTCCTTGCAAAAGGTGGTTTAAAAGAATTAGATACGAAGTCTGATAAAATTACAGGGTTACCACATTCGGCAACCTATACCAAGAATGTTCAAAAAGAGCGTGAGCAAATTTTTGAAGAAGGAATTAGAGCTCTGTCAGCTGGTTTTTATGATCCAGAATTCCATGGTTACAACTGGAAAAAGTTGATAGAAAAATATAAGCCTTGGGCGTTGAATGCGAGTACGCATCAAGATTTTACCTATATGTTTAACTTGTTATTAGGTCAGTTAAATGCAAGTCACATGGGGTACAGACCATCTAACAGTCCGGGCAAAACAACCAATGAAAAAATAGGATTGATAGGATTAGAGGTTACCAATACTAACAACGGAGCAAGAATCAATTATGTGTTGCCAAATTCACCTGCAGATAAGTCGAAAAGCAAATTAAATGTGGGTGATATAATTACGTCTGTAAACGGTACTCCGATTAAAAAAGGCACAAACTTTTTCAGTCTGTTTAAAAATACCGAAGATGATGAAGTGTTGTTAACTTTACAATCGGGTAAAGATGTAGTATTAAGAGCACAAAAAAGCTTAAGAAACTTACAATATGATGAGTGGGTAAATTCTCGTAAAAAACTGGTGGATGAATTTTCAAACGGACAATTAGGGTACATTCATATTCAAGGAATGAATATGCCAAGTTTTGAGCGTTTTGAACGCGAACTAAAAGCTAGTGGATATGGTAAAAGAGGAATTGTTATTGATGTGCGTTACAATGGTGGTGGTTGGACTACTGACCGATTAATGGCGGTATTGAATGTAGATCAGCATGCATATACCATTCCGAGAGGAGCTACAAAATCGTTGAAAAACAACAAACAATTTACAGGGAACTATCCGTTTAATGAACGTGCTATTTTATCAGTAAACACAAAACCTGTAGTAGCGTTGTGTAATGAAAACAGTTATTCAAATGCAGAAATTTTTTCACATGCATTTAAGAGTTTAGAGTTAGGTAAATTAGTTGGGCAACCTACTTTTGGGGCGGTAATTTCTACTGGAGGTAGACGTTTACAAAACGGATATATTCGTATGCCTTTTAGAGCTTGGTATGTAAAAAATACTGGAAAAAATATGGAAAATGAAGCTCCGGCAGTTCCAGATTATTTAGTTGAAAACAAACCAGGATGGAAAGATAGAGGAGAGGATGCTCAACTAAAAAAAGCTGTTGAGGTGTTATTGCAAGAGATTAAGTAAGTTTTTATAAACTATAAATTGAAGCGTAGAATTTATATTCTACGCTTTTTTTATTTCTACTTTTGCCGTATGATGCAGATTCAAGAAAAAGATTTACTTTCTAAGTTAAAAACAAATTTCGGTTATGATAGTTTTAGGCTACAACAACAAGAAATTATTGAAAATATTTTAGCAAAAAAAGATACGTTGGTAATTATGCCAACAGGTGGAGGTAAATCGATCTGCTATCAATTACCGGCACTTTTTTTTGAAGGAATTACTTTGGTTATTTCTCCGTTAATCGCGTTGATGAAAGATCAGGTAGATAGCTTAAAAGCCAACGGAATTTCAGCAGCGTATTTTAATAGTAGTCAAACACCCGAAGAGCATCAAAAAGTGTTCGATGGAGTAGCAGATAAAACGGTGAGATTACTTTACGTAGCGCCAGAGAGTTTGTCTTTACTTCAACATGTTTTAAATCAAAACTATATTAGTTGTATTGCGGTTGATGAAGCGCACTGTATTTCTGCATGGGGACATGATTTTCGACCATCATATAAACAACTTGCTTTTTTAAAAAAATCATTACCAGAAACACCAATTGTAGCCTTAACGGCAACAGCGGATAAAGCCACACAAGAAGATATATTACAACAATTAGCAATTCCGAATGCTACAAAATATGTAAGTTCTTTTAATCGTGAAAATATTGCTTTAGAAGTAAGACCTGCGAATGATCGTATAAAGCAAATTATTCGTTTTATTAAAGGTAAACCGAAAGAGGCAGGAATTATTTATTGTTTAAGTAGAAAAACAACAGAGCAACTCGCTAAAAAATTAAAAGACAACAATATTAATGCAAAATCGTATCATGCAGGTTTGTCTTTTGAAGAACGCTCTAAAACGCAAGAAGATTTTATTAAAGATGATGTTGATGTTATTTGTGCAACCATTGCTTTCGGGATGGGAATTGATAAATCGAATGTACGTTGGGTGATTCATTATAACATGCCTAAAAATATTGAAGGATATTACCAAGAGATCGGACGTTCTGGTAGAGATGGTTTAGAAGCACACGCGTTACTTTTTCATAGTTATGCAGATGTAATTCAGTTGCGTCAATTCATTGCAAATACTACGAATAAAGACGTTCAGGAAGCCAAGTTAGATAGAATGAAGCAGTTTGCAGAAGCTACTGTTTGTAGGCGTAAAATTTTGTTGAGTTATTTTGGAGAGCTGATTGAAGAAAATTGTGGTAATTGCGATGTTTGTAAAAATCCACCAAAGTTTTTTGACGGAACATTAATTGCACAAAAAGCATTGTCTGCTATTTATAGATTAGAAGGTAAAGAAGCCATGGGAACTGTAATAGATGTGTTGAGAGGGGCTCAAAATGCAACGATTTTAGAGAAAGGATATCAGCAAATAAAAACTTACGGAGTAGGAAAAGATATTTCATGGAGAGATTGGCAACATTATATTATTCAATTAATAAATCAAGGATTTTGTCAAATAGCTTTTCATTTACATAATGCTTTGCAGCTTACAGAATTCTCTAATAAAATACTGTTTAATGGTGAAAAAGTATTTTTAACCACTCCTGTTGAAATTGAAAAAATTAAAAAAGAAACTGAGGTTAAGTCAAAAACAAAAAAGAAAGTTGTAAAAGACACCTTATTTGAACGTTTGCGAAAATTGCGCTACAGAATTGCGCAGGAAGAAGATATTGCTGCCTATTTAGTTTTTAACGATGCTACATTAAGAGAATTGGAAAATGAGCGTCCGCAAACAGAAGAGGAGTTTTTGGCAATAAGTGGAGTAGGGCAACGAAAATTAGAAGTGTATGGAGGAGAGTTTATGGAAGAGATTAAAACGTTTCTCAATGAAAAAAAGAAGAGTAGAAAAGACACCACGTTAGAAACTTTTAATTTATACAAAGAAGGTTTTACTATTGATGAAATTGCTGATAAAAGAGGACTGAAACCTCAAACGATCTTTTCGCATTTATCAAAATTATACCTAGAAGGAAAAGATGTGAGTTTAGATGAATTTATCTCCGCAGACATTTTGAATTTGGTTAGAAACGCAAAAAAAGTGTTGAAAAATGAAACTGCTTTAAAACCGTATTTTGAGTTTTTAGGTGAAAAAGTTCCGTATGAGCAAATTAGAATAGGATTGACTATTTTACAGAAGAAACGATAAGAAGAACGTCTTAACGATGAGTAAAGAAAAATTACCTGCTACTAATAAATTTGATGAAAATGTTTCTGATTTAGAATCCAGAATTGATGATTTAAAAAATCAAATAAAAGCTATTGAAGTTCAATTAAATCCGTTTGAGCAATCGTTAAGAAATGCCATTGTGGATTTGTTGATTGAAGAAAAAGAGCTTACAATTCTTTATAAGCAGCAAAAAATAGCGAAAAAACAAAAACGTTTAGAGCAGAAGAAGAGAGGTAAAAACTACAAAGAACCTGTTGGATTAAAAATCGTAAAAAAAGAAACATCTGTTTTTGATAGTACTGATCAAAAAGAAAAAAAGCGTTTGTACAGAGAAGCTATGTTGTATGTGCATCCTGATCGGTTTTCTTTAAAAGAGGATAATGAAGATTTAGCAACTGAAATAACGACAAAACTTATTCAAATTTATCAAGCCGGAACGTTAGAAGAATTGCAAGCATATCACGCACATATTTTTGGGGGAAATACTCAAATGAAACTAGAAAATATTGATATTAAAATCAATACTACTATTGATAAAAACGTTTATTTAAAAAAGGAAATAAAACGTTTAGAAAAAGAATTGAAAGAGCTTTTAGAAAGATATACCTATAAGGTTTTAATTGAATATGAAAACCCGATGTTGTTTGTTGATGAGTTAAAAGAATACTATAACGATCGAATTTTTAAATTAAAAAAGAGAACACGGACTAAATAAAAAACCTCACAAATTTGTGAGGTTTTTATAATCATCTGCAAACATTGTTTGCTACATATTTCTTCTGTATTGTCCACCAACTTTAAATAAAGCTTCTGTAATTTGGCCTAAAGAACAGAACTTAGTAGCTTCCATTAATTTTTCAAAAAGATTCTCATTTTGAATAGCTGCTTCTTGTAAAATAGCTAATTGTTCTTGAACTTTACCATCATTGGCTTTGTTTAGTAACTCTTTTGTTTGAATTTGGAATTGCTTTTCTTCTTCCGTAGCTCTAATCACTTCCGCTGGTTGTACCGTTGGAGAACCTTTAGAACTTAAGAACGTATTTACTCCAATAATAGGGAACTCACCAGTATGTTTTAAGGTTTCATAGTATAAACTTTCTTCTTGAATTTTAGAACGCTGATACATAGTTTCCATTGCTCCTAAAACGCCTCCGCGCTCTGTAATTCGATCAAATTCAGCTAAAACCGCTTCTTCTACTAAATCGGTTAACTCTTCAATAATAAAAGCTCCTTGAATTGGATTTTCATTTTTAGTTAATCCTAATTCTTTGTTAATAATCAATTGAATTGCCATCGCTCTACGTACTGATTCTTCTGTAGGTGTTGTAATAGCCTCGTCATACGCATTGGTATGTAGTGAGTTACAGTTATCGTTAATGGCATATAAAGCTTGTAATGTTGTACGAATGTCGTTAAAATCAATTTCTTGCGCGTGCAAAGAACGACCAGAAGTTTGAATATGGTATTTCAACATTTGTGCTCTTGGATTAGCACCATATTTATATTTTAATGCTTTTGCCCAAATTTTACGAGCCACACGACCAATTACTGAGTATTCTGGATCAATTCCGTTTGAGAAAAAGAACGATAAGTTAGGTCCGAATTTATTAATGTCCATACCACGAGATAAGTAGTATTCAACATAGGTAAACCCGTTAGATAATGTTAAGGCTAATTGCGTAATTGGGTTGGCACCAGCTTCAGCGATATGATATCCAGAAATAGAAACCGAATAAAAATTACGTACTTGCTTTTCAATAAAATATTCTTGAACATCACCCATTAAACGTAAAGCGAATTCGGTAGAGAAAATACACGTATTTTGAGCTTGATCTTCTTTTAAAATATCAGCTTGAACCGTTCCACGAACTTGTGCTAAGGTATTTGCTTTTATTTCAGCATATACATCCGCAGGCAAGATCATATCACCGGTTAAACCTAACAACAGTAACCCTAAACCATCATTACCTTCTGGTAAATCACCTTGATAAGTTGGTCTTTCTAAGCCTTTTGAATCGTAAACTTCTTTAAATTTAGCTTCAACTTGTTTTTCTAACTTATGTTCTTTGATGTATTTCTCACAATTTTGATCGATAGCTGCATTCATAAAGAAGCCTAACAACATTGGAGCAGGTCCATTAATTGTCATAGAAACTGAAGTCATAGCGTGACTTAAATCAAAACCAGAATATAATTTTTTAGCATCGTCTAAACAACAAATTGAAACTCCGGCATTACCAATTTTTCCATAAATATCGGGTCTAATACCAGGGTCATTACCATATAAAGTAACCGAATCGAATGCCGTTGATAAACGTTTAGCGTCCATTCCTAAACTTACGTAATGGAATCTGCGATTTGTTCTTTCAGGCCCACCTTCACCAGCAAACATACGAGTTGGATCTTCACCTGTTCTTTTAAACGGATATAATCCTGCTGTATACGGGAATTCTCCAGGAACGTTTTCTTGTAAATTCCAACGCAATAAATCTCCCCAAGCTTTATATTTTGGTAAAGCTACTTTCGGAATTTGCGTATGCGATAACGACTCACTATGTGTTTTAATATTAATTTCTTTATCTCGAACCTTGAATGAATAAATTGGGTTTTTATACTTCGCAACTGTTTCTTGCCAGTTTAAAATAACCTCCCAGTTATAGGGATCCAAATTCATTTTTACACGATCAAACTCAGCAACTAATAATTTTAAAAAGTCTTTGTTGTTACCTGTTTTATTGATTGAATCTTCATCAATTCCAGACTTATCTAATACAATTTCGCTTTCTGAAACACTTTCAATTGTTTGATAGATACCGTATAATTTCTGAGCAACTTTTTCTTGATCGTCTACTTTTTTATCGTAAGCTCTGTTATTTTCCGCGATTTCTGATAAATAACGCGTTCTTGCTGGTGGAATCACAAAGATTTTTTCAGACATTTCTTTGGTAATTTCCATGTTTGATTTTAAATCAGCTCCAGTTTTTTCAACTAATTTATCCATAATACGCTTATACAACGTATTCATTCCAGGGTCGTTAAATTGAGAAGCAATCGTACCGAACACAGGCATGTCATCCATATGAACATCCCACAAATTATTGTTGCGCATGTATTGTTTTTTTACATCGCGTAACGCGTCTAAAGCTCCCCTTTTATCAAATTTGTTGATAGCAACTAAATCAGCAAAATCTAACATGTCGATTTTTTCTAATTGAGTTGCTGCACCAAATTCTGGAGTCATTACATACAAAGAAGTATCAGAATGTTCAATAATTTCAGTATCTGACTGACCAATTCCTGAAGTTTCTAAAATGATTAAATCAAACTCAGCAGCTTTTAAAACTTCTACGGCTTCATTTACATATTTTGATAACGCTAAATTAGATTGACGTGTTGCTAACGAACGCATATATACACGTTCATTATTAATTGCATTCATACGAATTCGGTCACCTAATAAAGCACCGCCAGTTTTACGTTTAGAAGGATCTACAGAAATTAACCCGATAGTTTTTTCTGGAAAATCAATTAAAAAACGACGAACTAATTCGTCTACCAAGCTCGATTTCCCAGCCCCACCAGTTCCTGTAATTCCTAAAACCGGCGTTTTTGAGTTTTTATTTTTTTCATGGATAATATCCATTGATTCTTTGGCAACTTCAGGGAAATTTTCAGCAGAAGAAATCAAACGAGCAATACTTCCAACGTTTTTATTTTCAATATGGTCTACCTCTCCGTTTAATTTATCTCCTATAGCAAAGTCAGATTGTTTGACTAAATCGTTAATCATGCCTTGCAATCCCATTTCACGGCCGTCATCAGGAGAATAGATACGTGTAATTCCGTAATCCATCAGTTCTTTGATTTCTTCAGGGAGAATTACCCCGCCACCGCCACCAAAAATTTTAATATGACCAGCTCCTTTTTCTTGTAACAAGTCGTACATATACTTAAAGTATTCGTTATGTCCGCCTTGGTAAGAGGTCATGGCAATTGCATTAGCATCTTCTTGAATTGCACAGTTTACCACTTCTTCTACGCTTCTATCATGACCTAGGTGAATTACTTCAACTCCAGTTGATTGAATAATTCTACGCATAATATTTATAGCTGCGTCGTGTCCGTCAAATAACGATGCTGCAGTTACAATTCTTACTTTATGTTTGGGTTTGTAAATGTCTATTTGTGTCATTCGTAATAAAAGTGAATATTTAAAGCTGCAATTTATATATTTTTCAATAAATAGTAATGATTATTAAAAAATATATAAGGCTATTTTTTAGAACTTGTAATGTTTAATTTTTAGTTAATTTTGTTAGCTTAATTGAAAAAAATGAAAAAAAGTATACTTCTTATTAATTGTAAAGATAATAAAGGAATCATTGCTTCTGTAACTAATTTTGTGCATCAACAAAAAGGGAATATTGTATATATAGATCAGCATGTCGATAGAGAGGATACTATGTTTTTTATGCGTTTAGAATGCGAATTTTCTAAAGATTCTTTTTCTAAAGAACAATTCGAAAATGATTTTGAAAATTCTATTGCCAATAAATTTGACATGAATTGGCAATTACATGATGCGGACGTAAAACCTAAAATGGCAATTTTTGTATCTAAGTATTCTCATTGTTTGTATGATATTTTAAGTAGATTTAGCTCTGGTGAGATGGGTGTTGAAATTCCGTTAATTATTAGTAATCATCCAGATTTAGAAAAAATTGCAAGATCTTTTAACATTCCTTATTACTGCATTAAGGTTACAAAGGAAACAAAAGTAGCAGCAGAAAGAGAGCAACTTGAATTGTTAAGAAAATATAAAATAGATTTTATTGTTTTAGCAAGATATATGCAAATAATCTCTTCTCGATTAATAGGCGAATTTCCGGATAAAATAATTAATATCCATCATTCTTTTTTGCCTGCTTTTCCAGGAGCAAAACCATATCATTCAGCATTTAAAAGAGGGGTTAAGATAATTGGAGCAACAAGTCATTATGTTACAGAAGAGTTAGATGAAGGTCCAATTATAGAGCAAGACATAACCAGAGTTTCACACATTCATACTATAAAAGATTTTATATTAAAAGGAAGAGATTTAGAGAAAATTGTTTTGTCTAGAGCTTTGCAATTACATACAAAACATAAGGTGATGGTTTACAATAATAAAACCGTTGTTTTTAATTAAAAATAATTAATAAAGTTCCAAAATTTTCTTTTTTGTAAATAGTTGAAGTTGTTTTCATTTTGATAGGCTTCACGCTCAAAACTCAAATTCCGATAGGCTATATACCCATTTCTGTATTTAAAGTATTTAACAACCCATTCTAATCCGTAAAAAATGTAAAAGAAGATGATTAGCAGTTCTAATTGTTGTTTTAAATGTATTTTCTCGTGATTAATGAGTGTTGAATTTTGCTGAGAATCTTTTTGTTTTAAAAAAATAAAAGGGAATAAGGTGATTCCAACAAACCCTCTAGGAACTATATATTTTGAAATAAAAATCATCTAATAAAGAAAAACAATAATCGCACCAAATTAAATATATTTGTTGGCACAGACAAACTAAAGATGACTTTTAAAGAACAAATACAACAAGGAATTCCTAGTGAATTACCTTTAAAAAAAGAATATGATCTAAATATTAATCACGCACCAAAGCGAAAGGAGATTTTATCTGCGGAAGAAAAAAAATTAGCTTTAAAAAACGCGTTGCGATATTTTGATAAAAAGCATCACGAAACGTTATTGCCAGAATTTGCTGAGGAATTAGAAAAATACGGTAGAATTTATATGTATCGTTTTCGTCCAGATTATAAAATGCAGGCTCGTGATATAAAAGAGTATCCAGGAAGATCTAAGCAAGCAAAATCTATTATGTTGATGATTCAAAATAATTTAGATTATGCTGTAGCACAACACCCACACGAGTTAATTACCTATGGTGGTAACGGAGCGGTTTTTCAAAATTGGGCACAGTATTTATTAACGATGCAGTATTTGTCTCAAATGACAGATGAACAAACCTTAACCATGTATTCTGGTCACCCAATGGGATTGTTTCCGTCAAGTAAAAATGCTCCAAGAGTTGTGGTGACCAATGGTATGATGATCCCAAATTATTCTCAACCCGACGATTGGGAAAAATTTAATGCATTAGGTGTTACACAATACGGACAAATGACAGCAGGAAGTTATATGTATATTGGTCCTCAAGGAATTGTTCACGGAACCACAATTACCGTTTTAAACGGATTTAGAAAGATAAATAAATCACCTAAAGGAAACTTATTTGTTACAGCAGGTTTAGGCGGTATGAGTGGAGCACAACCAAAAGCAGGAAATATTGCAGGTTGTATTACGGTTTGTGCAGAGGTTAATGAAAAAGCGGTTCATACGCGTCATTCGCAAAATTGGGTAGATGAGGTATTTTCAGATTTAGAAGAGTTGGTAACCCGTGTAAATAAGGCAAAAGAAAGTAATGAAACGGTTTCAATTGCTTATTTAGGAAATGTGGTTGATGTTTGGGAAAAATTTGATGAAGCGAATGTTCATGTCGATTTAGGTTCAGATCAAACGTCGTTGCACAATCCATGGGCAGGAGGCTATTATCCCGTGGGTATTTCGTTTGAAGAGGCTAATGTGATGATGGCTGAGCAACCAGAATTATTCAAGGAAAAAGTACAAGAAACATTACGTCGTCATGCAGCGGCAATAAATAAACACACCGCAAAAGGGACGTATTTTTTCGATTACGGAAATGCTTTTTTATTAGAAGCGAGTAGAGCAGGGGCAGAAGTAATGGCTGAGAATCCAAGCATAGGGAGAGAGTTTAAATATCCGAGCTATGTGCAAGATATTATGGGACCAATGTGTTTCGATTATGGTTTCGGACCCTTCCGTTGGGTATGTGCATCTGGGAAACCAGAAGATTTAGCAAAAACGGATAAAATTGCTTGTAAGGTTTTAGAAGAAATTAAGCAGAACTCACCAGAAGAAATTCAGCAACAAATGGCTGATAATATTCAGTGGATTCAAGGCGCACAAGAAAATAAACTAGTGGTAGGTTCTCAAGCACGAATTTTATATGCAGATGCAGAAGGTAGAATGAAAATTGCGAAAGCATTTAACAAAGCCATTAAAAAAGGAAAGATTGGTCCAGTTGTATTAGGTCGTGATCATCATGATGTTTCAGGAACCGATTCACCATATAGAGAAACTTCAAATATTTATGATGGCTCTCGTTTTACAGCAGATATGGCGATTCACAACGTAATTGGAGACAGTTTTAGAGGTGCTACTTGGGTATCAATCCACAATGGTGGTGGAGTTGGTTGGGGAGAAGTAATCAATGGTGGATTTGGCATGCTTCTTGATGGAAGTAAGAAAGCGTCAAAGCGCTTAAAATCAATGCTTTTTTGGGATGTAAATAACGGAATTGCAAGACGTAGTTGGGCAAGAAATGATGAGGCCATTTTTGCGATTAAGCGCGCCATGGAGGTGGAGAAAAGTTTGAAAGTTACACTTCCAAATATGGTAGACGATACATTGCTTAATAATGTTTAAAACCATAGAAAATGAAAATAGTAAAACTTTTTTTACCAGTAATCTTACTCGTATTTGTTGGGTGTAGTTCTGTAAAAGTAGCAACCGATTACGATACTAAAGTGGATTTTAATCAATATAAAACATTTGCGTTTTATAAAACAGGGATTGATAAAGCCGCAATTTCAGATTTAGATAAAAAGCGAATTATGCGTGCTATTGAAGCTGAGTTATTGGCAAAAGGAATGGCAAAGTCTGAAACTCCTGATGTTTTAGTGAGCTTGTTCACAAAATTTAGAGAGCGTATTAATATAACAGACAATAATTATGGTTATGGTTACGGTTATGGTTGGGGATGGAATCCTTGGATGTGGAACGGCGCAAATAGATTAAATGTAAATCAATATACAGAAGGAACTTTATTTTTAGATATTATTGACGCTAAAAAGAAAGAATTGATTTGGCAAGGAATAGGTACTGGAGCTTTACGAATGAGTAATGTAGAGAAGAAAGAAGAACGAATTAAAGAATTTGTAAGAGAGATAATGGCAAAGTACCCTCCAGGAGCAGCTAAAAAATAATTTTATCAAGAATAAAAATAAGTACAGTTAAAAAGTGTCAAGCTAAATTAAAATAGATTTAGTTTGGCATTTTTTATTTTAAAACTACATTTGTGATAATGTACAAGAAAAGAATAGAACTCGAAGAAGGAGATTATTACTTTAACGAAGAAGGATATAGAGTGTTTACAGAAAAGTATCATTTACGAAGAGGATATTGCTGTAAGAATGGATGTAAGCATTGTCCATATGGATATGATAAAAAAATAGATAGTTTTAAAAAGTGACTTTTACCCTAAAAAGGTTTCATAACATTAAATAATTTATACAATGATTAAAAAAATTTCAATACTATTTATTGCATTACAACTTGTTGGTTGTGCGGAATTACAAAAAATTGCCAGTCAATTACCAACTCAAGGAGTTTTATCTCAAGAGCAAATAGGAGCAGGTTTAAGACAGGCTTTAGACAAAGGGATAAAAAACCAAGTAACAAAATTAACAGCAAAAGATGGTTTTTATAAAAATGAAATGGTAAAAATTTTGTTGCCAGAAGAATTACAAGCAGTTGATAAAGGTTTGCGTAAAATAGGGTTAAGTAAGTTGGCAGATGAAGGATTAAAAGCTATTAATAGAACCGCAGAAGATGCTGTAAAAACAGCAACACCAATTTTTGTGAATGCAGTGAAAGAGATTACATTTAACGATGCTAAAAATATTTTGTTAGGTGAAAATAATGCAGCTACTAATTATTTAGAAGGTAAAACACAAAAAGCATTGTATGCTCAATTTAATCCTGTGATTAAAAACTCTTTTGGAAAAGTGGGAGCTGATAAAGTTTGGACTAATTTAATTAACAAGTATAATAGTATTCCTTTTGTAACTAAGGTAAATGCAGACTTAACAGATTATGTAACTAACCAAGCATTAGAAGGGGTTTTTACAATGATTGCTGTTGAAGAAGAAGGGATTAGAACAAAAGTAGGGTTGCGAAATACAGATTTATTACGTAAAGTTTTTGCTTTACAGGATAATATATAATTACAGTTGATTATCTGAAATTATTTCAAAGAAGAGCTTCTTAAAGGTATTTACTATTGGAAGTTCTTTTTTTTGTTTTTAGTATTTTAAAGAGTAAAAGGTATAGGTAAGTTGAAATAATATGAAATCTAATAAGAAGAATTTTAATTTTACAGGATAATCACTGTTTTTTTTATTTATTGATTTTCAATTAAATATTTTGATTATATTTATTAGAAAAATATTTTTATTGAAATGTCACGGTTAAGTCAATTATATCGATATAGAAAACATCTGGAAGAGCGCTATCAAAAATTGATAGAGCGTTCAAATGACTATAAGTATGTAGATGAAAGTAAGAGTGACTTAGCTTCTTTTAAAGCAATGAAAGTTCTAGAGAAAATTAACAGAGTTAAGTATCTAGACAATTCTGTGGTGTAATTTTTTAAAATAATCTAAAGCTTTAATTAAACGACTCCCATGCCATGAAAACATTTCGCCATCAACAAAAACAGTTTTGGCATGATGTGTATATCTTCCGATTTCAAAAGCATGCTCTTCTTTAAAAGGATAAGGTTCTGAGGATAAAAAAACAAGATCAGGATCACCTTCTAAGCGAATTTTTTTTAATTCTATTTCAGGATATCGTTCTTTGTTTTGATAGATATTAACAAACTTATTTAGTTGAAGTAAATGATTGATGTAGGTATTGTTTCCAGCAACCATCCAAGGATCTTTCCAAATAAAGTAAGCTACTTTTTTGGATTCGATACTTTTAATAAATGTTTTAAAATCGTTTAATTTAAAATTTATTTTTTGAATAATTTTAGCCGCTTCTGTTCTGCAAGAAAATTTTTCGCCATAAAATTGAATTAATTCTAGAGTATCGTCTATAGTATTAAGCTCTGAAACATGAACAGGAGCAATTTTTAAACAAGTTTCTACAATTTCTTTGGTGTTTTCTTCTTTATTACAAAGAATAATATCAGGATTTAAGGCTTTTATTTTATCTATTTTGATGTTTTTTGTTCCTCCAACAATTTCTTTGGTTTGTTTTAAATGATAGGGATGAACACAAAACTTTGTAATGCCAACAATATTATTTTCTAAGCCCAGGTCAAATAATAGTTCAGTTTGACTTGGTACTAAAGAAACGATCCTCTTAGGAGTTTGTTTTAGATCTAAAATTTTATTTATTTGGTTTGAAAGTTCCATTGAGTTTATACTAAAATATCAGCCATTGCTAATTGTAACTCTTTAGCTTTTTCTGCAGCTGCCTCTGCAAAATCTTCTTTATTTGAAGCATAAATAATTCCGCGAGAAGAATTAATTAATAATCCAATATTCTTGTTCATTCCGTATTTACAAACATCTTGTAAATTTCCTCCTTGTGCACCAACACCAGGTACTAATAAAAAGCTATCGGGAATTATTTGTCTAATTTCAGCGAGATATTCTGCTTTTGTAGCTCCCACAACATACATTAAGTTTTCTGAGTTTTTCCAAGTTTTAGAAGTTACTAAGACCTGTTTGTACACTTCTTGTCCATCAACCGTTTTAGTTTGGAAGTCGAATGCACCAGGGTTAGATGTTAACGCTAATAAAATTGTGTGCTTGTTTTCGAAAGCTAAAAAAGGTTCTACAGAATCTTTTCCCATATATGGAGCTACTGTAACACTGTCGAAAGCTAAATCTTCAAAAAAAGCTTTAGCATACATGGTTGAGGTATTACCAATATCACCACGTTTTGCATCAGCAATTGTAAAAATTTCAGGATGTTTTTGATTGATATACTTGATGGTTTTTTCAAGAGCTTTCCAGCCTTTAATTCCGTATGCTTCGTAAAAAGCAGTATTAGGTTTGTAGGCAATACAAAGATGATGTGTAGCGTCAATTATGGCTTTGTTAAAAGAGAAAATTGGGTCTTCTTCTTGTAGTAAATGAGGCGGAATTTTATTTAAATCTATATCTAAACCAATAGATAAAAATGATTTCTTTTTTCTAATTTGTGCTACGAGTTGTTCTGTTGTCATTGTGTTGTTAAAAAGTTATACAAAAGTACACTTTTTTAGCACTTTCTGTTATCTTTGTTTTTGATGTTTCAATACCTAATTAATAAAATTTTCTACGGATTTTTAACACTTTTTGGTGTAATTACCGTTATTTTCTTTTTATTTAATGTATTGCCAGGAGATCCTGCAAGGATGTTAATGGGGCAGCGTGAAGACACACAACAATTACAGAATATTCGAAAAAAGTACGGGTTCGATAAGCCAATCTCAACTCAATATTTTTATTATTTGAATGATGTTTCACCAATATCATTTCATAGTAAAAACACAAATGACTATACTTTTTTATCAACAGGAAAATACAATTACACAAAATTGTTTTCTGTAGATAAAATAGATATTGTGTTGAAATATCCATATTTGCGACAATCTTTTCAAAAGAATGGGAAAAATGTTTCTGAAGTTATTTATGAAACATTGCCTAATACTACAGTTTTAGCAACGGTGGCAATTTTTATAGCTATTGGTTTTGGGATTTTGTTAGGGATATTTTCAGCCTTAAATAAGGATAGTATTTATGATAGAATTATTGCGGTAATTAGTACTTTAGGAATGAGTGTTCCTTCATTTTTTTCTGCTATTTTATTTGCTTGGTTTTTTGGGTTTATTCTGCATAAATACACCAATTTGGAAATGACAGGAAGTTTGTATGAAGTGGATGATTTTGGAGAGGGAACTCATATAAAATGGAAAAATCTTATTTTACCTGCTTTAGTGTTAGGTATTCGTCCTTTAGCTGTGATTATACAATTAATGAGAAATTCGCTGTTAGAAACCTTAAATCAAGATTATGTGCGGACTGCGAGGGCAAAAGGATTAACGCAATATCAAGTAATTAAAAAACATGCCCTTAAAAATTCATTAAACCCTGTTGTTACGGCAGTTTCTGGATGGTTTGCATCGATGCTTGCAGGAGCAGTTTTTGTAGAGTATATTTTTAACTGGAACGGATTAGGAAAAGAAATTGTAAATGCGTTAAACACGCTAGATTTACCTGTAATAATGGGAAGTGTATTGGTTATTGCTACGTTGTTTATTATTATAAATATATTGGTAGATGTAATTTACAGTTGGTTAGATCCTAGAATTAGATTGAATTAGTATGAGAAATTTTGTTGCTTTTTTATCAGTTTTTATTTTTGTTGGTTGTGCAACTTTTCAACCAAGTTCATTTTCGAAAAGTGCATTAGATGAAAAATTAGTCACGCTAGAAAGGGATTCAATAACACTTCAAGATATATTAAAAAAGAATGCAGGTAAGGACAAGTTTATACAAGTTTTTGCAAGTTATTGCCCAGTAAGTCAGGATAGTTTTAAAGATGTAGCACGGTTTCAAAAGGAAAATCCAGAAAAAGAATATATTTTTTTGTCAGTTGATCATACTTATCACGACTGGAAAAGAGGATTAGAATATATAAAATTAAAGGGACAGTTTTATTACGTACCTAAAAAAGGAAAAGGAGCTTTGGGTAAATTTTTAAAATTAAAAAGCATACCTAGGTTTTTGAAAATTGATAAGAATGAAAATATAAAAGTATATAAAACATTTAAAGTGTCTGATAAATTAAAATAAGATGAAAAAAATAATTTTACTTGTAGTAATTATTCTTGCAAGTTGTAAAACAAAAAATCCAACTCAGTTTTCGAAAGAATCATTAAATGATACTTTTATTACTTTAAACGGAGAGTCTCAAAGTTTTAAAGACATATTAGATCAATATAAAGGGAAAAGGATTTTGATTGATGTTTGGGCTTCTTGGTGTGGAGATTGTATTAAAGGAATGCCAAAAGTTGAACAATTACAAGCAGAAAATCTTGATGTTATTTACTTGTTTTTATCGTTAGATAAAACGATTGAAGAGTGGGAAACTGGAATTAAAAAGTACAAAGTAAAGGGAGAGCATTATTTTATGCAATCTGGATGGAAAGGAGATTTTGGATCTTTTCTTGGTTTAGATTGGATTCCAAGATATGTTGTGGTTAATGAGCAAGGTGAAATAGATTTGTTTAAAGCAGTTGAGGCAGGTGATGAAAGAATACTAGACGCATTAAAAAAATAATGTAATTTTGCATACCAATTATAACTTAATAACTCTTTGAAAAACTAATAAAATGAGAAAAAAAATTGTAGCCGGAAACTGGAAAATGAACAATACGCTAGATGAGACTAAAAAACTGATCAAAGAGCTTAAGAAAGAAATAAAAGGAGTGAAGCTAAAAGGAAAGCGCGTTTTAATTGCGCCTACTTTTGTTAATTTACAGCCTGCCGTTAAGAAAATTAAGAAGAGTAAAATTGAAGTAATCGCCCAAAATATGCATCAGGCTAAAAATGGAGCCTTTACAGGTGAGATTTCTGCAGATATGTTAACTGATATTGGTGTTAAAACTGTTATTATTGGGCATTCAGAAAGACGTGAGTATTTTGGTGAAACTGATGCGATTTTAGCAGAGAAAGTAGATGCAGCTTTAAGTAATAATTTAGAAGTTGTTTTCTGTTTTGGAGAAAAATGGGAGGATAGAAAAGCTGGTAATCATTTTAAAGTAATAGAAGCTCAGTTAAAAAATGCTTTATTTCATTTAGAAGCAGGGTCATTTAAAAATATAATTTTAGCATACGAACCTGTTTGGGCTATTGGTACTGGTCAAACGGCATCTGCAGATCAAGCACAAGAAATGCATGCTTTTATTAGAAGTTTAATTGAGAAGAAATATAACAATGAAACTGCCGATGCGATTTCTATTTTATATGGAGGAAGTGTAAAGCCTAATAATGCAGAGGAAATTTTTTCAAAGCCAGATGTAGATGGAGGGTTAATAGGTGGAGCTTCTTTAAAAGCAAAAGATTTTACAGCAATTATAAAAGCGATTTAATTGGATAATATATATATAGAGTATAATTTCACAATACAACCTAAAGAGCCTGCAACAGAAATTTTAATAGCAGAGTTAGGAAATATTGGTTTTGAAAGTTTTGTTGAAACAGAAAATGGTGTAACAGCTTATATTCAAAAAGATGATTGGAATGTATCAATTTTAGAAGATGTTTTTATTTTAAAATCTGAAGAATTTAAGATTGATTTCAACAAAAAAGAAGTAGAACAAACGAATTGGAATGCCGAATGGGAAAAGAATTTTAATCCTATTCAGGTAAATGATTTGGTGAGTATTCGTGCACCTTTTCATAAAAATCCCAATTTAAAATACGATGTTGTAATTGAGCCTAAAATGAGTTTTGGTACAGGTCATCATGAAACTACGCACATGATGGTACAACATTTGATTGATTTAGATGTTGAGGGTAAAAAGGTGTTAGATATGGGGTGTGGAACTGGAATTTTGGCAATTTTTGCAGAAATGAAAGGAGCCAACCCAATTGATGCTATAGACATTGATAATTGGTGTTATTTGAACTCTTTAGAAAATGTTGAACGAAATAATTGTAAAAACATTTCTGTTTATGAAGGTGAAGCTTCATTACTAGAGGGTAAAGATTATGATGTTATTATAGCAAACATTAATAGAAATATATTGTTGAAAGACATTAAAACATATGCCTCTTGTTTAAATGATAAAGGAATATTACTTTTAAGTGGTTTTTATAAAGAAGATATTCCTGTAATTGATGAAGAGGTTTTAAAATACGATTTAAAATTAGATCGAGTTATAGAAAGAAATAATTGGGTAGCTGTTAAATACATAAAATAGATGAAGATGAGCACAATTGAAAAGATTCAAGAAGAGTTAGATGTTTTAATACAAGAAACACCTAAACATGAAATTGTTTTATATAATGACGACGTAAATACATTCGATCATGTAATTGATAGTTTGGTAGATGTTTGTGATCATACCTTAGAACAAGCAGAGCAATGTACCGTTTTGGTTCATTATAAAGGAAAATGTGCGGTAAAAACTGGTGAGTATAAAGATTTAGAACCACGTTGTTCAAAATTATTACAATTAGGTTTGTCTGCTGAGATCGTTTAATATGGAGAATGTTTTCAAGTATTATGAATTTTCAGAATTTAAAATAGATGAATCAGGTACTTTTTTGGGAAATCAAATATGTTTTTCTGAACTAAATCCCACACATTTTTTGATTTTTGAAAAAAAAGACAAAATTTTTAACCTATACGTTTCAAAATACTCTTCAAAAAAAGAAATAGGGTGTAAGCCTCCGGAAATACTGGAGTTGTTAGCTGAGAATTATGATAAAACACTGCCAGAGCATCGTGTAATTTTAAGGAAATATTTATACTAAAAACTCAAAAATTAATTTTTTTGAGTTTTTTTTATAATAATTGTGACCTTTTAAAAAAGATGGTGTCATAATAATGTAACAAATTAAGTTGCATAGTATTAATAAGTTCTATAAAAATTATATTTTTTAATTCCCAATAGGAAGTATAATCCCCTTTTATACCGGCTCCTTTCAGTAAGTAAGATACCCTTTATCCAAATTTTTGGATTTTCAGAAAAAAGGAGCTTTTAAAAAGGAAACAGTTAGTTTCAAGATAGTAGTAGTTAGTTTTTATACTAAGTTTGGTTAGACGAAAAGGCCTTAAGCGAAAGTTTAAGGTCTTTTTAATTGTATAAGTATTTTAAGTTACTTTTAAAAAGAAACATTGTGTTAAGAAAGGGGTAGATTAGGGGGTGTAAATCAAGGTTAAAACTTTAATTTTGTTTAATTTTAAACAAAATAAGATAATTTGTTAAATTTATTTAATGTGTTAAAAAAGTTAAAAAATGGTTATATTTTCGTTAAAAATTTAATTATTAATCATTTAAAACTTTTAAAAAATGAAAAATTTTAGATTCCCCCGAATCGCGGTGTTATTAATTGGCGCTAGCTTCTTCTCTTGTGAGAGTGAAAAAACAGTACAACAAGAAGAAATTTCACAAAACAACGTGTCAAAAGAGATTATTGCAAAACTTGCTGATTTTGATGTGAATACAAGTGATGTAAGAAAAGTAGATTTTTTGCTTCCTGAAGGAAAAACTACTCCGATGTATCAAATGGAAGGAGACATTCATATGTCAGAAGCGCAAATTATGGGTTTACCATCGTTACAAAATTTAGCAGGTAAAAATTATCATACAAATAATTTGGTTTCACAAAATAAAGTTATTACTATCATTGGTTATACTGGAGGTAGTCAAGCTTTATCAACTAAAGAGCAAACAGCTTTACAATGGGCTGTAGATAATTATAACGCTTTAGGTTTATCTATTTCGTTTAATTTGACATATGGTACAGATTATCAAAGTAAAGATATGGTTGTGTACCGTAATCCATCTCAAAGTGGAACAGGTGGTTCAGCAGGTTTTCCTTCTGGTGGAAATCCATACAAGTATGTTCAGATTTATGGTTTAAACAATTATGATACAAATGTGGTAGAACATGTAATTACTCATGAAATTGGTCACTCTGTTGGTTTTAGACATACAGATTGGTATTCAAGACAAAGCTGTGGGCAAAATCAGAATGAAGGTGATGCAGGTGTAGGAGCAAACCCAATTCCAGGTACTCCTTCTGGTTATGATCCAACTTCTGTAATGTTAGCTTGTTTTTCTTCATCTGAAGATGGTGAGTTTAATAACAATGATATTATAGCATTAAATTATTTATACTAGAAAATTTAGTATATTATAAAAAATCCCGAGTATTTTACTCGGGATTTTATTTTTTTTAATAGAATACTCTCTGTGAAAAATCAACTACATCATAATTTTCATCAAGTAGTTTAACTTTTACCATTGGATACTCAAGGTCGTTATTGGTGTTTTTAAGTTTTAAATTAATGTTTTGTATAACTACTTCAGATTCTTCGTTGTTGTAAGTCAAGAAGAATTTTTTATCTTTAAAACGTAAGGTAGCCATGTTTGAAGAAAGTTTTACTTCTTTTTCATCGAACAATTCAACTTCAATATATTCTGTTCCATGGAGTTCGAAGATGTCTATATTAATATTATAGGTTTCTTCTGTTCTGTCTACTGAAGAATAAAATATAGTGCCTTCTCTGTTTTGAGAAAAACAATTTAATGCGGTAAAAACTAATAATAGTAAAGTTATTTTTTTCATGTTTCGGGGATTTAATTTTAATGCAATTTTAAAATAAAAAAACGCAAATTACAAACGTTAATAGTATTTTAATAATTGTGATAGGTCTTTATGGTACTTGTGATATAGTTTAATTTTTTACTAGTATGACGGTTTAATGTGAAAAAATATATTAAAACAAAGGAAGAGGATCATTCTAAAAATGTTAGTTTCGTAAAACTTTTATTTAAAATTATTAGCCAATATTTAATACAATTATAAGTTTTTAAAAAAGGTTAATAATTTGTAAGACAAAAAAATAAACTAACTATGAGCTTACCTGACAAGCTAAAAGAAAGAACAAAATTGTATCATCAAGATGTTGAAAAAGTTTTAGTAAAAGAACTCAAAAGTATTTCAACACTTGAACAATATGCTACTTTACTTGATAGACTTTACCAATTTTATTTTCCTATTGAAAAAAAACTTCAAAACATTATTGATCGGTCTTTAATTTCAGATATAGGTAAACGTCAACATACAAAACGTTTATTTGATGATTTATCTGTTTTGAATTTTGGGTTTAAAGTTGAAGAAAATCTAGCTTTAATTTCTATTGATAATCCGTCTTATGCAATTGGAGTTTTATATGTTATTGAAGGTTCTACATTGGGAGGACAGATTATATCTAAGATGTTAAAGAAGCAGTTACAATTAAAAGAATCGGATATCAATATAACATCCTATTTTAATTCTTATGGCATAAATACCCAAGGCATGTGGTTAAGTTTTAAAAATGATTTATGCAAATCACAAAAAAAAATAGATGAAGAGGAAGTAATGTTGGGAGCGATAGATACTTTTAAAACATTAAAAAACTGGCTTTTAGCCACTAGTTTTTAGGAAAATATAATTTAATGGTCGCGCCTTTATCAACAGTACCAGTAGCATCTATAAAACCTTGATGTTTTATCATAATTTTTTTACAAAGAGCAAGACCTATTCCAGAGCCACTGTAATCTGATTTGTTATTTAATCGTGAAAATATTTTAAAAATCTTTTCTTTATATGCGTTATTAAAACCTATGCCATTATCTTTAACTTCGATGACATGATACATTCCGCTCTTTGAAATTTCATCTATTGAATCTTTTTCCATCTTTATTACTATAATTGGATCTCTTTCAGGACTGCTAAATTTTAGTGAATTATAGATAGTATTTAAAAACAATTGTTTTAATAAAAAAGGTACACCCTTAATATGTGGTAAAGGCTCTATTTTTAAACTAGCGTTTGTATCATTAAGTGTATCATTCATTTCCTCTTTAGTTTGTATGAGTAGATTGTGTAAGTCTACCATTTCAAAATCAGGCGCATCAACATTTGCTTTAGTGTATTTTAATATATCACTAATTAATGTTTGCATTCGTTCTGCTGAATTTTGCATTCTAATAATTTTATTATGAACATTCTCAGGAAGTGGGTTTTTTGTATCACTTCTTAATAATGTTGAGGCCATCATACGTATTTTGCGTAAAGGTTCTTGTAAATCATGCGTACTGATCCAGTTTATGTTTTCTAGTTCGGCATTGGTTTCCTTAAGAATTTCACTTAGTTTTTTTTGATTTTCTTTTTCTTCATTTATTATAATAGATCTTATATGAATCTGAAAAAAGTTAAAAAAATTAGAGCAAGCAGCTAATTCTGCTTCTAGCCATGGTTTGCAGGTGTCTTTTACGTTTTCAGTGAATTTTGCAAAAGATTTTCGAGGGGATAACCCTTTTGTATCTTTTTCAATAGACTTGCTTGGGTCTCCTGCCCAATGAATATCCTTTATTGTAGGTGTACGATACCAAATAATAAAGTTAGTTTCATCACCAAGTGAGTAGTAATTAATACCAGGAAAAGCTTCGGAGATAGATTTTAAATTTGAGGTAATGTGAGATAAAGAGGAGGTTACAAATCGTCCATTATCACTATAATTGTATAGGAAGTCTCCTAAAAGTTGGATTTCCTCATTGTTTGGAGTTTCGCCATAAATGTACAGTTCACCATCAATTAATGCCGATACACCTGCGCTATTACATAATGAAACAATTGATTTTTCATTGAACAATTCAATTATTGAACTACGATTAAAAGCTAATTTTTTAGATGTTAAACGCTCTACGGCAGCATTAACTCTTCCTGCAATTTCATACTGTTCATTTAATAGCCTTACATCAATTTGAGAGGTAATAAAGTGACCGTGAAGTTTTACAGTATTTCTAATGTCTTGACTTAAATATTTAGGTGAATAATGATGACACGCAATAAGTCCCCAAAGTTTACCTTTATGAATAAGTGATACAGTTAAGGTAGCACCTACGCCCATATTATGTAAATATTGAATATGAATAGGAGATACGCTTCTTAAAATTGATAAACTTAGGTCTAAAGTTTTAATAGGGCTCAAATTGTAGGTGAATAGTTCAACTGGTTTGTAGTCGACATCACCAATAATTCGTAAATGATTTTTAATATAAAGTTCTCTGGCCTGTACTGGAATATCTGTATGGGGATAATGAAGCCCTAAGAAGGGTTCAAGGTGTTCTTCTTTGCTTTCAGCAATTATTTCACCATTATATTCGGCATCGAAACGATAAACCATCACGCGATCGTAGTTAGTAATATTCTTTATTGCTAATACTACTGAGTTGCACAACTCTTTTAACGTAGATGTATCTTCAATGTAACTTAATAGTTGTTTCGAAGAATTATATAACTGGTTGTCTTTATCAAATTGATTTTCGGTAGGTTCTCCTTCAATAATAATAGCATTATCACTATGATGAAGGCTAATTGAAAAGAGTCTTTCATTTATAGAGAAATTAAACGCTTTAAATGGGGTAGCGGTATCTTTTTTAAAAATGTTGAATTCGCTTAAGAAAGTATTGTTAAAGAAAGTTTTTATTTCTTTTCCTAGTAGCTGTTGATACGTGAAGTCTATATAATTATTAATGTTTTCACTACAAACATTAATGATATTTGTTTGAAAATCTACAGAAATTAAAAAACCATGAGGTTGAATGAGTCCTGGAATATGAATAGGTTCATCCTCGCAGTTCTCTAAATTTACAATATCTCGATTGGTTATATTTCTAAAATTCATGGATAGCAGTTTGGATTAGAAATGAAAGTTACTAATATTAACAATAGACTTTATGAAAAAGAAAGTTGTTATTATCTTTAGGATGGTTTTTCCAATTAATATTTGCGGCGCTAGAAATAATTTTAAGTAAATCATTAAAATTATTTGGTTTCACGGCATAATAGTTTGCTCCTAGTTTTTGGCTTTGTAAAACATTATGATCATTAGAACTTGTAGAATACATAATAACAGGAGTACTTTGTATTTCGGGTTTTGATCTAATTTCCTCTAGAAGTTCAAATCCAGATTTTAGAGGCATGTTTAAATCTAAAAAGACTACAAAATTTCCGGAGTTATTTCGTTCTATGGTTTCTATTAGATTTTCTCCATTTTTGAGTAAAAATAGGTTAATTAAACGATCTCCATTTTCACATAATGAACTTACAGCTTCTTCAAAAAACATTAAATCGTCTTCATCATCGTCAGCATAAAAAATAGTAAACTCTTTCATTAAATTTATTTAAAAATAAGCCTGTAATTTAACACAGTTGATTATACAAAATGTTTAGCTAGCAAAGTGCTAAGTTAACTTTTTTTATTGTGTTGATAATATTTGAAGTAATTAATTGAAAGCTATTTACATCTTAATATAAGTTTAAGGCTATTAATTGAGGCTCTTCTTAAATTCTACAAGGGTTTATTTCGTTTTTGTTTTAAATAACCTGCAGAAGGATTGTAAAAGCTTAAAACCTAATTTATAAAAATATTGGTTATGGTGGACGTATATATAATAAAGTACGGTAATGATTATTCTGGTAGAAATTTATCTGTATTGATAATATTTGTTGTTGGGGGAATTTTAATTTATGGGTTAAAATTAAAAACTAAAAAACCCTTTAAAATCTAGTGATTAAAAAGGGTTATTGTGACCTCGACAGGATTCAAACCTGTAACCTCTTGAGCCGTAATCAAGTGCGCTATTCAGTTGCGCCACGAGGCCGTTTTTGCGGATGCAAATATAAGACTATTTTCTAAATTTGAAAATTATTCTGAAATTTCTTTTTTAAATTTTTTTATTACTTCTTTTGCTTTATCTGCGTCAGAATTAAAAATAAAAAGCTCAGATGAATCACCTAAGGTTCCAAAACCTGCTAATCTTCCTGATTCTTGGTCATCTTTAACAATACTAGGGATGTCTTCTTCATCTAACAAAAAAGCTAATCTGTTTGCTAAAATTGATGTTCCTGTATATATTTTTATATGCTCTTTCATAATGTTAGTAGTTTTTATGTTAATCTAATGAATTCATAGTTACAAAAGCGCGCCAACCAATAATGGCTAGTTGAGCTTTGGATGCTTTAGAAACATCTAACTGTCTTTTGGAATAAGAAGGTAAGACAGTTTTGTTAATTAAAGCCAATGTTTTAAAAAATTCTTTTTTCATTATCTGTTGATTATTAATCAAAAGTAGCGAAAATTTTATCATTATGGAACGAAGTGAAGAAACTTCACCTCGTTCTAATTGACTATTTAAAATACTGATTGAATAAAATTAAAAATTGTGGTTATAACTACCATGGCAATTTTGAGTACGAATAAAATCATTTTTTTTTAGTTTTTAGAGTTAGTAAATAGTTCAATTTCGAAATTGTTTTTTCAATATATGATGAAAGAAATATCACTACCAAAAAAATGGATATGATTTAATTTATTTGCATTTAAAATTGAAGTTAAAAAAGTTTTTTATGTTTTAATTTGTAATTATAATCTCTTTAAATTGCCTTAAAATTTAAAGTGTAATTTTTATTATTTGTTTCTATTTGTAATTAAATAAAGCCTTTTTTCAAGTCTTTTCCTGATAACAAAGCAGAGAATATTTTTTGAAGTTGATTTTTAAGAGCTTTAATTTTCACAATCAAAAAAAATCTATAAAATTAAGATTGAAAAAAGAAGGTAAAAAACATCTCTAATATTTAACTTACACCAAAAAAGTTATCTTCGCAGAAAAATAATTTATGAGTATAGTTTACATTATTATCGGATTACTATTGCTAGTTTTAGGAGGTAATTGGTTGTTAAAAGCAGCTGTAGGATTGTCTTTAAGGTTAGATATTCCGAAAATTGTAATCGGTATGACCGTTGTTTCTTTTGCAACATCAGCGCCAGAACTTATTGTAAGTGTAAAATCTGCATTAAACGGGGCAACAGGATTGGCTGTTGGTAATGTAATAGGTTCTAATATTGCTAATTTAGGTCTGGTTTTAGGAATAACAGTAATTTTATCTAAGATAGAGGTACAGAGAAGTTTTTATGTAACCGACTGGCCAGTGATGATGATAGCTTCTATAATGTTGTATTTTTTTATTGCTTTTGATAAAATTATTCAACAATACGAAGGAGTAATTTTGTTTACAACCCTAATTGTGTTTTTAATCTATTTATTGCGATTTCAAAAACAAGCAGTTGTCGATGAAATGCCAGAAGATGATGAGGAACTTCCTTTGTTTAAGGTTGTTTTATTTTTAGCTATAGGAGGAGTTAGTTTATGGGGGGGATCAGAATTATTAATAAACGGTTCTGTTTCTTTGGCGAAAAACCTTGGAGTAAGTGATGCTATAATTGGTGTAACTGTAGTTTCGGTAGGAACAAGTATACCAGAATTGGCAGCATCAATAATTGCAGTCTTAAAAAAGGAGAAGGCAATTTCATTAGGTAACTTAATAGGGTCAAACATATTCAATATTTTAGCTGTATTGGGTATTACCGCTATGATAACCCCTATAGAAGTAAAAGCCGACGCTTTAAGTTTGATTAATCATGATATTTTTTGGATGTTAGGAATATCATTCGCTATTTTACCTCTTGTTTTCTTTCCTAAGGGATTGCGTTTAGGTTGGCGAGATGGAATTATTCTTTTAATTGCCTATATTATTTTTGTTTATACAACAATTACTTAATAAAAAAACCCGCTAACAGCGGGTTTTTTCATGATTAAATCTTTTTATATTTTAGCACTTTTAACAGTTTTTACAATTCGACCTGCTACTTTATATGGATCTGCATTTGATGCAGGACGACGGTCTTCTAACCATCCTTTCCATCCTTTTTCTACCGTAATAATAGGGATACGAATTGAAGCCCCTCTATCTGATACGCCATAACTAAAATCGTTAATAGAAGCAGTTTCATGTTTACCGGTTAAACGTTGGTCGTTAAATTCACCATACACTTCAATATGTTCTTTAACAACAGGTCTAAATGCCTCACATATTTTTTCATAAACTTCTCTAGATCCGCAAGTTCTTAAAATTGTGTTAGAGAAATTAGCATGCATACCAGAACCGTTCCAGTCCGTATCGCCTAATGGTTTAGGATGATACTCTATATAATAACCAAACTTTTCAGTTAAACGATCTAATAAATAACGAGCAACCCAAATTTCATCTCCAGCTTTTTTCGCTCCTTTTGCAAATAATTGAAATTCCCACTGTCCAGATGCAACTTCTTGGTTAATTCCCTCAAAGTTTAATCCAGCATCAATACATAAATCAGCGTGCTCTTCAACTAAACTTCTACCGTGTGTATTCCTTCCTCCAACAGAACAGTAATACATACCTTGTGGTGCAGGGTAGCCACCTATTGGAAAGCCTAAAGGTAAAAGAGTTTTTCTATCCATAATAAAATATTCTTGTTCAAAACCGAACCAGAAATCATTATCATCATCATCTATTGTTGCTCTTCCGTTAGATTCGTGAGGTGTTCCATCAGCATTTAAAACTTCAGTCATTACTAAAAAACCGTTTCTTCTTGTTGGATCAGGATAAATAGCTACTGGTTTTAATAAACAGTCAGAATTTCCGCCTTCTGCTTGTTTTGTAGAAGAACCATCAAAAGACCAAATAGGACAATCTTCTAGTTTTCCACTAAAATCATCAACGACTTTAGTTTTACTACGCATGTTTTGTGTTGGAAAGTAACCATCTAACCAAATGTATTCTAATTTAGCTTTACTCATTGTGTTGTTGTTATGTGTTAAGAAATTTAAACACAAATATATATCATTAAATTTTTAGTCAATAATAAAAAATGATAAGAGCTTGATTTTTATGAAATTGTCAATTAGAAAAAAATAATTTATGAAATTTTTAAAATAATAGTAGTTTATTAGCATTTGTTTTAAACTCAGTTGATTTTTATCTATTTGATGAGAGATTAATAGCTGTTTTTTAGAATAAATAAACAAGGTTGATTTTTGTTAAATATTAAATAAAAACGTATTTAGAGACCTAAATTTGGTAATTTATGGTACATAAACTCAGATGAGACCTATTTAAAAAATGAGTGTAAAAACGTTCGGTTTTTTATGGTTAACAATTACAGAAAAACTAAATTTGCGGAACAACAACACAACAAAGATGAGTCAAGAAGTTTCTAAACGATACGCACAACGCGGTGTTTCTGCATCCAAAGAAGATGTTCACAATGCAATTAAGAATATAGACAAAGGTTTATTTCCAAAAGCTTTTTGTAAAATTGTGCCAGATTATTTAACAAATGATGAAGATTATTGTTTGATTATGCACGCAGATGGAGCAGGAACAAAATCGTCTTTAGCATATATGTACTGGAAAGAAACGGGAGATGTTTCTGTTTGGAAAGGAATTGCACAAGATGCATTAATTATGAATATTGATGATTTGTTGTGCGTAGGAGCCACAGATAATATCATGTTATCATCAACAATTGGGCGTAATAAAAACTTAATTCCAGGAGAAGTTTTATCTGCAATAATTAATGGCACTGAAGAGTTAATTTCTGAATTGAAAAAATTTGGAGTAACCATTCATTCTACGGGCGGTGAAACTGCAGATGTAGGAGATTTAGTGCGTACCATTATTGTAGATTCTACTGTAACTGCAAGAATGAAGCGTACAGATGTAATTGACAATGCAAATATAAAAGCGGGTGATGTTATTGTTGGTTTAGAGTCTTTTGGACAAGCAACGTATGAGAAAGAATACAATGGCGGAATGGGAAGTAACGGATTAACATCTGCACGACATGATGTTTTTCATAAATATTTAGCAGATAAATATCCAGAAAGTTTTGATGCTTCCGTACCTTCGGAATTAGTGTATTCAGGAAATGTAAAATTAACAGATAAGGTTGAGAATTCTCCAATTGATGCAGGTAAGTTAGTTTTATCGCCAACAAGAACCTACGCGCCAATTATTAAAGAAATTTTATCAAAATATTCTTCGGATGAAGTGCATGGAATGATTCATTGTTCTGGTGGTGCACAAACAAAAATTCTTCATTTTGTAGATAACTTACATATTGTAAAAGACAACATGTTTCCAATTCCTCCTTTATTTAAATTGATACAAGAGCAATCGAAAACCGATTGGAAAGAAATGTACCAAGTTTTCAATTGCGGACACAGAATGGAATTGTATGTTTCTTCAGAAGTTGGAGAAGATATTATAGCAATTTCTAAATCTTACAATGTAGATGCAAAAATTGTTGGACGAGTAGAGACTTCAGAAACAAAAAAGCTTACGATAAAAAGTGAGTTTGGTATTTTTGAGTATTAAGACATTAAGGTATTTATTTTTTTAATGAGCGTCAACTGTGTGTGGCGAAGTGAGGGGCGCCTCACGAGGAGCCATAAATTGCGTCTTATTCGTTATGCAAATTGTTAAGTACTTTTATTTTTCATTTGCTTTATGTGGACAAGCTAATTTATTCTTCTCCCAATTTATAAATCCTGACATCCAGTATTTTAATTTCTCAGAGTTTATTTTTAAAGTTCCATCCTTATTTAGTTTTCCTATATTATTTTCTCCTTTATCCAATGCTACTGTACATTTTGCTAAAGTTCCATCACCTCTGATTGCAATTGAATTAGGCTTAGAAGCATAGCATACATATGAGTTTTTTAAATTGAATATTTGCCTTTGATTAAGCACTAAATCTTCTAGATATTTCTTAATCTCAAGTTTTTTATTTGGCGACATTCTCTCAATATTTTTTGAATTTTCTCCACCTAAATCCTCTATTGCTTTAAAATAAAACTTAAATCTTTCATCGTTAAATTCTGAGTTTAACTTAACAATTAAAGATTCCATTTGTTCAGCATTTCTAGGATGAAAGTGAATTCTTAAAATAATTTCAAACTCTAAATTCGTTTCTTTTAAAACTTCTAAGTTATTCCATATTTTATTAAAAGTACCTCTACCATTTTTTAAAAGCCGAGTTTTATTATGTGTCATTATATCACCATCTAATGATACTTGAAAAACTTTAACATTATTAGAGACGAGTTTTGTAAACCTCTCTAGGCTTAAAGAGTAGGCATTAGTTGTAATATTTGAAATACTTGAGAAGTTTGGGTATTTATTTCTTAAAGAGTTTGTATACTCTAATATTTCAATTATTGAGTTATATGCCAATAAAGGTTCACCTCCAAACCAGCTAAACTCTAAGTAATTCAAGTATGGTGCTCTTTTTAGAACTAATTTCTTAATGCTTTCTACTAATTCAGGTTTCATTTTTCCAATTTTGAAGTCCTCGTAGCAATAAGTACATCTAAAATTACATTGTTCAGTAGGAAAAATAATTAGGTTAAGTCTGGAATTGTCAAAAGCATCTTTAATGATTTCAGACCTTTCTATGTTACTAACAACCTGCTCCACAAACTCCATTTTTTACAGCTGCTAATGGATTAAAGTTTTCGAACTTTGCTTTTAGAGCATCCGAAAACTCAGGATTCTTTATTGTTATGATACCAATATCATCGATTGTAATATCATCCAAAGAAAACTGCGGAAATTCATTCTTAATAAAATCGACTGTTTCATTTTGATTTACGACAAGTTTAGTCAATAATGAAGAATCTTTTATTGATACTTGGTCGGTACCAAAATCAACTTTTTCAGGTGTAATTTGAATTTTACTCATAATTTACATATTTAGCATTAATGTTTCTATTTAGTTTTGTCTAATTAATTGTATGAGAACTAAAAGTTATTTTATTTCTTTAAAGTAGTTTCATATAAAAAGTTATTGTATTAAGTTTAGTTCAAAACTATAAAAGATTATACATGAAAAATATACCTATAAATAGGTATTCTAGTTTTTTAGGCTAAAAAGACTTTTTTAATTCTATGAAAAAGAAACATATTTTTGGGAGCAAAAACTTTCAATTGTTGTTTCTCCAGAAGTTGCAGAAGATATAATTACAATTTCTAAATCTTACAATGTAGATGCAAAAATTGTTGGATGAGTAGAGACTTCAGAAACAAAAAAGCTTACGATAAAAAGTGAGTTTGGTATTTTTGAGTATTAATTATTTTATATCAACTTTGGCAAGAATCGGTAAATGATCAGATATCCAAAGATTGTTTTGCCTTCTGTCATCTATATGTCGATAATTAATAATAGCTAAATTCTTAGTGAATATATAATCAATACGTTTGTCTAGAGTTTTGTCTATTTCAAAACCATTAAATGTTCCTGTAGGGCCATAAAATTTTGATGTTGTAGTTGTTGTTAATCCTTTTTCTAAAATTTTAATAGCTTCACTTTCTGGCTCGCTATTCAAGTCTCCCATTACAATAAGTTTAGAAGTTTCAATTTTCAATTCTATTATTTTGTCAATAATAAGTTGCGCTGAATTTTTGCGAGCTTCTATTCCTATATGATCAAAATGAGTATTAAATACATGAATAACCTTCTTTGTTTTTTTATGTTTAAAAACACCATACGTACAAATTCTCTCCATTGAAGCGTCCCATCCAACAGAAATTTTGTTTGGAGTTTCAGAGAGCCAAAAAGTTTTATTACTAATTAGTTCAAGTTTAGTTGTATCAAAATAGATGGCAGAATATTCTCCTTTTTGTTTTCCATCATCTCTACCAACTCCGATATAGTTATAGTTAGCACTGTTTTGTAAAATAAATTCGACTTGATTGTGTAAACCTTCTTGTATTCCTAAGATATCTGGATGATAATATTTAAGAAAACTAACAACGTCTAACTCGCGTTCTTGCCAACTATTTTCATTGTCATTAGGATTGTCATATCTAAGATTGAAAGACATGATGTTTAGACTTTCTAGATTGTTAGTTTTGTTGAATTGTTTTTCTTTACAAGATAAAAAAAGAGTAAATATAAAAAGACATTTTATTGATTTGAATTTCATAATTATTGAGGAGATTTTAATAAGTCGTTATTAATGAATTTTTTATTTATAACACTCTAGAAGTTATCAGAAAAATTAAATGCAAATCAAGATTAATCTTTCAATTTTATAAAACTAAAATCAATAGTAAATTCTTCGTTAGAAACCTTAGCTTTTAGAGTGTCATTTTGTGTAAAATAATTTATTCTTTTAGGAAATTCATTCAAATTATTTTCACAAGTGAATGAGTTTTTAGTTTGTTGTGTAAACTTAAATAATGTAGGGTTTTCATTTACACCAGTTACTTGAAGGTATAAAGAATCATTTTTAAGAATGATACTTAAAATTTCTTTAAAAACGGTGTCTTTTTGTTTTAAAGTGAATCCTATACCAGTAAAATCTTCATTCCAAAATTCGTAAGTGGTTTTATCAGGTTTGTCACTAATTCTAATCCATTTTCCTAATAACCAATTAGGTTTTTGATGTTTTTTTTCTGTTTGACAAGAAAGAAAAATGAAAACCGAAATAAATAAGATAAGAGTTCGCATAAGAAATTGTTTTAGAGTTTAATAGGTGGTTTTCAAAATTAATTAAAAATCCGATAAAAAATCGTAAATTTGCCACCCAATAAAAGAGACAATGTTAGATAAGTTACAAATTGTTAAACAACGTTTTGATGAGGTGTCGGATTTAATTATTCAACCAGATATTATAACTGATCAAAAACGCTATGTAGAGCTTAATAAAGAATATAAAGATCTTGGTAAAGTGGTTAAAAAAGCCAACGAATACGAAGGTTTATTAAATAGTATTGCCGAGGCTAAAGAAATTATTTCTGATGGGAGTGATGCAGAAATGGTAGAAATGGCTAAGATGGAATTGGATGAAGCAACGAGTAGAATTCCTGTTTTAGAAGATGAAATTAAGTTTTTATTAATTCCAAGAGATCCAGAAGATGCTAAAAATGCTGTAGTAGAATTACGCGCTGGTACTGGTGGAGATGAAGCAAGTATTTTTGCAGGAGATTTATTTAGAATGTATTCTAAATATTGTGAAAGCAAAGGGTGGAAGGTTTCTATTGTAGATTATAGTGAAGGTACCAATGGTGGGTTTAAAGAAATTCAGTTTGAGGTTACTGGAGAAGATGTTTATGGGACTTTAAAGTTTGAAGCGGGTGTACATCGTGTGCAACGTGTACCGCAAACAGAAACACAAGGTAGAGTTCATACATCAGCAGCAACGTGTATGGTTTTTCCAGAAGCAGAAGAGTTTGATGTAGAAATTAACCCTAAAGATGTTCGTATCGATTTTTTCTGTTCGTCAGGACCAGGAGGTCAGTCGGTAAACACAACCTATTCTGCCGTACGTTTAACACATATTCCTACAGGTTTAGTAGCACAATGTCAAGATCAAAAATCGCAACATAAAAACAAGGAAAAAGCATTTAAGGTGTTACGTTCTCGTTTATACGATATGGAATTAGCGAAGAAACAAGCAGAAGACGCTTTAAAGCGTGGATCGATGGTAACTTCTGGAGACCGTTCTGCTAAAATTAGAACGTATAATTATCCGCAAGGCCGTGTAACAGATCATAGAATTGGGTTAACCTTATACGATTTGTCAAATATTGTAAATGGAGATATACAAAGAATTATTGATGAATTAATGCTTGCAGAGAACACTTCTAAGTTAAAAGAGTTAGGAGAAACAATATAAATAACCTCATCAAACGATTGGGTTATATACTGCATTTATTTTTTTCAATTGAAATCTATAAGAGTAATTTATTTAAGGGGTTAAAAAGAAGTCTTTATAAGTTAATGCTATTCTTTTATGATTTATTTAAGTGTTTACATTTGTGTAATTATTTATAACTCTAGTATATGGAAAGAGGTGCAATAGATTTTAAAAAATAAAAATTAAATTGTAAAAAAGCACTTGTACTTATTAGTACAAGTGCTTTTTAAATTACCACCTTACTCTTTCTTCTTCTTTATTATTTAATTCTTCAGAAAAAATCATCATATCTGATTTTTCTTTGATGCTTATTGCTTTATTACAATTAATTGCAATAGGACGTTGTAATAATCCGGGGTTATGTTTGATAATTTTTAACCAATCAGAAACTATGTAGTTATCTACATTACCAATACTTGGAGAGTCAGGATGCTCGGGAGAGAAAAGTTCACTCAAACGAACTCCAATCATATCTGCAATTTCTAACCATATCGTTTGCGAAATATTTTCATTACATATATTTACTGCTTGTATACGCTTATCAATGCTTTGAGCATAGGCTAACATTTCTTTTCCAAAATTTGATTCACATGAATAGATGTAAAGTAATTGTCTGTTGTCTTTTGCTAATACACTCATTGTTTAAATTTTATATAGCAAAAGTACCTTTGCAACTATTGTTATCTTAATTCAAATGGATCAATAATTAACTCATTTAAATAGATAGTGTTAATAATATTATATTTAATTAAGGATAGGAGGTAGAGGAAGAGGGGTTTAGCAGAATAATCATCTAAAGTAGCTATTTAATTAGTTCATTTAAAAAAAGCCGTTCGAATTTCGAACGGCCTTCGGGGGGAATCTAAGATAAACTTAGATTTAAAAAAAGAAAAATGAAGGGAATGTTTTAGGCTATTATAGTGATAATTTTAAGCCTTAAAATATTCATTCAAGGTTCTAATGATGTTTTAGCATTCTCAATAATATTCACAGCAAAAATATTATGGCTATCAATTATTAATCTATTACAAAAGGGTATTAAAATGCAATAAATGGGAAAAAAACATAAAGGATAGCGTTCTCTAGCTTTTTTTACGGTATTGTTTTGGACTTACACCATATTTATCTTTAAATATTTTTGAAGTGTATCCTGGAGAGTTAATACCTAATTGATAGCTTATTTCAGAGATAGTTAAATCAGTTTCTAGAAGTAAATCTCTCATTTTTTCAATTCGGTAATTGGTTACAAATTCTAAAACTGACATGCCAAATAATTTGTTAAAGCCTTGCTGTAGTCTTTTATTATTTAAGTTAACCTTATTGCCTAAGTCTGTAACCGTGCTAAAGCTTGCGACATCAGACTTTACTATCTTAGAAGCACGTAAAATATTTTCAGAGAACGTTCTTGATAAGCGTTTTTCATCTGCAGATAAAAATGAATTAGACGATATGGTGTTAAACTGTATACCTATTAATTGATAAATCAATCCTTCTAAATATATGCTTTCTGTAATACCTTCATAATTATTTTGAAAATATTTATTAAGTATGCTTAATGTGTTATGGTCATAATAATCTTCATAGAAATACGGATTAACACCGTTAACATCTCTTAATAAGTCTGATAGTTTTTCACTCATTACATCAACAAAATCTTCTACATAACTTTCAAATTCTTTCCTGTTAATTCTAATACTTAGTAATGATATATATTGGTTTTTAGGTAAGAAAATGGTGTGCTTCTGTCTAGCAATACTGGCCAGTGCTACTGAACCTTGTTCATTTAAGTATTCAGGTTCCTTTTTATCATGAAACTGATGTTTGAAACGAGCTTTTTTATTAATGATTATTTTTAAAGGATGTAATAGGCCTTGGTCATAAAGTAAATTGATTTCTTGCTTCAAATTTGCTTTAACTTCAAAGACTGATATACCAGACTTATAAAATCGTTGTTGGATACAGCCAGTGCCTATATTTTCAGGTAAGCAAAGCTTAGCATTGTTATTAGAAATATAATTTATAGGAACATTAAGTTCCTTAGCCATACTTTTAATAATTGCATTGGGAGTACCATCGTTAATATAAATGTTAATTGAATCCATTTGCACTGTTTGTTGTAAATACACTATTGATAGAATTAATAAAATTTTTAAAATATGTTAAATCGAAAGGATTCAACATATTACAAGTTTTTGTTTTATTTCTTTATAATTACTGTACGTTGTTTTTATCTTCGAAAAAAGGTATTTGATAGTTTTTTAACATCTAAAGATATAATTAACTCGGTTGTTCTAATTTTAATGACTTAAGTTGTTTCTTTTTTTTGCTACTAATCCAACTAATAGAGAAATAGATCCAATACCTAAGTTTATATAACTATAATCTGTGTTTGATGTAGGGTTGTAGTAGGAAATATTTGGAATCGTATATGGGAAAATAATCTTCAGTATACCATAGACTAATAAAAATAAGCCTGCAACTACTAAAAGTGTTTTCACAATCTTCATCATAATAAATTTTAATTATGAGTCAAAACTATAAACATATAAAGGAAAAGAGTTGCTTAATTAAAACAAATATTGACTCATATAATTTTTTTGTTGTTTTATATAGTTGAGTTTCTGAAAAACATCGCAACTTCAAAAATTAGTTTAATTTAAAAGACAAAGGGATAAAAGAAGCGAAACAGTTGTATAGATGAATCAATTTTATTGAGTTCCTTTTTATTATAGTATATAAAAGTTGTAAGGGGTATAAATATATTGTAACTTTGTGGTGTATTTGTATTCTATCCGTAAGGAGAAAATCTACGATTTTTTAGGTTATCACTAATTATAATTCTGATTCATTCAGATTTTAATATCTCGCAGAAGCTTTTTAAAGGTATTTTCTTTTCAATAGAACTATTTAAGTATAAATAGCCTATCGGCTATTGCCTATTTTTTAGGTACATTAAATCGATTAAAAATCATTAAAATTATTATATATGTTAAGAATAGTAGTCAAAGAAGGCGAAAATATAGAGAGAGCTTTAAAGCGTTATAAGCGTAAATTTAGAGATGTAAAGGTTTTACAAGAATTACGTGAGCGTAAGCAATTTACAAAACCATCTGTAGCGAAAAGAGCTGAAAAGAAAAAAGCAGCTTATATAGAACAGCTTTTTAAAGAAGATTAGAAATAAAAGTATAAAATAAAAACGCAACCAATTTGGTTGCGTTTTTATTTTTATAGTAGGTCGAAAGAGTTAAAAGTTATTTTTTAAGGTTAAAGTTAAGAAAGGTAGTTTATGGATAAAAAAAAGTAAATTGGCTAAAAAAATAATTGTTTATGAAGGATAAAAAAGCAATTAGAATAAGAATTGCAAATAATAGACATGAAAAAGAATTAAGAAGAAAGAATAAGTATTATAAGGACAAAATATCAAGACTGAGAGATTTTAATGGAAAAACTCAGAATATTGCAGAAATGAAGCATAATCTTCTCTCAGAAGATTTGAAATATATTTTTAATTGTAAAAAGGCTAATATTTTACAGCCATCAAGTTCATACTTTAATGTTCTGAAAGAGGCAGTTACTATTGAAGTACCCGAACCATTCTCTTTGGTTGATAATGCTGATAAGAGTTATAAGTTTATTAGTGATATTATTAATTGTCTTTATCATAATAGAGTTAGGAAATTAAATATTGATTATAAGAATTGTAAAACAATCCATTTAGGAGCTCAAATATATCTTGATATTCTTTTGAGGGATATGTTTAAATATTCAAGGCAGTTACATTCTAAATATCCTAATTTTTCTCACTTAGAAAGTGTTAAGCCAATTAATATTAATAATAAAAATGTAAGGAAACTACTTTATTCAATAGGTTCATATGCAATTTTAAAGAACGAAAAAGTAAAATATGATGATATAATACCATATAATTTATGTGAGTTTAAGGCTAATCCAAGTCCTTCTGCTAAAATGGTCAATATTGAAACAAAGGAGAGACATGTAACTGAAATGGTAGAATACGTCATTGAAAGCCTTGGTAGAATGGATAAAATTTTAACTTCAGAGAGTATTGAAAATTTAAGCATTATAATAGGAGAAGTCTTGATTAATGCTGAAGAACATTCAACAAATAATCATAGATTTTCAATTGGGTATTTTCAAGATTATAGTTCAAACTCTGAAGAGTATGGTATTTTTAATCTTGTTATTTTGAATTTTGGAGAGACTATTTATGATAAGTTTAAAGATGAAGATTGTGCTCGGCCAGATATAGTTAGACAAATGAAGGCTTTGTCTAATGATTATACTTCAAAAAATCTTTTTGGAACACAAATGAAAGAGGAAACATTATGGACTTTGTATGCTTTACAAGAAGAAGTAACTTCAGTTTCACCAAAGAAAAATATTAAAAGAGGTAATGGGTCGATTAAGTTCATTGAAAGTTTTTTCAATTTAAAAGGTAATAATGAAAATCAAGATAAAGTATCCAGATTAGCATTGTTGTCAGGTAATACTTCAATAGTATTTGATGGAACATATGGAATTAAAGAAAGTGAAAAAGGAGATGAGAAATTTAAGGTTATGACATTTAATAAATCTGCAGCCATTTCTGACAGACCAGACACAAAATATGTTAAATTTGTAAAAAATCATTTTCCTGGTACAATTATTAGTGCTCAAATATTAATTAGTAAAGATGATTTATTATGAAAGAAACAATTTTTGAATTAGAAGAATATAGAAGTAAGGGGTCTAAAGTATTTACAGGAAGGGACAAAGGTAAATATGTTAGAGAAGAATCTGAATTTGATAGTTTAGAGAAAAATAATGATAGTGTAACATTTGTGATACCAGATAATATTTTTTCTATAAACCCATCCTTTTTTGAAGAACTTCTAATCAATGTTGTTACTAAACTGGGTAAAGAAGGGTTTTTGAAAAAATTTAAGTTTAAAAATGAAGGAACTTATAAGTATGAAAAGCCTTTAAATGATGCTATTGATAGAATATTGAGAGAAAATAATGCTTTATGATGTTCTTGAATTTTTTTTCTGATAACATAACAACATTTGAAATTATAGAGAAAATATCAACAATAATTATTGCTGCTTTTACTTTATTTTTTAGTTGGTATATTTTTAAATATCAATCTGCAAAAAATGATAATGATTTAAAGTTAGATTGGTATAAACTCATTGTAGTTGAATCCAAGTTTGATATTTTTTTTGTTTTTTTTAAAAAGTTGAATTCTGCTCTTTTAAAGTTAAAAGATGATAATTTAACAATTCAAGTAAGAGAAGAAGTAAATAATCAAATTCTTGATGAACTTAATAAATTAGATTTAGATTTTATCTCTCTACTTTTAGCAGTAGATAAAATGCTTTACGAGTGCGTTAAAAACCAGTTTGATAAATTAATTGATGGTTTAACTGAAAAATTATCAAATGAGACTTTAAACCTTAATGAAGAAGAAGTGTTTAATGATGAAATTTCAAGTCATATAGCTGACTATAAAACACAAATTTTAAAAATGTTTGTTGATTTTAGAGGGAAAAATGACACACATAATAGTCTAATAGAAAGTTTTAAAGAAAAATACATAAATTAAAAAAAGAGAAAATAATGAACAATGTGTTTTTTGACTTATATATAAAGAAAAACTCTTTTTAATTTGATATTGAAAACCCTTACAAACACTAGATTTATAAGGGTTAAAAGTGGAGACGCCGAGAATCGAACTCGGGTCCAAACAAGCAGCCAAAAGGCTTTCTACATACTTAGTTCTTTCTTAATTTTCGACTAAGAACTGATTAAGAACAATCTGTTTTTAGCTTATCTTCTTTAGTTTCAAAAATTTGTCGAAGTGCCAAATTTTCTATGTTTACTTTTACGATGCCCAAAAATGAAACGCCGTAAACCAAGGCTTTTCGTGGACATAAAGCTTGCACACCTTGTGTGCCTAGGCTAATCTTACTATTAATTCAGATTAAGCAGCTAAAGCGTAGTTATCTTCGCCGTTTATAAAGTTGAAATAAGTTTAACGAGTAGTCATCTCAATCCTCGGTATGCTTACATTTTAACTGACCTTGCTGTCAAAACCAGTCGTCCCCATTATGTCAAAGAATCTTTATAACTAGTAATTTATTAAAAAACACACTATAAAGAAATTCGGATTGCGAAAGTATAAAAAATTTGCATACCCTTTTAATTACAGTTAATTTTATAGCAAAATTTATACCGATTCTTTTTACTGAAGGAATGTCAGGTTTTACAAACAACAAATTTCAAACCACTTTAACGATATATGAAATTCGGAATTATCAAAGAACGCAAAAATCCACCAGATAAACGCGTAGTATTTTCACCAAAAAAATTACAAGAGTTAAAAAAACAATTCCCACAAGCAGAAATTAAAGTAGAAAGTTCAGACATAAGAGTTTTTTCAGATGAAGCTTACAGAAATGCAGGAATAGAGGTCGTTGAAGATATCTCTGATTGTGATGTTATATTGGGAGTTAAAGAAGTTCCGGTTGAGGCATTAATTCCAAATAAAAAATATTTTTTCTTTTCTCATACCATAAAGAAGCAACCGTATAATAGAAAGTTGTTGAAAGCAATGTTAGAAAAAAACATTGAAATGTATGATCATGAAACTATTATAGAAGAAAATGGAGCGCGTTTGATTGGTTTTGGTCGTTATGCTGGTTTAGTTGGCGCTTATAATGGTTTTAGAGCTTTAGGTTTACGTGACGAATTGTTTAATCTACCTAAAGTAGAAACACTAGAAGATTTAGACGCGGTTAAAAGAGAATTGGATAAAATTAAGCTTCCAAATATTAAAATACTACTTTCAGGAACAGGGAAAGTAGCGTATGGAGCCAAAGAAATTTTAGATTATTTAGAAATTAAAGAAGTTAGTGATGCGTTGTATTTAACTTCAGAGTTTACTGAGCCAGTTTATTGCATGATAGATGTAATGGAATATAATAAGCGTAAAGATGGTAAAGTAGGTGATAAATTTGAGTTTTATAAAGATCCAACAGGATATGAAAGTAACTTTATGCCATATGCTAAAGTGACAGATTATTTTATTGCAGGTCATTTCTACGGAAATGGTGCACCTTTTTTATTTTCTAGAGAAGATGCTAAATCAAAAGATTTCAAAATAAAAACTATAGCAGATATCAGTTGTGATGTAGACGGGCCAGTTGCTTCCACTATAAGAGCTTCTACGATTGCAAATCCTATTTACGGCTACGATCCAGAAACAGAAACAGAGGTTGATTTTAAAGATGAAAAAGCAATTACAGTAATGGCTGTTGATAATTTGCCTTGTGAATTACCAAAAGACGCTAGTGAAGGTTTCGGGGAAATGTTTTTAAAGCATGTAGTTCCTGCGTTCTTCAATAATGACAAAAACGGGATTTTAGCCAGAGCAAAAATGACTAAAAATGGAAAATTGACGGAACGTTTTTTATACTTACAAGATTACGTAGACGGAAAATAATAAACAACAATAAATTGTCATTCCTGCGAAAGCGGGAATCTTTTTTATGATACCAGACAAACAATTTTTAATTGACACAGCCAATATGAGGATGCCTTATGGTAAATACAAAGGCACATACTTAATAGATATTCCTGAATATTATATTGTTTGGTATCGCAATAAAGGATTTCCGAAAGGAAAATTAGGAACAATGATGGGTTTGGTGTATGAATTAAAGTTAAACGGGTTAGAAGATATTCTTCGTAAATTAAGGAATTAATGAATCCAGTAGAAGAATACATGTTAAAACAAGAAGAACCGTTTAAGTCAATACTTTTGCATTTACAGTTGTTGATTGAAAGTTCATTTCCTGAAGTTGAGATGAAGTACAAGTGGAAAATTCCGGTGTATTATTTAGAAGGTCAACCTCTATGTTATTTGAACTGTGCGGTTAAAAAAGGTTTTGTAGATGTTGGTTTTTGGGCTAAAGATCATTTAGAAAACTACAATGAATTTTTAGTTTCTGAAGGAAGAAAAGTTGTGAAATCTCTTCGTTATTTTTCTGTTGACGAAGTTGATACAACTATTCTGATATCAGTTATTGAAGAAGCTATTAAGAAAAATCACAAAGGATTTTACAAAAGTAACTACTGAATTAAAAACTCAATTGCTACTTCTTTATCAATCAATAAAAATAATTGCAGAGCATTTGTGGGAGGAGTAATAGTAACAGAAGTAACACCATTTTTAGAGGTTACTTCAGGTTTTTGAGCATATGGTAAACCTAAAAAACCTACATGGATTTGCTGAGAAGGTTTTATGTTTTTTAGAATTATATCAATCTTTCCATTCTTATTTTTTGATAAAATTCCAGATTTTGGAGCTGTCAACTCAACATCTGATTTTAAAAACAAATGACTATAAATAGGCTGATTGTAGAATTCTTCTTTTTCCATTCTACCAACACGCAATCTCCAAATAGATTTTTCAGGGAAATGTGTTTTAAAATATTTTTTTGTTGAAATATTGAAGTAATACGGGTTAAAATTTCTCAGCCATTTTCCATTATTTTCATAACCTGCTCCCCAAGTTGTATCAATAAAAATCCACTTATTGTTAATTTTTACTGTGTTCCAAGCATGGTTAGGTTGTTGTTGAGGTTTTCCAATAGTATTTGAAGAGGTTCTTACATAACCAGTAATAACTTCATTTTCTATTTGTAATAAATCACATATTTTAGAAAATGTTTGAGCATATCCTTCACAAACTCCTTTCCTTGTAGAAAGTGTTTCAGCTACTGTTTTATTCTTTATTTCTTGTAGTTTTTGATCACGCTCTTCATTAGTTCGGTATCTAAAACTAATTTCTTTACGAGTTGGGTTATAGAATTCATCTAAATCGTACCGAATATTCTTTGTCATCCAACAAAAAATAGCTTTTACTTTATCTTCTTCAGATGAAAAGTCAAGTTCAATTTTGTGAGCTAATTTTTCAGCAGTTAACAATCCCGAATACAAATCCGTTTTTTCTTTTATAACAGAAAAATTTTGAGCTGATATTGAAAATGAAATCAGTAAAAAGAAAATTAATAAATACTTCATAGTTTCAGAAAAACAAAAACTATGCCTATAAAGTATTAACAACTTTACGTATTGCAACTAAATTCGTTAATAATTTTTCTAAATAAGCTAAATCAAGCATATTAGCACCGTCAGATTTTGCGTTTGCTGGATCAAAGTGAGTTTCTATAAATAATCCATCAACATTATTAACAACCCCTGCACGAGCAATGGTTTCAATCATATCTGGTCTACCACCAGTAACACCACTAGATTGATTTGGTTGTTGTAGCGAATGTGTTACATCTAAAACTGTTGGAGCATATTGACGCATTGTTGGAATTCCGCGGAAATCAACAATCATATCTTGGTATCCAAACATAGTTCCTCTATCGGTTATCCATGCTTTCTGGTTTCCTGAATCGTGTACTTTTCTTACTGCGTGTTGCATTGCTTCCGGACTCATAAATTGTCCTTTTTTCAAATTTACCACTTTTCCTGTTTTTGCTGCTGCAACAACTAAATCTGTTTGACGAACTAAAAAAGCAGGAATTTGTAAAACATCTACATATTCTGCAGCTTTAGCAGCATCAGAAACTTCATGAATATCTGTAACTGTAGGCACTTTAAAAGTTTCGGATACTTTTCGTAAAATTTTTAATGCTTTTTCATCACCAATACCTGTAAAACTATCCACTCTACTTCTGTTGGCTTTTTTAAAACTTCCTTTAAAAATATAAGGAATTTCTAACTTGTCTGTAATCGAAATCACTTTCTCTGCAATGCGCATAGCCATATCTTCGCCTTCTATAGCACAAGGACCAGCTAGTAAAAAAAAGTTGTTAGAATCGGCGTGTTTTATATTGGGAATAAGAGATAAATCCATCGTTAAAAATTTTTAACAAAACTACGAAATTAAATTATCTATCTTTAAACTTTAAATTTAATAAAAGATGAAAAAAACAATTCTATTTTTAAGTGCATTATTGCTATTGAGTTCTTGTAAAGTAAAAAATGATAAAACTTCGCTTTCTGCACAAAATTCTAGTGAAAAAACAATAACAAAGAAGAGTTTTGTTATTGATACAGCTACAGTAAAAAAACATTTATATACGTTGGCTTCGGATGAAATGGAAGGTAGAAAACCAGGAACAGCAGGAATAGAGAAAGCGGCTAAATATATAGAAGGTGAGTTTAAAAGAATAGGACTTAAAACTTATGAAAACCTTGATTCTTACCGTCAAAACTTTAAGGATAATGAAATAGAAATGTTTAATGTTATTGGTGTTTTAGAAGGAAAAAGTAAAAAAGATGAATATGTGGTAGTTTCTGCTCACTATGATCATTTAGGTAAAATGAAAGACGGGGAAGGAGATCGAATATATAATGGGGCTAATGATGATGCTTCTGGGGTAACTGGGGTGTTAGCATTAGCGGAATATTTTGCAAGTCAAAATCAAAATGAAAGAAGTATTGTTTTTGTAGCTTTTACTGCAGAAGAAATGGGGTTAATTGGTTCAAAACATTTTGGAAAAGATATAGATGCTTCTAAATATGTAGCTGGTATTAATTTAGAACTTATAGGGAAAGAACCAAAAACAGGTCCTAAAACCGCTTGGTTAACTGGTTTTGAAAGATCAGATTTTGGTAAAATCATTCAAAAAAATTTAGAAGGTACAGGATATAAATTGTTTCCAGATCCATATACTAAGTTTAATTTATTTTTTAGGTCAGACAATGCTTCTCTAGCTCGGTTAGGAGTGCCTTCTCATACATTTTCTACCACACCAATAGATATTGATAAAGATTACCACAAAGTTTCTGATGAAGCAGAAACTTTAGATGTTTCAATTATTGTAGAAACAATTAAAGCTGTAGCGAAGGGTACTGAAAGTATCATCAACGGAAAGGATACACCAGCAAGAGTAGTTATTGAGGAGTAATTTGAGAATGTGGTAATTTTGAATATTGTTTTTTAGTAATACTGTTAAAATTTAATTAAAATTTTGATATATTCGCGAAGTTAACAATTAAAAACCCTTCGAAATGAAAAAAACAATGTTAAGTCTTGCAGTGGTAATTACGATGTTTTCGTGTTCTAAAAACGAAGAAATTCCTGTACAAGAAGAGCAAGCAGAAGTGCTATCAAGAAAAGAAATTAATGCTAAAATTAAAGAGTCGGTTGAAACGACAGGAGATTTTAGATGGTCTAACTCAGATGTTCATACAATATGGAGTGCATTAAAGCATGGGAATGACATCCTTACTATAGGTTATGGTATTTCTAAAACTGAATTTAAAAGAAGTGCTGAGTCTGAAAATGTTAAAGATGAGTTAATTAGTCTTGTTAATAATATTGAAGAAAAACATACCGCATCTAAAGGAACTAAAGAGTTACATATTGATGAAGTCATCAATGTAATTGATATGAAAGTTACCAGTAAAGAAACAATTGAAACTTTGCTTAAAGACCCTAGAGTTAGGTATATAGAGCCTGGTGATTATAGTGTTTTTGAAGATACTGATGAGTTACAGGCAAGATCAGAAGGTAAATCTGGTTGTGGATATTCATCAAGTTCATTAGCTTCACCAGATTATAGAACAGTAGCCCCAGGAGCAAGAGTGCCATGGTCTTTCGATGCACATAATATTCCAGCTGCTTGGGATTACAGTACAGGGCAAGGCATAACTGTTGCAGTAGTAGATACAGGTTTATCGTCGGAACAAAAATGGATGAATCAATATTTTAATGATGGCTATTCTTCTGGGAGAACAGTTCAGAGATACGGAACGTTTGTAGATTCTATTTGGCCTTGGTCAGATAATTATGATGGTGTAAACGATAAATGTGGTCATGGAACAAGCATGGCTTCGGTTGCAACAGCACCCAGAAATAACGATAACTTACCAGTAGGTGTAGCCTATAACGCAAATTTAGTTACTTATAGGGCTGTAGAAAACGTAGTGGTTGATGACTATCATGAAAAACAAGGAGTTGCAGATGCCTTAACATCTTTAGGAAATAGAAGTGACGTAAGGGTTATTTCAATGTCTATTGGATCTCCATTTAGTATAGGTAAAGTAGAAGATGCTGTAAAATATGCTTATAGTAAAGGAAAGATGATGATTGCTGCAGGAGGTACTTCAACTTCATTTACTACTTGGTATGGTGTTATTTTCCCTGCTTGGATGAGTGAAACTGTTGCGGTAACTGGTGTAAAAGAGGGACAATATGATAATTGTGACGTTTGTCATACAGGATCTGAAATTGAGTTTACTGTACAAATGCAACGTACAAATGGTACAGATAATAAAGTACCAGTATTAAGTTATTATGATCAAGCAACTGATTACGTTGGAGGTTCATCTGTAGCAACGGCTACAACAGCTGGAATTGCAGCGTTAGTTTGGGCAAAACATCCAACTTGGACACGCGATCAAGTATTAAACAAGATGCGTCAATCTGGAGATTATTATCCAAATAAGCATTCAGAATATGGTTACGGAAATATTAATGCTTTAGAAGCAGTTCAATAATCAACTAAATTCACTAATCTGAAAAGAGTTCCGCATTTTGTGGGACTCTTTTTGTTTTTAAAAGGAATAATTTATTGATGTTCTTTTAAAATCATTTATGAATGATTTTTATTAAATTAGTTACTCAAAATATCTACAGATGAAAAAGTTGAAATACTTATTACTATTAACAATTGTTGCTTGTTCTTCTCCAAAAGTGGTATATGATTATGATTCTAAAATGAATTTTAATCAGTATAAAACCTTTGACTTTTTTGAAGATGCTGGTAAAGGTTTGAATGAATTAGATCTTAAAAGAATTACTGCCGAAATTAGTCAAAATTTGAATAAGAAAGGATTAAGGCATTCTAATACACCAGATTTTTACATCAATATACTTTCTAAGACACGAGAAGTACAGAGTAGAAATACGGTAGGAATTGGAGTTGGAGGTGGAAGAAGAAATGTAGGTTTCGGTATTTCTGGAGGAATCCCAATTAGTTCTAAAAAATTAAATCAACAGTTGACAATTGATTTTGTAGAGAGCAAAGAAAACCAGTTAATATGGCAAGCTATTTTAGAAAGTGAAATAAACGAACAAACCTCACCACAAGAAAGAGATGTACATTATAAAAAAATAATAGGAAAGATTCTTGCAGGGTATCCTCCTAAAAAATAAAAAGCCTCTGATTATTCAGAGGCTTTTAGTACTATAATTTTTTTAGAATTGATAACGAATACCTAATCCGAAATCAGAATTAAAACCGTCATAAATATCATTACTAAACCCAATTTCTGGTCTAAAATCAAACGAAATTAATAAAGGAATATCAAAATTGTATTCAATACCAATAACTCCCGCACCAAAAAGAAAAGTATTAGAGTTGTCGGTAGCTTTGTTTTTCCAGCTACCTAGTCCACCACCAGCACCAACATACCAGTTAAATTGATCTTCTAATTGCCAAACCCATTGGTACAATGCAGTCGCTTTAAAAGCACTATAGCCACTATCGCCACGAAGTCCTAAATCTAATTCTAAACGATTGTCGCTACTTAATTTGTGTTGGTAAGAAACTTCTCCTCCAAAACCATTATTATCTCCAAAACGAAGTCCGATGGCATTTTCAGAAATACTTTGTGCGTTTACGCTAAAAAAAGATACACAAACTAAAGCTAGTGTAAAAATTACATTTTTCATATTTAATAATTATAATTAGTTTACTTTTAATCGAACTCCTTTAGAATGACTGCTAAACTCAGGAGCATACATACTTTGTATGGTTGTTATACCGTTACTAAAATCTCCTGCATTATTTACTCGTACATCGTATTCAAATATATAAATTCCTTTTGATAAACGATTAAAAAAGAAATTTGTTGCAGCATCTTTTGTGCTTTCGTAATAACCTAAGCCGTCTTGCCATTTGTATTGAGAAAGTACATTTATCGGTTCAACACCCGATGCTCTCATGTCTTTCATATGGATAAATTCCATGTCTCTATCTACACGCAACTCAATACGAACGGTTAATAAATCTCCCACCTTTAAGTTTGTGTCATTGGTAACTTCTTGGAGTTCTTTACCAGTATCAGAATTAATTTTTTTAAAGAGCTCTTTTTTCAGTTTTAACGGAGTTTCAGCAGAAGTAATTTTATCTAAATCTTCAAAATATTGCCAATACAATCCGCCCCAAGCAATATTTTTTTCTGTAGATGAAATGGTAATTTCACTCATTTTAGGTGTAATTTCAGGACCATTCCAAGAGGTTTTAAAATAACCTGTACCAGCTTCTACTTGTACGTCTTTCATTTTTGAAGGCTCAATTTTAATATCACCTAGTTTTAGATCTACCATATCAGTAACTGAAATCCAATTGCTCCCTTGTAGTAATAAGGCATACACTGCTTCGGTAGTTGCCTTGGTTGTTTTCCATTGATTTACTTGTTTGTTTTTTAGTAGCCAAATTTTCAAATTATCAATGGTTTCTATATCATTTTCAATTTCTGAAAAAGCTTCAATTAATAGTGCTTGTGTTTCGATAGGAGCTTGGTGCCAAAACCAACTTGGTTGATTTGCTTTCCAGTACATTCCCAGTTCTTCGGAAGTAATACTATTCTCTCTTAATGATGCTAGAATTTTACTTGAAATACTTTTATTTTTACTTCTATATTGAACCAAAGCAATCATCCCTTTTCCATATAAATTAAAATCGTTCCAGTATTTCGCTGACTGATTTTTGTAATACTCAATCGCTTTTTTTGTTTTATTGTTGATAGAAATATCAGTATAAAAACTACGCATATATAGATAGTGAAGCTCAAAATAACCAATATGTTTTTGCGATAAAAAGGCTTCGTATTTCTTTACACCGTCTTTTGCTTTAATTTTTTCAGCACGATCTAATAATTTATCATAGATCTCTATCAATTCATAATCTAAAAACTGAACAGCTTTGTTAATCATAGTTTCTGTAGAATCATCAAAAGTAGAAACTCCTAATTTTTTTAAATGACCAAATCCAGAAACAATATGTTGTGTTATATATGCACTTGGATAATTTCCACCTTTAAACCATGGAAAACCACCGTTATTTAGTTGAATATTCTCCAATTTATTGATGGCGATTTCTTGCTCTCTTTTCATTTTGTTTAAATCGAACAACAAAGCAATTCGTTTTTTCTGTTCTGTTTCCGATTGAGCATCTCGTAACCATGGAGTTTCTTGAATAATTAACGATTTTAATTCCTGATTTTTCTCTAAATTACTCAACAAAGCATCCGAAGATTTCCAAGAATTAAATACTTCTTGTATTCTCGGATTTGAATTCGCAATATGACTTGCCAATGTGTTAGCATAATAACGGGCAAAAGTTTGCTCCGAACATTCATATGGATATTCCATTAAATACGGTAATGCTTGTACTGCATACCAAGCAGGATTTGAAGTAACTTCTAACGTTAGTTTGTGATTTTTTAATGTAGTTGAGGTGTTATTTTTCAATTTATCTAACGTAAATGTTTTGGTTTGATTCGAACGAACCCACATTGGCAACGTTTCGGTCACTAATATGCGATTGGTTAAAACTGGAAGTGCATTTTGTTCTCCGTCAGAAAAATCTCCCGCTTTCGCTACTACTTTGTACTGAAGCGCATCAATAGTTTCAGGAATCGTTAAATCCCAAGAAACATTAGTATTACCTTCTTTATCAACCTTAAAAGACTGACTGCTGTTTTCTGAAACATCAAATAAATTAACATCTTTACCTGTAACCGCATCGGTTAATATGAGTTGAGCTAAACCTTGTAGGTTTTTGTCAGATAGATTTGAGATTTTTGCACTCAATGTTATTTGATCTCCATGACGTAAAAAACGCGGAGCGTTAGGAACCACCATTAACTCTTTTTGAGTTACCGTTTCTAAGGTTTTGGTTGCAGAATGCAATTCTTTGGTATGTGCTAACAATTGTAACTTCCATTTTGTTAAAGCTTCTGGAGCCGTGAAATTGAACTGAACATTTCCGTTTTTATCTGTGGTTAAATGTGGATAGAAAAAAGCGGTTTCTTGTAAGTTTTTACGAGTTTTAATGTCTTTTAAAGGATTTAGTTTTTCTGTTATTAGATCTATTTCTTTCTTTTTATCAGAGGCATTATACCCTGTAACAACAGCTTCTTCTAAATCCTGTTCATTATCCTGTATAGTTTCTATTTTAGCAGCTTTCATTTTTTGAGGTGCAACTCCTGAAACTTTACCTCTCATAGCAAACATCATATTTCTATTATTTCCGAAATAAAACCCGAACCAATTTAATTGATCATAACCTTGTGATTGGCATTGATTGCTATAGTCGTCGTTTATATTCTGAATAGAGAAATATGAATTCCCAAAACTTAGATGGGCATTTGTATTTGTGTACACATAATATTGTGGTTTTTGAATTGGATTAAAATTCCAGTTATGTGGTTTAAATTGATCTAAAGAGGCATCGTACATACCTGCTAATAATTCGGCAGTTACTTTATCTTTTTTAGTACCTTTTACAGTGAAACTCCATGTCTGATTTTCTCCTGGTTGTAATTTATCTCTAAACGTTTTAGTAAGAATCTCTAAATCGGTTTTAGGATACGGAACATTTACCAATATATTGCCATTTACAAAAGAGTTGTAGTTTACCAAATGGTACTTAATACCAAATCCACCTTCATCTTTTTTCGTTACAGGAACCGTAAAAGTTTTACTGTTTTTATTCAAGTGAATATAATGAGATTCTATAATTTTACGTTCTTTTTCTACAAACAACATTACCATTACATCATCAGAATTTGTGCTTACTGTTATTTTTGCTTTATCGCCAACTTGATACGTTTTTTTATCAGTGGTAATCTCAATTAACTGATTGTCTGATGGCAGTTTTTCATCCGAAGAAAGAACAGAAAAGAATTGTTTATCGGTAACTTTTTGGTTGAATTTATCCTGCGATTCTAACTCAACCACATATTTTCCAGCGGTCCAATTTTTAATTTTCTTGAGCTTTAATTCTTTGTCTTTTTCGGTGTTGAATTCTTCATGAAATACCATGATTCCTTTTTGCCAATTGATGTAGTTATCTTCATTGGTATAGGCATCATGAGGAAATTTTTGTTTGAATTCTTTTTTAGAAATAGTTTGATAATCGGGCGCTTCCCAAGGTCTTTTACGTAACGGAAATTCTGGTGCAATTAATTTATAGATTTTTATTTTCCCTTTTGCAGGAACAAATTCTCCGTTTAAATTTTTGGTGGTAATTTTTATAGTCTGATTTTTTTCTGAGGTGTTTAACTCGTCATCTATTTTAATAGTGGCTATTAATGAATGATATCCTACTTTTACGTTCGTGGTTGCACTGCGAGTTTCACCATTAATATCGGTAACATCTGCAGTAATTACATAGGTAAAAACAGGTAATTTTTTTTTGTCGACACTTTCATCTGCTAAAGCTTTAAAGTTGATTGTAAAATTCCCTGATGTATCGGTAATACTTTCTCCATGTGTAATTTCTTGAGGTTCTGAGGTAAAACTAGGTCTAAACCAATACCACCAACGTGGGTATTCTACCTGTCTGTGTACACGATACACAACTTTAGCTTCTGTAATATTGGCTCCAGAAAATGCTTTTGCAAAACCATTTACGATAATACTATCGTTAATTTTATAACTTTCGGTTACCGATTTAAAATCAGTTTCAAACTTTGGACGTTTGTATTCTTCTACCGAAATTGATTGATAACCTGTATCTCCGTCAATTTCAGCTTCTATATTAAAAAGTCCCGTTAATCCTGTGTTTGGTAAAATAAATTCACCAGAGAAAGAACCAAATTCATTGGTTTTTAATTCGAGTTCTTTAACTGTTTGTCCGTTAACATCATTAAGTGTAATGGTTACTGTTTTGTTAGTAGCAATTTCTGATTTTTCTTTAAAGGTTTTCATCGAAATCCCTTTAAAATATACAGTTTGTCCTGGTCTGTATATGCTTCTGTCGGTAAATAAAAAAGTTTGTGTATAGGCCTCAATTGTTTGGTCTCTTCTTTCGTATCGTCGATTAATGTAAAATTGCCCAAAAGTAGCTTCGTCATCTTTGTAAGTTACAACTGCTTTTACATTGCTATAATAATTCGTGTTAGGATTGAAGAAAAACTCTCCGTTTTTATCCGTTCTAAATGACTTGTCAATTTTATTATTGCGATAGTTGGTGGTTGTATTTAGAAATCTAACTTTTGCATTAGCAATAGGTTTACCTGTGTTTCTATCCAAAATTTGATAAATGTTACTGTCTTCTTCATTTCTATTGATAAAAGCTAAATTGGTAACTTGAATAGGAGTAGTGCCAAAAGTTGTGTTTTCTAATAAGTTCTCTTTTGATGAAGCTACGATTAAATAGTTGCCTTGCGCTAATTTAGGAACAATAACTTCTGTAGAATGCTGTTGGTAATCATGTTCATTTTTTAAAGAAGCTTTCCATGAGCTAACTTTATTCAGTTTGTTGATGAACTTAATTTTTTCTTTCTCTTCATAGGTTTTGTTTAGTTCCTCAATTTGTGGTTCTGAAATTGTGTACATAGAAAAGTGTAACTCTTTCATGTTTTTATAAGTAACTAAAACCTTAGAATATTCTTTAATAGATATATGTTTTTCAGCAACAATTTGTAATGATTTAGATAAAATTTGATGTTTTAAAAGTTGACATTTTTTTGCGCCATCACTCTTTGGAAATTGTTTAATTACTTCTTCGCAAATAGCTAGGACATCTTTGTTTTTAAAACGATGTATTTCGTTATTTTTTGGTTGATAAGAATTTGCTTGTTGATTATAAATTTGAGCAATTTCATAAGCATACAAACCAGAAGACTCTCTGTTTTTATATTGGTTTTTTGAGGTTTCTAAGACTTTTAAATATAGGGCTTCTTTGTTGGTGAAAGTTGCGTGTTGATTCACGAATTGTAAACGTTCTAAATCAACATCAACCAAAGCTTTTGTATTTTTTCTTAGTTGATGAAAAGCAATTAAATCTTGATATATTTTAATTGCATTATATTGTAATGATAAAGTGTCTTTTGTAGTTATATTAAGTTTAGAGAATGTTTTTGCATCACTTAACAATTCTGGATTTTCAATTTTAAATTGATATGCAGGTTTTGTAATGTTTGTTTCATTAGTTTTATAAAACTCTAAACTATTATGTGCTAAAAAATCATATAGTGATGGTCTGTATAATTTTGAGTCTTTAGCAACTTGTAAAATATCTTTAAAAGTGCGAATATCGACTTCTTTTAGTTGCGATTTATTCTCTAAAGAAGCTTGATAATGAGCATGTATTTCAGTAAAAAGAGTGTTTAAATCCCATGTTCTAAAATCGTCTTTATTAACTTTTTCAGCGGTTTTTGTACGGTTGTAAAACTTCCATCTATTTTGATTAAAGTATTGCCAGTGTAAATTAGCAAGTATACTTTGCAATACATTTTTTGTAGGAAAATTACTCTTTGTAATATGCTCTTTAAATTGATTTATAATTTTTAATTGGGCATTTTCCTCTAGCGATAATGAGAATTTACTTTTGTATAAAAGTGTTTTAACGAGTTGAGGAGAATTACTGTCTTTTTCAGCTTTTTGATAAATTTCTTCCACCACTTTTAAAGCTGATTTTGGCAGGTTGTCTAATTCAAATTGTTGAACCTTATCCCACAGATTTTTGTAGTTGTTCTGAGCGTTAATGGTTGTTGAAAATAATAAAATCATTAGCAATATTGGTGTCAGTTTTTTCATAACTTAAATTCTTAATTACTTATCAAATCTCTATATTTATTAAATAACGTACAATTTGAAATGTGTAAAATAATACTTTGAATGAGTAAATGTAACTTTTCAATGAGTTTGGTTTTCAAGATAGTTAAATTCTTGTTTCTAGATTTTTGATGAAACAAAAAGCGAGCCAAATAGGCTCGCATTATTTATAATTTTATTATGTTAAAATCCCTTTACTATAAATTCACATCGTCTGTTCGATTCGTGTTGTTCTTCTGTACAAGAATCTTCAGTCTTACATTTTATAAGAGGTTTTGTTTCACCATAACCAATGGCTGAAATTCGATCGGGTTCAGTACCATTTTCCATAAAATACATTCTTACAGATGTAGCTCGTTTTTGAGACAATTCTAAATTATACCTATCGTTTCCTCTAATATCAGAATGTGTCCCAACTTCAATTATCATACTAGGATATTTTTTCATTAGCGTAATAACTCTATCAATAGCTTTTTTAGTATCTCTTCTTAGATACCATAATTTATAATCGAAATTTATTTGCTCGGTCTTAACAATTATCCTGTCTTTATCCTTTATAATATCTTTTTCTTTGGCAATAATATTTTCTATATCTTTTTTCTTATTTAATTCTAATTTTTCAGCATCTTTAACCTTTTGTTCTTGCTCTTTTGCTTTTTGTAATTCTAGAGCTATTGCTTCTTCTTTTTTAAGTTGCTCCAATGATTTTAAAGCTAGAGAAGCGTCATTCTTTTTATTTCTTTCTTTTTGAAGGATTACTACTTTGTGATTTTTAGTATATCCTTCTTTTGAAGCTTTTATAACATACGTAGTTTCGCATTCTGCATTAAAATGGAACTTACCTAAAGTATCTGTATTTATTTTTTTAAGTTCTTCCTCTTTATCATTATTTAAGGTGACTAAAGTATTTGATAAAGGTTTTTGAGTGTCAACATCGGTTATAACTCCGGAAATAAATTGTTTGCAGTTTTCAATTACCAATGGTTTTTGCTCAACAATTTTATAGATATCGTCATTTCCCTTTCCGCCAGGTCTGTTTGAAGCAAAGTAGCCTTCTTTTGTATCTGTATCAATATTGAATGAAAAATCGTCATGACCTGAATTAACTGGTAAGCCAACATTATCGGGTTTTGAAAATCCATTACTGGTAATAGAACTAACAAAAACATCTAAAGAGCCAAATCCTGGGTGGCCGTTTGATGAGAAATACAATTCATTTTTTTTACTGATGAAAGGGAATTGTTCCTTTTTAACTGTATTTATCGTTTTACCAAGATTTGTTGGATCACTGTAACTTCCATCAGAGTTAATACTTACTGAAAAAATATCAAAAGAGCCCAAGGTTCCTGGCATATCTGAAGCAAAATACAACGTTTTTTCATCAGAGCTCAAAGCTGGGTGCTCTGTGGAGTATTCGTTACTGTTAAATGGTAAAGAGGTTATGTTTTTCCATTTTCCATCTACTAATTCAGCCTTATAAATTTGAAGGTGCGTTATTTTTTTGCTGTCTTTTTTTCGTTTTCCTTTTACAAAGTTATTCCTTGTAAAATAAGCGGTTTTACCATCTTTAGTAAATATGATGTTTGCTTCGTGTAATTTTGTATTAATTTCTTTGGAAAAATTATAAGCTACACTGTCTCCAAGATGTATTTTGTTAATGTTTATTTGATATAGATCAAGGTAGTGTTGACCATCCCATTTGTATAGTTTGTCAAGAAAGTTACTTTCTTTTTTTGAAGCTGTAAATATTAGTTTATTGCCTTGTTTTATAGCCCCAAACTCAGAGTGTTTAGTGTTGAGTTGTAAGTTTTCTATTTTAAAGCGATCTCCAATAGCTTTAATATTTTCAAGATATTTTGAGTCCGTTTCTAACTTCTTTAATCCTCCTTCATTTTTATTTTTGATGAAGAAGTTTTTCATCACTTCGTAAGCACTGTTGTATTTACCAGAAGCTTTAAGTGTGGTAACATATTTAAAATAATATTCATCGTCTATTTTATTGTTGAAATTTTTGAGAAGGTATTTATAAACTTGAGAAGCTCTTTCCATGTTATTTACATAATAATGACAATCAGCAAGGTTTTTCGTGGTTTCAAAACTTCTTTTACTTTTATAAATATTTTCGTAAATTGAAATTGCCTCGTTATAATAAGCTCGTTTAAAATATGTGTTAGCTCTTTCAAGTTTTTGTGAGGTTTGAGCATTTATTAATAAAGAGCTACATATAAAAAGTACGACAAATATTATCTTTTTCATGATATTCATAGTTTAAAAGAATCTTGGAGATTTATCATATCCTTGTTTTAACCCCATTAAGTCTAAATCAAAAAGCACCATTATTTCATGGGTTCCAGAATTGAAGTTTCCTAAGTTAGAAGTGGTATAGTCGAAAGCATAACCAATTCTTAAAGTGTTAGTGGCTTTAACATTGAACATCGCACTTACAGAATCATCAATTCTGTATGCAAGTCCACCCTCAAATCTGTTATTAAACAAGATATTTAAAGAAGTATCTAAAACAATTGGCGAACCTTTTACGGCTTTTGCCATAATTGCGGGTTTTAATTTTACAATTTCATTAATTTCATAAACGTATCCACCAGTTAAGAAAAAATGGATTTCTTCTCCACCAATACTATTCAATCCTTGTTTTTCTTTTAAATGTTTACTTTGTAAGAAGTTTGGAGCTGATAAACCAACATAATATGTATCTGTAAAGTAGAATGCTCCCACTCCAAAGTTAGGGAATGTATTATTTAAGGTGTTAAAAGCTTCATCGTTGGTTATAATACCTCTGATTGGGTCATCTTCAGGAAATCTAAAGTCATCAAAACTTGTGTTGAAGCTGGTAAAGCCAGCTTTTAAACCTAACGATAGCTTTTGAGTGTCATTTAATTTTAAAACATAGGCAAAATCCGCATAGATATTATTTTCTTTTAAAACTCCATCCCCTATATTATCAGTAATAACCGAAAGACCGACTTCAATCTTTTCACTTAAAGGAGTATGGGCAAATAAATTGTAGGTTTTGGGTGCTCCTACAGCAGATGACCATTGAGAACGATGCATAAAACCTAGGTTTACAATACCTGAATCTGTTGTTGCATAAGCAGGGTTAATAATACTTTGGTTATACATGTATTGTGTATACTGCGGATCTTGTTGAGATAAAGCAGTAAGATGGCCTGCAAAAATTATAAGAAGTAAAATAATTTTCTTCATCTATTATATTGTTCTTTACTATTTACTTAGGTAAAGTCTACCTTGTTTTGGCTTTAAATTATTCTTATTGTATTTAAGGATGTAGAAATAAACTCCACTTGTTGTGTCATTTCCTGATCCGTTATTTTTACCATCCCAAGCAGGGTGATTAATATCTCCCTTGAATAAAGATTGTCCATAACGATTAAAAATCTCTAATTCATATTTTGGATAGAAGAACTCAATATATGGGATGAAGTAATTGTCATTAACTCCATCATTATTTGGAGAAAAACCATCGGGAATAAAGAAATCATAATTTTCAGGATCACATTCTGAAAGGATTACAGAAATTTCAACTCTGTCGCTTTCACATCTTGTTTGCGGATCTATACTTGCTACATAATAATTAATTCCTTCTTGTAAGAGATTAGATTTATCTATTTCGAGTCCGTTTTCAGCAGCATCGTACCAAATAAGCTCGAAAGGATCCTCTGTAGAAATAATTTCTTCTAAGTCAAGAATTGTTAGATTGTCTAAAGCACATAATAAAAGGCTTCCTGTTAGTACTGGTATTGGTGGATCTATAATAGTAACATTGAATTGTAATCGTGAAGTGCTTTCACATATACTTATACTCTCTACAGCGAAGTAACTCGTTCCGTTTACAAGTTGCGTATTTGATTCTAATATATTGCCATCTGTTGCACTATCATACCATACTAATGCTCCTCCGTTTGTGGTAGCATTTAAATTAGCAATTGTTGCATTGTCGCTTGCACAAAAAATAGGATTAATATCTGGAGATGTAACCATTAATGTTGTGATGACTGATACAACAACCACAGCTCTTTCTGAACTATGACAATTATTATTAGGGTTGGTTGAAGTAACATAATAGTCTTCACTATCTAGAAGTAGTGTAGTAGGGTCTAATGGAGTTGTTGAGGTGTCATCTTCATACCATGTTAAGTTTTCACCAGAATCCACAACTATGTTTGAAATAGTAGGCCCGTTTGACCCATAATCAGAAAAACAAAAAGTTTGACTGGTGTTTAAGGTAGGAGGATCTGGTATTCCTCCAATCGAAAAACTTTCTGTTAGTTCAAATTCAAATTGAGTTCTACAAGGAGTTGTGTCATTTTGTGTACTTTTTAAAATCACTTCGTAATAGCCTTCTTCAAGGTTAGTGATATCTACTTGATAATTAGCTTGGCCACCAATAAATACAATTGTGTTATCTATTAAAAGTTCTGGGTTACCAACTTCAGTTACTTCATAGGTAACGGTGTATTCTCCAGTAGAAAGAGGAGGGGCTACAACATTAACTTCCATATTGGTTGCATTACACTGATTATCTACAATAAGATTTAATTGAATTTCTTCAGGAATGGGGTTTACATTAAAAGAGCCTGTAATACAATCTGTCATTAGTTCAGATGGTTGGAGTATATTAATGGTATAGCCATTATTTTCCGTTATTTGTAACAATGAAGAATCAATTGTAAATGTTCCTTTACCGTTTATAAAATCTAAAGGATCTGTAGTAATATTTATAGTATTTAATTGCGGGTCATTTAGAGAGTAAGTGATTTGAAATGTATCGTTTAAGGGGTTTCCTGTACTATCTAATATATTTTCAATATTAATTATAGCATCTTCATCAATACAAATATCATCAATAGAGACCATAGGGTCTTGAACAATAAAAGTTGAAGAAGGTACGTCGATTTGAATATCACAAAATTTGGTTAGCTCTAAATTTACAAGACTAATTATGGATACAGAATATAAACCACTTGTAGATTTCCCAGGAATTGGTAAGACGAAATTCCCATCAGAGATAGTGAAGTCAGATAAAAATATATTATCAATTAATGAGTTATTACTGTCATAAACCTGATAATTTATTAGGTACGAATCACTATGAACTTCATCTGGAGACGTAGAAAAATCATTCGGTAAAAATAAAACATCATAATCAACACTTACATTAAGAGGTTTGTTTACACAGTTCCCTATAATATTTTGAACACCAGATAAAACGTATTGTTTTTCAATAAAAATAGTTATTGTAGTTTTTTGCTCTAAACAAACTGGATGTAGCGGAGTAACAGTATAAGTAAAGCTATATGTTCCAGCTCCAAAATCATTGTATATTTCCTCTATATTGATTATTGTATCAAAAACATCAGTTAATTGTCCAGTACCATTGTTATCAGTCCAAATACCATTTGGGTCTTCACCAACCAATCTATCGTGTAAGTCAAGGTTTGTATATACAGACATGTCATCACTTTCACAGAGGTTAATGTTTAAGGGTTCTCCAGATTCAACACCTTGGTGTACTTCTAAAATAACATTTGAAACTCTCGAAGTACAGGTATTTACATCATCAACAGTATAAATAAGAGAATAGGTGCCTGGGCCAACGGAATCGGCATCAAAAAAATAATCATTGTGTATTGCTGCCGAAGAAGAACTTGAGGCTCCTGACCATACACCATTTATGTCTACATTTAAAGCAGTATTATTATTATCTAAAAAACTAAATAAATTAACCGCAGAATCATCGCTACAGGCATTAGCTCCTCCGTCTACATTATCTTCCCCAGGATAGCCACCTAAATTTAGGGTTACAATTGCACTTTCATTACAATCATTGTTTGTATAAGTAAAAGTATGAGTTCCAAACCTGTTAATTACCCATAAATTTACAGTACCTGTCGAGTTATTTAAAGCATTTTCATTAAGAGGGTTATTGGTTGTCCATGTACCTCCTGTTTGTGGAACTCCTCCTAATTGATTGAATAAATTAAAATTTTGTAAACTAGGATCAGATTCCTTATTACATATCGTAATAGAACTATCTGTACCTGCACATTGTGCATTTACATTATCTGTAAAAAGAGAAATCATGAGAATGACCAAAAGATAAAAAGCCCTAATTTTAAAATTAACTAGGTAGTTGTTTCGCATAGAATTTATTTAAGGTTGGTTACTTACTGTATGGTTTTTAAAGTAAAATCAGTAAAACTTGCAATTTTTATACAAATCAACATATTTTATTCAGAATAAGCAACTTTACTTAAAATATATTAACAGAGAATGTCATTTTAATGAATAATTCTTCAATTTAATAGATATAAGTAGTGAAGAGTTTTGTATGATGTTAAGGGATAGATCGTTTTTAATTTTTAGTGTATATTTTACTTCGCTATCTTTACCACAGAATAATTAATTATTTACATGAAGATTCATTTCATAGCTATTGGAGGAAGTGCAATGCATAATCTTGCTATTGCTTTACATCAAAAGGGATATCAAATAACAGGTAGTGATGATACAATTCACGATCCTTCTAAATCTCGATTAGAAAAACATGGATTATTACCAAAAGAGTTTGGTTGGTTTCCAGGAAAAATCACAAATGATTTAGATGCTGTTATTTTAGGGATGCATGCTAAAAAAGATAATCCGGAGTTATTGAAAGCACAAGAATTAGGTGTGAAAATTTATTCATATCCAGAATTTCTATATGAACAATCCAAAGATAAAACTCGTGTGGTTATTGGAGGTTCTCACGGAAAAACGACGATAACTTCTATGATTTTACATGTGTTAAATTATCACGATAAAAAAGTAGATTATATGGTAGGTGCTCAGTTAGAAGGATTTGAAACTATGGTGCATCTAACGAATGAAAATGAATTTATTGTTTTAGAAGGGGATGAGTATTTAAGCTCACCGATAGATAGACGTCCAAAGTTTCATTTATATCACCCAAATATTGCTTTGTTAAGCGGAATTGCATGGGATCATATTAATGTATTCCCAACGTTTGAAAACTATGTAGAGCAGTTTGGAATTTTTACAAATTCCTTAATTAATGGAGGAATTATGGTATATAATGAAGAAGATGCTACAGTAAAGCGAGTAGTAGAGGAAGCAACAAACCCGATTAAGAAATACCCTTATACAACACCAAATTATTTCATAGAGAATGGGATTACTTATTTAGAAACTGCTGAAGGAGATTTACCGTTGGAAGTATTTGGAGAACATAACCTACAAAATCTTGCAGGAGCTAAGTGGATTTGTCAACACATGGGAATTGATGAAGATGATTTTTATGAGGCGATAGCAAGTTTTAAAGGAGCTAGTAAACGTTTAGAAAAGATTGCGGAAAATAATTCGACAGTTATTTTTAAAGATTTTGCTCATAGTCCAAGTAAAGTTGAAGCGACTACGACAGCGGTTAAAAATCAATATAAAAATAGAAGTTTATTAGCTTGTTTAGAATTGCATACTTACAGCAGTTTAAATGCAACATTTTTATCGGAGTATAAAGGGGCACTTAAAAATGCGGACAAAGCTGTTGTTTTTTATTCTTCGGATGCTTTAAAAATTAAACAATTGGAAGAGGTTACCGAGAAACAAATAGCAGAGGCTTTTGAACGAGATGATTTAATTATTTATACAAATTCACAAGAATTTAAAGATTTTTTATTTTCTCTAAACCTAGAAAACACTGCCGTTTTATTAATGAGTTCGGGAAACTATGGAGGCTTAGATTTTGAGGAGGTTAAGAGTTTGGTTTAAAACTAAATTTTGACCTCCACCAATTTATGTCTGTAAATTTAGAAACTACAAATTTAAAATATGTTTTTTTGAATAAAGACTTTAATAGAATTTCTAGTCTAAATTTCGCAGATAAATAAGTTTGTATATATTTTTTTTCTCTACTAGTAGAATTGAAAAAAGTATTATAATATTTTATTGTAACTTCATCTGAAAATTCTGGTATATTAGATGGTTTATCTAATGCAGATAAATAAACCTTTAAGCCAGCTTTTAGTTCTTTTGATAATAAATCTTCTTCAATTTTTAATTTATTAGTTAGTTTGTAGCCAAGTAAAAAGACATCATAAGCTGCTCTTAAACTCATTTTTTTTAGAAGGTAAGCATCATCATTTATAAATTTGGAATAAACTGTAAGTTTTATTTGATTCTCAAATGATAAAAAACTAACTCCCTTTTTTTTTATTAATGTTGATTGGATTGTATTGTAATTAAAACATTTAGTTTTTTTCTTTATCATATTTCTATGAATTTCAACACCAGCTATCTTTTCATCATTAGTAATTCTTGGTAAGTGTCGGTGTTCATCAAATAATTCAGATATTTTATTATTATACCCCACATCATTTAGTAATATAAAAGCTGTATTACATGTTTCTTCCTCGACTAAAAAATCAATATCACCCACCATTCTTTCGGCAATATCTTCATACAAACCCTCTAATAAATTACCTGTTCCTTTTAAGAAAACAGGAGAAATATTATTTGAAAGTAGAAGTTCATTAATTTCTTTAGCTTGCTCGATAATTTGTTGATTTCTTTCACGGTTCAAGTCCGTAATATGTTCCATATATTCAACTAAATCTTGTGGCACATACCGCAAGAAATCAGCACGTTTTAGATTTAGATATAAAGCAGAGAAAACGTAGTGTTTTGTACTTAATTTCACAACGTTATCCCAGTCTATTTTTGCAGATTTAAGTTCTTCTTCAACTAAATCTCTATTTTGTTTTTCGTGGGTAATTGTTAAACACTTTCCAACAAAAAATAAAGTTTCTTTATAATTCATTATTGAATATCTTGTTAGTTGTCATAATCATTTCTTTATTGTCAGAATAAGTGAGTTGGTAGCAAGGTAATTTTTTAAACCAATCTAAAAATGTTTTCGCATTCTTAGTTATAGGTGATAACCAAGAATCAGGAACTAATTTTTCAAAAGCATCTAAGTTTGAAATTCTATTGATAATTAATTCTGAATTAGGTACGTATTTTATAAAAACTAGCGCTTTACAAGGTAAATGTTGTTTAAAATCGGTCGTGTTTGGAGGTAAATATCGAACTACTTTATTTAGAGATTTAAAATTATATTCTTTTGAATTGTTTAATTCAGGGTATAAAGGGAGTAAAGTTTCTAAACTATTTCTTTTGATTGAAATTGAAGAAGGAAAGCTATAAATATGTTGTTTTTCAACATCTACAGGAACAAAATCATCAGCGATACAGGTAAAACCGTTAGCTTGAAGGAGTGCAAGAGAAGTACTTTTTCCGTTGCCAGAATCTCCTAAGAAAAGAATAGTGTTTTTAGTATTGCTTACTGCGGAAGCATGAAAAATACCTAGCCACTTATCTTCTTTTTTTTGATGTATATGTTGAACCATTTGCATTGAAAATTTTCCTTGGAAATAGTGAATGTCTTTCCTATGCCAAGAACCAATGTAAATAGCGTCGACTAATAAAAAAGTATGATGATTTTCTGTGAAAACTTGATAGTTATAGTTGAATTCATCAGTTTTTTTAATTTCTAAGTGAGAAAATTTAGGATGAATTAGAAAGGATTCGTTTTCTGATTCAAAATCTACTTTAAAAATAAGATTATTAACCTTGTAGTATTTTGTTAATTTAAATTCACAATTGGCTTTAATGTTTTTGTAATCATGAGGAAAATTAGTTTCTTTTGTAGCATTAGGAATATATAATTTTTGCTCTATATTAATAACAAAGTCAATTGCTTTTTCGTGTGGAATATCCATTTCGTCAGCAAGTTGTTTACCAATATTTTTAATAGAAACTCCACTATCAATATCATTTAAAATATCTGCAGTTTTATTTTCTAAAACTACATATTGATTTTTTTTTGAAAACCAAACAATTGATTTGTCCTCAATCTGTTTATGTGTAAGTAAATATTCCATATGGTTCTAAAAATAGAAAATACTCAGGATTTTTGAGTTTTTTAAAATATATTTTATGATTAAAATCCGCCACTGCCTGGATCTTCAGGAGAAACTGCTTGTGCTTTCTTAGGATTTAAAATTATATATGTTCCCAAAGCAGTTAGTGCGGTATATTTTCCGTAATCACCTATTTTTTTTATAGCTTCTTTACGAGAAATTTCTTGATTAGTATTTTTTATTTTTTTGTTCATGATAATAAGCTTTAAAATTCTCGTATTATTCTAATATTATTTTTTTAGTTATTTCACCCAAATCAGAATTTACTTTAACGATGTAAATTCCCGTTGATAAAGTTGGTAAATTAATCTTACTTATTCCGTTTGAATTAATTGATGTTGTAATTAATTTCTTGCCTAATGGAGAATAAACTGTAACATTTGCTTTGGCTTGCAAACCAGTAATGGTAATTTCTTGTTTTTTAGATTTATAGACACTTACGGTATTAATGTTTTTGATGATATCTTTAACATTTAATTTTTGTGAAGTTGTGTGTAAATAAAATTGACCGATTCCGGTTGAAGCTTCATTTAAAACTATTTTATAAGTTTCTTCCAATAAATTAATAAACTTATTATTTAATCTATCTTCTAAGTAAATTTTAATACCAGAGGGAAGATTCATTGCATCTACAGAGAAAGTAATTTCTTTATCCGCTTCTGCAATCAAACCAATTGGTACAATCATGTTCTCAAAATTAGAGTTTGGTAGTGTTTGAATGGCTAATTTTTTTCCTTCATTGTTTGAAATTAATTCTGTAAATAAAGCGAAATTATAATTAGTCCCACTAAATAAGCTTCCATCATAACCATTATCAAAATCAGTAGTTTTTCCTTCTAAATAAAACAATTTAGTAGACTTTTTAGTATCTCCAATTTCAGCAAATAATTCAATTATTGGATTAGGACTTTGCCTCATAAATGTGTCTGTTCCTTGATGACTTTGATTAGCGATTCCAAAGGAAATATTACCATTTCCGTTAGCTTCTACAAAGAAACCTTGTGTGGGTGCAATTTCAATAGTATCGGCTGAATTTTTAGTAATATATTGAGTGCCATCCCATAACCAAATAGTCCCTTCTGTTAAGGCACTAATGTTTTCTGTAGTGAAAGTAGCCGAGTTTATATAGGATGTAAAAGGATTTCCAACTAAATTAAAATTTGTTCTATCTCCAGTAGTTATTCCATAAATAACATCTGTTGTATTAACAGTTCCTGTAAAAGAAATATTTCCAGGAGCAGCCAATTTAATAGAAGTACCCATTCCAGAAGTTATAGCTCCAGTTGAAGCTGCCGTTTGATAACTCCATGCATTTACGCCATCATTATTGTAAGGAGCTAACCCTAAATTACTTCCTGTACCCGTTGCTAGTGTATGATTTGTAATAATATCTTCAATTGTTTCACCAGATACTGGTGATGAAATTAAATACCAATTAGTGGTTGGTAAGTTTCTTTTATCCGTTACGACTCCTGTTAATGAAGCATTAGCTATTAAAGAAGCTCCAGATTCTATCGTTACGCTATTTACCGTAGTTGGAGAAATTATTGTTGGATAATTAGTTATGTCATTTGGAATTAAAACATCATCAGTTGAGATAGGTATTGTTCCTCCCGACCAATTTGAAGCTGTATTCCAATTTGAGTTGGTTGTTCCAGACCAAATTACAGATTGTATTGTAAAAGCTTCGATAGAGAAAGGAAGTAAAGACTCTCCGTCCTCATTAACGACATTAGTCCAATTGTTTTCATCGTCGATTAAAAGTGAATAGTAATCAGAAAATGTACTTTGTCCGGTTCTAGCACCGATATAAGCAGCCCCGTCTGGTGAAGCAGAATCGTCAAAAACAATAATTGACGTCCCAATAACTAATCCTGTATTTGTAAGTGTTATCCCATCTCCATCAAAAGGTCCTAATGTAGTTGGATCATTACCGATTTGAATTGCAGCAATAAAAGTTGTAGGTGTATTTACATCAGCACCTAAAAAAGCAATAATTCCATCTTTTGAGGCAGTTATGTTGAAACTCCCAGATTCAGATAGTGTGCCAATTGAAGAACCAAAACTAGATAAAGTTCCATCAACGTCTGTGAAAACAACAATAGTCCCAGCTTCTATTAAGTTTACTCCCGTACTCCAAGTTAATGTACCTTCGCCAGTTGTAAGCCCACTAGATCCATTAGATTCATTATCTGTAAAATAAATAGTTGAGTTTGCAGGGATATCTGCTAAAACAACTATGGCAAAATCTTTGTTTCCGTCTGCATTAAAAGCTGTAAAAGCAATATCCCCCAAAGATTGGCATATAATGTTGGAGGTAATTGATAACAGGAAAAAAGTTATTAAAAAGTATTGTTTTTTCATAAGCGTAAAATTTTCTTATAAAGTTAAAAAAATATTTTTACTTTATTAATAATTAACACGTTATAAGTACGCTAGCTTTTTCTGCAAAAAATAGAGTAAATAAAATTAGTACGATAAATAATTCTAAACAACCATTTTTTAGAGTAAATCTCCATCAATTTTTTCAACAGGGATTTTGTTGTTAATTTCGTTTAAAATAGTAGGTGGCAGTTTAATTTTATAGAATTAAACATTAATTTTTTTTTTGGGGAATAATAAATGTTCCATATGGTTCTAAAAAGAGAAAAACCTCAAGAATTTTTTGAGGTTTTGTTAAAAATATTTTAAAAATTAAAATCCATCCCCAGGATGTTCCGGGCTTTGTGCTTGCGCTTTTTTAGGATTTAAAATCATATAAGTACCTAATGCTGTTAAAGCAGCATATTTACCATAATTTCCAATTTTTCCAAGAGCTTCTTTACGAGAAATTTCTTGATTTTTATTATCAGTATTTTTTATATTTTTATTCATGATGATTGTTTTTGAAATAGTTGTGTTATTCTAAAATTATTTTTTTAGTTATTTCACCTAGGTTAGAATTCAATTTAACAATATAAACGCCAGTAGGTAATGTTGGTAAACTAACTTTACTAATTCCATTTGAGTTAATAGCTGTTGTAACTAATTCTTTTCCTAATATAGAATAAACACTAACATTTGCTTTAGCTTGTAAACCTGTGATAGTAATCTCCTGATTGGAAGATTTATAGATGCTTACATTGCTAATGTTCTTAATAATATCTTCAGAACTTAATCTTTGAGACGTAGTATGTAAATAAAATTGGCCGATACCATTAGCAGCACTATTTAAAGTAACTTTATAGGTATCTTTAGATAAATTGGAAAAAGCACCGTTTATTCTGTCTTCTAAATATACATCAACTCCTGAAGGAAGATTCATGGCGTTAGCTGAAAAAGTAATTTCCTTCCCTGCTTCAGCAATAAGTCCTACCGGAACAATTGTAGTTTCAAAATCTGAATTAGGTAAAGATTGAATGGCTAGTTTTTTACCTTGATTATCAGAGATTAATTCAGTAAATAAAGCAAAATTATAATCAGTACCACCAAATAAACTTCCGTCATACCCATTATCAAAACCAGTAGTTGTTCCGTTGATATAATATAATTTGGTTGATTTAGAAATGTTATTTTCTGTAATTGTTAGGTTAACTTCTGTTCTAGAATTTCTTTGAAAAGTATCTGTTTGATGACTTTGATTCGCTGCATCAAAAGTAACATTAGTATTGGCACCTGCACTCACAAAAAAACCTTGACCAGGAGCAATTTGAAAACCAGCATCTGTACCAGACATTTTTAGGTCGTAATTACCTGTGGCTTGATTCCATAACCATATTGTTGCTTCAGAAAGTACAGGTCCTGTAGGATTATCTGAGAAAAAATTACCAAGATTAATGTAAGAAGCATAAGGGTTACCTATCAAATTTAAAGTATTTGTAGCTTGTGTAATAGGATAGGTTACAGTATTTGTATTAATACTACCAACAAAATTTAAATTTCCGGCAGAAGTTAATTTAACAGAGAAACCTTGTCCAGGTGTTATTGTTCCGTTTGAAGCACTTGTTAAGTAATTCCATGCGGTACCATCATTTTTATAAGGAGCAATACCTATGTTAGTCCCAGTACCACTTGCTAAAGCATTGTTTGCAATTATATCTTCAAAAGTTTCATTAGCTAGTGGAGATGAAACTAAATGCCAGTTGGAGGTAAGTGTTCTTTTATAAGTGATATTTCCACTCGCAGTTCCTGTAGCAATAAGTGATCCACCACTATTAACAGTTATAGTAGAAGCAGGATCTATACTAATGTTTTTTACGGTTATTCCTTCTACTCCATATATAATAGGTGAATTAATAATATTTGGTATAACAACATCATCAGAGCTAGTTGGAATTATTCCATTGGCCCAGTTTATAGGTTCCGACCAATCATCATTAATAGCTGCTGTCCATGTAAATCCTGTAATTGTAATATTTACATCAGAAGAGTTTGAACAAGTTCCTGTTGTTGTATAGGTAATAGTATAGCTCCTAGGTAAAGATAAAGAAACATCTATAACCCCGGTCGTTGGGTTTATAACTAATCCAACAGGGGAAGATGTGAAATTACCTCCTGCTAAACCTGTAATACTAGGTGTTGGATCCAAATCAGTTACAGAGTATGCAGCAGTACCATAACTAAATGAAGCATCATCTAAAGCATTTATAGTAACATTAACTTGAGAAGTATTTGGACAGGTTCCTGTTGTTGTATAAGTAACGTTATAAGTATTAGGTGTTGAAGCCGAAACATCAATAGTTCCTGTAGTAGCATTAATAGACAATCCTGCTGTAGAAGAGAATGTCCCACCCGTTACGCCCGTAATAGTAGGTGTAGGATCAGCGCCATCTACACAGTATGCAGCAGCAGCATAACTAAATGAAGCATTATCTATAGCATTTATAGTAACACTAACTTGAGAAGTATTAGAACACGCTCCTGCTGTTGTATAAGTAATCGTATAGATGCTAGGTGTTGAAGCCGAAACATCAATAGTTCCTGTAGTAGCATTCATAGATAGTCCTGCGGTAGAAGAGAATGTTCCGCCCGCTACGCCCGTAATAGTAGGTGTAGGATCAGCGCCATCTACACAGTATGCAGCAGTACCATAACTAAATGAAGCATCATCTATAGGATTTATTGTGATAGAAGCAGTTTCTCTTCCATAACATAAACCATTAGTTTCATAAGAGACCGCATAGGTGTTAGGCGTCGAAGCTGAAACATCAATAGTACCCGTAGTAGCATTTATAGATAATCCTCCTGGTGCTGAAAAAGTACCTCCAGAAACTCCTGTAATAGTAGGTGTAGGATCAGCGGCATCTACACAATAAGCCGCAGCTCCATAACTAAAAGAAGCATCTTCTCTAGGAGTAGTATTTATAGTTATGGTTACGCAGGCTCCAGGAGTGGTACAACCACCTTCACCTCTTATATAATAAGTTGTACTTGGTGGTGTAGGTGTTACAATAATAGTTGAACCAGTTGTTGATCCAACTAATGTTCCGCCGCATGAGCCCGTATATACACGCCATTCTGTTGCATCATTTTTGGCTCCTGAAATAGTTAATAAAGAACTATTTCCGTCACATATTATTGGAGGAGCAAATACTGCTGTTGGTACGTCTGGGGCTGTACATGTACTAGCAGTAGTAACCACCATGTCATCAATAGAAAATCCTCCAAATATAGGGGTTGAAGGTTCAAAAACGATTTCATCAATGCTTGTAAATGAACCTGTGGTAGGAGAAGTAAAATCTAAACTGATATCTGAAATAGCAAGAGGAGAAGTTAACACTATAGTCCCTACAGTAATTCCGTCTTTTTTACCAGTAAAAGTAAAGGATGAAGGAGAACTTCCACCTGAAAGTTCATAGGCAAAATGCATCGAAGTTAAACCAATTTCACCTCCGCTGTCTGTTTTTAACGTTCCTGTTATAACAGATTTAGTACCATCTCCAATCCATCCTAGTACAGCATCTGCTGGACCACCAATAGCATCTGTTCCAGCAGAATTACCATTTAAAGCAAGAGCAAGAAAAATACTTCCATTAGATGTTCCCGACATATCAAAACCATTTAGTCTTGCATTATCTGATGGATCTAAACTATTATTAGAGTAGTCATGTGATGGGTTTACTGCATTTGCTATAACTACTGTTGTAGGGCCAAAATCCATTGTACCAGGTGTTTGGCTATACAATTGTATAGAAAGAGTAAAAAGGGGAATTAATAAAAGTTTGAAGTAATATTGTTTCATAATATTTTTGTTTTGTGGTTTGCTTTCAAATATACTTTTATATATAAGAAAAAAGGAAAGAAATTACTTAAAGCCAGATATATGGGTATGAGTGAAGTAAATATGGGTATAAGAGTAATAATTTTAATTTTGATTGAATTATTGTTAAAGCCATTAAAGTAGTTAATTATGATATCTAAAATAGAATTAAATAAAGTAACTTAATTTTCAATAAATTCAAATACGAAAGAAGAAGGAAAATTAGCCATAACTCATTTGTCTAACTTTTATAGAGAGCTTTCAAAAAATATAGTATTAGATTTCAATTAAATTAAAGAGACAAGGATAGATGGAGGAATTGCACTATCTCCTCGGCATGCAAAAGATTGTCTCGAAGATTATGTTAGAACAGCTCGTTTTATTAAAGGAACATACAAAGCAATAGAAAAGGCGTTACAAATTTTCAAAAAAACAAAAATTCAAATCGTTTATGCAGGAACGGGTCCACTGGGTACATTATTAATTCCATTGTTACCCTTCTTTCGTAGTGATGCTATTGCTATTACCTTTATAGACATTCATGAAAGCTCAATTTTAAGTTTAAAACAAATAATTAATTTTTTAGGTTATAAAGATTATGTAAAAGAGTACCTAGTTGAAGATGCAACAACCTTTAGATTAAAAAAGAAGAGTATTTACGTGGTGCCATTACAGAGACAATGGATAAAGGACTTACAAAAGAGCCTCAGGTTTCACTAACTCAAAATTTAGTAATGCAACTTTTTAAAAAAGGATATTTAGTTCCACAAGAAATAGAAAAAAGTTCTAGAAAATCATTTTACGCTAAAGAAAAACATTTGAGTCGAAATTATAAAGGCTATATCAATTTAGAAGAGAAAGAATTTTTATTTTCAATCAATAAAGAGATGAAGCCTTTAGAAAATGAACTTAGTTTTGAATCTGACTAGATATTTTTTGATTAAGATTTTGAAAACCACTTCAGATATTTGTATTTATACTAAAATAAAAATGTTTAAGATATTTTTATAAATAATGAAGAATTTTTGATAACCATTTATTATTGTATTAAGTCTTTGTATTCAAAAAAACGCAAAGTACAAATTATGTTACATTTCAAAGCAGTCACCAGAATGGAGTGTTGAAAATGCTCTTTAGCATTATAACCAAAGAGCATTTGAATTTGTTTTTAGTATTAGCTTCTTGAAGGATAAAGTCCTTCAATAGCAATAATAAAATTAACAGCCAAATATGGTTGCATGTTGTTGTGAGGTTGGCCATGACCATTGGTTAAAATAGTTAAACCAGCATTTCCACTAATAGTTTGGCCGTTTACAATATTACCTGCAGTTGGAGGTCCAAAGGCTTTTACTTCTGTAGCCCCTAAACCAGATCCAAATTGAGCAGCAGCAGGTACGTCTCCAGCAGCAGGCACTTCATTTACAGCAGGGGTAGTGCTTAATTGTATATATTGGTCTTCACTAACACTGTTATTTATTAAGTGATCATGATTAGGCATCTCTAAAATATTAAGAGTATGATATTCCTGTCCTGCCATTGACCCTAAGCTATGGTTAGATAACCCAAGTCCTTGACCAAAATGAATTGGAGCTCTACCACGTAAATCAGGTATTTTAAAGGTGTTTCCTTCGTTCTTATTACTGTAAGTATATCCTAAAAGAGAAAATAGAGCTTGGTGTTGAGCGATGGGTAGGTCTTGTCCGTTGCAAAACATCCAACCTCTTGGGGCAAAATTGCCTGCAAATGTACTGATTGATCCTAATAGTGGGTCTATTGATGCCATAATAATAAATTTGTAATTAATAATTAGTTTAAAATAAGTTCAGGTAATTTAATATGAATCATTGTGCCTTTTTTAGTACTAAGATGTAATGTTCCTAAATCATCTATAATAGCAGTTATTTCTCCTCCTCCTTCATATCTGTAATATGCTTCTGTACTATGGGTTCTTATTAAGATACCCCAAGTTTCTTTTGGATAAGGATATCCGTCTATTTTTTTTTTTGCTAAATCTATAAAGTTAATTTCTCCCATGCCAGGAACCGTTAAATATAAGGAGCCTCGTCTGTTGAAAGTATGATTACCTTTTTTAGGAATAATAACTCCATTGGAAACTCCAATATCCCATGCGTAATTGTTGTTTACTGTTAGTGTATACATAAGTAGGTTTTTAAAGATTAAAATAGTATTATGTTTCTATCTCAAATTTAGAGATAGAAAGAATTAAATCTTAATAAAATTACTTAGGCGTATTTATTTTATATATGAGTGTTGAAATATTTGGAATAAGAGGTGGGTTAATTCTTTCTCCAAAAGAAAGGAGTAAATAAGATTAACACAGTAAACAGTTCTAAACGACCGATTAGCATTAAAAAAGAACAAAACCATTTGGCTCCAACAGATAAATGAGAGTAGCTATTCACAGGACTAACATTTCCAATTGCAGGACCAATATTACCTAATGAAGAGGCGCATGCTCCTAAAGCAGATTGAATATCAAGTCCTAAAAAAGCTAACACTACAGTTCCAACAATAAAAATCAACATATATAAAATAAAGAAAGATAAAATATTGAAAACAATAGTTTGGTTTACAGCTTTCCCGTCATAACGAACAGGGATAATAGCATTAGGATGTAACGTTTTTTTAAATTCTAAAAAACTATTTTTTAACATTACTATGTGACGCACAATTTTTATACCCCCAGAGGTTGAACCTGCCGATCCTCCTAAGAAAAATAGGGAGAAAAATAAAGCCGTTACAAAATAGCTCCACATAGTAAAATCGGCAGTTACAAAGCCAGTTGTTGTTACTACTGAAATTACAGAAAACAACGAATGTCTAATTGCGCTTTCTGCTTTACCCCATACCATTGGATGATCTATCGAAGTTTGTAAACTAGGGTCTTGAAAAAAGATAATTATAATAGCAACAATTGTAGAAATACCCACTATTGTAAAAAAATAATAACGAAATTCTTCACTTTGTATCACTTTTCGTACTTTTCCTTTTAACGCAAAATAGGTTAATACAAAGTTGGTGCCAGCAATAAACATAAAAAGGATAATGATATATTGTACCATAGGCATTCCGTTCCAATAAGCAACACTTGCATTTTTGGTAGAAAACCCTCCAGTGCTTACTGTAGCCATAGCATGATTTATAGCGTCAAACCAAGTCATTCCTGCTACTTTTAAAAGTAAGAACTCAACAATGGTTAGTCCAACATAAATTAACCATAACCTTTTTGCAGTATCAGTAATTCGTGGATGAAGTTTATCTGCTGAAGGACCCGGAGCTTCAGCCATAAATAATTGCATTCCTCCAATTCCTAATAAAGGTAAAATAGCAATGGTAAGCACAATAATTCCCATACCACCAATCCAATGCGTTGCACTACGCCAAAAAAGAATTCCTTTAGGCATAGACTCTATATCGGTTAAAATAGAAGAACCTGTAGTTGAATAACCAGAAATAGTTTCAAAAAAAGCATCAGTTACGTTAGGAATTGTTCCAGTTAATAAATAAGGAAGCATTCCTGTAAAAGACAATATTAACCAACCAAAAGTTACAATTAAATAGCCTTCTTTTTTTTGAAGGTTTTTATTGTTGGGTTCATTAAAAAAGAAAAGTAACAAACCTATAGTGACTGTTATAATTCCTGCATTTAAAATACCCCATCCTGTTTTTTCACCATAGTATAAACTAAAAGGTAAACTTAACCACATAAAGGCACCGTTAAGGGTAGCGGTAAGACCAAGAAAACGGTAAATTAACTTGAGGTTTATATTTTCCATTAGTTAAATAATTCTTCTACAATTGCAATTGCTTCTGGCAAGCAAAAAACAATAACACAATCACCCTCTTGGATTTGTATATCCCCAAAAGACATTAAAGCTTTACCATTACGAATAATACCTCCAAAGACTGCTTCTCTTGGAAAACGCAACTCTTTAATAGGCTTTTCTGTGACCTTAGCTCCTTTTTGCACTTCAAATTCAAATACTTCAGCATCAATATTATGTAAATTGGCTAAAGCTAAAATTTCACCTTTACGGATATGACGAAAAATGTTACTAGCTGCTATTAATTTTTTATTGATAAGAGTATCTATCCCAATAGTTTGAGAGATATTTATATAATCCATATTTTCTACTAAAGCAACGGTTTTCTTAACACCTTTTGATTTAGCTACTAAACACGACATAATATTCATTTCCGAATCACCTGTTACAGCAATAAAAGCATCCATTTCTCTGATGTTTTCTTCTTCTAGCAATTGTAAATCTCTACCATCACCATAGATTAACAACGTATTTCTTAAATCTTCAGCAAGTGCAGCAGCTTTGTCTTTATCTCGCTCTATAAGTTTGACTTTAAAGTTGGCTTTACAGAGTTTTCGGGCAGTTTTTTTACCAACACTACTCCCTCCTAAAATCATAACATTTTTAATATCAATATGCTCTTTACCAATAATTGGGTATAATTTTTCAATACTGTAATTTGGTACAGAAAAATATACTTGGTCATTTATTTTATATACTGAATCACCACGGGGTATGATTGTTTGGGCAATACCTTCTCTTTTAATAGCAATGGTAATAAAATCAACCATGCTAAACTTGTCTTTAGCTTCTTTAACCGTTAAGTCTACAATTGGAGATTTATAACCAAGCGTAGCACCCATAACATTAAATAAGCCATTTTCGAAAGCAACAGTATCGTTAAAAGAAGACTGATGTAGTAATAATTTAATCTCTTCGGCAGCTAATTCTTCTGGAGAAATCATAAAATCTACACCATATTCTTTGAAATCAATTACATCACAGTTTAAAAATTCTGGATTACTAATACGAGCAATAGTTTTTTTTACACCTAATGCTTTTCCAATTACAGATATTGTGAAATTGGTATTTTGGCTATCGGTTACAGCAAGAAGTAAATCGGCGCTACTTATACCAATTTCTTTCAATAATTTCATCGAAGTAGCATCACCTTTTTTAGTGATTACATCTAAATGATTATTGATATAGTTTAACTTATCACCATCAAAATCAACAATGTATGTGTCTTGAGATTCGTAAGAAAGTAATTTAGCCAAATGAAAGCCTACATCACCAGCTCCGGCTATGATAATTTTCATATAAAAAATTAAGAAATAGGTTACAAAGATACATTTTTTTCACATTATAAAAATAAGTTTTATTTAGAGTAATTTTAGATTTTAGAATATTGTAAGTTGTATAAAGTCAATAATTAACAATGTTTTTATAGATGTTTCTCAATAGTATTATTTCATAGAGCACTTTTATTACATTTGTTTAAATTGTTTGATAATGAAAAAGTTAACGATAAAGTCTTGGGCGTTAGATGACCGCCCTCGTGAAAAACTAGTTGCCAAAGGAAAAACAGCTTTGTCTGATGCAGAATTGATAGCCATTTTAATAGGTTCAGGGAATAGAGAAGAAAGCGCAGTAGCTTTATCAAAACGTATTTTACAACATGTAGGTAATAATTTAAATCAATTAGCAAAATTATCGGTTGAAGAATTAATGCAGTTTAAAGGAATAGGTGAAGCCAAAGCTATTTCTATTACCACCGCTTTAGAGTTAGGGAAAAGACGACATTTTGAAGAAGAAAATGTAATTTCTAAAATAACATCATCTTCAGATGTTTGTAGACTGATGCAGCCTGTTATTGGTGATTTACAACATGAAGAGTTTTGGGTGTTATATCTTAATAATTCTAATAAGGTGTTGGCCAAACATCAGTTAAGTAAGGGAGGATTAACAGCCACTTTGGTGGATATAAGATTGTTATATAAGCGGGCATTAGAATTATATGCACTAGGTATTGTTCTTTGTCATAATCATCCTTCAGGAAAATTAAAGCCCAGTAATTTAGATATTCAACTTACTCAAAAAATAAAAGCAGCAGGGAGTACCCTAGATATAAAAATACTCGATCATTTAATTATTACTGAAAAAGCGTATTTTAGCTTTGCAGACGAAGGAATTATTTAGTCTGTAGATAATTTTAGCGAAAAAACTAACATTTATCGACTACCAATTAACGAATGAATGATACTGATATATACCCATAAAATTACCCCTAGAGTTCGCTACATATTTAAGCACATTTTTACTCGAACTTTAAAGATTGAAATTGATTTTACTTCGAAAATTGAAGATTTTGTTGCATATAATGGCCCGAAATTATCGTATACCTCTGTAGCTTTAGGAAAAGAATTTTTTATTAAAAGTACTAATTTACTGTTTCAACAAGGAGTAAATGATTTAGAAATCAATTTTTCAAAATGGGAGGAAGCACCTTGTTTTTTCGCAACAGGAATAAAATCAGCAATTCCTTTCGATATTTTTTCTGCGAGTTTTTACCTAATTACTAGATATGAAGAATATTTACCTCATCTAAAAGATAAACATGGACGTTTTACAGCAGAGCAAAGTTTAGCATTTCAACATGATTTTTTAGAGAAACCATTAATTGATATTTGGGCTTATAAATTACTTAAAGTAATTAAAGAGAGATTTCCTGAATACGAATATAAAAAACGGACCTATAAATTTATTTCGACAATAGATGTAGATAACGCTTTTGCATATAAATATAAAAGTATTATTAGATCAGTTGGAGGTATTGTAAGTGATTTATATAGGTTGAATATTTTTAATCTATGGGATCGTTTTGCGGTTCGTTTCAATATAAAAAAAGACCCTTTTGATAATTTTTTTAAAATTATTGATTATAAAAAAGAGTTTAAAGTTCGTACAATTTTTTTCTTTTTAATAGGTGATTATACAAGTTTCGACACTAACATTTCAGCTTCAAAAAAAAAATTTAGATTACTCATTAAAGATATGGTAGATTATGCTCGTGTTGGATTGCATCCTTCGTATTATACTATGGGAAATATAGAGTTATTAAAAAAAGAAAAAGAGCGATTAGAGCATATAACCAATATGCCAATGATACGTTCTAGACAACATTATCTACGATTTACTTTACCAGACACATACCAAGATTTAATAGATTTAGAAATTCAAGAGGATTATTCTATGGGTTATGCGAGTCATGTTGGTTTTAGAGCAAGTACCTGTACACCATTTTATTTTTATGATATCGATTTTGAAATTCAAACGCCGTTAAAAGTTTTCCCGTTTGCCTTAATGGATACGACTTTGAATGATTACATGAAACTTACCCCAAAACAATCTTTAGGGAAAATACGTGATTTAAAAAATGAGGTAAAAAGAGTCAACGGAACTTTTATTACACTTTTTCATAATGAGAGCTTAAGTGGATATTTACGTTGGAGGGGGTGGAGTAGAGTATATGGGTCTATGCTAAAAATAGCTTCAAGCTAATGATTATTAGAGTTACAAGAAAAGAGCTAGATATAGAAAAGTATAATGCATGTATTAAGAATTCTATACAATCAAACATCTATGGATTTTCTTGGTATTTAGATATTGTTTGTGATCATTGGGATGTTTTGGTGCTTAACAATTACGAAGCAGTAATGCCAATCCCTTGGCGGAAAAAATATTTTATGGAATATGTGTATCCACCATTTTGGGTGTTGCAGCTCGGAATCTTTTCTATTGAAATTGAAGATGAAAATGAATTTTTGATTGAACTCTTAGAGGATTTTAAGTTTGTGGAAATTCGAACAAATTCTAAGAATTGTTTTTCTATGTTCGATGATTTTCAGCAAGAAAAAAATCTTCAAATTTTAAGCTTGAAAGAAGATTATAATACTATTTTATTAAAATATAAAAAAGACCGAAAGAGAAATTTACTGAGAGCAAAGAAGTATGATTTAATAGAAAGGTGGAATGATAATCCTGAAAAACTAATTGAGTTGTTCAAAGCGAATGTTGGTAAAAGAGTTAAGAAAATTAAAGATAAGGATTACACAATTCTTTTAAAGGTGATGAAAATTTGTATTGAGAAAAAAGCTGGAGAAATTTTATCAATTTATGATAATAACGACAAATTAGTTGCCTCTGGTTTCTTTTTAAAATATAACAAACGAGTTACTATTTTAGTTTCTTCAACCGATTTTAAGAATAGAAAAAATGGAGCAAATACTTTTTTAATAGACAGAGCAATTTTTAAATATCGACCAAATTTTGATGTTTTCGATTTCGGCGGATCATCAATGAAAAATATTGCTAAATATTTTTTGAGTTTTGGGGGCAAAGATGAAAAATATATTCAGTTAAAATATAATAATTTACCCAAATTTTTAAAGTGGTTTAAGAGGTAGTACGAATACGTTTGTAAAAATAAAAAAAAGTAAAAGCAGACATTACTCCCGTGAACCACATTAAGGTTGCTGATGTAATAGCTGCTCCTTTTATCCCGTATTTTGGTATAAGTAATTGATTGCTAGTGTAGTTGATAACTAAGGCAACCAACGTAATGTAATAGTTAATTTTTACTAACCCGATAGATGATAATAGGTTCCCAAACAACCCTCTTAAAATTAAAATCCCACAAACCCCAAAATTTAAGATTAAAAAACTTAATTTGTATTTAGTGAACCCTTTATCGAACAATAGTAAGGTTTCATCAGCAAAAAAATAAAAAAAGCTGAAATAACATATGCTAATAAGCGTAAATAGTAAAACATAGCTTTTTATGTAATCAAAAATATATTTTTTATTGTTTATGTTTTCAGTAAAGGAAACAAAGTCTGTAGCAATAAAAACACGAGGTAAAAATAATATACTAAAGGGAATTAGAGAGACATATTTAAAAGCTGTAACAGCTTCTGAGTTTTTCAATAAATTACCAATTAGTAAAATATCTATGGAAAAAAGCAATAAAGTTGCTACATTCGATAATCCACCAAAAAAACCATATTTCCAAAATTCTCTATTTATAATTTTAAGTTTTTTTGTTTGCTTCAAATTAAACTGAAGCCGGTTAAAGAACACAAATGAAGTTAAAGTAGGTGTTAGGACTATTGCCCAAACATAACCAAGTTCTTTATATAAATAGCTTAGCATTAAAACGAGCAGAACTAAAATCAAATTATATACAACTTCGACTAAAGAAAAGGTTTTGTTATTGTGTTCTAATCGTAACTTAATTTTAATAACTTCAAACCAAAAGAGAGGAATGAAGCTCAAAGAAAAGACAGTTAAATAAATATCTGTTTTTTCAAATTCAAAAGAAAATAATAAACTAAAAGCTGTAACTAAGAGACTTAAAAAAAAACTTACAAAAGTTCCATTTTTAACCACATAGTTTGAAACAATTTTTTTATCATTTGTATTCGTAAGTAAAGCTCCGTAACGAATTAAACTTTGAGGCAGGCCAAAACCGATAAAAGGAATTAAAAAAGTTATAATATTCCACGCAAATAAAATGACTCCTAATTCTTTATTATCTATGAACTGTAGAGCAATCCATGAAGCAAAAAAAGAAAGTAAACGAGATATAATTGTAGCAACTAAGACGTAACTTCCTGCTCTGCTTAAAAATTGCTGTATGTAGTTTGTGAGCAATTTCATGAAACTGTTTTTTCGTAAAGTTTAGAAAAGTCTGTAGCAATATTTTTGTAGCTAAAATGCTGTTTTGCATAGTTGTGCATTTCTAATTCATTTTTAATAGGTTTCTGATACAATAAAGTTAGCTTTTCAACTAACTCATGTCTTTTGTTTTTTTTAATCAGATACCCAAAAGTTTCAGGAAAAAATTCACTAATTCCTCCAACATTTGTAGAAATAACAGGAATGCCACAAGCAAAACTTTCTAAAATTACACAAGGAAGGTTTTCGTAATTACTAAATAATGTAAAAACATCAGCTTGTTGTATATACTTAGACACTTCATTATGCGGAATATGATTTATAAATGTTACATTTTTAGAAAGACCAAGGCTTTTAGTAAGCGACTTGTATTGGTTAGAATTTTCACCTATCAAGATTAATTGATAAGGGAAGTTAAGCTCAGAAACAGCACTAATTAAACCAGATACATTTTTGTGTTCATCAATCATATTGGAGATGTGAAGGATTGTGAATACTGTTTTTTTTGATTTTGTTATAGGGTGAAAAATATGAGTATCAACAACATTAGGAACAATTTGGTAATTTCCTTTTAAACCTAAAAATTCCAAAGCTTGTTTTAAATTATTAGAAACAGGACATATAAATGTAGCGTTTCGAGTAATTATTTTTGATAAAAATAAATGAATTTTAGCTAAATTTTTAGCTTGTGGCTGATGATATCCTGTCCAATGTTCGGATATAATGTAAGGCTTATTTAATAAGAATATAAAAATACCAAACGGATAAATTTCGTTAAGGTGAACCAAATCAATTTCTCCAATTAATTTCATTAACCTTTTAAAGGCTAGATAAAACCTATAACCTTTTATTAATCTGTTCTTAGTTTGTTTTACATAAGCAATATAAGTAGTTACCCCTTTTTTTCTATCAATGCTAATCTCAATTTTTTTTTTACAATTTTTGTCGGTTATAATGTGTAAAACGGAAACTTTATGTTTAGTAGCTACTGCTTGTGCATGTCTTTGAATAAAATCGCCATTATTGGTAAGTACCCGAGAAGGATACCAACCGCATAAAAACAAAATATGTAGTTTATTTGCCACTTAAAAATAAAGTATTTACCTAAAAAATAATCACGAAAATAAGGTATATTCTTTAATTACTACTATTTTTGAAACTATGGATAATATCAAACATATCTTTTTCGATTTAGATCATACATTGTGGGATTTTGACAAAAATTCAAAACTTTCTTTTCAGCAAATATTTAAAGAACAAAATATAGATTTTGATTTTGAATTGTTTATTGAAACTTATATTCCTATAAATCATAAATATTGGGAATTGTACAGAGAAGAAAAAGTAAGTAAAGCCGATTTACGTTACGGGCGTTTGAAAGATACTTTTAATACTTTAAAATTTAATATTGATGATGAATTAATCAATTTAATAGCTGTGGATTATATAGAGTATTTGCCAAAATACAATCATTTAATTGATGGCTCTATAGACTTGTTAGAGTATTTAAAAAAGAAATATCAATTGCATATCATAACCAACGGATTTAAAGAAGTTCAATTTCAAAAGCTAGAAAAATCGAATATTAAGCAATATTTTAATATTATTGTAACTTCAGATTGTGTTGGAGTAAAAAAACCAAATCCAAGAGTGTTTGAGTATGCTTTAGAAAAAGTAAATTCCCCAGCACAAGATTGTGTAATGATAGGAGATAGTTATGAAGCAGATGTTTTAGGAGCCTTTAATACAGGTATTTTACCTATTCATTTCGATATTTATAAAAAAACTAGTACAAACAGTTTTGCAAAGGTGAATTCTCTAATGGAAATAAAGCAATATTTATAATCTTTATCCGTTTCGGTTAAACGAACAAAGTACATGAAAACATTTTTAAAAATTATCGTACTTAACACACTACTATTGGTAACTTCATGTGTTAAAGATATCGATTTTAATCAAGCTCAAGATTTTGAAATAACTCCAGAAGTGGCGGTCTCTTTAGTGAAATTTAATTTGGATCAAAACGATTTAGTGATGGGCGGTATTGAAATTGATTCAATTTCTCAAAGTACAGTTTTTACAATGTTAGATAATACAACAGCTCAAGAAGATTTAGTAAAAATTGATTTTCAATTTGAAGTTGTTAATACTTTTAATAGAGATTTTGAAATTAATTTAATTTTTTTAGATGATAATGATATAGAAACATACAGAATTTCAACTCTCAAAATAAACGCACAGGATGAAGATTTTAACTATATAGAAACTTTGGTTATATCAGATCATCAAGAATTCTTACTTTCAAGAAAAATTCAAGTGATATTAAGATTGTTACCTAGTTCTGATGGTTCTACGATAGATCCCAACGATCCAAGAACATTTGTTTTTAAATCAGCAGGAATCTTTTATTTTAGAATAGATTAATTATGAGGAAAATCTTACTTGCACTTTCTTTATTATATTTGATGACTACACAAGCTCAAAATAAACAAATTTTATATGGCTTTGATAAAATACCACAAGGGTTATTGTTAAACCCAGGAGCAGAAACTACTTATAAATATCATGTCGGAATTCCTTTTTTATCAGGATTATCTTTTAACGGAAATATGTCAGGTATTACAGTTGCTGATGTATTTAGAGATGATGGTATAGGTATTTTTAGTGGAACTGATTTTAATACTAAATTTAGAAATGCCATAGACAAACTGGGAGATAAAGATTACGCCTACATAAATACACAAATAGAAGTGTTAAGTGGTGGTTACAAGCTTAATGATAGAGATTATTTAAGTGTTGGTTTTTATACTGAAGCAGATGTGTTTATGAGCTTGCCGAAAGATATTTTCACCTTAATAAATGAAGGAAATGCCGCATATTTGAATAAAACATTTTCTATCTCAGATATAAGTGCAAAAGGAGATGTACTAGGGGTTTTACATGCTGGTATTTCACGTAGATTTAATAATGAATTTACAGCAGGAGCTCGTTTTAAAATCTATTCGGGTTCTATGAATGTAACTTCAACAGGTAATTCCGGAACATTTACAACTCGAGAAGGTCAAGACAATATATATGTTCATCATTTAAATAATATAGATGCAGGAGTTTATAGTTCTGGAATTTATGATGAAGAAAATGAAGTCGATATTTCAGCAGGAAGTATTTTTGGAAGTACTTTTTTAGGGGGTAATTTTGGTTTAGGGTTCGATGTTGGTTTAACGTATCATTATAATGAACAAATTGAATTGACAGCAAGTTTACTTGATATTGGTTTTGTAAGCTATTCAAAAAACACTAGAAATGGTACTGTAAATGGAAGCTATACTTTTTCTGGAGTAGAATTTCAATACGATGATCAAAATACTAATTACTGGGCAGATTTAGAAGATGATTTTGATGCGAATGTGATTAGAGAAGAGAATAGAGAGTCTTATACGGTTATGCGCCCTATAAAATTTAATAGTTCATTCCGATATAGTTTTGGGAAAAGCAGAAATGAATTAAATTGTCATGATATAACTTTTAAAGATTTTTATGATAATGCAGTAGGAGCACAGTTGTATTCCGTTTTTCACCCCAATGGAACTGCATTTGCTTTAACTGGATTTTATGAAAGAAAATTCTCTAATTATTTAAACACAAAATTCACTTATACAATTGATGATTTTTCATACACTAACTTTGGAGTTGGTGTTTCTGCGAATATTTGGAAGTTAAATATTTATGGAATGGTAGATAATATCTTTCAACTTTCCGATATTGCAGATGCTAATAGAGCAACGTTCCAATTAGGAATTAATTTAATTTACAACTAATATGAAAAGAGTAACTTTTTTATTACTATTTGTTTGTTCAACAATTTTTGCGCAAAAAAACATCAATAATTATAAATATATTATAGTACCAGAGCAGTTTGAGTTTTTAAATCAAGCAGATAAATATCAAACAAGTTCATTAACAAAATTTTTATTTAATAAATACGGATTTACTGCTTTCTTAAGCAATGAAAGTTTCCCTGATGATTTATCAAATAACAGGTGTATTGCACTAACAGCGAATGTTAAAGATAAATCGGGTATGTTCACCACTAAAAGTGTTATTGAATTAAGAGATTGTTTTAACAAAGTGGTGTATACTTCTTCAGAAGGAAAAAGCAAGAATAAGGAATATAAAAAAGCTTATCAAGAAGCCATTAGAGAGGCTTTTAATTCAGTTAAAGCTTTGGGTTATAAATATGTTCCTTTTAAGAGTGAGGTAGTTGTTAAAGGGGGTAAAATTGATAAAAAAGAAGGAGCTCCTGTTGTTGGAAAAGAAAATGTTATTGTAATCAATCAAAACCCTGTTACAGTAAATGAATCTGTTGAGGTTTTATATGCACAAGTAAAAGAAAATGGGTTTCAATTGGTAAATACAAAACCAGAAGTAGTTTTTGAAATTTTAAACACTAATGTAAAGGATGTATTTATTATTAAAAATAAAAACGGTATTTTATACAAAAATAACACTTTCTGGACTGTTGAGTTCTATCAAAATGGAAATAAAACTACCAAAGAATATAAGATTAAATTTTAGGTTTTAAAATGATATTATGAAAGAAAAAGCAAGTATTTAAACTTGCTTTTTCTTTGTAATCTTATAAGGTTGAAGAACAACTTCCATCGCAATTTTTGGTATCTTCAACTTTCATTTCTATGTTATCATTTCCATTCCATTTTGCCATAGCTTCTGGTGCTGGTCTAGCATTTATTCCTTCTCCATAAACAGTTGAAGTACCATGTGTATAAAAAGCTTCCCAATCTACTCCTTGAGGGTCTGTAATCCATGATTTTTGGCTTTTAGAATAACAACAGGTACATTCTCCTTCTTCTACTATTTTTCCTTTGGCGTTTTCCATATTAGCATATACCTGATGTAATTCATCTTTACTTTCTACTTGTAACCCTAAGTGTTCTATTCCTGTTTCACTATGACCAATTGATATAGCAAAATTAATTTTAGGGTCGTTTAGCATCCATTTTGCATAATCTGATTTAACGATTGTAGCTTTTGAACTGAATAAAGAATTATAAAAGTTAATACTTTCTGTTAAGTTTTTTACTCTTACATGAACGTGAAATGTTTTCATCTTTTTTTGTTTTAAGAATTAAGTTTTATAGCAAGACTTTCTTATTCTTAAAAAGACGCAAAATTTTTACTTTTTTTGATTTAGTTTTTTAAGAGGCTTACACACAGATAATACTTCATCATAAATCGGGATGCCATTCTTATCTAATTTAAAATTACAACAAGTTAATATTTCGTTTTTTAACATTTCTCTGGCTCGTTGTATTCTACTTTTTGTCGCGCTAAGTCCAAGCCCAAGTTTCAAAGCAATATCCTTTTGTTTTTCTCCTTCAATATCTGACATTTTTAGAGGAAGAGCATATTTTTCTGGTAAAAAATCAATCATAGGTTCTAAAAAAGAAGAAATTTTTACCCAAATATTCTCATCTTTATCATTGCTAAACTGAGTTAAATTTTGTTGTCTTTTTTCTTTTTTAAGAATATCTAATGCTACATTGTGTGTAATTTGGAAAAGCCAAGAATTAATATTCTCTATTTCTTTACCCGAGCAACAGGATTTATGTATTTTTAACAAAACATCTTGTGTAACATCTTTAGCGAGTTCTTCATTTTTAAACCTAGATTTCATGTATTTATAGAGCCTGTCTTTTGATTCCATCCAGATGTCCCATACTTGATTGTATTTTTCTATTTTCATTTTATGTTAATAAGTATGAGTTTTTTTAAATTATGTTAAAATCTAATATTTATATTTACCTTTCCAACGTTGTTTTAAGATTTCTCTAAAACTATTTTCACGAGCGTTATTTCCTGGTTCATACAATTTAGTATTTGCTATTTCATCAGGTAAAAACTCCTGTTCTATAAAATTACCTGAGTAATTATGAGAATACATATAATCTTTTCCGTAATCAAGATCCTTCATCAATTTAGTAGGAGCATTACGTAAATGTAATGGAATGGATAAATCGCCTGTTTTTCTCACTAAATTCTGCGCTTCTCCAATCGCCATATAGGAAGCATTGCTTTTTGCTGAATTTGCCAAATAAATAGCACATTGACTTAATATAATACGAGATTCGGGATGTCCTATTACAGAAACTGCTTGAAAGGTGTTATTTGCCAAAATTAAGGCTGTTGGATTTGCGTTTCCAATATCTTCGGAAGCTAAGATGAGCATTCTACGAGCTATAAATTTTACATCTTCACCACCTTCAACCATTCTTGCTAACCAATAAACAGCTGCGTTAGGATCACTTCCTCTTATTGATTTTATAAAAGCGGATATAATATCGTAATGTTGTTCACCAGTTTTATCATAGCGAACTGTATTTTTCTGAATTTTTTCAAGAACCATTTTATTGGTGATTTCTACTTTATCTTCAGAAGAAACTAATAATTCAAAAATATTTAACAGCTTACGGGCGTCTCCACTAGAAACTTGTAGTAAAGCATCGGTTTCTTTTAAGGTTATATTTTTTTTTGATAAAAATTCATCCTTTTCCATAGCTCTGTAGAGTAAAGCGATTAAATCATTTTTATCAAATGAATTTAATATATAAACTTGACATCGAGAGAGTAGGGCAGGTATTACTTCAAAACTTGGGTTTTCAGTAGTCGCACCAATTAAGGTAACCCAACCCTTTTCAACGGCACCTAATAAAGAATCTTGCTGTGATTTACTAAAACGATGAATTTCATCAATAAATAAAATAGGATTTTTTTGGGTAAACAACCCACCACTTTTCTTTGCTTTATCAATAATCTCACGTACATCTTTAACTCCAGAACTAATAGCGCTTAACGTATAGAAAGGGCGTCCTGATTCTTCAGCAATAATATTAGCTAAAGTGGTTTTTCCAATTCCGGGAGGTCCCCATAAAATTAACGAAGGAATTATTCCTTGTTTAATATGGTTGGTTAAAATACCGTTTTTGCCTACCAAATGTTGTTGACTAATATAATCATCAAGCTTTTTTGGGCGTATTCTTTCTGCCAAAGGTGCATTCATAAAGTAAAAATAATAAAGATTTCTGACAGAACTTCGGTTATTTTAAATTGGTTGCATTTTTGCTAATTTAGACTTTATGAATAATGACAATCAATTTAAATTTTCACAGTCTGTTTTTGTACTTCCTTTTTTGTTTGTTTTTCTAATTTGGTTTGTTTACTGGCTAGAAATTCAATTTGGATGGAATTTTAATAAACTTGGAATTTATCCTCGAAATCTGAGTGGTTTTAAAGGTGTTTTTATCTCTCCTTTTATTCATAGTAATATAAGTCATCTCTTTAATAATTCAATACCTTTATTTGTACTCTGTGCAAGTCTTTTCTATTTTTATAAAGATGTTGCCCTTAGAGTTTTATTAATCGGTGGGTTTTTAACAGGACTATTAACATGGGTTATTGCGAGAGAATCATTTCATATAGGTGCTAGCGGAATTGTATATTTATTGTTCAGTTTTGTTTTTTTTAGCGGAATCATAAAAAAACATTATCGATTGGTAGCGATGTCGTTGATAACTATTTTTCTCTACGGAAGTATGATTTGGTATGTTTTACCAATTAAAGAAGGAGTTTCTTGGGAAGGACATTTGTCAGGTCTTATTATTGGGTTTTCTTTAGCAATAATTTATCGAAACAGAGGAATTGTGAAAGAAAAATTTCAGTTTTCCAAAACAGCATTTGATACTATGTTTGATGAAAATGGTAACTATATTCCACCTGTAGAACCTGAAGAAACCAAGAGTGAATTAAATTATAAGTATGTATACTTAGCTGACGAAGAAGAATAAAGCCTGTTTTTAACAGGCTTTTTTTATAGCCTTTGTCTTACAGCTTCGTATAAAAAGGCACCACAAGCAACAGAAACGTTTAATGATCCTATCTCTCCTAACATGGGTAGTTTTGCTTTGTAATCCATCATTTTTAAAACGGAAGTACTAACACCTTTGTCTTCAGAACCCATTACGATTGCCATAGGTTGATTAAAATCAATGTCATACACAGAGTCTTCTGTTTTTTCAGTAGCCGCTACTAATTTTATATCAGCAGCTTTTAATTGAAAAATAGCATCTTTAATATGATCTACTTTACAAATAGGAACTTTAAAAGCAGCTCCAGCAGATGTTTTTATAGTTTCTGCATTTACGGGTGCACTTCCACTTTTTTGAATGATAATTCCATTAACACCAGTACATTCAGCAGTCCTTATAATTGCGCCAAAATTTCTTACATCCGATAATTGATCGAGTAGGAGGAATAGAGGGGTTTTATCAGAAGCTAAAGTTTCTTCAATTAAACTATCTAAATCGGCAAACTCAATAGGAGAAATTTTAGCGACCGCTCCTTGATGATTGTTATGTTTTGATAAACGATCTAACTTTTCTGTAGGAACAACACTTGTAGAAATTTTATTCTTTTTGATGAGTTTTTCTAATTCAAAAAATAAATCTCCACGCAGTCCCTTTTGGAAATATACTTTGTTAATTGTAGATCCACTTTCTACAGCTTCAATAATGGCTCTAATACCAAAAATAGTTGTGTCTTTTTCCATGCTGTAAATGTAGTTATATTGTATGAATAAAAAACCACCTCAATTGAGGTGGTTTTATATTTTAAATTTATTATTAATAAATAAACTTATAGAGGATTAACAGTATATACATAACCGTTTACAACCTCTATCTCAGCAGCAATTATAGTTGTAGGAGCTGTGTCTGTAGTAAAACCTGAATAAACAAAACTTGTAGCTTCAATATTGTACTCTTGAGAGTATGTTATTGTTACAGGTACAGGACCATTAGCATTTAGATCAACAAAAGGGTTTTCATACAAATCTAAAGCAAGTAAGTATTTACCATCTGCTAAACCAGAAATAGTACCACTTTCAGGACAAGAGGCGGTTGCAGCAGTATAATCAACTAAACCACCAGTTTCTGTCAATAAAACAACATCAATATCAATATCACATAAATCAATTGTTACTTGACCTACACTAGCAGTATATGTAAATTCTCCAGACCAATCTGCTGTAACTTCTAAAACATCATTAATATAGTCATCAGACATTGAAATCTTTAAAGTTTCACTTCCTTTAAAGTTTTGCTCATTGGCTCCAATAGACAATGTTAATGTTTCATTAGGTTCTGCATTTCCTGTTTTATAAACAGTAACCGTACCACTACCAGATGTAGATCCAGCAGGTATTAAAATATAACCACTTGTTTCAAAATCAGAATGCTCTACAGATGTTCCACCAATTTGTTTTATGTCAAGTACTAAATCTGCTTGAACAGCTTCAGTAATTGAAGCTTCTATTGTATAAGTAAGACCATCATCTTCTGGGATGTCATTTTCTGATGTAGTTATATCAAACCCATTAGCTGAAGTAATCGTAACAGTAGGAGCTACATATTCTAATGTACTAGCACCAGTGTATTTATCGTCATCACAAGCTACCATTAATGCTAAGGCACCAATAGCAAAAGTTGCTTTTAAAAATTTATATTTCATGTTCTTTTCTATTTATAAATTATTATTGTCTTGTATACGTTGAAGTCCAAGAACCATCACGACTAGCCGACCAAGTTTGCGTATGTTCCATAGTTAGAACACCTGTTGCTTGATCCCAAGTACCTCCTTGTATATCTCCAATATCATAAGAGCCACCATTAGATCCATAATCTAAATCACCAGTTGGTTGAATTTTACCACAAACAACAGTTATGTTGGCTGAATTCAATAAACTAGTATTTCCTGTACATTGGTGTAACCAACCTCCATCACCACTTCCAATATGCCAAGTTCCGTCAGCATTTTTAGAAATTGTAGTTGTAAAAGAAGGGTTACATGAGCTGTTAGTAACTAAATATGTTCCTGTTAAATCTGCAGAACAGTTTATAGTTACATTAAAAGTACCTTCTGTACTCGCAGCATAAAAAACACCATCAGGAGTTGTCATTTTAGTTTTAAATGTAATAACGTCACCAATTCTAAGGTTAGCTTCTTCTAATCCTAGATCATCTATATAATCTGCAAGAGTTGTGTAACTTATATTTATAGGAAGTGTTGCAGAAGAAGCAACTACAACTTCACTACCTCCATTATAAGTTTTTACAACCTCATAATTACTTACATTATCACCCCCTGTTGCTAAATCAACGGTAAGGTTTAATTCTGTATCAGAAAAGATAACTTGTGAATTCTCTAAATCATCAGAATCAACTGCTGATCCTAAAAGTTTACCTTCAGAAGAATCTGCTATAGTTACTATAGCTCCGTGTCCGATAGTACCTACAGTACCATTCTCTTCACTATCACATGAATAAAGTAAGGTTACTGCAGTTAATATGTATAATAAATTTTTTATTTTTTTCATGATTTAAATTATTTATCTAATAGATGTTGTTAATAAATCAGCTCCTTGAGCGGCAACAGCTTCGTTGTAGTTTGTAGCATTTAATGATTCCTCATCTGTTGGATAAAGAAATCTAGAAGGCACTTCATCTATAACACCATTAATTGCTGGTGTAAGAGCAGGAACTCCAGTTCTTCTCCATTCAGCCCAACCTTCTAAAGGTTGCATAAATAGAGCAATGTATTCTTGCTGAGCAATTTGTTTTAAACCATCAGTACCACCTGAATAAGAGGTAGGGTATAAACCAATAGAAAGACCATTACTTGCAAATGAAGAAACAATACCATTTTTATAATGCTCTGCAGCAGAAGTATTAATCCATCCTTTTTCAGCCGCTTCTGCTAATAAAAATTGTAACTGAGAATAAGTCATAAAGTAAGCATAAGCTTCAGCTTTTACATATTCAGTTCCAATTTGAGAAGCTTCTAGAGGAAAGTCAACACCAGGCTCATTTAATCCTGGAGGTAAACCTACATATTCTCCATCTCCATTTTTCTTAGCATAAACCTCTAATCGTTTATCATAAAAACCTAAATCTGTACCATCAAGCATGTGTACAAGTTTTTCTCCAACAGCCCATTCTCCTTCTCTAGAAAGTTCAACTATACCTTCAAAATAAGGGTTAGCATTAGGTGTAGAAGATAAATATTTAAGCTTAGCTTCATCAGAATTTGAAGCAAATACATTATTTAATAAAGATGGTAATAAATCAGTATGATCAAAATCTGGTAATCCTTGTCCTCTAACTATAACTCTAACTAATAAAGAGTTAGCGAATTGCTTCCATTTAGATAAATCACCACCATATATAAAGTCTTGAGAAGCTTCAATACTACCATTAACATTAATCATATCACTGGCTTCAGTTAATTCTTTAACTAACTCATTATAAATAGTTGAAGGAGAATCGTATTTTGGATAAAAACTACCGTTTTTACCTTTAATAGCTTCTGTATAAGGAGCATATCCCCAAGCGTCAGTTATTGCTTGGAAATTATGAGCTTTCAAAATTTTACAAACAGCAACTAAGTTAGTATTCCCTTCTACAATTGCTAAATCTTGCATATCATCAATTTTATTAATATTTAAATAAAATGCGTTCCATAAAGAACCGATACTAGATCTAGATACATCATACTTATCACCATCATTGTATTGAGGTTTAGATAAGTGTTGTGTCCAATTTCCTGCATAACCACCAGCAATCCCTACATTGTTAATAAGGTTTGCATTTGTTCTCAAAATCCCCCCTAAAAAGAAATCAGCAGGTGCTTCTGTAGGAGCACTAGGATTTGTGTTAGTTTCTTCAAAATCTCCATCGCAACTAGTACACATCAAAGAGATGAATATGCTGAAAGCGATAAGTTTTATTTGTTTTATTTTTTTCATTTTCTATTCTTTTAAAATTTAACATTTAAATTTAAACTAATACTTCTTGTAGGTGGAATTTGAGAATATTCAAGACCTTGTGTTCCAATACTGTTACCAAAAGAAGTTTCAGGGTCAATATGAGGTACTTTTTTATATAAAATAGCTACATTTCTAATAGATGCACCAATTGAGATTGCATCTACTCCTGTATTTTCTATAAGGCTACTTTTAAAAGCATAGCTTAATGAAAGTTCTCTCCACTTAATAAAAGAAGCATCATATATACCAGCTTCACCAATAGCTTGGCTGTATGTTGATGAATTGAAATCTTTTGCAGTTACTAAAATATTGTTTGGAACATAAGTATTAGTGGTAGGATCTAACATAACTCCATCACCAACTATACCTGTTTCACGACCTTCTAAAGTTTCTTTTAATACACCTGTTAATCTACCCCATGTATTTGTTTGTGAATAAATTTCACCTCCTTTTTTACCATCAAAAAGTGTTGATAAAGAAAAACCTTTGTATGAAGCATTAAAAGAGATACCTGCTGTCCAATCTGCAGTAGAATTACCTAATACAGCATTACCTCCTTGGGTAGGTTTACCGTCTTTAAAAATAATATTTCCTTCATCATCTCTGGCAAAAGTAGTACCATATAAAACACCTACAGGTTGTCCTTCTCTAGCTTGTGTACTAACATTCCAATAAGTAGCATAGTTAAGAACACCGTTATTAGTTGTAGGATCATCATCAATGTTATTAACTTCATTATCATTTTGACCAAAATTAATAGTAGTAGAAAGTTTAAAACCATCGTCTACATTATCAAATATTTTAGCACCTAAAGTTAATTCAATCCCTTTATTTGTAATAGTTGCTGCGTTATCCCAAACACTAGAATAACCAGAAGAGTTAGGTAGGTTCTTTTGTAGAATAACGTCCTCTGTTTTCTTGTCGTAATAAGTAAATCCTAAGTTAACTCTATTTCTGAATAAACGAGTATCTAAACCAAATTCAACCTCTTTTGTATCTTGATTTTTAATATTTGGATTCCAAAGGGTAGATTGTATTTGTAATATTGGAGTAGTACCCCAAGATTCTGGACTATACTCATAAGAAGGTGTAATTGAGTATGGAGATAAAGGTCCTGCATCCCCTACTTTAGACCATCCTCCTCTTAATTTTAAATAAGAAAAAGTTTCACCCATATCTACCATGTCTGATATAATTGCACTCAAAGATACAGCAGGATAGAAAAAGTTATTATTATCTACAGGTAATACACTAGCCCAGTCATTACGTCCTGAAAATTCTAAAAATAAATAATCTTTATAACTTAATGACCCAAAACCGAATAAACTGTTAATTTCTCTTTTACTAATATACTCGCTTACTACTGGAGTAACACCATCTTTTGCGTTAGCAAGAGTATATAAATCTGACAATTGTAAACCGCTAATACCTCTGTATGAGTATTCATAATCATTTGACATACTATTACCACCAAAATTAAGAGATAAATTTAAATCTTCATTAATATCAGTATTATATGATAAAAGTAATTCTGTGTTTATTTCTGTTCTATTTCTAATGATTTCTCTATAATAACCATCAGGATTACCAGAAGTTCCTTTAGCAGCTCTTCTTGTTTGTTTATCTCTAAAAGTATCAATACCAGTTCTTAAAGCTAATTTAAATTCATCAGATATTTGATATCCAATATTAAAGTTACCGAAAAATCTAGTCTTATCTTGAGTGTTTGTGTTGTTATCTAACATCCAATAAGGATTGTTATTGTATGCTTGATTCCAGTTAACAGGAGTACCTGCATTATTTCCAGTTTCAACTAAAGGTAAGTTTTGGTAATCTTTTAAATCAGCCCAATTTACTTGTCTTCCTCCCCAAACTAATTGAGAGATAACGTTATTATTATCAGCTGTATCATAACCAGTAGAAGGAGAGTTGTCACTTTCTGTTACGACATAGTTAGCAGAGAAACCTGCATCCCATTTTTCAGATAATTGAAAATTCACATTACCACCGAAATTCTTTTTATTTAAGTCAGTATTATGTAAAATTCCTTTATCATCCATTTGACCAATTGATAAACGATATGTTGCTTTGTCTGTACCTCCAGATAAAGAGATGTTATTAACAGTTGTTATACCTGTATTATAAAAATCTTTAACAGCATCTGGTGCAGAAACCCAAGGTTTTGGTTGCCCATCAAAAGAATCCCATTGAACAAACTCTAATCCAACGTCTAATGGTGGTCCCCAACTTTCATCTAAACCACCTAAACCTGTAGTCAAAGCGTTAGAATTACCGTAACCATCAACATATTTAAATAAATATGGGTTGTTTCCTTGACCGTATGAATTTTGATAATCAGGGAAAATGTATGCATTGTTAAAAGAAACAGTTGAATTTATTGATATTCCTAATTTTTCAGATGTTGTTCCTTTTTTAGTTGTTATAACAATAACCCCATTAGCTCCTCGCATTCCATATAAAGCAGTTGCTGCTCCACCTTTTAAAACGTTCATGCTCTCAATATCCTCTTGGTTTACATCAGCCATACCATTTTGGGTATCTACACCAGAGCTAGTTCCGTTAGAGCTACGACCATAAGAATTGTTATCTATAGGCACACCGTCAACTACAATTAAAGGTTGATCATTACCACTTAAAGTTGAAACACCTCTAATTGTTATTCTACTTGAAGAGTTAACAGAACCACCAGTACTAGTAACATTAATACCTGCTACTTTACCTGATAAAGCGTTTACAATGTTTGTTGTCTTAACTTCTGTTAAATCTTTAGCTTTAACAACTTGTGCTGCATAACCAATAGATTTTTCAGATTTCTTAATACCTAAAGCAGTAACAATAACTTCATCTAAAACATTATCACCAGTCATTTCAACATTAATTCTGTTAGAAGTACCAACAGTTTTTTCAACAGATTTCATTCCTACAAAACTAAAAACTAACACGTCTCCTGTTTTAGCATTTATAGAATAATTCCCATCAAAATCGGTTTCGGTACCACTTGCTGTACCTTTTTTTAGAATACTAACCCCAGGTAACGGTCCGGTTTCATCAGAAACAGTACCTGAAATTGTCTTGTCTTGTGCAAATGATATTTGCACAACCAACGCTAACAAGAGCGTTAAAATCCCATTAAACTTTGTTTTCATTGTGTAATTATTTGAATTAATTAAGCGCTAAAATCTTAATTTTATCTTAAATAAACAATTTTTTAACACAAAATATTAATGTTATTTATGGTAAGAAGGCAATCTTCTTTATTATTTATAGTTTTATTGATATTAATATTTAATTTGTTTTAAATAATAAGGCTTTTACTTGAAAAAAAAAGACCAATATATCATTATGATTGGTAGTGTTTCTAGTTGTTTACTTGTCTTAGTTTATGATCAAGTTATTATAAATTTTCACTTTTTTATATAAAAGAAAGTTGAAACGTATTTTTAGTTTTATAGCTAAGTGTTTTGTTTGTGTCTAGTTAGTGAAATGAGCAGGTGGCCCTATATGGGTAAGTAAATGAGAAAAGAGTTTAGGTATTAGATTTTTAATTTAACTCAGGAAATATGGTATTGTAAAACAAATAGAAAAAAATAAAGACATATGTGTTGTTATTGTTTTAAAGATTGTTTGTGATAAGTGAATAAAATGTTTTTAAATGTAAATAAATATCAAAAATTAAGTCTTTTGTGATGTCTTATAGTAGAATTATATAAAATAAGATACATAGTCTAATTAATTATCAAAGTTTTTTTTGGGGATATGAGTGATAAAGTAGGTGTTTTTAATAGTGTTTCAAAGAATAATTTTATTTGCAAATTAAAAAAGTAGTTAACTTTTTAATGCAATAAAAAACCAGAATAAATTAATATTCTGGTTTAATTTATTTAAAACTATTACCTGTTTTAAAAGATATGTTTAATTAAAGGGTAAAACTAGATTTGAAGTTTTGTTTTGAACTAGAATTTTATTAAGATTATGTTTTATTATTACTGTACCTGTGCCAGCATCATATGTAAAGTCGTCTAATTCTGCCTTGATTGAATCTATAAAAGGGGGTATTACTCTTGTTAGACCAGGGTTGTTTTCGTCAATGTTTGGATTTAATAATAATTCAGTTTCATGGATTACATATTTAATACCTAAGTCTATAACTCTTCTGCCCTCAGCTATAAAAACTTCTTGTCTAACTAAAAATAAAAGTTCTAAAGCTTCATCAATAGAAGCTAAGGCGTCTATATCTACATCTGTAACAGAAGTTCCAGAAACAACAGGTACAGTCACAGTAGTGCTTCTATCAATAACAAGTCCAGTTTTAAAGTCAATATCACCCTCATATTTTACAACTATGGATGAGTTATCTGGTCTAGATCCAGGATGGTCTTGATCTCTACCTTCAACAGTATCATCAATAGTTCTAGTATCTCTCGAATTTATTAATGTTAGCAAATTTTTTAATGTAGTTTGAGCTGCAGGTAAATCATTATCTGAAAGTTGAGCTTCGGCAATTATTAAATGTGCTTCTTCAGCCTTTAAAAAATATAAAGGTTGATCAATATCATTTGATAAAAATGAATATTTAGGGTCTAAAAAATCTAACGAAGGTAAAGGTTGAAGATCGTCAAAAGTACCTCTGCCATATAAAGCAGCTTCCATGGTATTAGATGGGCCATTGGATTGGTCGTAAGCAACTTCCATTAATAAGGTTGCGTCTAAATTTAAAGCATCTTGTGCAGCTGTTACAGCTTCTGCTTTATTACCTAAAGAATAATTAGCTCTTGCTATAGCCATGTGATAAGAAGCAGAATTTGATAATGATAAAGCTGTGTTAAAGCTTTCTATAGCCAGATTTAAGTTTTCTTCAGAAGATAAAGGAACGCCATTTGCTTCCGCTGGTAAAAAACTAAAGTATTCTCCAGCAAGTAAATGAGATATACCTTTATAAAAGTTAAATTCTGCTAATGTATTATTAGAAGAGTTAATATCATTGGGAGCGACTCTATTTAGTCCAAATAAGGCCATTTCTCTTAATTTAGCTATGTCAAAATGTAACTGAGACATATCGGCATCTTGAAAATCAATATTAAGATTATCTAATAATTGATTGTAGAAAGTTTGAGTATTTTCATAATTGTCTGATGCTATTTCAGATATAGTAACATATTCATTACTTAATTCAGCCATTTGTCTTTCAACTCCATATAACCAAGATTGAGCAGAGTTAGGTTGACCGATAATACTAGATTCAGAAAGTTCGGGGTTTGTAACTTCTGTAAAATCGACTAATTCTTTTTCACAAGAAGAAAGGTTAATTCCCAGAAATATCACGAATATTATATGTATACGTTTTTTCATCATTTTCTCTTTTATTATTATAATTTAAACTTTAAAGACATGGTGTAGATTCTAGGAGCAGATTCTGTTCCAAATCCAAAACCTCCACCCGCAAATCCATTTTGTCTTGCTGTACCAGCACCAGTAGCTTCAGGATCAAAAGATGTATCAGAGAAATTAAATGGGTTTGATACATTGAACCCTAATGTAAAACTTTCTACTTGCTTTACAAATTTACCAAAGTTATATGAAGCACCAATGTTTCTTATTTTAACAAAATCAGTATCTTCTACCCAATAGCTAGCTAAATCAAAAAAGGTTAAGGTAGGGGCACCAGCATTAGCTTGTGCTTCTTGATAATCTAATATTTCTTGAGGGAATCTATCGGCATCACTTACACCACTGAAAAACCTTAAAACATCATCAACTGCTACTCCTTGACCTCCAAGTTGATAATCTCCATTTAAGAAAAAGCTGAGTTTGTTGTTAAATGTATAGTTTAGAGAAAAGTTACCAAAATGGGGAGCAAAAGTCGTTCCTAAGTTTTGATTTCTTTTAATAACAGCTGTTCCATTTTCGATAGTAGTATGAGCACCTCTTAAGTAACCTAAAGGGAAACCTTCTTTTACAAAAGAACCTAAGAAAGTAAATCCACCTACATTAAATTCAGGAGCTCCCCCAGAACTAACCACTTTATTTTCATTCTTGTTATAAGATGCATTAAACTGTAAGTTGTGTTTTTCTGTGTTTACTAATGTTGACTGAAGAGATACTTCAAAACCTTTATTGCTAATTTCACCAATATTCTTTAGTTGAGGATCTAATCCTGATGAATCAGGTTGTGGAGGAGTAAACAAAGCGTCTTCTGTAACTCCATTATAATATGTAAAACCAAATCTAAGACGTTCGTTGAAAAAACCTAAATCAGCACCAAATTCAGTAGTAGTTACAGTTTCTGAAGTTAAATCTCTGTTACCTGGGTTTAAAAATTCAAAAGATTGATTACCTAAATAATTATTTGCTTTAATTGTTAAGTCACCACTAAAAGGTGTGGGGAAGTTTGTTGCTTGTCCCCAATTTCCTCTTAATTTAAAAGAAGAGAATGTACTGCCAAAAGTATTTTTCCAAAAATTTTCTTCAGAAATAATATAAGAGGCACCAAATTTAGGTAAGTATAATAATCCAATATCTTCACCAAAAGCAGTGTTTCCATCTATTCTTAAGCCTAAATCTATATAGAGCTTATCCCAAAAACTTATATTTTCTGAAAAATATAAACCATAATTAGCAAATCCACTTTGATAATCTTCTGCGAAAATATCTGAACCATTGATGGTAATTGCCCCGTCTGTTACTCCAGATCCTACAACAGATTGTTGGAAATCATCATTTCTGAAGAATTGACCTCCAATACTGGAGATAAATGAAAAATCATCACCTATATAAGCTTTATGTTGAGCATTAATTTCTCCTGTCAAAGTAAAAAAATCTCTTGTCGCTCTCTCTATTGAGCCTTGATTTGTTGTGCCATCGGGAACTGCACCCTTTGCAATAAGTAAAGCATTAGTTTGTATATTCTCTTGTCTATTATTTCTTGAATCGAATCCAACTATAGCATTAATCATGAAATTATCAGTAAATTCGTATGTGAATTTATTTGATATTTGGAATCTCTTAACCCTATCGGTTATATCTGTTAACTCACCTTGTTTTTTCAAATTATTTTTCAAATCATTGAACTCTTCATCATTAAGTTGATCAACATCTCCAAAGCTCCCTCCTTCAATGCTTCCGTATCTAGCCAAACTATTATTGGCATTATAATCTCTGGTGTATCCAAAAGATGAAAAAGCCATTGATCCTTGGTAAGTGAATTTATCGGTAATCTTAGCAGTAAATCCAGATCTAATGTTTCTGCGAATTTGCTCGTTTACGTTATTAAAGCTGTTATCATAGTACATTGATCCTGAAAAGTTGTATCTAAATTTATCACTACCACCATTCAATCCAACCCTGTAGTTTTGTAATGTACCATTTCTATATACAAGATCACCTGTTCTTTTAAATCTGTTGAATTGTGTAGTACCACTTATTACACCTGTTTCAGATTCTAAACTTATGGTTGTTTTTCCTACTGTTCCCTTCTTAGTGATAATTTGTATAACGCCATTTGCGGCATCAGCTCCATAAAGTGTAGTTGCTGCCCCTCCTTTAACATATTCTATTTTTTAAATTGATTCAAGTGGAATATCTGCTATTGAAGAACTATTAGCCCCTCCCGTAGCAATTCCAAGCTCAGAATTTGAATTTAAATTATCCACTCTAATTCCATCTACTATAATAACAGGAGTTGTATTGCCATTAGCGGTTATTGGCCCTCTTGTTCTTATGATTGAAGATGTACCAGGTTGCCCAGAGCTTAATTTAATTTGAGCTCCTGGTGCACTAGCCTGTAAAAGTTGGTCTAATTGCTTTGTAGGTGTTTTTTCAATATCCTTGCTTGATATTACATCAACCGTAGTGCTTAATCTTTTTCTGCCAATTCCTGCGCCTTGTCCAGTAACTATGATTTCATCAAGAATATTTGTATCTCCTTGGAGAGTAATATTAATAGTATTAGAAGAGCTTATAGCTTTATCAATACTTTTCATGCCTAAAAAACTAAAAACTAAAATATCACCTGTTTTAGCTTTGATGGAGTATTTTCCATCAAAATCAGTCTCAGTACCTAGTGTGGTTCCTTTTTTTAATATACTAACTCCGGGTAGTGGGCCTGTTTCATCAGAAACAATACCTGAAATTATTCTATCTTGTGCAAAAGAGATTTGCACAACCAGCGCTAACAAAAGCGTTAAAATTCCATTAAACTTTGTTTTCATTGTATAGCTGTTTGAGTTAATGATCAGCTAAAATCATAAAATTATATCAAAATAGCAATTTTATTGAGAAAAAAAAGTTAAAAAAGTTAATAAGATGCAAATTATTTAAATAACGAGCTAATATTAGAAATAATTAATAAAAGTAACAGATAGTTTTGAGCTGTTGTAATCAAAGGGTTTATTTGTTTCTTTTCCTATTGAAACATTGAGGTTTATTTGGGAACTGTTGATTCGATAATTGTATCCAACGCCAATTCCTAAAAGAGAAATAGTTTTATTTTTGATATTAACTAAAGAAGCTAAGTCTGTTATACTATATAAATATGATTTTGATAAGGTAAGATATCTGTATTCTATATTAAAAAAAGAAAACTGAGAGGTAAAAATACTTTGTTCATTAAAGCCTCTTATAGAGTTTACTCCACCTATCCTGTATAATTCGTTTTTAAACAGTTTGGTTGAATTTAAGTAGCCTGTTGTATTTTTGATGTAAATCGAGCTTCTTTGGTTAAGACCCCATAAAAAGGAAGTTTCAATGTCAATTTTTAACTGATTTTCGTTTTTACTACTTGATGTTCGTGAACCAATTTTAGGATTTACATAAAAAAAGAACTTCTTATTAAAAAAGAGATCCTTACTCATTGCTTGGTATTTGAAAAGAAAACCAATAAATGAGCTGTTAAGATTGGCTATATCATTATTTAAAGTATCCTTCAAAGTATTGTTTGAAGAATCAAAATCAAAAGTCAAGCCTAAGGAAGTTTTAGGGTTTAAATTGTAGTATGTGTAGTTGTTGAATCTTGTGCTTAAAAAAGTCGAATCTTGTTTGTGTATATTGAATTTAAATCCAGTTGTGATTCCTGAGTTAAAAATATAGGGAACGCTTGCACTAACTTGTAGATCTTGATTATCATTACCATTTGCTTTCCATAGTAATTTAAATTGTTCACCTGTGTGTAATGTATTATTAAGGTTTAGGTTTAAATGACCGTTTAATGAAATTCCTTTCTTTGTTGTGTTGTTTGGATTAAAATTTAAAAGACCATCAAAATTATTTACGCTATTTTTTTTTAGATATAGGTAGAGTATAGTTGAATCTTTGCTGAATAATATTTCTGGTGGTTTTATTTCAGAAACAAATTCTAATGATTTTATGGAAGAAGAGATGTTTTTTAATTTTTGATGATTAAAAACAGTGTTAATGTTGATGTTTAAAAAGTGCCTGATGTGAGATTTTGAAAACTGTTCATATCCTTTGATTATAATCTTGTTGATTTTTCTTTTTTTAGATTGTATGATTGATAGGTCGGCAAATAGTGTTGTTTTTTTTAATTTGATATTAATGAGTTTTACTTCAGAAAAAGATTTCCCAGTTTTTTCTAGTTCGTTAGAAATAGATAAGAGAGTGTTTGAGAGTTTACTTAAGGGTATTGTTATCGTTTTTTTGTTTTTGAAAATTAATGGTTGGTAAAGATTGTTTTTGGGAATTGTGATGGTTGCATGTTTTGTTATTTGACCTAAAGAAAAATAAGCAGTATAATTTGAGTCTTTAATCTGGGTGCTGTCTATTCTGTTTAAAAAGTAGCCTTGGGCTCTAAGTTTTTCAGAAAAAATATTAATTTCTTTTTCTATTGAAGTTTTGTTTGTGTGATTCTTTTTAAAATCAATTTTTTTTAAAACAGAATTTTCTAAACTGTCTTTTGAGGTTAATTTTAGTGTTAATTCCTGTGCAAATGCGTAATTTGAAATTGCAAATAAGAATACTATATAGATATGTAGTTTAAATTTTACTGTCAAGTTGAGTTAGAAATTGCAAATCAAAAGTAATGTAATTCCTTAATATTTTTAGGATGAAAAAATACTTTGTAAAAAATAACTTACTGATATTTGAATAATTGGATATTAATCGTACATTTGCACTCTCTTAAAATGAGAGTAAATTAGTAATACAAACGAAAACAGTAATTAATTAGTATGCCAACTATTCAACAATTAGTTCGTAAAGGAAGAACCAAAATAACTAAGAAGAGTAAATCGGCTGCTTTATCGTCTTGTCCTCAAAGACGTGGAGTTTGTACGCGTGTTTATACTACAACACCAAAGAAACCTAACTCAGCAATGCGTAAAGTGGCGCGTGTTAGATTAACAAATGGTAATGAGATTAACGCGTATATTCCAGGTGAAGGACATAACTTACAAGAGCACTCGATAGTATTAGTTAGAGGTGGAAGGGTAAAAGATTTGCCAGGTGTTAAGTATCACGTTGTACGTGGTGCGTTAGATACTGCAGGTGTTGAGGGAAGAACTCAACGTAGATCTAAGTACGGAGCAAAACGCCCAAAGAAGTAAAATTATTCAATTAACTTTTTTAATGTAAAGACATGAGAAAAAGAAGAGCGAAAAAAAGAGTATTATTACCGGATCCTAGGTTTAACGACCAGTTAGTAACACGTTTTGTGAATAACTTAATGTGGGACGGTAAGAAATCTGTCGCGTTCAAAGTGTTTTACGATGCAATGGATATCGTAAACGAAAAGAAAACTGATGAAGAAAAATCAGCTTTAGAAGTGTGGAAAGATGGTTTGTCAAATGTAATGCCGCATGTAGAGGTTCGTTCTCGTCGTGTAGGTGGTGCTACATTCCAGATTCCAATGCAAATTCGTCCAGACCGTAAAGTGTCTATGGCGATTAAATGGATGGTTTCATATGCGCGTAAGCGTAATGAAAAAACAATGGCACAACGTTTAGCGGCAGAGATTTTAGCTGCTTCAAAAGAAGAAGGAGCTGCTGTTAAGAAAAGAGTTGATACTCATAAGATGGCTGAAGCAAACAAAGCATTCTCACACTTTAGATTCTAAGAAATGGCAAGAGATTTAAAATTCACTAGAAATATTGGTATTGCTGCGCATATTGATGCGGGTAAAACAACAACTACTGAGCGTATCCTTTACTATACAGGTGTGAGTCATAAAATTGGAGAGGTGCACGATGGTGCTGCTACAATGGACTGGATGGAGCAAGAGCAAGAGCGTGGTATCACGATTACTTCTGCTGCAACTACATGTGAGTGGAAATTCCCTATCGAAAATGGGCAGCCAACTCCTGATACTAAAGGGTATCATTTCAATATTATTGATACTCCTGGTCACGTTGACTTTACTGTAGAGGTAAACCGTTCGTTACGTGTGCTTGATGGATTAGTATTCTTGTTTAGTGCTGTTGATGGTGTAGAGCCTCAATCAGAAACTAACTGGAGACTTGCTGATAACTACAAAGTACCACGTATTGGTTTTGTAAATAAAATGGACCGTCAAGGGTCTAACTTTTTGGCTGTTTGTCAACAAGTAAAAGATATGTTGAAGTCTAACGCTGTGCCAATCGTTTTAAATATTGGTGATGAAGCAGATTTTAAAGGGATTGTTGATCTTGTGAAGAATCGAGCTATTGTATGGCATGATGAAACTCAAGGAGCAACTTTCGATGTAGTCGATATTCCTGAAGACATGAAAGAAGAGGCAAGAGAGTATCGTGCAAAATTAATCGAAGAGGTTGCCGCGTACGATGAGAACTTGTTAGAGAAATTTATGGAAGATGAAGATTCTATTACAGAAGAAGAAGTACATGCTGCATTAAGAGCTGCTGTAATGGACATGTCTATTATTCCTATGATCTGTGGATCTGCATTTAAAAACAAAGGAGTTCAATTCTTATTGGATGCTGTTTGTCGTTACTTGCCTTCTCCAACAGATAAAGATGCAATTGTAGGTACTGATCCAGATACAGGAGAAGAAATTTCTCGTAAACCAGATGTAAAGGAGCCGTTTTCGGCATTGGCATTTAAGATTGCTACAGATCCTTTTGTAGGACGTTTAGCATTCTTCCGTGCATATTCAGGACGTTTAGATGCAGGTTCATATATCTTGAATAACCGTTCAGGTAAAAAAGAACGTATTTCTCGTATCTACCAAATGCACTCTAACAAGCAAAATGCAATTGATTATATTGAAGCTGGTGATATTGGAGCAGCTGTAGGATTTAAAGATATCAAGACTGGAGATACTATGTCTGATGAAAAACATCCTATTATTTTGGAATCTATGGATTTTCCAGATCCCGTAATTGGTATCGCTGTTGAGCCAAAAACTAAAGCGGATGTAGATAAATTAGGAATGGCTTTATCTAAATTAGCTGAAGAAGATCCAACATTTACTGTTAAAACTGATGAGGCCTCTGGTCAAACTGTTATTTCAGGAATGGGTGAGTTACACTTAGATATTATTGTAGATCGTTTAAAACGAGAGTTTAAGGTTGAAGTAAACCAAGGAGAGCCACAAGTAGAGTACAAAGAAGCTTTAACGGCTACTGCAGAACATAGAGAGGTTTATAAGAAACAATCTGGTGGACGTGGTAAGTTTGCTGATATTGTATTTACTATGGAGCCTGCAGAAGAAGGTAAAATCGGATTGCAATTTGAATCTATTATTAAAGGTGGTAATGTTCCTAAAGAATTTATCCCTTCAATTGAAAAAGGATTTAAAGAAGCAATGAAAAACGGGCCATTAGCTGGATTCGAAATGGATTCTATGAAGATTACCTTAAAGGATGGGTCTTTCCACCCTGTAGATTCTGATCAGTTATCGTTCGAATTAGCTGCTAAAATGGGTTATAAAGCTGCTGCTAAAGCTGCAAGAGCTGTAATTATGGAGCCTATAATGAAACTTGAGGTAATTACACCTGAAGAAAACATGGGTGATATTGTTGGAGATTTAAATAGAAGAAGAGGACAAGTAAGTGATATGGGAGATAGAGCAGGAGCAAAAACTGTGAAAGCTACTGTGCCATTATCGGAAATGTTTGGTTATGTAACAACATTAAGAACATTGTCTTCAGGTAGAGCAACTTCTACAATGGAATTTTCTCACTATGCAGAAACTCCATCTAATGTATCAGAAGATGTAATTGCTAAAGCTAAAGGTTAATTAAGATGAGTCAAAAAATTAGAATAAAATTAAAATCTTACGATTACAATTTAGTAGATAAATCTGCTGAGAAAATCGTAAAGACTGTAAAGAGTACTGGTGCTGTTGTTAACGGACCAATACCATTACCAACTCACAAAAAGATTTTTACTGTATTACGTTCACCACACGTAAACAAAAAATCAAGAGAACAATTTGAATTATCTGCTTACAAAAGATTATTAGACATTTATAGTTCTTCTTCGAAAACTATTGATGCTTTAATGAAACTTGAGTTGCCAAGCGGTGTTGAAGTTGAGATCAAAGTATAAGTAAAATATCAGCTTTCGGTTTGATTTGTTCAAACCGAAAGTTTTTACTATATTTGCACGCCCAAAAGTATTTGGGCGTTATTTAAAATTTTGAAAAGTTTCAAAATTAACATGTCCGGAGGGTTTCGCGAAGGAAAAATGGTAAAAATATTTCAGGATTAAAGGAAGTATTTTTAATCCTTTTTTTGTGTTAAAATCTAAAAGGGAATAAAAAAGTAAACAATTAATAATTATTTAATATGTCTGGGTTAATAGGAAGAAAAGTAGGAATGACCAGCTTATTCGACGAAAACGGGAAGAATATTCCTTGTACAGTAATCGAAGCAGGTCCTTGCGTTGTTACCCAAGTCAGAACCGAAGAGGTTGACGGCTACAGCGCGTTGCAACTTGGTTTCGATGACAAAAAAGCAAAAAGTTCTAACAAAGCGTTAGACGGTCACTTTAAAAAAGCTGGCACAACTGCTAAAAAGAAAGTCGTAGAATTCCAAGGATTTGAAGGAGAGTACAATTTAGGAGACTCTATTACAGTTGAATGTTTTACCGAAGGTGAATTCGTAGATGTTTCTGGGATTTCTAAAGGTAAAGGATTTCAAGGTGTTGTTAAAAGACACGGTTTTGCTGGTGTAGGTCAAGCTACTCATGGTCAACATAACCGTTTAAGAGCGCCAGGATCTATTGGTGCGGCATCATACCCTGCAAGAGTATTCAAAGGAATGCGTATGGCAGGTCGTATGGGAGGAGATACAGTTAAAGTTCAAAATTTAAGAGTATTAAAAGTAGTTCCAGAAAAGAACCTTTTAGTTGTTAAGGGAGCAATTCCTGGTCACAAAAACTCTTTTATAACTATCGAGAAATAATGAAAGTAGCGGTATTAGATATCACAGGAAAAGATACTGGTAGAAAAGTCGAACTTTCTAACGAAGTATTCGGAGTAGAGCCAAACAATCATGCAATTTATTTAGATGTAAAGCAGTACTTGGCTAATCAAAGACAAGGTACTCATAAATCTAAAGAAAGAGCAGAAATTGCTGGTAGTACAAGAAAGATTAAAAAACAAAAAGGAACAGGTACAGCTCGTGCGGGTAGTATTAAGTCTGGAGTTTTTAGAGGAGGAGGACGTATGTTCGGTCCAAAACCAAGAAATTATTCTTTTAAGTTAAATAAAAACTTAAAGCGTTTAGCGCGTAAGTCAGCTTTAAGTATTCAAGCTAACGATAAAAATATTTTTGTAATTGAAGATTTTAATTTTGAATCTCCAAAAACTAAAAATTTCGTTAATGTATTAAAAGCGTTAGAGTTAGATTCTAAAAAATCATTATTTATATTAGGGGAATCAAGTGCAAATGTTTATTTGTCTTCTCGTAATTTAAAAGGCTCTAAAGTTGTGGACGCTTCAGGATTAAATACTTACAGTGTTTTAAATGCTAATAAAGTTGTGATTTCTGAAAGTTCATTAGAAGGAATTGAATCTAATTTAAGTAAATAGGGAAGAAAATGAGTATTTTAATAAAACCTATTATTACAGAAAAAGCAACAAGTCATAGCGAAAAGTTTAATCGTTATACATTTGTTGTAAACAAGAAGGCTAACAAGCTTGAAATTAAAGATGCTGTAGAGGCAGCTTATGGTGTTACTGTTAAGGCCGTAAGAACTTTAAATCATCCAGCTTTACGTAAAAGTAAGTATACTAAAAAAGGTATGGTTACTGGTTTAACAAGCGGGTATAAGAAAGCAGTTGTTCAGTTAGCTGAAGGAGAAATTGATTTTTATAACAATTTATAAGAAGTAAGACAAAATGTCAGTTAGAAAATTAAAACCAATAACACCAGGTCAGCGTTTTAGAGTTGTGAATGGGTTCGACACCATCACTACTGATAAGCCGGAAAAGTCATTATTGGCACCGATAAAAAGAACTGGAGGTCGAAACAATCAGGGTCGTATGACTACTCGTAACAGAGGTGGAGGTCATAAAAGAAGATATCGTATTATCGATTTTAAAAGAGATAGATATAACGATCCTGCAACAGTAAAAACTATTGAGTACGATCCAAACCGTACTGCATTTATTGCATTAGTTCAATTTGCTGATGGAGAAAAACGTTATGTAATTGCACAAAACGGTTTAAAAGTAGGTCAAACTATCGTTTCAGGTAATGAAGCAACACCAGATGTTGGTAATGCTATGTTGTTAAGCGATATTCCTTTAGGAACTACAATTTCTTGTATAGAGTTACGTCCAGGGCAAGGAGCTGTTATGGCACGTTCTGCTGGTTCATTTGCTCAATTAATGGCAAGAGATGGTAAATATGCAACAGTAAAGTTACCTTCAGGAGAGACAAGATTAATCTTGTTAACATGTATGGCAACTATCGGAGTTGTGTCTAACTCAGATCACCAATTATTAGTATCTGGTAAAGCAGGTAGAAGTAGATGGTTAGGTAGAAGACCAAGAACGAATGCTGTAAGAATGAACCCTGTAGATCACCCAATGGGTGGTGGTGAAGGACGTTCTTCTGGAGGACATCCAAGATCTAGAAATGGTATACCTGCTAAAGGATATAAAACTAGATCTAAGACCAAAGCTAGTAATAAGTATATTATAGAACGTAGAAAGAAATAATAAATCATGGCAAGATCACTAAAAAAAGGACCTTACGTTCACTATAAGTTAGAGAAAAAAGTTTTAGCTAACGTAGAATCAGATAGTAAATCTGTTATCAAAACTTGGTCAAGAGCAAGTATGATAACTCCTGATTTTGTTGGACAAACAATTGCTGTTCACAATGGAAAGCAATTTGTACCAGTATACGTTACAGAAAACATGGTAGGTCATAAATTAGGCGAATTTTCACCAACACGTTCATTCCGTGGACACGCTGGTGCAAAAAATAAAGGAAAAAAATAGTAGGAAATGGGAGTTCGTAAACAAAATATGGCAAAACAGTTAAAGGAAGCTAAAAAGCAACGTGCTTTTGCAAAGCTTACTAACTGTCCTACATCACCAAGAAAAATGCGCTTGGTAGCAGATTTAGTAAGAGGAGTAGAGGTTGAAAAAGCTTTACAAATCTTAAAATTTAGTCCAAAAGAATCATCTAGAAATTTAGAGAAATTGTTATTGTCTGCAATCGCAAACTGGCAAGCTAAAAATGAAGATGCAAGTATTGAAGAGGCTGGATTATTCGTGAAATCAATTTGTGTTGATAGCGCAGGTATGTTAAAAAGATTAAGACCAGCTCCACAAGGGCGTGCTCATAGAATTCGTAAGCGTTCTAATCACGTTACTTTAGAGTTAGGTGCTAAAAATAACAGTAATTAATCAAAGTAGAAATGGGACAAAAAACAAATCCAATAGGAAATCGTTTAGGAATCATCAGAGGATGGGAATCTAACTGGTATGGTGGAAATGACTACGGAGATAAATTAGCTGAAGATGATAAGATAAGAAAGTATGTAAATGCTAGATTATCTAAAGCAAGTGTATCTCGTGTAATTATTGAGCGTACTTTAAAACTTGTAACCGTTACTATCACTACTGCTAGACCTGGTATTATTATCGGTAAAGGTGGACAAGAGGTAGACAAGTTAAAAGAAGAGCTTAAGAAAATTACAGGTAAAGAAGTTCAAATCAATATTTTTGAAATTAAACGTCCTGAGTTAGATGCTACATTAGTTGCAGCTAGTATTGCGCGTCAAATCGAGAATAGAATTTCTTACAAAAGAGCTACAAAAATGGCTATCGCTGCAGCAATGCGTATGAATGCAGAAGGAATTAAAGTTCAAATTTCTGGTCGTTTAAACGGTGCAGAAATGGCACGTTCAGAGCATTATAAAGAAGGAAGAATTCCACTTTCTACTTTTAGAGCAGATATCGATTATGCACTTGTTGAAGCCCATACTACCTACGGAAGATTAGGTATTAAAGTATGGATAATGAAAGGTGAGGTTTATGGTAAACGTGAATTATCTCCATTAGTAGGATTATCTAAGCAAAAAGGTAGTGGTTCTAAAGGTGGAAATTCTAAACGTCAACCTCGCAAAAGAAAATAATTTTTAAAAGAAATTAAAGATGTTACAGCCAAAAAGAGTAAAATACCGTAAGGTACAGAAGGCGAAGGGAAATATGAATGGTATTTCTGGAAGAGGTAACCAACTTTCTAACGGAATGTTTGGAATCAAATCTTTAGACCAGAATTTACTTACCTCTCGTCAAATAGAGGCAGCTCGTATTGCGGCAACTCGTCATATGAAAAGGGAAGGACAGCTTTGGATTAAAATATTTCCAGACAAACCTATTACCAAAAAACCATTAGAAGTACGTATGGGTAAAGGTAAAGGTGCTCCTGATCATTTTGTTGCTGTTATTAAACCAGGTAGAATTTTGTTTGAAGTTGGTGGAGTGCCAATGGAAGTAGCGAAAGAAGCTTTACGTTTAGCAGCACAAAAACTTCCAGTAAAGACGAAGTTTGTTATTGCAAGAGATTTTGATTTTAACGCTTAATTCTATATATAATGAAACAATCAGAAATTAAAGAATTATCAATAGCTGACTTACAAGAGAAGTTAGGTACGTTGAAGAAAAATTATACGGATCTTAAGATGGCTCACGCCATAACTCCATTGGAAAACCCATTAGAGATTAAAAGCTTAAGAAAAACTGTGGCAAGAATTGCTACAGAATTAACTAAAAGAGAATTACAATAATTCTAGTCAGTTTTAAAGATGGAAAGAAGAAATCTTAGAAAAGAAAGAATAGGTGTTGTATCAAGTAACAAGATGGAAAAATCTATCGTTGTTAATGAGGTAAACAGAGTAAAGCACCCAATGTACGGTAAGTTCGTTTTAAAAACGAAAAAGTACGTTGCTCATGACGAGAATAATGATTGCAACATCGGAGATACAGTAAAGATCATGGAAACAAGACCTTTAAGTAAATCTAAGCGTTGGAGATTAGTAGAAATCCTAGAAAGAGCGAAATAATATGTTACAGACAGAATCAAGATTAAAAGTAGCTGATAACACTGGAGCAAAAGAAGTTTTAGTGATTAGAGTTTTAGGAGGAACAAAAAAGCGTTACGCTAGTGTTGGAGATAAAATTGTTGTTACAGTAAAAGCAGCAACTCCAAATGGAAGTGTAAAAAAAGGACAAGTTTCTAGAGCTGTTGTTGTTCGTACAAAGAAGGAAGTTAGACGTAAAGACGGGTCTTATATTAGATTTGACGACAATGCATGTGTACTTTTAAATCCTACAGAGGAAATGAGAGGAACTCGTGTATTTGGTCCTGTAGCTCGTGAATTACGTGAGAAACAATTTATGAAGATCGTATCATTGGCACCTGAAGTGCTTTAATATTGTATTTAAGATGAAGAAGTTCAAAATCAAATCAGGAGATACTGTTAAAGTAATAGCAGGAGATCATAAAGGATCTGAAGGAAAGGTTTTACAAATTCTTAAAGAAAAAGATAGAGTTGTAGTAGAAGGTGTTAATATGGTATCTAAACACACCAAACCAAGTGCTGCAAATCCACAAGGAGGAATTGTAAAAAAAGAAGCTCCATTACACATATCAAACGTTGCTTTAGTTGAAAACGGTGAAGCAGTTAGAGTTGGTTATAAAGTAGAAGGAGATAAGAAAGTGAGATTTTCAAAAAAATCAGATAAAGCAATATAACCATGAGTTACGTACCAAGATTAAAAGAGGAGTACAAGAGCAGAGTTATCAAAGCTCTTACTGATGAATTTGGTTATAGCAATGTAATGCAAGTGCCTAAATTACAAAAAATCGTTGTAAGTAAAGGTGTTGGAGCAGCTATAGCAGATAAGAAATTAATAGAATATGCTATTGACGAGTTAACTACAATTACAGGTCAAAAAGCAGTATCAACTATTTCTAAGAAAGACGTTGCTAACTTCAAATTACGTAAAGGGATGCCAATTGGTGCTAAAGTTACGTTAAGAGGTGATAAAATGTACGAGTTTTTAGATAGATTAGTTACTGCATCTTTACCACGTGTAAGAGATTTTAACGGAATCAAAGCTAATGGTTTTGATGGTAGAGGTAATTACAATTTAGGAATTACCGAACAAATCATCTATCCAGAAATTAATATTGATCAAGTGAAAAAAATTAGTGGTATGGATATTACTTTTGTAACATCTGCAGATACTGATAAAGAAGCTAAATCATTATTAGGAGAATTAGGTTTACCATTTAAAAAGAATTAAAGATGGCTAAAGAATCAATGAAAGCGCGTGAGCGTAAAAGAGCAAAAATGGTTGCTAAATATGCTGAAAAAAGAAAAGCTTTAAAAGAAGCTGGAGATTATGAAGCATTACAAAAGTTACCAAAAAACGCATCACCAATTAGAACACACAATCGTTGTAAACTAACTGGACGTCCTAAAGGATATATGCGTCAGTTCGGATTATCACGTGTAACATTCCGTGAAATGGCTAATCAAGGATTAATTCCTGGTGTAAAAAAAGCTAGCTGGTAAGGCAAGATAATTATTTTTATAAATTTATAAGGTTGTGTTCTTCGAACACGACCTTTTTTGTTTTTTAACTTTATAAGTAGGCTATAAAATGCTTATAAAAAGCTAAATAATATTACTTAAAATAACAGTGAAAATCAAAATAAACAAAACACTTTGATTTTCAAAAAGTTTACGTATATTTGCACACTGTTTTTGGAGGGTAATTATGCCTTGTTGTCAATGACTTACAGAGTTTTAATATTTTGTAAAAACTGTAACAATGTAAAAATCAACTATTAAAAACAAAAAAAACAAATATTAACTGGTTTAAGGTTTAATGATTACGGATGTTATCCGTAGGGAAAATAGAAATCATTAAAAACCAAAACCGCAATTTAATTTTTTATGTATACAGATCCAATCGCGGATTTTCTTACTCGAGTTAGAAATGCAGTGGCTGCAAATCACCGAGTAGTTGAAATTCCTGCTTCAAAATTGAAGAAGGAAATGACGAAAATTTTGTTTGATCAAGGTTACATTTTAAGTTATCAGTTTATTGAAGATAAAGTTCAAGGAACGATTAAGATAGCTTTAAAATACGATCGAGACACAAAAGAGTCAGTTATTAGAAAGATTCAAAGAATCTCTACACCAGGTTTACGTAAATACGTTGGCGCTAAGGAAATGCCAAGAGTATTAAACGGTCTTGGTGTTGCAATCGTATCAACATCTAGAGGAGTGATGACTAACAAGAAAGCACGTCAAGAGAATGTTGGAGGAGAAGTTTTATGTTACGTTTATTAATCAACAATTTGTAAAATGAGTAGAATAGGAAAAAATCCAATCGCATTACCACAAGGTGTTGAATTTAAAGTAGACGGAAACGTGGTTACAGTAAAAGGAAAATTAGGTGAATTAACTCAAGAGTTAAAATCTGATATTACTGTAAAGGAAGAAGATGGTAATATTGTAGTTGAAAGACCATCAGATAGTAAACCTCATAGAGCAGCACATGGTTTGTACCGTGCTTTAATAGCTAATATGGTAGAAGGTGTTACTAATGGTTTTACTAAACAATTAGAATTAGTAGGTGTAGGTTATAGAGCATCTAATCAAGGTCAGAAATTAGATCTAGCTTTAGGTTATTCGCATAACATATTATTAGAAATAGCTCCAGAAGTTAAGGTTGAAACTGTATCTGAAAAAGGTAAGAATCCAATCGTTAAGTTATCTTCATTTGATAAGCAATTAGTAGGTCAAGTTGCAGCAAAGATCCGTTCTTTCCGTGCTCCAGAACCATACAAAGGAAAAGGAGTTAAGTTCGTAGGAGAAGTATTAAGAAGAAAAGCAGGTAAATCTGCATAATAATATTTAGTGTTATGGCATTATCAAAGCTTGAAAGAAGACAACGTATTAAGTATAGAATTAGAAAGATTGTTACGGGAACAGCAGAAAAACCAAGATTATCGGTTTTTAGAAGTAACAAAGAAATCTATGCTCAATTAATAAATGATGTAGACGGAGTAACAATTGCTGCGACATCATCAAGAGATAAAGAAATTACATCTAGTTCTAAAGCAGAAACTGCAGCAGCAGTTGGAAAGGCAATTGCTGAAAAAGCGACTAAAGCTGGAGTAGATACTATTGCTTTTGATAGAAACGGGTATTTATACCACGGTCGAGTTAAAGTATTAGCAGATGCTGCAAGAGAAGCTGGTTTAAAATTTTAAGAAATTATATTATGTTAGGATATAAAAACGTAGAAAGAGTAAAACCAAGCGGATTAGAGCTTGTAGATAAATTAGTAGGCGTACAACGTGTAACGAAAGTAACTAAAGGGGGTAGAGCATTTGGTTTCTCTGCAATCGTAGTAGTTGGTGACGGAAACGGTGTTGTAGGTCATGGTTTAGGGAAATCTAAAGATGTAGCATCAGCGATTGCAAAAGCAATTGAAGACGCTAAGAAAAATTTAGTTCGTATTCCTATTATAGACGGAACATTACCTCACGAGCAAAAAGGTAAGTTTGGTGGAGCAAAAGTTTTCATTAAGCCTGCTTCTCATGGTACCGGAGTTATTGCTGGTGGTGCTGTACGTGCGGTATTAGAGTCTGTTGGTATACACGACGTATTATCAAAATCTCAAGGATCATCTAACCCTCATAACGTAGTTAAAGCAACTTTTGATGCTTTGTTACAATTACGTAGTGCAGCAACTATTGCTAAGCAAAGAGGTATTTCTTTAGAGAGAGTTTTTAACGGATAAAATTTAAGACGATGAAAAAAATTAAAGTTACACAAGTAAAAAGTAAAATCGGTCGCCTTAAAAATCAAAAAAGAACGTTAGAGGCGTTAGGTTTACGTAGAATGAACCAAACTGTAGAGCACGAAGCAACGCCTACAATTTTGGGAATGGTAAATACAGTTAAACACTTAGTTTCTTTTGAAGAAACTAAATAAGACATTTATATAAGATGAATTTACATAACTTAAAACCAGCTGAAGGTTCTGTTAAAAGCGGAAAAAGAATAGCAAGAGGTGAAGGATCTGGAAAAGGTGGTACTGCAACAAGAGGACACAATGGTCAAAAAGCACGTTCGGGTTATTCTCGTAAAATTGGATTTGAAGGTGGGCAAATGCCTCTTCAAAGACGTGTGCCTAAGTTTGGTTTCACAAACATAAACCGTAAGGAGTATGTTGGTATTAACTTAGACAAATTACAAGAATTAGTTGACAACGGAAGGATTACTGATACAGTAAATATGGAAGTTTTAATTGAAAACAGATTAGCTCGCAAAAACGAATTAATAAAAATATTAGGACGTGGAGAGTTGAAAGCTAAATTAAATATAACCATACATAAATATACTGCAACAGCAAAAGCGGCTATCGAAGCAGCTGGAGGAGAAGCAGTAACATTATAAGAAATTGTAAATGATGAATTTTATAAATACTTTAAAAGACATTTGGAAGATTGAAGAGTTAAAGGAAAAATTACTTTTAACTTTAGGTTTAATTGCTGTTTATCGCTTTATGGCTTCTGTTCCATTACCAGGAATAGATCCAACACAGTTAACAGCATTAAAGGATCAAACCGGAGGAGGTCTTTTAGGTTTATTAAACGCATTTACAGGAGGGGCATTTGCACGAGCGTCAGTTATGGCTCTTGGTATAATGCCTTATATTTCTGCATCAATTGTAGTTCAATTAATGGGAATCGCGGTTCCTTATTTACAAAAACTACAAAAAGATGGAGAAAGTGGACGTAAAAAGATTACTCAAATTACAAGATGGTTAACAATTGCTATTACGTTAGTTCAAGGACCTACGTACATTACAGCAATTAAGACTCAGTTTGGTTTACCAGATTCGGCCTTTTTAGTTGGAGGAGCAACATTTTGGATTTCATCTATGATCATATTAACTGCCGGTACCATTTTTGCAATGTGGTTAGGAGAGCGTATTACAGACAAAGGAGTTGGTAATGGAATATCATTATTAATTACTGTAGGTATTTTAGCAAATTTTCCAGCTGCATTTATGCAAGAATTAGTTTCTAAAACAACTAATGCTGGTGGTGGTGGAATTATGATGATTTTAATCGAATTAATAGTTTGGTTTGTAGTAATCTTGTTAACTGTATTATTAGTTACCGCAGTACGTAAGGTGGCAGTTCAATACGCCCGACGTACAGCAGTTACAAACATTAAAGATGTAGATGGCGCAAGACAATATATTCCGTTAAAATTAAATGCAGCGGGAGTTATGCCAATTATCTTTGCTCAAGCTATTATGTTTTTACCAGTAGCTTTAGGACAAAAATATCCAGCTTTAAATAGTTTAACTGATAATTTCGGTTTATGGTACAATGTTATCTTTGCTCTTTTAATTATCATATTCAGTTATTTTTATACGGCGATTACAATCCCAACAAATAAAATGGCAGAAGATTTAAAAAGAAGTAATGGTTTTGTACCAGGATATAAACCAGGTGAAGAAACAGCTAACTTTTTAGATTCGGTATTATCTAGAATAACACTACCAGGATCTATCTTTTTAGCAGGATTATCAATTTTACCAGCATTTATTGTTAAGTTTGGGGTTGCTCAAAATTGGGCAATGTTTTATGGTGGTACTTCTTTAATCATTATGGTTGGAGTAGCAATTGATACTTTACAACAAATAAATTCATATTTATTAAATAGTCGTTACGACGGTTTAATGAAAACTGGTAACAGTAACAGAAAATCATTAAAATAATATGGCTAAGCAATCAGCAATTCAACAAGATGGAACCATAACAGAAGCGTTATCTAACGCAATGTTTCGTGTAGAATTAGAGAACGGACATATTGTTACGGCACACATTTCTGGTAAAATGCGTATGCATTATATAAAACTATTACCTGGAGACAAGGTAAAGTTAGAAATGAGTCCGTATGATTTATCAAAGGCAAGAATTACTTACAGATATTAAAAAACAAAACTGATGAAAGTAAGAGCATCATTAAAGAAAAGAAGTGCTGACTGCAAAATAGTACGCAGAAAAGGCAGATTATACGTAATTAACAAAAAGAATCCTAGATTTAAACAAAGACAAGGGTAGTTATGGCAAGAATCGCAGGTATAGATATTCCAAAGAATAAAAGAGGTGTAATCGCTTTAACATATATCTTTGGTATAGGAAACAGCAGAGCTAAAGAGATTTTAGCAAATGCAAAAATTGATGAGAGTATCAAAGTTCAAGATTGGACAGATGATCAAATTGCAGCAATTCGTGAGCAAGTTGGAACTTTCACTATTGAAGGAGAGTTACGCTCTGAAGTTCAATTAAGCATTAAGCGTTTAATGGACATCGGATGTCAAAGAGGTATTCGTCACAGACTTGGTTTACCATTAAGAGGTCAAAGAACGAAAAATAACTCTCGTACAAGAAAAGGTAAGAGAAAAACTGTAGCTAACAAGAAAAAATAATCATTGATTATTTTTTACTAATAGTAAAGAATTATGGCAAAGTCTAAAGTAACAAAAAAACGTAAAGTTGTAATAGAATCAGTTGGTGAAGCTCACGTAACTGCATCTTTCAACAATATTATTATTTCTTTAACAAACAAAAAAGGTGACGTTATTTCTTGGTCATCTGCCGGTAAAATGGGTTTTAGAGGTTCTAAAAAGAACACTCCATACGCAGCTCAATTAGCAGCAGAAGATTGTGCAAACGTTGCAAAAGAAGCAGGTTTACGTAAAGTAAAAGTGTACGTTAAAGGACCAGGTAACGGTAGAGAATCTGCAATCAGATCTATCCACAATGCAGGTATCGAAGTAACAGAAATTATCGATGTTACTCCAATTCCTCATAATGGATGTCGTCCACCTAAAAGAAGAAGAGTATAATTTATATTTTAACAAAAGTAGGATTTTAGATTATCGAAGGAGTTAGCCTTAATTCATAATCCCTACTTTAAATTAATTTGAAATGGCAAGATATACAGGACCAAAAACTAAAATTGCTCGTAAGTTTGGCGAAGCAATCTTCGGAGACGATAAGAACTTCGAAAAAAGGAATTACCCTCCAGGACAACATGGAGCAGGTAAAAGAAGAGGTAAAAAATCAGAATATGCTATCCAATTAATGGAAAAGCAAAAAGCTAAATATACTTATGGTATTTTAGAGCGTCAATTCCGTAATTTATTCAAGTCAGCTCAAGCTGCCGGAGGTATTACAGGTGAGGTTTTATTACAATATTGTGAGTCTCGTTTAGATAATGTTGTTTACCGTTTAAGTATAGCAAATTCACGTAGTGCTGCACGTCAGTTAGTATCTCACCGTCACATTACAGTAAATGGTGAAATAGTGAACATTCCATCATATAGATTAAAAGACGGAGATGTTGTTGCAGTAAGAGAAAAATCTAAATCTTTAGAAGCTATTGAAAATGCTTTAGCTGCTAATAGTAATGTTTACGAGTGGTTAACTTGGAACGCTGATCAAAAATCTGGGACTTTTGTTAAAGCTCCAGAAAGATTACAAATTCCAGAAAACATCAAAGAACAATTAATCGTAGAATTATATTCTAAATAATCCTGATAAACTTACTATGGCAATTTTAAATTTTCAAAAGCCCGACAAAGTAATAATGATAGAATCTACTGATTTTTCAGGTAGATTTGAATTCAGACCTTTAGAGCCAGGTTTCGGTTTAACCGTAGGTAATGCTTTAAGAAGAGTGTTGTTATCTTCGTTAGAAGGATTTGCCATTACATCATTAAGAGTTGACGGTGTAGAACACGAATTTTCAACAATTAAAGGTGTTGTAGAAGACGTTACTGAGATCATCCTAAATTTAAAACAAGTTCGTTTTAAAAAGCAAATCGAAGAGTCTGATAGAGAAACAGTATCTATTGCAATATCTGGACAAGAGCAATTAACTGCTGGAGATTTACAAAAATTCATTTCTGGTTTTCAAGTATTAAACCCAGATTTAGTTATTTGTAATTTAGACAAATCTGTCAAATTAAACGCAGAAATCACTATTGAAAAAGGTAGAGGTTTTGTGCCAGCAGAAGAGAACAAAAGAGCAGGTGCACCATTAGGAACAATTTTTACAGATTCTATTTACACTCCAATTAAGAATGTAAAATATGCTGTTGAAAACTTTCGTGTAGAGCAAAAGACTGATTATGAAAAATTAGTTTTTGATATCGATACTGATGGTTCAATCAATCCTAAAGATGCGTTAACAGAAGCAGCAAAAATTTTAATCCACCACTTTATGTTATTTTCAGATGAGAGAATTACATTAGAGGCAGATGAAATTGCACAAACTGAAACATACGATGAAGAGTCATTGCATATGCGTCAGTTATTAAAGACGAAATTAGTAGATATGGATTTATCTGTTCGTGCTTTAAACTGTTTAAAAGCTGCAGAAGTTGATACATTAGGAGATTTAGTATCTTTTAATAAAAGTGACTTAATGAAATTTAGAAATTTTGGTAAAAAATCATTAACTGAACTAGATGAGTTAGTGGCTAATAAAAACCTAAATTTTGGAATGGATTTAAGTAAGTACAAATTAGATAGAGATTAATCTTTCATAATTTGCTCCTCAAAGAGAGTTGAGCAAGATGAAAGCACAAAACAAAGGTCATGAGACACGGAAAGAAATTTAACCATTTAGGAAGACAAACAGCACATAGAAAAGCAATGTTAGCAAACATGGCTTGTTCTTTAATCGAGCACAAACGTATCAATACAACTGTTGCTAAAGCGAAAGCCTTACGTCAGTATGTTGAGCCTTTAATTACAAAATCAAAGGCGGATACAACTCATAATCGTCGTACTGTATTTAGTTATTTACGTAACAAGTATGCAGTTACGGAGTTATTTAAAGAAATATCTGTAAAAGTTGCTGACAGACCAGGGGGTTATGTTCGTATCATTAAATTAGGAAATCGTCAAGGAGATAATGCTCCTATGGCAATGGTAGAATTAGTTGATTACAACGAATTATACAATCCTAAAGGAGATAAAGCTAAAAAATCTACTCGTCGTAGCCGACGTGGTGGAGCTAAAAAAGCTGACACAATTCCTGCAGTTGATGTTGCAACTCAAGAAGAGGAATAAATTTAAAAAAGGTGTTTGATTTTCAAACACCTTTTTTTATATTAGTGCTAAATTTAAAAACCTTATTATGAAAAAAAACTTACTACTAATCGCTTTATTTTTTTGTGTAATCTCTTCCTATAGCCAAGGAACAAAAGCAATAACTACTGGACGAATTTATAAAGATATGATAGATACTGGTTTTTTTCGTAGTATTGTTCATCATGATAATAGAGTTGAAGGGACACCTTATTTATTTAAAAATTGGTTGAATAGTATGGCAATAACAGCAAGTGACGGGAAGAATTATACTATACCCAATTCTAATTATGATGCACTATCTGATTCTTTTGTAGCTGAGATCTCAAAAGATTCAGTATACCGCTTTAATGATTCTGGAGTTGATTATATTTTTTTGAAGGGAATTAAATATAAAAAATATAAGTTAGACGGAAAAAATAATTTCTATGCGATACTGTTTGATGGAGAAAGAATAAGTATGCTTAAAAGATATATTAGCGAGATTAAAGAAGGTAAGGTAAATCGAATGACGGGAGCAAAAATAACTAAAAATAAGTATATTTTAAAAGAAAAGTATTACGTATATAAAAATAGAAAGTTGACTAAAATAAAATTGAAAAAGAAACAAATTCTAAATTTACTAAAAGACAAAAAACAGAATGTAAAAAAATTTGTACTTAATAAAGATTTATCTTATAGTAAAGAAGAGGATATTCTTAAAATTTTTGAATACTATAATTCAATATAAAAGCAAAAGGATAAACGTTTTAGTTTATCCTTTTTTTTATATTATTTTTGTAAAACTTTTTTACACAACTAAATGAAATATCAAACTCAAAAAAAAGCATTAGTTTTATTAGCAGACGGCACCATTTTTTATGGAAAATCTATTGGAATAGAAGGTATAGCAACAGGTGAAATTTGTTTTAATACAGGTATGACTGGATATCAAGAGATTTTTACAGACCCTTCATACTTCGGACAATTAATGGTCGCTACCAATGCGCATATTGGTAATTATGGAGTTAATAAAAACGAAAATGAATCAGAAGGAATTAAAATATCAGGATTAATTTGTCGTAATTTTAGTTTTACACATTCTCGTGTAGATTCTGATGGAAATTTAAAAGATTGGTTTCAAGAAAATAATATTGTAGCTATATCAGATGTTGATACAAGAGCATTGGTTTCTTATATTAGAGATAATGGAGCTATGAATGCTATTATTTCAACTCAAACAAATAATATTGATGCTCTAAAAGAACAACTTGCTAAAACGCCTAACATGGAAGGTTTAGAGTTAGCTTCTAAAGTATCTACTAAAGAACCATATTTTATAGGAAATGAAAATGCTACTTATAAAATTGCAGCATTAGATATTGGAATAAAGAAGAATATCCTCCGCAATTTTGTAAAGAGAGACGCTTATATAAAAGTATTTCCTTATGACGCTAAATTTGAAGAATTAGAAGCATGGAATCCTGATGGATATTTTATTTCCAATGGACCTGGTGATCCAGAGCCTTTGGAAGACGCTCAAAACTTAGCCAAAGAAATTATTAAGAGAAATTTACCTCTTTTCGGGATTTGTCTAGGGCATCAAGTGATTGCATTAGCAAACGGAATTTCTACATACAAAATGCATAATGGTCATCGTGGAATTAATCATCCTGTAAAGAACTTAATTACAGGAAAGGGAGAAATTACTTCACAAAATCACGGTTTCGCAATCAATAGAGAAGAAACTGAAGCCCATGCAGATATAGAGATTACACATGTTCATTTAAATGATCATACGGTAGCGGGTATTAGAATGAAAGATAAAAATGTATTTTCTGTTCAATACCATCCAGAAGCAAGTCCTGGTCCACACGATGCTGAGTATTTATTCGATCAGTTTATAGAGAATATTAAAAAAGTACAAGTAGAAGCTTAAAATAAAATCCCGCATTGCGGGATTTTATTTTTTGAAATCGTTTTCGCAAAATCATATAAAAATTAATTATAAAGATAGCTGTATTTCGTAAATTGGCTAACCAAAAAACAAACTAAAAATATAGAATTATGAGTATGATTATCAATATTCACGCACGTCAAATTTTTGATTCACGAGGAAATCCAACTGTTGAAGTAGATGTAACTACAGAAAATGGTGTTTTAGGTAGAGCAGCAGTTCCATCTGGTGCGTCTACAGGAGAACATGAAGCTGTTGAATTACGCGACGGAGGAAAAGCTTATATGGGTAAAGGCGTTTTAAAAGCAGTTGATAATGTAAACTCAGTAATTGCACAAGAATTGTTAGGTGTATCTGTTTTTGAACAAAACATGATTGATCAGTTAATGATTGATTTAGATGGAACTCCTAATAAATCAAAACTAGGAGCAAATGCTATTCTAGGAGTTTCATTAGCATGTGCAAAAGCCGCAGCAAATGAATTAGGAATGCCTTTGTATCGTTATGTAGGTGGAGTTTCAGCGAATACTTTACCTGTTCCTATGATGAATATTATTAATGGAGGATCACATTCTGATGCGCCGATTGCTTTTCAAGAGTTTATGGTAATGCCTGTAAAAGCTAAAAACTTTACGCAAGCAATGCAAATGGGGTCAGAAATTTTTCATCACCTAAAAAAAGTGTTACACGATCGTAACTTATCTACAGCAGTTGGAGATGAAGGAGGTTTTGCACCAACTTTAGAAGGAACTGAAGATGCATTAGATACAATTGCGTTAGCAGTTAAAAACGCGGGGTATAAATTAGGGGATGAAATTATGATTGCTTTAGATTGTGCAGCAGCAGAATTCTATGTGGATGGTAAGTATGATTACACAAAGTTTGAAGGAGCTAAAGGAAAAATACGTTCGAGTAAAGAACAAGCAGACTATTTAGCTGAATTAGCAGAAAAATATCCAATTATATCTATTGAAGATGGCATGGATGAAAATGATTGGGATGGATGGAAATACTTAACTGAAAAAGCAGGTGATAAAGTACAGTTGGTTGGTGATGATCTATTTGTAACAAATGTAGAACGTTTATCAAGAGGAATTGAAAATGGAATTGCAAATTCAATCTTAATTAAAGTAAACCAAATTGGTACGTTAACAGAAACGATAGCTGCAGTTAATATGGCTCACAATGCAGGCTACACATCTGTAATGAGTCACCGCTCTGGAGAAACAGAAGATAATACAATTGCCGATTTAGCGGTAGCGTTAAATACAGGGCAAATTAAAACAGGTTCTGCTTCACGTTCAGATAGAATGGCTAAGTATAATCAATTATTAAGAATAGAAGAAGAGTTGGATAATATTGCTTATTATCCACAAGAAAAAGCTTTTAAAATTTAATTTTTTCGCTTCAATATTATAAAAGAAAACCTTGTAAGTAAAATTACAAGTTTTTTTGTTTTTTATCATATTTATAATAAAGAAAAGGTATTTTTATATATTAAAAATCTATAAGATACTATTTTCTAAATAGTACAAAAAATGGTATCTTCGTGCTTCACTGAAATAAATAAAAATTAAGATATAAAAATGTCAGATATAGCAAAACTACAGATAGGTGAAAACACTTATGAATTCCCTCTAGTTAAAGGAACTGAGAATGAAGTTGCCATCGATATAAAAACACTTCGAGGAGCGACTAATGGAGTAATTACAATCGATCCAGGATATAAGAATACAGGATCTTGCGAAAGTGCAATCACATTTTTAGATGGAGAAAAAGGAATTTTACGTTACCGTGGTTATGCTATTGAAGAATTGGCAGAAAAAGCAGATTTTTTAGAGGTAGCATATGCTTTAATTTTTGGTGAATTACCGACGAAAGAACAATTAGATAAGTTTCATGAAGATATCATGAAACAATCGGTTGTTGATGATGATGTAAAAAAGATTTTAGATGCGTTTCCTAAAAATGCACACCCAATGGGAGTTTTATCTTCATTAACATCGGCATTAACAGCGTTTAATCCTTCTTCAGTTAATGTAGATTCAGAGGAAGAAATGTATAATGCTATTGTTAAAATAATGGGTAAATTCCCAGTTTTAGTAGCTTGGACAATGCGTAAGAAACAAGGTTTACCTTTAAATTACGGATCGAAAAAATTAGGTTATGTAGAAAACGTATTAAAAATGATGTTCGAACAACCTAATGAAGAATATACACAAAACCCTGTTTTAGTAAATGCTTTAGACAAATTATTAATTTTACATGCAGATCACGAACAAAACTGTTCTACTTCAACAGTGAGAATTGTTGGGTCATCTCATGCAGGTTTATTCGCATCTTTATCAGCTGGTATTTCTGCACTTTGGGGGCCACTTCATGGTGGAGCTAACCAAGCAGTGTTAGAAATGTTAGAAGCTATTAAGGAAGATGGAGGAGATACTAAAAAATATATGGGTAAGGCAAAGGATAAAGAAGATCCTTTCCGTTTGATGGGATTTGGACATAGAGTTTATAAAAACTTTGATCCACGTGCAAAAATTATTAAGGTTGCTGCAGATGAAGTTTTAGCTGAATTAGGAGTGAAAGACCCAATTTTAAATGTAGCTAAAGGATTAGAGCAAGAGGCATTAAATGATGATTATTTCGTGAAAAGAAAATTATATCCTAATGTAGATTTTTATTCAGGTATTATTTATAGAGCCATGGGTATTCCTGTAGAAATGTTTACTGTAATGTTTGCTTTAGGTCGTTTACCAGGATGGATTGCTCAATGGAGAGAAATGCGTTTACGTAAAGAACCAATTGGTCGTCCAAGACAAGTTTACATTGGCGAAAATGTTCGTCCGTTTGTAAACATCAATAAAAGATAAATTTTATTAAAATGATAATTAGTCATTTTGAGTGAAACGAAAAATCTCAATACGATTTTTCAATTCTTTCAAAATGACTTTTTTTTGATATATATGTTAAAACTCAACGTTAAAAACGAAACTTCTAGGTTAAGGGCTGTCGTTTTAGGAACAGCAAAAAGTAATGGTCCAACCCCTACGGTAGAGGAAGCATACGACCCCAAATCTTTAGAACATATTCTAGCAGGAACATATCCAATAGAGGCAGATATGATTAAGGAAATGGAAGCCGTAGCTAAGGTGTTTGAAAAATATGGTGTAGAAGTTTATAGACCTCAAATAATCGAAAATTGCAATCAAATATTTGCAAGAGATATTGCTTTCGTAATAGATGATATTTTTATTAAAGCTAACATCTTACCAAATAGAGAAGAAGAGTTAGAAGCAATTCAATATGTTATCGATAAAATTGATCCTAAAAAAGTAGTTAGACCTCCGGAAGAAGTACATATTGAAGGAGGAGATGTAATGCTTTGGAACGATCATATATTTATAGGAACTTATAAAGGAAGTGATTATAAAAATTACATCACAGCCAGAACCAACATGGAAGGTGTAAATTTTATAAAAGAATTGTTTCCTAATAAAATTGTTAAAGAATTCGATTTGGTTAAATCGAAAATAGAACCTAGAGATAATGCATTGCATTTAGACTGTTGTTTTCAACCAGTAGGTAAAAACAAAGGAATTATTTATAAAAGTGGTTTTAGAGAAGAAAGTGATTATATTTATTTGGTAGATTTATTTGGTAAAGAAAATCTTTTTCATATTTCTAGAGATGAAATGTATTATATGAATAGTAATATATTTTCTATATCTGATGATGTAGTAATCTCTGAAAAAAACTTTACAAGACTAAATACTTGGTTGAGAGAACAAGGTTTTACTGTTGAAGAAGTTCCGTATGCAGAAATTTCAAAACAAGAAGGTTTATTACGTTGTTCAACTTTACCTTTAATAAGAGATTAGATGCATCAAACAACCAATACTATCTTAATGATTCGTCCAATTAATTTTAGGATGAACGAGCAAACAGCAGTTAATAATTATTATCAAAAAGTATTAGATAATTTATTACCAAGTACTGTAAACGCAAAAGCACAACAAGAGTTTGATGATTATGTTGAAAAACTGAAAAGTTTTGGAGTTAATGTAGTTGTGGTTTCCGATACTGAAGAGCATGATACACCAGATTCTATTTTTCCCAATAATTGGGTGTCTTTTCATCAAGATGGAACAGTAGCGCTCTATCCAATGTTTGCTGAAAATAGAAGATTAGAAAGAAGAGAGGATGTTTTAGAAGTTCTTGAAGAGAAAGGGTTTGTAATTGAAAATATTGTAGATTATACGTCTGCTGAAGAAGAAGGAATTTTTTTAGAAGGAACAGGAAGTTTGCTGTTAGACCGAATAAATAAAAAAGCTTATTGTGCACTTTCACCAAGAGCCGATGAAGATTTATTTATAGAGTTTTGTGAAGATTTTGAATATACTCCAGTAGTTTTTACAGCAAACCAAACAGTTAACGAAAAAAGGAAAGCGATATATCATACTAACGTAATGATGTGTTTGGCAGAAACTTTTGCGGTAGTTTGTTTAGCGTGTATCGATGATAAAAAAGAACGTAAAAACCTATTAAAACATCTTAAAGAAGATGGAAAAGAAGTTATTGATATAACGGAAGATCAAGTTAATAATTTTGCTGGAAACATGTTACAAGTTAGAGGTACTGATGATGAGCGTTTTTTAGTAATGAGTCAAGCGGCATTTAATAGCCTTACACAATCTCAGATTAGTCGAATAAATAAACATTGTAAAATCATTTCAAGTTCGTTAGATACTATTGAAGTATGTGGTGGAGGAAGTGCAAGGTGTATGATGGCGGAAGTTTTTCTTCCGAAGAAATAAACAATAAAAAAAATCCGCAATTGCGGATTTTTTTATTTCTAAATTTTTAAAAACACAAACTAGTTAAGATTAAACAATATTTTTAAAATTAGTGTATATTTCAAATATGAATTTACTCCTTTTAGCGGTTGCACCAGCAATGATAATTGTAGCTTATATTTATTTAAAAGATAAGTTTGAAAAAGAACCCATTAACTTTCTAATAAAGAATTTTGTTTTAGGAGCTATTGTAAGCATTTTAGTAACTATAATTTTAGGAGCTGTATTAAATGGGTATTTTATAGTGACAGACTCTAGAAATATTATACAAATTTTGGTAAAAGCTTTTGTTGTTGTTGGGTTTGTAGAAGAGTTTTCAAAATATATAATAGTACGCTATTATGCCCAAACTAATAAAGAATTTAACGAACCTTTTGATGGTATAGTATATGCAGTTATGGTGTCTATGGGGTTCGCGACATTAGAAAATGTATTGTATGTATTTCAATACGGAGCAGGAACTGGAATTATAAGAGCATTTACAGCAGTTCCAGCACATGCTACTTTTGCAATTTTGATGGGTTTTTTTATGGGAAAAGCTAAGTTTTCAAAAAATAAAAGGTTATTTAACCTCATTGGACTTTTATTAGCAATTCTTTTTCATGGAGCGTATGATTTCTTTTTATTCATTGATTTTGTTCCAGGAATTTCAGTAGGAGCATTTGTTTCACTTCTAACAGGCTTTTTTCTAGCAAATAAAGCGATTAATGTGCATCAAAAGGTGAAATAAATTTTGATGCACATTATAATTATGATAGTATTTACTGTATTTTTTATTCTAAAACTTCACCAATTATTTTTCCAGTATTTCCATTTGGAAATTCAATTTGTAATAAATTAGAAATAGTTGGAGCTATGTCTATAATTTCATATTTCTTTTTAGAACTCCCTTTTTTAATACCATTTCCGTAGAAAATCACAGGAATATGGGTGTCATATGAATAACCAGAACCATGCGTAGTTCCTTTTTTAGGATAGTTGATCGTAGACGGAGTAGGAACTAATAAAACATCACCCGAAAATTTTTGGTTGTACCCGTTTTGAAGCGTGTTTAAAATTCCAGTAGTAAAAGTGGTCGACTGCATAGTTTTAGCAGTAACTGATTTGTAAATTCCTTTATAATTAATAGCTGCGTCAGCTAAGGTTTGAGCAATTTCGTTAGCATTTAACTTTAATTGTGCTATTTTTTCTTTATTTAAAAAGATTTGAAAATTTGAAATATTTTCTATTAAATCACTCGATTTAAAATGTTCTTCAGTTACCCCATCCATAAACTCTTTAAATTTTTTATTACTGAAATAGCTGCCTGGTATTTTTACCGAATGTAAGTATGCAGGGACCTGTGTTGCTGCATGATCTGCAGTTAAGAACAGAGTGTAATTTCCTTTTCCTACTTGAGTGTCTAAAAAGTTAAAAAAACTTTCTAAATCTTTATCTAAACGTAAATAAGTATCTTCAATTTCTTTAGAAGCAACTCCAAATTGATGACCAACATAGTCGGTAGAAGAAAAACTTACGGCTAAAAAATCTGTATAGTTATTTTTTCCTAGATTTTCAGCAATAATGGCGGCTTTGGCAAAATCAGCAGTAATAGAGTTTCCCGCAGGTATAGCTTTTAAAATACTATAGTTGTTGTTTTTGCTTCTCAAAGTTGGAATGTTATGTGGAAAAACAGGCTTCTCCTCACCTTTAAAAGTTTCTTCAAAATTATTATCATCAGTAATACTTTCAGTATATGTTTTAATATCATATAAAGTCTCCCAAGGTTTGTTTAAATATTCATCGGCCTTCCCAGATTTATTAAATTCTTGAACCCATGTAGGTAAATCATTCATATAATATGAAGAGGAAATCCATTCACCTTTACTACCCCCATCAAACCAATATGCTGCATTTGCTGAATGACCTGCAGGTAAAATAGCAGAACGATCTTTAATGGCAATACCTATTGTTTTTCCGTTCATATTTTGTGCTAATCTAAGTTGATCAGTAATTGTTGTAGTTTGCAATCTATAAGGTGATTTTTTACCACCATCTGCTTCATTTCCCACAGTTTTGTAATTTTCATCATCAACACAGTATATAGATTTTTTTAAATATTTATCATACCAATTATTACCAATTATCCCATGGTTTGTAGGAGTTGTTCCTGTATAAATAGAAGTATGTCCTACAGCAGTGTATGTTGGAATGTAATTATAATGAGCATTCTCGAGAGAAAACCCATGTTTTAATAAACGTTTAAATCCGCCTTCTCCATATTTACTTTCAAATCTGATAAGGTAATCATAACGCATTTGGTCAACAACTATTCCAATAACTAACTTAGGTTTTACAACTGTTTTCTTTTCAATGGTACATCCAAAAATTAAAAAGAGAGAGAGAATAGCAAAAAGATACTTGGTTTTCATCTAGTTTGTGTTTAAAGAAAAATCAAAAGTAAAGATTTTCAACAGGAAAAACTCAAATTGTTTTCGGGTTAATGATTTTTTAATATGATAAACATTTTTATTCAAATGAATATTCTTACTACTTTAGCAAAACAAAAAGAAATTGGATGAATTATATCGAGCATATCGGTAAATATTTTATAATGTTGAAAGAGGTTTTTAAAAAGCCTCAAAGAGCTAGAGTTTTTCGTGAAGCTTTATTTAAAGAAATAGAAGAGTTGGGTATAAAATCTTTAGGGATTATTGCTTTTATATCATTTTTTATTGGAGGTGTAATAGCCTTGCAAACTGCATTAAATTTAGAAAGTCCTTTTATACCAAAATCACTTATCGGTTTTGCAGCTAAACGATCGGTTATATTAGAATTTGCACCTACATTTTGTTCAATTATTCTAGCAGGAAAAGTAGGGTCTTATATTACCTCGAGTATAGGCACAATGAGAGTTACAGAGCAAATAGATGCTTTAGAAATAATGGGGATAAACTCACTAAATTATTTAGTGTTGCCAAAAATTTTAGCTACAATTTTTTTCTATCCTTTTTTGGTTATTTTAGGAATGTTTTTAGGAATTTTTGGTGGATGGGTTGCTGGGGTTTTATCTGGGTTATTTTCTGGAGCAGATTTTATTATAGGTGTACAAACAGATTTTAATCCTTTTTTAATTACCTATGCTTTAATTAAAACAGTCGTTTTTGCTTTCTTAATAGCTACTGTTCCTTCATACCAAGGTTATTATGTAAAAGGAGGATCTTTAGAGGTAGGAAAAGCAAGTACACAATCAGTTGTTTGGACTACAGTAACTATAGTAATAGCTAATTATTTCTTAACCCAAATGTTGTTAACTTAATTATGATAGTTGTAAACGATATATATAAGAGTTTTGGAGATACTGAGGTTTTGAAAGGGATTTCTACAACTTTTGAAGTAGGTAAAACAAGTTTAATTATTGGGCAAAGTGGTGCCGGTAAAACGGTTTTTTTAAAATCATTACTTGGTTTACATACGCCAGAAAAAGGAACTATTGTTTATAATGGTAAAGTAAACACAGAAATGACCATTGAAGACAAAAGAGAGTTTCGTCAAGAACTTGGAATGGTTTTTCAAGGTAGTGCTCTATTTGATTCACAAACGGTTGAAGAAAATGTAATGTTTCCTCTAAAAATGTTTACGAAAAAGCCTTTTGCTGAAATGTTAGAAAGAGTAAATTTTGTACTGAAAAGAGTGAATTTAGAAAACTCTAACAAAAAATTTCCAGCAGAATTATCAGGAGGTATGCAAAAAAGAGTAGCCATTGCGAGAGCTATTGTAATGAATCCAAAATATTTGTTTTGTGATGAACCAAATTCAGGTTTAGATCCCAGCACTTCAATATTGATAGATAATTTAATTAAAGAGATTACGGAAGAGTATCAAATAACTACAGTAATTAATACGCACGATATGAATTCTGTTATGGAAATTGGAGATAAAATAGTTTTTTTAAAAGATGGATTAAAAGCATGGGAGGGAAGTAGTAAGGAAATTTTTAAAACAAATAACCAAGATGTGGTTGATTTTGTATATTCTTCTAACCTATTTAAAAAAGTTAGAGAAGCATATTTAAATGAAAATTAGCCCTAACTTATTGATTTGTAAAACACTGCTTTTTAATGATAAGAAAAGGTTAAAATAAATTTAAAAATATGCTTGTTTTTTTAAAATAAGGCTCTATATTTGCACCCGCTAACAGAAAAGGAATAATGACCTGGTAGCTCAGTTGGTAGAGCATCTCCCTTTTAAGGAGAGGGTCCTGGGTTCGAGCCCCAGCCCGGTCACTTTTAAGCTTCTCTAAAGAGGAGCTTTTTATTTGAAAATTTTGGGGAGATTCCAGAGCGGCCAAATGGGACGGACTGTAACTCCGTTGTCTTACGACTTCGCAGGTTCGAATCCTGCTCTCCCCACTACACATAAACTTTTTTTGGGGATTAAAAGTTAAACACCGAAGATATACTATATATGTTCGGTGTTTTTTTTAAGAGTAATAATTATGGAGATATTTTTTAACTAGTAATGAGAGATAATTATAATTAGATATAAGTTACTTTTCGTATATTTCACTTAAAAAAATAATACTAAATTATTAATGGAAAAAGATATTAAAAAGACTGGAAATATTCAGTCTAATGAAGGGGTAAATTCAAAAGATGAAATTGCTAAAGATGCTCAAGGATTATTTGAAAAAATAAAACACTTTTTATACGAGTTACTTGATTTTAGAAATGATACAGACCAAGAGGCTACTATAAAAGCAATAGAGCAAGATATTCCTCTTAAAGGAGCCACATCGTGGATTTTGGTCTGCTCTATATTTATTGCATCTATTGGGTTAAATGCTAACTCGACAGCAGTAGTAATCGGTGCTATGTTAATATCACCGTTAATGGGACCTATTTTAGGAGTGGGTTTATCTATTGCTATTAATGATATTGATACTTTACGTAAATCGCTAGTCAACTTACTGGTAATGATTACACTAAGCTTGTTGACAGCTTTTTTGTTTTTTGTGTTGTTTCCTTTAAAAGAAGATACATCTGAATTATTAGGTAGGGTTCAGCCAGATATTCGTGATGTACTAATTGCTTTTTTTGGTGGATTAGCGCTTATTATTGCAAGAACTAAGAGAGGTACGATTGCTTCGGTTATCTTTGGTGTGGCAATTGCAACTGCATTAATGCCACCATTATGTACAGCGGGTTATGGTTTGGCAATTGGTAACTTTGAGTATTTTAGTGGAGCTATGTATTTGTTTACCATTAATACTATTTTTATTGCCTTAGCAACATTTTTAGTGTTAAAGTTATTAGGGTTTACAATGATTCGTTATGTAAATTCTGCAAAACGTAAACGTATTGCACAAATGGCTTCTTTGATAGCTGTTTTAGTAATGATACCAGCTATGATTACTTTTGTTCGAGTGTATAAGAAAAGCGTCATAGATGCTAATTACAAGCAATTTTTAAAAAAGGAAGTTTATTCTAATAATAGTTTGTGGTTACAAAGAGAAAATATTGACCCTAGTACTAAAAAGATAAATCTATTTTTTAATGGTGATATTACGGAGGCTACAGAAACAGATTTAAGAAATGAATTAAAAGCATACGATAATTTAAAAGATTTTGATTTAGCAATTAATGCAAATAAAGCTAGAAGTGTAGATAGAGTAATGGATGCTTATGATAGAGCCATAGCAGATTTAGATTCAAAAGACAATATTATAGTTGGTTTGAATAAGGAAATAGAGGACTTAAAAGTGACAATAACTTCGTTAAATCAAAGAATAGAACAAGAAGCACAGCTAAGAAATGATAAGTTTATTCCTTTTAGCTCTATAGCTAAAGATGCAAAAATTCGCTATAATGATATTAAAGAGATTAGTTTTGCGAATATATTAAGTTCTAAAGATTTCATTAAAGTGGATACGATACCAGTAGCAACTATTAAATGGAATACTAAATTAGCAGATTCAACAGTACTAAAAAAGGAAAAAGAATTAAGAGTTTGGTTACAAAAGGAAATGAAGTTAGATACACTATTTATTAAAAGAAATTAATCACATACTAATTATAAAATTAAAAGCGCTCTTATTTAGAGTGCTTTTTTATTTAACTGCTGTTGGGAGATATAGTAAGGAGAAAGTGTTAAATAGATGTGTTTATAAATGAATTTGTTGGGTAAAATTTTCCGATGTAATTATGGAGTACTGCCAGGGAATATGTTTTTAACTTAGATAGAAAAGCCTTAGAGTCGGTATTTAACTTCTTGGTGTAAATTAATTATAGTTTACTTCTTGTTTGATGAAATATGTATTGTTTTTAATTTGTGAAAATTATATAAATAGAAAAACCCAAGTGTTAGCTTGGGTTTTAATTTTGATTCTATAATTAGAATTTTATGTTACTAATTACCAACCAAGAATTAATTTTGATTGATAACTCTAAATGTAGTTCTTCGGTTTGCAGCATGCTCACGTTCGGTACAAGATACACCATCAGCACATCTATTAGTTAATTTAGTTTCACCAAAACCATTAGCAGTTAATTGACTAGGATTAACACCTCTAGTAACTAAATAGTTTACTACAGATTGAGCTCTTCTTTCTGATAAAGATTGGTTACTAGTTTTACTACCTCTAGCATCAGTATGAGATTCAATAGCTACAGCAACACCGTCTGTTAATACTGGTAATAAACGAGCATCAATAATACGTTTGGCTGCAGGAGTTAAAGTTGAACTACCAGTATTCCAGTTAATAGGTAAAGGTGTATTTGTCACTAATTCACAATCTACAGTCTTCCATGAAGTTAACCCTCCTTTAGAAACCAGAACCTCTTTAGTGACAGTTTTGTATTTAGCAGGAACCGTAATTTCGTCTGTATAAGCATCTTTTTCTAAAATAGTTTTCTTAATAGAAGTATATTTTGGATCAGATTTAACAATTCTAGTTGTAGGAGGAGTAGCCATTACTGTTTTTTTCATAACAGTAGTTACTTCTGGTATTGCTACTACAGCAGTTGATTCTGTTGCAGGTATAGTTTTTTGAACAGTAGTAGTTTCTTCAGGAATAGGAATTATTCTGGTTGTTGGAGGAGTAACCATTACTCTTTTTTTAACTACTTTGGTTACAGCTGGTACTTCAACTTCTCTTGTCGATGGAGGAGTAACCATTACTGTTTTTTTTATAATTTTAGTCACAGCAGGTATATCAATTACTCTTGTAGTAGCTGGCGTATCAACAACGGTTGTTTTCACAAGGGTTGTTTCTTCAGGAATAGGTACAACTCTAGTTGTTGGAGGAGTAACCATTACACGTTTTTTAACTACTTTAGTTACAGCTGGTACATCAATAGTTCTTGTTGTAGGTGGGGCAATCATTACTGTTTTCTTAACAACTTTAGTTACCTCAGGAATAGTTACAACTCTTGTAGTTGGAGGAGTTTTCATAACTCTTTTGGTATAAGTAGCAAAACAATTAGGGCTGTTATCTCCATCTTGACATGGCCCTTGAGAAGTTTCAACAGCTGCATCTCTATCTAATACTGTTTTATTTACAGTTGTAAATTGAGCAGGAACTTCTTTATAACACCAGTAACGACAATCGTTAGGGTCTGAAGAAGTACAATCAGGAGCTCTTTCGCTCATTTGCCATTGCGCAGATTTAGCTCTTACCTCTATGGTTTCACTATCGTTTCTAAAAGCAGCAGGAACTGCTTTTAAAGTAGATCCATAATCTCTCTTTTTATAAGTAATAGTTTCTGTGTCATAAACGGCAGGAACAATTTCCAAACGTTGAGAAGCTTCTTTTATAATTACCACTTCATCTCGCGTTTCATATTTTGCAGGAACAACTTCAATTCTCTGTCCTGCTTCTTTAACTGTTACTATAACATCACGCATTTCATATTGAGCAGGAACGGTTTCAAGCCTTTGAGAAGCTTCCTTAACGACTACAGTTTCGGTAACTGCTTTCATTTTAGCAGGTATAGTCTCTAAACGCTGACTAGCTTCTTTAATAGTCACAACCACATCTTGTTCTTCGTATTTTGCAGGTACAGGTACTAGTTTTTTGTATCCTTCTTGTACGGTTACAATAACATCTCTCATTTCATATTGAGCAGGCACTACTTCTAAACGCTGGCTTGCCTCTTTAGTAACAACAGTTTCTGTCGCTATTGTAGGTTTAGATGCTGTTTTTGATAAACGTTGACTAGCCTCTTTAGTAACTACAGTAAAGTCTTGAGCTTCATATTTTGCTGGTACAACTACCAATGTTTGTTCGCCTTCGTCTACTAAAACACTTTCAGTAACAGTTTTGTATTGTGCTGGGTGAGTAACAATTCTTTTGTAAGCGGGAGCAACTTCAATTGTTACATCTTGATTTTTCCAGACCTCTGGTGTTTTACAACGGACATAACATTTTCCAGGTTCAGCATTTGTCGGCAAATCTTGAGCCAACGTAGTAAATCCAGCAGCCAACAAAGCCCCAGATAAAAATAATTTTTTCATAACGAATAGAATTTGAATTTTATTATATAGCTTATCTAGCTATGTGAGGTGGGGAAGTTTTTTACATAGCCGCTACAAATATAAGCAAAAAAAAAAAGAATGTTAAAATATGTTAATTAAAATTATAATTTATTGAAATACAGACTTTTAATAATTCCGTCAGAGAGCCCGATTTTAGGAACATAAATTTTACGTGCGCCACTCCATTTCATAGCGGAAAGATATATTTTGGTTGCGGGTACAATTACATCTGCACGATCTGGATTTAAACTTAACTCGGAGATTCGTTCTTTATAACTCATCTTTTTAAGAAATTGGTATTGTGCATTCATATATATATAGGATATAGGTTTTCCCATTTCTCTTCCAGACATTTTGAAGATTTTATTAATATTACCTCCAGATCCTATTAAAGTAATACGTTTATATTCTGTAGTATTTAATTTAATCCATTCTTCAACCTTTTTAAAAATTCGTTTGTTTTCTTCTTTAGGGTTGTTAATAAGTCTAACAGTCCCTATTTTAAATGATTTAGAATTAACGATTCTTCCTTTAGAAAATAATGTAAATTCTGTACTTCCACCGCCAACATCAACATACAAGTAAGTTTCGTCGGAATTTATAAGCTCTTTTAAATCAGTAGAAGAAATAATAGCAGCTTCTTTTTTGCCATCAATGATTTCAATTTCTACTCCAGTTTTTTCTAAAATAGCAGCTGAAACCTGTTTACCATTAATGGCTTCTCTCATCGCTGAGGTTGCACAAGCTTTGTACCTTTCTACACCATGCACATTCATTAAAAGCTTAAAAGCTTCCATGGCGTCAATCATTCTTTTCGTATTCACTTCAGATATTTCCCCAGCAACAAAAGCATCTGCACCTAAACGTATAGGAACACGAACCAAAGATGATTTTTTAAACAAAGGTTCTTTGTTTTTTTCCTCAATAACGTTGGCTATTAATAAACGAACAGCATTTGAACCTATATCTATGGCTCCGTATTTTTTTATTTTCAAGAGAAAATTATTTATAGTTTTTAGGAAATTCAACTAAAATAGTGGTTCCTTTTTTAATATCTTTCCAATGTTTTGTGTCAAATTGAATTCCAATAACACCACATGTAGTAACGTGAGCTATTGGTTTGTTTCCAAATTTATTAACAAAAAAATTAATTCCGTGGTCATGACTAAAAATAATAGCGCTATCAAAACTATCATCTAAGGCCTTAACAGTTTTTGTTAAATACCCATCACTAAAATTATACAATTGTTTGCTTATTTTAAGGTTTGCCATTGGGTAACCAAAATTTTCACAAAAAATAATACCGGTGTGTAACGCTCTATTTGCACTACTCGCTATAAATACATCTGGACGTTGCATTTTCTTAGCTAAAACCTTTGATATTAAATGAGCATCATTAATTCCTCTTTCCTTTAAAGGTCTATCATGATCCTTAACACTTGTATATTCCCAAGAGGATTTTGCGTGTCTAACTATGTATAGTGTTTTCATTCAATTTTATAAAATGGCAGTCAAATATAAATATTTAAGGAGCTAATCGCTCAATCTTCCAGAAAAAATCTTTTTGTAAAGTATATCGAATTCTGTCGTGCATTCTGTTTGGGCGACCTTGCCAAAACTCTATAGAAACAGGTTTTACTATAAAACCACCCCAATGTTTTGGTCTTGGAATTTCTTTATTTTGAAATTTAGTTGAAAGAGATTTTAGGTCTTTTTCTAATTGATCTCTAGATGAAACGACCTCACTTTGGTTGGATGCCCAAGCTCCTAGTTTACTTCCATCGGGTCTTGTTTCGAAATATCCGTCAGATAAATTTTCTGCAATTTTTTCTGCTTTTCCTTTAATAATAATTTGTTGCTCTAAACCAGACCAAAAAAAGGATAAACAGACGTGATTGTTTTTTGCAATGGCTTTTCCTTTTTCAGAATTGTAATTCGTGTAAAAGATAAAGCCTTCCCAAGTATACTTTTTTAACAAAACTACGCGATTTTTGGGAAATCCATCTAAACCAATTGAAGAAATAGTCATCGCATTCGATTCATCAACTAGTTCAGAAGCATCGGCAGTTAAAAACCATTTTTGAAATAATTCAATAGGATTTTCAGGGCAATTTTGCTCTAACAGCTCTTCTTTTTCGTAAGATTTTCTATAATCACTTAAATCGTGCGACATGTACATCTAATTTAACGCGATAAAAGTACAACTTTACATTAAAAAACAATTCAACTATAAAAAATAACAATTCGGTAGTTCATTTTATTACTGCTTTTAGAATCCTAACATCTTTGTGTCATCAAAATCAACACAATGAAATCAATATTTTTATTAAGTCTACTATTTTTATCAATTTTTAGTTTTTCCCAAAAAAGGGTGATTTATGGAAAAGTAATCGATAATAAAGGAATACCTATAGAAGGGGCAAATGTTTATTTAGAAGGAACTTATGATGGAACGTCTTCTGATATTGAAGGGAAATTCAATTTTACAACGTCTGAAGTAGGAGTAAAAACGTTAGTTGTTTCTTTTATTTCGTTTGAAACACACTCTCAAACAGCTGAGGTAACTTCTTTTCAAAATCTAATTGTAAAACTTCGAGAAGATGTAAATACATTAGACGCTGTAGTCATAAACGCAGGAAGTTTTGAAGCGGGAGATAACGCAAAAGTAACGGCTTTAAAACCATTAGATGTAGTAACAACGGCGAGTGCACTTGGTGATGTTTTTGGAGCTTTTCAAACTTTGCCAGGGACTTCTACTAATGAAGAAGACGGACGCTTGTTTGTACGTGGAGGAGATGCTGATGAAACTCAAATTTTTATTGATGGAGTTCGAGTATTTAATCCGTTTATACCTACGGCTAAGAATATTCCTACACGAGGAAGATTTTCTCCTTTTTTATTTAAAGGAATGACATTTTCTACAGGAGGATATTCGGCTGAGTACGGACAAGCATTGTCGAGTGTATTAACATTAAATACCATCGATCAACCCGATCAAGAGAAAACAGAAGTACAGTTAATGACAGTAGGAGTAGGAGCTGGTAACACACAAATTTGGGGTAAAAATTCATTTAGTATTAATGCATCGTATGTAAATTTAGCACCGTATCAATGGGCTTTTCCAGATAAAAATGAATGGATTAAACCTTATGAAGGTACAAGTGGAGAAATGGTGTATAGATACAAGCCTAATGATGATAGTTTGTTAAAATTATATAGTTCGTTTAATTATACAGCTTTAGAACTTATTCAAGAAGATATTAATACACCAAATGGATTTCATTTCGGATTACAAAACAGGAATTTATACTTCAATGGTTCGTACAAAGAACGTTTGGGTAATGGTTGGTCTATCTTTGGGGGAATTGGTTATGCCAATGATACTTCAGATATAAATTTAGAAGATGATGAAGTGGATGATACAGAAAATTCTGCTCATTTTAAAATTAGGTTAAACAAACGGTTTTCTAATCGTTTTAAATTAAATTTTGGTACAGAATATTTCATGACTGATTTTGACGAGGATTTTAGAGAATCATTAGGAGAAGATTTTAATTTAGGATTTACAAATAACCTGTTTGGGGCTTATGCAGAAGCAGATATCTTTTTCTCAAAAAAACTCGCTACAAAAGTAGGAGTAAGAGTAGAAAACTCAGCGTTGTTAAATCAGTTTACGATGTCTCCTAGAGCATCTGTTGCGTATAAATCTGGTAAGAACACGCAGTTTTCATTAGCTTACGGAAGTTTTTTTCAAAACCCGAAGAATGAATATTTAAAATTCAATACTAGTTTTAAAGCCGAAAAAGCTACTCATTTTATTGCTAATTATCAGTTTGTAAAAGATCGTCAGATTTTTAGAGTAGAAGGATACTATAAAAAGTATGATGACTTACTTAAGTACGATAGTCAGTTTGTAGCTTCAACAACAAATTTCACCAATAACGGAAACGGATATGCAAAGGGTGTTGATGTTTTTTGGAGAGACGGAAAAAATATTAAGAATTTAGATTATTGGGTGTCGTACTCATTTTTAGATACCCAACGAGATTATAAAAATTATCCAACTCAAGCAAGGCCAAATTTTGCTTCAAAACACAATGCCTCATTAGTAGGTAAATACTGGATTAACGATTGGAAAACACAAATAGGAATGACTTATAATTTTGCTTCAGGGAGAACGTATACGAATCCGAATGCAGGTGGTTTTTTGAATCAACAAACAAAAAACTACAATTCTGTTAGTTTGAATGCCGCATATTTAATCAGTCAGCAAAAAATATTATATTTCTCAGTAAATAATGTGTTAGGTACTAAAAATGTGTATGGATATAATTATAAAAATCAACCAGAAGCAAACGGTATATACAATCATCAAGCGATTGTGCCAAGTGCAGACCAATTTTTCTTTGTAGGTTTTTTCTGGACGATTAGTGATGATAAAAAGAATAATCAATTAAATAATTTATAAAAACAGCAATTCATCCGAAGAAAAGAACAATTCGGTAAGAATATTGAGGAATACTCATTTTACATTTAGATATTTGAACAACTAAAAAAAATAATATGCAACGAATCATTTTAATAATAGTACTTTTTGTAACAGGATTAACAGCTATAGTAGCACAAGAAAATTATAGTATTACAATTGAATTTAAAGGATTGGAATCTGATAAAGGGAGTTTGTTTGTAGCTCTTTATAATAAAGAAGACGCCTTTTTAAAAAAAGGATTTAAAGGTGATATTGTAAAAATTGTTGATAAAAAAGCGACCGTAGTTTTTAAGGATATTCCTAAAGGAGAATATGCAATTTCAGCATTTCATGATGAAAATGACAATAAAAAAATGGACACGAAGATTTTTGGAATTCCAAAAGAGCCTGTCGGAATTTCTAACGATGCAAAAGGATTTATGGGACCTCCAAAATATAAAGATGCCAAATTTGAGGTGACAGAAGATGTTAATTTAATGATTACAATCAATTAAAATTATTTGTATGAAAAATCTAATCACACTTATATTGTTAGTTTTTGGAGCTTCTATTTCTGCACAAACTAATTACGAAAAAGGCATGGAAAAGGCGTTTAAATTATGGGGAGAAAATAATATAATTGAAGCGTCACAATTATTTGAAAGAATAGCAAAGGCTGAAAAAGAAGAATGGTTGCCTGCCTATTACGTTGCAACAATTGAAATTTTAGCGAGTTTTGGTTTGAAAGATGAGGCAGTATTGAATTTAAAATTAAAAAAAGCACAAGAATTTTTAGAGGAAGCAAAATCGATTTCAACAAATAACCCGGAGATTATTATTAATCAAGCATTGTTAAATACAGCTTACATTGCTTTTGATGGGCAAAAATATGGAATGACCTTATCAGGAAAAAACGCAGCCTTGTACCAACAGGCTTTAGAGTTGGCGCCTAATAATCCGCGAGTAGTTTTAGGAAAAGCAGAGTGGGATATGGGAAGTGCTCGTTTTTTTGGCCAGTCTACAGAAGTTTATTGTAAAGACGTAGCACGTGCTTTAGAGCTTTTTAAAACAGAAGAATTGCCAAAATTTTATCCGAATTATGGAGCAAAAAGAGCAGAGGAAATTTTAAAGCAATGCGGTGAAAATTAAAAATCAATGAAATTTTCTTATGAAACTGACTTTGATGGTTAGTTTTTGTTTATATCAATTAAAAAAGCCTCGATTTCTCGAAGCTTTTTTTTTGAAAAGATTATTAATTGCTTATTATTTCCATCCTCCTCCTAAAGATTTGTAAACATTAATATTAGCTAACATTTGATCTTTTTTAGTTTCAATGAGCTCTATTTTAGAGTCTAATGCTTCTCTCTGAGTTAGTAATACTTCCATATAATCTGCCCTAGCTGATTGAAAGAGTCGCGTTGAAAGATCAATAGATTCGGTAAGAGCTTCTACTTGACTTTCTCTTAATGTATAAATCTTTTTAAGATTTGTTATTTTCGAAAGTTGGTTTGCCACTTCAATATAAGCATTCAAAATAGCTTTTTCGTATTCATAAATCGCCTGTAATTGTCTATCATTAGCAGTTTTATATTCCGCTTTTAAAGCATTTCTATTTATTAACGGTCCAACAACATCACCTGCTAAAGAATATATAAGAGATTCTGGCGTTTTGGTAAGATACTTGGTGTTAAAGGCTTGTAGTCCTATACCTGCTTTAATGCCTATAGAAGGGTAAAAATTAGCTTTGGCTATCTTTGTATTTAACCTTGCGGCTGACAATTCAAATTCTGCACTTCTTATATCGGGACGATTTTGTAATAATTGAGAAGGTAATCCTGCATAAATTGTATCAATTGACTTGTTAATGAAATCATCTGAATTTCTTTCAATATGTTGAGGAGATTTACCTATTAAAAAATTGATTTTGTTTTCTGTTTCAATTATTTGTTGCTGTATTTCATGTTTGTGACTTTGGTTTTTTAATACTTCTGCTTTAAACCTACGAACAGCTAATTCTGTTGTTTTTGCCGCTTCCTTTAGTAACTTTACCATTCTAAGAGCATCCTGTTGAATTTTTAAGTTTTGTTCAATAATATCCAATTGATTGTCTAAAGTAACAAGCTCATAATAGGTGTTGGCAATTTCAGAAACTAGATTGGTAACCATAAAATTCTTACCCTCTACAGTAGACAAATATTCTAACACAGCGGCTTTTTTTCCGTTGCGTAGTTTTTTCCAAATATCGAGTTCCCAAGATGCAGAAAGACCCAATGAATAATTTGTGAGAGGTTCAGGAAAATCTTCGTCTTCACTAATTTTCAAATTTTCTTCTACGGCACCATTTCTGGTGTATTTACCAGATTTTTCTATTTCTGCTCCACCATAAATATTTACAAAAGGGAGATATTCTCCTTTTTTTGCTTTAATCTCATTTTTACTCATATCTACTTGTTTTAGCATAATATTGAGCTCTTGGTTATTAATTAACGCTGTGTCGATTAAAGAAATTAAATAAGGGTCAGAAAAGAACGTTTTCCATTGTGTATCTGATGTATTAAGACTATCATTAGATTGGTTTTTATAACTACTAGGAACACTTATGTTTTCATTTCTAATTGCTTTAGTAGGGACGCATGAATATAAAAGTATTACTACGAAAACCCCAACCAAAGGTGTTATCCTAATCTTTAATTTATTTATCATTTTATTATTCATCTTCTTTTCTTTTGGTTAGTTTTTTTAAAAGTTTATTAATTTCTTTGAGTCTAACTTTAATCTTACTTGGACTTTCATCTTCGCTAACTCTCATAAACTCTTCAGAAATTGGTTCAACACTTTCATCTTTAATAAGGTTTTTACCTTCACTCATTTTACCAAAAATGTAGTATAGGCCTGGTATAATAATAACACCAAAAAGAGTTCCAATGAGCATGCCTCCCATCGCAGACCCACCAATAGTTCTATTTCCAATAGCTCCTGCTCCTGTAGCTACAACTAAAGGAATTAAACCAGCAACAAAAGCAAAAGAAGTCATTAAAATAGGTCTAAACCTCGCTTTAGATCCTTCAATGGCAGCTTCTAAAATTGTAGCTCCTTGCCTATGTTTTTGCACTGCAAACTCTACAATTAGCACGGCATTTTTACCTAGTAAACCAACCAGCATAATAACTCCAATTTGAGCATAAACATCGTTGGCTAACCCCATCATTTTTAACAAAGCAAAAGAACCAAACACACCAACAGGAAGGGAAAGTATAACGGCAAAAGGAAGCAAGAAACTTTCGTATTGAGCTGCAAGAACGAAATACACAAATATTAACACTATAATAAAAATGTATAGTGATTCGCTACCTCTGTTAGCTTCATCATAAGTAAGTCCCTCCCAAGCAACATCATATCCTCTAGGGAGCTCCTTTGCAGCAACTTCTTTAATAGCTTTAATTGCGTCTCCACTAGTGAAACCTGAAGCAGGAAGCCCTCTTATTGATGCAGAATTATATAGATTGTAACGTGTAATTTCGTTAGGACCTAATTCTTTTGTAATGGTCATAAATGCTGAGTAAGGAACCATTTCTCCTTCTTCATTTTTAACAAAAAGCTTTTCAAGATCGGAAGGTAATCTTCTATATTCTGGTGCGGCTTGTGTATATACCTTAAAAAACCTACCAAAACGTATAAAACCTTGTTCGTATGTACTACCTATTAAAATGTTGAGGTTTTCCATAGCTTTACCTATAGTAACCCCTTTTTGCATTGCTTTTTTGTTGTCTATTTTTAATTTATACTGCGGGTAATTTGCAGAGAAGAAAGTAAATAATCCTGTTAATTCTTTACGTTTAGACAATGCTTCTATAAAATCATTATTTATTTTTTCAAAATGATGATAATCGGTAGAATTGGTTTTGTCTAACAAACGCATGGAAAATCCACCAGAAGATCCAAAACCAGGTACAGCAGGCGGCTCAAAATATTCTATAATGGCACCCAAATCTTTTGTTTCTTCCTCTAATTCTTCCATTATTTCGTGAACTGAGTGATGACGTTCTGACCAAGGCTTTAGGTTAATCAAACAAGTTCCTGCATTAGATCCTCTACCTTCTGTCATAATTTCGTAACCAGCTAAAGACGAAACAGACTGAACACCTTCAGTTTCTTCACAAATTTTTTGCAATTTTTTAGCAACATCATTTGTACGTTCTAAAGTTGCTCCAGGAGGTGTTTGAATAATTGCATAGATCATACCTTGATCTTCATTAGGTATAAAACCGGCAGGTAATGTTTTGTTGGTGAAAAAGATACCAGCGCAAAACACAGCTAATATTCCAAAGGTTATTATTCTTCTTGCAACAATTTTGTTTAAGATGTTAACATATTTACCGGTAAGTTTTTCAAATCCGTTATTAAACCAATTTATAAATTTATCTATGGGCGATTTTCTTTTAGGTTTACCATGATTATTTTTTAACATCATAGCACAAAGCACAGGCGTAAGTGTAAGAGCAACTATTGCTGAAATTACGATAGAGCCAGCCATAGTAATGGAAAATTGACGATAAAAAACACCCACAGGACCTGTCATAAACGAAATAGGAATAAATACCGAAACCATCACTAAAGTAATAGCCACAATTGCCCCTCCAATTTCTCCTAAAACTTCATAAGAAGCATTATAGGGGCTAAGGTTTTCTTCTTCCATTTTAACGTGTACAGCCTCTACCACTACAATAGCGTTATCTACCACAATACCAATGGCAAGAACCAAGGCGAAAAGAGTTATTAAGTTAATAGAGAGTCCAAAGAGTTGCATTACAAAAAAGGCACCTATCAATGAAACAGGGACAGCAATAATTGGAATTAAGGTAGAACGCCAGTCTCCCAGAAACAAGAAAACTACTATAGCTACAAGTATAAAAGCATCTCTTAGTGTATGTAAAACTTGTTCAATTGAAGCGTCTAAAAAGTTAGATACATCATAACTAATTTGAAAATCGACACCTGGCGGCAAGTCTACTTTTAATTCTTTTAATTTAGCTTTAACAGCTTCAATTACATCGCTACCATTACTACCGAAGGTTTGTTTTAGAACTATTGAAGCTGAAGGTTGTCCATCTAAATTTGAATAAATATCAAAAAATTCACTTCCTAACTTTACATCTGCAACATCTTCTAATTTTAAAATTTCCCCTTCTTTGTTAGCGCGAATAATAATGTTTTTGTATTGATTAGGTTCGTTATATCTATTTTCATAGGTAAGTACATATTCTAATGATTGTGAAGTTTTCCCTGAACTTCGACCTAATCTACCAGGTCTTGCTAAAATACTTTGATCTTCCATTGCTTCTAAAATTTCTTCAGCAGAAATATTATAAGCACGCATTCTGTCTGGTTTTAACCAAACCCTCATTGCATATTTTCTACTCCCTAGTATTTTAGCACTTGCAATACCATTAATACGTTGTATTTCTGGAATTATTTTAGTGTACGCGTAGTTGTAAAGAAATTTTTCATCGTTATTTTTTTCTTTGCTGAAAAGATTCACATACATTAACATACTAGGTTGAACAGGAGTAATTACAACACCTTCTCGCTGAACTAGCTCTGGAAGTAATGGCATTACTTGGTCGACTCTTGTTTTTACTCTAACGACTGCTTGGTTAGGGTCTGTTCCGGGTTCGAAAATTACACGTAATGTTCCTTCACCAGCACTTGTTGCATCAGAAGCGATATAACGCATTCCTTGTACCCCATTTATAGCTGTCTCTAAAGGAATAAGAGTTGAGTTTACCAATACATCTGCACTAGAGCCCGGGTACGCTATAAAAATATTTACCGTAGTAGGGGCAATTGGTGGGAATTGAGATATGGGTAATTGCTTTATGGCAAGCAAGCCCGTAAAAACTATAATTACGGAAATGACAATAGCCAATACCGGTCTATGTATAAATTTACTAAACATATTTTGTTTACTTTAAGATTTAATTATTCGGCATACAGATCTAAGTTAGATAAGACAGAATTTGGCTCTACAAATTCAACATTTATCTTCTCTTGATCTTTTACCATTCGTATGCCTTCAAGTAATATTTTATCATTTTCAGACACTCCATTTTCTACAACAAATAAATGTGGTAATTCAGCTCCTACAGTAATTTCTCGTTGTTTTACAACATTGTTTTCATCAACTACAAAAACATATTTTTTATCTAAAATTTCAAAAGTGGCTTTTTGAGGTATGATTGTTACATTTTTAAAAGGAACTTTCATTAAAATGCTTCCCGTTTCACCATGTCTTAAAATACCATCTGGGTTCGGAAAAGTTGCTCTAAAAGCAATGTTACCTGTTTCATTGTTAAATTCACTTTCTATTGTTTCAACAATACCAGTTTGATTAAACAATTTATTGTTAGCCATTAAAAGACCAACTTCTTTTTTGTTACTCTTATCTTTGCTGGTTATATAATCTAGGTATTCTGCTTCTGGTACGTTAAAGTAAACCCACATTTTATTATTATCAGAAAGAGTAGTTAATAATTCACCTTCATCTAAAAGACTTCCTTCTCTCACGTGTAAATGATTCATTATTCCATCAAAAGGAGCTCTAATATCAGTAAAGCTTAAATGAGTTTCAGCTAAAACTACTTCAGCTTTTGCTTTTTCATAATTAGCTTTCGCCATGGCAAGTTCATTTTTAGAGACTACATTTCCATCTGCTAAAAGTGCAGTATTTTGAAATTCAATTTCAGCTACTTTTGCTTCAGCTGTAGCTTTTTGCAAGTCTGCTTTATATATGTTTGGCATAATTTGAAACATTCTCTGTCCTTTTTTTACATACTGCCCTTCATCAACATATACTTTTTTTAAGTATCCTTTTTCTAAAGCTCTTAGTTCAATATGTTGTACAGAATGAATTTGACTTACATAATCTTTAGTAATTGAAGTGTCTTTTTTAATAGGGTTTGTGACTAAAAATTTAATGTATTCTTTTTTTGTCTCTTTTTTTGTTTCGCAGCTTGTATGAATTAGCAGCACAAACAAACTAATGAAAATGAAATTTTTTCTCATTGTTTTACTAGTTTAAATATTTGATTTTTATAAAATGATTATGTATAAGGAAGTTCAAATCCGTCATGGATAAACTACCCTTAAGGTTTTAATAGAAAGACTTAGATTTTCATCTATTTACAGACTATAGAAGTTATTATATTAGTCCGTTTGTGTGTGTATTAAATTCTAAAGACTTGGAATTTTACGTAAAGTCTTAAAGATACCTTACCAAAATAAGGTTTAAAATACTGTATTTTATTCTGAAGTTTAGAAGAAAACCATCCTAATATTTGACTATTACCAAATAAAGTAGATTTGTGATTAAAAGATAAATTTTCATTAACTTCCTCTAGGTTTTCAAGGTCTATAACCTCGGTAATAATTTTGTTTTCATTTTCTTGTTGTGAAGGATTAAATGAAACAAAATTTAGGTGTTGATAAAGAGAATCAGACTTTACGTCAGCGATCTCTTTATGATTATTAAAAAAGGGATTACCTATTGTATTATAATCTTGATTTGCAGGTAGATTTGCAAACCCGCTAAGTAATAGCGCGATTATAAAAAACAAATATTTATTGAATGGTTTTCTCATCAAGAAGGCAAAATTATAGAAATTCGTTAATTCTACCAAGTGAGGTTTGTTTAAAATTAAAGAGTCTCTGTACTTTTGCGAAAAGTGTTGTATTTTGTGTTGGTTTTTAGTTAATTATAATATTTCTATTCGTTTTCTTAGAATTATTTAAATATATAAGGCAAAGTAAAGATGAAACAAAAAAGCTTTTAACTTAAGTTTAAAAAGAAAAGTTATTTTACAGGCTTTTTTTATTGGTAGTTTTATTTGCTATTAAGAGTGAATTAGTTCCTAATATCTTTTCATATTGGAAAGTTTTGTATTCCTTTTTGTTATAAAAATAATTTATAACCGAGTTTCTTTTGTCTTTATTAATTTGATTAATTCCTAAATTAAATATAATAGAGCCTTTTGTAGTGATGATATTAGACAAATTATTACAAAATTCTTCGGTGTAAAATTGTTTAGGAACTTGGTTATCAATAAATAAATCAACAATTATTAAATCGTATTGATTGTTACTATTCTTTACAAAATTAAAAGCATCATATTTTTTAATAACTAAGGTATCTGAAGAAGAAATAAAAAATTCTTTTTGAGCTATATCAATAACTTTCTGATCTAATTCAACTGCTATTATTTTTTTATTGAAACCAAACTTGTTTCTTAATGAAGAAACTATGCTTCCTCCTCCCAGCCCTAACAATAATATAGAGTCAACATTTTTTAAATCGATTTTCGAAATTCCTATTTCCAGTATTTGTTGTAAAGAACCAAAGGAATAATTAGCATTTTTACTATCTAGTATTTTTCGCCCATTGATGAATGTTACTTCCAATATTCCATTATAATCTGAATTTACTTTTGTTGTCTGAGGCCATATATAACTTAAAATTCTTTTCATTTTTAATTACTACTAAAGGGTTTTTGTAAGAATAGAGGGGCTTTATTACTATAATTTTTTATGAAAAATTTATAGATAAAAAAATTGAACAAGTCTTTGATTAGGTACTAAAATAACAATTATTTTAATATCCAAATTATAGCAAGAATTATTTTTTTAGAATATCAATTGCTTGCTCAAACCGGTCTTGGTTATAGTCTAATTTTTTGTTAGGTTGTTTCCTATTACATCATATTTGTATAGGGAATTATATCTTTTTGGAGAATGAGATAAGCAATAGCATGGTGTATCGTATACAGGGTAATCCTGTAAAGTCACTATAATTATCTCCAAGTAATACTGTTTTTTTAGAATGTTTAGCTTTGAATAGTATATCTTTTCTGGCACTTGTACACCATTGTTGTATATAATTCCAACTTTTTCAAGACGTTTTTAGGTTTCATAATTAAGGAGTCAGTTTCTCCTTGAGAAATAAAAGAATTTAGTTCTGCTTTTTCATTTCTCTTAATCCTTTTCTAAAAGCCTGAATAGTTTCTGAATTTATTTGGGTAGAATCTTTCATAATCTCAATACAATAAATCTTGGTGCAATTGAATAATATCCTTAGTTTCATATAACTCTACTGTTTCGTTATCAATTATTGGATCTGTGTAGATGTATAGAATAAGAGAATAAAAGTTTGAAGAATTTCCTCCACCATTATTTCTAACATCAATAAAAAAATAGGGGTTTTTCTCTATGTCTGATATCGCATTATAAAGGGAATTAATATTAAGATGGTTAAAAGGTTAATTATAAGTAGTAAAATTATACATAAAGCTACAAAAATCAGATAAATTGTATGTATTTAGATGTTTAGTTTCTCCTTACTTTTTTAATTCTTTAGATAGTTGTTTTAATTATTGATATATGTGTGTTTTTCAATGTTTTAATGCTGTTGAATAATATATATTTATTTTAATATAAAAAATATAGATAAAAATTATTCAATAGATTATCGTAAATTAGGGGCACTAATTAAATTTTTAATCTATCAAAAATGGAAAAAAAGAATAATTTCGATCATGGAACAGATGGTAAAGCCTGGGAAGTAAATGAGTCAAGTGCAAAATGCCCTTTTTTGAGCAGTGAAATGGATCACGTAGCTGGAGGTGGTACAAGTAATAAAGATTGGTGGCCCAATCAGTTGAACTTAAGTATTTTGCGTCAAAACTCAAATATGGTGGATCCTATGGGTAAGGATTTTAACTATGCAGAAGAGTTTAAAAAATTAGATTTAGAGGCGGTTAAGAATGATATTTATAAATTAATGACAAATAGTCAAGACTGGTGGCCTGCAGATTATGGTCATTACGGTCCTTTATTTATTCGTATGGCATGGCACAGTGCAGGTACTTACCGTATACAAGATGGTCGAGGTGGTGCTGGTTCTGGTTCTCAACGTTTTGCACCACTTAATAGCTGGCCTGATAATGCTAACTTAGATAAAGCCCGATTACTTTTGTGGCCTGTTAAAAAGAAATTTGGTAAAAAATTATCTTGGGCAGATTTATTGATTTTGGCTGGGAATTGTGCTCATGAATCGATGGGATTAAAAATGTTTGGATTTGCTGGTGGACGTGAGGATATTTGGCAACCAGAAGAAGATATTTATTGGGGTTCTGAAACAGAATGGTTAGGCAATAAAGAACGCTACGCAGAAGGAGATTTAGAAGGGCCTCTTGGCGCTGCACATATGGGATTAATCTATGTAAACCCCGAGGGACATAATGGTAACCCTGATCCATTAGAGTCTGCTCGTTATATACGAGATACTTTTGGACGAATGGCAATGAATGATTATGAAACAGTTGCGTTAATTGCTGGAGGGCATACTTTTGGGAAAACGCATGGAGCAGCTGATCCAGAAAAATATGTAAAAGAGGAACCCGCTGCTGCAGGCATTGAAGCTCAAAGTATGGGTTGGAGCAATAGCTTCGGAAGTGGTAAAGGAGCAGATACTATTACTAGTGGTATTGAAGGAGCATGGACAAACACACCAACAAAATGGAGTCATACATTTTTTCAAAATTTATTTGGATATGATTGGGAATTAACGAAGAGCCCAGCAGGAGCTCATCAATGGAAACCAAAAAACAATGAAGGCGCAGGTACAGTTCCAGATGCACATAGACCTGATGTTAAGCATGCTCCGTTTATGTTGACTACAGACCTTTCCTTAAAAATAGATCCAGTATATGAGAAAATATCAAGACATTTTTTAGAAAACCCTGAAGAGTTTGCAGATGCTTACGCACGAGCTTGGTTTAAATTGACGCATAGAGATATGGGACCTATAGAACGCTATTTAGGGCCAGAAGTGCCACAAGAAAAATTACTATGGCAAGATCCTATTCCTCCTGTTGATCATGAATTGATTGATGATCAAGATATAGCTGAATTAAAAGAAAATATCTTAGCTTCTGGTTTGTCTATTGCCGAGTTAGTTTCTACAGCTTGGGCATCTGCTTCTACTTTTAGAGGCTCAGATAAACGTGGTGGAGCCAATGGAGCGCGTATAAGATTAGAGCCTCAAAGAAGTTGGAAAGCTAACAACCCCGAACAATTAAGTAAAGTTTTAGATATATTTAGTCGTATTCAGATAGAATTCAACGAATCTCAATCAGGAAATAAAAAAGTTTCTTTAGCTGATCTTATTGTTTTAGGAGGCTGTGCAGCTGTTGAGAAATCGGTTAAAAACGGTGGTTTAGATATTGAAGTGCCTTTTACTCCAGGTCGTACAGATGCAAGTGCCGAACAAACAGATATTGAAGCTTTTGAAGCTCTCGAGCCACATATAGATGGTTTCCGTAATTTTACTAAAAAGGTCTATAGAGCTACAGCAGAAGAACTTTTATTGGATAAAGCCCAATTACTAACTTTAACGGCTCCAGAAATGACTGTTTTGATAGGAGGAATGAGAGCTCTCAATGCTAATTATGATCATTCTAAACATGGTATATTTACTGATCGACCAGAAACACTTACTAACGATTTCTTTGGAAATTTACTAGATTTAAATACAACATGGAAGGCAGTTTCTGAAGATGAAGAATTATTTGAAGGTAGAGACCGTAATACAGGTGAAATAAAATGGACAGGAACGCGTGTAGACCTTATTTTTGGTTCAAATTCTGAATTACGTGCAATTGCAGAAGTTTATGCATGTGATGATGCTAATGAGCGATTTGTAAATGATTTTATAGCGGTATGGGATAAAGTGATGAATTTAGATCGTTTTGATTTAAAATAAATTAAAAGTAATTATAAAAAGGAGTGAGGTTTTAGGCTCACTCCTTTTTAGTTTTAAAATTAGGAAATGAAGGAGATAAATAGTTTGTTTGAAAGTATTCAAACAAGAGATGATAATAGATTAGAAAAATTACTAAAGGCAAATCCTAAATTGGTAGAGGTAAAAGACATGCGTGGTTTTACCCCATTAATTTTTGCAACGTATTTTGATAATGAAATGGCCACTAAATTATTAATTGAGCATCACGCGCCGATTGATGCTAAGGACGACTCGGGAAATACTGCTTTAATTGGTGTGAGTTTTAAAGGAAACAATAAGATAGCCTCCTATTTAATTCAACATGGAGCAGATGTGAATGCAGTTAATAATAAAGGGACTACACCATTGATTTTTGCGACAGAATATAATAAAAAGGATATTGTTAAATTACTTTTAGAGAATAATGTAGATATATCTATAAAAGATAATGAAGGAAAAACGGCTTATAATTATGCAGATGAGAAAGGTTTTAATTCGTTAGCTGAATTACTTAAATAAAAAAGTACTTTTAACGAAGTGTTTTTTGTTCATCAGATAAAATTCGAGTTCTTTTGGTTGGTTTAGATTTTTTTATGTCGTAAAGACCTGTTGTGTCAATATTACATACTTCACCTAAAATAGTATAGATGTTTTGGAGGTTTTCATTAGAATTCTCTACATACCAACATTTATTTGAAATACTCCATTTTGCACCTTTTATAGATTTTACAAGAGCAATAAGTTCTTTGTTATAAGAAAAGCGAATAGCTATTTGGTCTTTATTGTGATGATGAATAAGAGATAATTTAACCTTTTTCATAAGCAGAATTTAATCTATTAAAATAATAAAAAATATTTATAGTGTGAGGTTAATCTTCTATAGAGCTTGTACGTTTGTTTTTATTGAAAGTCGTATTTTTACTTTCCAAGAAGTAAGTTTTTTATGAAAATAATTATATCACCAGCAAAGTCGTTAGATTTTGAAACCAAAGCACCAACTAGTTTACATACAACTCCGCAGTTTTTAGAGCAATCAACAAAGTTGAATAAGAAACTAAAAACCTTATCGAGAAAAAAATTGTCAGAATTAATGAAGATTTCTGATGATTTGGCTTCGTTAAATTATGAACGAAATCAAAGCTGGGAAACTCCATTTACGGCTAATAATGCCAAACAAGCAATTTTTAGTTTTACAGGTGAAGTATATCGCGGTATAAATGCAACTACGATTTCAGAAGAAAAACTTCCTGTATTACAAGATAAATTACGCATTTTATCAGGTTTATATGGTTTATTAAAGCCGTTGGATTTGATTCAGCCTTATCGCTTAGAAATGGGAACAAAACTAAAAGTAGGGAGAGCTGATAATTTGTATAGGTTTTGGGGTGATGATTTGGTAAAATCATTAAATGAAGAGATGAGTGATGATGAATTGTTAGTCAATTTAGCAAGTGCTGAATATTTTAAAGCACTTCCTAAAAAAAAGTTGAAAGTACCAATGATTACTCCAGTGTTTAAAGATTTTAAAAACGGACAATATAAAATAATTATGACGTTTGCTAAAAAAGCACGTGGTTTAATGGTGCGTTATATTATTGATAATGATGTTGAAACATTAGAAGAATTAAAAGGTTTTAATGTAGATGGATATGGTTTTTCTGAAGAAATGTCTACAGATACAGAATTGGTTTTTACTCGTTAAATGAAAATCAGAGAAGCAACATTTGAAGATGCTGAGGTTATTTCATTACTAGCCAGAGTAACTTTTGATGAAACTTTTGGACATCTATTTAAAGATCGTCAAGATTTACTCGATTATTTTGACAGAACTTTTTCGGTTCAAAAACTTAGAAACTCAATAGCAAGTAAAAACAATAAATTTTGGCTAGCTTTTGTAAATGAATTACCTGTTGGCTATGCTAAATTAAAAGTGCATTCACTTTCAGAATTTATTTTGCAGAAAGAAAGAGTGTCTCAGTTGCAGAAAATTTATGTACTCAAAGATTTTTTGTCTAAAAAAATTGGCTTTCAATTGCAAGAAACCTTACTTTCAAAAGCCAAAGAACTTAATAGCAAAATAATTTGGTTGTCGGTATTACACACAAACGAGCGTGCAATTAACTTTTACCTTAAAAACGGATTTTCTTCCGTAGGAAAACACATTTTTTCTATAGGAAAAGAAGATTTTGAATTTGTAGCGATGGGTAAACCGCTTTAACAATCAGCTAAGCCTACTGTAATTGCCAATCCGCCTTCTGAGGTTTCTTTGTAATTACGGTTCATATCTTTTGCGGTTTCCCACATGGTGTCAATTACTTTATCTAACGGCACTTTCGATTCCTTCGGATTTGTTTCTAAAGCTAATTCCGCAGCATTGATAGCTTTAATAGCCCCCATGGCATTTCGCTCTATACAAGGAACTTGTACCAAACCACCAATTGGGTCGCAAGTTAATCCTAAGTGATGTTCCATAGCAATTTCTGCAGCTACTAAACATTGTGATGGAGTACCGCCCAAAAGTTCAGTAAGCGCAGCAGCAGCCATAGCTGAGGAAACTCCAATTTCTGCTTGACAACCACCCATAGCGGCAGAAATGGTGGCATTTTTCTTAAATATGGAGCCTATTTCACCAGCAACCAATAAAAACTTTTTAATGTGTTCAAAATTGGCTTCGTGATTTTCGATAACCAAATAGTACATTAAAACAGCAGGAATTACACCCGCACTTCCGTTAGTGGGCGCTGTAACAACACGTCCAAGCGCAGCATTCACTTCGTTAACAGCGAGTGCGCAACAACTAACCCATTTTAAAATTTCTCTAAACTTAACTTCCGTATTTCTAATAGCAACAATCCATTCTTGCGGATTCGTATACACTGCTTCTTTAATGAGTTTTTGATGGGTAGCGTAAGCACGTCTTTTAACGTTTAAACCACCCGGTAATATACCTTCGGTATGGCAACCAATATACATACTCTCTAACATGGTTTCCCAAATGCGAAGTAACTCTAAATCAATTTCGTTGGCAGGTTTTAAAACCAATTCATTTTCAAATACTATTTCAGAAATCGATTTGTTTTGATGTTCGCAATACACTTCAAGCTCAATAGCTCTGTTAATGGGAAACGGAAAGTTTTGTTTGGTAATTTCTATATCTTCATCCTTTTCGATGTCTTCTTGAATTATAAATCCGCCACCAATAGAGTAGTAGGTTTCGGCAGAAATTTCTTTTCTTTTGGATGAAAGCCCTCTAAAAGTTAATCCATTGGCATGAAAAGGGAGAAATTCACGATTAAAAACAACATCTTTAATAGAAAAGTCTATCATCTTTTCAAAATTGAAATGTAGTTGTTGTTTGTTGTTAATTTGGGTAATGATATTTTGAATTTCATCAATAGGAATAAATTCAGGATCTGTACCACTTAACCCTAATAAAATGGCTAAATCTGTCGCATGTCCTTTACCAGTTAGCGATAAAGAACCATATAGGTCTACTTTAATGTTATCAACTAAATGAAAAATATTAGAAGATTTTAATTGTTGAATCCATTGTTGTGCTGCACGCCAAGGACCTAATGTGTGAGAACTAGATGGGCCCACACCGATTTTTAGCATATCAAATACACTAATAAATTGAGCCATAAATTTGTTGTTTGTTTGTATATCAAAAATAAAGAATCCCATCATGATTTTACACATAATGGGATTTATTTTATAAAAAGAAAATTTTACATTCCGTAAACGCTTTCTTTTTTAAAGTGTACAGCTAACATGTAATATACAACAGCTCTATATTTATTTCTTTCAGACTTTCCGATTTTTTCTACAACAGAAGCGATAGCATCATCTAATTTTGGGCCATCACTTAGACCTAATTTCTTTATTAGGAAGTTTTTCTTCACAGTTTCTAACTCTTTAGCATCAGAACCAGAAACAGTTTCAGCATCTCTTTTATAAATAGATGGACCTAAACCTTTTGTTACTGCTTTTAATAAATCAGCATTGTATTTAAGGCCTTTGTCATCCATAAATTTTTGATACTGTGCTACTTTTTCATCAAATTTACTCATAATAATTATTTAAAAGTTTATAAAAAAATTAGTTAAATCATTTCAACCTCTCAAATATAGAAAAAATAATAATGCATATCAATAAGCTGATAGACAAATAATCATAAAAATTGTTTGGTATAGATACTGATAACTGTTAATTAAATTGTTGAAAACTAATAAGTTTTTATGTTAACAAACTACTTTGTTGTAGTAGTTTTATCTAGTAATTCAAATCCAATAGCCTATGTCTCTATCAAAATTTGAATCCATGTTGAAAACCAACAACGTGTACTTTTTCGATGCCACCGAATTTGAGGATATCATTCAGCATTATTTAAATATTGGCAAACATTCTTTAGCTAAAAAAGCAGTTCAATTAGGATTAGAGCAGCATCCTGGATCTATAGATTTAAAATTGTTAAAGGTAGAGTTGTTTATTTTTGAAGATAGATTAGAAACAGCAATTCAATTACTTTCAGAAATTGAAGCGGTTGAACCACATAATGATGAGGTTTTCATTCAGAAAGCAACCATATTATCAAAAAACAGAAAACACGAAGAAGCGGTTGTACTCCTTAAAAGATCTTTAGAATTTGCAGAAGATCCAGTAGATATCTGGGCGATGATAGGGATGGAGTATATGTATTTAGATGATTATGAAAATGCGCGTTTAAATTTTGCAAAATGTATTGATGTAGATTATGAGGATTACTCTTCTCTATACAACATTATATATTGCTTTGAGATGCAAGATAATTATGAAGATGCAATTCGTTTTTTAAATTCTTATCTAGATGAAAATCCATACAGTGAAGTAGCGTGGCATCAGTTAGGAAGACAATACTTTGAATTGAAGATGTTTAAAGAAGCGCTTACTTCTTTTGATTATTCGGTGTTGATAGACGAAGGTTTTATTGGCGGATATTTAGAAAAAGCCAAAACATTAGAACAGTTAGATCGTTACGAAGAGGCAATAGAAAATTATTTAATAACGTTAGAGCTAGACGATCCCACTGCATATGCTTATGTTAGAATAGGAGAGTGTTATGAGAAATTAGCTATTTTTGAAACAGCCATAAAATACTATAAAAAAGCGGTGTACGAAGATCCGTTATTAGATAGAGGTTGGGTATTGTTAACGAATGCCTATTGCGAAGCGGAAAACTATCATAAAGCAATATACTACATAAACAAAGCGTTGCAAATAGACGATTCAAATTTTATTTACTGGCGTAAGTATGCAGATATTAATATCAAATTAGAATTTTATGAAGAAGCGGTTAAAGCTTTTTATAAATGTTTAGATTTAGGTGATGAAGAAATTGAAATTTATATAGCTCTTGCTGATGTTTTGTTGTTTTTAGGAGAATTTGATGATGCTTTAAAAATATTAATCAAAGCAAAAAAAACATATAAAGAGTTTGCGGAAATTGAGTATCGTCTTTGTGGTTTGTTTACGATTTTAAGCAAAAAGGAATATGGGTTAACCCATCTTAAAAACGGATTAGCAATAGATTTTGATTACCATAACATTGTAAAAGATCTATATCCTACAGTGTTTGGTGCTAAAGAAATTAAAGAGGTAATTAAAAATTTTCAAAAAGCAGTAAAGTAATTATTCCCATTCAATTTTACATTTTCTTGGGGTACGTAATTTAATTTTACCTTTTTCGTAATCGTCAAATTGATTATCATTAAGTTTTAAAAGCTGAAGATTTTTTAAAGGAATTAAAACATCAGAAATCTTGTATAGGTTGTTTTTATGAAGTTTTAAGGCTTGTAATTTTGTTAAGTTGTTAAATGAAGCAGGTAAGAAAGCTAATATGTTATGAGAAGCATATAATTTTCGTAGTTGTTTTAACTCACCAAAATCGATAGGAAGCTCCGTAATCTTATTGCGTTGAATGTATAATCTTTCCAAGTTTTCTAATTCTATAATTGCATCAGGTAGCTCGGTTAAATTATTATAACTAAGGCTTAAATAACTAAGATTGGTTAAATAGGCTATTTGTTTCGGGAGTTTATGAATCGAATTTCTTGAGAAGTTAACATATTCTAAATTTTTTAAGCTGAAAAGAAGCGTGTCTATTTCTTGAATATTATTCTTTTTAAGATTAAGTTTTTTTAAGTTAATGAATAGCTCAATTCCCTTTGGAATCTCATTCAAACCTTGTTCTGATAAATCTAACTCAATTACAGTAGATGGATCTTTTAAGGCTTCTTCTAGCGAGGTAAATTCTTGAGCGTTACTAAAAGTAGAAATAAATAGACATAAAAGGGTAATTGTCTTTTTCATTGAATGTCTTTTGTTGAAAGGGGTAGTAGGTTTATTTTTATTTCGTCAATTTTATTTTCTTTTTGTTTTCGTATCGAAATTCATTTAAATTGTTTAGTTCAAGTGCAATTTTTTCTTTCCATTCCGCTATTTTTTTGTCATTCAGGCCTCTTCTTGTTTCTTTTGCTAATAATAGTCTTTCATTTGAAAATTCTGCCATTATTTCATTGCTGATTTGATTTAAAACATTAAAACCATTAGCTATTTTATTTTTGTTTTTTAGGAGGCGCTTTCTGAATTTACGAGTATAAATTTCAGATAAATCAAATTGTATTTGTTGAAAATCTATATGTTTATGAATATCTTTTATTTTAGTTGTATCAATCCATGAAGCATTTCTTAGAAATATAGAGCTAACTCTTTGGTTTAAATTTCGTTTAAAGAAATCAAATCCTTTAGCTTCATGAGATATTACTAATTGGGTGTAAATAGCATCGTTTGAAGAGTCACTTATTTTAATTTTGTAGTCATCAACGGTTAACTTATCAACAGAACTCCATCTTTTTTGACCTGATAATAAGTTTTGGCTGAAAGAAATACTAGAGATAAGTAGTGTAATAAGTAATATTCTTTTTTTCATAATTTCAATAACTAAATCTTTTTCCAAATTCTCTGTAAAATAAACATGCAAACTCCAGTTAAAACTGTAAATCCTAATGCCAAGGTAGTTTTACCATAAATCCAATTCCCTGTAGCAAATAAGAAGCTATACACACCAATCGTTCCGGTTACAAACGCTACAATTTTCGCGCCAATGTTTTTAAACTTGTCTTCGCCTTCAAAAATTAGGTTGTCAAATCTATCTAATGTTTTTGAATCGGTAGGCTGGGTGAGAAGTGTTATTAAAATCCAACCAATGGTAGTAATAACCACACCAGTTATTAATTGCCAATAACCAGCAATTTCAAACATAGGGTTTTCCATTTTTCCGTTTACAAAAAAGATCAATGCAATTACAAAAGAAATCGCCATAGCAGCCATTTCGCTATACGGATTTATACGATGCCAAAACCAACGTAAAATGAATAGTAAACCAGTACCTGCACCAATTTGTAATAATAAGTCAAAGACATCTTTGGCAGATTGTAGATAAAACGAAAACAAAGCAGCACAAACCATTAATAAAACAGTAGAAATTCTACCAATAATTACCTTTTGTTTTTCCGATGCTTCTTGGTTAATAAACCTTCCGTAAAAATCATTTACAATATAAGAGCTTCCCCAATTTAATTGTGTAGAAATGGTACTCATAAATGCAGCGATTAACGAAGTTAATACGATTCCTAGTAAGCCAGCAGGTAAATAGGTCATCATTGCAGCATAGGCAACATCATGTCCTTGCATTTCTGCTGATAATTTAGGAAAAGCAGTATTGATACTTTCTAAATTAGGGAATAAAATTAAAGATGCTAAACCTACTAAAATCCAAGGCCATGGACGTAAAGCAAAATGTGCAAAATTGAAAAATAAGGTTGCCCAAGTCGCATTTTTTTCATCTTTAGCAGCTAACATACGTTGCGCTATGTACCCACCACCACCAGGTTCTGCCCCAGGATACCAAGTACTCCACCACTGTACAGCGAACGGAATGATAAATAAAGTTATTAATGCTTCTTTATCAGAAAAATCAGGAAACATTGCTAATTTACTACTAACACCTTCATGAGTTAATAAGGTGTCGAGTCCACCAATTTCTGGTAGATTTACGATATAAATGGTGGCCCAAACAGAACCTATCATTGCAATTACAAACTGTACAAAATCAGTTAATAAAACACCTTTTAATCCTCCTAAAGAGGAATAGATTACAACAATTATAGATGAATATATAAGCATTTCTCCTTGAGAGATTCCTAATAAAATATTTGCAATTTTAGCTCCAGCTAAACAAACCCCTGCCATGGTAATAATATTAAAGATTACACCGAGGTATATGGCTCTAAAACCACGTAAAAAACTTGCCATTTTACCTGAGTAACGCAATTCGTAAAACTCTAAATCGGTTGTAATTCCTGATTTTCGCCATAATTTAGCATAAAAGAAAACGGTTAACATACCTGTAAGTAGCATTGCCCACCAAACCCAATTACCAGAAACGCCGTTTTTACGAACCAACTCGGTTACTAAACCAGGTGTATCTGCAGCAAAAGTGGTTGCAACCATAGAAACTCCTAATAACCACCAAGGCATGTTCCTGCCAGATAAAAAGAATTCAGAACTGTTTTTTCCAGCCGATTTTGAAGCCCATAACCCTATTAATAAAGAGATAAGGAAAAACCCGATAATAATTGCGTAATCTAAGATGCTTAAATTCATAGTATTGGTTTAAGCGCTAAATGTAACTAAATATTTTATAATGTTAAATCTTTGCGAATATCGAAAACGATTTCGCATTTTTTTGATTAAAAATGATAAATATTAAGTAAATTTGATATTCGATTTTTATGACAAAAAAACTAAAAAAAATAGCGGTGATGACTTCAGGAGGTGATGCTCCAGGAATGAATGCAGCGATTCGTTCAGTAGTGCGTACATGTGCATACTATAGTACGGAATGTGTTGGTATCTATAGAGGTTATCAAGGAATGATAGAAGGCGATTTTGTGACTATGACAGCACGAAGTGTAAATAATATTATTCAAAAAGGAGGGACGATTTTAAAATCAGCACGATCTAAAGAATTTATGACTGCCGAAGGAAGAAAAAAAGCCTGCGACAATTTAAAAGAACATGATATAGATGGTCTTGTGGTAATTGGAGGAGATGGTTCTTTTACAGGGGGTGTTGTTTTTAATAAAGAGCACAACTTTCCAGTAATTGGTATTCCTGGGACTATTGATAATGATATTTTCGGAACCTCTCATACATTAGGTTACGATACAGCTTTAAATACTGCGATGGACGCGATTGATAAAATTCGCGACACAGCATCTTCACATAACCGATTGTTCTTTGTTGAGGTGATGGGACGTGATGCAGGTTTTATAGCTTTAAATACAGGTGTTGGAGCGGGAGCAGAAGAAATTTTAATTCCTGAAGAAGATTTAGGTTTAGACAGAATGTTAGAGTCACTTAAAAAAAGTCGTCGTTCTGGAAAGTCATCAAGTATTGTGGTAGTAGCAGAAGGAGATAAATCTGGTAGAAACGTATATCAATTAGCTGAATATGTCGAGGAAAATATGCCTGAGTATGAAGTAAGAGTGTCCGTATTAGGTCACATGCAAAGAGGAGGTTCGCCAACTTGTTTTGACAGGGTTTTAGCAAGTCGATTAGGGGTAAAAGCAGTTGAGTTACTCATAGATGGTAAATCGAATTTAATGGTAGGTTTAAAGAATGATAAAGTTAGTACTACCGATTTAGAAAAAGCAATTAAAGGTCAATGTGAAATAGATATGGAGCTCTTACGAGTTTCTGATATTATGACCACATAGTTTATAAACAAACAAAAGACATGATAAAAATAGGAATTAATGGATTTGGAAGAATCGGACGTTTAGCGTTTCGTTCTGCAATGCAAAGAGATAATGTTCAAGTAGTAGCAATTAACGATTTGTTAGATGTTGAATATTTAGCATATTTATTAAAATATGATTCTGTTCATGGTCGTTTTAACGGAACAGTTGAAGTAAAAGACGGGCATTTAGTAGTTAACGGGCAAACAGTTCGTGTTACTGCGGATAGAAATCCGGAAAACTTAAAATGGAATGAAGTTGGAGCAGATTATGTAATAGAATCTACAGGTTTCTTTTTAACGAAAGAAAAAGCAGGTCTACATTTAGAAGGAGGAGCTAAAAAAGTAATTATTTCTGCACCATCTAAAGATGCGAATATGTATGTAATGGGTGTAAATCACAAAGGTATGACTGCGGGTGAAACTATTGTTTCTAATGCTTCTTGTACTACAAACTGTTTAGCACCTTTGGCAAAAGTAATTCAAGATAACTTTGGTTTGGTAGAAGGATTAATGACTACAATTCACGCTGCAACATCTGGTCAAGATGCAGTAGATAGTCCTAATAGTAATTGGAGAAGAGGTCGTTCTGTGTTAAATAATATGATACCAACAACAACAGGAGCAGCGGTAGCGGTAACAAAAGTTATTCCTGAGTTGAAAGGTAAATTAACAGGAATGGCGGTTCGTGTACCAACTGCGGATGTTTCTTTGGTTGACTTAACATTTAGAACTAAAAAAGCAACTTCATTAAAAGAAATATTAGCGAAATTAAAAGAAGCTTCTGAAGGTGAGCTAAAAGGAATTTTAGGATATACAGAAGATGAGGTCGTTTCTCAAGATTTTGTTACTGAAACAAGAACGTCGGTAATTGATGCAAAAGCAAGTTTAGAGTTAAACGAAAATTTCTTTAAAGTGATTTCTTGGTACGATAACGAGTATGGTTATGCAACTAAAATTGTAGATTTGGTCGAGCATACGGCTTCATTATAATGAAATAAGAAATCCCGCTTTTTGCGGGATTTTTTATATCTTGTTTCCTGCGAAAAGCAGGATTTTACTTTTTTAATTAAATATATGGAAATAGCAATTATAGCACATGATGGTAAAAAAGCAGAAATGGTTCAGTTTTTAAATGAACACGCTGAAATTTTGCATCAAAAAAATATAGATTTAATTTCTACAGGAACCACAGGGTCGAAAGTAGAAAAAGCAGGTTTTAAAGTAAGAAAGTTTTTATCAGGACCTTATGGAGGTGATGCGCAAATTGCAGTCAGAATTGCCGAAGGGTTATGTGATATGGTTATTTTTTTTAGAGATCCGTTGGAGAAACATCCACATGAGCCAGATATTTTTATGTTAATGCGTTTGTGTGATGTACACAATGTTCCGTTAGCAACAAACCCTGCGACTGCAGAGTTATTAATGAAAGCGGTATAAAAAGGAAAGCTGTGATAAGCTTTCCTTTTTATATTATATTATTTTTTTTAGTTCTAAAAGCCTTACTGCTATTTAACAGCAATCATGCTAATTTCCACATTTACAAATTTGGGTAAATTAGCAACTTCTACTGTTTCTCTTGCGGGTGCTGTCGCTTCATTAAAATAGGTTGCGTAAACTTTATTAATTGCTGAGAAGTTATGCATGTCAGAAATAAAAATAGAAGTTTTAACGACATTCTCAAAAGTCATTTCAGCTTTGGATAAAACCGCTTTCATATTTTCCATTACTTGCTTCGTTTCAGAAAAGATATCCTCTAAAACTAATTCACCTGTTATAGGATTGATCGCAATTTGACCAGAAGTATACAAAGTGTTTCCACTTAAAATGGCTTGGTTATATGGGCCAATTGGAGTAGGAGCATCATCCGTAGTTATTATTTTTTTCATAAGTTTTTAGTTTAAAAAAGTGTTCTATCTGGTGGTTTATTTTTATCCCATTTTAAGTCGCTTAGCATTGATGATTTCACTCCAATAAAGAAGTTGTACGAAGTTCTGGTTCCGAAAGGAATCCAGTTAAAATTAAAACGCCAACTATCTAAATCTCTCGAGAAATTTAAACGAGTGTATGAAAAAGCACCACTTTGAATATCATACCCTGAAGCAAAACCTACTTTCCATTTAGGAGTTAATTCAACGTTACCACTAAAACCTAAAGTATGCGATTGTATGCCCGCTATACTATAACCATTATTGGTGTAACTTGAAGAATATACAAAACTTACATTCCAAGGAATGTTTGCATGGTATAATTTAGCTGTTTTTTCAGTATCTTTTTTATTGGCACTGGCTCTTTGATTTGGAAAACCATTTGTAGGGTTAATATCAGTTCCTAAAACATCTGGAGGATTATTTTCTGCACCGTTACCACTCTTACTTTCATTATCATCTTCTTTGTTGTCAAAATCCTTGCTAGAAACACTATAGTTTGCAGTTAAAGTAGCTTGCTGTATTCTGAAAATTGAAGGGTTGAATTTATCTATTTGCACTCCTTCTGAAGTAACTTGGTAAGGATCTAAACTTCCCGATAAGTTGACCGCCATTTTATCTTTAAATAATCGTGTGCTAGCAGAGTAACTCACTTTACTCCAACGTAAACTATCTGCAGCAATATTGTAGCTCGTGCTAAAGTTTAAATTGTTTAAAATCATAACTTTTTTATCCTCTTCATCACTATCCTCATCTTTAGGTTTCACTTTGGCTTCTAATACGTTATTCAAGCTAATTCCTATTGAATTTGAAATTCCGCTTCCCGGTTGGCCATAAATACCACTCTCAAAAGGGGTGTAGGTTAAAATATTGTTAGGGTCCGCACTTTGTTGAACTTCAAGTTGATGTTGTGTTGCAAAATCTGGTCGATAGCTCCAAGATATTGAAGGTCTAACTGTATGGCGTAATGCTTTTAGTCGTCCTTTTTTAAAATTAAAAGTACCATAAATATTAGTTGATAATGATACGCCAACATTATATTCATTAAAACGAGTAAAGCCACTAATAGTGTCATTAACTGCGGCTCCTAAATTTCCATTAGAATTTAAAATATTTGGATCATAATGTTTGTTTATTTTATTAAAATACCAAACATCTTTGTAGCTCATATTTGGTGATAAAGTAAAAAACTTAAAAGCTTTTATATTCGTATTTGCGCTTGCGTTGTGTTGTATTCCTGTTTTTGCTTCCTCAAACATTTTAGACGTAAAAAACTCTTCATCTGTAGTGTTGATTAAATATTGACCTTGCATACTGTAGTTTAATCCTACTTTTTGTAAGGCATTTTTCTTAACACCACCTTTACCAGCAAATGGGTAAATTCTATCCATATTTAATTGTAAAGAAGGTAATGTCATTTTAATAACTTCAGTGTTGGAGTTTTGACTATGTGTCATAGTAACGTTCATGTTAAATGGCGTTCCAACAAACTTTTTATAATAACTAATAGATGAATTAAAAGTGTTAGTTAGATACTGAGACTGATCAATTTCATTTAACGATTCTTTATAAAACTTACTGCTTCCTAAATTTACAGAAGCCGATAAACGAGAGTTTGGACTTGATTTAGAATCCTGATTATGGCTCCAAGTTATATTATATTTAGAGGTTTTAGAGTAATCACTAAAACCACGAATTCCAGTGATTAAATTTTGGTATCTAAACCTTAATCCTCCAGAGAATTTGTAACGAACAGAATAATTTGACTCAGTATTTATAGCCCAGCTCCCATTGGAGTAAAGATCACCCGTAACTTGTAAATCGAAATAGTCATTAATAGCAAAATAGTACCCTCCGTTTTGCAAGAAAAAACCTTGCTGGTTGTTTTCCCCCCAAGAAGGGATAATAAAACCAGAAGTTCTAGATTGACTTAACGGAAAATAAGCAAAAGGGAGATATACTGGTGTGGGTACATCTGCTAATACTAAATTGCTCCCACCTACAATAATTTTTTTACCAGGAACTAATTTAGCTTTGTTAGTAGCGATATAGTAATCAGGATTTTCTTTTTTGGAAGTAGTAAAGCGTAGTTTACGCATGTAAATAGTAGAATCATTTACCCGTTTGGTTTGTTCGCCATAGGTAATCATTTCTCCTTGCATAGTTTTTACACCGTAAATAAGTGCCTTTTCTGTTTTAAAATTAAATAAGATAGAATCTTGTTCGGATTCTTGGCTTCCTTGTTTAAAAACAGGTCTTTGCACATAACCTGTGCTATCTTTAAATCCAGTAGCATAAACGGTATTGTTTTTATAATCAACAATAATTTTACCTGCTTTTAAATTTATATCTTGATAGGTTACATGTGCTTTGTTAAAAAGTGTAACTGTTTTATTTTTAGCGTTTTGAATAGTGTAGTCTTCTGCATTGTGGGTTATAATTCCATCAATAACTTCTTTCGGTTTCTTAATAGAATCAGCAACAATAGTATCTTTTTTTTTAGTGATTAAACTATCTGTTTTGTTAGTTAACAAAAGCTTTTTGATAGAATCATTTTTTTTGGGAATGAGAGTGTCTCTTTTAGTTTTTTGAGTAGGAATTATCTTTTCCCCAAGCTCTTGGGAGTTACCTAATTGAAAACAAAAAAGATAAAAAATCAAAAGTATGTACGATAGATTTGCTTTCAATACTATAAATACTATTTTTGTGTTAAGTAAATGTATGGCTCAATATTTGAAGCGCCAAATTATGAAAGCCAAAATTAGTTAATTTTTTATTGATGCAATTCCAAAATTTTCACAAATATACTACCAAACAAACAACTTTGTTTTTAATGTTGTTTTTCTCTTTTTTATTATTGTTTCCAATGTCTTCTCACTCGCAGAAGAAATATAAAGTAGTTTTAGATGCAGGTCATGGAGGTAAGGATCCAGGAAACTTAGGTAATGGATTTAAAGAGAAGTATATAGCGCTAAAAGTGGTGCAGGCTGTAGCAAGAGAGCTAAGAAATTTAAATGATATTGATGTTGTTTTAACGCGAGATAAAGATGTTTTTATAGAATTACATAACCGTGCAAAAATAGCCAATGATGAGAAAGCTGATTTGTTTGTGTCTATTCATTGTGATGCTTTTCATAGATCAGATCCTCATGGAGCAGGGACTTTTGTTTTAGGTTTGCGTGGTAATCAAGGAAATTTTGAAATAGCGAAAAGAGAAAATGCCGTAATTTTATTAGAGGATGATTATAAGCAAAATTATGATTATGATCCTAACTCACCAGAATCTGTGATTGGTTTATCAGTGTTACAGGAGGAAAATTTAGATGAAAGTTTAACATTAGCAGGATTAATTCAAAATAATTTTGTTGAGGTAAAACGATACGATCGTAGTGTTAAACAAGATAATTTTTTAGTTTTAAGAGAAACTGTAATGCCAAGTGTGTTAATTGAGCTAGGTTTTTTAACAAATAAAGCTGAAGGAAAGTTTTTAAATTCAAAAGACGGACAGATTAAAATGGCGAAATCCATAGCCAAGGCTATTGAAAAATATATTAAAAATTTAAAACTAAATACCGTTCAAAAAGTAGTTGAAGAAGTAAGTGTGGTAAAAGAAGCATCAGAAAACAATAAACAGGAAGTTGAAAAAGCAAACCAAGAGCTTACCAAACAAGACAACGAGAAAACTGTAGCTACAGTTGTTAAAGTACCAAAAATAGTTACAACACCCTATTTAGAGTTTAAAGTTCAGGTTGCTGCTTCAAAAAAATTTATTCCAACAGAGCCATATAATTTCAAAGGACTGAAAAATATAGAAATGAAAATGATAGATGAGTATTATAAGTATTACTATGGGAGTTCATCTGATTTTGAAGGTATTAAAGAGGCGTTGAAAGAAGTGAAACAAGCAGGGCATAAAGGAGCGTTTGTAGTTGCATTTCAAGATGGAGTGAAAATACCATTAAACCAAGCTTTAAAAAAGCAATAATTTAGAGACAATCTAATCTGTTCTACCAAAAATTATTAGTAATTTCGTCTTTGGTAATGCTAAATTATGTCAAAGGAATTAAAAACAGGAATTATATCGGTATTAATTATTGCTCTAGGAATCTGGGGTTATAATTTTTTAAAAGGTCAGAATTTATTTAGTCCTAGTTCTCGTCATTTTTATGTTGAATATAACAATATAAATGGGTTAAATGAAGCAAGTGTTGTTACTATAAATGGGTTGCAAGTAGGTAAGGTAGAAAAGATATCTTTTAATCCTAAAACAGACAAAAAAGGACATTTGTTGGTACGCGTATCTATAGAAAATAATTTTCGTTTTTCTAAAAATAGTATTGCGAAAATTTATCCAGCGGGTTTAATGGGAGGCCAAAACTTAGCAATCATTCCTAGTTATGAAGGAGAGGATGCTGTTTCAGGAGATTATTTAAAAGGAGAAATAGAATTAGGTATTTTCGATTCAGTTGGAGAAAAATTAAATCCCATACAAGGAAAACTTGATAATGTGTTGGTAGGGGCTGATTCCTTATTAATAGGGTTGAATAAAGTGCTTGATGAAAAATCAAGAAAAAGTTTAAATAGAAGTATAATTGGTTTAGAAAGCACTGTTAATGGCGTGCGTAAAACTTTAGCTTCTGTAAACTCCTTACTAGAAAATAACAAGTCAAATCTTGATGCTACACTTTCTAATACGAAAAAGATTACTGAAAATTTTTCAAAAGTATCAGAAGATTTAACAAAGGCTAACTTGGGTGAAACAGTTGAGAAATTAGAAACAACTTTGAAAAATGTAAATGCTTTATTAGCAAATGTAAAAGATGGTAAAGGTACACTAGGTAAATTAATTACCGACGAGAAAATGTACACTAATTTAACCAATGCTTCTAAAGAAATGGAAGAATTACTTCGAGAAATGAAGTTAAATCCAAAACGATTTGTACATTTTTCTCTTTTTGGTAAGAAACCAAAACCTTATAGCGAAGAAAATAATAATAGTAACATAAGCAATAGTCAAGTAAAAGACTAACCTCTTTAATAGATAATTTCAAATGGAAAAATACCTACCAAACATCTTTTTTGCGCTTATTTTAATTGCTGGAATCGGATATTTTACAATGAATGTTCGTAAGCTTATCCGAAATATTAAATTAGGAAAAGACATAGATAGAAATGATAGAAAGCCAGAAAGATTTAAAAATATGGCGAAAATTGCTCTTGGGCAATATAAAATGGTTCGCCGTCCGTTATCAGGAATTTTGCATATTATTGTATACGTAGGTTTTATCTTAATTAATATTGAATTATTAGAAATTGTTATAGACGGGTTATTTGGTACACATCGAGTCTTCCAACCAGTTTTAGGAGATGCTATTTACGGATTTCTAATAGGTAACTTTGAAGTTTTAGCGGCTTTAGTATTAGTAGCAGTTATTATTTTCTGGTTACGTAGAAACGTCGAAAAAGTAAAACGTTTCTGGAATAAAGAAATGACAGGATGGCCAAAAAAAGATGGTAATATCATTTTATACTTCGAAATGGTGTTAATGTCTTTATTCTTAATTATGAATGCTACAGATATTCATTTTCAAGAAGCTGGTGTAGGTAATGTAATTTCACAATTTATTGCGCCTTGGTTTGATGGATATTCAGCAGAAACAATTCATGCAATAGAAAAAACAGCTTGGTGGTTACATATTGTAGGGATTTTAATTTTCTTAAATTATTTATATTTTTCTAAGCATTTACATATTCTACTAGCATTTCCAAATACTTATTTTGCAAATTTAAATCCGAAAGGACAGTTTACAAATTTAGAAGCGGTAACCAAAGAAGTAAAAATGATGATGGATCCAGATGCAGATCCATATGCGATGCCAGAAGAAGGAGCAGAGGATGAAGTGCCAGAAAAGTTTGGAGCATCCGATGTTACCGATTTAAACTGGGTTCAGTTAATGAATGCGTATACGTGTACAGAGTGTGGTCGTTGTACTTCATCTTGTCCAGCGAATCTTACAGGAAAAGAATTATCTCCTCGTGCTATTATGATGAAAACTCGTGATCGTTTAGAGGAAGTAGGTAAAAATATAGATGCTAACGGAGGGGAGTTTAAAGATGATGGAAAGCAATTATTAAACGATTATATATCGCCAGAAGAATTGTGGGCATGTACAAGTTGTAATGCGTGTGTACAAGAATGTCCAATCGGTATCGACCCACTATCTATTATTATGGATATGCGTCGTTATTTAGTGATGGAAGAATCAGCAGCTCCACAAGAATTGAATATGATGATGACAAACATCGAAAACAATGGAGCGCCTTGGCAATATAGCCAACAAGATAGATTAAACTGGAAGGACGAAAATTAAGAGATTAATTATTCTAGTTAGCAGTAAGTAATTATCATCTCTAGCATAGTCTAGAGGTTAAAAAAATAGTTCAACAATTAAACGATAAAGAATTATGAACGTACCAACAATGGCAGAAATGATGGCTCAAGGTAAGCAACCAGAAGTGTTGTTTTGGGTAGGAGCTGCAGGAAGTTATGATGATAGAGCAAAAAAAATTACCAGAGCATTTGTGAAAATTTTACAAATGGCTAATGTTGATTTTGCAGTGTTGGGTACAGAAGAAAGTTCAACAGGGGATGCCGCAAAACGTGCAGGGAATGAATTTTTATTTCAAATGCAAGCAATGACCAACATAGAGGTTTTAAATGCTTACGAAGTAAAAACAATTGTAACGTGTGATCCACATTCATTTAATACTTTTAAAAATGAATATCCAGGATTGGGTGGGAAATACGAAGTATATCACCATACACAGTTTATAAGTAAATTAATTACTGATAATCGATTAACTATTGATGATGTTAATTTAAAAGGAAAACGATTAACTTATCACGATCCTTGTTATTTGGGGCGTGCAAACGATGTATATGAAACACCACGTGAATTAATTCGACGTTTAGGGGTTAAGATGACCGAAATGAAGCGTCATAAATCTACTGCATTATGTTGTGGGGCAGGAGGAGCGCAAATGTTTAAAGAGCCAGAAAAAGGAGATAAGGATATAAATGTTTTAAGAACAGAAGACGCCTTAGAAACCAATCCTCAAATTATCGCAACAGGCTGCCCTTATTGTAATACGATGATGACAGATGGAGTTAAATTCAAAGAAAAAGAAGCCCAAATAGAAGTAAAAGATATTGCAGAGTTAATTGCTGAAGCAAATAATTTATAATCCTATTAAAGTCATAAAATATGCCCTTTATTGAAGGAGAAGATTTAGTAAAGTTGTATGATGAAGTAGATAATTTATCTGTTAAAAATGAAGAATTAAGACAAGGATTTATTGATATTAAATTAAAGAACAATAAACACCTTAAGAAGCAAAAATACGGACAGTTCATTATATTAATATTGTCTTTGCTTATTCTTCTACTTGGCTTTATGTTATATCAATCTAAAGGAGATATTAATGAGTTTACATTAAGTCAAAAGAAGTTTTATGATTTAAAAGTAGACAGTATTAATAGGGTATACTTGGAAGAAAAAAAGCTAAGAGAAAATAATAAAGATAAAAGTAGACTTGTTTTTACCATACAAATTGGAGCATTCAAAGGCTTAAATTTAGATAGCTATCCTGAAGAAGAGTTAAAAAACTTTAAAAGGTCTTCAAATGAAAATTTATACACTTATTCTATTGGAGAGTTTTCATCGTTAGAACAAGCTAAAATTTTTATGAGAGATATCAAAAAAATAGGGATAAAAGATGCGTTCATTTTACCTCTAAAAAATAACAAGAAGATTAGTTTAGAACAAGCTATTTCAGAAAGTAATAAAAGTGTTTTTTATAATAATTAATGATTAAAAACTACCTTAAAGCAGCACGCTTACGTACATTGCCACTATCAGTTTCTGGTATTATAGTTGGGAGTTTTTTAGGAGTGTTACATATAGATTACACTGTTCAATCAATGTCCTTTATGGAATTCTCTAAATGGTATCCTTGGGAAACTTCAATTTTCTGGTTAGCAATTTTAACTACAATAGGTTTCCAAATCCTATCCAATTTCGCAAACGACTATGGAGATGGTGTAAAAGGAACAGATGATAACAGAAAAGGAGAAGCAAGAATGGTATCATCAGGAGTGATTTCTCCAAAACAAATGAAACGAGCTATGGTTGTTACTACAGTTCTTACATTAATAGTTGCTTTATTGTTAATCTATGTTTCCTTCGGAAAAGAAGATTTTTTGTTCTCTCTATTATTTTTTGGGTTAGGAATAGCTTCTATTGTTGCTGCGATTAAATACACCGTTGGTAAGTCCGCTTATGGTTATAGTGGCTTTGGAGATATTTTCGTATTTGTATTCTTTGGTTTGTTAGCAGTTGTAGGAACCTATTTTTTATATACAAAACAGCTTAATTTCACCATTTTCTTACCAGCATTTTCAATCGGTTTGTTATCTACAGCGGTGTTAAATTTAAACAATATGCGAGATCGAGTAAACGATGCGTTAGTGGGTAAAAATACATTAGTAGTTAAAATAGGAGCTGAATTTGCAAAATATTATCATTATTATCTTATTGGATCTTCTTTTTTATTTGCTCTTTTGTATACTGTAATTCATTTTCACTCTCCGTTTCAGTTTTTATTTGTCTTAGCTTATTTTCCTTTAGTAAAACATTTACTGTTTGTTGCTAAAAACAAAAATGAGATTGAATTAGACGGTGAACTTAAAAAAGTGGCGTTGAGTACATTTTTGTTTTCGATTCTATTTGGATTGGGACAAGTTTTGTAAATTGCAGTACAACTAAATCATTTTACCTTATGAAAATAACTTTCTACGGTCACGCGTGTTTCGGTATTGAAATCAACGGGACAAATATTTTAATAGATCCATTTATTACAGGAAACCCATTGGCTGCTCATATCAAAGTTGATGAAGTTAAAGCTGATTATATTTTGTTAACACATGCACATCAAGATCATGTTTTAGATGTAGAACATATTGCAGAAAGAACAGAGGCAACTATTATTTCTAATTTTGAGATTGTAAATTATTACACAGCTAAAAATTTAAAAGGTCATGGTGTAAATCATGGAGGAACTTTTAAAACGGATGTTTTTTCAGCTAAATATGTAAATGCAATTCATACTTCTTCTTTTGCAGATGGTACTTACGGTGGACAACCAGGAGGTTTTGTAATAGAGACAGAAGGAAAAGCTCTTTATGTTGCTGGAGATACGGCATTAACAATGGACATGAAATTGATTCCTATGCATAATAAAATTACTGCATCAATTCTACCGATTGGAGATAATTTTACTATGGGAATTAATGATGCGATGTTGGCAAGTGAGTTTGTTGAATGTGATAAAGTAATAGGGTGTCACTACAATACATTTCCTCCAATTCAAATAGATACTCAGGCAGCAAAAGATATATTTAAACGCGATCAAAAAGAATTGATTTTATTAGAAATAGGATCGTCAATAGAATTATAAAATGAAAGCAATCAAAATTATTTTAGGAATAATTTCTACAGTAGCAGTGGTGTTTTTCTCTACGGGTTTAATAGTTAAAGAAACAAGTTATTCAACTCAGGTAAAAATAGAGAAACCGATTGCTGACGTTTTTACATTGTTTAATGATCCTTCAAAATTAAAAGAATGGATTCCAGAATTTAAATCTATTGACACGCTTGAAGAAAAACCAGGGAAAACAGGTAGTACTTATAAGATAATTATTAAAAATAATGGTCAAGAAATTGTGATGAACGAAAAAATTCTAGCGTTTGTACCTAACGAAAAAGTTACCTTATTTTATAAGGTGGGAAATATGTTAAAGACAGATGACTACGTTTTTACTTCTGATGGAGAATTTACAATTATCACTAATAAATCAACTTGTAAAAGCGATAAGTATTTGCTGAGTTGTGTATTTCCTTATTTTAAATCAAAGTTTAAGGAGCAAAATCTAGCCTATTTAAATAATTTTAAAGCGCTTATAGAAAAGCAATAATTATACATAAATTTTGATAAAGGCTACTTTTCATAAATACATTTTAAATTTTAAGCAACCTAGCGGAACCTCAAGAGGAGTTTTAAGAACTAAAGAAACTTATTTTTTAATGCTGTCTGATGATGGTAAGCAAGGAATTGGAGAATGTGGTTTGTTTCGCGGTTTAAGTGTAGACGATAGTCTCGATTATGAAGAAAAGCTACAATGGGTTTGTGACAATATCAATAAAGGATTGAATTTCTTGTTGGGAGAACTGGTAGACTTCCCTTCAATTCAATTTGGTTTAGAACAAGCTTTTTTATCATTAAAAAGTAAAGATCAATTTTTATTATTTCCTTCAAATTTTACCTCAGGAAAAGATTCAATTTCTATCAATGGATTAATTTGGATGGGAGATCGAGATTTTATGAAATCTCAGATTAAACAAAAAATTAAAGAGGGGTTTTCATGCATAAAGATGAAAATAGGAGCGATTGATTTTGAGGAAGAAATTAATTTACTAAAATACATTCGGAACGAATTTTCATCAAAAGACATTGAGTTAAGAGTAGATGCAAATGGAGCTTTTCATCCATCAACAGCTTTAGGGAAACTATCTCGTTTATCAGAATTCGATTTACACTCTATAGAGCAACCTATAAAACAAGGTCAATGGCAAGAAATGGCTTTTTTATGTGAAAAAACACCGTTGCCAATTGCTTTAGATGAAGAATTAATTGGGGTTTTTTCTGTAACAAAAAAACAAGATTTACTACAAACAATACAACCACAATATATTATTTTGAAACCAAGTTTAGTAGGCGGTTTTAAGGGAAGTAGCGAGTGGATTCAATTAGCAGAACAGCAAAGTATTGGATGGTGGATTACATCGGCATTAGAAAGTAATGTTGGGTTGAATGCTATTGCACAATGGACGTATACATTGCAAAGTAAGATGCCGCAAGGACTCGGAACAGGAGGTTTGTTTACAAATAACTTCGAGAGTCCGTTAGAAGTTCAAAACGGTTGTTTGCAATATAGCACAACTAAAAAATGGAGTTTTAATTTAAATCAGAATTAAGAATGAATTTTATTCAACAAGCATATAAAGGAAGAAACGATTGGTATCATTATTTCGTAACAATTCTTATTGTTTTTGTAGGATGGCAAATAATAGGTGTTGTACCCTTAATTGTTACAGCAGTAATGCACTCTAAAGATACCAATGATTTTTTAAGAGCTGCTTCCGATAATTTTATGAGCTTAGGAATTGATAAAAATCTTTTTTTGTTTTTAATGATTCTAACTTTTGTTGGTGGATTATTGGCCTTATTTTTATCGGTAAAATATATTCATAAAAGAAGTGTTAAAACACTCATAACAAGTAGAAAAAAAGTAGATTGGAGTCGTTTTTGGACTGGATTTTTACTTTGGGGAGTAGTCGCTATTGTAGTTACATTGGCTGGGGTTTATTTTACTCCTGAAACCTATACTTGGAATTTTAAACCTGTTCCGTTTTTTACGCTTTTAGTAGTTTCATTATTGTTTTTGCCACTGCAAACAAGTTTTGAAGAATTATTATTTAGAGGATATTTTATGCAAGGTTTTGGTACTTGGTTTAAAAATAGATGGTTGCCGTTAATTTTAACTTCAGTAATTTTTGGCTTGTTGCATGGTGCAAATCCAGAAGTAGAAAAATTAGGATACATTTCTATGGTTTTTTACATAGGGACGGGTTTGTTTTATGGTATTGTTACGTTAATGGATGAAGGAACCGAATTAGCTTTAGGGTTGCATGCAATAAATAATATTGTAGCAGCCATTTTTGTAACTACTGATTGGACAGCTTTTCAAACGGATGCGTTGTATATAGACAGCGCAGATCCTTCTGTAGGTTTTGAAATGTTTTTTCCTGTTTTGGTTTTATATCCGCTGATGCTTTTGTTTTTTTCTAAGAAATATGGTTGGAAAAATTGGCAAGAAAAATTGTTAGGGAGAATTGAAAAACCTAAACTAGAATCTTCTTCAGATGATAGATTTAATCTTATCGAGGATAGTTACTAGAATTTGAAAAATCTGATGAGTAAGAACTTTCATAAAAATTTTCGTCTTAATGAGGTATCATTTTCTTCCTCAAAAGAAATAATAGAATTTGCATCGTCAATTTCTATTTCTGCTCAGAATTTTTTAACCGATTGGTTTACAGAAGATGAGTTTATAGTTGTTCAGACTTCTGGTTCTACTGGAAAACCGAAACCTATTCAGCTTAAAAAAGAGTTCATGAAAAACTCTGCGTTGGCTACAGGTGAGTTTTTCAATTTACCTGAAAAAACAACTGCACTTTTATGTTTGTCTATAGACTATATAGCAGGGAAAATGATGTTGGTTCGAGCGTTTACTTTAGGTTGGGATTTAGATGTTGTTGAACCAGTTTCTAACCCACTTTCATCTGTAGAGAAGCAATATGATTTTTGTGCAATGGTACCTATGCAGTTGCAAAATTCTTTATATGATTTAGATAAGGTAAAAAAACTCATTGTAGGTGGAGGAGTGGTTTCTAATGATCTTATCAATAAAATTCAAGATGTAAAAACCGAAATTTTTGCCACCTATGGTATGACCGAAACCATCACGCATATTGCGGTTAAAAAGCTAAATAACTTCGATTTTGCTCCTGTTTTTTATCAAACTTTACCTGATGTAACGATTTATAAAGATCAAAGAAATTGTTTACTTATTAAAGCTCCAAAAGTGGCAGATGAATTAATAATAACAAACGATGTAGTTGAATTAATTTCTGACACAGAATTTGAATGGTTAGGACGTTTTGATAATGTAATTAATTCAGGAGGGATAAAATTACACCCTGAAAAAATTGAAGAAAAATTATCCAAAATAATCAACAGTCGATTTTTTGTGGCAGGAGTTTCGGATGCTGTTTTGGGAGAAAAATTAATTTTGGTTATTGAGGGGGTTGAAACAAAAATTAACTTTTCAACTATTGATGATTTAACTAAATATGAAATCCCAAAAGCAATTTATTTTGTGGATGAATTTGTTGAAACAGAAACAAAAAAAATCCAACGTTTTTTTACGTTGGATTTGTTAAATTTATAAATGTTGATTTTTATCTATCAACTTCTAAGAACTTTTTATCGTCAAAAGCTTGTTGGTATTCTAGTAAAGAAATTCCGTATCTTTCAGCATTATAGTTAACTTCTTTATCAATTTTATAAAGCTTACTTTTTCTTTTAATTTCCATTGAATTTGCTATAACAAAAACAGAATCTGCGGTTACTTTGGTTATTTTTAGTGTAGAATATCCTTTTTCAGATGATTTATACTCTATAATATCATTAACTTTAGGTGAATTAATATAGCTAACTACATCTTTATCATGTTTTTTGGCAGAGTAAATTCCAAATGCAATTAATGCACCTATAACTAGAGACCCTATCCAATGTGTAATAGGAGTTTTGGTAGTTCTTTTTACATTATCATGAGCTAATTTAAGTTGTTCACTCATCTCTTTACGTTCGTAAGTGACTTTACAATGATTACATTCTGAAACCCCTTTTTTACCTAACGGAAAAATAGGGATCCAATAAATATAAAAATATCTCCCAAAAATACTTATGGTGTGAGAAGTTTGCTGTTCGCAGTGGTTACATTTTACTCCACTTACTTTATCGCTTTTTAAATGAGTGCCTTTAGTTCCGTAAAAAATCATAGTTTTAAATTCTTGGGTTAGTTATTGAAAGTTAAATGTATAAAAAAAATCCAAAGCACTAAAGCATTGGATTTAATTGATTTTATTAAATGAAAAATTACATTTCCATAGAATGATACACGTTTTGCACGTCATCATCTTCTTCTAATTTTTCCAATAGTTTTTCAACTTCTTCTTGCTGTTCTTCAGTAAGTTTAGTTGTTGTTGTAGGGATGCGTTCAAAACCAGAAGAAAGAATTTCTAAGTCATTTTCTTCTAAATATTTTTGAATGGCACCATATTGCTCAAACGGAGCATAAATCATTATTCCGTCTTCGTCTTTAAATACCTCTTCAACTTCAAACTCGATCATTTCTAATTCGAATTCTTCTAAATCCATCTTTAAAGTTTCTTCGTTAATTCTGAAGTTACAGGTATGGTCGAACATAAAAACTACCGAACCAGAGGTTCCTAAGTTTCCATTACACTTGTTAAAAGCAGCTCGAACATTAGCAACAGTCCTGTTGTTGTTATCGGTTGCAGTTTCTACAACAACGGCAATACCGTGAGGAGCATATCCTTCAAAAAGTGTTTCTTTATAGTTAGCAGTGTCTTTATCGGATGCTTTTTTTATGGCGCGTTCAACATTGTCTTTTGGCATGTTTGCGGCCTTTGCATTTTGTATTACCGCACGTAAACGTGCATTAGTTTCTGGGCTAGGTCCGCCTTCTTTTACAGCCATCACTATATCTTTACCAATTCTGGTAAAGGTTTTTGCCATTGCAGACCAACGTTTCATTTTTCTTGCTTTCCTAAATTCGAATGCTCTTCCCATTTCCTGAAATATGTTTTTTAAAAATTGATGTCAAAAATAATTAAACTTGAATAACTCCCAAATTAAATTGCTTTTCAATTGGAGCGTGATTTGCAGCTTCAATTCCCATAGAAATCCATGTTCTGGTATCTAACGGGTTGATAACTCCGTCTGTCCAAATTCTTGCGGCGGCGTAATATGGGGAAATTTGCTCGTCGTAACGAGACTTTATCTTGTTAAATAATTCTTCTTCTTTTTCTTTGGTAATTTCTTCGCCTTTCTTTTTTAAAGAAGCAGTTTCAATTTGTAGTAGTACTTTTGCTGCTGATGCTCCACTCATAACAGCTAACTCTGCACTTGGCCACGCGGCAATTAAACGGGGATCATATGCTTTACCACACATTGCATAGTTCCCTGCCCCATAAGAATTACCAATTACAATGGTAAATTTTGGTACAACAGAGTTGCTCACAGCATTCACCATTTTAGCTCCGTCTTTAATAATTCCTCCGTGTTCAGATTTACTTCCAACCATAAAACCTGTAACATCTTGTAAAAAGACTAACGGAATTTTCTTTTGGTTACAATTAGCTATAAAACGAGTAGCTTTATCAGCAGAATCAGAATAGATAACACCACCAAACTGCATTTCACTAGGTTTGGTTTTGGCTTTGGTAGTTTTTACAATTTTACGTTGATTAGCTACAATACCAACTGCCCAACCGTCAATACGAGCATAACCCGTAATAATAGTTTGTCCGTAGCCCGCTTTATATTCATCTAATTCAGAATTATCAACCATACGCTCTATGATTTCCATCATGTCATACTGTTCATTGCGAGCTTTTGGGAGTATGCCAAAAATCTCGTTCTCGTCCTTTTTGGGAGGCAATGCACTTGCCCGGTTATAACCAGCTTTGTCAAAATCACCGATTTTATCCATGACGCTTTTAATTCTGTCTAAAGCATCTTTATCGTCTTTTGCTTTATAATCAGTAACACCAGAGACTTCGCAATGTGTAGTTGCGCCACCTAACGTTTCATTGTCAATACTTTCTCCGATAGCGGCTTTTACTAAATAGCTTCCTGCTAAAAAAATACTTCCAGTTTTGTCAACAATTAAAGCTTCATCGCTCATAATTGGCAAATAGGCTCCACCTGCAACACAACTTCCCATCACAGCAGCAATTTGGGTAATTCCCATACTGCTCATCACTGCATTGTTTCTGAAAATTCTTCCGAAGTGTTCTTTATCTGGAAAAATTTCATCTTGCATTGGAAGGTAAACTCCAGCAGAATCCACTAAATAGATAATAGGTAATTTATTTTCAATCGCGATTTCTTGCGCGCGTAAATTCTTTTTTCCTGTGATAGGGAACCAAGCTCCAGCTTTTACAGTAGCATCGTTAGCAACAATAATACATTGTTTTCCTTTTACGTAACCTATTTTTACAACAACTCCGCCAGATGGACAACCTCCATGCTCTTTGTACATACCTTCGCCAGCAAAAGCACCGATTTCAATGGATTTTGATTTGCGATCTAATAAATAATCAATACGCTCACGAGCAGTCATTTTACCTTTCTCATGGTGTTTTTTAATCCGATTTTCACCACCTCCTAGTTTAACTTTTGCTAATTTTTGACGTAGTTCTGATAAAAGTAATTTATTATGATCTTCGTTTTTGTTGAAGTTAATATCCATGGTTGTTTGTTTGCGTTGGCTAAAATAAGAAATTAGCTTAAAATCTTCAATACTATTAGGTGTAGGTATTTATAATTTTATCAACTGAATTGGCAATTGATTCGTTTTGTTGTTCCTTTTGTATTCGCCAAGGTTCTGCAGCTCTATCGGAACAATTTTTCACAGAGCAGGTTTCGCAAGTGACCCCGACTATTTTTTTAGGAATATTTTTATCCTTAACAAACTGCAATCTCTTTTTTAAATTTGGAGAAATTAATAAGCCAATACTAACACTTCTATTTTGGTCTCTTTTAAAAGGATCAGATGTTGCAGAGGATAGCACTATATATTCATTATCAGAATTTTCATACGATGAAATCTGAATTCCGAAAGCAGATTCTTTTTTTAATTGCTCTAATTCTGTTATCGAATTCAGGGACACCCAACGTCTGCAATAATGTTCGTTACTTCTATTGCCATGTGGGGCTTGTTGCTGTGTAATATGCAACTCTTTGGTTAGCTTGTACTGTTCTGAGTTTAATTTATGAGTAAACCGTAAAAAAAACAAGTTTTTAATATAAAACTGCTTCGGAAGTATGTTGGTTAATCGTTGGTAAAAAGTTTCGGCCGAACAATTGTATTTATCAATTATATTTTGAAAAGTTGATGAATTCCATTTTTCTTGATCGAAGAATGTTTTAAGTTCTTCAACTAGGTTTTGTTTAGGAATAATAAGTGCTCCTGCAAAATAAGAGGCAATAAAATTGTTTAAAACTTGGTCAAAGCTTTCAAATTTTATCCAAGGAAATGTATATAATCTGTCTTCAATAGTTAAAAAATTATAAGCAATTTCTTTAGCATAAATAAATGTTTTTTGTGCTTCGGTAATATCTTTACTAATTAATAAGGTATTTTTCTTCGGAATAAAAATATTACGAAGCTCATTAAGGTTGTTGTGTTTTGCTAGTTCTTCAGTATCTATTTTATAATTAAATTCTTCAACTAAAATTTCTTCTAGGTCTGTTGAAGTTATTTTTTTGTTTAAATCTAGGTGATAAGCATTTGCAAACTTTTCAACATCCTCTTCAATGTCTTCAAAATAGTTGTTATGAGCTTCTTGGTAAGATCTAAGTGATGCTAAAAAGAAGCTTTCTCTTGTTAAATTATAATTCTGTGCAATTTTAATTATGGTACTTATAAATGCATTTACTTTTGCAGGAGCATTAGCTATAATGTCTATTAAGTTGTTTTCTTGAATTCCGAATAGGTCTAAAGGAATTTCTTTTAATATTTTTGATTGTAAAATTTCACCAATAGGGGCAAGGTTTTTATCAAGCTTAAGAGAAACCATATGATCATACGGAACTTCTAAACCTTCTGAAAGAAGAATAATTTTATCTGTCTTTGGATATTTTTTTCCTTTTTCAATTTCGTTCAAATACGATTTTGATAAACCTGTAAGTTTCGCTAAGCCAAATAAAGAAAGCTTCTTCTCGGTGCGTATTTGCTTCAATTTTAACCCGAAAATTAAGCGGATGTATTCGTCTTCTATCAACATAAATCAAATGTATAAATAATAAGCGAACAATAAAAAAATAATATTTTTACAAAAAATAGCGAACGTTCGCTTGTGGCGTTCAAAAATATTTTATACTATTGTAGTATAATTTTTAAAAATGATAATTATGGAAACAAATGTAATTTCAAAAAAAATAATATTTAAGAGCTTTGAACCAGCAATTTATGGTGAAGTTTTAACAAAAGAAGCTACATCCTTTTTAAATGCATTACATGAAAAGTTTGATGCTAAAAGATTATCATTATTAGAAGAAAGGAAAGTTTCACAAGCTTATTTTGATGCTGGTAATTTTCCGAATTTTCCAGCAGAAACTAAAGAGGTTCGAGAATCTAATTGGGTTTGTAAACCAATTCCACAAGATTTATTAGATAGAAGGGTGGAAATTACGGGTCCGGTTGAACGGAAAATGATTATTAATGCGTTGAATTCTGGAGCTAAAACGTTTATGGCGGATTTTGAAGATAGTAACTCGCCAACAATTCAAAATGTTTTAGACGGACAAGTAAATTTAAAAGACGCTGTAACGAAATCGATTTCGTTTTATAATGAACAGAAAGATAAAACATATCAATTGAATGAAAAAACAGCTGTTTTGTTGGTTCGACCTAGAGGCTTGCATTTAAATGAGAAACATTTTTTAATAGACGGAAGAGAAATGTCTGCTTCTTTAGTTGACTTTGGTTTGTATTTCTTTCATAACATTAAACCTTTACTAGAACAAGGTTCTGCAACTTATTTTTACTTGCCAAAATTAGAGCATTATTTCGAAGCACGTTGGTGGAATGATGTTTTTGTTTTTGCGCAAGACTATTTAAAAGTTCCTCAAAACACTATAAAAGCTACAGTTTTAATCGAGACGATTACAGCAAGTTTTCAATTAGATGAAATTATTTATGAATTAAGAAATCATATGGCAGGTTTAAATTGTGGCCGTTGGGATTATATTTTCTCATATATCAAAAAATTTAGAAATCATAAAAACTTTGTGGTTCCAAATCGAGATCAGGTTACGATGAGTTCACCTTTTATGAAAGCCTATTCGTTACTGGTAATTCAGCGTTGTCATAAACGAGGAGTTCATGCAATGGGAGGAATGGCTGCTCAAATTCCTGTTAAAAATGATGAAGAAGCAAATAAGATAGCATTTGCAAAAGTTTATAACGACAAATTACAAGAAGTAAAAAATGGTCATGACGGAACATGGGTGGCGCATCCTGGTTTGGTTAAAGTAGCAATAGATGTTTTTAATGAACACATGCCAAATGCAAATCAGATTAATAATAAAAGAGAAGAGCTTTCTATTACAGAAGAACAATTGGTTGAAGTGCCAAAAGGAACAATTACTGAAGAAGGGATTAGAAAAAACATCAATGTTGGAATTTTATATATAGAAAGCTGGTTATCTGGTAATGGAGCAGCAGCTTTGTACAATTTGATGGAAGATGCGGCAACAGCAGAGATTTCTAGAACTCAAATATGGCAGTGGTTAAAGAATATTGTAATGCTTGAAGACGGAAGAACTTTTACACAGTCAATGTACGAGGGCTATAAAAGTTCAGAAATAAACAAAATAAAGAATTTGGTAGGTGAAACTGCATATAAGAATGGAAAGTTTGAGTTAGCGATTCAATTATTTGATGATTTAGTTTTATCAGAAGGTTTCACTGAATTTTTAACCTTACCAGCATATAAATATCTATAAAAAAAGCCCTCTAAAATGCGGCAACATTTTAAAGGGCGAGTTATCAAAATACATTAATAACCTTTATCAATTACAAAATTATGAAAAATTTAACACAAGGTAATTATAGTTCTGCATTAGAAACTGTAAAAATGCTTAAAGAAAAGTATGGGAGCACATGGGGTGCTATAAATCCTCAAAATGCAGCTAGAATGGTGGCGCAAAATCGTTTTAAAACCGGTTTAGATATCGCTAAATATACAGCTTCTATTATGAGAAAAGACATGGCTGCGTATGATGCAGATTCTTCTCAATATACACAATCATTAGGCTGTTGGCATGGATTTGTAGCGCAACAAAAAATGATTTCTGTAAAAAAGCACTACAAAACCACCAATAAAAAATATTTGTATTTATCAGGTTGGATGGTTGCTGCGTTGCGTTCTGAGTTTGGACCGCTTCCAGATCAATCTATGCATGAAAAAACAGCTGTTCCTTCACTTATTGAAGAAATTTACGATTTCTTGCGTCAAGCAGATGCCATTGAGTTAAATGATTTATTCAGAAGACTTGAAAATGGAGAAGATGTGCAAGAAGAGATTGATAATTTTGAGACACATGTAGTACCAATTATTGCGGATATAGATGCAGGTTTTGGTAATGAAGAAGCTACGTACTTATTGGCTAAAAAAATGATTCAAGCAGGGGCTTGTGCTATTCAAATAGAAAATCAAGTGTCTGATGCAAAACAATGTGGACATCAAGACGGAAAAGTAACGGTACCACACGAAGATTTCATAGCAAAATTAAATGCAGTTAGATATGCCTTTTTAGAATTAGGAATAGATGATGGGATTATCGTAGCAAGAACAGATTCAGAAGGAGCGGGTCTTACTCAAAAATTACCTGTAAGTCAAGAACCGGGAGATTTGGCTTCTCAATATTTAAATTTTGTGGAGTGTGAAGAAGTTACTATAGAAAATGTTGCTGATAATGAAGTGTTGCTTAAAAGAGAAGGTAAATTAGTGCGACCTGTAAGATTAGCGAACGGTTTGTACAAATTCAATGAAGGATCTAATATTGATAGAGTCGTGTTAGATTGTGTTACAAGTCTACAAAACGGAGCTGATTTATTATGGATTGAAACTCCGACACCAAATGTAGATCAAATTGCTCATATGGTAAATAGAATAAGGCAGGTAATTCCTAATGCGAAGCTTGTTTATAATAATTCTCCATCTTTTAACTGGACCCTTAATTTCCGTAAACAAATGTATGATACAATGCTTGAGGCTGGAGAAGATGTGTCTGCTTATAATCGAGAAAATTTAATGGATGTTATGTATGATGGTTCTGAACTGTGTAACCGTGCCGATGAAAAAATTAGAACTTTCCAAGTAGATGGAGCAAGAGATGCGGGTATTTTTCATCATTTAATTACGCTTCCTACGTATCATACAACTGCGCTTCATATGAATGATCTTACAAAAGGTTATTTTGGAGAGGAAGGTATGCTGGCTTATGTAGAAGGTATACAAAGACAAGAGATTCGCAAAGGTGTGTCTTGTGTTAAACATCAAAGAATGGCGGGGTCTGACTTGGGAGATGATCACAAGACGTTCTTTGCAGGAGATAAAGCGCTAAAAGCAGGTGGGGGTAAAAACACTTCTAATCAATTTGTTATTAATGATAAAAATATTGAAGAAGAATTAGAAGAAAACTCAGTAGTAATTTAAAGTATACTAAAACTGTGCAGTTTTAGTTAGTTGTTTGTACATATTTTCTTTTTTGAAAAAGCCTCTACTGATTTTCCAGTAGAGGTTTTTAATTTTAAAAACATCAATCAAATAAAATGAAAAACTTGTAACAAAAGCAGTTTAAATGCTACATATATTTAAGAGATTCTTGTTTTAAATTAAAAATTTTTAACGAAATTGCCTATCCAAAAATTGTTCAACTAAAAAAAACACAAAACAATATGTCTGATGATTTTGATTTATTAGAAACTAGTTCTAACAAAAAAGCTGAAAAAGTAGATGTTAATTGGGGAAAAGCCATCGATACGATGAAATCCAAATTAGCACAAGAAGATGATCCAGAAACACGTCAAAAAATATTAAATGCAACATTAGACGATGTTGTACAGATGGCAGAAAAAGATAGAACTACGCTTTTAGATGCTATTAAAGACTTAACGGATTATCAAGATGAAGTTGGAATTATTTTCGAGAAATTTTCGACACTAAATGCTGAAGAGCAAAAAGTAATAGACGATGCACAAAAAGCTTTAGAGCGTGCAAAGATTGAATTAGAAGACGCTCAAAATAAACCAGATACTTGGTGGAATAATTTATGGGGAAGAAAAAGTAAAATTGGTAAAGCAGAAGAAGCATTAAAAGAAGCAGAGAAAGTTCGTAGCGGAGCAGATAACAAAGCAAAAGCGATGTTTCAAGAGCGAATAGAAAGTGCTGATATTCAGACTTTATTAGGGGAACTTTCATACAAGTCTCAAGCGGCAGTTACACGTTTAAAGAATCGTGAGGTAGAAATCAAAGAAGTTGAAGATAAATTACAAACGGCAATTGTAGAAGCAACTAAAAATCATACAAAAGCTTTAGAGAAAAAGAAAGAAGTAGAAAATAGTTTAGAAGAGCAATACGCATTGTTAAAGCAAGCGCGTCAAGAACTAGAAGAAATTGTAGATAAGCAATCTGCAGAATATGCTCAAGCGGTAGGTAAAGTAACTACGTTAGAACAAAAAGTTGAAGAATTAGAAGGGTTGAAAAATGCCTATACAACTTTGGCTGCAAGTAAAGATAGTTTTGTGCACAAACACAATTTAACAATTAAGGTATTAACCTCTTTACGTAGTAATTTACAGACCCACCGTGCAAAATTAAAGTCAGATACAGAAGAACGTTTAAAGTATTATGATGGTTATGTGGTTGCTTTAAAAGCGAGAACAGATCAAGAATTTGCGGCAATTTTAGAACATTTAGGTGTAAAAACTGACGAGCATATTGGTGAAACGTTAGCCTCTATGCATACAGCAAGTGCAAAAGCTCGTCAAGAAATGATGGATAACATTCCTGTCCATGAAAAAGTAATGAAAGGTGTTTATAGTACCTATGCAGAAGCTTTACAGGAAATAAGAGAAAAAGATATCGATATTCAAAAGAATTTTGCCGATCGTTACGGTATTGATATGAAAGAGATTTTTGAAGATTATTACAAAGCAGATGCAAATAAATCATCTGGTGATGATTCAGAACCTTCAAACAATCCAAAACCAGCAACAAACGAAGACGATTTATTGTCTTAAAATAACGAGGGCGTTACCTTCTTTCGAGAAAAACAAAAGAAGGTCAGGCTTTCGGTAGTCGCTCTCTTCGAGGAGCTCCAACAATACCTCAATCCTTAACGTGAGTGTATTTGTTGATGTTAGTAATAAAGCAAACAAAAATTACAGTTTACAAACTATTGTAAATTGAAGACAATTTTAAAATGTCCATAAATCAGATTGTAACACCTTTAGATTCGGCTGTTCTAGATTCAAAAGAGCAATATGTATTTTACCATAAAATGGTAGATTTTGTCTTAAAAGAATTGATAGTTAAAGTGCAACAACAGCAGTTGTGTAATCATCAAGAACTTACTTTTTTTAAGCAATACTGTGATTTACTTTTGTACTCTATTGAGGCAATGCGTATAAAATATATGTACGACGAAGAGGATAATATGAAAGTAGATTTAACCGATTCTGGTTTTCCAAATTACTTGGAATTTAGGTATTTGCACAACGACTTAGAATTGCGTAATGAATATATAGACAGGCTTCAAGACACTCATTCTTTAAAAGTAGAATTTCTGGATACTTTATTACGTAAAAAAGAGCCTGTTAAAAAGAGTAGATTATTTCAAGCATCTTCAGTTGTATATTATTCGTCAGTAAATCAGCAATACATATTCAACAGGTTTGTGCAAGGTAAAATTATAGAAGCGCCAGAAAATAGTAATGCTAACTTAATGACAAGTTGGAGTTTTTATGATGTAAGTAATAACCGACCTTACGTTTGTTATATGTATTTTGATTATGATGGTAAACGTATTGAAGATCAAAAAGAAGAATTATATCAGGTTTTAAAAGAAAGTGCAGATAGAGAAATGCCATTAGCTACAATGGCCTATAATATTGATAGAAAACTAACAAAAATTTTCCCAAAGCATATAAAAAGGATCGATTTGGGTCCGTTGCATAATGTGTTTGCAAAAGATGAAAATGAAATAACACATGCTGTTTTAAGCGGAATTGGGAAAAAAGAAATTCCATTAGAATCGTATGCTTTATCTCTTAAAATTGATGCCATTTTTTCTGGGGATACTTTTAAAGAAGGAGGTTTTTTTTCTAAACAGACGATGCAAAAATGGAGTGATGTAATTCCTCAAAAATATGTTTTTGCACCACATAGAATTATACAATTACTACACAATAAAACACCTGAGGTATTAAATAAATTAGCAAAACCACCAATACAAGTAGCAGATTTAAAAATTGATATTTAAAAAGATATGGAACACAACTCAACTTTTCCTATAAAGCAAAATGAATTAGATATGCTTCGTGATGAAGCTAGCGGATATTTAAAAAGCATTCAATGGGAACAAGGACAAAGAGCTAAGAATAAAGATAAAAATGCGAAAGATGAATCTATTTTGTTGTATTTGTCACGCGCAAATAATGGAGGAGGATCATCAGAAGTTACCTCAGTTTCTAAAACTATTTTAGCCTTAAAAAAACGATTATTACCTGATTCCATAGCTATTCCGGTGTATTTAAATCAAACTTTGTACGCAGTTCAAGAAGGGCTAACTTTAGGAATTTGGATTAAAGATAGTTTTTACGATGCGTCAGGTTTATCTGGTTTAAACGAACGTAAATCAGCATTAGATTCGAATGGGAAACGTGAGTTTGAAAGTAAAATGCAAACAGCTACTGCGTTTCAATTATTTGCTGCCTCCTATAAAATTTTACACGATTTAAAACCATATTCATCTGATGATTTATCTGTAATGAAGCAGAAGTTTGCAGGAATTCCAGAAGTGTCATTTATATCGCCATTAAAAGGAATAGCTTGTATTTTGTTTTATTATGATAAATATTTAGGACATCCAGATATTATAAAGTCAGATAAAGATGTTATTGATTTCACGGTTGTGTATTTTGAAGCGTTAATTGATGAAATTCAGTTGCGTAAAAGTAGTTTAGAGTATACCGAAACAATTTTAGATAGAACTTATAAATTAGAAAAAAGTGATTTTGCTGTTTCTGGTTGGGATAATGTTTTTGCAGGAACTGCAAAAAGTGTAGAATTTAATAAAATACAATTTGAGCAAATTGTAGGTAACCGAGATGCAAAGCATTTTGCACGTCGTTTAACAGAACGTATGTTAAGCTACGATTTTGAGGCAAAGAAAAATCCGTTTCAAGAATTAGGTGGGTTTATGCCTGTGTTTATGGGGTATGGAATTCCAGGAACAGGAAAAAGTATGTTGATTGCTGCGATTGCAACTCGATTAAAAGAGCATTGCGATAATTTAGATATTCCGTTTTTATTTCATCCAATGCCTGATACATTAATCTCTACATTTCAAGGAGGTTCTGCTGAAAAAATGGTAGAGTGGATGAAACCCATGCAAGATCCAACGAAACTAATTTTTGCACCGATTGATGATGCAGAAAACAATTTACAAGAGCGAACAACTCAAGGAGTTTCAGCAGGTGTAAAAGAAGTGATTGGAGTTTTCCTTCGATATACGGAAGGAGCGTACGCAGTAAATTACGGAAATAGTTCTATCGGATTATTCACCAACTTACCAGAAATGTTAGATAAGGCAGTGATTTCTCGTGTACAAGGTCGTTTTAAAATTGACGGAGCGAGAACGGAACACGATTTCTTAGACCAAGATCATTTATGGTGGCGAAAGTTAGATAAAACAATGCCTGATTTTGTAAATATGGCAAGTCCAGTAGACTATGAGTTTTTGAAAGATCAAGGTTTAGCTAAAAATATGGGAGACATTTTAAGTAGTGTTAATAAACCAACTGAAGAACGTGTTTTAGAAGCATATGATAAGGCAGAAAAACAACATAAAACCAATGATCATCTGTTCTATGCAGCCTTATATAAAGAAATTCAGAAAGTTTTTCCATTTTTCTCATCAAGAGATGTACGTAACATTCAGTCAGCTATTTCATTGCGTTTAACAGATTTCGATTTAGAGGAAGATTGGTTTGATAAACCAGAAATATATTTTAAACAGAATTACGAAACGAAGTTTAACATGTTGCAAGAATTGATGAAATCAAACATGAAAGGTTTAGATTTTTCTGAAATTAGACGACAGGAAGTAGTGCGTTACTTAGATAATGTGGCTACCATTGCCGATACTGTTTTTAAACGTAAAGTAGATGCGAGAGTAAGTCAATTAAATATTGATATGGAGGCTAGAGAACAGTTTGAGAAAAGAGATTAATTTTTTAAATTAAAAATGAAAGAGGTTCTACTTAAATATTATTTTCCTGTTTTTGGGTTAGCTTTAACAATGATTGCTCCAATTGCAATCTTAAATTATAAGTCTGAAGACCTTTTAGATATGATTATTGGTTTATCTATACTATTAACTCTTATAACTCTATTTGTAGGGACATTAAATTATAAGTTTGGAGATAAATTTAAAATAAAAGCACAAAAGAGTGCTTTAAAGAAAGAGTTGTTTAAACAATTTATTTATAATGGGTTTGAAGATAATGGAGTTTCAGTTTTTGGTTATATTGATGATTATTCAATAACTATTTCAGCAGAACAAGATTATCAACCGAGAAAATGGATAAAAATTATAATTTTGTTTAATCCTAAACTAGAAAATCAGTTTATTCCAAGATATGTTTTTAACAAACTATATAAAGAAGGTAAGAGAAATTATTCTTGGAACTCAAATAGTTTAATTATCGAAAAAGTTTATGGCTTTAAAATGCCAAAGTATACAAGTCTAAAAGATATAATTGAAGATGCTATTGGTATTTTAAAACAAAATAATATTTCTCCAATAAAAGTAGAAGATTGGAATTTATCAATAGAAGAAAGTGTAAAACATTACAATCAAATTTCAAGGTTAAAAAATTAGTGATAATTAGAGAAATTAGTGTCTAAATGCAAAAACTACAGCAAGCCAATTTATATAGAAGTGACTTAATTCCAATTAGTGGAAAACTTGTAGAACGTTACAATAAATGCTTGGTAAAATTGGGCTTTACGGAAACAAAACTACAATCATTTTCTATTGATGGAATTGGTTGGAGCCCAGAAATATCTGAAGAAAAAAACGATCCTCACTATTTAAACAATGGTGAAGCCAATCCACATTGTATTATTATAACTCCGCTTCAAAAAGGTTTACCAGTGTACAATCCGTTTCATTCTTATGATAGAGAATTGATGAAATTGGTGTTTAAGACGTATGAAGACAAAATTCAAGATATTACACGAGATTCAGCAATTTGTATTGATTTTGATCAAAATATAGATGTTTTTTACGATCCTTTAGATGTTTTAAAATACACAGATGTTGAGGTTAGTTTTCGTTTAATTGATGATTTAGACAAGGCAAAAGAGGAACAATTAAAGCTAATTGAAATTTTTAATAAAGAGAATAATTTCATAGATGAAAAGATTCATCAGCAATTGTTAGCTTCTGCTAAAAAGTATGGAGATTTAAGAGATAGAGATTTAGATTTAAAACCAATAATTTTCACTACAGATTCTTTTTATACAAAAGCATTTGGAGGTATTTATTTATTGCGTAACTTTCTAACACCCATCTTGGTTTTTGAAGATGAAAACACCTATAAAGATGCTATAGAGGATACAATTCATGATGTTTTAATGTATCAGGTGTCACATCCAGAATTAATGGCTAAATTAAAAGACCACTTAATTGTTGAATGTAATTTAAAAGATGAAATAACTTTAAAACGTTACGAGCGTATCAAAAAATATGTATTTTCTAAATATTTAAAAGAGGTAAATCATTCAATAAAAGATATTTTAGAAGACAAGATGTTGTTTAAGAGTTATTTAAATAAGATCGATATTAATGCTCGTAAACAAGTAATGAGTGTTGATCGTTATTTAGAAAAATCGAAAATTGATAGTCAAACTAAAATTAAAGATATTGTAGATAATGAAGTGTATTTCTCTTTACACAATCCGCATTCATCATTAAGAGCAAATCATCAGGATTTAATTTGGAAGTTATTGGTAAATGTAGCTCCGCAAGATGTGTTGTTTTTGTATTGGTACGATAAAGAAGAGTTTTACAAACAATACAAAACCTGGAATGACTCCATGAAAGATTGGGTTATTGAAACGATTAATAAAAATATTTAAACTATGACACTAGAACTTATGCTGTTTATTGCAGCTATACTATTTGGAATTTTACTGTATTGGAGAGAATCGACCGGAAATGTTTCTTATCGATTTTTTAATAAATTATTAAATTCTAAAGAATTACAGATGAAAGCGACTGATAAAAAAGGATTTGTTTATCAGCAGTCATTCTTATTACGTTTGGTGTTTATTTCAATACTATTTTTAGTTGGAATGGTAATTTTCCAATTTTTAATTCCAATAGAGATAGGAACCATTTCTCTTTTTGCTTCTATGATTGCTGGAACATTAATTGGAACCTATATAGCTGGCTTAATTTTTAAATCTAGTAAACTCATAGATGAACAAGCCGATTCTTTAGAAAACATTGTTCAAGATACTATAGAAAAAGGAAAAGATTTCATTGAAGATTTAAAAACAAATGATGTTGAGGTTAGAGAAAATAGTAAAAAGGTAGAAGAAGCCCCAAAAGAACAAGAAAAAAGTGCAAGAGAAAGATTAAAAGATAAGGGACTTTTATAACATCAAATTACACTTGATTCAGAATTTTAATACAACTATTTTAAGGAAATCAGAAATATAAAATATGATTAAAAGATATTGGCAAAAAGGAGCGAAGCAAAAAATCAGAGTAATTATTATTGCCATTGCTCTACTGGTTACATTACTTGTTCTAAGAGATGATTATCAACCAGGGTTATTATTTATTAGGAAGTATATTTTTATAATCTTGTTAAGTTTTTTAGTATTGTTTCTTGCAATAAGAAATTTTAGAAAAACAGCAAGTGCAGGAAAAAGGATAGGAATTTTTGTGTCACTAATAGTTTTCTTTGGTCTTTTATATGTTGTTGGTTGGCATTATAAGATGTACGATTATATGAAAACATTTAATGTTTATAATAATCTAAATCGCATTGAAATTAGTGAATTACCTTTAACGCAAAACGAAAGGATTCAACCGATGCGTAATATTTTTTCTATGGCAAATGAGTCTGTAGGAGAAACCAAAGATGTTTCCTTACCACATTTAGTGAGAGTAGATTCTGTAAATAAATGGACGATGGCCATTCAACCTACAGAAAAATATGTTTGGCAAGGAATTAACGACAATATAGAAGAAATTTTTGCAGTTTCTAGTACCACTCCCTTCCCAAGATTTTCTAGTGAAAATAGAATCCCTGTAACATTTTCTATCGGAGAGTCTTTAAAATTTAGTCGTAATACTTATAATGCAGTTGTACAACGTTTTAATATTTTTCAATTATTCACTTTGGAGCCGAGTGATACATTTTATATGAAAAATGATAAAGGAGCTTGGGTGGAAGTGGTGAGTTTAATAAAATGGAAAGGTTTTTTATTTCCATATCCAACTTTTGGAGGAGTGATGGTTGTTGAAAATGGAGAGCATGATTTTAATGATTATGTAGAACGTATATTAATAGGGAAAGGAACCTATATTTCTCCTGAAGAAATGAAAAATCATCCATATTTAACTAAGCAAAATACATTGTCTGAAAAAGTATCTCGTTTGCAAGCAGAATCATTGAAATTTATCGGAGGGTTTAGTGATCCGTTGCCATGGAATATGAAGACAGCAGTTAAAATTCCGAATTTACCAGATGATCAAAACCAGCAACCATTTGTTACTGATTTTGATTTTACTGATACGAATTTAGATGCGTATAGTGGTTTATATCACTGGTTTGGTTTAGAACCTGTTGGCGATGAAAGAACGAGTTTAACGTATAGTGTGTTCATTCCTGCTGATGGAACTGATAGGCTGTACTTTTATGATCATGGATCAAAAAAGCAAGGTTATGCAGGTGTTTCCGCTATGCCTTTAAAGATAATTGAATCTCGCAAAGAGTTTGATTGGAGTGTTAACAAGCCCGTAGAGTTTAGACCCTATATTAAAAATATTGCTGGTAGAAAGCGTATGTTCTTTTTAGGGACTATTTCGGCAGTTCGGGAAGGATCCGACAAGTTTGACGGGGCAGCGACACCTGATTTAGCTTTAATAGATAGTGAATATAGAGATGTGGTTTGGATAGATGCTAAACACCCAAGTCGATGGAATGATTTTGTATACGAACAATTGGGAGAAGCCTGGAAAGAAAGTGAAACAACAAATGATTATTTTAAAAAGAATCATTTTTCAATTATAGAAAAAAATAAAGTTCTATTAGATTCTATTCAGCTGTTAACTAAACAAAAAAAAGATATTGAAAAAATTAACAAACTTCAAAAACAAATAGACTCAATCAAAGGATTAGATTAATTGGGATGTATTCTCCTAAATAAAAACGACACCCAATTGGGTGTCGTTTTTATTTTATGAATCTATTTTCTGAGTAAAGAGAAATGGCCTTTTCTATTTCTGGTAATACCATTTCTATCGGTTATTTGGATGTTAAACCAATAATCGCTAGAAGGTAGGGCTTTACTTTTGTAAAGTCCGTTCCATCCTTCCCCATCCAAAGGTATTTCGGCAACTACTTTACCAAAACGGTTAAAAATATGGATTTTACTTTGTGGGTAAAATGTTGAATTAGCACCTTTAATTGTCCAAGTATCATTATAGCCGTCGTTGTTGGGGGTAAAGAACTTAGGGAATTCAATAATAGAGATGTCTATTTGAGCAACCCCACAGTCGTTTTTGTCGCGGACAAGAATTGTATAAACGCCACCTTCTAAGCCTTCGAAATTTGGTTCATCTTGGTAATTTCTAACAATAAAACCTTCTTCATTTAATAAAGCAAATTCATAGTTGCCAATGCCTAAATTATTGTCTTGATTGTTGATCGTGATAGTATTATTTTCAGAATCGTCTACTATGCTAATATCCTCTTCAATAATGGTTGCGATAATAGATTCTTCTACTATAATAGTTCTTGTACGAGTACACAAAGTGGTTGTATTTGTTGCGGTAACATGATAGTTTCCTCCTTGACTTACAATTAATTCAGATGTATTGCTTACCACTGTAGGATTAGTATCTTTTGTCCATTGGTAAGTATATACGCCATCTGGATTTTCAACTTCGAGAGTTATAGGGTCTAAATTTAAACATAGAATTTGAGGAGATGTTACTTGAAAACCAGGTAATGGGTTAATGATGATATCAAAGTACGTATCGTCATTTATACATCCTGTATCCTTGTTTTCTACACGAACAAAAATTCGTTGAGGGTTATTGATGTTTGTATAAGCCATTTTTTCAGTATCAGAAATAATATCAGTATTATTGATAGCTCCGTTTTGCGTAGTATGATAGGTGATGGTAAAATCATCATGTTGAGCAGCGGGATAATTGGTTAAAATATCAGGTTCTTGAATGGTAAGATCAATAGTTTGGATGATTCCATTAGTATCATCACTATCATCATCATTATCACAAGCAGATAAATTAGAGATATCAGTAACTAAGATATTAGGTTCTGGGTGAATTCTAATTAATAAGCTATTTAATCCGTATCTACATCCTGTAGTAGTATTTAACAGGCTAATCCATAAAGTTTCTTCTCCTAGGTTGTTTATAATTGTTGTTGTTGCAGGATTGTTGTCGTAACTAGTTTTATTAACAGCATTTACACCATCTAATGCGTCTTGTTGAGTTCTATGATAGCTTACTTCGAATTGAGCAGGATCTCTACTGTCTAAAATTTCGGCATCTTTCACACTTAAATCAATTTGTTGTTCGAGTCCGTTACGAGTATCATTATCTACCGCACCAGTATCGCAAACTTCTAAAGGCTCAATAGTATTGTTTATTATAGGTAATGGATTTATGACAACATTGAAAGATAAATGATCATTAAAACATGAAGTTGTGTTATTTTCAACGCGAACATAAATGGTTTGTGTACTTACATCTCCAGTGGTAAAACCAGATTGTGCAGTGTTTCTAAAATTAGTGTCGTTGGTAATTGGATTTGTACCTGCGTTAGCACCAGCAGCAGATGTGTAAAAAGTAACGGAATAGTCTGCTGGATTTTGAGTTCCCAAAATAGTTGGATTTTGAGTTGTTAAATCGATATTTAGATTCTCTCCATCCGTAAAACTGCCACTATCAAAATCATCACATAAAGTTATATCAGTAACCGTATTGGCTTCGGGTACTGTTTGTGTTAAAATATATAATTGTCCGATACCAGAACAATCGTTATTAATAGTATTAATAATTTTAATGTAAATAGGTTGTTGGGTAGTTGCAGGAACGTTCGTATTTCTATAGTTAACTAAATCTGTTATTTGATTGGTTACTGCATCTCTATCGGCCAATGTTTCAAAGAATAAAACATCTAAGTTAGGGCGAACCGCAATAGGAAACAATGCTTTTACTTCATCTTCAGCGTCACTAACATCAAAATTAGCAATGCCGTCGGTATCGTTATTATTAGCTGTGTCATTACCATCAGCATCAAGGAAATCATCACAGGTTTCAAACAATCGATCATAAGCAACATCTCCTGCAAAGGAAATAATAATATCTAATTGAGAAATACGGTAGCATCCTTTAGAAGAAATGGTTCTTACCCAAACAGAATCACCATCAGCGGCAGGATGGGAAATGGTATTGGTAATTTCATTAGTATCAGCAGTAGCATCTGCTAGAGTAGGGTAGTATTGAAATGTTTCGTTAGCATTATTTGCAGAGATATTGATTTCAGCTTGAGTTAAGTTAATATTTGTGTTAAGATCCGCATCGGTATCACATTGTGTTAACTGTGCAGGATTGTTAGAGATAATAGGTAGTGGGTTAACAATTAGGTTAAAGGGTTCAAAATTGGTTCCGTTTTCAGAAACAGCATTACAATCAACATTATCAACATTTTCAACACGAATGTAAATGGTTTGTTGATTTGCAATTGCGTTACGATAAGGGTTGTTTTTATCAATTACATCGGTAAGAGCATCTGTTTGTGCACCAGCCAGTGTGGTGTGATAGGATACGGAATATTGCGTAGGCGATAAGTTTCCTAAAATTTCATTGTCTTTACTTGATAAAATAAAGTTATTAAAAAAACCATCTGTATCTCCTCCACTAACAGTGTCATCACATTCAGGGTAATCTAATGGTTGAGAAGGTTCAGGAAACCCTGTTATAGAAAGTTTAAATTGAGTAGTGTCGAAACAAGCATTTGGTGCATCAATATTATGAATACGAACAAAAATGTCTTGTGAACTAAAGGCTGTTGGATTGGTATATGGATTTGATAAAGCGTTTGCGGTAGTATTATTATCAGCATCCGCTTGCGTTAAGAAATATACCACTTCAAACTGAGTAGGATCTTGAGTTCCTAATACTTGTGGGGTAACATCGGCTTGTAGATCGAAACTGTTGAAACCGTCGTTATCAACATCGCAAAATAAAAGATCATTAACAGTGTTCGCTATAGGAACTGGAAAATATGTGATAACGACTTCGTCGCTACCAGTATTGTTATTTACATCAGTAATAATTACTTTGTATATACCAGATAAATCATCATTAATTTCTAAAGTTGCATTTGTTTCACCAATAATTGTGTTAAAGCCAGAACCTGTATCTATTTGCCATTCGAAAGAAATGGCTGTTCCAGTTGTTGGTGTTGCATCTAAAGTTACAATAGTACCATTACAAACGTCTTGGTCTAATCCTAATTCTCCGGCAACAATAGAACAATCAGTAGAACCGCTAAATGGACCGCTTGGATCAGTGTTTTCCATTTTTATAAAACCTGTTGAGTTAGCATAATTTGTAATCAATAAAAGATAGTATTCTCCAGATTGTGCGCCATTTATTGAAAAATTTTCAATAGAATCAGTAGAATAACTACAGGCAATAGTATTAACAGCTGTTAAATTTCCACATACACCTGTGTTTATTTCGGTTTCTGTGAATGGTCCATAACATATAAAATCAACATCTAAGCCTGTTCCTGTAAAATCTGCACTAGAATTTTGTTCAATCCTTAGATCCAAATTACCAGATTGATCAATTTTAATATAATACCAAGCTGGATTTGGCTGTGTATCAAGGCAGCCATAATCAGGACCAAATTCTGATGATGCAACTCCGGTAGTGTTTTGAAAGTTTATTCCTGTATCTGAACAGAAAGGTTGTGCAATGTCACATGAAGTTCCTTGTGAATAGCTATTTGTATGATAAATAAATAATACAAGAAAGAAGGTCTTTATAAAATTTTTAAAAATCATATTTTATAATTTTTATAAGGTTCTATTTCTTTCTTTAATCTTTTATATTTATTTAATTGCTCTTTATTTAACAGATTATAAATTTTAATAAATTCCTCTTTTACGATTTTATTAAACTTAGATTCACCCTCTTTTGTTAAAGGCGTCTCAAATATAGAAAGCTCTTTATTGCTCACTAAAATAATTTTTTCAAAATTTTGATGCTGATTTTTTGTTAATTCTAGCTGTTTTGAGTAATTAATAAGAATGTTTTTTATATGATTTGGTTCAGAATATTTTTTATAACTTTCTTGTGCTTTTATTGATTTTATACTTAGTATAAAAAGAATTATAAGGAGTACTTTTTTTAGCATAATAAATTTTTACGCAATCTACATATTAAATGAAAAATATACACAAAATTATTTGTTTTTTACATGAACTAGCTCATAAAAATCAATAAAATTGTTATTGTATTTTCAGTTTCATTTTAATATCGCCACGTTTGTAAGGAGAATTTTTTTCCATAGGGATTTCAATAAAACCATATTTTCTGTATATATAAATGGCATTTTCTAAAATTTTGTTAGAGTATAGGATTAGTTTATCATAGTTTTTTTCTCTTGCAAAATCTATACAGTTTTGCATTAATTGTTGACCAATTTTATGACCTCTATGTTTTGGAGATACAGCCATTTTAGTTAATTCAAATTCATTGTTTTTATCCATAGGCATTAATGCTACGGTTCCAACAATTTCGTTGTTAAGCTTCGCAAAGAAGATATGTCCATCTTTATTTATTATATATTTATCTGGGTTACTTAAAACTTCTTCATCATAAGGTTCTACATAAAAATAGGTTTTTAACCACTCTATGTTTAAATCATAAAAATTCTTAGCATAAGAATCTTGATATGTTACAATTTCTAAGTTGTTTTTTTCTGTATTCATTTTTATATGTTCTATAATAGCGTCACTAAATCTTTTTTGATTAAACTTTTCTTCTAAGATGTTTAAATGTTCTATTAACGAATTTGAGGTTATTGTTGTGTATTCTTTTATTATCTGCTCTATACTATTCCAAATGGGAGAAATATTTTTTACAAGATCTTTTCCTTTTTTTGATAGGTAAACAATTTTCTTCCTTTTATCAGTTTTATCTTCTTTTAAAATAATCAGTTCTTTTTTTAATAATTTATTAATTACCTGGGTTGTTGCTGGTTGAGATGTTTTTAAACTGTTGTTTATTTCTGTGTTAGTAACTCCGTTTTTGTTTTTTATAATTTTAAATGTTGGAAATAGGTATGGGTCAAAATCAATATTAAACTCATCATAAACTAATTGACTTTCTCTCATCATATGTTCACTTAACCTTTTTAGTCGCGATCCCATACCAAGCTCTCCAAATCCTTGTAATGCATCCATAATTAAAATAAATATTTATATAAGTGCTTATGTAAAATTACTAACAACAAATTACTAAAACAAATTTAAATAGATTAAAAATGTTACCTAGAATGTATTTTCCATGGAAAATAAAATTATTTTTTATATCTTTGTATGGAATTTAAAAGATATATAATGAAAAAAATAGCTGTTTTTGGAGGGAGTACCAGTAAAACATCAATCAATAAAAAGTTAGCCACATTTGCCGGAAATTTATTGCAAGACACAGCTTTTATTGTATTAGATTTAAACAATTATGAAGTTCCTGTTTTTAGTGTAGATTTAGAGGAAGAAGAAGAATATCCTATTGGTGCAAAAAAGTTTAATGAACAATTAGATATCTACGATGGTTTTATTGTTTCGTTGGCAGAACATAATGGAACCTATACAGCTGCATTTAAAAATTTATTCGATTGGGCATCAAGAAAAAATAAAAAAGTATTTAGAGACAAGCCTGTTTTATTAATGGCTACGTCACCAGGAGCAAAAGGAGGAGCATCTGTACTAAATTTCGCTAAATTATCGTTTCCAATTTTAGGAGCAAAAATAGAATCGACTTTTTCATTACCAAGTTTTAATGAAAATTTTAAAAAGGAAGTTATTACGGATAAAGATTTTTTAAATCAATTAAAAGAAGCGGTAAAACAGTTTGAGAAATCTTTATAAAACTACAATATCATGGGGGATATAGCTAAAGACATTAATTCAAAATTTCCAAATCAAAAAGTTAAAGCGATAATTAATATAAGGTTTACAGCTAATTGGATTAATAATAAAGAAATTGTTTTTTTTAAGCAATACGGTCTTTCTCCACAGCAATATAATATTCTTAGAATTTTAAGAGGTGCTGGTGAGAAAATTAAAGTACAAATCGTTAAAGACAGAATGATTGAGCGTGCACCTAACGCAACACGTTTAATGGATAAATTGCTAGATAAGAATCTAATAGAGCGTATTCGTTGTGAGGAAGATAGAAGGGTGGTTTTTGTAAATATTACGGAAGAAGGATTACTATTATTATCAGAAATTGATAAAGCTTTTAATTTAAACTTATTAGATAATTTATCTGAAGAAGAAGCACGACAATTAAGTGATTTATTAGACAAAATTAGATAAAATGAAGTTAGAGAAACACACAGCAACCTCACGAGGGTATGCAAATCATGGTTGGTTGCAAGCAACACATTCTTTTAGTTTTGCCAATTATTACAATCCGAGTAGAATGCAATTCGGGGCATTACGTGTTTTAAATGATGATTTAATTGCTCCAAGCATGGGTTTTAGCACACATCCACATAAAGACATGGAAATTATAACCATTCCTTTAAAAGGAGAATTAAAGCATAAAGACAATATGGCGAATGATTGGTTATTTGTAAAGCCAAATGAAGTGCAAGTTATGTCTGCAGGAACTGGCGTTTTTCATTCTGAAGTAAACGGATCTTCAAATGAACATTTAAGCTTGTTTCAAATATGGATTGTGCCAAATAAAAATGGAGTAACACCAAGATATGATCAAAAGTTTTTTCCTTCGGAAGAAAGAAAAAACAAACAACAAATAGTAGTTAGTTCTTTTGATGATGAAAACGGCGGATTAAAAATTCATCAAGACGCATTAATATCAAGAATAGATGTAGACAAAGATAAAGAGTTTGTATATCATCTAAAATCCCAACATCATGGAGTTTATTTAATGAATATTGCAGGAAATATTTCTGTTGAAAATGATAATTTAAATTCTCGTGATGCCATTGCAATTTATGAAACTAATAGCTTTAATATTAAAGCAAATGAGTATTCAGAACTGTTAATGATTGAAGTTCCTTTAAAAGGACAGTAAGATTGAAAGAAACCTCGTAATTTTTACGAGGTTTTTATTTAGTAAATATTGTATCTTGCAAATTATTATGCATGCATAATAATTCTACAAAAACTAAGAAACGATGAGTAAATACAAACATATTTTTGAACCCTTAGATTTAGGTTTTACTACTTTGAAAAACAGAGTTTTAATGGGGTCTATGCATACAGGCCTTGAAGAAGAGAAAGGTGGATACGAAAAAATTGCAGCTTTTTATGCAGAACGAGCGCGCGGTGGTGTGGGCTTAATTGTTACTGGAGGAATATCTCCTAATGTGCAAGGTTGGACAGCCCCTTTCTCTGCAAGAATGAGTACTAAAAAGCATGCGCAGCATCATAAGGTAATTACAGATGCAGTACATAAAGAGGGGGGTAAAATATGTATGCAGATTTTACATGCAGGGCGTTACGGGTATCATCCGTTAAACGTTTCAGCATCAGCAATAAAATCTCCAATAACACCTTTTAAGCCATTCAAATTAAAAGAATCAGGAATTAAAAGAACTGTAAAAGATTTTGTGAATTCTGCTATACTTTCAAAGGAAGCGGGGTATGATGGTGTAGAAATTATGGGTTCTGAAGGATATTTAATCAATCAATTTATAGCAAAGAGAACCAATCATCGTGATGATGCTTGGGGAGGAAGTTATGAAAACAGAATGCGTTTGCCTATAGAATTGGTGAAACAAACCAGAGAAGCTGTTGGAAAGGATTTCATTATTATCTATCGTTTATCAATGTTAGATTTAGTAGAAAATGGAAGTTCATGGGAAGAAGTAGTTCAGTTAGGTAAGGAAATAGAAAAGGCAGGAGCAACGATTATTAATACAGGAATTGGTTGGCATGAAGCTAGAATCCCGACAATAGCAACTTCAGTACCGAGAGCAGCGTTTACTTGGGTAACACAAAAGATGAAAGAAGAAGTATCAATTCCGTTGGTAACTTCTAATAGAATTAATATGCCTGAAACTGCGGAAAAAGTGTTGGCAGATGGTCATGCAGATATGATTTCTATGGCGCGTCCGTTTTTAGCAGATCCAGAATGGGTTAACAAAGCAAAAGACGAAAAAGATGATGAAATTAATACTTGTATTGCTTGTAATCAGGCATGTTTAGACCATGTTTTTGAACAAAAAGTAGCTAGCTGTTTGGTAAACCCAAGAGCGTGTCATGAAACAGAATTAAATTACCTTCCAACAGAAAAGAAGAAAAAAATTGCAGTTGTTGGAGCTGGTCCAGCCGGATTAGCAGCTTCAACAGTAGCAGCACAAAGAGGACATATTGTTACTTTGTTTGATGGAAATAAAGAAGTAGGAGGTCAGTTTAACATAGCGAAACAAATTCCAGGGAAAGAAGAATTCTATGAAACTATTAGATACTTTAAGAAGCAATTAGAACTTCATAATGTAAAAGTGAAATTAAATACAATAGTTTCTGCAGATGAGTTGGCTATGGATAATTTTGATGAAATTATTTTAGCGACAGGAATAACCCCAAGAACTCCTAGAATTGAAGGGATAGAGAATGAAAAAGTATTAAGTTATATTGATGTTTTGAAATTAAAAAAACCAGTAGGAAAACGTGTAGCGGTCATAGGAGCTGGAGGAATTGGTTTTGATGTTTCTGAGTATTTAGCACACGAAGGCGAAAGTACTTCTCAAAATATTGATGCTTGGTTACAGGAATGGGGAATTGATAAATCTATGGAAGCAAGAAGTGGAATAGAAGGGATAAAATCGAAGATCCATCCATCACCAAGAGAAATTTTTATGTTTAAACGTAGTAAAGGAAAGTTTGGTGGAAACCTAGGAAAGACTACAGGCTGGATTCATAGAACGACTTTAAAGAAAAAAAACGTTCAGTTTATCAACGAAGTTCAATATACGAAGATAGATGATGAAGGGTTACATTATACTCAAAACGAAGAGCAAAAAGTATTGCCTGTTGATAATGTTGTAATATGTGCAGGGCAAATGCCTTTTAAAGAATTGTTTGAGCCTTTACAAGCTAAAGGACAAAATGTTCATGTAATTGGAGGTGCAGATGTTGCTGCAGAATTAGATGCTAAAAGAGCAATAGATCAAGGATGTAGGTTGGCGGCGACTTTATAAAGTCTTAAACAAAAGAATGAAAATAAAAAATCCTGTTTTTAACAGGATTTTTTTATGTGGTATTCTTAACCTTGATAAGTCTAAATAATTATCGATATTTGCAGTTCAATTTGCGCAAAGTATTGAGGCATTTTTTGGAGCTCTTAGAGTGCGATTGCCGAAAGACTGACCACCTTAGTGGGTGCGCCCAAAAACAATAATTATATGGCAATGAATAAAAATACAGTTTTAGGTTATGCAACTTTAGTAATGATCATAATGGGAGTGCTTCTTGTAGCATTAGCAGTATTTAAATACGATGAAATTGCGGGCTATGGATTTGGAGCTGTTGGATTAGGATTTTTTGCTAACGCCTGGGTTTTTAATGCGCTAAAAGGACGTGTGTAATTTTAAATAAACATAGATTAAAATGAGTGATGATAAGAAAGTAATTTTTTCCATGAATAAGGTTTCTAAAACCTATCAAAGTACTGGGAAACAGGTTTTAAAAGATATTTATTTAAGTTTTTTCTACGGAGCAAAAATTGGTATTTTAGGTCTTAACGGATCAGGTAAGTCTACCCTATTAAAGATTATTGCAGGTGTTGATAAAAATTTTCAGGGAGACGTTACTTTTTCTCCAGGATATAAAGTTGGGTATTTAGAACAAGAACCTCAATTAGATGAGAATAAAACAGTTTTAGAAGTTGTAAAAGAAGGAGCTGCAGAAACAGTTGCAATTTTAGATGAATACAACAAAATCAACGATATGTTTGGTTTAGAAGAAGTGTATTCTGATGCAGATAAAATGGATAAGTTAATGGCGCGTCAAGCTGAATTACAAGACCAAATAGATGCTTCTAATGCATGGGAATTAGACACCAAGTTAGAAATTGCCATGGATGCTTTGCGTACACCAGACTCTGAGAAAAAAATTGGTGTGCTTTCTGGAGGAGAGCGTCGTCGAGTAGCTTTATGTAGATTATTATTACAAGAACCAGAAATTTTATTATTAGATGAGCCTACTAACCATTTAGATGCTGAATCTGTACATTGGTTAGAACATCATTTAGCACAATATAAAGGAACTGTAATTGCCGTAACACACGATAGATATTTCTTAGACAATGTTGCAGGTTGGATTTTAGAGTTAGACAGAGGTGAAGGAATTCCATGGAAAGGAAACTATTCTTCTTGGTTAGACCAAAAATCTCAAAGAATGGCGCAAGAAAGCAAAACAGCATCGAAACGTCAAAAGACATTAGAACGAGAGTTAGAATGGGTGCGTCAAGGAGCGAAAGGTCGTCAAACAAAGCAAAAAGCACGTTTGAAGAACTATGACAAATTAATGAGTCAAGACCAAAAGCAAGTTGATGAAAAATTAGAAATCTATATTCCTAACGGACCTCGTTTAGGAACTAATGTTATTGAAGCAAAAGGTGTTTCGAAAGCTTTTGGAGATAAATTATTATATGAAAATTTAGAGTTTAATCTTCCGCAAGCGGGAATTGTGGGTATTATTGGTCCAAATGGTGCTGGTAAAACCACAATTTTTAAAATGATTATGGGAGAAGAAACACCTGACAGTGGAACATTTAAGGTGGGGGAAACTGCTAAAATTGCCTATGTAGATCAAAGTCATTCTAATATAGATCCTGAAAAATCTATTTGGGAAAACTTTTCAGACGGACAAGATTTAGTAATGATGGGCGGAAAGCAAGTAAATTCTCGTGCATATTTAAGTCGTTTTAATTTCTCTGGTAGCGAGCAAAATAAGAAAGTAAATACGTTGTCTGGTGGTGAACGTAACCGTTTACATTTGGCAATGACATTAAAAGAAGAAGGAAACGTTTTATTATTGGATGAGCCTACCAACGATTTAGATGTAAATACACTTCGTGCCTTAGAAGAAGGTTTAGAAAACTTTGCAGGTTGTGCAGTAGTAATTTCTCACGATAGATGGTTTTTAGATAGAATTTGTACGCACATTTTAGCTTTTGAAGGAAATAGTGAGGTGTATTTCTTTGAAGGAAGTTTCTCTGAATATGAAGAAAATAAAAAGAAACGACTTGGTGGAGATTTATTACCAAAACGTATTAAATACAAAAAATTAATAAGATAAAATTTTCAATTATAAAAAAAGGTTCACTAAATAGTGAACCTTTTTTTGTTTTCAAAATGTTAAAAATCAGTTAATTAAAAACATAAAAATAATTAGGACGTTATAATTTTGTAGAAAGGAAAAAATTGCGCAATTCATTTCTAGAATATACTACAATAGGAACTTACTTGATAAAAAAAGAAATGTATTTAAATGTAATTATTAGAAAAGAATTTTAAAAAGTAATCAAAATGAAAAACAACGTAAAAAAATTAGCTATCTTATTTATGCTTTTAAGCATAGGAAGTTTTGCTACAACATTAGAGCAAGATTTAAATGAAAATTTAAATTATAATGCAATTTTTAATCAACAACAGGATATAACTGCAACTTATAACGGTTATACGGAAAATGAAGGATATAAATTTATTTCGGAAGAAGGTAATGAAATAGTATTTCAATCGGCATCTTCTTCAATTTTAGAAGCCTTTGATTTAAGATCTGATTTACTAGCAGGTAAAAAATTTATTGTGAGATATACATCTTCTGAAGATGAAAAAGGAATAGTTTTTACCATCATTGAATTGCTTGAAGTGGATGAACCAAAAACGTAATTTAATCTAAAAAAGAACCCATAAAATATATTTTATGGGTTCTTTTTAATTAAAAATATACGCAATTTTTAGATTTTATATAATTTGTAACATGAAATATAAAATTATCTATAAAGAAATAGTTAGATATTCTAATCGATTTTTCTTTTATTAAACCAGTTACCAACAAAGTTTAAGTTTAATGTAATTTTATGAAAATTCTCTTGAATAAGATGGTTGTCAATAGTACCTTCTTTTCCATAAGAATAAGACAAGTTTAAAGTTGTTTTATTATTTTTTGCTAAAGGTAATCCTAAGCCTAATGAAAGAAAATAACTATCTATTTGTTGGTTAGAGATTTTTAAAAATCCACTATTATAATTAAAACCGGCCCTATATTTTACATTTTCCCAATAACTTAATTTTTTTTTTGATGATTTAAATTCTAGACCAAAAGCGTAAATAGATTGATTTACATAACGTTCATTGTTTTGTTGTTGATTAGTTTTATCCCAAAGTAATTTTCTATAATCTAAACTTGTTGTAAAGTTTTTATTTAGTTTAGAAGTAATTCCTAACCCGTAAGAAAAAGGAAGCTCGAAATCATCTAGGTCATTTTCAACTTCATTTTCAATACTTATTGAAGAACCTCCCGAAGAAGTTTTATAAGAAGTTCTTGTTTGTGTTCCGCTGAGCGATGTGGGTAATTCTAATGTTCCTCCAATTGTAGTTTCAGACCCTTTTATCGTAGGAAGTGTGTATTGAAAGCCTGTTTTAAACTTAACGCCACCATAATTATTTTGATCGCTAATAGAAACAAAAGAGCTTGTATATAAGTTACTTTCTTGATCTATTGAGCCAAAGAGAAAAGATAAATCTACACCAAGAGATAAGTTTTCAAGAACTTTAATTCCTGTTGATAAATAAAATTTACTCAACCCGCCAGTACCGGTTATTCTTGTAATATAGGTATCTGTAGATCCTTCAATTGGATTTTCTATATCTATAGTGTATCCTGTTTTTGTATAAGGTAAAAGACCAATTCCTACTCCCCAATCTTTTTTTATGGGAAAAGCAATAGCGATATGAGAAAAATTACCATTAGTGATATTTTCACTATTATTATTGGTTTTCAATGTTGAATATGTTCCGTTTAATCCAAATTCATATAGAAAGGATTTTTGTTCAATATTTCCTAAATTGGCAGGATTAAAAATATTTATTTCAAATTTATTTTTTTGAGCAATTCCTGTGTTTCCTAAACCTGTTAAACCACTTGTAGCTGTCTTATTTTCTACACCAAGACCAAATAAAGAATAAGGTGTGTTTGTATTGTTTTGTGCAACTAAAATATTTGCTGTACTAATTAATAGTAAAAATAATTTTTGTTTTAGCATTTTAATTAATAGTTTAAATATTTTACGGTTAATTTCACTTCGTTATTTGCATTTTTATCATTCTCAATAACCAAATCGTTAACTGTCTTATTATAATCACCAAACTGAATCATAAGGGCATAGTTTAAATCGTAATCTGAGTATAAAATTTCTTCTACATATCCACTTAAATCAATACTGTAATAGGTATTTTCATCAAATTCATCACTATTTTTGTTTAAAATGGCTGAACTAACATTACCATCTATATCTGTAAGTTCTTTTATAATTCTATTTTTATGATCTACGATATACACTAATAATGATTCTTCTAGCGGTTTGCTTTCATCGTAGCTGCCTTTTAAAGGAGTAAACGTTAATTCCGCACTTAAAACTGAACCAGTATCTGAAATATTTGAAAGTTTTTTTATTGAAGGAATTTCTATCCTAGATGAAATTCCTATTCCTGCTTGAGTAAAAATTAAATTGTTAGTATCTTCACTCAATTTAATTTCTTCTCCATTTTCAAACTCATCCACTATTGTAGTTGATAAATCTGTATCTATTGCGTTAAATTGTTTAGCGATACTAGAAATAACAAAATCCACATAATAACTATTATCTTCATCATCATCATCATGTATCGTATAATACAATCTCATACTAGAATTATTATCAGCACCTTTTGTTGAAGAAATATTAAAACCTAAAATGTGACTGTTTAATGTGGTATCTGGTATGATAGTTATACCTTTAAAATATTGAAGAAAATCATCAGAATTATTAATATCATTATCCATAATTTTGTTAAAAATATCTTCTCCTAATTCATTATTCATTGGTATGTATAAAGAATCTGTGGTTCTGTTGGGTCTTGGCGTAAAAGTAAGTTCTCCTAAAGATGCTGAATCGTAATCTAAGGTAGAAGTATTGTAAAAATCATCACCTTCTTCTGGTTTTACGGTTTCTATAATTCGATGTAATTTATAGGTTTGTATTTTTGTAGTATCACCATAATAATAAGTGTCATAATTTAAAATCATTCCAATAGAATCATAAACAGCATCAGAATCAATCGAAAAAGTAGAGGTTGTTAATTGAAGAAAAGATTTAGCTGTTAAATGCCCCAAATTTTCATCTGATAGACTTCCTAATAAAATACGGCTTGTACTAGATGTTACTAAAGAATCTAATTTAAAAGTGCCTGTTTTTATAGAAAATGTATCAATTACTCTTACTTGAATATCATTCTCTATAAAATCACTTCCAACAGAATAACTTTTAATTTCATCTGAAGAACAGGACATGCAACAAAAGGCACATAGAATGCCAAAAAATAGTAATCTCATTTTATTTTTTTTCAAAAATATCTAAGAGAGCACTTGCTTTCAATCGTAAAATATATAAACAACCTTATTTTATAGATAACCTTGTAAAAAAAATGTTAAATACTATAAAAGAAGCTTAATAAGCATTTGTCGACATTTTTAACTTGTAAATCTATATAAATAGATAGTTTGTCTATTTTGAGTTATTTTCTATTTGGGTGAAAATATATTTGACAAGCTTTAAAATAATTATGAGGTTAAATGCTTCATATGTAATTAGTTGTAATTAAATAAAACAAATAGAAAAATGAATTTAATAAAAAAAAGCAGTATTCAATTAATAATAATAATATTATTTATATCAATAACAGCATGTAATGGTGATGATGATGATGATGAATTTGGAAATTGGGTAGAAAGTTCAATTTTTGATGGTGATTCAAGGGCAAATGCCGTAAGTTTTACCATAGGAACCAATGGTTATCTTGTAACAGGTTATGATGGAGATGATTATTTGTCAGATACATGGGAGTATAATTCAGAAGATGATTATTGGACCAAAAAAGCCGATTTTCCAGGAATAGCAAGAAGTGGAGCGGTAGGGTTTTCAATAGATGGAAAAGGTTATTTAGGAACTGGATATGATGGTGAAGATGAGTTAAATGACTTTTGGGAGTATAATCCTGATACTGATAGCTGGACACAAAAAGCTGATTTTGGAGGAACAGCAAGATATGGAGCAATAGGGTTTTCGTTAAATAATGATGGATATATTGGTACCGGTTATGATGGTAGCGAGCAAAAAGATTTCTGGAAATATAATACGACTACAGATACTTGGGAACAAGTTGTTGGTTTTGGCGGTCAAAAACGTAAAGACGCTTCTGTTTTTACTATAGATAATATAGCTTATATAGGTTTAGGAATTCATAACGGTTCTTATGAGGAAGATTTTTATTCTTTTGATGGGAGTATATGGACAAGGTTGTCTGACTTAGACGACGACGATGATGATGATGACGATTATGAAATTTTATTAAGCAGTGGAGTAGGGTTTTCCATCAATGGTAAAGGATATATAACAACAGGAGTATCAGGTTCGATAACCACAGAAAGTTGGGAGTATACCCCATCAACCGATACATGGGAAGAACTACCAGCTTTTGAAGGCTCAGCAAGACAAAATGCATCAGCATTCACATTTGCTACTAGTGCATACGTTTTAATGGGTAGAAGTGGTAGTTATTATTTTGATGATGTATGGGAATTTAGACCAGATGAATTAGAAAACGAAGATGATTAATTTTTAAATATTAAGTATTATTTGTTATTTATATAAAAACAAGGTTAAGTTATTTAGGTGTCCTGAAGAATTTAAACCTTGTTTTTTTATGATAAAAACAACATTTTGTTAAGGTTCATTTAAGAACCTTCTCTTGTAATTTAGCCTTTAAATAATGAATAGATTGATTACTTTTTTTAAAAATACACCTGCTTTAATTATTCATATACTAATATGGGTAGTTTTTTCAGGAATTACTGCCACACATTTTTTTTTTAGGTTAGGTTTCGTACCTAATGATTTTTACATGAGAACCTCTATTTATATAGGAATTTTTTACATAAATTATTCTTTTTTTGTGCCAAAATTACTTCTTAATAAGAAGATTGTATCATACATTATTTTATCAATTGGTTTTATTTTAGTGTTTATTTATTTTATTGAACCATTAATTCCTCATCCCAAAGAATCTCCCTTTTTTCATAAAATACCAGATTTCAGAAAAATACCAAATACAATAGATATAGATTTAAAAAAAAGAAAACCAGGAATGGATTTTAAACTTTTTTTTCCTGCATTTCCATTATTATTATTGTTTTTTGCGTTAAGCACCAGTATTCGATTAGTCTCTGAGTGGTATAAAATGGAAAAACAAAAAGTTTTAGTTGAGTCACAAAAAATCACATCCGAATTGTCTTTTTTAAAAGCGCAACTTAATCCTCATTTTTTATTCAATTCATTAAATAGTATCTACTCCTTAGCAAATAAAAAATCAGACGATACTACTGTTGCAATTGTTACTCTTTCAGAATTAATGCGGTATATGATATATGAGGCCAATAAAAATACGGTTTCATTGCAAAGAGAAATTACACATATTAAAAACTATATTTCTCTACAGCTACTTAGGTTAAAAGACTCTAGTGGAGTAAGAGTTAACATTCATGGAGATTTAAATTATAAAATAGAACCTCTTTTATTAATATCATTTATAGAAAATGCATTTAAATACGGAACTGATTTTACAGGAAAAACCAATATAAGAATTAAGATAACTGTTGAAAACGAAAAATTAAATTTATATGTTTTTAATACTGTTTCCTACCAAAAGAAGGATGATGAAAACTCAGGAATTGGTTTAGAAAATATTAAAAACAGATTGAAATTATTATATCCAGACTCACATACATTAGAGATTCAGAGAGATAAAAAATCGTATGAAGTAAATTTAATTATAAAATTAAAAAAAGACCATGTATGAAGTGTATAATTATAGATGATGAGCCACTAGCAATTGAGTTATTAGAAGATTTTATATCTAAAATATCATTTTTAGACTTAGTAGCTTCTTGCTCTAGCGGATTTGATGCTACAACAGTACTTCAAAATCACAAAATTGATTTAATATTTACAGATATTGAAATGCCTGACTTTTCTGGAATTGATTTTATAAAATCTTTAGATTACAAGCCAATGTTTATTTTTACCACGGCCTATTCTCATTATGCAGTTGAAGGGTTTAATTTAAATGCGATAGATTATTTAGTAAAACCTATACCTTTTCACCGGTTTTTAAAAGCAACAACAAGAGCTCAAAATTTATTAAGCTTAAAACAAGAAGAACAACTTCCTGTTGTTAAAGAAGGAGTAACTCCTCAGTTTATTTTTGTTAAATCTGATTATGAAAACTTAAAAATAAATTTATCTGACATAAAATATATTGAAGGATTAAAAGATTACATCAAAATTTATACAGACAAAGACAAACCTATTTTAACCCTAAGTAGTTTGAAAAGTTTTGAAGAAAAATTAGGAAAATCAAACTTTATTAGAGTTCATAAATCGTATATAATTTCACTTAAATATATTCATTCGGTACAGCGTAATCGAATTATTATTGATAAAAAATGGATACCAATAGGATTGAATTATAAAGATGAGTTTATTAAGAAAATTGAAAGCTAGTAGAGTTTTAAACCTTATTATTATACTTTTTGGTTAACTTAAAATAAACATACAAAGTGGCTGAGGCTAAAAAAAGCCAAAATAGATCAACAAATAAAATTTGATGTTGTTGATTAGCAAATGTTTTCCAAATCCAATTTCCTGTAGTTAATCCGTTTGTGATAGGAACTAATAAGCCAAAAATGCTACCTAATAGCAAGTTGTATTTGTTCGTAAAATTATGGTCCTTTTTTAAGATAAAAAAAACAGTTAATAACAACCAACCAATAAAATAAAAACTATAAATAAATGACTGGCTCACAGGTTGAAAAACTTTTACAGCGATAAAAGATAAAGCCGTAATAGGATACATACTTAAGCAAATTGCTAAATAAATTCTTACCACCCGCTCATTAAAACGTCTTTTCCTTTCAGGAATATTCTTTTTATCTCTGGCTACCAACCAAATCATAACTCCAGAAATAATAACAAAGCAAGAAATAATACCTAATAAAAAACTAAATAATTTTAAAACATACCCACCATAATCTCCATAGTGAATTCGATATAAAATATTCTTTACACTCTCTAAATAAGAGATTTTTAGAGTTGGGTCTTTTTTAGAAACAAGTTCGCCATTACTCACTTTGTAAATAGCTTCTCCTGTTCCGTTAAATTTTGTTTTATAATTTAGATGACCGTTCACTAATACATGCATATTAGCATCTCCGTAGTTAAAAATATGTATTTCTATAACCTCAAAATCATTCCATAGGTCTTTGGTTTTATCCACAAACGAATTAACACTAAAATTAGAGGGGATTTTTTCGTTTGCAAAATCATAATGCGGATGCGTATAACCCAAATCTTCATAAAATTTTGTTTGATTTCCATCATAAAGGAATGAAACCGTTGGTGCAATTAAGATAATTTTTATCATAAAGAATGCCCCCGTAACAGCATATACAAATTGAAATGGAAGCTCAATCATACCTAATGAAGTATGTGCATCTGTCCATAACGTTTTGAGCTTAGCCATTGGTCGAAATAGATAAAAATTTGAGACTATTTTTTTCCAATGAACCAAAACTCCAGTAACAATAGCAAATAAGAAAAATAAAGCAATAAAACCAGATAAATAATATCCGATAGGATAGGGGACTTGTGCTAAAAAATGTAAACGATATAAAAATTCGCCTAATGTATATGAATTAATATATGTATGAGTTGTTAATTCTTTTGTATCTAAAGATAGGTAAGAGGAAGTATTAGATTCTTTAGGGGTCAAAGAATCTTTTGAAGCGGATAAATAAACACCAACTCGTTGTTCTATATTATATTTTTTAAGTTCTACATCTCTTCCATATAAATTATATTGCTTTCCAAGAGTATCTAAAGCACTGTCAAAGTCGAGTATCATATCGTCCGTAGTTTGTACGGTATGATTTCGCTCCCAATTCACAATTTCATCTCTAAAAAATGAAAAAGATCCGGCAAAAAAGATAATATATAATACAACACTAATAACAATTCCGCTAACAGTGTGCGTATGAAAAAGAATATTATAAGTTCTGTTTTTCATAGTTATAAGTTGATAGGATTATATAGTTTACCTAAATAAGTAATAATGGAAAATAAAATTGTTAATAAGAGGTACACCATCCAGATTTTCCAACCATTTTTTGAGAGAAAAGCGATAATCATTAATGCGATCCAAAGCATAAAACCAGTAAAAGAAGAAGTGATAATTACATTTACACGATCTATCCATATAGATAGCGCCAAGTGAAATGAAATAGTTACGAGATACGCTCCTAAAAAGCCAGCAGAAATTTTAGAAAAACGTTGCCAGTTAGATGATAAATATTTTTTGTTTGCAGGCATAATTAAAATAGTAAAAACTCGATACAAATTGATAATACAAAGAATAAAGCTAGATTTTTATAGGTAATGTATTTTAATGGAGCGAGTAAAATAATTATGCTTCCAATGGTCATTAAAGCAATAAAAAAAATGAGTGTTCCAGATGCTACTCCTAAAATTTGTATCATTAAATAAAGAGTAATTAACAAGAAAACTAAGCCTATTAATTTTGCTGTTTTTGTGTTTTGTTGAATTATATTCTCAATTCTAAAATGGGGATCAATAGTAACCTTTTTTGAAGTGCTATACAACACATAAAAGCCTAAAAATAATACAAGTAAAATTGTTGAAATCATGCTCTTTTTTTAACTGGAACAACTCTGAAGTTTTATTTCAGAGTTGTTTTTGAAAAATTCAAATTACTAATGAATTGGTTATTGATTAATGCTATAGGTTACACAATGCCAAATAAACTGATAATCTTCACCTTTATATTTTCCAGGAACTTCTTCTTTGATGGTTGTTTCAATAATATATTTTGTTTTCCAAGGGAGTTTAAAAGATACAAATCCGTTATCATCTGTATGCAATGTTTTAGACCAAAGATCTGAGATAAATACTTTAACTTCGTTTTTGGCTAAAGGTTTGTTTTTATATAAAACCTGAAGCTTAACTTCTTTAGGAGAATCAGAAACGTGCTTTACTGTAATTCCTTCATTGTTAGAAGCAACAGTATCTTGGTTTTTACCTCCAACCTGAATTTTTGTTACAGAATGATAATGAGTTTTAAAAATCCCGAAATCGTATTGGGTATAATCAACAACATCGATTTTATTGTTATTTAGAAGAACAGTGTACGTTCCTTTTTTGGTAGGCGTAAATTTTGTTGAATAATATTCTTCAAAAGCTGTTGTTTTTAACTCTGTTTTAGTGCCAGAAGGATCTACAACCCAAAGTGTGAAATCTTTCACTTTTGGAAAAGCCTCTCCATCCACTTTCTCAATAACATCATAATTATATTCACCAAAATAAACTCTAATTTCTTGCTCTCTATTTATTTTTCCTGTAGGACTGGTTTCAATCCATAAAAAATGAGCAAAAGTTTGCATGGTAGCAAACAGCGCTAATAAAATTGTTAAAATTGATTTCTTCATGATTCTTTATTTTAAAATCCTCACTGCTAATTAAAGCAGCAAGGATTTGCATTTAATATTAAAATTTATATGAAACAGATAATCTACCATTTATACCTGGTTCAGATTGCCAATATAAATAGCTACCATAATTTGCACCAGAGTATAAATATTCGTCTAAAATATTATTAATGTTAAGCCCAATTCTCCATGTGTCATTTTTCCAGTTGATTCCACCATCTAATCTAAAATAGTCTGGTAAATCGGTTTCATTGTCTGTCCCCCAAGCCCAAGAAGATCTGTCTATTTGATATTGGTATCCTAATGATAATCCAAAGCCTTTTAAAGCTGTATTTTTGTTAAAGTTGTAGTTTACCCAACCGTTTGTCATATGCTTAGCATGCCCAGCTATTTTGTTACCAATTAAATCAGGGTTAGTGTCTTCTGTAATTTCAACGTTAGTGTTTGCATAGTTTAATACTATACCTAACTCATCGGTAATTTGTCCTTGTAAGTCAAATTCAAATCCTTTTGATTGTACTTCTCCTAATTGTACTGAAAAAGGGTATGAAGTTATATTTCCATCTTCATCTGTTTGAGGATTGTCATAATCTGTGGTAGCAAGATTATTTTTGGTAATTAAATATGCTGATAAGGCTGCTTGAAGTTTACCATCAAAGAAACTTGTTTTAAAACCACCTTCATAAATAGTTCCTTCAACAGGTTTTGGAGTTTCTCCTGAAAACAAAGCCGCAGATTCAGCTAAGAATGATTGGTCATATAAACCATATACAGTAATTTGGTTTGTAATATCTGCACTTAAACCAACACGAGGAGTAAATTTATTCACAGTTTCACTGCCTTGTGGTGTTAATTGGGTATGACGACCTGCTAAAGTAAGTCTGATTTTATTATCTAAAAATTTTAACTCATCTTGTGCATAAAAAGAACGGATGTTGTTTCCGTAACCATATGATTTTCTTTGCTCTAGAGGAAGACTTCTGTCAAAAGTAGGATATACAGCGTTTCCATAAACAGGATCAAATGTGTTAAATGGAGTTATAACATCAATAGAAGCCGCCTGACTAAAATCTGCTATATATTCCTTTTCAGTAAAATCAAAACCAGCTAAAATATTATGTTCTACCCCACCTGTATTGAATTTACCATTTGTGTAGATTTGAAAATATTCTCCAGTGGAAATAGCATCCCCTATATTTATCCAACGATCTGCATTACCATTTTCATCAATAGAATAAGTCCAAGGAGTAGCTCCCTCTTGTTGGAAATTCATCGCAACATATTGAGCTTCAATAGACCAGTTTTCATTAAATTGATGTGAGAGTTTATTTAATATACTAACCTCTTTAATTTTAGTACTCGGAAAATTTTTATCAATCATGGTAAAGTTTCTATCTAAACTTGCATAACCTCTAGATACTGGAGCGAAAACATAGGCAGCCCCTTGAATCATGTCTAAGTTTTGGTATGAAAACTCAGTTAAGAAAGTTGTTTTATCGCTAATTTTATAAGATAAAGAAGGGGCTATACCGTATCTTTCTGAGTCTTCAAAGTCTCTGTGACTTCCAGTATGTTGATACATAACGTTTAAACGAGATAAAAAGCGCTTATCGTCTGTTAAGCTTCCACCTAAATCAACAGCTGCTCTATACGTATCATAGCTTCCAGCCATTAAAGAGATATTTGCTGTTTTTTGTTCAGTAGGCTTTTTAGTTACCACATTGTAAAAACCTCCAGGTTCACCTGCAGCCATCATAAATCCTGATGGACCTTTTACGAATTCAATGCGGTCAACCATAAACATATCTTCGGATAAAGGTCCCCAAGAATCTTGAATATTTACTCCGTTTCTGAAAGCTGGTAATCTAAAGCCTCTCATGTTAATTCTTGCAAAAGCTCCCCAGTGTTCAATATTACTAACTCCACTTACATTTCTAAAAGCACCTTCTAAAATATTAGTTACCATTTGATTTTCTAGTAATTCACTACTAACAATTTGTACGTTTTGTGGTAATTGTTTGATTGGTGTTTTTAAACGTAAACTTGAAGATGCTTTTTTTATAACATATGGATTTTTATGTCCATTAACCAACACTTCATTTAATTGTTCTTCATCTTCTTGTAAAGTGATTTGAGGTAAAGAAGTAGTTTCGTCAGCTTTAATTATAAAAGAAATTTCTTTTGTTAAATAACCTATAAAAGACACTTTTAAATTATAAGTTCCAGCTTTAATATTTTTAATTAAATATTCACCCGATGTGTTTGTAGTTGTTCCTTTACCTGTTTTTAAAATTGAAATATTCGCGCTTGTAATAGGTTCGTTATTTTTAGTAACAACACTTCCTTTTAAATCTCCTCTTTGTCCGAAAGTTATTCCAGAAGAGAATAATATAACTATAAATAATATTAAATTTTTAATCATTAGATTTGTTATTTGTATTTAGTCTAAATAAATTTGTTGCAAATTTAGAAAAGCTTATTACTAAAAAAATGACGTGATTTGGATAAAAAAAGACGTGATATCGAAAATTGTGGAATATTAGATTTAGCTCAGCTAAATCAGACATTTGTAGAGTGTATTTCAAAGAAAAAACAATCATCTATTGATGAAGGAGTTTTCTATAAAGAGTTTTGTTTATTACCAAAATTTGGAGAAGGAAATATAATAGAAATCACTTTTGAAGGAGTTGAGATAGCAATTTATAGATATACGCTAAGTAAAGATTATCTCGTTTATTTTAAAGGAGTAGAAGATGCAATTAAACTTTCTTTTTTATTAGAAGGAGAGAAAATCGCTTCGATGAATGAAGCAGCAGAGGACATTTTATACGAAAATCAAGAATCTTATATGGTAAGTTTAGATTCTTATAAAGGTGCTGTGAAAATTTCTGGAAATAAACCTTTAAATGAAATTCAAATTAAAATGACACGGGAATTTTTATATAAACAAGGTTTACCAGAAGATTTTAATTTTAAAAAATTTACGGATGATAGTCTTATAATACCCATTACAGATGAACTGTTATCTATTTTAAATAATTTACAAAATATTACTTTAAAAGGACTGTCTAGAAAAATATTTTTAGAAGCTAAAGTGTTAGAACTTTTAGCATTTCAAATTGATAATTATAAAAAGTTTAAAATAGACTTTGTAGAGGATTATAAAGACAAAACAATTAAAAAGCTGTATTTATTAAAACAATTTTTGAAAGACAATTTGCATGACAATTTTTCATTAAAACAATTGTCAAGAGAGTTTTTATTAAACGAACAGGTTTTGAAAAACGATTTTAAAAGAGTTTTTGGTAAAACAGTTTCTGAATATTTTTTCAACGAAAAGATGATTAAAGCAAAAGAATTATTAAGAAGTACTCAAATACCAGTATATGAAGTTGCAGAAGAAATAGGGTATAAAAATGCAACACATTTTAGTGCAGCATTTAAAAGAAGTTTTGGAGTAACACCCAAGAAATATAGGAGTATCTTATAAAAAAATTAAAACTTAAGTCAGTATGTAAATATACAAGTTATAAAAATATTTTAACTTCTAATTTTCTTCTGGTTAATTAAATAGTTGTTAAAAATAAGGGTTTGAATACTTTGAAGTTGTAATGCCTCTTAAATTATTTATTATTATATGCTGAAGTAATGTGTCTAAACTATGCTCATCAAAAAGATTTTTGTTTTGAAAGAGAACATTTTCCATTCTTAAAAAGTATAATTCACAGACCAATTTTAGATCAATGTTTTCTCTTATATATCCTATTTTCCGTGCTTCTATTAAAAATTGATGGACTGTTTCTAAAACAATTTCTGTTTTAAAATTTTCAAAAAGGGCATTGGCTTTGGGATAATATTTCTTTAAACCAAACAAAAAAGAAGGCTTAAAATATTCTAAATATTTTAAGCCTATTTTATAAATTACTATGATTTTTTCAATAGGATCTTCAATTTTATCAATTGCTTCTGTATATTCTTCTGTATAATTTTCTATTAAAAATAAAATACTATTTGAGACAAGATCTTCTTTGTTTTTAAAATATTTATAAATAGTCTTTTTAGAAATTCCCAAGTCTTTTGAAAGCTCATCCAAAGTAAAAGATTTACTTCCAAATTTTAAAAATTTAGTAATGGAGCATTCTAAAAGAAACCTTTTATTGATCATTTTTAATGTTTATAACGCTAAAAATTATTGCCAACCCCCACCTAGTGCTTTGTATAAATCCACAACAGATTTTAACTGATTGTATTTAATAGATATTAAACTTAACCTAGAGTTTAAAGCATTTTCTTGAGCAACTAAAACTTCTAAATAGTTAGCATATCCATTGTTTAATAATTCTGTTGAATATTCGCTGGCTAAATTATAAGCGTTATATTCCTTTTGTTTCACTTCAATTTTTTCGGTTACAGATTGATACGTAAACAAAGCATCTGAAACTTCTTTGCTTGCTACTAAAAAGGCTTGTTTAAATTGTAACCGCGCCTGTTCTTGCTGTGCTTGAGACACTTCGTATTGCGTTTTAATTTTTCTACCGTTAAAAATAGGCTGAGTTAAACCACCAACTAAAGTTGCAAATAGAGAATTTGTATTAAAAAAATTGTCAAAATCTAAACTTTGAAGTCCTCCTGAAGCAGATAAAGTAAGTGACGGATAAAAATTACTTCTAGCGACATTTGTTAGTTCAAAAGCTTGCATTAATTTATATTCTGCGGCCATAAGATCTGGTCTATTGCTCAATAATTGAGATGGCACACCGGTGTTTAAATCTGTTGCTATAACTTGACTTTCTAGAGTACTTCTATTTATATTTTCTGGCACTTTCCCCAACAAAATAGACATTGTGTTTTCAAGCAAACGCTCTTGAATTTTTAAATCGATTAAAATGGCCTGAGCAGTATACAATTGAGCTTCTGTTTGTTTTACACCAACTTCGGTAACATTTCCAGCATCTTTTAAAGCAGTTGTAGTCTCTAAACTTTTTTCTCTATTCCCTATGGTTTCTTCAGTGATTTTTATTTGCTCATCAGTAGAAAGTAATTGATAATAAATCGTTGATACTTGAGCTATGAGTTCAGTTTTAACTGCTTTATGTGCTGCAACAGTCTGTAAGTACGATGCATTATAAGCACGTTTATTGCTTCTTATTTTACCCCAAATATCTGCTTCCCAAGATAAATTACCTGCTAATTCGTAGGAATCTAACGAAGGGAAAGCGCTTCCAAACTGGCTGTTTTCAGAATTTTCTTGATGCGTATATTTTGCGCTTCCATTTAAAGTTGGAAAATACCCTGCTTTACCTTGTTTAAGATAAGCTTCGGCTGCTACTATTTGCTGTAAAGCGACTCTAATATCTATATTATTAGTCAATGCCTCTTCAATATAACCTTGCAATACAGGGTCTGTAAACATTTCTTTCCAAGGCACTTGAGCCATAGATAAACTGTCTTTAGAAATACTGCTTGTAAAATATTGCTCTTGATTTATTACTTCTGGTCTTACATATTCTTTTGCCGAAAAACAAGATGTTAATAGCATTGGAATACTTATAATTAGTAATAAACTATATATTTTATTTTTTTTCATTGTTCTAGTTTTCTAATGCGTTGTCTTCATTAATTATTTTTGGGACTGGAGCTCCAGTCATTTTTTCTTGTAGCCATTGGAATAGAATAAATAATATTGGAATTACAAATACTCCTAGAATAGTTCCTATTAACATTCCTCCAGCGGCACCTGTACCAATAGACCTGTTTCCTTCGGCACCAACTCCTTTTGCGAGCACAAGAGGCATTAATCCTAAAATAAAGGCAAAAGAGGTCATTAAAATAGGACGTAAACGTGCTTTTGCTCCGTCAATAGCTGCATTTACAATAGATTCACCTCTTCTACGACGTTGTGATGCGAATTCTACAATTAAAATTGCATTTTTAGCAAGCAAACCAATAAGCATAATCAGGGCAATTTGAAAATAAATATTGTTTTCCAGTCCTGAAAACTTCGTGCTTATATAGGCTCCAAAAACTCCAAAAGGAATTGAAAGCACAACTGCTAGTGGTAAAACATAACTTTCATATTGTGCACTTAATAAAAAGTAAACAAAAAGAATGCTAAGTATAAAAATAAAGGTTGTTTGGTTTCCTGCATTTACTTCCTCACGTGTTAAACCAGAATATGCAACTGTGTAGTTACTTGGTAATTTTGCGACTTCTTCTTCAATGACTCTAATGGCATCACCTGTACTAAAACCTGAATTTGTAGCACCTGTAATAGTTGTAGAATTAAATAGGTTAAAACGTGTTACCGACTGTGGACCATATACTCGTTTTAAGTTTACAAACTGTGTAATAGGTGTCATTTCCCCACTGTCTGTTCTAACATACATACTGTTTAACGCTTCTACGTCGGCTCTATCTTCTGGTAAAGATTGAATATACACACGGAATTGTTTTCCGAAGCGTGAAAAATCTGAGGCATAAACACCTCCTATATAACCTTGTAATGTAGAGAAAATACTGTTTATTGGCACTCCTTTCTCTTTCGCTAAAGGGACATTGACATCCATTTCATATTGTGGATATTTAGTGTTGAAAGAAGATTGTGCATATTGAATTTCAGGATGCTGCATTAAAGCTCCTGCAAACTCTTGATTCACTTTGTCTAAGTCTGTAAATTTACCTCCAAATTTATCCAATAAATTCACCTCAAAACCTGCAGAGTTACCAAACCCTCGAATACTTGGTGGCGAAAAGAAAATAATATTTGCTTTTGGAATAGAGCCAACAATACCAAATAACTTACCTGTAATAGCTTGAGTTGACAAAGATGGATCTTCACGATCTTTCCAATCGGCAAGTTTTATAATTCCAAAACCATAGTTTGTACCCGCACCACTAATTAAGCTTCGTCCTTTAATAAAAGATACACCTATAACTCCTGGTAAATTATTTACTTTTTCATATAACTCTTTTGTTACTTCGTTGGTTCTATCTAAAGACGCACCCACAGGTAATTCTATATTCGCAAAAATAATTCCTCTATCTTCATTAGGCACAAATCCAGTAGGAGTTGTTTTAGAAGCCCAAAAAATTCCCACAATAGCTAAAACTAATAATAAAGCTGGCACCCATTTTCTTTTGTATAAAAATTGAAGTGAGTTTCCATATTTCTCTATCGTTGCATTAAATCCGCGGTTAAAAAGTGTGTAAAAACGTTGTATTGGGCTTTTGCTTTTTAATTCCTCACCATCTGTATGTGTTTTTAACAATAATGCACATAAAGCAGGACTTAACGTTAGGGCGTTAACTGCCGATATTAAAATAGCGATAATTAAAGTAACTCCAAATTGTTTGTAAAACACACCTGTTGGCCCAGTTACAAAGGTTACTGGAATGAATACAGCAGCCATTACCAAAGTAATAGAAACAATAGCTCCTGATATTTCGCTCATTGCTTTTACCGTTGCACTTTTAGGGTTCTTTTCTCCTGCATCCATTTTGGAGTGTACTGCTTCTACAACCACAATGGCATCATCTACCACAATACCAATGGCAAGAACAAGCGCAAATAACGTTAGTAAGTTAATTGAATATCCGAATACATTTAGGAAGAAAAAGGTTCCTATGATAGAAACTGGAACTGCTATTGCAGGAATTAATGTAGAACGGAAATCTTGTAAGAAGATAAATACCACGATAAATACCAGTAAAAAGGCTTCTAATAATGTGCTAACTACTTTATCTATAGAGGCTGTTAAAAACAGACTTGTATCGTACGGAATAAAAATATCCAATCCTTTTGGTAAATCCTTTTTAACACTATCTAAAGTAATTTTAATGTTTTCTATAATTTCTTGTGCATTAGAGCCTTTTGTTTGGAAAACTCCCATAAATACAGCCGGATGCCCTAAACTCATAGCATTAGAAGAATACGATTGTGCATCCAGTTCAATAGTTGCAACATCGTTTAAACGTAAAAATTCTCCGTTTCCAAGTGCTTTTACAATAATATCACCGTATTGCTTTTCTTCTTTAAATCGGCCGCTATACTTTAAAACATATGAAAATGCTTCACCATTATTTTCACCAAGAGATCCTGCAGCAGCTTCTAAATTTTGCTCTTTAAGTGCAGCAGAAATATCAGAAGGAATTAAATTATATGCCGCTAATTTTTCTGGATTTAACCAAATACGCATAGCATAATCTTGCTGAGAAAACACACTAACATCTCCAACTCCGTTAATACGTTGCAAGGCAGGAATCACATTAATTCTTAAGTAATTTTGAATAAAAGTAGCATCATAATCTTTATTTTCTGAATACAGCGATAAGAACATTAAGGCGCTCGTTTCTTGTTTTTGTGTCGTTACTCCTGTTTGAATTACCTCTTGTGGCAATAATGGATTGGCACGTGCTACACGGTTTTGAACATTTACAGCCGCAACATCGGCATTCATATTTTGATCAAAATAAACAGTGATGTCAGCTGTACCATTATTAGAAGCTGTTGAAGTAATATAAGTCATTCCTTCTACACCATTGATTTGCTCTTCAATAGGAATGATAACACTTTCTAAAACCGTTTCAGCATTGGCTCCAGGATAATTTGCTGTAACCTTAATCGTAGGAGGTGCAATATCTGGATATTGTTCTATGGGTAAACTCGTAATACTTATAAACCCAAGTAGTAATATAATAATAGAAATAACTGTAGAAAGTACAGGTCTTTCAATGAATGTTTTTAACATAACTTATAGTTTTCTAATTCTTAAACAATACTTTAATAGGTTGAATAATGCTATCAAAAGCTACTTCTTGTGGGGTAATAGCTGTATCGTTACGTAGTTTTCCAACACCTTCCACAACAATTTTATCACCAGCTTTTAAGCCAGATTCTACGATGTAAAGATTGTCTACACTTGCTTTAACATTTATTATTGAAGAGCTTACTTTATTATCTTCTCCTAGTTTAAAAATAATTATTTTCCCTTGTTGTTCATATGTTGCTCCTTGAGGCACAACAAGCATATTTTCATAAGTAACAGGTATTTGAATTTTACCGCTGTTACCATTTGTAAGTAATTGGTTTGGGTTGTCAAAAACAGCCCTAAAACTTACAGTACCAGTGTTTTGATTTATTTGCCCAGTGCTCGTTTCAATTTTTCCTTTTTGAGGATACGTTTTTCCATTTGCTAGTATTAAATCGACTCTTGGGAAATTATTAATCTTCTCTTCTAAATTTTTTCCTTTAGTATTCTGGATAAAATCTAAGTACTTCGCTTCATTCATTGTGAAAAAAGCATAGACTTGTTTAATGTCACTCACTGTTGTTAAAGGAGTTTCATCACTTGGACTCACAAGCGACCCTTCTCTAAATGGAATAGCTCCCACATAACCATCTATAGGGCTTTTAACAGTGGCATACCCGATATTTGCTGCAACACTATTATAATTAGCTTTTGCTTGTGCCAGATTAGCTTTTGCTGTTTCTAGCTGAACATTGCTAATAATACCTTTTTCTACTAATGGAACCAGTTTGTCTATTTCTACCTGAGCTACATTTACTCTTGCTTTTGCTGCTCCTGCATCTTGACTTAATGATTGTGTTTCCAGTTTAAATAAAGTTTGACCTTTTCTAACTTTTTGACCTTCATCTACAAATACTTTTTGAATGTATCCAGATACTTTTGCTCTTACATCACTGTTAATAACACCTTCAATATTTGTAGGATAGGTTTCAAACCCTGTTACTGTTTTATTTTGTACATGAGAAACAGGGAAAGTGGCTGGTGGTCTTTGTGCTGCTTGTTTATTTTGTTGTTTATCAGCACAACTTGATATTAGTAAAATACTTAAGCTTAATACTAACATTACATATTGGTTAATCTTTATCATTATTTAAGGTTAAATTTTATTGTTGTTTTCTATGATTTTTGTTCTTAATTCTGAAATTGATTTGGTAGCTTCATTTAAAAATTTGATATAGTTATCGTGAAAATCTAAATCAAACTTTGAAGCTTCATCTTTCGCTACACTATTTGCATTTACTTTATAAGCCTTAATTTCTAAATGCAAATCTTTTTGATCCAACCAAGATTCCATCATATTATCAATGCTTTGAATAATATTATCTTGATTAATTGTGAAATATTTTTTTCTATCTCCAGGTTTTGTGAAATACAAAATCTTCTTTAAGTTTTGCAGATGATTTAAATGTGTAGAAATTGTGCTTTTACTTGCACATAAATGGGTTACTAAGTCTTCGAATGTAGTCCCTACTTTTCCTGTGAGTATAATATAAGATAAGATTCGTGCTGCAACAGGAGCTAATTGTTCTTTGTTTTCAAGCAAAACACCCAATCTTTCTACTAAATTTTGCTTTTGCTTACATATTGTGGCGCTCATTTTTTTTAAATTTATAGAACAAAAATAACTTTAGTTCGGAACAAACCGAACTAAACGAAGTTAATAAAATGTTAAATAAGATCAGTTTTATTAACAGTTATGAAATTAGATGATTACGAGTGCTTAAAAAGTAGCTGTTTTATTTTTAATTACTCTATTTTTAATGAAGTCATACTTAAAGAGCCCGCAAGTAATTTATCGTTAAAAAGGCGAATGCTTTCTTTATTTTGTTGCAGTCCTAAAGTGTAAATTAGAGGCAAATAGTGGTCTGGTGTTGGAATTGCTAATTGAAATGCTTTTGACTGGTTTTGATATTTAATTAAAGGCTTATAATCACCATTTATTAAATAATTATTAATAGTTTCTCTAGCTTCAATTGCCCAATCATAACCATAGTTATCTTTATTAAAATTTTTCCAATCTACTAAACCTAAATTATGAATAATGTTTCCACTACCAATAATTAAAATTCCTTTATCCCTTAAAGAATTTAATTGTTTAGCTAATTCAAAATGGTAATTTGTATCTTTAGTATAATCTATACTTAGCTGTATTACTGGAATATCAGCATTCGGAAACAAATGTTTTAACACCGTCCAACTACCATAATCTAAACCCCATTTTTCATCTAATTCTACAAGGGTAGGGTGCAGGAGGTTTTTAGTTTCTATTGCTAATTCAGGATTTCCTTTAGCAGGATATTGTTGTTCATATAATTCTTGAGGAAAACCTCCAAAATCGTGAATGGTTTTAGGCAATTTCATTGCTGTAACTTTTGTGCCTTTTGTAAACCAATGTGCAGAGATACAAATAATAGCATTTGGTTTTGGTAATGTTTTTGAAATGCTCTGAAAACCATTAGTAAATTGATTTTCTTCTATACCGTTCATTGGGCTTCCGTGTCCTAAAAAGAGTACAGGCATTCTTTGGGAAAGCGGAAATGTATCTGATATTTTTTTTAAATCGTTTAAAGAATTCATACTTATATTGATAGAAGCTAATCCTAATAAATTTAAAAACTGTGAACGCTTCATTTGGTTAAAATCATTATTAATTTACTGTCTTATCGAGCGTAATCTAGAACTATTGGTTAGATAGAATTTTAGAATAGACTCAATAAGACAGTAAAAATTGGTTTTAGAATTCTAAATCTGCAACTAAATCAAATTCATCATAAATGGCTTTATCTTTTAAGCCATCAAAAAAGCTAGTAGAACCATATTTTACATCATACTTTGTTCTGTCAACTTTTAAAGAGGTAGTTGCTTTGTTTCCATAAATAGAAATCTCAAAAGAAACAGGATTTGTTTTTCCTTTAATCGTTAAATCTGCAGTTATAGTATATGAATTCTTTCCTTTAGCTTTTACATTTGTAAAAATTAAAGTAGCAGTAGGAAATTTTTCTACACCAAAAAAATCGTCCGACTTTAAATGACCTTCTAGTTTTCCTTTGTATTCTCCAGATAAATCTGTGGAAGCAATAGTGGTCATATCTATTACAAATTCTCCTCCTGTTAGTTTTTCTTTTTCAAAAGATAACGAGCCAGATTTTAAAGTAATGGTGCCTTCGTGTGAGCCTGTTACTTTGTACCCTTTCCAAACTACCTTACTACTTTCTATTTTAATATTTTTTTTCTCTGTTTTCATTGTTGTAAATGATAATACTAATATTCCAATTACTCCAAATGCTAAGGTTTTTAATGTATTTTTCATGGTTGTTATTTTAATTATTTTTGATATACTTGAGTTAAAAATTCATTTATACTTGTTGGTTTTCTGCCTATTAATGATTGAATAGTTGTTCCTGTTTTTATAAATTCTTCTTGTTTAAAAGCTTCAGCAAAACCAGTAAACATGCCAATGTAGTCTTTAGGAACTCCAGATTTTGTTAATGTCTCTATATACTCTAGTTGTGTTGGTGAAATGTATTGAATTGGCTTACCAGTAATTTCAGATATTTGAGAGACTATATCTCTAAAACTAATGGTATTTTCATTTACTATATTGTATTCTTTATTTTTATGAGCTTCTAATGAAGTAAGAATTTTTGCACCAACTTCTGCCATATCATTACGAGTGACAAAAGAATTTTTTCCTTCTCCCGCTGGTAAATAAGCAATACCTGTTTCTAAAAAATTTTCACCTAAAAACATCGGAATAAAATCTGCGTAAATGGTATGTTTTAAAATGGTATAATCTATACCAGAATTTTTCAACCAATTTTCTGTTTTCAAATGTGAGTGTGCTATCCTAGCAATAGGAGAGGTTTCAGTTTCGTTTTCACGAATAAAACTAGTATAAACTACATGCTTTACACCTGCTTCTTTTGCCGCTCCTATTACATTTTCGTGTTGTTTTGTTCTGTTAACAATATCATTACCCGATACAAAATAAAGATTGTCAATATTTTTAAATGCTGATACTAAACTGTCGTAGTTATTATAATCGCCAACATAAACTGTTATTCCTATGTTTTTAAAATCGGTTGCTTTATTAATATCTCTAACTAATATAGATAGCTGCTGATCTGAAGAATATTCTTCTAGAAGGTTGTTTAGTACCAATCTACCTAAATTACCCGTTACACCTGTGATTAATGTATTTCCTTTCATAACTGTTTATTTAATTTCAGTAATAAATTGCTCTTTTGGTGTGCGTACCTTTTTCATATTTACTAACCAATCGTTTGCTTCATCTCTATAGCCTAAAGCAAGTATCAAACTACTTTTTAATCCTAATTTGTTTAAGCCTAATAATTCATCTAATTGTGGAGGTAAAAAACCTTCCATGGGTGTGGCATCTACTTTTTGTTCAGCAGCAGCAGCAATTGCCATTCCTAATGAAATATAGGTTTGTTTTGCTGCGTGGTTTGCATGCCATGCTTGTTCGAGAGGTTCGTACATGCTCCAAAGTTGTTTTTTGTAAGCATCCATTGTTTCATTAGGAAGACATCTTTCTTCCATAGTTCTATTGAAAACTTCTTCAATTTTTTCTAAAGTATAGCCATCCCAAGCAGCAAAAACCAGTAAATGTGAAGCATCTATGATTTGACTTTGATCGAAAGCAATAGATTTTATTTTTTCTTGTAAATCCTTATTAGATATTACAAATATTTGATATGGTTGTAATCCTGAAGAAGAAGGGGCTAATCTTGCTGCCTCTAATATGTATTCTAATTTTTCTTGAGGAATAATATTCCCGTTCATTTTTTTAGTAGCATAACGCCAATTTAGATCTTCTAATAAGCTCATTTTATTTGTTTTATAATTATTGTACAAAAATACGTATATTTGCTATATAAAAGTAAGTGATATACTTTTTGTTACTGATATACTTTAGTATAGTAATAATAAAAAACAAAATGGAAGCAATAACTCAAATAGAAGAGGTCAAAAGATGTTCGGTGCAATATATATTAGCACTTAATGATACATTAAACGTAATTAATGGAAAATGGAAATTACCTATAATTGGAAGTTTAATGTATGGAAAAAAGCGTTTTAAGGAATTAGAACGGAATATTGATAAAATTTCCCCAAGAATGTTGTCTAAAGAATTAAAAGATTTAGAAATCAACGGAATTGTAAAACGAACCGTTTATGATACAACTCCTGTTACAGTAGAGTATGAGTTAACTGAATCAGGAAATACATTTCATAGTGTGTTAGATGTTATGGTAGAATGGGCAGTTGAGCATAGAGAAAGAACTTTGGAGGACTAAAGAATTACATAGTTTTTTGAAGTTATCTTGGCTAAAATTTTATGCTTATCAAGATGCTAAGAACTTTTAGACTCTTAATAAATTTGTTTAAAATACATAGAAAGTAAAAAAACCGATAAACTGTAAGTCTATCGGTTTTTTGAAAGATTTTAAAACTCCTAAGCCGAAATTTTAGAATTCATGCTTAATGAAAAATATTAACTACTCTTCAAAATATTCAAGGATGTTGAATTTGATTATATTGGATTTGATTTTCAATAAAAATTGATTGAATTTGAGAAAATGACAAATTTGAGCTTATAATAGATAAAGGACTATGTGGTTTTTCAATGTTAAAATTTAACTCCACATCTGGAGATATAATTAATAGATCATATGTTATCCAAAATATTTGATAAATGGACTTTATATTGGTTTCAAATTGATAATTATTGAATTTTGAATTCATTTTTAAATTTTAAAAAGTGTATTATGTTTAGGTAAAATATTTTTATACTCAATTTTTTCAAAACATAATTCTGATTAATTTTAGCATTATTTAATAGTAATTTAATCAGCGATTAATCTAATTTTAATGCTGTTTATAGATGTACTCTAGTGTTTATAGTGTCTTTTGATGACAATTATTATTGAACTACATATGATTTAGTATCTACTTCAGAAAGTCTAAAATAACCTAACGCATAATTAGAACTATTTGTTTGGTTAATTATGTTCCCTCTAATAGTTGAAGATATGGTTCCAAAAAGCCCGCCACTATCTGCAGCTTCTAATAGTTTGGTCATATATTCATAGTATCTATTTGAAATACCATAGAGTTTTATAGCAATATTGTCTCCTACAGCAGTATCCTCATTGCTAAATAATCCAAACATTTGGTTTCCTTGAAATAATTCATCAGAAGCGGCAGAATATTCAGGAAAGGGAGTTATATCACTTTCAAAACTTTCTAGATAATAATTGTCTACTGATCCATCATCTTGATAAAAGAATTTTATTTCTATTTCATCTTGACTAAAACCACCATCGTTTTTCTGTTCAATATTATCTTCAATATTAGGCGCTGAAATTAATTTTTCTGTAGCTGTATAAAACTCTCCATTATTTTCTATGTTTAATGTATATGTTTCATTTAATACAGGAACAAAATTAGAGCAAACATATTCACCAGAATCCGGAGCTTCAATAAAATCAAAGACATCTCCAGTACTATTGGTTACGAAAACCGTAGCTCCTGAAACAACAGGGGAAGTAGTATTGTAATACTCTGAAGTTGTTATCAATTTTATAGTTTGTTCATTTCCAGCGGTTCCTTTTATCCAATCAATGGATGCTTCTATTACTAATCTTGGTGGTGCTGTATTTAAATCTACATCTACCACTTCTTCACAACTTGTTAATATAGATATGATAATTAAAAACAATATTTTTTTCATTATTTTTTACTTTTAAAATTTAAAATTATAAGATATACCTGGTACAATACCAAAAATGGAAAGCTTTGTCGCTTCATTTATACCAGTGTCTGTATTTTGTCCGAAAGAAATTGAAGCTGCATTTTTTCTAGCATATAGATTGTAGATACTAAAAACCCATTCACTTTGCCAACCTTTTTTCTTGTTAGGTTTTGGAGTATAGGTAGCTGATACATCTAAATGATGATATGCGGGTAAATTATTTTTATTTCTTGATCCGTAACTAGGAATGTTGATTCCTTGGTATTCATATTGTCCATTTGGAAAGGTGGCCGATTTTCCTGTTTGATAGGTGAAAATTCCTCCAAAAGACCATTTTGGATTAAACTCATAAGCTGCGGTAGCCGAAAGGTTATGTAACTTATCGTAACCAGCTTTATACCATTCTCCGTTATTAATTCCTGTTTCTAGAGGAGTTCTTCCAGGAGTTCTTTGTTCAGATCTTGAAAGTGTATAAGAAAGCCAACCATTTAATTTTCCTGTGTTTTTTTTCAAAAGCAATTCAAAACCATACGCTCTAGTTTCTCCATTTAAAATTACTTGTTCAATAGCGTCATTTGCAATTAGATCAGCACCATCAATATAATCAATTCTGTTTTTCCCTTTTTTAAAGTAAGTTTCAGCTTCTAATGAATAATCACCATCTTTGAAATTTCTAAAATACCCTAAAGCATATTGATCTAATAATTGTGGTTTAATAAATTTACCACTTGGAGCCCAAACATCAAGAGGAGTGGCAGACGACGTGTTCGATATTAAATGAATGTATTGAGACATTCTGTTATAACTAGCCTTTATAGATTGCTCTCTATTTAGTGCATAAGAAATTGCTAATCTTGGTTCTAAATTATTGAATTTTGATATGGTTTCATTTTTTCCATATTTTACCGTTCCAGTAGGGGTTGCGCTTTCATAAATTTGTAAATCATTATTAAAAACGACTGCTTGGTTATCAGCATACGTATTTATTTCTTGATTACCAAGCCTGTAAAACATACTGTAACGAAGTCCATAATTTATAGCCAGTTTATCAGAAAGTTTATGTTCAGCACTCACATATAGAGAAGGCTCAAAAGCATATTTTTTTGCTAACTGATCTGCATTTACACCCGATGAATCATCAGTTGGTTTTATAGTACCTGGATTAAAGTCATAATAGACACTATTGAACCCATAATTTAAAGTCAATTTATTTGATAAATAATGTTTTAAATCGTATTTAAAGTTGTAGTTTTTTATACCAGAATCCCAGTTTATACCAACAAAATCTAATGTTAGTCCGTAGTAATAATCACTATAAATTGCTGAAGCATTAGAAAATAACTTATTTGAAAATATATGATTCCACCTTAAGTTTAATAGAGCATTTCCGTAAGTGTTTTTTACTAAAGAACCTACATCAAAAACATCACGGCCAAAATATCCAGACATAAATACATTGTTATTATCGTTTATTTTATAGTTAAGTTTAGTATTTAAATCATAGAAATATGCTGAATTAGGATCATTAGCTAGTTTTAAAAATAAATGCCCGTAAGAACCTCTACCAGCTACTACAAAAGAACTTTTATCTTTAACTATTGGGCCTTCAGCTAATAAACGAGCGGAAACTAAACCAATTCCTCCTGAAAAATTATAATCTTTGCTATTCCCTTCTTTTTGATAAATATCTAAAACAGAAGAAACTCTACCACCATAATTAGCAGGAATACCTCCTTTGTATAATTTTAAATCTTTAATAACATCTGAATTAAAAACAGAAAAGAATCCAAATAAATGAGATGTATTAAAAACGGTTGCTTCATCTAATAAAATTAAATTTTGATCACTTGCACCACCTCTAACATTAAAACCCGCAGTACCTTCACCAGCATTGGTAACTCCAGGTAATTGGAGCGCAGATTTTATAATATCAACTTCACCCATAACCACAGGCATTTTTTTGATGGTACTTATAGAAAGCTTACTCACACTCATTTCAGGCTTCCTGATATTAGTTTTTTGTTTATTTGATGTAATTACAACTTCATCGAGATTATCACTTTCAGGAACAAGACTATAATTTTTTTGAATATTTTGTGTTAACGATATTTTTTCTTCAATAGTTGTAAAACCTAAGTAACTAATAGAAACAGTATAGTCTCCTTCAGGGAGCGTAATGGAGTAAAAACCATACTCATTTGTAGTTACTCCAGCGTTTATTTCTGGAAAGTAAATGCTAACACCAATAAGTGTTTCGTTAGTTTCAGCATCGGAGATTGTACCGCTAATTGTGAATTTTTCAGTTTGTTTTTTTACTTTAGAAAGAACAACAAGATTGTTTTTGATTTTATATTTAATTGTTGATGTTTTAAAAAGTGCATCAATTGTTTCATTGAGATCTTCTTCATAAACCTTAATGTTAAACTTTTGTTGAATATTTATATCGTCATTATTGAATACAAAACTATACAGTGTTTGTTCTTCTATTTTATTTATAATTGATTCTAAAGAACCATTTTGTATATCTAAGGTTACTTTATTTTGAGAAAAACTATTTGAAGCTATTAGTTGAAAGCTACAAATGATGTAAAAAAAGAAAGATAATTTCATTAAAAAAATATTTTTATCAGAAATGCTTTTTGGCCATAACATGACCGTAAACTGTTTTAATTTCATAAATTTGAATGTTGTTAATTAATACTTATTTCGAGATTAGAATTTATTGACATTTTTATAGTGGGAAAATTGCAGTTTTCCCACTTTGTTATTTTATTATCCACTCATTGGTTTCTGTATTTAGATGATAATTAAAGTCTTTTGATATTTTTAAAATTTCTAAAATTTCGTTTACAGGGGTTGTTTTGTTAAATAGACCTGTAAATTTAGAATTTGCTATTTGCTTATTTTCAAAGGTTATTTTTACATGAAATTGTATATAAAAATCATTTGCTATTTCTTTAAACGGTTTGTTTTTAAATTGTATTTTTCCTTCTCTCCAGGCAATGTCCTCTTCACTTTTAAGCATATTAAACTTAACAACTTCATTACTATTTCTAAAAAAAGTAACCTTATCATTAGGTATCATCAAAATCTTTTCTTCAAAATGTTTATCAGAAGTCACTTCAACTTTCCCTGTGAGTAATGTTGTTTCCGTAATAGGGTTTTCTAAATAAGATTTTACGTTAAAGCTAGTTCCTAATGCTTTTACTTTTATATGATCAGACGTACTTACTGTAAATGGATGCGCTTTATCTTTAGCTACTTCAAAAAATGCTTCACCTTCTAAATATAAAGTCCTTGGAGTTTTTACATTGTAGGATAATTGACTGGATGCATTTAACCAAACTGTCGACCCATCAGAAAGGTCAATTTTTTTAAGCTCACCAAAAGAGGTAGTTACAATTACTTGATTTGTGTTTTTTGAGAGTTGCTGATATGTATAAGCACCCGAAATGATAACTACAATAATTGCAGCATATTTGAATACGTTTTTCCAAGTAGAAGATTTTTGTTTTTTAGGAGTTCTAACAGTATTAAAAAAACGGTTTTTTGCTGTTTCAACGGATGGATTTTGCTTAACGGTATGACTATAAATTGCGGTTATTTTAGTAAATAACTCTTCATCATATTCTACAGAGTTAATCCATAACTCTATTTTATGAATAGTTGCTGTATTTGCAGTTTTTGAAATATATGCCCAAAGTTCCGTTTCTGTAATTTGAGAATTTTCCATAATTAGGGTTTTAATACTTATAATACGTTTGCCAAATAGTAATACCCTATTTTTAAAAGGAATATTTTTTATAAATAATCCTTTAACCCTTTTCGAAAAGCGATTAAAGCCTTTGAAATATGAAGTTCTACGGTTTTTATAGAAATATTATTTTTTACAGAAATTTCTTTATATGTTAACCCTTTGTCTCTTGATAATTTAAAAATATCTATTGTTTTTTGTTCAAGACTTTCATAAATAGCCTCAATTTGTTGTAATAATTCCCATTGATTATCTATTTCTGTATGAGTATTTGTATTTAAAGTATATAAACCGTTATGCTTTTCTCTAGTTTGATTTTTTCGATATTCATCAATAATCTTATTTTTCAGTGTTACAATTAAAAAGGATTCTATTGAACGATTGGATTTATTTAGGTTTTCAAAATGTTCCCAAAGTTTGATAAACGTTTCTTGAACTAGTTCTTCCGAAATAGCAGCCTCTTTTAATACTTTATAGGCATAGTTGTATAATCTTTTATAATGTTTATCAAATAAAACAGAGAGTTGAGCTTCTTTGGTTAGTTTGTATGTAGGTTTTTTATTCAAATTTTGACAGAAAATTACAAAACCAAAACTAAAACAATTTTATAGATAAAAAAGTTTTTAGTATTTTCTTATGATTGCATTAACACTTTATTTTAAACTACTTTTTGCTTATTATAGTATATTTTGAGAGTAGTTGTTACAAACGACTTTATATAATTTTGTTCTGATGTAATTATCGATCTTCTGTTGTTCAAAATATTACTATAAGTGTCATTAATAAGATTATAAATGTTTATGACAAGTATTAATTCTTCTCAATTAATATTGACTACGTGAAATGTTTTAGAAGATAAACTTACTTAATATCGTTTGTTCTTAAAAACAGATGATTTTTTTCAGTTTAGCTTTAGAGTTAACATTTAATTTTTTAGAGTTAAAATTATTACGAATAATTTATCAGTTTTAAATAAAATTATAAGTTGACATTGATCAGTATGTTAGCTGTAAAAGACTTAACACTTAAAACTAAAACTATGGCTAAAAGAAAAGAATCAAAAAAGAGAACAAAAAAAGTTGAAGACTTAAAGAAATTTGAAAAAAACATAAAAGATAGTGATATGACTACAAATCAAGGATTGAAGGTCAATGACACTAATAATTCTTTAAAGGCTGGAGAGCGAGGTTCAACTTTACTAGAGGATTTTTTATTAAGAGAAAAAATTACTCATTTTGATCATGAAAGAATTCCAGAACGAATAGTTCATGCTAGAGGAAGTGGAGCACACGGTTATTTTGAATTATATGAAAGTATAGAAGAATTTAGTAAAGCAGGAATATTTACCGATACTAATAGGAAAACACCTGTTTTTGTTCGGTTCTCAACAGTTGCTGGTTCTAAAGGTTCAACAGATTTAGCAAGAGATGTTCGTGGTTTTGCAGTGAAATTTTATACCGATGAAGGCACTTGGGATTTAGTTGGCAATAATATGCCCATTTTCTTTATTCAAGATGCTATGAAATTTCCAGATTTAATTCATGCTGTAAAACCAGAGCCTAATAATGAAATTCCGCAAGCAGCTTCAGCACACGATACTTTTTATGATTTTGTATCAAGAACTACAGAAGCACTTCATAACCATATCTGGGTAATGAGTGATCGTGCTATTCCTAGAAGTTTTAGAATGATGGAAGGTTTTGGAATTCATACATTCCGATTAATTAATAATAAGGGAGAATCTCATTTTGTAAAGTTTCATTGGAAACCTAAATTAGGAGTGCATTCGGTAACTTGGGATGAGGCAGTAAAAATTAGTGGGGCAGATTCTGATTTTCATCGACGTGATTTATGGGACGCTATTGAAGCAGGGCAATTTCCAGAATGGGAGTTGGGCTTACAGATTGTTCCAGAAGCAGATGAGCACAAGTTTGAATTTGATTTATTAGATCCCACCAAATTAATTCCAGAAGAAACAGTTCCTGTAAAAATTATAGGAAAGATGACTTTAAATCGTAATCCAGAAAATTTCTTTGCGGAAACCGAACAAGTAGCGTTTTTACCAGGACATATAGTACCAGGAATTGATTTTACAAACGATCCATTATTACAAGGCCGCCTTTTTTCATATAGAGATACACAGCTTTCAAGATTAGGGAGTCCAAACTTTCATCAAATACCTATTAATAGACCAGTCGTAGAAACACATAATAATCAGCGTGATGGACATATGCAAATGGAGATCCCAAAAGGTCAAACAGCATATTTCCCTAATAGTTTAAGTGGGGGTTGTCCCCACCTGTCAAAAATGTCTGAAGGAGCATTTACTTCTTATGAAGAACGGATAGATGCTAAAAAGATTCGAACAAGAAGTGAGAGTTTTAGTGATCACTATTCTCAACCAGCTCTGTTTTATCGTAGTCTTGCTGATTGGGAACAACAACATATTGCAGATGCTTATACTTTCGAACTCGGGAAATGCAATCACAAAGATATCCAAGAACGCATGTTATGGATTATTGCTCAGATAGATGAAAGCTTATCTGAAAAAGTAGCAGATGGTTTGGGAGTTAAGGTTCCTAAAAAAATAGAAAAACCCGTTAATCAAGCCATTGGTGCAGATGCTGATGTATCTAAATTTCAACCCCCTAAAAAGAAAGTTTATTTAGAGAAAGATCCAGCATTGAGTCAAGACAATACTAAATTTGATTCCATTGTAACAAGACAAATAGCGGTTTTAGTATCGGATGGTTTCTCTATGAGTGATTTTAAAAAAATGACAGATAAACTAAAAAATGAGGGTGCAATGATAAAAATAATTGCTCCTCATGGAGGTACAATTAAATGTGATAAAGGAATGGAACATAAGGTTGATGCTGCTATTGCTACTACGGAAAGTGTTCTTTATGATGCCGTTTATATTCCTGGAGGAAAAAAATCGGTAGATAAATTAAGAGAAAAAAAGAAATTTATTAAATTCATTAACGAGGCATTTAAACATTGCAAAGCTATTGCTGCTGACAATGAAGGAGAAATACTTCTAGATGAAACTTATGTTAAAGAATATAAAGATGATGAAGCAGTTTTAATCAATAAAGATTCTAAGGCTTTTGTTAAAGTAATTTCAAAACATAGAAACTGGAATAGAATGCAAAATGCTGAAAAAATTCCAGTTTAATGGCACATAAAAGTTTTATAAAAAGGTATTGTTTAACAAAGTTCTAAATTATTATACAAAATAAAAGATAATGAGATTAAGAATTTAAAAACAATACCTATGTTATATAGAATTATTCATTCTATTTAATTTTTTTTCGTAAACAACATCATTCTATGAAATATTTATTAAGCAGTATTACTATTTTATCATTTGCAATCTCATCTTGTCAAACAGGAAAAATTAAGGTTATTTCTGATATGGATCATGATCTAAAAGAAGTTTCTGGAATTGAAACTATTACTAATTCTTCACTGCTTTGGGTAATTGAAGATGCAGGAAACACTGCTAAAATATTGGGAGTTAATAACAAAGGGTCTGTTGATAAGTCTATTACTTTAGAAAGTATAAAGAACAATGATTGGGAAGATTTAGCGTCAGATAATAGAGGGAATCTTTACATTGGTGATTTTGGAAATAATTCTAGAAAAAGAAAAAACTTTACCATTCTGAAAATAACGAGTATTGATTCCGCTAAAAACAGAGAAGTATTAAAAGTGAACTTCACTCTGCCAAAAGGATTAAAAAGCAAAGATTTTGAAGCGTTTTTTCTATTAAAGAATAATTTTTACATCTTTAGTAAAGAAAAAAAGAAAGCGGTAGTTATAAAAGTTCCAAATCGTGCAGGGAATCATGAAGCAGTATTTGTTTCTAAGTTTTCTCTAAAAGGAAAAGAAACCGAAGTTACTTCTGCAGATATAAGCGAGAATGGAAAAACTATAGTATTACTAAATCATGATCGAATCTGGAAGTTAACTAATTTTGAGGATGAAAGTTTTTTCGGAGGCACAATCGAAGAATTAAAATTAGGACACAAATCTCAAAAAGAAGGTGTTTGTTTTATAAATGACTCAGTTTTATATATTACAGATGAACGTAAAAAATCTGAAGGAGGAAATATTTATAGTTTTGAATTAGATTAAATTCATGATTGTTCATAAAAACGGGAGTTATTTCCACAATTTTTCAATGAATTTATTTATAAATTAAGTCCAAAGCCAAATGAAAATCTCAAACCTTCTTTACTATTAAAGAAGCTAAATGTTCCTTGAATAGATTCTGCAGCAGATACCCATAAACCACCACCATAATCATTGTGCCATTTTTTAGAATTGTCACCCTTTAACCAAACTCTACCGACATCACCCCCAACAAAAACACCTATTTGCAATGGTAATGTATTTGTCTTAAAAGAGTTGAAGGCATACCTTAAATCTGAACTAGTAACCAATGCATTTTGACCAGTAAAACGCTCTGTTCTAAAGCCTCTTAATCCACTATTCCCTCCAATATTGGAAGCTTGATAGAACTGTAAGTCTTTTCCAATTCTAAATTGTGAATTAATATATGTTTTAAGTACTAATTTTCTGTTTTTAGAAATGGCATTGTAAAATCCTAATTTAGTATTTAAATAACCGTAAGTTTTTTTAGCTTCACTAAGCTCTGTTTTAAAACCTGTAGAAGCCTTAAAAGTTAAAGCTCTTGTGGGAGTAATTTTATTATCATAGCTTTCGTATTTAAAATAACTTTCTAGACCAGAAAAAAAATGTCTTTTGTAAAACATTCTATTTATGTCAGAAGAGTAAACCGTTTCAATAAATCGATCGTCAGTTTTTCTAACTTTAATAGCTTCAGTCTCTATTTTAAGTCCATAATCACTACCAAAAACACCTTTTTTAATCAGACCCAAACTTACAGCATAAGTGCTTGTTTTAACTCTGTTATAATCTAAACTTAGTTGGTGGTCGTTGTTTATTGTTTCATTTCCGTAGCCAAAAAAATTGTTAGAGAAGTTTTCACTTGTCATTTTTCCTGAGAGTTGGAGATTCCAATCACCAAAAAAATTAGCAAATTCACCATTATAACTTATACTAACACCACTTGTGGCAAAATAGTATCCTGCATTGATTTTATGTTGTCTTGTAAAAGGGTTGCGTTGGAATCCTTTTTTTGTTGAAATTTTACTTATTCCTAAAATAAACCCATCGTCTGGATTATAATTGAGGGTCGGTGTTATGGAGCCAGTATAAATAATGTCTTTGTTGAAATCGAATAAGTTATTGTTGTATCTATCCGCAAAATTTATTTTACCACCGTTATTTTTCAAAATAGTGTTTTCTTTTGATTTATAATCATAAATTCTAATACGGTTTCCATTTTTAATAGTATAAACATCATGATTTTGCCCTCCAATTATTCTAATATGTATCGGTTTTTCTGCTTTGCCTAAAACTTCAAAAACATCATCATCATCTAAACCATATATCCATATTTCTTTAGTGATTTTTTTACTAAAAGTTCTATCTAAAAAAACTTCCCCCTTTTTTCCGTCAATGATTCTAGACATTTTCACGGTTGTTTGCATATTTCCCCTTCTAGTAATTTCAATAAAGTCATCTTTGTCTGTACCTGTTAGTATAACCAATTTATTGAGGTAGTTATAATAACGTTCTGCAATGTCTTTTATATTAGCTCTCCTACCTTTTAAGTGTTCTTGAATTTCAACTAAAGATTTGTCTCTTACTTCTTCAGGAATTTTAGAAAATGCTTTGGTAATGACTTCATCTGTAATGTTTTCCTGAAGAAATTGTGCTTGCTGTATCCAAACATCTATATTTGATTGTTGTATTAAAACTTTATCCAATTTAGTACCTGCACTATTCATCCACTTTACATCTTTTAATTCAGAATCATAAACCTGTAATTGATTTGTTGAACCAGATAAGCTTCGCATAACATCTAATAAAGCTCCATCAAAATTTGAGAATGCTTGATCACGGTCTCTTGGAATAGGTCTAAAAAGTTTGTCACCATTCTTTTGATCAAATTGTGCCCATCTCCATTGGTCTTGGTGCCTATCCCAATCTCCTATAAGCATATCGAATAATCTTGCACGTATATATGCCTCTTCATCTATTTTATACTTTTCATCTTTTCTGATTTTTGAAATAATATCATGTGTACTTTCTAAATCATCTGCATAACCAAAGTTTTTTTTGTTAGAGTAATTTTCTTCAGGACGCTCTTCAATCATATATAACTCATTACCATAATCTGTGTTATAATCACCTAAATATTTATGCTTTGGTATATAAAATAAATGGGGGTTAGTATGATAAACACCAGCAGCATTCGATAGATCAGGAATCACAAAAAATGCATAAGGGTGTGCGGCTGTATAAAAATCTAGAATCAGTTTTTCTATATAAGTTTTATCAAAATCATCATCTATATGAGTATTTTTAAACAAAACAGTTTGTAAATATCGTGTTGCACTTTTACGTAGAGCTCTCATATTTAATTCGCGACCATCTTTCCTTTTTAATCGTAATGATTTTGTTTGGTGTCCTCCTCCTGGGCGAATAATATCTAATCCACCATACAAAGTATCTAAAGTAGCTACAGGAACTTTAATTTTTGTGCTATATATTTCTCGGTATCTATTGCCTAACAGAGCTTCATAAAAATTAGATTTATCTGTTTCTTTTTTGGTATATATTGAAGCTTCTATGCTTGTAGGAAAGCTATCGGGAAGGGTGTTTGTATCAAATAATTCTCTTCTTTTTTTTAAAACTTCTTTTGCATATAATAATTTTGGATTCCCATTATCATCTCCATAAAAACTTACCCAAGTGCTGCCATCTTTGTATATGGTTAACTGAGCGAATCCTTGTTGTCCGTATGCAAATAAACCATTGTTATTTAAAGCAACAACTGCTTCCTTAGCCCCTGAACCAGAGATAACTTGCTTAATAGTACCATTTTCTATGTACTGCAAGGTGTGCTCATGGCCAGAAACAAACACGATGTTATCGTACTCTACAGCCAAAGTTTCTAAACGTTTCATTAATTCGTTGTATCGTTCGTTATATCTATCTTGAATAGAAATTCCTCCTTGTGTTCTTACTTGTGTAATTATTGAACCAATGATAGGTAATGGTATTTTTGATTGGAATGGATAAATATGTTTTTCTGCTGAATAAAACCCACCGTGTAAGCCATTGGTAAACATTGGATGATGCATTGCAAAAACAACACGCTTGTTTTGAGCCTTTTTTAATTCTCCCTCTAACTCTTCAAGAAAGCGTTTTCTTGTTTTTATCGGGCAATCATCATTTATAGTTGGGTTTTTGTCCCAGTCTTCTAAGTACCATTGTGTATCAATAATAAATAGAGCTACGGTTTCACTAACATTTATAGTCTCTAAAGGACAGCCATTTTCTGGTTTAAAAGTATTTTTTCCTAGAGCATCTTCTATGTAATTTTCTTCTCTTTTTACTCCTTTTACACCATCTGCATACCAATCGTGATTTCCTGGTAAAAAGATAGTTTTTCCCTTAAAATTTTTAACGGCGTTTATTTGGGCATTTAAATAATTTTCTCCAGAATCTCTGTTTTTATCATCCTCATCAGGAAGCCCCGAAGGATACACATTGTCGCCCAAAAATAAAGCATAGTCTTCCTTGCTACTTCCTTTAGAAACATGTTTTTTAAATATTTTCAAAGCTGTCGATAAATCATCTTTAGGGGATTTACCAGCATCACCTATGAGGTAAAATGTACGATGAATTTCTTTTAAAGGCAATTGTTTTATAGTCTCGTATTCGTTTTTATACTGAACTTTATGGGATGCGCAATTTGCTAAAAGAGCACACATTATTAGGTTTAGGGTTAATTTATTTTTTAACATCTTAGAATTTATAACTTATTTTTTCAGTATTTTGTTAATTAAAAGAATTTTAAGTATGTCATCAATAATAGAAATTACAGATAAGTATGTATTTGATTTATTTACAAAACATTTACCTAATACATTTACCTATCATAATTACAAACATACAAAGCGTGTATTTCAAAGTACGAAAGAAATAATTGAAAACTCTAAAATTGATGCAAATGAGTCAGAAATTTTACTTTTAGCGTCACTTTTACATGATACAGGGTATATAAAGACAAGAAAAGGACACGAAGTAGAGAGTACAAAAATCGCTGTTGATTTTCTGAAATCTCAAAATATTAAAGAGAAGAAAATAGAAGCAATTTGTCAATGTATAATGGTTACTAAATTAGGAGCAGAGCCCAAAAGTGAATTAGAAAAAATTATTAAAGATGCTGATACTTCCCATTTTGGGAAAAAGTATTTTGCAGAGGTTAGTGAGCTATTTAGATTGGAATTAGAACTACAAAATATTAAAACATATTCTCCAAAAGAATGGTGTATAGAAAATATTAAAATGTTAAGTAAAAAGCATAAATATTATACAGTTTACGCTAAGAAAAATTGGATAGAAAGAAAAGAAAAAAATTTAGAAAAACTGATTGAGTTTAAATTTAAACAACAATCTATAGCTCTTAAAGAGGAGCTAAAAGCTAAATATAAATCAAAATATAAAAGAGAAAGCTCAGAACGTGGTGTTCAGACGATGTTTAGAGTAGCATTGAGAAACCATATAAAATTAAGTGATATAGCTGATACTAAAGCAAACATCTTACTGTCTGTAAACGCTATTATTATTTCTTTAGTATTATCTAATCTAATTTCAAAATTAGATAATCCGTCAAATAGCTATATGATTATTCCGTCAGTAATTTTTATTATTTTTAGTGTGGCTTCTGTTATATTATCAATAATTGCTACCAAGCCAAATGTGACACGTGGTGAATTTACCAAAGAAGATGTGGAAAATAAAAAGGTAAATATTCTTTTTTTTGGGAACTTTCATAAAATGAGATTGGAAGAATTTGAATGGGCAATTGAAGAGATGTTAAAAGATAAAGATTACATTTATAGTAGTTTGAGTAAAGATTTATACTTTTTAGGTAAAGTGCTAAGTAGAAAATATAGAATTTTAAGAATTACTTATACTATTTTTATGATAGGTATAGTGCTCTCTGTAATAGCATTTGCTGTTTCATTCAAAATGCAAAGTTAAAAGCCAGCTTTCTCAAATAAAAAGTATTTTTTTCTTTAAAATAAAGTGCTCTCGCATATTATGGAGTAAAATAACACAATATTTAATAAAAAAGAATAGAATTATAAAATGTATCTTTTGAAGACATATTAAAACTTCCTGTTTTATGATTTTAATTTGAACACAACGCTAGTATTTTATCCTATCAAATCTAATAGCAATATAATATATGTTAGGTTTTTATATGTATAAGAGATTCATTATAAAATTATTAGATGCTTAAATATGTGTAAATTTTAATTTTCATGTAGCTTATGAGTTAACATGAGATTTATTAGAGTTAAGCAACTCTGTTTTTCTGAAATATTTTTAATGCAAGTAAAGCTAAATGCATAAAGGGTAACTAAAATGAATCAGGAAGTACAAGAAGTAAAAGAGTCGTTTCAAAGCCTAACCGATAAATTGGAGGGTTGGTCAGATAGTTTAATTAGAAACCTGCCAAACATTGGAGTTGCCCTTGTTGTATTAATAATTTCTTATTTTATTTCCAGGTCAGTTTATAAATTAACGTTTAAAATTTCAAAACGGCAGATTAAGCAAGTTTCAATTGCTCAATTGGTCTCACGAGCAGTTTCCATTATAATTGTTTTAATGGGATTGTTTTTAGCATTAGGAGCACTTAATCTTGGTAGAGCTTTGACAGGGTTGTTAACCGGTGCAGGAATTTCTGGTTTAGCCATCGGATTAGCTTTGCAGGGAACATTATCTAACACCATTTCGGGTATTGTATTATCCTTTAGAAAAAATGTAAGGATAGGAGACTGGATAGAAACCAATGGGTATGCAGGCGAAATAATTGATATTAATGTTAATTATTTTGTATTGAAGGAAGCCGATAATAATATGACAGTATTACCAAATAAAGTTATTTTAGAAAATCCTTTTAAGAATTATTCCTTAACTAGAAAAATGCGAATTACCGTAGATTGTGGAGTGAGTTATGATTCTGATTTAGAAAAGGTAGAGCAAGTTGTTAAGGAGACTGTTGCAAAATTTTATAATCAAAAAGAAATAGGAAAAGAGGTGGAATTTTATTATAAAGAATTTGGAGAGAGTTCTATAAATTTCATTGTGAGGTTTTGGGCAGATGCTGAAAATAGTTTACAAAGTTTAAAGATAAAAAGTAAAATTATAATAGAGATAAAGAAAGCTTTCGATAAAGAAGGATTTAATATTCCATTTCCAATTAGAACGCTTCAATTTGAAAAAAAACTATCAGCAAGACACAAGCAAGATGTCCCAAACAAATCTTCAGTGAGAACCTGATTGTCAAACCTACTTATAAAAGAAGTGAAATATTAAATTTTCACAAAATGTTCTTACGATAAAAACTATCTTTATATTAAAAAATTAGTTTATATGAAACCAAAACCAATGTTGATTTGCATACCAGATATTAGTGGTTTTACAGAGTTTATGAGTTCAACAGATATTGAATTGAGCTCGCAAGTAATTCCTGCACTTTTAAATAAAGTTATTTATTCCAACACCATAGGGCTAAAGGTTTCTGAGATAGAAGGTGATGCCATACTATTTTATAAGGTTGGTAAATTACCCTTATTTAAAGACTTAATAGAACAATGTCGTTTGTTTTATATAGAATTTTATAAACAGCTTAAGTCACTAAATAAAGAATTTGAAGGAAAAATAGATGAGCTTCCTGAGGTTTTAGGGTTAAAAATCATTTTACATTATGGAGAACAAATAAGTGCTATACCTATTGGTAAGAACATAAAATTAATGGGGGAGGATGTTATAATTGCACACAGATTATTAAAAAACGATATACCTTTTGAAGAGTATATTTTAATGTCGGAAAGTGTTTTAAGTCAATATGATCATAAAAAAATAGCACATAACTTTGGTTGGGGTAAACTGCAAGAAATGGATACTAGATATAAGTATATAGGTGATATAAGCTATAAATTTATAGATTTGAAACCTTTGGTAAATTGAAGAAACAATATTATCATTGTGTGCCTCTTCTTATCTAATTTGTAATTTACTTTCATGTATAAATTTGGCAATCATTCTACCGCCTTCTGCACCATCTATAAAACGGATATGGCTTCTCTCTATATCTCTTATGTAGCAAGAAATTATAGATGCGTCTGTAACTTTCAGACCATACACTATTTTTTTTTGAGACTCTAAGGTATCTAAAAAAATTTGAAAATTATTTATTTGTTTATCGTTTCCAGAAATAACAGCGCTTATAGAGCCATTTATAATTATGGAGTTATGTGCTTGTGTAATATTACAAAGATGACATTTTTGCTTATTAACCAAATTAAAGTAAAATTTCCGAAGAATTATAGCAAATGGGGTGCCTAGTAGATACTTTATATCATATTTGGTAACTTTGGAGATTGTTTTAGGGTAAGTGTTTCTTTTTGAGATATCAACATGGGTTTTTATTTTCTTGGAGTTATCAAAAACATAATTAATTTCACCTATGATATTATTAAACACTTCAGCCTGCTTTGCTTCATCATTACAACTTATGAAGATACACATGACTTTTTTATGTTGATTCTTAGATTTTACTCTATTCCATTTATGTTGTGTTTTTACAAAATCTAAAGATTTAATATTTTTATCCTTAACACAATAAGGTGTAAATTTTTTCTTAATTTCAGCTTTTGCGAATTTTAATCCATCTCCTAAAACAATAGGAGTTATGAGGTGTGTATTTTGTTTAAGTTTAGCGATACGTACTGTAACGCCGTTTGCATATACTTTTTCTAAAATAACGCTACCCACTTTTAAATTTAATTTCTGTGTTTTTTTTACATAAACAGCATATGTGTTTAACACAGAGATAATTTCAGTTAAAATTTTATCTGGAACAATAAAAGTAGCACCGTCGCCACCAACAAAGTATGGTATTTTTATAGAATCGTTTAGGGCTTTAATTTCGTTTAAGACTACAATAATACTTCCAGTTGTGGCAATGTTAATTTCATTGAGTTCTGCATCAGCAGCCTTTATTATATCACCTAAGTCTTCTAAATCTGCTACTACAACGTGCCAATTTTTAGGCACACTTACAAAAAGATTTTCTTCTCTTAGTAAATTCCTTAACGATACTTCATGGCTGGGTAAATTATCGTAAAATTCTATTACATCCTTCATAGCTTAAAGCAGTACAATTTTTATCACAAAAGTAAGCTATAAAAGGGATAAAATATTTAATTATTGTTTTTAAGCTTAAAACAATAAAAACATAACTAATTGCTGAAATTATATAAAATGCATTGAAAATTATGTAACCAAAATTTAAACTTACAAAATAACTTTGTAAAATAATTTATAATCTAAAAACAATAAAAGAAGAACATTTAGAAAGTAAAGATTGAAATATAAAAAAAAGAATTAGGAGAAAGTATATAATATAACGACTCAAGATGGTATTGTCTAAAACTTCATACCTTCAATACTAAAATTATAAGTAGTTTTTTTGATTAACAAAACAAGATTAGTAAATATAATATAAACAATAATTATTACAGTTATGAATTCTAAACTAACAGTTTCGCATCGTTCATTGGCTCTTATAACGGTTATAGCTGTTGTTTTTATTTTGTATGTGCTAAAACCATTAATTATGCCTTTGTTGTTAGCAATGATATTAGGTGTAATGATTTTTCCAGTTCAAAAATATTTTGAAAAAAAATGGAGATGTGATCGTTTATTTTCTACTATTTTTTCTATTTGCTTAATCTTTTCCATAACAGCCTTAATATTTTTAATTGTCTTTATTGAATTACAATATTTTGTAGATAGTGGAGAGGATTATTCTATTAAGATTTCGGCATTGTTTGATGAATTAATGAATTACTTAGTAGACATCTTTAGCATTAATAGGAATAAAATTGCTTATAGTGATAGTTTAGATTTAGGAAATTTATTAAAAGGAAACTCAGGAAAAGTAATGACGTTTATATTTGAATCAGGTTCATTTTTAAGTAATGCTGTTTTAATACCTGTTTACTTATTTTTCTTTTTGTACTACAGACGTTTTTTTAGAGCCTTTACACATAAAGTATTTAAAAACAAGTCTCAGTCATTTATTAACACAATGATTAATAAAGTTTACAGGGTGCAAAAAAATTATTTAGCAGGTCTTATAAAGGTAATGCTAATTGTAGGTATTTTGAATACAATAGCTTTACTTATCTTAGGCATTGAGAAAGCTATTTTCTTTGGCTTCTTTGCGGCGCTTTTATTGTTAATACCTTATATAGGTATTATTATAGGGGCTCTATTACCCGCTGTTGTAGCTTTAGCAACAAAAGATAGTGCTTGGTATGCTTTTGGCGTAATTGCTATTTTTGGGTTTATTCAATTTTTAGAGGGTAATTTTATCACACCAAAAGTAACGGGATCTGAAGTGAGCTTGAATTCGTTTGTGACTATTCTTTCCCTTATTGCTTTTGCAATGCTTTGGGGAATTTCAGGAATGATTGTCGCATTGCCCATAACCGCAACTATAAAAATTATTTTTGATAATACACCAGGTTTCGAACCTTATGGGTTTGTTATGGGGCAGCCTATAGATATTCATTTAAAAACAAAAGCAAGGCAACGTCTTAAAGTTTGGAAAAATATCCGTAAAAAAAAGCTTCTTCAACCATAACTCAATACATTCTATGTTTGTATACCATTTTTATGTTAGAGAAATAGTTTAAATTTACAAACAAAACTAAGCTAGTAAATAATATGAAATTATTTATAAAATTTGATTTTAATGCAGTATGTAGGCAAGTACTTAAAGAAACATTAGACTTGTTAGATATAAAATATAATATTTTGGGTTTTGGTGAAGTAGAGATTTTAGAAAAATTATCTCCAGATAAATATGAAGCCTTAAATAAATCTCTAAACAAATATAACATAGAAATTGTAGAAAATCAGAAAAGTATTTTAGTTCAAAAAATCAAAGATACTATTATAGATATGATTTTGAATGATGAGACTAAAGTAACGATAAAGACATCAGCTTACTTAGCAAATACATTAGGACATAGTTATGGATATCTATCAAATTTGTTTTCAGAAGTTACCTATACTTCTATAGAAAATTTCATCATTCTTCAAAAAATAGAATACACAAAACAATTAATTATAAAAGGAAACTTAAGTTTAACTGAAATTGCATTTAAACTTAATTATTCTAGTGTTGCGCATTTAAGCACACAATTTAAAAATACAACAGGTATTACTCCTAGTGCATTTCAACGCATCATTACTAAACGTCGTCAAATACAACAAACTACTAATTAATAGCATTCTAAATGAACGAAGATTATATAGACATAATATTGGCAGACGATGATGAAGATGATCGTCTTTTTTTTACAGATGCATTCGAGGAGTTAAAAATAACTACGAAAGTAAGCACATACAACGATGGTGTTTATTTAATGGATTATTTAAATAGTGAAGAAATTATTTTACCAAATGTATTATTTCTTGATTTAAATATGCCACGTAAGTCAGGAATGGAGTGTTTAAGAGAAATTAGGGCTAACGATAAATTTAAAGATATAGCTGTGGCTATTTATTCTACATCAGCTTCGGAAGAAGATATAGAAAAAACATTTGTTTATGGAGCAAATATTTACATTAAAAAACCAGATAATTTTAAGAAATTAAAAAAAGTATTATCTGAAGTGGTAACTATTAACTGGCAATACCATACAAACGGTTTGAATAAAGAAATTTTTTTACTAAGACTATAAAATTATGCCATCAAGAATATATAAAGCACCTTGGTTTGTAAAAGCAGTATTCATAGTCTCCTTTTTTATTATATTTTTTGTGGCGGGCGTTACTTATAAAAATATGAGCAAGCTATCTGAATCCTTTGACTTAATAGAACATAAATATGAATTAGGTGTAGAATTAGAGCAAATGATTTCTTATTTAAAAGATGCAGAGACTGGGCAAAGAGGTTTTATAATAACTCAAGACTCAACTTATTTAGAACCTTATTTTTCAGGTAGAGAAAATATTAATAATAGCTTTGCAGAATTAAAACAGCTTACAAAAGATAATGAAGAGCAAATTAAGTTTTTGAAAAAGCTGAATATTTTAATAGACAATCGTTTGGCAAATTTTGAAGAAGTAGAGCGATTTGTATTGAAGAAGAAAAACAATATAGATAGTCCCAATTTAATCCCTATTTTTTTAGAAGGAAAACAACTGATGGATGACATTCGTGACAAGATCAAAATCATGATTGAACTCCAAAACAAACGATTAGAAGCGAGGCAAGAAGCATACGGTAATAATTTAGAGTTAACACCAATATTTTTATATTTAGTATTGCTGTTATCTTTATTGTTAATGATTGGTGCTTACTACAAGATAATTTCTAATCTTAAAAAATTAAAACAAACCAACAAGCAGTTAGAAATTTTTAAAGAATCTGCTAATCAATCAGAAATTGTAAGTAAGTATGGTAATTGGATTTGGAATATAGAGGAAGATACATTTATTTTTTCAGATAATTTGTATAGATTGTTGGGAGAAGAGCCTCAGTCATTTAAAGCTAGTGCAGCTAATTTTATTCAATTTGTGCATCCAGAAGATAAAGAAAAATTAAGAAAACAAGTAGAGATGATGATGGAAGAAGAAAACTTACCTTACGTCTACTATCGAGTAATCCATAAAAACGGAAACATAAGACACTTAAAATCCTATGGGAAAACGTTGGTAAACTCTGAAGGAGAAAAGAGACTTCTGGGTACCACAACAGACATTACTGATGAAATTGAAAATTTTGTAAAACTAGAACAACGAAATTTTGAGTTAGAAAGAAATAATAAAGAGCTTTCTGCATTTAATCATGTTGCGAGTCATGACCTACAAGAGCCTTTACGTAAGATACAAACTTTTTTATCACGTTTAGAAGATAAAGAAGAGAATAACTTATCTGAGTCTGGTCTTAAATATATGTCTAGAATTAAAAGTGCTGCAGCAAGAATGCGTTTATTAATTGATGATTTGTTACAGTTTTCAAGAACCAATAAAGCAGATAAAGTTTTCGAAACATCTAACATTTATTTACTATTAGAAGCAGCTAAACAAGATCTTGCTGAAGTAATTTCAGAAGAAAATGCGGTAATAGTTGCAGACACCTTTCCTGCTATGAATGTTATCCCGTTTCAGATACAACAATTATTTGTTAACTTAATAGGGAACTCATTAAAATACAAAGCCAAAGATCGCTCTCCAGAAATTAAGATTACTTATGAAAAAGTAATGTCTTCAAAAGAGGCTGTTCTTATTAATGCAAAGGCTAATACCTATCATAAAATTATATTTAAAGATAATGGAATTGGTTTCGACAATGAATATGCAGAAAAAATTTTCATTCTTTTTAATAGATTGCATAATAGGCAAGAGTATTCAGGAACAGGGATAGGATTGTCAATTTGTAAAAAAATTGTAGAGAATCATCAAGGCTATATTTTTGCCGATGGGCAACCAAGTATTGGAGCCACATTTATAATATATTTACCTTTTCTATAAAAATAGGATTAAGATTATATGAAAAAACCTAAACAATTTAAGTTTAGGTTTTTTTATTTTAAAAAAATAGTAAAAGTAGAAATCCTGTAAGAATAGTTCTAAATCTTATAAGACCAAACATAGGGTTTTATAATACTTTTGTGATGTACTTAACCGTCGAGATAATTATATAAGCGCTTTAAGTTTATAGGTGTAAATCTTGTAAAAGATATAGGGAATAATGTAACAAAACGGTTAAAACAAGTTGCACCTTCGTAGAGTAACAAAATGGTTAGATGATGAAATTTAGGAGAAATAAACTTACAATAACAGGGTTGGTAGCAGTCGCATTAGTTATTACAAATTTTAATTCTTGTGATTCTTTTATTAAAAGTAAGAAATGTGAAGTTATAAAAACATCTAGAATAGAAAGAAATATTTTAACATATAAAGATGAAGCTAAATTACTAGTAATGGCATCGAAAAACAATCTTGATGTTATAGAATTATGTAAGATTATAGAGAAAGAGGAAACGGATAAGATTGTTGTAAATTTAGTAGAACAAATTAAGGATGAGCATATTGAGATATTTGAGAAGTACAACGAAGTTGCTTTAGAAAATGTGATATCCATTCCAAACTATCCTGATATTAAGCAAGGAGAGAGAGCATTTAGTAATACTGATGATTTAGAAGTTAATTTGAAGCTTTTGAGTAATAAAATTAATAATCAAATTGAATTGTTAGAGAAACTTTCAGATACGACTGATAATTTAGATTTTAAAGAGTTGGCAACGTGGACAAACAATACTTTAAAAGAAAACTTAAATAAGACAACAGAAACCTTAACGGAATTGAATTTTGACAGTTAGAGTAGTTACTTAGAGAGCTTAAGTTTGAATGAAATTTGTTGCCTGCCAAAGGAAAATAAAAGTGAGATAAGGCCTAGATTGTCGAATACAATACTACCGTATAAAATTATATTAATTATTAAAACCATAAACATGAGAAATTTATTATATGTGATTGCAGTAATACTTATTATAGGTTGGGTATTAGGATTCTTTATTTACAGTGCAAGCGGACTAATTCACATTTTATTGGTAATTGCAGTAATTGCAGTACTATTAAGATTAATAGGAGGAAAAGAAGTTTAATCTACTTTAAAAGATTAGAATAAAATTTATATTAATTAAAAAAAAACATTATGAAATTTAACAACACAGTATTAGGAGTATTAGGAGCCGCTTCAGTAGGAGCACTATTAGGAGTTTTATTTGCACCAAAAAAAGGATCTGAAACGAGAAAGGATATCGTAGAAGGGAGTAAAGATTTAGCAGTTGATATAAAAAACAATATAGATAATGTTGTGAATGAAGTGTCAGAAAAATTTAGTACTCTAAAACAAGAGGGGGAAGAATTGGTACAGAAAGGAAAAGAAAAAGCTGATGAACTGGCACAAAAAGGAAAGGAAAAGATAAATAGAGTAACTGAACAGGCTTAAAATTTAATAATACGCTATAAACAATGGAAAGTACTGTAAAGCAGATAGAGATAATTTACAATAATGTAAAAGAGTATGTAAATACTAGTGTTACACTTTATAAATTTAGAGCAATTGATAAAACTGCTAGTGCAGTGTCATCTTTGATAACAAGGTTAGCTTTAATCTCTACTGCAGCAGTATTTCTGTTATTTATAAACATTGGCATAAGTCTTTACATAGGTCAATTGTTACAAGAAAATTATTTAGGGTTTATAATTGTGTCCTTTTTTTACCTATTAATAGGTCTTTGTATCTACTTTTTTAAAGATACATTAATTACTAAGCCAATAACAAACCTTTTAATTACGAAGTTATCTGAAGAAAAAGATGAACTCTAATGTCACATACTTAAAGCAATGAAAAAAAATATTAAAAATAGTTACGACTTAGAGCAAGCTATTGTAGAACTTAAAGCCAAAAAAGATAAAGACTTTAATGTGTTAAAATCGCAACTAAGTAATTCGTATAACAATTTAAAGCCAGCAAACATGTTACGTCAAATGCTCACGGGATTAAGTACAGAGCCTAAAGTTAAGAATGGGGTTTTAGATTTTGTATTAAGTCTAAGTGGGGGCTACCTTTCAAAGCGTTTACTAATTGGTAAATCCAATTCATTTTTAAAATCTATAATAGGATATATTGTGCAAATGAAAGCCACAAAGATAATATCTAATAAAATAACAGGGGATAATAAATAAGTAGATTGACATGTTGTTGTAAAAAGACAATAATTTTAAGTATAAAACCAGAGTAGATATCTATTCTGGTTTTTTCTTTTTACAAAGCAAATTTTCAATGCTATAGTGAGTTATAAAAATCTCTCCCATGTTAAGGGCTATAGAGTTGATTCCTGAAATTTTTTCATCTCTTTTATTGCTGAATTTTATTGCAAACCAAATGTAATGATATGGTTTTAGTATGAGTACAATTTGTATTATGTTGTTAAATTTCATAAAGTCTGTTAAATTATATAAACGATTTAAGAAATTATGTAACATAAAAACAGCTGTTTTGTTGAATCTTTGCAATGTACTTGTAGAAGAGGTACTGAAAATTAATTTTAACACCTTAAATCCAATTAAAAATGAAAAACTTATATATTAATGTTAGTGATATAGAAACTACTTTTTCGAGTTTAAAAAGCGAGTGTCAAGGTGATTTAAGAAAAAATAATACAGAAATAGAACTTAGCCTTAATGACACGGTTGGTAATGGTAAAATTACAGGGTTTCAATTTAATAATCATATATTGTATCTTACCTATGAAGTCAGTTTTAATGAAGACACCACTTTAGTATTTCAAAATAAAGAAAACGAGCAATCGTTAAATTATTGCTATTGTTCGGCAGGAGAAATAAGACACAGTTTTGGAGATACTGGAAAAAAGGTAAGATTTTCAGAAATTCAAACAGGGATTTTTTCGAATTCAGTAGGGAAAGCTAGTCATTTATATTTCCAAAAAAATCAACACCAAAAATTTACAATTATTAGTTTTATCGCAAATAAACCATTTTCAGAGACAACAGATGAGTTTACTTTGGAGCTAATGCAGCTTTTCAAATCTCAAGAGGTAGAAGGAAAATTTGCATATGTAAGTTCACACAACATAAAAATACAATACGAATTAGATAAATTAGAATCACCTACCGAAGATAATATAGCTAAAACAATACTGAAGAAAGGAGCATTACAATTATCTTTAGGTATGATTGTAAACCAATATTTTGAAGATGTGAAAAGTAGCTCGGTAAAATCTTCAGTTTTAAGTCAAAATGAATTAAAAAGAATAAAAGAAATTAGTGATTTTATAAAGAATTATCCAGATCGACAATTCGATTTAAACTTTCTAAGTGAGAAAACTGGCTTGACCCCAGCAAAGTTACAACAAGGTTTTAAAGCTTTATTTGGTCGAACAGTATCTAATTTTATAAAAAATGTTAGAGTAGAGCTAGCAGAAAAATTAATTAAAACTACGGATTTAAATATATCAGAAATTGTTTACACAATTGGTTTAAGTAGTAGAAGCTATTTTTCAAAAATTTTTAAAGAAAAGTATAAATGTAGCCCGAAAGAATATCAAGATAATAAAATTACATTACGAATGTTAGCCTAAAAGGTTAAAGAAAATAGTTTAAGATGTATAACTTTAAATGTAAAATAATACCGTTAAGGATTTGGTTTTCTTGACGGTATTATTTTGTAAGTTATTAACTTACATTGTGTTATGTTAGTTGCGCCGTATATTATTATACTAGAATAGTATAAAGAGCCTATCAAAAAGCTATTTGTTAGTGTATTAGATACTTCAACTTCTTAAGTATCTTTATATAGAAAAACGGGTTCTAAAAAAATTATCATTCAAATTTCGTTTTGGTTTGGGAATCAAAACATAGATATATTATAGCAGATTTAGGCAAGGGTATTGGTAGCTAGTAGGTTACAATAAGCTTAGTAGAGCCATTAGATAAATTACTTTAGATCTCTAATGAAATAAATAAAATAAAAGGTTAAAATTATTGTGATAAAGAGTTTCCTAAATAAAGCATTTGGATTAAGAGATGGTGAAATACGCGTCTCTTTTTTAATGCAGTTATATATATTTTTAATTATAACTGTTTTGCTAATTGTTAAACCCACCGTAAATTCACTATTCTTATCTCAATTAGGGGCAAAGCATTTGCCCTATGGATATCTGTTAGTTGCATTGATTGCAGTTGTAACTTCCTATTTTTATAATAAAGCAATTAGAAAAATTTCTCTTCTTAAGGTGATTATTTTTTCCTTGACTATATTTAGTATTGCTTTTGTTACCCTAAGTGTTTTATTACATACTTCAATGATTAATGATTGGGTATTATATATTTATTATCTAGGGGTATCATTATTTGCAGTAATTTCAACTTCTCAGTTCTGGGTTTTAGCGAATATGGTTTATAATTCAAGAGAGGGTAAGCGCTTATTTGGGTTTATAGGGGCAGGAGGTATTGCAGGAGGTATTTTTGGTGGTTATTTAACTAGCGTAATTGTATCGTCATATGGAAACAAGACAGTTATGGTTTTAGCCGCTATTTTATTACTGTGCTGTATTCCTATTCTTGAAAAGGTTTGGAAATTACGAGTTAAAACAATGAATCTTTATGTTAGAAAACAACGTACATTCAATGAGACAAATGTTCAAGAAACATCATTAAGAGTCGTTTTTAAGTCCAAACATTTAACTTATTTAGCACTAATAACGGGTATTAGTGTTATCGTTGCCAAATTGGTTGATTATCAGTTTAGCGATTTCGCAAGTGCAGCTATTAAGAACTCTGAGAAATTAACAGCTTTTTTTGGTTTTTGGTTTTCTACTTTTAATTTGGTAGCCTTGACTTTGCAACTATTTTTTACTAACCGTATGTTAAGTAAATTGGGTGTATCTTCAACATTACTTATTTTACCATTAGGTATAGCTTTAAGCAGTTTATTATTCTTAACTTTTCCTGAATTATGGGTGTTAATTCTTATAAAGGGAATTGATGGAAGTTTAAAACAGTCATTAAATAAGGCAGCTTTCGAGTTGTCTATAATGCCAATTCCGTTGAGTATAAAAAATCAAGCAAAGTCCTACATCGATGTTGTTGTAGATAGTATTGCAACTGGATTATCAGGCTTTATACTCATTTTTTTAATTAAAAGATTACATTTAGATACTTCATATATTATTATAATTGTTCTATTCTTTGTATTTATTTGGATTTTTTTAATTTACAAGTTAAGAGAGACTTATTATGATTCTTTCAGGCAAAATATACTAAGCACTATTGTTAAGGCTAAAAAGACTAATAAGGAAAAACAAAGACCAGAGAATACGATACTAACTGCAAGACATATTTTAAATGGAAAAGATGAAAAGGCCATTTTAAACTTGCTAGATAGGTTGAGTGATTATAAAATGAGGGCATTGAAGAGTAGTATTATTAGTTTGTTAGAGTATCCTTCAAACAAAGTAAAAGTAGAAGCCATTAAACATTTAAATGTTTATGGTAAGGGGGCTGAAATAGAAAAAGTAAAGACTTTAATTTATGAAAAAAATGACAAACTAGTTCTTACTGCACTAGAGTATGTGCTGAATAATTCATCTTTGTCCCGATCAGAATTCATCAAAAACTATTTAAACAATAACAATGATTACATAGCAAATGCAGCATTACTGTGTTTAGCTAGAGAAACCGCTGACAATGAGAAATTAGCTGCAAAATTTGATCTAAAGAATAGAATTACTGAAAAGATTAATGAGATAAATCATCCAACTCTAAACATACGGGAAGAAGCAATTGTGGAGTTGTTAATTACTGTTGCTTATGCCAAAGAGGAAGTCCATTATTTTTATATAGAGAAGCATTTAAAGAATAATAATGTCAATATAAAGAAGCAAGCAATAAAAGCTGCCGGAATTACCAATAATGAGTATTTTATTGAACCATTATTAGAATTACTTTCAGAAAAAGAGTATGAAAAAAATGTAATAAAAGCATTGAAAAGATATGGTTCAGAAATTACAACTACTGTCTTAAATTTAGATAAATCAGAAGAATTGAAATCTAATACTAAACGTTTTATTCCAAAAATTTTAGGTTCGTTTAAAACTCAGAATGCAGTTAATGTTTTATTACGTCTGATGAAAGATAATAACTCTAACACACGTCTACAGGCATCGATGTCTTTATTGAGGCTAAGTAGTAAACAAGTAGAATTAGTGTTTAGTTTTAGGATAATAAAGAACTTAATTTTAAAAGAAGCGAAATATTTTAGAGATTCTTTAAAAATAATTCTAATCCTAAGAAAGAAGATTGCTGAGCAGCCAAATGAAATAGTTGAAGATAATGATGCACAAATGGAATTGATAAATGCTAGGCAAGATATTATAGATGTATTAGAAGAGCAATTAGTAAGTAGCTTAAAAACTTCTTTCAATTTACTAGCTATTATTTACGAAGAAAACGATATTAAAATGGCTCATGATGGATTATTTAGTAACGTAAAAGAAGCAAAAATTAATGCTTTAGAATTTTTAGACAACCTACTCAAAGGTCAACTAAAATTTAAATTAGTACCATTATTAGAATATTTTACAGCAGAAGGAGATTATTCTCAAATAATTAATGAAGGTGCTTTAGATGAGAAAGATTGCCTTAGGGTATTAATGAAAAGTAGAGGAGTACATACCAAGATGAAAATATTACATCTCATTAAAATTCTAAATGATAAGGGTTACGTACCATTAATAAAACCCTTAAAAAAACATCGTAATAATGATGTAAGATACGCAACAATACAGATCTTAAAGAAATTAAACAAATAGACGATTAGAATTTAAGTTTAATTGTCTTCATCATCTTTATAATTTTCATCTAGAATAGGTTCTTCAATTTTATTGTTTTTGGTGATCAAATCGTCAATCTTACTTGCTAAATACATATGTGCTCCAGCAGAATTCTTGTTCAAAACGTTGGTCATTAAACAAACAATGTATTTTGTGTTATTAGGATGTTCAACAATAATTACAGAATTCATATAGTTAAAAACATTACCAGCATAATCTTTACAATTAGGATTTTTTTCTCGGTCACATTTATAAAAACTTCCCGATTTAAAATACACAGCAGCACTGTCTAACCTGGGCGATCTTGCATAACGAATTCTTCTATCCGTTAGATAAAGTAATCTTTTCATTTCTAAACTAGATTCTTTATCAATTATTTTTCCTTGTTCTAATTGAACTAAAAACTTCATTAATCCTTTAGGAGTTCCAATACTTCCACCTTTTCTACCAACGTGTCTTCCAGCTGGTCTTGTAAACATGCCGCCTAAACGCCAATCATCTTCAGTAATTCCAATATCTCTTAAAGGTTGATTTACAACGGTGTTTGCTAAATTTGTTAAGGAATCTCTAGGTGTTTCTTTAAAATAACTTTCAGCTTTTTCTTCTGTTAAAAAGAAATAATCTTGTTTAAAAGCAGCCATTAACATTGCTTCTCTATACATAACACTTGCAGCGCCATTATTACTAACAGAAACCATATGGTCTAACCATTCATACAAAGAAAACTCATCAGTTGCTCTTACTGTTCTTTTAACTAATCGGTCATTATCTATGTCATAAATAGGAATTGTATGATGATCCCCAGTTCCCCAATATCTAGAAGTAACTCTAATATTTTTCAAATAGGCAGCTCTTTCTTCCCAAGAATCTGGACATAATTTACTTAACTGATCCATTACAGCTAATAAGACAGCAATTTTACCAACACTTCCTGGTTGATAACCTACATTTTCTCGGAAAGCTGCATATTTTAAATTATCTGGATTTGTCATATCCATAACACTAATAGAATATGCTCCTGAAGGTAAAATTCGTTTTATTTTTCTTTCAAATTCATCATCTTCTACTAATAAAGCCTGAACACTATCTTTTGATTTATTTAATAAGTTTAATCTAATATCTGCTAATTTTTTGTAAGCCCCAGCAGGAATTCTAGTGTATTTAACACTGTCTATTTGCATTTTTCTTAATTGATATAATCTAGCAATCCCAGTAGTTTTATACCCATCAATAGGGTATCTTATAAAACTTAAGGAAATAGCAATACTAAATGCAATTAATATATATATCTTTTTCATAGTTATATTTTTTGTGATAATTCAATAGTTTTGTTTGTGTCGATTTTTGGAGAAATAGAATTTAAATAATCAGAACTTTTGGCTTGTTTATTTTCTACAAAAGGTCTGATTTGAAACAACCATAATTTGTTGTTTTTAAATCCGAATTCTACATCATACGCTTGATTGTTAGAATATTCACTTTTTATTTTTTTTCTTATTTCTGAGGCTAATTTTCTAATATCTTGAATGTTATAATCGTTTAAAATTGGCTTGTTAAAAGAGGTTGTGTAGCTTTTTGTTCCACCAGAAGTTGGTAGACGAATATAATCTGGCTGTCTTGCAGGAGCTAAAAGAATATTAGAATTTGGGGTAATTAATCGTGTTTCGGCAGATTGACCATCAACAGCACCACCAGCACCACGGCTAAAAGCTACGGTTAAATCACTTTCATTTCCTGCATTAATTCCTTTGGTAATCATTACACCAGAATAATCAACATCTACACTTGGAATAATTAAAATTGAAGGATATACATTTTCTGGATTTAGTAAATACTTTTGACGCCATTTAAAACTTCGTTCTGTATAAGCAGAAGCCCAAACTCGTTTAATGCCTTCTATAATTTTTTGCTCTTCTAAAATATTGAATAATGTTAAATTTAATCCTGCGCCGGTAAATTCTTTTAAATCTTCCATGTTTGTATCACTTCTTAAAAAGACAGGAATATATCCAATAGAATTCCCAAAAACAGATTTAAAATTACTTCTCAAATCATTAATAAAATCATCATTTAGAGAGATGTTTAAAATTGCCTTATGTAATTTTTCGAGAGATTTTAATTGATATTCTTCAATTTCATTTTCTGTCCCCCCTTTGTTTTTTAAGATTTTTGCTTTTGCAAAAGTATCGTTCAAATATTGCCAATAAGATTTGTTTTCATTTGGCATTTCTTTATTCATGTGCATTTTAAAGATTCCAAAAGGAATAATTAAACCTTCTACAACTTGCTTTGGAAATAGTTTTTTTAATTCCCCTAAATTGGCTGCTTTTGGTCCACAAAGTTTCCCAGAATCATTCGCATCAACATCTTTCATATTAACGACCTTAGTTACATCTAATCGAATTTGATTTACAGGAACTTCAATCATGTTGTTGCTTCTTTCTCTTTTGCTAAACAAATTTTTCTCTTCAGAAGTCATTGAAAGCTCCGATTTCAAAATTACATTCCCTTTGTTTGAAACGGCATAAAACACTTTTTGACCATTAAATTTTGATAATGATTTTAAATTTTCATTAGATAAAGCTGCATTAGGGATTCCTAAATTTCTAGCTAAAAGTTGTACGTGAGAAACCAAATTCCCTTCCGAAACTGTCATAATTCCAGCAACAGGTTTTAAATCTGATGGAGGTTTTTGAAAAATATAAATCTTATTTGTATTTACTTCAATATCATTAGGATTTCCATCAACAACTACCAATTCTCCATAAGCAAAACCAGGATTCAAACCTCTAATTGAACTCTGATTATTAATAGACATTACGTCGTTATTAATATTTGAAATATTTGCTACGTAAGTTCCTAATTTACTTACCGTTTCTCCTAGGCTTAATGCAACACTGTTTCGTACTCGATCATCAATAAAACCATAAGAAATTGGTTCAAAAGTTACATAGTTATTTACATTTTCTTGGTAATTCGCTTTGATGAGAGAAGCGCTCCATTCTACCATACTTCTTGCTGTTGATAGAACGGAATTTAAGTTTTTAATAGTAATCTCTTCTTTACTTAATGTTTCATCAAAAATCTTTTTTACAGTGTTATATTCCCAAATTTCTAATAATCCAGTTCCAACAGTTGCACAAGTTAAAACATCAATTTTGTTAATGCTTTCATGCAAAGTTTCTGTTTTCCAGTTTTGAGATTCTATCAATAAAATATTTTCTAATTCATTACTTAAATCCAATAATTTTAAACGGTCTTTTCCACTTTTAAAGGATAAAATGTTATAACGAATGTTTGTTAAAATACTTGAAGTTTTTTCTACCAATTCACTTGGAGAAATATTTTTTTCATCTTGTTTTAGAAAATCATTAATCTCTTGTAAAGAATTATTTTGATTATTAATTTCTAGTAATTGCTTTTTTATTTTAGCAAAATTTAAAGGAGCATAAAATTTCTCCATAGTTGCGACCAATTCGTTGAGGTCTTTTTTGTTTTTAGAAGTTATTTTTGTTGCTTCCTCTTTAATAAAATTTTTGACCAAAGAAATATCTGAATGTTGTGGATTTCCATGGATTTTAATTCTAATATCCATAAAACTCGGAATTTCGTCCGCTAAAATCTTAGATTGACTTCGCATTAATTGGGCAACATTACTATCTCCATTATGGGGAATATCTTTAATGGCTTGACGAATTAAATAATAATTAGTTTCCAATAAATTATTGTTATTAAGAACATCTTCAAAAAAAGTTTTTCCCCAAGCTTCTTCGTCTTCAGATTGTATTGCACCTCTGTAATATTGTCCTTTTCTTAAAATCCAACCATCATCTATACTCCCTAAATATTTACCTATTTGGTATTGTTTTAATCGACTAAAGTTATTTGTCTTATCCAAAAAATCTTTATGAGAAACAGCCGCTAAAATTTCACCAAAAAATAAATGGTTACTCTCTCTTAAGTTTAAAGCTGATTCCTTAAAACTTGCGTGTTGAATTCCACCACCAATACTGTCAGGACAAGGGTCACGTGGAGCTCTTTCGGTATTATCTTTACAATACCATTTTATACTCTTATAGGGACCACGCAGATCGTTTTTGTATTGTTTTATTAAATTAACAATTTGATTTGTCGATTGTTCTTGTGCTTCAAGAAAAGAGCAAGAAATAAATAAAATTAATAATAGTATCTTTTTATGCATTTTAATTTTGTGTTATGATTTTTATCCTTTTTAATAGCTTAGTAATAAATATGTAAATCCAAGTAAATTAGTTGTTATTATATGTTTAAATAACATAAACTTAAACAGATCTCAGAAGAGATAAATATATCAATTCCAACATCCATAAATAAGGTGATTCCTGAAATCTATCATATTATTTTTTCATAAATCGTTTAAAATTAGTTTAAGCAAATTTTAGTATGTTACAAAGATGCGTTAACAGTTAATTTTTTCTTAACTCATTTAATATTATTTTTTGTCTTTATACTTGTTTAAATTAAGTATTTAATTTTTTATTGAGGGATGATAATATTTTACATTTAAATTTTCATACTCATCTGCTTGTGTCTTACAACAAGACTGAAATTTCATATTCCAAGATTTGAATTTATATTGAATAATAAAATTCTTGTTTATTTTTTATAAAATTCTCATTTTCTAATCATATAAATAGATTTTCCAAGTCATTTTGCAACAAATGTTTCAACCTTCGCTGCATTCGTTTTACTTCTGATTCTTGATTAAAAGTAGATTTACCATGTGCATTTAAGCAAAAATTCAAACAGCTTTTATTCGCTACAACCAAAATTTAAATTAACTAATTTATTACACCTATGAAGCTTTTTTTTTACAAGACTTACTTAGTATTAATTCTTCTTTTATGCTTTTTCGCAATTCAAACAAGTGTTTCTCAAATTAAAACTGATAATCAAAATCCAACAGTCTTCATACAAAATATTACCCCTGAAAAGATAGAGGATAATATTGAAAAAATTTTAAAAAATCTAACCTTAGAAGAAAAAGTGGCTATGTGTCATGCCCAATCAAAGTTTAGTACTAAAGGGGTTCCTCGGTTGGGTATTCCAGAAATATGGATGTCGGATGGACCACACGGAGTGAGAGCGGAAATTAGTTGGGATTCTTGGGACTATGCGGGGTGGACAAACGATTCTATTACAGCTTTTCCAGCCTTAACTTGTTTAGCAGCTTCATTTAACCCAGAATTGTCTAGCCAATATGGATTTAGTCTTGGAGAAGAAGCTCGTTATAGAAAAAAAGATGTTCTACTAGGTCCAGGAGTAAATATTTATAGAACACCAATGAATGGTAGAAATTTTGAATATATGGGGGAAGATCCGTTTTTAGCATCAACTATGGTAGTACCTTATATTAAAGGTATTCAAAAAAATGGAGTAGCCGCTTGTGTAAAGCACTTTGTATTAAATAATCAAGAACATTGGAGAGATATTATAAATGTTGAAATAAGTGATAGAGCTTTATATGAAATTTATTTACCAGCATTCAAAGCGGCAGTAAAAGAAGCCGGTGTTTGGTCCCTCATGGGATCCTATAATAAAGTCCGAGGTCAATACGCTTGTCATAATGAGATGTTAAATAAAATTTTAAAAACGGATTGGGGTTTTGATGGTGTAGTTATAAGTGATTGGAGTGGAGCCCATACAACAAGAGAGTCTGCGCTGTATGGATTAGATCTAGAAATGGGTACTGGAACTGATGGTTTAGGTACAACAACAGAAAATCATTACCAGTATTACTATTTAGCAAATCCTTTTTTAGAAGCTCTAAAAAAAAGTGAAATATCCGAATCGGTTGTTGATGATAAAGTTCGCAGAATTTTACGATTAATGTATCGAACAAACATGAATCCTAATCGTCCTTTTGGAAGAATGAATAACAGAGAACACCATGATGTGGCTCGTAAAATTGGTGTAGAAGGGATTGTTTTACTGAAAAACGAAAACAACTTTTTTCCCATAAAAGATGAAAAAAATATAACAATTGCAATCATAGGTGAAAACGCTACAAGATCGATGACTGCTGGAGGCGGATCTTCAGAATTAAAACCAAAATTCGAAGTATCTCCATTAGAAGGTTTAAAGCAACGATATAAAAATGCAACCCTAATCCATACCATGGGATATGAATCTGGTCCTTCTGCTTATGACAAAGTTATTTCAGGAAAACTAAACGCCGATTCTTTAAAAGTAAAAGCAGTAGAATTTGCCAAAAAAGCAGACATCGTTTTGTTTGTGGGTGGACTAACGAAAAGTCATCACCAAGACTCTGAAGGTGATGATAGACTGCAATATGAATTACCTTTTGGACAAGTAGAGTTACTATCTGAAATACAAAAAGTAAACAAAAATATAGGAATGCTTCTAGTAACAGGTAACGCTGTAGATATGTCTTGGTCTGGTAAAGTAAAAGGCATACTACAAACATGGTACTTAGGTAGTATCGCAGGACATGCCATTGCAGATGTTGTAAGTGGAGATGTAAACCCCTCGGGGAAATTGCCATTTTCATTTCCAAAAAAATTAGAAGATAACGCAGCACATTCATTCGGAAAATTATCCTATCCAGGAGATGGTGTAAATCAATATTATAAAGAAGATATTTTTGTAGGGTACAGATGGCATGATACTAAAAAAATAGCAGCTCAATACGCTTTTGGGTATGGATTATCATATACAAATTTTAGCTTGTCAAATATTAAAACTGATAAAAATTATTATTCTGAAAATGATTTAATTACAATTTCTTGTGACGTAAATAACACTGGTAGTATAGATGGAGCAGAAGTTGTGCAGGTTTATGTAGGAAAACCCAAATCTAAAGTAAAAAGGGCTTTAAAAGAATTAAAGGGTTTTAAGAAAGTACATGTAAACAAAGAACAAAGTTCTAGTGTTAGCATTAAAATTCCAGTAAGTTCTTTAACATTTTATGATGAAACCATTTCGGATTGGAACCTAGAAAAAGGCGAATATATAGTTTACGTAGGAAATACTTCAAATAATATTTCTAAAAAAATAAATATAACAATTGATTAATAGCTTTTTTCATAAACAGCATAAACGATAATATTTATGCTGTTTTTTGATGAATTAATCTAAAATAAATTTGATAAAGCAAAAGCGGATCAAGCTAAATTATTTTAATACTATAAGTTGATCTGTAAACTTAAAAATAATCATTTAATACATTATGAAACATACGCATTTAATAATAATTCTATTAATTTTTACTTCTTGTACTATTAAGAAAAAAAATGAATCAACTAAAAATAATTCATTTAATCAAGTAGCAGAATTAGAGTATCAAATTGAAGCAGAATTAGGGGAAGGCGCATTTTGGAATTATAAAACCCAAGAATTACTTTGGATAGACATTGAAGGAAAAAAATTGCATGCATACAGCCCAAAAACTAAAAGAGATAAAACATTGTCAATGCCATCAAGGCCAGGAACAGTAGTTCCTGTGAACGATAGCGAAATGATGGTCGCTTTAGAAGATGGTATTCATTCGGTCAATTTAAAAACTGGAGTTCATAAACTTTTTTCTGACATGTCAGCAGATTTACTAGGAAGTAGATTAAACGATGGTAAATGTGACCCTAATGGACGCCTTTGGGTAGGGTCAATGCATATGGAACAATTAGCAAATAAAGCGAAACTATTTATGGTTAATGCTTCTGGTAGCTACACTACAAAAATTGATAGTGTTACCATTTCAAATGGTATCGTTTGGACTTCAGACAAAAAGACTATGTATTATATAGATACACCTATTTCTCAAATTAAAGCCTACGATTATAACAATGAAACAGGTTCTATTTCTAATGAAAAGGTAGCTGTACAAATACCAGAAACGTTAGGGTATCCAGATGGAATGACTATAGATGAAGAAGACATGCTTTGGGTGGGTATGTGGAATGGAAATACAGTAATTCGGTTTAATCCAATTACAGGAAAAGTAGATAGAAAAATAGAAGTCCCTGCGCATAATATAAGTTCTTGTGCATTTGGTGGTGAAAATTTTGATACACTTTATATTACTACGGCAAGAGTTGATATGACTGATGATGAGTTAAAAAAATATCCGCTTTCAGGTTCAATCTTTAAAGTTATTCCAGGGGTAAAAGGAGTAAAAAGCACATTTTTTAAACAAAAAAATAATCTATAGTATGAAAAATTATATTCTATTCTTTGTGATTGTTGTTTTTTTAAGTTGCTCAGAGGAAACAAAACAAGTTTCAGAAGAAAAACAAACTTATGAAAAGGCAATTAATGAATTGCTTTCAAAAATGACTTTAGAAGAGAAAATTGGACAGACCAATTTAAGAGGCACTTCGAGTCGATCTAAAATTTTACCTGAAGAATTAAAAGAGGCTGTAAGAAAAGGAAATGTAGGAGCTTTTTTAAATGTAATGAATTTAGACTATGTAGATGAATTGCAAAAAATTGCAGTAGAAGAAAGTCCAAACGGAATTCCTTTAATATTTGGTAGAGATGTTATTCACGGATTTAAAACCATTTTCCCAATACCTATTGGATTGGCTGCAACTTGGGATGCTCAAATAGCAAAATCATCCTCAGAAATTGCTGCTTTTGAAGCTAGTGCAGCAGGAATTAGATGGACATTTGCACCTATGTTAGACATCGCTAGAGATAGTCGATGGGGAAGAATTGCAGAATCTCCAGGAGAAGATCCTTATTTAGCTACTGTGTTAGGAAGAGCTTATATAGAAGGTTTTCAAGGAGAAGACTTAAGCAATCCAACAAGTTTAGCTGCTTGTGCAAAACACTTTATTGGTTATGGTGCAGCTATTGGAGGTAGAGATTATAATACTGTAAATATTAGTGAGCCTTTGTTAAGAAACGTTTACTTGCCGCCTTTTAAATCGGCCATTGATGCTGGAGTAGCAACAGTTATGTCTTCTTTTAATGAAATTAACGGAATTCCTGCTTCAGGAAATAAATTCTTGTTAAAGCAAGTTTTGAGGAATGAGTTAGGGTTTAATGGCTTTGTTGTAAGTGATTGGAATTCTACAACAGAAATGATTGCTCATGGTTTTGCTAGAGATGAAAAACATGCTGGTGAATTATCTGCAGCAGCTGGAATGGATATGGAAATGACAAGTACTGCTTATGAAAATCATTTAAAAGATTTAATTAAAGAAGGAAAAGTAACAGAGGAACAATTAGATGAATTTGTTAAAAATATTCTTCGAGTAAAATTCAAATTAGGATTATTTAAAAATCCCTACAGGAATAAAGAACATACAGGAAACTTTTATGCAGAAAAACATTTACAAGAAGCAAAAAATGCAGCAATTAAAAGTACTGTTTTACTTAAAAATAATTCTGTTTTACCAATAAGTCAAAACATAAAAGTTGCCATTATTGGTCCATTAGCAAATGCTCCACATGAACAATTAGGAACTTGGTCTTTTGATGGGGAAAAAGAACATACAAATACACCATTAATGGCTTTCAAAAAAGCAAACACAAAATATGTTTTTTCCAAAGGTTTAGATTATAGTAGGGATAAATCTACCGATGGATTTAAAGAAGCTATCAAAACTGCAAGAAACTCTGATGTCATTTTATTTTTTGGAGGAGAAGAAGCTATTTTATCTGGAGAAGCTCACAGTAGAGCAAATATTGATTTACCAGGTGCTCAAGAACAATTAATTAAAGAATTAGCTAAAACAGGAAAACCGATTGTACTAATTATTATGGCAGGAAGACCAATTTCTATTTCGAATATTATTGATGATATTGACGCTGTTTTAATGGCTTGGCATCCGGGAACTATGGGAGGTGAAGCATTGCATGAAATTATGTATGGTATTCAAGAACCAGGAGGGAGATTACCTGTTTCTTGGCCAAAAACGGCTGGACAACTACCATTTTTTTATAATCACAAAAACACAGGAAGACCAGCAGATAGTGTAAAATTTGTACCAATTGATAAAATTCCAATCGGTTCATGGCAAAGTTCTTTAGGTAACGAATCTCATTATTTAGATGTAGGTTACAAACCTCAATATCCTTTTGGTTATGGATTAACGTATACCAATTTTAAATACGAAAACATCCAGATTTCTAAAGATACTATCAATTTTGAAGATGAACTAAGTGTAAAAATCTCTCTTAAAAATACAGGAAAAAGAGATGGAAAAGACATCACTCAGTTATATGTTCAAGATGCTGTTGGTAGTATTACGAGACCTGTAAAAGAATTAAAGAGATTCATGCCAGTTTTTTTGAAAAGCGGAGAAACAAAGGAGGTTGAATTTAGAATTTCATCTAAAGACTTAGAGTTTGTAAATTATGAAATGATAAAAGCTGCTGAAGAAGGGAACTTTAATGTTTGGATTGGACCACATTCTGCTTCAGGATTAAAAAAATCATTTTATTTAAAAAAATAATGGCTTTAATTATTATCATAATGGGAGTTAGCGGTTGTGGGAAGACTACAATTGGTAGAGAATTATCAACAAAACTTGATATCCCATTTTATGATGGTGATGATTTTCATCCACAATCTAACATTGATAAAATGAAAAATAACGAAGCTTTAAATGATGAAGATAGATTGCCTTGGTTACAAAATATATCTAGTAAAATTCAAAATTGGAAAAAAGGTAAAGGAGCAATAATAGCCTGTTCTGCTCTAAAAGAATCATATAGAGAAATCCTTAACAGGAGTGTAGAAAATATACAGTGGACTATTTTGAATGGTGATTTTAATTTGATATTAAACAGAATAAATCAGCGTAAAAATCATTTTATGAAATCAGAATTACTTCAATCTCAATTTGAAACTTTAGAACTACCTTCTTATGGGATATATGTTGATGTTTCGAAAGATATTGATGAAATAATAGAAGAAATCACTTTAAAAATTAAAACAGATGAATAAATCAGAATTTGGAGTTATTGGTTTAGGAGTTATGGGGAAAAGTATTAGTCTAAACATTGCTGAAAAAGGTTTTTCAATTTCTGTTTATAATAGAATTTCTGATGGCGAAGAGTCAATTGTATCAGATTTCTTATCCGATAACAATTTTTTTAAAAATATTACAGGTTTTGCAAATTTAGAATCTTTTGTAGCATCTGTAGAGAGACCAAGAAAAATTTTAATTATGATAAAATCAGGTCTTGCAGTTGATTCTATTATTGAACAATTAATTCCAAATTTATCAGAAGGAGATATTATTATTGATGGAGGGAATTCACATTTTAACGATACTCAAAAAAGAACTAATTATTTAAAAAATAAAAATATTCATTTTGTTGGTTGCGGAATTTCTGGTGGAGAAGAAGGTGCTAGAAAAGGACCTTCAATTATGCCTGGAGGCACTGTTGAAGCTTATAAAGAAATTGCTCCAATTTTAGAAAAAATAGCAGCTAAAGATTCTCAAGGTAAACCTTGTTGTTCTCATATAGGAAATGATGGTGCTGGACACTTTATAAAAATGGTTCATAACGGTATAGAATATGCAGAAATGCAATTAATTGCTGAAGTTTATTCTTTACTCCATACTTCATTATCAAATAAAGAAATAGCAAAAATTTTTGAAAACTGGAATTTAGGAAACGAATCTAGTTACTTATTAGAGATTACAGCCAAAATTTTAAGAAAGCAAGAAGGGAAAAATGATTTAATTGATATCATTTTAGATAAAGCTGGAAATAAAGGAACGGGTTCTTGGTCTAGTAAAACAGCCTTAGAGCTAGGTTTTCCAAATACAATGATGACGTCATCTGTTTTTGATAGATACATTTCTTCATTTAAAGAAAGAAGAGTTGAATTAGCCCAAAAAATAAATAGAAAAAACACAAACGAATCAGTAAATATAGAGCAATTAAAAAAAGGGTATCAATTTGCAAGAATTATTAATCATCAACAAGGGTTTGGTTTAATAAAAGAAGCATCTAATTTTTATAATTGGGATTTAAACTTATCAGAAATTGCAAGAATTTGGACTAACGGATGTATCATTCGCTCTAAATTCATGGAAGATTCTATCAGTATTTTAAAAGAAAATGAAGATTATTTTGAGGATCAAAACAACTTCAATTATTTAAACTCTTCTGAAGCTTCAATAATAAAAGTTTTACAATTTGGTTTACAAAACAGAATTTCATTAAACACTTTAAGTGCTTCTTATAATTATTGGGTTGGAATGACTACCAAAAAATTGCCAGCAAATATTATTCAAGCACAAAGAGATTTTTTTGGAGCACACACTTATCAAAGAATTGATACTGATAATTCTAGCTTTTTTCACACTAAATGGCAAGAATTATGATAGATTTTACACTTATTTCAGCAGTATTTATCGGTATTGCTATTCTACTTTTTTTAATACTAAAATTAAAAATTCAAGCATTCATCGCTTTATTAATTGCAAGTATTACTGTCGGTATTTTATCGGGAATGGCTCCTGCAGATATTATTGAAACCATGAAACAAGGTATGGGAAATACCTTGGGATTTGTAGCAATGGTAGTTGGATTGGGTGCGATGTTTGGCGCCATATTAGAACATTCAGGAGGGGCAGAAGCTTTGGCGAATTATTTATTGCATAAATTTGGAGAGAAGAATGCCACATGGGCATTAGTAATTACAGGTTTTTTTATTGCTATTCCAGTATTTTTTGATGTTGCATTTATCATTTTAGTACCATTAATTTATTCTTTACAGCGGAAAACAAAAAAATCATTATTGCTATATGCAATTCCATTATTAGCAGGATTAGCAATAACACACGCGTTTATTCCTCCGACTCCAGGACCTGTTGCTGTTGCAGATATTTTAAAAGCGGATTTAGGGTGGGTGATTTTATTCGGGTTTTTAACAGGAATTCCTACAGCAATTATTAGTGGGCCAATATTCGCAAAATATATTTCTAAAAAAATATTTGTAGCTGCTCCTGAAGTCACTAATAAGAGTAATGTTAAAGATTATCCGGCAGTAGGTTTAATAATTACCATCATTGGAATTCCGATTTTGCTAATAGTTGGAAATACTGTTTTAAATAGCCCTTTGTTTGACGAAGGAACAATTCCTGTTGATATAAAAAATTGGTTAGGAATGATTGGGCATCCTTTTACAGCTTTAATCATAGCTAATATTATTGCTTGGTATTTATTAGGTATTAGAAAAGGATATAAAAAAGAAACCTTATTAAAAATCACAACAAAATCGATGGAATCAGCTGGGATAATTATTCTTTTAACTGGGGCTGGTGGTGTTTTTAAACAAGTTTTAGTTAATACTGGCACAGGAGAGATGTTAGCTAAATATTTTGCTAATGAAGGCGTTAGTGTTATTATGTTTTCGTTTTTAGCAGCAGCTACTGTTAGAATCCTACAGGGATCTGCCACTGTAGCCATGATAACTGCAGCAGGGATTACAGCGCCTCTTTTAACAAACTCTATTACAGAAATTGATAAAGCTTTGTTAGTGATAGCAATTGCCTCTGGAGCATCTATAATGTCGCATGTAAATGATAGTGGCTTTTGGCTTGTTAGTAAATATTTAGGGATTGATGAAAAACAAACTTTTAAAAGTTGGTCTATAATGACCACCATTTTAGCACTTGTTGGATTTACAAGTGCATTTGTTTTTTCAATGATTTTTTAAAAAATTGAAGACAGACAGTCATCATTTTTTACAATGATAATATAACTCTCTTTATTTACATTTATTTCTGCCTAATATTTTTATGTAGTAATAGTAATTTCTTTAGAGCTTAAAGTTTTTAAAAGCCTTTTGCATTTGTTTTTGTTAATGTAAAAAGCGTGTAATTATACACGCTTTTTAGTTAACAAAGTTTATAATAAATGGTTAAAAAATTAATTACTTCCTTGATTTAAATCTATTTCTTTTTGTGGAATTGGAAATGTTGATAAAGTTGGGTTCCAATCTGGAATTTCAGTTGCGGCATCTCCCCAACGCACTAAATCCCAATAACGCTGTCCTTCCCAAGCTAATTCTCTAAATTTCTCATCTTTAATCTCTTGTAGTAGAGCAGGGCCTGATAAGTTAACCGTTGCAACACCAGATCTTAATTTTATTGTATTTAAGTGACCTAGCGCATTACCTTCAGTTCCTCCATTAAATTCTGCTTCAGCAGCTAATAAATACACTTCGCCTAACCTTAATAGTCTCCAATTAGTTCCTCTGTTTGTGTCCCCATCTGATTCAGAGGTTTCAGATTGACGTGTTGTATATTTTAAACGGTTTAATCCATCATAACCATAAGTGTTTTCAACTGTTATAGGACCATTTGGATCAATTCTACTAAAGGCATCACCATCAGATAAGTTTACTGCACCACCATATATTGAAACTAGATCATCGCTAGAAATTAAAGAAGCATTTTTTCTTTCTACATCAGAAACTGCATCAAAAGCAGCTCCAATTTTAGCAGTTGGACGATTCCAGCCCCATCCACCTTGTAAGTCGCTTAAAGTACCAAAATCTAATCCTCTATTACCCATTAGCTGTATATGGATATTAGATTCAATTCTAAATGACCAAGGAATGTTTCCATATGTATAACCGCCGTCAGTTTCATATCCCAACTCAAATAAAGATTCTTTTCCATACTCTTCACCTATACGCCATATTTGATCAAAATCTTCTACTAAACCTGTATCAGGATCCGCAATAGCGGCATTTAAAAAAGGTATAGCTTCTGAATCTCTTCCTGCAAAAACTAATAATTTACCCATTAATGCATTTGCTGCAGCCTTAGAAACCCTAAAAGGTGCTGCAACAGCTCCTTTTGTAGGTAAACCAGCAATTGCGCTTGTTAAATCTTCTTCAATTTGATTATAAATATCTGCTTGAGAACTAAAAGGTAAAGCAAAACCTTCTTCTGAAATTCCAGTTGGTGGTTGTAATCTTAATGGCACCTCGCCAAACATGGTAGTTAACTCGAAAAAGCACCAGGCTCTTAAGAATTTAGACTCTGCATTTAGTATGTTAGCATTGGATAGTGTTGAGCTTTCAGTATTATTAATAATCTCGTTTACTTGACCAATAGTGTTATAAAAATTTTCATAAACTTTTTCAAATACAGGGTTGTCAGATGCCCAATCATATTCATCAATAGCATGAAAGTTAGGCTGATCTGAAATAGTAGATCCCCCATAAGAATCATCCGCAGGTAATAATTTTACTATCCAAGCACCGTTCCAATTTTGTGCGTAAGTATGTTGAAGCAAATCGTAAGCCCCTATTAAAACAGATTCTGCTAATGCTTCATCTTGAAAGATTACTGAGCTGTCGTATTTACCAATAGGTTCTTTTTCTAAGAAATCTTTACTGCAACTAACCATAAAAGCTACAAAAAGAATTAATATTATATATACTTTTTTCATAATTCGTGTTTTTATTATAAATTAATTGACAATCCAAAAACAGCTTTTCCTGGAATAGGATAAAACCCTTTATCTAAACCAATACTATTATTGTTTTCACTTCCTGACTCAGGATCTATACCTCTATGCTTTGTAAAAGTAAAAAAGTCATCTAAAGAAATGTAAATTCTTATTTTGTTTATTGAAGTCGCTTCTAAAATATCATTTGGAAGTGAGTATCCTAATTGTAGTTGTTTAATTCTCATATAAGATCCATCTTCAATCATTAAATCAGTATTATAGGCCTCTGAAATATTAGCAGCAGAAGGAAATGAAGCGTTTGTGTTTGTTGCCGTCCATCTATTTGTATAATAGTGTAATGGGTGATTTGTTATTGGGCGATCTGGCCTGTTAAATCCTAACATAATATCATTTCCAATTGTACCTTGAAAATTCATATTGAAATCAAAGTTTTTATAAGCTAAAGATATAGAACCTCCATACAAGGCATCAGGATGAGGAGATCCAATCATTGTTTTTTCATCAGCTTTATTTAAGGCTCCTGTTACAGGATCTACACCATTTGTTTTATATCCGTAAAAATACCAAAGTGGTTTCCCTTCTTCCATTCGAGTTGCGATCTCTCCTCCAAAAATATTATTCCCGTTAAGAGCTCCGGGAGCATCTAATACAGTAACTTCATTTTTTAAGGTTGAAAAATTCAAATTAACACCATATGTTAACCCTCCTGCTGTTGAATCATTATAACCCAGTTCAAATTCTAAACCTGAATTTTCTACTGTTCCTACATTAAAAGCCCCTATATTTTGACCAGCAGAAAGTGTTTTAATAATATTTCCATCAGTAGTTATTAAATCTTCGGTTTCTTTTTTATAATAATCCATTGAAAAATTCAATCTATTTTTTAAGGTTCTTAGATCTATACCTGCTCCAAATTGTGTTGATGTTTCCCATCTTAAATCTGGATTAGAGAAGACTCCTAAATTCAAACCTGATTGCCCACCATAAACGACACCGTTATCGTTAACACTTGAATCGTAAAATTGTTTCCATGGATTTCCAAAATCTAAACCTGCGTCAGAACCGTTTTGGGCCCAAGAAGAACGTATCTTTAATGTGTTAATTATTGAATTTTCATCCCAAAAATCTTCTTTAGAGATTACCCATCCCGCAGAAACTGCTGGAAAAACAGCACCTCTATTTGCCTCAGGAAAAGCAGAAGATTGATCATAACGTAAAGATCCTTCAAACAAATACTTCCCTAAAAAATCATAGGATAAACGACCAAAAATAGAGTTCATCGCTTTTTTTACATTTATTTGCCCACTAATACCAGCACTTGAAAAGGTAGCATAATTAATATACCCAAATGTTTCGTTGGCTTCAGATGGTGTACCTTCTAATCTTTCAAAAGAACCATCATATTCCTCAGCAGAATACCCTATCAATGCAGTGATTCCGTGATTTCCAAATTGATTAGAATATGTTGCGAAATTTTCAAAAATCCATCTAGAATTTCTACCAGATTCACTTAGTAAGTAATTACTGGCTGTTGCTTCACCACTTACAAAATATGCGGGTGCCCATTTTCTGGTTTTATACTCTGATTTTTCGTAACCGTAACGTGTTGTGAATTCTAAATTTTTAAATAATTTAAATTTTCCATAAACAGAAGTTAAAAAGAATCCTTTATTGGTACCTCCGTTAAATAAGGTATTTGCATAAGCAACGGGATTAATTGTTTCTCCAGTAGTATATGTTGGGTAGGCATACAATCTACCGTCTGATGCTACCAAAGCATTGCCATTAGAAAATGCATCAGTTTCTCGTGTCGATCCAGGTAATGCGTAAATTGGAGTTAAAGGATCTATTAGTAGGGCATTGTTAATAACACCACGAGTTTCATTATCTTCATTAATATTTGATTTATTAGTGTCAGAATAAGTAGTGTTAATACCAACTTCTAACCATTCTTTAACATCACTTTTTAAATTTACTCGCAAGGTAGTACGGTCATAATTGTCATTATCACCCGAAACAATACCATCTTGATCTAACCTAGAACCTGATATATAGTAAGATGTTTTTTCAGTAGCTCCTGAAAAACTTAAATCATATCTTTTCATATCGGCTTTTTCAAACGTTTCATCTAACCAATTAGTGTCTATGCCATTTGCAACGACACCTGGTTGACCTGCTTCACTCATATATTGAACAAATTGATCAGCATTCATCAACTTCATTTTAGTTCTTAAAGATTGTATTGTATATTGTGTACTAAATGAGATTTGATCTTTTCCTACTTTTCCTTGTTTTGTAGAGATAATCACAACTCCATTTGCACCTTGTGTACCGTAGATTGCTGTTGAAGCTCCATCTTTTAACACTTCCAAATTAGCTATATCGTTTGGAGAAATATTGTCTATAGACGAAACTTTCATACCGTCTACAATGTATAAAGGATCTGAGTTTCCATTAGATCCAATACCGCGAATTCTTACTTTAGCAGTAGCCCCAGGAGAACCTGAAGAAGAGACTACGGTTACACCAGATGTTTTTCCTTGTAGTACTTGTTCTACACGTTGGCTTGAAGAGTTTTCAATTTGTTTAGAATCTATACTAGAAATAGCCCCTGTAACCAAACTTCTTTTCTTGGTTCCGTATCCAACGATCAACACTTCATTCAAAGACTCTAAAGACTCTAGGAGGGTAATATTAATTGTGGTTTGGTTTCCTATTATTACTGTTTGAGAAGACATACCAACAAAGGAAAACACTATTTCATCTGTAGAACGAACATTAGTAAGTGTAAATTTACCATCAAAATCTGTATTTGTACCATTGCTTGTTCCTTTAACAAGAATGGTTGCACTTGGAATTGGCATTCCTGAAACATCTGTAACAAGCCCAGTTACCGTTTTGCCCTGTGAAAAGACATTTTGCACACACAACAGAATACATGCAATAATCACGTATTTAAACTTTATCATCATATTTAAATTGGTTAATTAAAATAGTTAGTTATTTGGTTAATTTGTATAGTCTCGGTCTTTTCAAATCAAATATTGTTAAATACTAACGCAAGCAAAAACATCATTAATCCTATTAATAATATTTCGATTATTAGTTTGACATTTGAATTTTTACGATTCATATACTAATTATGTCTCCCAAATTTAACATACTGTTAATATTTTATTTACAACATACAGTGCAAAAAATAAAACAATTGTTGCTTTAGAACTCATTTTAAATACAGATGCAGCATTTGTAGTATTTATTGCAACATTTGTGTTTATTATAAAAATATAGTGTAATTATTGAAAAGTGTAAATAATTATAAGATTTTTTTTAAGAAAAATTAAAATAAGTGTTAAGGCGAATTGTTTTAAAACTTACCAAGTTTTGAGGTTAGTATTAATGAAAGATGAAAAGTTAATCTGTTTTAAACCTTATCCTTTAATTATTCTTAATTTCAATCTCTGTTGGTAATAGTCCAAAATGAGCTTTAAAACATTTTGAGAAGTAGGATGGAGAGGCAAATCCAACAAGATAACAAGCTTCACTAATATTTGTGCTCCCTTTTTCTAAGATTTGCTTGGCTCTTTCTAGCCTTATTTTTCTAATAAATTCATTAACAGTTTGCCCAGTTAATGCTTTTATTTTTCTATAAAGTTGACTTCTACTTAAATTTAATTGAGATGCTAACTCTTCTACACTTAAATTTGAATCACTTATATTATCATTAATATAAGTTAGTAGCTTTTGAATAAAATCTTTATCAATAGAACTGGTATTATCTTCAGTACCACTAATTGCTGCAAAGTATTTATCAAAAATTAATTGTCTGCTCTTTATTAATTGAGATATGCGAAGCTTTAAAAGCTTTAAATCGAAAGGTTTTACCATATAAGCGTCTGCTCCCGTCTCAATACCTTCAATTCTGTTTTCAATAGAGGCTTTAGCGGTTAACATTAAAACAGGAATATGGCTAGTTGAAGTATCTGTTTTAATAATTTTACAAAAATCAAAACCATTCATTTCAGGCATAATAACATCTGTAATTATAACGTCTGGAAATGATTCTCGAGCAATTTTAATTCCTTCTTTACCATTATTAGCTAATAAGACTTTGTATTGATCGTTAAGTTCTATTTTTAAATAATCTCTAAGCTCAACATTATCTTCAACAATGAGTATGGTGAATGATTTGCTTGCTTGAACATTTTCTTCAGTTTGATTATTAAATTCTACGCCTAATGGTAATAAAAAATCTTCTTTTTTTGTACTTAATACATTTTCATTTAATACAATGTCATTTTCATTAAAGTGCTCCTTTCCTACAGGAAAAAATATTCTAAAAGTAGTGCCACTACCGACTTTACTTTTTACTTCAATTTTACCTTTATGTAGTTTTACAAAGCTTTGAACAACTTCTAATCCAATTCCTGTACCTCCAAAATAAGTTTTGTTTTGACGTTCAACTTGATAAAAACGCTCAAATATTTTTTCAACTTCACTTTCCTCAAGACCAGGGCCAGTATCCGAAATTACTATTTCAATTGCTTTCACAGGGTTTGTGTTATCAACCAATGGTAAGAGGTGTAACTGATCTGTAGATAAAAGTTCTAAGTTTATAGTTCCTCCTTCAGTAGTAACTTTAATAGCGTTAGACAATAAATTAAAAAGTATTTTTTCAAGCATTTTAGTATCCACCCAAACTGCTAAATCTGGAACATCAGCATCTACACTTAAATAGATGTTTTTATTAAACGCTTCTTCTTGAAAATATTCTGCAATATTCTTTGTAAAATCAATTAAATTTATTTTTTCTGCTCTAACATTCATCTTATTTAGTTCGAGCTTTCTCAAATCCATTAATTCATTTATTAATCTGTATAGTCTATCTGAATTTTTATAAATAATAGCCAGCTTGTTTTTTACTTTTTGTGGTAAATTGAGCTCGGTATTACTAATAATATCTTTTAATGGATTTAGAATTAATGTTAAAGGTGTTCTAAATTCATGAGAAATGTTTGTGAAAAATTGAATTTTACTTTTGTTTAATTCATCATTTTGTACTTGCTGTAAACGTTCATTTCTAATTATTTCTTTTTCTTTAATTCTATTTTGAGTTAAATGGTTTAATAAATAAATTCCAAAGAAAAACAATGCCATATATGAAAAAATAGCCCAGTTTGTTCGCCACCAAGCAGGAAGTATCGTTATTTTTAATTCTAAAGGAGTTTCATTCCAAACGCCATCGTTATTTGCTGCTTTTAATTTAAAAACATAGTCGCCACTATCTAAATTTGTATAGGTTGCACTTCTTTTTTGACCCACATAATTCCATGTTGTTTCGTAGCCTTCTAAGTAATAAGCATAATTGTTTTTTTCAGGACGTGTATAGTTAATTCCTGCATATTCAATAGTAAAAACAGGCTGTTTATGTGTTAAACTAATATTATCTGTTTCTGAAATAACTTTAGTTAATGGAGATTCTTTAACTTTTGGAATTACCTTTTCATTAAACAATTTAAAATCAGTTAAATATAGTGAAGGAGCGTTATTGTTAATTTTAATGTGCTTTGGGTTAAAATAATCTACACCTTTAAAATTTCCAAAATATAGCATTCCTTCAGCATCTTTTAATGCGGAGCCAAAATTAAAATCGTTTGATAACAATCCATCATTAGAGGTGTAATTAGTAAAACTTAGATCCTTTAAATCAATCTTAGTTAATCCGGAATTTCCACTAACCCATAAATTATTATTACCTTCTTCAATTATACTTGATACATTTTCTTCAATTAAGCCTGTAAATTTATTAAACCAAGTAAACTCATCTTTGGTCTTATTATATTTACAAAGGCCAGCCCCTTGAGTACCAATCCACATATCATTATTTGAGTCTTCATAAATTGAAAGGATATGGTTTGCATTTGAAGGATTATTATATTCTTCGGTCATTCTATCTCCTAAAAAAGTCACGTTAAAAGATTCCTTGTTCAACTTTTCAACTTTAAACAAACCATTAGTGGTTCCTACCCATATACTATCTTCAGAATCTACTAAAACTTTTCGGATATCAGATGTTAAGAGACCGTTTTTGGCAAATACATCAGAATCATGTTTTTTAAATTTTTTAGTTTTGGGATTATAGGAGTGAAGTCCTTGAAAGAAAGTTCCTATCCAAATAATACCATTAGAATCTTCAGAGAGACTTATAATTGTGTTAGATTTTAAATCTCCAGATGTATTTTGAATATTATAATTTACGAATCTTTTCTCTCCTTTTTTTAAAATAAAAAGACCACTATCCCAACTACCGGCCCACAAATTTTGTTGAGAATCAATAAATAATGTTTCAATATAATCTGATGATAGCCCAGAATAGATAGAGTTGTCTTGACTATTTATATGTGTTATTTTGGAAGTTTTTTTATTATAAACATCAATTCCTCCTCCATCTGTGGCTAACCATAGTTTTTTAGAGCTATCTTTAACGATACCCATAACTGAGCCTATTTTCAATGAGTTTTCTTTATTGGACAAGCTTTTAATATTCATAAATTTGTCGTAGAGTTTATCACTAACTGCTACTCCGCTATTGTAATATCCCATCCAAATTCTTTCATTTTTATCAATAAATAAAGTCCAAATAGAGTTGTGTAGAATACTATTTTCATCTGTTTTATTAGAAACATAGTTTTTAATTACCTCACCATTATCTTTAATATGAAAAAGGCCATCATTTTCAGTTCCAATCAACATGCTGCTGTCTGATAACTGAACAAAAGTCATTATTTTTTTTGTTGAAAAGCTAAGCTGTTTAAGATCAATAATGTCATTATTTCTGTCGTCACTTAAGGCGCATTTAAAAACGCCTTCGTTATTTTCAGAGCCTATCCATAAGTTATTATTAACATCTATATATAACGTTTCAATTGCAGAATCAAAAGACTTTTTATTGTTTAAAAATAATCTGGTATGGATAAGTTTATTATTAATTAAATCTACTTCTTTCAGTCCAAAATTTGTTCCCACAAAGGTTTTTCCTTGTTTAGAATGCTGAATGCTATTAATGTTTATTGGCAATCCGTTTTCAGCTAATGTTGAATTAAAAATTTTCTCAACATTAAAGGTGTTTAAGTTTAGTTTAAATAACCCCAAACCATTATTAGTACCAATCAATAAGTTGTTTGATGAATCTTCTTCTAAAGACAAGATATGCTGAGTGTTGATGCTATCTATAACAATTCTAAGAAATTGATCAAGTTCTCTATTGTATAGATTTAAGCCATTTTCTGTTCCTACCCAAAGCCTATTTTTACTATCTAAATAAGAGCATTCAATTCTACTACTACTTAATGAAGTTGTATCTTGTAGTCTATGCTTGTATGAGATATAATCTATACCGTCGAATTTATATAAACCTGTACCGCTAGTGCCTATCCAAATAAAACCATAATGGTCTTGAAGAATACTTGAAATCCCAACTTTAGCAATACCTTCTTTTGTGTTAACAAAATGAAATTCTTTACTCGACTCTTGCGACCAAATGTTTATAGTAATTAAAAATATATAGAAAAGAAATAGTTTCTTCATGTAAGAGTCCTCTTTTTGATTAATTTAAATTTTCCAAATAGTTTAATTTCTTTTAATTATTTCTCTTTTGTTTATGGAATAAATTTACAGGCAAAAACTATTACTAATATAAAGGTAATGAAAATAAAAATATGATAAAATACTGCTTCAAAAAATATTATTATTAATTTTATTGCTGTTAATTTTTAAGGATATAATATAATCATAGCTGATTCAACAGAGGCTGCCATTAATATAATGGTTGTGTTTCTGTTTTTATCTTAGATAAATGAGGCCTAAACAAATATCTTTAATACTGATATTATATCATTGAACAAGCATTAAAGTTTGTCTAAAATATTTTGAATATAAATGTATCTGGCATACCAATTACAGCGGTTATTTATGAAGGAGTTGTAGGAGTGCATGTTGGGTAATTAAAGAATAAATTAATGGCGATAAAAAATTTAATAATAGTCTTAACAGCATTAATAGTTGCTTCATGTTCTAATGGAGTTAGTAAAACGGAAAGTGACGCTCTAAAAAATGAAGCTAAACCAGAAAAGAAAGCGGTTTTTACGCCCATGAATGCTATTGTGTATACAACTGCTGAAAATACAGCGTTGAGGTTAACAAATCAAGGTGAATTAACATTTGCGAAAGCAAAACAACCTTTTGAAACAGAAATTACAATATTTGTAAACCCGAATAAAAGTTTTCAAACCTTTTTAGGAATTGGAGGAGCTATTACAGACGCATCTGCTGAAGTTTTTTCGCAATTAAGAGAAGATAAAAAAGAAGAATTGCTTAACGCTTACTATAGCGAAGAAGGTATTAATTATAATATTATAAGAACAAGCATTCATAGTAGTGATTTTGGTTCTAAAAGCTATACTTATATAAAGGAGGGAGATTCAGAATTGAAAACATTTTCTATAGAACCTGATAGAAAGTTGAGAATTCCTATGATTAAAAGAGCAATACAACTAATCAAGAATGATTTGGTATTTTACGCAAGTCCTTGGAGTCCACCTGCATTTATGAAAACTAATAAAAATATGCTACAAGGCGGAAAATTGTTGCCAGAATATTATCAAAACTGGGCAAATTATTATATCAAGTTTATAAAAGCTTATGAAGCTGAAGGTATTTCTGTTTGGGGAGTTACTATTCAAAATGAACCCATGGCAACGCAACGATGGGAATCTTGTATTTACACAGCAGAAGAGGAACGGGATTTTTTAAAAAATTATTTAGGGCCAACATTTGAAAAGCAAGGGTTAGGGGATAAGAATATTGTAGTTTGGGATCATAATAGAGATTTAATATCACAACGAGCTAACACTATTTTTGAAGATCCAGAAGCAGCAAAGTATGCTTGGGGAATTGGCTTTCATTGGTACGAAACTTGGACAGGAGGAGAACCAAAATACGATAATTTAGGAAGTGTTAATGAATCGTTTCCAACTAAAAACTTATTGTTTACAGAAGGTTGTCAAGAAAAATTTGATGTCTCACATTACCAAAGATGGTCTAATGCCGAACGTTATGGAAACTCTATGATTAATGATTTTAATCATGGAACTGTAGGGTGGACAGATTGGAATATTTTACTCGATCATGCAGGAGGTCCAAACCATGTTCAAAACTTCTGTTTTGCACCAATTCATGCAGATACCAGAACCAATGAGTTAATTTATACACCTTCTTATTATTACATAGGTCATTTTTCAAAATTTATAAAGCCAAAAGCAAAAAGGATCAGCACAACGACGAGCAGAAGTACAATAGAGAGCACATCATTTCAAAACAAAAATGGAAAAATGGTAACTGTGATAATGAATAAAACGGAAGAGCCTATTGATTATAAGCTAATTGTTGGTGGATACGAAATCGCTTATACAATTCCACCTCATGCAATTCAATCTATAATTTATTAATTCAGCAGCTCATTTATGATGAAAAAAATGACGACTGGATTTAGTAATAATTATGATTTATTTCTTTTCAAGTGTTTTCACAAGTTGCTTATTGTAAAAAATTAAGTCGATAAAAATTCTTGGTTTTATATTTACTTTTCTTTAAAATATTTTAAGGCTACTGAATTTGGTTATATTGGATTTGATTTTCATTAAAAATAAATTGAAGTTGAGCATATGGTAAATTAGGGTTTATGATAGATAAAGGGCTCTACAGTTTTTAATATTGAAATTTAATTCAGCTTCGGGATATTTCTTAAAAGCAGGCATATGTTAGCGCCATTGATTGTACATTGCGCTTTCATATGCCTGCGGTAGTCATTTTCTAACTGGCTAGAAAATACTTCTTAAAATGAAGTCGGATTATTCGTCCAACCTAATATTTCATCTAGCCAATCCATTTCTAACTGGTTCTTGAGAAGTAGATTATTTTCTGTGCAATGTTGTTCACCTCCTTCTTCTGCTGTAGTTAGATTGAACCTGTTTTTTGGGTTCTTTAGCATAGCAAAATGACGTCTTTCTTCCTCAAGTCTTTCAGGGCCAAATTCTCCAGCACCAACCATATTCAATACAGGGCAAGAAATTTTATCTTCCATTCCTAATACAGAACCTGTACCTAGGTAGTCCATCCACTCGGCAATAGTGGTGTTGGCGTGACCACACCTAGCTCGGAAATCCCCTTCCAAAAGAAATTTCGCTGTGGTGTTTTCTGGATCTATTTGGGATTCCATGTCACGAGGGTAGGGCTTGGTATTATCAAAACCCAAAACTTGTAACATTTGTGGTTGCATAGCCCAAACAACAGGACTTGCTATACAGGCAGCGAGCCTTTTTTCAAAGCAGGCGGCTCTCGTCACGTAGTACCCGCCCACGCTATGACCAATCAGAGCAATACGATCTGGGGCAACCTCATGACGAGTCAATGCATAATCGACAACATAGCCTACTGGGACTTCAGCATCTAGCCTTAAAAAAAGATCAGGGTTTTCCCATATTGCCGCTTTCTGACCAGGAACCTCAAATATCAACACATTGTAGCCTCGGCGAACTGCTCCTTCACCGCATTGGAAGTAGACTTCTTCCAGATAGTTTTCTCCTCCCCCCATGCCTAGTAGTGTTGGTCTTTTTTCACCTGGCGCTCCTCCTCTGATGAAATATCCTTTCATTACTCTGCCGTTTTCGTAAGGGATATCCACGGGTTCGATAATTGGATTGGATAACTTTCCGACTTCTTTGAACAAGGAGCGTGTTCGCATACACGATTCTCTGGTAAGAGGATCTGTATCTTTTGTATACATTGCTACACAGCCCCAATACACAGCCGCACGCATGAATGCCTCACGTGCACTTACCTTGTGTCCCTTCTCGAGACATTCCCACCCTTTAGCTTCAATTCGCTCAGCCAAAGGTTGCCATGCAGGAGCGTAGGTTTCAAAATCGCCGTCCACTATATGTGAAGCTGCTTCAAAACACTCGCCAGTAGAAACACCACCATATGCCTCCTTACTCAGAGTACGTGTAAAGTGGAAATCCATATGGCTTTTAAATCTGTTTGCCATACCAGCCGTGTGACGAAAAATACTCTCGTTTTCAGCCGTTGCCTGACCTGCAAGTTTTTCCTGCGTTTTTGTTTTTTCTGTTGTTTTCATATTTATTTGATTTTAAATTTATGACGTAAAATTATTGTGCTTTTTACAGGTAAAACAGTTGTATTTTACTTGAATTCAGTCGTGAAATCTCGTTTTTAGGATTGAAAATTGATTTTATGGAATCTTTTTTCCTTGTTTAATATTATTTTTGCAGTTTTTTGGAAAAAACCAGAATCTTTAGTTGTAACTATTTTGGGACGAACTTTGTCACCGTTGTATCCAATACATAAGCAAAAATAAATCCAGCTGCTAAAGGAGGGAATAATTTAATGATGTGAACCAATTCAAGAGGAGGATGAACGCCAAAGAAGACTATCATTCCTATAAACCAAGCTTCTATATCATCTAGACCTTTGATTTTGGTAATGAAAGGCAATGAGGAGGTAAGTAAAAATAATGCCAATGGAGAACTAAATGAACCTATAAATATTGAAAGGGAATCTCCAAGAACTTCTATTAATACTCCCATAAAAATTCCTAGAATAATTTCAAGATAAATATTGATGGATTTTTTTACAGATTTGCCATAAAAAGAAAAGCTGATCCAAGCGATAAATAATACCCATGAGGGCCATGCGAAAAAACTGGCTAGGGATAATGCTACTGCTCCGAATAGCCCTATTGAAATTCCATAAATTAATGTTTTCATAATTTTTTAATTAAAATCTATTTATTTCTGTCAAAAAAATTAATGTCAATGAGATCAATTTAAATTTATGATGTAAAACTATTGTGATTTTCATAATTAAAATAGCTATATTTGACTTAAAATTAGTCGTAAAAGCTCATTATGAAATTGAATGTTGTTGGTGAAATTGGTTTTATGGAATCTTTTGCTTCCTTATTGAATACTACTGTTGAAAATAATGGTAAAATCATCATTCCTGAGCAATTTGGCAAAGGATACTTACAAGGTTTTTATTTTAATACGGATCTGAGAATGATAATTAGAAACTATGAACTGAAAGAGGATATGTTGATAAAAAAAACCAGTGTACCGAATTCTACTGAAAGGATAATCATATCATTTAAAAACCTGTTTTTATCGAATAAAGAAAATATAAATTCAGATAAAAAACTACTGCCTTCGGTTCAAGTTTTTTCAGGAAATTTAGATTCGGAGATGTTTTTTCCGAGTATGACTAAGTTTAGAACTATAGTAATCAGTATAGAGGTGGCTTATTTGAAAAAATTACTAAAAGGTGACTTTGAAAATAAAATTTTAGAAACTATTACAGGTAAAAAACAGTCTTTCTTATTTGAAGAACTCATTCCGCCATCTATTCATAAAATTGCTAATGAAATGGCGGAAACTAAAATACCCATAGCATTAACTACTTTTTATTTCAAAGTAAAAGCAGAGGAACTTATTTGTTTATTGTTTGCTGAATTACTAAAAAGAGAAAAAACTACTATAGCTGCTCTGAACATAGATGATGTGCAAACTATTTATAAAATTAGAGATACCATTATTGCTCAGTTAAATGTTCCTCCAAATCTGAACGAATTAGCCATGCAAGCTAATTTTAGTAAGTCTAAACTTAAACGACTCTTTAAACAAATATTTGGTATCAGCTTTTTTCATTATTATCAAGCTTTTAGGATGAAAGAAGCAGCACTATTATTAAAGGAACGAAAACTTTCAGTTAGTGAAGTAGGCTATCAAATGGGATTTAGTAATTTAAGCCACTTCACAAGAGTTTTTGAAGAACATATTGGTATGAAGCCTAAGAAGTATTCGATGGAGGTGAATATTAATTAATCAAGCTCGGAATTCTAAAGGTGAAATATTAGTTTTCTTTAATCAATTTACTAAAAGATTGTGAATGCTCAAAACCTAATTGATAAGCGATTTCTGAAACCAAAATATTAGTTCTACAAAAATAACATAGGCAATTATTTCAAAATGAATTGGCTTGATATTATTTGGATTTAAAATGTTTATAGTATTTGTGAAAAGATATGTTTTTACGCTTTTTACTTTCTAGTTTTATAAGAGCGGTTTTAATGTATTGCTTTTGGATTTTAGCGGTTGTGTTGGGTTTTGCCATTTCATAAGCAAGTTGATTACTGTAAAAGTTAAATCGACGGAAATTTTGTCTTTAACGTTTTATAAAAGTTGATTTCATCATTAATACAGGAAAAAGAAGCGTCTCTTATATATAAACGGAGTTCGTACAAATAGTGTTTTGAAGCTTTAATGTGTTTGTTCTTCTAAATTTTCAGTTTTAATGACACCTTTATTAGCAATTTCTTCCTGTCGAGAGGCATAGCTCTCGATTATGGGGATTATTTTTTTCATAGTAATTAGGGTTAAACCAAAATACTAAAAAAATAATTATCAATTTACCTTTTGATTTTCTTTAACCACATTGGTTTTAATTCTAGAATTTTTTGATGGATTGAGCAACTTTCGGAATGTGCCCCTTCCAAGTAACCGATACTCATTAAAAACTCGTTTACAATTTCCCCACCTGTGAACCGAAATGTCTTTTTGAACAATTTTACCCATTCTTCTTTTGTTTTAGGGTGGTGGTGGTTTAACCATTTTTCAAATGAACCAAACTCTTTTTGTAATGTAAGGATAGTATTTGCGTTTTCTATGGCTGCATTTACTTTTAGTTTGTTGCGAATAATTCCCGCGTCATTCAATAAGCGTTCACGGTCTTTTTCTTTATAAGTCGCCACTTTTTTGATATTGAAATTGCTGTATGCTTTTCTAAAAGATTGTTCCTTTTTTAAAATGATTTCCCAGCTCAAACCTGCTTGATTTATTTCCATTATCAAACGACCAAACAATTCATTGTCATTGTGAATAGGATACCCATAATGGTTGTCGTGATAATTTTTGTGCAATGCTTTTTTCTCTTCAGATTGCATTGCTTCTATTGCTGTACAATAACTCATGATGCAATTTACTTTTTTAAAGAGAATGACTGATGTCGGTCATTCTCCTTTTTGTTTCTTATTAGTATGCTTTCTTACTCTGTTATTTTCAATGGCTGAATAAGTTCGTCAATGATTTTAAAATGATACGTTAAAACTATTGTGCTTCCGTCAAATGTACATAAAATTTCTACCTTCAAAAGATCTGTTTTTCCTGTTTTTGTATATTCTCTTGGCTTCATTACGGTTTTATACTTTTCGTTTCCGTGGGATATCCAATTTTGTATTTCAACTTTTCAGTATGTGTTTTTCCTTCGTCAAAAAACTCAGGCTGTTTCAGAAAAACAATTTGCATATGCAACACCGTTAAAGTTGTCTTATGCTTTTATTAAACTTGCTATTATATTTGGTAAATCCATTACTCTTGTATTTTAAGTTGTGGGTATTGTACCTCCGTCAATTATGAATTCTGTACCTGTTAGGTAGTTGGCTCTTGGGGAAACTAGAAAACCAACCAATTCTGCAACTTCTTCAGGGTTTGCAGGTCTGCCGTAAGGTATCCCGCCCAATGCATCCATAACGCTTTGTGTTGCTTGTTCTACTGTGCTATTTGAACTTTCGGCAATTCGTTCCATCATTGCTATTGCGGCAGTGGTTTTTATCCAACCTGGTGAAACAGTCAGTACACGAATTCCTTTGGGAGAAACTTCATTTGATAAACTTTTGCTATAATTTATTAGACCTGCTTTTGCAGCTGCATATGGTAATGTGGAGTCATATAATGGTAGCTTACCTTGAATGGAACCGATATGAATAATGACACCAGATTTTTGTTTTATCATATCAGGTAAAAAGCCTCTATCTAACCTTACTGGTGCTAATAGATTTGCTTGAAAGGTTTCTATCCAATCCTCATCAGTTAACACTTCAAAACCGCCACCCGGAGTATTAGAACTCCCTAAATTATTTACCAAAATATCAAGCTTACCAAAAGTTGAATTTACTTCTTGAATTACTTTTTCGGTGCCTGATGCCATGCTTAAATCTCCTGAAATAAAATGAAGATTTTTATTTTCTTCTTTAGGTTTATTTCTAGCTGTGATGATAACTGTTGCTCCTGCTTGTAGTAATCGTTCAGCAATAGCTTTTCCTGCACCTCTTGTACCACCTGTAACCAATGCTATTTTGCCAGATAGCTCGTTATTGAAATTAAATTGTTCCATTTGTATAATTATTTTAGGCAAAATTCAGTTATACAAACAGTTTACACAAGTACGGAAAATCGAATTGCATAGGGATAAATTTTTCCCCTATTGCATATTTTGGAGCATTGGACTACTTTTACAATATGTATGAAAGAAAAATTCCATTGAACTTAAATTGCGGTCTTGACCTAATTGGTGAAGTGCTTTACGGTAAATGGAAAATTAGGTTGTTGTGGTTTATCAATGAAGGTTTTCAGAGACCAAGTGAACTGCAACGAAAAATTCCTGATGCTTCCCGAAGAGTACTTAATATCCAGTTGAAAGAGCTGGAAAGTCACGAACTAGTTTCAAAAGTTATTTACCCTGTTGTTCCTCCAAAAGTAGAATATTCATTAACTGATTTTGGAAAAACACTTATTCCTGTTATTTCAGTGTTAGGAACTTGGGGAGATGAGAATGAAGTGCGTTTGCGAACTCTTATTTCGAAAAGCTCAGAAAATTTATCTAGTTAGTGAATCATTTCTTTGTTAAGTTTATTATTTTGATCAATTACAAACTTATCTTTTAGGACCTTCATCTCCTCACTTACTTTTCTATCCAATATTTTAGCATAATGTTGTGTGGTTTTAAGAGATTTATGTCCTAACATTTTACATACAGATTCAATAGGTACACCATTGGTAAGTGTAACTGTGGTGGCAAAAGTGTGACGTGCTAAATGGAACGTTAGATTTTATTAATACCGCATAAATCAGCAATTTCTTTGATGTAGGCATTCATTTTTTGATTGCTTAGCACGGTAATAATTTTTCAGTATTCACAACATCTGGATGCTCTGCATATTTTTCAAGTATTGCTTCTGCAGTAGGGAGAATTGGAATATTACTCCTGGTGTCGGTTTTAGTTCTTTTGGTTTTTATCCATTGTTCGCCATCGATACCAATAACAACATCATTTTTTGAAAGTTTCTTTACATCTGCATATGCTAACCCGGTGAAACAACTAAAGATAAAAATGTCTTTTACTTGGTCTAGCCTTTTAATCGAAATCTCTTTTTCAATCATTTTTTGGATTTCTTCTTTTGATAAAAACTCTCAATCGACAGTTTTTAATCTTGCTTTCCAATTAAAGAAAGGGTCTTTACTAATCCAATCGTGAGCATATGCTATGCGAATGATTTTTTTTAAATTAGTAATATATTTAATTGCAGTATTATGACTGCAATTTCTTTCAGTTTTTAAATAGTATTCAAAACCATTGATGAATTTATGGTCTACATCTTTAACAGGAATATCATCTAGATTGTATTCTAGTTTAATGAAATTTTGGATATGCTTTTTAGCGGTTCTATATCTTTCTGTAGTACCAGGAGCAAAATCTTTACCTACTAATTTTTCAACTTGATCATTATGATCTTGGAAGATTTTAAGAAGCATTTTGTGCTTTTCTTCTTTTCCATTATAAATATCTCTGATTTTTAAGGCAGAAATCGTCTTATTTTCACCTACTAATCTTTGATGAATCTTATGGATTTTATTTGTTATAATATCTATATAACGATTTAGCTCTTGTGCTTCTTTGGAGAAACCTTTTGCTTTACCTGCAGAGGAATTCCATCGATCTATATTAATTTTCCTTCTTATACTTAATTCTGCGCGCTTACTATTTACCGTAACACGTAGATATACGTTGGCTTTACCATTACAATCAGCTTTACTACGTTTGATATAAAAAAGAAGTGAGAAATAATTTTGCATAGGTGTCAGTTGTATATAACACACTAAATATACAAAAAATGTATTAAAAAATAAAACATAAACCCTTTAAAATCAGTGGCTTTATGTTGATTCGGTGTCAGTTGGGTATTTTAAAAAGTGACACCGATTACGCCTCTTTTTATTTGGTTTTTGATGGTTTTATTTGAAAAGTGTAGAAAATTAAAAAGCTGATAAACATAGTGTTTATCAGCTTTTAGTGAGATTTGTGATTCTCTCAGCGGAGAAAGAGGGATTCGAACCCCCGGACCTGTTACAGTCAACAGTTTTCAAGACTGCCGCATTCGACCACTCTGCCATTTCTCCAGGTCTGCATTGGCTTCCCAATTGCGGATGCAAATATAAGAAGCTTTTTCTATTTCAAAAAATAATTACTAACTTTTTTAATCATTTTTTTACGCTGTTAACCTATGAAGTTTATAACACTTTTATAATCAATTGTTTTAAGGTTGAAAGATGAGTTTTAAATTGATTATTATTTTTTTAGATAAATAAAAATACATATAAATAAGTCTATTTATAATAGAGATGTTTGCAAAATTATTAGTAAACATGTAAAATGAATGAATAGTTTTTTATAATAATAATCGTTACTTTTATGTAGATAAAGCTTTGTTTTTTCTTCTAAATAATTAACTTCGTTTAAAAATTATTATTATGTTTAATTCCTTCGGAAATATATTAAAATTAACAACTTTTGGGGAATCTCACGGAACAGCAATTGGTGGAATTATTGATGGATTTCCAGCAGGTTTAGAAATTGATTTAGAAGCAATCCAAAAGGAATTAGATAGACGTAAGCCAGGGCAATCTAAAATTGTAACACAACGTAAAGAGCCAGATACTGTTGAGTTTTTATCTGGTATTTTTGAAGGAAAAACGACTGGTGCTTCTATTGGGTTTGTAATTAAAAATACAAATCAAAAAAGTAAAGACTATAATCATAATACAAATGTGTACAGACCTTCGCATGCAGATTACACCTATGATAAAAAATATGGAATTCGCGATTATCGTGGAGGAGGAAGAACTTCCGCTAGGGAAACTGCCAATTGGGTAGTAGCAGGAGCGTTAGCAAAACAATTGATTGCTCATATTAATATTAATGCATTTACTTCTTCTGTGGGAGATATCTTTATTGATAAGCCATATCAAGAGCTAGACTTCACAAAAACTGAAAGTAATATAGTTCGTTGTCCTGATGAGGTTTCCGCCGAAAAAATGATTGATAAAATCACTCAAATAAGAAAAGCAGGAGATACCATAGGGGGAACAATTACATGTGTTGCTCAAAACATTCCTGTAGGATTGGGAGAGCCAATTTTTCATAAGCTTCACGCAGAATTAGGAAAAGCAATGCTTTCAATAAATGCAGTAAAAGGCTTTGAATTTGGTAGCGGATTTTGTGGGGCTAAAATGCAGGGTTCTGAGCATAATGATATTTTTAATGAAGATGGTACAACTCAGTCTAACTTATCTGGAGGAATCCAAGGAGGAATATCGAATGGAATGGATATTTATTTTAGAGTAGCGTTTAAACCAGTGGCTACCATTATGCAAAATCAACAAACAATAAATTCGAAAGGAGAATTAACAGAGATTCAAGGAAAAGGACGTCATGATCCATGTGTAGTGCCTAGAGCAGTTCCTGTAGTCGAGGCATTAACCGCTTTAGTGCTGGCAGATTTTTGGTTATTGAATAGAACTAGAAGAATATAAAAAAAAGCTCGCCATTGGCGAGCTTTTTTATGTCTTATTTTAATTGAAAATTACGCAATCATCGTAACAGGGTTTTCAATAAACGTTTTTAATGTTTGCAGAAATTGAGCACCTACAGCACCATCAACCGTTCTGTGATCACAAGCCAATGTTAACATCATGGTGTTACCCACTACAATTTGTCCGTTTTTAACAACAGGTTTTTCAACAATAGCACCTACCGATAAAATTGCAGAGTTAGGTTGGTTGATAATCGAGGTAAAACTCTCGATTCCAAACATTCCTAAATTAGAAACAGTAAACGTACTTCCTTGCATTTCTGTTGGAGAAATTTTCTTGTTTCTTGCTTTTCCTGCTAAATCACGAACGGAAGCTCCGATTTGAGTTAAACTTAAAGCGTCTGTATGTTTTACAACAGGTACCACTAAGCCTTCATCTACAGCAACGGCAACACCAACATGTATGTGACTATGGAATTTTGTGGTATTATCAGTCCAGCTAGTATTTACCTGTGGATGCTTTCTTAGCGCCATTGCACACGCTTTAACCACCATGTCGTTAAAAGAAACTTTAGTGTCTGGAATTGCATTTATTGTTTTGCGTGAAGCCATTGCATTGTCCATGTCAACTTCAATATTTAAATAGAAGTGAGGTGCAGTAAACTTAGAGTTACCTAAAGATTTTGCAATTGCCTTACGCATTTGAGAATTCTTAACTTCTTCCGTTTTTTCTTCGCCAGCAATAGCAAAACTAGTTACTAGAGATGGAGTAGAAGCAGAAGTTGTTACTGGAGCTGTTACTTTAGCTGCAGGTGTATAATTTTCTACGTCTTTTTTAACAATACGGCCGTTTTCACCAGAACCTTTAACTTCTGATAAGTTAATTCCTTTGTCTTTAGCAATTTTCTTAGCTAAGGGTGATGCAAAAACTCTTCCGCTAGCACTAATTGATGAAGTTGATTCTTCAACTACTTGTACAGTTTCTGGTTTTGTAACTTTCTCTGAAGCTGCTTCTGTTTTTTCAGATGGAGTAGCGGTAGCTACACTTCCACTTTTATGTGCTTCAATAAGAGTAGAAACATCTGTTCCTGCTTTACCAATAATAGCAAGTAAGCTATCTACAGGAGCGCTTTCTCCTTCTTGAACACCAATATGTAACAGAGTACCTTCGTTAAAAGATTCAAACTCCATAGTAGCTTTATCCGTTTCTATCTCTGCTAAAATATCTCCTTCTTCAATTTTATCTCCAACTTTTTTTAACCAAGAAGCTACGGTACCTTCCTCCATAGTATCACTTAAACGTGGCATGCTAACCATAATAGTTCCTTCTGGCACATCAGCAGTTTTTGAAGGAGTCTTTTCAGAAGCAACTTCATTTACGTTAGCACTATTATCTTCTTTTTTTGGTGTTGTATTTCCATTTAACAAAGCAGAAAAATCTTCACCTTCTTCGCCAATAATGGCTAATAAAGTATCTACTGGTGCCGTTTCACCTTCTTGAACTCCAATATGTAATAAAGTTCCTTCATGAAAAGATTCGAATTCCATAGTAGCTTTATCTGTTTCGATTTCGGCTAAAATATCTCCTTCTTCAACTTTGTCTCCAACTTTTTTTAACCAAGAAGCTACTACTCCTTCTTCCATCGTATCGCTTAAGCGAGGCATATTTATAACTGTAGCCATTGTTTACTTAGATTTTATGAATGGATAATCTTCTTGTTCGTATACCATGTCGTATAATTGATTTAATTCTGGATATGGAGACTCTTCTGCAAATTTCTCACATTCTTTTACTAAATCTTTAACTTCTTTATCTATAGCTTTAATTTCATCATCAGAAGCATATTTTTTCTCTTTAATAATGTCTAAAACTTGTGTGATTGGATCTATTTTTTTGTATTCTTCAACTTCGTCTTTTGTACGATAATGTTGCGCATCTGACATAGAGTGACCTCTATAACGGTACGTTTTCATTTCTAAGAAAGTTGGTCCGTCACCACGACGTGCACGTTGAATAGCTTCATCAACTGCTTCAGCAACTTTAATAGGATTCATTCCATCAACGGGTCCACAAGGCATTTCATATCCTAAACCTAACTTCCAAATATCGGTATGGTTAGCAGTTCTTTCTACAGATGTTCCCATTGCATAACCGTTATTTTCAACGATAAAAACTACAGGTAACTTCCAAGTCATAGCCATGTTAAATGTTTCATGCAATGATCCTTGACGAGCAGCTCCATCACCAAAACAACATAAAGTTACAGCATCATTTCCTTTATATTTATCTCCAAAAGCAATACCAGCTCCTAAAGGAATTTGTCCTCCAACGATACCATGTCCACCATAAAAACCGTGTTTTTTAGAAAAAATATGCATAGAACCTCCCATTCCTTGAGATGTTCCAGTAACTTTACCATATAATTCTGCCATAACACGTTTAGGATCTTCTCCCATACCTATTGGTTGTACGTGGTTACGATATGCAGTAATCATTTTGTCTTTAGAAAGATCCATAGCGTGTAGCGAACCCGCTAAAACAGCTTCTTGTCCGTTATATAAGTGTAAAAATCCTCTTACTTTTTGTTGAATATAAACAGCAGCAAGTTTGTCTTCAAACTTTCTCCAAAATAGCATATCTCTATACCAGTTAATGTAGGTCTCTTTGGTTATTTTTTTCATTCTGAATTGTTGTTGTTTGTGGTTGCTTATTAAAAATGCAAGTACAAAAATAACTGTTTTATGTAGAATAAAAAAAGAGGAATTAAGGAATTATCGTAAACGTTTTCGTTTATTTATCTATTCTAACAATTTGCGCTATTACTTTTGCTCCTTTAGCTAAGTACCACATGTCAGAAGCGACAATTTCTTTGTTGTCATCATAAATTGTGAAAGCTCCCGTATTTGGTCTTAATTTTCCCTCGTCAACTGCTAAAATTTCTATTTTATTAAAACCAATATCGAGCGGAATTGTAAAGAGTTTTATATCGTTTTTTAGAACATAATTTTTTACAATCATAGTTCCATTTTTATAAATAGTGATAACATCTCCATCAAATTTACCAAAGTCATAACTACTGATATTTATATTTTTTGATTTTGTATGAAAACTTCCTAAATCCATATCAATCATAGGGATTTCATAACTGAATCTCTCAGCATTTTTGTTAAAGTGCTGCCTAGCTATCATTTCAGGAGTAATAATGCCTTTGTTTTTTAAATCTTCTTCAGATTGTTTTTTTTGTTGCTCTTTTTTTAATTCTTTATTAGCATTTTTAAAACCTTTATCATTATTAAAATCTAATGATTTAGGTTTGTTTATCTCTGTAGCAGGTGCTTTAATAATTCCAATAGAAGAACCGTTAAGATTCCCTCCGTTAGAACCGTCAACTTGAGCGAATGTTTGAAAAGAAACTACGCTAATTATAAAAACGAATATAAAATATATTAACTTTTGCATCATAGGTGTTAAGATTAGCAAATATAATGCCGTTTACGGGTATTTTTCTTTAAGAACTGTTAATTTCTTATTGAACAGGAAAATCGAAATATGTTTTAGGAAAAGGTTCGTTTCGTAAGGTAAAATGCCACCATTCGTTTGCATAAGGTCTAAAGCCGTTAGCTAACATTGTTTTGCGAAGCAATTGACGGTTATCTTTTTGTTGTTTAGTAAGTTTATTATAACTTACATGCGATGCAATACCAAAGAAATCGTATGGGCTTCCCATGTCTAGCTCTTCTCTTGTTTTAGCATTAACAATAGTTAAATCTACTGAACTTCCTCTTGAGTGTCCCGATTTTGTTGAAATATAGCCTAACTTAAATAAATTTCGTTTGTTTAAGTTCGGATAATATTGCTGTTTGGTAAGTGTATCATTAGCTACTCTTGCCCATTTTACAAAGTGATTTACTGCTGTTTGCGGACGATATGCGTCAAAAACCTTTAAACTCAACCCTTTTTTTAGCAATTCGTCTTGCACTTTTTTTAATGCTTTGGCAGTTAGAGTAGAAGTAATTAAAACGTTTTCTTCATATCCTTCTACTGGAATTCCTACAAAATTATTGTGCGAACAGTATCGTAATTCTTGCTGAATAGTAGGAGCAATGTCTTTTACATATGAAAATCCTTTAGGTAATTTTTGAGCATTTACTGATGAAATTATCAGTAGAAAATAGAAAGAATAAATACTAAAGTTCATTTTGTAAATGTATCGAAATTATTTTTTATTAAAGTTTATTATACTTCCATAAAATGTTGTGGTAAAAGGGTACTTTTTTATATATCACTACCTATATACATAGTTGCAGAATCTTCGATATAAACTATGGGATTAAATGAATTGTAAAAAGTACTTCGTACGTTTTTAAGAGACGATGATAAACTGGAAATTTTGGTGGTGAATTCTAACGGGTAACTAGGTTTGTTATAAACAGTTATTAAGTCATTATATTTATCAATATTTAATAACATTCTATTCGTGAGTTGTCCGAATCTCATTCTAATCGATTGTACTTTATACATATAAGTTTCAATATCTCCTAACCAAGAATCATCTTTATTTATTTCTAATTTTGCAATTTTAGTATTAATTGCTTTTCTACAATTTTCTTTATAATCATCTCTTTTATTTTCAAGGGTCTCAGTTAAATAACTGTTTAAGAATTCTTCATAAGATAAATCATAATATTTTAGTTGAGTTTTTAAAAGGTTTAAATTCTCTGACTTTAGTTGCTCCAATTCTTTGTTAATCAATTTCCATTCATAATCTATAATTGACTTTTGTTGTTCAAATTGACTAATCATATTTAACAAATTAATCATTTCTGGGGTCTTATTTTTTAGCTCTTTGTATCTATTGCCAATAGAACTAAATACAGAAGTTAATCCAGAAGTTATGGTCTGAGAAATTGAACCATAAATTGGCACTTTGTTTGAAATATCTGAAACAATATTTATAGAGTTATTTATTAAGGTAATAACTTCACTTGAACTCTTCTTTTTTTTATACCATTTATCATATTCTACTTTCCAACTTCTAAAAGCATTATATTTACTAACATCTCCAATTTCTCCAAGATTATTAAAAAAAGTTTGGGATTTTAAAAATAAATCTGCCGGTTTTATATCTCTTTGTATACTTAAGAGCTCAGTTAATGCCAGTTGCCCATTTAATCTGATTTTAGTTTTAGGTTTCTCTTCAAGTTTTTTTAGTCTTTGTTCTAAGGCTATTTGTAGTTTTTTTAGTCCATCAACTTTTTTTGTATTTCCACTTACATTACTAAGTTTTAACCTCAAACTATCTATAAACTTATCATTTGCATTTAATTCATTAGATATTTTACCAAGTTCTGTATCCCTTTCAATTTTAATTTGGTCAGATATTGATTTCTCTTCTTGACTAAATGAAGTAACGACATGTAAAGTAAAAAGGAGTAAAAAAAATAATTTAATTTTCATATGGATTAATTAAAGGTTTTTACTGTTTAGCATCAGCTATTATAAAAGTTTAAAAGAATAAAATATAGATTTTATGCTAACAACGAATTTAGAAGAAATTAATTTTAGAAACAAACTAAATCAAAAAGTGTAAGAATAATATAAAGTATAAAAGACTAAAGTTACTTTTAAAACTTTTATAAAGTAAGTTAAGACTTATAAAAAAACATTGTAATCAGTTTGTTAGATGATATTTATCATTTAAAATATAGAAATTAGTAATGATATTTGAATCAAATTCAAAAACATTATTGATATGACTACGAAAGACAATACTCAGTTTGCAGACAAAGTTATAGAAACACTTAGAAAAGCAGCTACTGAAATAGAAGAGTTTCAAGTACAAGCTGCGTTAGGAAAAGCAGAAGCAGAAGATAAGTATGAGGAACTTAAAAAGAAGTTTGATTTATTTATCCACGATAGTAAATTTAAAATGAAAGAAGGAAAAGAAAAAATGGATGGTGTTAATACTAAGTTAGATGAACTTCGTGTACAATTAGCTCTTGGAAAAGCAGAAAGTTTAGATGCTTTTAAAGCTCAAAAGAAAAAACTGCTTTTAAAACTTCATGAATTGGAAGTAGAAATAAAAACCAACGAAACATTAAATAGAATGTATGCGTTTGTGTTGTTAGAAATTGAAAAATTTAGAGTTAATCTGGAAGTTATAGAACAAAAATTTGGAGAAGGGAAAAAAGAATCTAAAACTTCTTTTGAAAAAGGAAAAAAAGAGTTCAATCAATTTATTGATAATTTTAAAAATAAATATGGAAAGAAAAAAGAAACTAAATGGGAACATTTTCAAGGTGAAATTTCTGAAGCATTTGATCATTTAAAACATGCTTTTACCAAACCTTAATGTTTAAAACCCATTTAAAAAAGCACAGTTAATTAACTGTGCTTTTTTAGTTGTCTTTAATTTAAAAAGACTCACACATAAAAAATAGGAGGGAGGTTTAATTTTTACATATTATCATAATCTCCTTTTCCAAGGTTTCTTATCATTCCATAAGCAAGTATAATGGTTATAATTATACAAAGAATGCCTATAAGAGAATAACCTTTCCATAAAGGTTCAATTTCTGAAATAATAAATAAAGCAGCACTTACGATTAAAGCAGCCATTATAAAAGCAGTAACAAGCTGTTTTGTTACACGTTGTAGTGTATGAACCATTGGATCTATGCCTTTGTGAGTAAGATCAACTTTTACTTCTCCACTATTAATTTTACGGATGGCATTTTTTAAATCTCTAGGAAACTCTTCCATGTAATTTCCTAATTCATAAAATGAATTAACTGTTTTCTCACCAATTTTAAGAGGATTGAATTTCTTAGCTACACTACTTAATAAGTATGGACGTACAAGCACAAGTTGATCTAGTTTTGGATCTAGTTTTTGGAGAACACCTTCGATAGTAACTAAAGATCTTGCAAAAAGATAAAAATGAGTTGGTACTTTTAAATTGTGAGCAATAATTATATCCTTTAGCTCTAGCATTAAAGTACTCAATTCATTTTTGTGAATTGATCTTACAGAGTGTTTTTCAACAAATTCATTAATATCAAATTCTAAATTCCGAATGTTATCGATAGCTTTATAATTAGATAATCGTTGTAAAGCTTTGATGATTTTATTTACATCCTTTCTAGTAATAGCTAAGAACAATTGACCGAATATTTCGATGTCTCTTGGTAAAATACTTCCCATCATACCAAAATCTAAATAACAAATATGTCCGTTAGATTGTACTAATAGATTACCAGGATGAGGATCTGCATGAAAAAAACCGTATTCAAAAATTTGTTTAAAAAAACTTTTAGCTAGTCTTTTTGCAATAACCTTAGTGTCAAAACCTTTTTCTTCTAATTTTTTTATGTTGTCAATTTTAATACCATCCATAAGTTCTAAAGCAAGTACTTTAGCAGTAGTGTAGTTTTGGTAAACTTTTGGAGCATTGGCAAATTGATCTATACTTTCATCTTGCTTAATATTGTTGTAAAAACGTTGAACGTTTACTGATTCGTGAATAAAATCGAGTTCTTTTAGTATAGAGTCTTCGAAATTTTTAACCAAACCAATTGGGTCAAAACTTTTTAAAGAAGGAATTCGTTTTTCTAAGACTTCAGCAATGCTATACATTACCTTTATGTCTTCAATAATGATTTCTTTAATTCCCGGACGCTGTATTTTTAAAGCAACACGTTTTCCTGATTTTAGAGTTACGACATGAACTTGAGCCATGGATGCTGAAGCGAAAGGGTTTGGGTCAAACCAAGCAAATAAATTTTCTGCGCTGTCTTTTAATTCAGTTTCTACCACATTTTTTGCATCACTATTAAGCATTGGAGGTACCTTGTCTTGTAGTTTTTCTAATTCAGCAACTAACTCGAGAGGAATTAAATCTGGATGACTACTTAAAATTTGTCCAAATTTTATGAAAGTAGGTCCGAGTTCTTCGCAAACCAAACGCATCTTTGCCCATTTGGAATGCATGGTAGCATGTTTTCTTGAAGCTTTGGGAATAAGATGTCTAAAAAAGGATACTCTTTTATTTTTTTCTAGATAATAAACCAAGTCTTCAAACCCGTATTTAACCAAAACTGCTAAAATTTGATTATATCTAGTAACCGATCTATATCTGCGCCCAACTTCAGAAAAAATACTCATATTATTTGTTGTTTTCTAGTTTGTTTAACCTAGCTTCTAATAAAGCAATAGCCATATCTGCTTTTTCTAATTTTTCATTTAGAGCTTTAATTTCATCTACATGAGCGATGTTTACTTTTTTGTAAAAAGTAATAACCATTTCCTCTATTTTTTGCTCTAGCTCATCTTTTACTTGACTTGTTTTAAGAATAAGTTTATCTATAAATTCTAGCTCATTACCATCTTCATTTACTATAGGATCTGAAGCAGCTTTATTTATGTTCTCTTTTCCTTTTTCGGCTAATTCATTAAATCGATCTATTAAATGAGAGTCTTTAGCGAAATAATAAAGACTAGAGGATAAGGTGAGTAGTTCTAATAACGTTTTAGTTTTCATACATAAAATATTTAGCTTTAAACAAATATATTGTTGAAGTGTCGTTTTTAATATGATATTAATCATGTTAACCTATTGGGTAGTTTTGGGTAAAAAAATGAATTAATATTTACAAAAAATAAAAAGTGAACTCAAATGAGTTCACTTTTTTGCTGGTTTTAGGATGTATTTCGCTATCTTCAATGATATGAGTTCGTTTTAATAACTTATATCAGGCGATAGCGAAGTTATTAGAATTTAATTTAAGAATCAAACTAAATTTATTGCACAAAAAAAAGCCAAAGTCGTAAAACGACTTTGACCAAGTAAACCAAGTATTAGTTTCATTAGAGTTAGCTAACTAATAAAAACTAATCTTTTCAAGTGTATTTCAACTTATATTTTAATGTAGACTAATCACTTTCGTTATTTTCCAATAAATATCTTGTTTTTTCCAAACCACAATAAATTTACTGGGAATTGATTTTGCATCGGGTTCTTGTTTGTTGTAAAATTTGTGGTATCCAATTTCTATTGCTCCGTACTCTTTTATTGGGTATACTTCAATACTTCCTTTAATTAAACTACGAGTAACTTTACCACAAATGTTCTTTTCTATAGATTTTAAAATGTCTTCTTTTGAAGTAAAAAGGCCTCCTTTATCATGAAAAAATTCTAAAGTATCGTCGTAAATTTCAGCTTGTGTTTTCATATCGCAATGGTTGTAAGCATTAAAATAAATGCTATCCATTTTTACAATTTCATTATACAGATTATTGTCTATTGGTTTGTAAGGTTGTATTTCTTCTACTTGCCCGTTCATAATCCAAGAAGTCAAAAGTGCGTACAGAAAGAGTAAGAACTTAAAGAAGAAATTACCTTTAAAGAATTCGAAAAATTCACTCATAGTTAGTTTTTTTAGTTGATCAATAATTGTTTTACCAAATTCTAAAGGCTACAGAGCCATCTTCGTTATAATTTCTTACAAATCCGTGTTCACCATTATTTATCGATATAATTTTCTCTGTTTTACCAGAAAAACCGTCATTACAATTTACCTTTAATAAGTAATTTTTAATTTTTCCATCATCATAAAATTCAGATTCAGAAAAATCGAGATCAATATTCTTTTTGTTTTTAAACCAGTTAGCTAGTTTTTGTAACTCTCTTTTAGTGGTGCTTTTATTAATAATTAACTCAGCTTTGGCATCGTTAATAGTACTGTTAAATAAAAAGCTAACGTCGTTATCATTGTTAGAATCATTATCATCGTTCGAATTCCAATCGTTATTATGGTCTTCTTTATCATCACAATCCATACATTCAAATCCTTTAGAAGTCATTTTAAAATGGTGGTTTGCCATGTTGCTATCATAAATATCTTCCGTATTATCGATGTGGTATAAAAACTTTTTTGAAGAATTTTCAAAGTATACAGTGGTACCTTCGGGAATAAAAACTGTTAAGCGTATTTCTTCATCTTTCCACATGTTCTTAATTTCACTTAAAAAGTAAGCATCGAAAAGAATTCTGTTCTCTCCTATTTTGAATTTGTATATTAGCTTTTCTGCATTTTCTACAGCATTAATTCGTTTTCTACCCTCAGCTTCTTTTTTAATTTCTAGATAAGCAGTACCAGTTTCACTCTTTTCAACATCAATTTTAATATCATTAGAGTATTTCATTTTTTGGTCATTCACTATTACTTCTACAGAATTGTCTCTACGTCTTAAATTATGTTGATAATAAATATCGTCATCATTTTTCACGGCAATTCTTAAAGGTTGTGCTGCATTATAAGTAATGGCCTCCTTTGTTACTTTCGTTCCGTCTTGTGCTCGAGATGTTGCGTATTCAATTCCAGAGAAAGCAACACCTAATAAGGCTACTAACCAAATTCCTAATAAACTTAAGGATGCTACTGTGCTTAATCGTTTAATACTTGGAGATAAAATTCGTAAACCAAGAATAAATAAAGCTAAAAACGGAATCCCGATCAGTATAAATAAAAAGGTTGTAAGTAGCCATGTTGGTACTGATGAACCGTAGAAAAATGGTGGGTAATGTATCATATCATTGTCAAAATTCAGGATTTCTAAACTTCCGACAGAGAATAACCCAAAGAGTAAAGAAATTAGTGTAACACCAGCTGCAAATACTAAAATTACCCCTATAAATTTCCCAAAAACTTTAAAGACTGCGGATAAAATTTTACCCAAAGTGTCCAAAAAATCTTGAAATCCTGATTTGGTTTGACTACGTAATTTTTCATAATCTGCACTCGAAATTTTCTCAGTTAGTTCATTTGCACCATCTTTTAGCTTTAAAGAGAGCGTTTCAAACTCGTTACGAATTTTTTTTTCAATGTTATCGATGTTTACCGGCTCGCCTTCCATCTGTAACTTTTCGGCTGTAGATTTGGCTTCGGGTAATAATATCCATAAAATGATATATGCTAAAGGAGAAAATCCACTTGCAGTTAACAGGATAAATGCTAAACGAATCCAAATAGCATCGATGCCTAAATAGTGACCTAATCCAGAGCAAACACCGCCTAAGAATTTATCATCACCATCTCTAAATAATTTTTTAGAAGTTGTTTTTCTTCTTGTGTAAGATGAACTAGTTTCTGCATAAGCTTCTTCTGCTTCTGCATAGTCTTCTGGTTGCCCCATAATAGCGATAACTTCATCAATATCAGCTTCATTTACAACTTGGCGTGCATCTTTAATTCTTTCAGATAATAATTCACTAATACGTGCTTCAATGTCGGCAATAATTTCATTTTTCCCTTGCGGATCGTCATTTAAGGAGCGAGAAATAGCATCGAGATATCGATTTAATTTCTGAAAAGCAGTTTCGTCTATATGAAAGAAAAATCCGCCTAAGTTTATGTTGATAGTTTTATTCATTTTTAGTTGATTTTAAGCTTGTTACTTGGTTTACTGAATTTACTAAATTATTCCAGGTTTTATCTAATTCTTTTAAAAAGAGTGTTCCATTTTCTGTTAAAACGTAATATTTACGTGGAGGTCCAGAGGTTGATTCTTCCCATCTATAGCTTAATAATCCCGCATTTTTTAAACGAGTTAATAAAGGGTAAATGGTGCCTTCAACTACAATCATATGAGCGCTTTTTAACGTATCGAGGATTTCAGAAGTGTAAGCATCTCCTTTTTGTAGAATTGATAAGATGCAATATTCTAAAACACCCTTTCGCATTTGAGCTTTTGTATTTTCTATTTTCATTGAGAGTGGTGTATTATTTTATAAAATTTATTGTAAACGGATATTCGTACTTCTCACCGTTATTTGCTTTCATTGCTGCTATAATTATTAAGGCAATTTTTATAAGGGTAACTACGCCTACTAATGAAGCGACACCAAAAAAACCGAATAGACCACCATATGAATGATCTCCTCCAAAATCTATGTCAACTCCATTAAATATATCGAAGATACTTCCGAAGAAAAATGAAAAAAATGAGGCACTTAATATAAATATGTACAGCGCAAAACTGATATTAAAGTTAACAGCTTCTTTTCCATGCTCGTCTAAAAATGTACTTCTATCTTTTTGAGTTTGCCATAACACTAAAGGAGTAATGATACTACCTAAAGGGAAAAGGTATCCTGCAAAAGAAGAAATATGCATTAAAAAAGCATTGGTATTTTCGTTGTTGGTTTTCATGATAATATTATTTATATACTACTTGATTATGCAAATATATTTCTTTTAAATAGTATTATGCAATACATAGTACTGTAATTAACATTTTTTTAACATTTTAAGAGGGCTAATATTATCCAATAAAAAGGTGTAAATTGCCAGCAAATACTGATAAAATGAAGTTTACACCACGAAAAATTAATGCTTTTTTATTTTTAAAATTACCTTCTGCTTTTTTAACAGGAGTGAGAGTTGAATCAATTTCTGATGAAAAATCAACAGTAAAAGTTACGCATAGATGGATAAATCAAAATCCTTTCAAATCTTTATTTTGGGCAGTTCAAGGAATTGCATCAGAATTAACAACAGGGATTTTAGTTATGAAAGCGATTGATGCTTCTGGTAAAAAAGTTTCGATGTTGGTAACTAATATGAGTGGTACGTTTACAAAAAAAGCAACAGGTAAGATTCGTTTTGAATGTAATGATGGTTTAGCAATTCAAAAAGCGATACAAAAATCGATAGAAACAGGGGAAGGACAAACAGTTTTAGTTACTTCTGAAGGGATAAATGAAGATGGAATTTCGGTATCAAAATTTGAATATGAATGGAGTTTAAAAGTTAAAAATTAATCTATTTAGATAAAGAAATGTAACAAACTTAGTTTTGTTTCTTCTAATAAATGGGTTAAACAAATAAATTAGACTAATTATTATGAATGCACATGAAATAGATTATCGAATTTTTGGTGAAGAAATGCAATATGTAGAAATAGAACTCGATCCACAAGAAGGCGTTGTAGCTGAAAGTGGAAGTTTTATGATGATGGATGCCGATATTAAAATGAATACTATTTTTGGTGACGGTTCTAATCAAGAAACCGGAATTTTAGGAAAGATTTTTTCAGCAGGAAAAAGAATTCTAACAGGAGAAGGGTTGTTTATGACTGTTTTTACAAATCAAGGGCAAGGTAAACATCAAGTTTCTTTTGCGTCTCCGTATCCAGGAAAAATTATACCAATCGATTTAACGGAATTTGGAGGGAAATTTATTTGCCAAAAAGATGCATTTTTATGTGCAGCGAAAGGAGTTTCTGTTGGTATTGAGTTTTCTAAAAAATTAGGAAGAGGTTTGTTTGGTGGAGAAGGCTTCATTATGCAAAAAATGGAAGGAGATGGTATGAGTTTTATTCATGCAGGAGGAACAATTGCTAAAAAAACATTGAGATCAGGAGAGTTACTAAAAGTAGATACGGGTTGTTTAGTGGGTTTTACAAAAGAAGTAGATTATGACATTGAGTTTGTAGGAGGAATTAAAAATACGGTATTTGGTGGAGAAGGATTGTTTTTTGCTACCTTACGTGGACCAGGAACTGTATATATTCAATCATTACCTTTTAGTAGGTTAGCGGGTAGAGTATTAGCAATGGCGCCAAGAAATGGAGGCGATAGAGGAGAAGGAAGTGTGTTAGGTGGTTTAGGTAATATTTTAGATGGCGATAATCGTTTTTAAATGAAACTTAAATTTTGGCATAAAAAAAGCCACTGAAAATTTTCAGCGGCTTTTTTGTGAATTTATTTTCGAAATTATATTCCTAAATCTTCAAACATTTCAACTAACTGATCACCATCACTTGGTCTTGGTGCATTAGCAGTTACTATTTTTCCTTCAGGATCTACTATGATGAATCTTGGTAAACCTTTAATTAAATAATCTTTAGCAAAATCTATATTATCCTGTTTGTCACCTGCAAATAATTGAACACCACCCATTTCTTTTTCTTCAATGGTTTCTCTCCATTTTTTCTTCTTGTCTTGAGTATCAACACTTATACTTACAAATTCAATATTCTTACCATGATATTGTTGTTCATATCTTTTTAATAAAGGAATTTCTTTTTTACAGTAACTACACCAAGTAGCCCAAACATCTATGTATAAGTATTTCCCTTTACCTATTAAATCATCAAAAGAAGTAGTGCCTCCAGTATAGTTTTCGTAATTTTCAAATTTAGGAGAAGGTTGTCCTTTTGCGGTTAATTTTAATTTATCATACAAGTTTGTAATCTCTCTTTTATTCTTATCACTTGTAGAATATCCCATATACTTTTTGTAGAACTCTGATAAGTTCATAGTATAAGTAATACTTTTTTGAGCGATTTGATGTATTAAATCGTTTTTTACTAGAGTATCAGTAACTTCTGTATGAACAGTTTCTAAAAGAGTTAAGTCAAAATCACCATCTTCTGGTTTTCTCTTGTTAGCCTGTTTATCTAAGGATTCTTTTAATAAATTTCTGTAAGAAAAAGAGTTGATATAATCTTCACTACTATTAAAATCAATTCCTGAAACTTCATCAGGGAAACTATCTGAAACAACAAACTCATCATCTCCATATAAAATTCTATGGTAAGCTTGGTAGTTATTTAAGTTTCTAGCAAACTCGTATTGGATATTTCTTTTTTCTTTAGTTAAGTAGTCTGCAGGTAATTGAGAAGCGTCAGCTAAATCTTCTAGAGAAGATTTATATTCATCCATTTTACTTAAAAATTCATCTTCGTTTAAAGCAAAAAGTTTATTAGCATTTCCTAAGATTAATCCAAACTTTTTTCTACGCTCACTCAAATAGTTATTAATATTTGCATTAGGTCCTTCAAAAATTGGATCTTCAGTTCTTTTCTTAGCATCTACAATTAATTTTAAATCTTCAGCAGAGCTTAAATAAATATCTACAGGTCTTTTACCTATAACGAGTGTATAATGACCTGGTACAATATTTAAAAGAGTATCGTTAAAAGTTTTTGTTTTTCTATCAAAACGGATGTCTTTTTCGTAGTTATAACCTTTAAGGGTCATTTTTCTACTTTTAAAGTTGTCAATTTTTCCAGAAAGGACTGCGTAATCTTTTTTAGGTTGTTCTTTGCTACAAGCTGTTAATATTGCTCCAGCTATAATTAAAAGTAACCATTTTTTCATAATGTTATATTTTTGGGGTAAATATAAAGATGTTAATAAGCGTCGAAAGTAGTTTTTTTTTATAATAACTCAAAATCTTTAACTAAAAAATTTGGAAAAATTGCTTTGTTTGTAGACTTTTGGCAACCAACAAACAAACAATAATGGAAGTACATCATATAGATTCTAATATTTTAGATCTAGAAAAAATAAATGAAATTTTAAATAATTTCAAAAAACTTAACCTATCAAATCATTCAAAAGAGAGAATACAAAAATGTCGTTTGTATTTAGATGAAAGAATGAAATTAGAAGCTAATCCTATTTATGGTATAAATACTGGTTTTGGTTCTCTTTGTGATGTAGAAATTAAAGGTGAAGATTTACAACAATTACAGGAAAACTTAGTAATGAGTCATGCTTGTGGTACAGGAGAAGCGGTTTCGCAAGAGATTGTTAAATTGATGTTATTACTCAAAATTCAATCGTTAAGTTATGGTCATTCAGGAGTTCAATTAGCAACTGTAGAACGATTAATTGATTTTTATAATAATAATGTTTTCCCCGTGGTTTATACTCAAGGTTCTTTAGGAGCGTCTGGAGATTTAGCCCCTTTAGCTCACTTATCATTACCTTTAATAGGTTTAGGAGAAGTAGTTGTTGATGGAGAAAGAATGTCTGGAGAAGTAATGCTTCAAAAATTTTCTTGGGAGAAGATAAATTTACAATCAAAAGAAGGTTTGGCCTTATTAAACGGAACACAGTTTATGAGTGCTTTCGGAATTCATAATTTACTAAAAGCATATAAATTATCGTATTTAGCGGATTTAGCAGGAACACTTTCTCTAGAAGCTTTCGATGGAAGGAAAGAACCTTTTAATCAGTTAATTCATTTAGTGCGTCCGCACAATGGACAATTAAAAACAGCAGAAAGAATTAATGATTTCTTAGAAGACAGTGAGTTGATCGCTCAACCCAAAAAACACGTACAAGACCCGTATTCGTTTCGTTGTATGCCCCAAGTTCATGGAGCAACAAAAGATACTCTAGCTTTTGTAACTAAGACATTTTTAACTGAAATTAATTCAGTAACAGACAATCCAAACATTTTTGTTGCTGAAAATGAAATTATTTCTGGCGGAAATTTTCACGGGCAACCTCTGGCTTTAGCTTTAGATTATTTAGCGATTGCAATGGCAGAACTAGGTAATATTTCTGAAAGAAGGACTTATCAATTAGTTTCAGGCTTACGCGGATTACCTGCTTTTTTGGTTTCTAATCCAGGATTAAATAGCGGTTTTATGATTCCGCAGTATACCGCAGCAAGTATTGTAAGTGCTAATAAACAATTATGTACGCCCTCAAGTGTAGATTCTATTGTGTCGTCTAACGGACAAGAAGATCATGTAAGTATGGGAGCAAATGGAGCTGTTAAAGCAAAAAAAGTAATCGATAATGTACAATCCGTTTTAGCAATCGAATTAATGAATGCTTCACAAGCATTATCGTTTAGAAAATATAAATCGTCTCCATTTATACAATCGTTTGTAGAAATGTTTAGAGAAGATGTTCCGTTGGTGAAAAATGATAGAGTGTTGCATGATGATATTAAATCTTCAGAACGTTTTATAGATAATTTAATGATAGAAGCTGGCGAGCTGTTTTAAAAACCTAAAAATATGTCTAAAGTTGTTTTAGTTACTGGTGCTTCTTCTGGAATTGGAAAAGCTATTGCCAGTTTTTTACATCAAAAAAACTATATAGTATATGGTACAAGTAGAAATCCACAGCATGTAACGGATGTCCCTTTTAAAATGGTGGCTCTAGATGTTTTAAATACGGTTTCTATAAAAAAAGCTGTTGAAGAAGTTATTACTTCGGAAGGACGGTTAGACGTGCTAATCAACAATGCTGGAAAAGGAATTACAGGTCCGATCGAAGATACGCCAACAGAAGAAATGAAATCTAATTTTGATACTAATTTTTTCGGTCCTATAGAGGTGATGAAAGCAGTTTTACCACAAATGCGTAAACAAAAATCAGGAAAAATTATTAATGTAACCTCTATTGCTGGGTATATGGGATTACCCTTTAGAGGTGTGTATTCTGCAAGTAAAGGAGCTTTAGAACTAATTACTGAAGCGACAAACATGGAGGTAAAGAAGTTAGGAATTGATGTGGTAAGCGTAGCTCCGGGTGATTTTGCTACAAATATAGCTTCAGGTCGTTATCATACTCCGGTTTTTGAAGAATCAGCTTACAAAGAAAAATATGCTGAAAATTTAGCGTTAATGGATAATCACGTTGATGCAGGAATGGATCCAAAAGTTATGGCTAAGGCAATTTATAAAATTATCAAAACTAAAAATCCTAAAATCCATTATAAAATTGGTGGATTTATGGAGAAATTTTCAATTGTGTTAAAACGAATTTTACCAGATACTTGGTATGAAAAACTATTAATGAATCATTATAAATTGTAAATTCGCATAAAATATAACACAACTAAAAAAATAAAAAAACATGAAATTTTTCATAGATACTGCAAACTTAGATCAAATTAAAGAAGCGCAAGCTTTAGGTATTTTAGATGGGGTAACAACCAATCCGTCTTTAATGGCAAAAGAAGGAATAACAGGAGAAGTAAATATCATCAATCATTACAAAGCGATTTGTGAGATTGTAGATGGTCATGTTTCTGCAGAAGTGATTGCAACAGATTTTGCAGGAATGGTAAAAGAAGGAGAAGCTTTAGCAGCTTTAAACCCACAGATTGTGGTAAAATTACCAATGATTAAAGATGGTGTAAAAGCATGTAAATATTTTTCAGATAAAGGAATAAAAACAAACGTAACTTTAGTATTTTCTGCAGGACAAGCATTGTTAGCAGCAAAGGCAGGAGCAACGTATGTTTCTCCATTCATTGGTCGCCTAGATGATATTTCTACAGACGGTTTAAATTTAATATCTGAAATCCGTCAGATTTATGATAATTACATGTTCGAAACTCAAATTTTAGCAGCTTCTGTACGTCATACGATGCATATTATTGATTGTGCAAAATTAGGTTCTGATGTTATGACAGGTCCTTTAAGTGCAATTGAAGGATTGTTAAAGCATCCTTTAACAGATATTGGTTTGGCTAAATTTTTAGCGGATTATAAAAAAGGAAATTAACCGACTAAATTGGTTTTAAAATATTGTCATTCCCGCGAAAGCGGGAATCTCATTTTAAAGATAAATGTATCCAAAAAAACAACTAGCACAATTAGTAATTTCTGCCTGTCAACAATTCGATGTTGATACGGTTGTAATTTCTCCAGGTTCACGTAATGCGCCTTTAACTGTTGGTTTTTCTAACCATAAAAAAATAAAAACGTTAAGTGTTGTTGATGAGCGTTGTGCTGCATTTTTTGCAATGGGAATTGCGCAACAAACGCAAAATCCAGTTGCAATTTGTTGTACTTCGGGTTCAGCATTATTAAATTACTATCCTGCAATAGCAGAAGCTTTTTATAGTAAAATTCCACTTATTGTCATTTCTGCGGATAGACCAAAACATCTTATAGATATTGGGGATGGACAAACCATTCGTCAAGAAAATGTGTTTGAAAATCATATTTTATTTTCAGCCAATTTAGTAGATGGTGAGTTAAATAATAATTCTCGATTAATAGCAGAAGCGATACAAACTTCAATTGTTAAAAAAGGGCCGGTACATATTAATGTTCCGTTCAATGAACCTTTGTATGAAACGGTTGATGAAATCGATAGCGTCATTGTGAACAAAGTAAAGCAATCTTTTAGTGCTTTAAATGTTATTTCGAGCACAGTCGATAAATCTTATACTGATTATCAAAAATTCTCATCAATCTGGAATTCAGCAAAACGAAAACTCATTTTAGTTGGAGTTCATTTTCCTTCGGATGAATTACAGCATGTTTTAGATAAAATTGTGGATGATGAATCAGTTTTGATAATGACCGAAACAACTTCAAATTTATGTAATGAGAAATTTATCAATTCGATAGATAAGTTGATTACGAAGTTGGATGATGCCAAATTTAAACAACTTCAACCAGAAGTATTACTAACTTTAGGCGGAATGGTGGTTTCTAAACGTATTAAACAATTTTTAAGAAAATATCAACCAGAACATCATTGGCACGTTGATGAGAACACAAAATTAGATACCTATTTTTGTTTATCGCAATTTGTACAAGAAGATCCAACGAAATTTTTATCAGAATTGAATTCACGTGTCACCTCGAGTAGCGTAAAGAGATCACAATCTACATATCAAAATTATTGGCTTTCAGAAAAAGGTAGTAGAAATAAACAACATCAACAATTTTTAGAAAATTCACTGTATTCAGATTTAAAAGTTTTTAATACTATTTTACAATCAATACCAGATAATTCTCAAGTTCAGATTAGTAATAGCTCAATCATTCGTTATGCTCAATTGTTTGACATAAATCCAACTTTAAAGGTGTTTTGTAATCGTGGTACCAGCGGAATTGACGGAAGCACAAGTACAGCCATTGGAGCGGCATATGCAACCCAAAGTCAATCGCTTTTTATAACAGGAGATATTAGTTTTTTTTATGATAGTAACGCTTTGTGGAACAATAATATTCCGAAGAGCTTTAGAGTTATTTTAATTAATAATTCAGGTGGAGGGATTTTTAAAATTATTCCAGGGCCAAAATCAACTAACGCAATCAACTATTTTGAAACTCCACATAGTTTAACAGCTGAACATTTGGCTAAAATGTTTGCGTTTGAATATCAATCTGCAAATACATTAGACGAAGTTGAAAACAAACTAATGTCTTTTTATGCGGAATCACATCAGCCAAAAATTTTAGAAATTTTCACTCCGTCCGATATAAACGACGTAGTTTTGCAACAATATTTTAAGAGTTTATAATGGATTTAAAAGAAGGAGATAAGGTAGATTTAGTAATAGGTGTTAAATCGATGCTAGGCTACTCAGTTTTAATTGATGAAACGTATGAAGGATTGTTATACAATGATGATGTTTTTTCTGATATAGAAGAAGGAATGAAAATGGTTGGTTATATCAAGAAAATACGTGAAGACGAAAAGATAGATGTGTCTTTGCGTCCGCAAGGTTTTAGAAATGTAATCGATAGTGATACAGAAGTGATTTTAAATAAACTTGAAGAAAAAGGCTTTTTATTATTAACAGATAAAAGCTCTCCCGAAGCGATTAAATTTCACTTACAAATGAGTAAAAAAGCGTTTAAGAGAGCAATTGGCAGTTTGTATAAAGACAAAAAAATTATACTAAAAGAAGATAGGATAGAGTTGGTACAATAAATTACTCACCATCATCTTCATCTTCAGTATCTTCATCGTCTGGCTCTAAAGGAGTTTCTTCAGGATTGCTTTGTTCGTTTTCTATCTTAGTTTTTTCGTATGCTTTTTGCACACGTAAAAGATTTTCATAGAAGGCTTCAGCGTTTGGGTCGGAAGGCTTCATTTTTCCATAAGCTTCTTTGTAGAAAAACAAAGCCTTTTCGTAATCTTTACCAAGCTCATGAAATTTACCAACATAATAATCTCCTATATGTGAATTAGGATGTTTGATCATTACAAAATCACCTAAAACACGAAGGTAATCACCATCTTGTCTGTCAATAACAATACCTTCTATGGCAAAAATGTCTTCTAAACGAACATTCATATTAGTACCAAAAATATATTCAATATCTAGATATTTAGTTTCCACATATTTAATAGCATCCAACGGATCTAAATCTTTAATTTTTGTTTCAAACTCTTCTTTAGATATTCTTGGGTATAGCTCAAAAACTTGTGTTAAGGCATTTGGTATTGCAGCACTAATTGCTGTTGGTACGTTTGGAGATTTTTCAAAATTATCAAAGGTTGTATGTAGTTTTTGATTATCTAAGGCTTGTAATCCTTTCTCTAGTAGGGAATAAATTCTTTTTTCCTCTCTGCTATCTTGTCTGTTATTACTTATATATAAATAAAACTGATTATCAATATCATCTAAACGTTTAAGATTATAGGCGGCAAAAAAGTTAGGAGTATTTTGATTAAAAATAGGAGAAATAGCAATATAAGCGTTAAAAATTGGTTTTTCCTCCTTTAAAAAGTGTGTTACAAAATTACCTGCGCTACCTTCACCAGCAATGGTTAAGAAAGGAGAAGTTTTTAAATTGGTTTCTAAATATGGTAAAACTTCTTTTTTTATGTAGTCATAGAATTTTTTCCCATTCTCAGTTAAATCACCATTTGCTTCAATTGTAGAAACATCTTTATTCACACTATTGTCAACATCTAATCCAACAATTATTTGCTTAGGAGCTAAATCTGCAGCAGCAAAAACTGTCGAATTCCCAACATATAGATCAAACAAATATCCATTATTTAATACAATTGCTAAAGGATACTTTTGAACGGTATCTGTTTCATATCCCTCTGGTAGATGAATTTTAAGAGTACGTTCTTTATTAAATTCTAATGAATTTATTTTTTTTTCGATGATTGTTTGCGAGTAACTCAACGTGAATATTAAAATGGCAATCAGTGTATGTATTTTTTTCATAGGAAAAGGGGAATAAGATTAACTTGTCAAATATAAAAAGATAAAATAAAGTTATTATAGTATTTTTGTTCTTTTAAATAACGATAATTTTTTGAGATTATGATAAAACCAGAGTGGAAAACCGCAAAAGTTTACGAAGATATAACCTATAAGAAATCTAACGGAGTTGCTAGAATCGCTTTTAACCGACCAAATGTAAGAAATGCCTTTCGGCCAAAAACCACTAAAGAATTATATGATGCTTTTTACGATGCAGGAGAAGACACTTCTATCGGAGTCGTTTTATTGTCTGCAGAAGGACCTTCAACAAAAGACGGAATTTGGAGTTTTTGCTCTGGAGGAGATCAAAAAGCTCGTGGTCATCAAGGGTATGTAGGTGAAGATGGTTATCACCGTTTAAATATTTTAGAAGTACAACGTTTAATCCGTTTTATGCCAAAAGCAGTTATTTGCGTGGTTCCAGGATGGGCAGTTGGTGGTGGACATAGTTTACACGTGGTTTGTGATTTAACCTTGGCGAGTAAAGAGCACGCTATTTTTAAACAAACGGATGCGGATGTAACTTCGTTTGATGGGGGTTACGGTTCTGCGTATTTGGCAAAAATGGTTGGACAAAAGAAGGCACGTGAGATTTTCTTCTTAGGTAGAAATTATTCAGCGCAAGATGCTTATGAAATGGGGATGGTAAATGCGGTAATTCCACATGACGAGTTAGAAGATACTGCTTACGAATGGGCGCAAGAGATTTTAGAAAAATCACCAACTTCTATTAAAATGTTGAAGTTTGCCATGAACTTAACGGATGACGGAATGGTTGGTCAGCAAGTATTTGCAGGAGAAGCAACTCGTTTAGCCTATATGACTGATGAAGCCAAAGAAGGTCGTGATGCATTTCTTGAAAAAAGAAAACCAAACTTCCCAAAAAGATGGATTCCGTAGTTATTAACTTCAATAAAAATAATTAATAATCAATTATCATTACGAGAAAGAAATGACCAAGTAATCAGTTTTAAAGAAAAGGATTGCTTCATTTTATTCGCAATGACGTTTTAATTAAGTGAAATGAAAATAATCTGCATAGGTCGTAATTACGCCAAACATATAGAGGAATTAGCAAACGAAAAACCAGATAATCCGGTAGTATTCTTAAAACCAGATTCGGCAATTCTTCCGAAGAAAATGCCATTTTTTATTCCTCCATTTTCAAATGATGTGCATTATGAGGTAGAAGTGTTAGTGAAAATAAATAAAGTAGGGAAACACATTTCTCCAAAGTTTGCACATAAATATTACGACACTATTGGTTTAGGTATCGATTTTACGGCACGTGATGTACAAGCGAAATGCAAAGAAAAAGGATTACCGTGGGAAAAAGCCAAAGCCTTTGATGGAAGTGCAGTTGTAGGAGAGTTTTATTCGAAAGAAGATTTTAATTTAGACAATTTGTCATTTCAATTATTAAAGAATGATGAGGTTGTACAAGATGGAAATACCAATTCTATGCTTTGGAAGATCGATGAACTTATTAGTTATGTTTCACAATATTTCACCTTAAAAAAAGGAGATATTATTTTTACAGGTACACCAGCAGGTGTTGGAAAAGTAGAGGAGAATGATATTTTAACAGGGACTATTGAAGGGAAACAAGCGTTTCAAATTAAAGTTAAATAATGAACGCAGAAATTATAACGATTGGCGATGAAATTCTGATCGGTCAAATTGTAGACACAAATTCACAATGGATCGCTCAAGAACTGAATAAAATAGGGGTTTCCATACATCAAATTTCATCCATTCAAGATGATAAACAACATATATTAGAAGCGTTAAAAGAAGCCGAAAATAGAGCAGACATTGTTATTGTTACGGGAGGATTAGGTCCAACCAAAGACGATATCACCAAAAAAACGATTGCAGAATATTTTAACGATGAAAGAGTAGTTGAGTATCCTGAAGTAATTGATAATATTAAAGGACTGTTCGAAAAAATAAATCACCCTTTTAACGAAGCTCAAAGATATCAAGCACAATTACCGTCAAAAGCTACATTGTTAATGAATAAACTTGGTACGGCACCAGGTATGTGGTTTTTTGAAAACGAAACTGTTTTTGTTTCACTTCCGGGAGTTCCTTACGAGATGAAAGGATTGATGAAATATGAGGTTTTACCAAGAATTCAAAAACAATTTCAACTGCCTTATATTATCCATAAGACTATTTTAACATATGGACAAGGAGAAAGCTTAATCGCTGAAAGAATTGAAGATTTAGAAAACAATTTACCAGACTTTATAAGGTTAGCATATTTACCTTCATTTGGGAGTGTGCGTTTACGATTATCAGCAAAAGGAACAAACAAAGAAGTTTTAGAAAAAGCGTTGTCAGAAACAATTTCTGTATTAAAAACGTTAATTAGCGATGTAATTACAGGTTTTGATGAAGGGGAAACTTTAGAAAAGCAAATAGGTAATTTGCTTTTAGAAAAGCAAAAAACAATTTGTACAGCAGAAAGTTTAACAGGAGGTAAAATAGCTTCAACGATTGTTTCAGTTCCAGGTGCCTCAAACTATTTTAAAGGAAGTTTTGTAACCTATACTGCAGAGATAAAGCAAGAGCTTTTAGGGGTTTCTCCTGAAATTATAAAAAAATATACTGTTGTTAGTAAAGAAGTGGCAGGAGCAATGGCTTTATCTGCTAGAAAAAAAATGCATACCGATTACGCAATTGCTGTTACAGGAAATGCAGGCCCAACAACAGATCATAACAATAAAGATGTTGGATTGGTTTTTATTGCTGTGGCCTCAGAAAAAGGAGTAGAGGTACATGAGTTTAATTTCGGTCAACCAAGAGAAAAAGTGATAAATAGAACTGTAAACAAAGCTTTAGAGTTGATTAAAAGCCAACTTGTTTAATTGTAAAAAGTAACAATAAAAATAATTTCAAAAAAATAATACAAATTGTTTTGTTGAATGTCTAAAAAATTCATAAATTTGCACCTCGTTTAGAAATAACACTAAAAACTGTCAACAAGATGTCTAGAGTTTGTGAATTAACAGGAAAGAAAGCGATGGTTGGTAACAATGTATCACACGCTTTAAATAGAACAAAGAGAAAATTTAACGCTAATTTAATGACAAAGCGTTTCTATATTCCAGAAGAGGATAAGTGGGTAACATTAAAAGTATCAGCTTCTGCATTAAAAAACATTAATAAGAAAGGAATTTCTGCAGTTATTAAAGAAGCTAGAGAGAAAGGTTTCTTAACGAAATAATTCCTTACTAGATAAAATTTTAGAGAGATGGCAAAAAAAGGAAACAGAGTTCAGGTAATATTAGAATGTACTGAACACAAAGCATCTGGTCAACCAGGTACTTCTCGTTATATTACAACAAAAAACAAAAAGAACACTCCGGATAGAATGGAAATAAAGAAATTTAATCCAATCTTGAAGAAAGTGACAGTTCATAAAGAGATAAAATAATTAGGTCATGGCAAAGAAATCAGTAGCATCATTACAAACAGGTTCGAAAAGATTAACCAAGGCTATCAAAATGGTAAAGTCTCCTAAATCAGGAGCTTATACATTCGTGGAAGCCATCATGGACCCAACACAAGTGAATGACTTTTTAGCAAAAAAGTAATTCTTGTATACAGTTTAAAGAAAAGCTACTTTCGTTAGAAAGTAGCTTTTTTTATGTATTAAAAAACTGTATTTTTGGACGTTACCCTTCGGGTCGGGCTTTACGCTATATTTTTTTAAAACTTGTCATTGCGAAACAAATAATCAATATGTTGTGGCAATCTCATATAAAATAAAAATAGAGATTACTTCATTTCACTCGTAATGATGTTTTTTTATAAGTTTAAAAAGGATGTCGCTACAATCCCTAACGCGAAATGTAATCGTTAAATGACAATTTGGCTACAATATAAAGTGTGGTACAATTTTTAACGTAAACCAAACCGATTATAACATTTACACATGAGTTTTTTTAAAAATATATTCTCTAAAGAGAAAAAAGAAACCTTAGACAAAGGTTTAGAAAAAACAAAAACGACTTTTTTAAATAAATTATCAAAAGCAGTTGCAGGTAAAGCAAAAGTAGATGATGATGTTTTAGATAATTTAGAAGAAGTTTTAGTTTCTTCGGATGTGGGTGTAGATACTACCTTAAAAATTATTGATAGAATTGAAGAAAGAGTTGCTCGCGATAAGTATTTAGGAACAGAAGAATTAAATCAAATTCTTAGAGAAGAAATTGCCGCATTACTTTCAGAAACCAATTCAGGAGATGAAACAGAGTTTACGATTCCAGAAAACAAAAAACCCTACGTATTAATGGTAGTTGGAGTAAACGGAGTTGGTAAAACAACTACGATAGGTAAATTAGCAAGTCAATTCAAAAAGAAAGGTTTAAAAGTTGTTTTAGGAGCAGCAGATACATTTAGGGCTGCAGCAATAGATCAGTTACAAGTTTGGGCAGATAGAGTAGAGGTGCCAATTGTAAGACAAGAAATGGGATCAGATCCTGCTTCTGTAGCGTATGATACGCTTAAATCTGGCGTAAATCAAAATGCAGATGTTATTATCATCGACACTGCGGGGCGTTTACATAACAAGGTTAATTTAATGAATGAGTTAACCAAGATTAAACGTGTAATGCAAAAAGTAGTGGGAGATGCGCCGCATGATGTATTGTTGGTGTTAGATGGTTCTACAGGTCAAAATGCCTTTGAGCAAGCTAAACAATTTACCAAAGCAACCGAAGTAACTTCGTTAGCAGTAACTAAGTTAGACGGAACTGCCAAAGGTGGTGTAGTTATTGGTATTTCTGATCAATTTCAAATACCCGTAAAATATATTGGAGTAGGAGAAGGAATAGACGACTTACAGGTGTTTAACAAATACGAGTTTGTAGATTCATTTTTTAAGTAAAAAACTATGTCATTCCCGTGAATGCAGGAATCTGAGAATAAATAAAAAGACTCCCAATTTTGGGAGTTTTTTTATGTTTTATTTTGAAAATGTTTCGCTATCGTGTTTGTTTAAGTACTAAACCGCAATTATTTTTATACGGTGTTGTACTTTCGTTATTTTTTCATTAATCCAATCCATTTTTTAATTCCGATTGTCGCTGGAAATTCAGTTTCCATTGGTGATATTTTTTCTCCAAGATGATTCTCAATATTTAAAATCAAACTATTCAATTCAATTTTTTCATTCAAATGCTTTTCGTAAATATTATACCCAAAGTCGGTTTTTAATTTTTCAAAATGTTTTTCTTCCATTTGAAATAACTTTTTAAAATCCAAAACCTCTTTTAGTTTTCTGACATGAATATTTATATATTCTATCATATTATCACTATCAGTTAAACTTAAAGTTTCTCCGCAATCACATTTGATAAATCCAACTTGACCATATCGTGAACCATTATGTTCGTAAATTTTAGTCAAATAATTTCTACAAGAAGGACAGAATAAAGGAAATTTAGTAACATTCAATTGAATTCCATATTCATTTCCTCGTACTATTAATTCAAATTCCATTTTTCTAAATTATTTCCATTTTGACTGCGTCTCGATTAATGAAGCACAACGAATTAAGATATCCATCATTTCATGATAGATATCATCCACTAACGAAGTTAGTTGTTTAAAAGTTAAGAATCAAACCAAATTTAGTTAATCAAGTTATTAATCTCACCCCACAATTCATTATCAAAACTAGATAGGGCAAAATTTTCTTCATCGGCTACATCACCCATACGTATTACTACCAGTTTTTTACTAGGCACTACATAAATTTTTTGGTCATTTTTACCCAAAGCAGCAAACATGTCTTGAGGAGCGTTCGGTATCAATTCTCCTGGAAATTCTAACTGACTTTGCGGTAAATGATAACTACTTTTTCCGTTTAACCACCATAAGTAACCATAAGCCTCATTAATATTTTGAGAAGCATTAGTAGCTTCATTTAAAAAACTTTCAGAAACAATTTGAGTATCATTCCATTTTCCATTGGCAGAGATTAATAATCCGAAACGAGCCATACTACGTGTATTACTAAAATACACGCGTAAATCACCCAAATTAGTCCAAAGCCCACTCATACCAATTCTATCTTTTAGTTTGGTGTTAAAATAACTGTCGTAAGTACTATTACTGGCTTTAGCAATCACATCTTGTAGTTTTACATACACATTATCGTATGCCCAACGTGTACCAGCATCTGCCAAATATTGTAAATCTTGTGGTTCAACACTTTCTCCTAAAGAATCGTCTAATCCGGAATTCATAGATAACAAATGTTTACAGGTTATCAGGTTTTCTTTTTCCAAAGGAGCACTCGTCCAACCCGTACCTAAATAATCAGAAACTTTGTTGTTAATGTTTAGTAAACCTTCATCTTGCGCAATTCCTGTTAAAGTTGAAGTTAATGTTTTACCTGCACTTGCCCAGTACCAAGAATCTGTTGCGGTGTGACCGTTCATATACGCTTCAACAACAATTTTTCCGTTATGAAGTATCATAAAACTTTTAGTGTTTTTCTCTTCTAAAAAGTCTAACAAAGGTAGTAATTGACTTTCGTTCCAGCCAAGTTCAGCAATAGTTTTAGTTTCCCAACTATTGGAATTGATAGGAGGAAAGTAGAGTTCTTCAGGTGTTTCTTCTTCTAGGATAGGATTTTCATTAGGAGTTGATGAGCAATTATAAAAGAATAATAAAATAAAGCTTAAAAAAAATATTAATGAATTTTTCATCTGGTTTAGTTTTATTTTAAGACTACAAAATACAAGAAAGGTTTAATTAAAATGTATCTTTGCAGTCCAAAATTTAGATATGCGTACAAAATCACTTAAAAAGAACAAAATCAATGTGGTAACGTTGGGTTGTAGCAAGAATGTATATGACTCAGAAGTGTTAATGGGGCAATTAAAAGCCAATGGTAAAGATGTTGTTCATGAAGATGAGAATGATGAAGGAAATATTGTGGTTATTAATACTTGCGGATTTATTGGTAAAGCTAAAGAAGAATCGATAGATACTATTTTACACTACGCACAAAAAAAAGAAAGAGGAGAAGTTGATAAGGTTTTTGTATCAGGTTGTTTAAGTGAGCGTTACAAACCCGATTTAGAGGCTGAAATTACCAATGTAGATCAATATTTTGGTACGCATGATTTACCGAATTTATTAAAAGTTTTAGAGGCAGATTATAAGCATGAATTGATTGGTGAGCGTTTAACTACAACACCAGATCATTATGCGTATTTAAAAATTGCCGAAGGATGTGATCGTCCGTGTTCGTTTTGTGCTATTCCATTAATGCGTGGAAAACACAAGTCTACCCCGATTGAAGAAATAGTTATTGAAGCGACTAAGCTAGCAGAAAAAGGGATTAAAGAGCTAATGTTAATCGCACAAGATTTAACCTATTACGGATTAGATATCTATAAAAAGCGCGCATTAGCAGATTTGTTAAAAGAATTGGTTAAGGTTGATGGAATAGAGTGGATTCGTTTGCACTATGCATTTCCATCTGGTTTTCCAATGGATGTGTTAGAGGTAATGAAAAACGAACCTAAAGTTTGTAATTACTTAGATATTCCGCTACAGCACATCAATACAGAGATTTTGAAATCGATGAAACGTGGTACAACGCATGAAAAAACAACAGCGTTAATTCATAAATTTCGTGAAGCGGTACCTAATATGGCAATTAGAACAACGTTAATTGTTGGTTACCCTGGAGAAACCGAAGCGCAATTTGAAGAGTTAAAAGATTGGGTAGAGGAGATGCGTTTTGAGCGTTTAGGAGCTTTTGAGTACTCGCACGAAGAAAATACAGGAGCTTATGTTTTAGAAGATGATGTTCCTGCGGACGTAAAGTTTAGAAGAGTGAATGAAATCATGGAAGTTCAAAGTCAGATTTCATGGGAATTAAATCAGGAGAAAATTGGTAAAACTTTCCGTTGTTTGTTTGATAGAAAAGATGGAGAGTTTTACTACGGAAGAACTGAATTTGACTCACCAGATGTAGATAACGATGTAATTGTAGATGCAACTAAGTATTATATTAAACTAGGTGAATTTATAGATATTAAAATTCATGATGCCGGTGATTTTGATTTACATGGAACTCCGGTTGTGAAACAAGAAAGACCTGTTCCTTTAAATCAAAAAAAGAAAATAACACAAAATTAAGTTAACGTTATTACGAAGATTACTGAAGTAATCTGTTATTGATTATTAAGTTTGTTTTACTTTATTTGCAATGACGAAATAAAATAAAAATCCTGTTTTATACAGGATTTTTTTATGCAATTTTGTTGCTATGAAAAAAGCCTATTTTAACTGGAGTTCTGGAAAAGATTCTTCTCTAGCACTGTATAAAATTTTACTAGAAAAAGAATATGAAGTTCAAAAGTTAATAACCAATGTTAACAAAGATTTCCAGCGTGTTTCTATGCACGGTTTACATGAAAGTTTGTTAGATGCTCAAGCTAAAAGTATTGGTATTCCTTTAGAGAAAATAGAGTTTCCTGCCAATGTAACTATGGATTTGTACAATAAAAAAATGAAGGAGAAAACTTCTGAATTAAAAGAAAACGGACTTGTAAACGGAATTTTTGGAGATATTTTTTTAGAAGATTTAAGAAATTATAGAGATACTAAACTACAAGAAGTAGGCATTAAAGGAGTGTATCCACTTTGGAAGCAAGATACCAAAGCACTATTGCAAGAGTTTTTGTCTTTAGGTTTTAAAACAATTACGGTTTGTGTAAATGCTAAAAAGTTAGGAAAAGAGTTTGTAGGAAGAATTATAGATGAAGATTTTATAAACGAGTTACCAGAAGATGTTGATGTATGTGGAGAAAATGGTGAGTTTCATACGTTTTGTTATGACGGACCTATCTTTAAAAAGCCAATTGACTTTGAAATAGGTGATAAGTTGTTGAAATCATACACATTGCATGATAATGATTCAGATAATTGTCATCAATCTTCGTCTAAAGAGGAAGTTAAAAATTATGATACTAGTTTTTGGTATTGTGATTTAATAGCAAAATAAAACCTCCCGAATATCGAGAGGTTTTATTTTTTAATATTTAGCAGCGCCAATACTTTCAGAGCTCTTTTTTATGAACTGACGCAAATCTTCATTAGCTTTTTTAAGGTCTTCCTTTCGTAGGTACATCATATGTCCACTTCTATATCCTTTAAAACTCATTCGATCTTTCATTTTTCCACTTGGGTCAATTTTTCTCATGGTATATTTAGCAACCGAATAAGTAGTAGCACCATCATAATAACCCGACTGAACTAATACTTGTAAATACGGATTTTGAGCCATGGCTTTACGTAGATTTTCACGCGCGTTTTCATTCTCAAAACTCCAAGGATGAACTGCGCCAAACATATTATACTTAACGTCTGTTTTAAAGTTTAAAACATTTTGTGTATAATAGTTAATTGCAGGTGTAAAAGAGTGTAACCAAGAATTTAACTCTGGGTTGTAGTCTGGTCTTGTGCCTACTTCTTGACGGTCTATACCTAAATAACGACTGTCTAAACGGCCAATGGTTTTTCCGTTAACATCACGTAATAATTCTTTCCAAAAAAAACTTGGAGGCATTTCTAAATTTTGTCGTAAAATAATTTCCTTTTTAATTCCAGAATAACGAGCCATTTTTTCTGCGATACGATTTTTTTCATCTTCGGAAATAAAACCACCTTTAGATATGGCTGGCAATAATTCATTAACAGCAAAAAGTTCAGCTTCAGGTAAAATTTGTTCTAAATCTTTTTCTTGAAGATCTTTAGGTAGCATTTTGTGATACCAAGCTGTAGCTGTAAAGTAAGGTAAATTTAGAGCTAAATCTTCCGATCCGCCTGTTCGAATAATTTTATAATCGGCTGGAGAAACCATAATTACACCATTTAAATACATCCATTGTCGGCTTTGTAATTCGTGAGACAATTGCATAACACGCGTTCCGCCATAGCTTTCGCCAATAATATATTTGGGAGATAACCAACGGTTGTTACGTGTCATAAATGTAGTTAACCAATCGGCTAGGTATTTGGCATCAGCATTTACGCCAAAGAAATATTTTTTGTCAACCTTTTCGTCTTTTTTTACCACAGGACGCGAATACCCAGTATTAACAGGATTAATAAAAACAATATCAGCCATATCTAATACTGAATAATCATTGTCTTTAATTCCGTAAGGTTGAATAGGATTTCCTTCGTCATCAATCTTTAAAATTTTTGGTCCTGTATAGGCAATATGCATCCAAACAGAAGCTGATCCTGGACCGCCGTTAAACGACATAATTAACGGACGATTTATTCTATTCGGAACATCGGTTCTGTAATAATACGTATAGTATAAAGTAGCTTTGGTATTTCCATTATCGTCAAATACAGGTTGCATTCCTGTTTGTGCATTGTAGTTTATACGTTTTCCTTTTATAATTACCGAGCCTTGAGTTACTACGGTGGTATCTATAGGAATTCTTACGTCTTGGGCAAAAATGGATACAGAAAAGCATATAAAGAATGCAAAAAGTAGTTTTTTCATTGGTTTTTAATTAATTAAAGATTACTAAAGTAGGTAAAAAGAAGGTTAAAAAGCTGTTAAAACTTTTCAAAAACACCAAGTCCAAATAAGGCGAAATCATATTTAACAGGGTCTTTTTTGTCGAATTCTCGTAAGGTTATATCCAGTTCTTGGATCGCTTTCCAATCGTTTTGTTTTCGATTAAGAATGGTTAACTTTCGGGCTACATTTCCTGTGTGCACATCTAACGGACAATGTAAATGTGCTGTATTATGGGTTTTCCAAATTCCGAAATCTACTCCTTTTTTATTGTTGCGAACCATCCAACGTAAATACATATTAATACGTTTTGATGCAGATCCTTTTACTGGGTCGGAAACATGTTTTTGTGTTCTTGGTGAATGCGGAATTTCAAAAAATACTTTTTTAAAGTTATGGATGGAAGTTTTGTAGTTATCAGAACCATCTTTGATTTGTAGTAACTCTTCCAATCCACTATGATTTTGATAGATGTTTTTTAGAGATTGTATAAAGAATTTAAAATCATCAGTATTAAAAGTTCTGTGTACAAATCCTTCAAAATTGGCTAAATCATCTTCTGAATGATTTAAAACAAAATCATAAGGAGAATTACCCATTAACGCCATCATTTTTGAAGCATTGTTAATAATCATTCCTCTTTTTCCCCAAGCAATCGTTGCAGCTAAAAAACCTGCAATTTCAATGTCTTCTTTTAAACTAAATTGATGCGGAATTTGAATAGGGTCACTCTCTATAAACTTCGAGTTTTCATATAATGAAGCCTTTTTATCTAGGAATTCCTTAAGTTCTTCTTTTTTCATTAATCAACAATTACCCCGTCTTTCATCGTTAATGTTCTGTCTGCCATTTCTGCAAGTTCTTTGTTATGAGTTACCAATACAAATGTTTGACCAAATTCATCACGAAGTTTAAAAAACAATTCATGCAAATTTTTTGCAGAAGCAGAATCTAAATTTCCAGAAGGTTCATCCGCAAAAATAACTGAAGGTTTGTTAATTAATGCTCTTGCAACAGCAACACGTTGTTGTTCCCCACCAGAAAGTTCATTGGGTTTATGATTAATTCTGTGTGACAATCCAAGAAAGTCTAATAATTCTTTAGCTCTTGTTTCGGTTTCCGATTTACCTTTTCCTCCAATAAAAGCAGGAATACATACATTTTCCAAAGCGGTAAATTCTGGTAATAATTGATGAAATTGAAAGATGAATCCGATATGTTGATTACGAAAGGCAGAAACTTCTTTATCGGATAAATTTTTGATTGAAATTCCATCTACATACAATTCGTAGTTTTGTTCTTTTTGAGGTTTATCTAACGTTCCAAGAATTTGTAGTAAAGTTGTTTTTCCTGCTCCTGACGGACCAACAATAGCTACAATTTCTCCTTTTTTAATATGAAGATTAACGCCTTTTAAAATTTCAACTTCTCCGTAATATTTGTGGATGTTTTTTGCAACAATCATAATTTCATTTGAGTAAGGCGAAAGTATAAAAAAGAAATCAGATTAATTTTAGTTAATCTGATTTCTAGGGTAAATAGTAGTTAGTAATGATTAAAAAACATTTTTTAATCGGTTGTAATCTATAAAGTAGACTACGCGTAATGAAAACGTATGTTCCATTTCTTCTTTAAAAAGTTTATCTAAATTTTCAGCATAGCTAATATCTGCCGGAGCATAATCAGAATCTGGATTTATAGAATTTCTGTAAAAAGCAATTAATTGGCTGCCAGGAGCAAACTGCCAAACATAATTTAAATCTAAATTCCAGCTATTAAAATTAACGTTGTCAGTTCCACTATAATTAAAGTCAGCTAAACTTCCATTGTTTTGTAACCTATAATATTGGTCATCATATAAAACTTTAGTCCAGTTATGGCGAAAAGTTAGTGATAAAGATGATTTTATGCTGAAACTATATTTTCCAGAAACAGTGTTGTTGTATGATGTTCTGTCTCGTTCACCAAAAACAATATAGTCTAAGTAAGGAGCTAGAGCAGCATTATCAGCTATATCATCTTCATCGATTTCATCTATATACCCTTGATCATTATTGTTTTTACCATAGTTAAAGCCATATACTAAAGAAAATTGATTGCTAAAACGATATCTAGGTGATACACCAAAACCATAACCTTCTAAAGGATGATTTTTGTAAAAGTTATAATACCAATCATAATCGATAGCAAATTTTTTACGATAATCGGTAGAACCCCAATGATTTACATTTACTCTCATTGGTCTTTCAAAATAAATACCACTTGTAGTTCCTTGACGAGGTTCAAAAAAGTCTTTTCTTTCTGAAGAGTAATTTAAGTTAGCCCCGAACCCAAATCGTTTTTTGGTTTGTGACCAAAAAGACAAACCCGAGTTAGTTCCAGTATAAATACCAGATTTGTGTTGAAAGTTTACATTGTAATACCAGTCTATCCCATAGTTATTAAAAATTCCTTTTGGCTTTAGTAATCTATATCCAACAAAACCATAAATAGTTTGTTCATTATTACTGAATAAAATACCCATATCATTTGGGTTATAATCTTTATTTTCAAAATTATATCCTATTTCGCCTCTCCAATTTCCACCGTGTTTTCCAATACTTGTATCGAAGGCATAACCAGGTGTTGGGTTGTCTATGTCATCTCGAATATGAGTGGTTTTAAATGAGCCATCTATATTATAGGTGCTTTTTTTATCTTCTACATGCCATAATAAACCTGTTGTATTGGCATCTCTAAAATGGCCATCTCTGGTAACATTAGTATTGATTAAAGTAAGGGCTGAATTTTGGTTGAATTGTTGGTCTAAAACTAAAATGTTATAGTTAGAAAATGGATTTGTAACAAGCTTTCTAGTACTTTTTGTAATTGTATCTGTAATGGTAGCTTCAGTTTCTTCTGTAATAGCATTAAAAAAACCAATACCTAAACCACTTTTAGTTCGGCCAGAAATTTTAACGGCATTAATCATATTAACTTTTTCAGGATATTCCGAAATCTCTTCATCTGTGGTTAATTGACTTTCAACATCAAATTGATCGACAGGATAACCACCAATTCTTCGAGAATAAAATAAGTTTCCTTTAGTAAATAACTCTGTTCCTTCTGTAAAAAACTGACGTTGTTCTGAAAACTGTTGTTCGAAAGGACCTAAGTTTAATTCGACATTATCAAAACCTGCTTGACTAAAATCTGGAATTAAAGTAGCATCTAACGTGAAGTTTTCTGATAAACCATACTTAACATCCATACCTGCACTCCAAGCGAAATCTGTTTCTCCATTATAAGTTTTGGTTGTTGCAGAAGCATAAGGGTATAAATTTAAACGAGTAGGAGGAGAAATGTTTCTGAAATTTTCAATTAGACCGTCGTATTGGGTCCAGTTACCTTTGGTGTTATCAATATTATTCCAAGTGTATTGAGAATTTAAATTGTTTAATTTTCTATGAAAATTGAATCCCCAAGATTGTACATCTTCATTTGCAAAACGTAATGCTCTATACGGTATTTTCATTTCAACAGACCAACCTTTATCGGTTACTTTAACCCCACTATCCCAAACAGCACTCCAGTTAAAATCTTCATTTCCGTTAGACACTTTAGCATCGGCTTGGTTTCCTGTGCTTTGCACTATAAATTCAAAAGGGTTTTGACCATCGTCATTTGGGTTTATAGTGACTAAGAAAAAATCTGCTTGACCAATATTATCCCTGTTAGAAAATTCCATCGGAATTTTATTAGGATGCGGATCAGACAACATAGCGCTTATGTATATAGCATCATCATCATATACTACCTTTACTTCGGTTTTGTAATCTTTATTAGCTGGTTTACCATTATCGGGTCTCATTTCAAAAAAATTAGTAGCTATTTCAGCATTTTTCCACGCTTCGTCGGTAAGATTTCCGTCAATTTTTGGTGCTTTTGTTACTCTTGTAGTTGAAATTTTTTTTCTGTTTTTGTTTAATTGGGCAAAAATATTGCTGCTAAACAAAGCTGAAACGAGTAGTAATAAAACAGGTTTTCGCATTTTTTGGTTGTTTGATGGTGCTAAATTATCTATCAAATAAATAGATAAGTCTTAAAATCGTGTTAATTAATGTAAAGACCTCTTAAAATATTTTTTGTGACGACTGTTAACATTTTTTTAACGCGTTAAGAATAAAAGTAATTGTTTGAGTTCCTCATGGAGAGTGAGTGTTAATAGTCAGTTTTTTTAATGTTTTTTAATGAAATCTAAAAAATATTGAAAAAGAACGTTCAAAATAATGATATTTTAATGTGCAAAAAGGTTATAGTTTGGTTTGAATTTGTATTTTTGTTCGACTTTAAAAATTCATATCGAATGAACTTACACGAATATCAAGGTAAAGAAATTTTAAGCAGTTTTGGTGTTAGAATTCAACGCGGAATTGTTGCAAATACTCCAGAAGAAGCTGTAGCAGCAGCAAAAAAATTAACTAAAGAAACGGGTACAGGTTGGCACGTAATTAAAGCACAAGTTCACGCAGGTGGTCGTGGTAAAGGTGGTGGTGTTAAATTGGCTAAAAACTTAGATGAGGTAAAAAGCATTTCTAATGATATTTTAGGAATGATGTTAATTACGCCTCAAACTTCAGCAGAAGGAAAATTAGTAAATCAGGTTTTAATTGCTGAGGATGTATATTATCCAGGTGAAAATGAGCCAGACGAATATTATATGTCGGTTTTATTAAACCGTGCAACAGGTAGAAACATGGTTATGTATTCTACTGAAGGAGGAATGGATATTGAAACAGTAGCAGAAGAAACTCCACATTTAATTTTTACAGAAGAGATTGATCCTACTTTAGGATTATTACCTTTTCAAGCTCGTAAGATTGCCTTTAATTTAGGATTGTCTGGTGGAGCATTAAAAGAAATGGTAAAGTTTGTTACTGCTTTATATACAGCATACATCAAATCAGATTCTTCAATGTTTGAAATTAACCCAGTGTTAAAAACTTCAGACGATAAGATTATGGCAGTAGATGCTAAAGTTACCTTAGATGACAACGCATTATTTCGTCATAAAGATTATGCAGCAATGCGTGATTTACGTGAGGAAAACCCAATTGAAGTAGAAGCTAATGAAGCTGGCTTAAACTATGTTGATTTAGACGGTAATGTAGGATGTATGGTAAACGGAGCTGGTTTAGCAATGGGAACTATGGATTTAATTAAACAGGCAGGTGGAGAGCCAGCTAACTTTTTAGATGTTGGTGGTACTGCAGATGCACAGCGTGTAGAAACGGCTTTCGGGATTATTTTAAAAGACCCAAATGTAAAAGCAATTTTAGTAAATATTTTTGGAGGAATTGTTCGTTGTGATCGTGTTGCTCAAGGTATTGTAGATGCTTATAAAAATATGGGTGATAAAATTAATGTGCCAATTATTGCACGTTTACAAGGAACAAACGCTAAAGAAGCAAAAGAATTAATTGACAACAGCGGAATGGAAATTATCTCAGCAACTGAGTTCCAAGAAGCAGCTGATAAAGTAGCAGAAGTTTTAAAAGCTTAAAGAGTACAATTAATTTTTAGTTAGATATATTAAAAACGTCTCACAATTGTGGGGCGTTTTTGGTTAGTTAAAGAATAAAAAAAATCTGAAGAGTATAACTCTCCAGATTTTTAAATATATTTAACGAAACCTTAAAAAGAGGTTTGTTTTTTTATTAAAACATTTCTCTACCAGAAAAATGGAAAGCTCCTTCGATAGCAGCATTTTCATCAGAATCTGAACCATGTACTGCGTTTTCACCGATAGAAGTAGCAAACATTTTACGAATAGTTCCTTCAGCAGCCTCAGCTGGATTTGTAGCACCAATTAATGTTCTAAAATCTTCAACAGCATTGTCTTTTTCTAAAATTGCAGAAATAATAGGTCCACGAGTCATAAACTCAACTAACTCACCAAAAAACGGACGCTCGCTATGAACACCATAAAAAGATTCAGCATCACGCTTCGTCATTTGAGTTTTTTTCATTGCTACAATTCTAAATCCTGCAGCGTTAATTTTTTCTAAAATAGCACCAGTATGTCCGTTTTCTACAGCATCTGGTTTAATCATTGTAAAAGTTCTATTTGTTGCCATTACTTTGTATTTTCTATATTTACATTTTCTTGTGTAGCTTCTTACACAAAATCGGCGCGAAATTACACATTTTTTTAATTATATTGTATATTCGCCACTTATGATTTTAAAAAACATTGAAGACTTAAAGGTTTATTTAAATGTACCAAGAAATATTGTAGTGATTGGGCATAGAAATCCCGATGGAGATGCAATAGGTTCTACTTTAGGTTTAAAACATTATTTAGATAAAAAAGGGCATACTACGCAAGTGTTAATGCCTAACGAATACCCAGATTTTTTACATTGGGTTCCAGGTTCGGAAACTGTATACCGATTTGATCGTCAGAATAATCAATGTATAAAAGCATTAGAGAAGTCAGAAATTATCTTTTTACTAGATTTTAATGCATTGCATAGAGTAGGAGGAGATATGCAAAATACCTTAGAAAAATATGAGAATGATTTTGCGTTGATAGATCATCATCAACAACCAGATGATTTTAAATATATGTATTCAGACACCACAATGTCTTCAACCTGTGAAATGGTCTATAATTTTATAAAAATGATGGGAGATGTTGATCTAATTGATGAAAACATTGCAACCTGTTTGTATGTAGGAATTATGACAGATACAGGTTCGTTCCGCTTTAGATCTACAACCAGTAAAACCCACAAAATCATTGCCGATTTAATAGATAAAGGAGCAAAAAATGATAGAATTCATAGTAATATATATGATGCAAACTCGTATAACCGATTGTTGTTATTAGGACAAGCATTAAGTAATATGAAAGTGCTGCCTGAGTATAAAACAGCTTTTATAACTTTGTCTAACGAAGAGAAAGAGAAGTTTAATTACGAAAAAGGAGATACAGAAGGTGTTGTAAATTATGCACTTTCACTTAAAAATATTGTTTTTGCTGCTATTTTTATTGAAGATAAAGAGCAAGGTATTATTAAAATATCGTTCCGATCTAAAGGTAAATTCTCTGTAAATCAATTTGCACGTAATTATTTTCACGGAGGAGGTCATGATAATGCTGCTGGAGGAAAATCAGAAGAGACGATGGAAAATACTATTCAAAAGTTTGTATCGTTATTATCTAATTATCAACAAGAATTAGAGACCTCGTATGAAGCGTAGTATATATATATTAACAGGATTAGTATTGTTGTTTTCTTGCAAAGAACCCAAAGTAAGAAAACCTAAGCAACATTCTACAACCAATTTTTATAAAGAGGTTTTAGACCAAAATAAAAAACTAAACGAGTTAGAAAACAAACGAATTGAGTATTTAATTTCTCAAGATACTCTTCATCAGTATAAAAGTTCTTCTAACGGATTTTGGTATACCTTTATCCAAAAAGATACTATAAATCATGTTGTGCCAAAAGAGAATGATTTGGTAACCATTCAATACACCATTCAAGATGTAAATGGAAACCCTATTTACGCAAAACAAGAAAGAACTTATAAAGTAGATAAAGAAGATTTTATCCCTGGTTTACAAGACGGAATAAAATTAATGAAAGAAGGAGAAACAGTTACTTTTATCGTTCCGTCGTATAGAGCTTATGGTGTAGTAGGAGATGGTAATAAAATCGGAATCAATCAACCCTTAAAAAGTACTTTAACATTAATAAAAATAAAACAAAAAACAAATGAAAATAAGTAAATTAATAGCTGTAGCGGCTTTAGGATTAACAGTAGTATCATGTAACAGTCAATTAAAAACAAAAAGCTCTTTAGCTACAGAAATAGATTCTGTAAGCTATGCTTTAGGTTTAAACATGGCAGAACAAATGAAGGTAAATGCAGAAGAAGTAGATGCTGATTTATTTGTACAAGGTTATTTAAATGGTCAAGACTCTTCAAACTTATTAATTCCATCAAAAGATGTTAAGAAAGTATTAGATACTTACTTCCAAAAAAAGCGTCAAGAAATGATGAAGAAGAAGCAAGAGGAAATGGCAAAGCAAGCTGAGGAAAAATTTGGAGAGAATAAAAAAGCAGGAGAAGATTTCTTAGCTGAAAATAAAATAAAACCAGGAGTTCAAACAACGGAAAGTGGTTTGCAATACATTGTTTTAAAAGAAGGTAAAGGAGCATCGCCAAAAGCGACTGATAAAGTTAAAGTTCATTACCACGGTACACTATTAGACGGTACCGTTTTTGATAGTTCTGTAGATAGAAAAGAACCAGCAGAATTTGGAGTATCTCAAGTTATTAAAGGTTGGACAGAAGGGTTACAGTTAATGAATCCAGGAGCAAAATATAAATTTTTTATACCTCAAGATTTAGCATATGGAGCTCAACAAAGAGGAGCACAAATCAAGCCTTTTTCTGCTTTAGTTTTTGAAGTAGAATTATTAGAAGTGAAATAAAGTATGATGAAATCAATTAAATTATTAATTGTTTTTACACTTGTATTGTCTGCATGCAAAACATTAAAATATCCTGATTTAGGAAATGGTTTGTATGCAGATATACAAACCAATCGTGGAGACATTTTAGTTAAACTACACGATGTTGAGGTTCCTATGACGGTAGCAAATTTTGTTTCTTTAGCTGAGGGAGACAATCCGAAGTTAGCTGATTCATTGCAAGGTAAACCTTTCTACGACGGTACAAAATTTCACCGTGTAATTAAAAATTTTATGATTCAAGGGGGTGATCCTACAGGAACTGGAAGAGGAAATGCAGGTTACCAATTTGATGATGAATTCCCTTTAAATAATGAAGGTAAATTGATATATAAACATGATGGAGCAGGAGTATTGTCGATGGCGAATTCTGGACCATCAACAAATTCTAGCCAGTTTTTTATTACACATAAAGAAACACCATGGTTAGATGGTAAACACTCAGTTTTTGGTAAAGTTCATCTAGGCCAATCGGTTGTTGATAGCATCAGACAAAATGATTATATCAAAAAAGTAGCTATAATTAGAATTGGTGATGAAGCAGAAAACTTTGATGCTCCTAGTGTTTTCTTAAAGGAAATAGCGAACAGTAAAGAGCGCAAAATTGAGCGTGAAAAAAAGCTGGAAATAGCAAAAGAGTTGTTTAAACAGAAAATGGGAATTGATAATGCTATCAAAACAAATTCGGGTTTAAAAATTCTTCAACTACAAAAAGGAGAAGGCAAAAAAGTTAATCCAGCTTTACCAACTACTGTACACTATACATTGTACGACACAAATGGTAATAAGATAAACTCTTCTATAGATAAAGGAGAGCCTTTTACGTTTACCTTAAATAAAGATCCTCTAATAGCAGGGTGGAAAGAAGGAGCAAAAATGATGAGAGAAGGGGAGAAATCAAGACTATTTATTCCTAGTTATTTGGGATATGGAAGTATTGGAAGACCACCATTAATAGAGCCAAATACAGAATTAATTTTTGAAATAGAAGTAATAAAAGTTGGAAAATAGTTTTTTAGAAAATATTATATCAAAAGATAAAGAAGTACTTATTTATCTTAACAACCTAGGAAGTGAACATTGGGATGCAATGTGGTTAGGTATCACTAATCAATTTAATTGGGTTCCGTTATTTGTCGTTGTTTTAGTGTTGATTGGGTTAAAATTTGGAGTAAAAAAAACCTTATTTATAATGTTATTTATAACTGTTTTAGTTGCTTTTTCAGATCAGTTTACTAATTTAGTTAAAGGTCTTGTAGCAAGACCACGTCCTTGTAATGCACCTGAAATTAGAGCGTATTTAAGACAGCTTTCTTATAAGCCTAGGGGGTATAGCTTTTGGTCTGGGCATGCTTTTTCATCTACCGCCTTTACTACGTTTACTATTTTATTTCTGCATAGGTATTACAAGTTTATTTTTTTTATGATTTTATTTCCGTTAGTATTTGGTTTTAGTAGAATCTACTTAGGAGTACATTATCCGTTAGATGTTTTTTCTGGTTATTTATTTGGAGTTTTGACAGGATTTTTATTTTATAAAATATTCAAATTTTTTCACCAGAAAATATTCAAAGAAAAGCTAGCTTAGAAAAAAGAGGGACAGTTTTTAAGATTTATTATTCGTTCTTAAAATTGCAGTTTACGATTGAACTCATTCTTACAGGCTTTGTTTCCTTATTCGCTTTTCCAATAATTTGAATAAATTCAGGGGTAAATTTATTTTCAAAATTAGGTAACAAAAAGTTAATAGAACCATTAAATAATTCTGCTTTAATAGCTTCTGCTTTTCTAGGGTTATCATTTTTATCAGCAGTCTTCAGAGTTATTTTATTTTTATCTTTCAAAATAATATAAAAGTCTACTGTGTTCAAATCTATGTGATTAGGGTTTTGAACCACTACTTTAAAATGATTAAGTTGATTTTTCTTGATTATTGGAGTCTCAACAATTTCTAATAAAATATTCTCTTTTTTATAATTTTTTATTTTTGATAAAAAAAGTTTGCCTTTGTTTCTTTTAATCAGTGAGTCTGTGGTGTATCTTTCTTTTGAATATTCAATTTTAATCATTTCGTCAAAAGCAAAACCATTATTGTAATCTAGCAAATCATACTGATTTTTTCGACTACTCCAAGAATTGTATTGGTATGATTTTTTACCTGAATAAAACCAATAGATTGATGTGTTTTGATAAGAATTTAAAAATAAAGGTTTTTTACCATCTAATTTTTTATCTAGTTTGGCAACCCATTTTTTATTTCCATGCATATCAAACTGACGAGGAAGCATCCCATCATTAGCCATTGCAAAGCGTAAAAAAGTAGTTATAACTAAGGTAACACCCGCTAACCATAAAAATGATTTTCTACTTCTAGGATTTTCTATAAGATAATTAAAAGGAATTATAATTAAGGAAATAGAAATAGGAACTACCCATTGAGCTTGTGTGCTTCCTTTAAAGGAGGATATAAAGAAAAAAATAATAAATCCCATTACAATAAAATTCAATGCTCTTTGAAAATAATCTTTGGTTTTAAGGTTTTTAAATAACGCTTTATAAACGATAGGAAATGTAAATCCTATTATAGCAATCATGTTTATAAAATGCATATAGGTATAACGAAAATGATAAATAGAGTTTTCTTTTCTTTCCAATAAATGATATTTAAACGATGGATAATCGTTAGCGTATTGCCAATACAAGTGTGGAGAAAAAAGTAGAATGGCAACCAGCGTAGTTATCCATAATTTGTAATCTTTTAATAATTTTAAATTAGATAAAATTACAAAGATTATGATTAACGCAGCTTGGTATTTACTATACATCATGCCAGCCATTGATAGGGCTAAAACACTATAGCTTAATAATGATTTATCTTTCAAGTATTTTTGATATCCTATTAAAAAAATTGCCATAAAAAACAACAAAGGAGCATCGGGTACAGTAATAAAACCATATACATTAAACAAAGAAGTAGTTAATACAATAAGGATAAACAACCACGTGTATTCTTTTTTCTTTGGATGTTGAATTAAGAACCAAACTAAATAAAATGTAACAGATAATGTTATTGCAGAAAAAAAACGAACGCTTAATTCTCCACTAGAAAAGAATAGTTTTGAAATGGTTATCCAAACAGCAACCATAGGAGGATGATCAAAATAGCCCCAATCTAAAAAGTTACTATACACCCAATAATAAGCTTCATCGGCTATAAGATCTGTGGTATACCCTTGTATTATATTTACCACAAATAAAATAATAAGAAAAATTATAAGTAGTTTGTTTGCGTTTTGTATGATTTTCATTCTCGCAAAGCTAAAAAATAACTAGCAATAAAAAGATGTTTATTTGTTTTAAGACTTAACTTCTCGGTTACGATACGTTTCGTAAAATGTTCATCTTACTTTTCTGTCTTAGCGTAAAGTTGTTGAATAAGAGAGAAGTACAGCTTATAAAATCTACTGTAATAGATTACAAGTAGTATTGTAGGTAGTTGGTTTTATTTTTTTAGTTCAGTTATTTGCTGTTTTGCAAAAAACTTTAGCTTGTTCATTGCCAAATTCAACAGTCTTTTCGTAATATTCAATAGCTTTTTTCTTGTCACCTTTTAATTTGTAACCTTGAGCAATATTTGAAAGAACTATACAATCTTTTGGGTTTAATTTTTCAGCTTTTAATAAATATTCAATTGCCTTGTCATATTTACCTGATAGTAAATATGTGATCGAAATATTAGATAAACTTGGAATGTGTTTTGGATAATATTTTAAAATTTCACTAGCAATTTCTCTCATATTCTCAAGTAAGTCATCATTTCTAGTATTATATAATTGTAATTGATAATCTTGGATGTCAAGTAGAAAGTTATCATCTACTACGTCTCTTTTTTTATTATTTGTCCAAGTCCAATTATTTTTATTCACTGAGGAATATTTAATTGTTTTAATTATTTCAGAAGTAAAATTATCCCAATCTTTTACTTGTCCTAAAGCATATATTTTTCCAAATCTCATATCAAGTCTATTCGGAAAAAGCTCAATTCCTTTGTCAATTTTTTCAAAACTTTTTTTTAATTCTGTTTGGTCATAGTAGATTTGACTTCCTAAAAAACCTGCTGTTTGGTTTAAACTATCTTTTAAAACAAGACTTTCACCATAAGGTTTGTCTGTAGACAATGAAACAATTTCTTGTCTTGATTTCATAAAATGATAATTAAAGTAGCTAGTGAAAAGTTCAGCATCTTTTGGGTTAACTGATTCCCATTTGGTTAAAACTTTCAATTGGTTAATTGTATCATTAGTATGATAGTAATTTTTAAATTCAGATTGATAGTCTTGACTAAGCCCTATTTGGGATATTAAAATTATAATTAATAATGTTCCTATTATTTTTATACGGTGTTGTAACACGTTACTTTCGGCTTTTTTCATTAATGTTTTTTAAAATCCAATTAATTTCTTTTAGGAAAGACTCTCGATTTTCATTTACTAATATTTTACTATCTGAATTTAGGTTTTCAGGGTTTAATATTAGTCGTTTCCAAAGCTCATATTGTGAAATTTTATTTTGCAGAAAAAAACCTATGTCCGATTTCGATTCCACATATTGTTTGTCATTCAGAACATATATTTTGTCAAAATCAAAAGCAGCAGATAGTTCAATATTCAAGAAACCAATTGCAGTTGATTCTATTCGATTGTTAGATTCAATAATTTCATAAATTCCGTCTTTATCAAGGTCTTTAATCGAATATGAATTTAAAATTGCACCTTCGTGATTCGGTGATTCAGATTTTAATTCCGAAATAGTTTTTTCAATCAGTTTCCAGTCGTTTTGTGCAGAACAACTAAAAGTCAAAATGAGAGTAATTATTAAAATTCCAATCGTGTTTTTCATAATGTGTTACAACGGTCTTGTATATGGCTCGTAGCGTGCAAATTAGAAAAATATTTTCGAATTAAGCACAAGCCAGATTTTTAAATTTCACTATTTATCTTTTTTCTTTGAAATCGTCAAATTTAAAAATTTGGAGACTTCCCAAAAATGCCTTAACTTTGATTAAGCAACTAATTAGCTATGAGCTATATACGTTGTTAGGCAACGTTTTTTATTATGTTTCTTTCAACTTATTTCTTTCATATTCAAGGAAATCTGAATTCTCATATAACCTATTTTTTCTAATCGATTTAATTACATCATCTTGTAGCATATTTTCTGGTATTAACTTCTCTAATTTACGAATTGCAGAACTTGGAATTCCAAATTCCGATAAAATAGTGAGGTTTTCTCTTAGAAATTCATTTTCAATTAGATTAGTGTAGAAACTATAATTTCCTGCTCTAATGCCTTTTTCATTACATACAAATTCTTGAATCGAATTTATTACAGATAACCATTTTGGTATTTTATACTGAAACCAGTGCTTTTGAATTTGGAAGTTCGTCATTATAACTTCTTCCATAATTTCTAATTCGAATTTATCATTATATCGTTTACCAAAAGAAAATTTATTCTTAATTACTTCATCAGTAATATTTTCTTTGTGTTGATTGTAATATTCTACACACTCAATTATGTATCCAATATCTGAATTTATTAAGCGACCAAGACTTTGATGAAGGCCATAATTAAATGTTTTATTAACTAATCTTCCAATGCCAAGAGATTTTGATTCCCCTTTTTTCATTAAGAATTTCCATCCAAGGTTTAGACAATAATTGAGTTGTGCATAATTTGGGTTTCTCGTCCAAGTTATTAGGTCATATTTGGTATTGATATCTTCTCTAATGGTTTCTATTATATTTCTTTGGCCATTAACTTGAACGCCATTTCTTTTAATTATTTCTTTTTCAACAGTTGGAATTTGTTTGATTCTTTCATATTGTTCCGAATCAAGGTTTTTAACTTCATCCTCCTCCAAGTTTATCAATACTTCATCAGAGATTGGATTTTGTTCATAAAAAGGAATATCAATAATTACTTGTTCATTAGGGGGAACAGGATTAAAATTGAAAATCGTTCCAGTATAATGTATCATTAATCTACCTGCACGTCCTTTAATGTTAGAATAGTCAAAATAATCAATGAGCGTATTAAGTCCTTTTGTTTTATCGAAAAATATTATGTTTTTAGCGCTCGTGTTTACACCTTCAATAATTGTTGTAGTGCAAAAAAGATAGTTCAATTCTCCTTTATTAAAGTAATCAATAATTGTAGATGTTATATGTTTTTGTAACGCACCATCGTGAATTCCAATTTTGTTTTGAAGCAATTTAATTAAACTCCAATCTTTTGAAATATTTTCATTTATCCATTGGATAATGTCAAAATCATTATTCTGATTATCTTGAAGTTTGTCGGTTAAATATGAGCAGAATTCGTTCGATAAATATCTTACTCTATTTGGGGATGAACAATAAATAATAGATTGATTGTTTTTGTGCTCTAGAAGCAAATCAAAAAGAATTTTTTCTTTATATTCTTTAAATTTTCGAGGCTTGTCAAACTTCTCTTTATGTTTTGAATATATATCTATCGTTTTGACATCAACAAGCGAAGATTTAGTTTTGTAAAAAACAGCATTATATTTCTCGACAAAGCCCTCTGAAATATTATCGATATTTGGACCTAATAAATAAAATTTGCTATTAAAAGTCTTTAATATATAGTGTAGTGCATTGTTTAATGAATCAGCTCTTTCATCATCTCTTTGTGAGCTAAGTTTATAAAACTCATCTATAATAATAAAATCTATATGCGGAAACTCCTTGTATTCATTAACTCTCTCGGCTGTAAATAAATAGATGTTTCCTTTTTCTGATGATGGCTCTTGTGAGGTGCGAACAATTATTTTGTATTTCTCATCGTATTTTTTCAATTTACGTCTGGTCTCATCAAGTAAAGCTAGTGTAGGTTGAATTATTATTATATTTTTGAATTTATCTGATGCTACAAATTCTTCGATTAATAGACTTTTACCAAAACTTGTAGGCGCACTAACTACAACATTTTTTTCTGAATTTAAAAGTGATAAAAGATGCTTTTGGTCTTCGTGTAGAAATTTATCCAAGTTGTCGGAATGGTGATAAACCTGACGTATGAGTGAATCTGTAGAATCTAGCTGTAAATTTTCTTTAGCCAAATATGGGTAAAACCCGACCGCTTCGATTAAGTCTGTAAGTACATTGTTTAATGCAGGTTCAAATTTTTCTTTCTCTTCAAGAATATTCACTATTATTTTTTGAGCAGAAGTTTCGTCGTCAATAATTAATCGAGAACATTCTTTATAAACCTCGAAAGTTTCCTCAAAATCAAATTTTTCTTTGTTCTGAATTTCTAAAAGTAGTTCTTCAATCATTCTCCTAATTTTTGAAGTAGAGACAACTTATTGTGTAGTCCTTTTACTAATTCCACTTTATTTTGAACAGGAAACAGAATTAAAATAATATTTAATTTTGTTTTTAAAGGATGCTTATTATTATCATCAAAATATTGTTTTAATTCATTCATTTCTGCTAAATATTCTTTTATGAAATCTTGACAATTTTCATCTGAATATTTATTGAAGAGGTCACAGTCATACGTGCACAATAGAGGTATGTTAATCGAATCAAGTTGGTCAATAAGTTTTGATGATTTACTCATTAAGTCTAACCAATATTCCTTTTCTGGAATGTTGTCAAAATGTTTGAGTTTTTTAGAAACTATTAGAAATTCTGAATTTAAATAGTCACTTTTAAAATGCTCGTCAATATCCTGAATTAACGCTTTAATTCCAGCTTTTCCATTTTTATATAATTTTGACTCTCCTAACCACAATGTTTTAGAATCTTTTTCAATATGAATCGCATCAAACCCGTGTACTGTATGACCAAAAGAATCTTTGAAATAAATTTTCGATAGTAATGGTATGGAATTATGAAAATCCCTTAAAAGTAGATGCAAAATTAGTTCTCCAAATTCTCCTCTCCTTAAATATTTATCTTCGAGGTCATCATCTATTGAGCCATCATTGTCGTAGATATCTTTTACCTTTTGAAAAGCATCTATTTTATAAATTGATTTTGCCGCTTCTGTTAACTTGCTTAGAATTTCATTATTTTCAGTTACTTCTCCATCGTGAAATCCAAAAGCGAATTCATAAATTACGTGAGATAATTTCTCAATCAATGGTTTAGAACGGTATTCAATTTCTCCGTTATCATTAATATCAAAACCGACTAAAAAAGTACTTAATTCAGCTTCATTTATTTTATGTGTTATTATTTTTTCAGAGCTAAAAGGTGTACTCATAGGCTTTTTAAATTCTATTCTTTCTCAAAGTTACTTAATTTCAGTTTATTATCATTTTTTTTACAAGTCTAAAAGAAATGAAGTTTGTTTAAATATTACTAAAATTTCCTTGTGTTGGGAAATGTTGCCTAACTGGTTATATGCTAACAAATATATTGTTTTATCGGCTTATATTCCCGGATATGAGAACATTTTGGTTATTTTACCCACTTTTTATAGCTTAAAAAGCTAATGAAATTAAAAACCCTCACCAGAGGTGAGGGTTCAATAAATTATTTTTGTTTTCGTTTCAGTACGAAACAATTATTTTTTTTCTGCTACAGGTTTATCAACCACTAAACGAGCATCTCTGTTTGCAATTTCCCAAGCAGTATAAAACACCAAACGACTTCTGTTTTCTAACAAATCGTAGTTAATTTTATCTGGTGTATCCGTTGGTTGGTGATAATCGGCATGCGTTCCGTTAAAATAGAAAATAATAGGAATGTTATGCTTTGCAAAGTTATAATGGTCTGAACGGTAGTAAAAACGGTTTGGGTCGTTCTCATCGTTGTATTTATAGTCTAAATCGATGTTCATGTACTTCTTGTTTACCGCTTCCGATAAGTTGTGCAACTCTGTACTTAATTTGTCAGCTCCAATTAAATATACATAATTAGGATTTTCTTTATGACGATCGTCTATACGACCCACCATATCAATGTTCAAATCAGTAACCGTATTTGCTAATGGGAAAATAGGGTTTTCGGTATAATATTTAGACCCTAATAATCCTTTTTCTTCTCCTGTTACGTGTAAGAATAAAATAGAACGTTTTGGTCCTTTACCGGCATCTGTAGCTTTTTTAAATGCCTCTGCAATTTCTAAAATAGCCACAGTACCAGAACCATCATCATCAGCACCATTATAAATTTTTCCATCTTTAATTCCTTCGTGATCTAAATGGGCAGAAATAACCACAATTTCATCTGGCTTTTCACTTCCTTTAATGAAAGCAACTACGTTTTCAGAATCTTTTAGCTTCATACCACGACGGTTGTTACTTAAGTACTCTGAAGGAACTTCTTGAAAATAATCATTTCCTCCTAATGGTGAAGCAATACCTTGACTTATGTAAAAATTCTTTAAATATTCTACTGCTTTTTTCTGACCAGGTTCACCTGTATTTCTTCCTTCAAATTCATCTGAAGCATACGTAAATAAGTGTTTTCCTAAATCTTTCGCAGTAATTGTTTCTGCGTATTTTTTAGCTTGATCTACATTTGCATCGTTTTCTTTAGATGCATCTTTGCTTGATCCGCAGGCGATAAAAGCCAATGCACAAGCCGAGTATAATAATTTTTTCATTAAGGGCTGTTTATTTTTAAGTATTCAAAAGTAACGAAAAGTTACACGAAGTCAAATTTAAATTTTATTGATGATAAATTGTTGCAAGTTTTTGTTAAAACTGATGAGTTCTTTAGGGAAAAGCGTAGAAAATGCATCTTGATTGATCAATTCTTCGGAAGTACCATTGTAAACTGTATCATCATCTGACAATAAAATAAATTCATCGGCTAATTGAATAGCTAAATTTACTTCATGTGTAGAAATGACGATGGTTTTTCCAGTAGTTTCCACTAAGTTTTTCAATAACGAAAACACTTTAAAAGTATGATGAATGTCTAAATGAGCTGTAGGTTCATCTAAAATAATAATTTCGGTATCTTGCGCCAATGCGCGAGCAATGAGAACACGTTGTAATTGTCCGTCACTTAATTCATAAAATCGACGATCTTTTAAATGTTCAATTTCGGTAAGTTGAATTGCCCAATGTATTTTCTCGATGTCTTTTTCAGATAATGTATCGATCCAGTTGGTATAAGGCTGTCTTCCTAGAGCGATGAGTTCAAAAACAGTTAACTGACTTACAGGTAAACGCTCTGTAAGAACCAAGCTGAGTAAAGTTGCTAATTCCTGATTCGTATAAGTAGATAATTTTTTCTTATTGATGTAAACACTACCACTTATAGGTTTTTGAACTTTGGATAAGGTTCGTAACAAAGTAGATTTACCCACACCATTTTTACCTAACAGCGCAACAAATTTTCCTTTTTCAATGGATACATTGATGTTTTTAGCAACAACTTTATCTTGCTTCTTTTGCTGATAACCTACTGAAAGGTTTTCGGTTTTTAAAACGATATGTTTTTTAAAGTTACTCAAACTATACGTAAATTTTCTTTTTTCTTACCAATAACCAAATCACAATAGGGGCGCCAAACAATGAAGTTATAGCATTAATAGGTAAGGTGAATTCGCTGGTTGGTAACTGTGCAATAAGATCACATATTAATAACACAATAGCCCCAATAATTGCGGTTGCAGGTAATAAAATCTTATGATTAGAGGTCGTAAAAACAAGTTTAGCAATATGCGGAACCGCTAAGCCAATAAAAGCAATAGGACCTGCAAAAGCAGTAATAACACCTGTTAATAAACTTGTAATTAACAAGATGATATTTCTACTTCGTTTAATGTTTATACCTAAACTCTTTGCGTAATTTTCACCTAACAAAAAGCTGTTTAAAGGTTTGATGATGAGGAAAGTTCCGATAATTCCCAGAGCATAGATAATAGAAAAAACAGATAATTCATTCCAACTTAAGTTTCCTAAGCTACCAAAACTCCAAAAGACATATTGTTTGATTTGTTCGGAACTACTAAAATACGATAAAACACTTATAACTGATGAAGTTAAAGAGCCAAACATTAATCCGATGATTAAAATAGACATGGTGTCTCTAACTCTGTTTGCAGTAATAATTACTGCGGATAAGACTAAAAAAGCTCCCAAACTCGCAGCGATTGCCAGTCCCCAATTTGAAAAACCAACAGATAAAAAAACACCACCAAATAGGCCAGAACCTAAAATTAACAAAGCAACCCCTAAACTGGCTCCCGATGAAATACCCAATACAAAAGGACCTGCAAGCGGATTTCTAAATAAGGTTTGCATTAACAAACCGCTTATCGATAATCCCGAACCTACTAGAACTGCAGTTAATGCTTTTGGCAAACGATAATTTAAAATGATGGTTTCCCAACTTTCTTTGGAGGCAATGCATCCTGATAGAATATTTAAAATTTCTTTAATAGGAATCGTTACAGAACCCAAACTGATATTTACAAACCAAAAAACAATCAGTAAGGCTGATAAAAGGATAAAGTGTTTGGTGTATGGTTTGGTTGCGTTCAATTAACGGATAGAAGTTAAAAATTCTACTAATTTATTTATCGCAAGCCCACGGTGACTAATTTTATTTTTCTCTTCGGAAGACATTTCGGCAAATGATTTATCAAAACCTTCTGGTTGAAAAATAGGATCGTAGCCAAAACCTTTTTCACCATGTTTTTCGGTCAAGATTTCTCCTTTGCAAATTCCGTCGAACAAAAACTGATTGTTATCTAAATTTAAACAAATAGACGTTCTGAATTGCGCTTTTCTATTAGGTTTGTTTTCTAGCTCGCTCAATAATTTTTGCATATTGTTTTCTGCGTTTGTGGGTTCTCCTGCATAACGAGCAGAATACACTCCAGGGTCACCGTTTAAAGCATCAACCTCTAAACCTGTATCATCAGCAAAACAATTATATCCAAATTTCTCTTTAATATAATTGGCTTTAATTTGAGCATTTCCTTCTAAAGTAGCGGCTGTTTCTTCAATGTCATCAAAACAATTGATGTCTTTTAAAGAAAGTAATTCAATGGAAGAGGGAAGCATTTTTTGTACTTCTGCTAATTTATTCAAATTATTTGTTGCGAAAACGAGTTTCATTTTATCTATTATTTAAAAACAAAAGTAACCAAAATACTTAAGGCAATGCAGTTACTTATTCGTGATGATAAGGTTCGTTTTTTAAGATTGTAAATCCGCGATACAATTGTTCAATAATAAACAAGCGAATCATTTGGTGGGAAAATGTCATCTTAGATAAAGATAGTTTTCCACTTGCTTTTTTATATACTGTTTCTGAAAATCCGTAAGGTCCCCCAATAACCAATACCAGTTGTTTAAGACCTGAATTCATTTTCTTTTGAAGATATTGTGAGAATTCCATCGAGGTAAAATGCTTTCCTTTGTCATCTAACAAAATTAATTGGTCGGTGTTTTGGAGTTTAGATAAAATTAATTCTCCTTCTTTTTCTTTTTGTTGATCTTCCGACAGATTTTTTACATTTTTAATATCTGGAATAATTTCTAGTTCAAATTTTATGTAATGTTTTAAACGATTTTGATAATTATTCATTAATTGAATGAGATTTTTATCATCCGTTTTTCCAATGGCAAGTAATTTGATTTTCATTTTTATGTCAGGTCGAGCGCAGTCGAGACCTATTTATAACCTCTCGACTGCGCTCGAGGAGACAAACTCATAATTAATAAAAAACAAATTTATTGTTTTCAAATTAAACTCGATAAAATAAAATCAATCCGTATTTTTACATCAAGATTAAGAAAGTTATGATATCACAAGAACAGTTTAATAAAGAATTAGAGTTAATAATAACCAATGCCATTCGTGAAGATATTGGAGAAGGAGATCATACCTCATTATCGTGTATTCCTGCGAATGCTGAAGGTAAGGCAAAGTTATTAGTTAAAGACGAAGGAATTATTGCAGGAGTTGAATTCGCAAAAATGGTTTTTGCACACGTTGATAAAGATTTGAAAATTGAAACGTTAATGAATGATGGAGATAAGGTGAAGTACGGAGATGTTGTTTTTTATGTTTCAGGAAAATCACAATCTATTTTACAAGCCGAACGTTTGGTATTAAATGCAATGCAGCGTATGAGTGCTATTGCCACGAAAACAGGTTTTTTTGTTGATTTGTTAGAAGGAACTCAAACAAAAGTTTTAGACACACGTAAAACAACTCCAGGAATTCGAGCTATTGAAAAATGGGCAGTAAAAATAGGAGGAGGCGTAAATCACCGATTTGCATTGTACGATATGGTGATGATAAAAGACAACCACATCGATTTTGCAGGAGGAATTACTCAAGCAATTACAAAAACCAAGAATTATCTAGCTGAAAAAGGTTTAGATATTAAAATTATTGTAGAGGCGCGTGATTTAGATGAGATTAAAGAAATATTGTCTAATGAAGGGGTTTATAGAATTTTAATAGACAATTTTAATTATGAAGATACACGTAAAGCAGTAGCGTTAATAGGAGATAAATGTTTAACGGAAAGCTCGGGAGGAATCAACGAGAAAACGATTAGAAAATATGCAGAATGTGGTGTTGATTTTATTTCGTCTGGAGCCTTAACACACTCAGTGTATAATTTAGATTTAAGCTTAAAAGCAGTGGATTAATGATTGATAATTATATTGATAGCGAAGCGTTTATTAAGGTTGATTTTACCAAGACAAAAATCGAAAAAGCAGAATATGATAATTGTACTTTCGAGCATTGTAACTTCGAAGGAATTTATGCATCAAATATTCAGTTTGTAGAGTGTGAGTTTATTGATTGTAATTTTAGTAATACCATTGTAAGTAATACTGCTTTTAGAGAGGTGTCGTTTGTTGATTGTAAAATGATCGGAGTGAAGTTTAATGAATGCGATAACTTTTTATTAAGTATGAATTTTACAAACTGTCAGCTAAATTTCTCATCATTTTATCAGTTGAAAATTATACAGACTAAATTTTTGGATTGTAAACTACAAGAAGTAGATTTTACGGAAGCAGATATGTCGAAATCACTTTTTAAAGAATGTGATTTAAGTGGAAGTATTTTTGAACAATCAAATTTAGAAAAAGTAGATTTTCAAACATCTTCTGGATTTAACATCGACCCAGAAGTAAACAAGCTAAAAGGAGCAAAGTTTAGTAAAGAAAATGTAGTAGGGTTGTTACATAAATATCAAATAATTATTGAATAATTTTTTATACAATAAAAAATAACAAGCTATTTTGAGACTTTGTAGTCTTAGCAACTTTAAAAAAATGACAAAACACGTAGAAGACAACCTAGAAAAAATTCCAGTAATTAATTTATTAGTTGCTTTCGGAAAAAAAATAAAAATTCCCGGGTTAGAAGGAATGTCTTTGTACGATGTATTAGAAATGTACATAATAGGTATTGTTAAAGGAGCTCTAACTACACGTGCAAGTGGTATTGCGTTCAGTTTTTTTATGGCAATATTTCCGTTTTTATTATTCATTTTAACACTCATTCCATATATTCCTATCGATGGTTTTCAAGAGGGATTGTTCTCTTTAATTCGTGATGTTTTACCGCCCAAAACGTTTAGTGCGGTTGATAATGTAATTAATGATATTATTAATAATCAATATGGAGGATTACTATCCTTTGGTTTTTTAGCCTCTATTTTTTTAATGACCAACGGGGTGAATGCTATTTTCGGTGGGTTTGAATATTCGTATCATATTCAAGAGTATAGAAATATTATTAGAGCGTATATTATATCCTTAGGAGTTTCATTGTTAATGTCATTTTTCCTTATTATTACTGTTATAGTGGTAATTTTATACCAAATAGCTCTAGCTAAGTTTGATGAAATAGGATGGATAGATACCACAGATTTAAATCTTTTTTATTACGGAAGAGGTTTGTTCTTTTTAATTATGATTTTTACCATTGTTTCTATATTGTTTCGTTTCGGTACCAAACAAGGAAAAGAAGTAAAGTTCTTTTCTCCAGGCGCTATTTTAACGACGTTAGTTTCGTTATTTACTTTTTATCTGTTTGGTATTTATATCGTTAAGTTCTCAACATACAACCAATTATATGGTTCTATTGGTACTTTATTGATTTTAATGTTGTTTGTTTGGTTAAATGCGATTATCCTTTTGTTAGGTTTTGAATTAAATGCTTCTATTTATCGATTAAAACGCATAAATAAAGCCTAATTTTCATACCTCTTTTCTTCATATTTTTTCAGATATTTGCAAACTAATTTTGTCATTCCAGCAAAGGCAGGAATTTCAAAGAGGATTATTAAATAGTTTAATAAAACATTCTTGCTTTCGCAGGAATGATACTAAATCAAAAAAATGAAACCAAGCATCCCAAAAGGAACAAGAGATTTTTCATCAACTGAAGTAGCCAGAAGAAATTTTATTTTTAATACCATAAAACATTCTTTTGAGTTATTCGGATTTCAACCTATTGAAACGCCAACTTTTGAAAACTCTGAAACCTTAATGGGAAAATATGGAGAAGAAGGAGACCGATTAATCTTTAAGATTTTAAATTCTGGAGATTATTTAAAAAAGGTTGATGAAGAGTTGTTATCAGCAAAAAACAGTTCAAAAGTAACGTCAAAAATTTCGGAGAAAGCGTTACGTTACGATTTAACAGTGCCGTTTGCACGTTATGTGGTACAACACCAAAATGATATTACGTTTCCGTTTAAACGTTATCAAATTCAACCCGTTTGGAGAGCAGATCGTCCGCAAAAAGGGCGTTTTAGAGAGTTTTATCAATGTGATGCAGATGTCGTAGGGAGTGATTCTTTATGGCAAGAAGTAGAGTTTGTACAATTATACGATTCGGTTTTTAGTAAGTTACAGTTAAAAGGAACGACCATTAAAATTAATAATCGTAAAATTTTATCAGGAATCGCTGAGGTAATTGGCGCAAAAGACAAGTTGATAGATTTTACGGTTGCTTTAGATAAGTTAGATAAAATAGGAAAAGAAGGTGTGGTTAAAGAAATGCTAGAAAAAGGAATTTCTAACACTGCGATTGAAAAAGTACAACCCTTATTTGATTTTTCAGGATCTAATAATGATAAATTAGATTCGTTGGCAGCAATGTTAAGCACTTCGGAAGAAGGAACAAAAGGAGTAGAGGAGTTGCAATTTGTAGTCGATTCAATTTCAGCATTAGGTTTAGAGTCTGCTTCGTTAGAATTGGATGTTACATTGGCTCGTGGATTAAATTATTACACAGGAGCTATTTTTGAAGTAGCTGCACCAGAAGGCGTAAAAATGGGATCGATTGGTGGTGGAGGTCGTTACGACGATTTAACTGGTATCTTCGGATTAAAAGATGTAAGCGGTGTAGGTATTTCTTTTGGATTAGATCGTATCTATTTGGTAATGGAAGAACTTGGACTGTTTGAAGCGGTTGAGCTGCCAAAACCTAAAGTATTGTTTTTAAATTTTGAGGAAAACGAAAGTTTATCAAAAATAAAAGCAATTAGAGAATTAAGAGAAAATGGAATTAAAGCAGAATTGTATCCTGATGTTGCAATGAGTAATAAACAGGAAAAGAAGCAATTTAAATACGCAGATAAACGAGAAATTGAATTTGTTGTTACTTCTTTAGAAGAAGACCAAATGTTCAATATTAAAGATCGCAAAACCGGTGAGCAGAAAGTGCTTACAATAAACGAAATAATTACCTTTGTAAAATAAAAAGAATTTTTGTTTTATCTTTTAAACAATAATGAAAATGTTCGAGATTAATAACAATATGAAAGACGAGAGAATAGACGAAATAGGAGAGAACCACGTAGGTACATCTGCAACAACACCATTGCGTGCTGATGCTTTTGATATTTCGGACAGTGAGAAAATTGAAAAAATTCAAGAAAGCGTTAAAGATATTCTAGAAACGTTAGGAATGGATTTAACCGACGATAGTTTACAAGGTACACCAAAACGTGTAGCAAAAGCTTTTGTTAATGAAATTTTTATGGGATTAAATCCTAAGAATATGCCAAAGGCTTCTACTTTCGATAATAACTATAAATATGGTGAAATGTTAGTAGAAAAGAATATCGTTGTATATTCTACTTGCGAACATCATTTATTACCAATTGTTGGGCGTGCACATGTTGCTTATATTTCTAGTGGAAAAGTAATCGGCTTGTCTAAAATGAACCGTATTGTAGAATATTTTGCTAAAAGACCACAGGTACAAGAACGTTTAACCATGCAAGTTGTACAAGCAATGCAAGAAGCTTTAGGTACTCAAGATGTTGCTTGTGTTATTGACGCGAAGCATTTATGTGTTAATTCTAGAGGAGTTAAAGATATAGAAAGCAGCACGGTAACTGCAGAGTTTGGTGGGAAATTTAAAGAGAAAGACACCAAACGTGAGTTCTTGGATTATATAAAAATGGATACTGATTTCGATTAATGAAAAGAAAATCAATTATTTAATCGTTTATTCATTTTTTGGCATTATCTTTGCCACCAATAAAAGTGTTGCACGTAATTAAGCAAGCAACGTATTAAACAAATTATAATGAATAAAGGTACAGTTAAATTTTTCAATGAATCTAAAGGATTCGGATTCATCACTGAAGAAGGAACAAACAAAGAACATTTTGTACATGTGTCAGGATTAATTGACGAAATTCGTGAAAACGATGAAGTTGAATTCGAATTACAAGATGGTAGAAAAGGATTAAACGCGGTTAACGTAAGAGTATTATAATATATATTACGAATTAATTTTTTTAAAGCAAAGCCTATCAAATGATAGGCTTTCTTTTTTATAAAATATTATGATAATGTTAGACGGTAGAAATAGAAAAAATATTCAAATAGGTAGTGAGGTTGAGGTAGTACAAAAACATCATCAACGTTCAGGTGAATTAACTGAAGGAAAAGTAGCATCAATTTTAACAAATTCTTCCAATCACCCTCACGGAATTAAGGTTAAATTAACTACTGGTATTGTTGGAAGAGTAAAAAATGTGATAGAATAAAACGAAGCGCTATTCTTTTAATTTTTTCAATCCGTTAATTCCTCCAACAAAAAAGATACAAGCAAATAATATTTTTATCAGGATAAATAGATATTTACTTTCTGTGGTCCAAGAAAAAATAATTAGATATAACTCCTTGTCTTGAAAATATTGAAGAAATCCTTCAACAAGAATATACAAACCGAATAGAATATATAAATAAGGGAATAGTTTTTTCATTAATGAATAGGTATTTTAATAGTATACTTTTTACCGCTACGATTATTTAGTCTGGTTTCTCGTAACCATGGATTTTCGATTTTCAATTCTTTATAAGTAATTCCGTTTTCTTTGGCAAAATCGGCTAAATCTGGAATAGGCTTAGTTACTTCTATATCATAAGTTTGTATCGTTTGGTATAAATCTTCTTGACCATATATAAAACCATATTTTTTTGGATGTGTCATGATTTCTTTTAAAGCCAGAATTCTAAAAACGTATCTACCAGTTTCATCATTTAACAACAAGTCATAGTAATTGTCTACTTTTTGTTCTTTTAACCGTCTTAAAATTCTCCCTCTTCCAGCATTATAAGCAGCGGCAGCTAGTGTCCAAGATCCAAATTTTTCTTTAGCGCTTTTTAAGTATTCCGCAGCTACTCGAGTAGATTTTTCTAAGTTGTAACGCTCATCAACATTTCTGTTAACTTCTAACCCATATTCACGACCTGTAGAAGGTAAGAAATGCCAGTATCCAGCTGCTCCTGCACTCGAAGGTATGTTAATTAAAGCACTCTCAGCAACACATAAGTACTTAAAGTCATCTGGTAAACCATATTCAACTAATAAAGGTTCTATAATTGGAAAAAACTTATTGGCTCTTTTAATTAATAACAATCCGTTAGATTGCCAATACGTATTCACCAAAAGCTCTCTATCCATTCTTTCTTTAATATCTGCTTTTTCCAACGGTACACGTTCTCCTGCTAATTCCAAGTACTCAGGAATCTTTAAGGCTTTAACTTCATATAACTTACTTACATTTTTTGCTGGTACTGTTGCTAGCGTATCAGTTGGTGTTGTTCTTATAGTATGAGCTCTAGTTTGTGTACTTTGAGCTGCATTCATTAAAAATAATGCCAATGCAACAAAAGCAATAATCGATATAAGACGAGTAATCTTTTTCATTTTAATATGTTTTATGATTAAAGCTGATTAAGTACTAGGCATTCCTTTTCGATAATTTTAGAAATGGTTTTAGCTTTGTTTAAAATCATTACATGAGTTCCTTTATCAACTTCAATCGCGTTTTTAATATGTTTAATAGGAAATATTTCATCTTTATTTCCATGAATGTGCAGTACATAATCTAGCGCTGTTTTTTGTTGCCAGTTTAATACATTATGAATTGCCCATTCTAAATAATCTGCATTTCTTACAGATAAGTACTTTTTGTACAGTTCTGCGCGTTTTTTAAGAAAATCCCCTAAAAAATAAGATTCGTAATCTTCAATATTTTGTGCAATTTTAGAGGGGAATAACTTATATGCTTTTGTTTTTTGCGCAATTTTTAATCTGTTAGGTAATTCTTTTCTGCTTTTAATACTCGATATAATAATTACCTTTTTAAAATTAATGAGTTTACTCATTTCTTGCACCATAACACCACCAAATGATACGCCAATTAAAATTGGGTTTTCATGTTTAATTTTGTCACACATTCGTTGTGCATAACTTTCAATAGATTCATGTATTGAAAGTGGTATGTTCCACTCTAAAAAGTGGAGTTCGAATGCTTCTTTTGATAATGAAATACGCTCAAATATTTTCGTGTTTGCGGCTAAACCAGGAACGAAATATACGTGAGTTTTTTCCATTTTTAATCAAAGAATTTCTTGTCTATTAAAAGACCTTGCAGGTATTCGTGTACATCGATTAATTCCGCAGGAACTTCATCACTCCATAAACGAATTTGAACTTGTTTTCCTTTATGAGTAATAAATGTACTAGGCAAGTCCATTATTTTAGGATTGTCATAGACCTCTTTATAGCTAGAAAAATCGTTTTTATTTAATTTTTCCTTTAAAGCTGAAAATTCTTTATCTGTTAATTTAAATTCTCTAGTACCTTCTTCGACTACATATTTTTTTCCGTTGTAGGTTACATTTCCTTCTTTGTCAACTGAAACGTCATAAACTGGGCAATCTCCAAAACATTCAGTCTTACGAAAGCTTAAAAAAGTACTTTCTTCTCTTTTGATGACGTCTTGAGTTTTCATGATGCCGTTTAACTCAACAGATTTAAACTCGCCAGATTCTTGTAATCTTTTTAGCCAAAAATCACGTTTATCAGCAGGTACTTTAATCAAAGCTATTTTAGTAGTTTCACTATCAAATAGCATTTTATCCCAAGTTAATCCGCTATTGGTAATTAATGCTTTTGCATTAGCTACATTTTTCGGATTTTTCAAAACTACTATTAACTCATCTTCAACTGCTAAAGGAGCTTCCACATTTTCTTCTGTTCGAGTTTCCTCTTTTGGAGTTGATGTTTTTTTAGGAGACCCACAACTAAGCGCTAATAAAATTATAGATAAGTATACGTATTTCATTGAAATTTGTTTTTTAGGGATTGTACAATTTTAGTGCCAATTTACGCAATAACTTCGGCTTTTACAAAGTTAAAACGTACCAATCCGTCTTCGTCAATAGTTGTTAAAGTAACGTCGTGTAACGTATTTACCAATTCAGGATTCCAAGGAGCTTTTACTTTTACGTAATTCTCTGTAAACCCATGAATGTAGCCTTCTTTATTTTCGCTTTCGAATAAAACTGTTGAGGTGTTCCCTAACTGACTTTCGTAAAAAGAACGACGTTTTTTAACCGATAAACCACGTAACATTTTACTTCGTTTTGCACGTGTTTTTTTGGGTACAACTCCATTCATTTCAGCAGCTTCTGTATTAGGTCTTTCAGAATACGTAAATACGTGTAAATAAGAAATATCCAAATCGGACAAGTAATTGTAGGTTTCTAAAAATAATTCATCTGTTTCACCAGGGAAACCAACAATTACATCCACACCAATACAAGCGTTTGGCATTACTTCTTTGATCTTAGCAACTCTGTCGGTATATACTTTGCGTAAATAACGGCGCTTCATTTTCTTTAATAACACATCGCTACCCGATTGTAACGGAATATGAAAATGTGGAACAAACGTTTCTGAGTTGGAAACAAAATCGATGGTTTCGTCTTTTAATAAATTGGGTTCAATAGACGAAATTCGTAAACGATGAATTCCTTCTACTTTATCTAATTCCTGAACCAATTCTAAGAACGTATGTTCATGTCGTTTGTTACCAAATTCACCTTTTCCGTAGTCACCAATATTTACTCCTGTTAATACAATTTCTTTAATCCCTTTTTCAGAGATCTCTTTAGCGTTTTTTAATACATTTTCTAAGGTGTCACTACGTGAAATTCCACGAGCTAACGGAATGGTACAATAAGTGCATTTGTAATCGCAACCGTCTTGTACTTTTAAAAACGCACGCGTTCTATCACCAATAGAGTAAGAGCCTACATAAAAATCAGCTTCTTCAATTTCGCAGGAATGCACTTCCCCAATATCGTTTTTGGTTAAGTCGTTAATATAGCTAGTAACATTGAATTTTTCAGTAGCACCTAATACCAAATCCACACCATCAACAGCTGCTAATTCTTCCGGTTTTAATTGTGCATAACAACCCACACCAATAATAAAAGCTTCGTCATTTTGCTTTAAAGCAGACTTTACAATGGTTTTGAAACGTTTATCAGCATTATCAGTTACCGAGCATGTGTTAATTACATATACATCTGCTTTTTCTTCAAACTCCACACGTTCAAAACCTTCGTTAACAAAGTTACGAGCTATGGTTGATGTTTCTGAAAAATTAAGTTTACACCCAAGTGTGTAAAAAGCTACTTTTTTATCTGCATTCATTCCTGTACATTTACAAACCGCAAAGTTACTCATTTTATGATTGCCAACACACCCCAAACACCATATTACGCTGTGATTTTTACAAGTTTACGAACCGAAGGTGATAATGATTATTCGGTTACTGCTGAAAAAATGGAAGAACTTGCTCAACAACAAGATGGCTATTTAGGTATTGAAAGTGCTCGAAACGAATTAGGAATTACGGTTTCGTACTGGAAAAGTTTAGAGGCCATAAAAAATTGGAAACTGAATATTCATCATATAGAAGTGAGACAAAAGGGGAGAGCTACTTGGTACAAACAATTTAAGGTAAGAATTTGTAAAGTTGAAAGAGATTATGAATTTGAAAAGTAGCACCAAGAAGCAAGAATTAAGAACCAAGTTATTGTCAGTTCGAGTGTTTTTACAGGGTAAAAATGTATCGAGAACTGCATTTTTGTTCTCTTTTGTCTTACTGATTTCCTGCGGAAAAAAACCGTCAAAATTTACCGACGCTCAGGTGTTTCGCTATAACGAACACTCAAACATTACCTCGTTAGACCCTGCATTTGCCAAAGATCAGCGTAATATATGGGCGGTAAACCAATTGTATAACGGATTGGTACAACTGGATGACAGCTTACACGTACAACCGGATATTGCCAAAGAGTGGACAATCTCTGAAGACGGAAAATTATATCAATTTACATTGAGAAATGATGTTTTCTTTCATAAACATAGTGTCTTCGGAAAAGATTCTACAAGAACTGTTATTGCGCAAGATTTTGAATATTCGTTTCATCGATTGCTAGATAAAAATGTGGCTTCACCTGGAGGTTGGGTGTTGCAAAATGTAGCTGATTTTAAAGCGGAGAACGATTCTATTTTTACCATAAATTTGAAACAACCATTCCCGCCATTTTTAGGTTTGTTGGCTATGAAATACTGTTCGGTAGTGTCGAAAGAAGCAGTAGAGACTTTTGGTAACGAGTTTAGAGCAAACCCGATTGGTACAGGACCTTTTCAACATAAATTATGGGTAGAAAATACCAAGTTGGTATTGCGTAAAAATCCACTGTATTTTGAAACCGATGTAAAAGGGGAGCAATTACCCTATTTAGAAGCTGTGGCGGTTACTTTTTTACCCGATAAACAAAGTGAATTCCTGCAATTTATACAAGGGAATTTAGACTTTATGAAAAGCTTAGATGCCTCGTATAAAGATGAGATTTTAGCTACAGACGGAAAATTACAAGCTAAATACAGCGATAAAATCAACATGCAAACGGGTTCTTATTTAAACACCGAATATTTAGGTATTTATTTAGATGTTGAGCAAGAGTACCCCACAAAATCAAAACTAATTCGACAAGCCATTAATTACGGATTTGATCGTGAAAAGATGATCAAATTTCTACGTAACGGAATTGGAACCCCTGCAATTAACGGATTTATACCCAAAGGATTGCCTTCGTTTAATGCTCAAACAGGATATTCGTATCAGCCAGAAAAATCAAAACAACTTTTAGAGCGGTTCAAAGTAGAAACAGGAAATACTACCCCAGAAATAACGATTACTACGAATGGTAATTATTTAGACTTGTGCGAATTTATACAACGAGAATTACAAAAAATAGGTTTAGAAACGAAAGTAGATGTAATTCCGCCTTCAACCTTACGACAAGGAAAAGCCAATGGTAAACTACCTATTTTTAGAGCGAGTTGGATTGCCGATTACCCAGATGCAGAAAACTATCTATCACTTTTTTACAGTAAGAACTTTACACCGAACGGACCTAATTATACGCATTTTAAAAACGAGGTGTTTGATAGTTTGTACGTACAATCGATAAAAGAAACAGATAACGCTAAACGTTACCGATTGTACCAACAAATGGACAGTCTTATTATAGATGAAGCACCTGTTGTACCGCTATATTACGATGAAGTAATACGTTTCTCACAAAAAAATGTACATGGTTTGGGTATTAACCCTATTGATTTGTTGAATTTGAAACGAGTGAGGAAGGGCTAATGAAAACAACTTTAATTGCGGTTATATATTATTGTACCTTAATCTTATTCTTTTTTATCTTTATTATCAAATAATTTTAATTGTTGTTTTTCAGCTTCTTTTTCTTTTCTATATTTTTTTCCTTGTGGTGTTTCCTCAACAATGTTTTCATAGTGTTTTTTTAGAACAGTCAAAACAGAATAACTTGAAGTGTATATTTCTCCGACCTCATTTATTTTTCTATTTTTTTCTAAAATACAATCTATAAATGTTCCATTTTTAAATTCAACCCCTTCTGCTATTATTGATTTTTTAAAGATTTTATCTTTCATATAAAAATCGACTGCTTCTCCAATTTTACCATAGATACCTTTCCATTTGTACTTTCCTTTTTTTAGAACAGGTGAAATAATTTCTATAGTAGCATTTTCATCAATTTCAGATTCTAATTCATTACTTTCAATTACAAATTTGTCAAAGTCAGTTCTTGAAATGAATTTTGGATCCTCAATTTTTTCCTTATTTTTAGATAATTTTGTTGTAGATATTTTTTTGACTTTTGGATAATTATAAAGTTGTTTATAATAATTTGATAAGTGTTTAAGTATTTTTGGATTACTATCAATTATTAAATTCAAATTTTGAATTGTAATTTGTTCAGGCTCTTTTTCTTTAATTTCTTTTTTTAAAACTTTTATATTTAACTTTCTTTCCTCTGTGCTTAATTTTAAATCCTTTTTCTCAAGTTTAGTTTTTCTTATAGGAACTCTCGATAAAACTTGTGATAAACCAGTAAGAAGTAAAGTTATTTGAACGGAGTTTTCAGCAAGAAAAGTCCACAATTCAGTTAGCCCACCTTCTTCAAAAGCTTCAGTTTCTACTCGAACATCTAGCTCTAATTCTTTTTGAAGTTCAGTATATATTTGCAGAAGCTCAAATTCACAACGATTTCTTACAAAAGCATTCATTGTATGAGAATCATCACTATCATCAAAATAATAGTGTAATTCTAATTTATTTGCTTGTGATTGTTCTTTCATCTAGAGTTCTTTTGCCTTGTGTACAACTTATTTATATGTGTGCAAAAAGTACGCTTAACATTATTAAGCAGGAAAATAAATGGAAGTGTATAGCAATTTACATCCAATATTATCCATAGCAATTTTACTGTTAGCAATTTAGATAAAAAAAACTGGTATTTAAAATACCAATTCTTTAATTTTTTGTTTAATTGTTTTCTTAATGTCTTTTGGGTAAGTTCTTTTACCATGAAAAACATCTGCCATAGCCTCACTAAAACGTTGTCCGTATTTTTTTAAGAGCACGTTTCTAATCGTTTTTTGTTCGTAAAACCATTTAGCAAGCCATAAACCTGTTCTAATTTCTGGTAATAAATTTTCTTCTAGTTTTTCTACATATAGTTTCTCTGCCAATTCTGGGTTTTGGTCAGCTTCAATAATGGCTTCTGCAGCTAGCTTACCACTGTAAATCGCATTCGAAATCCCTTCTGCAGTAATAGGATCAGCAAAACCTGCAGCATCACCAATTAAAAACACGTTGTTTTTTACAAAACCATCGGTTCTTGGAGCTACGGGAATTTGAAATCCGTGTTGTGTTTCGCTAATTACTTCTTTTATCCCCAACATTTCTACATACTCTTTGTAAAATTTTTTGAGATTAATTTTGGTTCTTCTTGCAGAGGCAACACCCAAGGAAAGGTGATTTTTCTTTGGAAAGCTCCAAGCATAGCCAAAAGGGATGGCATCAATATCGAAACGTACTTCATTTTTAAGGCGGTTAAAATCTTCTTCAGAAACTTCTACTTCATATTCCAATGCAGGGATTAATTTACGAGTATCTTCTTTCCAACCCGCCATTTTTGCTGTAGGACTTAAAGCGCCATCTGCAGCAATTACAAATTTTGCGGTGATAGTTTCTTTAGAAGTTTTTAACTGGATAAGATCGTCTGTAAATTCTAAAGATTCTAGTTTATGATCTTGAAGTAAAACAACACCTAATTCTTTGGCTTTTTCAACAAGTAGGTTGTCAAACGAATCGCGCATTACCATTGAAATAGTGGGTTTTTCTCGATGTGTTTGAAAATGGAGTTTTTTACCTAAATAAATATCTACTGTATTAAATTCAGCAGCTACGACACTGCTAATATCGAAGGGTAAATCTTTACGTCCTCTATATACAAATCCGCCACCACAGGTTTTATAACGTGGTAAAGTTTCTTTTTCAATAATTACAGTTGAAATCCCTTTTTTAGCAAGGTGAAAGGCAGTGGAGGCCCCTGATGGCCCACCGCCAATAATAGCAATATCAAAGTGTTTCATTGTTAGTTTGTTAGTGTAGCTAATATAGGGATTCCTTTTAATTTATAGGAGCTATAATAGGGAAGTAATATTCTAATTGGTAATTAATACGGTTTAGATTGCTTCGTTCCTCGCAATGACTTTCTATTTGTTACTACGAGGGAGCACATGAACGAAGTAATCTTTTTATAGTGCTGTTATTGTTTTCAAAGAAAAGGCAATATATAATCAGTATGTTGAGATTGCTTTGTTCCTCGCAATGACATTTTGCTCGTCATTACGAGAGAGTTTACGACTGAAGTAATCTTTTCATTGGTAACCAATATAGTTTAGATTGCTTCACGCAATGACAAAAAAAGGAGGCTAAAAGCCTCCTCATTATTATAATTCATTTACAAAATCTAAAAACACTTTTTTATGGCGTTCTAGATCCATGTTTGCAGATAGTGCTACGCGTGCAATATAGTCTTTGTCACCTTCTTTAGTGGTTCCTTGAGTTGAGGTGGCTGGTATGGTCCAATAACATCCTTTTAATTGTCCGTAACTCACACAGTATTTACTTTCCTCAGGAATTTCAGTGATCATTAAATTGATCAACTTTAAATTTAAAGCGCGCTTATAGGTTTCTCTTTCTTCTTCTGTATTTCCTTTGGTAGGTAGGTCTAATGAAAATACCGATGGCGTAAATCCTTGTGCGGCTAATTCTTCCGATACAAAATTGATTTTAGCCGTAGGCAACACTTCTTCAATAAAACTTACAAACTCACGCGTGTTTTTGTATGCTCCTTCAATGCGTTGTAACATAGAAGGTAATTGGGTTGCTAATATGTCTAGTTGCAAACCGGTAGCTTCGTTATCACACAATTTTATATGTATATCGATCTTATGCATTAACGAAGCTGCTTTGGTGTTGGCAACACAATAACCGGCAGTACATTTACCGCCACTCGGGAATTTAGATCCGCTTACATACGCAATGGTTCTTACCGATGAAAGTATTTCATCATCGCCTAAAAAGTGTACGTTCGGACAAAAAGTTTGGTCTAACACAAACACAGGATCTACCGCAATATTTCCTGTTGCCGTTTTGCGTGATGCGCTCAACACTTCTTTTAATTTAATAAGATCTGGAACTTCTACTCTTGGGTTGGTAGGTATTTCTGCAATGATATACGGAACTGCATCTTCTTTGGCAATTTCATTTAATACCATGTCTATACTTTTTACCATGTCGTTACCACCATCTACCGGTAAGTCCATCACTTCAACATTGTCTAAACAAGCCGCTACACGACGTGCTTGATCGTTGGTACCTCCGTAACAGTTTGGTGGCACTACAATTTTAATGGCTTTTCCTTTATGGTTTTCAAAGGCATGGTCTATTAAGCCCATGACAATGGCATATTGTATAGAAAGTCCACTTGAACCCACAATTGCATTGGTGCTTGCTTCAGTAATTTTTTTAACTGAATTTATAACCGCTGCTTTGTTGGCTTGAGTATCATAAACTACACTATTATAAGGAAGCCCTGTTAACTGTTGCAAAGCCACTAAAGTATTTGCCGGAGTCATGGCAATAGTTTCTCTTCTTCTTACATGTTGAATTTCTGAGATATAATTTTCGTTATGTTTTCCGTTAACCAATACAATGCTTCCTAAGTTAGCGTTTGTATTAATAAAGAAATCAACCTTAGGAGATAGTATAAAATCGCAAACATTTTCTTTTTCTGAAACTAATATGGTGCTACCGTCAAAATCAGTAATATCGTCTACACTATTTATCTTTTTAACCTCAAATTTATATCCGTACACATTTTTAACGACGTCAACATCAAAATGTGCCGGTAATTGATTGATGTATACAATTTGAGTGTTTTTATTTGCTAATAAGTTTTTTCTTAACACCGCTAAAATTGGCGTTGTTTTAGAAGAGAAACTAATGACGTTATCTGATTTTAAGTTGTGTAACTTAGCAATAGTCCATTCTAATACAGAAGATAACGGGTGTCCTAATCGGATATAATCATAAGCAGTAGGTAATTCACTTAGTGCTAATGTTTCAGCATTATTGTTGTTGAATAAGTTTTCAAACTGTTCTAAAAACTCGGTTTTAGCCAATTCTTCATTATAAATATCCAATCGGTGTGTTGTTAAATTTAACCAAGCGTCTGGCATGTTTTTAACAACATTTTTAATATAATTTAGTAGTGTGTTACTGTGCATAATTTTAACCTTAAAATAGGCTTGCAAGATACGTTAAATAGAATTTTTCTAAATATAGAATTTGATATAATTACCAATTTATACGTGTCATAATAGGGTAGTGGTCGGAATACTTTTTATTGAATGTTTGAAAACGATTTATCTCGGTTGAAGTGTCTGTTAAGATAAAATCTATTCGCATAGGAAAAAAGTAATTAAAAGATTTTCCTAAACCCGAACCAGCTTCTGAAAAAGCATCTTTTTTATGGGTCGAAATTTTTTTATAAACCCAAGAATAAGCAGTGTTGTTAAAATCTCCACAAACAACTTCTTTTCCTTTCCATTGTTTTTCATGGGCTAAAAATTGCTCGGTTTGGGTAGCTTGTTTCTGGAAACCATTCTCTAAACGTTTTATTAATTTTTCTGAGTTTTCTTCTCCAAAATTTTCTTTAGCGGGATTAATTTTTAACGATTGTAAATGCAAATTATATACTCGTATTGTATCTTTTCCTCTTAAAATATCAATAAAAATGGCATTGTTGGCACTCTCTTTAAAATTTAAAGAACCTTTATTGATGATGGGGAATTTTGAAAATATAGCCAATCCAAAATTTTTGTGTTTTGACTTCGGAACAAAGTATGAATATCTGAAATCTAATTTCCTCTTATCTGAGTGATGGTATTCTTGTATGGCTAAAATATCGGGTGATTTTTCATTGATAAAAGAAACGATTTTTTGATCTATAGCATCGTCTTTTATCCATTTGTAAAAGTTAAACATTCTTACATTGTAGCTCATCACTTTTATGTCGTCATTCAGCATTATTTTTTTAGGGGAGATTTTTAAAAAAGGCGGGCAAAAAAGCCAACCAATTACTAAAATTAACCCAGATAGAATCAAATGCTTTTTCAGTTTGATTAACCAGTACACAAAAAACAAGGCATTGATAATGATTAAAAAAGGTACCGCTAAACTTAAAACAGAGAATAGAGGAACTGTTTTTGGTGAAATAAAAGGTAAAAAATAGGAGAGTAGCAGACCTGCTGCAAAAATCGAATTAACGAAATACAACAATTTGCTATATAATGAAATCTTATATTGTTTTTTAGCCACTAATTTTTCCCTTGTTTAAATAAAAAATCTTTTTCAGCTTTGGTTAGTGTATCATACCCCGATTTGCTAATTTTATCTAAAATAGCGTCAATCTGTTGCTGGTTTTCTTTTTTAGGGGATTGTGTTCTCGTTCGTTTTTTACCCGAATTATGAACCGTTTTTAATGGTTTTTGTTTCTTTTTAAAGAGGTCTTTTATAGGTTTAAAGATATTAATTTCTTTGTTGCTAGCTCTGCTTACATATAAAAATCCGAATAAGGCACCTCCTAGGTGTGCAAAATGTCCGCCTGCGTTTCCTGCAGGAATTTGAATAACATCCAGCGCTACCCAAATTGCGGCTAATATCCAGAGTTTTACAAAACCAATGAGAGGGATTTTTACATGATAGTTAGGCAAATAAGTAGCAATACCGATAAAAATGGCAGAAATACCTGCGGAAGCCCCTAATAAGACGTTATTGTTTTTATGGTCTGCGAAAGCAGGGAAGTAGTTATAGCTCAATATGAATAAAAGCCCTCCGAAAATAGTTCCGTAGAGATAAAAATTCAATAATTGTTTGCCTGTAAAATATTGTTTGAATAAATGCCCTATGTAAAAGAGGGCAATTAAATTCATCAGAATATGTAAAAAACTAGCGTGTAAAAATCCGTAGGTAACAATCGTCCAAGGTTTTAATATAAATTCATCAAAACTTGCAGGTAACGCAAACCAGTTTACTAAAAAATTACTATTAGATTTAAATAAAAACCCGAACGTATTAAATACAAAAACTAATAAAAACACACCCAGATTTATGTAGATGAGTTGTTCTACAATACCTGCATTTTTAAAACGATACTTTATGTTATTAATAATACTATTCATTTAATTAATTCTAAACTGATTTTTTTTCCAATACCAGGCAATTAAAAACCCAATTAATGCTCCACCAATGTGTGCAAAATGTGCCACATTACCAATAGAGTATTTTGTTACTCCAAAAAATAAATCAGCAGCAATCATCAACGGGATAAAATACTTAGCAGCAATTGGAACTGGGAAAAAGATCAACGCTAATTTTGCATTTGGAAAAGCAATTCCGAAGGCAACTAATATCCCATAAATAGCTCCAGAAGCTCCTACAGCAGGTGAATGATATAGAGAGTAAAACTGACTCATATCTTTGTTAGAAAGCGTTATAATTGCTTCGTTATACTTACCTGTTTCTAATATATTCTGAATTTCAGTAGGAGTAACCCCCAAATGAATCAACTGATCGTAAATTCCGTTAAACTGATAGTAATTAACAAGGGTATAAATAATCCCTGCACCAATCCCTGCAGAAAAATAGAAAAATAAAAATTTATTTTTCCCCCACATTTGTTCAAGTGGTGATCCGAAAGCCCATAAACCATACATGTTAAAAAGGATATGGTAAAACCCACCATGCATGAATATATGTGTAACATATTGCCAAACACCAAAGTGTTCATTTTTAGGAAAATGTAACGCTAAAATATTCGTTAAATCCATTTGTAATAACTGTGGAATAATGAACATTATTACATTAATAATGATAAGGTGTTTTATAACATCTGTAAGTTTTCCCATAAGTATATTTTTTTTCCTCTAGAAAAAATAAAGAGGATTTAATATCGATTTTTATTTATTAAAAATAGTATCAATCTCATTTAAGGTTAGCGTTTTAAAAGTAGCTTTACCAAACGGAGAGGTACTTGGTTCTTTACACGAAAATAAGTTATTTACTAAATTTTCTTGTTCTTTTACCGATAAACTTGTTCCTGTTTTAATAGCGAGTGATTTAGCAAATGATTTGGCCATCACATCAAAATGACTAAAACTAGCATCAGGAACTTCAATTTTCATATCGTCTAACAACTGTTCTAAAATTAACGTGATTTTACTTTCAGTTATGGAAGTAGGAATTCCTCCAATTACCACACTTTCTTTTGTAAATTCGTTAAAGACAAATCCTGTACTTTCTAAATCTGATTTAATACTGTAAATCATTTCGATATCTGCGGATGAAAATCCTATAGTGACAGGAAATAATAATTGCTGACTACTCGCTTCTTTTACTGTAATATTTTCTAAAAACTCTTCGTACAGAATACGTTGGTGCGCTAAGGATTGATGGATTAAAACTACTCCAGATTTTATAGAGCTTAATAAATATTTTTTCTGAATTTGAAACGTTTTTCCTGTTTCCGTTTCTTGTTGTTGTTCAAAAAGTTGTTCTTGGGTAGACTGTTCTATTGGTTCAATATTGGCATATAAACTTTCCCAGCTACCAGTTTCTTTTTTATAATTAGATTGATAATTTTTGGTTGATGAACCGCTCGAAGAATTTGATGTCATTTGTTGATCGTTAACATCATTTTTAAACGGATTAAAGGTTGGATCTACTATAATTTTAGGTGTTGAAACCGTTTTTTTATCCTTAAAATCATAAGGAGTATCTAAGTTTGAATCACGGTTAAAATCAAGTACAGGGGCAACGTTGTATTGACCCAAACTATGTTTTACAGTAGCACGTAAAATTGCATACAACGCTTTTTCGTTGTCGAACTTAATTTCCGTCTTTGTAGGATGAATATTAATGTCAATGCTATTTGGAGGCACGTCTAAATATAAAAAATAAGAGGGATGTGCCCCATATTCTAGCAAGCCATCAAAAGCATTAACTACGGCATGATTTAAATACGAACTTTTAATAAAACGGTCATTTACAAAAAAGAATTGTTCACCTCTTTTTTTCTTAGAAAATTCAGGTTTTGCTACAAAACCAGTAATCGTTAAAATATCTGTTTGCTCATTAATAGGAACTAATTTTTCATTCATTTTTGATCCAAAAATAGAAACAATACGTTTACGCAAGTTACTTTCCTTTAAATGATAAATTTCGTTATCATTATGATGCAATAAAAATGAAATAGCAGGATGAGCTAACGCTACTCGTTGAAATTCATCAATAATATGACGTGTTTCAATAGTATCTGATTTTAAAAAATTACGGCGTGCAGGAATGTTGTAAAATAAATTTTTAACAGCAATACTTGTTCCTTTAGCTGTAGATGCTGGTTCTTGAGAAACAATAGTACTTCCTTCAATTTTTATAGCGGTACCTAATTCGTCGTTGTCTTGTTTGGTTTTTAACTCAACATGAGCAATAGCGGCAATAGAAGCTAAAGCTTCGCCACGAAATCCTTTGGTCTTTAAATTGAATAAATCTTGAGCATTCCTAATTTTTGAGGTAGCATGACGATCAAAGCACAAACGAGCATCGGTAGTACTCATTCCTTTACCATTATCAATTATTTGTATTAACGTTTTACCAGCATTCTTTAGTAATAGAGTGATGGATGTAGCATCCGCATCAATCGAATTTTCTAACAATTCTTTTACTACAGAAGCAGGACGTTGTACGACTTCACCTGCCGCAATTTGATTGGCAACGTGGTCGGGGAGTAATTGAATGATATCTGACATTAATCTTTTGGTAAAAATATTGAGAGATCGAAATCAATAATAAATAAAAAAACAAGTATAAGAATAATAACAATGATTAAAATAGTTGAGTTTATTCCTCCATTTTCTGAGTTTTTAAACTCATCAAAAGCAGCATTAAATTTTCCTTTTAATCCCTTGTTTTTACCTACAGAAGTGCGATGTTCATCAAACCTGTGTTTAAATTCATACGGATTGCCATCGCCTTTGTAATAACGAGGTTTGTATTCGAATTTTTTATTTTCTCTTTTAATAAATCCCATAAAATAGTAGTTATTGTTAGAAGAAGTTGGTTACAAAAACCGAACCAAAAACAATAGCTCAAATTTACTGAATTAAAGAGAGGTGGTCAAGCATTGTTGATAAAATAAGTCTTAGTAACATAAAATACAAAAAGCCAAAAGAAATTTCTTTTGACTTTTTGTGTTTAAAGTTTTGTATCTAACTTAAAACCCTAAAGAGTTTGGTTTTCTTCCAATATTTTTGATAGCAGCCATTTTAATTGCCGCTACAGCACATTCAATACCTTTATTACCTAATTTACCACCAGAACGATCGATTGATTGTTGTTTGGTATTATCTGTCAAAACACAGTAAATTACAGGAACATCGTATTTAACATTTAAATCTACAATTCCTTGGGTAACGCCTTCACATACGAAATCGAAATGTTTTGTTTCACCTTGTATTACATTTCCTATAGCGATGATTGCATCTAGCTTTTCAGTTTCAATCATTTTTTTACATCCGTAGACTAACTCAAAACTGCCAGGTACTTCCCAAGAAACAATATTTTCTTGTAAAGCGCCACAGTCTATTAAAGTCTCGATTGCTCCTTTTTGCATGTTTCCTGTAATTTCAGGATTCCATTCAGAAACAACAATCCCAAATCGAAATTGCTTCGCATTTGGGATTGTGTTTTTATCGTAATAAGATAAATTTGTTGTTGCCATTATTGTGCATATTTTGCACTATTAATATACTTTTCAATATCTCTTCCTTGCTCTGTAGTAGGATATTTTTCTTTAATAGTGGTAAATAATTTTTCAGCTTTATTGTACTCTTTTAAACCCATAGCAGTTTGTGCTGCTTTAAATAAGAATAACGGAGATGTAAATTCGTTGTCTTTTTTATTTGCTGCTTTTTCGTAATAATCTAACGCATCTTCTGGTTGGTTAATGTCAGCAAACGCATCACCAATAGCGCCTAAAGCAGTAGGACCTAATAACTCATCATCAGAATCAAATTTGCTTAAATAATCGATAGCTTCTTCGTACTTGTTCATTTTTAAATATGAAATACCTGCATAATAGTTAGCGATATTACCAGCTTTTGTTCCACTATAAGAATCAGCAATGTCGATAAATCCATATTTACCATCGCCACCTTCTAAGGCTAAAGTGTATAAGCTATCTGCGGCTTTACCTGTAGAAGTTGCAGCTTTATCAAAAAATGTTCTAGGGTATGCTAATTCATTAGATGCTTCTGTTTGTGTTGGTTCAGAAACATATTTATTGTAAGCTAAAAAAACTAAAATTAAAGCGGCAATAGCAATTAAACCATAAAATAAAGGTTTGCTATTTTTCTCTATCCATTGCTCAGATTTATTGGCAGTTTCATCTAGTGTGTTAAAAGCTTCTGCTACTGCACTTTGAGATTCGTCAAATGTTTCTTCGTTAACGTTATCTACAACCTTTTCTTTCTTAGGTTTATACCCTCTTTTCTTGTATGATGCCATAATTGCTTAAAAATTAGTGGCGACAAAAATAGTTTTTTTAATTGGATTTTAAAAGCTGATTTTTCGTTATTTTGCGCTTCCTTTCTCAAAAGAACAAACATCTATGTATTTGCAAAAAATATCGCTAGTTAATTTTAAAAACATAGAAACCCAAACTTTTAGTTTTGAAAAGAAAATTAATTGTTTTGTAGGTAATAATGGAGTGGGTAAAACAAATGTTTTAGATGCCATTTATTATTTATCATTTGCGAAAAGTTATTTTAATCCTATAGCAGGACAAAACATTCGTCATGGACAAGATTTTTTTATGATTGAAGGAGATTATTTGCTAAATGAAAGAAGTGAAAAGATTATTTGTTCGTTAAAACGTGGCTCTAAAAAGGTATTAAAACGTAACGGAAAAGCTTATGAAAAGTTTTCTGAACATATTGGGCAATTACCTTTGGTTATTATTTCACCAGCAGACAGAGATTTGATTGTTGAAGGAAGTGAAACGAGACGAAAATTTTTAGATGGAGTTATTTCTCAGCAAGATAAAGAGTATTTAAATGCATTAATTTCATATAATAAGACTATAAATCAGCGTAATGCGTTGTTAAAATACTTTGCGGCAAATAGAACGTTTGATGCTTTAAATTTAAAAGTATACGATGAGCAATTAATTACATATGGAACGATTGTGTATGAGAAAAGAAAAAGGTTTTTAGAAGATTTTGTTCCTATTTTTAATGAAAAATATCAAATAATATCAGGGGGTAAAGAATTTGTTAATTTGCTGTATAAAAGTCAGTTGCAAGAGCAGTCGTTTGTAGATTTATTGCGAGTGTCTTTAGAAAAAGATAGAATGTTGCAATATACATCTGTAGGAATACATAAAGATGATTTGAGCTTTGAAATAGACGAATATCCAATTAAAAAATTTGGATCTCAAGGTCAACAAAAATCCTATTTAATAGCTTTAAAATTAGCACAATTTGAATTTATTAAACAACAATCTAAAATAACTCCAATTTTGTTGTTGGATGATATTTTTGATAAATTAGATGAAAATAGAGTTGCCCAAATTATCCGTTTAGTGAATAATGATGAGTTTGGACAAATTTTTATTACAGATACCCATTCTGAAAGAACAGAAAATGTGTTAAAACAAAGTAATAAACCGTATCAAATATTTAACTTGTAAAATTTAAAAGGGGAAGTAAAATGGCAAAAAGAGAGAATGGTAGTTTTTTAATAAAAGATTTACTAGGTACTTATATTAATGAAGGTAAATTAAAAAAAGGTTTTCAGAAAATTCATATTGAAGAAGCATGGGAAAAATTGATGGGTGCAGGAGTAGCTTCGTATACTAGTGAAGTTAAAATTCAAAACGGAACTTTAATTGTTCGGTTATCATCTTCTGTTTTAAGAGAAGAATTGAGTTATGGGAAAGAGAAAATTGTAAAGATGATTAACGAAGAAATGGGCGAGGAGTTGGTAAAAAAATTGATGTTGGCTTAGGTTGTATTAAGTAAGAAATAGTTTTTTTAAAATCTCTAAAGAATAATTACTAGCAATTTTAGAAACGAAACGAGGGAAGTCTATTAAAGAATCATCGTTAGCTTTGTCAGAAATTATTCTGAAAATTGAAAAAGGAATTTCATATTCATAACAAACTTGAGCAACAGCTGCACCTTCCATTTCTACACATAAAACTGAATTTAAGTTTGAAGTTATAAAATTTACTTGAGTTTGTTTACTTACAAATTGGTCTCCGCTGGCAATATCTCCAATAAATATTTTAGGGTTTATAATATTTAATTTTGTTGCTTCTTCTTCAGAGATACACTTTGTGTAATTATTAATAAATTCTTGACTAGCATTAATTAGTTGTTCTCTTTTAATATGATTAGTTTCAAAAAAGGTTTTATGTAGAAGTGGTATTTCGAAAGTTTTATAAAGGGGAGATGTATTCATGTCGTGTTGTACTAATTGTTTTCCAATAACGATATCACCAATATTTACTTCGTTAACTAAAGAGCCAGCAACACCTGTAAAAATAAGTTCATCTAAATCAAAATCATTAATTAACTGAGTAGCTGTTGTGGCTGAAGCTACTTTTCCCCAACGAGAAAACACTAAAATAACTTCTTTTCCAAAAAGAGTTCCAGTGTAGTAATTTCTCTTTCCTTTGGTATAGTTTTTAATATTTTGTGTTTGGTTTAACAATGCTTGAATTTCTTCTTGCATTGCACTCATAATTCCGATCATTTTTTGTGATTTAGGTTTTAAAGGTTCTTTATGAAATTACAAATTTTCTTTTAAAACAGCTATTTCATCACGTAATTGTGCGGCTAGCATAAAATCTAATCCTTTAGCCGCTTCTTCCATTTGCTTTCGTTTTTGACGTATCCTTTTCTCAATTTCTTGTTTAGGTAAATATTCTAGGTCTTGCTCCGCTGCTTTTTGTATTGCATTGTCATAATGATAAGAACTAACAGCACTTTTAGAAAGGGTGTTGTCAATCTTTTTATTAATTTGAGTGGGCGTGATTCCGTTTGCAGTATTGTAATTTACCTGTTTTTCTCGACGTCGGTTAGTTTCATCAATAGTCATTTGCATACTATTGGTAATTTTATCTGCATACATAATAGCGCGTCCATTTACGTTACGTGCAGCTCTACCTACAGTTTGAGTTAACGAACGATGCGAACGTAAAAAACCTTCTTTGTCAGCATCTAAAATAGCGACTAGAGAAACTTCTGGCAAGTCTAAACCTTCACGTAATAAGTTTACTCCGATAAGTACATCAAACAATCCTTTACGTAGGTCTTGCATAATTTCTACACGTTCCAAAGTATCAACATCTGAATGGATATAACGACAGCGTACTTGAATACGGGTTAAATATTTTGCTAATTCTTCTGCCATTCGTTTGGTTAAGGTGGTAACGAGTGTGCGTTCATCCTTTTCAACACGAATTTGTATTTCTTCAATTAAATCATCAATTTGATTGAGACTTGGTCGGACTTCAATTTCAGGGTCTAACAATCCTGTAGGGCGAATCACTTGTTCAATAAATAATCCTTCTGTTTTTTGTAGTTCATAATCTGCAGGAGTTGCAGAAACATAAATTACTTGATTTTGTAAAGTTTCAAATTCTTCAAATTTCAACGGACGGTTATCCATTGCCGCAGGTAATCGGAATCCATATTCAACTAAGTTTTCTTTTCTGCTTCGATCACCTCCGTACATAGCATGAACTTGTGGAATGGTTACATGACTTTCATCTATCACCATTAAATAATCATCAGGAAAATAATCTAACAAACAGAAAGGGCGTGTTCCGGGTTCTCGTCCATCTAGATAGCGAGAGTAATTCTCAATACCAGAACAATAGCCTAATTCACGAATCATTTCTAAGTCAAACTCAGTACGTTCTTTGAGTCGTTTTGCTTCTAAATGCTTGCCAATTTCTTTGAAGTAATCTACCTGTTTAACCATATCATCTTGAATTTGATGAATAGCATTTTGTAATACATCAGGAGAAGTAACGAATAAATTTGCAGGATAGATAGTTAACTGATCTAGTTTTTCGATTATTTGATTACTTTCAATATTAAAGGTTTCAATTTCTTCAATTTCATCACCAAAGAAATGCACACGATACCCGCTATCCCCATACGATGGGTAAATGGTAACTACATCTCCTTTTACTTTAAACATTCCACTTTTTATTTCAACTTCTGTACGAGAATATAAACTTGTCACAAGAAGATGCAAGAATTTAGTACGTGAAATTTGTTGATCCACTTCAATAGGAATCACGTTTTTCTTGAACTCAGTAGGATTTCCAATACCATACAAACAAGAAACAGAAGCAACTACTAAAACATCTCGACGCCCTGAAAGTAGGGAAGAAGAGGTGCTAATTCGCAAACGTTCAATATCTTCATTAATGGATAAATCTTTTTCAATATACGTTCCAGTTACAGGAATGTATGCTTCGGGTTGATAGTAATCATAATAAGAAACAAAATATTCAACTGCATTATTTGGAAAGAATTGTTTGAATTCAGAATATAATTGTGCTGCTAAAGTTTTATTGTGAGCAAGTACTAAAGTTGGTCGATTTACTTCAGCGACTACATTGGCAACGGAAAAAGTTTTACCGGAACCTGTTACACCTAAAAGTGTTTGATATCTTTCTTCGGAAAGAAGTCCGTTAACTAATTGTTTAATGGCTTGGGGTTGGTCACCAGTCGGTTTAAATTCTGAAACAAGTTGAAAATCCATGAAAACAAAAATACGGATAGTTTTATTTAAAAACTATCCGTATCGATTTCAATTTTATTTTATGAATCTATTTTCTGAGTAAAGAGAAATGGCCTTTTCTATTTCTGGTAATACCATTTCTATCGGTTATTTGGATGTTAAACCAATAATCGCTAGAAGGTAGGGCTTTACTTTTGTAAAGTCCGTTCCATCCTTCCCCATCCAAAGGTATTTCGGCAACTACTTTACCAAAACGGTTAAAAATATGGATTTTACTTTGTGGGTAAAATGTTGAATTAGCACCTTTAATTGTCCAAGTATCATTATAGCCGTCGTTGTTGGGGGTAAAGAACTTAGGGAATTCAATAATAGAGATGTCTATTTGAGCAACCCCACAGTCGTTTTTGTCGCGGACAAGAATTGTATAAACGCCACCTTCTAAGCCTTCGAAATTTGGTTCATCTTGGTAATTTCTAACAATAAAACCTTCTTCATTTAATAAAGCAAATTCATAGTTGCCAATGCCTAAATTATTGTCTTGATTGTTGATCGTGATAGTATTATTTTCAGAATCGTCTACTATGCTAATATCCTCTTCAATAATGGTTGCGATAATAGATTCTTCTACTATAATAGTTCTTGTACGAGTACACAAAGTGGTTGTATTTGTTGCGGTAACATGATAGTTTCCTCCTTGACTTACAATTAATTCAGATGTATTGCTTACCACTGTAGGATTAGTATCTTTTGTCCATTGGTAAGTATATACGCCATCTGGATTTTCAACTTCGAGAGTTATAGGGTCTAAATTTAAACATAGAATTTGAGGAGATGTTACTTGAAAACCAGGTAATGGGTTAATGATGATATCAAAGTACGTATCGTCATTTATACATCCTGTATCCTTGTTTTCTACACGAACAAAAATTCGTTGAGGGTTATTGATGTTTGTATAAGCCATTTTTTCAGTATCAGAAATAATATCAGTATTATTGATAGCTCCGTTTTGCGTAGTATGATAGGTGATGGTAAAATCATCATGTTGAGCAGCGGGATAATTGGTTAAAATATCAGGTTCTTGAATGGTAAGATCAATAGTTTGGATGATTCCATTAGTATCATCACTATCATCATCATTATCACAAGCAGATAAATTAGAGATATCAGTAACTAAGATATTAGGTTCTGGGTGAATTCTAATTAATAAGCTATTTAATCCGTATCTACATCCTGTAGTAGTATTTAACAGGCTAATCCATAAAGTTTCTTCTCCTAGGTTGTTTATAATTGTTGTTGTTGCAGGATTGTTGTCGTAACTAGTTTTATTAACAGCATTTACACCATCTAATGCGTCTTGTTGAGTTCTATGATAGCTTACTTCGAATTGAGCAGGATCTCTACTGTCTAAAATTTCGGCATCTTTCACACTTAAATCAATTTGTTGTTCGAGTCCGTTACGAGTATCATTATCTACCGCACCAGTATCGCAAACTTCTAAAGGCTCAATAGTATTGTTTATTATAGGTAATGGATTTATGACAACATTGAAAGATAAATGATCATTAAAACATGAAGTTGTGTTATTTTCAACGCGAACATAAATGGTTTGTGTACTTACATCTCCAGTGGTAAAACCAGATTGTGCAGTGTTTCTAAAATTAGTGTCGTTGGTAATTGGATTTGTACCTGCGTTAGCACCAGCAGCAGATGTGTAAAAAGTAACGGAATAGTCTGCTGGATTTTGAGTTCCCAAAATAGTTGGATTTTGAGTTGTTAAATCGATATTTAGATTCTCTCCATCCGTAAAACTGCCACTATCAAAATCATCACATAAAGTTATATCAGTAACCGTATTGGCTTCGGGTACTGTTTGTGTTAAAATATATAATTGTCCGATACCAGAACAATCGTTATTAATAGTATTAATAATTTTAATGTAAATAGGTTGTTGGGTAGTTGCAGGAACGTTCGTATTTCTATAGTTAACTAAATCTGTTATTTGATTGGTTACTGCATCTCTATCGGCCAATGTTTCAAAGAATAAAACATCTAAGTTAGGGCGAACCGCAATAGGAAACAATGCTTTTACTTCATCTTCAGCGTCACTAACATCAAAATTAGCAATGCCGTCGGTATCGTTATTATTAGCTGTGTCATTACCATCAGCATCAAGGAAATCATCACAGGTTTCAAACAATCGATCATAAGCAACATCTCCTGCAAAGGAAATAATAATATCTAATTGAGAAATACGGTAGCATCCTTTAGAAGAAATGGTTCTTACCCAAACAGAATCACCATCAGCGGCAGGATGGGAAATGGTATTGGTAATTTCATTAGTATCAGCAGTAGCATCTGCTAGAGTAGGGTAGTATTGAAATGTTTCGTTAGCATTATTTGCAGAGATATTGATTTCAGCTTGAGTTAAGTTAATATTTGTGTTAAGATCCGCATCGGTATCACATTGTGTTAACTGTGCAGGATTGTTAGAGATAATAGGTAGTGGGTTAACAATTAGGTTAAAGGGTTCAAAATTGGTTCCGTTTTCAGAAACAGCATTACAATCAACATTATCAACATTTTCAACACGAATGTAAATGGTTTGTTGATTTGCAATTGCGTTACGATAAGGGTTGTTTTTATCAATTACATCGGTAAGAGCATCTGTTTGTGCACCAGCCAGTGTGGTGTGATAGGATACGGAATATTGCGTAGGCGATAAGTTTCCTAAAATTTCATTGTCTTTACTTGATAAAATAAAGTTATTAAAAAAACCATCTGTATCTCCTCCACTAACAGTGTCATCACATTCAGGGTAATCTAATGGTTGAGAAGGTTCAGGAAACCCTGTTATAGAAAGTTTAAATTGAGTAGTGTCGAAACAAGCATTTGGTGCATCAATATTATGAATACGAACAAAAATGTCTTGTGAACTAAAGGCTGTTGGATTGGTATATGGATTTGATAAAGCGTTTGCGGTAGTATTATTATCAGCATCCGCTTGCGTTAAGAAATATACCACTTCAAACTGAGTAGGATCTTGAGTTCCTAATACTTGTGGGGTAACATCGGCTTGTAGATCGAAACTGTTGAAACCGTCT
>NZ_VNIA01000003.1:489571-557059 GCF_008124875.1 Tenacibaculum adriaticum
CGTTAAGAAATATACCACTTCAAACTGAGTAGGATCTTGAGTTCCTAATACTTGTGGGGTAACATCGGCTTGTAGATCGAAACTGTTGAAACCGTCTCCGTCGGTATCACAGAAATTAATGTTTGCTGCAGGATTGGCTAGGGAAGGTTCATAAACTCCAATGTTAAAAGTACCTTCTAATTTTGTTTGATTTCCGCAATCATCTGTGAGTGTTACAGTAAGTAAGTATGTACCACTATCGGTTATGTTTAAATTATTAAGTATTAAATCTGATGTGTTTGATACTGAGATAACTGTTGTTCCATTATCAAAAGTCCAATCATAATTAATATTACTGCCAGTTACAGTCTCAGGGGAAATAGTAATAGATTCTCCTATGCAGTATTGTAAGTTTTGGTTGTTTATTACTTGATTAGTAGTTACGTCAATAATTTCTATGGGTAATAATAATGAAGATAAAAATGGAGGTAATCCTTGACTAGCAGTTGCAGAACCTAGATTAATACTTCTATGAGAATAATTACAGGCTGCCCCTAACTCTTCAGGGTTGTTAATTATACTAATATTATTAGAATTATCACTTGTCCAATATATTTTATTATCAGGGCCTAATTGTAATGCGCCTCTTGTATTGAAGTAATTATGGACTAAAAATCTAGAATTGTTAATCTGAAAAATAGATGGTAGAGTAACATCGAATTGAAATAAATTTTCATCAGAAGGTTCAAAAGATCCAGTTGAAATATATAATCTTTTACTAGAAGTTGAAAATTCAACACCATATGCATCACCATTAATTTCAAGTCGTCTAGAATTACTAACAATCCCTGTCTCATCATCAAAATCAAAAAGAAAAGTTCCCGACCCCATACTAGCTGAGACCAATTTTTTGCCATCTGGAGAAACTTTTAAATAACCTCTTGGATCAACAGTAGATAAACCTGAAATTGAACTTATGATTGGATTATCAATATCAACACCATTGTCATCTATTTTAAAAGCATAAAAAGTATTACTAACTAATGATATTACCCAAAAAGTATTGCATTCTTTAGCTCTAACTGCAGTTACTTTTTCAGTCCATATGGTTGCTTGAGATTTAGCAAGGTCTACAGGGCCTGAAATAATATCTCCTAATCCACCATTCTCTGTCATATCGATGGTATAGTACCAAAACCCTGAATTTCCACTAGATTGAGCTCCTACAACAAATAAATAATAAGTATTTGGCCGTCCTGGAGCAGGAACTGTTAAAGCCGATTGAGAACTTGATGCATCTCCTTTTAATAATTGCCCTCCGTTAGCCACATCCGAAAAAGGCATCGGTTGATTATTTCTATTCCATATTGTTAAATTTTGAGCATCAGGGTTTGGAGCTCCAACATAAAATAATAAGTTACCGTTTGCGTTAGAGAATGAAGAACATCCTTCAGTAGTGTTTAATTGACTTCCATTCACAGGTAAAGGATTGCCCGAATTAAAATCTAATGCGGCATTATGACCAAAATACCAGTAATTTGCTTCGTTTTGAGAATACAGTATAAATGAAGCAAATAGAAAAGTAGTAAATAATAATTTTTTCATTAAGCTTGGAGTTGTGAAAACCAAATTTAATGAAAAATACTACAAATCTCTCTTTTTTAGGATGCTATATGAGAGGAAAATAAAAATGAATGTCCAGATTAAGACAATAATTATATTTAAAAAACTTACCGAATAATCCTTAACTACTTGTTCGCCTATTTGCTTAGCTACTGATTGTACTGCGCCTAAACGTGTAAAGGGTTCTTTTATTAGATTTTGCATTGCTTCCAACGGAAAAAATTGCATAATATCCCCGACTTTCTCTGTAGCATCAAATTTAAGATGGCGAAAATTCCAATATAAAAAACCTTTAAAAAGACTTTCAATGATTAACCAGATAATCATTCCTGCTACAGCAAAAGCAGAGCGTTTAATTAAAATTCCTAAAAATAATCCGAAAGAAAAGAAACCAACTAATTTTACAAAAAAAGCTAATAAGTATTCTAAATCTGAAAATATAATTCCGAACTCATTAAAATCAGAATAAATCAATCCTAAAACTAAAGAAACAACCAACACAAAAACAGTAGAAATTGCCGCAAAAACTACTACGGTATAAAATTTTGATAAAATGAATTCTTTTTTACTTAATCCATCTATTAAGTTTTGCTTCAGTGTTTTGTAGCTGTATTCATTAGCCATCATAGATACAATAACTAAAAGTAGAAAAAATTTAAAAGAAGCTGCCATATAGGTGTTAAAATGCCAGATATAAGGAAAGTTAAAAATTCCTTGTTCTGCTAAATGAAATTTTATAGGACCAATGTCAAATTTTATAGCAGCAATTAAGGCTATGGAAGTTAATAGGCCGAAATAAACAATTGATAAAACTCTACTAGCACGGTTATGTTTTAATTTATGAAATTCTATACTTAGAAGTCGTAGCATGATGATTTGTTTTGAGAGGTTAGTTATTGTTTGTTAGTTGCAAAAATTGCTGTTCTAAGCTTAGTTTTCGTCTTACTAAATGAGACACGGATATACCATTTTTAAAAAGATAGGCGTTAATTTCAGAGGCTAAAATTTCGTTTTCTAGTCTTGCAATTACTAGGTCGTCATCAACATTAACGGCAGCAACATCAAAATGGTTCTTTAATACATTAACAAGCTTTTCTTTGTCTCCATCAGTTTTTACTTCTATAACCCCGTTAGAAGCAATCATATTGTCTACACGTCCGTCATATAACTTTACACCATTTCTAATTACGACTACGTGGCTACATACTCTTTCAACTTCATCAAGTAGGTGGGAAGCGAGTAAAATTGTAGTTCCGTTTTTAGCAATTTTTCTAATAATCTCTCTTATTTCATGAATTCCTTGAGGGTCTAATCCGTTGGTGGGTTCGTCAAGAATTAATACTTCAGGATCGTTTAATAAAGCAGAAGCAATTGCTAAACGCTGTTTCATCCCTAATGAATAGGTTTTGAATTTACTATCTCTACGCTCGTATAAGTTAACAAGTTTTAGTTTTTCTTCAATTTTATCGTAAGGAACATCTTTGATTTTACAAATCAGTTTTAGATTTTGAACAGCTGACATATATGGGTAAAAATTAGGACGCTCAATAATAGCCCCTACTTTTTTTAAAGCTTCATGAGTTGATAAACTTCCATCGAACCAAGAAAATTCACCAGAATTCTTATTAACTACATTTAAAATAATGCCTAATGTGGTTGATTTACCACTTCCATTGGGACCTAAAATTCCGTAAACATTTCCTTTTTTAATGTCAAAAGAAAGGTTATTAACCGCGTGTACCCGACTATATTTTTTGTCGAGATTTTTGATAGAGAGTATTGTTTCCAAAGATATACTTGTTTAGTCAATTTTATATTCGACGAACAAGATACCAAAATGTTACGGGAATTTATTAAAAGGTTAAAAAGTAGATTTATTTATAGATAAATAATCTTAATAAGTATCAAAATCAATATCATCCAAATTCTCAAAGTCGTTAAATTTATCATCGAACTCATCATCAAATTCGTCGTCAAAATCATTTTCTAATTTGTCTGCCGTAAATTCTTTTTTTGGAGCTTCATCAGGAATATTTCCTATAGATAGTAAGATTTTAGCTTCTGAAGTAATTTCATCAGATTGTTCTAATACTTCAACATAGAACGTCCACATTTGTAAGAAATCATAAACGTAAATTAACTTATCGCTTTCATTAGGAAGTGTTTCGTTTAGGGTACAGGTAGCCATAGAAACACCTTCTCCAGCTTCAGCCATATTAAATAACGGAATTTCTTCTCCTTGATTCCATTCGTTATCTGATCGGTAAAAAGAAGCCATTTCTTGTCCGTTAAAGCCAAAAGCTTTGGCAATAGTAAAGTGTAAATCTTCTAACGATTGCTTTTCATCAACCAAAAGGGTTCTAATAACGTCTTCTTTTGTATCTAAAATTACGCGGACTTTGTACATTTTGTGGTTTTTTAGAGAGGACAAAAATACGATAAATATTATGTATTTTTACTTTTGTAAAATACTTCTAATGAATAAAATTGAAACACTCAAAAAACTAAATAGTTACAATAAAAATACCTTAATGGAAACGCTAGAAATTGTGTTTACAGATGTTGGAGATGATTTTTTGACAGCAAAAATGCCTGTAAATTCAAGAGTATATCAGCCATATGGAATTTTACATGGCGGAGCAACGGCAGCTTTAGCAGAAACAGTAGGAAGTTCGGCTTCGGCAATGTTTGTAGATGCTAGTAAAAAAGTTGTAAAAGGGTTGGAGTTGAGTATTAATCATTTGAAGAGCAAAAAAGAAGGATTTATTTTTGCAACTGCTCGTCAAATTCATAAAGGAAGAACTACACATTTATGGGAAATTAAAATTATTGATGAAGAAGGGAATTTAATTTCTATTTGTAAGTTAACAAACATTGTTTTAGATAAAAAATAATGCGGTTTGTAAGAAAATCTCTGAAAATATTTTTGTGGATCTTTATTTTGGCAATTACCTTTTTGTATTGGTTTTTTGTAACTTTTTCAACACCTAAATCAACTTTAGAGATTCTTAAAGATTATAATAAAAGTGGTGTTAGTCCCATAGTTACCCAAGAAAATTTTAGAGGATTTGAATACAGAAAATTAACGATTCAAAAAGATACAACTTTACCTATATTAGTTTTTGTTCATGGAGCTATTGGTTCTATTCGAGATTTTGAACAATATATTTTAGATTCTGCTATTAGAGCAAAAGCTAATATTATTGCATATGATAGAGTTGGGTATAATTATCAAGATAAAAATACAGTACAAGAAAGTATTGCTTTTGAACGTGATATGTTGTTGGATATTATTAATCCGTTAAAAAAAGAAAAAGTGATTTTGGTTGGATACTCTTATGGAGGGCCTATTGTGTTAGCGGTTAAAGAAAAAGTTAAAGAAGTTATATTACTAGCACCAGCAATTTATAGTTCTGAAGAAACTATGCCTTGGTTGTTAAATTTTTATAAGTGGAATTTAACAAAATGGTTAGTTCCTGATATTTGGAAAGAAGCTTCCAAAGAAAAAATATCACATAAAAAAGATTTGCAAAATTTTGAAGTAGATTGGCAAAATAATCCAAATTCAATTGTAAGTGTTCACGGAACTAAAGATTGGATTGTCCCTTTTTCAAATTCGAAAAAGTTACAAGAAAAATATGATGAAGATCGATTCAAATTACTGGAAATAGATGGTGTTGGACATGGTTTTGTGTGGACGAATTATAATGAAATAAAAGAACAAATTTTAAAGAGTTTAAATTGAAAATTTTTAAAAGAATAAAAACGTCAGTAGAAGAGAAATTGCCGTGCGTGGCTTATAGAAAGCCAAATGAAATGGTTATTTCAGCTTTCTTTCAGAAGGATAATAAGCTGCATACAACGGAGAACTATGTAGAAAGCGGTTTTGTTTTTGCTCCGTTTAATGATGAAGATTCTTCAATTCTAATTCCTACTGATTTTTCAGAATTTATTAAAGAAGAGATTAATTTTGAAATTAATTTGAAGCAAAAAAAGATTTTTCCTTCGGATGAAGTTTCGAGAGATTTTCATATTAAATTGGTTAAAAAAGGAGTTGCAGCGATTAAAGATAATCAGTTTGTAAAAGTTGTTTTATCGAGAAAGGAAGTTGTCGACTTGGAAAATTTTGATGCTATTAAAACTTTTCAAAAATTATTGAAAACTTATAATAACGCTTTTGTTTATATGTGGTTTCATCCTAAAGTTGGACTTTGGTTAGGAGCTACACCAGAAACCTTAGTTAAAATTAATGAACAGTTTTTTGAAACGATGTCTTTGGCAGGTACGCAAGAATATAAAGGAGATGAAAATGTAACTTGGCAGCCTAAAGAAATAGATGAGCAGCAGGTTGTAACAGATTATGTATTGGAAAAATTAAAGCCTATTTGTAAATCGGTTTCTGCTTCAGAAGTAGAGACGGTTAAAGCTGGAAATTTATTACATCTTAAAACGGGTATTTCGGGTAGGTTTGAAGGGAATCCATCAAAATTAATAACGATGCTACATCCTACACCCGCAGTTTGTGGTTTTCCAAAGGAAATAGCTAAAACCTTCATAATTGAAAACGAAGGGTATAATCGCGGTTTTTACACGGGTTTTTTAGGGGAATTGAACCTGTTTAATTCACAGTTGTTTGTCAATCTTCGTTGTATGGAAATTAAAAATAATTCCGCAAATATTTATGTGGGTGGTGGAATTACAAAAGAGAGTAATCCACAAAAAGAGTGGGAAGAAACAGTTGTAAAAGCACAAACGATGAAAATAGTTTTATAGGGGAAAACACTTTTTTTTATCTAATTGCTTTGTTGTTAGCTTTTTATTACTATTTTTATAAAAAGAAGAGAAATTGAGTTAAAATAATTGTTAAAAATCTATTTGCTATGCTATTTAATGAAAAAAAAAGAGAAACTGTGGTGTTGGACGACAAACTTAACAGTAGAGTAGGGCGTGTATTTGCGGCTACAAAACCTGGGTATGAAAGCTCAGATAATAAAGAATTTGAAACTTATAATTGCCAAGATTAGTTTGGTTGTTAAAAGATTGTATCAGTAGTATTAAAAAAACCACTAACTATATATAGTCAGCGGCTTTTCTTTGTGTAAATTGAATTTGAATTGAAAATGTAAGGTGTAAATTTTACGAGTTAACTCGTAAAATTTATGCCGAATGCTGTTACTTATTTTAAATATCTTCGAAAGAAACGTCTGTAAAACTTTCTGTAGACGTGTTTTCATTTACAGTTTCTTCTTTTTTGTAATCTTTTTGATGACGCTCACTGATAACTTCTCTTCCTTTTTCGTCAAGAATGTATTCAGTTGCTTTATTTAACATTTCTTGAAAATCTGCGAAATCTTCTTTGTATAAATAAATTTTATGTTTTTGATAATGGAAAGATCCATCATCATGTGTAAATTTTTTACTCTCAGTTACTGTTAAATAATAATCATCTGCTTTCGTAGATCTAACGTCAAAAAAATATGTTCTTCTTCCTGCTCTTAAAACCTGTGAAAAGATTTCTTCTTGTTCAACTCTCTCGCTCATAATTCGTTTCTTAAAATAGGGGTTGTTATGTTAAATTCTTCGAACAAATCTAACAAAATATTTTACGTGGCAATGTTAAAGCTTAAATTTCTTTTTCTAAAAGTTGTTGTTCGTACAACTCTTTATAGTATCCTTTAAGGGTTATTAGTTGATTATGAGTTCCTTGTTGAATGATTTTACCATCATCTAAAACGATAATTTTATCAGCGTTTTTAGCAGAAGAAACCCTGTGACTAATAATAAACGTAGTTTTGTTTTTAGAAACTCGTTCTAAATTAGATAATATTTTCTCTTCAGTTTCGGTGTCTACTGCAGATAAACAATCGTCAAAAATTAAAATCTCAGGGTTTTTAATAATGGCTCTAGCAATAGAGGTTCTTTGTTTTTGCCCTCCAGATAAAGTAACACCTCTTTCGCCTAAAATAGTTTTATAGCCATCTTTAAACTCTATTATATTATCATGTATAACAGCATTTTTTGCAGCAGTAATAATTTCTTCTTCTGTAGCGTCTTCTTTTCCGAATTTAATATTGTTTTCAATAGTATCTGAAAATAAAAACGGATCTTGTGGTACAAAGCCTATTTGATTTCTAAGGTCGTTTAAGTTGCACTCTTTTATCGGTATATTATCAATTAAAATAGTTCCTTCAGTGGTATCATATAAACGAGAAATTAAGTTTACTATAGATGATTTCCCGCTTCCTGTATTCCCTAAAATAGCAAGCGTTTCTCCTTTTTCTACAGTAAAATTTAAATTTTTTAATGCTGTTATATTGGTGTCATCATAGGTTAAAGAAACATTTTTAAAGTCTATTTTTCCTTTGATTTTTGTTGGATGGGTAACTTTATTTTCAATATCTGGTACATGTTGCAAAAATTCATTAATTCTTTGCTGCGAAGCTTCAGCCTGCTGAATAATTGAAGTTACCCAACCCACGATGGCAACTGGCCATGTAAGAATGTTTACATATAAAATAAATTCAGCAATTACTCCAATTTGAATTTCTCCAGCGATGTATTGTTGACCTCCAACATATAAAACGATAATATTGCTGATGCCAATTAGTAATACCATTAGCGGAAAAAATAGTGCTTGGATTTTAGATAAATCGATATTCTTTTCTTTAGCCTCGTCAGATAAATCATCAAAACCATCGATAACAACATTTTCTATAGCATATGATTTTACAACATTAATTCCTGAAAAAAATTCTTGATTAAACGTAGTTAACTTCGATAAATATTGTTGAACAATCGTGGTTTTTTTGTTAATTTGACGACTTAGGTAAAATATAGATACAGATAAAATAGGAAAAGGCAGTAAGGTGTACATGGTTAACTTTGGGTCGATTTGTATCATTTGAGTAAAACCAACCACAAATAATACAATCATATTTACCGTATACATAATGGCAGGCCCAAAATACATACGAACTTTAGAAACATCTTCAGAAATTCGATTCATTAAATCTCCTGTACGATTCTTTTTGTAAAAATTAAGTGATAGTTTTTGGTACTGCTGATAAATTTCATTTTTTAAATCAAATTCAATTAAACGAGAAGTAACAATAATTAATTGTCGCATCCAAAATGTAAAGACGCCTCCTAGTAAGGTTACCCCAACGATAAACAAAATATTGTATAGTAGTGTTTCTTTAACATCTGCCAAATCGGTAAGTTTTCCCGTTTGATAATCTTCTACAGCGTTCACAGAGTTTCGAATTATTTCAGGAATTTTTAATGCCAGTAATTTTGATAAAACGGTTATAAATAACCCTAATAATAAACGCCATTTATATTTTAGGAAGTATTTATTTAGGTATTGTAATGCTTTCAATGTTAAACTTTTATTTAAAGTAATGGTTATTTTTAATTATTAAATGTTCTAAATCAAACGATTTTATTTTCAATTGTTATAAATATTACAATTGAGGTGTCTTTTTTTGTTTGGTAATTACGAATTTCGTATTTTTGCCCTTGAAATTTTGAGGAAATACAAATTTCGCAATTTTAAAACAAATAATTTATGACATCAGAAATCATTGATACTAAAGACCTTAAGAACGATCCTGTTTTCGGGCAGTTATCTTTTAACGGTCACGAACAAATCGTTTTTTGCAACGACGAAGATACAGGATTAAAGGCAATAATTGGTATTCATAACACAACTTTAGGACCTGCCTTAGGAGGTACAAGAATGTGGCAATATAAAAGTGAATGGGATGCATTAAATGATGTATTACGTTTATCTCGTGGAATGACTTATAAGTCGGCAGTTACAGGTTTAAATCTTGGAGGTGGTAAGGCTGTAATTATAGGAGATGCAAAAACTCAAAAAAATGATGCGTTAATGCGTAAGTTTGGTGAGTTTGTTAATTCTTTAAGTGGAAAATATATCACTGCTGAAGATGTTGGTATGGAAACTCGTGATATGGATGTTATTCGCGAAGTAACTCCTCATGTTACAGGAGTGTCTGAAGCTATTGGTGGTTCAGGAAATCCATCACCAGTAACGGCTTATGGTGTTTATATGGGGATGAAAGCAGCTGCTAAATACAAATTCGGAACTGAAAATTTAGCAGGAAAGAAAGTATTAGTACAAGGTGTTGGGCATGTAGGTGAAACTTTAGTAAAACATATTACGGATGAAGGTGCTCAAGTTATCTTAAATGATATTAATGAAGCAAGTTTAGAAGAATTAAGTAAAAAGTACAATGCAAATGTTGCATTAGGTAATGATATTTACGATTTAGATATCGATATTTATGCACCATGTGCTTTAGGAGCAACTATTAATGATGCTACAATAGGGCAGTTAAACGCTCAAGTTATAGCAGGTGCTGCTAACAATCAGTTAGCTGATGAATTAAAGCATGGAAGATTGTTACGTGAAAGAGGAATTGCTTATGCGCCAGACTTCTTAATTAACGCTGGAGGAATTATTAATGTGTATGCAGAGTTAGAAGGGTATAGTAAAGAGGAAAGTTTACGTAAAACTGAAAATATTTACAATACTACGTTAGAAATTTTCAATTTATCAGAAAAAGAGAATATCACAACACATCAAGCCGCCTTTAATATTGCGCAAGCAAGAATTGATGCTCGTAAAAAAGAGCAAAATAGCTAGATAAAAAACAATAAATATTATATTTTTGCAGAGCGTTAGAAATTCATCTATCGCTCTTTTTTTTAAAGTTCTTTTATAATGATTAACAGAAGACATATTCGTGTTAAAGTAATGCAGTCTGTATATGCTATGCAGCAATCGCATAATGACGATTTAGTTAAAGAAGGAAAATTCTTGAAGCATAGTATTCAAAAGATGTTTGATTTATATGTGCTTAACCTCCAATTATTGGTAGAGGTACAAAAATTAGCGCGCAAAAGAATGGAATTATCTAAGAAGAAAATTCTTGCGACTAAAGAAGATTTACAGCCGAACACTAAATTTATTGACAATAAACTTATTAATCTGATTAGCGAAAGTGTTAGTTTAGAAGGATATGTTGAGTTGAATAAGTTAAATAATTGGGAATTAGACGATGAATATGTAAAGATCATTTGGGAAGAATTACAACAAAGTGAACTGTATAAAAAATACATGTCATCTTCTGAGGATAATTATAACACAGATAAAGATTTTGTTGTGGAATTTTTCAAAGAAATCATTGCACCTAACGAAAAATTAGATGATTATTACGAAGATAAAATGATCTCTTGGGTAGATGATATTCCGTTTGTAAATACATGGGTAGTAAAATCATTAAATAAACAGAGTCCTAAAAAAACTTTTATTTTAGGAAGTTTATATAAAGATAACGACGATAAAGAATTTGTATCTGATTTGTTTAACAAAACAATGTTGAATCAACATAAATATGAAGAAGATATTCGAGAAAAAACACCCAATTGGGAAGCAGATAGAATTGCAGATATTGACATGATTTTAATTAAAATGGCAATAACAGAATTTTTGCATTTTCCATCGATACCAAGTCGAGTAACTATTAATGAATACATTGAGTTGGCAAAAGATTATTCAACCAATAAAAGTGGATATTTTATTAATGGAGTTTTAGATAAACTATCTAAAGATTATACAGATTCTAATAAGATGATTAAAATAGGTAGAGGATTAATCTAATATTTTTACATAAATCTTACTTCAATTAAGAAATAGATTTAAATTATTTATTTTATTTTTACGAAAATTAAAAATCATTTTAAAATGAAAAAAATATCAGTAATAGCCACTTTTGCGGTAGTGGTAGGAATGTTGGTTTCTTGTGGTCAAGAAAATGCTTCTTCTAAAATTAAAAAAGAGAACGTTTTAAACGCTCAAAAAAGGGATAACGATATTAGCAAAGGTGCACCAGTGATTTCTTTCGATAGAGAAGAACATGATTTTGGTACCGTTAATGAAGGAGATATAGTTGAAACTTCTTTTATGGTAACGAATACAGGAAAATCTAATTTAGTAATTACAAATGCAAAAGCAACTTGTGGTTGTACAGTTCCTACGTGGCCAAAAGAACCTGTAGCCCCTGGTGAATCTGCAGAAATTAAAGTGAAATTTAATACTTCAGGTAAACGAAATAAACAAAGCAAAACAGTAACATTATATACGAATACAGCTAAAGGAACAGAAGCAGTAAAAATATCTGGTATGGTTACACCTAAAAAAGGAACCCCAACTAAACAGCTGAAAGAACCTAAAGATTTTAAATTAGTTAAATAAATGTTACAAGCAATTTTTTTACAAGCTGAGACTGGAGGTATTTTAAGTATGTTACCTTTTATAGCTATGATTGGTGTGTTATATTTTTTTATGATACGTCCGCAAATGGCACGACAAAAGAAAGAAAAATTATTTCAAGCAGAAATTAAGCAAGGAGCTCAAATTGTTACAACTAGTGGTATTCATGGAAGGATTTCTGAAATCAACGAAAAAAATGGAACTGTGGTTATTGAAACAGGAGCAGGAAAAATTAGATTTGAAAGATCTTCTATTTCTATGGAGTTGAGTAAAAAGCACGCAGAGAAATAAAACTAAAATACATTAATAAAAAGTGAGCAATTTTGCTCACTTTTTTGTTTTTAATTAGATTGCAGTAAAATATATTTCCTTTGGATAAAAAAATAAACATACCAAAAGTCTTTTTCGGGTTTTTATTAGCTTCTTTTTTCATGTGGTTGCTTATCAACTTGTCAAAAGAATATACAACAACAATTAGTTACGAAGTAGCTTATGTTAAATTAGCACAGAACAAAATTTTACAAGAAGATCCTGTTAAAGAAATAAACTTAAAAGTAAAAGGAAGCGGATTCAAGCTTATTTCTGCTAATTTTTCTAGAAGAAGATTAAAGCTTTTTGCAGATAAACTTAAATATGCATCCAAAGGACATTATTATTTTATTCCAGAAAATCAAGAAACAAGCATACAAGAACAATTGTATTCAGGTCTAATGTTAGAGAAAGTATTGCAAGATACAATTCATTTAAAATTAGGTAGTTTACAATCTAAAAAAGTACCTGTTGTTGCCGATGTAAACATCAATTATCAATTAGGATATGATTTAGCCACTCCAATTACTATGATTCCTGAAAGTATTACCATTTCAGGACCAGAGCTACAGTTAGCAAAAATAAATAGTGTAACGACAGAAAAGTTAGAATTGCAAGATCTTTCTAAAAACACTGAAAAAGAATTATTAATTAAATTGCCTTCAGATATAGAAAAAGTAAATATCAGTGACAAAGTCGTTAAAGTTAAAATAGAAGTTGATAAGTTTACTGAAGGTGAGTTTTTTGTCCCTTTTGAAGTAGAAAATGTTCCTTATGGTACTACTATAAATACGTTTCCAAAAAACGTAAAAGTAATTTTTAAAGTAGGCTTGAATAATTTTAATAAGATTTCGCCTAGTTCTTTTAAAGTTGTTTGTGATTATAGAACTTCTAAGGAAAGTGAATTATCTTATTTATTGCCAATACTAAAAACAAAGCCTGATTTAGTTTCATCGGTAAGAATCGTGCCAGATAAGATTGATTTTTTAACTCATAATTAATGGTTGTAGGTTTAACAGGAGGAATTGGTAGTGGTAAAACTACAGTAGCTAAAATGTTTTCTAAATTTGAAAATGTTGTGGTTTATTTTGCAGATGATGAGGCTAAAAAGCTAATGAATACTTCATTAGAAATAAAAACAAAGTTGACTGCTGCGTTTACAGAAGAAGTGTATAAAGAAGGTGTGCTTAACAGACCTTTTTTAGCAAATATAGTTTTTAAAAACAAAGAAAAGCTGGCTGTTTTAAACGGAATTGTACACCCAGTTGTTTATCAGCATTTACAAAGTTTTATTGCAGCAAATAAAAAGAAAGAATATATTCTTTATGAAAACGCAATTCTTTTTGAAAATGGAAGTAATCGTATGTGTGATAAAATAATAACAGTTACAGCCCCTAAAAGCATTAAAATACAAAGGGTAATTTCTCGTGATACTATTTCGAAAGAAGAAGTAGAAAATAGAATGAAAAATCAATGGTCAGATGCTAAAAAAATATTGCAATCTCATTATGTAATTGACAATCAATTGTTAAAGGATACCGAGCTACAGGTTTTAAATATTCATAATAAATTAACAAAAAGGTATTAATTTTTTAGAGGTATAATAGCTTAAATCTTAAATTTATCTTAAAATTACATTATCTTTGTTAATCTAAGGTTAAAACCGTTTCCCCCTAATTTTTATTGAATTACTTTTGAGTAATGGGTAAGAAAATTTTTATTCTTATTGTGGTGTTGATGAGCATTTCTTTAATCGGAATTATTGCAGTACAAGTGTATTGGATTAAAGACGCAATTAAAAGTAAGCAACAACAATTTGAAAGTAATGTTACTATTGCTTTAGCAGGAACATCAGAAAGAATTAAAGAGAGAGAATACAATGATTTTATGCAAAAGCATAAAAAGTTCTTTGAAAATAATCAGTTTAGAACCAATGCAGAATTTAAAAACTTTCTTTTTCAGCAAATAGATACAACAAGTAAGCAGAAATTTACTTTTGCTGCTAGTATTTTAGAAGAAAATTTTAAAATCCCTGTAGATTTTGTAAACAATGATTCTGTTATAATAAAACGTTTTTCAGGAAAAGAAGATATTTTTTTCTCAAAAGTGATAACTTCTAGTAATAAAGATTTTAGAGACTTTACAGATGAAAATAGTTTCACGACTTTTAAAACCTATCCGAGTTGGAATAAACAACAATTTGAAGATATGTTTACTCAAAGTAAAATGTTTACACCAATTCATAAACGAGTGAGTAGTCGAGAATTAAAAAAAACGCTTAAAGAAGAACTCGTTAAAAGAAATATTCATCAAGATTTTAAGTTTGGTGTTTATGAAGGAGGATTAGCAACGCCAATAAAATCAGGTTACTTTAAAGTGAACCTTAATGAAGATTATACGTATCCATTGTTGGAAGATGAAAATGGAAATAGTAAGTATAAGCTGCATGTATCGTTCCCAGATGAGCGTAAAAGCTTACTTTCGGGTATGATGAAGATTTTACTATTGTCGTTGTTTTTTATCGGTATTATTATTGCGGCATTTTCAACATCGTTGTATCAGTTGGTTCGTCAAAAGAAAATATCTGAAATAAAAACGGATTTTATTAATAACATGACGCACGAGTTTAAAACGCCAATTGCGACCATTAATTTAGCATTAGATGCTATCAAAAATCCAAAAATAATTCATGATGAAGAAAAAGTAAAACGTTATGTGCAAATGATACGTGAAGAAAACAAACGTATGCATGGGCAAGTAGAAAACGTTTTAAGAATATCAAGATTAGAAAAGAATCAAATTGATATTAGTAAGGAAGCGGTAGATCTTCACGATGTAGTCGAAGAAGCTATTGAGCATATAGAGTTATTAGTTTCAGATAAAAAAGGAAGTGTAACTACGCATTTTGAAGCGATTTCTATAGAAGTATTAGGAAATCAATTTCATTTAACAAACGTAGTCGTAAATATATTAGAAAATGCTATAAAATACTCTGAAGGCGCGCCAAAAATAGATGTGTTTACAGAGAGCACAAATAAATACTTTATTTTAAAGATTAAAGATGAAGGTATCGGAATGAGTAAAAATGCTCAGAAATATGTTTTCGATAAGTTTTATAGAGAACATAAAGGAAATATACATAACGTTAAAGGTCATGGACTAGGACTAGCGTATGTAAAGGAAATAATTGATAACCACAATGGTACTGTTTTTGTAGAGAGCGAAAAAGGAAAAGGGAGCACTTTTACTATAAAACTACCACTAATATAAATAGAAGGGAAAAAAATGGGAAGTAAAAAAATACTATTAGTAGAGGACGATCCAAACTTCGGAACAGTTCTAAAAGATTATTTAGCATTAAACGATTATAATGTAACACATGCTAAAGACGGTGTCGAAGGTTTAATTATGTTTAAAAATGCCGATTATGATTTGTGCATTTTAGATGTTATGATGCCTCGTAAAGATGGTTTTTCTTTAGCACAAGATATTCGTGTTACCAATAAACAGGTGCCGATTATTTTTTTAACAGCAAAAACAATGAAGGAGGATGTTTTAAAAGGATATCAAGCAGGAGCAGATGATTATTTAAATAAGCCTTTCGATTCTGAAGTGTTACTACATAAAATAAAAGCAATTTTACAACGTAAAGAGAGTGAAAAGTCTACAGATGATGACCAGTTTGAATTTACCATAGGGAAATTTTCATTTAACTCAAAGTTACGTCATTTATCATATGATGGAGGAGAGCCTCAAAAATTATCTCCAAAAGAAAGTAAATTATTACGTATGTTAACAATTCATAAAAATGATTTAATGCCACGTGAATTAGCGTTAACAAAAATATGGAGAGATGATAATTATTTTACATCAAGAAGTATGGATGTGTATATTGCTAAATTGCGTAAATATTTAAAATTAGATGAAGAGGTTGAGATTTTGAATATTCATGGAGAAGGTTTTAGACTTATTGATAAAGAATAGTCTTTCAAAAAAATAATTTTTTATTAAAGCTTCCAATTTGTTTTACAAGTTGGAAGTTTTTACTTTTAACTAAATTCTAAAAAGATTAAAATGGCGCAATTCATTAAAATATACAATGAAAATCCGAATTCAAAGGAGATCGAAAAAGTGGTAAAGGTGTTGCAAAATGGAGGATTGGTCATTTATCCTACAGATACGGTTTATGGTTTAGGATGTGACATTACAAATTCGAAGGCGATGGAAAAAGTGGCTAAAATTAGAGGGGTAAAACTCGATAAGGCAAATTTCTCGTTTGTTTGTAATGACTTAAGTCATTTGTCAGATTATGTAAAGCAAATTGATACAGCAACCTATAAGATTTTAAAAAGAGCTTTACCAGGTCCGTATACATTTGTATTACCTGGAAGTAATAATTTGCCTAAGGCCTTTAAAAAAAGAAAAACAGTAGGTATTCGTGTTCCTGATAATAATATTGCCCGTGCGATAGTGGAAAAGCTAGGAAATCCAATTGTGTCGACATCTATTCACGATGAAGATGAGGTGATTGAATATACAACAGATCCTGAATTGATATTTGAAAAATGGCAAAATATCGTAGATGTAGTTATTGATGGTGGTTACGGAGATAATCAGGCATCTACAGTAATTGATTTAACGGATGATGAGCCAGTTGTAATTAGAGAAGGTAAAGGAAGTTTAGATGTTTTATAATCTTTTAAATATAAAATTCCCAAACGATAGCGGACCTATTTATCAAGAAACGATACAAGGACGCTTACCTGTTGAGCCTTTTAATACGTTTAGCAATCTTATTTTTATTCTGATTTTAATGTATTTCGGAAGAAAAATTTATAAGAATCCAAAACAGCATCCGTTTTTCTTATTTGCTATTCCTGTAATTTTTATTAGTTGGATTGGTGGTACGATGTTTCATGGTACGCGAAGTCATGAATTTTGGTTGGTACTCGATTGGTTACCAATTATGATTGTTTGTTTAGGAGGAATCTTCTACTTCATCACTAAAGTTAAAAAGAAATGGTGGCAACGAATTTTATTGTTTTTAGGGTTGTTGTTTTTGTCTATTTTCCCAAGAAGAATTCCCTTGCCAGAAGGATTCAGAATTTCCTTCGGATATGTACTTACAGCAATTACAGTATTAACTCCGTTTGTTTGGTATGCTTATAAAACGAATTGGAAGAATGTACAATTTATTCTTTACGGAATTTTGTTCTTCGGATTAGCAATTGCTTTTAGAACACTCGATAATAAGTTGATGATTTTACCTATGGGAACACACTGGTTGTGGCATACCTTTGGCGGAGTAGCCGTTTTCTTTTTGCTATTGTATATTTATAAAGACAAGGAAGAATTAACGTAAATCTTCAAACTTTTTTCTACCTAAAACAAAATACTGCCAAACTACAGAAGTGTGTTTGTTGTAATCTGGTTTTCGTTGTAAAGCACGTCGTTTTTTTATAAACTTAAACAGGTTTTTATAAAAACTTAAATGTGCTTTTAAGATAGACCATGTATGTATAGGTCGTAGTTCTAAAAAGAACTTAATTCCTGCAATACCATCTAAAACTAGGCGAGAAAATACTGTTTGAAATAAGTATCTACTTGGTACATTTTTTAAAACAGTGAGTAAGCTGTTTCTAAAGTTTAAATAGGTTTTATGCGGATTTGTTTCTTGCAATGTTGCTCCACCCACATGATAAACCGTTGAGGTTCCTACATATTTTACATTATGCCCTTCATTATGAGCTCGCCAACACAAATCAATCTCTTCTTGATGTGCAAAATAATCTTCATCAAAACCACCTAATTGATGAAAAACGTCACTTCTAATGAAAAAACAAGCACCCGATGCCCAAAAAATATCTGTTATATCGTTAAACTGACCTTCGTCGGTTTCTAAATGATTAAAAACACGTCCGCGGCAATACGGATATCCGAAGAAATCAACAAAACCACCACCAGCACCAGCATATTCAAACTTTGTTTTGTCTTTAAAATCTAACAATTTTGGTTGAATAATTGCAGTATTCGGGTTTTCTTTAAAAACGTTCAGAATTGGCGGAAGCCAGTTGTGAGTAACTTCAATGTCAGAATTTATCAAACAATAAATATCTGCATCAATATGTTGCAAAGCGTCATTATACCCTTTTGCATAACCACCATTTTCTGGGTTTACAACAATTTTTACGGTCGGAAAATGTTCTTTAAGAAAAGCAATAGAATTATCTGTTGAAGCATTGTCTGCTACATAGATTTCTGCAGTATCGGAATTGTGCTTTACGATAGACGGTAAAAACTCTTCTAGTAGTTTTTTCCCGTTCCAGTTTAATATGACGATTGCTGTTTTCAAGACCGCAAACTTACGGTTTTAATGTAGATTTTTGATTAAAAAAAACTTAATTTAAAGATGTTCTCAAGTCGAGTGCAGTTGAGAACTCATTATAACTTTTCACTTTTATAAGAAGTAATAGAAAAATATTTTCTTCCGCCATTACGAACGTAGGTACGAAGTGAAGTGATCTGTCTATCGAGTAAAAAAATTACGTAGGTCGTTGCACTTTTTCACAAGGACATTTTTTATTTATAAGATGGAATTTCTTCTAAAAAGATATACGTTTCATTTTCGATATCTAGTTTGCAAAAAAAGTGTTGTAAACCGTTAGTTACAATTAAAAAATTAGCGTTGAGTTTTAAATTATAACGCGCAATCTGGTCAAAAGTATCTTGTGTAATTTTTATATGTGGAGCCTTACACTCTACAATAATATTTGGTAATCCATTAGAAGAAAACACTAAAATATCACTTCGCTTTTTTAAGTTGTTAACGATAAGTTGTTTTTCTACAGCAATTAAGGAAGTAGGATAGTTTTTTTCTTGAATTAAAAACTGTACAAAATGTTGTCGTACCCATTCTTCTGGTGTTAACACCACATATTTTTTTCGTATTTCACCAAAAATAAGCGTATGTTTTTCGTTACTTTTGAGCTTGAAAGGATACGCAGGAAGATTGAGTTTTTGCATTATTCAAAGATATTAAAATTAACCGTCATTGCGAGCATAGCGAAGCAATCTCTGTATAAGGATTACTTCGTCACAAACTAAGTTTGGGTATTTTCAATTAAAATATATTTTAATTTTAATAATCCTCGTAATGACGAATAAAGAAATATGAACGAAATAAATAACATAGTAGCAGATATAAAAAGTGGAAACATTAAACCTATTTATTTTTTAATGGGGGATGAACCGTATTATATTGATAAAATCTCCAATTATATTGAAGAAAACGTGCTAGATGAATCTGAAAAAGGGTTTAATCAAGTAGTGATGTATGGAAGAGATGTTTCTATTGATGAAATTATTTCGTCGGCAAAAAGATATCCGATGATGGCCGAAAGGCAAGTGCTCATTGTAAAAGAAGCGCAAGATCTAAGTCGTACGATAGAGAAGTTAGAAAGTTATGCCGAAAATCCGCAACCAACCACGGTTCTGGTTGTTAACTACAAGTATAAAAAACTTGATAAACGTAAAAAAGCCTACAAAGCTATTGCGAAAAACGGACTGATTTACGAGAGTAAAAAACTGTATGAAAATCAAGTAGCAGATTGGATTCGTCGTGTGTTAAGCGGAAAAAAATATAATATTGAGCCCAAAGCTTCGCAATTATTAGTAGAGTTTTTAGGAACCGATCTAAGTAAAATTAGTAATGAGCTAGATAAGTTAACTACAGTGTTGCCTGCAGAAACCATTATTAATGCTTCGCATATCGAAGAAAACATTGGTATTTCTAAAGACTTTAACAACTTTGAGTTACGAAAAGCAATAGGAGAGAAGAATGTAGTAAAAGCCAACAGAATTATTAACTATTTTGCGCAAAATCCGAAGAACAACCCGTTGGTAATGACCATTTCTTTACTGAATAGTTTTTTTACTCAATTATTGATGTTTCATGGTTTAAAAGACAAGTCGAAAGGCTCTGTAGCAAAAGCATTAGGGGTAAACCCATATTTTGTGGACGATTATGTAACTGGAGCGCGAAATTACCCCATGCGAAAAGTATCGCAAATTATAGGTTTGTTACGGGAAGCCGATGTAAAAAGCAAAGGGGTTGGCGCTAATCAATCTCACGAAGATATTTTAAAAGAATTGTTGTTTAAGATTTTGCATTAACGGTCTCGTATAACCGTCAGTTACGGTTTTAAAGTTAATAATTTTCGATTAAGAACTGACGTTAGCAATTCCGAGTGGATTCGGACGTAGTCGAATCCGCCGTAATTGTGGTTATACATTGTTATATAGTACTATCACTCATTTTTATTAAATTGCCTTTAAACCCTTTATTTATAAGGGTTTTGTATTTTTAGCTAATGCAAAATAATGCAATAAAATGCTACCAAAAGTTAGGTTTGTTGTACCTATTGTTGTACCTTCGTATTGCGTTGCACCCATTTGCACCGCCTATTAATCAGGGTTTTATGTCTTCAATTAAAGTAGTATTAAGAAACAACAAGATAGATAAAGCTGGACTTGCACCTCTTTATTTACGAGTAATCAAAAACAGAAAAACTAAATTCATTTCATTAAGTGTAAAATTACAGCCTAATGAATGGGATGAAGATAAGCAAAAAGTAAAGAAGAATCATAAATCTTCAACAAGGTTAAACGCATACATTTCTCGAAAGATAGCAGATGCAGAAGGCGAGATTGCAGACCTTGAAAGAAGAAATCAATCTACATCAGCAAGAAGAATAAAAGAAGCCATTAAGGGTAAACCCTTAATTAACTTTTTTGAGTTCGCCTATGATAGATGCGAGAAGTTAAAAGATACTGTTACGCTATCTACTTACAGAAGTTATAAAAACAACATAGAAAAATTTGAAAGGTTTGTTGGACACCGTGAAATAATGTTTGATGATATTACAGCTACAACCTTAAAAGATTATGCATCACATTGCAGTTCTAAATTAGGTAACAATAACACTACTATAAATTATGCGTTTAGAATCCTAAACTTAATGTTTAGAGAAGCTAAAAAAGAAGATTTAATATCCAATGAGCTTGTACCCTTTACCAAGTTTAAAGTAAAGAAAAATAAGACTACAAAGCGTTATTTAAACGAAGAACAGTTTGAAGCCTTTATAAATTTAGATGTTCCGCAAGAGCATAAAGCACAAGTTATTAAAGATATGTTTATCTTTTCTGTTTTTTCTGGTGGGTTACGTTTTGGAGATGTTATCGAATTACAATGGAAGCATTACGATAGCAAAAATCACAGAATTACAAAGACGATAAGAAAAACGAAAAGACAGCATAGTATTAGGATAGGTCAAAAAGCGGTTGATATTTTAGAGAAATACAGAACCCAAGACCAAAAGCAAAACGATATAATTTTTCCATTTGCAAAAGTTGATGAGTTATATTTTAAAGACAGAGGACATAGAAGTTTAATAACCAATAGAGCAATTTCATTAAGTAATATGTATTTGAGCAGAATGGGAGAAGAATTAGAATTACCCTTTAATTTATCCTTTCATATTAGCCGACATACATTTGCGACAAGAGCATTAAATAATGGTATGCGTATAGAACACGTTTCTAAACTTATGGACCATTCAGATATTGGCATTACTCAAGTGTATGCCAAAATTATTAGTAGTGAGTTGGATAATGCAGTAGATAAATACATCAATTAAAGTATGAAAGTTAAAGAACTGATAGATTCTATTTTAAAAAATGAAATGTCATTTTTTGAAATTGTTCAATACATAGAAACAAATTCAACAGACAGCTCAAGAGATCTACTGTTAAATGAAATTTATTCAGCTTTTAAAATGAAATCTTTGGATTTTATGTTTGAAGTAAAAGACGAGGACATAAAAGATGCTATTAATCAATTTGACCATAATTTGGAATACTTGTATTTAAGTGATGAGGATAAACTTAAAGTCCAACATTTCATTAAAGAGATAGACAATAAGTTAACTATTTTCAATGTAGGTGGATTTTCTAAAGTAGCAGACCCAAAAAAGACTAAAGTTATCTACTTAAATAATTTAATGATTGAGTATCACGATGGCTTTTTTCAGCACGAAATAAAAGGCTTTGAAAATTTAAATCATTTTAAATCAATATGTGAATCTCTAAAAGAACATTTCGATAAACCAAAAGAGAAAATAGAGCCTCAACCAATTCAAATGAATTACGCCAACTACCAAAACGACGAGCCTACAGATGTTTTTATTGTTGAAGAATTAGAAAAACGTTTAGCAATAGAAGCAGTAGAATACAAACGTAAACTTGATGATGAATGGGAAAAATACACTTTTGACCCTATGTATTTTGATAATTTCATTTCTGGCGACTTATACAATGAGTTTTTAAAATCCTTATATGAAAGAATCAAGCCATTAAACGACTTTGAAATTAATAAATACCTCACATTATCAGTAAATCAATTTAAAACCCATACACCAGAAAAAAGAGCAGAAGCATTTAAACGACTATATCACGATACCTATTGGTTTCCAAATTATATGGAATACAAAGAAGAAACCTATTTATCTAAATACGCATTGCACGTTTGGAAACATTATGCAAATCATTTTGAAGTATTTAAGGAAGCTGCAATAAATGCCTTAAATGATTTTAAAAGCGGTATCACATCTACAACTAAAACAACAGTAAAAGAATTAAAAAAAGATTTTTCTACCCTTATACCACAAACTAACAAACAAGATTATATTTTACAGTTACTTGAAGATTTAAGTATAACGCTAAATGGCACTAGTATTTTAACACCAAGAAAAAAAGGTGCATTAAGGGGTGTGATTGAAGCATTAAGAGAAAAAATGATAATTCCGAATATTGGTTTATCAACCTTATGCAATGTTTTTGCCGATAAAATAAATTTAGAATTGAAGTCAGAATTGGATGCATCTACAACATCAGAGAAGTACAAAAAGGAAGCATTACAGTACATTAAAAACAATCCAATACATTAAAATACACCTGTTATAAGGGTATTATAAGGGTGACCCTATAGCTACCTATGTTAAGGGCAATATTGCGGTATAATTTTAAAAATATATCGTAATGGAAGCAATCATTTTAAGCACCCAACAGTACAAAGAGTTAGTTAATCGTTTAGACGATTTAAACAAACAATTAGAGGAAAAACAAAAGAAGCCTCAAGACACTTTTTTAGACAATCAAGAATTTCTTCAGCTAATGAATATTAGCAAACGTACAGCGCAAACTTGGAGGGATGAAGGTGTTATTTCATTTTCTCAAATAGGTTCAAAAATCTATTATCGTATGAGTGACGTGCAAAAGTTATTAGACAATAACTATCGTAAAGCATTCACAACAAAAAGAAATAATTACTAATCCCTAAATCTTAAAGTTATGCAAGTTGCCGTATCAGTCTTTAACGACTTCATTTATAAGGTTGAGGATAAGCCTTTAGAAAAAATCCTTAACGCTATTAAATCAGGTACTTATAAAGCCAAAATAAGCGATATAAGAAATCTAATATCCAATGACAATAAAAAGGAAGCAGACCAATTAAAAAAGCAATTACAGGCGTTTACAGTATCAGGTACTTTTAGTAAAGGTAGAAGTATAGATAAAATAGATACATATAGCCAATATGTAATTTTGGATATTGATAAACTTTCAAAATCTCAATTAAAAGAGGTTAAACAAATCACACGTTTAGCACCTTACACTTATGCGTCATTTATTAGTCCTAGTGGTAAAGGTTTAAAAATTATTGTAAAAGTTAGTTCTACTAAAGAGCATCACAAAGAAGCCTACAACCAAGTTGTGGCCTATTATGAACAAGCATTGAATATAGGTATTGATACCTCTGGGAGTGATATTTGTCGCTTATGTTTTATGTCTTATGACGAAGACTGTTTTATTAATTCAAATGCAGATATTTTCGAAGTCAGTATAAAATTAGACGAAGAAAAACCAATTCCAATAAAACACAATAATTCAATAAGCAATGATATTGAAGCCTATATATCGGAAATAGAGAAAACAGCAACAGATATTACAGGTAATTATGAAACTTGGCGAAATTTAGGTTTTGCAATTTCAGAAGAATATGGAGAAGCTGGAAGAGATTACTATCACAGAATAAGCAGATTTTATATAAACTACAACTATCAAGAATGCGATAAACAATACACCAACTGTCTAAAAGCAAAAGGTACAGGTATAAGTATTTCTACGTTTTACTATATGGCACATCAAAATAATATAAAGCCATACAAAGAACCTATTGAAGAAGAAATATTAATACGAAAAGAAGAAACCAATTCAGAAGATTATTCAGATAGTCCAACATTCTCAAATTCCTTAATTCCTCAACTTCCGCAATTCCTTCAACAAGTAGTTAAGTATACAAAAACAGACCAGGAAAAGGATATTATGATATTAGGTGCAATAACAGCTATAAGTGCTTGTTTACCTAAAATATACGGTATCTATGATGGCGATAAAGTATATTCTAATTTGTACTTGTTTGTAACAGCGGCAGCAGCTTCAGGAAAAGGTAAGTTAAAATTTTGTAAAAGATTGGTTTATAAAATTCACAAAACAATGCGTGAGGAAGCTAAACTAATGGAAGCGGAATATGATGCAGAATTAGCGCAATACAACAAGAATAAGGCGAAAGATGAAAACTTAAAGAAACCTCAAAAACCACCTATTAGAATGTTATTTATACCAGCAAATAACAGTTCAACAGGTATGTTTCAATTATTGTATGATAGTAAAGGTAGAGGACTAATTTTTGAAACCGAAGCAGATACATTAGCAAAAAACTTTAAAACAGATTATGGCGATTATTCCGATGGTTTTAGAAATGCCTTTCATCACGAAACCATAAAATATTTTCGTAGAACAGATAGAGAATATGTAGAGATTGAAGAGCCTTGTTTATCGTGTGCATTAACAGGAACACCAAAACAAGTTTTGGCGTTAATGCCAAATGCTGAAAATGGTTTGTTTAGTCGCTTTATGTTTTATCAAATGCCAACAAGTACGACTTGGAAGAACGTTTTTGCTATTAACACTAAAAAAGGCTTAAATGAGTATTATGATCAATTAGGTAATGAATTTTATGAGTTATACAGACAACTAATCACAAATACTGAAATTCAGTTTTCATATACAGAGGAACAGCAAGAAGTATTTAATCAATTTTTTTCAAAAATTAATCTATACTATCTAAACGTAAACCCTTTAGAATACAATTCTTCAATTAAAAGAATGGGTATAATAGCGTTTAGAATTAGTATGATTTTAACTGTTTTAAGGATACTAGAAACAGGCGATGTTTCAAATCCTTTGTACTGTTCTGATGAAGATTTTCAATCTACATTAACTATCGTAAAAGCCTTAATTAAACATAGTAGTAAAGTGTATTCTAGTTTACCGGTTGATAAAACTGCTATAAACTACAAGAACAAAAAAGAACAGTTTATAGATAGTTTACCATTGCGTTTTTCTACACAAGATTATATCAGCTATGCATCTAAATTAGATATTACTCAAAAAACAGCTGAACGATATATCACAAATCTTTGCAAAACCAACTTTTTGTTAAGAGAGTCTCAAGGCAACTACTACAACCCATCAAAAGAAGAAAGTGAGGAAAACGAGGGAACAGCGGAAGTTTAGTATTATTTCCCTCACTTTCCTCATTTTCCTAACACTACTATTTAGATAGAAAATAAAAACGCTAAACTTATTCAATCTTTATTCTTTACTATGGATATATTTTTTAGATTTGTCAAAAAACGTCAAATTATGTTGGACACATTAGTTTCAATCGGCAGCACATTAAAAGAAATTCGTGAAACAAAGGGTTTTCATCTTCAAGAGGTAGCAGAAGAGACTTCTATAAATTTTACAATATTAAGCAGGATTGAGACAGGCAAAAGATTACCTACCAAAAATCAAGTTCAAAGTCTTGCTAGTTTTTATAATTATAGTGAAGAAGAATTGATTAAACATTTGATTAGTGATAAAATAATTTCAGAGATTCAAAATGAAGATTTAGGTATTGAAGGGTTTAATTTGGCAGAAAAAAAAATAAAACTAGGTTCTGAACTTTTTAATAGCTATAAAAATCTAGAAAAATTTGAACTTCAAAGCAGAAGATATATAGGTAATAAAGCAAAATTAACTGATTGGATAATTGACATCTTAAAAAAGGAGACAAAAGGACGTAATACTTTCATTGATATATTTGCTGGCACTTCTATTGTTGCTAAATCAGCAATGGAAATGTATGACGTTGTAATTTTAAATGATATTTTATATTCAAACAATATAACATATGAGGCTTTTTACAGTACTTCTAATTGGGATTCTCAAAAACTGGTTGAAATAGTAAACAAATATAATTCTCTTAAAGCCACTTCTGTAAGAGAAAATTATTTTTCGAAAAATTTTGGAGGTAAGTTTTATGAAAAGAATATTTCAAAAATAATAGGATATATTCGTCAAGATATAGAGAATAAAAGAAAAAAAGATTTTATTAATTATAGAGAATATGCTATCCTATTAACGTCTCTTATTTATACTATTGATAGATTAGCAAATACTGTAGGGCATTTTGATGCTTACATAAAAAAGCCTATCGCTGCAAAACCCTTAAACTTTAAATTAATTCAAACTTTTGACTTTAATGGTGCTAAAATTTATCAAGAGGACGCTAATATTTTAGCTAAAAAAGTTAAGGGTGATATAGCTTATATTGATCCGCCATATAATTCTAGACAATACAGTAGGTTTTATCATATTTATGAAAATTTAATTCAATGGAAAAAACCTAAACTTTATGGTGTCGCTCTAAAACCTGAACCTGAAAATATGAGTAAATATTGTACTGTTAAGGCTAAAGAAGCATTTAAGGACTTAATTACAAACCTTGATGTAAAGTATTTAGCTGTTTCTTACAATAACACCTATAAATCTAAAAGTAAATCATCTGCTAATAAAATTAAGTTTGAGGAAATAGTTGAAATTCTAGAAAAAGTAGGTGAAACAAAAGTATTTGAGCAATCTCATCAGTTTTTTAATACTGGTAAAACAGAGTTCAATAATCACAAAGAATTTTTATTCCTTACCAAAAAATATGATAGATAAAAACAAAATATTTCGTTCACCATTATTTTATGTGGGTGATAAGTATAAATTATACCCAAAAATTAGCAAGTATTTTCCAAGCAATATAAATCGCTTTATTGAGCCATTCACAGGAGGTGGTTCTGTATTTCTAAATATAAAAGCTAATGAATATTTATTGAATGATATAGATTCTAATGTTATAAACATTCATAACTTCTTGAAAGAGCAATCAAAAAATCCCGAATTGTTTTTTCAAAACGTTTTCGAAATTATTCAAGAATACAATTTATCACATTCATATATAAAAGATATTGTACCTAAAACTATTAAAGATAAATATAAGAAAACGTATTATGCTAAATTTAATAAAGAAGGATATAATAAGTTAAAGAATGACTATAATTCAGGTAAAGCTTCTACAATTTTACACTTGTATATTTTATTAATTTTCGGTTTTAATAGAATGTTACGTTTCAATTCAAAGGGGCTGTTTAATTTACCTGTTGGTAATGTTGATTTCAATAAAAATACTCAAAATGCCTTAAACGATTATTTCAACTTAATAAGCAAAAAAAACACCTTATTTAGTAATCTTGATTTTATAGACTTCTTTAATAGTTTGACTTTCAAAGAAAATGATTTCATATACCTTGACCCACCATACTTAATCACATTTAGTGAGTATAATAAACTATGGAATGAAGATGAAGAAAATAAGTTATTGGATATGCTTTTATATTTGGATGAAAAAGGTGTAAATTTTGCTATTTCTAATGTAACTCACTATAAAGGGAGAGTAAATGAAAGGTTTTTAGAATGGTGCAATGATTACTATTGTTACGAGGTAAAAAGTAATTATATAAGTTATCACGACAATTCAAATAAGACTTTTAGAGAAGTTTTAGTCACTAATTATCAAAGTAAAGATTTGATTAAACAATCCTCTTCTTTAAAATATGAAAAAGTATAAAAACATAATAGATTGTATTCAATATGACTCGGCAACTTCTAGGAATATCCCATTTGAAGTTGCTAAATATGTTTTTAATTATCAAACCGATTCAAAAGACAAACAAATTATAGATAATTTAGTTAAACAAGGTATGGTTTTAGCTGAAAAGGTTAATCCTGGTGCAGCAAATTATGGCAAAAGTTCAAGGGCAAAATCAACAATTATTAAAAACTCTATATCCGGTTTACTAGCAGAATTTGTTTGGTTAGATTTTATTAGTCATCATAAGATTGGCTGTTCATCTACTGATTTTACTGAAGCTAAAAAACAGATTGATATAGTCATACTGGATAATAATAAAAAAATTGAAGTACGCTCATCTTTTCCACGAAATGGTTTAAAATTTGCTCTTTGTCATAATAAGTACCAATTCGATGTAATAGGTCCTTACGTTAATGATTATAAGCCTGGTGAAATAATAAAAGACTTCTATGTAAGAACACTATTTCCTTTTTCAAGTAATCAATTACTAGAAAGAATAAAACAGGATAATTTTCAAGTGTTTCTTACAGGTGGTGCAACTTGGTCAATGATGTTAGATGATTCAGTTTCATTTAAAAAGGATTTTATTCCAGAAGATGAATTAGATCCGACAAGATTAGAGTCAGCTTCAATTTATAGAGTAGTGCCATTTAGCAAGGCATTAGATTCATTTGAAATAATAAACGCATTAAGTTGAATATGTCAAAAAAAAGAATAAAAAGAAAGCCAACTTTTAAACAAATGGCATTTGAAACAGCAGTTAGAAACCCTGAAAGGTATATCGAAATATTAAAGGCTGTTTCAGAGTTTGAAAATGTAGTTTTAAACGAAAAAAACTTACTAAAAATTGTTGTTAAATTATATCTTGATGGTGTAGTTTCTAGTAATGAAATAGAAATACTTGAAGAAACTAAACCTGCTGATATAGAACAATTGGTTATTGATGTTAATAGTACTCGTAGAGCAGATGGCGGTTTTCCTTCTGGTTATTCTTCTCGTTTTTGGACTTATATGCGAACACCTTCTGAATTAGGGTTTGTATATGCTCGTTATGGTGAACCCTTTAAGCTTTCAGATATTTGTAAAAAATTAATTTCAGGTGAAATTGATGAACAAGAAGCTTTTTCTATACAAGCTGTTAAATACAATAGAAGAAACCCATATAGAAACGTTAGTAATGATTTCAACTTTTTTACATTTATTATTAAAGTTTTGATGGCCTTAAGGGAAAAGGGTAAATCTTTAAGCTATGAGCAATTTATTGTCGCAATGTTTAGTCAAAACGGTAATGTGCAAGAGTTTTTAAAATTGCTTGAAAACAAGAAATTTAATGATAATGAGGATGCTTTTAACTTTGTAAAACAAGAGTACAAGGTTAATACTAAATTTAAAACAATTACTCAAGATTATCCTGATGTTGTTCGTAGAGTATTTATAATTTCTGGTTTTATTTCAATAAGGTTTACTGGCAAAAAATTAATCCAGATTAATGAAAGTAAACTAAAATACATAGAAGCACTTTTAAAGTTTGATTTTAATTTAAGCGATGTTGAAAAAACTACAGCAATTGAATATTTTAATAAACTTAATTCTAAAAGTAATGAGCTGTATCTCATTATTGACTCTTTCCGTAAAGATGATGTTATCGATGGAGAGCAATACGTAAATAAAATTTACAATATCATAAATGACTACAATATAACAGAAGACATAATCATTGAAAGTATTGAAAAAATAGGTACAAGAAGAACAGTTATTGATGAGTTTAAAGAAATACCTGAACCTTTAAAATTAGAGTTTTTTATATCCATTTTTATAGCTCTTAAATATGGTAAAGAATATGCAATTCGTCCAAATTATAAAGCAGACCACATAGGTAAACCTTACTCTCACGCACCAGGTAATAAAGGAGATATTGAAATTTTCACAAAAGAGTTCTATTGGTTAATTGAGGTAACATTGATAAGAAATAAAACTCAACAACTTAATAATGAAACAGCAAATGTTATTAGACACTTATATTCAAATGAAGAATTTGAAGATAGGCTTGTAAAATATTTATCTTTTGTAGCACCAACTATACATCAAGATGTTCGTGAGTTTTTTGATTTTTCAATAGTTAAGAGTATTTCTAATGGCTATGACGTGAGTATAAAGCCATATGATTTAAATGATTTTATTGAAGTAACATCAGTTAGTGAAAACTTTAATGATATGAAAAATTACACAAAAGGAGTGATTAATGAATTTAAAAATAATCTTAATTAGTACATACCTAATATGCAATTATTTAATCTAAACAAAAATTCAAAACTTGTAAACGTAAAGGAAAAGCCTTTTAAATTAGAAAAAGACATTCAAAATATATTTGAATTTAATCTTCAAGACATTTTAGGGTTGGTATTAGTTAAATCAGAATTTACAATTAAAAATAAACGTATTGATACTTTAGCCTATGATAAGCAATCAAATGCTTTTATAATCATAGAATATAAAAGAAATAAAAATATAAGTGTAATAGATCAAGGTTTCACATATTTGAGTTTAATGCTTGAGAACAAAGCTGATTTTATTATTGAATACAACGAAACTTTAAAATCCAATCTAAAACGTCAAGATGTAGACTGGAGTCAATCAAGAGTTATTTTTGTGTCTACAAGTTTTACTGAAAATCAAAAAACAGCAACTAATTTCAAAGATATTGCAATTGAATTATGGGAAATAAAAAAATATGATAATGATTTAATTAGTATCAATCAAATAAAAAAGAGCAGTTCAGCCGAAAGCATAAAACCTATTACATCATCAAACTCAAAACTAGCTTCAGTTTCAAAAGAAATAAAAGTCTACACCGAAGATGAGCATTTAGAAGGTAAACCTGAAGAAGTAATTGAATTATATGAAAATTATAAACAAGCTATTTTAAATCTCGCTGATGATATTGAAGTAAAAGCTAATAAACAATATATAGCCTTTAAAAAAGATAAAAACTTGTCTGATATAGTTATTCTAAAAAAAGGCTTAAAGATTTTTATTAATATTTCAAAAGGAAATCTTGATGACCCAAAAGGCTTAATGCGCGACGTGTCAGATACTGGTCATTGGGGTAATGGTGATTATGAGACAATCGTTAAGAACGATGCAAATTTAGAATATATAATGAGTTTAATTAAGCAAGCCATTTAGGTATTAATTTATTGTAAATATAATCACATTTTTAGGCTTTCTATTATTTACAGATTTACATTTATAATGTCAAAAATTAAAGCTAATTAATATTTAAAAAAACTCATTTTTACAAATAGTGATATTTAGTTTACAACATATTTTTAAATAATATTATGACAATAGCAGGAATTAGATGTACACCTAAAAAAATTTATTATAGCATTATTGTGTTTAAAGAAAACGATACATTTACTCTAATAAACCAAAAGTTAATTATTCCAGTATCATTTAATATTCCAGACAAATTAAAATATGTCCGTAAGACAATTCTGGATATTTTTTTAGAATATAATGTAATAAGAGCAGGAATAAGGGTAACAGAAAATAATGCTCAATCACCCGATAGGTTTAGGTTAATGCTAGAAGCAATTGTTCAAGAACTTATTGCAAGTAGTTATGTAGAAGCCTATTTTACTGGTTTAAAAGGTTCCATAAGTAAAAGATTAGATATTCCAAATGATGGCACTATAACTGAAGTTATAGAGGGTAGGTCGGTCTTTAATGGCATTACGGATTGGTCGTCATTTTCAACTGAACATAGAGAAAGCATTTTAGTAGGTTTTGCCTCGTCAACTTTATAATTAATATATGTTAGATTACACGAAAACAGATTTACACTTTAAAATCTTGAAAGATATTGGTCAAGAAGGTAAAAACTCAACAGTTCATATTGCACACGATTATCAATTAGATACAGAAATTGTAGTTAAAAAAATAAGTAAATCAGACTTTAAAAATGATTCTGAATTTTTTGATGAAGCCAAAAAGCTATATAGCTCAAATCATCCAAATATTGCACCAATACAGTATTCTTGCCAAGACAAAGATTTTATTTATATAACAATGCCTTTTTATCAAAAGGGTTCATTAAATAGTTTAATAAACAAAAGACCTTTAAGAGTTAGCGAAATAGTTAAATATAGTATTGATTTTTTAAGTGGGTTACATCATATTCATACTAAACAACTATTACACTGTGATATTAAGCCGACTAACATTTTAATATCAGATAGTAATGATGCGATTCTTACAGACTTTGGTTTGGCAAAATATTTAAATAATGATGGCTTAACATTGCTTGGTAAATTCTATGATTTACACAGGGCGCCCGAAACATTACAAACAGAAATCATTAGTAATCATAGTGATATTTTTCAAGCAGGTTTAACAATTTATCGCTTATGTAATGGTAATGTCTTTTTTAAAAGACAGTTAGATAGATTCGTAAATAAAGATAATTCGTTTAATTATGATAGTTTTCTAAAATCTGTTTTTGAAGGTAAATTTCCTAATAGAAGTGCTTATTTAGAACACATTCCACAAACTTTAAGAAACTACATAAGAAAGGCATTGCATCCTAATCCAGCTGATCGTTATCAATCTGTTTTAGAGTTTTTAAATGATTTATCTAAAATAGAGATTACCCACGATTGGCAAATGCTTCCTAATGGTAACGGTTGTACTTGGCAATGTTTTAAAGACAACAAAGAGTATATAGTTTCAGTGTTAAATAAAGATGCAAAAACAGCAGAGGTAAAATCGACAAAAAGGGTACAAACAAAGGCTAAAGAAACAAGAATAACGAAATATTGCGAAAAAAGCACTACTTTTGATAAGGCTTATGCGCTTGTTAAAAAGGCTTTAAACAACAATTCTATTTAATTGTCGTTTTAATAATAATGAAAAAGCATTTTAAATATAATCCTAAATCATTACAAACTAGAGAAGCAAAATCAACTTCAATTAGTGGTTCGGATTATGCAAAAAAAGTTAGTTTGTCTAAAACGTATAATTCAAAGCTAATATTAAAATCCAAAGATTTAGGTAATGGCTTTCATACGTTTGAACTTTAGTAATCATAAAGGTTATTTAATTCCCCACAAAATAAAACCCAGTTTTTTTCGTTCCTCAAAATCCTCTGTCTTTTATTTTGTTCCGCTCGCCAATGCGCTTGTAGTTTTTGGTTGCCAACCCTCACACAGCACATTACTTGTTTTATTTAAACGTTTATATTTTAATAAAAAGGTACAATAAAAAAGTAAAGAGCTGTTGCCAACGCTCACACCAAAAACTACCCAAAGCTATGTTTACATAATACAAGTTATAGTAGCAAACGGCACTTTTCAAAGGTTTGCTATCGCAGTTGTAATGCATTTTGTAGCTATAACTGGTATTATGTAAAATATCCGCTATTCCAACGCGCAATTCCGAGCATTAAACCACATTTTAAACAAACATTAAACACCCGAATATTTTAAGGATTACGTTTATTGTTAATAATATTCGTTATCTCATTCAAGCTGCACAAAACCATCGTTAAGTCCAAGTTTTCCTTACCTCAAGTCTTTGTTTGTTTCATTTCGTTAACAAATATAGTTAGTTGGTTTTTTTCTAAATATTATTATTTTGGCACGTCTTTCGCAGTTGTAAATGAAATAGATAGAGATATTTATTGTATATTTGCAACCATTTTCATAATTTTATAATTGTTATTGATAAACCAATGTTAGAAAAAGAATTTAAATATTATCTTGATAATCAAGAGAAATTCGTTTCTCAATACGAAGGCAAGTATCTAGTTATAGTTGGCGAAGAAATCGTTGGTGTATATAGTTCTGATGAAGAAGCTTATTTTGAATCAGAAAAAAAATATGAAGCTGGTACATTTTTAATACAATTTTGCGAAGCAGGTGACAATTCTTACACTCAATCATTCCACTCACGTGTAAGTTTTGTTTAATTTATGGAAAGTGCTTCAAAATCCTTTACTCTTAAATCAAACGGTACTTTACGTGTTTTAAAAACACCTTGCGGTGTATGTCAGGCGTTTGACCCATTAAGTGGTGGTAAACATCCCAAAGTTGAGCAATTTACAGGTTTATGGGATACAGGTGCTACTGGTACTGTAATTAGTAAAGATTGTGCTTTAAAGCTAGGTTTAAAACCTATAAGTAAAGCTAAAGTTTATCACGCTAACGGTGAGGCTATTGTTAATGTCTATGCTATAAATTTATTTTTACCTAATCAAGTAGCATTTCAATTTATAAAAGTTACAGAAGGTGTATTAAATGGTACAGATTTACTTATAGGTATGGATATTATTTCACGTGGTGATTTTGCAATAACCAATTTAGGTGGTCAAACTGTATTTAGCTTTCGTGTTCCTTCAGAGGGTAAACTTGATTTTGTTGAAGAGTCTAAACCTAAACAAGTAATTAATACACGCAAAAAAATAGGCAGAAATGATTCCTGTCATTGTGGTAGCGGCAAAAAATTCAAACATTGTCACGGTAAAAACCATTAGTATTTTATTTCCTCTTTTCCCCACCACCCAAGTTAGCGGTTATAAAAAAATAGGTTTATAAAGTTTAGTGCTACGCCATAGCATATTACTTTTTATCGTACCTCAAAAAAGCAATAAGCTATTGTCTAAAAGTCCTGTATAAGTAGCTTGTTTAAATGCTGTTTTTATCAAACAACTATTTAAAACGCTACCCATACAAACGCTTCATCCAACGCGCAATACGGTACTAAAACCTATTTTTTTAAGTGTTAATTCCCCAGAAAAGTTATATTTATAGTATGAAACAAATAATTGAAAATTTATTTGATTTATTCTTTCCTCACGATATTGATGCAAACGGTAATAAAATCGAAAATCCTGAAGGTGATGATTCTTTTGGCACTAAACTTTTCACAATCATTATGCTTGTTATAATAGTTATATTGGCAGGAATAACATTAAATTAATAAAAGATAGCAAATATATGTGGCTTCCTACAGCCCACGCTTTAAGGCTATAAAGCTCAAGCCTACGGTTTTTTTAAAAACTTTTTATTACTACTTCAAAGCAATTTTTCGTTTTGCTTTTAGCTTTTTCTATTTCATTAAAATTCCTAAAAAACTTTTTTAAAAAAAGCTTGACAGCCTTACCCACGCCACAAAGCGGAAGGCTTTCTTTTTTTAATTTTTTTCTTTTTCATTTTCAAAAAAAATATGTGTGAGCGTAGCGAACTTTTAATTGGATAGCTATGTCTTATTTTGAACTGAAAACACACCAAATCGGAAGAACCTACTCGAACCCTCATTTTTTTATCCTAAACAAAGGACTTAACAGCGGAAAACCGCTTTCAAATCCTTGTCCTAACTGTTTTGTAGTAATCACAAAAACGGAAGCAGAGAAAAACACCCTTTTTCATTTATCTATGATGTTACAAATAGGCGGTTTTTACGCTTATTATTTAAAAGGTAGTGTTATTCCGTTTATTTCTGTAGATGATTGCAGAAACACGCTTAAAAAAGCCGTCAAATCCTCTCATAATGTCAGCGACCAGATGCAAAAACACATAAAAGCGGTTGAGGTTATAAGCAAAAAAGAAAAAGAGCTACAAAATGTCATTGATAAAATGTCAGTTTTAAAGGTTGCATATATCCGTAATTGTTTCAAACTAATGCAAACAAAAGAAGTATAATGCAAAGGCATCAGACAAGCCTAAAACAGTAACAGAATGGCATAATTCTCGTTATATTAGTAACGAAAACAAGGTTTAAAAGCAATATCAAGTCCGTACCAAGTCCGAACAAGTATTAATTTTAAATTGTTATAAAAATGGGAAAAATTCCACAGGGTATTCTAGGAAGCTTATCGGGTAAGGTAGGTAGTATTATTGGCGGTAGTTGGAAAGGTATTGACTACATCAGAATTAAGCCAGCGAGCGTGGCGAATCCACGAACAGAAGGACAGGTAAATCAGCGTAATAAATTTACTATTACATTGGAGTATCTTCAAGCGACAAGCGATTTTATTAAAGTTGGATATAAGGCTTTTGCTGTTAAGAAAACAGAATTTAATGCTGCAATGTCTTATGTGTTAAATAATGCAGTAGGAGGCATCGCACCTAACTTTACAATCGATTATTCTTTAGCTTTATTAAGTAGAGGTTCTTTGTCAAGTGTTTTAAATGGTTCAACCGATTTAGCAACACCAGGACAAGTAACTTTTGATTGGGATGATAACTCGGCAGAAGGTAATGCAAATGCAACTGATAAAGCGATGGTATTAGTTTACAATCCAAGTAAAAAAGAATCTGTATCAATTCTTGATGGTGCTGATAGAACTGTAGGTTCTCAAGTAATTACTATACCAAATACCTATGCAGGAGATACTGTAGAGCTATTTATGGCGTTTGTTTCTGCTGATGGTACACAAGTATCGAATAGTGTGTATTTAGGCTCTGGTACGGCAGCTTAATAACTTTAAGTTTAAATACATATTTAAAACCGTTTCTATTAATTTAGAAGCGGTTTTTTTATATTTTTAGATCACTTCAAATGATAGGTTAAAATGTTATACCTATGTTGTACCCTTTTTTAATTAATCTTTTAAAACCCTTTATTTATAAGGGTTTATTTAGTTAATTAATATAATACATTGTTACCCAGCGTACTTATGTCCAAGTTATCTCTTTTTTGACTAATCCGTATAGATTAGTAATAAAGAAAAATAACAGTCCAAAATTTAATCCAATTAGAGCTTTTGTCAATACTGTTTTCAATTCCGACTCTTCTAATATGAAGTAAACAAAGAATGGCAACAAAACTCCGAATATTAAACTCGCAATTAGAATCGAAAATATCAATAAATTGAAATTTGACAAACCTTTTCTTAAGTCAAGAAGCAATTGATAAAGTTCCTTAAAATAATGTTCATTCATGTCGTCACAAAGCTCTGCCATTAATTTGTTGTTCAGCTCCATTTCTTCATATTTTTGGTCAATCCTGCCACAGGCATTTAGAATATATTCTTTTGAATCTTGTGAAAGTGCATTATAATTTATGACTTGATAATCTTTGCTGAACCAATACCAAAGTGAGCTTGCATAGTCACAAGCAACACATCTTTCAATATACTCTAAATTATAAATCCTTTTTTTCTGAAAATCCTTGTAAAGCTCACTCGGTCTTCTAATATCTCGACTTTTTCTGTTTCTAACTAAACTAATCATTCCAAGAAATAAGTCCGAAAGCCCTTCTTTATATCTATCGTCTTTTCTTAATCTTTCAATTATCTCTAATTTTTTTTTATTCGGTTTATAATCATCCCTATAGAATCCTTTATATTGAATGTAATCTACGTGTTTGTATTCGTTATGTTCCAAAAGACTTTTAGTGGCTTTGTCATCAACCCAAACGTTATAATATTGAGTCAGTTTATCACATACTCGTCTAAATTCGGTTATTTTTTGTGAGAATTTGACAGCCTCATTGTAGGTATCTTTTTTGAAATCCAAAACGAAAGTTATTCTGTTAAAAAAGTAAGTGACTAAAATCGCTGAAAAAAGTCCGTTGATTGTTAAAATCAATTCAAGACTACTGTTTGAAAACCCAAGTTCTGAAGTTTTATTTTTTAACGATATAAACAGAAGAGTGGCAAGTTCGATGGAAATTATTCCCAAGCAAATCATTGTCCAATTCCAGTTTTTCAACTCGTAAATTAATCGATAATAATAATTGATAATCGTTTTTCTCAATGTTCGTCTTGTATGTTGGGTAACTAGTTATATGCAGAACTTTATTTGGGATATCCCTAGATTTTAGTGGGATATTATAAGGTTCTAGCAATTTTTCACTAAGATAGTGAAAATGAAAAGGTAAGGAAATTTGGTTAAAAATAAGTTTTTCACAATGTTTTCCACTTTTTGGGTGAAATAAAAAATCCCGAGCAATTTGCTCGGGATTTTGGTTTTTTATTCTTCGTCTATTTCGGTTCGGGTTTCTTTAGGTTTTTCACCTTTTTCAATTTTTATTGTGAGCTTATTGTCTTTCTCATCTAAATCCATAAAAATTGTGTCCCCTTCATCTAATTTAGCGCTTACGATCTCTTCGGCTAAAGCATCTTCTATATACTTTTGTATGGCACGTTTTAAAGGACGTGCACCATATTGCTTGTCAAAACCTTTGTCTGCAATATAGTCTTTTGCTTTTTCGCTTAAATTTAAATGGTACCCTAAATCTGAAATACGCGCTAATAATTTTTTCAACTCAATATCGATAATCTTATGAATATCTTCACGTTCTAGAGAATTAAAGATAATTACATCGTCGATACGGTTTAAAAACTCAGGAGCAAACGATTTCTTTAAAGCGCCTTCTATAATGCTTTTTGTATGCGCGTCTTCTTGTTCTTTTTTAGAAGCAGTACCAAAACCAACACCCGCACCAAAGTCTTTTACTTTACGAGCACCAATGTTAGATGTCATGATAATAATCGTATTTCTAAAATCGATTTTACGACCTAAACTATCGGTAATATGTCCGTCATCTAAGATTTGTAACAACATGTTAAATACATCTGGATGCGCTTTTTCAATCTCATCTAAAAGAATAACAGAGTATGGTTTGCGACGTACCTTTTCGGTTAATTGTCCGCCTTCTTCGTAACCCACATATCCTGGAGGTGCACCAATTAAACGAGAAATCGCAAATTTTTCCATGTATTCACTCATGTCGATTCTAATTAAAGAATCGTCAGAATCAAACAATTCACGGGCCAAAACTTTAGCCAATTGTGTTTTACCAACCCCAGTAGAACCTAAGAAAATAAACGACCCTATTGGTTTGTTAGGATCTTTTAATCCTACACGGTTTCGTTGAATAGCTTTTACTACTTTGGTAACAGCATCATCTTGACCAATTACTTTTCCTTTAATTAGGTTTGGTAAATCTGCTAAACGATGGCTTTCTGCTTCAGCAACACGATTTACAGGAATTCCTGTCATCATCGAAACTACTTCAGCAACATTGTCTTCAGTTACAACTTGACGATGTAATTTAGAATCTTCTTCCCATTGGTTTTGAGCAGATTCTAAAGCAGATTCAATATTCTTTTCATCATCACGAAGCTTTGCAGCCTCTTCATATTTTTGCCCGCTAACGGCTTTGGTTTTACGATCGCGAATTTCAGCTAATTTTGCTTCTAACTCTAATACTTGTTGAGGTACTATGATGTTCGTAATATGAATACGAGAACCCGCTTCATCTAAAGCATCAATAGCTTTGTCTGGTAAAAAACGGTCCGTCATGTAACGGTTGGTTAATTTTACACAGGCTTCAATAGCTTCGTCAGTAAAATCTACATGATGATGTGCCTCATATTTTCCTTTAATGTTGTGTAAAATTTGTATGGTTTCTTCAACGCTTGTTGGATCTACAATTACTTTTTGAAAACGACGCTCTAAAGCCCCGTCTTTTTCAATATTAGTTCTGTATTCATCTAAGGTTGTGGCTCCAATACATTGAATTTCTCCACGAGCTAACGCAGGTTTAAGCATGTTAGAAGCATCTAATGATCCTGTTGCACCACCAGCACCAACAATAGTATGAATTTCATCAATAAATAAAATAATATCGTCGTTTTTTTCAAGCTCATTCATTAAGGCCTTCATGCGTTCTTCGAACTGTCCACGGTATTTTGTGCCAGCAACTAAGCTTGCTAAATCTAAAGAAACAATGCGTTTGTCAAATAGAATTCTTGATACTTTTCTGTTCACAATTCGCAAGGCTAAACCTTCGGCGATGGCAGATTTACCAACACCAGGTTCTCCAATTAACATTGGATTGTTCTTTTTGCGACGGCTCAAAATTTGAGAAACACGCTCTATTTCCTTTAAACGGCCCACAACAGGGTCAAGCTTTCCAGCTTCAGCAAGTTCTGTTAAATCGCGTCCAAAATTATCGAGAACAGGTGTTTTCGATTTCTTTGCAGGCTTTCCTTTTTGAGATTGTTGCCCGTAAGGATTTGCTTTTTCTTCAGAAAAATCGTCATCACTTGGAGTTTCTGCAATTGGATTAATAGGTAAATCTTCATCAGCAACATGTAATTCTTTATACAATGCTTTTGCTTGATCGTAATCTACGTCATATTTCTGCAATAATTTTGTTGTAGGGTCATTTTCGTTACGTAAAATACATAACAATAAATGAGCTGTATCGATAGCTTCGCTATGATATAATTTTGCTTCTAAAAACGTTGTTTTTATAGCTTTCTCTGCTTGTCTAGTTAAGTGTAAACTCTTTTTTTGACTTTCTTCAAAAGAAGGAGTAGATGGGTTTAGTCTTTCTAATTTATTGCGTACCAAGTTTAAATCTACATCGAAGGTAGTTAAAATCTCGATTGCTTTTCCGTCTCCTTTTCTAATCAAACCTAACAAAAGGTGTTCGGTTCCGATAAAATCATGTCCTAAGCGTAATGCTTCTTCTTTACTAAAAGTGATTACATCTCTAACTTCGGGTGAAAAATTTTCGTCCATAAATCTAAATTTCTATCTGTTGTAAAGTTAGTGAGAATTTTTTATTGAAAAACACAAAAAGGATGCCAGTTGTTTTTTGCTGTCATATTGGCGTAAAAAAGAGTCGTTTTTAAGCGTGTTTTTTTAGTGAAAAAAAATGTTAAAAAATCAATTAATTTGTTAATAACTCCCTTTAAATAATTACCAATAAACCTTGGGCGTTCCTACTAAAAAGTATATCTTGCAATGTTTTAAGAAAAGATGCTTTTAGGGGCATGTTTTAAAGTGAATTTTATCTTGAATAGAATTCACTTTTTTAACGAAAATGAGTACTAATATTTTAAAAAGAGATATATGGCAGACGGCGAAAAGTTGATTCCAATTAACATTGAAGAGCAAATGAAATCAGCTTACATCGATTACTCGATGTCGGTGATTGTATCAAGAGCCTTACCAGATGTTCGTGATGGTTTAAAACCCGTGCATCGTAGAGTGTTATTTGGTATGCACGAATTAGGAATTAAAGCTACTGGAGCGTATAAAAAATCAGCAAGAATTGTTGGGGAAGTGTTAGGTAAGTATCACCCACATGGAGATACTTCTGTTTACGATTCAATGGTGCGTATGGCGCAAGATTGGAGTGTTCGTTACATGATGGTAGACGGGCAAGGGAACTTTGGTTCTGTTGATGGTGATAGTCCTGCAGCAATGCGTTATACTGAGGTGCGTATGCAAAAAATATCAGAAGATATGTTGGCTGATATTGAAAAAGATACTGTAGATCATAAGTTAAACTTTGATGATACTTTACAAGAACCTACCGTTTTACCAACACGTATCCCTAACTTATTAGTAAACGGAGCTTCAGGTATTGCGGTTGGTATGGCTACCAATATGGCACCTCACAACTTAACAGAAGTTGTAAATGGTACTATCGCTTATATCGAGAATAGAGATATAGAGATCGACGAGTTAATGCAACACGTAAAGGCTCCAGATTTCCCAACAGGTGGAATTATTTATGGGTACGATGGTGTTCGTGATGCATTTCATACCGGTCGTGGTCGTATTGTTATGCGTGCTAAAGCTACTATTGAAGAAGTAAAAGGCCGTGAGTGTATTATAGTTACTGAAATTCCTTATCAGGTTAACAAAGCAGAAATGATTAAAAAAACTGCAGATTTAGTTAACGACAAAAAATTAGAAGGAATTGCAAGTATTCGTGATGAATCTGATAGAAAAGGAATGCGTGTTGTATACGTATTAAAACGTGATGCGATTCCGAATATCGTTCTTAATAAATTATTTAAGTATACACAATTACAAACATCGTTTAGTGTAAATAATATTGCGTTAGTAAATGGTCGTCCAGAGCAATTAAACTTAAAGCAATTAATTCATTATTTTGTAGAGCATCGTCATGAAGTTGTTGTTCGTAGAACAGAATTTGAATTGAAAAAAGCTGAAGCTCGTGCACATATTTTAGAAGGATTAATTATTGCTTCTGATAATATTGATGAAGTAATTGCTATTATTCGAGGATCTAGTAATGCAGATGAAGCACGTGAAAAGTTAATGGAACGCTTCGAATTAACTGAAATTCAAGCAAAAGCCATTGTAGAAATGCGTTTACGCCAGTTAACAGGACTAGAGCAAGATAAGTTACGTGCTGAATATGAGGAAATAATGGCTACAATTATAGACTTAAAAGATATTTTAGCAAACGAACCAAGACGTTATCAGATCATAACTGATGAATTGATTCAGATTAGAGATAAGTATGGTGACGATCGTCGCTCTGTAATAGAGTATGCTGGAGGAGACATGAGTATCGAAGATATGATTCCAGATTCTAAAGTAGTAGTAACTATTTCTCATGCAGGTTATGTTAAACGTACTAATTTAGATGAATACAAAGTTCAAAATAGAGGAGGACGTGGACAAAAAGGAGCTACGACGCGTAATGAGGATTTCTTAGAACATTTATTTGTTGGGACTAACCATCAACATATGTTATTCTTCACGCAAAAAGGAAAAGTATTTTGGATGCGCGTGTATGAAATACCTGAAGGAGGGAAAAATACAAAAGGGAGAGCGATTCAAAACCTTATCAATATTGAGCAAGATGATAAAGTAAAGGCATTCTTAGTTACAGGTGATTTAAAAGATGAAGATTACATCAATAACCACTATGTAATTATGGCTACTAAAAAAGGTCAAGTTAAGAAAACTCCTCTAGAACAATACTCTCGTCCAAGAGCAAATGGAATTAATGCAATTACCATTAAAGAAGGAGATGAGTTATTAGAAGCGAAGTTAACGACTGGAGATAGCCAAGTAATGTTAGCTTTAAAATCTGGTAAATCAATTCGTTTTGAAGAAGAGAAAACACGACCAATGGGAAGAACAGCATCTGGAGTTCGTGGTATTACTTTACAACATGAAAAAGATGAAGTTATCGGAATGGTGTCTGTAAATGATATGGAAAGTAACATTTTAGTAGTTTCAGAGAAAGGATACGGAAAACGATCTAAGCTAGAGGACTACCGAATTACGAATCGTGGAGGAAAAGGAGTTAAAACATTGAATATTTCAGAAAAAACAGGTAATTTAGTAGCAATCAAGAATGTAGATGACTCTAACGATTTAATGATTATTAATAAATCTGGAATTACTATTCGTATGGCTGTGGAAGATTTACGTGTTATGGGGCGTGCAACACAAGGTGTAAGGCTTATCAATATCAAAGGAGATGATAGTATTGCAGCGGTAGCTAAAGTAATGCGAGAAGAAGAAAGTGAAGAAGAGAGTGAAAATGGCATGGAAAATGAAAATGGAACAAACGAAAATCAAGAATAACAATAAATTAAACAATAACTAAAATGAAAAAACAAGTTTTAGCCCTTTCTTTAGGTTTACTAACCATTAGTTCTTTTGCGCAAAAAAAAGAATTGAAAGAAGCCGAAAAAGCAATTAAAAGCAATGATTTTGCAGGTGCTCTTTCGACTATCAATTCTGTAGAAGGATTAATAGCTAATGCAGATGATAAGTATAAATCTAAATTTTACTTTTTAAAAGGTAAAGCTTTATCAGGCCAAAAAAAATATACTGCTGCTGCTGATGCATTTAATCAGTTGTTAGCTTTTGAAAAGCAGTCTGGTAAGAATCTGTATTCTTCAAACGTAGCTGCAATTGTTGGCGTAATGACTCAAAATGTTTCTAACGAAGCAGTAGATTTATATAACAATAAAGAGGATTATAAAGGCGCAGCAGAAAAATTTTATCTAACTTATAAATTAAGTCCAAAAGATACTGCTTTTGCATTTAATGCAGCGGTAAGCGCAACACAAGCCAAAGATTATGATGCGGCATTAAAGTATTATAAAGAATTAAGAAAGATAGGATATACAGGAATAGAAACCCAATATGTAGCTACTAAGAAGTCTACAGGAGAAGTTGAAAATTTAGGTTCTAAATCTCAAAGAGATTTAATGGTTAAATCTGGAGAATATATTAAGCCAGATGTAATTGCAAGTGAGGGTAAATCAGCAACTATTGTTAAAAATATTGCTTTAATTTTAAAAGAGCAAGGAAAAACAGACGAAGCAATTGCAGCATTAGCTGAAGCTCGTAAAGCAAATCCAAAAGATTTAAACTTATTATTAAATGAAGCAGATATGTATATTAAGCTTAAAAAAATGGATAAGTTTGGAGAATTGATGAGCGAAGCTATTGCATTAGATCCTGAGAATCCTACTTTGTATTATAATCTTGGAGTGGTTAACTTTAACCAAGATAGAGTAGAGGAAGCAAAAGGCTATTACAGAAAAGCGATTGAGTTAAAACCAGATTATGCTGATGCATATATGAATTTAGCTGTAGCTACCTTAGATAAGGACAAAAAAATAGTTGAAGAAATGAATAAAAATTTATCTAACTTTAAAAAGTATGATGAATTAGCTGCTCAACAAAAACAAGTTTACAAAGAAGCTTTACCTTATTTAGAAAAAGCAGATAGTTTAAATAGAAATGCTGATTCTGTTAGAACGTTAATGAGTATTTATGAAGTTCTAGAAATGTCTGATAAGGCTAAAGAGTTTAGAGATTTGTACAAATCGATGCAATAGTTCTAAACAACAATGAATAAAAAAACCGAAACATTATGTTTCGGTTTTTTTATTTACACCATTTTTTTTATGACTCTCAGTTTATGAGAATGTTGTTGTGTGTCTACATTATAAATTCCACTATGATCTAATTTGTCAATACGGACTTTACCATGAGCGTGAATAATATTATAATCATTCATAATAATGCCTACATGCGTAATATTTCCTTCTTCATTATCGAAAAAAGCTAAATCACCAGGTTCGCTTTCTTCAATAAAACTTAAAACTTCCCCTTGAGAAGCTTGTTGTTTAGCATCACGAAGTAAATTATGACCGCAAAGTTTATAGACAGTTTGTGTAAAACCTGAGCAGTCAATTCCAAAAGGAGTTTTACCACCCCATAAATAGGGAACGTTTAAAAATAAATAAGCTTTTTCTATGATAGCCGGTTTAGGTAAAATTTCATTACAAACTTTGCCATCGTATAAAAAAGTTGTAGTATTAATTTTAAAGGAATTTTGATCATAAAAAGGAAGATGTGCACCTAACGGAATAGTTGTTAGGTTGTTTCTATCATCAGTGATAAAATCTATCAAATTACCTGCATAATTCTTTTTCTCGGTAGATAATTGTTGATAAACTTCACGTGATATTTCTTCGTATTGTTTATTATCAATAAAACCTTCGTAACTATCAAAAGCTAAACGAATTTTACTCCACTTTTTATCTTTCTCTAATACTTCAAAATGTTCACCAAAAACAACTTGATTAACCATTTCCGAAGCATCCGAAGCTAATAAACGCATCGGCACAATACTTAAATTACAAATTCCGAACAATACAGAAGTTTTAATAAAATTAAATTCTTTCAATAACCATTGCACTGGCACCACCACCACCATTACAAATACCGGCAGCACCAATTTTAGCGTTATTTTGTTTTAAGATAGAGGTTAAAGCAATTATAATTCTTGCTCCAGAAACTCCTAATGGATGTCCCAAAGAAACAGCTCCACCGTTCACATTTACTTTATTGGTAGACAATCCTAAAATTTTCATATTAGCTAAACCAACAACAGCAAATGCTTCATTTAATTCAAAATAATCAACATCATCAATAGCAAGACCAGCTTTTGATAATGCTTTTGGTAGTGCTTTTGCTGGCGCAGTTGTAAACCATTTTGGTTCTTGCGCAGCATCTGCATAGCTTCTAATTTTTGCTAAGGGAGTAATACCTAATTCTTTTGCTTTATCGGCAGACATTAGTACTAACGCAGCTCCACCATCATTAATGGTAGAAGCATTAGCCGCCGTAACGGTTCCTTCTTTTGTAAATGCGGGACGTAAACTAGGGATTTTATCCATTTTCACGTTCTTATATTCTTCATCTTCAGCAAAAATTAAAGGCTCCCCACGACGTTGAGGCACTTCTACAGGCACAATTTCATCTGCATATTTTCCTTCACTCCATGCTTTTGCAGAACGATGGTAAGATTCTACAGCAAAAGCATCTTGATCTTCTCTAGAAAACTTATATTCAGTAGCACATTCATCTGCGCAAACACCCATTGCTACTTGTTCGTATGCGTCAACTAAACCGTCTTTTTGCATTCCGTCTTCCATTTTTATTGGTCCGAATTTAGAACCCATTCTAGCGTGTTGATAATGTGGAATTAAACTCATATTTTCCATACCACCAGCTACTACGATTTCTGCATCGCCTAAAGCAATTGTTTGCGCTGCTAACATAATCGATTTCATACCAGATGAACATACTTTATTTACGGTAGTACAAGGCACAGTATTTGGAATTCCAGCATAAATAGCTGCTTGACGCGCTGGTGCTTGGCCTAACCCAGCAGATACCACATTTCCCATAAAAACTTCTTCGACCATTTCTGGTTTTAGGTTAATTTTATCTAAAGCACCTTTTATAGCGATTGCGCCTAATTTTGGGGCTGGTATAGTAGATAAAGTACCTAAAAAGCTTCCAATTGGGGTTCTTGCAACTGATGCGATAACTACTTCTTTCATATTTGTGTGTTTGTATTTAAAAATTGTCTTGCGAAAATAACCATTTTATAGCAAGTACTCAAATAATTCCAAAAGGTTATATTTACATCCCCAAACATAAATAATGGATAAATTAATTAATATATTATATAAAAATAACGCATCCTTTTATAAAGCTTTGTTGTTTTTAATTACAGCAGTTGCTATTGTATACTTATTTCCAAAAGGAGGTCAATTTAAGTATGATTATTCTCAAGGTAAACCTTGGCAGTATGATAATTTATACGCTCCATTTGATTTTGCTATTCAGAAAACAGATGCAGAAATAGCTGTTGAAAAAGAAGAAATAGAATCAAATTCAAACCAGTATTTTGTTTTCAATACAGCTACTAAAGAAGAGGTTGCAAAAGAGTTTGTTTCTCAAATGAATTTATTAATTCCTTCGGATAGTTTATCTACGAGAGATATTAATAAACTTACAAAATATGGAAAAGATATTATAGAGGATATTTATAAATATGGATTTATAGATGAAGCAAGTAAAGGTAAAATCATATCTGAAAATTCCATAATTAATATTCGAAAAGGAAATGCAATAGAGAATATTGCTTTTTCAAGAATGGTACAATCTAATCAAGTATTGCCAATTATAACAAAAGGAGTAGAGAGTTTTCCAAAATTCTACGGAAGAAATTATACGTTTAATATATTATCAGAAATATTAAAACCCAATGTAACTTTCGATTCTGATTTTACTCAGAAAGAATTAAACGAAGCACTGAAAGGAATTTCATACACGAAGGGTAAAATTTCTAAAGGAGAGCTAATAATACTTAAAGGAGATATTGTAGAAGGAAAAAGCTTTAGTGTGTTAAAATCATTTGAAGTAGCGTCAAAATCTCAAATTTGGACAAAGTCTAATTATAATTGGATTGTTTTTGGGTATACTGTCTTAGTCTCGTTAGCTTTGTTAATGTTGTTGTTGTTTTTGAAAAAATACAGACTTGAAATATTTAACGATAACAATAAAGTAACCTTCATCTTTTTCAATGTTTTCTTGCTAATCTTCATTCAAACATTAGTGATTAAGTACAATTCTGACTATGTATATGTAGTTCCGTTAAGTATTTTACCCATAGTATTAAAAGCTTTTTTTGATGCGCGTTTAGGACTGTTTACACATGTGTTAACAGTTTTGTTACTTGGTTTTATTGTACCAAACAGTTTCGAGTTTATTTATTTACATATCATTGCAGGAATTGTAACTATTTTAACCGTCTCAGAGCTTTATAAAAGAGCAAACTTATTTATTTCAATTGGTCAAATTACGTTAATCTATATGTTAACCTATTTTGCTTTTTCGATAATTAAAGAAGGAAACGCAAACAATTTAAATTGGACGTATTTTATCTTATTTGCAGCTAATGGATTGTTGTCTTTCTTAGCAGTATTCTTTATTTATTTTTATGAAAAAGTCTTCGGATTAGTTTCTGATGTTACCCTTTTGGAATTATCGAATACAAACTCAAAATTACTGCGAGATTTAAATGAAAAAGCACCAGGAACGTTTCAACATTCTATGCAAGTAGCCAATTTAGCAGAAGCAGCAGCAAATGAAATAGGAGCAAACTCTATGTTGGTACGTACAGGGGCATTATACCATGATATTGGTAAAATGACAAACCCTATGTATTTTACAGAGAATCAGTCAACAGGAGTAAATCCACATAATGATTTGTCGCCAAAAGATAGTGCTCGTATCATTTTAGATCATGTCATAAAAGGAATAGAAATTGCTAAGAAGAATAATGTTCCTGATAGAATTATTGATTTTATTAGAACCCATCATGGTACAAGCTTAGTGTATTATTTTTATAAGCAAGAAGAAAATAACAATCCTGATGAAAAAATAGATGTTAGAAAGTTTCAATATCAAGGACCTATTCCTTTTTCAAAGGAGACAGCTATTTTAATGATATGCGATGCAGCAGAAGCAGCGTCAAAGAGTTTGAAAAATCCAACAGCACATTCCATAGATTCTTTAATAGATAAAATTGTAGAGAAGCAAAAAGGAGACAATCAATTCATAAATTCGGATATTACGTTTAGAGAAATTGAAAAAATTAAAAAAGTTATAAAGAATAAACTAATGAATATCTATCACTTACGTGTAGAGTACCCAGATTAAGTGTTTTTTTTATAAAAAATATTTGCGAGATTGTATTTCTACCCTTACATTTGCACTCGCAATTTTTAACTCTTTAAGAGTTGAGGAGAGTTGCCAGAGTGGTTAATGGAGCAGTTTGCTAAACTGTCGACGGGTAACTGTCGCGTGGGTTCGAATCCCACACTCTCCGCAAAGAAAAAAGATAACCATCGGGGTGTAGCGTAGCCCGGTTATCGCGCCGCGTTTGGGACGCGGAGGTCGCAGGTTCGAATCCTGCCACCCCGACACTGTTTTCGTAGAAACATAAAAACTACGGGCTCGTAGCTCAGCTGGATAGAGCACCTCCCTTCTAAGGAGGCGGTCATAGGTTCGAATCCTATCGGGCTCACTTAAAGCTTCACTAGAAATAGTGAGGCTTTTTTGTTTTCAGTAGGATATTAAAAAGGAATTAGAAAATTATTAAGAATTGAATGCTGTTATTTTTATTGTGTAAATAATTAAAATATCATGCTGTTTTTTTGTAGATAGTAGTTCATTTAGTAAGTATAATCTCTCCTTGCTTCATGATTTTTATCTAAAATTAATTTAATTGCCGATAAACACTTGGCGACAATCCAGTCTTTCTTTTGAATACTTTAGTAAAATGTTGCGGATATTCATATCCGAAAGCATATGCTATTTGACTAAGTGGTTCTGAAGTACCCAGTAATAAGTCCTTAGCTTTGTCCACTACAAAATCTCGGATAAACTCTTGAGAATTTTTACCTATTTCCTTTCTCAATAAATCACTTAAATAATTTGGAGACATATGTAGATAAGTGGCACATGAAGCAACAGTGGGAATTCCATCATTTAAAGGCTTTTTCGTTTGATAATATTCAGCTAAAAAGCTCTGTAATTTTGTAACTACATCTTGATTATGATTTGTTCTAGTATAAAATTGGCGATCGTAAAATCGTAGACAATACCCCAAAAACAGTTCTAGGTTTGAGTTAATCAAACTCTGACTATGTTTATCAATATTCTGATTAATTTCAATAGTAATGTTGTTAATAATTTCAGTCAATGTTATTTTTTCTGAATCAGAAACGTGAAGGGCTTCTGTTGTTTCATAATCGAAAAAGGCATATTGATTTATCGATTTACCAATAGGCGATTTCCTAATTAAATCTGGATGAATTAAAATTAAAAAGCCTTTTGATTCGGTACTATTTTGTGCATCTAGAGAAGTAAGTACTTGCCCAGGTTTTAAAAAAGCTAATGTACCATCAGTAAAATCATAAATACTGCGACCATATCCCAATTGACAATTGACACCTTCTTTCATCCAAATTTGATACAAATCAATACGAGCCCTCATTCCATCTGCGAATTGATTAAATTCAATTTCTTCAAATTTCAATATAGAGAGAAGTGGATGTTTTGACTTTGTAACTTTTATTACTGAATGTACCTCAGATATTGTATTTATAACTTGTAAATCTTTCATTAAAATCAATTTCCTATTATTTTGCTATCTATTAAATACTGAAAAGCATCGATCATAGTTTCTTCCAAAGGTCGATACTTCATATTTAATTCTCGAATACTTTTTGAGTTGTTTGCTTTCCAATCTACATTCACATTATTTCTAACCCACTTCCTTGATATTTGATTATCTATTAAAGGACCAATAATCATGATCAGCCATTTTGGTAATATTTTGGTAGGTATTTTATAGGAATCTCCAAATTTTTTGTATAAAATTTGAGACATTTCAAGAAAACTGGTATTTGTACCTGCCACAATATATCTACCAGATGCAGATGGTATAAAACCAGCATTGTAATGGGCTTGTGCTACATCACGAATATCTACAACTCCGGTTCCGCTGTTTGGAACGCCATTTTTTAAAGTACCATCGCCAAACATTTTTAATATACTAATACTTGTAGAGGTATTTGCCACGCCATTTAGCGCTGGACCCATAACTAAGCATGGATTTATTACTACCAGATCCCACTTGTTCTGTGATTTAAATATTTCCCAAGCTTCTTTCTCTGCTAACATTTTTGAATAAGCATAAGGTTGATATGAAAGTGATGCTGTTTCCTCCCAATTTTCTTCGGTTAATTCCTGATTTTTAGACTTTAGACGTGCACTGGCATCATGGCCTATTGCAGAGCAACTGCTTGTAAGTACTATGCGTTTTACGCTGTCATGTTTGTTTGCTTCTCCTAAAACATTGATCGTTCCCAGTAATGCTGGATCAATTAATTCTTTTTGTGGGTCTTTTATTTTTGTTTTAAATGGTGAAGCTGTGTGAAATATCAACTCACATCCTTTCATTGCCTCATTATAACTTCCTTTAACTAAAAGATTGGTTTTAAAATATTTTATTTTACCTTTTGTATTAGCAGCAAGCTTGTTAAGAGGTTTCGTTTTTGTATCATTATTTGGATTACGAACTGCTGCATGCACCGTTAAACCTTCATCTAAAAGTTTTTTTACTAACCAACTAGCAATATATCCAGTAGCTCCTGTTACTAAAATAGGTTTTGTTTTATCTATTGTTTTCATTTTTTGTAATTTAATTGCTACAAAAATATCTTAGTTAAAAACCATAAACTTATACCTATTATTATTTTACTTATAAATATCCCTGATCTAGATTATTTGTATAGGTATTAGGTACTTTTTTTGTATGGATCTAATAGGTTACATGTGTTATTCTTTTATGTTTTCATTTTCAACAATGTTCCCTTTTGTATTGAAATTGCTTACATGTTAATCTTTAAACCCCTATATAGATGATAAAATGAGGGCTAGAAAGTAATTAAAAATTGAGTTTTATTGTTTTTAGATACAAAATCAATACGTCCATTATGAGCTTCAATAATACTTTTTGATAATGTTAAACCAATACCCGAACCATTCTTACGAGTAGTGAAATAAGGAATAAAAATATTCTCTTTTATGTCTTCAGGAATTCCAATTCCGTTATCTGTTATAGACAAATGTGTACGTGTTTTTTCTTGAGAAATGTCAATAATTATTTTTGGTTTACAAGTTTTTTCAAGTGCATATAAACAATTAGAAAGTAAATTGATAACTACTTGTTCAATTTGCTGTTTATCGGCTTTTATATAATAGTTTTTATCAACATTGAATTCTACTTGAATATTTTTTGAAGTAAATTCTTGTTGAAATAAGCCTAAGGTATTTGTAACTAATTCTGTTAAATTAAATTTGTTTTTTTGAGGTAACGGAAGTTCTGCCAACTTTCTATAAGTGTCTACAAATGATGTTAGATGGTATGAACGTTTTTTTATGATTTTTAAACCTTGAGAAAGTTCTTCAATTGTATCTTCATCAGTTTCTTCTTGTAGTAAATCGTCTAAGTTTTCTGCTAAACTACTAATTGGTGTAATTGTGTTAATAATCTCGTGAGACATCACATTCATTAATTTATACCAAGCCTCTTTTTCTTTCTTGTCAATCAATTGTTGGATAGTTTCTAAAGACACAATTAAATATTGATATTCATTTGTTTGTGTCATTGAGGTTTTTAAGAAAAAACTCTCTTTTTCATCGTTGATGTTTAGTGAAATTGTATGTTTTATGGATTTCCAATCCAAAATTAAATCAGTTAATAATCCTAATTTCGATTGCAATAAATTCCAATTATAAAATTTGGGTATTTTTAAAAAATCAACAAAAGCTTTATTTAATTGAAAAACTTCGATCTGTTCATTTTGATCTTTCCGAAGAATAAGAATTCCAATACTTAAACTCTCAATTATATTTGTAAAAATAAGTTCTTCAGAAGTTTGTTGTAAACTTTTCTTTCGATGCTTTTCTAACAATAACGCTGTTTTATTATGTAATGAATTTTTCCTTTTCTCGGCAGAAATTGTGTTCGAATAATCGTCGTATAACAAACAATCTATCGATTTTTCGATATCAGCAAATGATTTTTTTAAATATTCCATTAATGAAAAAACTTGAAATATTAATAGAAGAGAGAAACCAATTGTATTCATTATGTAGCTATTTTGGTAGCTGTAGAAGACAATTACGCTATTTATGGAGATTAATAAAATTCTAATTATTAATTTAAAATACTGCGATTTTCCCATTTATAGTTGATGTTTTTCTAATCTTCTATATAGTGCAGCACGTGTTAAACCCAAGTCTTTTGCTGCTCTTGAAATATTACCTTGGTGTTTTTGTAAAGCTTGTTGAATGAGTAATTTTTCAGTTTCTTCCAAATTGAGATTTTTGCCTAAAGTTACGTCTAATTTCTGGCTAGAAAAATGTAATTCATGTGATTGAATCTCAGTATTCTCAGTTATAATCACAGCACGTTCAACAACATGTTCAATTTCTCGAATGTTCCCGGGCCATTTGTAATTTTTAAGTGCTTTTTTGGCTTCAGAAGAAAATCCGGTGATATTTTTTCGGTATTTATTATTGAGTTTGTTCAAAAAATGATTCGCTAATAAATCGACATCTTCAATACGATCACGAAGAGGAGGCAAGTTTAATTCAATTGTATTAATTCGAAATAATAAATCTTGTCGAAAAGTTTGTTCCTCCACCATTTGATGTACAGGAGCATTTGTTGCACAAACAATTCGAGCATCAATTTTACGTTCACTTCCTTCTCCTAAACGTGTTATTTTTCTATTCTGAATAACAGTCAACAGTTTTGATTGCAAATGCAGTGGTAGGTTTCCAATTTCATCTAAAAAAATGGTTCCGCCTTTAGCAAGTTCAAAACGACCAATAGTATCTTTTTGCGCGTCGGTAAACGCACCTTTAATATACCCGAAAAGTTCACTTTCAAATAAATTTTCATTTAATGCTCCTAAATCTACATGAATAAAAGGATGGTTTTTTCTATTTGATTGTAAATGAATTTCTTTTGCAAACACATATTTACCTGTTCCGTTTTCACCTAAAATCAACACATTTGCGTCTGTTGGTGCAACTTTATGAACTAATTTGATAGCAGCTTGCATAGCAGAAGAGTTACCAATAATATGTTCGGTTTGTTGATGAAAATCTTTGTCTTGTTGCTGTTGAACAGTTTCTAATTGTGATGTTTTTCGTTTTGAACGCGCTAATTCTACACCTGCATTTACAACTCCATATAGCTTTTCAGTATTCCAAGGTTTAAGAATAAAATCAGTAGCACCTTGTTTAATGGCATCCACAGCTAAATTAACACTACCAAAAGCGGTCATTAAAATAACAGTAGTTTCCGGACTGATTTCTTTGATGTGTTTTAACCAATACAAACCTTCTTTTCCGTCCTCAAAACCGATACGATAATTCATGTCTAAAAGCGCTACATCTACAGTTTTTTCAGTTAAAATATTACTGATTTTCTTAGGGCTATTCACCGTAATAATATCTGTGAAATACTTTTTTAAACTAATTCGAGCAGAAAACAGAATGTCATCGTCGTCATCGGCAATTAAAATGGTAGCTTCTTTTTTTCTCATACTACATAGTTACAATGTTGTTTGATAATGAACAAAAAAATGTTCGTTTTTGAACACTATAATTTTAAATTTTAAATTTAAATAACTAAAAAACAATGTTTTATAATTTTGTTTTTGGCTGGCATATAAATGGCATTAGCTAAATCAAATAAAAATAATAATGGACAAAATAATTCAACCTAAAAACAAAAAAACTAAAAAGATGTTAGTCTGGGGAATTCCAACTATAGTTTTATTAGGTGTTATCCTGATGAACTTAACACGAAAAAAACAGGTGAATTTAGAACGGAATAATGTTACTATTCGTGAAGTTTCTCGCGGAGACTTTGAAGATGTTGTATTGTTTAATAGTACTGTTGAGCCAAAAACATCTGTATTTGTGAATGTAATTCAAGGAGGTTCGGTTGCTGAAGTTTTTGTAGAAAGCGGACAAACGGTTAAAAAGGGAACTCCGTTGTTGCGTGTGTATAATCCGAATGCAGAATTAAATTATTTAACTCAAGAAACGGCTATTGTTGAACAGATAAATAATTTGAGAAATATTAGAATGAATATCAAAAATCAACAATTAAGTTTAGATCAACAATTGTTGAGTATTAATAATGATTTTAAAAATGCTGAACGACAATATGTGTTAGACACAACTTTGTATAGTAAAGAGGTAATTGCAAAAAATGATTATCAAAAATCTACACAAGCATATCAATTTCAAAAGAAAAGAAATGGTGTAATTAAAAAGAGTGTTTCAGAAGAAAAAAAGAGTAGAGATACACAATTATCACACATAAATATATCTATTAATAACATGCAAAAAAGCTTGGAGTTACTGCGTAGAAATAAAGAGAATTTTACAGTAAAAGCTCCAGTAACAGGTCAATTATCTTCGTTTAATCCGATTTTAGGGGAGAGTTATAATCAAGGTCAATCTGTTGGGAAAATAAATGTTTTAGACGGATATAAATTGGTTGCAAGTGTTGACGAATATTATATTTCTAAATTACGTGAAGATGTTAATGGTAGAGTAGCAGTGAATTCAAAAAACTATGATATTGTTCTTAATAAAATCTTTCCAGAAGTAGTAAATGGACAGTTTAGAGTAGAGTTAAAATTTAAACAAGACACTATTCCAGCAGGAATTAAACGAGGAATGAGTTTAAACACTAAGGTGTTTTTATCAGGAAATAGTAAAGCTTTATTATTATCAAAAGGATTGTTTTATCAAAGCTCAAATGGAAAATGGGTTTTTGTTTTAAATTCTGAGAATAAAGCGGTTAAAAGAAAAGTGAGAATTGGACGTGAAAATCCTTTTTATTACGAGGTTTTAGAAGGTTTGCAAGAAGGGGATAAGGTAATTACATCAAATTATGATGACTTTAAAGAAGTTGAAGAGATTAATATTAAATAATAAAAGCGATTGAAATAATAAAAATAAGAATATTAAAAAATATAATAGAATGATAAAAATAACAGACATCGTAAAAGTATACAGAACGGAAGAAGTAGAAACAACAGCATTAAACAATTTAAGTTTAGAAGTAAAAGAAGGTGAGTTTGTGTCGATAATGGGAGCTTCTGGTTGTGGGAAATCAACCTTATTAAATATCATTGGATTGCTAGATGCACCCAATAACGGTAGTTATTTGTTTGATGGAACTGAAGTTGCAAAAAAAATGGAAAAAGAACGAGCTGGTTTGCGTAAAGCCAACATCGGATTTGTGTTTCAGAACTTTAATTTAATTGATGAACTAACGGTTTTTGAAAATGTAGAATTACCCTTGATCTATAACAAAGTGAAATCATCTGAACGCAAAAAACGCGTTAACGAAATTTTAGAGCGTATTGGTATCGCGCATAGAGCAAAACACTTTCCGTTACAATTATCTGGTGGACAACAACAACGTGTTGCTGTAGCAAGAGCTTTGGTAACCAATCCGAAATTAATTTTAGCAGATGAGCCAACAGGAAACTTAGATAGTAAAAGTGGTAATGATGTGATGGAACTATTATCAGAACTACATGCTACAGGGTCAACCATTGTAATGGTAACTCACTCAGGATATGATGCTCAATTTTCCTCGAGAATTATTACCCTGAAAGATGGAGAAATTGTTGCAGAAAAAGTGAACGATCGTAAAGTAGATTTATTAGTTCAATAATAATATTTAGTAATTCAAAAACGAAAAAGAAATGCTACAAACATGGTTTAAAATATTTTTTAGAAATCTACAAAAAAACTGGTTAAACTCTCTCGTAAATATTAGCGGATTAACCCTTGGTTTGGCTGGACTCATCATAGTTTTATTATACATAAATGAGGAAAAGAGTTACAATAAATGGAACCCAAATAAAGATGATGTTTATCGTATTTACAATCATACAGATCGTAACGGAACATGGTCTGTGGGAACACCAGCACAAGCTGTAGTGTTTAAATCCGATATACCGGAGGTAGAAGATGTTTTAATGGTAGATCATTTTTACAGAGATTTCATTGTTGATCATGATGGGAATAAAATGTATTCAGAGAAAATTGCAGTTTCAGAGCCTAATTTCTTTGCTTTTTTCCCTTTTAAAATAAAGGCTGGTTCTTATAGTAGTTTTGAAAAAACTAGAAATCAAGTAGCATTGTCTAAAGAGTTTTCTAATAAACTATTTGGAAATGAAAGTGGAGTAGGCCAAACAGTAACCATCAATAACAGAGAATGTATTGTTGCTGTTGTTTATACAATTTCTGGTAAATCACATTACCAACCAGAGGTTGTGTTACAATTTGAAAATCCATTACCGAAAAATCATTGGGGAAATTTCATGTATGCTATGTTCTGTAAACTTACACCAGATACAGATATAAAAGAGGTGTCTAAAAAAATGAACAATGTAATTATTGAAAGAAGACACAAGCCTCATGCTAAAGAAGGAGGAATTACGATAGAAGAATACGAAAAAAGACTGGGTTTTATGACGGTTCGTTATGCAAAATTAGCAGATCTACGATTGCAAACGGTTTTGCTAGATGGAGGTCCTGAAGGGAAAGGAAATAAACAGTTATTATATGTTTTATTAGGACTTTCAATTTTATTAATTCTAATCTCTTGTGTTAATTTTATCAATCTTTCAACAGCTTCAGCAACACAGAGAGCAAAAGAGGTTGGAGTAAAAAAAACACTTGGTTTATCTAAAAAACAACTCATTTTACAATACATATCTGAAATTGTTTTACAAGTATTCATTTCGTTTGTTTTTGCACTGATTTTAGTTGAATTAATCTTACCTTATTTCAATCAATTCGTAAAAACAGATATGTCAATTTTAAATACAAAAGTGTTAAGTATTGTTTTTTTAATTGTTGTCTTAGTATCATTATTTATAGGAAGTATTCCTGCGTTATACTTATCAAATTTTAAAGCTATAGAAGTGCTAAAAGGTAGCTTCTCTAAGAGTAAAAAAGGAGTTTTTGCACGTAATGTAATGTTAGGAATACAGTTTTTGATTTCTGGTTTTTTCTTGATTGGTATGTTGATTATTCAGGTACAAATGCAGTTTATAATCAATAAAGATGTAGGTTTTAGTAAAGAACAAATTGTGGCTATTAAAATTAATAGAATAGGAAATGAATATGCAAAATATGAATTATTTAAAAAAGAAATTGTCAAGAACCCTAATGTAATGGAAGCTTCATATAGTTTATTTGTACCAGGAAAGGGATATATAAATGGAACAGATTTTCAGTATAAAGAAGTACCTGGCTTTTCTGCAGCAGTAAATTTATCAGACTATAATTATTTAGATTTTGCTGGCATTAAAGTGTTGAAAGGGAGGTCTTTTTCAGAAAAATTTGCATCCGATACTATTAATAAAATTATTGTTAATGAAACGTTAGCTAAACGAATAGGAGTTTATGATAACCCTATAGGAAAAAAAGCTAAAATTGGTTGGAGTAATGAGCGTGAGTTTGAAATAGTTGGAATGATACAAGATTATCATTTTAGTGGCTTTGATGTGAAAATTGAACCAATGTTTTTGATGCACCCAAAAGCGTTTTCAAGATTTGTAAACAGAATGTTAGCAGTACAAGTTAAAATTAAGATGGAAAATGTGGACAAGACAATGCTTGAGATAGAAGAGTTTTGGAAACAAAATATAGATAATGATTACCCTTTTACGTATGAGTTTTTAGACAAGATATTTGCCGAAACCTATGAGAAGTATAAAAAACAACAAACCATGTTTTTGATATTATCTGTATTGGTAATTACAATTGCTTTATTGGGCTTATTTGCTTTGGCAACCTTAACCATTCAGCAACGATTAAAAGAAGTGGCAATTAGAAAAACATTAGGAGCATCTGTAAAAGAAATTATGTTCCAGTTATTAAAAAGTTTCTTGAAAATTGTACTGATTTCATCAGTAGCTTTAATACCTATAGCTTATTTTTTTATGCAAAATTGGTTAGAAAATTTTGTGTATAGAATCGATATGCCCATACTTCCGTATATCATAACACCATTAATTTTAATTGTGTTGGTATTCGCAGTGGTAGGTTTAAAAGCCTATAATGCAACTAAAGTAGATTTAATTAAGTATTTAAAATTTGAGTAAAAAAGATGGTTATGATAAAAACAGTTATAAATATTATTTGTTTGCTAGTACTACAAGTTGCCTCAGCACAAGTTAAAGAAATTAAAGGCTTAAAAGATTTTAATAAAATTATTGTGAGTCCGCATATAGAAGCCATTTTTAAACAAGGAAATAATAATTCTGTAGTGATAGAAGATATTAGTGTTCCTGTTGAAAAATTTAAAATTGAGGTAGAAGATAAAACGTTACAAGTTTACCTAGAAGGAGCAAAAACAGTTACAAAAAATAAAACAATTAAACATAATGGATACAAACAGAAGAAATCTATTTATAAGAATAGAGTAGCACGCGTTATTATAACCTATAAATCTGTTGATATATTTTCATTAAGAGGAGAAGAAAAACACGTATTCGAAAGCACAATAGCTCAAGAAAATTGTGTGTTTCGTATTTATGGAGCATCAGAAGTTACTATAAAAAATATAGACTTAAAGAGTTTAAAAGTTGCTACATATGGTGAAAGTGTTTTAAATATTGATTTAGGAAAAGTTGAAAAACAAAAAATAACAGCTTACGGAGAAAGTAAAATTTTTATGGATAATGTAAAAAGTAATGAAACAAAACTTACTGCTTATGGAGATGGAACTTTTAGATTTAATATTCATAATAAGTTTAAAGTGAGTTCTTTTGGAGAGGCAGTTATTCTTTATAGAGGAAGCCCAAAATTAAAAAAAGGAATCGTTCTAGGAAAAAGTACAATTAGAAATATAGAATAGAGATATGGTACGAACGTGGTTTAAAATATTTTACAGAAACAGCAAAAAGAATTGGTTAAATGTAGCTATTAATGTAGCTGGCTTAATGTTAGGTTTTGCAGGATTATTATTGATTTTATTGCATTTACAAGATGAAGAATTATATAACAGTCAAAATCCAAACAAAGATAATATTTTCAGAGTTTCTCACTTAATGAGTAATGGAGATATTTGGTCCAGTAGTACAGTAGTCGAAGGACCAACTTATGTGAAAGACTTACCAGAAGTAACTTCATATTACATAAGTGATTCTTGGTATGATGATGAGTTGGTAGATGTAAAAGGAAAAAAAGTATACACAAGAGATATACATTTAGGAGAAAAAAACTTTTTTGAATTTTTTCCATACAAACTAGTTGAAGGGAGTTTTGAAAAGTTTGGAGAAGCACGTAACCATATAGCTATATCAAAAAAACAAGCAGAGATATTTTTTGGAGAGACTTCTGCAATTGGAAAAACATTAGGTTTTTATAAACGTTCTTTTATAGTAACTGCAGTATATGAGTTAGAAGGGAAAAATTATTTTGAGCCTAGTATTGTTTCTCAATTCGAAAAAGAGCTAGAAGGGCATTGGGGCAATTTTAATTATAATCTTTTTATAAAAACAATAAAAGATGTAGATGAAAAATTATTGACAGAAAAAATGAATGCGCTTTGGATTAAATATCAAAATGAACCAATGTCTAAAGAAGAAGGAATGCCTATTGAAGAATGGACAGAAAAATATGGTACTACTGCTTTGTTAGAAAAATTAAGCACTATACGGTTACATTCTAAAGCAGGAAGTGCTGGTCCAGAAGGAGTTGGGAATTATCAACTTATATTAATTTTATTAAGTTTATCAACATTACTTATTATTATTTCTTGTGTAAACTTTATTAACCTTTCAACAGCATCGGCAACACAAAGAGCTAAAGAAGTTGGTATTAAAAAGACTTTAGGCTTATCAAAATTTGTTTTAACACGCCAGTTTGTATTGGAAATTGTATTGCAAGGATTAATAGCTTTTATTTTAAGTTTATTATTAGTAGAACTTATACTACCATATTTTAATGAGTTTATGGGAAAAGATTTAAATATTTTAGAAGGAACAGCAGTTTTAAAAGTCTTTTTGGTGGTTTTAATTATTACTTCTTTAATTGGTAATATACCAGCTTTATATTTAGCAAATTTTAAATCTGTAGAAGTTTTAAAAGGAAACGTTTCAAGAAGTAAAAAAGGTATTTGGGCAAGAAATATAATGCTAGGTTTACAGTTTGCTATTTCTGGTTTTTTCTTAATAGGCTCTTCTATTGTGTTTAAACAAGTGAGTTATATGATGAATAAAGATATGGGTTTTTCTGGAGATCAAATTGTTTTGGTTAGAATTAACGAACCTGTAAATAGATTTAGAAAATATCAAGTGGCTAAAAAAGAGTTAATTAAAAATCCGAATATTACACAAATATCAAGCAATTACTTTATTCCTGGAGGAGGAAACGCTAGCTCAACAATGTGCAACTACAAAGATATTACAGTGCAGACTAATGTTGATGCAATTGATTATGGGTATTTTAATATGTCAAAAATTAAAATGTTAAAAGGTAGAGGGTTTAGCCAAGAGCTTGCTTTAGATTCTATAAAAGGTATTGTAATCAATGAAACACTTGCCAAAGCATATAACATTTATGATGATCCTATTGGAAAAGAAATTAAAATGGGATGGAGGAGTAATACAAATGACGGAAAAATGAATGTAATTGGTATGGTCGAAGATTATCACGTTTATGGACTTGATAATAAAATACCACCAATTCTAACTATGCATTGGAATGCGTTTGATGGAATGAAATACAACTTTAGGTTTGTACAATTTAAAATTAAACCAGATAATATTGATGAGACAATAGTAGCAATTGAAAATTATTGGTCTAAAAATATAGAACAAGGCTATCCTTTCGAGTATAAATTTTTAGATGAATATTTTGCAAGAACTTATGAGAAATTTCAAAAGCAAAAAACATTATTCTCTGTATTAACAACCATTGTAATAATTGTGTCATTATTAGGGTTGTTTGCTTTAGCAACATTAACAATTCAACAAAGATTAAAAGAAGTTGCTATACGTAAAACTTTAGGAGCAAGTGTAAAAGAGATTATGTTTCAACTAATTAAAAGTTTTGTTAAAATTACGTTGATAGCTTCGGTTATATTAATTCCAATCGCATATTATTTTATGCAAAATTGGTTAGATAATTTTGTTTATCGTATTGATATGCCCATACTTTCTTACATCGTAACACCAATTGTGCTTATTATTTTAGTCTTTGCTGTAGTAGGATTAAAAGCATACAATGCTACAAAAGTAGATTTGATTAAATATTTGAAATTTGAATAATTAGGGTTGTAATCTTGTAAAAAACAAAGAAGCTTCACTAGAAATAGAGAAGCTTCTTTGTTTGTGATATTTTATAGGGACTTCTTTTAATTATAAATAATAACAAACTCAGCTCTTCTATTTTGTTTATGTTTTTTTTCCAAACACTTTATGCCATTACTACAATTGTTTTTTAATTTTGTTTCTCCATAACCAGTACTGCTTAACCTTGACCTTTCAATTTTTCTTTTTACAAGGTAATTAATTGTAGCTATGGCCCTTTTGTTAGAAAGCTTCATATTGTAAATGTTATTAGCTCTACTATCTGTATGTGATTTTATTTCAACTTTTATGTTAGGGTATTCTTTCATTGCCAAAATAATTTTATTTAATTCACTTTTGGCATCTTCGCGAATATTATACCTATCAAAATCAAAATAAATTGGATTAAACCTTAAATTAGGGGCAGGAGTAACAAGGTTTTTCTCAGGTGTAACGTCTTTGCGTATAGTTTGTTTTTCAATCTCAATATTCTGTTCTTGACTGTTCGTTATTACGATTTCTTCATCTATTTTATTTTTATTTTCAACCAATGGAAGCGCTTCACAGAATCTGTAAATATCATCTTTTCCTTTTCCATCAGGTCTGTTAGAAGCAAAGTACCCTTTTTTTGTTTCATCATCTATAATAAAACTAAAATCATCAAAAGAACTATTAATAGGTTCTCCCAGATTGTATATGGTTTTGTCTGTAATATTATCTGATAATGTTATAACATAAATATCCAAACCTCCTAAACCAGGTCTACCATTAGAAGAAAAATATAATTTTCCATTTTTACTTATAAAAGGAAAGGTTTCTCTACCTTCTGTGTTTATTTCTTCACCAAGATTTTTTGGAGAGCTGAAAGTTCCATCAGGATTAATATCAACTTCATAAATATCTGATAATCCGTAGCCTCCAGGCATATCTGAAGAAAAGTATAGTTTGTTTTCTTCAAGATTAAGAGAAGGATGTGCAACAGAATATTCATCATTGTTAAAAGGTAATTCATCACCTGAACTCCACTCTCCATTACTATTTTTAGAAGCTTTATATATTTTCAGTTTAATGGTTCCTTTAGAATCTTTTTTTAATTTATTATTACTAAAATTATTTCTTGTGAAATAAACTGTATTTCCATCAGAAGTAAATACAGAAGTTGATTCGTGGAATTCAGTATTTATGCTGCTTGAAAATTTAATTACTTGATTTAGTTTTTCATCACTTGATATATCACTGGAAAAAAGATCTAGAAAAACTCTATCATCATCTTTATTTTTTGAGACTAAAATAGTATCTCTTTCAGAAGAAAAAATTAATTTATTGTTGTAAAAAGATGGAGCAAAATCTGAGTATTTTGAATTAATATTTAAATTTTCTATTTCATACCTGTCAGATTGAATTTTGATTTTTTCTAAATAATCTGGAGTTTTTTCAAACAATATTCCTCTTTTATCAGATGAGTTTGTCAGTGTATAAAAAGAAGACATTATTTTATCGGCTTTTTCGTAATTCCCAATAGATTTTAAGGAGTGTGAATATCTAAAATAATATTCAGGTTCAATTTCACCTTCTTTATTAAATAGTTTATCATACCATTTTTTTGCATTAGCAAGATCGGCATTAAAGTAATAAGAGTTACCTACTTTTTTAAGAAGGTCAGTACTTTCAACTTCCTTATCGGCAATTTCTTCATAAATGTTAATTGCTTTTGAATAAGCGAATGCATTGTAGCTTTTTTCAGCTTTTTTTATTTTTGCTTTTTGTGCTAAAAGTGTTGAGGTAGCGAAAAGTATAATGTATAGCGATAATGTTTTTATTAATTTCATAATCAAAAGTTTTTAAAAGAAACGAGGTGAAATAATTTTATCGAGCTTACGAGCGAATTCAAATCTTAAAAAAGCTTCAAAAGAGCCATCGTTAAAGCTTGTATTACCTAAATCAGTAATTTCTTTATCGTAACCAAATCCTAACATTAGAGAATCATTTAATTGAAAACCTGCCATGGCGCTCCATGCAGCATCCCATCTATAGGCTGCTCCTAAAGTAAGTTTTTGCTTGTACCAAAAGTTTGCAGATAAATCAACCTGTAGAGGAGATCCAGAAACAACCTTAGTTAATACTGCAGGTTTAAAGACCCAATTTTCATTCAAATTAAATACATAACCAGTTATCAAATAATAATTCATTCTTTCTTTAGCAACAAAAGAGGTCTCTGTATTAGCATCAGAAGTTTCATCAAAGTGTTTAGTTTCTAAAAAATTAGGAACAGAAAGACCTGCATAAAAATGATCATTGTGATAGTATATTCCTGCACCTATTGTTGGTGAAAACTTATGATCAATATTATCGGCAGTAACTAGTTGAGGTACATATTGATTTAACTTCATAAAATCTATATTTAGTAAGTGTCCTCCTGCTTTTAGTCCAAACGAGAGTTTATCTCCTTTGTCAGAAGTAGGAATAGTATACGACATAACAGCATCAAAATAAGTTTCTTGTGTTGGACCAATTTTATCATGAACAACAGAAAAACCGATTCCAATACGCTCATTTCTTAAAGGAGTATTTAAAGATAAAGTTTGTGTTACAGGAGCTCCTTCTAGTCCAGCCCATTGTGATCGATGTAATGCAGTAATACTTAAAGTCCCCCTAGTACCAGCATAAGCAGGGTTAACAGAGACAGTATTATACATGTATTGAGTATATTGTGAATCTTGTTGAGTAAACCCTATTTGAGCATACAAAATTATTAGTATGATTATATATATTTTTTTCATAATTTAAGATTTTTTAAATGGCTTTCTAATCAAAACTAGTCATAGAAAGCCATTATTTATTTCTATTTAAGATGAAATGAATTTATATATAGATGTATGGTTTTAATGTTACGTTAAACCCTTTTTATCTATTGATATATATATATCCAGCTTTTTGTTTATCAACATCATTTTTATAATCTATTACATAGAAATAAGTACCTGCTGGAAGCTTTGCGTTGGTATTTATTGTTACACGTCCGTTAGAGACTCCTTCAAAATAATTTGATGAAGGGTTATAGCCTTTTGCAGACCAAACTAATACACCCCATCTGTTAAAAATTTTCACAGTATTATTTGGGAAAGCTTCAATATTTCGTATTACTAGGATGTCATTAACCCCATCTCCATCTGGAGTTAAAAGCTGATAAACTTCTAATTCGTCATCTTCGTTAGTAATACTATTATTAGCCTCTAAATAATCTGGAGTTCCATTTCCGTCACTATCAAATGCATCACTTGGATCGTTATCATTATTTGAATCCGGATTTTCATCAATAGTTAACATGCCATCATTATCATCGTCATTATCTAAATAATCAGCTATGCCATCATTATCAGAATCTTGTAAATCCTCTATAGGATAATCATCTCCAATTTCATGAATAGTATCTATAGAATCATTATCATCGTCTACATCTTGAAAATCATAGATACCATCTCCATCACTATCCACAGGAAAATTAAGGGCGTTACCAGCTTCGAACTCATCCAATAAACCATCTCCATCACTGTCTAGATCTAATATGTCTGGAGTTCCATCATTATCAGTATCCACTAAATTATTTGGATCGTTTCCAGCTTCAATACTATTAGATATTCCATCCCCATCACAATCTCCATCAGGAATTGCTGCAGGATTTGGATCACAAGGATCAATAGGGTCTGAACCGTTGTTTGTTTCTATTCCATCTGTTATTCCATCATTGTCAGAATCTGGATTTGAGGGATCAGTTCCCATAATTGCTTCTTCAGCATTTGTTAATCCATCATTATCACAATCTTGATTTTCATCATTTAAACAAGCTATTACAGTAATTGAAACAGTTGCAGTGCTACATATAGGTGTAGGTAAATCATCATCACATAACGTGTAAGTGAACGTATCAATTCCTACGAAACCATCTGCTGGCGTATATGTAAATGTTCCATCATTGTTATATATCACACTTCCATTGTTTGTTGAAATACTATCAAATGTACTTACAGTAGCATTGTCCACTATACTATCATTATCTAGTACATTACCAGTTGTTAATGTTACGCTTTCAGTTGCTTGGTAACTATCATCAGTTGCCAAAGGATTTTCCGTATCATTTACGATTACCGTCGCAATTGCAATATCACATAATATCGGACTACCATTATCGCACACTGAGTATTCAAAAGCATCTGTTCCGTTAAAGTCCGCATTTGGGGTATAGGTAATCTGACCAGTTACAGGATCAATAGCGATGGTTCCGTTTGCTGGTGCTGTTACTGGTGTTACCGAAGTAGGATCGATGGTTCCGTCTAGATCCGTATCGTTTCCGATTACATTGATGGCTACCGCAGTATCTTCACCCGTGGTTGCCGTATCTGCATTGGCTACCGGTGCATCGTTCACATCATTTATTGTAACGTTTACTGTGGCTGTAGCACAGGCTCCGTCATCATCACACACTGAGTATTCAAAAGCATCGGTTCCAAAGAACTCTGCATTTGGGGTATAGGTGATCTGACCAGTTACAGGATCAATAGCGATGGTTCCGTTTGCTGGCGCTGTTACTTGTGTTACCGAAGTAGGGTCGATGGTTCCGTCTAGATCCGTATCGTTTCCGATTACATTGATGGCTACTGCGGTGTCTTCCTCTGTGGTTGCCGTATCTGTATTGGCTACCGGTGCATCGTTCACATCATTTATTGTAACGCTTACTGTGGCTGTAGCACAGGCTCCGTCATCATCACATACAGAGTATTCAAAAGCATCTGTTCCAAAGAACTCTGCATTTGGGGTATAGGTGATCTGACCAGTTACAGGATCAATAGCGATGGTTCCGTTTGTTGGAGCCGTGATCTCTGTTACACTTGTTGGATCTATCGTTCCGTCTACATCCGTATCGTTTCCGATTACATTGATGGCTACTGCGGTGTCTTCCTCCGTGGTTGCCGTATCTGTATTGGCTACCGGTGCATCGTTCACATCATTTATTGTAACGCTTACTGTGGCTGTAGCACAGGCTCCGTCATCATCACA
>NZ_VNIA01000004.1:0-176708 GCF_008124875.1 Tenacibaculum adriaticum
TACTGCCAATGGTGGGAGAGTAGGTCGTCGCCTTTCTTTATACAGAAACCCAATCTTATATAAGATTGGGTTTTTTTTGTTTATAATACTTGCTAATTTTTTTGACTTCTTAATCTAAATCTGGTTAACTAGCTTATATTTTGTGAAAACTTAATTTAAACTAGGCACTCAATAAATCCCCTTTACCTTTGGTAGGTAAAACATCCTTTTCTGATAGATATTTATTAACCTCTTTGGCTGCTTCCCTTCCTTCGGAGATTGCCCAGACAATTAAGGATTGTCCTCGTCGCATATCACCCGCTGTAAATATTTTTGGTACATTTGTTTGGTATTTACCATACTCAGTTTTATAATTAGAACGAACATTTGTTTCTACACCTAATTTATCTGCAAGTGTACTTTCCGGACCTGTAAAACCTAGGGCTAATAATGCTAAGTCACAGGGCCATATTTTTTCTGTACCTTCAATTTCTATTAATTTAGGACGTTCACCAGGAATCATTTTCCATTTTACATTTATTGTTTTTAAAGCAGTTAATTTTCCGTTTTTATCTTTAATAAACTCTTTTGTATTTATTAACCAATTACGTTCAACTCCTTCTTTATGTGAAGTAGAAGTTTTTAATTGTAAAGGCCAATAAGGCCAAGGGGTTTTTGGAGAACGATGTTCAGGTGGTTTTGGCATAATTTCAAAATTAATTATCGATTTTGCTCCATGTCGGTTAGAGGTTCCAATACAATCTGAACCTGTATCTCCACCACCAATAACAATTACATTTTTATCCGTAGCCATTACTTGATCTTTAATTTCTTGACCAAATACTACTTTTGTTTGTTGGGTTAAGAAATCCATTGCTTGTACCACGCCATCAGCATCAATACCTGGAGTTGGTAAACTTCTTTTTTCTGTAGCACCACCACAAAGTACTATAGAATCAAATGAATCTAAATGTTCAACATGAAAGTTAACACCTACATTTACGTTGGTTTTAAAAGTTATCCCTTCTGCTTCTAAAATAGCAACACGACGATCTATAATTCCTTTTTCCATTTTGAAATTAGGAATTCCATAACGTAATAATCCACCGATAGCATCATCTCTTTCAAAAACTGTAATTGTATGACCAGCTCTGTTTAATTGTTGTGCCGTGGCTAAACCAGCAGGACCAGAACCTATCACAGCAACTGACTTTCCTGTTCTTTGAATTGGTGGGTTAGGAAGTATCCATCCTTCAGAAAATCCTTTTTCAATAATATATTTTTCTATATTCTCTATAGAAACAGGTTCATTTATTATACCTAATACACATGCTTTTTCACAAGGAGCTGGACAAAGTCTTCCTGTGAATTCTGGAAAATTATTGGTAGCATGTAGAATATCTAACGCTTTTTTCCATTCACCTTTATGCACCATCTCATTAAAATCAGGTATTAGATTGCCTAATGGACAACCACTGTGACAAAATGGTACACCACAACTCATACAACGTGCCCCTTGATTTTTTAGGGAATCATTTTTTAAAGGAATAGTAAATTCTTGAAAATTTTTTATACGTTCTTTTACAGGTGTTGTTGATTCGTTTTCTCTTTTATGTATTTTGAACCCTTCTATTTGTCCCATATCTTAAACTGTTAATTGTTGTACTTGATTTTCTGATTGTAAATTTTCTAATGCTTTTTTATAATCAGTAGGAAAAACTTTTATAAAATTAGTAGATTCATGAGCCCAATTATTTAATAATTTATTTGCTAACTTGCTTTGAGTATAAGTAGCATGCTTTTGTATTAGCTCTTCTAATTCTTCTACATCATAATGCATTAAAGTCTCTAATTCAACCATTTCTAAATTGCATAAGGTTTTTGAGAACTGTTTATTTTTATCATAAACATAAGCAATTCCTCCACTCATTCCTGCTGCAAAATTTTTCCCCGTTTTTCCTAATACTACTATTTTTCCACCAGTCATGTATTCACAACCATGATCTCCAACACCTTCAACAACGGCAGTAACTCCAGAGTTACGAACAGCAAAGCGTTCGCCAGCAATTCCATTAATATAAGCTTCACCGCTTACTGCTCCATAAAAACTAACATTACCTGTAATTATATTTTCTTCTGCAACGAAAGTTGCTTTTTGAGGTTTTTTTATAATTATTTTTGCTCCAGATAATCCTTTTCCTAGGTAATCATTAGTTTCTCCTTCAACAATTAAGGTTAGTCCCTTTGTGGCAAAAGCACCGAAACTTTGTCCTGCAGATCCTTTGAAATTTAATTTAATGGTATCGTCTGGAAGACCATTAATACCGTGAACCTTAGAAATTTCATTTGAGGTTATGGCTCCAACGGCTCGATCTGTATTTTTTATTTTATAATTACGACTGGTCGATTTTTTATTTTGAATTGCATTTTTAACGTCAGAACAAATTTTTATATCTAAGACATTAATTAATTGATGGTCTTGTTTCTCTGTATTGTGTAATATTTTTTCTTCTTCTTTTGTTTGATATAGTATAGCAGACAAATCAATAGATTTAGCTTTATAATGATTTATGGCTTTATTAGCACTGATTTTATGTACTTGGCCAACCATTTCTTTAACGGTTCTAAACCCTAATTGTGCCATTATTTCTCGAAGTTCTTCAGCTACGAAATACATAAAATTGATAACATTTTCAGGCGTACCTTTAAAGTTTTTACGTAATTCAGGATCTTGAGTAGCAATACCTACAGGACATGTGTTTAAATGACATGCACGCATCATAATACAACCAGAGGCAACCAAAGGAGCAGTAGCAAAACCAAATTCTTCAGCACCTAATAGTGCGGCAATAGCAACATCTCTACCTGTTTTTAATTGTCCGTCACATTCTAAAACGACCCTACTTCTTAAATTGTTAAGGACCAAAGTTTGTTGAGCTTCTGCAAGACCTAATTCCCACGGCAGCCCCGCATGTTTTAAAGAGGTGAGAGGGGAAGCACCTGTTCCTCCATCAAAACCAGAGATAAGAATTACATCTGCTTTGGCTTTTGCCACACCTGCAGCGATAGTACCCACACCAACTTTTGATACGAGTTTCACATTTATCCGAGCTTTACGATTGGCATTTTTTAAATCAAAAATTAGTTGAGCTAAGTCTTCAATAGAATAAATATCATGATGGGGAGGAGGAGAGATTAAGCCAACGTAAGGAGTTGAATTTCTAACTTCAGCAATCCAAGGAAGTACTTTTTCACCAGGTAACTGTCCGCCTTCTCCTGGTTTAGCTCCTTGTGCCATTTTAATCTGTATTTCTTTAGCATTCGTTAGATAGTTACTTGTTACCCCAAATCTACCAGATGCTACTTGCTTGATTGCACTATTTTTAGAATCTCCGTTTGGAAGTTTTTTAAATCTATTTAGATCTTCACCACCTTCTCCTGAATTACTTTTACCTCCAATCCGGTTCATTGCAATTGCTAAATTTTCATGAGCCTCTTTACTAATAGAACCGTAGGACATTGCGCCTGTTTTAAAACGTTTTACAATTTCTGTCCAAGGCTCTACTTCATCGATAGAAATAGGGTCGAGATTATTAAATTCAAATAAACCTCTAATAGTCATTAAATTTTCACTTTGCTCATTAATTAGTTTAGAATAAGTAGCATAACTTTCTTTACTTTTTGTATTAACTGCCTGTTGAAGTTTTGCAATAGAATTTGGATTAAACATATGTTTTTCTTCATTTCTTCTCCACCTATACTCTCCTCCAATAGGAAGTTGTAAATTACCATCAATTTTTATACTAGGGAAAGCATTATTATGGCGTTTAAAAATATCTTTTTCTATAACATATAAACCGATTCCGCCAATACGAGAAGGAGTATTTGGAAAATATTTATTAGTAAAAGATTTTTTTAAACCCAAAATTTCAAAAATTTGAGAAGCCCTATAAGAATGGAGTGTAGAAATTCCGATTTTATTCATAATCTTTAAAATTCCTTTACCAATAGCGGTATTGAAATTTTCCACAGCTTCTTCCTTATTGATGTTTTTTATATTTCCTTCTTTTACTTCACTTCTTATAATTTCATTTACTAGATAAGGATTAATAGCGCTAGCTCCATAGCCAAATAAAGTAGCGAAATGATGAGGCTCTCTTGCTTCCGCAGTTTCAATAACAATACCGAATTTTGAGCGTTTTCCTTTCTTATTTAAAGAATGATGCAGGTATGAGCAAGCTAATAAAGCTGGTATAGGAGCATTTTGAGCATCAACACCTCTATCTGACAGAATAATAATATTTGTATTGTTGTTGATTACTTTTTCAGCTTTGATTAATATATTATCCAATGCTCTTTCTAATGCGTTAACTCCTTTTTCAAATTCGTATAAAATTGGAATAGAAACCGCTTTAAAATCGGGATGATTTATATTTTTAATTTTATCTAAGTCATTATTTGAGATTACAGGATTTTGGATACGTAATTTTTTAGCTTGTTCAGGAATAATATCAAAGATATTTCTGTCTCCTCCTATCGCTAGACTTATATCGGTGATTATTTCCTCTCTAATTCCGTCTAAAGGAGGGTTGGTAACCTGTGCAAATAATTGCTTAAAATAGTTGTAAAGTAATTGAGGTTTATCTGATAAAACTGCCAAAGGAGTATCTGTTCCCATAGAACCAATAGCTTCTTTTGCCTTTGTAGCCATAGGAGTAATTATCGTTGAAATATCTTCAGAAGTATACCCAAAAACATTTAGTCTTGTTGTATAATCAGTTTGTTCGGTTGGAGTAAGATTATTTGTGTATGGAACTTTGGCTAATGGTAAAGTATGCTCTTTTACCCAAGCTTTATAAGGATGCTTAGAAATGATTTTATCTTTTACTTCTTGGTCTTCAATTATGCGACCTTTAATCATATCAACCAAAAATATTTTTCCTGGTTCTAATCTACCATGTTTTACTACATTTTCTGGAGCAATTTCAATAACACCAATTTCTGAAGACATAATGACATATCCATCTTTTGTAACTGTATACCTTGATGGGCGTAAACCATTTCTATCCAATAAAGCTCCTATGTAATTACCATCTGTAAAAGGTATAGAAGCGGGACCATCCCAAGGTTCCATAATACATGAATGGTATTCGTAAAAAGCTTTTTTATCAGCAGGCATTGAAATATCTTTTTCCCAAGCTTCAGGAACCATAATCATTAAAACTTCGGGTAAAGACCTTCCTGTTAATAATAATAATTCAACGACCATATCCATAGAAGCCGAATCAGACTTTCCCTCTAATACAATAGGAAATAACTTTTTAAGGGTATCATTATCAAATAAATCACTTTTAATCAATTCTTCACGAGCACGCATTCTACTAATGTTTCCTTTAAGCGTATTAATTTCTCCATTGTGGCACATATAACGAAAAGGCTGAGCTAAATCCCAAGAAGGAAAGGTGTTGGTAGAAAAACGTTGATGCACTAAGGCTAAACGTGTAACTACATCTGATTGATGTAAATCCGTATAATATCTACCGATGTCTTCTGGAACCAAAAGGCCTTTATAAATTATGGTAGTAGTTGACAAACTAGAGAAATAAAAATATTTTTTTTCAGAGAGCTTAGATTTTTCTATTTGATGTTCTGCTATTTTTCTGGCAGCATAGAGTTTTGCATTAAATTGTAAATTTGTTAAAGTAGTATCTTTTTTAGTAATAAATAACTGGTAAATATTTGGTTCTGATTTTGCTGCTATTTTACCTAAATAAGAGGTGTTAACAGGAACTCTTCTCCAACCTAAAACCTGTAAATCTTGTTTTGCTAGTTCTGTTTCTAATTTTTCTTTACAATATTCAAACTGATTTCTACTTTTAGGTAAAAACAGCATCCCTACAGCATATTCAGAAGGTTTAGGTAAGTTAAAAGAACAAACACGTTTAAAATAATTATGAGGAATATCGATTAAAATACCAGCTCCATCTCCCGTTTTTCCATCAGATCCCACAGCACCTCTATGTTCTAGTTTTACTAAAATTTCTAGAGCATCATGTATAATACTATGTGATTTTTTTCCATGTAGGTTACATATAAAACCAGCACCACAATTAGCGGTTTCAAATTCTTTTAAATAGAGTCCTTTAGAGTTCATTTTTATTGTGTTTTTTTTAATAAAAAGCTCAATAAGTTATGATTTCTTTATTGAAATAAAAAATTATACATTAAAAATATAATTAATTTAATTATTTGATTTTTTTTTATCAATAGTTGAATTTATCAAGAAAATATTATGTATTTGATATTTTTTCACTTAGGCTTTTTATTCAAAACGATAAAATAATTTAATGAATTTGGGTTTTATTCCTTATAATTTAAATACGAAAGTTGGCTAAATAGCTTAATATTAATTGTATAAAATATTTTAATAAAGGTATATAAGATGTAATTGTTAATATTATCTAAAAAAAACAGTGATGTAGAAAATTTTCTACATCACTGTTATATTTATGAAAAAAAATAGATTAATTACTATCAAATCTATCAAGATTCATAATTTTTTCCCAAGCATTAATAAAATCGCTGATAAATTTTTCTTTAGCATCTTCACTACCATAAACTTCAGCTAAAGCACGTAATTCAGAATTAGAGCCAAAAATTAAATCAGCTCTTGTTGCTGTCCACACAATTTCGTTGGTTTTTCTGTCTTTAATATTAAACTTATTTTTATTTTCAGAAATAGCTTCCCATTTATATTTCATATCTAACAAATTTACAAAGAAGTCATTTGTTAATACTTCAGGATTATGGGTAAGTATGCCAGTGTTAGAACCATCAAAATTAGCATTTAGGGCTCTCATTCCACCAACTAACACAGTCATTTCAGGAGCAGATAAGGTTAATAGTTGAGCTTTGTCTACTAATAATTGTTCTGCAGTTAATGTATAATCAGTTTTCTGGTAATTTTTAAAACCATCTGCCATTGGCTCTAAATAAGCCATCCCTTCAACATCAGTCTGTTCTTGTGTAGCATCCATTCTTCCAGGAGTAAAAGGTACATTAACTTTAAAACCAGCTTTTAAAGCAGCATCTTCAATAGCAGTCCCACCACCTAAAACAATTAAATCTGCGATAGAAACTTTTTTATTTGAAGATTTATTGTTGAATTCTTTCTGGATATTTTCGTAGACAGCTAATACCTTTTTTAGTTGTGTTGGATTATTAGATTCCCAATTAACTTGAGGTTCTAATCTAATTCTCGCACCATTAGCACCTCCTCTTCTGTCAGAATTTCTATAAGTTGCAGCAGATGACCATGCTGTAGAAACTAATTCACCTTTTGATAAGCCAGATTTTAAAATTTGTTTTTTTAAAGTTTGAATATCATTAGTATTAATAACGGTAGATTTAGCCAAAGGAATAGGATCTTGCCAAATAAACTCTTCTTTAGGTATTTCTGGTCCTAAATAGGTTGACTTTGGTCCCATATCTCTATGCGTTAACTTAAACCAAGCTTTTGCGAATGCTTTGTCAAATTCTTCTGGGTTTTCATAAAATCTACGAGAAATTTTTTCATAAGATGGATCTTTAATTAAAGCAAGATCTGTAGTTAACATTGTTGGAGCATGAAATTTAGTTTTATCAAATGGGTCTGGAAACTTAATAATTGAATTTTTGGCTTTCCATTGATGTGCTCCTGCTGGACTTTTAGTAAGTTCCCATTCGTTTTCAAATAAATTTTTAAAAAAACCTTGGCTCCATGTTGCTGGAGTTACGGTCCAAATAACTTCTAAGCCAGAAGTTATAGCGTCTTCACCTTTACCACTTTTATAGTTACTTTTCCAGCCTAAACCTTGTTCTTCAATACCTGCCCCTTCAGGAGAAGCTTCTAAATGCTCTCCACTTGCCTTACCATGGGTTTTACCTAAGGTGTGTCCTCCAGCAATTAAAGCAACCGTTTCTTCATCGTTCATACCCATTCTACCAAAACTAATACGAATGTCTTTGGCAGATGCTATTGGGTCAGGGTTTCCATTTGGACCTTCTGGGTTTACATAAATTAATCCCATTTGAACAGCTGCTAATGGTTTTTCTAACTCGCCATCTTCAGCATATCGTTCTTTATTACCAAGCCATTCTTTTTCAGCACCCCAATATACATTTGTGGCAGGTTCCCATACATCTTCTCTACCACCAGCAAAACCAATGGTTTTAAAACCAGCTTCTTCTAGCGAAACATTCCCAGCTAAAATCATTAAATCTGCCCAAGAAATTTTTTGTCCATATTTTTGCTTTATAGGCCAAAGTAATCTTCTAGCTTTATCTAAGTTAGCATTATCTGGCCAGCTATTTTGAGGCGCAAAACGTTGTTGCCCTTCTCTTGTACCACCTCTACCATCTCCCGTTCTGTAAGTACCAGCACTGTGCCACGCCATACGAATGAAAAGACCTCCGTAAGTTCCATAATCTGCTGGCCACCAATCTTTAGATTCTTTTAAGGTGTGAGCGATGTCTTTTTTTAAAGCATAGTAATCTAAACTTTCGAATTCTTTTTTATAATCAAATTCTTCACCTAAAGGGTTAGATAATAATGAATGCTGACGAAGAACACTAAGGTCTAACTGATTTGGCCACCAATTTTTATTTGTGTTTCCTTCACTTTTTAAAGTTTGACCTGTTGTTGGCTTTTTGTCAAAACCAAAAGGGCATCCTCCTTTTTCTTTCATTTCTTGCTTGTTTTCAGAACTATTGCAAGAGATAAATAAAAGAACTAATAACCCACTGAGTAATTGTAATTTCATGTTAATTCTTAATTTGTTAATTAATGCAAAGAACGTTTAACATTTTTATTTATAAAAACGATATATTTGAACTTAATATCTACAGTATAGATATTAATTTGTAATATTTTAATAATGAACATACAACAGTTTCAATATGTGTTAGCAGTTGTTGATTTAAAAAATTTTGAAGCAGCTGCAGAAAAGTGTTTTGTAACACAATCTACTTTAAGTACAATGATTGGTAGGTTTGAAGATGAAATGGAAATAAAAATTTTTAATAGAAAAACAAAACCTGTTTCAATTACAGCAGAAGGAGAGGAGCTTATTAAGAGGTTGCGAATTATTTTAAATGAAATAGATTCTTTAAAAAATCTGGTTCAGGAACTTAAAGGAGAAATGGTAGGTGAGTTAAAAATAGGGATTATTCCAACTATTGCACCCTATTTGTTACCACTGTTTCTTACCAATTTTGCAAGTGTTTTTCCAAAAGTTAAGATGATAATTAAAGAAATGACTACTTCAGAAATTCAGAAAAGTTTAAAAATTAGAACCATAGATGTTGGTGTATTAGCATTACCTTTAGAAGATGACGATTTAAATGAGTTTAATTTATACTCAGAACCTTTTTTATTGTATGATTGTTCTGATGAAATATTAAATACAAAAGTATCTATTAATAAGTTAGACTATTCAAAATTATGCCTTTTACAAAAAGGACATTGTTTAAGAACACAGGTTCAGAGAATATGTGATTTGTCTAACAAGTTTTCTAAAACAGATGTAAATTTTGAGTTTGAATCTGGCTCTATGGATAGTTTATTAAGAATTACGGAAGCAAGAAAAGGAATGACAATTTTACCTTATTTAGCTTCAATTAATTTAACTGATGAAACAGCTAAAAAAATTGTTGAATTTGAATCACCGGTTCCTGTTAGGCAAGTTGGTTTAATTACCTACAAGTTTTTTGTTAAAAAGAAATTGTTAAATAAATTAATAGAAGTAATACAAAACTCCGTATCTGATTATATTCCAAAAACAGATGATTATAGGGTTTTAAAGCCTATATAATCTTCTTAGTTTTGCTGTATGAGTTATCAATTTTCGTATTTAGTTAGATTTCAATATTTAGGTTTTCGTTTACATGGTTGGCAAAAGCAACCTAATTTAAAAACGGTTCATTTTTTTGTAGACAAAACTTTAAAGTTTGTTTGCAAAGGAATCCGTTTTAAAACGGTAGGAGTTGGAAGAACAGACGCTAAAGTTTCTTCTATAGATTATTATTATCAGTTGTTTATTGATAAAGAATTAGACGAGGATTTTTTTGTTAAAGATTTTAATGTTAATTCCCCTTCGGATATCAGAGTTCTTTCTCTGGAGAGAATTATAGATGATGATTTTAATATTATTCAGCAACCAAAAATTAAAGAATACAGATATTATTTTTCTTTCGGCGAAAAAAACCATCCGTATTGTGCTGCATTGCTAACGGGATATTTAGACGAATTAAATATTGAATTGATGCAAGAAGCAGCAGAATTATTTAAAGGAACTCATAATTTTAAGCGGTATTGTACTAAGCCTTCCGCAGAAACAAAAATAGTTAGAGTTATCGAAGAATGTAAAATTGAAGTTAATATGGAATTATCAGCTTCGTTTTTTCCAGAGAAAAGTTATGTATTAATTATAAGGGGAGAAGGGTTTTTAAGAAATCAAATTAGATTAATTATGGGATCTCTAGCAGAACTTGGAAAAGGTAATTATGATTTGGATTTTATAAAAGATAGTTTAAATCCTGAAAGTGATATTGATTTTTTAAAAACCATTGCACCGGCTTCAGGATTACATTTATACAAGATTGAATTTAAGAAAGATTAAACTTCCTTTTTTATTTTTACAAGATAGACTTTACCTGTTTTAGAACTTCTCGTTTTAGGGTTTAAGAATTTTAAATTAAGTCGTGTCACTCTAAAATTTTCAGCCTCTATTTTCTCAGTAATAATGAATTCTTGTTTTTTAAGATTTTCAATATCATTTTTCTTTTTTGTAAAAAGCCAAATTTCATCCTTTATATCTTTTATTTCATCAGTAGAGATCCAAGGAATATTTTTTTTAGTATAAAAGTCTAAGCTCCAAGAATAATTGTTTTCATAAATATAAATATCATCAATATTGATGTTTTTTTCTTTTATAATTTTAGCAATATTCATTCCCCCTTGATATTGTAATAGTTTAGGGTAAAAATATGAGTTGAGTACTACATTAACAAAAATCATTAAAAGAACGGAATTCACTAGTATTTTATTTGAAATCTCTTCCTTTTTAACAAGAGTTAAAATTAATATTATAAAGCTTAACAAGGCCAATATTACTGTAAGTATAGTTGGTGTGTTAAATGTGAAAAATAAAATTAAAAAAGAAGCAATTGCAAGAACTAAAACGAAGAAGTACACAAAACCTAAGAAAACTTTTAAGGTTTTTTGTTTACCATCTACATTTAAGTTATACAAGACTCCTGCGGTAAAAATTGATAAAGACGGAATTAATGGATTTAAATAGTGAGGTAATTTAAATTTAGAAAAACTTATTATTACAAGAATTATTAAGATTCCTCCTATGGTTAAAAATTCAACTCCTTTTGTTTTTTTAAAGCCATTTTTTACCCATTTTTTAATTTGGTAAAATAATCCAAAATACATTAAAAATGCCCAAGGTAAAAATACCCAAAGAAGAGAATGGAAGAAGAAAGCATAATCGGGACTGTTTTGTTTAAACCCACTTGCAGTAGCCCTATTAACGTTTTGTTTCCATAAAATAAATTCAACTCCATCCCAACCAAATTGAACATAATACGCATATAGAATAGGAGTGATGGAAAGAAAAAATACAACAAAAGCAATTAATATTTTGTAAGAAAAGATAAAAGAAAACTTTTTATTATAAATAATATGTGCAAATAAAGAAAAGCAAATGATTGCAACACCATAAAAACCTTTAGTAGAAAAAGCTATTCCCATAGCAACAGCTCCTAAAATAATTGGAAGTGTTTTTTTAGTCAAAAGATATTCAAAAAATTGCCATATAGAAAATATTACAGCACCTGTTAAAACAGCATCTGTTCTTACATCATGATTAGCTAAAATTATAGATTGACTTGTTAAAAAGATTAATGATCCATAATGAGCAATGCTTTTATCATATAATTTTTTAGTTAAATGATAAGTTGAAATAGCGCCTAAAACGGTAAATAATATAGCTGGCAATCTATATGCCCACTCTTGTAAACCAAAAATTTTATATGAAATAGCAGCCAACCAAAAATGCATATGAGGTTTATCTAAATATGGATTTGGACCTTTATAAAACTCAAATAAATTATCATTTAGGTACATTCTCATAGCCATTACAGCATGTTGAGCAGAATCATTTTCCATCAGAGGAATAAATAATCCGATAGCATAAACAATGGCAATAAGTATGTATAAATATTTGATATTTTTCTTTTTATAGAAGAAGTCCATGAGTTAATTTTTATGTTTGGTTGCCTACTAACTTCAATTTAGTATTTAAAAATAGAAGTCCAATTAATGAAATTATTGCAGTAATTATATTAAATGAAAGCCCAATACTCGCAGAAATAGTTTGTTTAACTGATAAAAAAGTTGAAGCTTTTAAAAACACATATTCTCTAGCTCCAAAACCAGCAAACGAAATTACTGATGATATGGATGAAACTAGAAAGGTAAAACAATAATTTAGGTAATTAACGACATCAAGATTAAAAGCTATAATAATACAGATTATACTAGCTATTTGTAACAATTGAATGATTAAAGAATAAATAAAGCTTTTAGTATATATTGAGTCTATACTTTTAAAAAAACGATTTAAAATCAACTTTGTTATAAAGAAGAAAATTATTGATAATGTCAAACCAACTAAAAGCATTACAATACGAGGAGAAAAAATGTACACTCCAACAAAAAGTAATAAACAAATAATTGCCAACAGACCAATTAGTCTATCATAAAAAATAGATTTGGTTACATCTTTCACATTCCAACTAAATTGTTTGTTTAAAACAAAGACTTTATAAGCATCACCACCAATACCACCAGGAATAAAAAAATTATAGAACATTCCAACAAAGTATAACTTTAAATTGCTCAGATGATCTATGTGAAAATTATTTTGATGAAAAATATAATTTAATCTTAAAGATGATATTAACTGAGAAAAAACAAAAAATAGAATTCCTAATGCAATGATAAAAGGATTTGATTTTTTAAATAAATCAATAATCTGACTTAAATCAATTTTTGTGTAAACAAAGTATAAGAGTAAAAGACTTATACTAATTTTAGCAAAAGTTTTAAACTGCTTTTTATTCACTTAAATGAATTTTTCTAATTGCATATGGTCTTTTTTTCTGAGACTCATAATAAGTTCTCATCAGTAAATCGGCAATAATACCAACGGTAAAAAATTGCAAACTAATTATTATAGATATTACACCAAATATAAGCAAAGGCCTACCCCAGATATCTTGCCCTAAAAGTTTTAATGCAAATAAGTACAAGTTTATTAATAATCCTGCGACTAAAAAGAACAAGCCAAAATTACCAAATAAGTGTATGGGTCTTTGTAAATACTTACGTTGAAAAATTATTAAAATAATATCATTAATAACTTTAATTGTTCTACCCAAACCATATTTAGATTGTCCAAATTGTCTTGGGTGATGTTTTACAGGAACTTGAGTAATTCTTGCTCCGTTTAAATGTGCTAACAGATTTATAAAACGGTGCATTTCGCCATATAAATTTAAATCTTTAGCAATATCTCTCGTAAATACTTTTATGGCACAGCCTTGATCTTTTAGATCTAAGCGAGTAGCTTTACGAATTAAAAAGTTTGCTATTTTAGAAGGAAAAGTTCTTATAAAAGAATCTTTTCTTTTTGCTCTAATACCCGTAACAACATCCCAATCTTCGCTCTTAGCTTTCTCCAACATATGCTCAATATCAGAAGGATCGTTTTGCATATCTCCATCAAGAGTAACAATATAATCTCCTTTAGCATAATCAAAACCAGCAGCAAGCGCTAAACTTTGTCCATAATTTTTACGTAATTCAATAAGAACAACTCTGGGGTTGTTCATCTTATTGATGTTTATTTTGGTATTATCAGTAGAAAAATCATCCACATAGATTATTTCATAATCAAAGCCTTCTAAACTTTCGTCAATTTTTTGAGTTAAAGGGGTTACATTGTCTTCTTCGTTATATACTGGAATTACAATAGAAATTAATCCGAACGAGTTTTTATTAAATTGCATAAGAAATATATATTGAAGCAAAAATACTAATTATTGTATATGGTAGACCTTATTAAAAATAAAAAGTCCACTATTATTAAAAATAATGGACTTTTAGGATGTTATCAGTTATTTCAACCTAACCTTTTATTAAACTACGAGAAATAACAATTTTTTGAATTTCTGAAGTTCCTTCGTATATTTGAGTAATTTTTGCATCACGCATTAAACGCTCTACATGGTATTCTTTAACGAAACCGTTTCCACCGTGAATTTGAACAGCTTCCACAGTATGTTCCATCGCTACTTTAGATGCGTATAATTTAGCCATTGCACTAGATTGATCGTAGTTGTTACCTTGATCTTTATCCCAAGCCGCTTTCATTACTAAATGACGTGCTGCCGAAATTTCTGTGTACATATCTGCTAATTTAAAAGCAATAGCTTGATGATTACAAATCTCGGTACCAAAAGCCTTACGCTCTTTAGAATATTTTAAAGCCAATTCATAAGCTCCAGATGCAATACCTAAAGCTTGTGCAGCAATACCGATACGACCTCCAGATAATGTTTTCATGGCAAACTTAAATCCGAAACCATCTTCACCAATACGATTTTCTTTAGGAACTTTCACATCGTTAAATTGTAACGTGTGCGTGTCAGAACCACGAATTCCTAATTTATCTTCTTTTGGACCAACGTGGAAACCTTCCATGCCTTTTTCAACAATAAAAGCGTTGATTCCTCTGTGTCCTTTAGCTCTATCAGTTTGTGCAATTACTAAATAAATACCTGCACGACCACCGTTAGTAATCCAGTTTTTTGTTCCGTTTAATAAATAGTAATCTCCTTTATCTTCTGCAGTTGTAGCTTGAGAAGTAGCATCAGATCCAGCCTCTGGCTCACTTAAACAAAAAGCACCAATTTGTTCGCCAGTTGCTAATTTTGTTAAGTATTTTTGTTTTTGTTCTTCGTTTCCGTAAGCTTCTAAACCATAGCAAACTAATGAGTTGTTTACAGAAACCATTACAGAAGCAGAAGCATCTATTTTAGATAATTCTTCCATAATTAATACGTAAGAAATAGCATCCATTCCACTTCCTCCATATTTCGGGTCAACCATAATTCCCATAAAACCAAGGTCTCCCATTTTACGAACTAATTCGTTAGGAAATTCTTGTTTATTGTCTCTTTCTATAACCCCAGGTAACAATTCGTTTTGAGCAAAATCACGTGCTGCATCACGAATCATTAAATGTTCTTCTGTAAGATTAAAATCCATCTATATAATTTTTGTTAAATTCGTAAAAAATGTGCCCAAATATACTTCTTTAATAACAAATTTTCAACAGTGTTTTAGTAATTTTACAGTATGAAGAATGAATTAATTTATGTGATTGGGTTGATGTCTGGGACATCACTAGATGGTATCGATTTAGTTTATGTTGAGTTTAACAAGACTAACTATAAAGACTTTAAAATCATATCAGCTAAAACAATCGGGTATTCTGCTGAATGGAAAAGTGATCTTCAAAATGCTATTATTTTTTCGAAAGAAAGAATTAGTGAATTGGATATTGAGTATGGTATTTTATTAGGAGAAACCATTAATAATTTTATTAATGAACTTAATATTGAGAAGGTAAACTTTATAGCTTCTCATGGCCATACGATTTTTCATCAACCAGAAAAAGGAATTACACTTCAAGTAGGAAACGGACAAAAAATAGCAAATATTACCAAGAACAAAGTTATTTGTGATTTTAGAACTCAAGATGTTTTATTAGGTGGGCAAGGAGCTCCGTTGGTTCCAATAGGGGATGAATTACTTTTTTCAGATTATGATTATTGTTTAAACCTCGGTGGATTTGCAAATATTTCATTTAAAAGAGGTAATGAAAGAATAGCTTTTGATATTTGTCCAGTGAACATTGTTATGAATCATTATATGCAAAAATTAGGGTTTGCTTATGATGATGATGGGAAAATAGCTAGCGAAGGAAAAATAAATAATGAATTGTTAGCCGAACTTAATTCTTTAGATTTTTATAAAAAAGAGCCTCCAAAATCGTTAGGTTTAGAATGGGTTAAAAAAGAAATTTTTCCTATAATTAACAATTTAGAGACTGATATACCTACAGTTTTAAGAACATTTGTAGAACATTGTGCTGTACAGATAAGTAGTGTTTTAGAAAAAAATAAATCAATATTAATTACTGGCGGCGGAGCTTTTAATGGTTTTTTAATCCGAAAAATAAAAGAATATTTAGGGTTAGAAATAGAGTTGCCTTCTAAGGAAATAATAGATTTTAAAGAAGCATTGATCTTCGCGTTTTTAGGATTATTAAAAAGTGAAGAAAAAGTAAATTGTTTAAAAAGTGTAACAGGAGCAAAAAAAAATCATTCTTCTGGTGAAATTTTTTATCCAGTTTTTAAAAGCCAATGATTTTTTTACAGTAAGTTTGTAGCAACTACAAATGTTTAAATAATTCATTAAAAACTATAAATAATGACACAACTTTAACTTACATGATATTAGAAAATATATTGGATGAAAGAGAAAGAATAGAGTTAACATTATTATAATATCATGAAAGAATTACTTAAAAAGTACGAGAATAAGCAACCAGAAATTATTTTTAATTGGAAAGATCCTGAAACTGAAGCCGAAGGATGGACTGTGATAAACTCTTTACGTGGTGGAGCAGCTGGTGGTGGAACAAGAATGCGTGAAGGATTAGATATGAATGAAGTTTTATCGTTAGCAAAAACGATGGAAGTAAAATTTACAGTTTCTGGTCCAGCTATAGGTGGCGCAAAATCAGGAATTAACTTTGATCCACAAGACCCAAGAAAAAAAGGCGTTTTAGAGCGTTGGTATAAAGCAGTAGCACCATTACTAAAAAATTACTACGGAACAGGTGGTGATTTAAATGTAGATGAAATTCATGAGGTAATTCCTATGACAGAAGATGTAGGAGTTTGGCATCCTCAAGAAGGTGTTTTTAACGGTCACTTTAAACCCACGGAAGCAGATAAGATTAATAGAATTGGACAATTGCGTCATGGAGTTATAAAGGTTATTGAAAATAAAAATTTCTCACCATCAGTATTAAGAAAATACACAATTGCCGATATGATTACTGGTTATGGTGTTGCAGAAGCTGTTCGTCACTATTATGATATTTACGGAGGAACAGTTGTGGGAAAAAGAGCCATTGTTCAAGGATTTGGTAATGTAGGTTCTGCAGCTGCATATTATTTAGCTCAAATGGGAGCCAAAGTTGTAGGTATAATTGATAGGGTTGGTGGAGTTATTAGTAAAGACGGGTTTACTTTTGAAGAAATTAAGGATCTCTTTTTACATAAAGAAGGTAACACTTTAGTTGCTAAAAACATGATTTCGTTTGAAGAAATAAACGAAAAAATTTGGAATTTACCTTGTGAAATTTTTGCACCTTGTGCAGCATCAAGATTAGTAACGCAAGATCAGATTAACCAAATGATTTCAACAGGGTTAGAAGTAATTTCATGCGGAGCAAATGTGCCTTTTGCTGATAAGGAAATCTTTTTCGGTTCTATTATGGAAGATACTGATAAAAAAGTAAGCTTAATTCCAGATTTTATTTCAAATTGCGGAATGGCTAGAGTATTTGCTTACTTTATGGAACGTCGTGTGGAAATGACTGATGAAGCGATATTTGAAGATACATCTAACACCATAAAAAAAGCATTACAAAGAACTTTTGCGAGAAGCGCATCAAAAACTAAAATTAGCGAGACAGCTTTTGAAATTGCATTGAAAGAGTTAGTTTAAAAATAATAACAATAATAATATATTAAAAACATGTTCAAATATTTTTTAGGAAATACACCGAAATGGTTTAAAATGACCATGATTGGTTTTTTAATTTTTAACGTTTTTTCAATTTTTGTGTTAGGAAAAACAATTACAGCTTGGTTATTTATTGCTGAATTTATTTTTACGTTGGCAATGGCATTAAAATGTTATCCACTTCAGTCTGGAGGGTTATTAGCAATTGAAGCAATTATACTTGGACTAACTACACCAAAAAACGCATACCATGAAGTAGATCAAAACTTGGAAGTAGTATTACTTTTAGTATTTATGGTTGCAGGTATTTACTTTATGAAGCCTTTATTGATGTATATTTTCAGTAAGGTGTTTACTAAAATAAAATCAAAAGTAGTTTTATCATTATTGTTTGTTTTTTTAGCAGCAATATTATCAGCATTTTTAGATGCATTAACAGTAACAGCTGTATTAATTAGTGTTGCTGTTGGTTTTTATGGCGTGTACCATAAAATACATTCTAGTGATGCAGATTATGATGAAAGCGGAACGTTAGATAGAAAGCAGTTAAGTGGAGAAACTTTAGAGCAATTTCGTGGTTTTTTAAGAAGCTTAATTATGCATGGGGTTGTAGGTACTGCACTTGGTGGAGTTTGTACTTTAGTAGGTGAGCCGCAAAACTTATTAATTGGAGAAAGAATGGGGTGGGATTTTATTGAATTTTTCACACATATGGCGCCAATAACAATTCCTGTTTTGGCAGCTGGTTTGTTAACAACTGTTGTCTTAGAGTATACTGGATGGTTTGGTTTTGGGGCAAAATTACCTGAAGTTGCCAGAACCATTATAGAAAGTTATACAGTTGAACAAGATGCCAATCGTTCTGATAAAGAAAAATATGGATTAATTATTCAAGGAGTATCTGCTGTTTTATTAATTATAGGTTTAGCATTGCATTTGGCACCTGTAGGTTTTATTGGTTTAGCCCTAATTATTGTACAAACAGCATTTATGGGTATTATTGAAGAACACCAGTTAGGTCATGCTTTTGAAGAAGCATTACCTTTTACAGGTTTATTAGTAGTGTTCTTTGTAATTGTAGCAATGATTCATGATCAGCATTTATTTAGACCTATAATTCATTGGGCATTACAACAAAATCCAGAAGCTCAACCAGGATTGTTTTATATAGCAAATGGGTTGTTATCAGCTATTAGTGATAATGTTTTTGTAGCAACTGTTTATATTGGGGAAGTACAAGAAGCATTTAAAAGTGGAGCAATTACAAAAGAACATTTTGAAAAATTAGCAATAGCGATTAATACAGGTACAAATTTACCAAGTGTAGCAACGCCAAACGGTCAAGCAGCATTTTTATTCTTATTAACATCATCATTAGCGCCATTAATAAACCTTTCTTATGGGAAAATGGTAAAAATGGCTTTGCCTTATACAATAGTTTTGGGTGGACTAGGCTATATAATGGTTAAATTTGTATTATCGTAAGCGAATTCAATTAAAATATTAAATCCTGAATTAGCGTTCAGGATTTTTTTTGAAACAATTTAAAATAAAACCAGTCGTTTAATTAAAAACTTTAAATCAATTTTTAATGTTTATACCTTTTCAAGAAACTACAGATTTAATCGAGGAAGTATCTCAAGAAAAAACATTGTCTATTTATAATCTAATTATGGATGGTGGTTTAGGAGGGCAAATTATTATAGCGTTGTTGTTTGTGTTATTAGCAGTTGCGTTATATATCTATTTTGAACGCTTCTTTGCTATTAAAGCAGCTTCTCAAGTAGATAAAAATTTTATGAATCAAATCCGTGATCATATTTCTAGTGGAAAATTAGAAGCGGCTAAGGCGTTATGTGATAATACCAATACTCCGACAGCTAGATTAATTGGGAAAGGAATTTCTAGAATAGGAAAGCCGTTAGATGATATTAATAAAGCAATTGAAAATGCTGGGAAGTTAGAAGTTTATCAATTAGAGAGAAATGTTTCTGTACTAGCAACAATAGCAGGAGCAGCGCCCATGATTGGTTTTCTAGGAACGGTAATCGGAATGATTGTAGCGATTCACGAAATCGCTAATTCAGGAGGTCAAATAGATATTAAAATGCTTTCTGATGGATTGTATACGGCAATGACCACTACAGTTGCAGGTTTAATTGTTGGTATTATTGCTTATGTAACCTATAATCATTTGGTAGTTCGTACCGATAAAGTTGTCTATCAAATGGAAGCTAAATCAGTAGAATTTTTAGATTTATTAAACGAGCCAGTATAATGAATTTACGAGGAAGAAATAAAGTTGATCCTACTTTCAATATGTCGTCTATGACGGATATTGTTTTTTTGCTACTTATCTTTTTTATGTTAACATCTACTTTGGTAACGGTAAGTGCAATAGATGTTTTATTACCAAAAGCGGGTGGGAAAACAGAGAATCAAACTTCAGTAGCGGTAACTATTACTGGAGATTCTTCATTTTATATTGATAAAACGAAAGTAAGTTCAAGCAATTTGGAACGAGAATTGCTGTCTAAAGTAGGGACCGATAAAAAGAAAACGGTTGTCATTCGAGGCGATCAAAATGTTGCTTATAAAAATGTGATGAAAGTTATCGATATCGCAAATAAGAATAAACTTAAAATGATTTTGGCTGTTAAAGGTCAATAAATAAAATTGTCATTCCTGTGTAAACAGAGATTTATCAATAAATGAAGGTTTTAGATACACAACATAAACGTAAATCCGCAATTATAACAGCTGCCATTCTATTGTTATTTCTACTATGGATTTTTAACTATGGAATGAAATACCTTGATCCACCAGTAGAATATGGTTTAGCGATTAATTTTGGAAATTCTGAAGAGGGTAGTGGAGAATCAGTGGAAAACACTAAAACAGCATCCCAACTTAAAGAAAAAGTTGTAGAAGAGCAGCAAGAAGAAACTTCCGAAGAAAAATCAGAAGAAGTTATTGAAGAGAAAGCTGAGGATGCTCCAAAAGAAATAATTAAAGAAGAAGTTATTACTGAAGAAACTTCTAAGGAAGTACCTGTAGTTAAAAAATCAGCACCCAAAAAGACTGAGTCCGTAAAAGAAACTCCTAAAAAAGTTGAGCAAAAAAAAGAAAAACCAAAACCATCTAAGGCAACTACCGATGCTTTAAATAGCTTGCTTAATGGAAATTCTTCCGAAGGACAACCAAAAGGGGAAGGAGACGATAAACAACCAGGAGCAAAAGGAAATGAAAAAGGGGATCCTAACTCTAATAAATACTATGGGAATTCAGGAAGTGGTTCTGGAGGAAACTATAATTTAGCAGGAAGGAAAGCATTATCAAAACCTATACAAAAACCCGATTGCGAAGAAGAAGGGACAGTTGTGGTAAGTATTGAGGTGGATAATAATGGAAAAGTAATTAAAGCAGATCCAGGTGTAAAAGGGTCAACGAATACACATTCATGTTTAAAAAAGGCAGCAAAACAAGCGGCATTGAAAACTAAATGGAATGCCGACAGTAAAGCCCCAGAAAAACAACGAGGGACTATAATTTATAAGTTTTCTTTGTCAAAATAACAACGGGTAAATATTTGTTAAATAATGAAAATATTAGTTACAGGAGCTGCAGGATTTATTGGGTATCATTTAGTTGAAAAATTATTGAATGAAAACCATGAAGTAATCGGATTAGATAATATTAATGATTATTACGAAGTTAGTTTAAAATATAATAGATTAAATCAGCTAGGAATTGATAAAAAGGAAGCAGAAAAATATCATACACTAACAAAGAGCAATATTTATAATGACTCTTTTAAGTTTATCCGAATGAATTTAGAAGATAAACAAGAGTTGTTTTTGTTATTTGAAAACGAAAAGTTTGATGTAGTTTGTAATTTAGCTGCTCAAGCGGGAGTTCGTTACAGTATTGAAAATCCAGATGTATACATACAAAGTAATATTGTTGGTTTTTTAAATATTTTAGAAGTATCAAGAAGTTTTAAAATTAAGCATTTGGTGTATGCGAGTAGTTCAAGTGTTTATGGAGCAAATATCAAAATCCCTTTTGAAGTAGAAGATAGGGTTGATAATCCTGTAAGTTTGTATGCTGCAACTAAAAAAAGTAACGAATTAATGGCACATACTTATAGCCACTTGTATAAAATTCCTACTACAGGGTTGCGATTTTTTACTGTGTATGGCCCATGGGGTAGACCTGATATGGCGCCAATTCTATTTGCAAGAGCAATCAGCAAAAACAAACCTATCAATGTTTTTAATTATGGTAAAATGGAACGCGATTTTACCTATATTGATGATATAGTTGAAAGCGTAAAAAGAGTTCTTGAAAAACCTGTAACTGAAAGAGAATTATATAAACTGTATAATATCGGAAATGGTAGTCCAATTAAATTGTTGGATTTTATTGAAGAAATTGAATCAAATTTAGGAGTAAAAAGTAAAAAAAACATGATGCCAATTCAGCAAGGAGATGTTGAGAGAACTTGGGCAGATGTTTCTGAACTTCAAAAGGATTATAACTATAGTCCGAAAGTAGATGTAAAAACTGGTGTAAAACAATTTATAGATTGGTTTAAAAACTACGAATAAAAAATCAATGGCTTATCAAAAAACACTCGATTGGATGTTTGCTCAGCTTCCTATGTATCAAAGACAAGGTAAAACCGCATTCAAAAAAGACTTAACCAATATTTTAGCTTTTTCTAAAGAATTAAATCACCCTGAAAGGAAATTTAAAAGTATTCATGTAGGTGGAACCAACGGAAAAGGTTCTACAAGCCATATGATAGCTTCCATTTTACAAGAAGCAGGTTGTAAAGTGGGATTGTACACATCGCCACATCTTAAAAATTTTACTGAAAGAATTCGAATAAACGGAGAAGAAATTCCGCAGGGAAAAGTAGTAGAATTTATCACAGAAAATAAAACATTTCTTAAAAAACAAGGTTTATCCTTTTTTGAAATGACCGTGGGTATGGCGTTTGATTATTTTGCAGAGGAAAAAGTTGATATAGCGGTAGTTGAGGTAGGTTTAGGAGGTAGATTAGACTCTACAAATATTATAACACCAGAAGTTTCTGTAATTACAAATATTGGATTAGATCACACACAGTTTCTAGGAGAAACGTTGCCTGAAATAGCAGTTGAAAAAGCAGGAATTATTAAGGAAAATGTTCCGGTGGTAATAGGAGAAAGACAATCAGAAATAGAAGGGGTATTTAAAACAAAAGCAATTGTAAATAATGCTGAAATTACTTTTGCTTCGGATGATAATTGGGTATATAAAACAGATTTATTAGGGGATTACCAAAAAAACAATACGAAAACAGCGGTTGCAGCTATTCAAAAATTAGAAGGATTTAAAATTTCTGAAGAAAATATAACCAAAGGATTATTGAATGTTGTAAAAAACACAAACCTAAAAGGGAGATGGCAAATTTTACAAGAAAATCCGAAAATAATTTGTGATACAGCGCACAACAAAGAAGGGTTGCAGTATGTAATACAACAATTAAAAAAAGAAAAATTTGAGAGGATGCATATCGTTTTAGGGGTCGTTTCGGATAAGAAATTAGATGAAATTTTACCAATGTTTCCAAAAAAAAGCTCATATTATTTTTGTAAACCAGATATTCCAAGAGGATTATCAGAAATTATTTTACAAGAAAAAGCAAAAGAGTTTGGCTTATTTGGAGAGGTTTTCGAATCTGTGAATCAGGCACTTGAAGAAGCTTTGTCATCAGCAAAAGAAAGCGATGTTGTCTTTATTGGAGGGAGTACTTTTGTCGTTGCTGAGGTTTTGTAGAAAAAAGTAGAAAAAAGTTATTGCTAATATCTAAAACTGTTATATATTTGCATCCGCAATTAACAATTAAGGGCGCGTAGCTCAGTTGGTTCAGAGCACTTGGTTTACACCCAAGGGGTCAGGGGTTCGAATCCCTTCGCGCCCACTAAGAAACCTTAATGTTAATTGCGAAAAAGGGCGCGTAGCTCAGTTGGTTCAGAGCACTTGGTTTACACCCAAGGGGTCAGGGGTTCGAATCCCTTCGCGCCCACTGGATAATCCTCATCAAAACGATGAGGATTTTTTTGTTTAATAGTATTGTTTTAATGTTGTTTTTTGTAATTTCGAGGTTCGTATAGATTCATAAAAATTAATGAATATCAATAAAATTGCAGTTATTGGATTAGGGTATGTGGGGTTGCCATTAGCAAGATTGTTTGCAACAAAATATTCTGTTGTAGGTTATGATCTTAATCAAGAGCGTATAGCTGAATTAGTGTCAGGAATAGATTCTACACTGGAAGTATCCAGTAAGGAGCTTAAAAGTGTTTTAAATAAAAAAAACACTTCGAGTAGAGGGCTGTTTTGTTCATCAGTGCTAGAAGATGTGAAAAATTGTAATATTTATATAGTTACAGTACCTACGCCTATAGATAAAAATAATCGACCTGTTTTAAAACCTTTACTAAAGGTAAGTAAAGCTGTCGGATCAGTTTTAAAAAAAGGAGATTTGGTAATATATGAATCTACTGTATATCCAGGAGTGACAGAAGAAGAATGTGTTCCTGTTCTTGAAAATGTTTCTGGGTTAATATTTAATAAAGATTTTTTTGTAGGGTATTCACCTGAGAGGGTTAATCCAGGAGATAGAAAGCATACGGTCGAAAACATTTTAAAAGTAACATCAGGATCAACTTCAGAGATTGCGGTTAAAGTCGATGAGTTATATAAATCTGTTATAAAAGCAGGTACTCATTTAGCACCAAGTATAAAAGTAGCAGAAGCGGCAAAAGTAATTGAGAATTCTCAAAGGGATATCAATATAGCTTTTGTTAATGAATTAGCTAAGATTTTCGGATTGATGAATATTAATACAAACGATGTTTTAGAAGCAGCTGGGACAAAATGGAATTTTTTACCGTTTAAGCCAGGGTTAGTGGGAGGGCATTGTATTGGTGTGGATCCGTATTATTTAGCTCAAAAAGCTCAAGAGTTTGGGTATCATCCAGGAATCATTTTAGCCGGAAGAAGGTTGAATGATGGAATGGGGGAATATGTAGCTTCTCAGGTTATTAAGTTGATGATTGATAAAGATTTAAAAATTAAAAACGCTAGCGTTTTAATATTAGGAATTACCTTTAAAGAAAACTGCCCTGATGTAAGAAATACAAAAGTGGTTGATGTTATTTCTTCATTGAGAGAATATGGTGCAAATGTTGAAGTTTATGATCCATGGGCAGATGAAAAAGAGGTAATGAATGAATATAAGGTTTTGTCATCTAAAGAAATTCCACAAAAAAAATTCGATGCAATTGTTTTGGCAGTTGCTCATAATGAATTTAAAGACCTGAATTTAGATCTTTTAAGAAAAGAGGAATCAATAGTTTATGATGTTAAAAACGTATTAGCAAAGGATAAGAGAGATAAAGCATTATAATGAAGAATTTTGCACTTTTAGGAGTAGGAGGATATATAGCTCCAAGACATTTGAAAGCAATTAAAGATACTAACAATAATTTAATTGCTTCGTTAGATAAGTTTGATAGTGTTGGTATTTTAGATAGTTTTTTTCCGAATTCTGATTTTTTTGTTGAGTTTGAACGTTTTGATCGTCATATAGAAAAGCTAAAGCGCCAGCAGAACATACAGTTAGATTATGTAAGTATTTGTACTCCGAATTACTTGCATGATTCCCATATACGCATGGCACTACGAAGAGGAGCAGATGCAATTTGTGAAAAGCCTTTAGTTTTAAATCCGTGGAACTTAGAAGCACTTCAGTCTATAGAGAAGGAGTCTTATAGTAAGGTGAATACAATTTTACAGTTACGATTACATCCTAGTATTATTGAGTTAAAAAGAAAAGTTGATTTAGAGAATAAAAATAAAAAGTACGATGTTGATTTGACGTATATCACTTCACGAGGGAATTGGTATGATGTTTCATGGAAAGGAGACGAAAGTAAATCAGGAGGAATAGCCACAAATATTGGAATTCATTTCTTTGATATGTTATCTTGGGTTTTTGGAGATGTACAAGAAAACATTGTGCATTTGAGAGAAAAAGATAAATCTGCTGGGTATTTAGAGTTTGAACATGCGAGAGTGCGTTGGTTTTTATCTATTGATGAAAAGACATTGCCGAATGAAATTAAACAAAAAGGACAAAGAACCTATCGTTCTATAACAGTTGATGGAGATGAGATTGAGTTTAGTGGAGGCTTTACTGATTTACATACAAAAAGCTATCAAGAAATTTTAAAAGGAAACGGTTTTAGCTTGCAAGATGCTAAGCAATCTATTGAAATTGCACATACAATACGAAACAAGAAGCTAGAGATTAAAGGAGAAAAGCATTTATTTTTATAAGATAAAGAATATATTTGCAGTCAAAAAGAAGAAAAAAAGAAATAAAATGAAAATAGGAATAACATTTAGTGCGTTCGATTTACTTCATGCAGGTCATATAAAAATGTTAGAAGAGGCAAAAAGACAATGTGATTATTTAATTTGTGCACTCCAAACTGACCCTACCTTAGATAGACCAGAAAAAAATAGACCCGTTCAATCTGTTGTTGAAAGATACATTCAATTAAAAGGGTGTAGGTATGTAGATGAGATTGTGCCTTATGCGACAGAACAAGACTTAGAAGATGTTTTGCGTTCATTTAAAATAGACGTTAGAGTTATTGGAGATGAGTATGCAAATAAACAGTTTACAGGTAGAGATTATTGTGAGAAAAAAGGAATAAAACTTTATTTTAATAAAAGAGAACACCGTTTTTCAAGCAGTGGTTTGCGTAAGGAGGTTCAAGAAAAAGAAAATTTAAAAAATAAAGATAAATAATGAATATAACTGTTGTAGGAACGGGGTATGTAGGATTAGTATCGGGCACCTGTTTTTCAGAAATGGGAAATAGAGTAACTTGTGTAGATATAGATCAACATAAAATAGATAAACTACATGAAGGCATTATTCCAATTTATGAACCAGGTTTAGAGGTAATGGTTTTAAAGAATGTAGAGAATAGAAATCTTTTTTTTACAACAAAGTTAGAAGATGCTATAAAAGATTCAGAAATTGTTTTTATAGCAGTAGGAACTCCAATGGGGAGTGATGGTTCAGCTGATTTAAAATTTGTTTTATCGGTAGCGAGAGAAATTGGTCAAAAGATGCAACATAGGTTAGTTGTTGTTGATAAGTCTACTGTTCCTGTTGGGACTGCAGATAAAGTAAAGGAAACGATTCAGGAAGAGCTTAATAAAAGGGGAGTTACAATTGATTTCGATGTAGTTTCAAATCCAGAATTTTTAAAAGAAGGGGCAGCTATTAATGACTTTATGAAACCAGATAGAGTTGTGATTGGAGCCGAAAGTGAATATGCATTTGATAAGATGAGACAATTATATTCTCCTTTTACGATGTCTCATGAAAGATTTATAGCGATGGATATACGTTCTGCAGAAATGACAAAATATGCGGCGAACGCTATGTTAGCAACAAAAATTTCTTTTATGAATGAGATTGCTAATATTTGTGAAAGAGTTGGAGCTGACGCTAATCAAGTTAGAATTGGTATCGGATCGGATTCTAGGATTGGGTATAGTTTTATATATCCTGGAGCTGGTTATGGAGGGTCATGTTTTCCTAAAGATGTAAAAGCATTAAAGAAGATTGCAGAAGAGAATAATTACAATGCAGAATTAATTAAAGCTGTAGAACAGGTTAATGATAGACAAAAGTTAGTTATAGCTGATAAAATTATAAAGCATTTTGGGGAGAATTTAACAGGAGTGAGTTTTGCTGTTTGGGGATTGGCTTTTAAACCAGGAACGGATGATATGAGAGAAGCTCCGGCCATATATGTAATTAAAGAATTAGTAAAAAGAGGGGCGAAAATAAAAGCATATGACCCTAAAGCGATAGAAGAAGCAAAGCATTTTTATTTAAAGGATGTTGAAAACGTAGAATATTTTCAAACAAAATATGAAGTTTTGAAAGATAGTAATGCTCTGGTCTTATTAACGGAATGGAAAGAGTTTAGATCTCCAGATTTTGAGGAGATTAAGAATCAATTAATCGAACCAGTCATTTTTGATGGTAGAAATCAATATATAGCATATAATCTTGAAGAGAAAGGTGTGCAGTATTATAGGATAGGTAAGTAAATATGATTAGAGAACTTAATTATTTTTTAAAATTAGCACCTATTTTGCAACAAAAGATTTGTGAAGGTAATAGAATAGTACTAGAATTTAACAAGGTTTCTGAAGGAGATAATGTTGGAGAAAGTAGGGAAATTTTAGGAGTTAAAAATTTTATTTCTATAGTTTCAAAAGGAAAACTAGTAGCTAATAAATTAACAGATTTAATTAAAGAGTTTAAAGCATATCTTGTTGGTAAAAAAAACACAAACAATTTGGATGTGAGTTTCTGTTACTTTTCAAATTTATCAATGCTTCTGGTAATTTATTTATTCAGTTGCCCCCAAAAAACAAGTCAACAAAAGAAAGACCTGTTTTTTTCGAAAACAGAAATGCGGTACGTTTTAAATGCAAATTAAGTAATCTTACACCTATTATTTTCTTTGTTGAAAGGTTATATATAGCAACTATGAAAAAAAATAAAATTATCAATGTTGTTTTAAGTGGAGGTTCAGGAACTAGGTTGTGGCCATTATCTAGAGCAAGTAAACCCAAACAATTCTTAAAGATTTTTGATAAAAAATCTTTGTTTCAACATACAGTTAAGAGAAATAGTAATATCGTTGATGAATATATGATAATAACAAATTCATTGCAAATTGTTGAAGCAGAAGAGCAATCTAAAGATATAGGTTTTTCAATATCAAAAAAGATCATAGAGCCAATTGGAAGGAATACAGCTCCAGCTATAGCATTGGCTGCTTTTGATTTAAAAGGAGATGATATTATGATTGTAACTCCTTCTGATCATATGATTAACAATCCTAATTCTTATGAAAAAGCTATGAAAAGAGCTATAGAGCTTGCTGAAGAAGATTACTTAGTAACATTTGGAATTACACCAACTTCTCCAAATACAGGTTTTGGTTATATTGAATACGAAAATGAAGAAGTATTGAGTTTCAGAGAGAAGCCTGACTTTAAGACAGCTGAAGAATTTTTGAAGAAAGGTAACTTTAGTTGGAATAGCGGAATTTTTTGTTTTAAAGCTTCTGTTTTTTTACAAGAACTGGAGAAGTATAATGTTGAAATGTATTTAGCTTGTGTAGAGGCTTATAAAACGATAGAGAATGGTTTAATTGATTTAGGAGCCATGAAAAATATTCCTGCAGATAGTATAGATTATGCCGTTTTAGAAAAGAGCAAAAAAATTAAAACAATTTCATCTAATTTTTATTGGACTGATTTAGGAACTTTTGATTCCATTATAAACTATTTTGAAGAATCAAATCAAGTAGATGGTCTATCAAAAACAGAAGACGAGTCTGGTTTTAATTTTTCAAAGAAAAAAGTATTTTCATCAATTGACAATCTAATTATAGTAGATACAGATGATTGCCTTTTAGTTTTAAAGAGAAATGAAACAGATGCAGTTAAAGAAATATACAACAAGATTAAGATTGAAAATATAGAACTAACAGAATAGTTTTAAATAAATGAAAAAAGAAGATAAAATATATATAGCAGGGCATAAAGGCATGGTAGGATCTGCTATTTGGAGAGTTTTAGTCTCTAAAGGATATAAAAATATTATAGGACGTACGAGTAAAGAACTAGATTTAAGAAACCAGCAAGAAGTTTTAGCTTTTTTTGAAGAAGAAAAACCAGATGTAGTAATTGATGCCGCTGCAAGAGTGGGGGGAATTTTGGCAAATAATAATTATCCATATCAATTTATTATGGAGAATATGCAAATTCAAAATAACTTAATAGATATTGCTTTAAAAAATGAAGTTGAAAAATTTATATTTTTAGGAAGTTCATGTATATACCCTAAGTTAGCAAAACAACCGCTTAAAGAAGAGTATTTATTAACGGATTCTTTAGAGCCCACTAATGAATGGTATGCCATTGCGAAAATAACAGGAGTAAAAGCTTGTCAAGCTATAAGAAAACAGTTTAATAAAGATTATGTGAGTTTAATGCCAACTAACTTATATGGGACTCATGATAATTTTGATCTAGAAACATCTCATGTATTACCAGCAATGCTTCGAAAATTTTATGAAGCCAAAGAAAATGGAAATGCACCTGTAACTTTATGGGGAAGCGGTACACCAATGCGCGAATTTTTATTTGTTGATGATATGGCAGAGGCCGTTGTTTTTGCATTAGAGAATAAATTGCCAGACTATTTATACAATGTGGGAACAGGAGAAGATTTAACAATTAAAGAATTAGCAGAAACTATTCAAAAAGTTGTTGGCCATACTGGAAATTTAATTTGGGATAAAACAAAACCAGATGGAACCCCAAGAAAATTAATGGATATTTCGAGAATGCATTCTTTAGGGTGGAAGCATCAAATAAATTTAGAAAGAGGAATTCAAAAAACTTATGACTGGTTTTTAAGTAATATTAAAGAAATTAAAGAAGTAAAATTGTAAAAGAATGAAGGTAGCATTAATAACAGGAGTAACTGGACAAGACGGAGCATATTTAAGTGAGTTTTTATTAAAAAAAGGATATCAAGTTCACGGTATGAAAAGAAGATCTTCTTTATTTAATACAGATAGAATTGATCATTTATATCAAGACCCTCATGTTGACAATCGTAATTTCTTTTTGCATTATGGAGATATGACAGATAGTACTAATATCACTCGTTTGATTAAAGAAATTCAACCAGATGAAATCTATAATTTGGCAGCTATGAGTCATGTAGCTGTTTCTTTTGAAACACCAGAATATACTGGTAATGCTGATGGATTAGGAACGCTTCGTATTTTAGATGCTGTAAGATTACTTGGCTTAGAAAAGAAAACTAGAATTTATCAAGCTTCAACATCTGAACTCTATGGAAAGGTTCAAGAAGTTCCTCAGTCAGAAACTACTCCGTTTTATCCGCGTTCACCTTATGCAGTTGCAAAAATGTATGCTTATTGGATTACGGTAAATTATCGAGAAGCTTATGGAATGTACACTTGCAATGGAATTTTATTTAACCACGAATCTCCTTTACGTGGAGAAACTTTCGTAACACGTAAAATTACAAGAGCAACGTCTAGAATAGCTTTAGGATTACAAGATAAATTTTATTTAGGGAATTTAGATGCAAAAAGAGACTGGGGACATGCAAAAGATTATGTCAGAATGATGTGGATGATATTACAAGCTGAAGAGGCTGAAGATTGGGTTATTGCTACAGGAAAAACAACAACAGTTAGAGATTTTGTGAAAATGAGTTTCGCTGAAGTTGGAATTGAATTAGAATTTAAAGGAGAGGGTGTTGATGAGAAAGCATTTGTAAAAGCTTGTAATAAGTCTGAATACCAAATTCAAATAGGTAAGGAGGTTTTATCAGTTGATCCCAAGTATTTTAGACCTACAGAGGTAGATTTGCTAATTGGAGACCCTACAAAAGCAAAAACAAAGTTAGGTTGGGTTCCTGAACATGATTTAGCATCATTAGTAAAAGATATGATGAAAAGTGATGTTAAGTTGATGAAGAAAGATCAATACTTAAAAGAAGGTGGATATACTACTCTAAACTATTTTGAGTAATTACTATAATTTTTTTTACTAAAACTTTTGAGTTAATGAATTCTTACAAAAAAATTGTAAAAACAACAGGGTTAATTGGTTTAGTACAAGTATTCAAGTTGTTTTTTGGTTTTGCACAGAATAAAGTTTTAGCCGTTTTATTAGGTCCTTCTGGTATAGGTATTTGGGGGCTATATAATTCTTTTGTTCAATTAGTTTCATCTTTTTCTACCTTAGGAATGGATCAAGCAGGTGTTAAGCAAATTGCAGAAAAAGGAGATGATAAAACTAAAGTACATAAAATTATATGGGTTTTCAGGATTACTATTTATATAGTGTCTTCATTATTTACAATTTTTGTTATTTTTAAGTCAAAATATATTAGTAAACTTTTATTTGGAAATGAGAATTATTTTGAAGGTATTATTGTTGTGTCTTTTGCTATTTTCTTTAATAGTGTTTCTCAATGTCAAGTATCTATTTTAAATGGATTAAGAGATATAAAAAGTATAGCTAAGAGTCAAATTTCTGGAGTAGTTTTAGGAGGTGTTTTTGCAGTAGTTTTTGTAACTTTTTATAAGGAAAAAGGAATACCTTTTTTTATTCTTATCGTTAGTTTGGCTACAGTTTTTTTTTCGGGTATTTTTTTGCGAAAACATAAAATAAAAAATGTTAAATCGAATTTCACTGAATTTAGAAAAGAATTTTATTCATTATTTTCTGTAGGCATAGGGATTGCTTATTCTGCAGTATTGGTAGCTATTACAACTTATTTAATTCAAGTTTATTTAAGACGAAAGTTTGGGCTAGAAATATTAGGGATTTATAATGCTAGTTTTACAATATCTAATATATATATAGGTGTAATTTTAAGTGCAATGGGGGTTGATTTAATGCCTAGGCTATCAAAGGTTGTACAAAATAAGAAAGAAGTAGATAGTTTACTTAATAATCAAATGGAATTAGGAGTTTTGATATCAAGTTTAGGTGTAATAATTGTTATAATGTTCTCTCCTTTTATATTATCTTTATTATATTCTGATAAGTTTATTTTAGGAAAAGAAATAATTAGATGGCAAGTTTTAGGTGTCTTTTTACGTGTATTAGCTTTTCCTTTAGGGTACCTCTTAATTATAAAAAAGAAAACGGTAAAGTATATTATTGTTCAAACAACTATGTGGTTGGGTAACTATATTTTATTAGTTATTCTAGTAGAATATTTTGGGGTTAAAGCATTAGGGATTAATTATCTTTTGGCTTATGTTTTATACGTGTTAATTCTGTATTTTTTTACTTACAGGGAATTCAAAATTTCAACACTATTAAGAAAGGTGTTTTTAAGTAGTATTTCCATTATATTAATTTCTTGGTTTTTAACATTTTATGTTTCAGGTATGTATTTCTACTTTTTTGGAGGGCTATTATTGATATTAAATATAATATGGATTATTAATACTTTAAATAAAGAGATGGGTATTAATATTTTCTCTTTTTTGAAAATTAAAAATGATTAAATTATGAATTTTTTAAAAAAAACTGTTGATTCAATAGAGTATAAACTGGCTTTGCTTACTAATAAAAGTTTTACAAATTATTTAAGACGTAAAGGTATTAAAGTAGGAGAAAATGTTTTGTTTACTAATAGAAAAACGTTAGATATTGATTTACATAAACCATCTTTAGTTGAGATCGGTAATAATGTATTTATTAATAGAGGGTTTAGTTTGCTAACCCACGATTATGTTTCTCACGTATTTCTTAATATTTATCATGATTATATGTTTCTTCTACAGGTAAAGTTAAGATTGGAAACAATGTAGCTTTTGGGAGAAATGTGAGTATTTTAAAAGGGTGCACAATAGGAGACAATGTTTTTATTGGTTTTGGTTCTATAGTAACAAAGGACATACCATCTAATTGTTGGCTGTAGGTATACCAGCAAAAGTAGTATGTACAATTGATGAATATTATAAAAAAAGAAAAAGTTTATATATGGAAGAAGCTTTTGAATACGCAAGAAGTATTAAAGAAGTTTTTAAAAGAAAGCCTAAAATATCTGATTTCTATGAAGAGTTTCCTTTATTTGTTGATGGGAATAAAAGTTATAAATATACAAGTGTATTACCAATAAAATCACAATATGGAGATTCATTTAATAATTATGTAAATGAACATAAGCTATATTTAATGGATTTGAAGAGTTTCTAATTAAAGCGAATATAAATGAAAAAAATAATTAGATTTATAATTAAGGTATTTAAATATCTTTATAGAGAAACTATACTACACTTATTGTGGTATTTTTCTTCTTATTTCCCAATGTTTCCTACATTAATGTTTACAAAAGGACGTTCTTTCTTTTGGAGGTTAATAGGTGTGCAAATTGGTAAAAAAGTGCAAATAAATTATGGTAATTATTTAGATGTACCTTCTGCCAAAAGATTAATAATAGAAGATAATGTTTTAATTGCGTCTGAATGTTTGTTTCTGTTACACAAAAGAGATATGAGTAAATATACCGGTTTTAATTTACAAAACTCTTTACCTATGAAGGAAGCGTATATTAAAATATGTAAAAATGCTTCTATTGGTATGAGAACTGTTATTTTACCTGGTGTAACTATTGGTGAGGGTGCTGTGGTTGGGGCTAATTCTTTAGTCGTTAAAGATATACCACCATATACAATTGCGGTTGGGAATCCAGCAAGAGTTATTAAATATATAAAGAAGAATTAGAATGATAAATGTTGGAGTGTATCTTAATGATTATAAAAATAGCGATGTCTGGGAGAATATTATTTTAGATGAAATCTCAAGAGAAAAAAATTTTAATGTTATTCTGATAAAGAATGAAGTAAAATTTGAGAAGAAGACTAATAAAAAAACTAGTGCATTAAAGTTTTTACTATTACACTTTCAAATTAAAATAGAAAATATTGTATTAAAAACATTTTCAAAAAAATCAAAAAATCAAAAAATCAAAAAATCATTTTTAAAAGAGAATAATTTTGATTTTATAGTAAATTTTAGTCATAACATAAAAAAAGAAATTTTAATTGAAAAAGCTAATATAGGATTGTTAGAAGTTTTTAAAGATAGTTTTTTAATATATAAGTACAATTTATTGTGTATTAACGAGGTAGTTAAAAAGATGCCCTGCGTAAACCTTAAATTAAAAGTTTACAATAAAAAAATAAATAAAGGTGTTTTTATTGAGGACATGTTTTTTACCTATGATTGGAAAGGAAGTAAAAATTTAGCATCTTTAAGTGTTAGAGTTTCTAAATTTTTAATTAAAAATATAAATATATATATAATAAATGAAAGAGAATACAATATTTGTAAAAATAAAACAGAAAATTTTGAAGAAAGAATTTCTATATACACTCAATTTATTTACATAATTAAATTCTATTTAATGATTTTTAAAAGATTTTATAAATCCTTATTATATAAGTTTTTTAATAGAAAAAAGGATAATTGGACATTAGTTTTTGGAAATAATTATAGTAAAAATAAATTTTTTAAAAATTTAAAACCAGTAGTATTACCAAAGGATGAATTTTGGGCAGATCCTTTTTTATTTAAATTTAAAAAAGAATATTATGTTTTTTTTGAAAAATACATAAATAAAATAGGTAGAGGAATTATCTCATGTGGTAAACTTGTGAATGGTGAAATTAATGATATTGAAGATGTTCTAATAACAGATTATCATTTGTCGTATCCTAATGTTTTTGAAGAGGAAGGAGAAATTTACATGATACCAGAAATAAGTGAAAAGAGAAGATTAGAGATATATAAGTGTATAAACTTTCCTAATCAATGGGAGTTATACTCTTATGCTTTTGATGGTGAATATGTAGTTGATACTATATACTATAAGGATGAGAACAATAATAAATGGCTGTTTTTAAGTAAAACAAACAATAATTTAAATGATAACTGTTCTGAATTATACATTTATCAAATAGATTCACTAAAATTAAATAAGGTAATTAATCATAAGCAAAACCCAATTTTTGCTGATTGTAGAAAATCTAGAAATGCAGGAGCAATACTTAAGCTTAATAATAAACTAATCAGACCATCGCAAAATAATAGTTATGGTATCTATGGATACAACATTAATTTTAATCAAATAAAAGTATTGAATATAGAAGAATATAAAGAAGAAAATATTAAAATCCATAACAATAGTTTTAAAAAATACAAACGTGTGCATCATTTCCACTTTTTAGATGAAATATTTGTTTTTGATTGTTATCTAAATTAAAAATTATGCTTCAAATATTTTTATCTATAATATCCATTCCTTTTTTCTCTTTTTTATTAAATACTAAAAGTAAAGTTTTTAATAAAGTTGAGATGCTTTTTTTCTTTTTAGTATTGTTTTTAATTGCAGGATTAAGACATGTTGATATTGCAAACGATAGTTTAGCTTATGCAACAAGTTTTATTGATATTGAGTACTTTAATTCTTTTTGGGATTTTGAAGGACGTTTTGAATTTGGTTTTCAATACTTAACTAAATTTATTAAGTTTTACATTTCTGATGAAGTTTATGTATATTTTATTATAACAAGTTTTATTATCCAATTTTTTTTAATAGATTTTATATTTAAAAATAGTAGAATATTATGGTTTTCTGTTTTTTTACTAATAACTCTAAGATTTTATTTTTTTTCAGTTAGTGCAATAAGGCAAGGTATGGCATTGGGTGTTTGCATGTATAGTTATGAATATTTAAAAAGAGGAAAACTTAACAAATTTTTTATTAGTGTTTTACTAGCTTTTTCATTTCATTATTCTGCTTTAGTATTTTTGATACTGCCTGTTTTAAGTAAAATAAAACCAAGCGTTAAAAAAATATTATTTTTTGGCGGTATATCTATGATTGTTTTTAGCACATTAGGTTATTTTATAGAAATTTTCTCTTCTGTTTTAGATTATGGGAAAGATTATATCGATCAAGGGTTAGCAAATAATTTTTATCAACGATTAGGAGCTATTTTTATAATGCTCTTATCATTCATAATTTTAATATTCGTTTATAAATCTGATTACTTCAAAAAAAATAAAAATGATAAAGTTTTTAGAATACAGTTTTGGTCAATTTATTTAGCCTTTTTGATAAATGTTCTAGCAATAAAATTTAGTATATTAATTAGGTTTTATTATTATTTTGGAATATTTTCAATAATCCTTTTACCTAATGTAATTAATTTCATGCAAAATAAAAGAAGCAAGAATATTGCTTTAAAATTTTGGTTTTTAATTTCTTTAGTTTTTATAATGATAATTTTATATAATAAACCAGAATGGTATAATTTTTACCCATATAAGTTTTTCTGGGAAAAATAATTTTAAATATAAATGAGAATAGCAATACTATATATATGTACTGGTAAATACAGCATTTTTTGGAAGGATTTTTATGCTTCTTGTGAAAAATTTTTTTTTAAAGAACAAGACAAACATTACTTTGTTTTCACTGATGATTTAGATATTAACAAAAAACACAACACCACTTTAATTAAAGAAAATTGTAGAGGCTTTCCTCTTGATTCATTATTTAGATTTGATATGTTTTTGAAAATAGAAAATGAAGTTAAATCTTACGACTATGTTTTTTTTTTCAATGCTAACATGCTTTTTGTAGAAAAAGTATCATATGAAATTTTCCCTAATAAAAATTTTAAAGGGTTAATAGGGGTTATTCATCCTATGGGATTTAAATATAGAAAATTTCCTTCTATGTATACATATGAGAGAAATAAAAAATCTAGAGCGTATATAAAGAAAGAGAAAAAAAAATATGAGTATTTTATGGGGGGTGTTAACGGAGGATCAACAGAAGAGTATTATAAGATGGTAAAAGAATGTAGTAAGAATATTCATCATGATTATAAAAATAATATAGTTGCTATTTTTCACGATGAGTCACATATGAATAAATATTTTTCAGAGAATGAAGTTCATAGTCTATCGACAGCTTATGGTTTTCAAGAAGGAGCGAAATACCCTTTTAAACCCAAAATAATTATTAGAGATAAAACAAAAATAAGTAACTTTTTTAACAAATATAGAGAAGAACGTTTTATAGGTAGAGTTTTAAGATACTTGAACCAAATTTATAAAGCTATTACTTGGTAAAAAAAATATATATGATTTATAGCAGTATACATGGAGGTTTAGGTAATCAAATGTTTCAATATGCATTAGGATTGAGCATTTCATTAAAAACTAACTCCGAATTTAAATTCGATTTACATAAAATGAATAATTATAATTTGAGAGATTTTTCTCTTAATAAATTTAATATTTCTGCAAAAAAATGTGAAGATTATATATCAGAAAAATATAAATCTAATAAATATAAAGAAGCATTAGAAAAAAAAATAAATAAATTTGGTTTATATACAGGAAATAAATTTTATGAAAAAAAAGAATTTTGCTACGATCAATCTGTTTTTAGTAATAAAAAAGCATATTTTAAAGGTTATTGGCAGAGCTTTAAATATTTTGAGTCAATAAGAGATATAATTTTAAAAGAATTTTCATTAAAAGATGATTTATCTGAAGAGAATTTAAGCATTTTAAATAAAATTGAAAATTCAGATAATTCTGTATCTATTCATATTAGAAGGGGTGATTATATTAATAATGCTAAGAATAATAAGATTTATAATGTAATAGGTTTAGATTATTATGAGAAAGCTATTAATGAAATTAACAATAATTTTGAAAAGCCATATTTTTTTGTGTTTTCAGACGATATAGAATGGGTTGATAAAAATTTGAATATTTCTGGTAGAGTTATTTATGTGTCATCTGATAAAACTAATAAAGCAGAAGAAGAACTGATATTGATGAGCAAGTGTAATCATAATATTATAGCTAATAGTACTTTCAGTTGGTGGGGAGCATGGTTAAATAATAATGAAGATAAGTTAGTTATAGCGCCAAAAATATGGATGAAAGGAATTAAATCATCAAAAGACTTAATTCCTAATACTTGGTTAAAAATTTAAACTCAGTTATAAATATCCCAGATGAATAATAAAATAAGTGTTGTAATGTCCGTGTATTACAACGATAATGCAATACATTTTGAACAAGCTGTTGAAAGTTTATTAAATCAAACCTATAAACCTTCAGAAATAGTTATAGTTGTTGATGGCTGTGTATCAAAAGAATTAGAAGAAGTTATAAAAAAATATAATAACAACGATATAATTATTATCATAAAGCTATCAAATAATCAAGGATTGGCGAATGCTCTTAATATAGCAATTAGAAGTTCTAGTCATGAGCTCATAGCAAGAATGGATTCCGATGACATCTGCTTCAAAGATAGATTTGAAAAGCAAATGAAGTTTCTAATAGATAATGATTTAGATTTTGTTGGTGGGCAAATGATTGAATTTGGAAAAAATTTAGAAGATATAGTTTCATATAGAAGAGTACCTTTAAAGCATGAAGATATAATAGATTTCATGAAATATAGAGCTGCTTTTAGTCATCCAACAATTTTATTTAAGAAAAAAGTTTTTAAAAGTCTTAAAGGATATGATATTAATATTTTTCCTGAAGATTATGATTTTTTTGTAAGGGTATATTTAGGAGGGTTTAAGATGGGGAATATAGATGAGAACGTACTGTGGTTTCGTTTAGGAGAAAACTTATCTGAAGCGATTAAAAGGAGATGGGGAAAAAAGTATGCTATAAATGAATTCAAATTATATAAAAAATTTCTCGATATTGGTTTTTATTCAAAAAGTCATTTTATAAAAGCTGTATTATTTAAGATACCTCTGAGGTTTTTACCATTCAAATTATTTAAATTTTTGTACTTTAAATTATCAAGATAAAATGTATTTAAAGATTTTTATTTTGACATTAACTATATCATTAATTTATCTAAAAATTGCTGATAAATTTAATATTATAGACAAACCTAATCACCGAAGTTCTCATACAACTCCAACTATAAGAGGCGGGGGGATTTTATTCTTCTTAGCAATTTTAATTTATTTTATTCTTTCAGGATTTCAATATCCATATTTTGTAATTGGAGTTTCTCTTATTGCTATTGTTAGTTTTGTAGATGATATTGTTACCTTGAGTTCTAATGTTAGATTACCTTTTCAATTCATAGCTATTGGTTTGTGTTTATTGCAAATAGGTTTTACATTAAATAATTTTTTGATACTAATTCCTTTATTAATAGCAGGAGTAGGGTTTATTAATATCTATAATTTTATGGATGGTATTAATGGAATAACAGGAATGTACAGTATTGTTGTTTTATTAGGAATGTTATTTATCAATTTAAAGGAAAATATAGTTAGTATTGATTTAATCATTTACAGTTTAATTTCATTGGTGGTTTTTGGATTTTACAACTTCAGAAAAAAAGCAAGAATGTTTGCCGGAGATATCGGTAGTATATCAATAGCGGTTCTTTTGTTTTTTATAGGATCCTATTTAATTAAAGAATTAAAATCACCATTAATTTTATTATTCATTCTTGTTTATGGAGCTGATGCAATTCTAACACTAGGATACCGAAAATCGATAGGAGAAAGAATAACAGAGCCGCATAGAAAACATATTTATCAAAAATTGGTTCATACTTTAAAATTACCACACTTAAAAGTTTCTTTATTTTATGCTATAACACAAGCCATTATAAATGTTATTGTTTATTTCGGATATCAATTGAGTTTGAGGAATCAACTTATTATATTGTTCTCTTGTATAGTTGTGTTTGTTCTAATATATGTTTATCTGTTTAGAGTAATTGAGAAGAGGAAAGTTTTAACGACATGAAAAAAATAGCAATAATTGGTGCTGGAGGATTAGGAAGAGAAATTCTTGGAATTATTGAATGTATTAATAGCATAAATAAAGTTTGGGATTTTATAGGTTTTTATGATGATAATGCTTCTTCTAAATCCGTAAACGGACATTCAGTTATAGGAAATATAGACTCATTAAATTTTACAAAGGAGAATGTACATGTAATCATCGGTATAGGAAATCCATCAATTAAAGAAAAGATTAAGGAAAAAATAACAAATCCTAAAATTATCTTTCCAAATTTAATACATCCTTCAGCAGTTATTTATTCATTTGAAAATGTTAAGTTAGGAAAAGAAGGTGTTGTTATCGGAGCCAATTGTGTTTTAACCGTAAATATTTCAATCGGTAACTATGTTTATTTAAATACTTCTTCAGTAATATCTCACGATACAATTATTGGCGATTATAGTATGATTATGCCAACAGTATCTATTTCTACAGGAGCTAAAATCGGTAAACGTGTGTATCTCGGTAATGGTGTGAAAATTGATTCTCCAATAGAAATAGAAGATGATACTATAATTAAAGCAGGTTCTATCTTGTCTTCTCCCTAATTTCTCAATCATTGTTAGTATATTTAACAAGTTTTATAATCAATTAGTTTTTAATGAAAGGAATAATATTAGCAGGAGGTTCAGGAACAAGATTATACCCTATTACAAAAGGAATATCTAAACAGTTACTACCTGTTTATGACAAACCAATGATTTATTACCCATTATCGGTATTAATGTTAGCGGACATTAGAGAGATCTTGATTATATCCACTCCATATGATTTACCAAATTTTGAAAAATTGTTAGGTACTGGTGAAGAGTTAGGTTTACAGTTAAGTTATAAAGAACAGCTTTCTCCAGATGGATTAGCACAAGCCTTTATTATAGGTAAAGAGTTTATAGGAAAGGATGATGTTTGTTTAATTTTAGGGGATAATATTTTTTATGGCCATGGATTTCCAGAAATGTTGAAAAAGGCTGTGTTAAATGCTACAAAAGAACAGAAAGCAACTGTGTTTGGATATAATGTTAGAGATCCTGAAAGGTATGGTGTTGTTGAGTTTGATAACTTAGGGAATGTTATATCTATTGAAGAGAAACCGAAAAAACCAAAATCTAATTATGCTGTTGTAGGATTATATTTTTATCCGAATAGTGTTGTAGAAGTTGCTACAAAAATAAAACCTTCTCATAGAGGGGAGTTAGAGATTACTTCAGTGAATCAAGAATATTTAAAAAAGGAATCTTTAAAAGTTGAGTTATTAGGACGAGGTTTTGCATGGTTAGACACAGGGACTCATGATTCTTTAATGGAAGCTGGTCAGTTTATAGAAACTATAGAAAAACGGCAAGGTTTAAAAGTAGCTTGTTTGGAAGAGATAGCTTATTATATGGGATACATTGATGCAAATCAAGTTGAAAAATTAGCTCAACCTTTAAAAAAGAGCGATTATGGACAATATTTATTAAACTTAGCTAAGAAATAAAACTTTTCTAGAATTATTATCCATGAAAAATATTTTAATAACAGGTGGGGCAGGATTTATAGGTTCTCATGTGGTACGATTATTTGTAAATAAGTATCCTAATTATAACATCATTAATTTAGATGCTTTAACCTATGCGGGGAATCTTGAGAACTTGAAGGATATTGAAAATAAATCTAATTATACTTTTATTAAAGGTGATATTTGTGAACATGATGCTGTTAAAGAGATCTTTTCTAAGTATAAAATCGATGGAGTTATTCATTTGGCTGCAGAATCGCATGTAGATAGATCAATTAAAAATCCCTTTGCTTTTGCACAAACTAATATAATGGGGACTTTAAGTTTACTGCAAGCAGCAAAAGAATTTTGGAAAGACAATTATAAAGATAAATTGTTTTATCATATTTCTACGGATGAGGTATATGGTAGCCTAACAGAAAATGGTTTCTTTACAGAAGATACAGCTTATGATCCGCATTCACCGTATTCGGCATCTAAAGCCTCCTCAGATCATTTTGTAAGATCTTTTCATGACACATATGGTTTGCCAATTATTATTTCTAATTGTTCAAATAACTATGGGGCGAATCAATTTCCAGAAAAGTTAATTCCATTATTCATTAATAATATCTGTAAAAACAAACCACTTCCGGTGTACGGAAAAGGAGAAAATGTAAGAGATTGGTTATATGTTGAAGATCATGCTAGCGCAATTGACGTAATTTTTCATCAAGGAAAAATAGGGGAGACTTACAATGTTGGTGGATTTAATGAATGGAAAAATATAGATCTAATAAAAATATTAATTAAAACAGTTGACACACTGTTGGGTAGAGAAGAAGGCAGCTCAGAAAGCTTAATTACTTTTGTAAATGATAGAGCAGGCCACGATTATCGTTATGCGATTGATTCATCAAAATTAAAAAATGAATTAGGTTGGGAACCTTCATTACAATTCGAAGAAGGAATTGAAAAAACGATAAAATGGTACTTAGAAGATAAAGAATGGGTTAAACACGTTACTTCTGGAGATTATAAGAAGTATTATGATGAAATGTATACTAAATAAAAAGGACCCTGAAATTTCAGCGTCCTTTTTATTTTAATAAACCTTAGAGAAGTACTATTTCAATCTTTCTAAGCTTAAGTCCTTATTGTATTTTACTATAAACAATCCGTTGTTATTAGTTGCTCCAAACATTTTTTTATTGTAATCAAATTTACTTTCTAATCGTATAGAAGCCCCTTCTTTAAATGTAGTTGATAATTTTTCTCCGGAAGCTAAACGCATTAAAACATCATACGTTACATCAAACCCTTTAATTGAATATTCAGAAGGGATGGCGTAATTTTTGGCTCTATATTTAGCATTAAAAATTTTTGTAGATTCTGCGTTTTCGTCAGAGAAGGTGTTAGTTACATACCCGAATTGAATTCTAGCAAGTTTATTATTGTCAATATTGTCATAAGCACTATTTTTATCAATAGCAAAAACTTGAGCAGTTACATTTTCAGGCAAAACAACCATGCTATTCAATGCGTCTGCTACTACAACATTGTCCTCTGAAGTCATAATAATCCAACAATGCGTGTTAGGTTTCATTTCATCGGTAAAGCGCTCTTTTTTAATATATCCATTTTCTGGTTTTAATACGTGAATTTTATTAATAGAATCATGTTTTTGTAAGTCAGAAACTACTTTTTTAATTTGGTTTTCTGATTTTTCATCACCCACTACAAAAATAGTTTCACCATTATATTTTTCTATCAAATACCTAGTTAAATAACTAGTATGAGTTTCCATATCTGGTTCTGCTTTTATCAATTTTGATGAAGAAAATTCATCTTGATTTTTAGAGAAATGAGGAAAAACGACAGGAGCACTTACTTTGTTTGCTACCATTTCTGCTTTGTCAGAGTAAAAAGGACCAATAATAACATCAACATCATCTAATTGATTATTGTCTAAAATGGTAGGAATATTATTCCCTCTATTTCCTGTGTCATAAACTGAAACATCAATATGCACTCCCTGAGTTTTTATAGAGTCTATAGCAATTTCTGCACCCATATAAAAGTCCGTGACCATATTTGCTAGCTTATTGTTTTTAAAAACATCAACAGTTCTAATAGAGTCGTATTCATTCGCTTTAAAAGGCAAGAGAATAGCTAATTTTACAGAAGCATTTTCAGAAATTGTATCGAGATAGAATTTTTTGTCGTCTGTATCTATTTTTTCTTCAATTGGTCTAATTCTTAAAACTTGTCCTATTCCTAATTTATCATCTTTTAAGTCTGGAAATTCTGGATTTAAACGGATTAACTGTTCCTTAGAAATATTGTAGAAACGGGTTAACCCGTACATGGTTTCTTTTGGTTTTACTTCATGAGTAACATGATTTTTTAAATCTTCCTCTAAAGAAATATAACTTTTGTTTTCAATAGCTTGAACTTTTAATACTTGGCCAATACTTAACTTATTGTCTTTTAAATCTGGAAACTCCGGATTCCATTTTAACAAGTCATTTTTAGAAACATTATACATTTTAGTTAAAGCATATACAGTTTCTTTAGCTTTTACTTCGTGTGTTACATATTCATAAGTTACTCTAACAACTTGAGTGGTGTCTAAAGCTATTTCATTTTCGGTCTCGGTTGTTGTATCTTCAACAGTTTCTTCAATATCAATTTCAGGTGTAGTTTCAGTTTCTTCAGTAGATTCCCCAATTGAAGGATTATTAACCTTTACTTTAGGGTTAGGAATAATAATCATAGTATTTGCATTGGGTCTTCTACCAACGTCTGGATTTAAACGTAACAAGTCTTTAGTACGTATATCTAAACGATCTGCAATATCACGCATAGTTTCTCCTTCCTTAACCTTATATGTAATATATCTTTTTTGTTGACCACATGAAATAGCAATAGTTAAAATACTAGTTAAGATGATAAGCTTGAATTTTTTCATAAATTTTATTCCCATTCTATTGTTGCTGGTGGTTTAGAGCTAATATCATATACAACTCTATTTACACCTTTTACATTATTTATTATTTTATTTGATGTTTTTTGTAAAAACTCATAAGGTAAATTTACCCAATCTGCTGTCATTCCATCCGTACTTTCTACAGCTCGTAAAGCGACTACTTTTTCATAAGTTCTTTCATCTCCCATAACCCCTACAGAGTTAACTGGTAATAAAATTGCTCCTGCCTGCCAAACACTATCATATAGATTACTTTCTTTTAATCCGTTGATGAAAATAGCATCTACTTCTTGCAAAATACGAACTTTTTCTGAGGTGATATCTCCTAAAATTCTAATTGCCAAACCAGGACCAGGAAAAGGATGACGCCCTAATAATTCTTTATCTATTCCCATAGAAGCCCCTACACGACGAACCTCGTCTTTAAAAATCATACGTAAGGGTTCTACTACTTTTAATTTCATAAAATCAGGTAACCCACCTACGTTATGATGACTTTTTATTGTTTCAGATGGACCTCCATTTACTGAAACAGATTCAATCACATCAGGATAAATAGTTCCTTGAGCCAACCACTTTGCATTTTCAATTTGATGAGCCTCATCATCAAAAACATCAATGAAAATCTTACCAATAGCTTTACGTTTAGCCTCAGGATCCGATAATCCTGCAAGAGCATCCAAAAAACGTGCCGAAGCATCTACACCTTTAACGTTTAAACCCATCCCTTCGTATTGTGTAAGGACATTTTCGTATTCATTTTTACGAAGCAAACCGTTATTAACAAAAATGCAATGCAAATTATTTCCAATAGCTTTATGTAAAAGAACTGCGGCTACTGTAGAATCTACTCCCCCTGATAACCCTAGAACAACTTTGTCATTGCCTATTTTTTCTTTTAGTTCAGAAACTGTTTCATCAACAAAAGAATCTGGAGTCCATGTTTGCGCTACTCCAGCTATAGTAACTAAAAAATTTTGTAATAATTGTTTTCCATCAGAAGAATGGTATACTTCTGGATGAAATTGAATAGCATAAGTGTTTTCGCCTTCAATTTTATAAGCAGCATTCTCTACATCATGAGTGCTGGCAAGTAAAATTCCATTGGTTGGTAATTCTTTAATCGTATCTGAATGACTCATCCAAACTTGGCTTCCTTCAGAAATATTTTTAAAGAACTCTTCTTCTTTTTTGATGAAAGATAAATTTGCTCTTCCATATTCTCGAGTATTTGAAGGGGCTACCAATCCACCAGAAAAATGGGCTAAATATTGTGCTCCATAGCAAATTGCCAATAAAGGTTTTTTACCTCTAATTTCTGATAAATCTGGATGAAGAGTTACCTCTGAACGGACAGAAGAAGGGCTTCCCGATAAGATTACTGCTTTAAAACTGTTTAAGTTTTCTGGAACTTTATTGTAAGGATGAATTTCACAGTAAATGTTTAACTCTCTTACACGGCGAGCAATAAGTTGAGTGTATTGCGATCCGAAATCTAAAATAAGTACGTTGTGTTGTTGCATCCGCAAAAATAATAGTTTGATTTTATATTTGCGGATGTTTTTTTAATAGATTTTAATATCTGTACACAATAGCGTTAATATTCATACCTGCACCTACAGATGCTAAGATAATTACATCACCTTTCTCTATTTTTTGATTCTCTATTTGTCCTTTAATAACTAAATCTAATAAAGTAGGTACAGTAGCGACAGAACTATTCCCCAACTTATGGATACTCATTGGCATTATACCTTCAGGAGTTGGTTTTTTGTAGAGTCTATAAAATCGTTTAATAATTGCTTCATCCATTTTTTCATTAGCTTGATGGATAAATACTTTTTTAACTTCATCAATAGAAATTCCACTCTTGTCCAAGGCAATTTTCATTGCATTAGGTACATTTGTTAAAGCAAATTCATAAATTTTTCGCCCATACATTTTTATATAGCGAATATTTGGATCTTCATTTTTATCGTTAGAATTTCCGAAATATAAATGGTAAGCTTCTTCTTTTGCAAATGTTTGTGAAGCGTGACTTAGAATTCCACTTTCTGAGTTCTCGGATGCTTCTACTATACAAGCACCTGCGCCATCACTATAAATCATCGAATCGCGATCGTGTTTATCAATAACTCTTGATAAAGTTTCTCCACCTATAACTAATACTTTTTTTGCGATCCCAGCCTTAATAAAAGCTTGCGCTTGTATAACACCTTCTATCCAACCAGGACATCCAAATAAAATATCATACGCAACGCAATTAGGGTTATTTATACGAAGTAAATGCTTTACTCTGGTAGCCAAACTGGGTAAAATATCACTCTGGATTGCAGCACTTTTTACATCTCCAAAATTATGTGCAAAAATAATATAGTCTAATTCTTCAGAATTAATGCCAGCATCTTCAATTGCTTTTTCAGCGGCGAAGTACCCAAGATCGGAAGCATTAAAATGACTTTCGGCATATCTCCGTTCTTCAATTCCTGTTATAGTTTTAAATTTTTCAATAATTAAAGGGTTTTCAGATTGAAAACATGTTCCATCAGCGTTTAAAAATCGACTATTAGCAAATTTTTCATTTTCCTTTTTTATCGTTGGAATATACGAACCTGTTCCTGTTATTACAGAGTTTACCATTTTGTTAAAATTTAAAGTACGATAACAGCAAAAAAACAAGTTTTATTATCTGTAACCTATTAATTTTCAGTAAAAAATTTAAGATTTATTATATTCTTAAAATAGAAGAATTTAATTCTAAAATTAATAAAAAATTACATTAAAAACAAAGATTATATTAAATAAGGCTAGTTATAGAGGTTCATTTTTAACTGCATAACTGTAGCTATAGATTGGGCTCTATTTTTCATTAACTCAGATTTTAACCCAGAAAAATGGATGTCTATAGTTGAGAAGAGATATTGTAACCAAATAGAAAAATGCTCTTTTTTAAAGGCTATAAAAACATTTTTATCTACATGTTTTTGTAACACATTGCTTTTATAGGTTGTGGTGTCGAATAGAATGTCTTGCCAAAAATCTGTGATAACATCCAAATGATGGGCTAATGTTTTTTGTTGAACAAACTCCTTAAAGAAAGGATACATAGTATCATCATCAATTAACTGATCATAAAATTTAGTGATAATTAATAGGATGTCTTCTCTTGAGGTTATATCGGATTTCATTTATAGGTATGAGCTATCGAAGGAGAAAGGTAACAAAGAAAGTAGTGATTCTGTTTTTATAATTTGACCAACTTCACCCATAAATAATATTTCAATTGGTTCTTTTTGATTAATCTCATATTCAGAAAGTGTTTGACGACAGGCGCCACAAGGACCAACAGGTTTATTTACTTCTGTTTGTGAAGAGGCTGCAGTAATTGCTATTTTTTTTACAACCATATTCGGAAATTCAGAACCTGCTTTCCAAATAGCAACTCTTTCGGCACACATACCTGAGGGATATGCTGCACTTTCTTGATTATTTCCTAAAATAATTTTCCCATTGTCTAACAATAAGGCACACCCAACACTAAATTTAGAATAAGGCGCGTAAGCTTTTTTACGGGCTTCCACAGCTTTTTCCATAAGTAATTGATCATCCGAAGATAATTGTGAAATGTTATCGAATATGCTTGCTGAAGTTGTTACTTCTATTTTTTTCATTTAAATATTGAGTCAAAAAAAGCAGTCGAATATGACTGCTTGTTATGTTGATTCGAAATTACTAAAAAAAAATGAATTCCTAGTAATCTTCATAAATTTCTCCTAAATCAAAGGCTAACGAGAAACGTAATGTGTTTTCTAATGGGTTGTTTACATCAGATGAATTCATTAAGTAAGATAAATCCAAAGAAAAGGCCTTGGCCTCAAAACCTGCTCCTAAAGTGAAATATTGACGATTTCCGTTTGTTTCACTTTCATGAAAATACCCAGCTCTTAAAGCAAATGCATCGTTATATAAATACTCGGCTCCCAATGCCCAAGTTGTTTCTTTTAATTCTTCGCTAAAACTTCTATCTCCTAAAGAAGTAAACATTCCTTCGAACCAACCTCTTGAAGAATTAGGGCTAGAAGGGACTAATAGTTTTGTAAATTCTAAATTAACTCCTACAGTATTAAAGTCATCTAAAATAAAGTCAAAACCACCACCGATTTTGGCATTGGTTGGAATGAAGTTTTCTACACCTGGTGTGTATTCTACTTTAGGACCGATGTTCGCTATATTAAAACCTAAACGATAACGACCATTAAATGTTCCATAATTTTCTTCTTCAGACCGATAATAACCAGAAACATCTACAGCAAATGTGTTTACAGCTTCTAAATTTGTATCAGAACTATTTATTTTATAGTTAGAGTTTATATACTTTAGACCAACACCCATAGAAAAATGTTCACTTAATTTTAAAGCATATGTTCCGGTAATTGCAAATTCACTTGGGTTTTCTGTCCCAATTTCAGTGCCACCAGTATCTGTTAAAATAATTTCACCTAAAGAAAAATATTTTAAATCTACACCCCATGCAGAATTTTCATCAAATCTATTAACAAATGAAGCTCCTCCTACAAAAATATCATCTGTCAAATTACGTAGCCAAGGTGTGTAGTTTACACCTATACTTATCTGATTTTCGTTAAAAGCTATTTTAGATGGGTTATGATATATCGAGAAAGCATCAGAGGATGTTGCAACACCTATATCTCCCATACCACCAGCTCTTGCATCTGGAGTAATTAATAAGAAAGGCATAGAAGACGTTGATTGTGCTTGAGATTTTAATCCATAAGCTATAAGTAGGCTAAGGAAAACTAATTTTTTCATTGTATTTTTTAACATTATTTCGGTAAATATATAATTTTATTAAAGGATTACTAATTTTTCGTATTTTTCTGATGATAAATTGTTGGTATTTGATGTAACTTTTAGTTTATAAACGTAAACCCCTTTACCAATTTTGTTTCCGAAATCATCTAAACCATTCCAATTTATTGAACGTGATAATCCGCCAGTAGTTTGCACTAATTGATTAATCGTTTTAATCAGCTTCCCTGATACAGTAAATATTTGAACTTGTACTTCTAAAGGTTCGTTAGGTTTGTTGTGGTTAAACCAGAATTCGGTATAGTTTACAAATGGGTTTGGGTAATTTAATACATTATCTAATGTTAAACCTGTATCACTAACAACCACAAAAGTTAACGTTACTTCGGATGAGTTATTGTAAGTGTCCCATGCTTTTATTGTAAGTGTGTGATCTCCAACAGGTAAGTTCCTGAGTTGATATGTGACTTGACCTTTTGTGAAATCATCAAGTTCCGTTTCATAATAATCATTTAAAATGATTGGTTCTAATTGATTTCCATCTAAAATAGCCACAATATCATGATCAACTGCAGTAATTGAAGTATTGATTCCACTTATATCTGATAATTTAATAATTAGGTTAGGAGAAGTATTGGTATTCCCTCCATCAATAAACGATTCATCATTCATGAAAGCTTGTACTTCTGGTCCAATAGTATCTTCAGGTGCATTTTCATTAATTCCTCCAACTGTTATGTCAAAATTAGCCCCTGATTTATCTATTTGTTGATTATCGGCGTACATGCTTACTTTTCCTTTTCCATAGGCAATTTTAACATCTTTAGGAACAATAAACTCGAATTGAAAAGCACCGTTTTGCACTGATGATTTTCCTTTAAAAAGTTTACTTTCTTGAGAATCAAAAGTATTTATAATTCCAAAATTATTATTATCTAATGTTTGTTTATCGATAGGTTTGTCAAAAATAGTCGTTGAGACTGTTCCGTTGAAATTAGGTAAAAGAGTATTTGTATTGTCGGTAATTATTCCTTCAAAACTAACTTTAGATAATGCTTTTAAAGTATCAATTGATTGGGTGATATCAACACCATTCATTTTATTGATGCGAATATTAGGTTTTGGTATAGCTAATTTCATTGCAGGATCTCCAAAATAAAATATGAAAAAACGCTGATTACTTGTTGTCTCGTTTTTTGTCTTTACTAAATTTTCTGCAATAGAATTATCACTTTCGTTAAAATCTAAAACATAAGGAGTGAGCTTTTCATTAAATTTTTCCCCAATGTTTATGAATACATCACGCGTAGTAGTAATCATACTTACTGCACCACCATTTTGATTTAAAAATAATTGTTCTCCAGCAGTATTTCGAAGAGGATTATCAAATCTTGAAAACTCACAAGTGACTGTAATAAAAAGAGGTAATACCTTTGAATTATTAAAACCTTGTATTTGTGGGGTTTCTAAAATACGTTCACTTGCTAAACCATCTTCACCTCCATGACCAAAATAATCGAAAACCAATGTTCCTTTTTCAATAGTGTTGGTAATAGCTTCATTAACTTGTGGATATCTTTCACCTCCTGATGAGGTTTGTTGTTGATAAGCATCCGCATAGATTTTATTAATATTAAAGATTGGTTTGTACTTTTTAATAGTATCGGCAACTTCTTCTAATCCGCTCTGTAAAGTTGTATCAGAACTAGCATCAATATCATCAGCGAGAAGTGTGATGGTGTTTCTCCAATCTCCGAATGATTTTTTATCGTAATAACTCAAAATTTTATCGATTACGACTTTAGCTTCTTGTGTAGTGGTGACAGGAATTCTTCCTGAAGCAATATCAATTGAGTCCAGGCCTGTCATTCCACCATCAGTATCATCTATCATAACAAAAAAATCATCGGTAACATAGGAATTAACTAAGTCAAAACTTTGTATAGCATGAAAAGTTGGAACAACATTATTGTTACCTGTAATTCTATCTTTAAAATCATAAGAAGAGTCACCCAAAAAGCAAACATATTTTAGTTTTCTTGTTGAGGAAGAATTGTCGTGCAAATGTTTTATAAAATCTCGTATTCCAACGATGTCTGACGCACCAGAAGAAAATTCATTATAAATTTTTGAGAGCTCAACAACTTGAGTTGTTAAGTTAGAGTTAGTTTGATGGTAATCGGCTAACCTTTTTGCTTCTCTACTTAACTCTCCATTTGTAATAATTAAATATTGAATGTTTTTAAGTGCATGTAAATTTTGATTACTTACTCTTGGATTTTCTATTTGTAGAGGAGTATAAAAATCACTTTCATTCAGCACTATATACTCTTTTAAATCCCCTCCGTTATCATTAAATATAAAATTGCTTGAGGAGCTTTCATTTGAGATGTTTTGTGGATTTATGTTGTCGGTAACATCCCAAACTTGAAAAATATTAGAGTTGTTAGAAATTTGATATTCTATAAGTCCAGTAGTGTTTGCGGCTAAAAAACTTCTAAAAGAAAATTGATTTCCTAAAGCTAGTAATTGTTTTTTTCCGAAGATTTCTATAAAGTCTAGGTATGCTTTCGCGGATGGATTTCCATTATTATTATAATTAATATTGATGTTAACATTATTGCTCGTATTTATTGTTCCTTCATTTTCTTCACGACGAGCCAATCCTGAGGTTGGAGAACCAGAAACAGAAGGAAAGGAGAGTGTCGTTAAAACTTGACCGTTAGCAGTAACATCCATAATCGAAGAAGTAGTCGATTGAGTAACTCCAGCAATTTTTATTGAAAGAGTTGAGTTAGGCACAGCATTGGGAAAAGGAATCGAAAAGGTTCGATTATTTTCTATATTAAAGCTTTCACCAAACCATAATCTTCCCAAAGCAAGTAGGTTGGTTTCTTCTTTTTCATAAAAAATATAATCTTCAAATTCATTAATTATAGTTGATGTACTTCCTGTAACAGGATTTTTTTGCGTAATTCTTTTTCCTAGACCATTATCAATTGTTAAAAAGTAATATGCTTTATCGGAATAAATATTTTGAATATGACTTACCGTATTATTTACTACGCTTACGTCCCAATTATGAGGGCCTTTAGCGTAAAATAAAATATAATCATCACTGTTAAAAACAATATCATCTTCTCCTTTAACATAAATTGCATTCTCTTGTAAATTAGAAAATCGTATATTATTTAGTCTTTCTGGTAATAAATCTCCTCCGTTTCCATAAATTTTAATATTTTTAGGATTTATTGAATTAATATTAACCCCTAAGTGTTGTAAAAAAGGAGCATCAATTTTAAAGACACCAGTGGTGTCAATAGCAAATTTATACCATGTTCCAGTAGATAAAACCGAGTTTGTATTTTGAGCTTTAACAAGGACAGTAGTTAATAGAAAAATATATAGTATCTTTTTTTTCATAAATTTTAGATACAATAACGTTTAAATAAAGGTGTTATTTTAATCTTTTGCAAGATTAATTATAATAAAGAAAAAAAACAATCGTTTTTAATTTTGTTATTGAACGGCAAAAAGAAATAATTTATTATAAATGTCTTGTAATAAATCATAAATATTGTAAATTGCCGCTCCCTTAAATAGTAAATAATAGATGAAAAGTACATTAAAGTTATTTAGTTTTTTTATCCTCGCTAGCATACTTTTTACTTCTTGTAAAAGTTCAAGAAGTAGTGGTTCTAGTAAATCTAATTTAACCGGATGGAATTTTAACGATCCTAGTTATGGTGGGTATTTGAAAGGAAAATTTAAAGATGGTAACGTTCCTCCAGGAATGGTACATATTGAAGGAGGAACCTATACTATGGGGTTAGTACAAGATGACGTAATGTTTGATTGGAATACGACTCCAAAACAAATGCATGTTCGTTCATTTTATATGGATGAATCTGAGGTCACTAATGCAGAATATGGTTTATTTTTACAATACACTAAAGATGTATTTCCACCAGAAGACCCTCAATTTAAACATATTTATCCATCAATATTACCAGATACTTTGGTGTGGAGAAAAGGTTTGGGGAATACAAATTTATTATCTGAAAATTACTTAAGACACCCGGCGTATGCAGATTATCCTGTTGTAGGTGTTAGTTGGATTCAAGCAAATAAGTACTGTAAATGGAGAACAAATGCAGTTAATTTAAAAATATTAATGGATAAAGGTGTTATTAAAAACATCTTTAAAGAAGATTCTTTAAGTTTCAAAGGGAAGAATAACTTTGACACAGATGCATATTTAACAAACCCTTATGCATTATTTGATGGAGATTCTACTATATACAAAAAAGGATTACCTGTACCACGTAAAAAAGGTGACCCCAAACCACCCAAAGATGCTTTTTCAGGAAGACAAGTAACGTCATCAGATGGTATTTTGTCTCAAAAATTTAGATTACCAACTGAAGCTGAATGGGAATATGCAGCAAAAGCAGTTTTTGAAAATAGAGAGTATAATAATATTCGTGGTAGAAAAAAATATGCTTGGTCAGGTAAATACACTAGAAATAAGAGTAGAGCAAAAAGAGGAGATCAGTTAGCTAACTTCAAACAAGGGACAGGTAACTATAGTGGTATAGCAGGATGGAGTAGTGATGGTTCTGATATTCCTAACGCTGTAAAAAGTTACCCTCCAAATGCCTTTGGTTTATTTGATATGTCTGGTAACGTAGCTGAGTGGGTTTCGGATGTTTACCGCCCAATTATAGATTCTGAAGCAAATGACTTTAATTATTTTAGAGGAAATATATTCACTAAAAAATTAATTAATCAAGATGGTAAAGTTGTTATTGTTGGAGATGGAGAAGTAGAATATGATACACTTGTTAATGGTATAGTTGTACCTAAAGATTTACCTGGTAGTGTTAAGTATATTCCTATTACCAAAGATGACACCTTTATGAGAAGAAATTATTTATTAGCAGATAATTCTTCTCTGAATGATGGTGATAAAAATTCTTCGAAAGATTTTGAATTGGAGAAAGACCAATTAATTGGAAGACCAAGAATGTATAATTCGCCTACAAAACCTCAAGAAGAACTAGATTCACTAGGGAATGTAATAAATAAATTAGAGTACGATAGTAAAAGAAGAACAACTTTAATTAGTGATAAAACGAGAGTGTATAAAGGAGGTTCTTGGGCAGATAGAGAGTATTGGTTAGATCCAGCTCAAAGAAGATATTTTCCACAATATATAGCTACAAATTTTATTGGATTTAGATGTGCTACCGATAAAGTAGGACCGATGATGATGAATGAAAAAAAGACTGCTACACCTAAATATGTTAGAAAATAACTAAAATAGTTTACATTATATAAATTAAACCTCGTTATTATTAGCGAGGTTTTTTATTTTTACTTTATGAATATAGAAGAGTTATATCAATTATATATTAAGTATTATCTAGTAGATTCTGATACTAGAAGAATACGTCAAAACACAATTTTTTTCGCTTTAAAAGGAGATAATTTTAATGGAAATAAGTTTGCTGTAGAAGCACTTGCTAAAGGGGCTTCTTATTGTGTGGTAGATGAAGAGAAATATCAAACCAATTCTAATATAATTTTAGTAGATGATGTATTAAAAACATTACAGAACTTAGCAAGTTATCATAGAGAGCAACTTAATATCCCAATAATTGGATTGACTGGTAGTAATGGGAAAACAACGACAAAAGAACTGATTAATGCTGTTATTTCAAAGAAATATAAAACTACCGCAACAAAAGGTAATTTAAACAACCATATTGGTGTTCCATTAACACTTCTATCTATGGATAAAAGTACTGAAATTGGTATTGTAGAAATGGGAGCAAATCACCTTAATGAAATAGCTTTTTTATCAAATATTGCAAAACCCGATTATGGTTACATTACGAATTTTGGAAAAGCACATTTAGAAGGTTTTGGATCAGTTGAAGGAGTTATTAAAGCTAAATCCGAATTGTACGACTTCTTGATTTCAAATAATAAAAAGATTTTTGTGAATCCAGGTGATGAAATTCAGGTAGAAAAAACAAAAGAAGCTAATAGAATATTATTTAACGATACCATTGAGTTTATTGAAATAAACCCTTTTGTAAAACTTTTATATAATGGAATTGAAATGCAAAGTAACCTTATAGGAAAGTATAATTTTAATAATATTGCAGCAGCTATTACTATAGGGAAGTATTTTGGAGTGTCAGATGAAATAATTAAAGAAGCTATTGAGAATTATGTACCTGATAATAATCGTTCTCAGATTATTAAAACAAACCAGAATGAAATTATTTTAGATGCTTACAATGCAAACCCTACAAGTATGAAGGTTGCTATTGAAAATTTTAGTTTACTTACAGCAAAACATAAAACCTTAATCTTGGGAGATATGTTTGAGTTAGGTCGTGATAGCAAAGAAGAACATCAAAGCATTGTAGACTTTACAAGTCAATATCAATTAGATAAAGTTATTTTTGTTGGAGAAAACTTCTTTAAATCTATTACAAATCATCTTCAATTTAGAACATTTGATGAGTTGAAAGAGCATCTTAAAGGAAATCCCATTGAAAATAATTTTATCCTGATTAAAGGATCTAGAGGAATGGCCTTAGAACGAACTTTAGAATTTATTAATTAATATTTTCTTTATGGTAATCGAGTAAATTATCTATAGGTCTTTGAATGATGCCTGTAACTTCTAAATTATGTTTATTGGCTACTTTTTCTAGAATATCTTTAAAATAGTAAGCTATTGAACCAATAAAGTATATTGGAGTTTCAGCAGTTTTATTGTATGGTAAGATACGGCAGCTAAAAAATTCTTGAAATCCTTTTTTAATTACCTTTTTAATATATTTTTCATCTTTAAAATCAAACATAAACTTGGCAAATGAAGCTAAATACATATTAGGGTTAGGTTGCCTATATAAATTCATTTTAATAAAATCAGCATCTAAGTTATATTGTTCTTCAAAGCTTTTAGAAATTTTCTTAGGCATTTTTTTGTAAAAATAATCACGTAGTAGTTGTTTACCAAAGTAATTACCACTAGCCTCGTCCATTACAGTATATCCTAGAGAAGGGACTAACATTTCTATTTCATTTCCATTAAAATAACAACTGTTTGATCCAGTACCCAAAATACAAACAATTGCAGGGTTCTTACCGGTTGCTGCATAGACTGCTGCTAACATGTCTTCTGCAATATTAATTTCTGCGTTACTAAATATTTCTTGCATTACCTCATGAAGAATTTCAACAGGCTTTGGTGTACCGCAACCTGCTCCGTAAAAATGAACCTCAGTAACTTCATCTTTTACATTGATGAGTTGAAACATGTTTACAATCCTATTTGTAAGTTCTTCTTGAGGAATTACAGCAGGATTTAGCCCCAAAGTTCTTACTCTAAAAATTTCATTTTTATTGTTATCTAAGGCAATCCAATCAGCTTTTGTTGAGCCACCATCTGCAATTAATATCATCTTTAATTTATTAAGTATACCAAATATATGTTTTCAAATATTATTACACAATAGCAAGGTAAAACTCAATCGATTTCGTGCTTGTTTTGGTATGTATTTTGTATTACTATTGTACTTAATATTTTAAATTTGTATTAATTAAATTTATATATGATTTTTTTAAAAAAGAAAGAAATTCCGTTAACAGATATCTTTTCTGATGATTTCGTTGATATACATTCTCATTTATTACCTGGAATTGATGATGGGGCGAAAGACATACAACATTCTATAGAGTTAATTTCTAAAATGAGATCTTATGGGATTAAAAATTTTATTACGACACCGCATGTTTTAGGAGATGTTTACCCAAATTCTTCTGAAACAATTAAAAACAAAGTAAAAGAAGTACAGACTGAATTAAAGGTACAAGGATTTGATGATATAACTTTTAGAGCAGCTGCTGAATACATGTTAGATGAACAATTTGTCAAGCGTTTAGAAAATGATGATATATTAACACTTAAGGATAATTTCATTTTAGTTGAAATGTCATATTTTAACGCCCCTTATAATCTATATGATGTTTTATTTGACGTTCAATTAAAAGGATATAAACCTGTTTTGGCACATCCAGAACGATATAATTTTTATCATAACGATTTTGAAAGTTATTATAAGTTAAAAAAAGCAGGGTGTGTTTTTCAGTTGAATTTATTATCACTAACCGAGCAATATGGAAAAGGGGTTCAAAAAACAGCAAAAAAATTATTAAAAGAAAATTTATATGATTTTGTAGGTTCAGATACACATCATCAAAATCATTTAAGATTGCTTCAAAAGATAGGTGATAAAAAAATAAAGAAAGAAATAAAACATTTGTTAGAGAATAATAAAAAATTTTTAATATAAAAAAAGGAAGCTATATAGCTTCCTTTTTTTATATTATGTTTTAGGTATAGACACTAAACTAACTAAAAATCTTTTTATACCAAGGCTTTTGATCATCTTTTACGTTTCCATATCCGTATCCATAACCATAACCATAGCCATAACCGTAACCTCTATTCATATCTGTATCGTTTAATACAATGGCCATATTTGGTAATTTTTTATCTTTATATAAGGTTTGAGGAACAGTTAGCATTCTTTTATCTAGATAGTTTGCTCTTGTAACATATAAGAAAACATCAGCATATTTAGAAATTAACAAGGTGTCAGTTACTAAGTTAACGGGAGCAGTATCAACCAAAATATAATCATAATCATTTCTAACTTCATTAAATAATTCTGATATTCTACCCGTCATTAATAATTCAGCTGGATTTGGTGGGATTGCACCTGAAGCTATAATATCTAAATCTTTTAACTCTGGAACTCTAAATTTTAAAGAATCTAATGTAATATCCTCGTTAGTAATAAAATTGGTAATTCCTTTTCTATCAGGAATGCCTAAATATTCAGTAACTTTTGGAGCACGTAAATCTACTCCCATTAATAGCACTTTCTTACCAGAGAGGGCTAATGTAGCCGCTAAATTAATAGAAATAAAAGATTTTCCTTCTCCACTTGTGGTAGAAGTTATAAAGATTGTCTTTCCTTTTTCTTGATTCACATTTGATAATATGAAATCAAGGTTGGTTCTAATTAACCTAAAGGCTTCAGCTGTACTAGAACGAGCATCAGAATTTATTACAATTTTTTCTTTTGTTTCAGAATGGGGAACATCCCCTAAGAAGGGAATTGTTGTTTGTTCTTCAATATCTCTCTTAGTGTGTACTTTAGTGTCTAAAAGATCTCGGATATAAATTATAATAAACGGAAATAATAATCCAAGTAATAAAGCAACTAGATAGATAGTTTTTTTCTTTGGACTTACAGGAGATTTAAAACCATATGCTTTGTCAATAATTTTAGCATTAGGAACCGTAACTGCTAAAGAAATAGCAGTTTCTTCTTTCTTTTTTAATAAATAAGAATACAATCCAGCAATAATTTCTTGTTGTCTAGCAATGTCTAAAAACTCTCTTTCTTTGGAAGGAATAGAAGAGATTTTTGAGTTAAATCTTCCTGCTTCTCTTGCTAAATTATCAACATTTAATTGTAAAGATTTTTCTTGATTACGTAAACTACTTTTTAAAGAATTTTTAATATTATCAATATTATCTTTCAATTCTATAAAAACGATATTTTTTTCTCCAGCACTTTTTAATAGTCTATTTTTCTTAACAACCAATTCATTGTATTCCCCAATGGCTTTAGCTATATTAGGATCCTGTAATCCTAAATTAGCCGGTAAAAGATCTTCTGTATTTGTAGTTAATTCACTATTCAAACCTTTAACCAAACTTAATTGTGTATTGGCATCAATTAATTTTTGTCTGTTTATAGCATTTGATTCTAAAAATAATTGTGCTTCAGATTGAATATCTGTAATGTTATTTTTCTTTTTAAAATTACTAACGCTGTTGTCAACAATAGCTAGTTCTTTTCCTATATTTTCTAATCTATCAGCAATAAATTCATTTGTTTTGTTAGATACTTGATTTTTATCACTAATAGCATCTTTGTTATATTGAGTAACTATTTCATCAAGAATATTTTCTGCTTTTTCAATAACAGCTGAATTTAAAGATAATTTTAAAACACTAGCATTTTTATTAATTGGAGAAATTGATAGTTTAGAAATATAATTATCTATCGTGTTATTTAGTGAAGATACATGTATATTAATTCGATCATCTATATGTTCATTATCAAAATAAGATGTTTTATTTATTGAAAATTGACCAATACTTTCAAATGATAATGTATCTCCAAAAGTAGCTTCTTTTTTAATCAAGTTGTCTTCCTTGTCAAATATATTGAATTTGTTATCTGATAAAACATCAATAAAAAAGAGTTCGTTTTCTTCTAAATCAATCTTTAAACTATCTAAAAGCATAAAATTGATTGGACAAATTTTATATATTTCTGAATTTTTTACTCGGCCCTCGCTAACATAAGTAATATTTAAGTTTAACTTTTCAACAACATTATTAATGATTTTTCTTGATTTTAAAATTTCAATTTCATTATCAATATTTTTGTTTGAGCCTCCTACAATTCCAAGATCTTCAAAAGCAGCAAGTTCTTCAGAAAGCCCTCCTTTTTTATCATTTTTTATTAAAATTGTTGTAGAAGCAGAGTATTGTGGAGTCACATATCTTAAGTATAAATAAGCTCCTAAAAGAGCCAATAAAATCCCTAATACAAACCATTTCCAATGGATTAAATACTTTTCTAATTCAGCTCTTATATTGATGGTGTCGTTCTCTTCTATTTGCTGAATATAATTATTAGATTGATTATTCATGATTACTTACTTAGGTCTTGTTAAAATAGAGATTAAGGCAACAAGTACAGAGCCTACTGAAATAAACAACCCTGAGTTCTTATTATATGCTGCGTCTTGTGAAGATGATTTATTAGGTTCTACGTATACAACATCATTTTGTTGTAAATAATAAGCAGGAGAAGTGAAAACGGTATTAGAACGTAAGTCTAATTCGTACACTTTTTTCATTCCTAATTCTTCCCTATGAATTTTCACATTACTTCGAATCCCAGAAATATTTAAATCTCCAGCTAGACCAATTGCTTCAAGTATAGTAATTCTCTCATTAGGTATTATGAAGCTTCCAGGGGTTTTAACATCACCTAAAACAGTAATTTTATAATTATTAATACGAATATTAATATTAGGTTTTTTTACATAATCAGGATCTAATTTACCTTTCAATAAAGTGATAGCCTCTTCTCTTGTTAATCCTCCAATTTTTATTTTACCTAATATAGGAAAATTAATTTCTCCATTGTTATCTACCAAATAAGATTGTTGCTGAGGTGTGCCAACAACACTGTTTGTTGTAGTTGAATAGGTTACAGCAGGCAGATTGAAAGGCTTTACAGCATCTAAATCTTGTGAAGATATAGTAATTTGTAATAAATCATCTGGTTTAAATATAGTTTTATAAGAATTAGAAACTTTAGATTGATCTACTTGATCGTTTTGAAAATAAACTATATTTTTTTTTGAAACACAAGACGTTAATACAGATAAAAAGAGAATAAAAATAATTTTTTTAACTTTTTGCATAAAATAAAATTTTCGCGAAAATACTAATTTTAATTTGAAATCTGTTTGTCCAATTCCTCGTAAATAGAATTGTTGGATTTAAATTCTGGTACAATTTCTTTAATGAGCTTAACTGAAATTTTGTTGTTATAATTTTTATTAATTATGCATAAATTAACTATTTTTTCTTGAATATAATCAATGTCTATGTTTTGAGTCCTAGCAATCATAATTTTTTCATGATAAGTAGGTGTAGTATTTTCCCCACAGGCTAATAGTTCTTCATACAATTTTTCCCCAGGACGCAAACCAGTTATTTTAATATCAATATCTTCAGGGTATTTAAATCCGGATAAATGAATCATCCTTTTTGCTATATCGTAAATTTTAACCGATTTACCCATGTCGAAAATATAAATTTCACCTCCATTACCCATAGTGCCCGCTTCAAGGACTAGCTGACAAGCTTCAGGAATGGTCATAAAAAAACGAGTAATTTCTCGATGAGTTACAGTTAATGGACCACCATTTTCAATTTGCTTTTTAAATAAGGGAATTACAGAACCATTTGAACCTAAAACATTACCAAAACGAGTCGTTGTGAATTTTGTTGTATGGTTTTGTTTACTTAAGCAGCTAATATACATTTCTGCAACACGTTTTGTTGCCCCCATTACGTTTGTTGGATTTACAGCCTTATCCGTTGAAATCATAACAAATCTCTCCACATTATATTTGACCGATAAATCTGCAATTGTTTTGGTGCCTCCTATGTTTATTTTAACCGCTTCATAAGGACTTGTTTCCATTAAAGGAACGTGTTTATAAGCGGCAGCATGATATACTTTATTAGGTTTGAATTTTTTAAAGATTCCTTCCATACGAACTTCATCTCTAACATCAGCAACTATTGAAGTGAAATTAACAATCCCATCTCTAATTAGTTCTTGTTGTAATTCATATAAAGGAGATTCTGCTTGATCTATAATAATTAGATGCTCATGATTATAATTACTAACTTGTCTAGATATTTCGCTACCAATAGAACCTGCTGCTCCTGTAACTAAAATAACTTTTCCGTTTACATCCCTTTTTATGATCGGATTATCAATAGATATGGGTTTTCTGTCTAGTAAATCTTCAATCTTAACTTGTTTAATTTGATTAGCATCAAAATCACCACCAATCCATTTTGAAAAAGGAGGAACAATTTTTGGACTCACGCCAAGAGCTAATAACTTATCAGTAATGTAAAGAAGTCTTTCAGATTTAATATTTTGAATTGAAATAATGACTTCGTTTATTTTTTTACTCTCAACAAATTCCTTTGTAATTTCATCTCGATCGTAAATTTTCACACGATCTATTTTCTTTCCGATTTTATTAGTATCATCATCAATAAAACCAACAACTTCATAGCTATTTTGAGTATCTCTGTTTAGAGCACCGTAAGTAATTAAACCAGAATCGCCTGCTCCATAAATCATTACATTGGTAATGACATCTAATTCAGAAGAAATAATTTCATAAAAAGATTTAAAAATAAACCGACTTACGACCAAGATAAAAACGGTGATAAAATAATGTATAAGAATTATTGTTTTAGGAATCGTAAAAGAAGGAATAATTTTAAAAGCGCTATTTATAGCAACTAAAAAAAGAATACAAAAGGATGTCATTGTAACACCTAAAAACACGTTGAAAGCATCTCTCATTCCCGTATGACGAATAATTCCCCTGTTAGACCCAACAATCCAGAAACAAATTAAGGAGATACCGCCTACAAAAGGTAATTGGAAAACAAAATGTTCAGTATTGAAATTTAGAGAAGCATTAAATCGAATTGAATATGCAAGTAAAAAAGAAATACACACCAAAAACACATCGATGAATAGAACTATCCAATGCGATGCATGTTTGTCTAGAGACCTTAAAAGAAGTTTTCTAATCATTTTAATGAAATGATAACGAGTAAAGTTACAATAATTTGTTTAATTCTTATTTAGAAAAATGGGGTTTATATTTTTTTCATTTGCTGTTTCATCATTTGCATTTGCTCTTTTAACATTCCATGTTTGTCTAATTTCTTTGCTTCAGCCATTAAGTTGGTAGCTTCACGCTTACGACGTTTCGTCATTGCAATACCTGCTAATTGAAGTTTAGCCATTGCTAAATCATGATCCATAGATAAACCAAGTTTCACCGCTTTTTTTAAGAATTTTTCTGCTTGAGTAATATTGGTTTGAGAAAGCATAATTCCATGTAAATAGTTAAAATAACCTTCTTGTTTTTTTATTAGTGCAGTTTCAGGATTTTTAATATATCCTAACCATTTCTGTGCGCCTTCGAAGTTTTGCTTGCGTAATTGTAAAAAGGCTAATAAAATGAATTCATTTTTAAAGTAGAAGAAAACAAAAATCCCTGCTAATAATAAGATGGAAATTCCGTTCATAATATGCCCTTGCGCAAATTCATAAACAGCCCAAACTGATATTAAACCCGCTATAATTAATTTTATATTTTTATTAAACATAATTTGATTTTTCTGATTCAAAGTTCGATGTAAAATCGAGATTTTAATTAATGCACAAAAGTACATTTTTCTTGCAAACTTAGCCTACTTCTTATAAAACTTTCGGTATTTAATCCAAGCTAAGACTCCTAAAATTAATACAAACGCTATAGAATAGTATACTGAAGTTGGTGTAATAACTCTATCTCCACTTGCATATGAATGTAGACCAGATAAGTAGAAGTTAACACCAAAATAAGTCATCATAATAGATGCATACGCAATTACAGACCATAAATTAAAGGTGTATTTACCTCGTAAACCTGGAATTAAACGCTTATGTAACACAAAAGCATACACCATAATAGAGATTAATGCCCATGTTTCTTTTGGATCCCAACCCCAATATCGTCCCCAGCTCTCATTTGCCCACATTCCACCCAAAAAGTTTCCAATGGTTAACATTACTAAACCAACCGTTAAAGACATTTCGTTAATAATGGTTAATTCCTTAATATTTGCATCCATTTTCTTCTTATTTTTTTCGGTAGTGAAAATCATTAAAAATAAAGAAACAACACCTAAAATCATTCCTAAAGAGAATGGCCCATAGCTAGCTACAATTATTGAAACGTGTACCATCAGCCACCAAGAATTTAATACAGGCTGTAAGTTCGCAATTTCTGGATCTAACCAATTCTGGTGAGCAAAAACAAGAATAATAGAAGCTAAAAAAGTGGTTGCACCAATAGTTAATGCAGATTTTCTCCCTAAGAAAAAACCAAATAACATAGTTGCCCAAGCAACATAAATAATACTTTCATAAGCATTACTCCAAGGAGCATTTCCGCTAATATACCAACGAGATATCAATCCGAAAGTATGGTATATAAAAGCGAGAATTGCTAAGATAATTAGTCCTTTTACAATGTAGTTGATGATTTTTGATCTACTAAAAAAGATTTGTAAAATCACAAATACAATTAGTAAAACACCAACCACTGCATAAGTATAAGAAGTGTTTTTAAAAATATTTAATTTGTTATAAGCGATTTCTAAATCTATTTTCTTCTTTGATGGAATTACAGCAGAACCATATTTTTCTTGGAATTTTTTTATTCCATCTAAAACTTTGTTAGTTTCCGTGTAATCACCCGATTTTTTTGAATCTTGTAATAATTGTAAATAGACAGGTAATGATTGACGAACAAACACAGAATCTGTTCCTTTAAATCCAGCGTGTAAAGTTTCTGGTTGTGAAACCCATTTGTTGTTTTCATCGTTGGGAATAGGATAAATACGTAAAATTCCACCACCAATAGCACTGTACAATAAACCAACACGTCTATCAATCTTAATTAAATCTTTTTGAAATTTATTTTGAAGTTTCTCTTTTTGAGCCTCAGCAACTAATTCTTTAATCTTATAATTTGCTGAAGGTGTGAAAAAGTCCGATAATCGAGCATATTTTGCAGAATCGGGTAGATTTAAAGTCTCACGAATTTTCTTGTTTCCTTTTTCAAGATAAATCATCGGAACTTCAATCCAAAACATCGGATTTTCGGTAATTGATAATAATACTTGACTCGGTTCCATTCCGTTAAATTTCTCTTTTTGAGAAACTTTTCTAACTAATTCAGAAGCAAAAGTATGTGCAGGTTTCATTCGTCCGTTTGCATCTTGAATTACCAAGCGACTAAAACTGTCAGCGTGTATTTTATTAACTAAGTTAGCTTTTAAAACGCTGTCAATTTGTTGGTTGGTAACTTTTTTCTGTTGATGTGGTTCTGAATGATCTTCATGTTGTTGAGCATTTGCAATTCCGAAGAAAAAGAATGCTAAAATTATAGAAAATGTATTTTTTTTCTTCCTGATTTTTTTCAGTCCTTTTTTCAAATCATCAAAACGAGTATGTTTTGCAAACAGCATAGAAATTAATCCAGTGTACAGAAGTGAATATCCAAAATAAGTAACTAACATTCCCCAAAAATCATGATTTACAGATAAATGTGTTTGTTCAATTGCTTCACCAGCATTTTTATAACTAGATTGAAAGAATTTATAACCCTTATAATCTAAAATATGGTTCATGTAAATTCTATAATCAAATGTTTCTTCCGGGGCTATAACAGTTACTTCACTTGCATACGAAGCAGCACTTTCAGAACCAGGATATTTTTCTAGTTGGAAATCATTCAATTTCACGCTAAAAGGAGTTTGTAGTTGTTTAGCACCATACCATGCTCTAAAATTTAATTCACCAATAGAAAATTGTTTTTCTCCATCTGTATTAAATTGACCACCAGTTAATTCTATACGTTCGGTTTTTTCGTTAGTGGTAATATCAAAAACAACGATATCGTATTTTTTATTGTCTTTGTTGCCTCTCAGTGTTTTGATTTCTCCTTTTTCTGCTGGCTTCGGAATTACAAATTGTAATCCTGAAATATTATGAAGGGTTAAAAATTGAAAATTTTGCACGCTATCTTTTACAATTTTTCCTCTTTGTTGATCTGCCATTCGCAACCAATCACCGTCCGATTTTGTTCGCATTTTTAAGCTTCCATCTTCGTAATAAAAATTGATGGATGCATTTTGATCTGGAGCTTCGAAACCAACTAATATATTATGAATGTTTTGTAATGTTCCTCTTTTTATATAATGTTCGTGTCTACTTCCACTAGAGCTTTCTACAAAAAACAAGTGCTCTGTTCCGTTTTCGTCTAAAACCATTTTTTTCTCTGCCCACGGAATATAATCAACTAATTTGAAATTAATTTTATGTGCTGGTTCATCCTTTTTAGGTTGAAAAGATTCAGTAAATTCAACCGAATTTTTTCCCCAAGCAGAAAGTAAAAGTTTATTATTTGTTTCTTTTTGAAATTCATTATTGTCAACTACAACATTTAAGTAGTTTACATCAGATAGAAACTTGTTTGTAGTTTCCCCTTCATCTATAATCATCATTCCTTCAAAACCAATATAACGTGTAATTCCTGCTCCGATTATAATGAATAAAAAAGCCAAGTGAAACATTAAAACTGGCCACTTTTCTTTTTTATACAAACGGTATCTGAAAATATTTCCGAAGAAATTAATAACAAAAACCACCATGATCAATTCAAACCACCAAGTATTATATACTAGTTTTTTTGAGGTTTGTGTACCAAAATCATTTTCTATAAAAGTGGCAACACCCATTGCTATAGCGAATATTAAAAACAATACCGCCATTAAACGTGTAGAGTAGAGGATATTTAAGATTTTTTTCATAAGAAAATTTGCGTAGTATAAAACAGGGGCAAATTTACGCAATCTTACAGGAATAGAACCTTGATTTTAATTGTTTTTTGTGTTAAAATAGGTTGGGGTTATAGGTGGTTACTTACCAATTTTCTCACCCATTTTAACGAAAGTTTCCATACGTTTTTTAGTATTTTCTAAAATATCCGGATCAATAGTAAGTTTATTTTTATCAATCAATAAAACAATGGTAGAGCCTCCAAAAGCAAAATACCCCATTTCATCTCCTTTTTTTACTGTGGAATTTGGAGTAAATGTTTCAATAATAGTACCTACCATGGTTGCGCCCACGGGAGCAATAATTATTTCACCTTTATCTTTGGTTGATAAAGTGCAGAACTCACGTTTATTTTCACAAAAAACTTGCGTGAAGTGCCCAAATAATGCGTGTGGAGAAACAGAAAAATAATCGCCTTTTATTTTTGTCATTTCTGAAGGAGTTCCTGCATACGGAAAATGATAACGATGATAATCGTTAGGAGCTAATCGTAAAATGATAAGTGATGAATTTTTATGTTTTTCGCCTAATTCTTTGTTGCCTAAAAATTCTTCAAGGGTAAATTTTCTTCCTTTTACAAAGAAATCATGAACATCACTTACATCTTCAAAAGCAATTAATTTACCATCGCCAGGAGAAACAAATCCGTTTTCAATGGGACGAGCATTTGGTTTTAATTTACGATAGAAAAAATCATTAAAAGAAGTATAGGCTGAAATAGGCTTTTCAGCTTCGTTCATATCAATACCTAATTGAGCCACAAATGCTTTAATCTTTTTGATTGAAGATGGTTTGTCCATTTTTTTACCATACCAAACGGATAAAAACTTACGCTTTACAACGGGAAGTATAGTCATTTTACCAAACGGATTGTGGTATAATAACTTTAAAAAAACTTCTCCTGGAGGTTTTTCACTGATGGTTTTGCCCGATTTTCTATCGATGAATTTTATTTGCATATCTGTATTATTCTTCGATACTTTCAATTAAAATTTCTAGCATATCAATAGCTGCTTGCGCTATTTTAGTTCCAGGGCCAAAAACACCTATGGCACCGGAATCAAATAAAAACTGATAATCTTGCGCAGGAATTACACCACCAACAATTACCATAATATCTTCACGTCCGTAGTTTTTTAATTCTTCAATTACTTGAGGTACGAGTGTTTTATGTCCCGCTGCTAATGATGAAATTCCAAGGATGTGAACATCATTTTCTATCGCTTGTTTAGCTGCTTCTTGTGGAGTTTGAAATAACGGCCCAATATCTACATCAAAACCTAAATCGGCATAACCTGTAGCAACTACTTTTGCTCCACGATCGTGACCGTCTTGCCCTAATTTGGCAATCATAATTCGGGGGCGTCGACCTTCTAATTTAGCAAATTGATCAGCTAATTCAGAAGCTTTTTTGAATAATTTATCGTCTTTTATTTCTTTACTATACACGCCAGATATGGTTTTATGAACCGCTTTATGTCTTCCAAAAATAGCTTCTAAAGCGTCAGAAATTTCACCTAATGTAGCTCTATTTCTTGCTGCTTTTACTGCTAAATCTAATAAATTTCCGTCACCTGATTTTGCACATTCTGTTAAATCTGCTATAGATTTTTCAACTTCAGCCTGATTTCTATCTGATTTCAGATTATTTAAACGAGTGATTTGAGATTGACGCACTGCTTCGTTATCAACTTCTAAAATATGTAACGGATCTTCTTGTTCTAATTGATATTTATTAACACCAACAATTACATCTTTTCCGCTATCAATCTTTGCTTGTTTAATGGCGGCTGCTTCTTCGATACGCATTTTTGGAATTCCCTTTTCAATCGCTTTTGTCATTCCTCCTAATTCTTCAACTTCTTGAATTAATTCCCATGCTTTGTTGGCAATGTCCTCAGTTAATTGCTCCAAATAATAACTTCCTGCCCAAGGATCTACCGTTTTGGTGATATGTGTTTCTTGTTGCAGATAAATTTGGGTATTACGTGCGATACGAGCTGAAAAATCTGTTGGTAAAGCAATTGCTTCATCTAATGCGTTGGTGTGTAAGCTTTGTGTTCCACCAAAAGCAGCTGCCATAGCTTCAATAGTAGTTCTTGCAACATTGTTAAACGGATCTTGCTCGGTTAAACTCCAACCACTGGTTTGACAATGTGTTCTTAATGCTAATGATTTTTCGTTCTTCGGATTGAATTGTTTTACCAATTTTGCCCATAACATTCTACCAGCACGCATTTTGGCAATTTCTTTAAAGTGATTCATTCCAATTGCCCAAAAAAATGAAAGACGAGGAGCGAAGGTGTCAATATCCATTCCTGCTTCTAGTCCTTTTTTAATGTATTCAAGTCCGTCAGCTAAAGTATATGCTAACTCAATTTCTGGTGTAGCACCTGCTTCTTGCATATGATACCCAGAGATCGAAATTGAATTGAATTTCGGCATGTTCTGACTCGTATATTTGAAAATATCTGCGATAATTTTCATAGAAGGAGTAGGTGGGTAGATGTATGTATTACGCACCATAAACTCTTTTAAAATATCGTTTTGTATAGTTCCTGCAAGTTTGTCGGGAGAAACTCCTTGCTCTTCAGCAGCAACAATATAGAAAGCCAAAATTGGTAAAACCGCTCCGTTCATAGTCATAGAAACGGACATTTTATCTAACGGAATTTGATCGAATAAAACTTTCATGTCTTCCACAGAATCAATAGCAACACCTGCTTTACCAACATCGCCTTGTACGCGTTCGTGATCTGAATCGTAACCACGATGTGTAGCTAAGTCAAAAGCTACGGATAAGCCTTTTTGTCCTGCTGCTAAATTTCTTCTATAAAAAGCATTACTTTCTTCAGCAGTTGAAAAACCTGCATACTGGCGAATCGTCCAGGGACGACGAACGTACATCGTTGAGTATGGTCCACGTAAGTTAGGAGCAATTCCTGCAACAAAATCTTCGTGTAGTTTACTTTCTACCTTCGATTTTTGGCTTTGATTTAAACTGATGTTCGATATATCTTTTCTACTCATTGCTCAAACGTTCTTGTTCTAATTTTTCAGCTAACCTTTTTTGAATAATAGGTTGAATTAAAGTTTTCTCTACTCGTTTTTTCACAAAAGGGAATAATTCCAAATCATTCTTCATTTTGTCTTTTTCATTTCGAATTTTATTGGTTCCAAGTAAAACCAAATCTTCGTTATCAAATAAAGTTTGTTCTTTTTCTGCAGATTCAGCTATTTTTCGTTGAATGATTCCTTCTTTCAATTGTTTTAAAAATCCACCGCCATTTTCAATTAGTTTAAAAATTTCTAATGCTTTTTCAGCAAGTTGTTCAGTAATACTTTCAATATAATAAGTTCCGTTAGCGATATTTTGCGCTTCGGCTAATTCACTTTCTTGTTGTAAAATCAATAATTGATTACGAGAAATTCGTTCTCCAAATTCATTTGATTTATGGAAAATTTCATCATATGAAACATTAGAAACTGTATTTGCGCCACCTAAAATAGCGCTCATACATTCTGATGTAGTTCGTAACATATTTACATTATAATCGTATAGTGTTTTATTACGTAAACTTGGTTGTGCAAAAATGTGAGCTGACGTATTTTTAATGCCATATTCTTTTAATAGAGAGTTCCATAAAATACGAAATGTGCGTAATTTAGCTATTTCAAAGAAGTAATTACTTCCTATAGAAAAATTAAAATGGATTTTACTAGCAATACTTTCACCAAAATGATTTAAGTATTCATTGGCGTGAGCTAATGCATATGCGAGTTGTTGAACGTTCGTTGCCCCTGCATTTTGATACGTTGAAACATTAACGCCAATGCAATTATTAGTAAAAGAAATAATTTTTTCTAACTGATTATGATCTTCTTTTAAATTTGAGAACCAGTTTCCTGTTTTAGCAAGATTCCCAATAATATCAATATTAAAAAAACAGTTTTTTGAATTGATAAATTTTGAAATTTCTAAAACAAAATCTTCAGACAAAAAATTTAGTTTAAAATATATTTTGGTTGATGTTGCGTCAATGTTTTTAAGAATTTTTTTATAATCAAAATCAGAATTTGCAGTAAATTCAATTGCTGTCGCTCCGCGTTTTAGAGCATCGATCGCTAATTGATTCGCAACTTTTTCATCATCAATAAATATAGATTGACAAATATTAAAACCACTTTTGGGTAAGTTAATTTCTTGATGCGTTCGGTCTTCTTTAGTGTAAAAAGGTTTTACAGTAATGCTTTCTTCTGTTTTCCAAAGTAAGGTCTCATTGTAATCTGCACCTTTTAAATCTGCTTGAATTTTTTGTTTCCAAGCTTTAGGTGTTACATTTTCAAATTCATCAAATAAATAGTTGCTCATTACTTTTTTATGGTGTCAAATTCTATAATATAGATATCTTCGTTTTCCTTTTTCATTAAATATTTTTCTCGAGCATATCGCTCAAGCTCTAAAGAATCTTGTAGTTTTTTAATGGTCTCTTTGTCCTCAGCAATTTTTTGTTTATGATACTTTATCCAAGTTTCTAACTCGTCAATTTCATTATTAAACTCTCTATGGATAAGGTACGAATTTTCATCAATAAAAAGCATCCAAATAACAAAACCTGTTAAGATTAACAGATAAACATTGGTTGCAATTTTAAATGCAGGTTTTTCTTTAAGAGATTTTAAATTCATCTTATAAACGCTCGCTGATTACGGTACGGACAATATCGATTGCTACAGTATTATATCTATCATTAGGTATAATAATATCTGCATAATTTTTAGTTGGTTCAATAAATTGCTGATGCATAGGTTTTAGTGTGCTTTGGTATCTTGACAGTACTTCTTCAATATCTCGACCTCTTTCGGTAATATCTCTTTTAATACGTCTTATTAGTCTTTCATCTGCATCTGCATGTACAAAAACTTTTATATCACATAACTTTCTAAGTTCTTCACTATTAAAGATTAAGATGCCTTCTATAATTACTACTTTTCTAGGATGTGTTTTTATAGTGTCTTTTGTTCTGTTATGTGAAACGAAAGAATACACAGGTTGCTCTATAATTCCACCAGTTTTTAGTTCATTCAAGTGGGTAACTAATAATTCAAAATCGATAGCTCTTGGATGATCAAAATTTATTTTCGTACGTTCTTCATAAGAAAGATTTTCAGTAGCTTTATAGTAAGAGTCTTGCGAAATTACACAAACTTCATCTGCAGGTAATTCATTTATAATTTGATTTACTACAGTTGTTTTACCACTACCAGTTCCTCCAGCAATACCGATAATAAATATGTTTTTCATTTTAAAAAATTAATTGAAACAAAGTTAGAAAATTTAATGCATAAAAAAAGACATCATTTCTGATGTCTTTTAACTTATTTTGAGCCGATGGAGGGACTCGAACCCACGACCTGCTGATTACAAATCAGCTGCTCTAGCCAGCTGAGCTACATCGGCTGTTGCTTAAAAAAGCGAGGCAAATATAGTATCATTTTAAATACTGGCAAATTTTTTTTTAAAAAAATGTAATATTTTTTTTAGCGCTTATAAAAGCAACTTTTTTAAGCCCATCATTAAGTTTCGTTCTAGTATATCAAACTTATTATCTGATAAAAATAAATCTTTAATTTCGGTAAAAAGCTGTTCAATTTCTTTGTGAGTATAACCTAATTTATCTAAAGATGATTGAATCTTTTGAATACTTATATAATCATTATCTTTTTCAAACTCAGTATGCATTCTGTTAAAAGTTTCATCATCGATTTTAGATTTTACAAATTCAATTTCATTTTTTGTTTCATCATAATCGGCATTCATACAATAAATAAAAAGATATGCTTGTAATTCTTTTTTAGACCAATTTGTAATTGTTTTTTCCATAACACATAAGGATTTAATTGTTAATTATAACAAAGTTATTATTAATTAAAAAGATTTAATATGATATAAATCATAAAATTAGTATTGAAAATTTTCAATATTTGAGTCATCAATAAGATTGTAAATTATGGATAAAAGCACACCAGTTTCAATAATAATGACTACAGATTTGATAACTGTAAATTATAATGATGATTTAACTACAGCAGCAGAGTTGTTTAAAAGTAATAATATAAGACATATTCCTGTAATATTTAATGATGAAATATTAGGTATGCTTAGTCACACAGATTTAATGCGCGTTAGCTATACAGAAAATATTGAAGAGGTTGAGTTAGAGGTTGGGCGTGTAAAAAATAGCATGTTTACTATTGAACAAGTGATGGCTAATAATGTAGTTAGTGTGTCGCCAAAAACAACAATAAAAGAAGTTGCAGAAATTTTAGCTAAAAGAGAATTTCATGCATTACCAGTTGTTGAAGAAGAAAAATTAGTAGGTATTGTTACAACAACAGATTTAATTAAATATTTGTTAGACCAATATCTTTAGTGTTAATTCGGGATTTAATACTAAAATAGGAAGCTGAAAAGCTTCCTATTTTTATTTGCATAAAATATACTTAAATTTTAAACGTCATAACTGGTAAGTTGGCATGATTTGCAATATCTTCTGAAATACTACCTTCAAAGAAATGTGAAAGTCCTTTTCTACCATGAGTTGCAATTACAATTAAGTCCATATTATGCTGATTAGCATATTCTAAAATTCCACTTTCTACTGTATAATCAGAAATATGTTGAACTTGATGTAAGGTTTCTAAAGTTTCATTCGCTTTGGTTAAAAAGTTAACGACTTTCTTTTGTGTTTCTTTAGTACTTTTAAATCTTCCGTAAGGAGTGTTAACGTGTAACAAATGTAATTTACAACCTAACTTACTTAGTAACTTTTTAGCCTCTTGATATGGTTTTATATCTTCATTAGTAAAATCACAAGCAAAAACAGCATTTTCCAAGTTAGATAAAATTGGTGTGTCTTTTGTAACAAGAACAGGAACCGAAGAGTTACGAACTACTTTTTCTGTATTTGAACCTACAAAAATTTCTTTTAAACCACCTATGCCATGAGACCCCATCACTATTAATTCAGCATTTTCTTCTTTAGCTAAAGCGTTCAACTCACTAAAAATTTTGTAATGCTTAATTATAGGAGTAACTTTTATTTCTTTAAGATATTCTTTATTTAGAAACTCAATAAACTTTTTTTCTGCTAATTTTAGATAAAACACTGCTTCTTGCTGAGAATAACTTTCAGATTGACTAATAATAGCATTAGAAAGCTCTAACATATGGACAGCAATAATTTCTGCATTTTGTTTTTTTGCAATAAAAGCAGCTGTTTTTAAAGCGTCTTCAGAGTGTTTAGAAAAATCTACGGGGACAATTATTTTTTTCATGACTTAGATATTAAAAATTATCCTATAAAATTACTGTTTTAAGATTATATTTTCATGATAAAAATCATTTTTAAAGTATTTATATCGCTCTATTTTTGATGAAAATAATTATTTATGATGACACAATTTTTACCTTCAGTTTCTTGGGGAAATGGCGCGTTTATGATTGCTATATTTGCATTAGTTTGTGTAGTGCTTATAGCAGCTGTACTATTGATGGTATTGGGAGGGAAGCAAAAAAAGAAAAGTTAATGACAGCCTTTTGCAGTTTCGTTTAAAGTACTAATAGTATCTGGGGGAGATAGTAAAGGAATTCCTAATCCTAAACCACGAAGAACAAATAATATACCTATACATACTACTATGATAGGTATTATTTGTTGTATTCTTTTTCTAAAAAGACCACTAGCAAAATTACCCATATATACAACTGAAGTCATAAGTGGTATGGTACCTAAACCAAATAAAAGCATGTATAAACTACCAGTAAAAGGATTGGTAGACGATAGAGCTCCTAACACAGCCATATACACCAAGCCACACGGCAAATAACCATTCAAAAAACCAATTGTAAAAAAAGCATTGTTGTTTTTGTTTTTTAGTTCTTTTCCTAAAGCCGATTTTATTTTAAAAACGAATCGAGTTATAGATTTAGATAGTTTTATGTTGTTAAACAATTTAGGAAGAAGAATAGTCAAAATCATTAATGTTCCAGTAATGATAGATATTTGCTGTTGAAAGCCAAATAATTGAAAGCCCTTTCCTAACAAACCAAACAGCAATCCAATAATTGCATACGTCGTTAATCTCCCTATATGGTAACTCATTATCTGAAAAAATTGCTTGGTAGGATTAGTTCTGTCTACAGGCAACATAAAAGCTATCGGCCCACACATACCAATACAATGAAAACTTCCTAATAAACCAAATATGAGTGCAGAAATTAGCATTAGTAAATCAATTCTTTTTGAAATAAATATTCTTTAGTATTGTAGGTGAAAGAAATATCCATGTTCCAACGACCTTCTAATAAGTTTTTCTCAGGCACGAGCAAATAGGTATCGGTAATTGAAATTGGCATTTCAAAATCCAATTGTTTATTAGAAGGTCTGTATAGGAACACTTTTCCTTTGATTTCATTTAAATTAAAAGAACTCGGAAAAAATATTTTTAAGCCTAATGGTGTTTTTTCAGTTCTTATAGCTTCTTTTAATTCTTTTACATTTTTTATAGCATCAATATTCTTTTGATAAGCTAATTCTTTCTGATAATATTTTTCAGTAACTAAATCATGATCATATTTTTTATCGGTAATCATAGTAACAACCATGAACATAATAAAACTCATAAATGCTATAATCGCGATAACGATACCTGTTCCCCAATTAATTTTCATCTTGTTATTTTTTAATTTTAGTTATCGGTAACTTCTAGGACCTAAGAAGTTAGTTGTGGTAGTTTCAATTAGTTTGTCTCCACTATACACACCTATCTTTAGTTTAACTTTGTCTTTTTTTAGTTGAGATTGATGTAGTTCTATAAATAACGAGCCTTCTGCTAAACCTTGTTTTGGTACTTCAAAATGCTGATGAGTCACGGTTTCAATTTTTCCTTTGTGAGAAAGGAGTTTGTAACTTACATCATCTATTTCATCGGTTGTTTTGTTGACGATTTTGTAAGAATAAGCATTACTTATAATTCCATCTTCTTTATGTTGGTATAATTGGCCTGGTAAACGTAAAATACGAGCTTCTACATCATTTCTTAAAAACAGCATGCCAGTTAATACTCCTAAAAGAATAAAAAGCACTGCTGAATACCCTTTCATACGAGGAGTAAATCTAAAAGGAGCTTTTTTCTCAATATTATCGATACTTGCGTAGCGAATCAATCCTTTAGGAAAACCTACTTTTTCCATAATAGTATCACACTCATCAATACAAGCGGTACAGTTTATACATTCTAATTGCGTTCCGTTACGAATATCTATTCCTGTAGGACAAACATATACACATTGTTTACAATCGATACAATCTCCTTTTCCAGAAATAGTTCTATCTTCTTTTTTGTTGATTTTTGCACGACCAGCTTTTTTTTCTCCTCGCTTATAATCGTATGCCACAACAACTGATTGATTGTCTAAAAGAACTCCTTGTAATCTACCGTATGGACATGCTATAATGCATACTTGTTCTCTAAACCAAGCAAAGATGAAATAGAAAACACCTGTAAAAATTAATAGAGAAATTAAGGTGCTAGTATGATCTAAAGGATTATCAGTTATATAACCTAATAATTTGTCGCTACCAATTAAATACGCTAAAAAAACATTAGCGATAATGAATGAAATTATAAAAAAGATTATCCATTTGGTAATTCTTTTTCTAATTTTTTCAGCGTTCCACTCTTGTTTGTCTAATTTAATTTGTTTGTTTCTATCTCCTTCAATCCAGTATTCAATTTTTCTGAAGACCATTTCTAAGAATATAGTTTGCGGACAAACCCATCCGCAGAAAATACGTCCAAAAACAACGGTAAAAAGAGTGATAAATACCACGCCGATGATCATAGAAATTACAACTAAATGAAAATCTTGTGGCCAAAAAGGAAAGCCGAAAATATTAAACTTACGTTCTAAAACATTAAACAATAAAAATTGGTTTCCCTTAATTTTTATAAACGGAGCAGCTAATAAAAAAGCCAGTAATAAATAGCTAACATAACTTCTATATTTATAAAATCTACCACTAGGTTTTTTAGGATACACCCAAGAACGTCCACCTTCTTCATTTATAGTACCAATACTATCTCTAAAATTTTCATTTTTGGGTGTTTCCATAATCAACTATTAAAAACTAATTTTATATGCTTTTTTAAATTGTATTTTTATTTTATAGAATCTTTTGAAGAAACTTCTTCAACAGTATTTTCTACCCAAATATCACCTTGTGGGTCTTTGGGTTTAGCAGGTGTAGTTCCTTGTAAAGACAATACATAACTTGCAACTTTTTGTATGTCGTTTGGTTTTAAGGTCTTGCTCCAAGCCACCATACCTTTTCCGTCTCTACCTCCGTTGTATATTGTATTGAAAGCATTTTTAAAACCTCCACCTAAAATCCAGTGTTTGTCTGTTAAATTAGGTCCAATCCCACCACCACCATCTGGAGCATGACAAGCGGCACAGTTGAGGTTAAAAACAGCTTTTCCTCTTGTTAGATCTGAAGCATCCGTTAGTTGAGTAACTGTACTAATGTCAAATACATTTGGTGAAGTTGCTTGGTATTTTTGTAACTCCATTCTCGCTTCTGCCATTTCTTTATTGTATTCTGTTGCTTGATTATCTGCTCCTAAAACATGATACCTTACTAAATATACCACTCCGAAAATAATAGTAGCATAGAACATGTATAGCCACCATGGTGGTAAAGAATTATCTAACTCTTTAATTCCATCATAGTTATGATCTAGAATTATTTCACTTTCTTCTTCTAAAGCTCTAGCTTTCGTCCAACGCTTGATGATTTTTTTTACACCCGCCCAAATATCTACTTCTTCAGGAGTAATTCCATCTTTTTCCATTCGAAGTTTTTCTGCTTGCTGAAGCGCGGTGATATTTAAAAATTCTTTTAGAAGAACAACTAAAACTACAGCTACTAACGCTATCCAAACTAGCGGATTTTCGTATAAACTAAATGGTTTTTCGTATGATTTAATGGCTGTTATAATCGCATAAGAAGAAACTCCTAAAAAGATAATATAGCCTAATGATTGAAAATACTTTTTCATTTTTAGTTAATTATTAATTATCAAATGGTAATTGACTAACCTTTTTTATATATTCTTTTTTTGCAGTAAAAACCCACCAAAAAAGCAACATAAAAAACGTAAAGAAAATGGTTAAGGAAATGATTGGGTAAATTTCTATACCTGCAATAGTTTCCATATAGTTTTTTACAAATTTCAACATGATTTTTAGTTTTTAGTTTTCAATTTATCTGCAACATCTTTTACTTTAATATCGGTGCCTAATCTTTGTAAGTAAGCTATTAGAGCAACAATTTCTCTGTCTTTCATTTCTATAAACTGTAGACCATTTTCGCTAGCGTATTTTTTATCTTGTTCGTAGTTGCTTGCAAAATCAGGGTCGTTGTATAAACTTTCTTGAATTTTAGCACCTTGCTCTTCCATTAGTTGTTGTGCATTCGCAATATCTTCCTCAGTATAAGGAACACCTAATGTAATCATAGCTTGCATTTTACCTTCGGTATTCGATTTATCTAATGCGTTTCTTAATAGCCATTTGTACGATGGCATTATAGAACCAGGAGAGGTGCTTTGTGGATCATACATATGGTTTAGATGCCAATTATCGTTGTACTTACCTCCAACTCTGAATAAATCAGGACCGGTACGCTTACTTCCCCATAAGAAAGGATGATCATATACATATTCACCAGCTTTAGAATACTCTCCATAACGTTCAACTTCACTTCTAAAAGGACGAATCATTTGAGAGTGACAACCAACACACCCTTCACGTATGTAAAGATCTCTACCTTCTAGTTCTAAAGGAGAATAAGGTTTTACACTTGAAATGGTTGGGATGTTAGATTTTATTAATAAAGTTGGAATAATCTGTACAACACCACCAATTAAGATTGCTATTGTAGCATAAATAGTTAATTTAATAGGCTTTCTTTCTAGCCATGTATGCCAACCTTCTCCAGAAGTTCTATGTTTAGAAACTTTTGTTAAAGCAGGTGCTTCAGCTAAATCATCTGTAACCTTACTGCCAGATCTTATGGTTCTAGTAATGTTGTACAACATTACAAATGCTCCTAAAATATATAAACTACCACCAATAGCACGCATCCAATACATTGGTATAATTTCTTGTACTGTTTCCAAGAAGTTACCATAAGTTAGTGTCCCATCAGGATTAAATTGTTTCCACATAAAAGCTTGAACAAAACCAGCAATATACATAGGTAAAGTATACATGATAATACCTAAAGTACCAATCCAGAAGTGTAGGTTTGCTAATCCAGTTGAAAATAACTTTGTTTTAAACATTCTCGGTACTAGCCAATATAACATTCCGAAAGTCAAAAACCCATTCCAAGCTAGGGCGCCAACGTGTACATGAGCAATAATCCAATCTGTAAAATGAGCAATCGCATTTACATTTTTTAAGGACAACATAGGTCCTTCAAATGTTGCCATACCATATCCAGTAATAGCGACCACCATAAATTTAAGAACAGGATTAGTTCTCACTTCATCCCACGCGCCACGAAGCGTTAACAATCCATTAATCATACCACCCCAAGAAGGAGCAATTAGCATTACAGAAAAGGCAACTCCTAAGTTTTGTGCCCATTCGGGTAAAGCAGAATATAAAAGGTGATGAGGTCCTGCCCAGATATAAATAAAAATTAATGACCAAAAGTGGACAATAGACAGTCTGTAAGAATAAATAGGTCTATTAGCCGCTTTAGGAACAAAATAGTACATCAAACCTAAAAAAGGAGTAGTTAAGAAGAAAGCTACTGCATTATGTCCGTACCACCATTGTACCAAGGCATCTTGAACTCCTGCGTAAACAGAATAACTTTTTAAACCACTAACAGGTAGTTCTAAACTGTTAAAAATATGAAGAACAGCAACGGTTACAAATGTTGCTAGGTAAAACCAAATAGCAACATATAAATGACGTTGACGACGTTTTAAAATTGTCCAAATCATATTTACCCCAAAAGCTACCCAAACAACAGCAATGGCTAAATCTATTGGCCATTCTAATTCGGCATATTCTTTTGATGTTGAGTATCCTAATGGTAATGTAATTGCTGCAGCAACAATAATTAATTGCCATCCCCAAAAATTGAAATTGCTTAAAAAATCGTTTGCCATACGTGTTTTAAGCAATCGTTGTAATGAATAATATACTCCTGCAAAAATGGCATTTCCAACAAAAGCAAAAATAACAGCGTTAGTGTGTAGTGGACGTAGACGACCAAAACTTAACCACGAAATTCCGTCAGTAACATTTGGGAATAAAAACATAAAAGCCAATAGTAATCCTACTGACATACCTACAATACCCCACAATATAGTGGCGTAAATAAATTTTTTCACGATTTTATTATCGTAATAAAATTGTTGCATCTCCATAATCTAAATTGATTTAATATCTATTATTTGTTAGTTTTTTCTTTAACTAGTTCATCATCAAAAAGCATACGTACAGATGGGGTGTACGAATCATCGTATTGTCCTTTTTTTACCGAATAAATAAATGCTATAAAAAAAACGATTGCTACTAATACGCTTACAGAAAGGAGTAAATAAATTACGCTCATGCCTTGTTTGAGATTTACGCTTCAAATGTAGTTTTAGGAGGTTTTTTAAAACATGATATTTGTCATGTTTGGAGAAAAAGCTTCTTTTTAAAGCAATAAAAAACTCGAAGAATTTCTTCGAGTTTAATTTTATATTGTCAATGAAAATAATTTAGTTTCGGGCTGTTTTCGTTGCAGTCGCCTATCAAAAGCCATGCAAATATTTCTTACAAATGGTCTTGCCTCTTCTGTAACAGTTAATGTGTTGTTTTGTATTTTGAGAAGTTTATCTTCTTTAATTTCTTGTAATAAAGTTATAGAGTTTTCTAATTCATCAAACTGGTTTAGCTTTTCATCCCACGAAGTGGAAAAATGACACATAATATTTAAAATATGTTTTCTGACGATGAGGTCTTCTTGATTTAAAATATGTCCCCTAAAAACAGGGATTTCACCAGAGTTCACGAGTTCCTGATATTCTTTTACAGTTTTTACATTTTGTGCAAAACCGTACCAAGAATCACTAATGGCAGACATCCCCAAACCAATCATTAATTGTGTTTTGTTGGCAGTGTAACCCATAAAATTTCTATGCAACGTTTTTTCTTGTGTTGCTTTAAACAAGCTATCGGTTGGAAGTGCAAAATGGTCCATACCTATTTCTACGTAACCTAAGTCAGCAAAAAGTTGCTTTCCAATTTCATACAATTCGCGTTTTTCTTTATCTTTTGGTAAGTCAGCTTCGTTGAAACCTCTTTGCCCAACACCTTTTACCCAAGGTACGTGTGCATAACTGTAAAATGAAATTCGATCGGGTTGTAATTCTTTTGTTTTGTTAATGGTGTGAATTACATTTTCTTTGGTTTGAAAAGGTAAGCCAAAAATTAAATCGTGACTTACAGAAGTGTATCCAATTTCTCTAGCCCAATTTGTTACTTGCAGTACGTTTTCAAAAGGTTGAATTCTGTGGATGGCTTTTTGTACGGTTTCGTTGTAATCTTGTACGCCAAAACTTACACGCGTAAATCCTAAATTAAATAAAGTTTGAAGTTGTTCTTTAGTAGTATTATTAGGATGTCCTTCAAAACTGAATTCGAAATTTGGATGTCTTTCAGCGTTTATAAATAAACCTTTTATTAAGCGTTGTAAATTATCTGAAGAGAAAAAAGTAGGGGTTCCTCCACCTAAATGAATTTCCTTAATGATAGGTTTTTCATCAACTAAATTGGTGTATAAATTCCATTCTTTTAAAACGGTTGTAATATAATCTTCTTCAACTTCATGACGTTTGGTAATGTGCTTATGACAAGCACAAAATGTACATAAACTTTCACAAAAAGGTAAATGTATGTATAAGCTAATTCCTTCGGAAGTGTTACTTTCTTTAAACGATTTTTTAAAAGTTTCCAGCCATTTTTCTTTTGAAAAAGTGCTTTCATCCCAATACGGGACTGTAGGGTAACTTGTGTAACGAGGTCCCGGAATGTTGTATTTTTGAATAAGTGAATTTTTCATATTATTGTTTTTAACGAGCGAGAGATTTCTTAACTGCGTTCGAAATGACAATTAAGCTAATTCTAAAGCTAGCTCGATCATTTTTTTAAAGGTGTGTTCTCGTTCGTCTGAAGTGGTTCTTTCGTTGGTTACTAAACTATCAGAAATAGTAACAATAGAAAGTGCATTTACGTTGTGTTTTGCAGCGATGGTATATAAACCTGCGCTTTCCATTTCTACAGCCAAGACACCAAAAGATGCCCATTTTTTATAGTCGTTAGGATCATCTGTGTAAAATTCATCAGAACTTAAAATATTGCCAGCTTTGATATCAATATTTTTTTCTTTAGCTACTTCAATGGCCTTTTTAAATAAGTTAAAACTTGCAGTAGGAGCGAAGTCTGCTCCGTTAAAACGAATTTTATTTAATCCGGAATTAGAGGATGCCGCCATAGCAATGACGATGTCTCTAATTTTAACTTCCTTTTGATAAGAACCTGCAGAACCAACACGGATTAAATTTTTAACGCCATATTCGGTAATTAATTCGTGACAATAAATTAAGGCAGAAGGAATACCCATTCCTGTTCCTTGTACAGATATTTTTTTTCCTTTATAAGTGCCCGTAAACCCCAACATACCTCTAACATCATTATAACAAACAGCGCCTTCTAAAAATGTTTCGGCTATCCATTTAGCACGAAGAGGATCTCCTGGTAATAAAACAGTTTGGGCGATTTCTCCTTTTTTGGCTTCTATGTGTACACTCATCTTAATATTGGTTTTTATCTGTTTTTCCTTTGGTTACTAAATCAACGCCCGAAGAGGTCCCTAATCTTGTTACGCCCAGTTTTATATATTTTAAAGCAGTTTCTAAATCTCGAATTCCTCCAGCAGCTTTAATTTGAGCTTTTCCATCAACAATGTCATTCATTAACTTGATATCTTTAAAAGTGGCCCCACCAGTTCCAAAACCTGTTGAGGTTTTTACAAAATCAGCATCTGCATTTAATGCTAATTGACATGCTAATTGAATTTCATCTTCAGTTAAGTAACAGTTTTCTAAAATTACTTTTAAAATTTTATCCTCTATTTCGTTTTTAATTTTAAAAATTTCTTCTTCAACATATTTAGTTTCTCCAGATTTTAATTTCCCTACGTTTATTACCATATCAATCTCATCAGCACCGTCTTTTATACATTGTTCTGCTTCAAAAACTTTAGCTCTGGTACTCATCATGCCTAAAGGAAACCCTACAACAGCTGCTATTTTTATGTCGGTGTTTTTTAATTGCTCTTTGGCGAGTTTAACATAACATCCATTTACACAAACTGCATAAAAATGATGCTCTTTTGCTTCATTGCATAAATTGATAATATCTTGTTCGGTTGCTGTTGCCTTTAAGAGTGTATGGTCTATAAATTTTTGGAGTTTCATGATGCTTATTTTAATTTCTTACCTACTAAATTAGTTGCTATTGTTGTAAAAATAACAATACTTATTGAACTTAGAGGCATTAATATAGCAGCAATTACGGGTTGTAATTGACCTGTAACGGCGAAATACAATCCAACGATATTGTATAAAAGCGATAGTAAAAAACAATATTTTATAATTTGAACAGCTTTTTTAGAAGCTTTTATAAAGCTTCCTATTTGATTGAATTGAGAAGCGTCTAAAATTCCGTCGCAAGCAGGAGAGAATACATTGATGTTCTCTGATAAAGCAATACCCACATTACTTTGCGCTAAAGCACCAGCATCATTTAATCCGTCACCTATCATAATTACTTTATGATTTTCCTTTTGAAGTTGAGCTACATAGTTTAACTTATCTGCAGGTTTTTGGTTGAAAAGTAATTTGGTTTTCTGCGGAAGATATTTTTCCAAATACACTTTTTCACCTTCATTATCACCCGAAACTACAGATAAATTATATTCATTTAATTCTTTAAACACTTTGCTAACACCTTGTCGGTATGCATTTTTAAAAACAAATTTTCCTTTATATTGATTATTAAAACTTATATGAACTGAAGTATCTAAATTTCCAGGCTCACAGGCATTTTTAACAAAAGAAGAAGAACCTATTTTTACCAACGTTTCTTGATGATTAGCTTCTAATCCTTTACCAATATGTTCTTGAAAATTAGTGATAGTAATCGTTTCTTCACTTTCAAAAAAATGATATAAATTTCTGCTTAAAGGATGATTTGATGATCGTAACGAACTTTTTAATATTGATTTTTCGATATGATTTAACTTACTTCCAAAGTAATTAATGGTGTTTTCTTTATGAGTAGTAAGTGTTCCTGTTTTATCAAAAACAATAGCATCTGTCTCCGCTAATTGTTCTATAACGGTTGCGTTTTTTAGATAAAATTTTTTCTTACCAAAAATTCGCAACATATTACCTAAAGTAAACGGAGCAGCCAAAGCAATAGCACAGGGGCACGCAATAATTAATACAGCAGTAAAAACATTTAATGCTTTCGAATTATCAATAAATAACCAAAAAGCGGTTGCTATAAACGCAATACTTAACACAGCTATCGTAAAGTTTTTACTAATAGTATCTGTAATGGTTTTGAAAGAGGATGATTTATCCTTTTTAAAAACATCGTTACTCCAAAGTTGCGTTAAATAACTTTGTTCAACCGATTTTAACACTTCCATTTCTATAATACCAGAAAGTTGTTTACCACCTGCGAATAATTTATCACCAGATTTTTTCGCCACAGGTTCTGCTTCACCAGTAACAAAACTATAATCTATTTGAGCGTCGCCATTAATGAGAATTCCGTCTACAGGAATCAATTCTTGGTTTCTTATTAAAAGTCTATCTCCTTTTTCTACATTATATATTTGAGTGCTTTCTTCTTTTCCTTTGGATGTAATTCTAGTAACTGCAATAGGAAAATACGATTTGTAATCACGTTCGAATGACAAATAATTATAGGTTCTTTGCTGAAAGAATTTACCGAGGAGTAAAAAGAAAACCAAACCTGTTAAGCTGTCGAAGAATCCAGTTCCTAAATCAAAAATAATTTCAATAGTACTTCGGATAAATAATACTGAAATTCCAAGAGCGATAGGAATATCAATATTTAAAATTTTTGAACGTAAACCTTTATAAGCCGAAATAAAATAATCACTTCCTGCATACAAAACCACAGGTAACGAAAAAGCAAACATCATCCAGCGAAAAATATGTTTGTACTGTTCTAACCAAAATTCAGATACCTCAAAATATTCAGGAAAAGAAAGGAACATTACGTTTCCAAAAGAAAATCCTGCAATACCTAATTTATATAATAAGCTTCTATCTACTTGTTTTTTGCCAACTTCATAATCTTCTAAAGAAATATAAGGTTCATACCCAATAGAACTGATTAATAGCACGATTTCTTTAAGCGATATTTGTGATGACTTATAGGTAATTCTCACTGTTTTCTTTGGAAAATTAACCTGAGAAGTTGTGATGCTCTTATGAAGTTTATGTAAATTTTCTAATACCCAAATACATGAACTACAATGAATGTGAGGAATGTATAGATTAATAATTTGTGTGTCTCCATCATTAAATTCGAGTAATTTTTCAATAATAGTTTCGTTATCTAAGAAATCATACTTTCCTTTTATTTCTTTAGGAACAGCCCCAGGATTTTGTTGTAAGTCGTAATAACAAGTTAATTCGTTTTCAGAAAAAATTTCATAAACAGTTTTACAACCATTACAACAAAAAGATTTTTTATCAAAAACGATGGTTGTAGTATCACAATCGTTACCACAATGATAACATTGAGTAGTATTCATATTTGCTCTTTTGCCTCTGGCAAAGGTCATCTTCATGAATGAAATAAAATATGATATTTATCAGGTGGCAAGGAGAAAATTTGATAAAAGTATATAGATATTTAATATAGATAATTCTTTTCAAAAAGTAACACCTTTGGCGACTAGAACTTGTTATTAGTCGAATTTTTGATTGAAAAGAATAGTTAATAATTAATTTTAATTAACCAAATCAGTAATCGATAAGTAATGAAAGAAGAAATAAGTTATAAAGAAAAAGAAGAAATAAGTTACAAAGAAGCAGGTAAGTTTGAAGATACACGATTTGAAAAAATTCATAATGTTATCTTCGATTCTTCTGAAGAAGCTTCTATTATAGTAGCACATGAGATTGCAAATTTAATTCATAGAAAAAACGAATTAAATGAGCCTTGTGTACTAGGGTTAGCAACAGGGTCTTCTCCTGTAAAAGTTTATGAAGAGCTTGTTCGAATGCATAAAGAAGAAGGGTTAAGTTTTGCCAACGTTATTACATTTAACTTAGACGAATATTACCCGATCGATAAAGATAACATTCAAAGTTATTTTTACTTTATGCACGATCATCTTTTTAATCATGTGGATATTCTTCCCGAAAATATTAATATTCCAGATGGAAAAGTAAGTGCCGAACAACTACGTCAGTATTGCATAGATTATGAAATGAAAATTAAATCTTACGGAGGCTTAGATTTTCAACTTTTAGGTATTGGTAGAACAGGCCACATAGGATTTAACGAACCAGGATCTCATATTAATTCTGGAACAAGAAGCATTACTCTTGATTATATTACTCGCATAGATGCTGCTCCTGCCTTTTTAGGAATAGATAATGTGCCAAGAAAGGCTATTACTATGGGTATTGGTACTATAAGAAGCGCTAAAAGAATTGTGCTTCTAGCGTGGGGAATTAATAAAGCTGAAATACTAAAAAACACAATAGAGGGAGAAATTTCTTCTAAAATCCCAGCAACTTATTTGCAAGAGCATAGCAACACAACATTTGTTTTAGATAGTGAAGCTTCATCTGAACTAACCAGAGTAAAAACACCATGGCTTGTAAAGGCATGTGTATGGACAGAGGAATTAAAATTTAAAGCTGTTGTGTGGTTATGTGAATTAACAAATAAACCTTTTCTTAAGTTAACAGATAAAGATTATAATGATAATGGTATGTCGAGTCTTTTAACGGAAGAAGGAACAGCTTACGATTTAAACATTAAAATGTTTAATAAGTTACAAAATACAATTACAGGTTGGCCTGGAGGAAAACCAAATTCTGATGATACATATCGTCCAGAACGATCGATTCCTGCAAAAAAGAGAATTATTATTTTTAGTCCACATCCCGATGATGATGTTATTTCGATGGGAGGAACTTTTGATAGATTAGTAGAGCAAGGCCATGATGTACATGTTGTGTATCAAACTTCAGGAAATATTGCAGTTTCTAATGAAGAGGCTTTAAAATTTGTTGAAATTTCTAAGGCTTTTAATACTAACTCGAGCGAATTAGAAAGTATTATCAATTTTTTAAAGAATAAATCTAAAAATGATATTGATTCTGTAGAAGTTAGAAAACTGAAAGGTTTAATTAGAAGAAGTGAATCTTTGGCAGCTACGAGATATTTGGGATTGCCTGATTCAAATGTTCATTTTTTAGATCTTCCTTTTTATGAAACGGGCACTGTAAAGAAAAATAATCTTTCTGATGAGGATATAAAAATTATGTGCAATATTATTGAAAACATAAAACCACATCAAATTTATGCAGCAGGAGATTTAGCAGACCCACATGGTACACATAAAGTTTGTTTAGATAGTTTGTTTGAGGCTTTAAAAAGATTAAAAGGTAAAAAGTTTATGGATGATTGTTGGGTATGGCTATACCGTGGAGCATGGCACGAATGGGAGTCGTATCAAATAGAAATGGCTGTTCCTTTGAGTCCAGATCAAGTACTTAAAAAACGACATGCAATTTTTTATCATCAGTCTCAAAAAGATGGGGTTATGTTTCAGGGAAATGACAATAGAGAATTTTGGGTACGTGTTGAAGATAGAAATAGAGAAACTGCAAAAAAATATAATGATTTAGGATTGGCAGATTATGCCGCTATAGAAGCTTTTAAGCGTTATCATTTTTAAAAAGATATTTAAATATGGACATTGATTAGCAGGACATATCGTGTTCTCTTGAGTTTATTTATTATTGATGACTATTTTTTTTATAGGTTTTAAATCGAAGATTTTAAAATTTTCTGTTTTACATTTTCTATGTATGATCTTCCTATTACATATCTAAGACCTTCGATTTCTATACTGTTTCCCTCAACAGCATCAATCTTGTCAATTGCAATAGTATATGATCTATGTATTCTTATAAAATCTCTTGAAGGTAATAAATTTGTGAAATTTGTTAGTGTGCTGTGAACAATATATCTACCTGATAAGGTGTTTATTTTTAAGTAATCTTTCAAGCTTTCAATGACTAAAATTTCATCAAGAAAAATTTTTTTCATTTTCTTTTTATCAATCTTAACAAAAATAAAAAGACGTTCTTTAATATTCTCGAGAGAAGCTTTGTTAACTGTGTCAAGCTTTTTGTCAACTTTATTTAATGCTTTCATAAACCTAGGAAACTCAATAGGTTTAACTAAATAATCTAATACATCTAATTCGTATGTTTCTATGGCAAATTCATCATATGCACTTGTAATTATTAATAAAGGAGGTTTAACTAAACTTTTAATAAAATTTATGCCATCTAATACAGGCATATTTATGTCTAAAAAAATAACATCAACAGTATTTTTTTTTAAAAAGTTTAAACCGTCTATAGCATTACTAAATGAATTTACTATTTCAAAATGTTCAATTTGTTCTAAATAATTTTTAATAACATTAATAGCTAAAGGTTCATCATCAATAATCAAACATTTTACTTTCATATTTATTACTATTTCTCTATTATAGGTATTACTGGGGAGTATTATATATGGGTTATTTATCCCACTTTAATTTTAAGCTTTACAATAAACTTATTTTTAATCCTTTTTATTTTTAAATCATAATCGTTTTTATCATATCCTAAATCGAGTCTTTTTTTTACGTTTTCTAACCCAATCCCACTAGATTTTTTTAAATTATCTTTATGGCTTGTAATTACAGGCATAGGGTTAATAATGGTAAAGTAAAGAAATTTTTCTATGATTTTAAAGTGAATTACAATTTTCACTTTTCCTATGTTTTTGTTAGCACCATGTTTAAAAGCATTTTCAATAAATGTTAATAATAAAATAGGCGCTATTTCTTTATTTTCAATATCACCAGAAATATACATGTTTATTTCTAATGAATCATCATACCTAATCCGTTCTAAATCTAAGTAGTTTTGTATACAAAGTATTTCATTTTCTAAAGTTTGTCGTTTTCCCTTTGTTTCATAAAGAAGGTAACGCATTAATTCGGAAAGTTTTAAAATTATTCTTGGTGTTTTGTTAGATTTTTCTACCGATAAAGAGTAAATATTGTTAAGTGTATTAAAAAAGAAATGAGGTGAAATTTGGGTCTTTAAAAAAAGCAATTCTGTTTCTAATTGTGTTTTTTCAAGATCCGAGAATCTTTGGTGTTCTTTTAAAAAGTCTAATGTTATTTTAATTGCAGCAACAAAAGTCATAACATATAGTTCACCAATCATCATCTCTATAGTATAATTAAGGGATAATGTGTTGATTTGTTCTGGACCTTCAGGCCATACATTATGACTTATTAATAAATACGTTAGATTAAATTTTATTATAACCATAATAAAAATGGCTAATAAAACAGCAAATACGTATAAAACATATTTCTTTCTATAAACCAAAAAAGGCATGAGAACAAAAATATTTAAATAACAGAGTGTCATATGAATGGGAAATCCTAACAAATTGGATTTAAATGAATATAAATAATCATTAAAATAACTACCCCAACGAAATGTGTTAAATAAAAAATATACTAACCAAAAGATAGTGTGATATTGCCAAGATATTCGATAAAATTTGTTTTGATTATTATTCATTATTCAATAAATATTTAATTGATGTTTTTTTGGTGTTTAGATGAGTTTATAGGTTGTCCGTCTAAATTAATTTTAATAATCATTAAATTCATGAAAATTTAAAGTTAAATTATGATATCTTTTTTAAATGAAAAATTTTACATTCTTAATTTGTTTTATAGTTTTAATTTTAAGTTGCAAAAAAAAATCAGTTAATACTTCTTTAAACAAAGAGGTATTAACTGATTTTGTAAATCCATTTATAGGTACTGGAGGCCACGGTCATACGTACCCAGGAGCAACCGTTCCTTTTGGGATGCTACAGGTAAGTCCAGATAATGGGATTTCAAATTGGGATTGGTGCTCGGGATATCATTATTCCGACTCTATAGTAGTTGGTTTTGGTCATTTGCACTTAAGTGGAACAGGTATTGGTGATTTAGCAGATGTGTTATTTATGCCCATAAATAAAAAGGTAGATTTAACCTCGCAGTCAACTTCTCGCGATTCACTTCCTTATAAGTCATCCTATAGCCATAGGAATGAAAAAGCAAGTCCAGGATATTATCAAGTTTATCTTGAAGACCCAAAAATTAATGTAGAATTAACGTCATCAAAAAGAACAGCATTTCATAAATACACATTTTCAAATACTGATGAACAATCTGTGGTTATTGATCTTGGCTTTGCAATCAATTGGGATAGAGCTTTAAAATCATCTATAACAGTGGAAGATGACTATACAGTAAGTGGTTATCGTTTTAGTACTGGCTGGGCAAAAAACCAAAAAGTTTTTTTTGTAGCAACATTTTCAAAGCCTATTATAAATCATGTATTAGTTGCTAATCAGAAAATAATTGGAGGAGAAACAGCAGAGGGAGAAAAAATAGCATCACAGTTATTTTTTAATTTTAATAATAACAATGAATTGCTTGTAAAAGTAGCTGTATCATCTGTTAGTATAGCCAATGCAAAAGATAATTTAGATGCTGGAAATTTTAATTTTGAAAATGTAAAAACCGAAGCAGAAACTATTTGGGGTTCAGCTTTATCTAAAATAAAAGTTGAAACATCTGTGGATTCTCTTAAGACTATTTTTTATACAGCAATGTATCATGCCCAATTAGCTCCTGTAACATATAGTGATAAAAACGGACAATTTAGAAAAGAGAACGATAGTATTATAGAGGCAAATAATTTTACGGCGTATTCGACTTTATCTCTTTGGGATACATTTAGAGCAGAAAATCCTTTACTAACATTATTAGCGCCAAACAAAGTATCCGATATGGTTAATTCTATGTTAGACTATTACGAAACTAAAAAGGTTTTGCCGGTTTGGACACTTTATGCTAATGAAACTAATACTATGACAGGTTATCATTCCATCCCTGTAATTGTGGATGCTTATCAAAAAGGAATTAAAGGTTTTGATGTGGAAAAAGCTTATGACGCTATGAAAACAACCATGATGCAAGATGAGCGAGGATTAAACTTATATAAAAAATATGGATATATTCCTTGTAATTTATTAGATGAATCGGTTACAATTACTTTAGAATATGCTTATGATGATTGGTGTGTAGCACAAATGGCCAAGGCATTAGGGAAAGAGGATGACTATAAATTTTTTCTAAATCGTTCAAAAGCATATCAACATTTATTTGATTCAGAAACAGGTTTTATGCGAGGGAAATTAGAAGATGGGAAATCGTGGAACGAACCTTTTGATCCCAAACACTCTAACCATAGAGAACATACCGATTATACCGAAGGTAATGCATGGCAACACAGTTGGTTTGTACCTCATAATGTAGAAAATTTGATTTCATTACATGGAAATAATGAGGTTTTTTCAAAACGTTTAGAACAATTATTTACAGAAAGTTCAGAAATTACAGGAAATAATGTCTCTGCAGATATTTCAGGATTAATAGGTCAATATGCACATGGAAATGAACCTAGCCATCACATAGCATATATGTTCAATAAAGCAAATAAACCATGGAGAACTCAGTATTGGGTACATCATATTCTCAATACACAATACAACACAACACCTAATGGTTTGAGTGGAAATGAAGATTGTGGACAAATGTCTGCTTGGTATATTTTTAGTTCCATGGGTTTATACCCAATGAATCCTGCTTCAGGAGATTATGAAATTGGGAGTCCTATTTTTGAAAAAACAACTATAAATCTTCAAGAAGGAAAAACTTTTGTAATTGAAGCAGAAAACGTTTCAAACACAAATTTTTATATTCAATCAGCAACACTTAATGGTATTGAATTGAATGTTACCTCTATCTCACATCAACAAATTAGTCAAGGAGGTGTTTTACATTTTGTTATGGGACCAAAACCTAATAAAAATTGGGGATTAACTAATAACGAAGGAAAATAATATGAACATTATCGATTTAAGTATTATTATATGTTATGTTTTATTAACTGTTGGAGTTGGTATTGGGATTTCAAAAAAAGCATCAAAAGGATTAGATTATTATTTTCTTGGTGGAAAATCTATTAAATGGTACTATTTAGGTTTAAGTAATGGATCGGGTATGTTCGATATTTCAGGAACTGCTTGGATGGTTGGAATCCTGTTTTTATATGGAGTAAAAAGTTTTATGTTTATGTGGCTGTGGCCCATTTGGAATCAAATTTTTATCATGATGTTCTTAGCTGTTTGGATAAGAAGATCGAATATAATGACGGGTTCCGAATGGATTTTAACACGCTTTGGTAATGACAGAGCAGGCAAAGCATCTCATATTATAGTAGCCGTTTTTGCTATTGTTTCTGTGATAGGTTTTATTGCTTATTTCTTTGAGGGGATAGGTAAATTTATGACTGTTATTTTACCTTGGAATTTAGCATTACAACTTGGTAATGTATCCTTCTTGAATTCTGAACAATCGTATGCTTTAATTATTATCTTATTAACCACAATTTATACCGTTAAAGGAGGGATGTTCTCTGTTGTTGCTACGGAAGTTTTACAATACGTTATTATGGTTCTTGCAGGAATACTTGTTGCTGGTTATACGCTTATTTATTATACAGATGTTCAGATTACTTCTGTAATTTCTGAAGAATGGAAGAATGTGTTCTTTGGATGGGAATTAGATACCCTTTGGAGTGAAAAATACCAAGCTTTTAATAATTTAGTTGACTCTGAAGGATATAAAATGTTTGGTGCATTAGTAGGAATGTCTTTATTTAAAGGTTTTTTTGCCAGTATTGCTGGTCCTACGCCAAGTTATGATTTACAACGAATTCTTTCTACAAAATCTGTTAAAGAAGCAGCATACATGAGTGGTTTTACAAACCTCATATTATTTATTCCAAGATATTTATTAATTGGAGGAATCGTAGTAATAGCTTTAGTAGCACTCGCTCCCGAAATGAGTACTAACCCATCGTTAAGTGGAGCAGACTTAGAAATACTATTACCCAGAGTTATTAACTTTTATGTACCTATAGGTATTAAAGGTTTGTTATTAGCAGGTCTCTTAGCAGCTTTCATGTCTACATTTTCTGCTTTTGTAAATGCAGGACCTGCTTATATTGTAAATGATATTTATAAAAAATATTTTAAACCAACAGCGAAGAGCGAACATTATATTAAAGTAAGTCACATTGCATCATTTGTAGTAGTTGGCTTAGGTGTTTTTATGGGTTTTTTTACAGATTCTATTAACTCTTTAACATTATGGATTACAAGTTCTTTATTTGGGGGATATGTAGCGGCAAACTTTTTAAAATGGATTTGGTGGCGTTTTAATGGCTGGGGATATTTTTGGGGTATGTTTGCAGGACTTATAATAGCCTCATTACAATTTGTATTAGATCAAAATAAAGGAAACTTTACCACCGGAACATTATTATATGATTTATCAGAATTACAAGCAATATATTTATTTCCAATAATTTTTGGGTTTTCAATCATAGGTTCTCTTTTAGGAACTTTTTTTTCAAAGCCTACAGACATAGAAGTATTAAAATCTTTTTACAGTAATGTGCGGCCTTGGGGATGGTGGAAACCAGTTTATAGTACTCTAAAAAAAGAAGATAAAACGTTTGAAAAAAATAATGATTTTATAGCAGATATGCTAAACTGCATTATTGGAATAGTTTGGCAATCGAGTATGATTGTGCTTCCTATATTTCTTTTAATTAGAGATTATCAAAAGACAGTAATTTCATTAGTTGTCTTTTTAATAACTTCAATTATTTTAAAATTTACATGGTTAAATAAAGTTAAAAAATTACCTGATTAAAAAGGATAGAATATTTTTCTAGAAAATAAATTTAATAAGTAAAAAATAACAAAAGTGAGTAATATTCCTTGGCAAGATAAACCAGAAAACAGCAATGAAGTTATTTGGAGATATTCAAACAACCCAATTATAAACAGGTATGCTATACCAACATCTAACAGTATTTTTAATAGTGCTGTTGTTCCTTTTAAGGATGGTTTCGCTGGTGTTTTTAGGTGTGATAACAAAGCAGTACAAATGAATATTTTTGCAGGCTTTAGCAAAAATGGAGTTGATTGGGATATTAACCATGAACCTATTGTAATGCAAGCAGGAAATACCGAAATGATTGAATCTGATTATAAATATGACCCTCGTGTTGTTTTTATTGAAGATCGATATTGGATTACTTGGTGTAATGGTTATAATGGCCCAACGATTGGTATTGGTTATACATTCGATTTTAAAGAATTTTTTCAATGTGAGAATGCCTTTCTGCCATTTAATAGAAATGGAGTATTGTTTCCACAAAAGATAAACGGAAAATACGCTATGTTGAGTCGCCCGAGCGATAATGGTCACACTCCTTTTGGCGATATTTACATTAGTTACAGCCCAGATATGAAATATTGGGGAGAACACCGTTGCGTCATGAAAGCAACACCATTTGAAGAGAGTGCGTGGCAATGTACCAAAATTGGTGCAGGACCAATTCCAATTCTTACTGATGAAGGTTGGCTAATGCTTTATCATGGTGTAATAAATACTTGTAATGGATTTCGTTATGCTATGGGTGCGGCTATTTTAGAAGTAGATACACCAGAAAATGTAAAATATAGAACTCAGCCTTATTTATTAGGACCAGCAGTAGATTATGAACAAGTAGGAGATGTTCCTAATGTTGTGTTTCCTTGTGCCGCTTTACACGATATAGAAGAGGATAAATTAGCCATTTATTATGGTGCTGCAGATACAGTTGTAGCTATGGCATTTGGTAAATTAAGCGAAGTAATTCAGTATACAAAAGATAATAGTTTATAAAGGATGTGTGTAAAATTTAAATGTTTAGCAGTATTATTTGGTTGTTTTTCTATAATGGGTTGTGCACAATCTAAAAAAGAAATTATACCAGAAACATATATTGCGTATAAAACTTCTGATAAAATTAAAATTGATGGAGAAGAAACAGATGGCTCTTGGAATAAAGTTAATTGGTCTATTTTTTTTATTGATATAGAGGGAGTTAAAAAACCAAAGTATGCAACAAAAGTTAAAATGTTATGGGACGATTCCAATTTTTATATATTGGCTAAGCTTGAAGAACCACATGTATGGGCAAATTTAAAACAACGAGATACCATTATTTTTTATAATAATGATTTTGAGGTCTTTATAGATCCTGATGGAGATACACAAAATTATTATGAACTCGAAGTAAATGCTTTAAACACAGTATGGGATTTATTTTTAAATAAACCCTATAGGGAAGAAAATAATGTAGTTTTAAATGATTGGACACTTACTGGGTTAAAATCTGCTGTTAAAGTAAAGGGTACTATAAACAATGCAAAAGATATTGATGAAGGTTGGGTTCTAGAGATGGCTATTCCCTGGGCAGCTTTCAAAAAATCGTATAACGAGAATAATGTTCCTAAAGACACTTTCTGGAAAGTGAATTTTTCTAGAGTAAATTGGCAACATACTTTAAAGAATGGAATGTACGAAAGAAAGAAAGATACCAATGGAAAATTTCTACCCGAGTACAATTGGGTTTGGTCTCCTATGGGAGTTATAAACATGCACGAACCCGAAAAGTGGGGTTATGTCTATTTTTCTTCAAAAGCGATAGGAGAAGATAATTTTACAATACCTGAAGAAGAAAAGGTAAAATGGCAATTGTATGATTTGTACAAAGCGCAGAAAAAGTATTATCAAACACACAAAAAATGGGCAACATCGTTAGCTAGTTTTTCAAGGAACTTTATTAAAGTTGATAATAAGAGTTTAAAACTTTCATTAGAAAATCATTTAACAGGATTTAATATTTCAGTAAAAAGTCCTTTTTCAAATAAAACATTAATTATCAAAGAAGATGGTAAAATTATTTCAAACTAGAATAACTATGAGACTATTTAAACTATTGCTTTTTGCACTTGTACTTAATATAACTTCATGTGTAAGTAAACAAGAAAATAAAAAAGAGAATCCAATTTCTGAAGAAAAAAAGGAGAAAGTACCCTTTGATTTTGGTGTTTGGATAACTGCAGATATACAAAGAGGGAATGATGAGTATGCACAAGAATTTGAAAAATATAAGAATGCAGGTATTGATGAAGTTTTAATTAATACAGGAACCGATCCAGAACTTTTAAAAAAATTAGTACCTATAGCTGCAGAAAAAGGTTTGAAAGTACATGCTTGGATTATGGCAATGAACAGACCTGGAGATTCTATTGCTTTAACACACCCAGAGTGGTATGCGGTTAGCAAAGAAGGAAAATCATGCTTTGATACGAGGCCTTATGTAGATTATTATCAGTGGTTATGCCCGACTAGAAAAGAATCTAGAAATCACGTGTTAGGATTGGTTGAAGAATTAGCAAAAGTAGATGGTATTGAAAGTGTGCATTTAGATTATATCCGCTTTTCAGATATTTTTTTACCAATTGGCTTACTTCCCAAGTATAATTTAGTTCAGGATGAAGAGCTGCCAGAATTCGATTTTTGTTATTGTGACGTTTGTGTTAGTGAGTTTGAAAAATTACATCATAAAAATCCAAGAAAAATTAAAAACACTTCTATAGATATGGAGTGGAAAAACTTCAGGTTAAATGCTATAAGAAAAGTTGTAAATGAGGCATATGAAATTGTTCATAAATATAATAAAAACTTAACAGCAGCAGTATTTCCGTATCCCGAAATGGCAGATCATATGGTTCGTCAACGTTGGGATAAATGGACTATAGATGAGGTGTATCCAATGATTTATCATGGTTTTTACAATGAAGAGATAGATTGGATTGGTTATGCTACAAAGCAAGGGGTTGAAGATGTAAAAGAGAAAGGGATAGGAATTAATACTGGCGTTTATTTACCTCCATTTAAATCTTCGGAAGAGTTAAAACAAGCTATTTTATTAGCAAAAGAAAATGGAGCAAAAGGAGTTACCTTTTTTGATGGTCCCGCTTTAACAAAAGATTATTTAGAGATTATAAAAGAAACCAAAGCCAGTTTAAAATAGCATAATGAAAGCTAATAGTCTTATATTTTTTATACTATTAATAGCGGTAAGTAGTTGCGTAAAAAAAAGCAATAATACAAACTTAACTGATTTTGTAAACCCATTTATTGGAACTGATGGACCTGGGAATACGTATCCTGGTGCTAGTGTTCCTTTTGGTATGGTACAGCTAAGTCCAGATATTGGCATTCCTGGATGGGATAGAATTGCAGGCTATTTTTACCAAGATTCTATTATTTCAGGTTTTTCTCATACACACTTAACGGGTACAGGTGCAGGCGATTTGTATGATATTTTAGTGATGCCAACCAATAGCAGATTTTCTAAAAAAATTAAAGACAATAATTTTAAACCATTTTCGAAATTTTCTCATGATAAAGAATATGCTTCTCCAGGATATTATATGGTAGATTTATTGGATTATGGGATAAAAGTAGAACTTACAGCAACAGCAAGAGTCGGAATTCATAAATATACATTTCCTAAAGATAGTTTATCACAGATTCATATAGATTTAGGCTATGCGCTAAATTGGGATGCTCCTACAGAAACGTATATTAACGTTGTTGATAATAAAACGATTGAGGGGTATAGAAAATCAACAGGTTGGGCAAAAGATCAACGTATTTATTTTGTCATAAAACTTTCAAAAGCTTTTAAATCGTATGAAGTTTTTAAAAACGATACACTTGCAAGCAATCCAATTAAAGCTAAGAAAACAAAAATTGTTTTAAATTATGTAACGGATAAAAGTGAAGAAATTATTTTAAAAACGGGTTTGTCAACAGCCAATATTGAAGGAGCTTATAAATCGTTAAAAATTGAAGCTCCAGATTTTAATTTTGAAAAATATAGCGTAAAAGCAAATGATATATGGGAAAAAGAACTTAAAAAAATAGAAGTTTCAACATCAGATGAAAATCAGAAAACTATTTTCTACACAATGTTATATCAATCCATGTTGGCACCAACACTTTTAAGTGATCTAAATGGAAATTACAAAGGCGCAAATGATTCTATTGAAAAAGCGAAAGGGTTTAATAGATATGATACGTTTTCGTTATGGGATACATTTAGAGCCGCACATCCTCTTTATACAATAGTACATCCAACTAGAGTTTCAGATATGATAAATTCTTTATTGGCCCATTATAAAGAAACGGGGTTATTACCCGTTTGGTCTCTACAAGGTAATGAAACGAATATGATGATCGGTAATCATGCCATACCTGTTATTGTGGATGCTTATTTTAAAGAAGTTGAATATTTTGATGTAGCATTAGCCTACAAAGCTTGTATTGAAAGTTCTATGGTCAATTCTAGACAATTAGATGTGTATAAAACAAAAGGGTATGTTGCTGTTGATGAAGAAAATGAAAACTGGTCGGTTTCAAAAACACTAGAATATGCTTATGACGATTGGTGTGTCGCACAGTTTGCAAAATCTTTAAACAAAATGGATGATTATAATTATTTCATCAAACGCTCAGAGAACTGGAGAAATGTATACGATTTAAAAAGTACCTTTATGCGTCCTAAACTTAAAAATGGTGAATTCATAAAAGCCTTTATACCTAAAGAGTACACGCCTTATTTCTGTGAAAGTAATGCATGGCAATATTTTTGGTCTGTTCCTCAAAATATTGAAGGTTTAATAGATGTTGTAGGAGGAAAGGAAGCTTTTGAAAAAAAATTAGATTCCATGTTTACTTTAAAACCATTGCCAGAAGATAAACTACCCATATTCAGCACAGGAATGATTGGTCAATATGTACATGGTAATGAACCCAGTCATCATGTTGCCTATTTATACAATTATATTAATAAACCGTGGAAAACACAGAAGCTAGTTAGAGATATTTTAGATACTCAATATAAAAATGAACCAAATGGACATTGTGGTAATGAAGATTGTGGACAAATGTCATCATGGTATGTATTTAGTTCGTTAGGGTTTTATCCTGTGAATTCAGCACAGGGTATTTATGCTTTCGGATCACCTTTGTTTGATCTTGCAACCATCAATTTAGAGAATGGTAAAAAGTTTACAATTAAAACAATTAATAATAATAACGAGAACATTTATATACAATCCATTAATTTAAATGGAAAAGAAATAGATAGAAGTTATATTACACATAAAGAAATTAAAAATGGAGGTATTTTAGTTTTTACCATGGGAAATTCTCCAAAGAAAAATAATAAAGGTAAAATGGCAGTATCCTCTAAAATATTCAACTAAAAATCAAACGATGTCAAACAGAAGAGATTTTATAAAAAAAACAGCTTTAGGTACTATAGGAATCAGTACGATTTTAGGTTGTAAAGAAATTGCGAAAAACGAAACAATTGGAGCAGAGATAAATGAAAACACACACACAAAACCAATTATTATTTCTACATGGAACCATGGTTTACCTGCGAATGAAGAAACTTGGAAACAATTAAAAAATGGAAAGCCTGCTTTAGATGCCATTGAAGCAGGTATGAAAATTCCAGAAGCCGACCCTAATATTAGAAGTGTTGGCTATGGTGGTTATCCTGATAGAGAGGGTAAAGTAACTTTAGATGCTTGTATAATGGATCATGAGAGTAATTGTGGATCTGTTTCTTTTTTACAAGGAATTAAACATCCAATTTCTGTAGCCAAAAGAGTGTTACAAAATACACCACATGTTATGTTATCAGGACAAGGAGCCCTTCAATTTGCATTGTCAGAAGGTTTTGTTGAAGAAAATTTGTTAACTGCTGAAGCTGAAAAAGATTGGAAAAAATGGTTAGAAGAATCGAAGTATAAACCTGTAATAAATATAGAAAATCACGATACGATTAGTATGTTAATGCTAGATAAAGATGGAAATTTATGTGGAGGTTGTACCACAAGCGGTGCAGCATGGAAAATGCATGGACGTGTAGGTGATTCACCAATAATTGGAGCTGGGTTGTTTTTAGATAATGAAGTAGGTGCAGCAGCAGCTACTGGTTTGGGAGAAGCTGTAATTAGAACAGCGGGAAGTGCTATGGTAGTAGAATTAATGCGTCAAGGAAAATCGCCATTCGAAGCTTGTAAAGAAATTACAGAACGTATTTATGATAAACACAAGAATCATAAAGATATGGAGTATTTACAGGTTGGATTTATAGCCCTGAATAAAAATGGAGAACACGCTGGTTATAGCTTAAGATCTGGATTTAATTATGCAATTTGTGATGAAGCACAAGGAAATAGAATGGAAGATGCTCAATTTAAAATGACTTGGGACGATTAATATTTATCGATTTCAACTTAAAAACTAGATGAAAAAAATTGTTTTTTGTTTCCTGTTTGTTTTAGCCAATATGATAATTTTACATGCTCAACAGCCTGCAGATTATGTAAATCCATTTATAGGAACGTCTAATTTTGGAGCAACTTTTCCAGGACCTATTGCTCCAAGAGGAATGGCAAGTATAAGTCCTTTTAATGTTGCCGGGTCTCAAAATTTACCTTTAGAAAAAGACAGTCGTTGGTTATCTAATCCTTATGTACATGAAAATACTTTTTTAACAGGGTTTAGCCAAGTAAACTTAAGTGGTGTAGGTTGTCCTGATTTAGGAGTTTTATTATTAATGCCTACTACTGGAGACCTTGAAACAAATCATTTAAAATATGGTTCTACATATTCAGAAGAAATAGCCAAAACAGGGTATTATGGTTTAAACATTGATAAATATAATGTTAAGTCTGAGTTTACAACTTCTAAAAGAGTAGGGGTAAGTAGATTTACTTTTCCAAAAGGGCAAGCCAACATTTTATTGAATCTTGGTTTGGGTTTAACAAATGAACAAGGCGCAATGGTAAAAATTGTTTCTTCGACAGAAATTGAAGGAATGCGTAGTGTTGGATCTTTTTGTTATAATAATCCGGAAGCAGCATATCCTATATATTTTGTTGCAAAATTTTCAAAAGCAGCTGATACGTTTGGTGTGTGGAAAAAGCCAACGAAATACAAAGGTGTGGAAGCTCAGTGGATGCCTTATAATGGGAAAACTAGAATCATGAAAAATGCAACAAGAATGGTTGTTGGTGATAGTATAGGAACCTATTTTTCATATAAATTTGATAAAATTGAAACGATTGAAGTTAAAATTGGTGTTTCTTATGTGAGTATAGATAATGCTCGTGAAAATTTAGAAAAAGAAACAGGAAATAAATCATTTGAGACTGTTTATAAAGAAACATATACCGAATGGAATAAATTACTTTCTAGGATCAAAGTAGAAGGTGGTTCGAAAGAAAATAAAACGATTTTTTATACAGCTTTGTATCACACTTTAATTCACCCAAATACATTAAATGATTTTAATGGAGAATATCCTGAAATTAAAACAGGCAAAATAGGTAAAACCAAAAATACTCGTTATACCGTATTCTCGCTTTGGGATACCTACAGAAATTTACATCAATTAATGTCTTTAGTATACCCTCGACAACAATCTAACATGGTAAAAAGTATGTTGGAGATGTATGATGAAAATGGATGGTTACCTAAATGGGAATTAAATTCCACAGAAACATTCACAATGGTTGGTGATCCTGCTAGTATTGTTATAACAGATACGTATTTAAAAGGTATTCAAGATTTTGATGTTCAAAAAGCTTACAAAGCGATGTTAAAAGGTGCTGATCAAATAGAAAATAATCCATTACGTCCCGGACTTCAAGATTATATAGAAAAAGGATTTGTAACAACAAAAAATAAAGGATCTGTTTCCACCACCCAAGAGTATAATGCTTCAGATTATTCCATTTCACTTTTAGCTAAAGCATTAGGTAAAAAAGAAGATTACAAACGTTTTAAAAATCGTTCAGTTTCCTATCAAAAATTATTTGACAAAAACCTAAATTTATTACATCCAAAAACAGAGGATAGTCATTGGTATGAGCCTTTTAACCCATTATCGGGAGCTAATTTTGAAGAAAATATTGGGTTTATAGAAGGGAATGCATGGCAATATGCTTTTATGGTTCCGCACGATATGAAAGGTCTTGTAAAATTGATGGGTGGGAAAAAAAAATTTACAAAGCAATTGCAAAAAGTGTTTGACAGTAATCAGTTTGATATGGCAAATGAGCCAGATATTGCGTATCCGTATCTGTTTAATTATATAAAAGATGAAGAATGGAGAAGTCAAAAACAGGTTAAAGAATTGGTTAAAGAATATTTTAAAAATAAATCAAATGGATTACCTGGAAATGATGATACAGGAACTATGTCTGCTTGGTTGGTTTACGCTATGATGGGAATATATCCATTAGTACCTGGTGAACCAAAATATGCTATTACAGCACCGATGTTTGATAAAATCACCATTCAGTTAGATTCAAAATATTATAAAAATAAGAATATAATTATTGAAAGACAATTAAACAATAATGGCAATATAAGTAAGATTCAATTAAACGGGAAAGTCCATAAAAGTTTTTTTGTATCTCATGAAAATTTTGTGAATGGGAAATTATTAAAAGTAATCCAGAACTAAAAAAGAAGGTTTTAAAACAAGGGTTTAGTATTAAATTTTAATAAAAAAAAACACTAATAATTATTCTAGAAATTGGTTTCAATAATTTAATATACTTTTTTTAGAATTGATAGAATTTGATCAAAATGCGCAACGGTTATATTACATAGTTTTTTTGATAATTATAAAAAAATTAATGTTGTATAATTGATATTTTGAGTTTAAGTAAATTTATCCCAACACCTTTTTAAATTTGTTGTTGGTCGAAATTATGAGATAAATAATAACTTAGATTCATAGATTTAACTTGCAGTTAACGTGTAGTTAACTCATTACTAACTTAAAAACTAGTTGTTTCTAACCAAAAATTAAATTATGATTCAAAAAGTATTAAAAGTACTGTTTTTGTTTTGCTTGTTGGGGTTTCAAACTGTTCAAGCACAAACTACAATAACAGGAACCGTAACAGATGCTAATGGAAAAATACCTTTACCAGGGGCAAATGTTGTTGTTAAAGGAACCGAAAATGGTGTTTCGACAGACTTTGACGGAAACTACAGCATTAGTGTCTCAGATAAATCAGCAATCTTGGTGTTTTCTTTTATTGGTTATTCAGCAAAAGAAGTCGCTGTGGATGGAAAAAATATTATTAATGTATCTATTGCTGAAGATGCAAGTTTATTAGAAGAAGTTGTTGTAACAGCTTTGGGTATAAAAAAGAAAACAAAAGCATTGGGTTATTCTTTAACAGAAGTTAAAGGAGATGAAGTTTCTACAATTAAAAGTGCCAATGCAATCAATGCTCTTCAAGGAAAAGTAGCGGGGGTAAATATTTCTCAAAATGCTACAGGAGCTGCGGGTTCTAGCAGAGTTATTATTCGTGGAGCAAGTACTATGACAGGAGATAATCAACCGCTTTATGTAGTTGATGGTATCCCTATTAGTAATGTTAATAATGGTTCTGTTGGAATGTGGGGAGGTTCAGATGGTGGAGATGGAATTTCTAGTATTAATCCAGATGAAATAGAATCTATAAGTGTTTTAAAAGGAGGAGCAGCTTCTGCTTTATATGGTTCAAGAGCATCAGGAGGGGTTATTATAATAACAACCAAATCTGGTAAAAAGCAAAAGGGTTTTGGTATAGAATATAGTAGCTCAGTAATATTTGATAAAATAGATACATCTTTACAAGATTACCAAACTGAATACGGACAAGGAACTCAAGCTAGAAAACCAGTAAATGCAGCAGAAGCATTTGATTTAGGGTTATCTTCTTGGGGCGCTAAATTAGATGGTTCATCTGTAGTACAGTGGGATGGTGAATCTAGACCCTATTCTTATGTTGGTAATAATGCGGAACATTTTTATAAAACCGGAACTACATTTATAAATTCTGTAGCAATATCAAGTGGTACAGATAATATTAATTATCGCTTGTCTGTATCTAATTTAGATAATGAAGATATTGTACCTAACGCTGGGTTAAATAGAAAAACTTTTTCATTTAATGCAGATGCGGTTTTAGCAGATAAATTAACAGCCCAAGTGAATGCCAAATATATAGTTGAAAATGTTAAAAACAGGCCTCGATTATCAGATTCGCCAGGAAATGCTAATTTTTCTGTAGCGCTTTTTCCAGCAAATATAGATGTACGTTTTATGCAACCTGGTACAAATGAAGATGGGACAGAACTTCAATACTCTAGCGATATTTATTCACAAAATCCTTATTTTGCCGCTTATAACTTTAGAAATAACGATGTTAAAAATAGAATAATAGCCTCATCTTCTATTCGTTATGATATTTTGGATTGGATGTATATTACAGCCAGAGCTGGGGTTGATCACTATACTATTAGAGGTACTTCTGTTGAGCCTTGGGGAACAGCTTATAAACCTTTAGGAGGAATTGTTGAATCAGAAAATAGATACAGTCAAATTGATGCAGATGTTATTTTAGGTATCGATAAAAACATTACAGATAAATTATCTACTTCTGTTTTTTTTGGTGCTAACAAAAATACTGTCTCAAGAGAATTAATAAGACTTGTTGGAAATGACTTTATTGTCCCAGGATTAGAAGATTTTAGTAATACGGCCAATCAATCATCTAAAGATATTTTTGGTGTAGATGCTGATTTTCCAGGATATGGGAAAAAAAGTATAGGTTCTCTATATGGATCAGTAGAATTTGCTTATGATAATTGGGTCTATCTTACGGTTACAGGTAGAAATGATTGGTTCTCGACGTTATCGTATCCAGGGAAATCAACTCCAAATAATGATTTCTATCCTTCCATAAATACCAGTTTAATATTATCAGAAGCTTTTGAAATGCCAAAAACGATTAATTTCTTAAAATTAAGAGGAGGTTATTCTGAAGTTGCAGGTGGTGCACAAGATCCATACCAATTAGCCTTATCCTATCAAATATTTGGTCAAGGCCATTTAGGGCAACCTCTAGGGAATATTTCTAATGGTTCTGTTCCTAATGCTAATTTGGTTGCATTTAGTAAAAGTGAATTTGAAATAGGTGTTGATGCTCGGATGTTTGCCAACCGACTGTCTATTGATTTGGCTTATTATAAAAATAACACGACCAATGATATTGTTCCGGTGGCGGCATCAGTTTTTTCTGGTTATCCGAGTGCACTGGCTAATATTGGAGAACTAGAAAATAAAGGAATCGAATTTTTAATTTCAGGAACGCCAATTCAGACTGATCATTTTAGATGGAATGCTTCTATTAACGGAGCATATAACGAATCTAAAATTATAGCAACCAATGAGGAAAATGGAGAAATTTTATTAGGAGAACCTCGTTCACAAAATGCAGCTATTAAGCAAATTGTAGGTCAGCCTTTTGGAACTATTGTCGGAGTTTCCTATGTTAGAGACAATGGAGGTAATATTGTTTATGATATTGATGGAAATGGTGTACCGCTGGCTCAAGAAGGCGAGCGTAAAATACTTGGAGAAGGAGTACCTCCGTTAACTTTAGGTCTTACAAATACTTTTATGTATAAAGATTTTACTCTAAGTTTCTTAATTGATGGGAAATTTGGAGGGCAAATATTTTCAGGAACTAATGGAACTTTATATGGTAATGGGCTTCATAAAGCGACATTAGACGGTAGAGAAAATGGTTTAACTGTATCAGGAATTGATGGTGACACAGGACAAGCATTTACAACTACGGTTGCACCCGAAGATTTACAAACCTATTATGGTAGAATTAGTGGTATTGCAGAAGAATTTGTTGAGGATGCTGATTATATTAAATTTAGACAATTAAGTTTAGGATATTCCTTACCAAGTGAGTTTCTTAAAAAAACATTTATAAACAGTGCAAGCATCTCTTTTATAGCTTCCAATTTATTTTACTTACAAAGAAGTATAGATAATATTGACCCTGAGAGTAGTTATAATGTAGGAAATGCTCAAGGGTTGGAATATTTTGGTGTTCCTTCAAGAAAGAGTTATGGATTAAGTTTTAATGTTAAGTTTTAAAAAACTAATTATGAGAAAAATAATTTATATAATAATACTAACACTAGCTTTTGGTGCTTGTGATCAAGGATTTGAAGAGCTAAATGTAGATTCTACTAAACCTATTCAAGTTGGTCCTGAAACCAAATTGGCAGCAATTCAATTGTATACTTCTGGAGAACGTTATGAAAACTGGAGAGCTAATTTAATTTATAGCTCCACCATGATGCAACATTTTTCGACAACAGCAGGGTATTGGGCTGGAGATAAGTATACTTGGAACAAAGGGTATGCGTCATCTATGATTGACCGTATTTATGGAAATGCTGTTAAAAACATAGAAGATCTTTTAGTGCAGCTAGATACAGAAGATGCACCAGCTGAAATGAAAGCAATCACAAGAATACAACGTGTTCTGATTTATCATAGGCTTACCGATTTATATGGAGATGTTCCTTATAGTGAAGCAGGAAAAGCATATTTAGAAGGTATAGTACAACCTAAATATGATGCACAAAGCGATATTTATGCAGATATGTTAAAAGAATTAGAAGAAGCAGCTGCAGATTTAGGTAATGGGACCTCTGGTTTTGGAGATGGTGATTTGATTTATCACGGAGATCAAGCTAAATGGAAAAGATTTGCCAACTCAATGATGCTTCGTTTGGGATTACGTTTAATTAAAATAGATGCTACAGCTTCGCAAGAATGGGTAACTAAGGCTATTTCTGGAGGAGTAATGGAGTCTAATGAAGATATCATGTATATTCAACATACACCAGGGCCAGAAGGAATTAATAAGAATGGGAATGGGGAAGTGTTCTCGGCAGATAATAGTATGCACATGAGTAAAACATTTGTAGACTTTTTACAAGATGATCCGCGATTACCTATTCTCGCCATGCGTAGAAGTGATGAAAGTACTAATCCTAATGATTTAATAGGTTTTCCAAATGGACTGGATCTTAATATGTTACAAAACACGACAGGAGAATCTAATACAGATAATTATGCTGGAATTAATAGAAATACGGGTATTACAAGTGAAGCAGCACCTATGTTTTTTCAAACCTATGCAGAAGTTGAGTTTATGCTTGCAGAAGCAGCAGAAAGATGGGGGTTAGCTGGTGGAAATCCAGAACCACATTATAATGCAGGTGTAAGGGCGGCTATGAAAACGTTAGCTTTATATGGTCCTGATGCTGTGATTTCTGATACAGAAATAGATACTTATTTATCAGTAAAACCTTTTGATTCAGCTAATGCTTTAGAGCAAATTAACACACAATATTGGGCTGCAACATTTTTAAATGAATATGAGGCGTTTGCTAATTGGAGAAGAACTGGTTTTCCAGTATTAATACCAGTTAATTATCCAGGTAACGTTACTAATGGGACTATTCCAAGAAGGCTTACATACGCTGTAAGTGAACAAAGCGTTAATGCAGCTAATTATGCTGCAGCAATTGCAGTGCAAGGACCAGATGAATTAACAACTAGAGTATGGTGGGATAAGCCGTAGTTCTAAATAACTGCTGCATAATTATTTTGGATTAAGAACAATTTAAAAAAATTAATTAATGGTGCTAAAGTATAATTAAAACAAGTCGGGATGACAGGATTCGAACCTGCGACCACACGGCCCCCAGCCGTGTACGCTAACCGGACTGCGCCACATCCCGAATATAAACAAATATAAAGAAATAAAAAAAGCTCTAGCATTGCTAGAGCTTTTTTAAATATTTAATATTTTACATTGAACAAAAGAATTGCTCATTGGCAATTTTACCATTTTTAACTTCGAAGACACCAAATTCATCTATTTGTTGTCTACCATGAATCTTTGAAGGTTACATCATAAGACATTTTAGTGGTAAAAATCTCTCCTATTATAGGGTCTGAAATTCCACTAGAATGGATTTCTTGTACATTATCTAGCCATTCTTTGCTTTTCAGAAACAATTTCTTCATAAGGTACTTCAGTAATTTCTTTGCTAACTACATTTTGTGCCTATTGATTTGCTACTTCTTGTGTTTTTATGATTTTATAGGTTCTAGTTGTGTTCTAAAATTACGTAAAAACTTGATAATTAGAAAGTAATGATTCATTAAGGTTGGTTTAAAGCTAATTTATAGGTGGTTAAACAACGTTCTCTCGCAAATTTATGATCTACAATAGGAGTTGGGTAGGTGAGTTCTTGAAATTCGGGAACCCATTTTTTGATGTAATTTAAATCCTTGTCAAATTTTTGGATTTGAGTTGTTGGGTTGAATATTCTGAAATACGGAGCAGCGTCAACACCGCAACCTGCAACCCACTGCCAATTTCCTATGTTACTTGCTAACTCAAAATCGAGTAGTTTTTCTGCAAAATAAGCTTCTCCCCAACGCCAATCAATTAATAAATGTTTGCATAAAAAACTTCCAACAAGCATTCGTACTCGATTGTGCATAAAACCTGTAGTGTTTAGTTCACGCATTCCTGCGTCTACTAAAGGGTATCCCGTTTTTCCTTCGCACCATTTTTTGAATTCTTCTAAATTATTTCTCCATTTAATAAAATCGTATTTTGGTTTAAATGCTTTTGTTACTGTTTGAGGAAAATGCCACAAAATTTGAATGAAAAATTCTCGCCAAATCAATTCTTTTAAAAAGGTACTATTATTGCTTTTTGAAGCTTGTAAAACAGCTTTTCGAATTGAAATTGTTCCGAATCGAAGATGAACTCCTAATTTTGATGTACCTTTAATTGCAGGGAAATTCCGAACTTCTTCGTAATTATTAACTAAATCTAGGTTAATATCATATTCAGGAATTTTAATTAAACTTTTTTCAAAACCAAGTTTATTTAAAGATAAAAAAGAAGAGGTGTTCTTTTTGATGAAATTTTGTTGATATTCTTCCGAGGGATAAATGCTTATTTCTTTTTGCTGAAATTCGGCTAACCATTTTTTTGAATAAGGAGTATAAACTTTATAGGGAGTTTCATCTTGTTTTGTAATTTCATTTTTTTCAAAAATAACATGGTCTTTATAGCTTTTGAAACTAATGTTTTTGGTTGCTAAAACGTTTGCTATTTCTTTATCACGTTGTATTCCGTAAGGTTCGTAATCGCGATTGGTATAAACAGTATCAATAGAATAATTTTCAGTTAACTGTTTGTAAATTTCCGAAGGTTTTCCGAAGAAAAGATGTAAACTACTTCCATTTTTTTTTAGTTCGGTATCAATTTTTAGAAGTTGTTGATGAATGAAAGTAATTCTAGCATCGTTTTTGGGTAGTTTTTCAAGAATATTTGTATCGAAGATAAAAATAGGTAAAACAGGTTTACTACTTTTAAGTGCACGGTATAATGCATGATTATCTTGTAAACGTAAATCTCTTCTAAACCAAAAAATATTGATATTACCCATGGTATTCTCCAAACAGTTCGATGAGTTTTTTTTGCCTGTATTCGAAAATCTCTTCTAGTTTTGGTTTTACTAAAAAAGGATGAGTTAATTGACCCAAAAGACCCATCGGAACCTTATAATCTATAATATCTTCCATTTCTACACCACCTTTTATTTTTTTGATAAAATGTTTATGATGCCATAGTGCATATGGTCCAAAACGTTGCTCATCAACAAAATATTCCTTGTCTTTTACATGTGTAATTTCTGTAACCCATTTTGTTTTAATTCCCAGAATTGGTGTAACAATGTATTGAATAATTTGACCAGGAAACATGGGTTTATCGGCTCCAGATAAAATGTCAAAACTCATATAATCTGGAGTGATTGTTTTTAAATTTTGTGGCTTAGATAGAAACTCCCAAGCTTCTTCAACAGTAATGGGTAAATTTTGTTTTTTATGTAGTGTGTATATTTTCATTAATTATGAATTAAAATATAAAGATTTAATGAAGTTGCAATACACATCCATATTATATAAGGAAGTAATAAGTAACGTTTTTTGTGAACGATTCCTTTTAAATTAAAATAAAAGTAAAACAAAAGTATGTTTAGAAGTAATAAAACTACTAAACCTAAACAGACTAGGTGTTGATTAAAAAAAATATAGTTCCAACCAACGTTTAATATAATTTGTAATCCGAAGAGGATTCTAGTTTTTAGATTATTAGATTTTAAAAACAAATCAGCTAAATAGAATGAAAAACAAATCATAATAACCGCCCAAGCAGCTCCAAATACCCAACCAGGTGGAGTCCAAGGCGCTTTGCTTAGTTTTTCATACCACTCGGTTCTTGGTCCATCATTCATTAACCAGCTTCCAATAGCTAAGCTTAAAAAATTAATAACTAAAAACAGTAAGAGTAGTTTTATTTTTTTCAAAATATTGGCTTATAAATGTTTAGCAATTTTTTTGCTAGAAGGTTTTGTAATTGAATACCAAAAATCAATTAAATTACCGTTTTCATCTACTAAATATTTTTGAAAATTCCACTTTACAGATGAGCTTTTAACTCCATTATTATCTTTATTAGTTAAAAATTGATATAATGGATGTTGGTTTTCTCCTTTCACATCTACTTTTTCAGTAATTGGAAAATTTACACCATAATTAAGTTGACAAAATTCTTGAATTTCTGTGGAAGTTCCAGGCTCTTGTCCACCAAATTGATTACAAGGTACTCCAATAACTACCAGTTTGTCTTTGTTTTGATCAGCTAATTTTTGTAATCCTTCGTATTGTGGAGTAAACCCACATTTTGATGCAACATTTACAAATAAAATTTTCTTTCCTTTAAAGTCAGAAAAATTCATTTCTTTTCCTTGTAAATTTTTTATTTTAACATCATATAAAGACATAGTTGTAGTTTTTTTATTGGTTTGTGATTTACAAGAGATAAAAGTAAAAAGTAAAAGGGGTAGTAAATAAGTTAGTTTCATAATGTTATATTTTAAAAATTACACTATCATACACTATTTCCATTGTTTTACGGGAAATTGATTTGGTTTTATTGTAGATTATAAAACTAGTCATTTTTTAATTCTTAAGAATTAAAAAATAAATTTTTAGTAGTAGATCGAGAGATCTATTAAATATGTGTATTGTTGAAAAGTAAAGGTATTGTCTCATAGCAAATTAACAATACCTTTACGTTAAGTTGTTTAAGCTGTTAAAGGTTTTCCTTTTAAACGTTTTTCTATGCGTTGTTTAACAACGGTAAGACGTTTCATAATATCCATTATGTTACTGTCTTTAGATTTTTTGTAAATTTCATTTAAGCTTAAAATTAAGTCTTTCGCTTCGCGAGAAGCTAAAATTCTATCACTTGTGGTGATGAATTTAAACTTTCTGTTTTCAAACTCTATTGCTTTGTCTATAATATCCATTTCGTTAAAGTTTTAAATAATTTTGTAATTCAACAATTTTTGATTGATTGCTAAACTTACCACTGTAAAAAGTGGTAACTGTAGCAGATGTGTCATCTTTGATTCCTCTAGACGATACGCAAAGATGTTTTGCGTTAATAATAACTGCAACATCTTCAGTTTGTAATATACTTTTTAAATCTTCACCAATTTGATTGGTTAGTCTTTCTTGTACTTGTGGTCTTTTAGCGTAATATTGCACAATTCTATTTAATTTAGATAGACCAATAACCTTGCCAGAAGAAATATAAGCTACATGAGCTTTACCGATAATTGGCACAAAGTGATGTTCACAATTTGAATAAAATGTGATATCCTTTTCCACTAGCATTTGATTGTATTCATACTTGTTCTCAAATAATGTAATTTCTGGCTTATTAGCAGGGTTTAAACCTGAAAATATTTCATCAATATACATTTTTGCGACTCTATTAGGGGTGCCTTTTAAGCTATCGTCAGTTAAATCTAACCCCATTGTATTCATAATTTCAGCAAAAAGATAAGAAATTTTTTCTATCTTTTCTTTATCTGTAATTAAAAACGCATCTTTTTTTAAAGGTGTTTGAAGGCCACTGCATAAATGATCATCTCCAATTTCATCTTGTGAAAAACCATTTAATCTGGTACCATTTACCTTTTTTTTGAGTGTTTGTGCAATCATTCTTGTCTTTTTATATGCTGTCTTGGGTAACTCAAGTCCAAGCAAAGCATGGTTAGTTTCTTAATAGATACTGAGTTGTTAGATATTAATCTTTGTCGAAAGCATTTCAACTTTCTTTCAAAAAATAAGGATTACTTATTTTGATTTTGAGATCTAATTAATTGAATTGAAACTAAAACGGCCACAAATGTAACATTATCTTTTAATTTTGCTACAAAAATCCTATTGATTTGTGTTATTAATCAATTATTTTTCTTTATAAAAAAAGTGTATTCAGTTTTAATTTCAATAATTTTAAAGAATATTTGTTTTCTTTAAGAATTTTACTGCCTTTTTATTGGTTGCATTGGGATAATTTCAGGTCTGCAAATTACTAATTTTTTAAAAGGAATTATCTAAACAAAAATTTTTAACTAAATATTCACATATAGTAAAATGCCATTTTGTCTTAATTAAAAATTATTATAGTTAATATCAAAAAATGGATTTTCTTTCTTATCAAAATTCTTACTTATGTATTTATTATTGTTCTTTTTTAAGAATTATAAGCTAAACATCTTATATAAGATAGTCTTTCTATCTTTTTAACTGTAATGTGTTAGAATTAAAATTATCAAATTGTTTATCAAATATATAGAATGTTTAAACAAATAAAAAGAAAAGTAAACATTTTTTTTGTTAATGCTTGTAATTTATAAAGAGAGTTGTTTATTTATTAGTGAGGGATTTTATCATCCCTTTAAAAACAAAAGCATGAAAGGGAAGCACAGAATACCAATATAAACGACCTAACACACCTTTTGGTCTAAAAACTGCACGTTGGTATAGTTTATTTTTTATAATTTTAAATTCCAACCAAGCCTCTCCTGGTAATTTCATTTCTGCAAACAAGAGTAATCTTTTTTGACTTTTATCTGCTAGTAAAACACGCCAAAAATCTAATGCATCTCCAGCTTCGAGGTGATTTTTATGAGTCCTTCCTCTGCGCAAACCAACACCTCCAACAATTTTATCTACTAAACCTCGTGTTTTCCATAACCAATTAAAACTATACCATCCATTTTTACCACCAATTGCCCAAATTTTATTAATTGTGAGTTCTTCATCTTCAAATTCACGAGATCTAACATCTTTAAAACAACCGTAATTTGGAACCTCTATATATTCTGATAATTGCTTGTTAAAAATTCCGCTACTTATTGCATCTTTCCAGCTAGAAATAACTGCATGTTGTTCAATTTTCTGAAAAGCTAACTTGACAGCTTCTTTATATGTTAATGGATGAACATTTAATACTTGGTTAATATTAGTTGGTTTGCCAATTACTTCAACTTTCATGCTTTCTACTAAGGCTTGTGCTAAACTGAATGACGTAGAGGTAACAAAATATAACCAATAAGAAGATAGTTTAGGAGAGAGTATAGGAAGTGTCCATATATACCTTTTTAAGTCTCGAATTTCAGCAAATTCTAAAAGCATTTGTTTATAGGTAAGTATTTCTGGTCCAAAAATATCGTAAGATTTGTTATATAAATCTTTTTTCTCTAGTGCTTTTTGTAGAAAGCTTAAAACATCTCTAATAGCAATGGGTTGTGTTTTTGTATTTAACCATTTTGGGGTTACCATTACAGGAAGTTTTTCAACTATATCTCTAATGATTTCGAAAGAAGCACTTCCACTACCAACAATTATTCCAGCTCTAAATGTAGTAAGTGCATATTTTTTTGAGCGAAGTGTTTTTTCAACTTCAAATCTTGATTTAAGATGTTTAGATAGAGAAGAGTCATTTACAATTCCGCTTAAATAAATTACTTGTCTACAATTGGTTTTTTCAACTAATTTCTTAAAGTTTTCGGCGCATTTTTCTTCCAATGATTGAAAATCGTCTGAATTCGTTGACATAGAATGAATTAAATAATATGCTGCATCGATATCAGAAGGTAAAGTAATATTTGAGGTTTCTAAAAAATCAATTTTAATAAATTCTATATTCTCTCTATCTTCAATTTCATCAGGAATTCTATTTAAATCACGAACACAGCATATTAATTTGTGCTTATTTTCAAGCAGTCTTAAAATCAATCTTTTAGCTATATAACCAGTAGTACCAGTAATTAGAATTTTCATTTTATCTTATTTTAGTAAATATACAAAATGTTTAGTTGATTTTGGATAATGTTAAACAAGGTAATGTTTTATTTTAAGTGTTACATATGATAATTAAGAGGTTGGAGTAAGCTAATTTGTTTACTTGTTGTGAGATTTTATTGAGGTTTATAATTGATGTGATTTTAAACTCGTAAAATAAGTTGATGAAGAAGTTGTTTTAAGTTAAATGTAAGATTTTTAATAAGTTAAAGTTTAACTAAAATTAAAGTATTTTAAAAAGGTATTGATTTAATATTTATTTTTGCTGGAAAAATTTAATATATCAAATGAAGAAAAATTTTATAATTAGCATATTTATTTTGGTAGTTGTACAAGCTAACATTTATGCGCAAACATTCCCTATAAAATTAAAAAATGGAGAAACACCCCTTAGGGATTTAATAAATCTTCCACTTCAAGCAAAACTAGAAAGTACGATTAATAGTAATCATAAATGGAAAGCTTTAGTTAAGCAAAAAAGAATTGCAATTGGTGTTGTAGATTTAAGTAATATTGATCAAATAAAATTTGCAGATATTAATGGAAATGAAATGATGTATGCTGCTAGCTTACCAAAAATAGCCGTTTTATTAGCTGCGATGGATGCAATTGAAAAAGGAGAATTAAAGGAGACATCTGAGGTAAAAGCAGATATGAAGTTAATGATTAGTAAATCTAATAATCAGGCTACGACTAGAATGATTGATAGGCTCGGTTATGAAAAAATTGAAACAGTACTAACGAGCGATCGCTACAGCTTATATGATGAAAATTATGGAGGAGGTTTATGGGTAGGTAAACGATATGCGTCTGGTAATAGTAAGACAAATAGAGAGCCTTTAAAAAATCTAAGTCATGCCGCTACTGTATCTCAAGTATGTAGATTTTATTATTTATTGCTTCAAGGAAAATTAGTAAATGAAAAACGTTCAAAAGAAATGTTAGATATAATGGAGAAGCCTGCATTACATCATAAATTTGTAAATACGTTAGAAAGAATTGCTCCACATGCTCGGTTATTCCGTAAGTCAGGTTCATGGAGAACCTATCATTCAGATTCAATATTGGTGTGGGGAAAAGGATCGAGAAAATATATTTTAGTAGCGCTAATAGAAGATGCTAACGGAGAACAAATCATACGAAGTTTAGTTGAGCCAATAGAGAAGGTTTTAAAAGAGGAAGCTATAAAAGTATAATTGTTAAGTTTGCAATATTAATTGCACTTAATTTCCTAATTTAAATGGCTTTTAAAAATATATTAAAAGAATATCTTTTAAAAATTTTTGATATAAGAGAAGATGAGTTGCGCAAAACTTTTTTGTTGCAACTCAATATTTTTTTACTCATAACGACTTTGTTAATTGTAAAACCAACAATTAATTCACTTTTTCTTTCTGAATTAGGATCAGGTGCATTACCATTAGGTTATGTTTTAACAGCTATTGCCGCAATTATAGGTTCTTATTTTTATAATAAAGCATTAGAAAAAACACAATTAAATAGAATTATTGTTTTAACACTTTATGGGTCTATTGCTTCGTTGGTCTTTTTTGGTTTAGCTTTTAAATTAAATATAGGGAAGGGTTTATTGCTTTATATTCCTTATATATGGGTTGCTATTTTTGGATTGCTAGCAGCTTCTCAATTTTGGATTCTTGCAAATTTAGTTTACAATATTCGTGAGGCAAAACGGATCTTTGGCTTTATAGGTTCAGGAGCTATTGCAGGAGGAATTTTTGGAGGTTATATTACGTCAATACTAGCAAAATTCATAGCAGCTGAAGAGCTACTTTTTGTAGCAGCTTTATTATTACTAATATGTATTCCTATTGTGAGGTATATATGGAAAAATGAAGTTTTAAAGTTGAATACTTTTCAAATAAGTCTTCGTTCTGATGTTAAAGGTGAAAATTCTTTTCGATTAATACGAAAATCTAAATTACTTTCTTTAATAGCTGTGGTTATTGGGCTTAGTGTTTTGGTAGCTAAACTTGTAGATTATCAATATAGTGATTATGCGTCTATATTAATACAAGACCCGGAAGAGCTGGCTTCTTTCTTTGGCTTTTGGCTTTCTACTTTAAGTGTAGTTTCTTTAATTGTTCAACTGTTTTTTACAAAAAGAATTGTTGGAATGTTTGGTGTTGGTAAATCACTTCTTTGGTTACCTACAGGAATTTTTTTAGGATCTTTTTTACTGCTTGTTGTTCCTCAATTATGGGTGTTGGTCTTTATTAAAATTGTAGATGGTAGTTTAAAGCAATCTGTAAATAGAGCGGCAACAGAATTACTTTCTATTCCTATTCCCATTGAAATTAAAAAGAAAACTAAAACATTTATAGATGTAGTTGTAGATAGTATTGCAACAGGAATTGCAGGATTTATTCTTATTTTCTTTATTAATGGTTTAGATATACCTTCTAAATATGTAAGCTTAATTATTATTGGATTAATTTCATTATGGATTTATTTGATTTTACTTTTAAAAAACGAGTACATAAATGCATTTAAAGAATTAATTTTAGATATAAACGGAAATAAAAAAAATAACAAATCTAAAGAAACACCTATTACTTCTATCGTTGATTCGGTAAAAAAAGCGCTTAAAACGGGAACAGAAAACCAAGTGCTTTACATGCTTAGCAAAACATTAGAAATAAAAGATGACCGTTTTTTTAAGGAGATAGAATCTTTATTAAATCACCCATCATCAAAAGTTCGAGCATTAGCTGTAGAGAATTTATATTTTTTAAGAAAGGAAAATCTTTGCGAACTAATTGAACCTATGATTTATGATGCAGATCAAGAGGTAACAACAGCGGCTTTCCGATATTTATTAAAACATTATGAAATGGATACAATTAAGTTATTCGATAAGTATCTTAGTAGTAATGATCTTACAATACGCAATGCAGCGTTACTGGGTCTTTCTCTCGAATTACGAAACTATGAAAAACTTCAGTTAAAGTTTAATTTAGAAAAGAGGATCGCCAATGCTTTAGAGGAAGTAAATGAACTTCAAGACCCAATGGAAGTGAAAAACAAACTACTAATTATATTGGCTTCAATTGGTAATGGGAAAGTTGTGAAATTTTACACAACTATTAGTGATCAATTTTTTAATCCAGATCAAGAAGTAGTAAGAATGGCTTTAAGAAGTGCTTCAAAAACTCTTGATTCTAGATTTATAAATGCAATCATAGAAAATCTATCTAGAAAAGAAAATAGATTGTCTGCTACAGATGCATTGTTTAGTTACGGAGATTCTATTATTGATATTCTTGCAGAAACGGTTATTGAAAATAAAGTTGATTTAGAAGATGCCAGACTAATCCCTTCTGTAATTGGGAAATTTAATTCTCGAAAAGCAGTTAAGGCTCTTATGAAGTTAGTTACAAACACAGAGCATGAAGTAAAAATATCAGCCATAGAATCCTTACAAAAAATAAAATGGGATAATAATGATATTGAAATAAAAGATCGTCATATTATTGATATAATATTAGATGAATGCGATTTGTATCAAAACACATTGGCTGCAATTCATTCTCAGATTGTTTTACAGTATAAAAGTAAAGATGATATTGAGTCTAAGGAAGAGAGGTTGGCAAGAACTGCGCTTATTGATTTGTTAGAAAATCGGTTAGATAGGCAACTAAAAAGAATTTTTAAGTTTTTAGGAATGAAATATCCTCCAGATGATATTGATCCTGTATTAAAGGTGATCTTAGAAGGAGAGGAAGAACAGCGTATACATGCTATAGAATTCCTTGACAACATATTAGATATGCAACTTAAAAGAGAACTTATTCCTATTGCCGAATCTATATTGATGGATACTGCTTCTGAAGAGCAGATTAAAAAATTAAACATTAGAGTTCCTAGTGAATTGGAATGTTTTACTCAGTTACTTAAAAGGAATGATAATAAATTGAAGTTAACGGTTCTTGATTTAATAGAGAAAACCAACGATATAAAATTTAAACCGTTGGTTGAAATGATTTTAAATAATACAGATAAAAAGATAAAGAATAAAGCTAGTGAAATACTTGCTAAGTATTAGTAAAATTAACTCTTTATCGCCTTGTCAATAGAGCCAGCTAAAAACATATGGTCACTAGCAGAATTTTTGCGTAAAACATTGGTCATAAGACAAACCATATAATTGGTGCCATCAGGATGCTCTATAATTGCTACTGAGTTCATAAAATTATCTACGTTGCCTTTGTATTTACCACATGGCTCTCCTTTTGTACGATCACATTTATATAAACTACCAGATTTAAAATAAACTGCAGCATCTTTTAACTGAGGTGCTTGTGCATATCGAATTCTTCTATCTGTCATAAACATTAATCGTTTAATTTCTAAGCTAGATTTTTCATCAATAATTTTACCTTGTTCTAATTGTAACATCCATTTCATTAAACCAAGAGGTGTGCCTATACTACCTCCTTTAGCTCCTACGTATTGATTAGCTCCTCTTGTAAAAAAAGTACCTAATCTCCACTCATCTGATGTAATACCCAGTTCTCGTAAAGGTATATTAACAACATCATTACTCAAGTCGGTAATAATACTTTTCGGTGTATTTTTAAAATAAGTGTCAGCTTCAATTTCGGTTAAGTTTGGATATTTATCACCAAAAGCAGCCATCAATAAAACTTCTCTCCAAACAACACTAGCAGCACCATTATTACTTACGGAAAGCATATGATCTGTCCATTCATATAGCGAAAAAACATCGCTAGCATCAACTTGTCTTTTAACAAGTTTATTAGTTTCAGTATTAAAAATAGGAACTGTATGTTCGTCTGATAATGCCCAATTACCAGCTCTAACAAATTTAGTTTTTAATAAGTCTGTTCTTTTTTCCCATGAGTCGGGGTAAATTTTAGCTAATTGATGAAATAAACCAGTAACTACCGCTAGCTTGCCTACGCTACCAGGTTGATAACCTCTAGACTCATTTTGTTGAGCATATCGTAAGTTTGTTGGGTTCGTAATATCTAGAATTGTAATAGAATAACTTCTGTCTAACCTTGGAAAAAGTGTATTTATTTTTTTTTGTAAAATAGCATCTTCTATTAATAAGTTTTCAGTGTTTTCTTTTTTTCTACTCAAAAGATTAAGTTTAATATCATTAATAGATTTATAGGCGCCAGAAGGAAGCCCTGGATTTGGCAATTCCCCAGAAATTGTTAACTGAAGGCGTTTCAATCTTTTAATGCCTGTATTTTGATACCCGTCGATAGGATAATTGTTCGGTATAGTAAATACAAAGCAAGCAAATATTAAAGTTATGTATTTTATCATCTTTACAATTTTGTTGCTAAAGATATTTCTTTTTTAGAATAATAGGTTCTAAATATTTCAAACTTATATCTTTTTTCTTTTTAAGAAATAATAGTATTAGAACTATCTTAGTAAAATGGTGTTAATCAATTTAAATCCCAAATTAAAGGGAGAACATAATACACAATTAACGTTAATATTATAATTGAAGCAATGTTCATCCAGACGCCTTTTTTAACCATATCTTCTATTTTCAAATAGCCTGATCCGAAAACTACGGCATTAGGAGGTGTTGCAACTGGTAACATAAATGCACATGATGCTGCAACCGTGGCACTTACTAATAATATATAGGGATGAATATTTATTACGGTAGCCAATGATACTAAAACAGGGAGTAACATTGCTGTTGTGGCCATATTTGAGGTGATTTCTGTTAAAAAATTAACAGAAGTAATTAAAACCAATAAGAGAATAAAAACGGAAATGCCTTCTAAAGAGGTTAGTTGATTTCCAATCCAAGACGCCAAACCACTTGACTCAAAGCCGAGAGCTAAAGCCATTCCTCCTCCAAATAAAATTAAAATTCCCCAAGGTAATTTTACAGCATCTTCCCAAGATATTAATGGCTGGTTCCTTTTGCTACTAGGAACTAAAAACAATATAATTGAAGCTATTATTGCTATAATAGTATCATCAATTGCGGGTAACCATTTTACTAATAAAAACGCTCTACTAATCCAGGCCAAAGCAGTTAACGAAAAAATAACTAAAACAGATTTTTCTTCATAAGACATTTTACCTAATTCTCTTAATTGTTTTTCGATTTCATTTTTACCACCAGGAAATTTTTTTTGCTTGAACTTAAAAGCAAAACGTGTTAAATAAACCCAGCATACAAACAATAAAAGAATACTTATTGGGAAACCGAAAATAAACCATTGTAAAAATGATATTTCTGTATGATATGTTTTTTCAACAACACCTGCCAAAACCAAATTGGGAGGTGTTCCTATAAGTGTCGCCATACCTCCAATAGAAGCGCTATAAGCAATGGCTAACATTAATGCTTTACCAAAAATTAAATTTTCATCTTGCTTAGTTTTTGGGTTGTCTTGAAGTTGTGCAATAATTGCCATTCCAACTGGTAAAATCATTACGGCTGTAGCTGTATTGGATATCCACATCGAGAGAAGTGCTGTTGCTACCATAAATCCTAAAATAATACGATTTACATTGGTACCCACAATTTTGATAATGTTAAGGGCAATACGTTTGTGTAAATTCCACTTTTCAATGGCAATAGCAAGTATAAAACCTCCAATAAACAAAAATATATATTTATGCCCATAGGAAGCTGTTGTAAGGCTTAATGATAAACCTCCTGTTAAGGGAAATAAAATAATCGGTAGTAATGCTGTTGCAGGAATTGATATTGCTTCGGTAATCCACCAAATAGCAACCCAAACAGTAGAAGCTAATATGGCATTTGCAGAACCATCAAGTCCTTCTGGATGAAAAAATAATTTAATTAGTATAAATAGAATAGGTCCAAGGAACAATCCTATATTCTTTTTTGAAACTTTCATAATAAGTTGATTTTATCCTAAAAATACCACCTGCATTGCAGGTGGTATTTTTCTTGGAATTTGTTTGTACTATAATACTAACTAATTCAGAGTCGAAATTAGATTATTTTTTGATACTATTTAATAATTCTACTTAAAAAGTATGTCTGCTGCATTTTCTGCGGCCTCTATATAATCGTGATCCATACCTGTTACTATCTCAAAATTCCAATTGAAAGAAGTGTTGTTTTCTTGAGATAAATTTTGGCTAAATTGGAAAAAATTAATAGCTCGTTCTTTTCTGTTTAGTCCTTGAGCATCAGCATAATCATTATGCCTTAAGCTGGCAGCATTTGGGTCATCATCATTTTCACCTACTTGAACATATATTTGTTTTGAAAACAAGTTAGATAATGATATACTTTTTAAAGGAGATAGATCAAAACCATAAGGAAATCTAATAGATGCATCAGGAAAAGTAAACCAGCCAGAAGAAGAACTTACCATTTTATTAAATCTAGCATTTGGCTTAAACATGGCAAATCTGTGAGAAAATTGACCTCCAGCAGAATGACCAAAAACATCGTAAGTTGAATTTGTGTTATTTACTTGTGTTTTAGTATAATCAAATAAAGGTTCTATAATAGAAAAAGCCCATTCTTCTTCTTGATTCAATGAGTCTTCAGTTGGATTATCACCATCTATAAAAACATTTCCTAAATTATAACCATCACCTCCAGGGAAATCTTGTGTAGAGAATTCAGGTACTATTGCTATAAATCCAAATTCATCAGCTTTTGCTATCATTGCATCTCTATACTCTCCTGCATTTCTTTGAGTTCCATGAAACACAAATACGATTGGAGTTGTTGGAGTAATATTTTCAGGAATATAATAATATACACCCAAAGTTTTGTTTAAACTTGTTGATTCGTAATCGTAATTAAAAGTTCCAGATCCTTTAGCAAGGTTAATAGGTGTGGGTTGTGGGTCAGGGGTTGGTTGCTCATCCTTACTACATGACCAAAAAGGAATTGTTAGTAATAAGATCAGGGATAGATTTTTGATTTTCATAATTTCAGTTTAAAATAAATTATAATTATATGTTGATTCAAGACAAATTAAATTTAATAATTACTATGTTTACGATACCAATTATTTTAAAAAATGGATACCAATAATAGATTTACCATTCAGAGAATACAAAAAGAGTATCAGCGTCAAAAACAAAATGTTCCTTCTAATAAGTATATTATACTTTATAAAGCCATTAAAGAATGTATTCTGAATATTGAATTACCTCATGATTGGTTATTACCCCCTACAAGAATTTTAGCACAGGAGATAGGTTTGTCAAGAACAACAGTAATTAAAGCTTATGAACTATTACTTTTAGAAAAATTAATTTTTTCTAAGCCTGGTTCTGGTAATCGTATTAATTACGAGAATACAACAATTAATAAATCGTCTTCTAAACAAAAAGAACCTGTTAATATTAATTTATATCCAGATATATCCCAAAAAGGACAATCTTATTTAAAGAATATTTCCCTTATAAATAGATTACCAAACAAAAGTTTAGCTTTTAGGCCTGGGTTGCCTCCTTTAGATGTATTTCCTGTAAATCAATGGAAAAAACTTCTAAATACATACTGGCGACATATTAAATCATCTGGACTTTCCTATTCACAATCAACAGGATTACATGAGCTTAAAAAAAGTATTTGTAATTACTTAAATGTTAGTAGAAATATTAAATGCGATGCTAAACAGGTGATGATTGTATCTGGATCATTGCAATCTTTATATTTAATAACAAATGCTATAATTGATAAAGATGATTCTGTGGTGTTAGAAAATCCATTATTTCCTAATGTTCATTCTATTTTTAAAAGCTCTCAAGCTAATTTAATTCCTATTGAATTAGATTCTGAGGGTATTAATATAAATAAAATGAATACTATAACTCATAATAAACCAAAAGTGGTTCATGTAACACCTTCTAATCATTATCCGTTGGGTATACAGATGAGTCTTAAAAGAAGAAAAGAAATTTTAGAATGGGCATCTAAAAACAAAGCATTCGTCATAGAAAATGATTATGAAAATGAAATAGCAAACTCATCAAATAGTATTCCAACAATATATAGTCTAGATACTGAAGACCGAACTATTTATATGGGGACGTTTAATCGGTTATTACATCCATCAATTCGTTTAGGGTACATGATTATACCTAGATATTTAGTTAAAATCATCGAAGCGTTACAAGAGCATTCACACAGATTTATATCTCCTTCCATTCAGGTAGTTATGAATCAGTTTATTGAAAAAAATTATTTATATCAACATATTAAAAACAGTATAGAGGTCGCAAGAGAACGACATGATTTATTTATAACTGAATTTGAATCCATCAGTAAAACCATGTATGTACAACAAAAACCTTTTTCTAGCTTTCATTTATTAGCCTATTTTAAATCACCGGTAAGTGAAGAATATGAAACGGAGATTATTAAAAAACTTAATGAGAATGATATAATAGCTTTTCCTTTGAGTAAGTGCTATATAACTTCACCAAAAAAACAAGGACTAATTTTAGGTTATTCATCTGTAAGACCAGCAGTTTTAAAACAGAAAATTAAAAAATTAGCAGGTATTATTTAAATCTATATAGTTGTTTTATTCTCCATTTTCACTTCATTTTATTGTAGTTTTTAATTTTAAAATAGTTTAAAATCTATCATTGTTATATGCATAAATACAGTAAAATCTTACTTTTTGTTAAATGTAAAAGTTTAATGTATCCTTGATAAAATACATGAAAGTAAAAGAGATTGAAACTCTTTTAATCCATCTTGTTTACTTAAAAAAACAGAATTGGTATTACCTTGATTTGGGTATTGGTATCTTTAAATGTATTGAATCTCTCATAGCTTTGGGCCTAGTATATCTATTTTCAACCTATTTAAATCCCTTTAATATGAAAAAAAATTACTTTCTATTTTTATTAATTTTAACAATAAGTTACTCTGCATCAGCACAGCTTATTATTAACGAAGTTCTTTATGATCCACCTGCTGGAGCCGCAGGAGACGCTAACGGTGACGGAACTCGTGACGCTACCGATGATGGATTCATAGAATTTGTAAATACTGGAGCTACTTCACTTGATGTTAGTGGTTACATGATATATGATAATGTAATTGCTGATGGAACAAGAACTTTAAGACATACAATTCCTTCAGGTACAATTTTACCAGCAAATGGGTTTCTTGTTGTTTTTGGAGGAGGAACACCAACTGGAGCTTTCGGAGGGGCAACTGTTATTGCCGATACAGGTTCAGCAGGATTAAGCTTGCAAAATTCAGGAGAGATCATTGAAATTGAAAATGCCTCTGGAACAGTAATTTTAACATTTGATTCTGATGCACTTTCTAATAATCCAGATGAGTCTTATACTAGAAATCCTGACATTACCGGGGATTTTGTTCAGCATAAAGATGCTGTAGCAGGGGTGTTGTTTTCTCCAGGAACATTCGCTGATGGATCAGTTCTATCAAATGAAGAGTTTAGTAAATTAGAATTATCAATATATCCAAACCCAGTAACTCAAAATCAAATCAACATTAAAACTCCTACTCAAGGATTAAAAACCATTGCTCTTTATGATATGAATGGAAGAAAAATGTTAGAGGAAGAGACTAATGGAGATGTTATGGATGTTAGCAAAATTAAGCGAGGTTTATATTTACTTGAATTAAATATTGATAATAAAACTCAGACATCAAAAATAATTATTAAATAAATTTTTTAAATTAAAAACTCATGAAAATGAACACCAAAAACATTCCATTTAAATCTTTATGTTTTGTATTTCTCTTGGTTATATTTTTTTCTTGTACTACAGAAGACATCTCTCCAATATTAATTGAAGTTAGCAGTACAGAAACAAATTTACTTGAAGATGATGGAGCAATTACAGTAACAGCAACACTAAATGGACCAGCTGCAGAACAACTTGTAATTCCTTTAACAATAGAAGGTACAGCTACAGTTGGAATTGATTATACATTATCGTCTTCACAAATTATAATTAGTGCAGGGACTAATTCGGGAGAAATTACATTAACAAGTATTCAAGATGATGAAGTTGAAGGAATAGAAACGATTAATATTATTGTTGGTGATACTTTTTTATCAACATTTGATATTAATATTTCAGTTACAGATGATGACGTCAATACTGATACAGATAATGATGGTGTTTTTGACGCTGTTGATGCTTGTCCTCTAGTCCCTGGGGAAATTAGTAATAATGGTTGTCCTTTTTCAGTAATTATTAATGAAGTTCTTTATGATCCACCTACTGGATTGGCAGGAGATGCTAACGGTGATGGAACTCGTGACGCTACCGATGATGAATTCATTGAGTTTTATAATGATTCAGATAATGAATTAGATTTAACAGGATATACCGTTTCAGACACGTCACAAGTTAGACATACATTTCCAACTGGATCTATTGTTCCTGCAAGAGGAATTTTAGTGCTTTTTGGAGGAGGAAATCCAACAGGAAGTTTTGGAGGAGCAGTAGTACAGCTTGCGTCAGAAGGAACTTTGAACATAAGTAATGCAGGTGATGTTATGACTTTAAGAGGTGTTACAGGTAATGTTGTTGTAGCGTTCGATGTTAATGGTTTGTCAGGGAACCCAGATGAATCTTATACTAGATATCCTGATTTAACTGGAGATTTTGTTCAACACGGAGCTGAGGTTCCAGAATCGAATGGAGCCTTATTTTCACCAGGAACAAAAGTTGATGGTTCTTCATTTTAAATATAAATAAAATTACATGTTAGGCCCTATATTATCTCTCATTTTTATAATTATCACAACACGATTGTTATTAAAAAAATATAATCCCCATGCAGTATTGATAATATTGGGTCTTTTAATGTTGTTGCTAGCAATGATTTTAAATTTCAAGATGCCAACTCTTGTTAATCCAACAGGTTTCGCTGGATTCGATCTTTTTAAATATATAAAAGAATCATTCAGTAAAACGAATGCTGGTGTTGGATTAATGATTATGGCTATTGGAGGGTTTGTTGCGTATATTGATAAAATAGGTGCATCTAACACTTTAGTTTATGTAGCAATGAAACCTTTAAAATTATTTAAAAAGCAACCTTATTTAGCTGCATCTTTAGTGATACCTATCGGACAAATTTTATTTGTTGCTATACCATCTGCAGCAGGATTAAGTTTATTATTAATGGCATCTCTTTTCCCTATATTAATCAATTTAGGGGTTAGTAGGTTGTCAGCTGTATCTGTTATAACAGCAAGTACTGCTATGGGAATTGGACCAGCATCAGCAATTACAGCAAGTGCTACCAACATAGCAGATATAGATACGATATCGTTTTTTGTTAAGCATCAAATACCTTTAGCGATCCCTTTAAGTATATCAATGATGATTACTTATTACTTTGTTAATCGCTATTATGATAAAAAAAATATTCAGCAAAAACAAGAAGTAGATATTCAAGAAGAAAACATTAAGACTCCATTGATATATGCTATAATTCCTATACTTCCAATATTATTATTAATCCTTTTTTCAAAGCTGTTTAATTTATTTAGCTTTCCTGTTTCATTAGATACAACTACGGCTATGTTTATTAGTTTATTTATAGCTATTTTATTTGAATTGATAAGAACTAAAAGCATTATAAAAGTTTTTGAATCTTTTAAAATATTTTGGAATGGAATGGGTAATATCTTCAAATCCGTTGTCACACTTATCATTGCTGCAGATATTTTCGCAAAAGGATTGATAAGTTTAGGATTTATTGATGGTTTAGTAAAGGTATCACAAAATTTAGGTTTTGAAGCGATAGGAATAGGGGTAATTATGTCTATTATGATTTTTTTTGCTTCTATGCTTATGGGGAGTGGTAATGCTTCCTTTTTTGCTTTTGGCCCGTTAGTTCCAAAAATAGCAGCCAAATTGGGAGTAGATAGCACTGCTATTATTTTACCTATGCAATTATCGGCATCTATGGGAAGAACAGTATCTCCTGTTGCAGGTGTTATTATAGCTGTATCTGAAATAGCAGGGGTTACCACACTTGCCATTGTAAAAAGAAATTTTATACCCTTAATAGTAGCTTTAATTATTATGCTCTGTTATCACTTTATGTAATTTATGTTAAAACTTTTAAAAAATACAAAACTGTATTCTCCTGAATATCTTGGAAAACAAGATGTTCTAATAGCTGGTGAAAAAATAGTAGCTATATCAGATAATTTAGATTCTTATGCAGAATATGCTAATGTTTATGATGCAAAAGGTAAAATTGTTACACCTGGCTTAATAGATCAGCACATGCATATTATAGGTGCTGGTGGTAAGACTGGTTTTTCATCTATGACTCCTGAGGTTAGTTTAAGTGAACTAATATCCTGTGGAACAACTACAGTAGTAGGTTTATTAGGTACGGATGGTACAGCCAGAAACATTCGTACACTTTATGGTAAAGTAAAATCCTTAGAACAAGAAGGAGTATCTGCATATATGTTTTGTGGTTATTATGGAATAGACACTGTTACTATTACAGATAGCATTCAAGGAGATATGATTTTTATTGATAAAATTCTAGGGTGTAAAATAGCGATTAGTGATATCCGATCATCTTACCCTACTGCAACAGAATTATTAAGAAAACTGAGAGATGTAAGGGTAGGAGGATGTATTGGTAATAAAAAGGGAATTCTTCATATACATTTAGGAAATCTAGATACAAAAATGGATATTCTTTTTGAACTTGTTACTAAATATCAATTTCCAATTGAGCATATTTCTCCCACCCATGTAGGAAGAACTAAAGCTCTTTTTGATCAAGCAATAGAGTTTGCTAAACTAGGAGGGATGATTGATATTACCACAGGAGCATCGCAATATACATCACCTTATAAATCGGTATTATATGCTTTAGAAAAAGGAGTAAATATAGACACAATGACTTTTAGTTCTGATGGACATGCAGGTCTTACCAAATTTGATGAGAAAGGTAACGCCATTGGAGTAAGACAAGCTCCTATCGATCAAAACTTAAAAGAAGTCGTCCAATTAATTCAAAAAGGAGGAATAGGAATCGAAGAGGCTTTTAAATTAATCACTGTAAATCCAGCTAAAAATTTAGGATTAAAAACCAAAGGAAGAATAGCTGTTGGTTATGATGCAGATTTATGCGTTTTCGATAAAGATTTTAAACTGCATGATGTTTTTGCAAGAGGACAACATATGATGAAAGACACTAATATTATAGTAAAAGGAAATTTTGAATAAGTAGTTATAATAATATGAATATGAAAATATTAAAAATAGTACCAACCTTTTGTTTGTTTCTGATAATCTCTCAGATACAAGCACAATCTGCTGAAATGAATTCTTATCGATTTTCAGAAGGATTACAATTTACAACAAAAGGAGGTAAAAAAATTAAAATGAGTGGTTATATACAACCACTTTTTGAAGCAAAACAGTATACAGAATCTGATGACTTTGATACTGAAAATAGATTTAGAATACGACGTGCTAGATTTAGAATAGATGGAGGATCAAAAGATCAGAGATTTAACTATCGTGTTCATTTTGATTTAAGTGGTTCTTCAGAAGTAGATGATTCTTCAAGTAGTTTTTTATTAGATGCTTATGCCTCATACGAAGTAACGAAACAATTAACTGTTCTTTTTGGACAACGTTCTACTTATACGGATAACAGAGAATTATTTATGGCTTCTAGTAGTCTTCAATTAGTTGAACGTAGTCGATTAACTTCTGCATTCGCCTCTATACGAGAGTTTGGTTTGTTTTTGCAAGGTAAATTTAGAACTGGTGGAGGTAGTTATTTAAAGCCTTATCTGGTGGTAACAAATGGTGATGGAGCAAATGTTTTTAGTAAGGATCACGGAGGAATAAAAGTTGGTGGACGTCTAGACTTTTTACCCTTTGGATTATTTACCAATTTTGGTCAGTTTAAAGAAGCAGACGTAATGCGAGAACGAACACCAAAATTAGTTATTGGAGCTAATTATAGTATAAATTTTGGTATGAGTAGCCGAAGAGGAAGAGGAAGCGGAGATATAATTTATTTGGATGACGATAACAAAGAATCATTACCAGACTACACAAAATATGGTGCCGATTTTCTTTTTAAATATCAAGGCTTTTCTATGTTAGGAGAGTTCGTAAAAAGCTTAGCTTCTGTGCCTTCCGATATAACACAACGTATACTTAATAGTGGTTCAACTTCTACTAGTTTTGACGTAGGTGGTATACAAGATGTAGAAAATTATGTAAAAGGGCGTATGATGTTAGGTGAGGGGTATAATATCCAAGCAGGATATGTATTTAAAAGTGGATTTTCTATAGATGGTAGATATACTTACCTAAAAGCAGATGAAAATTCTTTTTTGAATAATGATACATTTTACAGCCGTCCTTATTATTATACAATTGGTTTAAGTAAGTATTTAGGACGTAATTATGGAGCTAAAATACAAACATCATTTACCTACGTAGATGGAGATTCAATAAATGGTAGTGATGGTAACCCTATTGAAGGTGATGAGTTGATTGGTCGATTAATGTTAACTTTTTCTTTTTAAATATGAAAAAGAACAGTTTTATATTAATTTGTTTCCTATTAAGTGTAGCGACCACTTTTCCACAATTAAATCCGCAATCTAAAAAAATTACGGAACGCTATTTTCCTGATTCAGATAGTTTAGGAATTGTAACACCTGCTTTACAGAAAAAAAATGGATTTACAGATTATAAAGAACTTCTGATTTTTTCATATAATCAAAAAGATAAGCATCCAGATTATGTGAGTGTGAAGTTTATAGGAAAAAGTCAAAAAGGGTTTAGAATACCTATGGTAAGGCTAACCAATTCAAATTCCAACTACGATAAAATTAAAGTATGGATGCAAGGAGGTTTACATGGTAATGAACCTGCTAGTACAGAAGGGCTTCTATATTTAATGCACAATCTTTTAAATAACCCAATTTATAACTATTTATTAGATAAGATTGATTTATGCATAGTGCCTATGGCAAATATAGATGGTTATATGAAGCAAAGTCGTTATGCTGATAATGGATTGGATTTAAACCGAGATCAAACTAAGTTGATGGCTCCTGAAAGTATTGCATTAAAGAAAGCATTTTCTAACTTTAATCCAGAAGTAGGTGTCGATTTTCATGAATACAATCCTTATCGTAGAGATTTTGCAAAACTAGGCACCTTTGGAATTGCCGCTTTGTATGATATTATGTTCTTATATAGTGGAAATCTTAATGTTCCTGAAAATTTGAGAGTACTAACGGATACGCTTTTTGTAGAAAATGCTAGAAAAGTATTAACTAAAAATGGATTGCGTTATCAGAGTTATATGTCTACAGGAAACTATCATGGAGAGATTCAATTTAAAAAAGGGGCTAACAATGCTCGTTCTAGCGCAACTTCCTATGCTCTTACCAATACCATTTCAACTTTGGTTGAAGTAAGAGGAGTTAAGTTAGGTAGAACTTCTTTTAATAGACGAGTCGCAACAACTTTTCTAATAGGAATGTCTTATTTAAAAACAACTTTCAACAATTTCAATTTAGTACAAGAAGAAATAATGAAAGCACAGAAGGAGAATGCGAATAAAGACATTACAGTTACAAGTTCTCCAACGGTTTATAAAGATACTATTCAGGTGATAGATTTAGATACATATGACTTGATGGATTTGAAGGTAACAATAAGAGATGGTTTACAAACTATACCAAAATTAACTAGAGAAAAACCAGCAGCTTATATAATAGAAGCAGGCCATGAAGATTTAATAAAAAAGCTACATGTTTTAGGAGTTGAAACTTATACACTTATTAAGGAAACAGAATATAATGTAGATGCTTATTTAGTAACAGCGTATGATAAAAATGAAAAGCCTTATGAAAAAATGAATCGTCAGACCCTAAAAACTAAATTAGTAAATAAAACGAAACGGTTTCCAAAGGGGACAATTATTATTACTACAAACCAAAAAAACGCTCCAATAGTAGCAGAAGTATTGGAGCCAGAAGCACCAAATAGCTTTATAAGTTTTGGCGTGTTAGAAACTGAATTAAATAAAGAATTACCAATATATAGATTATCTAAAAAGAATTAAAATGAAATCAACAATTATGAAAAAAATAATATGTCTTACTATATTTTTCTGTATAGCTATTGTTAATGCGCAGGAAACAGAGCCTAGAAATAAAGCCAATTTTAAACTTGGTACAGGATTAAATTTTTCTTTTAACGAAGGTGCTTATCAATTTAATATTGGTGGGTTTATTCAACCTAGTATTAGTTATGAAAAAGTAAAAGGAGAAGATTCAGGGTATCAATTCAATTCTAAAAGAAATTTTTTCATAATCAGCGGTAAAGCAGTTAATGAAAAAGTAAGTTTTTTAATGCAAACTGATTTTAGTTTATCAGACCCTCTATTAGATGCTTGGGTTGCTTATCACCCTTATACATGGTTAACTATAACTGGTGGACAAAAACAAAGTTTTTTGAATAACCGTGAAATGATTTATAGAGAAGATAAACTACAGTTTACAGATAGAGGTATGTTGAGCACCCTATATAGTAAAACAGGTAGAGAATTTGGATTGTTTATAGAGTCAAAATTTGGTAACAGATTAGGGATTGCTCCAAGTTTTGCAGTAACATCAGGTGATGGTAGAAATTCTTTTGGAGCAGATTCGAGAGATTCTGATTTAGGCGGTTTAAAGATTGGTGCTCGTTTAGATGTATATCCAGCTGGATATTTTACTGAAGGGAATGATAAATATACTGCAGATATAGCACATGAACAAACACCGAAAGTTTTGGTTGGTGGAGCAATTAGTAAAAACAAGGGAGCAAGTAACGCTACTGGAGAAGGTCATGGAGATTTTATTTTGTATGATGTTGATGGTAAAAATAACTTACCTGATTACTCACAAATATTTACAGATATCTTATTTAAATATAAAGGATTTTCATTTTTAGCTGAATATGCTAGCAGTAGTGCAAGTAGTTTAGAAGGAACTTTTTTAGATGCTGGAGCAACCCAAGTATTAGCACCTCAGGAAATTAGTGAATATTTAGTTTTAGGAGAAAGTTATAGCTTACAAACAGGTTATGTAACATCTAAAGGTTACAGTTTAGATTTTAGATACGAAAATATGGAACCAGAATATAAGAATCACATTAATTCATTGTTGCAAGAATCAAAGAGTTATACAATTGGATTCACTAAATATTTTGACAGTAATAATTTAAAATTACAAGCAGCAGTAACATCTGTTGACTATGCACAAGGAGCTAACCTAATTAAAGGAGAACTTCTTTTACAGATTGCTTTCTAAGATATTTTATTAGTGATTTATTATTTGACAAAAATCATTTACTTTTTATTTTTTTTAATTTGTAAATGATTTTTTGTTATTTGTATTTTAATAGAAGAATAAAAATGTTTTTCTTTTTTAATAAAAAATTAGATTTAAAAAATAAACATGATTATAGAAACAACCCAAATCTTTTTAAGATTTGGGTTGTTATTAATTTAGATAATTTCATAGGAAATGATTCTTTTCTGAATCAGCATTACTCTATTAGTTCTGTATTTTTTCGAAGTGTTGCTAAGATTTATCCTTCTCTCAAGTAATGGCATTTACAGATACACTTATTATACTAACACTTTTGCTTAAAGGTTATTTTACAATTATTCTAAATAATAGGAAGATGACTTTAAACATATTCTTTATCTATAATGTAAATTTAAATTTAAACAATCTTCATTCTTCTATTTTTCGATGGAGGATAGATTTAGTATAGATAAGAAACTAGTTGATTTAGATAAAGAGTTTTTGTTATAAATCTCCAATAATTATTTTACAATTTATTCTTTCGGTTTAAAAATTACTTCAAAAGAACTACTGTTTTTAAGAATTTTTTTAGCCATGGATTGAACATTTTTTTGGGTTGTTTTATTTACAATATGTTCAAAATTCTTAGCGTCATTCATATTGTAATCATACCTAAAAAAGTTTGTAAGTAAACGCATATCATAACTATTCTTATCTTTTGATTGTTTTCTCTCCTTTATAAAGTTTGTTTTTATTTTATTTAAATCATTTTCTAAAATATTTCCATCAGCTATTTTTTGAAGTTCAGCTTTAACTATAGTAGCTAGTTTATCTGCCAAATCAGGGTTGCAATCAAACTTAAAAGAAATATATGCCATGGATTTTGGTTCCCTATAAAAACGTGCAGAGACTCTTGGACTATAAGCTCCACCTTCTGATTCTCTTACAGTTTCTGTAACACGTAATTGTAAAATATGACCTAAGACACTTGTGTAAATACTATTTTTTAAAGAATAAGGAAGTTCTTTTTTGTAAGAGATATTTAGAGAAGCCTTAGGATCTTTCATTTCTAAATAAATATCTTTATCAATAGTTTTTGATAGCCATTCTGCTCCATTATTTATAAAGGTTTCTTTTATATTTTTTGTTGGAATGCTTGCTAAATATTTTTTTAAAAGAGGTTTTAATTGAGCCTTTTTTACATCTCCTACAATAAAAAAATCAAAATCTGCTGCATCAGCAAAACGATCCTTATAGATGGTTTTAATTTTATCAAATGAAACCTTATCTAAATAACTTTGGTTAAAAATAGGTTTTTTAGGATTGTTTTTTCCATATAAAGTTGCTGTTATACTATCCTGCATTTTTTCATCAATATTATTACTCCTTCTTGTGATATAATTACTGATGTTAGTATTTAAAACTTGAAATGCTTGCTGGTCAAAACGTGGTTTTACAAAATATAAATGAACCATTTGCAACATTGTTTCTACATCTTTTGTATTTGAACTCCCTGAAACACTTTCATTAATTTCTCCTAAACCAATTCTAACACTGGCTGTTTTTCCTGCTAAGATCTTTCTTAAATCTGTTGCGGAAAAATCTCCTAAACCTGACATTTGGATTAGACCTTCGAGAAGGCTAGCAGAAGGCAAATTCTCATTTTTTAAAAGTGATTCTCCTCCGTAACTTAATGCATTTAAATCTACTTTGTTTTTATTCTTATTAACATATTTATAATGTACTTTTATACCATTGCCTAAAACAAAGGTTGTGGCTCCTATCTTTTTACTTTCTATTTCTTTTTTTATAGTTCCGTTTTTTATTAGTATTCCAGAAACTAAAGTTTTACCTTCTAAAGTTTCAGAATATGGAACCATGTTGGTATCGTTTTCTACTTCTTTTATGATTTGTTTTGCATCTATTTTTGATAGATTTTTCTCTCCTTTTATCCCCGTTACATTCAAGAATCTATTTTGTTGAGAATATAAGTGCTGAATGGTTAATTTTAATTCATCTTTAGTTATGGTTTTTAGTAATTGTTTAACTATTTCATATACTTTCTCTAAATCTGTTATAGGTTTGTTTTCTAAATAATTTTTGAGAATTATTTGTTCAATTTTGCCATGATCTCTATCGTTTAATCTCGCAATTTGGTTTTCATAAGAACTTTTTATATTAATGATAATCCTATCAATTTCTGATTGATTATAACCAAATTTCACAGCTCTAACAACTTCAGAAAGAACTTCTTTAAACGCTTCTTTTTGTTTGTTTTTCTTAGGAGTTATAGAAATGTCAAAAACTTTATGCGCTCTAGATAGGTCTCCATAAGAAACTCTCGATCCTAAAAATGAAGATTCAGGGTTTTGTGATAATTCTGAAATTCTAGAAGACAACATATTAATAGCCATTGCTTCCAATAATCTCTTTTTTAAATATGCTATGGTTTCTAATTGCGAAGGTTTTTTATGTCTAATGCCAAAACTTATTGAAGATGTTGAAACTTCTGGATCGGTTGCCAAACTATACATTAAGCCTTCATGATTAGGGATATTTACAACTAGCCTTTCTCTAGGGTTTTTAATAGCAGAAATTTTTGAGAACTTTTCTATGATTTTATTTTCAATTTCTTCAATATCAATATCTCCTATTATTGCAATAGCTTGTAAATCTGTTCTATACCAATCATGATAAAAATCTCTAAGTGTTTTATAATCAAAATTTTCTACAACAGACATTAAACCAATAGGCATTCTATCTGCATACTTTGAATTATTAAACGTAACTGGTGATGATGTTTTAAATAAACGTGCTTGTCCATTTTGACGTGTTCGCCATTCTTCTTTAATTACACCTCTTTCAGCATCAATTTCTTCATCGGTTAATAATAAGTAGTTGGACCAGTCTTTTAGAATGGTTAAACAGGTATCTACAAGCCCGTCTTTTGTAGGTATATTACTTAGATTGTATACAGTTTCATCAAAGCTAGTATAAGCATTAATGTCTTTTCCAAATACTGCTCCATGTTTTTCAAGTGTATTTAAAACACCTTTACCTGGGAAATTATCTGTTCCATTAAAAGCCATATGCTCTAAAAAATGTGCCAGTCCTTGTTGATCTTTATTTTCTAATATTGAACCTACATTTTGTATAATGTAATAACTAGCAGCACCTTTAACTACATCAGTATTTTTGATGTAATAAGTCATTCCGTTAGATAATACACCTTTTTTTATGCTGTTATCTATTGGTAATTTGTGATTTGGATCTAATGATTGTGATTTTAGAGTATGGACAAAAGCCAATAATACAGAAAATGTGACAATTAAAATTTGTTTCATATTTAGATTTATAGTTGCTATTCTAATTTTTCTAGAATAAATTAATAATATGTTTTCTTATTTCTATGACGATTTAAATTCTTAGAAAGACATTAAACTTTTGTTAAAATTATATTTAATATCAGCTCTGTTTAGGAAGTGTTTTTGAGAATTTTTCTTTTGTTTGTTAGAATTTTAAAGATTATTTTAAATGAGGAGGGCTTGATGGTGAAAAATTGAAATTAAATTGGTTTATTGTTGGATATTGATATATTTACGGTCTCTTAACTCATGAAATAGACAAAATATTTGAATAACCCTGCATTTACATTAAAGGAATTTAAAGAGATTTTTGAGTCTTTATACCCATCATTATGTCTTTTTGCAAACACATATGTAAAAGATATCTCGGTAGCTAAAGATTTAGTTCAGGATGTGTTTATTAAGATTTGGGAAAGTAATGTGAAACTCAAAGAAAAAACTTTAACAAAAGCATATTTATATACTTCTGTAAAGAATAAATGTATTGATTACTTAAAGTCAAAAAGAGTAAGAGTAATTAACAAACAGGTTGAAGTAGAGGGTTTAGATGTATTAGAGTCTGAAGCACATTTTAACAGAGAGGTAATTCTTATAGAAGCTAGCCAAATAATTCATGATGCTATTAATAGTTTACCACAAAAATATTCTCAAGTAGTGCTGTTAAGTATGAAAAACTTAACGAATAAAGAAATAGCAGAAGTACTATCTTTAAATATCAATACTGTTAAGGCACATAAAAAAATTGCGTATCAAAAATTACGTCCATTGTTAAAAGGATATTACTACCTTTTTATGTTGATTTTTATTGAAATGTAATTTCATATTCTTTCTTTTATTTTGATGTTTTTGTATTAAAAACATCAAAAAATTTAATTTTATTTTTACCCACCAACAATATTTTATCGTTATAACAATAATAGATTGATTTATGATGCATTTTAATAAAATTTTGGAACTAGCAAAAAAAATGTCGAGAGCAATATTATATTCAGAGAATATAGAGAGTTCTGAGTTTCTTAATGAAAAAGATAAAGAGGAAATTAAAAATAAGTTAAAACAAAATTCCTCTTATTGGAAAGAACGCGATACTATTTTAAGAAAAATAAATGTTGCGGAAGATTGGAAGAAGGTAGAGCAAAAGATTTTGATTCCTAAATCAAAAACTAAATATTTATTCAGGTATGCTGCCGCTGCAATATTAATATTAGGTTTAAGTTCTCTGTTTTTTATTTTTCAAAATAAGTTAATAAAACAGCCTGTTGAAATTACAGCAGGTACTGATAAGGCAACACTTATTTTAGGAAATGGAGAAAAAGTTGAATTAACACAAGCTAGTCGTTATGTAGGTGTAAATGCAAGTATGGTTAATAATCAACTAGAATATAATAACGCTTTTCAAGCAAATAAATTAAATGCAGGTGTAAATGTTTTAAATATTCCGAGAGGTGGGCAATTTGTAGTTCAACTATCTGATGGAACAAAAGTGTGGCTTAATTCAGAAAGCCAATTAAAATATCCTGTAAAATTCAATTCTGGTGAGCCAAGAACAGTTGAGTTATTATATGGAGAAGCATATTTTGATGTTACTCCTAGCTCTCAACACAATGGAGATCACTTTAAGGTAGTAACTAAAAATCAAAAAGTTGAAGTATTAGGTACTGAGTTTAATGTTCGAGCTTATCGTAATGAAAAAAATATTTTCACCTCTTTAATAGAAGGAAGTGTAAAAATAAGTAAAGATAAGATAACTAAATTTTTAACTCCAGGTTTTCAGTCTGTCGTTAGCTTAAATAACTCGGTTATTGAAGTTAAAAAAATAGATGTTAATAATGAAGCTGCATGGAAAAAAGGGCTTTTTATATTTGAAAAAGAGCCTTTAAAGGAAATGATGATTGAATTGTCACGGTGGTATGACGTAGAAATTGTTTTTATAAACAAAGAAAAAGAAAAATTTGTTTTTTCGGGATCTCTTAATAGGGAGGATAATATAAAAGATTTGCTTGAAAATTTAGAAAAAACAAAAGAAGTTGATTTTGAAATAAGAGGTAAAAAAATATATATAAAATAAAAAAAAGGAATTTCAGTATACACCTTCCACAGTATTCAACTAAAAATTCCTTTAAACTTTAATTAAACTAATGTCTAACTAATTCTTTGCAAATTTATGAAAAATAATCGGAATTGTACTTGGGTTTTTATAAACCCTAAAATATACAATGTACTTATGAAAACGTTTCTACTTCTGTTTTGTTCAACCGTTTTTAGCTTAACTCCAAACAGTAGCTTTTCTCAGGATTTTCCAATTAAAATTGATAAAAATCAATACCTTTCTTTAGAGGAAGTGTTTAAACTTATAAAATCTCAGACAGACTATCAGTTTGTTTATAGGTATGATGGAATCAAAAAAGCTTCTAAAGTTCATGTAAAAAAAGGAATAATAAAAACCTCAGAATTATTATCAAAAATTCTTTCTCCTTCTGGGTATACATACAAACTTAATAAAGATAAAACGATTATAGTCTCTAAGATACCGAAGAGCCAAGCTCTCAGAAAATCTTCACAACAAAGCGTTACTGTTAGAGGGACAGTCGTAGATTCACTTGATGTACCATTATCAGGAGCAACAGTTTTAATTAAAAATACGGTAAAAGGTGTTTCTACTGATTTTGATGGATCATTTGTTATAAAAAATGTAAAAATTGGAGCTACAATTGTTGTCTCACATCTAGGTTTTGTTGATCTAGAAATGGTTGTATCTTCAGAAAATTTTGAAAATCTTAAATTTATCTTAAAAGAAGATGTTAGCTTACTTGAGGAAGTAGTCTTACTATCAACAGGTTATGAAACCATTTTAAAAGGAAGAAGCACAGGTTCTTTTTCTAAACCAGATATGGATGTTGTTCAAACTCGTACAAGCAGTATGGATGTTACACAACGACTAGAAGGGCTCGTGCCAGGTCTAACAATAAACCGTAACCCAGGTGCTCAACTAGACCCTGTTTTAATTAGAGGATTGTCTAGTGTAAGTTTAACATCTACGCCATTGTTTGTGGTAGATGGTTTACCTATTGAAAATATAGGAGTAAATGAATTTGGTCTTCCCCAATCTGGTATTGTTAACATTAACCCTCAAGATATAGAAGATATTACAGTTTTAAAAGATGCTACAGCAGCTTCTATTTGGGGAGCTAGAGCCGCCAATGGTGTTATTGTTATAAACACTAAAAAGGGCAATAAGTCAGGTGATATACAAATTCAATATGATACTTTTACTACCATTGAAGGTAGGCCAGATATGGGGTATACAAATACGCTTAGTAGTAATGACTTTGTTCAAGCTGCCGAGGATATATTTGATCCTATTCTTCACCCATATGAAGAAGTTACTTCTTTTACCACAACAGGGAAAGGAATTCCACCTCATGAACAAATTTTATATGACGAATACCGAGGAGTCATTAGCAGTGCAACTGCGAGAAGAAGACTAGATAGTTTGGGGTCTATTGATAATAAATCTCAAATTGAAAATTTATGGTATCGTCCTTCTGTTCTTACAACTCATACATTATCTGTTTCAGCAGGAAAAAAAGGGTATTCGGTGTATGGTTCAGGTAACTATACAGAGACACAAAGCAATCGCCCAGGAACCAAAGATAATAGATACAAGCTTAATCTTAGACAAAATTTTGATTTAGGAAAAAGAGTAAATATTGATTTGATTACTGATCTTACTTATCACAAAAAATATACACCTAATAATATTCCAGTAGATGGGCGTTATTTACCTTATCAGCTATTTAGAGATAAAAATGGTAAAAACATAGAAATTTCGCATATGACGGAGCTAAATGATTCTATTCGTAAAGTTTATGAAGATGCTGGTAGAATTAATTTGGGTTACACTCCATTAGATGAAGTTGATGATCGATATACAGAAGATAGAAGAAAAAATATTAGAAATATTTTAGGAATCAATGTAGATTTAATAGGTGGATTAAAGTTTCAAGGAAAATATGGGTATACCTTTGGATCATTCGATAGGGAAGATTATGAAGATCATTCTACAATTCGTTCAAGACTAGAAGCTTTAGAATATACAGTAGTATCTTCTCCTGGTGCTGCTCCAACATATATTGTGCCAGTTACTGGAGGGATTTATCAGACTTCAAACACCAATAATGAGGCATGGACTATAAGAAATCAATTGTCTTATTCTTTAAATTGGAATAATGATATGCATCATTTAAACATAATTGCAGGTCAAGAAGCTCAAGAACAATTTAGCTATACAAAAATTAGTCGTGTTAGAGGTTATGATGAAAGACTACAAACATTTGATAATAGAGAGTATTCATCTTTCGCAGATACGGGAACACTTGTTTTTAATGTGGTAAAAGCTAATGCTCTACAACATCCTGCACTTGGTAATATAAGTAGTCTTGGAAGTCTTATTCAAGAGCGTCAATTTGGTAGAAGTGAAACGACTACTAGGTTTATGTCTTACTATGGAAACACTTCATATACTCTTAATCAAAAATATTCAATTAGTGGAAGTATAAGAAATGATCAAAGTAATTTATTTGGTTTAGATAAATCAGCTCAAAATAAGCCAGCATGGAGTACAGGTGCAAAATGGAATATTGGTAGAGAGAGTTTTATGTTAAGCAACTGGTTAAATGCGCTTTCTTTAAGAGCAACTTATGGTATTGCAGGTAATGCTCCAAATCCAGGTACAGCAGCTTCTTTTGATATCTTACAAGCAACTGGAAGTTCTTTTTTTCAAGGAAATACAGGTTTATTAATCTCAACTCCAGGGAACAGTAAGTTAAGTTGGGAAAGTACTGCTACCGCAAACTTTGGTATTGATTTCTCTTTGTTTGGTCGTATTTCAGGTTCATTAGATTATTATAATAGAAAAACAACAGATCTTTTAGGTAGAATACCAACAAACGGATTTACAGGATATAGCAGCGTTATTGGAAACCTTGGAGATTTAGAAAATAATGGTATAGAGTTAAGTTTAACCACTAATAATTTAAACTTAGGTGATTTCTCTTGGGTTTCTTCATTAAATGCTGCATATAATAAAAACACAATCACAAGTCTTAATATATTAAATGAAGCAACAACAGGAGATGGAAGAGTAAACGACATGTATGTAGAAGGATATGGAGCTTATGCTGTATTTGCTTATGATTTTGCTGGTCTAAATGAAAATGGTGATCCACAGATACGTTTAGCAGACGGAACTATTACAAGCGATGTAGACGTAGCAGGGATTGATGATATAAAATTTATGGGTACTTCACAACCTAAATGGACAGGAGGGTTAAGTAATACATTTAAGTATAAAAATCTTTCTTTAAATTTTAATACCATTTTTAACCTAGGATATGTTATGCGTAGAGATGTCAACACTTTTTATTCAGAAGCAAGATTACAAAGCTTTGGATTTAACTCGGGTAATATTCATACAGAATTTTTAAATAGATGGAAAGAGCCAGGGGATGAGCTTGTTACAGATATACCTAGACATATTAGTGTGCCTGATGGTACTAGAAATGTAAATTATTATATAATGGGAGATAACAACGTAATTAGTGGTTCTTATGTTAAAATAAGAGATATAAATCTTATTTATCAATTACCTTCTTCTATATTAAAAGAGTATGGAATTAATCAAATTACTTTAAGAGGTCAATTATCAAACCTTCTATTATGGGCTGATAATGATTATGGAATTGATCCGGAATATCATTCAGGAAATGGAGTCAGTACTGGCGGCGTTAGAACAATACCCCAAGGTAAAGGAATCACATTTGGCTTAAACGTAAAATTTTAAAAATATCCTTATGAAAGTTACATATAAAATAATAGTTTTTTGTTTGAGCATGTTAATGTTAAATGCTTGTTCAGACGATTTTATTGAAGTGATTCCAAAAGGTAAACTCATTGCTGAGTATACAGAAGATTATGATAAAATGTTTTTTAACTTAACCTTCATAAACTTATCTAATACAGAAGGGCAAGTTCCTTTGGGTGACGAAGTAGTAGCTATAAATCCTTATTTTGAAGGAGCGGGTTTACTTACACAAAGATTGTTCCGTTGGGAAGGTGATTTGTATGAAGAAGATCAAAATGCAGCTGAGCTTGAAGTTTTAATGGAGCAAATTTATATATACAATAAAATTATAAATGAAGTTCCTTCTTCTAAAGATGGAAGCGAGTCACAAAAAATGGCTCTACAAGCAGAAGCATTAGCGGGTAGAGCATGGTGTTATTTTTTACTCATCAATTATTACGGATTGCCCTATAATTCTTCAACATCTTCAACAGATTTAGGTTTTCCTATAATAGAGGAAGCTGATTTGGTAAAAACAGACTTTAAAAGAGCAACAGTAAAAGAAGTATATGATTTTATAGTCAATGACTTAATCAAAGCTATTCCTAATTTGCCAAAAAATACATACCATAGAATGAGAATATCTCAAGATGGAGCCAAAGCCTTGTTAGGAAAAGTGTACGTGTTTATGCATAAATTTAATGAAGCAGGTCCTCTTTTAAATGAAGCACTAGCACAGGTAAAAACAGGTAGCTTAGGTAATATAGAAGTAGGTCTCTATGATTATAATGATGGGTATACTACACCTTTGGCAGTTGACGATATAGAAAATATGTATGCAAAACAAATTTCTGATAACTGGGCAGATAGTTCAAATGAATTGGTGTTAAGTGCAGATGCCGCATCTTTATATAGTTCTAGTGATTTGCGAGTAGATGAACTTTATACTACAACTCCTAGAGGTAACAGTGTTTCTTATCCTAATGGGTTTTTAAGAAAATCCATTGGAAGTTCACAAACTCAAATCGGGGTTAGAGTTTCAGAGCTATATTTATTAAATGCAGAAGTAAAATGTCGTCTTAATAATTTACCTGCTGCAGTAGATGATTTAGTAGAATTTAGAGAACACAGATTGTCTGACGATGCTGAAGTACCTACTAATATTGCTACAAATCAGGAAGCTTTACTTGAATTTATTTTTGAAGAGCGTATTAGAGAGTTTGCATTATTGGGGTACCGTTGGTTTGATATGAGAAGATTAACTGTAGATCCATTAATACAAAAGGATATAAGTAGTTTTAATAATCATAAAGTATATGATTTTACAGATGGTTCAGAGTTAGAAACTTTTACCTTAACACAAAATCGTTTAGTGTTTAAGTTTCCTCAAACTATAATGGAACAAAACCCAAATTTAGAAAATAATCCCTAATCAATTTTAATCCAAAACAGAGTAGTTTAATTAAAAGTTCTACTGCTCTGTTTTTTAAACAAAAGCAAAGTGCAAAAAACAATATTTTTAGTGTCTTTTCTTCTTAATGCATGTATAGCGTTGAGTCAAGGAATAGAGTTCAAAGACGTAAGTGTAAATAAAGCGATTGATTTAGCAGAAAAAGAAAACAAGTATGTTTTTATTGATGTGTATACAAATTGGTGTAGACCCTGTAAATTAATGGATAAACAAGTTTTTACTCAGAAAAAGGTTGGAGATTATTTTAATTCTAAATTTATAAATATAAAGGTTAATGCTGAATATGGTGAAGAAGGACCAAAATTTGCAAATAACTATAAAATAAACTCCTACCCCTCTTTTGTGATATTAGATCCGAAAGGAAATCTAGTACATATTTTTGCTGGAGCTACTTTAAAAGGAGAAGAATTTATTGAAAAAGTTGAAGAGTCTTTTAACTCTAGCAAAGCATTTGGTGTTTTAAAGAGAAAATATGATTCGGGAAAAAGAGATAAAAAAATTGTAGCGGCTTACCTTCAGGCATTAATTAAAACAAATACAATTAAGGTTGATAATTTAGTTGATGAGTTTTATAAAAGTTTAAATAAAGATGAAAGAATAAGTAATGAGACTTTATTCATTTTTGAAAAATTTGCTCCTTTAGACTCTGATAAAGCAATATTCTTTGAATCTAACATTGATAAATTTAGAAGCAAAGTTGGTAATGAAAAAGTAGATGCGATTTTAGTAGGTAATTATGAATTATACTTCGGAATGTTAGTAAAGACACCTAAAATAAGTGTTTCTGAAGAAGACATAAATAAAAAAGCAAATCAAGTACAATCATTAGGAATACAAAATTTAAAAGCAATACCAGCTTTTAAATCAGCAGCATTATTGAAATTAGGTAATATTAAAAAGGAATATTTCTTTAAAGAGATTGAAAAGTCAATTAAGACTTTAACCGATAGAGAAAAAGATTTAATGCTGTTTATTATTATTCCAGGATTGAAAAATGTTTTAACTGAAAAAGAAAAACAAGATTTGATAAAATTAGTTACTGATGAAGGTGTAAAAGGGTATATAATAAGATCTTTTAACTAAGTAATTTTTTTGAAATAAATATTTTAATGATCTGAAAAATGAATAAACAAATAACTTACAATATAATATTCTACTGCCTAATTTTTCTTTTAAGTTCTTGTAAAAAGAAAGAAGTTAATACCAATTTTTCAGAAGGTTTTGTTATTGAAGGAAAAATAGCTTCTTTACCGGCTGAAAGCATGGCTATTCTTACTTATCAACAGCATGATGAAAGCATAGCCGACACGTGTGTTGTCAAAAACGGAAAATTTGTTTTTAAAGAAAAAACTGTTCATCCATCAGAAGCAACTATAACAATGCGACATGGGCAAAGTTTCCCAGAAGAAAATTGGAAAACAGATAGGTTCAATTTCTTTATAGATAACAGCGCTATAAAAATTTCGTCTGTTGATTCTATTAAAAATGCAAATATGCAAGGTTCAATACTTACAGATCAGTCTATATCTATAACAAAAGATGTAAGACCTCTAACAGACAGAATTATTTTTTTACAAAACAAAATGTCAAATAAAAGTATGGAGGAAAAAATTATAATTTATGATAGTATAAAAGTTTATGTAGATAGTATTAAAAAAGTAGCTCATAAATTTATAATAGAACATCCTAATTCATATGTGGCATTAAAAAGATTTTTACGACATGAACTGCCTAAAAATTTTGATCCCGAAGTTGCAGAAAAAGATTTTAATAAATTTAATGAAATGTTAAAAAAAACACCTACAGGAAAAGTTATAGCTAATAGAATAGCTATTGCTAAAAAAACTTCTGTAGGTAAAAAAGCATTAGATTTTGATCAAACGGATATTAAGGGAAACCCATTCACGCTCAGCTCTGTAAAAGGAAAATATGTACTGTTAGATTTTTGGGCTAGTTGGTGTAAACCATGTCGAGCAGAAAATCCATATGTAATACAAGCATATCATAAATTTAAAGAAAAAAACTTTGAAATAGTAGCAGTTTCTTTAGACGCCTCTCATGAGGCATGGAAATTAGCTATAGAAGAAGATGGTTTGCCCTGGATACACGTGAGTGATTTAAAAGGTTGGAAAAATGAAGTAGCTGTTAAATATGATGTTCAGTCAGTGCCAACAAATTATCTCATAAATCCAGAAGGAGTTATTATTGGAAAAAACCTTAGGGGGAACAACTTGACTAATAAATTAGATGAAATTTTTAAGAGAGATGATTAGAAATAAAGTATGAATAATTACTAATAACATAACCTATCAACATTCTATATTCAAAAATTTTAAGTTTTAAAAATTTTGTCTTCATAAACTAACTTTTTGAATTAATCAGCAAAATTAATAAAACTAAACAAAGGGTTATTTGTTAATAATAACCCTTTTAAATTATTCTATTATTATGAAAAAAATAATTTCATTATTTTTATTTTTAATGGGGTCGGTATTGTATTCTCAAATTTTCGAACCTATTAAGTGGTCTACATCAGTAAAAAAAATATCAGATAACCAATATGAATTAATATCAAAAGCCACTATTTCACCGGGATGGCATTTATATTCTCAACAAGTACCAAAAGGAGGGCCATTCCCAACAACTTTTTCTTACAGTTCCCTTGATGAAAAGTTTAAGTTATTAGATAAGACCATAGAAGAAAAAGGATATAAGATTGATGATCCTATTTTTGAAATGGCCATTAAATTTTTTGATAATACAGCTACTTTTAAACAGAAAGTTAAAATAGAAGAAGGACTATCAGTTATAAAAGGAAGCGTTGAGTTTATGGTTTGTAATGAAGTTAGATGTATACCTCCAAAAGAAGTAGAACTAATATTTAATTTAACATCATCAAAAACAAATAACAATAACCAAAATTTAGAGAACAACTCAGCAAAGGTGTTGATTGTAGATAACTCTCAAGTAAACAGTATGCTGTATGGTTTTTCTAAAAAAGAGATTGTTAAATCAAACAACTCATGTGATAACAATATTTTAAATACAGTTTCAAATTCTACAAAAAAAGGTAAGTCATTATGGCGTATTTTCAGTTTAGGTTTTTTTGGTGGTCTGTTAGCATTATTAACACCCTGTGTTTTTCCTATGATACCTTTAACTGTAAGTTTTTTTACAAAGAAGAGTGGGCAAAGCAAAGCGTCAGGAGTATCAAAGGCACTACTGTACGGTTTTTTTATTTTTATGGTTTATGTGCTCTTGAGTATTCCTTTTCATCTGTTGGATTCGGTAAACCCAGATATTCTCAATGAAATATCCACGAATGTATGGTTAAATGTAATATTTTTTGTCATATTCTTGTTTTTCGCATTTTCATTTTTTGGGTATTATGAATTGACATTGCCTTCAAGTTGGACTAATAAAACAACCCAAGAAGAAAGTGTAAGAGGGCTTATAGGTATCTTCTTTATGGCACTTACCTTGGCTATAGTATCGTTTTCGTGCACAGGTCCTATATTGGGTTCATTATTGGCTGGTTCGCTAACTGCTGATGGTGGAGCATGGCAACTTACAGCAGGTATGGGAGGTTTTGGAGTATCTTTAGGTTTACCGTTCGCATTGTTTGCAATGTTCCCAAACATGATGAATGCTTTACCAAAATCAGGAGGTTGGTTAAATACCACTAAAGTAATTTTAGGATTTTTAGAATTGGCATTAGCATTTAAGTTTTTATCGAATGCTGATTTGGTACAACATTGGGGTATATTAAAAATAGAACCTTTTTTAGTTATTTGGATTTTAGTTTTTGGTGGATTGACACTATACCTTTTTGGTAAAATTAAGTTTCCCCATGATTCGTCTATAAAAAAAATATCATTTTCAAGAATAGTAGGAGGAATATTAGTAACAACCTTTGTTATTTATCTAGCATCTGGGTTTAGAGTAAATAAGGATACTAATACATTTACTCCATTAATGCTTTTGAGTGGTTTGGCACCACCAGTTGGATATAGTTTTTTATATGCTAATGATTGCCCTAATAACCTAGAATGTTTTAAAGATTTAAAAACGGGTGTTGCATATGCCAAAAAAGTAAATAAGCCTATTATGTTGGACTTTACAGGGTACGCTTGTGTAAATTGTAGAAAGATGGAAGAGCATGTATGGTCTCAAAAAGCTATAGATAAGTATTTACGAAACGATTATGTGTTAATTTCACTATATGTTGATGATAAAAAAGAGCTACCCAAAGATCAGCAAGTTTTGGTAAATAGGGTAAATGGAGGTACAAGAAAACTTACAAACTATGGACATAAATGGGCAAATTTCCAGACTCAGTATTTCCATACTAATTCGCAACCCTATTATGTATTGTTAAATTCAGATGGTACACAGATCTTGAACCAGCCCGTAGGTTATACACCAGATGAAGATGAATATGCCAAATTTTTGGAGTGTGGTTTAGAGGAGTTTAAAAAGATTTCCAATGAATAAGGCTTTACATAATACCACTACATTGGAGCAATATTTTGCACCTTTTAGAAAAAATATTGTTAGAATAGATGAGTATTTTGAATCCCCTTATGGAAAAAAGAAAATTATTTATGCCGATTGGACAGCAAGTGGACGTTTATACCGTCCTATAGAAGAGGAGTTGTTAAATAACATTGGTCCTTATGTAGCTAATACCCATACCTAAACACTCATTACAGGTTCTGTGATGACATTGGCTTATCATGAAGCCAAAAACATTATAAAAAAGCACGTTAATGCTTCAAAGGATGTAGGTACAGGAATGACAGGAGCTATCAATAAATTCCAACGTATTTTAGGGCTCAAGCTGAATGAAAATTTAAAAGACTACATCAAAGTTCCCGAGGAAAAACGTCCAATTATTTTTGTTTCTCATATGGAGCACCATTCCAATCATACTTCATGGTTAGAAACTATTGCTAGGGTAAAAGTAATTCCATCTAATAAAAGGGGCTTGCCTTGTTTGGATAGTCTAGCAGTTTTATTAAGTGAATTTAAAAATATTCCCATAAAAATAGCGGCTATAACAGCGTGCTCTGACGTTACGGGTATACGTATTAATTATCACAAAATTGCAAAAATAATGCATGAAAATAATGGATTATGTTTTGTTGATTTTGCATGTTCTGCACCCTGTGCAAAAATTAATATGCACCCAGAAGAAGGTAAAAGTGAGTATTTAGATGCTATACAAGACGTATCAAAAAATTATAAACAATTGAGTAAAGATTATAAGTATGATGCTCTAAAAAACGAATTTATTCACAAAAACAATCAAAATATTGAAAAAAAATTATCGAAAATTAGTTTAAATAATATATTATAGCTTATTAAACCATTCATTTTAAAAGACTTTCATTTAAGGAGATTAGAAATTTTCCCTATCTGCTTTTCTAGCCCTAATTTGAAGGAATGTATGAAGGTATTGTCCTAAATCAATTTCGAAAATATATTCAAAATATTCTGCAATTGTATAAAGACATGATTCTCCAAAAAGTACAATTCCTAAAGCATACTCTTCAACAAATTACATTTGATCAAATGCTAGAGGTTTTATTTTATTCTTCAACTCATTATTAGTAATGGTAATCAGCTCCATAGGGCGGGTGGTAAGCCAATTCCTGATGGTGACAAGTGCATCGTCTCAATCACTTTATTGATTTTATGCTCTGGTATTGTTCTATCTGGTATTGTTCTACTAGACATTCTTTTAGCAGTATAGTGCCACTTCATTGCCTCTGTAGTTTCCATTTTTCAGGATTTTAACGCTTATCCTAGATTCAGGATAAGCGTATTAGATTAAATTTATCCGCTATATTTAGCTAACCATTTTTCTTTTATCTCTGCTCTAGCATTTATAAATTCAATGTCGGTACCTTGTGCAATAGCATCCAGTGGATAACGTAATGGTCTAGCCCCATTTTGCATACTTACTAGATTTAAAATTCCATCTGCAATAGTTTGCGGATTCATGTCGAATTCTTGCATTTTACCAAATAATCCAGTACCAATAGCGTTAAACATATCTGTTGCAACTGGATCGTAGTCAGTAGCTATTTCAGGCTTATCTGCACCAATTCCTGCTTTACTACCATTGTTCATTTCGGTTGGATAAACCCCTGGCTGAATGGTTACATTTTCGATATTAAATTGTGCTAATTCAGCTTGTAGACCTTCAGCTATAGTTTCCACACCAAATTTTGAAGCTAAATAAGGAATCATAAAAGGTAAGGTGTGCCCACTTGCTCCTGATGTCAAATTAATTATCAGACCGCTTTTCTCTTTACGCATACTTGGTAAAACAGCTTGATAAGCTCTGATAACTCCATAAAAATTCACTTCAAACATTTTACGGATTTGTTCTAGTGAAGTGGCCTCTAAAAGCCCAAAACCTGAAACTCCTGCATTGTTAACCAACACATCAATTTTTCCGTATTTAGAAAGTGTTTGTTGAAATGCATTTGATACTGAATTGTCGTTGGTTACGTCAATTTCAACGACTTCTACATTGTGTAATGCAGATAGTTCTTCGGCAACATCTTTGTTTTTGCCTGTAGTTCCTCTCATACCAGCGATTACAGTATGACCAGCTTTTGATAAGGTAATGGTTGTTAATTTACCAAAGCCTGAACTTGTTCCTGTGATAAAAATTACTTTGCTCATTTTATAAATTTTTTAAATTATTAATGATACAAAGATGCCACTGGCAATGGCTTTTTTCCATTGACATTTAAAGCAAAAAACTCTTGACATATGTCAACGTTTTTACTTTTTAGTTGCTTGAGATCTAATGCGACTTAAGGTTTCGGGTGAAATCCCTATGTAAGAAGCTATCATGTGTTGAGGTACACGATTAGCTATAGATGGATATTTTAAAACAAAATTGTTGTATTTGTCTTCAGATGATTGGCTTATGTTAGAATGGATTCTACTTTGTGAAGTAATAAAACTCTTGTGTAATATATTATTAACTAAATTATTAAATAGAGGTATTTTTTTACAAAGCATTTCAAAATCCTCCTTTTTAATAAGTAATATTTCTGTATTTTCAAGAGCTTCTATATTAAACTTTGAAGGTGTTTCATTGGTAAGACTTTCTCTATCTCCTGTCCAATAGTTTTCAGGTGAAAAATTCATGATGTGTTCTGTTCCTTTGTCATCTACAGAATATGTTCTAACAAAACCACTACAGATAAAAGCATTATAACGCCAAATATCACCTTCTTGTAAAAGAAATTGTCTTCTACGCAGTTTTTTAATGATAGCATAAGAAAGTATCTCGTTTAAGTCTTCCTCTGGCAAGGATGTTTTATCATTTATATATTTCTTGAAAACTTCTAACATGATACTACAAAGTTAAAAATTTAACTATGATAAAATATGTTATAATGTATTTTAGTATAAATGGTTATAGTATTTTTTATGAGATATTCATAAAAAAACAAAGCCAATTGAATATGAAATCATCATTATGACTTCAATTTTCAATTGACTACAATTCTTATTTTTGATAAATCATTTAACAGAAACTAGATGTTAAATGAATTGTCCAATAAAGTGTTATCTTCTATTATTGAGCTACTGTATTTGCTTGAAAAATATTTATACGATTCCCATCAGGGTCTAATACCATAGAACAAAATAGCACATCTCCTGCTAAATATCTTTTTTTCCATAAAAACTCCACACCTTTATTTTCAAGTTCTTTAGTAGCTACTTTTAAATCTTCTACTTGAAATACTAAAGCTTTACCACCTATTACTGATGGTGGGGCGTCAGTTCTCGAATCATTAATAACTGCTTCATAACTAATTTAAATCCTAGATTAATGTTGTACCAATTAATTGATTCGTCAATATTTGATACTACAAAAGCAACATTATATAATGCTAATGTGTCCAAACCGCCTTTTAATTTTGTTTGATTTTCCATTTTATGTTTTTTACAATTTCCTTGTTACTATTTGTTTTATTGAAAATTGAGGCTGAAAATTTTTTATCAACCTCAATAAATACTACTAGCCAAAACTATTCTTTAATAAACTGTAAGTCCACAACAAGCTTAATAGTATCACTTACCACTATACTTCCTGCCTCTGTTACCGCACTCCATGTTAAATCGAAATCTTTTCTATTCACTTTTCCAGTGATTTCAAAACCTGCTTTGGTTTGTCCATAAGGGTCTACAGCTAATCCATTAAAATCTACATCTAATATAATTTCTTTGGTTTTATCTCTAATTGTTAAATCTCCAACTAATTTGTCTCCATCAAAAGATTTTGATTTAAAAGTCAATTCTGGATATTCTTCTGCATTGAAAAAGTCATCTGATTTTAAGTGTGCATCTCTATCACTATTTTTAGTATTGATAGAATCAACATTTGCTACAAATTTAAAATCTGCATTTACGAAATTTTCGTTTTCTGTTTCAGCCGTTGCGCTGAAGTCTTCGAAGTGTCCTGTTACTGTAGAAATCATCATATGCTTAACTTTAAAGCTTATTTCTGAATGTGCTACATCTAAATTCCATTTTGTTTTTACTGCTGTTTTCATTTTACTTTTGTTTTGATTATTATACGTCAATATTGACCTTACAAAAGTGCAACGAATAGCTACCTAGTTCCAATGAAGTAGATTAGGAAAAATGGTTGAAGTAGTTTAAGATTTCTTTTGAACCTTGTTGTTTCTAATCTTAGATAAGAACTCAGGTGTCATTCCTAAAAAAGATGCTAAAGCGTATTGAGGTAACCGTTGAGCTATATGAGAATATTTACTCATAAATTGGTCGTAACGCCTTTCTGCAGATAATGTTATATTATGTGTAATTCTACGTTGAAAAAATGCTAAACCTCGCTCTGCAATAATTCTGAAAAAAGTTTCAAACTTATGATTTACTTGTTTTAGTTCCTTTTGTTTTTCATAATGTACGCGTAGTATTATACTATCTTCAAGAGCAATTACAAAAGATGTAGCTGGTTGTTGGTATATAAAACTATTATAATCGGTAATCCACCAATTCTCAATGGCAAAAGAAGTAGTGTGGTCGTTACCTTCGTCTGTAACCACATACGACCTGAAAGCCCCTTTAACTACAAAATGTACATGATGAGCAATAAAATTAGGTTGCACAATGAATTGTCTTTTTTTTACTTTTATCTCCTCAAAACAGCTGACGAATTGATTTACTTCATCTTCATTTAAATCAACAAAGTTTTGAATGTATTGAGATAATATTTTTTTTGAATTCATTGAAATTAAATGCTTTGGTAACTTCTCAAAGTAAAATTAACTAATTAAAATTATATTGAAATCGTCATAATAAGTTCTTTGGGCTCATTCCAAATTGTTTTTTAAATGCAAATGAAAAATGAGATAAATCTTCAAAACCTAAATCAATATATATTTCGGATGGTTTTTGTTTCTTTTTATTAATGAGAAAATAAGCCTCTTGTAACCTTTTTTGAATCAACCAACGGTTGGGTGTTTCGTTAAATATTTGTTTAAAATCTCTTTTGAATGCCGAGAGACTTCTACCCGTAAGATATGCAAAACGCTCAATACCTACATTGAATTTGTAATTTTGATTCATGAACTCTTCCATGTTTATTTTTTCGGGTTTACCAAAGTCGAAAAACACTCCATATAATTCTGGCTGCATTTCTAACAAGATAAGTAAGAGTTCTTCTCGCTTAGTATCTTGAATTTCTTTTTCAATCTTCCCTATACCATTATAATAAGGTATTAATGAACTTATAAAACTTGGTATTTGTTCATTTTTATCTAAATGAATAAATGCTTCTTTAGGTTTGTATTTTTCTTTTTTGAGTTGGTGTTTTTCTAGAAATTGTTTAAGAAATATTTCATCAAAAATTACGACTACCTTTTCAAATTCATCGTTTTCTTTTTGCTTGTTATATCTCGCTAAATGGTTTTTACGAACAATACAATAATCGCCAGACTTCATTGTAATATAATTACTGCCATCATAACCATTTAAGATTCCTTTTGCCAAAAACAAAAACAAATGTTCTGGTATAAATTGTTCTGGTGAAATCTCGGGCCCTATGTAACACGATTTTATGTCCATTACTTTATTTAATGACACTAAATTTAATTAAACTATTGGCTGTATCGGTTATAATAATTTCTTTATTTCGAGGTTTCCAGCCTAAAATTTTTTTAGCTTTTTCATTAGAAATAGTTTTGATAATACCTACTTGAGAAGCAACAGATTTAAGTTCTGGTTTAAAATTTGATAGAATTTTTACTAACCAATTAGGAAGTACTTTTTTAGTAACCTTTTTCGAGTATTTATTTTGCTGTTGACGCAGAATTTTTGCAGTTTCTGGTAAAGAAGTAGTCTCATCAGAACTTGTTAAAAAACGTTGATTTTTAGCCTCTTTACTTATCATAGCTTTAATATGGATATCAGCAACATCTCTGACATCAACAATACCAAAAAAGACTTTTGGTGTTGCAGACATTTTTCCACTCATGAGTTGTTCTATCAGTTGTACTGAACTTGAAAAGTCTTTACCTAAAATTGGGCCAAAAATACCAACAGGGTTAATAACGGTTAATTCTAACGGGTTTGCTTCCGTTTTAATGAAACTCCAAGCAGCTTGTTCAGCTAGTGTTTTTGATTTGATATATGCGCCAATATTTGTATTAGGATCTGTCCAATCTTGTTCAGAAAAAATATGATTTTCAGGGTTAATACTGTAGCCTATTGCGGCAAAGGAAGAGGTCATTACAACACGCTTTACACCTGCTTTTTGAGCAGCTTTTAGCACTCGAAGCGTTCCTTCTTTAGCAGGAATAATTAATTCGTCTTCATCTTTTGGTTCATCCGAAGGAAAAGGCGAAGCAAGATGTAATACATATTTACAGTCTTTTACTGCCTCGTCCCAATTAGCATCTTTTGTTAAATCGGCTTCAATAAATTCGAGATTATCAAAGGAAGTTATGCCTCCGTTTTTAAGCATTTCCAGAACATCTGTTTTTCTTTCCAAAGAGCGTATAGTAGTTTTTACTTTATATCCCTGTTGCAATAATTGAACAATGGTATGTACACCCAAAAATCCTGTACCTCCTGTTACTAAAACTCTTGTATTTAAATTATTTGATTCCATCATTTTCAATTTTAAAATATTATACCAGTCATATTCTCACAAATTTTCAATACTTGGTCAGCTGATTCCATATCTAAAGCATATTGTCTTACTCCGAAAGGGGCATTACTATCATTAGGGACTAGTTTTGCTATATTACAATCTTCTAAATACAAACCTCCTTTTCCATTTAATTCAGGACTGACTGCTGCCCATGCTGTTGTAGCACCGCCTTCTTTTACTGTTTTGTATATATCTCCAACGTTTTCTGGATTTCTAAAAAAGTTCAATAACCAAGTATAGTTGATTGCCCTCGATAATTTTGCAGAAGCTTTCATGAACTGAACTTTAGTATTGGAAGCAATACCTACTTGGGATGAAGCAAAAAGATCTGATGAAGGGATTGGACCTGGATGAACCGCAAACGTCCTAATATCTGAGTCTCTTAACAACTCATCCAATTTAACGGTCAAAAGAATTAATGCTGTTTTACTTTGGACATAGGATATCATTCCGTCATATTTAGTATGTTCAAAATTTACATCATCAATGAGAACATTACTTAAACGATGCCCACGAGATGATAAATTGACAATACGAGCTCCGTTTGCTTTTTTCAAAGCTGGAAGCAATTTCATTATTAATTCATAATGCCCTAGAACATTCGTTGCAAACTGTAATTCGTATCCTCTTTTATCTCTTATCAATGGGATATTATATATTCCTGCACTATTTATAAGTGCATGAATTGGACGATTGGATTTTAAGAACTTTTGGGTAAAAGCCTCTATTGATTTTGGTTTTAACAAATCCAAATATTCTATCTCAATATTTGGCAATCCTTTTAGCTTTCTTTTAGCCCATTCTACATCCCTTGCTAAAGCAATTACTGTTGCCCCTCTACTTACAAATGCTTTTGTTGCTTCTCTACCAGTTCCACTATGTCCGCCAGTCATTACAATTATTTTACCCTTTAAATCAAGCCCCTGCACAACATCCACAGCTTCTGTATGATGATCAAAATTATTGTCTATTGGAATTTGGAATTCGTCAGGAATAATAGGTCCTGTGTAAAGAGGTGATTTTGCTGCTTTATCATTTATAGCAATATAAACTGCTGATCCAACTATAAGTAGAATAAAACTAAATATAGTAACACCTAAAAGACGTATTATTCTTTTTAATATTGACTTTTTTGGTTTGTTTGAATTATCTTCCATTGTTTTCATTTTTATGGAACAAAATTCTTTATAAATTTTGCAATAAACTTTGTTAAAAAGTCCAATTTTATTTCAATTGAAAAATTAATTTTGTTGTAAGATTTTAAAATTTACTTTTTAATTTAATTTATTAGTTTGGAATTTGTTTCTCAATATTTGTATGTCCTCACTTTTCTTTCAATTACTCTGGTATAAATATATGTAGTAGCTATTTTAGAATAGCCTAATAATTTGGATACTGTTTCTATTCGCACACCATTGCTTAAAGTTATAGTGGTAGCAAATGTGTATGTCCAGCTATGTAAAAGGTTAGATTCTTTTTAATGCTACTACATGAATCAGCTATTTCTTTTAGGTATGAGTAGAGCTTTTGATTGAAATATTAGGGAATAAGGTTTTTGTTTTCTTTGCTTTTATATGGTCTTTGTATTTTACAATAAGCATTTCTGTTTGAGGTAAAATTGGGATTTTAACCTTGTTATGTGTTTTCTGCCTGTTAGTAATTATCCAACGACCACCATCAATACCAATAGCAATATTATCTTCGTTGAGGTTCATTACATCTATATATGATAATCCTGTATAACAACTAAAAACAAATAAATCTTTAACGAGCTTCAATCTTTCTATTTCAAAGTCTTTTTCAATAATAGCTTGCAGCTCATCTTCTCGTAAAAACTCACGTTCATTTTTAATGTAAGTTGGCTTGAATTTTATAAAAGGATCTTTATCTATCCATTCCATCTTATAAGCCAACGTAACCATTTTACGAAGTCTTTGGATATGCTTCATAACCGTATTGTTTTCCATTTGCTTTTGATGGTCCTCTGGAACATAGGAACGCAAGAACTTTTCAAAATCGACTAGAAAACGAAACGTAAGTTGAGACAAATAGATGTCTTGTATTCTCTTTTTGGTTAGAAATAGCTTGATATACTTTTGAGTAGTGAAGTAGTTCTTTAAAGTGCCATAAGTTAAAGATTCGCTCATTTGGGTATTATGGTAATCTACTAATGTTAGTAAAGAGTATTTTTCGCTATCCTCTCCCAGGAAACGAGCCTTTATGGATTGAGCACAGATAAACGCTTTTTCTTTAACCAATTCATCGTGAGCTTCATAAATTCTATTTTTAACCTGGTCTAAATATCTGTTGAGTAATCTAGATTCTTGTTTGTTTCCTTTAGCTCTTCCTTTGTTGGAATCCCATTCAGATAAGATTACTTTTCTTTGTAAACTGATATTAGCGCGTTTACCGTTTACGGTTACTCTGGCAAAAACTGAAACTTGATTGTTTTTAATACGTGTTGCATTAACCCAAAATGACAGGGTAAAGGTGGTTTGTGATTGCATAGTTGTCGTCTTTTAATTAAACATTCATTCAAGACGAAAGTCAAATCAACTATTTCAATTACAATATTTTAAGTATCTATTCGGTTCACACCTTTTATGTTTTAAAACTGTGAACCGAATTGTGAACCGAATTAAACCATATAATATCAATTCTTATGATAGTCTAAAAACCATAAAACCTTGTAAATAATACGATTTACAAGGTTTTAGTTTTCTTTAGTATTCATTTTAGTCGGGGTGGCAGGATGATAACTAAACTGCCACTATGTAGTAAAATCAATACTTTCAGAAATAGACTAAAACAGAGTGAACCGAATTGTAGACCTATTAGTTAGATTGAAATAGTATTTTTTATCTGAACGTCTTACTACAAATTTACGATTTTAACTCCATTAAAACCAGTCAATTTGCATCAAATATTATGATTAATCTATTAAATATTTGTTGACAATTTCTTCTTCTATACCACTGTATTCAACGAATTCTTTGATTGTAACAAATTGGTAAGATTCTTTGCCAAAGAAGTTTTTAATATCATTTAAAAGCTTACGTCCATAGCGCTCACTTCTTCCTGTGATGCGCTGAATATCTTTTGGGTATATGCAAGCTCTTTTTTGATTCATGATACTTTATCTATGCTTTATCTGTACATCATCCATACATTATTATTTTATGATGGTGATGGTGGTGATGCGTTGTTAAAATGTTGACAACACGATAGTGTTATCAATATTTTAATGACGTTTTTGGTTTTATCGGAATGTATGACCAAAAACGGAATTTGCTTTTTTACAACGAGCCATAAAGTTACGTGATTTGACATATTAATCAAAAAACGAATTATTATGGCAAAACAAACTGGAATTATTAAACTAAAAGGAACTATTGGTGGTATTTCCTTTTACAAAACTACTGACGGACATCTAGCACGTGAAAAAGGCGGTGTTGATGCAAGTCGTATTGCGAATGATCCTGCGTTTCAGAGAACGCGTGAAAATGGGTCTGAATTTGGACGTGCTGGTAAAGGTGGTAAAGTATTACGAAACGCTATTCGTGTGCTTTTGCAGAATGCAAAAGATAAACGTGTAGTAAGTAGATTAACAAAAGACCTTTTGGCTATTGTTAAGACAGACACAACCAATGAAAGAGGATTGAGAACAGTACAAAACGGTAATTTAAGCTTATTAGAAAACTTTGAATTCAATTTGAATGGTAAATTAGGCACAACTTTGTTTGCTGCATTTACAAAAGCATTTGACCGTGTTACTGGTGATGCAACTTTAACTATTGCTGCCTTTTCTCCAACTGTAAGAATTGCAGCTCCAACAGGAACAACCCATTTTAAGGTGGTTATGGGTGCATCTGAATTGGATTTCGAAAATGAAACCTCAACATTTGAAAATGATGAGACTGCAATTCTTCCTTATACAGCTGCAAATACTGCTGCAATTGTCTTAACAGCTTCATTGACTGTAAATTCAACATTGCCTGTTGTTCAGGTGTTGGGTGTTGAGTTTTATCAAGAGGTTAATGGCCAAATGTATGAACTTAAGAATGGCGCTTACAATGCTTTGGCTGCTGTTACTATTGATGCTCTATAATTATGGAATTAGTATTGGATAGAGCATATTTTAAAGAGGGTACTGACGGTACTCTCTTTCGCTCTAATACTTTTTTGTGTCACACTATTGAATTGCCCTGGAATAATAACAAGCGAAATGTGTCTTGTATTCCTGAAGGTACTTATGAAGTAGAACCTCGTTTTTCTAAACGTTTTAAGCATCATTTACATATTAAAGGTATTCAAAATAGACGTTTAATTCTGTTTCATCCTGCAAATAATGCTTTAAAAGAATTGGAAGGTTGTATTGCACCGGTAACTTATTTAGGCGGTATTGGAAAAGGCGTTTACTCAAGAGATGCTATGCAAAAATTATTGTCTTTAGTGTATCAAGCTAAAGACCGAAAAGAAACTGTTTTATTAACTATTAAATCTCAAAATTATGAACATAGTAGAACGTTATAAAAAATCAACTCCGAAATTCTTTAAAACTTTACGAAACATTGGCATTGCATTAGCTACTGCAGGTGGTGCTATCATAGCTACCCCAATTAGTATGCCAGCTCTTGTCGTTACTATTGCTACTTATATGACTGTTGCTGGAACTGTAGCTACTGCAGTAAGTCAAGCGGTTGTTAAAGATGATGATAATACAGAAACTGATGAGGCTAACGATGGATTATAATACCAAATCTGCCATTGTTGGTGGTACTTTATTTTCCTCAATTATAAATATTAGTGTTGAGGATTTGATTACTACCACTATTTTGGCATTTGTAGGGGCTTTGGTCAGTTTTATTGCCTCGATGCTGTTCAAATCTATTATTAAGTTTATTAAGAAACTCAAAATGTAAATATAAGCCCAGGATCTTTTTGGGCTTTCTTATACTTAACCTTTTCAGTTAAATATAAAATCTATATTTCACTTTTATATGCAAAAGCATATAATTATATCTTTTTTATTGAAATTATATGTAAAAGCATATAATTATGTATATTTGTTTAAAACTATATGTAAAAGCATATAATTACAATATAAATATAAGATGAAATCATTAGCAGAATTTGTTAAAGAACGAAGAAAAGAAGTTGGGCTTACACAAGAAGAGTTTGCCGACAGAGCTGGTGTTGCTTTAACAGTAGTACGAAAAATAGAACAAGGTAAGACCAAGCTTAACATGGAAAAGGTTAATCTTGTCCTTGCTATGTTTGGACATGAACTAGCCCCTGTAAATAGTAAAGCATTGAACGATGAGACAAGGTAATGTATATTATAAAGATTATTTGGCCGGAACTATTATTGAAACTGATGAAGGTGATTATGTGTTTCAATATGATGCAACTTATGTAGAAGCTCACCCTTCTGAATTTATAACGTTTACCATGCCTGTTAGGAAAGAAGCTTATACTGATAATAAATTATTTCCTTTTTTTGAAGGTTTAATACCTGAAGGTTGGTTACTAGATATTGCATCAAAAAACTGGAAAATAAACCGAAATGATCGTATGGGATTATTATTAGCCTGTTGCCAGAATTGTATTGGGGCAGTAAGCGTTGTACCTAAAACTGATGACGATGAAAGCCCATAATGGGCATTAAGCTATGAGCTAGTTATTAGCTTTCGAAATAATTAAATATTGACCATATAGCTAACGAAATTTTAAATAGATGATGCGTAGATGTTTATATTGTTATGAGCCACTTGAAAATGGAACTGATTTTCATGAAAAATGTTCTATGGAATTCTTTGGTACTACAACACCCCCAATAATCCCCTATACTATAGATCAAATGGCAGAATTGGCAAAGAGTGTTGTTGAACGCAGTGTTGCTGTACCAGGTGTGCAACCTAAATTATCAATGTCTTTGATAAAAGAAACGCAAGAACAAGCCGACACACGGTTAACTGTTGTTGGTGCACTTGGTGGCCAGTATATATTTAAACCACCATCCCATCAATTTCCGGAAATGCCAGAGAACGAACATTTGACTATGCGGATTGCGGAAGCTTTGGGCATACGGGTTGTTCCATCAAGTTTGATAAAATTGGCTTCGGGTGAATTGTCTTATGTTACCAAACGTATTGATAGGACTGAAAAAGGAAAAAAAATTCATATGTTGGATATGTTTCAAATTACAGAGGCTTTTGATAAGTATAAAAGCTCCATGGAAAAAATTGGTAAAGCCTTGGACAGTTATTCTAATAATACTTTGTTGGATAAAATCTTCTATTTTGAATTGGCTGTCTTTAGTTTTCTCACGGGAAACAATGATATGCATTTGAAAAACTTTTCCATGATAGAAAGCCCTTCAGGTTGGATATTAGCTCCTGCATATGATTTGTTAAATGTGTCTATTGTTCTTCCTGAAGATACTGAAGAGTTGGCGCTCACTCTTGAGGGAAAAAAAAGAAAGCTTAAAAAATCACATTTTGAGCGTTTAGGACTTGGATTTGGATTAACTGATAGACAAATACAAGGTGTTTTTAAGCGTGTGCTCAAAAACAAACCTAAAGCCATAAAATGGATAGATAATTCCTTTTTATCGGATGATATGAAAGCTGCTTATAAGGATATTCTGGAAACAAGATATGAACGACTCACTTAACGGGGCAAAGTGTCGTAGGTGGAAGTAATTATTGATGTTGAGCGGTTGGAAAGATAAATAAAGGGCATTTTCTAAAAAATGCTCTTTTTTTATGCGCGGTGTTGAGGTGAGTAAATGGAAAGAGCGATTCCCTGATAAGGGATTGAGCGAATGAAATGCATCCTACCGCAGACACTTGGCAAACATTAATAATTGCTGTAACCTACACCGTTGAAATGGGTGGTGGGGAAAAGTGGCAATCTTGTGTGTTCTAAACTTCAATGTCAGTTCTGAATTGGCGGCTGGTGAGCGGATATTTTACATAATGGCGTTATAGTACAGAAAGTGAATGAATGCTACTATAACTGCGCATTATGTAACATAGCTTTGGGTAGATTTTGGTGTGAGCGTTAGGAACAGCTCTTTGCTTTTTTGATTATTCAATTATGAAAATAACACTTTAAGCAAAAGAAGCAATGTGCTGTGTGAGCGTTGGCAACCAAAAGCTACTGCGCGTTGGATAGCGGAACAAACCAAAAGACAGAGGGTTTTGAGGAACGAGAAAACTGGATTTTGGTTTGTGGGGAATCAACTATTAAAAACTTTGTAATCTCCTAGTTCTATTACTAACTTGGTTTGGTTTGGCATCCCTCCTCTTTTAATTCTATTTTGAGGTTCAAGTGCTTTCATTTTTATGAACATCTCTTTAATTGGGTTGTCTATGTTAGAACCAATATAAGCTTGTGATTCTATAAGTTGATGCCATGAACTCCATGCAACAGAATCATCTAATTCGACACCAGTAAAATTCATCTGATTTCTAGAAATCACAAATATGTAAACTTCATTAATTTCAGTTAAAGCTTTTTGTTGGTTGTTAATTTGCAATGAACTAATAATTGATTTATCTGAATTACTATCTACCCAATACTTAATTTTACCTATCCATTCATTAGCCTTATCAAATAAATTACTGATACGACTGTATCTTTCTTTCATTGAGTGATGATACCTATCTTGCCATTTTAGTTGAAATAAACCTAATGTTTTTGTTTTTGTATCATAGGCTACTGCATCGATATCTGTATGTATGCCATTGAATGAAATATTTATTCCTCTCGAAACTTTTACAATCCGGTTGTTTTGAAAGAACATAAACAATTCGTTACGAAATCTATCTTCTCTGTTGTTTACTGCCTTATCATAATCTTTTTTATACTTTCTCTTTAACTCTTTATTCAATAAAACTATTGGATTTGTTAAAGATCCAGCAATTGAAGTAATTAATAAATTATCTGCAACTTGGAAAAAAATTGGTGGTGGCGCTGAAGGATAATCAAGATAATATTCATAATTATCTTTTGTAAGTGTGAGACAGGACATAATTTGTTCAACAACACCTTTATCTAAATCCAAATAGTTAGAGAAATTAGCAGCTATTTTATCTTTATAATAAGTATAGGAAAGTACATTATGCAAATCAATTGATTCTAATTTTTTTTGTAATTCTAAACAAGCATCTATTCTCATTAAAGCTGATCCCATTAGAATTTCAATAAGATCAACATACCTCCAATACTCAATACCTCCAAAAGTATCTTTGGTATCAAATTCATCGTAGCCTTGTGTTCTTAACATATGAAAATGACCTTGCTGATTATAGTAGTCGTCAATTTCTTCTGTAGTATGATAGATAATCATATTTCCATCAGGACTATTAACTATTCTCCTAACTTCTTCTTTTATATATTTTTCATCAAACGGTTTCTCTTTTTTCTTCGCTTCAATTATTTTTTCAACAATACGATCTTTATAAAAATTCAAACTTATATTGTCAAATTGTTCAATACCTGAATCTTTATGCAAGTATGTAAATGAAAATTCTTTGTCACTTACTCTATTGATTTTTATTAAATCTGCCTTTTCAAAATTCAACAATTGCTTGCAAAATTCTATTTTACCACTATACGAAATACTTGTATCACAAATAGATAATATTTCTTTAGTCACTAATGTAAAAGGAAGCCTATCACTTAAATTGATTTTTGAATAATAGAATTTGAGTAGTGGTAACCAGCCATAATCGAAAAAAGCTCTAAATTCAGCATAATCATCTTGAGGACTGCTTGAAATTCTAGAAGATAAAGGAATGACGATATCCATTCGTCTAACTATATTGTGGATAGCTAAATAGCTTGGGTAATCAAAAAGTTCTTTGAGTTTTTTTGATTCTTCTTCTAATATGTTTTTTAAAGATTCTGAAGGTGACATAAATAAAGGGATTTATTTAAACATCTTCATTTATAAGTTTAAAACCCCTAATCTAGAAACATGAGAAGCTAATTTAGTTTGAATATCATTAACCAAATTTGTTCTTAAGGTGAATAAATAGTCTTTTTGTTCTATATCGGTTTTAGTACATGAAACAAGGTGTCTTAAATCTAAACCTATAAATACATCATTACCATCATAATTGAATACAGGACTTTTTACAAAATAGGCTAAATCACTTTTTGTTGAATTATAAAAAGATGCAGGCATTATGTATCCAGAAACTATTCTATGGTAAACTATTTTATCTTGAACAATATCACAAAGTGGCGATAGGTTAATTTCAATAGGCGTGGAACGGTTATAAATGTATTTATCACAATAACTTTCTCTAATGATGTTAGTCATTGCTTGGTCTAAATTTTTAATTTTATACCATTTTTTATACCTAGTTAAAAACTGTTTACAGGCCTTATCTTTATTTATAGAATCAGTAAAAATATCCTTAAATTCAACATTAACATATTTTGATTTATAAACCGACCCTGTTAAATCAGATTTATTTGGTTGAAAAATTAAAAGCTTATTATTTAACAATGAAGGATTAATATCACTTCTAATTTGATTAATTTCTGATGTATCTTTGGCTTTCCAACCAGTAAATTCTTGTTGTCTTTGGTTCAATACATTTCTATCAATATCATCATTGAGTAATTGAGTCAATGTCAAAAGAACAGAATCTGTTCTTTCTTGATTTGAATTAAAATTTAAATAACCTTTATCTCCTGAATAAGCAATTGACATTGCCGTGAGTATTTTTGCTAAATGCTCTTCTCTTTGATTTTCATCTGGAATCTTATTTACTAACCCCATAATGTCATCAATAGCATCACCTGCTGATTGCGAAACAACCTTATCCCATTCACATAAAAGATTAAACGCTTCTAATTTTGAAAGCTCTTTATTGATTTTTTCTTTAAGTTCTGTTTCTTTTTCCTCTAAAAACTTAAATGTACCATCTTCTTGTTCTTGAAAAAAATCTGGTTTTGATAATGAAATTATTTTGTATGGTCTTTTGTCTGTCCTATACTTCTCTTCATCCTCAAATATGTTTAAATAATGATCTCTATATTCTTCTTCTTCATTACTCCATATAATCAAAATAAAACTTCTGTTGTCATTTTTTAATAGATTGTTTAGTATTTGTGAATGTAGACCTTTAAATGTTTTTTGATTTCCTTCAGTACTTAAGCCTCCAGTAAATTTAAAATCTAAATTCAAATCCATAAAAACTAAATTATAGTGAAATGGATTTTTCCTATCTGGTAATGGAAATTTAGAATTTGGTTTACCTTGTGAATAAATAAAAGGGATATGTAATCTTGTTAAGGCGTCTAACAAAGGTTTTGCTTCTTCATATTGATCATCGATTACGATTGTTTTGCCAGTTTTAAAGTATTGTTGAATCATTTAGTGAAATTATTTTGGAAAAATCAAGCTTATAATGGCTCCTTTTTTGAATTCTTCAGGTACTGTATAATCTCTAAAATCAGGAAAATCTAATTTGCCTTTATGAGATAACATTATTTCATTAGCGATGTGTAAACCAAGACCCATGCCTGATTTTTTACCAGTAACAAAAGGTTGAATTATCTCGTCTTTACTTAATAAAAAACCTGTACCATTATCAGCTATTATTAAATGAATATTTTTTTCTGTTTCCTCAATATTTATAAATATTTTCTTTTGAGAAATCGTCTTATGTTCTTTTTTAGCAATCTCTAACCAATAAATTGAATTATCAATTAAATTTATTAGTACTCCTTCTATAAGACCTTTAGCTAAATTAATATTAGCTTTTGATTTTTCATATTCCTTTATAACTTCAACTTCATGTGCTCTCAATCTAAATTCAACTGAAAATAAAGCATCCTCAATTACATCTTTTACATCTATGTTATTTCTGTTTGATTTTTTAAAAATCTCCGCATAACCTTTTACAAGCTTGTTTAGTCTTTTAATCAGTTCTGCTACATTATTTGAATCTTCATTTTTTATTATATGTAAAAGTTCTCCAATAACTTTTTCTATTTCATGCAAAACTATTCCTAAACTCAAACCTGCACTTGCCGTTTTTATTAACTGACTTTGAATAGTATTGTAACTTGATTCTATGTCATTAATATATTTATTTAAGGCAATATTTAAAGGTTTGTCGCTTTTTATCTTTTCATTTACTAAAGTACGTAGCTTGTTAATTGATGATATAACTGGTTCTTCGCCTCCTTTAGGACCATACAAATCTCTCAGAGCTTTAACATCTGCTCTTCTGAATATATCTATAACACTGACACTATGATTGATTGCATCTCTAAAGTTTTTATAATTCTCATCTTCTATAAAACCTTGTCTATCTGTTTTTTCTTGTAATTCTTTAGTACTCTCTCTATCTAAAAAAACACCTCCAACAATCAAATTATTACTAATACTGGAAGAAAAATTTACTCTCTTTAAATTTAGTCCTAACCAATCATTACCTGGTTCGCCATAATTATAAACTCTAACAAAACTAGCTTCATTATTTTCATTTGGTTCTGTACCACGATATACTTTGACACCACTACTTTCTGATAAATAAGATTTTAGTCCTTTCTTATCACTAACAGTATCTTTTATAACAAATGCTTCTAAATTAAAGATATATCCTTTAAACTTAATAGTACCTAAACCAGATACATCAATAGGTTCGGCTTTTTTTGTGTCTTCTAAAACTGTTTTATTTGCTGAAACTAATTTATCATCAAAAAATTTTAAATTACCATTTTCATCTTTAAACTCTCCATACTTTATTGTTCTCTCCTTGGCTTTTTCAAAAACAGAATATGGTTCATACTTATAATGAAATTTTGTAATCTCTTCTCCTGATATTTCAATTTCAAATTGAATTATAGAATAATCTTTTACATCTTCCCAAGTAATTATATCTTCTTTCCACTCTGGATTATCTAAAATTTCAATGGTTGGCTTAAAACTTTCATTTGTTTCTTCAAATGGGCTAGTAAATGATGTTACAGTTCTTAAAATATCTCTGAATTTTCCACGAGTCCATTTAGTTTTTTCTTGAAAATCAGTTATTGCAATATAAGTCCCTTTGTTTCCGTTCAAAAAATGTTCGGGTGTATGTTTCTCAATAACTTTGACAGGAACGTCTTCTAAATAACCTCCTTTTTCAAACTCGCGCCAATCTATATTTACGTGAACTTCCTTACTATTTAATTTTTTAGTTATTAATTCAATTTTATTACCCAATTTGTGAACACCTAATCTGCCAATACCTTTTTCCCCAATAGGTAATCTACCTTTTAGTGTGGGAAGAGAATCCTTAACTTGTTTTGTTTTAAAATCACTAGCAAGCTCTAACCATACATTTAGAATCAAATCTAAATCCATGCCTACACCATTATCCTCTATAATAATTATCCCTTCTTTTGGGCTAGTTATTTTTTCCATTAAAACCTTAACCTCGTCAGCATCGGCATCGTAAGAATTTTTAATTAATTCAAGAAATGCTACATCTTCACTTTTGATGAGCATATCTCCTAATTGAGGTAAAAGACGAGCCCTAGCTTTGAATGGTTTCTCAATTATTCTATCCTTATCGTTATTATGTTTAATTATTTCACTCATTAATCAACTGTTCATGTATTTTATTTGCAATCTCTTTAGCCATAAGTGGCGGTACTGCATTACCTATCTGTTTAAAAGCTGAAGTTCTTCCTCCTTCAAAAAAGAAATCATCAGGAAATGATTGAATTCTAGCTGCTTCCCTAACTGATAATGAACGCACTTGTTTTTTATCAGGATATATATAATGATGACCATCTTTTGCGATATGAGCTACCATAGTATGTGACAATCCTTCAGAATCAACTACTTTGTATCTATCAACAAAAGATTTTTGATTTTTATGCGTTTTTAACCTTTCTGGTAAGTCAGGATATTTTAATCTTTCTCCCTTTTCAAATTTTTTAATAGCAATTTTATAGATTTCTAAATCTCTATGATTATGTGGTCTTGCTATATGTTGTGTAACAAAATCAACACCATTTCGTAAATCAAATTTTGATAAATAATTTGTCGTATCAGTTTTGTACTTTGTTATTTTATTTTGTTCTCCTGGTTTAAGCTTTTTCAGGTCAGTCAGTAAATCAGTAACTGTCCAATCATTCGTAACCTTATCAAAAGTAGGGAATTCAAAATCAACGTCTTTTCTCCAACCTATAAGAATAATTCTCTTTCTTTTTTGAAGTACACCATAATCTGATGATGTTTCTATTGAATAATCCAACTCATAACCTATTCTTTTAAAATATGATTTCATATTTTTAAAGAACTTACCCTCATTTGCAGTAATTAAACCTAGGACATTTTCGAATACAAATACTTTAGGTCTATATTCTTTTAAAAATTTTGCATATTCTTTATAAAGATAATTTCTTGAATCATCTTTCATTTTATTTTTGTCTCTAGCTCTACCAATTAATGAATAGGCTTGACATGGTGGGCCACCAACTATTAAATCAATACTTCGAGCACCAACTAACTTGTTTATAATATTAAAAATTTCTTTATTATTCTCACCACCGATTGCTGTATTAATTACTGAATTAGAAATTTCTTTATTACTATATTTCAAAAGAAAGTCTTCTCTTGAAATCTTCTCTAATAAATAATCATAATAAAAATTTAATTGATTCTCTCTTTGAAGTTTATGGAATATTAATCTTGTTTCTAGAGTTTGACAAGCATTAGAATCAATTTCTACGTGAGCGATTGGATTAAAACCAGCCTTAATAAAACCTTCAGATAAACCACCTGCTCCAGAAAATAAATCTATAAAATTCATAAAAAACCTTTAAAATACTCAAAAATATATTATTTGCATGGAATAACCTGGTACTTCCATACAAAATTTTTATGAAATAATATAAGACATGAAGAAATTGTTATACCCTCTTATCAATAGTTTCCTTATCAAAAGCTATCAAATTAAAGAGTTGACGCATTCTTGAACGTACACGATTACCATATCTTTCTTCCAGTTCTTGGGCGTTAAGGTTGGTAGTTGCATGAGTTCTAATATTTCGTTTTAGAAATAAATCGTAACGTGATAACAGAATTTCTCCCATAACGTTGCAGTCTTTACCAAAATGTCTTCCGGTTGTTTCTACACCTAAATCATCAAAACAATAAAAACTACTATTGCCATATTCTTCAATGGTTTTAAAGCCAATATTGTTGAACGCAAAAGTTATGTTTCTTGCTGGAATGATTTCATACGGTTTGTGATGAGGCACTATGTGACGAAGTAACTTCATTAAACTTGTTTTACCACATCCAACAGGTCCTGATAATAAAATGCCTTTATTTGGATCTATTTCTAATTTTTTGCATGCTTCAAAATCTCTAATAAAATAAATGCATAGCTTGTATAGTACGACCTCATCTTCTTCATAAATTTTGAAGTTTTTCCCAAACAATAGTTTTCCTTTTGCATCTAGGTAAATTAATATCTTTTTGAAATCGTATGAAATGTTATTGTCTTTAAATTCTCCTAAACAGTACTGAACACTTCCTTCTCGAATTATATGTGGTTGTAGATTGCTCATAAAGGTTCATTATAGTTTTTATTTTTACTAGTCTTAAGGTTGTCTTGGTTTTGGCTAACTCCCTTTTGTGTTTTTTCTGTTTTTATTTCTTCAGCTTTTAGCATCCAATTACGAGCTGTTGATTGCCAATTGACAATTTTTGTTTTGCCTCCTACTTTCCAGCCTATGCCTTGATAATGATTGAAGAATTTTTGAGCTTCAATTATTGGCCAATTTTCTTTTTTGAAAAAATCAATGACTTCTTTTCCATTTTTTGGCCGGTCTAGTTTATTAATGTTTTTATTAGTTTGTATATGTTTATTAATAGATACCAGTGCTTGTCCATTTTTAGGATTGTATGAGTCCACCACTTGTTTAGAGCTTGTCTCAAAATTGAACATCTTAATTTTGCTGCCCTTAAATGGGTTATGCGATGGATAATAGATGATATATTTCCAATGACTTAATTCTTTAACACATCTGTGGTAGGTAGATTTTGAACCTATTTTAGATAATTGCATGACCTCATCTCGGTTTATATAAAACTCTTCTAAAAATCGATTTAAATTCCACAACTGAAATAATGCTATGTATAAGCTTATGTGGGTTGGATTTAATCGATTATCTTTTGAGAATTGGATAAAGATTGAATTTAGATGTTTAATATAATTAACGTCTTGCATATTAGTTCTATAGTTTAAACACCAATGCGCCAGCTGGCCTCTTCGCTAAAAACACCCACTGGATGTTTTTTAAACGCTCGATCCTGTAGTTTACTTCTTGCATATGAGTGAGATTGCCACGTCGCTACGCTTCTCGCAATGACACTAAAATTTGTTATGGATTCGGTTTTCTTCCATTACTTTTAAAATTTCTTCGTAATCGTAATAGATGACTCCACCGACTTTAGTGTAGGGCAGTGTTCCATTGATACGAAGATTTTGTAATGTTCCTGGTGAGATACTTAACAGATCGCGAACTTCTGGTGATTTGAGCCACTTTTTAGGTGCAAAACCTGATTGGTGGTTAATGATTGCTTTAATATCTTCGAGTAATTCTTCTTTGAATTCTCGTAAGTCTTCGGTAGTGATAATTGTTGCTGCCATTTTAAACGATTTTAGTTAAAATAGCTACCGCCTTGAACTCTCATTCGTAGCAGTAGCTATTAATAATTTTTAAATTAATAATGAGGTCCCGAAACAAGTTCGGGATAACTTTCAAGGCTATCTTCAGAATTTCATTTCTTCTAATAACCTTTTAGTTAATTTGACTTTCGTTTGACAAATATGAAGTGATTTAGTAGACTTTATTCACAATGAACACCCAAGTTGGGTGATTTATTGATCTTGCTCGTCCATTTTTTGAAGTAAAGCTTCTCTTAGTTTATCTAAAAACTTGGTTCGGTTTATTTTTCTTGACCTCACTTCTAAATAGGTTCTGTAATAATCTCCTAATTCTACATTAAACATGTTCTCAAACATTAATGCTATTTCTTTTATATCTACAGTCCCTCTATTAATAGCTCTTAAAGCATATAGCGCATATATTAACTCAACTAAATCAGTTTTGTTGGCTGACCACATCATATCTGATTGTTTTTGAAATGTATTTAATCCTATTTCCATTCCTGTATTGTTTTCTATTTTATCAGCTTCAGTTTTTAAATAAATTATTAGCATATCATATGCGATGATCGTTGATACGGTTGTATCGTGACTTGTTGCAAATTGATGGTCATAAAAAAAGGCTAGTGAATTTGGAAAAAGGCGAATATCTGCCTTTCCTCTTAAGAAGTAATGCTCATCTAAAAATGTTGCACCTCTTCTGTAATAATGATAAAACTCTAAATTATCATTAAAATAATTTTGAAGCTTATCTATTTGACTATTGAAATATTTAATTTGAGATTTAGAACTACCTCTAGGTCTTTTACTTTCAATATAGAAGAGTTTTACATAGTAAATTAACTTGCTATATATAAGTGGCTTGATGTTTTTAAAAAAGTTTATCTCACTTTTGATACTTTTAAACTCACTATTGCTAATTACCTCCCTAAGTTTATTTAAAGTTTTTCTTGTGATTTTTATACCCTCTTCTGCTTTATTAATTGTATTTTCTATTTCTGACTCTAGTAATTCAATTTTGGCTTCAAACTCTCTAACAATTCTTATAATATTCTTTTCCAAACCCTAAAACAAATACAAAAGGCATCAAGTTTTCAATATGTCATGACTTTAACATACCAATGAATATTACAACTTAAAATTGCGCACAGTTCTCCTTTTTGATTGAAAAAATTATGCTTTATTTTAATTATAGATAAATCAAAATCTATGTTCAAAATTTGAATGTCTACTTTGAATATATTGGTAAAATATAAGTTTTTGATTTTATTTAGTGATTGGTTTTTAATCTCAAATTCTAACTTGTCAGAATTATTAGTTTTAAATATTTTTTCGCTGTTTTTTGCAAAAAAATCTTTTCTAGTTAGATCTGAGTACTTGTGATAAGTTGCATCAATCATCAACATAAAATCATCAATATCTTCTTGTCCGTTTACCTTAAATGATTTTTTAAACATTTTTTACTGTTTTAAAAACAACTGGGTGATATTCAAAAGATTTTTTAGTTGCCTCTCAAATTCACCCAGCATTTAATCGCATTTCAATTAATTAATCTAAAAATCTTTCTTTTTCTTTTTTCCTCCTGTTTGAAATGCTCTTGATATATTGAAACCAAAATGAATTCCTCCCTCAAAAAAATCATTTGTAGTTTCAGTAATAAAGTCTCTTTCAATCATTGTAATTGAATTAGACAAAATGAGTTGAAATACATGCCCTCCTGTTTCTATATCTACACCAATAGCTAAAGCATCTTTTGCTTTAATAGACTTTAAAGGATTTGCTGTGTAGAAATATTCGGTATTTAATGTTACCCTATTACTTAACTTTATTCTATTACCTAATCCTACCGCAAAAATATCGTGTGGATCTTGGTTAGTTCTTACTGAGTTATTATGAATGTAGGTAGGTGTTATCTGTATTGAAACGGAATTATTTATCTTACTTGCTATTAATACTTGAGAGGTGTATGCGAGTTTTCTATTAAAATCTGGTTTATTTTCTGGATCGTAATCTTTTAGTGTTTTATAAACAGCACTACCAAACAATGAGATACTTAAAGGAAAGGCTTTGACTCCTCTTGTTTGCCTAACTAACTGATATTTAAAAAATCCATCATAGGTTTTTTTAAATGAACTCCTACCTAAACCCAACATTAATCTATCGGATACACCGTATTCAAATGCGAACCGAATATTAGATTGATCTAATCCAAATAATTCATCAATTCCTTGATTAATTCTACCAAACCTATGAGAAATTAGAAACTCTAATGTTCCTTTTTTTCTGTTTTCTATTGAGTGCCCATTTAGTATTCTTGTCCCTTTAAATGTAGATGATACAAACTCTTTATGTTTTGGGGTTTCATTATCAAGTACATCCATAAGGTCGTCTTGCGAGAAAAGACTATTAAATGAAAACAATAAAGCTATTATTAAAATATTTTTCATAATAATTTATTTAATTTTTTTATGGTTTAGTGAAAATGTAATCTCAATGGTTTTTGCTATGTTGTTTTTTACTACAGAAGGAATTTTTATCTCATAGTCGGCTACTAAAACAGTAAATACACCCTTTAATACCACACTATCTTTATCAATCTCAATACCTGCTTCTACCTTAACTTTTTTAGTTATACCATGAATCGTTAAATCTCCTTGAATTGATACTTTGTTTTTGTTTTCTAAATTTTCAAAATCGATAATTTCACCTTTAAATTTTGCTTTAGGAAACTTATCTGACTCCATATAATTCTCGTTAAAATGTTCCTGCATTAAGGACTTTTCGAACATAAAAGATTTCATTAATACTGAAATAGCGACATCACCTGTTTCTATGTCAACAATACTTAATACCTGATTGTTAACAGCTTCAATATCTTCTACAGGTGAATGTGAAAAGAATGATATTGTACCTTGCTTTGTTAGGTACCTATCTTGTGCTTTTAAATTGTTTATTAGTAAAAAGCATACTAATACTGATAAAATATATTTCATTTTATTTAATTATTTACAACGTTACATCTGACCAAAATAACATCCATTAAGTACCCTGTACAGATACCTTTGACACTAACAATTTGACCTTCTTTAAGATTTATTAATTTCTTATTTTCTTTTGTTGATAGATTACAAATAACAGTTCCTAAACCATCTTTTTGATTTTTGAGAGTTAATATGATGTCGTTATTCTCTGAAGCTTCTACTTTAGATATTTGTCCATTTACTTGAATAATCTTATCTAAAAACTTTTTATTAGCCACCTCTTCATCATTCTCAAATTCATACAATAAATCAGTAGCATTTGTAATTATATCTGGATTAGCATTATAAACATCTATGTGGGGCTTATAATACTGACTAAGCGCTAAGGATATAATTAACACCCCAATGAATAGAAGTGTAAATCCTATTTTTTTTCGTTTAGTTAGTTTCATATGATTAATTATTTAGCGAACCATTTTCAATCCAACATGTTATTAAATCAATTTCTTCATTTGTTAAAGAACCACCTATTGGCATTGTTCTATTGACAATTTGTTCTTTCACTATTTCAGAATTAGCACTAACCCCATTGTATGTTCTTAAATCCGGAAATTGATTACCATTATGACAGCTCACACAGTTGTTATCTATTATTGGTTTAACCTGGTTAATAAATGATGTGTTTGGATCACAGTCTTGAACTAATTCTTGAAAGTCTTCTTCAACATAACTTTCACAAGAAAAGACAATAACACACGATATTATTAACATTAAACTTTTTAAAAATTTTTTATTTTTCATTTTTCTTGGATTAATATAACAGGAAGATATAATCGTTAATATCTTCCTGTTAACAATTAACAAACTACTAATCAAACATCTTTTTGTTAAGGAAAAATAGAAGGTGTGGTAAATACATAATCCCTGTCTTTTACCGGAACATGACATTCGATGCAGCTCTGAGAGAAGTTTGAATCTTTCCCGAAAGGTTTCAATTCCTGATCAACCCATCTTGCCCAACCCCAACCTTTGGTATCTTTGTATTTATTCGAATCTTTAAACATAAATTCTGCATGAATGAATGTTGATGGCACAACAGCAGCTTCCCAATTTTCATCTGATCTTTGGTTCCAAACAACTTTACCTAAAATGGCACCATCTGGCCATGGGTTTATCTTGTTTTCTTTAATTGCATTTATTGCAATATCATTACCTAAAATCACACGTAAAGAATTATGATCTTTTCGAAAAGAGCTACTTACGACTTGCCAACTTCTATAATCATTAGGGAACTCAATACCATTTGGTGCATTTTTGACTATTTTCTTTTTTCCTTGGTTATCTACCCATTTATTGTAGTCGCTTTCGAAATCTAATTCGTTTGCACCAGAATCCTTTATTTCTAAATCGTTATCTAGACCTTTAATGTATGTTTCGAGAGCTGCTAATTCTTTTTCATCAATTTCTGCTTCAGGATGTATAAATGAATAGCTTTTAGGTGGCATTATATTCTTTTTAACTTTAGTTAAAATGTTATAAAGAATAGTTTTCTTTTCTTTTTCTGAATATTTATCCCATTCAGAAAAATTCAGTTTAGCCCTTCCTTCTGTGACATCCTTTCTTACCATTTCAGCTATAAAAGGAATCTTATTGTAAAAAGATATTTTAGTTTCATTTGAGTGACAATCATAACATGAAGTCCTGATGATTTCCTTTACTTCAGTTGAAGCTTCTGTAAAATCAGAAGTCACCTCAGGATTAGGAACCACTTCTCTAAATTGATATCCAATTATTATGATTGTGATAATCAATATTATTCCTATCAATAATTTCTTCATATTTATAAATTGCATTGTGTATTAAATGTTTTTATTGTTGTCACTCAAAATGAAACTGCTATTAATCTAATTTGGGGCTGTAGTTGTATTTACATTAGCAATTGGCCAAACACCTGGTGCTGGAAAACTAACTCCTTTATTATCCCCTCTTTCTGAATCTTGACCAAAGTAGTATAATGGCCATCCCTTGTAAGTTAATTGAGTTCTACCATAAACATCGATTGTTCCAAAATCACCATTGTTTAAAATACTTGGTATTTGGTCTAAGGTAATTTCAGCAATTGGCCAAACACCATTATTTGAAAAGTCTGGATTAGTAAAATTATTGGTATTGTTTGTATCATTCATAAAGGTGTATAATGTTCTTCCATCGATATCAACGATATAACTAGTTTCTTCGTCACCTACGGTGTAATTACTTGTATAGTTATTGCCATCGTGACCAACTAATTGTCCTTTAGCATACATAAGTGAGTAGTCTGGCTTAGCTACGTACCAAACATTGTTTACATCCTCTCCATTGGTGTCACCAGCTGCATTATCACTAGAATAGTAATATAATGGCCATCCTTTGTAAGTTGTTTGCAACTCGCCATCCGTACGTGTAATGGTAGCAAAATCTGCAGCATTTAAACCTGAACCTACTACTAAATCATCTGAGTAAAATATCGGCCAGATATCTGCACACCCACCTAAACAAACAGATGTGTCTTTAGTATCTTTAGAAAAGAAGTAAAGGGTATTGCCATCTGAATCTGTTAGAATACTGCCTAATTGAGCATCCGTTGATAGTTGAACTGTTGGTGGAACAACTGTAGGTGCTGTAGTTGTATTTACATTAGCAATTGGCCAAACACCTGGTGCTGGAAAACTAACCCCTTTATTATCACCACGAACTGAATCTTGACCAAAGTAGTATAGTGGCCATCCTTTGTAGGTTAATTGAGTTCTGCCATAAACATCGATTGTTCCAAAATCACCATTGTTTAAAATACTTGGTATTTGGTCTAAGGTAATTTCAGCAATTGGCCAAACACCATTATTTGAAAAGTCTGGATTAGTGA
>NZ_VNIA01000004.1:176804-302834 GCF_008124875.1 Tenacibaculum adriaticum
TTGTTCCAAAATCACCATTGTTTAAAATACTTGGTATTTGGTCTAAGGTAATTTCAGCAATTGGCCAAACACCATTATTTGAAAAGTCTGGATTAGTGAAATTATTGGTATTGTTTGTATCATTCATGAAGGTGTATAATGTTCTTCCATCGATATCAACGATATAACTTGTTTCTTCGTCACCTACGGTGTAATTACTTGTATAGTTATTGCCATCATGACCTACTAATTGTGCCTTCGCGTACATTAGTGAGTAATCTGGTTTGGCTACGTACCAAATATTATTTACATTTTCTCCGTTGGTATCACCTGCAGCGTTGTCATTATCAAAGTAGTATAACGGCCATCCTTTGTAAGTTGTTTGCAATTCACCATCTGTACGTGTAATAGTTGCAAAATCTGATTCGTTCAAGCCTGAACCTACCGTTAAGTTCTCTGAATAAAATATTGGCCAAATATCTACACACCCCCCTAAACACTCTGAAGTATCTTTAGTATCCTTTGAAAAGAAATAGAGAGTCTTACCCTCTGCGTCTGTCAAAATACTTCCTAATGTAGAATTATTTGATAACTGAACTGTTGCTCCACTTGGTTCTGGATCAACATAATTGTTATCATCATCACTACTACAACTTTGTAGTAAAACCGTTAATGCCATAAAAAAGAAGGCACCTTTTGTAATAATTTTTTTCATTTTCTTTTAATGTTAATTGTTTTAAAATTTTCAGCAAATCAAGCAATTACACAGAGTCTCTACACTATAAATCTTTATAAGAGGGAAAAATAAGAGGTTGAAAAGGAAAAAAAAGAGCTGAAAAATTATTGAAATAATAATTTTTGAGAACATTTAGTTTATTATGAATAACTAAATTTGTAGAGAAGGAATTATTACAATTTGATTTTCTAAAATGAAAAAAGACAAGCTTTATCTATTCACTTTTACATCTTTACTTTTTATTGTTTACTTAGTTGGCTATTACAGCATGAACTATCTTATAGATGTAAATACTGAGCAACTTTTAGAAATACAAATGGAATCTAGTAAAAGAGAAGCCAAAGAGTTTTCTTATATGATTTCATCTCAATTAAATAATGGTGTTCCTGAAAAAGACGTCATTAATAATATTCAAAAGAGTATAGAAAACACAGACAATGAAACTGGTTTTATTTGTATGTTTGATTGGTCAGGAAAAGAGATTTGCCACCCAAACCTTGAAAGGGTTGGAAAATATGCTACTCCAGAAGAATCATTTATTTCTACAATTAATGATGATGCAACTTCAAAAGATTTTTACTATTACCTAAAAAACAAAAAAGAAGGTGGGGGAATTAGAACTTTTAGTGAAGAAAGTAGAGAATCTGAAATTATCTATGTGTACCCGGTTAAGAATACAGATTGGATTGTAGCTGCACACGCTAACACTAAAAAAATTAAAGAACTAATTAGTGAGTTAAAAAACAAATTTATCATAGTCTACGCTATAACAGGAACCTTAATTGTTATTCTTTCATTCTTTACAGTAAGACTAATAGGAAGTAGCTATGAAAATAGATTAGAATTAAAGAATGAAGAACTATCTGATGAAGTATTAAGTCTTTCTAAATTAAATCATGATCTAGTAAACTACAAAACCAAAATTAAATCTGATGAATCTATAAATTCAACTGAAAATGAGAGTTCTGATAAGCATAGAATATTGACCTATTCTAAAAACGAATTATTACCTCTTTTAATTGAACAAATAGCATATATCTATACAGAAAACACGATTACTTATGTAGTAAGTTTAGATGGAAAAAAATCAACAAGTAATAGTAGTCTTGATGAACTGTATAATAGTTTAAATAAAACGTTATTTTTTAGAGCAAATAGACAAAATATTTTATCAATCAATGCTATTGATAAAATTATAAGATATGGAAATAGCCAGTTAAAAATAGACGTTTTACCAAAAACTGATGCTGATATTATTATTAGTAAGAATAAAGCAGCAGAGTTTAAAGCTTGGCTAAACAAATAACTTTTATAGTAACCTAAGAGTTGTTTTTTGAATGTCTATCTTAACGAACTAAAGGCTATACGATTTTTTGTTTTTTATTAATCGTTAATTTCTTTTTTAAAGCTTCCATATCATGACTAACTTTGCGCTCAATTACTCTAGCATAAATTTGAGTTGTAGCAATTTTAGAATGGCCAAGTAACTTTGATACAGTTTCAATGGGTACACCGTTACTTAATGTTATTGTGGTGGCGAATGTATGACGCGCAATATGGAAAGTAAGGTTCTTTTTGATTTTGCATAAGTCTGCTATCTCCTTTAAGTATGAGTTTAACTTCTGGTTTGAAATATTAGGAAATAAGGTTTTAGTTTTCTTGGTTTTAATATGCCCTTTATATTTCTGAATTATTTCTTCAGCAATTGGTAATAATGGGATTTTTACTTTGTTATGCGTTTTTTGTCTATTAGTGATAATCCATTTGCCACCATCGATACCAAATGTGATATTATCTTCGTTGAGGTTCATGACATCTATATATGATAAACCTGTGTAAGAACTAAAAACAAATAAATCCTTAACAAGCTCAAGTCTCTCAATTTCAAATTCTTTTTCAATAATAGTTTGCAGTTCATCTTCACTTAAAAACTCGCGCTCATTCTTAATGTACGTTGGCTTAAATTTTATAAATGGGTCTTTATCTATCCATTCCATTTTATAGGCTAATGTAACCATTTTACGAAGTCGTTGGATATGCTTCATAACCGTATTGTTTTCCATTTGCTTTTGATGGTCCTCCGGAACATAGGAACGTAAGAACTTTTCAAAGTCAACCAGAAAACGAAACGATAATTGAGATAAGTAGATATCTTGGATTTTCTTTTTGGCTAGAAAAAGCTTGATATACTTTTGAGTTGTGAAGTAATTCTTTAAAGTACCATAACTTAAAGATTCACTCATTTGGGTGTTGTGATAATCAACCAATGTAAGTAGAGAATATTCTTCGTTATCTTCTCCTAGAAACCTTGCTTTAATGGATTGGGCGCAAATAAACGCTTTTTCTTTTACAAGTTCATCGTGAGCTTCATAGATTCTATTTTTAACCTGGTCTAAATATCTGTTGAGTAGCCGCGATTCTTGTTTATTCCCTCTTGCTCTTCCTTTGTTGGAATCCCATTCAGATACAATTACTTTTCGTTGCAAACTGATATTTGCACGTTTACCGTTTACTGTTATTCGAGCATAAACAGAAACTTGGTTATTAATCTTACGTGAAGCGCTTACCCAAAATGATAAGCTAAAGGTGGTTTGTGATTGCATAGTTGTCGTCTTTTTGTTAAACATTCATCGAGACGAAAGTCAAATCAACTATTTCAATTACAGTATTTTAAGCTTCTATTCGGTTAACACTTTTTTACTTTGCTAACTGTTAACCGAATTGTTAACCGAATTAAACTATATTAATTCAATTCTTATGATAGTCTAAAAACCATAAAACCTTGTAAATCATACAGTTTACAAGGTTTTAGTTTCTATTGGTATTAATTTTAGTCGGGGTGGCAGGATTCGAACCTGCGACCTCCGCGTCCCAAACGCGGCGCGATAACCGGGCTACGCTACACCCCGAAAAAGGTTATCTAATTTTAGGATTGCAAATATATAAGTTTTTCCGTAATAAAATTATTTTTTTAAAATTATTTTTAGTTATATATTCATTACCAAAAGATATTGATAAAGTTGCTTTAAATTTTTAAAAAAAAATTACTTTTGTCAACTATAAAATAAATCCCTATGTCGAATACAACAGAAAAAATTAAATGCCTGATTATTGGATCAGGACCAGCAGGATACACTGCAGCTATTTATGCAGCAAGAGCAGATATGAAACCCGTTATGTATACAGGTATGCAAATGGGAGGTCAATTAACAACGACTACAGAAGTTGATAATTTCCCTGGATATCCTAATGGTACTGACGGTACAGCAATGATGGAAGATCTAAAAAATCAAGCAGAACGTTTCGGAACTGAAGTGCGTTTTGGTATGGTTACTAAAGTAGATTTTTCTAAAGAAATAGGAGGGATTCATAAAGTAATAGTAGATGAAACTACTGAGTTGGAAGCCGAAACTGTAATTATTTCTACAGGGGCTACCGCTAAGTATTTAGGTTTAGAAAGTGAGCAACGTTTAATTGGTGGTGGAGTTTCTGCTTGTGCTACTTGTGACGGGTTCTTCTATAAAGGACAGGATGTTGTAGTTGTTGGAGCAGGAGATACTGCCGCAGAAGAAGCTACCTATTTGGCAAATATTTGTAATAAAGTTACAATGTTAGTGCGTAAAGACCATATGCGTGCGTCTAAAGCAATGCAACATCGTGTAGATAAGACTAAAAATATTACTGTTATGTATAATACAGAAATAGATGAGGTTTTAGGAAGTAATGTTGTAGAAGGTGTAAGAGCTGTTAATAACCAAACAGGCAACAAAACAGAAATTCCTGTAACAGGTGTGTTTATTGCTATAGGACACAAACCCAATACCGAAATCTTTAAAGGTGTGTTAGATATGGATGACACCGGATATTTAATTACGAAAGGAAAATCTACCAAAACAAACTTACCAGGTGTATTTGCAGCAGGAGATGTGCAAGATAAAGAGTACAGACAGGCTGTTACTGCAGCAGGTACAGGCTGTATGGCAGCCTTGGATGCAGAACGTTATTTAGGAGCTTTAGAATAGATTTTTTAAACATAGATAAGAAAAAAAAGAGATTACAAGAACGTTAATCTCTTTTTTGTTGTGTGATTTTTAAATCATCGATTTATTGCAATACGTAGCCTTTTCAAAATCTCTAATATTAATTGAAAGAATAGGTACTTGTGGTAACAACTCATTTAATGCAGTAACTATTCTTTTTGATAACTCACTTTTTTGAGCAGTGTTTCTACCTTCCATAATATTGCCAAATACATGAATAAAATCGTTTTGAGTATTACCGATATTGTAATGTTTAAAAGGATTAATTCTTACCTTAATATCTCCTTTAGCAAAAAGGTTAGTTGCCTCTGCGGCATCATAAACTGTTTGCATAATTTCTTTAGGTTCTTTTAAATTGATTATGTTTTCTGAACAATCTAATACAAAGTGTGGCATATTTTAGTTTTCAAATGTTTAACGGTTTATGATAAGTGAAGTAGCAGATTAAGACGCACTACTTTTTCATTTTACAATTTACGTAATTAAAATAAAATAGCGATTCAGGTTAACCTCCAAACCGCTATTAATCTTAGACCTCGTTATGTGCTGTTTTTTTAATTACCAAGGAACTTTTCCCGTTTCAGGATTGGTTTCTTCACTGAAAAATTTACCTGTTGGTCCGTTTTGGTCTATTAAAGCATATTTTATAATGCGTTTACCAGCTTCTTCAACCTCACCTCCGAGATGGTTTGTGAAATCGGTTTTTGTATAGCCTGGGCAAACCGCATTTATTTTAAAAGCCGTATTACGCAATTCGTAAGCTAAATGTATTGTGTACATATTCATGGCTGCTTTCGACGAAGCATAGACTGTATATTTAGCATAGTCATAAGCTGACCAATTTGGGTCGCTTTGAAGAGAAAGAGAACCTACGCTAGTACTTACGTTTACAATTCTTGGCTCCGATGATTTTTGCAACAAATCGATGAAACTTTGTGTAGTTCTTACAACACCATATAAATTGACTTCAAATACTTCTTTGTAATTATCTATACTTGTTTCTAGTGCATTTTGCGGTACAATGCCGCTGATACCAGCATTGTTTATCAGAATATCTAAATGCCCTTGTTCTTTTTCAATAATTTTCTTTGCAGATAAAATTATTTCAGGCTTAGTAACATCTATTTCAATAACCTTTATATTTTCAAAGCCATTGTCGTTTAATTCTTTTACTATTGCTTTTCCTTTTTCTAGATCTCGACTCCCTAAGTAAATGAATAGTCCTTTTTTTGAAAGTTGTTTAGCTGTTTCTAAGCCTATGCCTTTATTAGCACCAGTAATTAATGCAGATTTTATTTTCATCATTTTTAAATTTAATAAAGCAAAATTGCAAGGTTTAAAAATGAAACTGTTTACCATTTGGTAAAAAGCGATTTAGCGAATATTTTTTCTTATTCTACTTAATGATTGTTGTGTAACACCTAAGTAAGAAGCAATGTAAGCTAATGGAACACGGTTAATAAGAGATGGGTAATTTTCCATAAATTCCAGATAACGAGTAGTGGCATCTTGTGAAATTACTGGGCCTTTTCTAGATTTTTGAAACATACATATTTGAACCATCTTGTTTTTAATATTGTCCCAACCTACAATGGTTTGAGAAAGCTCTTCCCAATTTTGTTTTGAAAACACAATAAGTTTACAGTCGGTAATGGCTTGCAGATATTCTGATGAAGCAGTATTTGACTCAAAATTAATATAATCTACCATTAAACTATTTTCACTAATAAAGCAACGTGTTATTTCTTCTCCCTTGTTGCTATAATAACAACCACGAACAACACCGTTAACAATAAAACCGACTTGTTTAGGTATTTTTCTGGCTTCAGAAAAATACGCGTCTTTCTGAAGATCTAATTCAGTTGCTTTTTTTGAAATAAAGTCTATTTGCTGTTGGTTTAAGTTGCCAAACTGCAAAATATATTCTATCAATTCTTTCATTGTCGCAAGTTAGACAAAGTAAATTTTGAGGAATTTATCATTTGGTAAAAAGTTTTGTTTCTGAGTATTCTCGTAAAAGCTACTTTCATTATTTTGAGTTTCCTACGTTAACAAAGTTAAAGCTAATAGAAAATCTATAAGTATTAATTTCTTAATAGCTTTTTTACACGATTAAAATCCCCATCATTTTTAGCAGGAGTAATTCCTAAAATATGAGCGATTAGATTGTAAACATCAATATTTTTAATAGTTCTTTGAGTATAGTTTTGTTTAAAAGCATTGCCAGAGGCTACAAAAACTGCACTCATTTCTTTATCACAATTTAAATATCCGTGAGTACCACCAAAATAACGACCATCGGCATGAGTAGCAAAAACACTATATCCTTTTTTACCTATTACAATTAAATCATTAGTTCTAGAGTTGTTTGCCAAATTATATTTTTTTGGAGCCTCCCCACGTTTGTATGTAATTAAATTTTTGACTTTTTTTAATTGCTTATAAATATTATCTATGTTATCTTTTTTTGCTCTAATAGTATAAACAGGATTATTACCATATATACCCAACATCCATGTTTTAGGAACATAATCTTCTAAAATAATTTGTTTGTCTTTTGAAATACTCCTCATTCCATGGTCTGAGACTAAAATGAAATTAATGTTTTTAGCAAAAGGTAATTCCATTAAGCGTTTATATAAATTACCAACTTGACTGTCGACATAATTAATTTGTTTAGCTACTTCATTACTATTAGGGCCATACTTATGACCAGCGCTATCAGGTTGATTATAGTACAGCATTACTAAATTGGGTCTTTTTTCTTTAGGATATTTTAACCAAGTAATAACAGAATCTATACGCTGTTCAAAAGTAACATTACTATTATATTTCTTCCAAATATCGGGTTGCATTCCATTTATTTTAGCTTCAGAGCCTACCCAAAAATATGATGCAATTTTTAGTCCAGCTTTTTTGGCAGTGTTCCAAATAGGTTCTCCACCATAGAAATCTCCGTTTTCTACACTTGTTCTATTACTTAAAGAGTATTCTTTATTAAGTTTTGGAGCATAAAAAGAGTTTCCTATTAATCCATGATTATCAGGATATAAACCAGTTGCTATTGTATAGTGGTTAGGGAATGTTTTTGTTGGATTTGAAGGAATCATTCGCTTAACTCTAACTCCTTTTTTTGCAATTCTAGCTATATTTTCTGTCTTATATTTTTCAATATAATCTGCACTAAAACCATCTAAAGAAAGTATAATAACATAATTTTCTTGTGCTACAATTATTGACGTAATGATTGTTAATAGGAAAGTAAAAAGATATTTCATTCTAAGGAAAATTTATTCAACAAAATTCTTAAAATTATAGAAGAGGGCTGTTAATTAAGTGTAAAGAAATAGGGTATTAGTACGACAAAAAAGATGTAGAGGTTGTAATGGTTTTTAACTTTTACGATTACCTATTCTTAGAAATATTGGAAAAGTTATTTGTTTTACATCCGTTTTCCACTCTTTCGCTATTTCTTTTATCAGTTCATCAACAGGGTTGTTGCCATTATTTTGTTCCATATAATTTTGAACACTAGACCAAGTATTTATATACCCTTTTAGTTGTTCAAGAGACCAAGTTACTTGAATTTGAAATTTTTCTGAGATGTTAATTTCATCAAAGTCAAATTGTATAGAATCGTAATTATTATCTATATGTCTGCGTTCTACATTCCAATATTTCCCCACTATATTCGTATAAAAGTTGTCGATTATTTCATTTATTTTAGTATTAACACGTAACAAACCGTAGCTCCAAATAGCAATAATTCCGTTCGGTTTTAATACCCTTTTGGCTTCTTTATTAAATGCAGCAAAATCAAACCAATGCATTGCTTGACCAACTGTTATTAAATCGATGCTATTACTTGGAAGTGAAGTTTTTTCTGCTCTATCTACCGAATAAAAAATGTTTTCTTTTCGGGTTGCGTTTTGTATTTGTTTTTCGCTAATATCGGTTGCATATACTTTTTTAAATGACTCTGCAAGAATACTGGCAACTTGTCCGTTTCCTGTTCCGCAATCCCAAGCAACATCTTTATTTGAACATTTAGAATATATAAAATCAAACAATTCTGCTGGATATGTAGGACGAAACTTTTTATAAATAGCAGCTTGTTTTGAAAATTTATCTAATGTATTTTTCATATGGGTTGTTATATAGTTTGTTTAATATTAATTAGAGAAATGAATTTAATAAATCTCTAACTTTTAGGGTGTCTTTAACGTAGTATTTAGCTTTGGTTTTTACAACCCCTACTTTAACAGTGTAGGCAGTATTTGGTAATTCTTCAAACATATATTCATCAGTCCAGTCATCTCCAATAGCAAAGATAAAATCATAATTATCTTGAGTTAACCATCTAGAGGTAGCTTTTCCTTTGTTTACACTACTACTTTTAATTTCTATGACTTTGTTTCCTTTTAAAACAGACAAATCGTTATTAGAGATTAAACTGGTAAGTACTGTATTTATTTCTATAGTTCTTATTTGTGCTAGTTCCGGATCAGCTTTTCTATAATGCCATGCTAAAGAGTATTTTTTCTTTTCGATAAAAGTACCAGGCGTTCTATCTACAAAGGTTTCTAAAACAGGAAGAATGTTTTCCATCCAATCGTTTTTTAAACGTTCTAACATGTTCCATTCTTTATTTTTTTGTTTTAACCATACACCGTGGTCGGTTATAAAATGATAGTTTTTATTACCATACCAAGTTTCAAAAGTTTCTCTATCTCTACCGCTAATAATAACAATATCGGTGTTTTCAATTTGGTTTAAACGATCTAAAAGATTGATTAAATGTTCATCTGGTTTTGCATCTGCAGGGTTGTTTTTAAAACCTACCAATGTACCATCATAATCTAAAAATAAAAGTCTTTTTTTTGCAGCTTTAAAGTTTGATAGCATATTATTTTCGTTCGCCTTATTCATTTCTTTGGCAACAATAAGAGAGTCTAAACTTTTGGTAGCTTTAAGAGAACCCATAAACTCATCAGCCCATTTTTCAACGCTATAACGTTCTAACCTTTTCTGAAGAAACTCCATTCTTGTTTGTTGTTCTTCCAAAGGCATTTCGATAGCATATTTTAAAGTATCTGCAATTTGCTCAAAATTATTCGGATTAATTAAAAGCGCTTCATTCATTTCTTTTGCTGCGCCTGCCATTTCACTTAAAATTAAAACACCATCTTTTTTTGTTCTGGTGGCAACATATTCTTTTGCCACTAAATTCATTCCATCTCTAACTGGAGTTATTAAGGCAATATCTGCTGAGGTGTATAAATCGATGAGGTTTTCAAAAGGAACTGACCTATAAAAATACCAAATAGGCGTCCAGCTTACGGTTGAAAACTTTCCGTTTATTCTCCCTACTAATTCGTCGGTATCACTTTTAAGTTTTTGATATTGTGGCACGTTAGAACGTGATGGAACTGCTAACATAATTAGCCTTACTTTTTCTTTAAACTGTGGATATATATTTAAAAAATGTTCAAAAGCTCTAATTCTGTTAGGAATACCTTTGGTGTAATCTAATCTGTCTATAGAAAGTATTAATTTAGTGTCTTGAGAGGTCTCAATATGATCATCTAACCTACGTTGTAATTCTGATTTTTCTTTTTCTTCTTGATTGGTATGTTCAAAAGCAGCCTTGTAAAATTTGTTGTAATCTATTCCCATAGGAAAAGAATCTACTTTAACCATTCTATCGCGATAAGCTATTTCGTTAAAATTAACTTCAAGCCTTAAGATACGTTTTATAGAGCTTAAAAAATGACGCTCATAATCGTACGTATGAAATCCTAAAAGGTCTGCACCAAGCATTCCTTTTAAGAGTTCTTCTCTCCACGGAAATGTTCTAAAAATTTCAAAAGAAGGAAAAGGAATATGTAAAAAGAAACCAATAGAAATATTAGGCTTTTTATCTCTTATTAATTGCGGAAGTAATAATAATTGGTAATCGTGTACCCAAACAGTATCACCATCATTTACATTTGCTAAAACTACATCTGCAAATTTTTGATTTACTTTTTTATAAGCTATCCATTGATCTCTTTCAAACTCGGTAAACTCCATAAAGTAATGAAATAGTGGCCAAAGGGTTTTGTTGCTAAAACCAAAATAAAAATCTTCTACATCTTTTTCGGTTAACGAAACACTAACACATTTCTCTTTAAAAATAGCTTTATCAACTTTTTTAGACAGTTCAGGATTTAGAGCTTCCTCTGTTAATCCAGACCATCCAATCCAAATACCATTACCATCAGCATGAACAGATTTCATTCCAGTAGCTAAACCACCAACACTAGGCACAATATTTAATGATTCTTCTTCTAATTTTACTTGTAATGGGAGTCGGTTGGAAACAATTATTGTTTTATTCATCTAGCGTTTTTGTTTTGTAAATTGATTTTCGTTAATTTAATAAATTTTTAAGAGTTAACCATATAAAATAGACAAGTTTGACAAAAAATTTAAATTATGGAATTATAGGAAATTGTAGAAGTGCTGCTTTAATTTCTAAAACAGGGGCTATAGATTGGTGCTGTTTACCAGAGTTTGATTCATCTTCAGTTTTTGCTAAATTATTAGACGACAAAATAGGGGGGAGCTTTAGTTTTATTACAGATGATGCTTATAATATTACACAAAAATATTTTGAAAATACCTGTATTTTGGTAACAACATTTAGTAATGGGATAGATGCTTTTGAAGTGTTAGATTTTATGCCTCGATATAAAAAAGAAGGGAATGCATATCATTCGCCTCCAGAAATAATTCGTTACATAAAATATATTTCTGGTAAACCAACTTTTAAAGTTGATTATAATCCTAAATTAAATTATGCTATAGGAGAAACAGAGCATCACGTAAAATCAGATTTCTTAGTTAGCTTAACAGATAAAGAAAAGTTTGATACGTTGTTTTTATACACCAGTTTTGATAAAAACAAAGTTGAAAAAAGTGAGGAAATACAATTAACTGAGGATGGTTATTTTTTAATAGCCTATAATGAGAAAATTTTTAAACCTACCTTAAGAAAAATATATCTTGAATTAGAAAGAACAAGAGTATATTGGTTAAACTGGATGGAAACCACACCTACTTACCAGCGTTATAATAAAGAAATAAGTAGAAGTGCAATGACTTTAAAGTTGTTGAGTTATGAGAAAACAGGAGCAGTTTTAGCAGCGGCTACAACATCATTACCTGAAACTATAGGCGAGGTAAGAAACTGGGATTATAGGTTTTGTTGGATCCGCGATGCATCTATGGTTATAAAAGTTTTATCTGAACTTGGGCATAAAAGAATGTCAAAACGATTCCTACAATTTATTGTTGATTTAATCCCCAATAAAGATGAGAAATTACAAATAATGTATGGTATAAATAAAGAGAAACTTCTTACAGAGAAAACATTAGATCATTTAAGCGGTTATAACAACTCAAAGCCTGTTCGGATTGGAAATGCAGCTTATCAACAAAGGCAAAATGATATTTATGGTATTTTAATGGATGTTATTCATCAGCAATTGGTAAATTTTAGTACTGATATTGAAAATGGAGAAGAACTTTGGACGATTACAAAAGGGATTGTTTGGGTAGTTAATAAACACTGGAAAGAGCCTGATAAAGGAATTTGGGAATTTAGAACTGAAGAGCGTCATTTTACATTTTCTAAAGTATTATGCTGGGTTGCTATAGATAAAGCTATAAAAGTAGCTGAGGTTATGGGGAAAAAAGCAAAAATGGCTAAATGGCAATTAATAGAAGCTGAAATTAGAAATGATATATATATAAATGCTTGGAATGATGAAGTACAAGCATTTACACAATCTTATGGTTCAAAAGACTTAGATGCCTCTGTTTTGTTGATGGAGCCTTATGGTTTTATAGATGCTAAAGATCCAAAATATATGAGTACAGTAAAAGGAATAGAAAGAGAACTAAGTAACGACGGTTTACTCTACAGGTATAAAAACGTTGATGATTTTGGCTTACCTTCTTCATCTTTTACCATTTGCACCTTTTGGTTTATAAATAGTTTATACAAGATAGGAGAGGAGCGAAAAGCCAAAAAGTTATTTGATCAGCTTTTAACCTACAGTAATCATTTAGGGTTGTTTAGTGAAGATATAGATTTTAAGACCAAACGCTTGTTAGGTAATTTTCCACAAGCGTATTCTCATTTAGCATTAATAGAAACAGCAATTAACTTATCTAAGGTTACTGAAGAAGAGAAGGTTAAGCATAATATGGCGGAATAAGTTGAGTGATAATAAAAATAAAAAAGATCGCTGAATTTATATCAGCGATTTTTAATTTTTTAGTTCTTCGTTATGTACCGTTTTTATTCCTCAATTTTTAATAAATGCATTAACCTATGAGCGAAAGGAGCAAAGAAAATAGCGACAGTGCTTAAAAAGATTACTCCGCTAAAAATCGCATAAATAGAAGCAAATAATTTGGCTGAATCAGTTACCATTTCATTAACGGGTCCCATTCCAGTTAATATCATTGAAGAATTATAAAAACTATCAATCCAATTTAATTTAGCAATATAGTGATATCCTAATATTCCAATACCCAATGAAAACACTAAGATAGAAATTGAGAATATAGAATATTTTATAACTCTGTGGGCAAATTCTTTAGGAGAAAGAATGTTTTTACTTTTTTTTTGAGCCATTTAAAGTGTTATTTTATGTAATACTTACACCGAATAAATATCCAACTAGTGCTGTTAATCCCATTGCAACTGTCCCCCAAAAAGTAATTCTTAAAATTGCCTTTCCAATATTTGAGCCGCCTGTTTTAGCTGCTAATACACCTAAAATTATAAGAAAGAATAGGGAAAAACCGTAAAGAAAATATTCCATGTTTTTTATAGGAAGAAATAGCGTTACTAAAAAAGGAAGTATTCCTCCAACTGTAAATGCTGCACCAGAAGCAAATGCAGCCTGTATTGGTTTTGCTTGACTTATTTCATTAATTCCTAACTCATCTCTAATGTGAGTGCCTAAAGCATCATATTCTGTTAATTCTTTAGCCACCAGTAAAGCAGTTTCTTTTTTTAATCCTCTCTTTTCGTAGATTTCAGACAAACGTTGTAACTCAAGTTCTGGAGTATCTTTTAATTCCTCTTTTTCTCTTTCTATATCTGCTTTTTCCACGTCTGTTTGAGAGCTCACCGAAACATATTCTCCAGCAGCCATCGATAATGCGCCAGCCACTAATCCTGCCAAAGTAGCTAAAACAATTGGTTCTCTAATATCACTTGCAGCAGCAACACCTATGGCAAGACTAGCAGTAGATAAAATTCCATCATTTGCTCCAAGAACAGCAGCCCTTAACCAATTGCTTCGGTGTATGTAATGATTATCTAAATAATCGTCTAATTCTTCTGATTTTTTGGTCATTATATATGGATTATATTTATTAACACTCTGTTTTTATTTCGCCTTGGCAAATGCCATTTTAACTGCAAGTCCGGTTAATATAGAAGCCATAAACCATTTTTGTATTCTTAACCAAATAGGTTTTTTTGAAAACCAATTCGCCATTTTAGCTGCTGATAAAACAATGAGTAAATTAATCGTAAAACTGATAATTACTTGCATAATTCCGAGTTGAAAACTTTGCCCTAAAATAGAACCATATTCGGGTTTAATGAATTGAGGAAAAAAAGAAAGATAAAAAACAGCCATTTTAGGATTAAGTATATTAGTTAACAAACCAATATTAAAAAGTTTTAAAGGTTTGTCTATTTTTAAATCCTGATTGGCATCAAATATTTTGTTTTTTGATGTAATTGTATTGTAAGCTAAATAGAGTAAATACCCTACACCTAAAAATTTAACCGTTACGTATGCGTAAGGAACAGCAAAGAAGATAGCAGTTAAACCGAAAGAAACCATGAGTATATGGAATAAAAACCCACAGACAACTCCAAGCAACGATATGATTCCGGCTTTTTTTCCTTGAGATAAGGATCTAGATATTAAATAAATCATATTTGGGCCAGGGGAAAGCACCATTATTAATGAAGCTAATCCAAATAATAATAAGTCGTTAATAGGTATCATGTTCTTTATGTCTTTTTAATTGTTGTATTATTTATGATGTTGTACCAGATTACAAAATGATTTCCTATCAGTTTATATTAATATTTTTAAGAATTATAAAGTTAAAAAATTATATAGGTTATATTTTTATTCCATCGTATCTAATTTCAAAAATAAATCCGTCAACTGGTTAATTATTATTGTTGGATCAATGCCCCACGGATCAAATATTGCATCTTTAGAACGTTGTACCCAAGCAGTATACATTCCATAAGAAGCAGCTCCAATTACATCAAAAGGGTTACTTGAAATCAACCAAGAATTTGATTTTTTTGAATTTGTTTCTTTATTGAAATGTTTATAAACTAAAGGGCTTGGTTTAAAAGTAACAACATTTTCTACACTTACAATTCCGTCAAATTTATCAATAATTTGTGCATTTGTTAAAAGCTTGACAAGAGCTTTTGTACTGCCATTAGAGAAAGCATATAGTAGATGTCCAGCTTCTTTTAAATTGCTCAGTCCACTATCAACATCTCTGAAGGTTGGTAAAACAGAATACTCTTCCATCAAAGCTTCTTTCTGTCTTTTGTTTAAATTGATATTGAACATTGTACAACAGAATTCTAAAGCGTCTTTAGTACACACAGAAAAATCTATGTATTTTTTCATTAATCCACGTCTAAATGAATATTCTAATTGCTTGCTTCTCCATGTATCCATGAATATTTTCGCTTTGTCTCCAATCATTTGTTCTAATGAATAGAATATTCCTGATGTATTTATTAGTGTTCCGTAAACATCAAAAGCTAACGTGTATTTCATTTAGATTGCTATTTTTTAATTATTTACAACTTGTCAAGTGTTAGATTGTTAAATGCTTTTCACTGATTTTTAGTTTACAATGTACATAATTAAATACAAAAACGGTTTAAGTTTACACTCAAACCGCTATTGCGTTTATATATTTTATATGCTGCTTTTTACCAAGGAATTTCTCCTGTTTCAGGATTGGTTTCTTCGCTGAAATATTTTCCAGTTGGTCCGTTATTTCCAATCAAAGCATATTTTACAATGCGTTTAGCAGCTTCTTCTACTGTTCCAGTTCCTTGATGATTATTAAAATCAGTTTTTGTGTAACCAGGATCAACCACATTGATTTTGAAAGCTGTATCTCGTAGTTCGTGAGCTAATGTAATGGTATACATATTAAGCGCTGATTTTGAAGAAGCATATACAGCAAATTTTGCAAAATCATAAAAGGGCCAATTTGGGTCGCTTTGAAGTGATAGTGAACCTACGCTAGAACTTACATTTACAATTTTTGGCTCGATCGATTTTCTTAATAAATCTATAAACGCTTGCGTGGTTCTTACCACACCGTATATATTTGTGTCATACACTTTTTTGAATTCATTGATGGTTACATTAAGTGGATTTTGTGGTTCAATTCCAACTCCATAGATCCCTGCATTGTTGATAAGCACGTCTAAAACGTCTGTTTTTTTACCGATTTCGGCACGAGCAGATTTTACCGATTCATCATTGGTTACATCTATTTGTACAGTATCTATATTATTAAATCCTTCTTTTTTTAGTTGTTCGACGGCTTTCAAACCATTTTCCAAATTTCGACTACCGAGATAAACGAAAAATCCTTGTTGTAATAATTGCTTTGCAGTTTCAAAGCCAATGCTTTTATTGGCTCCAGTAATTAATACTGATTTACTTACGTTTTCAGTATTATTTTGTTTGAGTTTCTTAGAATTCATTTTTATACCTTTTTAGAATTAATACCGTAAAATTACTTTGGTACAAAATGAAATCTTTTGCCATATGACAAAAAGGGATTTAGCGTATTTTTTTTCTGATCCTGCTGAGTGAAGATTGTGTAATACCTAAATAAGATGCAACATAAGAAAGTGGAACTCGATTAACAAGGTTTGGGTAAACTTCTAGAAACTTCAAATAGCGCTGCATGGCATCTTCTGAGACTAAAGGACTTCTTCTTTCTACTTTCTGTATTAATGCTTTTGAAATAATTTTATGTACAATGGTATCCCATCCAACAATTGTGTTTAAAAGTTCTTGCCAATCCTTTTTAGAAAAGTAGATGAGACGGCAATCAGTAACGGCTTGCACGTAAGCAGTTGAGGGAATTTCATTTTCAAAACTTTCTATATCTACCACAAGATTGTTTTCTTCAATAAAATATTTAGTAATTTCTTCCCCTTTATTATTGTAATAACAAACTCGAACAATACCTTCGACAATAAATCCAACTTGTCGAGAAATTTTTCCTGCTTCAGAAAAATATTCGTCTTTAACAAGTTCTAATTCTGTTACTTTTTTTGAAATAAAGTCTATTTGCTGTTGGTTCAAATTACCAAAATGTAGTATGTATTCTATTAATTCTTTCATAGTCACAAGTTAATCAAAGTCATTTTTTTAGAATTTGTCATTTGGCAAAAAGGGTTTGTGAGGAGTTTCTATAAGAAAATCAGGAGTAGTAAAATAGTAACGATGGATGTATCAATTAATTTTATACGTTTTAGCGGCTGGTATTTTTTTCGATTAGTTCTGACGGAGTTAAACCAAAATGTTTTTTAAAAGCAAATGAAAAATGTGAAAGTGCTTCAAAACCCAAATCAAGATATATTTCAGAAGGTCGTTTATTCTTTTTATCAATAAGAAAATAGGCTTCTTGCAACCTTTTTTGAGTTAACCAACGACTTGGAGTATCATTAAATATATCTTTAAAATCTCGTTTAAAAGCTGATAAACTTCTCCCTGTTAAATAGGCAAAGCGCTCTAGGTTTACATTGAAAGCATAGTTCTTGTTCATAAAGGCTTCAATGTTTAGCTTTTCGGGTGGGCCAAAATCAAAAAATATCCCTGCCAATTCAGGTTGATTTTGTAATAAAATTAGAATTAGCTCTTCGTATTTTACTTCCTGAAACGCTTCTTTTATGCTTAGCCCACCATTATAATAGGGCTTTAATGAATTAATATAATTCTGAAGTAATTCTGTTTTTAGGATTTTTACAAAAGTGTCGGTCGATTTGAATTCAACTGTTTTTATTTTATGTTTTTCTTGAAAATTTATAAAAAATGTTTCTTCAAGACATAACATTATAACCTCAAATTCATCTTCTGTATTCTCTACGGTATATCTTGCCAAACGATTTTTTCGAGCGATGCAAAAATCTCCTTCTTTAAAGGTGTAATTTTTATCTCCATCATAGCAATGTATCACTCCTTTTTCCACATAAAAAAAGACATGGTCGGGAATAAATTGTTCTGTTAGTATATCGGCAATGAGTACCTTACTTGAATCTATCATTTTGAATTTTTATTTTACTCAACTCTCGACCATTTTTTTGTTATTCCTAAAATAGGAAATCCTAGATAGATTCTCATTATTAATTCATCCTTTTTAAAATATATTCGGCAATTTACAGATTTGCCTATTTGTGCCATATATAACTTCCCACCAATATATGCTCCATTTTCAAATGTCATTTCGGAAATAAATTCCATATTAGCAAGTGTTCTGTTTTGTAAATTAGCGTCAGGATTTTTACTATCTTTTTTAAATGTTTTACCATCTTTTTCATATAGCTCAAGTCCCCAGCCTTCTATTAATCTACCTTTGTATGTTTTTCTCGATTTGTAGATTTCCATCTGTGAATCTTTTGCAGTACTTCTCCAAGTACCTATAATTTTATCTGGATCTCGAAAATTTTCATCGATATTAGGGGTCTGAGCCATTAATATAATTATTAGAAGAATTAAAGTAAGAACTATAAAACCTACCTTTTTTTTAGATAATTTTTTCATTGATTATCCTATTTAATAATACCATATTTTATCATACTGTCTAAGGAGGCAAGAATTGCTTGTTCGTTATTTGCAATGGGCATCCAACCTAAAAAGCTTTTAGCTTTTACATTGCTTACATTTCGGTTTACTTTTAAAAACATCGAACCTGTTTTTGCCTGATTATTAAATAATGCAGCAAGATTAAGAATCCAATTTGGCAAAATTGTTAAAGGTAGTTTAGAGGCAGCTTCAGGATTTTTTTCTTTTAACAATTTAGCGATTTCGGGCAAAGAAATTTGTCCATCTGCTGAGGCAATAAAACGTTGCCCTTTAGCTTTAGGATGTGTCATTGCACGAATGTGTAAATCAGCCACATCGCGAACATCTACAATATTCAATGGTAAATTAGGTATTATTTTCATTGAACCGTCCAACAAATTTTTTAGGAGGTCAAAACTTCCGGAAATGTGCGGACTTAAGGAAGGTCCTAAAATGGCAACAGGATTGATAACACTTAATTCTAAATTACCACCTTCTTTTTTTATGTAATTCCAAGCAGCACGCTCCGACAATCCTTTGGACTTTTCATAAGCTGACAACCCTTTTAAATTTGGGTTTGTCCAATCTTCTTCTGTAGTTTCTGTGGTTTTATCGGTATGACTAAAACCAACAGCTCCAAAGCTAGATGTCAGTACAACGCGTTTTACGTTAGCTTCTTGTGCAAATTTTAATATGCGGAGTATGCCCTCAATGGCAGGACGCATAGCTTTTTTTTCATCTTTTGGAATTTCAAAAAAAACAGGAGAAGCAACACTTAATACATATTTACAGCCTTGCATTGCTTTTGCCCAATTATCATCGTATATAAGATTGGTTTCAAAAAATGTTAGATTATCAAACGACATGATGCCATTAGATTTTAGTGTTTCAATTACTTTCTTCTTACTATTTAAAGACCGAAGTGTTGTATGTACTTTATATCCTTTTTGTAATAATTGTAGAATTATTTGAACTCCAACAAACCCTGTTCCGCCTGTCACTAAAACGGTTTCTGTTTTTTCCATTGTTTAAAATTTTTATACAGCAAAATTGCATAAAAAGACTCTTGTTGGTTTTCTTTAAAAGTCCAAAGTTATTGTCTTTAGAAGTCCAAATAGCAGGATGATTTGACTTTATAGTACGGTTTTGTATGCGAGGGTTTTTCGCATGAAAATAAGACGCAGCAAAGGTGTAACGATCTTTGGTTTCTAAATTAGTTTAAAAAAGTTTGTTTTTTAACTCAGTTCTTTGTTGCCAATAGTTTTTTTAATCATTTCCAAAATTCATTACAATTATTCTGTTCGAATTTTCAAGAGTAGATATTACTGTAAAAAAATATTCATACCAATTAATTTCATATTGTCTTGATTTTTCCACATTTTCAGCGTCCATAAAATGGAATTTCCTTTTTTCTGGATTTTCAGATGAAAGTTTATCTTTCGAGTAATAATGTAATTTCTTTAGCTCGCTTGCTAAATCAGTCCAACCTTTTTTTGTCCATTCCGAGATATAATTCTCAATTTTTTCCACGTATTCTTTGTAATTCAGTTCCACAAAGTCTAATGGTGAGATTTTCTCTTTTAAAACAGGTCCATAGATTTCAATTACTTCACCATTTTCAGGAATCGGTTTAAAAAATTCATTCCATTGTTGATTCCATTTTTCAATTTGTTCTTTTGAAAAGAAGTATGCCTTGTCTAAAAGGTTAGATTTTAACAAATCAGAAATGTTTGGATTCGGATTTTCAGATTCTAAAATATTGAAAACAAAAAATCCATATTCTTCTACATTCTTGTAGTCGTGTTCTATATTTTTAAGAGATGTTTTCAAATTATTGGCAACGGTCTCGGCTATGAGTAGTTGCGTGGGTTAGCACTTAACTTTGCAAGTACACACCAAGTTGGAAATTCCTGCGGAATTTCCAAAGTAGGCGAGAACAAGCAATTACTTATAGGCATTGTTGGCAACAGTATTTTTTTAGCTTTGAATCCTAAACCAATCTTTTATCAAAAGTTTCAGTCTGAAAATATCGTCTTCTTCTAGTTCACAAGAATGTGCAATTACATTTCTAATCCTACCAAATTGACTTATCACTGACTGCATTGCTTTTCTGCTCCTAATGGTATCTGAAAAATCCTCCCAATTGGCATTAATTATATCAATTAATTCTCCAAAATTCGTGTAATATAATGGGTCATCCGAACGAATTGCCATTGTAGTGTCAAGTTCACTATTTTGATTTTTTTTGACACTATCCTTTACGCCTTGGGGTGCTTTTAAATCCCACCAATTTATTCCGTGATTTTCTTCCAAGCGACCTGAAATAAAACTTCTTATTGAATTTTCAAATGCATAATAATACACATAAAATCGAGCCATTTTTCTAGCAGAAGCTAGAATATCGTGTTCAAATAAATCCGTATCAACAATATCTTTTCGTGAAATAGTATCTATATGTTGAATATCAATTCCACCTTCTTCTAATTCGATTAGGTCAGTTTCTAGCATTAAGTTCTTAAATGCTAAATGTTCAAGTTTTTTAGCAAAATTATTCATCTAGTAAATTTTCTTTTAATGCTTTGAAAATTGAATTATATACTTCAATTTCTGTTGTTGCAGGAAGATTAAGATTAATTGTATATGAAATCCCAAATTTTCGTTTTATTGAGATGTGTTCTTCGTCTTCTTGTCTGTGAATTGGTTCTTTCCGTGTTTCTGTTGTTGACTCTTCTGTTTTTTTATTAGACTGAACAGGTTTTACAGCTTTCTTACCATCAAAATTTGAAAGGTTGACTAATTCCAAAAATGTTCCAACAACATAAGGAATATTTTTGTCATCATCTCCAACACCAAGTACAGTTTTTAGTTTAGAAGTAAGTTTATCCTTGTCCAATTTATGTGCATATTCAGACGCTTTATAAAGGTCATTATAAGCTTCTTTGACCTTCTCGCCAAGAACACTTTTTGATATAGAATCATCTCTAAATTTTTTATAATGTTCAGTTGGAACACTTCCTTGGTCTAAAAAATCCAACTTTTTAAGTAAAGGAATCATTGCTCGGTAACTGGAAGAAGTTAATCCAAGTACTGTACTTAAAAAATCATAAGTAAATTTAGGTGGTACAGATGCACTTTTAATTCCTTCAAAAACATCGCTTATCTTTCCATAAGCATTTACATAAGGTGGATATTTTGCCATAGTTCTATTTGTTTTTCATATTGTTGCCAACTAGTTTATATACGTATAAAACACATCGTTATACAAACAAGTTAGGTGATAATCGATGTATTTGTACATGTTTATTTTTTTAATAATAAATGGTTGAAATTCTTTCATAGCAAAATGGGGAGAATTTGTTCTTTTAAAAGTATACATTATTTTTTAAAAACTCAAATAAAAAAAGATCGCTGAAATTAATCAGCGATCTTTAAACAAACAACTAAATTCTAAAACCTATAAAAGTTGAAGAAAATTTTCAATCAGTAATTAGTTCATAGAAATCAGAAAACAAATTGTTAAGCTGAAAACGTAAAGCTAATTACGAAATATATTGTTACCTAATTCCTCTAAGAGGATTAGAAGCAGTATTTATTTTCTGCTTTTACTTTTTCTGCAATTGTGTTACGTAACGCAACTACGTTAGGGTAGTTAGCATATTTTGTAAAACGCTTAAGCCCCATTAACATCATGCGTTGCTCATCACCTTCAGCAAAAGAAATAATTCCTTCTCTAGCGCTTTTAGTAATGATTTCTACAGCATTGTATAAGTATAATTGAGACATTGCTATTTGCTCTTTTTGAGAAGCCTCACCAAAACGTTTTGCATTTTTCTCAGTTCTTAAAATTGCAGATTCTGCCATGTAAACCTCAATTAAGATGTTAGATGCAGCTGTTAATAATTGTTGGTGCTCTTCTAATGCAGGGCCGAATTTTTGAATGGCACCACCAGCAACCATTAAGAATACTTTCTTAAGTTTTGCAATCATTTCTTTTTCTTCTGCAAATAACTCAGAATAGTCTGGTGTGTCAAAAGAAGGAATCCCCATTAATTCGTTACCAACAGCAGTAGCCGGACCTAATAAATCTACATGACCTTTCATTGCTTTTTTAACTAACATACCTACAGATAACATACGGTTAATTTCGTTAGTACCTTCGTAAATACGAGCAATACGAGCATCTCTCCAAGCAGATTCCATCGGAGTTTCTTCAGAGAATCCCATACCTCCAAAAATTTGAATACCTTCATCAGCACAAGCTTGTACGTCTTCAGATACCGCAACTTTTAAGATAGAACATTCAATAGCATACTCCTCAACACCTTTTAATTCTGCTTCTTGATGAGAATTTCCTTCCGCTTGACGGATAGCAATTCTATCTTCCACATTTTTAGCAGCTCTATAAGAAGCAGACTCACCAACATATGCATTGGTAGCCATTTCAGCTAATTTTAATTTGATAGCACCAAAATCTGCAATAGGAGTGTTAAATTGTTTACGCTCGTTAGCATATTGTACTGCAGTAGAAACAATTCTACGTTGAGAATCTAAACAAGCAGCCGCTAATTTAATACGACCAACGTTTAATGCATTCATGGCAATTTTAAATCCACCACCACGTTCAGATAACATATTCTCAGCAGGAACTAACGTATCATTAAAGAATACTTGGCGTGTAGAAGATGCGCGAATACCTAGTTTGTGCTCTTCTTCACCTAAAGTAATTCCGTTAGGATTTGCTTTATCGTACTCTACGATAAAACCAGTAATATTTTTATCATCACCAATACGAGCAAAAACAATAAAGACTTCAGCAAAACCTGCATTCGAAATCCACATTTTTTGTCCGTTGATTTTATATGATTTACCGTCAGCAGTTAATTCAGCAGTTGTTTTTCCTGAATTTGCATCCGATCCAGCTCCTGGCTCTGTTAAACAGTAAGCACCAAATTTTTCACCGGTAGCTAAAGCAGGAACGTATTTTTTCTTTTGCTCTTCTGTACCATATAACGTAATTGGCATAGTACCAATACCTGTATGTGCACCAAAAGCAGTACTAAAAGAACCTGTACCACTAGAAATATAATCGCACGTTAACATGGTAGAAACGAATCCCATTCCTAAACCACCAAACTCTTCTGGTACAGCCACACCTAAAAACCCTAATTCACCTGCTTTACGCATAGTTTCTTCAGTTAAGGCATAGTCTTTCTTTTCAAATCTTTCTTTATAAGGAATGATTTCACGGTCGTTAAATTCTTTAACCGCTTCTTTCATCATGTTTTGCTCTTCAGAAAAATCTTCTGGAGTAAACACATCTTCGCATTTTGTTTCTTTTACTAAGAACTGTCCTCCGCGTAAAAGATCTTTATTTAAATCTGACATAGTAATAATAGATTTTAAGAATCAAGAACCAAGAATCAGGACTTTAGGCCGTTTTGGAAACTTGAAATCATTTTTTGTATTTGTTTAATTTTTTGCTCTAATTCTTTAAATTTTTCCTCGGATAGATAGTGTTCGTTAAAAGCAATGATTAATTGGGTTTCCCATTCAAATGCTGAACCTAAACTATCCTCCAAATATTTATTAAAATGCTTATTTGTACCTTTACTTGAACCTTCAGCTATGTTAGAAGGAATTGAAACTGCACATCTATTCATTTGTGTTACTAATCCAAATTTTTCAAAATGAGGAAAAGTTTTAGTTAATTTATAAGAATCAGAAACCAAGTTGATACTTTCAGTCCAAATTTTTAATTTTTTGAAATTATGCATTTGTCTTGATTCTTGATTCTTAAAATCTTGTGTCTTAATTCAGGAATTCAAAAATACCTGCAGCACCTTGTCCAGTACCTACACACATGGTTACCATTCCGTATTGACCTTGCATGTTACGTTTACGCATTTCGTCGAATAACTGAACTGATAATTTAGCACCTGTACATCCTAATGGGTGTCCTAATGCAATAGCTCCTCCGTTTACGTTAATGATATCTGCATCTAATCCTAACTCACGGATAACTGCTAAAGATTGAGAAGCAAATGCTTCGTTCAATTCAATTAACTTAATGTCGTCTTGTTTTAAACCAGCTTGCTTTAATGCCTTTGGAATAGCAGCTACAGGTCCAATACCCATAATACGAGGCGGTACACCAGCAGCAGCATAACTTACCATACGTGCAATTGGTTTAATGTTTAATTCTTTAACCATTTCCTCGCTCATTACCATTACGAAAGCAGCACCATCACTCATTTGAGATGAGTTACCAGCGGTTACACTTCCGTCTGCAGCAAACACAGGACGTAATCTTTGTAATCCTTCAATATTAGAACCTTTACGCGGTCCTTCATCTTTAGTTACAGTATACTTTCGAGTTGCTTTCTTACCATTTTCATCTACATAAGTTTGCTCAACTTCAATAGGTACAATTTGATCTTGAAAACGATTTTCAGCTTGTGCGCGTAATGCTTTGTTATGTGATTCTAAAGCAAATTTATCTTGGTCTTCACGAGAAATATTGAATTCGTTCGCTACTGCTTCTGCAGTATTCCCCATTCCCCAATAATAATCTTCGTGACCAGAGTTTACTAAATCGTAGTTTAATTCTGGTTTAAAACCTGTCATAGGTACAGAACTCATACTTTCAGCCCCACCAGCAATAACACAATCTGCCATTCCAGATTGGATTTTTGCTACTGCCATACCAATAGTTTCTAATCCTGATGAACAGAAACGGTTAACAGTTACTCCAGGAACATCCTCAATTTTTAATCCCATTAAAGAGATTAAACGAGCCATGTTTAATCCTTGAGATCCTTCTGGCATTGCGTTACCAACAATAACATCGTCGATACGTTTTTTGTCGAACTCAGGTAACTGCTTCATCATATATTCAATGGTTTCTGCAGCTAACTCATCCGCTCTTTTAAATCTGAACAATCCTTTTGGCGCTTTACCAACGGCTGTTCTATATCCTTTTACTATATATGCTGTTTTCATTTTTCTAGTTTCTTAAAGGTTTTCCTTTTGTTAACATATGCTGAATACGCTCTAATGTTTTACGCTCAGTACATAAACTTAAGAACGCTTCACGTTCGATGTCTAGTAAATACTGTTCAGAAACTTTAGTTGGTTCTGATAAATCTCCACCAGCCATAACATACGCTAATTTGTTAGCGATTTTTTGGTCGTGTTCAGAGATGTATTTACTATCTTCCATAGAATCTGTTCCTACTAAGAACATACCTAAAGCTTGTTTACCTAATACTAAAACATCTTTACGTTTTACAGGTTGTGTATAACCTGCTTGTGCTAATAACATTGCGTGCTTCTTAGCTTCTGCAATTTGACGGTCTTTATTAACCACCACAACATCTTTTCCTTTTTGAAGTAATCCTAAATCGAATGCTTCGTAAGCTGATGTAGATACTTTAGCCATACCAATGGTTAAGAAGTACTCTTGTAAAACGTTTAATTGAACATCTCCTTTATGGAATTGATCAGAAGCTCTTAAAGCCATTTCTTTAGAACCACCACCACCAGGGATAACTCCAACACCAAATTCTACTAATCCCATATACGTTTCTGCAGCGGCAACAACTTTGTCTGCATGAAGTGATAATTCACATCCACCACCTAAAGACATACCGTGAGGTGCAGAAATTGTTGGTATAGAAGAGTAACGCATACGCATCATAGTATCTTGGAACATTTTGATAGCCATGTTTAACTCGTCATACTCTTGCTCTACAGCCATCATAAAGATCATACCGATGTTAGCGCCTACAGAGAAATTTGCTGCTTGGTTACCCACCACTAAACCTTCATAATTCTTTTCAGCTAAGTCAATTGCTTTGTTTAATCCCGCTAAAACATCTCCACCAATAGTGTTCATTTTAGATTGGAACTCACAGTTTAAAATACCATCTCCTAAATCTTCAATAACTACACCTGAGTTTTTGAATACTTCTTTAGACTTACGGATGTTATCTAAAATGATAAATGCATCTTGACCAGGTTTTTTAACTTGTGCTTTTGCAGGAACATCGTAATAATAAGTTGCTCCATCTTTAACTGTGTAGAAAGATTTCTCTCCTTTAGCTAACATTTCTGTTACCCAAGCTGCTGGTTCTTTACCTTCAGCTTTCATTAATTCGATACCTTTTTCAACACCTACTGCATCCCAAATTTCGAAAGGACCGTTTTCCCAACCGAAACCAGCTTTCATTGCATCATCTATACGGTACAATTCGTCTGAAATTTCAGGAATTCTATTTTGAACATATGCAAACATTGCTCCGAAGTTCTTACGGTAGAATTCTCCCGCTTTATCTTTTCCACCAACTAATACCTTAAAGCGGTCAATTGGTTTGTCTATAGTTTTTGTTAATTCTAACGTTGCAAATTTTGCTTTTTTAGCAGGACGGTATTCCATCGTGTCTAAATCTAACGTTAAGATTTCTTTTCGCCCTTCAGCATTTACAGATTTTTTGTAAAATCCTTGACCTGTTTTACTTCCAAACCATTTGTTTTCCACCATCGTTTTGATGAAATCTGGTTGCTTAAATAAATCGTGAGCTTCATCATTAGGACAGTTATTATAAATTCCGTCTGATACGTGAACTAAGGTATCTAAACCAACTACATCAACAGTTCTGAAAGTTGCTGATTTTGGACGACCAATAACGGGTCCTGTTAATTTATCAACTTCTTCAACAGTTAATCCTAATTCTTTTACTTGATGAAATAAAGATTGAATTCCGAAGATTCCAATACGGTTACCAATAAAAGCTGGTGTATCTTTCGCTAAAACAGAAGTTTTACCTAAAAACTTACTACCATACTCCATTAAAAAGTCTGTAACTTCTTGTTTACAGTCTGGTCCTGGAACAACTTCGAATAATTTTAAATAACGAGGAGGGTTAAAAAAGTGAGTTACTGCAAAATGTTTACGGAAATCTTCACTACGTCCTTCGTTCATGAACTTAATAGGAATACCAGAAGTATTAGTAGAAATAATCGTTCCTGGAGTTCTGTATTTTTCAACTTTTTCAAAAACGCTTTGTTTAATATCTAAACGCTCAACAACAACCTCCATTACCCAATCAACATCTTTGATTTTATGTAAATCATCATCAATATTTCCAGTAGTTATTCTACTAGCAAATTTTTGATTGTAAATAGGTGATGGTTTCGATTTTAACGAAGCTGTTAGCGCATCGTTTACCAAACGATTACGAACAACTTTGTCTTCCAAAGTCAATCCTTTTGCTTTCTCTTTGTCGTTTAATTCTCTCGGAACGATATCCAAAAGTAAAACATCAACGCCAATGTTTGCAAAGTGACATGCAATACCACTTCCCATAATACCGGAACCGATAATCGCTACTTTTTTAATTCTTCTTTTGCTCATTAGTTAATTGGTTTGAATTTTAAACAGCTTCTGAAGATATATTATCATCGTATATATCTTTGTCTGCTATAAGTTTGTTTATTGTTTGTGTTACTTTAAAGAAAGTATCTATTTCTTTGTCTGTAAGGCATTCTCTTATTCTATTATTGAATTGATAAACATGGCCTTTAGAAACTTCTCTTTTCTCTTTACCAAACTCAGTTAGTTTGATAAGTACACCTCTACCATCTTCAGGGTTTTTTTCTCGGGTAATAACACCTTTATCTTCCATCGATTTTAAAATTCTAGAAAGACTTGTAGGTTCCATACCCATTAAAGGACCCAAAGCAGTTGAGGGAGTGCCATTCTCTTTATCTATATTTAATAAAACAAAGGCCATAGCCATAGTACTGTCGTGCTTAGATGCTTGTTCATTATACATCTTAGCAACAGCCTGCCATGTGGCTCTTAATTGGTGGTCTATTGATTTGCTTTTATCCATAATCTGGTTTCAAATATATGAAAATTTATTATGCATGCATAGTAAATCGTAAAAAAATTATGCATGCATAGTAAATTTTTTATAACGTGTATAATTGTAACGTTTTATCTAAAATAAATACTAATCAATAGAAAATATGTAAGTTTGCGTGTAGGTGTTTTGCGAACCAAAACTGAAAAAAAATCAACTAAAATTCAATGAGTAATTTATTAGAAATTAACAATGTAGTAAAACGTTATGGTAACTATACTGCATTGAATAATGTGTCGATACATATTCCTAAAGGATGTGTTTTTGGGTTATTAGGACCTAACGGAGCAGGAAAAACTTCATTAATTAGAATTATTAATCAAATTACAATGCCAGATAGTGGTGAAATAATTTTAGATGGAGAAAAGTTAGCACCTCATCATATAGAACAGATTGGTTATTTACCAGAAGAACGTGGTTTGTATAAATCGATGAAGGTGGGTGAGCAGGCTTTGTATTTAGCGCAATTAAAAGGACTGAGTAAAACGGAAGCCAAAAAGAAATTAAAATATTGGTTTGATAAGTTTGATATTGGTGCATGGTGGGATAAGAAGATAGAGGAGCTTTCTAAAGGAATGGCGCAAAAGGTACAGTTTATTGTTACTGTTTTGCATGAGCCAAAATTGTTAATTTTTGATGAACCCTTTTCTGGTTTCGATCCAATTAATGCACAGTTAATTGCAAAAGAGATTCTTCAACTAAGAGATGAAGGAGCTACTATTATCTTTTCTACTCACAGAATGGAAAGCGTTGAGGAAATGTGTGACAACATTGCATTGATTCATAAATCAAACAAAATTTTAGACGGAAAACTAGACGATATCAAACGTGAATATAGAACCAATACGTTTCAAGTTGGTTTAAAAACCGATAATCCTGAGTTAGTTCAACAAAAATTAAAAGAAAATTTTGAGGTATCTCCTGCAGATTTTAAGACACTAAATGGTGGATTAAAGTTAAATGTAAAATTAACAGGAAATAGTTCTGCTAATGATTTGTTATCCTATTTAACAAATAATGGAGAAATGCAACATTTTGTAGAATTAGTACCGAGTGCAAACGACATTTTTATTCAAACGATACATAAAACTAGCTAAGAAATGAACAAGTTACGATTAATTATAAAACGTGAATTTATAGCCAAGGTTAGAAATAAATCGTTTATCATCATGACTTTTTTAAGTCCGTTGATAGCCATAGGAATGATTGCTTTAGTGGTATTTTTAACTAAGAAAAATGACGATAAGGTTAAAGAAATAGTATATGTAGATAATTCTGGATTATTTACTGGAGAAGATTTTAAAGGCACAGAAACCATAAAATATACTGACTTTACTGAATTAGGTATAGAAGAAACAAAAAAGAAGGTAGAAGAAGGGAATCATTATGGAGTATTAATTATTCCTAAGATTGATAGTTTAGAATTATTAGCGAAGTCTGTTGAGTTTTTCTCGAAAGATACACCTGGTTTAAATACCATGGATAACATAGAGGGCAATGTAAATAATAAATTACGTAGCTTAAAAATGGAGCAACTTGGTATTGATGAGCAAAAGATAAAATCATCTAGAATTAGTTCAGATATCAAAATGTTTAATTTTTCGGGTGAAGAAAGTTCTAAACTTGCTAACGGATTAAAAATTGGTGTGGGTATGATTGCAGGCTACTTATTAATGATGTTTGTGATTATTTATGGTACTTCGGTAATGCGAAGTGTTATCGAAGAAAAAACAAGCAGGATTATAGAAGTAATTGTTTCCTCTGTAAAACCTTTTCAATTAATGTTAGGTAAAATTATTGGTAATGCTTCCGCAGGATTATTACAATTTACTATTTGGGGAATTTTATTGTTGATTTTTAGCACCATCGCATCTTCAGTTTTTGGTGTAGATATGTCAGAAATGCAAACAGCGAATATGTCACCAGAACAATTAGAAACAATAAAGCAAACAGCTGGAGGAGGTCAAGCTCAAATGATTGTTCAAGAAATTTTAAAACTACCCTTATTTACATTGTTTTTCTTGTTCATTTTCTATTTTATAGGAGGTTATATGTTGTATAGCTCTTTATTTGCAGCCATTGGAGCTGCAGTAGATAATGAAACAGATACACAACAATTTATGATGCCGATTATGTTGCCATTAATGTTAGCAGTATATGTAGGTGCGTTTACAGTAATTAATGATCCTCATGGACCTATTTCTATAATTTTTTCATACATCCCATTAACTTCACCAATTGTGATGTTGATGCGAGTTCCGTTTGGAGTAGCATGGTGGGAAATTGCTATCTCCATGCTTTTATTATTGCTTACTTTTCTTGCAGTAGTATGGTTAGCAGCTAAAATTTACAGAGTAGGTATTTTAATGTATGGGAAAAAACCAACTTACAAAGATTTATGGAAATGGATTCGTTATAGCGGATAAATAAATAAAAAGAGATGAAAGAAATTAATAAATTTTTAAATTATCAATTTGAATTTAATAATAAAATAGGGATTGATGTAAAATCAATTTTAATTGCGATAGCAATTATAGTTTTAACCTCAGTATTACTCAAGCTTTTTAAAAAATTTGTAGTCAAGAGGTTACAGGAAGAAGATAAAAACAAGTTTAATACTGTTTTTTCTTTCGGAAGATGGTTTTTATATATCATTATTTTTTTAGTAACCTTGCACACCTCAGGAGTAAATGTTACTGCGATTTTTGCAGCATCCGCAGCACTTTTAATAGGTGTTGGTCTTGCATTACAAACCTTATTCCAAGATATTATTTCTGGTATTTTTATTATAGTAGATCAAAGTGTACATGTAGGTGATATTATTGAGCTTGATGATAAAGTAGGTAGAGTAGAAGAAATTAAATTGAGAACTACACGAGCAGTAACTATTGATAATAAAGTTTTGGTTATTCCAAATCATTTATATTTAACCAATAGTTTGTATAATTGGACACAAAACGGAACTATAACCAGAGAAAATGTCTCAGTAGGAGTAGCTTATGGTAGTGATACAGAGTTGGTAAAGAATTTATTAATTCAAGCGGCAAGTGAACATCCTTCTGTGTTAAGTTTTCCTGAACCAATTGTTTTGTTTACCGAATTTGCAGACAGCTCATTAAACTTTAAATTGATATTCACTATAGATGATAGTTTTCAAGCAGGACTGCCAAAAAGTGATATTCGATTTAAAATTGATAAACTGTTCAGAGAAAATAATGTCTCTATTCCATTCCCACAAAGAGATATACATATTATAAAAGAATAAAAATGATGGCGTGATAATTGTAATTGTAAGATTATAACGTAATAAATCAATAAAAAAAATATGGCGAAAATTTTAATTATAGAAGATGAAGCAGCAATTCGTAGGGTGTTGAAAAAAATTATTTCTGAAGAGAATGATACTTATGAAGTTGAAGAGGCAGAAGATGGGTTAGCTGGTGCTGAATTGATTGCAAAAAATGACTACGATTTAGTTTTATGTGATATTAAAATGCCAAAAATGGATGGTGTTGAGGTTTTAGAAAAAGTAAAAAAGATAAAACCAGAAATTCCTATGGTAATGATTTCTGGTCATGGGGATTTAGACACTGCTGTAAACACAATGCGCTTAGGTGCTTTTGATTATATTTCAAAACCACCAGATTTAAATAGATTACTAAATACAGTTCGTAATGCGTTAGACCGTAAAGAATTGGTTGTTGAAAACAAGCGATTAAAAAAGAAAGTCAGTAAGAATTACGAAATGATAGGAAATAGTGATGCTATTTCTCATATTAAGGAGATTATTGAAAAAGTAGCTGCTACCGATGCTCGTGTTTTAATAACAGGACCTAACGGAACAGGAAAAGAATTGGTAGCACACTGGTTACACGAAAAATCAGAAAGAGCAAATGCACCAATGATTGAAGTAAACTGTGCTGCGATTCCATCAGAATTAATAGAAAGTGAGTTGTTTGGTCATGTAAAAGGAAGTTTTACAGGAGCTAATAAAGATCGAGCAGGAAAGTTTGAAGCAGCCAATAAAGGAACAATTTTCTTAGATGAAATAGGAGACATGAGTTTGTCTGCACAAGCAAAAGTTCTTCGTGCCTTACAAGAAAGTAGAGTTTCTCGTGTGGGTAGTGATAAAGATATTAAAGTTGATGTTCGTGTACTTGCTGCCACCAACAAGGATTTAAAAAAAGAAATTGAGGAAGGAAGGTTTAGAGAAGATTTATACCACCGTTTAGCGGTAATATTAATTAAAGTTCCTGCGTTGAATGATAGACGTGATGATATTCCGTTATTGGTTGAACATTTTTCTAACAAAATAGCTACTGAACAAGGAATGCCATCAAAATCTTTTTCTAAAGGAGCTCTTAAATTATTAAAAGAATATGATTGGACAGGGAATATTCGTGAGTTACGCAACGTGGTAGAACGATTAATTATTCTTGGAGAAAAAGAAGTTTCAGAGAATGATGTAAAGCTATTTGCAAGCAAATAAAATTAATTAATAATTTTAACTTTAAATCATAAATAAAGTTGATACTGATATAAAATATTAACATCAACTTTTTTCGTTTTTGCAGGTATCAGTAGTATCTTTGCTCGAGTTAAAAAATAAGAATATTAATCAATAAAAATTACAAAAAATGGCTACAGCAGTAGGTAAAAAATTTCCAGATTTAAATGTAGATGCAATGAACGAAATGGGAGACACGTTCAAGTTAAACATTTTAGACGAGGCAGTAAATAACAAGAAAAAAGTAGTGTTATTTTGGTACCCAAAAGATTTTACTTTTGTGTGTCCTACAGAATTACATGCTTTTCAAGCTGCTTTAGGTGAATTCGAAAAAAGAAACACTATTGTAATTGGTGCTTCTTGTGATACACCAGAAGTTCATTTTGCATGGTTAAGTACAGCTAAAGATAATGGAGGTATTGAAGGAGTAACCTATCCATTATTAGCAGATAGTAACCGTAACTTATCTTCTATTTTAGGAATTCTAGATATTACTAACGAAACTTTTGACGAAGCTACAGGCACTGTACAAGTAGAAGGAGACAATGTAACGTATAGAGCTACTTATTTAATAGATGAAGAAGGTACTGTTTTTCATGAAGGAATTAATCACATGCCAGTAGGTCGTAACGTAAACGAATATTTACGTTTAATCGATGCTTACACACATGTACAAGAAAAAGGTGAGGTTTGTCCTGCTAACTGGGAAGAAGGTAAAGAGGCGATGCAAGCAAATGCTAAAGGTACTGCAGCATATTTAGCTAAAAACTAATAATTTGAATTAAGAAAGGGTTAAAGTTCGTGTATATTGTGAAGGGTTTGCACGAACTCCTTTCTGTAATACTTAATAAATTATGTTACAAGAATTAGATCAAGATAATTTAGCAGAAATTGTAGCTAACAATACTAAAGTAATTGTACAGTACTCCGCAACATGGTGTGGAAATTGTAGAATTATGAAGCCAAAATTTAAAAAACTAGCTTCAGAAAATGAAGACACAGTTTTTATAATTACGGATGCAGAAAAATTTCCTGAAAGTAGAAAATTAGCAGATGTTAGTAACTTACCAACTTTTGCTACTTTTGTTGACGGTAAAATCGTTAACCAAACACAAACAAATAAGTTTGATGTTTTAAAAGAATTGGTTGCAGAAGTAGTGTAACGTCATTACGAACGTAGTGAAGTAATCTTTTTATAAACAGATTGCCACAGCAAATAGAATTTGCTTCGCAATGACTAATAAAACAAGAATGAAATTACCTGTTATAAAACACCTAACCAATTTTATAGAAGAGAACGATCAAGATTTCGTTTTAGAAACTATTGAAACGTTAGAAGCTTTAACAGAAGTTCCGTCGTTAAAAGATGAGGAATTAGATGTTATTGGTGAACTAATTTCTAATATGTATGGTGCGATAGAAGTAGATAAAATGATTAAAGAAGGAACTCCTAAAAAAGAAGCATTAAACAATTTTATGCAACGTGTTTTAGGTTCTATTGATAAATAGTATTGGTTGTATAACAAAATAAAAAACTCCCAAGTGAAAGCTTAGGAGTTTTTTTATGTTTTAGATTGTTTAATTGAATGTTTTCTTTGATAAAATTCTTTCAGTTCGAGTGAACTTTACGATTGGAAAGAGTAAAATTTGTATTGAGAAATCGTAAGATTCGACGAAGTCAATAAGAATTTTTACACTTAAAAACAGTTCTCGATACATTTTTTTCTGTAATCAGAAAAAAATCACTCGAACTGACATTCACGTAATCAAAATTATTCAAAAGATATAAGTCGATTTTTACTTTTTAGGTTCAATAATTAAAAACACAGCGGTAGAATCTCCGATGTTTAGTACTTCGTGCCATTCGATTTTTTTATTGTAAAAGTCATATCCAGTAGGTACGTTTACTTCACGAGTACCTGATACATCAGTTATTCTAAACTTGCCACCTTTAAGTGTGTAACCAAAATGTTCTGCATGAAAGTGCTTTTCATGTCCTACACCAGGGGGAAAAGTACATTTTAAGGTACGTAGTTTGTTATTTTCACTAAGTGTTTCACAAACTTTTTTACCTTTCCAACCTGCTGCTAGCGGATCGGGTAAGGTTTGGGTTGATTTGCACGCGGTTAATACAAACAAAAGGCTAATTAAAACTGACTTTATAATTTTAGTTATTAAATAATTCATGGTTTATTTTTAGAAAAAAGTTAGCTGTTAAAAAAACACTATCTGTTTTACAGAATTAAAGTTAGTAGTTTTAGGCTAAGAACTTAAGTAAGTAACTAAGAGTGGATTTGACATTGCTAAATCACAGAGATTGCTTTTATGCAGTTTTGTGTTTACTGCTATTAAAAATTAGTATATTCACTTGGGTTTTCCAATTTAAAAGTCTCATTATTTTCAATAAAAACATCAAAATAAGCAGTGTGAGTTGCTCCTAAAAGAATAAAAACCCTATCGTTTTTATTCATTTCTATGTCATTAAAATTACTATACATTTTTAAATTTCTTTCATAAAATTTTGCAATTTCTTCTGCACCCTCTTGTCCGGTTTCTGTGTGTTTTGTTGCTAGAAAATTATAAAAATCAAAAGTTTCAGCTTTGTATTCTTTAGTGTTGATTATTTGAAATTGTTCTTTTAATTTTAAAACATTTACTCTTTTATAATTATTTATAACTTTAGCTATAAATACACTATCTGACTTATTCTTATTTGCAATTTTAATTAAGCTAGGATAATCAAATCCAATTTGACTATCTATTCCATAAATCCTTTCAGTTCCACTTAACCTTGCTACTTCAAGTCCAATTGAGTTTAATTCATCAGAGTAGTTTAACCTTTTTGTTTGGTCTTTTTTGTATTTTAAAAAAGTTGATGCTATATATTCATTATTTTTAGGTTCTAATTCAAGGCAAATAATAGTTGGTTTAAACTCAACAATTTTATCAACCAGTTTTTTTAAATCTGTTACCTCGTTTGGGTTATTTAAATTAATTTTAGAAGAATTGGCGTCAGAAGTCATGCTTAAATGTACTGAGCCAAAATTGAGAATTCTGATTTTTTCACTATTTTCAGTAGGAATTTGTTTAGTGTTCGAGTTACTATTTTCCGTTTCTTTTTCTGTAGTACAATTAAATAATGTTAAAATTATTAATCCAAATATTATTTTCTTCATCAATTTGAGTTTTTCAAATATTTATTACAATGAGTTATATTATCTTTTTTCAATGATTAATATCTATCGATAGCTAGGTTAATTTTTTAAATTTAAGATTCAAAAGAAATGTTCTTCTTATAAATCGTTAACAATCCAAAGAAAGTTAATACTCCGTTTAATACCAATACAAAGAAACCAAAGTCAAAATCTAAATAGTTTTTACTGTAAGTGCTAATTAAATACGTCAGTATTGGAGCAATAATACAAACAGCAGGTACAAACTTATCGGCAACATTAAGTTTGGTAAAAAGCCCAAAAGCGTATAAACCTAATAAAGGTCCGTAGGTATAACCTGCAAACTTAAAAATATTAGCAATTACACTTTCATCAGCAATAAAATATTTAAATACCAAAATGGTAGCTATTAAAATCAAAGAAAACAACACGTGTATTTTCTTACGTACTTTTACCTGCTCACTTTTTTCATATTTTTTTTCAACTTCTAAAATATCAATACTAAACGAAGTAGTTAACGAAGTTAACGCACTGTCGGCACTTGAATAGGCAGCAGCAATTAATCCTAATAAAAAGAAGAGAGAAGTAGCCATACCCAATTCACCACTCATGGCAATGGTTGGAAACAAATTATCTTTGTGTGCATTAATATCAAATGAAGCAGCATAATCGGTTAGTAACACACCCAAGGCTAAAAAGAAAAAGTTTACAATTACCAATACAATGGTAAACCAAAACATGTTTTTTTGTGCATCTTGTAAGTTGCGACAGGTTAGGTTTTTTTGCATCATATCTTGATCTAAACCAGTCATTACCACTGCAATAAAAGCTCCCGAAAAAAACTGATTCCAAAAGAAATTTCCTGCTTTCCAATTGTCAAAAAAGAACATTTTTGAGAGTCTATTTTCACTTACGTAGCTAAATAAGCTATCAATTTGCATTTCATCTTTAATCATTACAATACAAACTCCAACAGCAATTAACATAAATAAGGTTTGCAAAGTATCCGTCCAAACTATGGTTTTTATTCCTCCTTTAAAGGTGTACAACCAAATCAATAAAATGGTAATGACTACAGTTACCCAAAACAGAATTCCGTAAGCATCAAACAAAATTAATTGCAATACATTGGCAACTAAAAATAATCTAAATGACGCTCCAACAGTTCTTGATAATAAAAAGAACGACGCTCCCGTTTTGTAAGAATATTTACCAAACCGGTCTTCTAAATAGGTGTAAATTGAGGTTAAATTCAATCGGTAATAGAGTGGGAGAAGTACTAAACCAATAATGGCATAACCGAGTACATAACCCAGCACCATTTGCATATAACTCATCTGGCTATTTTCTACCCAACCCGGTACAGAAATAAACGTAACTCCAGAAAGTGAAGCACCAATCATACCGAAGGCAACCAAATACCAAGGAGAGGAGTTATTGGCTTTAAAAAAGGTTTCATTTGTAGCAGATTTACTGGTTAAATATGAAATGAAAAATAAAACTCCAAAATAAGCTAGTATTAATAATAAAATATGAAATGGTTGCATATACTAAGTTTAAGTTGCTACGAATATAACAAATAAAAAATGCTGATAATTACTTAAAATTACCAGCATTTTTAAAATTAATAATCCCCATTATTAATCGATGTGTAAAACTGAATCATTAATATTTTTACGTACCTTTTTTAGATCTTTCATAAAATCATCTTCTGCTCTAAAACCAACGGGAAGTATTAAAACAGGCTGTAAATTTTTAGAAGATAAATCTAAAATTTCATCATATTTTTCAGGAATAAAACCTTCCATTGGGCAAGAGTCAATTTTTTCAACAGCACAAACCGTTAATAAATTCCCTAAAGCAATGTAAGCCTGATTTTTATTCCAGCTAAATAATTCTTCTTGTGTTTTTTGAGAAAAACTATCTATTAAAAATTCTTTAAAAGGATTTAAAATTTCATCAGGAGTGTTTCTAATATTTTTAACCAACTTAAAATAGTTTTCTACATCTTCTTGGGTATGTTCTTTGGGTATGCATAATACTAAAATATGAGAAGCTTGTGCTATTTGCTGTTGATTCCAAGAATGCTTAACCAACTGTTTTTGTAATTCTTTATTTTTAATTACTAACATTGTTAAGGGTTGTAATCCGTAAGAAGTTGCAGTTAAGTTAAAAGCCTCCTTTAAAATGTTTATTTGTTTTTCTGATAAATATTTATTCTCGTCAAATTTCTTAACGGCATACCGCCATTGTAAACTTTCTATTGTAGTCATGTTAAAAATTTAAGCAAAATTAAGTCATTATTTTCCATGGATACTAAAAATTGCCATTATTTAAACTTATAAGTGGATAGAATAAATTTTTGTAAATTGAAAATCAAACAATTGCAATATGAAAGAAGAGTTTTTGCACTATGTGTGGCAATACAAATTGTTTTCATCAGAGCTGGTAACGACTGGCAATGAAAAAATAAAAATTCTCAAAAATGGAAGTCTAAATAAAAACTCTGGACCTGATTTTTTAAATGCTCAACTTGAAATTGATAATCAAATTTGGGTTGGTAATGTGGAGATTCATTTAAAATCTTCAGATTGGTATGTACATCAACATGAAACCGACGTAAATTATGATGCGGTAATTTTACATGTGGTATATGAAGACGACACGCAGGTTTTTATGAAAAATAATACGCCTCTTCCAACTTTAGAATTAAAAGATAAGATTGATAAAGGCTTGTTGAATGACTATCAAAATTTATTCTCAACACAGTTACGTTGGATTCCTTGTGAAGGTCAAATAGCTGAAGTTGATAAGTTTTTATTGAGTAATTGGTTAGAACGATTGTATTTTGAGCGTTTAGAAAACAAATCTATTGTTATTAAACAATTATTGGAGCAATCAAACAATGATTTTGAAGTGGTCTTGTTTCAGTTACTAGCTAAAAACTTCGGTTTAAAAGTAAATGCAGATGCTTTTTTAAGTTTAGCACAATCACTCGATTTCTCTATTATTAAAAAAGAACGTTTTAAAGAGAAGTCGTTAACATCATTACTGTTTGGGCAAGCTGGCTTTTTAGAAGACAATTTAGAAAGTGAGTTTCATTATCAACTTAAAAAAGAATATGCATATTTAAAGCATAAATATAATTTACAATCGCTGGCTAATAGTCAGTTTCAGTTTTTTAGAATGCGGCCCAATAATTTTCCAACAATTAGAATAGCGCAATTAGTTTCATTGTATCATCAATATCAAAATTTATTTTCAAAATTGATGGAAATAAAGAAGGCAGAAGATTTTTATTTGTTGTTTGCTGTTGAGGTAAATGAGTTTTGGAAATCACATTATACATTTGAAAAGGAATCAAAAAAATCACCAAAAAAACTAACAAAGCCATTTATAGATTTGTTAATTATAAATACGATTATTCCTTTAAAATTTGTTTATGAACAAAGTAGAGGAGAAGTAGACGAAACTCAAATATTAAAACTCATTAAACAATTAAAACCAGAGAAGAACTCAACCATCTCTAAGTTTGCTGATTTTAAAATAAAAGCTAATAATGCTTTCGAAACACAAGCTTTATTAGAACTCAAAAGCAACTATTGTACACCGAAACATTGTTTGCAATGTGGAATAGGAAATAGCTTGTTAAGAAAAAATGATACTATGAACAAATTATTAAAGAGAGATTAAAAGGTAAGTTTCATTATATTAAAGTTTTATAGTAATGGGTTTTATTATGATGGTTTGATAAAAATTATATATTTGTGATTAAACTTAACCTAAAATGAAAAAAATACTTATTACTATTATTTCAATTTCTTTTTTATTTACAAGCTGTAAACAGGAAGGAAAAACAACAAAAACTAAAGACGATAATCAAACAATACAAAGTTTAAGTGATTCGACAGAAGAGGTCGAGCCTAGCGAAGCAATTTGTTTGTTAGATAAGTTGTCTGTAAGAGAAACTCCTAACGCAAAAGGAAAATGGATTACATCTATGAGTTTAGGTGAAAAAGTTATTTTTACTGGAGCAGAAACTACAGATTCAATTTCAAAAAAACAATATTATAAAGTAAAGTTGGTAGATGGTAAAGAAGGTTGGACAAGATCTAGTTTTTTGGTTGTAGATGGAAAAGTGGGGGTGATGCTAGCCGAAGTAAGTATTTATAAAAGACCTGATTTACTTACGAAAACAGAAAATAAATATAGCCCAATGGATATTATTGCAGTTATATCTACTCAAGATGAGTGGATTAATGTTAAAGGGAAAAGAGCTGATGGTAAATATATTGAGGAAGGTTGGATTAAGTCGTCTAATATTTCTGAGAACCCAGTAGATATTGCAACAGCTAAATTTGCAATAACAGCATTGTCTAAAGAATCAATGACGGATAGAATAGAAGCTTTGCAAGAAATAGTTAATAATTCTGATCTAGCTACTTCTAGTTTTATAGGAGTTTTAAATGAAAAGATTAAAGATTATAAAGAAAAGAATAGCGTAAAACTAGACCCCCCATCAGATATCTAGATAAAAAAAAGCCGTTTAAACTTTTTAAACGGCTTTTTTTATGGATATTTAATATTATGACTAATATAAACTCTTAAATTTAACCGGATTTGCTTCGTGCATAATTTCATACACTTTTTCAAATACGTCTTCAGCCGATGGTTTAGAGAAATAATCTCCATCCGTTCCATAAGCAGGGCGATGCGCTTTTGCTGTTAAAGTTTGTGGTTTGCTATCTAAATGTTTGTATCCGTTTTGGTTTTCAACAATTTCTTGTAGTAAGTAGGCTGAAGCTCCACCAGGAACATCTTCATCTACCACTAATAATCTGTTTGTTTTTGCAACTGATTTTACCGTGTCGTGATTTAAATCAAAAGGTAATAAACTTTGAGCATCAATAATTTCAATTTCAATACCAATTTGTGTTAAATCTTTTGCTGCTTCTTCAATGATTCTTAAAGTAGATCCGTAAGAAACAATAGTAATATCAGTTCCCTTTTTTATGGTTTCAACCACACCTACAGGAGTTTTATATTCTCCTAAGTTGGTAGGTAATTCTTCTTTTAATCGGTATCCGTTTAAACATTCCACGATTAAAGCAGGTTCATCACTGGCTAACATTGTATTGTAAAAACCAGCAGCTTGAGTCATGTTTCTTGGGACCAAAACATGAATTCCGCGTATGTTGTTAATGATTCCTCCCATAGGAGACCCTGCATGCCAAATTCCTTCTAAACGGTGTCCGCGTGTACGAATAATTAATGGCGCTTTTTGCTTTCCAAAAGTACGATAACGAAGTGTAGCCAAATCGTCGCTCATAATTTGTAAAGCGTATAATAAATAGTCTAAATATTGAATTTCAGCAATTGGTCGTAAACCTCGCATAGCCATTCCAATTCCTTGACCTAAGATAGTTGCCTCTCTAATTCCAGTATCAGAAATACGTAATTCACCAAACTTTTCTTGCAATCCTTCTAAACCTTGATTTACATCACCTATATGACCTGCATCTTCACCAAAAATTAAAGCTTCAGGATATTTACTGAAGATAGCATCAAAATTGTCACGCATAATAATACGTGCATCAACAGTATTTTTTTCTGATGAATAGGTTGGTTTTACAGCATTTATATTGGTCGCAGCTTTTTCGTTTTCGCTCATTAAATGAGAAGAATATTTAACAGCTGCTTGTTCGGTAGCATTTTTGATGAAGTTTTGTAGCTCAATTTTTTCAGCAAAATCCTCTTCTCTAATTAATCGTAAGGTTTTACGACATGCTATTAATATATCTTTTCTGATTGGCTCAGTAATGGCAGATAGATCGTTTTTGTATTTGTTGATAAAAGTTCTGTTTTCACTTTTTTGAGCAACGCTATCTAATAGTTTTACAGCTATACCAACTTCAGCTTTAATTTCATTGATAAAACTGTTCCAGGCATCTCGTTTTGCAGTAGAAACTTCTTTTTTAGCTTCTTTTTCAATACTTAATAATTCTTCTTCACTATCAACAAAACGAAGTAGATCACCGTTTGAATCTTGTAATTCAAACTCTAAAATCCATTTACGCATTTGATTGATACAATCAAATTCTTGTTCCCACTCTAAACGTTCTGCAGATTTATATCTTTCATGTGAGCCAGAAGTAGAATGTCCTTGCGGTTGTGTTAATTCTTTAACGTGAATTAATACAGGAATATGTTGTTCTCTTGCAATTTTTGAAGCTCTGTTGTAAACATCAGTTAATTGTACATAATCCCATCCGTTTACAACGATGATTTCGTATCCGTTAGTATCGTTTTCTTTTTGAAAACCCTTTAAAATTTCAGAAATACTTTCTTTAGTAGTTTGGTATTTTGCATGTACAGAAATTCCATATTCATCATCCCAAACACTCATAATCATAGGTACTTGTAAAACACCTGCTGCATTAATTGTCTCGAAAAATAATCCTTCACTGGTACTTGCGTTACCAATAGTACCCCAAGCAACTTCATTCCCTTTATCTGAAAAATTAGTGAAACTTTCTAGCCCTTGTACATTTCTATAAATTTTAGAAGCTTGAGCTAAACCTAATAAACGAGGCATTTGACCTGCTGTAGGGGAAATATCTGAGGATGAATTTTTTTGTGCAGTTAAGTTTTTCCAGTTTCCATTTTCATCTAAAGAATGTGTCGCAAAATGTCCGCCCATTTGGCGACCAGCCGACATTGGCTCTTTTTCCACATCGGTATGTGCATATAAACCTGCAAAAAATTGTTGAGGTGTTAATTGGCCAATAGCCATCATAAACGTTTGATCTCTATAATAGCCAGAGCGAAAATCTCCATTTTGAAAAGCCTTAGCCATGGCTAATTGTGGTACTTCTTTTCCGTCTCCGAAAATTCCGAATTTAGCTTTTCCTGTTAACACTTCTCTTCTTCCTAATAAACTACACTCGCGACTAATTCTTGCAATTCTATAGTCGGTTAACACTTCTTTTTTAAAATCTTGAAAAGAAAGTTGTTGAGCATTAGATACTTCTACTTCTTGTGTCATACTAATAGGTTTTTTGGTATTGCTACAAAGGTAGTTTTTTAAATTGAAATTTAAAAACAATCTATTTTTTTGCACAAATCGCAATATTTCGTTAAAAATTAGATTTTTGTTGAAGAATCTACAATATTCCCCTTCGAATAAAATTATAAATTCTATCAAGATTGGTTGTTATAACAAATCGCACTTTTGAAGAATACGCTGGTTGATTAAGCTCCCACCCTTGATTGGTATAAACAGGTAAATAAAATTCCAAAATGTTGGGGATGAAATTTAATCGGATACCGTTTTCGTAAAAAATACGAGGATTATCATCTCTGTTTTTTAATAAAGCAATATCATTATAAACTTCTAGCCATCGCCAAACGCTAACGCTAGAATTACCAGATAGAATGAATTGATTTGCATAGGAGTTTTCTCTATAAAAAGATTTAAAACCGCCATCTGCAATTACGAATTGCTGACTAAAAAGACCATCTGCTTCTGACCTTCCAAAGAGATTTTCTTCAAATAAATAATCAGAACCTCTGTTTAAACCAAAACTAAAATAATTTCCTTCGGATGCGTTTGATAAAAAGATTCCACCAAAAAAGCGTAAATCGAAACTTCTATTTTCATCAAAATATTCTCTGTAACGAAAATCTGTAGAAAGTTTGGTAAAGTTATTTGCTAACTCTGCATTTAAAGCATATTGAAGGCTTTTAATAACATCGGGTTTATTGTAAACATACTTTAGGTTAGCAACTTTATAATGATCTCGCTCAGTTGCTTGTTGTCCTTGAGCAATTTCTTTATTGATGTAAAATAGTTTTCCTATTAAAAATTTAGAACCTACATCTCGTAAACTATTCCTTCTGAATTGGATGCTTGCATACGGAGATAAAGCGTTATAGGCTAAATTTGGCGCGTAATGAAAATTACTTCCACTGAGACCATATTTAATTTTATAAATTTTTGATTTTTCTAAAAAGTGATTGTATCCTAAAGAAAATCCACCAGTTATGCTGTTACTTTTTGTACCGTAATTTGGAGTGATGCTTAATTCAAAATTATGTTTAATAATAGCTCTGTTACTAAAATTTACACCTAAAATAATTCCATCATATAGGTTGTATTTAATATCGGGTTTGTAAAAAATTTGATTATAATAGGCATTTTCAACATCTTTTAAAAAACGAAATTGAAGCGGTTTATGAATTAATGTGTTGTTGGTGTTTCTAAAATTATCTAGTGAATTATATTCAGGATATATTTGCTCGTAGTTTAAAGCTAATTTATCAAAACCATTCGCTTTAATTTTAATAGTTTTAGTGCTATCAACATCAGTTATCCAAGTTTTAAAATGCACTTTTTTCTTTTGAACCCCATATAGAGCAACTGGAGCTGTAATGTTCCGTTTGTTTTTGATGGTAACCTCTAAAGAATCCTTATTTTTTGTAAACTTTACTTTTTTAATTTTATAATCAATTTTTTTACTGGTTTGTATATAATCTCCAAAAAACCATCGTAAATCTTTACTTGTTTTGTTCTGTATAATAGAAGCAAAAGCGTCACTATCTGTTATTTTTAATTTATAATTGTTATAGAATTCATTTAAAGAATTTTTTAAAACATCTTCACCAACAAAATCTTGTAAATATTTTAAACCTAAACCAGCTTTGTATTTGCTAACTACTTTTCTATTAAAATTAGATAAAGAATCTGAACGCATATTTAAGGGTTGATCGTAAAACTTTCGTGCACTAAATTGATAAATAAAAGGATATTTATCGTTATGATTTAGTTTTGCTAAATTGTATTTTCGAATTCCCCAATACTTAGCATATTTGCCTAAAACACTTACGTTGGAGTAGTATTTTTTAATATACTCCATCATCATAAATGTTTGAATTCCATCGTTTAACCAATAATCTTTTCTTTTGTTTAAAAGTAAAATATCATCGATATATTTAGTAGTTAATGCCTGAAAAAAATGCATTTCCCATTTAAAATTTTCAGGATATGGTTTTAGCCAATGAGGTAAACCATAGATTTCTCTGAGCGAATTTTTGTTTACTGTATTAGCATCTATCAATAATTCTAAATGTGGGTGTTTGCCAATATACTCTTCAATAAAACTAATTTCTCTTTGTATAATTTTTCGTGTAGCAGAATAATTTATTTTATTATCAAAAATATCTGTTTTAATTTCTGTATTTTTTGTTTGAAACGATTTAAATCGTTTCTCTTTGTTGATATTAATAATGATGTCTTTTTTATCATTACCGACTAAATAGTAATTAGTTAGGTTTCCTTTTTTTGTTTTGTATTGGTATAAATTACTTTCTACGATAAAGTTTTTAGGTACGTTTAAATCTATAGTATAATATGCAACATCTTGGTATAAATCATCCATATTTAAGTTACTCATAGTTTGCCATTTGTTGTCTTGAAACACAGCAGGAACTAAATACCAATAGCGTAAATGATACCCTTTTTTAGTTTTTCCGTACCCAGTAAATTTTGCACTAGGAAGTTTAACAATGTAAGTAGATGATATTACAATACTATCTTTAGAGGCAAGGGGCTCTGGTAAAGTTATTTTTAAAATATCTGGTTGATCTTTTAATGTTTCAAAATCTGATTGTAAATGGTTTACGGTAATATTGAAGACTTTAGTACTTCCTTTGTCTTTACTTTTTGAAAAATAAAAATCTTTTTTATAATCTTCAACAAAACGTTTACCTAAAGGTGTTTCATTATCTCTAAAACTATTTGCCCAATTATGAAGAAAAAAGTTTGTTAGGGTTTTATTAGAAGTATTAAAAAAGGTTGTTTTTTGTTGAATTTTTATAGAATGGTTTAGCGTATCTAATTCCGCTTTTATGTGAATAGAATTATTTTGAGCTTTAACAATTGTAAAACTCAACACAAAAATTAAAAAGAGTGCTTTTCTAAAATTCAATGTTTATAAAAATAAAAAACTCGTTGTAAGTGATACAACGAGTTGAATATAAAATATATTTTTTAGAAGTTTGGTTTTAATTGATATTTCTCGTAGAATTTATTAAAATGCTCAACAGCTTCATCTGCAGTGTCGACCACTCTAAATAAATTTAAGTCTTTTTCACTAATATTTCCTTCTTCTATTAAGGTGTTTTTAATCCAGTCGATTAAACCTCCCCAGAATTTTGTGCCTATTAAAACAATAGGAAAACGCCCAATTTTGTTAGTTTGAATTAGGGTAATAGCTTCAAAAAGTTCATCCATGGTACCAAAACCACCAGGCATTACTACAAAACCTTGCGAGTATTTTACGAACATTACTTTACGAACAAAGAAATAATCAAAATCTAAACTTTTTCCATTGTCAATCCAAGGATTGTCATGTTGTTCAAAAGGTAATTCAATATTTAAGCCAACAGAAGTCCCATTACCTCTATGTGCTCCTTTATTACCAGCTTCCATAATTCCAGGTCCACCACCAGTAATTACACCAAATCCATTTTGAGTTAATTTATAAGCTACTTCTTCTGCTAAAATGTAGTATTTGTTATCAGGTTTAGTTCTTGCAGATCCAAAAATTGAAACACAAGGACCTATTTTACTTAGTCTTTCGTAACCTTCAACAAACTCCGCCATAATTTTAAAAATAGCCCAAGAATCGTTTGTTTTTATCTCATTCCACGTCTTTTGTTGTAATTTTTCGCGGATTTTTCTATCTTCATTTGTCATTTTTAATCACTTTTTATTTATATTTTTCTTAAAAAGAAAGCGCGCTAAGTTAGTTCTTTTTTCAAAAACTTGGCAGTGTAACTTTTTTTATGTTTTGCAACTTCTTCCGGTGTACCAGTAACTAAAACACTTCCACCTTTTTTACCACCTTCCATACCAATATCTATAATATAATCCGCTAATTTTATAACATCTAAATTATGTTCAATAATTAGAACCGTATTGCCTTTATTAGTTAATTTATTTAGAACTTCCATTAGTACACGAATGTCTTCAAAATGCAAGCCTGTTGTAGGTTCATCCAAAATATAAAAGGTATTACCAGTATCTTTTTTAGATAATTCAGTGGCTAGTTTTATACGTTGTGCTTCACCACCAGAAAGTGTTGTAGATTGTTGTCCGAGGGTAATATATCCTAAACCGACATCTTTAATCGTTTTAATTTTTCGATGAATTTTAGGAATGTTTTCGAAGAATTGAACAGCTTCATTAATAGTCATTTCTAATACATCAGAAATTGATTTACCTTTATAACGAATTTCCAATGTTTCTCGGTTAAAACGTTTTCCTTGACATGTTTCACATTCCACATGAACATCAGGGAGAAAATTCATTTCAATAACACGTACTCCGCCACCTTGACAAGTTTCACAACGACCACCTTTTACATTAAAACTAAAGCGACCAGGTTTATAGCCACGAATTGATGCTTCTGGGGTTTTAGCGAATAGGCTACGTACTTCACCAAAAACACCCGTGTAAGTGGCAGGGTTAGAACGTGGAGTTCTTCCGATTGGAGACTGATCAATATCGATAACTTTATCGATGTGTTCTAAGCCTTCTATCTTTTTGTAAGGCATTGGTTTTTTAACTGCACGGTAAATATGCGCATTTAAAATAGGGTACAAAGTTTCATTGATTAAAGTAGATTTTCCACTACCTGAAACACCCGAAACACAAATCATTTTTCCTAAAGGAAATTCAACCGTAACGTTTTTTAAATTATTACCTGTAGCTCCAAATAGTTTAATACTTTTTCCATTGCCTTCTCTACGTTTTTTAGGAACATCAATTTTTTTTCTTCCCGATAAATAATCAGCAGTTAAGGTGTTGTGTGTTTTTAAATCTTCAAAAGTACCTTCACTTACTATTTCTCCCCCATGACGACCAGCGCCAGGACCAATATCTAACACGAAGTCAGCTTGTTCAATCATATCTTTGTCATGTTCTACGACTAAAACAGAATTACCAACATCGCGTAAGGTTAGTAAAGATTGAATCAACTTTTCATTATCTCGTTGATGTAAACCAATACTAGGTTCATCTAAAATGTAAAGAACTCCCACCAATTGTGAGCCAATTTGAGTTGCTAAACGGATACGTTGTGCTTCGCCTCCAGATAGAGATTTTGAAGTTCTATCTAAGGTCAAATAATCTAATCCAACGTCTAATAAAAACTGAATACGAGTTCGGATTTCCTTCAGTATTTCTGAAGCAATTGTTAATTGTTTTTTTGATAATTTTTTTTCAATAGTAGCAAACCAATTTGCTAATTCAACTACATCCATTTTAGCTAAATCGCTAATGTTTTTGTCAAAAATCTTAAAGTGAAGGGCTTCTTTTTTGAGTCTTTTTCCTTTGCAGGTAGGGCAAGCAACTTCATCCATAAAACCTTTTGCCCAACGTTTTATAGAAGTGCTATCGGCATTTTTATACTGACTTTCAATAAAAGCTACAATTCCTTCGAAATCAATTTCATATTTACGAGTAACACCTAAGTCTTTAGAGGTTATTTCAAAAGTTTCGTTACCTCCATGTAAAATAACAGTTAAAGCTTCCTTCGGAATTTTATTAATTGGATCTGTTAATTTAAAATCATAACGCTCGGCAATATTTTGTAGCTGTTTAAAAATCCAACTATTTTTTTGCTCTCCTAATGGTGTGATTCCTCCATTTTTTATAGAAATAGTATTGTCTGGAATAACTTTGTTAAAATTGATTTCGTTGGTAATTCCCAATCCGTTACAAGAAACACAAGCTCCTTTCGGGGAGTTGAATGAAAAGGTATTAGGCTCAGGGTTTGGATAAGCAATTCCAGTAGTAGGACACATCAATTCACGACTAAAATAACGTGGATTGTTATCATCTACATCAATTACCATTAAAATATTATCACCTGTATACAACGCCGTTTTAATAGTTTCCTCTAAGCGTTTTTCTGCGGATGCGTTTACAACTAATCGATCAATCACCACTTCAATATCGTGGGTTTTGTACCGATCGAGTTTCATCCCTTTTTCAATCTCTTTAATCTCCCCATCAACACGAACTCTAACAAATCCTTGTTTCGAAATTTGCTCAAACAGTTCGCGATAATGTCCTTTTCTCGACTTAATTAAAGGGGCAAGAATAGCGATGCGTTTATCAGTAAAATCAGACAAAATTAATTCTTTGATTTGTTCATCTGAATAGCTTACCATTTTTTCTCCTGTGTTATAGGAATATGCATCTGAGGCACGTGCGAAAAGCAAACGTAAAAAATCGTAAATCTCGGTTATAGTTCCAACAGTAGAACGCGGACTCTTATTAGTCGTTTTTTGTTCTATGGATATTACAGGTGAAAGACCATCGATTTTATCAACATCAGGTCTTTCTAATCCGCCTAAAAACTGACGTGCATATGCAGAAAATGTTTCGATATAACGTCGCTGACCTTCGGCATAAATAGTGTCAAAAGCCAATGAAGATTTTCCGCTACCGCTTAAACCAGTAATAACTACTAGCTTTTCACGAGGAATTTTTATATCAATATTTTTTAAATTATGTACGCGTGCACCGTAAACTTCAATGTATTCTTGTTCTTTCAATGTTGAAATTTTGAGAAAAAAGCAAATTTACGCAATCCAATTCTATTTTGTTTGTAGACTTGATAACAAATAAAGTTAAAATGTTATCTTGCAGTAAAATTGATATAATGAAATTCATTCATTCTGTACGACATTTTTTTGAACGACATGGGTTTGCAGTATCATCAAGATTTGCAGACAGACTGGGTATGCGTGCTTCTAATGTACGTTTATTTTTTATTTATATTTCTTTTGTAACTGTTGGGTTATCTTTTGGGTTATATCTTACTTTAGCTTTTTTATTGCGCTTAAAAGATATGATTTACACCAAGCGAACTTCTGTTTTTGATTTGTAATGAATTCTGTACTTGAATCACGATTATATAAAGCCATTTTCTTTTCTGTATTGATATTGTCAATGGGAATTTTTGGTTATGCAATATTGTTCAATTATTCTTTAATTGATGCGTTGTATATGACTATTATAACTATTACAACAATTGGTTATGGTGAAGTACATCCGTTTGGAACAGAAGAAAAAATATTTACGATTGGATTAATTTTATCGAGTTTATTTACCTTTGGTTATGCAGTCTCATCCTTTTCTGAATATTTAATCAGTGGTCAGTTTTTTCATCAAATAAAACTAAAAAAAGTGCAAAAAAAAATAGAAAAATTAGAAGGACATACCATCGTTTGCGGTTTTGGAAGAAACGGGAAGCAAGCTATTTCTAAATTGAATAATTACAAACAAGATGTAGTAGTTGTAGAGCAAAATAGAGAATTGATAGAATTGCTCGATGCAGATAAAATTTTGAATATTGAAGGAGATGCAACTTTAGATGAAGCTTTGCTACGTGCAGGGATAAAAAATGCTAAAAGTTTAATTACTGCCTTGCCATCGGATGCAGATAATTTGTTTGTAGTTTTAACAGCACATCAGTTAAATAAAGACTGTAAAATTATAAGCAGAGCATCAAACGAGAGTTCATACAAAAAACTGAAATTTGCAGGAGCAGATAATGTAATTATGCCTGATAAATTAGGAGGAGCGCATATGGCCTCATTAGTAGTAACTCCAGATGTAATTGAATTTGTAGATAGATTAACAATTGCAGGTGATACGACTACAAATTTGGAAGAAATAGCCGTTAATGATTTACCCGATGAATATCTTAATAAAACAATTTTAGATTTAGATTTAAGAAAAAAAACGGGATGTACTGTAATTGGTTTTAAAACTCCGAAACAAGAATATGTTATTAACCCTGAAGCTTCTGTGAAATTAGTTTCCGATTCAAACTTAATTGTACTTGGAAGACCAGAACAAATTAAGAAACTAAGAGAGATTTTTTAATGAAAAAAGTATTGATTACAGGAAGTAATGGGTTGTTAGGACAGTCGTTATTAGATTTGTTTTTAGAAGATAATAACTTTGAAATTATTGCTCTTTCTAGAGGCGAGAACCGTTATCCTAAAACTAAAGGTTATAAGTACTTCAATATAGATGTAACGGAATTTGAGAAACTAGAACAAATTGTAATCAGCGAAGTTCCTGATTTTATTATCAATACAGCAGCTATGACCAATGTAGATACTTGTGAAGATAATAAAGAGGACTGTGATAAAATTAATGTGGAGTTGGTTCAGAACCTTGCAGGTTTATGTGAAGAAATTAACTCACATCTCATTCATATTTCTACTGATTTTATTTTCGATGGGAAAAAGGGATATTATAAAGAGACTGATAAACCAAACCCATTAAGTTACTACGGATTGTCAAAATTGAAATCAGAAGAAATTCTTATTAACTCATGTATCGATTATACGATTCTTCGTACTATTTTGGTGTATGGAAAAGTACATGATATGAGTAGAAATAATATCGTGTTATGGGTACGAAAAATGCTTTCCGAAGGGAAAGAAATTACGATTGTAAAAGATCAATTTCGTATGCCAACTTATGTAGAAGATTTAGCACTAGCTTGTAAAGTATGTATAGAAAAAAAGGCTAAAGGAATATTTAATATTTCTTCTAATACGTTATTAAGTATTTATGAAATTGCGCAACAAATTGCAGATGTTTTTGAGTTGGATAAATCACTTATAAAATCAATATCGTCGAAAACATTAAATCAACGAGCTGTAAGACCTGTAAAAACAGGTTTTAATTTAGATAAAACGCAAGAAGAGTTACAGTTGCAGTTAAATCCTTTTAAGAAAGATTTACAAAGATTTAAAGAAAATATAACTGGAAGTTAAGATTTAACAATGAAAAGTTGTCAAAAGTACAATTTTTTATGATATTGCGCGCTACTAATTCAAGTAAAACAATACTTTAATATTATGAAGAAATTACTTCTTACGTTGCTGTGTATTATAGCACCGATGTTAACATTTGCACAAGAAAAAGGTTTAGATCAACAAATTGATGAAGGGTTCAAACCTATTTCAGATTTCTTTAGCAATGTGATTTTTTTCTCAATAGCAGGCACACCATTCGTTTTAATTCTACTAGTTTTTAGTGCTGCTTTTTTCACTGTTTATTTTGGTTTTCCTAATATTCGTCATTTCTGGACAGCAATTAATGTTGTAAGAGGAAAGTATGAAGATATTGAAAAACACGGAGCCCAACTTTTATATGGTGAAGATGGAATTGCTCAAGGTGTAGATATGAATACTATTGATGATATTGAAGAGCATATAGAAAATATTGAAAATTTACATAGTGATCTAGAGATAGATGGAGATATAAAAGATACGATTAGAGATGAAAGTCAAGAAGGAGAAGTTACTCATTTTCAAGCGTTAGCAACTGCAGTTTCAGGTACAGTTGGTAATGGTAATATTGCTGGTGTAGCTTTGGCTATTGCTTTAGGTGGGCCGGGAGCAACATTTTGGATGATTGTTTGTGGTTTATTAGGGATGTCTACCAAATTTGTAGAATGTACATTAGGTGTTCATTATCGTGACGTTGGAAAAGATGGTACTGTTTACGGTGGCCCAATGTATTATTTATCAAAAGGGTTAAAAGAAAAAGGATTTAAGACTTTAGGAAAAATATCGGCTGTTTTATTTGCAATTTTCTGTATTGGAGGTTCTTTTGGAGGAGGTAATGCTGCGCAATCTAACCAAGCAACAGTTGTAATTAAAGAATTATTAGGTTTAGAGAGCACTAGTGCAGGAGCTATAATTGGTTTAGTTTTAGCATTTGTAGTTGGTATTATTATTATTGGAGGTATTAAGAGGATTGCAACTGTTACAGAAAAAGTAGTTCCGTTTATGGCATTACTTTATATTGTGGCTTGTTTGTATATTATTCTTAGTAATTTTACTTTAATAGATGATGCAATTGGATTAATTTTTAGTGAAGCTTTTAATCCTAAGGCGATTGGAGTTGGTGGAGTTATAGGTGTACTTTTAGTTGGTTTTAAAAGAGCCGCATTTTCTAATGAAGCAGGGGCAGGTTCTGCATCTATTGCACACTCTGCTGTAAGAACAAAATATTCAGCATCTGAAGGATTGGTAGCATTATTAGAACCATTTATAGATACTATAGTTATTTGTACCATGACAGCTTTAGTAATTGTTATTTTTAATTTTGGTGGAGCTTTTCAATATGGGGGAGATGGTACTGGAGCAGTATTTATTGATGGAATAGCATATGAAGGAGCAGGTATTACTTCTAAAGCTTTTGCTCAATTTATTCCGTTTTCAAATGTGTTTTTAACAATAGCAGTTGTTTTATTTGCAGTTTCTACTATGATTTCGTGGTCTTACTACGGATTACAATCTTGGAAGTTTTTATTTGGTAGAGGTAAAAAAGCTGATTTAACATATAAAATATTATTTTTAACGTTTGTGGTGATTGGTGCAGCAGCAAGTATGAAATCAATTTGGGATTTTTCAGATGCAATGATTTTTGCTATGGTTTTCCCTAACATGGTTGGTTTATATTTCTTAATGCCAGTTGTTAAAAAACAACTAAAGCGTTATTTAACTGCAATTAGTATGAAAGAAGAAGCTCTAGAGTAGAACTTACTTTTAGTTTTTATAATATGAAAAATTTTAAATCCCATTTCTGGTATAGCAAAAGCCAACGAAATGGGATTTTGTTTTTATTTGTAGTCATAATTCTTGCCCAAGCTTTATATTTTTTTGTTGATTTTTCTTTTGATGAATTGCAAAATACAAATCACCCGGAATTGTTAACTTTCCAAAAAGAAATAGATAGCTTAAAAATTGTAGAGCTTGAAAATAGAAAACCCAAACTTTATCCTTTCAATCCAAATTATATAACCGATTTTAAAGGGTATCAGTTAGGAATGTCGGTAAATGAAATTGATAGATTGCATAGTTATAGAAAGCAAAATAAGTTTGTAAACTCTGTTAAAGAATTTCAGCAAGTAACAAAAGTGCATGATACATTATTAAATAAAATAGCTACATATTTTAAATTTCCAGATTGGGTTGTAAAGCGTAATCAAAAAAAGGATGTTAGTTTTAGTAATAAAGAAAATTCATATAGTAAAAAGAAATATCCAGAGAAAGTAATTTCTACAAATGATATTAATAAAGCAACAGCAGAAGATTTGACAATTGTTAATGGTATTGGAGAAAAGCTCTCTCAAAGAATTATAAAATACCGTTCTAGATTAAAAGGTTTTTCTTATCCCGAACAATTATACGAAGTTTGGAATATAGAGCCAGAAGTTATAAAAAGAGTTTTACAAACTTTTAAAATAATTACAGAACCAATTATCGAAAAAATAAATGTTAATACGGCAACATTTAAAGAAGTATTAAAAAATCCATATATAGATTATGAGTTGTGTAAGAAAATTTTTGATTATCGAGATGAGGTTGCTGAACTTCAAAATATTTCAGAATTAAAAAACATTGAAGGTTTTCCGGTAAATAAATACGAGAGAATAATCTTATATTTGGAAGCAAAATAGCAAACAAACAATCAAATTAACTTATGAGCAGTATGTATTTTACTGAAGAGCATGATGCTTTTCGTAAAAGTTTTAGAGAATTTTTACAAAAAGAAGTTGTTCCGCATATCGATAAATGGGAAAAATCAGGAACTATAGAACGTTTCATCTGGAAAAAATTCGGAGAAATGGGATACTTTGGGTTAAATCAACCAGAAGAATATGGAGGTTTAAATCTAGATCTTTTTTATACAACAATATTTTTAGAAGAATTACAACGTATCAACTCTGGTGGATTTGCTGCAGCAATGTGGGCACATGCATATTTAGCGATGACCCATGTTAATAAAGAAGGAGATGATCGTATTAAAAAAGAATATCTAACACCAAGTATAGAAGGTGATAAAATAGGATGCTTATGTATTACGGAACCTTTCGGAGGAAGCGATGTGGCAGGCATGCGTACGACAGCTATTAAAAAAGGAGATGCATATGTTATTAATGGTTCTAAAACGTTTATAACGAATGGTGTTTATTCAGATTATTTAGTAGTTGCTGCTAAAACGGATCCAGAAGCAAAACATGCAGGAATGAGTATTTTTATCATGGATAGAAATACACCAGGGATATCTTCAACCAAATTAGATAAACTAGGATGGAGAGCTTCAGATACTGGTGAAATTGCATTCGATAATGTAGTAGTGCCTGCAGAAAATTTAATGGGAGAAGAAGGAAAAGGTTTTCCATATATCATGCAGCATTTTGCATTAGAGAGATTGGTAATGGGAATTAATGCACATGCTCGTGCCGAATTTGCTGTAGAGTATGCTATTCAATATATGAGCGAACGAGAAGCTTTCGGAAAAACGATTAATAAGTTTCAAGCATTACGTCATAAAGTTGCAGAAATGGCGAGTAGAGTAGATATGTGTAAAGAATATAATTATTCAATTACAAAACGTTTGAATGACGGGCAATATGTGGTAAAAGAAGCAAGTATGAGTAAATTACTTTCAACAAAAATGGCAGATGAAGTTATTTACGATGCGCTTCAATTATTAGGAGGCTATGGCTATATGGAAGATTACCCACTAGCAAGAATGTTACGAGATAGCCGTTTAGGACCCATTGGAGGAGGAACTTCTGAAATATTAAAAGAGATTATTGCCAAAATGGTTATTGACGGTAAAGAATATAAAGTAGCAACATAATATTTTGGTATTATATGTTTACATAGTACTGAAATCATAAATTATAGTATATCGTAGTATATATAAAATGAAATCCCGCTTCGGCGGGATTTGTATTTTATAAAAGGTTAGTTTAAAAGAAAGTATAGAAATACTGTCTTTTTGTTTAATTTAAAAAGAAGTTTAAAATTGAATTCCTTGTTGTGTTGGTAATATCAATAAATAAAAGTTAATTTATTTGTTATTTGACACTTATTACTTTTTAAAATTATAAAATCAACAACTTATTAACACGAAATCGTTTTCGTTTCTATATCGATTTCGCAATTCGAGATTCTCTTTATAACTTACCATCAACTAAATCAAATAATTATGAAAACCCTTCAAAAATTAATTAAGTTTATCGTACCGATAATCATCATTTTTATCGGATGTTCATCCGAAGAAAACATTCAAACTGAATTAAAATCTGATGTAAAAGAAACAGCAAGTAATCTATCTGCTCGTGCAGGATTAAAACCCATAGGCTCTGGAGTTATGATGCAAGCTTTTTATTGGGATGTTCCCGCAGGAGGAACTTGGTGGCAAACGGTAGAAAGCAAAGTACAAGATTGGAGTAATGCAGGTATTGATGCTATTTGGTTACCTCCAGTAACTAAAGCACAAAATGGAGCTTTCTCAATGGGATATGATCCTTTTGATTATTATGATTTTGGTGAGTACAATCAAATGGGAAGTGTTGAAACACGTTTTGGTTCAAAATCAGAATTACAAAGTTTAATAGGAGAGGCACATAATGCTCAATTAAGTGTTATTGCAGATATTGTTATCAACCATAATAGTGGAGGAGATAGTGAGGTAAATCCTATTAATGGTCAATCAAACTGGACGGATTTTAATCCGTTATCGGGTAAGTTCTTTAGAACATATAATGATTTTCATCCAAACGGAATTCATAATAATGATTCTGGAGCTTTCGGAGGTTTTCCAGATTTATGCCATCACCAAAACTACGTGCAAGATTGGTTATGGAAAAATCCAGAAAGCGTTGCGAAATATTATAAAAATGTAATCGGTTTTGATGGTTGGCGATTCGACTATGTAAAAGGTTTTGAGCCATGGGTAGTAAAAGATTGGAAAAATGAAGTTGGTGGATTTTCGGTAGGTGAGTATTGGGATGGTAATGCAGGAACTCTTGATTGGTGGACTAGTCAAGCTGAAGTGAGTGCTTTTGACTTTGCATGTTATTATAGAATGCGTGATGCATTTGAAGGAAATGATTTAAATCATTTAAATGATGATATGCTATGGAAAAGAAACTCAACACGAGCAGTAACTTTCGTAACCAATCATGATACTGATGAAATTTTTAGTGGTAAAATGTTGGCCTATGCTTATATTTTAACACACGAAGGATATCCAACAATTTTTTATCAAGATTATGAAGAATGGTTAAATAAAGAGCGTTTAAATAATTTAATCTGGATACATAATAATCTAGCTAGCGGAACTACCAATATATTGTATACAGATAATGATGAATATGTAGCCAAAAGAAATGGACAAAACAGTGCTGGTTTAGTCGTTTATATTAATAATTCTAACTCTTGGCAAGAACGTTGGGTAGAAACGAATTGGTCTAATACTTTAATTAAAGATTATACAGGGCATTCTAATTGGGAGCCTGTTACACAAAGTGGTCGTTGGGTAAAAATTCAAGTACCACCAAAAAGTTATTCAGTTTGGGCGCCAAAATAGTATTTGATCGTTACGATTTTATAGCTAAACATATTAATATAGTTTAGTGTGTAATCAGTTATTTGTTTTCATTAAACACACTTACCCGACGAATTAAATCGTCGGGTTTTTTATGGGGTCTTTCGTGTTAAGAATGAGTCTATGTTTAATCTTTAATCGAAGTGCTAAAATTAATTTATGAAACATTGTTAAATTAAAAGAAGTTTGTATCTTTGCAATCCAAATTTAAGAAAAAATAGAATGTGATAAGTAGAACATAGTCTGCTAATTACATTAAAAATATAAGATACAGATGAAAGGAGGTGCAAAAACATGTTAATTATTCCAGTTAAAGAAGGAGAGAATATCGATAGAGCGTTAAAACGTTATAAGAGAAAATTCAACAACACTCAAGCAATGAGATTATTAAGAGATCGAAAGCAGTTTGACAAACCTTCAGTAGTTAAAAGAGCACAAAAGCTTAAAGCCTCTTACGTTCAGAAATTAAAAACACAAGAAGAGTTAGGATAATCATTTAATGTCTTAAACAATAATATAAAGTCTGCATAATTTATGCAGACTTTTTTATATTAGGATTTTGTAACTTTGAAGTTGAATTTATTATATAATATATGTTGTTAACTTCCTTTTTAGAATACCTCTCTTATGAGAAAAATTATTCTCAAAATACAGTAACTGCTTATAAAACAGATTTAATTGCATTTCGAGACTTTTGTGTTACAGAGTTTAAAGAAGAAGAATTAGCGACCATACATTATAATCAAATTAGAAGTTGGATTGTTAGTTTGGTAAATCAAGGTATTTCAAATAGAACGATTAATCGAAAAATTAGCTCTTTAAAAACCTTTTATAAGTTCTTGCAGAAAATAGGAGAAGTGGAAGTGAATCCATTAGCAAAACATAAAGCTTTAAAAGTTCAAAAGAAAAGTCAGATTCCCTTTACAAAAAAAGAAGTAAATCAAGTTCTCGAAAGTTTAGATAATGAAAACGATTTTCTATCTATTCGCAATAAATTAATTATAGAATTATTTTATTCAACAGGAATGAGAAGAGTTGAGCTTATTAATATCAAGGAAAAAGATGTAGATCTTCATAATAAACTAATCAAGGTGCTAGGTAAAAGGAATAAAGAACGTTATGTTCCGTTATTACCTTCTGTTGTAAAAACATTGAGCAAATACTTACAATTAAAAAACAATCATTTTACAAAAGTAGAAGAGCTTTTGATTACAGAAAAAGGAACGAAAATTTACGAAACACTTGTTTACAGGACTATAAATTTGTATTTTAGTCAAGTCTCCACTAAGGTTAAAAAGAGTCCGCATATACTTAGACATACTTTTGCGACTCAAATGCTTAATGAAGGTGCAGACTTAAATTCGGTTAAAGAATTACTAGGACATTCAAGTTTAGCCTCAACTCAAGTTTATACTCATAATAGCTTGGAAAAAATGAAACAAATGTTTAACAAAACTCATCCTAGGAGTAAAAAAAACGATTGATAATATGAAAGTATTCACACAATCAGTAAACTTTAAAGCAGATGCAGATTTAATTAAATTCGCTGAAAAAAAAGTAAGCGGTTTAGAAAAATTTCACGACAAAATTGTTGATGTAGAAGTATTCTTAAAAGTTCAAAAAACGAGCGATAAAGAAAACAAAATAACAGAAATTAAAATCAACATACCAGGTAATGAATTAATTGTTAAAAAAGTAGCAAAAACATTCGAAGAAGGAGTGAGTACAGGGGTAGAATCGTTAAAACGTCAACTAGGAAAATCAAAAGAAAAATCTAAAGAGAAACGAAAGGATTCTTTAGTATCATAAAAACATAAAAAATATTTGAAAAAAGTTTTAGAAATCCAAAATTACTTTTTACATTTGCAGTCCGTTAGAAATAGCGGATTGTTTTTTTATGAAAACAGCCGATGTAGCTCAGCTGGCTAGAGCAGCTGATTTGTAATCAGCAGGTCGTGGGTTCGAGTCCCTCCATCGGCTCAAAAAAAGTAAAAGTTCTTTTAAATAGGATTAAAAATTATCGGGGAGATTCCAGAGCGGCCAAATGGGACGGACTGTAACTCCGTTGTCTTACGACTTCGCAGGTTCGAATCCTGCTCTCCCCACTTTTTAAAACTGAGTAATTAATATGTTAAGCTTCAATTTTTAACTGTTAAAGAAAAGTTTTAAAATCCGCGAGAGTAGCTCAGTTGGTAGAGCGTCAGCCTTCCAAGCTGAATGTCGCCGGTTCGAACCCGGTCTCTCGCTCTAAAATTCCAAGCCGGTGTAGCTCAGTTGGTAGAGCGCATCCTTGGTAGGGATGAGGTCACCGGTTCAAATCCGGTCATTGGCTCTTCTTTAAAGAGGGTAAGAATTTTAAAATAACACTAAATATATTTAACTAAGAATTAAAATTAATAATCATGGCAAAAGGAACTTATGATCGTTCGAAACCACACTTAAATGTAGGTACTATTGGTCACGTAGATCACGGTAAAACTACTTTAACTGCTGCTATTACTAAAGTTTTAGCTGATGCAGGTTTTTCTGAAGCAAGAGCTTTCGATCAAATCGATAACGCACCAGAAGAAAAAGAAAGAGGTATTACAATTAACTCTTCTCACGTAGAGTACGCAACAGCTAACCGTCACTATGCACACGTTGACTGTCCTGGTCACGCCGATTATGTAAAGAACATGGTAACTGGAGCTGCGCAAATGGATGGCGCTATCTTAGTAGTTGCTGCTACAGATGGTCCAATGCCGCAAACTCGTGAGCATATCTTATTAGGTCGTCAAGTTGGTATTCCACGTATCGTTGTTTTCTTAAACAAAGTTGATATGGTTGATGATGAAGAGTTGTTAGAGTTAGTTGAAATGGAAGTTAGAGATTTATTATCTTTCTATGAGTATGATGGAGATAATGGACCTGTAATTGCTGGTTCTGCTTTAGGAGCTTTAAATGGTGAAGAAAAATGGGTTAATACAGTTTTAGAATTAATGGAAGCTGTTGATAATTGGATTGAAGAGCCGCCAAGAGATACAGATAAGCCTTTCTTAATGCCTATAGAAGATGTGTTTTCTATTACTGGTCGTGGTACTGTAGCAACAGGACGTATCGAAACTGGTATTATCAATTCTGGAGATCCTGTAGAAATTATCGGTATGGGTACAGAGAAGTTAACTTCAACTGTAACTGGTATTGAAATGTTCCGTCAAATCTTAAACAGAGGAGAAGCTGGAGATAACGCAGGTATCTTATTAAGAGGTATTGCTAAAGAAGATATTAAAAGAGGAATGGTAATCTGTAAGCCAGGTTCTGTTAAGCCACACGCTAAATTTAAAGCTGAGGTTTATATCCTTAAAAAAGAAGAAGGTGGACGTCACACTCCATTCCATAATAACTACCGTCCACAGTTTTATGTTCGTACAACGGATGTAACTGGTAATATTGCTTTACCTGATGGAGTTGAAATGGTTATGCCTGGAGATAACTTAACTATTCACGTTGATTTAATTCAACCAATTGCCTTGAACTTAGGTTTACAGTTCGCTATCCGTGAAGGAGGTAGAACAGTAGGTGCTGGTCAGGTAACTGAAATTTTAGACTAATTAGAAATTAGCAAAATAAATTTAAAAGGTGTCCCGTTTACGGGATGCCTTTATAAATAAACGGGTTTAGCTCAGTTGGTAGAGCACTGGTCTCCAAAACCAGGTGTCGGGGGTTCGAGTCCCTCAATCCGTGCAAATTAAAAGACAATGAATAACTTTATAGATTACATCAAAGGTTCTTTAGAAGAATTAAGTACAAATATGACTTGGGTTTCTCGTGAAGAAGCTCAAAAGTCAACTGTTGTTGTAGCTGCGTTTACAATAATATTTGCATTAGCAGTAGCTGCTATTGATAAAGTTTTTCAAACAGGTTTAGATAATTTCTTTAAAATGTTTTAATGATGGCTGATTCGGTGATGAAATGGTATGTTGTGAGAGCAATCGGTGGTCAAGAAAATAAAGTTAAGAATTATATTGAAACTGAAATTTCTCGTTTAGGATTATCTGATTATGTAAGTCAAGTAATAGTGCCTACAGAAAAGGTTATTCAAATAAGAAATGGAAAAAAAATAAACAGAGAAAGAGTTTACTTTCCAGGGTATATAATGGTTGAAGCTAACTTAGCAGGAGAAGTTCCTCACGTAATTAAATCAGTAACTGGTGTTATTGGTTTTTTAGGTGAAACAAAAGGAGGTGAACCTGTACCAATGCGAAAATCAGAAGTAAACAGAATGTTAGGAAAAGTAGATGAGCTTTCTGTAAAAGATGAGAATTTAGCAATCCCTTATTCAGTTGGTGAAACTGTAAAAGTAGTTGATGGACCATTTAATGGTTTTGATGGTACAATAGAGAAAGTTAATGAAGAAAAGCGTAAGCTTGAAGTAATGGTTAAGATTTTTGGTAGAAAAACACCATTAGAATTAAGTTACATGCAAGTAGAGAAAATATAATTGTTACACCTATATTAGATGTGTTTTTAGCTTCCAACTTAAAACATATCGACTAAATTTTAAACAATGGCAAAAGAAGTAAGTAAATTAGTTAAACTACAAGTAAGGGGAGGTGCTGCGAATCCGTCGCCACCAGTTGGACCCGCTTTAGGTGCTGCCGGTGTTAACATCATGGAGTTCTGTAAGCAGTTTAATGCACGTACACAGGACAAACAAGGTAAAGTTTTACCAGTTGTTATTACAGTTTATACAGACAAGTCTTTCGAATTTGTAGTAAAAACTCCACCAGCCGCAGTACAATTATTAGAAGCGGCCAAAGTTAAAAAGGGTTCAGGAGAGCCTAATAGAAAAAAAGTAGCAAGTGTTTCTTGGGATCAAATCAAAGGAATTGCAGAAGACAAAATGGTAGATATGAATGCCTTTGAAATTGAATCTGCAATGAGAATGATCGCTGGTACTGCTCGTTCTATGGGATTAACAGTAACAGGTGATGCACCTGCATAAACTTTAAAAGATATTTAGAAATGGCAAGATTAACAAAAAAGCAGAAAGAAGCTTATGCTAAGATAGATAGCTCTAAAGTTTATGACTTAAAAGATGCATCAGCATTAGTTAAAGATATTACAAATGTAAAATTTGATGCATCTGTAGATTTAGCTGTACGTTTAGGAGTAGATCCTCGTAAAGCAAATCAAATGGTACGTGGGGTAGTAACATTACCACATGGAACAGGTAAAGATGTAAAAGTTTTAGCATTAGTTACTCCAGATAAAGAAGCAGAAGCTAAAGAAGCAGGTGCAGATTATGTTGGATTAGATGAATACCTTCAAAAAATTAAAGGAGGATGGACAGACGTTGACGTTATTATTACTATGCCAAGCGTTATGGGTAAATTAGGTCCTTTAGGTCGTGTTTTAGGACCAAGAGGTTTAATGCCAAACCCAAAAACAGGTACAGTAACTATGGACGTAGCAAAAGCTGTTACAGAAGTAAAAGCTGGTAAAATTGACTTTAAAGTTGATAAAACTGGTATCGTTCACGCAGCAATTGGAAAAGTATCTTTTGATGCTGATAAAATCCAAGAAAATGCAAACGAGTTGCTTCAAACATTATTAAAATTAAAGCCAACAGCGGCAAAAGGAACTTATATTAAGAGTATTTTTATGTCTTCAACAATGAGTCCTAGTGTAGCTGTAGATGTAAAATCTGTATCGTAAGGCAGTTAAATTTATAGATCATGACTAGAGAAGAAAAATCGCAAGTAATACAAGATTTAACAGCACAATTAGCAGATACTAATACCATCTATTTAGCAGATATATCTGGTTTAGATGCATTAACTACATCAAACTTACGTAGAGCTTGTTTTAAAGCAAACGTACAATTGGCTGTTGTAAAGAACACTTTGCTTGAAAAAGCAATGGAAGCTTCTGATAAAGATTTCGGAGATTTACCAACTGTATTAAAAGGTAATACTTCATTAATGATTGCTGAAGGTGCAAATGCGCCTGCAAAAGTAATTAAAGAGTTTCGTAAAAAATCAAAAGATCGCCCTTTATTAAAAGGTGCATTTGTTGAAGAGTCAGTGTATATTGGAGATGACCAATTAGATGCTCTTGTTAACATTAAATCTAGAGAGGAACTTATTGGTGAGGTTATCGGATTATTACAATCTCCTGCTAAGAACGTTGTTTCAGCGTTACAATCAGGTGGAGGTAAATTAGCAGGTATCTTAAAGACCTTATCAGAAAAATAATTAAGCGCACTATAAACTAAAATAATAAAATTTTTAAAAAACAATTAAAATGGCAGATTTAAAAGATTTCGCAGAACAATTAGTTAACTTAACAGTAAAAGAAGTTAATGAATTAGCTGATATTTTAAAAGAAGAATACGGTATTGAGCCAGCAGCAGCAGCAGTAGCAGTAGCAGCAGGTGGAGCAGCAGCAGGAGGAGACGCAGCTGAAGAAAAAACTGAATTTGATGTAATTTTAAAAGCAGCAGGTGGTTCTAAATTAGCAGTTGTTAAATTAGTTAAAGAATTAACTGGTTTAGGATTAAAAGAAGCTAAAGGTATCGTAGATAGCGCTCCAGCAGCAGTAAAAGAAGGAATCTCTAAAGATGAGGCTGAAGGTCTTAAAGCATCTTTAGAAGAAGCAGGAGCTGAAGTAGAATTAAAGTAAGCTACTATCCCGACTTAAAACGGGAATAACAAATACAGGTTTAGGTGCTAGAGCATAAGTTCTAGCCCTAAACCATTTTGTGTATATATTGGTTCTGTATTTCACTTCATTTATAATATTGTCTTATTTTAAGTTTAACTAACTAAAAATCAATATTTTAAAAAATTGTTATTAACCAAAAAATACAAAAAAACCCGCAAGGGCTTCAATAAAATATTTTTAATTTAAAAATAGGCAGTCTTTTGGCAACGATAAACACTACTGAAAGAATTAACTTCGCATCTTCGAAATTAGCAACAGATTATCCAGACTTTTTGGATATTCAGGTAAAGTCTTTTCAAGATTTTTTCCAATTGCAAACAAAAGCAGAAGAGCGTGGTGAAGAAGGTTTGTATAAAACCTTTATGGATAACTTCCCAATTACAGATACTCGTAATCAATTCGTTTTAGAATTCTTAGATTATTTTGTAGATCCACCTAGATATAGCATTCAAGAATGTATTGAAAGAGGATTAACACATAGTGTGCCGTTAAAAGCACGTTTAAAATTATTCTGTACAGATCCTGAGCATGAAGATTTTGAAACTATAGTTCAAGACGTTTATTTAGGTACTATACCTTATATGACGAATTCTGGAACTTTTATTATAAACGGAGCAGAAAGAGTAGTTGTATCGCAATTACACCGTTCACCAGGTGTGTTTTTTGGGCAATCTTTTCACGCAAACGGAACCAAGTTATACTCCGCAAGAGTAATTCCTTTTAAAGGTTCTTGGATAGAATTTGCTACCGATATCAATCAAGTAATGTATGCTTATATTGATAGAAAGAAAAAATTACCAGTAACAACATTATTCAGAGCCATTGGTTTTGAAAGAGATAAAGATATTTTAGAGATTTTTGATTTAGCAGAAGAAATTAAAGTTTCTAAAGCTGGATTAAAAAAAGTGTTAGGACGTAAATTAGCAGCAAGAGTTTTAAAAACTTGGCATGAAGATTTCGTTGATGAAGATACTGGAGAAGTTGTATCTATTGAGCGTAACGAAATTATTTTTGATCGTGACACTATTTTAGAGAAAGAACACATTGATGAAATAATCGATTCTGGAGTAAAAACTATCTTATTACATAAGGAAGAAAACCAGCAAGGAGATTATGCTATCATTCATAATACATTACAAAAAGACCCTACAAACTCTGAAAAAGAGGCTGTAGAACATATCTATAGACAATTGCGTAATGCTGAACCGCCAGATGAGGAAACAGCACGTGGTATTATAGATAAGTTATTCTTTTCAGAACAACGTTATAATTTAGGAGAAGTTGGTCGTTTTAGAATGAACACTAAACTGAACTTAAATGAAGATATTGGTCAAAAAGTATTGACTAAAAATGATATCATTACTATCATAAAATATTTAATTGAGTTAATCAATTCGAAAGCTGAAGTAGATGATATTGATCACTTATCTAACCGTCGTGTACGTACAGTAGGTGAGCAGTTAGCAGGTCAGTTTGGAGTAGGTTTAGCTCGTATGGCTCGTACCATTCGTGAAAGAATGAATGTCCGTGACAACGAGGTATTTACACCAATTGATTTGATTAATGCAAAGACGTTATCATCAGTAATTAACTCATTCTTTGGGACTAACCAGTTATCTCAATTTATGGATCAAACAAATCCATTAGCAGAGATTACACATAAGCGTCGTTTATCCGCTTTAGGACCAGGAGGTTTATCTAGAGAAAGAGCTGGTTTTGAGGTACGTGATGTTCACTACACTCACTATGGAAGACTATGTCCGATTGAAACACCAGAAGGACCAAACATTGGTTTAATTTCATCTTTATCAGTATATGCTAAAGTAAATAATTTAGGATTTATTGAAACTCCATACAAGAAAGTTGATAATGGAGTAGTAAGTAAAGAAGCCCCTATTTACTTAAGTGCAGAGGAAGAAGAAGGAATGAAATTTGCTCAATCTAACATTGAAGTTAAGGAAGATGGAGCGATAGATAAAGAAAAAGTAATTTCACGTGAAGGAGGAGATTTTCCAGTAGTTACACCTGAAGAGGTAAATTATATGGATGTTGCTCCTAACCAAATTGCATCAATTTCTGCATCGTTAATTCCATTCTTAGAGCATGATGATGCGAACCGTGCGTTAATGGGATCTAACATGATGCGTCAGGCAGTACCATTATTACGTCCAGAATCACCAATTGTTGGTACTGGTTTAGAGCGTAGAGTCGCAAAAGATTCTCGTATCTTAATCAATGCTGAAGGAGCGGGGACTGTAGAATATGTAGATGCAAATAAAATTGTAATTAAGTACGACAGAACTGAAGAAGAACGTTTAGTAAGCTTTGATCCAGATGAAAAATCATATGACTTAATTAAGTTTAGAAAAACGAACCAAGGAACGAATATTAACTTAAAGCCAATTGTAAAAGTTGGAGATAGAGTTGAAGAAGGTCAAGTTCTTTGTGAAGGATATGCTACACAAAAAGGAGAATTAGCTTTAGGAAGAAACATGAAAGTAGCCTTTATGCCTTGGAAAGGGTATAACTTTGAGGATGCGATCGTAATTTCTGAAAAAGTTGTTCGGGAAGATATCTTTACTTCTATACATATTGACGAGTATTCATTAGATGTTCGTGATACTAAATTAGGAAGTGAAGAATTAACTAATGATATTCCTAACGTTTCTGAAGAGGCTACTAAAGACCTTGATGAAAGTGGAATGATACGTATTGGTGCTGAAGTTAAACCTGGAGATATCTTAATAGGTAAGATTACTCCAAAAGGAGAAAGCGACCCAACACCAGAAGAAAAATTATTACGTGCTATTTTTGGTGATAAAGCAGGAGATGTAAAAGATGCATCTTTAAAAGCATCACCATCATTAAGAGGTGTAGTAATTGGAAAGAAATTATTTAAGCGTGCTGTAAAAGATAAGACCAAACGTGCTCGTGATAAAGAAGCTATTGCTGCTTTAGAAGCATCGTTTGTATCTAAATTCGAAGAGTTAAAAGACACTTTAGTTGAAAAATTATTCGGTTTAGTAACAGGAAAAACATCACAAGGAATTTTTAATGATTTAGGAGAAGAAGTATTACCGAAAGGTAAAAAGTTCACTCAAAAAATGTTAAATTCTGTTGATGATTTTACACACCTAAACGGAACTTGGACCACAGATAAAGAGTTAAATGATTTAATTGGGGAATTAGTTCATAACTATAAGATTAAAGTAAATGACTTACAAGGGGTTTTACGTCGTGAGAAGTTTACAATTTCTGTAGGGGATGAATTACCAGCAGGAATTTTAAAATTAGCTAAGATTTATGTTGCTAAAAAACGTAAATTAAAAGTTGGAGATAAAATGGCTGGACGTCATGGAAATAAAGGTATTGTAGCTCGTATTGTTAGAGCAGAAGATATGCCTTTCTTAGAAGACGGAACACCAGTAGACATCGTTTTAAACCCATTAGGTGTACCATCTCGTATGAACATTGGTCAGATTTATGAAACTGTTCTTGGATGGGCAGGTCAAAATTTAGATCAAAAATATGCGACACCAATTTTTGATGGAGCAAATATTGATCAAATTAACGAATTAACAGATAAAGCTGGAGTTCCAAGGTATGGTCATACATATTTATATGATGGAGGAACAGGAAAGCGTTTCGATCAACCAGCAACGGTTGGGGTAATTTATATGATTAAGTTAGGACACATGATTGAAGATAAAATGCACGCGCGTTCTATTGGTCCTTACTCATTAATTACACAACAACCATTAGGAGGTAAAGCTCAGTTTGGTGGTCAGCGTTTTGGAGAGATGGAAGTTTGGGCACTTGAAGCATATGGAGCATCAAGTATCTTAAGAGAAATCTTAACTGTAAAATCTGATGATGTATTAGGTAGAGCTAAAACATACGAAAGTATTGTTAAAGGAGAGCAAATGCCAGAACCAGGTTTACCAGAATCTTTTAATGTATTAATGCACGAACTTAAAGGTTTAGGATTAGACGTTAAGTTAGAAGAATAATCACAGTGAAGTGTCTTCGGGTCTTGTACCCGAAGGCAAATCATTTTTTCAATATTTGTCTCGTTAGAGACTTTCAAATTTTAATTCGAATCCATTATTATGGCAAGAAAAAACGAAAAATACACTGTTAAGAAGTTTAACAAAATTTCGATTGGTTTAGCATCACCAGAATCTATTTTAGAAGCATCAAAAGGTGAAGTTTTAAAGCCAGAAACTATTAATTATCGTACGCATAAACCAGAGAGAGATGGGTTGTTTTGTGAGCGTATCTTTGGTCCTGTAAAAGACTATGAGTGTGCGTGTGGTAAATATAAAAGAATCCGCTACAAAGGTATTGTTTGTGATCGTTGTGGTGTAGAAGTAACAGAGAAAAAAGTACGTAGAGATCGTGTTGGGCATATCAACTTAGTTGTGCCTGTAGCTCACATTTGGTATTTTAGATCATTACCTAACAAGATGGGGTATTTATTAGGATTACCATCTAAAAAGTTAGACATGATTATTTACTACGAACGTTACGTAGTAATTCAACCAGGTATTGCAAAAAATACAGAAGGAGAACCATTACAAAAGATGGATTTCTTAACGGAAGAAGAGTATTTAGATATTGCCGATACACTTCCTCAAGACAATCAATATTTAGATGATACTGACCCAAATAAGTTTATCGCTAAAATGGGAGCAGAGTGTTTAATTGATTTATTAGCTCGTATCGATTTAGATGACTTATCTTATGAATTAAGACACAAAGCAAATACAGAAACATCTAAACAACGTAAAAACGAAGCATTAAAGCGTTTAAATGTTGTTGAAGCATTTAGAGATTCTCAAAAGAATCGCGAAAACAAACCAGAATGGATGATTATGAAAGTAGTTCCGGTTATTCCACCAGAATTACGTCCATTAGTGCCATTAGATGGTGGTCGTTTTGCAACATCAGATTTAAATGATTTATACCGTCGTGTAATTATCCGTAACAACCGTTTAAAGAGATTGATGGAGATTAAAGCTCCAGAAGTTATCTTACGTAATGAAAAGCGTATGTTACAAGAATCGGTAGATTCATTATTTGATAACACGCGTAAGTCATCAGCAGTAAAAACAGAATCTAACAGACCATTAAAGTCTTTATCAGATAGTTTAAAAGGGAAGCAAGGTCGTTTCCGTCAAAACTTATTAGGTAAGCGTGTTGATTATTCTGCACGTTCTGTAATTGTTGTTGGACCAGAATTAAAATTATTCGAATGTGGATTGCCAAAAGATATGGCTGCTGAATTATACAAACCTTTCGTTATTCGTAAGTTAATAGAAAGAGGAATTGTAAAAACGGTAAAATCTGCAAAGAAAATTATAGACAGAAAAGAACCAGTTGTTTGGGATATTTTAGAAAATGTAATTAAAGGACATCCAGTTTTATTAAACCGTGCCCCTACGTTACACCGTCTTGGTATCCAGGCATTTCAACCAAAATTAATCGAAGGTAAAGCAATTCGTTTACACCCATTAGTGTGTACAGCTTTTAACGCCGATTTTGATGGGGATCAAATGGCAGTTCATTTACCATTAGGACCAGAAGCTGTTTTAGAAGCGCAATTATTAATGTTGGCTTCTCATAACATCTTAAACCCTGCAAACGGAGCACCAATTACGGTGCCGTCTCAAGATATGGTACTTGGTTTATACTATATGACAAAAGAAAGAAAGTCTACTCCAGAAGTACCTGTAAAAGGGGAAGGATTAACTTTCTACTCTCCAGAAGAAGTAACTATTGCTTTTAACGAAGAAAGGGTAGACTTAAATGCAGGAATTAAAGTACGCACAAAAGACTTTAATGAAGCAGGAGAGTTAACAACTCAAATTATTCAAACTACTGTAGGTCGTGTTTTATTTAACGAAGTAGTACCAGAAGAAGCAGGATACATTAATGAGGTTTTAACAAAAAAATCATTAAGAGGAATTATTGGTGGAATTTTAAAAGTAACTAATATCCCTGCTACAGGTGCTTTCTTAGATGAAATTAAAAACATGGGATACAAGTTTGCTTTCCAAGGAGGGTTATCATTTAGTTTAGGTGATATTATTATACCTGAAGAAAAGCATACTATGATTGCTGAAGCTAATAAAGAAGTGGATGGAATTGTTATGAACTATAACATGGGTATGTTAACGCAAAAAGAACGTTATAATCAGGTAATTGATGTTTGGGGATCTACCAACAATAGGTTAACTGAGTTATCAATGAAACGTTTACGTGAAGACCAACAAGGATTTAACTCTGTATTTATGATGTTAGATTCTGGAGCTCGTGGATCGAAAGAACAGATTCGTCAGTTAACAGGTATGCGTGGATTAATGGCGAAACCTAAAAAATCGACTGCTGGTGGTGGTGAAATTATTGAAAACCCAATTTTATCTAACTTTAAGGAAGGTTTATCAATTTTAGAATACTTCATCTCAACGCACGGTGCTCGTAAAGGTCTTGCCGATACCGCATTAAAAACAGCCGATGCTGGTTATTTAACCCGTCGTTTAGTAGATGTTTCTCAAGATGTAATTATTAACGAGGCAGATTGTGGAACTTTACGTGGATTAGAAGTGAGTCCATTAAAGAAAAATGATGAAATCGTTGAGTCTTTATCAGATAGAATTGAAGGACGTGTTACTTTACATAATGTATACGATCCATTAACTGATGAAGTTTTAGCAAAAGCGGGTGATTTATTAAGTAATGAAGTAGCCTTAAAAATTGAAAAATCAGGGATTGATAGAGTTGAAGTACGTTCTGCATTAACGTGTGAAGCTAAAAGTGGAATTTGTGAGCAGTGTTATGGTAAGAGTTTATCTACTAATAGTAAAGTTCAAAGAGGTGAAGCAGTTGGTGTAATTGCAGCACAGTCTATTGGAGAGCCAGGGACACAGTTAACATTACGTACATTCCACGTTGGTGGGGTAGCAGGAAATATTTCTGAAGAAAATAAGCTAATAGCTAAATTTGATGGAGATGTTAAAATTGAAGATTTACGTACAGTAACAGGAAAAGATAGTAATGGAGAAGAGGTTGAAATCGTAATTTCTCGTACTGCAGAGATTAAAATTATAGATAAGAAAACAGAAATCACGTTAAGTACTAACAACATTCCTTACGGTTCTGTTATTTTTAATAAAGACAGAAAAACAATTAAAAAAGGAGAAGTTGTTTGTCAATGGGATCCATTTAATGGTGTAATTGTTTCTGAATTCGGAGGTAAAGTTAAGTTCGATAATTTAGAGCAAGGTATTAATTATTCTGTAGAAATTGATGAGCAAACAGGTTTCCAAGAAAAAGTGATTACTGATTCTAAGAACAAAAAAATCATTGCTTCTTTAATTATTGAAGATAAAGATGGTAATGCGTTACGTTCATATAGTTTACCTGTAGGGGCTCACTTAATGATAGATGACGGAGAGAAAGTAGAAGCGGGTAAAACGTTAGTGAAAATACCTCGTAAATCTGGTAAAGCAGGAGATATTACAGGAGGTTTACCGCGTGTAACAGAATTATTCGAAGCACGTAATCCATCTAATCCAGCTGTTGTTGCTGAAATTGACGGTGTAGTTACTTTCGGTAAAATTAAACGTGGTAATCGTGAAATTATAGTAGAGTCTAAAACTGGAGAAATAACGAAATACTTAATTAAGTTATCAAACCAAATTTTAGTACAAGAAAATGATTTCATCAAAGCAGGTATGCCATTATCGGACGGAGCTACAACTCCAGCAGATATTTTAGCAATTAAAGGACCTTCGGCAGTACAAGAATACTTAGTAAACGAAATTCAAGAAGTTTATCGTTTACAAGGAGTAAAAATTAACGATAAGCATTTCGAAGTTGTAGTACGTCAAATGATGCGTAAAGTTAGAATTATTGATTCTGGAGATACTTTATTTTTAGAGAATCAATTAGTTCATAAAGATGACTTTATTCAAGATAATGATGCAATTTTCGGTATGAAGGTTGTTGAAGAAGCAGGAGATTCAGAAAAACTAAAAGCAGGTCAATTAATATCTGCTCGTCAGTTAAGAGATGAAAACTCATTTTTACGCAGATCAGATAAAAATTTAGTAATAGCAAGAGATGCGCAACCAGCAACGGCAGAACAAGTGTTGCAAGGTATTACAAGAGCATCGTTACAAACTAAATCATTTATTTCTGCAGCATCGTTCCAAGAAACGACTAAAGTATTAAATGAAGCCGCAGTTAACGGTAAAATTGATAGCTTAGACGGATTAAAAGAAAATGTAATTGTTGGTAAACGTATACCAGCAGGTACAGGAATGAGAGCTTATGATAAAATTATTGTAGGTCCTAAAGATGAGATAGAAAAAAGTTTATAATCTATAGTAAAGACCTCTAATTTTAGAGGTCTTTCTTTTTAAATTGATTTTACAATGGCAGAAAATAAAGAACCACAGTTAAATATAGAATTAGATCAAGAAATAGCGGAAGGAACGTATAGTAATTTAGCAATTATTAACCATTCGGTATCTGAATTTATAGTAGACTTTATTAATATTATGCCTGGTGTACCCAAGGCAAAAGTAAAGTCTAGAATTATTTTGACACCACAACATGCTAAACGTTTAAGTAAGGCGTTAGCAGATAATGTTCGGAAATTTGAACAAACTAATGGTGAAATTAAAGATTATGAGCAACCACCAATTCCTATGAATTTTGGAGGAACCACAGGGGAAGCATAAAATAAAAACCGAAACTAATTAGTTTCGGTTTTTTTATGGGGTCTATTTTGAGATTTAGCTATCGGTCTTGGCTATGAAATGATTCCGTTACGGAAAAATCCGCATGATTTTTTCCTGCCGTAACTGAAAGATAGTAAATTTTCGTTGAATTATATAGCCATTGTTAGCGGCTACCTTTTATTTTTTTGGTTCTATTGGTGCTTTTTTCAGTCTTCCCCAAGCAATAAATATAGCAGAAAGCAAAACGAAGATATTGAATCCTATTTGATTTCCTTCTCCTCTCATAATGTGAAATATACTTGCAGAAATCATAAGAGCTATTGTTCCATAGGCTGCATATATTGTCATTTTTGGTTGAATTCGAAGTAGAGAAGGTAAGATTAATCCGAAACCTGCTAATACGTCTAAAATTCCTGTACTTGTTACTAGTTCAGGGTTTTCTTTTGTCCACAGCCAAGGCAGTTTATTTGGTTGAAATAATTTCATTGCACTCGCCCAAATAAATGTTACTGCCAAAAGGATTTGAAATATCCATAAGGTAATGTTAAGCACTTTAGAATTTTTTTGATTTATCATTGTCTTTATGTTTTTAGTTTATACGAAACAAAATTATGTACATTAGCTATCTGTTTGATATTACTTTCCCGCTGGATAGCACTATCCATTAGGAAAGTAAAGTGTTTAAAATTGAAGTTATGTTATCAAAAGGTGGTTGTCCAAAAACAATGCTTTCTATCAAAGATGCTCTTGAGGTTCTTGAGGGAAAATGGAAATTATTGATTTTATTTTCCTTGTCTGGTGGTCCAAAACGGTTTAAAGAAATTAGTAGGGAAGTTGTTGGTATAACAGACAAAACGTTATCTAAAGAATTAAAACATTTAGAAACAAATCAGTTGGTCAAAAGAGAAGTGTTTGATACGTTTCCTCCAAAAGTTCAATATTCAATTACGGAACACGGAATGTCATTGGAAAAAGTCTTGGACGAATTACATTTTTGGGGTTTGTTACATAGAAAGAAGATAATCGGGAAGTAGTTTTATTTCTAGAGTTGCTTTTCAGGTTACCGCTAACAGGTGAAAGAATACCCATCTGTTTTAATTGTGGATATTCAAGGATAATCAAGTTATTAGAAATTGGATTAAGAAACAAATCAAATTTAGTACCTTTAAAGCTCAAATTTTTTTAAATGAAATCACATGTTTTAAAAGTAGTTGTTGTAGCTGGCCTAACCGTTTTAAGTTCTTGTAAAACTAACACAGCCAAAACCTATTCAATAGAAGAAATTAAAAAAGAGTCCGAAAAAGTAAATACTTTTTTTCAAAAGCAATTTGATGAGAACCTAGATCGTCATCCTATGTATCAAACTTATTTAGGTATTAAAAAAGATGCCGATAAATGGAATGATATTTCTGATGAGTTTGCGGATAAAGAATTAGAATACACCAAACAAGCATTACAGTGGATTCAAGATTCAGTAAATGTGGAAGCTTTAAATGCTGATACTAAATTGAGTTACGATCTTTTTAAACAAAGTTTAGAAAATTCAATTGCAGATGACGCCTACAGATTGTATGACTATCCTGTAAATCAAATGCATGGTATGCAAGCAGAAATACCTGCATTTTTAATTAATATGCATCAAATACAAAATAAAAAAGATGCAGAAAATTACATTAGCAGGCTACATAAAATTAAACCATTATTTAATCAACTTGCAAAGAATTTAAAAACACGTGAGGAAGTAGGAATTATGATTCCCAAGTTTGTTTTTGCAAAGGTTTTAGATGATTCAAAAAACCTAATTAAAGGACAGCCTTTTGATGATTCTAAAGAAAAAAGTACTTTATTAAATGACTTTGAATCTAAAGTTGAGAAATTAGACATTTCCTCAGAAGAGAAATCAACATTAATAGAATCAGCAAAAAAAGCATTAAAAAAAGATGTTTTAGTTGGATACAGAAATTTAATAGCAACCTTAGAGGCGCAAGAAAAAACTGCAACTACAGATGATGGAGCATGGAAATTTCCTAATGGAGAAGCTTTTTTTAACAATGCTTTAAAAAGAACAACTACAACTGATTTAACGGCAAATGAAATTCATGAAATTGGGTTGAAAGAAGTAGCTCGAATTCATGAAGAAATGAAAAATATAATGAAGACAGTTGCTTTTGAAGGTTCTTTACAAGACTTTTTTAAATTCATGAAAACTGATAAGCAGTTTTATTATCCTAATACCCAGAAGGAAAAGAAGCGTATTTAAATAAGGCACTTCATATTATAGATAGTATGAAAACACGTTTAGATGAGTTGTTTATTACTAAACCTAAAGCCGATTTAAAAGTGAAGGCAGTAGAAGGGTTTAGAGAAAAATCTGCAGGGAAAGCATTTTACCAACAACCGGCATTAGATGGTTCTCGTCCAGGAACATATTATGCAAACTTATATGATATGGCAAGTATGCCAACATACCAAATGGAAGCCTTAGCATATCATGAAGGAATTCCAGGTCATCATATGCAAATTGCGATTGCACAAGAGTTAAAAGAGGTGCCTATGTTTAGAAAGTTTGGTCGTTATACTGCTTATGTAGAAGGTTGGGGATTGTATTCAGAATTTATTCCTAAGGAAATGGGCTTTTATGCAGATCCATATTCAGATTTTGGTCGTTTAGCAATGGAATTATGGAGAGCGTGTCGTTTAGTAGTTGATACAGGAATTCATGCTAAAAAATGGACAAGAGAACAAGGAATTAAATATTATATTGATAATACTCCCAATGCTGAATTAGATGCTGTAAAAATGGTGGAAAGACATATTGTAATGCCAAGTCAAGCAACTGCATATAAAATAGGAATGTTAAAGATTTTGGAGTTACGTAAAAAAGCTAAAGATGCTTTAGGTGATAAGTTTGATATTAGAAAATTTCATGATGTGGTATTAACCAATGGTCCGTTACCATTAAATGTTTTAGAAAATTTAGTTGATAATTAAATTGCTTTTTCTAAAGCTAAATAATGAGTTGTGTTTTCTTTTTTTAATGGAATAATGTAGATTTCACATTGATATGGTGTTCCGTCTTTTTTGTAATTTAAAATGACTTCTTTAAAAGGTGTATTGTTATTTATTTTTTTTCGAATTATTGTTTTTTTATTTTCAGAAGTATCTTTCCCTTGTAAAAAACTAGGTGTCTTATGTTTTACATACTCTTTAGAATAACCTGTCATTTTAGTAAACCCCTCATTTACCCATATAATTTCTTTTGCATTATTAGTTAAAACTAAGGCTTCATAACTATTTTTAGTTAGTATAGACTGTATGTTTTGATCCCACTTGTATTTATGAGAAAAATATAAAAGTTGCTTTATTTCTTGATCTTGTAAATTATAAATATCGTTTTTATTTAAAGAGAATTGGCTAAAAATATCCCAACTTAACAAAGGCATAATCACTCTTTTATCAATATATTCTTCAATCGAATTACTCATTATTTTAAAAGTAAATGTTTAATTTATTTATATAAAAATACAACATATATATATATATTATAATACTTAATTAAGATTAGAGAAAAAAAATAAAAAAGCGCTGTTTTAAAACAGCGCTTTTTTATTTTGTAAGAATAGCTTTTTTATTTCTGTCCTTCCTTTTCTTTTACATCGGTAACAAATTTGTTTAAACGTTTGCCGTACATAGATGCCTTAACACGGTCTGTTAAACTATTGTTTATCGTATCTAACAAGTAAATATTTGCGTCAAAAAGTTCAGACAATGCAATATATGGAGCTGCTTCACTATCTTTATTAGAGATGGCAAAATTGGTGGTAAATAAGAAGCGTTTACGTACTAATCTTTTATATTCAGCTTCTAAATCTGTTACAGCTTCTTCATCTTTAACAGCACGCGCTTCAATATCTCTTTTAATAAAGTCTAATCTTTTTAATATAAATTGTTTATTAATTTCATTGAATTTGTCCATTACTTCTTGGTTTTTAGAACCTAAAACTTCAGGTTTAAAGCCAAATTCTTCAATATTATCATTAACCGTAATTTCTCCTTGTTCTCCAAAAAACATCAATTTTTTTTCTTGCGTATTTCCATCAAAAGTTAGGTAGTACATTTCAGGAGATTCAACGTTATCACTTAATAAAAATTTATCATCACCAAATAATTTAACAGAATCTACAGACACAATAAGAGTGTCTTTCATTTTCTGTAAATATAATGTTCCTTTCTTTAATCCTTTAATCTGACCTTTAACAATCATGTTCCCTTTGTCCTTAGAACAAGAAAAAACTAAGATTGTTATGGTTAAAAGCGCTACTATTTTCTTCATGGTGTCTTATAATTTTCGATTGCAAATATGCAGAATTCTCTTAAACTTTTGATGCTATTTCCATCAAAATTGTACATAATATTGCACCATAAGTTCCTACCACATAACCAAAAACAGCTAACAGTACACCAACGGAAGCTAAAGAAGGATGAAAAGCAGCTGCAACAACTGGTGCAGATGCTGCTCCACCTACGTTTGCTTGACTACCAACAGCCAAGAAAAAATAAGGCGCTTTAATGAGTTTGGCAACTAGAATTAATAAGCCTGCATGTATCGTCATCCAAACCAAACCAATGGCTATTAAACCAGGGTTTTCAATAATTTTGGTTAAATCCATTTTCATACCTATAGTTGCTACTAAAACATAAATAAAAATACTACCTATTTTACTTGCACCAGCACCTTCGTAATTTTTTGCTTTTGTAAATGATAAAAAGATACCTATAATTGTAGCAATGGTAATCATCCAAAAAAATTTTGAAGAAAAAGAAGACAAAGCAGATGATTTATCAGAAACAGCTTCGAAATTATTTTTTAAGAAAGAAGAGATACCGTCTGCACCAAAATGAGCAAAACCGACTGCTCCAAAAGCGAGTGCTAGAATAATCATAAAATCAGTTAATGATGGGTTTCTGGTTACACTTTCAGAAAATGAACTCACTTTTTGCTTTAATTCTTCAATAGCAGAATTATCTGCTTTTAACCAGTTGTCAATTTTGTTAGATTTACCAATTCCAATAAGAATAATTGCCATCCAAATATTAGCCACTACAATATCAACCAAAACCATACCTCCATATTTTTGAGGATTGTATTGATAGATTTCTAACATAGCGGCTTGATTTGCACCACCACCAATCCAACTTCCAGCTAAGGTAGAAAGACCTCTCCATACAGCATCAAAGCCAACACCACCAACAGTGTCTGGAGAAACAATAGAGATTAAAAGTATTGCTATTGGCCCACCTAAAATAATTCCTATTGTTCCTGTAAAGAACATGATTAGTGCTTTTGGACCTAAATTAAAAATTGCTTTTAAATCGATGCTTAAAGTCATTAATACTAACGAAGCAGGTAATAAAAAACGACTTGCAATATAATATGTTTTAGAAGTTTCGGCAGATATAATTCCGAGGGAATTAAAAATTGCAGGAATTAAATAACACATTAATAACCCAGGAACAATTTTATAGAATTTTTTCCAGAAACCAGATGTTTTACTTTCTGTATAAAAAACAAATCCGAGTGAAAGCATTAAGATTCCGAAAACGATAGCATCGTTAGTAAAAAGAGGTTGGTTGTACATAGGTAAGAATATTTTAGCTAATGTATCAAAAAAATAATTGGACTATTTTTTGTTAGAAATGTTTTGTATTGATTGAAATACCTAGTTGAATTCTGTCAAAACTCATGTCTATATCATTAAATATTTTCATATAGCCTAGTTGCAATTTTAGATGATTAGATACGCTGTATTTTAAACCAAGACCTAACCAATTTTGATTGAAAGCTTCTCCGTCAAAATCGAAAAATATTTCATTATATAAATAAGTAGACCATTTATTAAATAAAGGGTGGCTTAATGTAAATTGGTAGCGAATAAAATGATCTGTTATAGAATTAAAAAAACGTTGTTCGGCTCTTAAACGGTGTGTTAATCCTAAATCTGCTATTTTATGTTTTAAATTTAGATCTTCATAAATTCTATGTTCATTTACTTCACCGCCATTAGCAAGAAAAGAACTGTCTGTGTTTAAATAAGAATAGCCTAAAGTGGCATTTAAGTTTTTATTGAATTTATAATTCCCTCCTAAACGAACAATAAATTGTTGCAAATCATCACCAATTTCAAAAAAACGAAAATGAGCCATTGTTTTGAGGCTAAATTTATGGGAAAGTTTATGGTTTCCATTGTACATATACCAAACTCCTAATTTTTTTTCAGGGGTTGTAGTATTTTGTGCTATTAAATGTGTTGCTAATAAAATTGTAATTAAAATAGATATTTTGTTTTTCATGGATGCAAATAAACATAAAATCCTTCAAAATTCATTGAAGGATTTTATATATACTTTTTTATGATTTTTTAATTAAGATTGAATTTTTCTGTTTTTTTAAAAGGAGATATTTCTATCTTTTCTACTTCATTTTTATAAGTAGACCAATCTTTATCAAAGAATTCATTAGTTTTAAATAAAGCATCTTTTAAAGCATCTTTAAATTGTTTAACTAATTGATTTTCTGTTTCTGTTAAATTTCCAAATCTGCTTCTAATATAACCATTAGCCGTTCTTAGGCGTTGATTTACGTTTACTTCTGGACTCCTAATTATACCTTGTCTTTTATCTTCTTTACCTATAAAAATGTTAATCAGCGAGTCGATTTCCTTCGTAATCTCAGTCGATTTTTTTATTTGTTTTTTATAAAGCTTTTTATCTTCCTTAGTTAATTTAGATTTGTAATCATTAGCTATGTTTTTACTTTCCACTAACTGTTTAACAGCCTTAGCCATTGTTTCTTGATAACTTTCTAATTCTTTACCAGCTTTATATTTTTGATTAATAGCTCCTTCAGAAATTGATAATCTAGGGTCAAATTCTACCTTTATGTTCTGTTCAGAAATTTGATCTCCAAAAGTGGCTTTTATTTTATATGTACCAGGTTTTACATCAATACCACCAGGCTCTCTGTTTTGTTTTCGAATTTTTCGTGAAGGTCTTGCGATTCCTTTTTCATCCATAAACCAAACCTCTTCATGTATTCCGTTTTCTTTTGGAGTTTTTCTTTTAATAGTTCTGATAAGACGATTACCATCAAAAATGTCAAATTTAATTGAATCCCATTTTACACTTACTTCTTCTTCTTCTTCTTTAGTATTAAGAGTATCTTTTTTCTTTTTTTGAGTGTCCTCTTTTTTTGTGTTTGGTTTGTTAACATAAAAAGAAACCAAAGCACCACGAGATCTGTTTTCACCATTATACAAAGCATCTGCTCCAAAACGACTTCCTGTTGGTTGTTGGTAGGCTGCTTGATATGCTGTAGGCGGTTCGAATAAAACAATATTCTTTTTTGTAATTTCTGGATTTTTTGCGATAGCTCTTAATGGGCGAATATCATCTAAAACCCAAGCAGCTCTACCGAATGTACCAATAACTAAATCATGCTCTCGCGGATGTATTACCATGTCTTTTACAGGAACTGTTGGAAATCCTTCGGTCCATTTTGTCCATTTTTTACCGGCATTTATAGAAATGTACAGTCCATCATCGGTACCTAAAAACAGTAAATTAGGATTGATAGGATCCTCAATAATACTCAATGTATAACTTTTTACATCTTTCTCATTAACAATACGTTCCCATGTTTTGCCATAATTTTTGGTTCTGTATGCGTATGGTGTGTAGTTAAAACGTCTGTAATCATTTGCAATAAGTAAAGCTTCACCTTTATTTTTATTAGAAGCTTTTATTTGTGTAATCCAACTTCCAGCGGGTAAATCTTTAATGTTTTTTGTAATGTTTGTCCATGTAGCTCCGTTATTTTGAGTTATTTGTACATTACCATCATCTGTTCCAACCCATAGCATGTTTTTTTCTAAAGGAGAAGGTTCTATAACTAAAATTGTACAGTAATTTTCAGCTCCAGTAGCATCTATGGTTAAACCACCACTTTCACTTTGTTTTTGTTTACTTTTATCGTTAGTTGTTAAATCTGGCGAAATTATTTTCCAAGTTAAACCTTTATCGGTGCTTTTATGTACAAATTGACTTCCAAAATAGATCGTTGAATTATCAAAAGGGTCTTGACCAATTGCACTATTCCAGTTAAAACGTAATTTAATATTAGCATCTGGATGTGTTGGGCGAACTGTATAATTATTTCCAGTTTCCTTATCGTAACGAGAAACATATCCTTGTTGGCTCATTGCATATCCGTAACGAGAATTTTCTTTATCAGGAACAACATCAAAACCGTCGCCAAAAGCCAATTCTTGCCAATACGAATTTCTAATACCTTGTGATTTCCATACGTAAGCGGGTCCTCCCCAAGAACCGTTATCTTGCATCCCTCCATAAACATTGTATGGAAATTCATTATCTACATTTATGTGATAAAATTGAGCTACAGGAAGATTTCCAATAAAACGCCAAGTTTTTCCGCCGTCTCTGGTAATATTCATACCTCCGTCATTTCCATCAATCATAAATGAACCATCTGTTGGATGAATCCACCAAGCATGATGATCGGGGTGAACTCCGTTATTAACGCCATAAGCTGGCATTAACTGGTTAAAGTTTTTACCGCCATCTTGCGATACATTTATATAAGTAAAAACAGTATATAATCTGTTTTCATTTTGTGGATCAACATAAATTTCTGAGTAATAAAAAGGGCGATTCCCTATTCCAGGTTTGTCATTTATTTTCTTCCAATTAAACCCACCATCTTCACTTTTGTATAAAGCATTTTTCTTAGCCTCTACTAAAGCATAAATGATATTTGGATTACTTCTAGAAATTGCTACACCTATTCTTCCTAACTCTCCTTTAGGAAAACCTTCTTTTTCTGTAACATGTTTCCAGTTTTCTCCCCCATCATGCGTAATGTAAAGCCCACTTCCTTTTCCACCAGAATTAAAAAACCAAGGATCACGTTTATGTTCCCACATAGCTACGATTAGTTTGTTAGGGTTGGACGAATCCATCACTAAATCTGCAGCTCCAGTTTTTATATTATTGAATAAAATTTGTTTCCAAGTTTTACCTCCATCTATGGTTTTATAAACGCCGCGTTCTTTGTGTGTTCCCCAAGGAGAGCCAATAGCAGCTACATAAATTGTATTTGGATTTGTTGGGTCAATTACGATTCTGTGAATATGTCGGGTTTTTTCTAGCCCCATAGATTTCCATGATTTTCCACCATCAAGGGACCTATAAATACCATATCCACCATTTAAACTATTACGAGGATTTCCTTCACCAGTACCTACCCAAATTACACTAGGGTTTGATTGTTGAATTGCAACAGCGCCTATAGAAGCTGTTACTTCCTTCTCGAAAACAGGCTCCCATTTAATTCCTCCAGAAGTAGATTTCCATAATCCACCAGAAGCTGTGCCTACGTACATAATATCAGTATTAGACTGTACAACATCAATTGACGTAACACGCCCACTCATTCCTCCAGGGCCAATATTACGAGGCTTCATGTTTTTTACTAAATCCATAGAGAAATCTTGGGCTAATAAAAATGAAGAAGTTAATATAAGTAGTAGTATGGTTATTTTTTTCATAAAAAAAAGAATTGCTGATTTAACATAAAAGTACAGTTAATTCGTTTTATAATTCTTAAAAAAGTGTTAATGAAGTATCGGGGTTTTATTCTTCTTTCTTTTTAGGTTCTCGTTTAGCATCTTTTAGAGATTGCATTAACATCCATTCGATTTGTCCATTAGTAGAACGAAATTCGTCGGATGCCCATTTTTCAATAGCTTTGAGCATTTCTTCATTGATGCGTAGTGCAAATGCTTTTTTCTTAGCCATTTAATTGTTTAATTTTTTCTTTATAAGTTTCTAGTACTCGTTTTGCTTCTTCCTCTCTTTGTGTACCAATTAATATTTTTTTACCATTGTTTAAGGTTAGTTGAATACCTAAATCTCCTGATACATTTATAGCTTTTCCTTTGTTTTTATTCCATAATAAACAACCTTTTAATCCCCAGCCTCCATATTCTGAAATTGCATCATATTTTCTAGTATAAGCATTACTCATTTCAGTCCAAAGAATAGTTTTTAATGAAAAGTGGAAAGGAAAAAACTGATAATGAACTCCTTTTTCATCTATTCGTGTTCTAAGTTTAAGAAAAAAAATTAACACTGAAATTAAAACACCAATAGTTAAACCAATTAAATTATGATAATTACCTTCAAATGTGTTTTCAGAAGCTTGATATTCTCTAAATACAATAACAATAGGAGTGATGGTTGAAAAAATTAAAATTACAATTAACCACCATTGTGTAAATTTTTGCTCTTCTTTAAAAACTTTCATTTTATCTGTTTTTTTCTCTTTCAAACACTATTCTAGCTGAGTGTTCAGCAATATGTGTTACTTACCAACCTTGTTTGGCATAATTATTTAAGGTGTCTTCTAAGCGTTCGCTATTTTTTGACAAACCCATTTTCCAATTTATTACTTTGTATTCTTTCATGTTTTATTGGACTAAAATATTAAATATAAAATCTACGATTAGAATTGTTAATGATAAGATTATTTGTATCATAATTTTAGTGATTTAAAGTTCCAGTATTTACAACAGGCGATGCTTCCTTGTCGCTACATAAAATTACCATTAAATTACTTACCATGGCAGCTTTTCGTTCTTCATCTAATTCAACAATTTCTTTTTTATTTAATTCTTCTAAAGCCATTTCCACCATACTAACAGCGCCTTCAACAATTTTATGTCTTGCAGCAACAATTGCTGTAGCTTGTTGCCTTTTTAACATGGCGTTTGCTATTTCTTGAGCATATGCTAAATAACCAATTCGAGCTTCTAAAACTTCAATACCTGCAAAAGCAAGGCGTTCTTCTACTTCTTTTTCTAAAGCTTCGCTCACTTCATTTACACTAGAACGTAGAGTGATGTCTTCTTTATGCCCTTCATCAGCAAAATTATCGTACGGATACATACTAGCTAACTTTCTTACAGCCGCATCTGTTTGAACTCGAACAAAATTTTCATAATTATCTACATCAAAAGCCGCTTTATAAGTATTGGTAACACGCCAAACTAAGATTGTACTAATCATAACGGGGTTACCTAATTTATCATTTACTTTTAAACGTTCGCTATCAAAATTACTCGCTCTTAATGAGATGTTTTTTTTTGTAAAAAATGGATTAGCCCAATACAATCCGTTTTGTTTAACAGTACCAACATATTTTCCAAAAAGCAACAGAACTTTTGAAGTGTTTGGATTTACTAAAATGAGGCCTAGTGAAAGAAATATACCTAAAAAAGAAGTAATTACATATAAAGGGTTACTGTTTGATATTGCTAAATAAATACCTCCAAAAATTAATAAGAAAGCTATGGTTAACATTACATAGCCATTCGTTGGTTTGATGATTTTTTCTGATTTCATTATTTTAAAATTTAAAGTGATATCAAATTGATGTCATAAAGATATATCATTTTTTTTAATATTACCAAAAATTTGAGTTGAAATATTTGTTACTTTAGCGGAAAATATAATTATAATGAAATTTTTAAAACTATTTTTTATACTATCTTTATTAGCTGTTTTTACAGGATTTACAACTTTTGATGTTTGGGGACCAACAGGTCATAGAGCAACAGGAAAAATTGCTGAAAATCATTTATCTAAACGTGCTAAAAGAAAAATAGATGAATTATTACAAGGAGAAAGTTTAGCATTTGTGTCTACACATGCAGATCAGATTAAATCTGATAAAAAGTATAATGAGTTTTACTCTTGGCATTATGTAAACATGCCATTAGATGGTGATTATGAAACTGCTGAAAAAAATCCACAAGGAGATTTAGTAACAGGAATAAATTATTGTGTTAAGGTCTTAAAAGATGAAAAATCATCTAAAGAAGATAAACGATTTTATTTAAAAATGCTAGTACATTTAGTAGGAGATTTACACCAACCAATGCATATTGGCCAAAAGGAAGATAAAGGTGGAAACACAATACAAGTTCAATGGTTTAAAAAAGGAACGAACTTGCATAGAGTTTGGGACGAAAACATGATAGAAGAATGGAATATGAGTTATTTAGAATTAGCTAGTAATGCAAAAGATTTATCGAAAGAACAAATTAAAGCTATTCAAAAAGGAAGTGTTTTAGATTGGGTTAAAGACACACATCAAATAACCCAAAAAGTTTATGGGTCGGTAGAAGTAGGAGAAGATTTGCGTTACCGTTATTCGTATGAGTACTTTCCTGTTGTAAGAGAACAATTACAAAAAGGCGGATTACGTTTGGCAAAAATTTTAAATGAAATTTTCTGTTAAATCAATAAAAACAAATAAATTAAAGTCTCTTTTTAAGAGGCTTTTTTTGTTAAATAAAGTTAATTTTTTAAATAACAGAATCACAATACATATTTTTATCCTATGAGATTTAAAGGACTATATTTACTAGTTTTAGTATTACTTTTTTCATGTAAACAAAATGAAAAAAAAGAAATTAGAGAGGCAATTTCTGAAAAAATTGAAGGTATTAAAGTGTATAATTACAGTCAATTAGAGCCGTTGTTGAATAAAAAGGATGATAAGACTTATGTGGTTAATTTTTGGGCGACTTGGTGTAAACCTTGTGTAGATGAATTACCCGTTTTTGAAAAGATTAACACAGAATTTAAAGATAAAAATGTAGAAGTGTTGTTGGTGAGTTTAGATTTCTCTAATCAAATAGAAGATCAATTAATACCATTTATAAAAGACAATAAACTTCAATCAAAAGTAGTTTTGTTAGACGATCCAGATCAAAATAAATGGATTAATAAAATTAATGAAAAATGGAGTGGAGCAATACCTGCAACATTAATTTATAACAAGAATAAAAGAGCCTTTTACGAACAATCGTTCGAGTATGAATCATTATTAAAAGAATTAAATAAACTTATTAATTAAACAATTATGAAGACTTTTAAAACACTATTAATCTTATCAGTATTTGCAATTACATCAGCATTTACAGTGAATTCAATAAAAGGATATAAAGTTGGAGATACTGTAGAAGATTTTTCGTTAAAAAATATAGATGGGAAAAAGATTTCTTTAAAAGATTATAATAAAGCTAAAGGGATTATTTTAGTATTTACATGTAATCATTGTCCGTTTTCAAAAATGTATGAAGATAGAATTATTGCCTTAGATAAAAAATACAAAAACTTAGGATACCCAGTAGTAGCAATAAACCCTAACGATCCCGCAGTTTCACCTGGAGATGATTTTGAATCTATGAAAGAGAGAGCAAAAACTAAAGGATTTACCTTTCCTTATTTATTCGATGAAGGGCAAAAAGTGTATCCAAAATTTGGAGCCACGAGAACACCTCATGTTTTTGTATTGAGTAAAAAAGAAGATAATAGCATGGTAGTTTCTTATATTGGAGCTATAGATAACAATTCTGGAAATGCTAATGAGGCATCGGAAAAATATGTTGAGGCGGCAGTAGATAATTTACTAGCAGGAAAAGCGCCTGTAACGACCGAGACAAAAGCAATAGGTTGCTCCATAAAGGTGGCAAAATAAAATAAAAAAAGCGAACTCAAAGAGTTCGCTTTTTTTATTCTGTAACTTTTAATCTTGCTTTCGCGGTGATAGAAACATCAGAGTAATCTTCATTTAAGTATTTTAAATACCCTGTAATAGCTATCATAGCGGCATTATCGGTAGTGTATTCAAATTTGGGAACATAAGTAGTCCAATTCCAATGTTTTTCAGCAATTTTAAGACGTTTTCTTATCTCAGAATTCGCAGAAACTCCACCTGCAATTGCTATATGTTTAATTCCTGTTTGCGTTACAGCTTTTTTAAGTTTACCAATTAAAATTTCAATAATGGTGTATTGAATGGAGGCGCAAATATCATGGAGATTTTCTTCAATAAAATTAGAATTCTCTTTAACATTCTTTTGAAGAAAATATAAAATTTGGGTTTTTAATCCGCTAAAACTAAAATCTAAATCACCGACTTTTGGTTTGGTAAATTGAAAAGCTTTCGGATTTCCAAGTTGTGCATATTTATCAACCAAAGGTCCACCAGGATAAGGTAAACCCAAAATTTTTGCAGACTTGTCATACGCTTCACCAACGGCATCGTCAATAGTTTCACCTAAAATTTCCATTTCAAAATGATTGGTGATTTTTACAATCTGTGTATGTCCGCCACTAATAGTTAAACAGATAAAAGGAAATGGTGGAATTTTACTATCATCTTCTTTAATAAAATGGGCTAAAATATGAGCTTGCATATGGTTTACATCAATAAGAGGAATTTGCAATCCTAATGCTAGTGATTTAGCAAAAGATGTTCCTACAAGTAATGACCCCATTAAACCAGGTCCGCGAGTAAAAGCAATAGCAGAAAGTTGCTCTTTTGTTATTTTAGCTTGCTCAATGGCTTGTTGTACAACAGGTACAATATTTTGTTGATGAGCTCTTGAGGCTAGTTCGGGAACAACACCTCCATACTTCGAATGAACTTCTTGATTTGCAACTATATTACTCAGTACTTTTCCATCATGAATTACTGATGCGCTAGTGTCATCACAAGAACTTTCTATCCCTAAAATATAAATATTTTGCACGCTTAATTATTCAATTAATTAGCTACAAAAATATTCATAATACGTTAGATATTCGTTAAAATTGATGTTTCTTTGTAATAAGGCAAAATTTTTGATGTTTTACAGGTAAATTAATAGGCGAGTTATCAAAAAAGTGAACAAAATATTAATGAGATTAATAGGAGTCATTTTGATTCTTCTTCTCCTTTTGATGCTTATATTATCTATACCTGCTGTTCAGAGTAGGTTGGCTAAAATTGCTACAAATTATCTCAATAAAGAATTTAATACTAGCATTGTTGTAAAAAAAATAGATTTGTCTCTTCTAGGAAGTGTTCAGTTAAAAGGGATAGAAATTCGAGATCATCATCAAGACACACTTATTTTTGTAAAAAACTTAAAAACATCGTTACTTAATGCAAAACGAGTACTGGATAATAATGTGAATTTAGGGGATGCTACTTTAAGCGGAGCTCATTTTTATATGAAAACCTATAAAGGCGAAGAAGAAGATAATATGTCTATTTTTTTAAAAAGCTTTGAAGATGATAAACCTCAAAAAGATTCAACCCCTTTCGTTTTAAATTCTCAAAACATATATATTGATGGTTTAACTTTTGAATTGAAAGATGAAAATAAGAATAACCATCTTCAATTCGCTGCATACAATGCTGGAACCAGTGTGCAAGATTTTTCGTTAGTAGGTCCTAATGTTTCTATGAAAATAAGAGGGTTGTACTTTACAGATAATAGGGGGATAAATGTAACAAGTATGTCAAGCGATTTTGAATATACCAGAACTCAAATGCTCTTACAAAATACAATTATTAAAACAGATAATGAAACGAACGTAGTTGCAGATATAATTTTTAAGTATAAACGAGAAGATTTTTCAAGTTTTTTAGATAAAGTTAAAGTACAAGGAGAATTTAAAAAGAGCTCAATATCAGTAATAGATTTAAACAAGTTTTATGGTGAATTAGGAGGTGCAGATATGTTGTTTTTTACAGGTAAAATAAAAGGAGTTTTAAATAATTTTAGTGCAGATAATTTAAATATGTATTCTAAATATGGAATGCAAATAAAAGGTGATTTAGGTTTTGTAAATGCATTCAATTCCGAAAGAGGTTTTGTTTTTGATGGAAATATTGATAGAGTCTCTTCAAATTATAATCAATTAAGAAGTATTTTACCGAATGTACTGGGAAAAAAGTTACCATCAGATTTTAAAAAGTTTGGTAATTTTAATCTTTCAGGAATTATTAAAGTTACTCCCGAGCAAATGGACGCTACTTTAGAAGTTCATTCACAAATAGGAAGTACTATTTCTGATTTACAATTAACTAATATTGATAATATTGATAACGCTAGGTATAGTGGAGAAGTAGAGTTTATTGATTTCGATTTAGGTAAATTTGCTAATGATCCTCAATTAGGAAAAATATCTTTAAAAGCAGATGTAAGAGGCCGTGGTTTTCAAGTAGAAAACATCAATACCACTATCATAGGTAATGTCTCTAGTTTAGAATTTAATGGGTATTCCTACAAAAATTTAAGTGTAAACGGTCAGTTTCAAAATAAAAAATTTGATGGCTTTTTAGATGCAAAGGATGATAATTTCAATTTAAAATTTAAGGGATTAGCAGATTTTTCTTCCGAAGTAAACAAATTTGATTTTACGGCAGATATCGATAAAGTTGATTTGACAAAAACGAACCTTTTTAAAAGAGATAGTTTAGCGATATTAAAAGGAAAAATTGAGTTGGATATTTCAGGAAATACATTTGATGATATCATAGGTAAAGCTACGTTTACCAATGTGGTTTATACTAACAATAAACAGGTTTATCCTTTTGAACAGTTTGAAGTTAATTCATCTGTAAAAGACAGTATAAAAACAATAAAAGTAGATTCTAAAGATATTGTTCAGGGCGAATTAGAAGGAAAATTTACATTTTCTGAGTTATTCCCTGTTTTTCAAAATGCTTTAGGGAGTGTGTATACAAACTATAAACCTATACCAGTAGCTCCCAATCAATATATAAATTTCGATTTTGCTATTTACAATCAAATTGTAGATGTGTTTTTACCTCATATTTCAATTAGTAAAAACACAAAAATTAAGGGAAGAATTAATTCGAATAGAGACGCTGTAAAAATAACCTTTTCATCACCTCAATTAGATATTTATAAAAATGTAATTGATGAAGTTTTGTTGCGGATTGATAATAAAAACACTCTCTACAATACACACTTAACTGCTGATAAAATAACAACCAAATATTATGATGTTACCGATCTTAATTTATTAAACAGAACGGTAAATGATACTTTGTTTTTTAAATCAACATTTAAAGGAGGAAAGAAAAAAGCGGAGGATTTTAATTTAGATTTCTTTTACACGATTAATCAAAATCAGAAATCCGTGGTAGGTATACAAAAATCTACGTTTAATCACAATGATTATGATTGGGTGGTAAATCCAGAAGGTAATAATGATAACAAAGTTACATTTGATTTAAGAGAAGATAGCTTTTCTTTTAGTCCTTTTTTATTGATTTCTGATGATCAAAAAATTGAATTTTCAGGAGATTTGTTTGGTGATGATTATAAAGATTTAAAATCAAAACTCACTAATGTTCAAGTAAGTAGTGTTTTGCCAGAAATTGAAAATTTAGACTTAAAAGGAGTTATAAATGGAGTCGCCGAATTAAAACAAAAAGACGGAAATATACAACCATTGGCAAATCTAACGATTAAGGATGTTATTGTAAATGAATTTTCTCAAGGTACCTTAAAGATTAAAGTAGAAGGACAAAATTCATTCAATAAATACGATGTTGATATTTCGTTAAGAGATTATGAATTTGATAACGTAAAAGCTATAGGATCTCTCGATTTTTCTACTGAAAAACCTACGATGGATTTGGGAATTACTTTTAAAGAGTACGAGCTTAACGGTTTTAGTGATTTTGGAGGTGAAGTAATTTCAAACCTACGAGGAAGATTATCAGGTAATTTTACCTCAAAAGGAGAAATTTCAAATCCTGATTTTAAAGGAAACTTAAATTTAATAGAAGCAGGTTTAACATTCCCATATTTAAACATAGATTTTGATTTTATCGAAAATGCCAATATAAAATTACAAGATCAATCTTTTATAGTTAAAAACATTGTTTTAAAAGATACAAAATTCGATACAAAAGGATATTTATCTGGAAGTGTTACACATCAAGAATTTGAAAAGTGGTATATGAATTTAGATTTAAATACCCCAAATTTATTAGTATTAGATACTAAAGAGGCAGAAGAAATACCGTATTATGGATCTGCTTTTTTAAGAGGTAATGCTCAAATAAGAGGTCTAACAAGTAATTTAAGTATAGATGTTAATGGAAGTACTCAACCGGGAACCATTTTTGTAATTCCTTTAAACGATGTAACCACAATAGATAATTATAAACTCATTCGTTTTAAAACCGAAGATAAAGAAGAAGATCAAAATCTAGGTATTGATAAAATTAAAGGGTTAAATTTAACAATTAAGCTGGATGTTACTAAAGATGCATTAGCGCATGTGGTAATCGATAAAATATCTGGAAGTGATTTAAAAGGAAGCGGTACAGGGAATCTGGATATAGAAATTGATACCCGTGGAAAGTTTAATATGTTTGGGGATTTAAAAATTGAAAAAGGGGTATATAATTTTAAATATGGAGGAATTATTAATAAACCATTTAACGTGCAAAAAGGAGGGACTATTTCTTGGAATGGGAGTCCGTTTGATGCTGAATTAGATTTGACAGCAATTTATGAAACTAAGGCTAATCCAGCTCAATTATTAGATAATATTAACTCAACTCGTAAAATACCCATAGATTTATATACAAGAATTACAGGAGGACTATTTAATTCGAAACAAGAGTTTGATATAAAAATACCCAATGCAAACTCAACTATTGCCTCTGAATTGGAATTTATATTAAATGAAAACGATTTAAATACGAAAATGCAACACTTTACTTTTTTACTGGCTTTTGGTACTTTTTTCGATGAAGAAACTATTGGTAGTAGTGCCAATTCAGGGATAACAGGAACAGCTGCTCAAATGGCAACGAGTATATTGTCTAATATGTTGAATAGTGAAGATAGTAAATTTCAAGTGGGTGTAGGCTATACACAAGGAGATAAAGCAGATGTTAGTAAATTAAGAAACGCTATTGATGATCAGGTAGATGTTTCTGTATCTACTCAAATAAGCGATAGAGTTTTAGTAAATGGTAAAGTAGGGGTTCCAGTTGGAGGAAATACTCAAACAAATGTAGTTGGAGAAGTAAAAGTTGAGGTGTTATTAAATGAAGAAGGAACGTTAAGAGCTAATTTTTTTAACAAACCGAATGAAGTTCAATATTCATTAGAAGAAGAAGGGTACACACAGGGATTGGGACTATCCTACCAAGTAAACTTCAATAATATTAAAGAATTGAAAGAAAAAATTGGACTCAAAAAGAACAAGGATAAAAATATAGATAGTATAAACGTTAAGCAAAAAAGACCACTAATTAATTTTAAAACTAAAAAAGATACAACCAAAATTAAGAATGAGTAGAACAATTAAAGATTATTTTATAATAGGGTTAAAAGGAATGGCAATGGGAGCCGCAGATGTGGTTCCTGGAGTTTCAGGAGGTACAATAGCATTTATTTCGGGTATATATGAAGAGCTTTTGGGGTCGATAAGTAATATAAATTTAGAATTATTTAAAACCTTAAAAAAAGAAGGGTTTAAAAAAGCTTGGAAACAATTAAATGGAACCTTTTTACTTTCACTTTTTGTAGGGATTGTTATAAGTGTTATTTCATTAGCAAAAGTAATATCATGGTTACTCGACCATCATCCTGTTTTATTATGGTCTTTCTTTTTTGGATTAGTTTTAGCAAGTATAATTTATATTGGAAGGCAAATCACAAAATGGAATACAATTTCTATTATAGTGTTAGTTTTAGGTGCTGTTTTAGCATATTACATTACCACTTTAAACCCTCTAGTTTCAGAAAATTCCTCCCCAATTTTTATGTTTTTAGCAGGGGCAATAGCAATTTGTGCTATGATTTTGCCAGGTATTTCAGGTTCTTTTATTTTGGTGCTTTTAGGGGCATATAAACCTATTTTATCTGCAGTAAATAATAAAAATTTTCAAATTATAGCATTTGTTGGTACTGGTGCTATTATAGGGTTACTTACTTTTTCGAAAATATTAAAATGGCTGTTTGATAATTATAAAAATTATACGTTGGCAGTATTAACAGGCTTTATTATTGGTTCACTTAATAAAATTTGGCCTTGGAAAAAAGCGTTAACCTATAGAATAAATTCTCACGGAGAGAAAGTGCCTTTTAATGAATTGTCAATTTCACCTTATTCTTTTGATGGAGATCCACAAATAATGTACGCTGTTTTACTATCAGTATTAGGCTTTGGTTTAATTTTATTACTAGAAAGACTAGCTGTTAAAAATAATAGTCTTTAGTTATAACGACCAGAATAAATGTACAAACAACGAAAACTATCAGAAAAAATCAATCTATTCTTAAAAGGATTGGTAATGGGTGGCGCTAATAAAATTCCTGGTGTTTCTGGTGGTATGGTTGCATTTGTAATGGGGTTTTATGAAGAGCTTATATTTGCTTTTCAGAGGATAAACGGTAAAGCCTTTAAGCTACTTTTTAACGGACGGTTTAAAAGTTTTGTACAATATACAAACATACAATTTTTAGTGTTGGTTATGCTAGGAAGTGTATTTAGCTACTTTAGTGTTTCTTTGATTTTAGATTATTTTATTAAGAACTACGAACTTTATGTTTGGGCTTGGTTTTTTGGAATGATTATAGGTTCTATTTATTATATTTCCAAAGACTTTGGAGATTGGAGGGCCAAAAACATCTTAGCGTTAATCGTTGGAGCTTCTATAGGAATAGCGATTAGTTTTATGACACCTGCTAAAGAAAACGATAATTTATGGTTTGTTTTTGCTTGTGGTATTATTGGTGTTTCAGGAATGACCTTACCTGGTTTGTCGGGTTCTTTTATACTTATTTTGTTTGGAAATTATGTACTCTTGTTAGTAGATAGCGTAAATGTTTTAGGAAATGTTATTAGCCAATTATTCTCAGGGAATTTTGATGTATTAAAAGATCCAATTAAAATTAGATATCTAAAAATCATAGGATCATTTACAGCAGGATCTGCCTTTGGATTAGTATCAATATCCCATGTTTTAGGCTATGTTTTAAAAAGATGGCATCAAATTGTTACTGCTCTTATTATTGGTTTTATAACGGGTTCTTTAGGAATTGTTTGGCCATGGAAAAAAACTGTTTTCAAAACAGATAACGGAGATTTTTTACTTGACCAAGAAGGAAATAAAATTGTAGAAAATTATCAACGTTACATTCCAGATTTTGAAAAACAAGAAACGTGGCTTGTTATTGGATTTATATTAGTAGGTATTTTATTAGTTTTAGCAATCGATTATTATGGTAAAAGGCGAAAAAAATAAATTATTTGGTCTTTTGGGAAGAAATATTTCTTATTCTTTTTCCAGAGAGTATTTTACAGAAAAATTTAAAGAATTAAAGCTGGAAAATCATAAATATATAAATTTTGACTTACAACAAATAGAAGATTTATCTGAGATTTTAAAGGAAAATAAAAATGTTTTATGTGGTTTAAATGTAACGATTCCTTACAAAGAAGAAGTTTTTCCTTTTTTAGATACTATTGATAAAAAGGCAAAAAAAATAGGAGCGGTAAATAGTATTAAAATTTCCAAAAAAGGAAAGTTGAAAGGATATAATACCGATTATTATGGATTCAAAAACTCTTTAAAGCCACTCTTAAAAAAACATCATACAAAAGCATTAATTTTAGGAACAGGGGGTGCTTCTAAAGCAGTAGCGCATGCGTTAAAAAAGTTAGATATAAAATACAAGTTTGTAACGCGAACTAAAAGGAATGAAGAAATGTTTACTTATTCTGAATTAACTTCAAAAGAAATCACTGAGTACACAATTATTATAAATTGTACCCCTTTGGGTACACATCCTAATATTGAAAATCGTCCGGATATTCCATATCAATATATTAACGAAAAACATTTGCTGTACGATCTAATTTATAATCCTGCAAAAACTACATTTTTAAGTTTAGGAAAAAAGCAAGGAGCAACCACAAAAAACGGATTAGAAATGCTTGAATTACAAGCTGAAAAATCTTGGAAAATTTGGAATAAATAACATCGTTCGAATAGTTTTTAAATTAAATTACAACTAATTTTTTTAGAAATCTTTATTTTATATTAAGGTTAAGGATGTTAAAAATCTTCTTAAACACAATATTTTAAAGGGTTTTACTTAAATTAAACTTTGCAATTATGCAATAATCCGTATCTTTATAATCTAATTTTGGAACTTTAAACATTATATAAATGTTAGAAAATAACGATAAAAGCGTAGAGAATAAATCAAAGAGTACAGTTGATAGTAAAATTACTGAAGAAACATCAAAAGTAGTAGATGCTATAGAAAATGAAGTCGCGGAAGAAGCTGAAAAGAAAGATGAGAAGCACGAAATACCTATGTTAGACTTCAATTCTATGGAGTTAGAGAAACTAGTAGAGGAGTTAAGTAAGCTAATAAAAAACAATCCTGTTCAACAAATAAAAGCGAATTCGGATGCAATTAAAAATGCCTTCAATAGTAAATTTGGTAAGTTATTAGCAGAGAAAAAAGAAGCATTTTTAGCAGAAGGAGGAAATTCTATCGATTTTCAATTTTCGAGTCCCATTAAAACAGAATACAATAAACTTTTAAAAGAATATAAAACAAAACGTGATGCTTATTATTCTCAATTAGAAAAGCAACTAAATGAAAATTTAGATAAGAGAAATGCTGTAATTGATGAGTTAAAAGCATTGATTGAAAATGCAGATCCAAAAACAATGTACAATGAGTATCAGCAGATACAAGAGCGATGGAAAGCAATAGGGTCTGTACCGAGAAGTCGTTATAATGATACTTGGAAAACCTATCATCATCACGTAGAGCGTTTTTATGATATTTTACACCTTAATAAAGACTTTAGAGAGTTAGATTTTAAACATAATTTAGAAGAAAAGCTAAAATTAATTACTCGTGCCGAAGGCCTTTTAGAAAAAGAAGATGTTAATGACGCATTTAAAGAATTACAGGATTTACACCGCTTGTGGAAAGAAGATATAGGTCCAGTAGATAAAGAACATCGAGAAGATGTTTGGGATAAATTTAGCGAGGTAACCAAAAAACTACATGATAAACGCCATGAACATTTCCGTGAATTGAAATCAAAGTATCAAGATATTATTGATGCAAAAATGTTGGTTATTGAAGAGCTTAACGCTTACGATACTTCAGGTAATAAGACACATAACGATTGGCAAAAAAGCATTAAAGAAGTGGAAGCTATTCGTAAAAAATATTTTGATGCTGGTAAACTTCCGTATAATAAAAGTGAAGCGGTTTGGCAAGAATTTAAAGCGGCTACAAAAAAGTTTAATTCAGAAAAGAATGTTTTTTATAAAGAAGAAAAAAATTCTCAAAGTGATAATTTAAAGAAAAAGATCGCTTTAGTTGAATTAGCTGAAAGTATTAAGGATAGTGAAGATTGGGAGGAAACTACCAACACAATGAAGCGTATTCAAGCCGATTGGAAAAAAATAGGTCATGTACCACGCAAATTTTCTGATGATATTTGGAAACGTTTTAAAAGTGCTTGTAATTATTATTTTGATAAATTACACGCTCGTAAAAATGAATTAAATAAAGAGCAACAAGATGTTGTAGATGCAAAAAAAGTATTCTTAGATGAATTTAAAGTAGAAGAAGTAGCTACATTAGAAAATATACAGGATGCTATAAATAAGTGGAGAGATTTAGGTAGGTTACCAAGAAACGCACGCCATTTAGACGGTAAATTTAATAAAGTAATCGATACTCAATTAGAAAAATTAAACTTAGGTCGTGAAGATATTGAAATGATGAAGTTTAAGAATTTAATTGAAAACCATTTAGAACAAGAGGATTTAAAAAAATTAGATAACGAGCAATTTTATATTCGTAAAAAGATAGATGAAACGGTTCGTGAAATGCAGCAATTAGAAAATAATTTAAGCTTTATTTCTAATGCTTCTGCAGATAATCCATTGGTACAAAATGTACGTAAAGAAATTCAAGGGTTCAAAGATGAATTAGATCTTTTACAATTAAAGTTAGATTATATTAAAAAGCTAGATTATTAGTTTTTGGCTAATAAACTTATAAAATCAAGATCTTAGTAAAAAACTCGAAACCTAATGTGGTTCGAGTTTTTTGCTTTTTATAGGGATTGTTATCGTTTTTATGTAAAATAGTTGCAAATCAAATCTTTATATGTATTATCAATACTTTTCAATCTTTTCAAGAGAATTTTCATTTTTATTCCAATCAATTAAGATTGAAGGGTAATAGTTAACATTCATGCGATTTAAAAAAGATGATTGTTTTGCCAAACGAAGTCTATAATTTTCCCAGTCCCTATTCTCTTGAGTTGTCCAACCGAGTTCTGAATACCCAATAGCTCTTGGAAAAGCTAAGTACTCCAATTCATCAATATTGCTAATGGTTTCTGACCACAGAGGTGCTTCTATTCCTAAAATATTTTTTATTGGTATACCATCATAAGATTCTGGTGTCCAAATGTAGGCAGTATCAACGGGGATATAGCCTGCCCAGTGTAACCCATGTTTGGAGAGCGAGTCATATTTCATGTCTAAATATGCTTTTTTAGCTGGAGACATAATAATTTTCATGTTTTTATTTATAGCTTTTTCTGCATTTTTTTTGCTAGACCAGAATTGTGAAATGGAAGTAGAATCTATATTCGCTGTGGCAATCTCATCCCATCCAATTATACGCTTACCATATTTTTGAACAATCTTTTCTACTTTAGTGATAAAATATATATAATCTTTCTTTTTAGTTACATGACTTTCGTCTCCACCTATGTGAAAATAAGGACCAGGTGAAAGAGCAGATATTTCACGAACTACATCATCAATAAAAGCATAAACGGTATCTTTATGAGTGTTAAATGTACTAAAACCTACCTTCATCCCTTTATATAGTTTTGGAGTTTTGCCATTCCCATTCAAAAACGGATAAGAAACAGAGGCAGCATTAGTATGCCCAGGCATATCAATTTCAGGAACAATTATAATATGATGAATTGCTGCATAATTAACAATTTCAGAGTATTCCTTTTGGGTATAGAAGCCACCAGATCCTCCACCTACTTCTGTACTTCCTCCAATTTCCGTAAGTTTAGGCCATGATTTGATTTCTATACGCCATCCCTGATCATCAGTAAGGTGTAAATGGAGTGCATTATATTTATAGTATGCTAATATATCAATGTATTTTTTGACATCTTCAACGTTAAAGAAATGACGTGCTACATCTAGCATTGCTCCTCGATATTCGAATTGAGGAGAATCGATGATTTTTCCTGTAGGAACGACCCATATTTTAGTGCTTGAAAGAGTATCATTACTTGTCTCTGGAATTATTTGTTGTAAGGTTTGGATACCTCTAAAAGCTCCTTCTGTAGTATTAGAATTAAGTATTATTGAATCTTGAGTTATGTATAGTTGATAAGCTTCTCGTTTATTGTGATTAATACCATTTGATTGGTTAATATAGATAACGGTTTCTTTATCGAGAATTTCATCTATATTTACTTTAAGATCTAAATCAGTTTTTGCTTTAATTTTATTAGCTAAGAACCTCCCAACTTCTTCAAACTCTGTATTATTTTTAGAGGTGTAAATAGCAGTATGTTTATCCAGAGCAAATCCACTATTAGTAGAAATCACTTTTAGAGGTTTTGGAATAAAACTCTCTGCAGCTAAATCTGTTTTCGGGAAAGTAATTACACGTTTCTTTTTTTGTAAGGTACAAGCAGTTGAGATTATTAAAAAAAATAAAATGATTAAATTTTTGATTGTTATAGGAGTTTTCATAATCTTTAGTTCTGATTTGTTAGAATATAGCTATTCGATAATAGCTAAGTTATCAGAAATTAATTTTAGAAGCAAACTTAAATTGAACTCAACAAAAAAGCCCTCGTAACCGAGAGCTTTTAAAATATATTTTGATGAAAATATTAAGCAAATATGCTATCAATTTTATCCTTTTCTTCTTGGGCTAAAGCAGCGTCTACTAAAATACGCCCACTATGCTCGTCAATGGTAATTTTTTTACGGTTGGCAATTTCTAATTGTACTTGTGGCGGAATCGTAAAGAAAGATCCACCAGCAGCTCCACGTTCAATAGAAACGACAGCTAATCCGTTTTTAACTTTTGTACGAATTCTGTTATAGGCATTTAGTAAATGCTCGTCGATAGATTTAGAATATTCTTCCGACTTTTCGTGTAATAATTTCTCCTCTTTTTCAGTTTCTTTTAAGATAGCGTTTAATTCATTTTTTTTGTGATCTAAATGATTTTGTTGTTGTGCTAATCTTTCTTTAGTACTGTCAATTACTTCATTTTTTTGAGCAATTTTAGCTTTAAATTCTTTAATTCTTTTCTCGGCTAATTGAATTTCTAATTCTTGAAATTCAACTTCTTTACTTAAAGAATCAAACTCACGATTATTACGAACGTTCTTTTGTTGTTCTTCGTATTTAGTTATTAGCGTTTTAGACTCTTCCATCGCTAATTTTTTATTGCTTATATCTGCCTCTAAATTAGCAACATCTTCAGCTAAGTTAGAAATTCTGGTGTTTAATCCGGCAACTTCATCTTCTAAATCTTCAACTTCTAAAGGTAATTCACCACGAACGTTTCTAATATCATCAATTCTAGAATCGATTAATTGTAAATCGTATAACGCTCTTAATTTCTCTTCTACCGTTACTTCTTTTTTTGCCATCTTTAAATATAGTGTATTGGATTTGTACTTTTTTCGCTTAAAATAATTGCAAAATTACTAAATTTTTCGGTAAGATACTCAACTAAAAGGTTTTTTGTAAACTGTTCACTTTCATAGTGACCAACATCGGCTAATAAAATCCTTTTTTCAGCTTTAAAAAATTCATGATATTTAAAATCAGCACTCACATAAGCATCTGCTTTTGATCTAATAGCATTGCTGATAGCAAAACTTCCAGAACCGCCTAAAACAGCTACTTTTTTTATCGATTTGTTTAGTAATTCTGAATGGCGTACACAGTCTGTTTTAAATATCTTTTTAACGAATTGTAAAAAATCTTTTTCATTCATTTCTGATGACAATTCACCAATCATCCCCATTCCTATATTTTGGTTAGTATTATCTAATGTAATTATTTCATAAGCGACTTCTTCATACGGATGATTACTAAATAATGCTTTAAGGACTTTTCCTTCTAGATAATTTTCAAAAACCACTGAAATACAAGTTTCTTCTTCAAACATTAGCTTTCCTTTTTCACCAACTGTAGGATTAGAATCAGGGTTACCACGATAACTTCCCTTTCCTTCAACGTTGAAACTACAATGGTCGTAGTTTCCTATGTTTCCGGCTCCAGCTTCAAATAATTTATTTCGTAAATCATTGGCATCAGCAAAAGGAATATAAGTGGTCAATTTTTTTATAATTCCCTTTTTCGGAATTAAAACCTGTGTGTTTTCTAATCCAAGAACTTCACACATTTTAGCAGAAACTCCGTTGTTAGAATTATCTAAAGCAGTATGTGTAGCATAAATAGCAATATTATTTTTTATAGCTTTCAATACTACACGCTCTACATAATTATTGCCGTTTAGTTTTTTAAGGCCATTAAAAATAATAGGATGAAAGCTAACAATAAGGTTACAATTTTTAGCAATCGCTTCATCAACAGTTTCTTCAAGAGTATCTAAAGTAACTAAAACTCCTGTAACTTCTGTTTGGTAATTACCAAGGAGTAGACCTACATTATCAAAATCTTCTGCGTATGAAAGAGGTGCAATATGTTCTAAATAATTAGTGATGTCTTTTATTTGCATAGTTCTATATTAACTGAAATCAAAGTTACTAAATTTAGTGATTACGAGGAGAAACGACGAAGTAATCTATTTAATAAGATTGGCTCACTGTTGTTCGCAATGACGGAAATATTTTCTACTTTTGGCTTAATGAAAATACTTCGGTTTTTACTATTTCCATTTGCCATCTTATACGATTTGATAATTTCAATTCGTAATTTTTTATTTGATGTTAACATTTTAAGATCTATATCCTTTGATATTCCTGTAATTGCTGTTGGGAATTTAAGTGTAGGAGGAACAGGTAAATCGCCACAAATTGAATATTTAATTCGATTATTAAAAAATGAACATAAGGTTGCAGTTTTAAGTCGTGGATATAAACGAAAAACGAAAGGATTTCAATTAGTAAATTCAACGCATTCTGCAGAAGATGTGGGAGATGAACCACTCCAATTTTTTAAAAAATTTGATAATGTTACTGTAGCTGTGGATGCTAATAGAACGAACGGAATTCAACAGTTATTGAAGTTAGTAGATCCACCAGAAATTATATTGTTAGATGATGCTTTTCAACATAGAAAAGTGAAGGCAGGTTTTTATATTTTACTTACCAAATACGACGATTTATATGTAAACGATTTTATTTTACCTGCAGGACATTTACGTGAAAGTAGAAAAGGAGCGAAGAGAGCAAATATAGTTGTTGTAACTAAATGTCCGCAAAATCTATCAGACACAGAACAAAATAAAATCATTAAAAAACTCAACCTGAAGTCAAATCAAAAAGTATTTTTTACCGCTATTGATTATGATAAAAAATTAAAAGGAAGCGGGGAGATTTCAATAGAAAATTTAAAAAATAAAGAAATTGTTTTGGTTACAGGAATTGCAAATCCGACTCCATTATTAAATTATTTATCAGAAGAAAACATTAATTTCACACATTTGAAGTTCCCAGACCATCACAATTTTACTTCAGAGGATATTTCAAGAATACATACTGTTTTTAACGGAATTGAATCCGAAGAAAAAATATTAATTACTACCGAGAAAGATTACGTTCGACTTAAAGATAAAGTAGCTAATATTAGTTATATAGCAATAAAAAGTATTTTTTTAACTGATGAAAAACTGTTTGTTTTTGAAATTCAGGAGTTTATAAAAAAATAAATTTATTATATTGGCATTGTTTTTGGTATTGTGAACTGAATATAAACGTATTATAGCAGATGAAGAAATTGATTTTAGGTTTAGGAATGTTTATTGGTGTTGTGAGTTTTTTAAATGCACAAAGTACCGTTGTTTCTAATGGTGATGAGGTTGAGCAGACTAAAGAGAATTTAATACAAATAGATTGGCAATCAACTTTTAAAGAAGCCGTTAAAAAAGCAAAAAAAGAACATAAGCCTATTTTAATTTATTTTACGGGTTCAGATTGGTGTGGACCTTGTATGGAGTTAGATAAAAACTTATTTCATACAGAAAAGTTTAAAGCATATTCGAAAGAAAATATGGTTTTATACTTAGCAGATTATCCTAGAAATAAAGATTTAGTAACCGCTAAAAATAAAGCAACAAATGAAGAGCTTAGTAGAAGGTATGCGCAAACTTCATTTCCAACATTAATAATGATTGATGAAAACGGAAATGTGTTAGGTAGAAAAAATGGTTCTTATATGGTTGAGTATTATTATCCTTTTTTTGAAGAAATTTCCAACAATTATAAGTAATATTCCATAAAATGATATAAAAAAATCCGCTGAAATTTTCAGCGGATTTTTTTATACGAACTCATTACCAAAAGTATTTTTGGCGTTCGCCATAATTTGTTTAATATCTTGATCGTCTTTTCTAGGACAAATCATAATAACATCTTCTTTCTCTACAACGATAAAATCTTGTAAACCTTGAATAATGACCTTTTTTCCGTTTTGAGTTCGGATCATGTTTCCGTTGGCATCTCTAAAAATAGTATCTGCACCAACAGTTGCATTATTATGAATGTCTTTTTCTAACTTATTATAAAGAGAACCCCAGGTTCCTAAATCGTTCCAACCAAAATCAACAGGTAAAACATGAACGTTTTTAGCGCGTTCCATGACACCAAAATCAATAGAAATGTTTTCACATTTTTCATAATTATTACGGATGAAGTCATCTTCAAAATCAGAATTATAAACATTATTTCCATCATCTAAAACATCAACCATTTCTGGTAAATAGTTTTTAAAAGCTTTGATAATACTTTTCACCGACCACACAAAAATTCCTGCATTCCATAGATAATCACCACTCTCTATAAATTGTTTTGCAGTTACTAGATTTGGTTTTTCGGTAAAGTTTTTTACTTTTTTTATTTCTGCAGAATTTGCTTCAAATTGAATATAGCCATAACCTGTATTAGGGTGATCAGGTTGAATTCCTAACGTCATTAAAATATCTTTTTCAGAACAGGCTTTGAATGAAGTTTCAATGTTTTTAATAAACTCAGCTTCATTGTCTATCCAATGATCAGACGGAGCAACCAACATAACCGCGTTTGGATTTTGATTATAAATTTTTAAAGCAGAGTACAAAATACAAGGTGCAGTATTACGCATTGCAGGTTCTAACAATAACTGATTTTGGTTAACCTTAGGTAATTGCTCTAACACTAGTTTTTCGTATCGTTCGTTGGTTGCAATTAATATATTTTTTGATGGCACTAATTCATTAATTCTTTCGAAAGTTCGTTGAATTAGCGTTTCTCCCGTTCCTAACATATCATGGAACTGTTTTGGAAATTTTTGTGTACTTACAGGCCAAAACCTAGAGCCGACACCACCCGCCATAATAACTGCGTAATAATTATTGTTCATAATTTTGATTGATTTTGTTTTACTCAACAAGTAAAACTTCTACATTCTGATTAAAAAGATACACACGTTTGTTTGCTAAATTTAAGCACTCATAACGTGTTCTTCTCTTTATTCCGCGTTTATAGAGTTTACTTTTAAACTGAAAAACGCTTCCTTTTGGAAGCTCAAAGATAAAGCTCTTTCCGGTTTCTGCCATACCTCCTCGTAAAGCTAATGATAAATTTACGTCGGCATCTGTACTTGCCTTCGGATTTTTTAAATAATTAGCTAGATGAGGTAGTACATTTTGAGGATAAATTTCAGGTTGTAAAAAAGGCAACATTAAATGTTGAAAAACAGTTTTCCATTCCTTACCATGTGGTTGAACACGACCGAATTTTTTATGTGTTACATGATGAGAAACTTCGTGGATTAAAGTCAGCAAAAACTGATGCTCATTTAAATTATTATTAACAGTAATTTGAGTACTTCCGTTAGGAAAAGTTCTAAAATCACCATGTTTGGTGTGTCGTTGATTTACAATTTTTAAATTGATTTTATGCTCGATAATTAAATACTCAACTAACGGAACAGCTTTTTTAGGGATGTGTTTGTAAAGAATTTGCATTAAGGTGTTGAACTCGAAACTTGTAATACTTTTCCGTTGTAAAATTTATTTCCTGTAAGGGCAAAATTAAATATATAATCGGCCATTTCTTTTGCAGATAATGGAGCAATATAACCTGGAAAAGCTTCTTCTAACATTTCTGTTTGCACAGCTCCTAAAGCCAATACATTAAATGCTATTTGTTGTTCTTTGTATTCTTCTGCTAACAACTCTGATAATGTAATTACAGCTCCTTTTGCCGAACTGTAAGCCGCTAAACCAGGAAACTTCATGCTTCCTTGAATTCCTCCCATACTGCTAATAGTAACTACATGACTTCCTTTTTCCATAAATGGAAGTAGGTTTTTAGTCAATTCAGCAACAGCAAAAACATTTACTTTATACACTTCTAAAAAATCATCTGAAGTTAATTTTTCAAATGGTTTATTAATGAGTTTACCAGCATTATTGATTAGGATGTCTACTTTTTGCCAATTTAATTTTACAAAATTGACTGCTTTCATTATGTCATTTACATCAGATAAATCTGTAGAAATGAGAGTGATATTTTTATGATTTAAACTTTCTAGAGAGTTTGTTTTTCTTGATAAAGCTAAAACGTTGTAACCTGCATTTGCAAATTGTTTAGCGAGTTCAAGCCCAATTCCTCTACTGGTACCAGTAATTACAATATTTTTATTAATAATTTTCATTTAATAGATCGTCATAACTTTTTGTTTTCTCTTCAGAAGAAAAAGAATTTTTAAGGTCTAGCCATTTTTCTTTTAAAATCTCATTTTGTTCAAAGCTTTCTTGTTTATCGGCAATTTTCTTAGTGTATTCAATACGGTCTTTTAGCATTGGATGACTATCTAAAAAAGAAGGAATATCTCTCGAAGTTTCTTTTTTTAGAAGTTGAAACAATTCAGGCATTCCGTGTAAATCTAGATTGTTTTTTCGCATCATTTCTAACCCGAAAATATCGGCTTCTTTTTCTAAACTTCGTGTAAAAGAGAGCTGAGAAAATAGATGCGCATTTTCACCAATAATAGCAGTTATACTGTTAATATCACCAAATAAAACAGAGACAAAGATAGCACTTGATAAGTTGCGAGATACATTTTTTAACACATGTCTGTTATTTATATGTGAAATTTCGTGACTAATTAAAGCGGCAAGTTGATTTTCGTTTTCAATTTTTTTTAATAAAGAAGAGTATATTATAACTTTTCCTCCAGAAATTGCAAAAGCGTTTAGATCATCGTTTTTAACAACGTGTGCTTTTATTGGAAATTCACTATCTATTTGCATGGCATCTACAAAATACTGTAATTTTTTTGATTGTTGATAGTCAATCTCCCAATCGGGAGATAATGCTCTATAAACATAATTACCAAAAGTAATAACACGTTCTTTCGGTAAGTTTTTAGCAAAATTAATAGCGACAGTTGGTATTACATAAAAATACATACCTGCGGCAAAACCAACAATTGCTAATAGTAATAAAGTAATAGATTTATTGCCTGATTTATGTAATAAAATATCTATTTTATTGTTTAAATTTTTATGAATGCTTTTAGAAATGTATTCAATAAAAGTATTGTCTGAACTTTCAATTTTCTGAAATGGAAAAGTTTTTCCATATGTGAAAGCAATTAATCCTTTGGTAAAAACTTCTGATTTTTGAATATCTTCAATTTTCCAATGCACTTCTTTATGTAAACCATTTTCATCAGTAAATAAAATCCTCCAATCTGTTGTATTTGGATGTACTGATGCTAAATACGTTTTTGATGATTCTCCGTCAAAATAATTTGCTTTAAAAGACATTGATTGTTATATTAAATCAAAATCTAAAAAATCTAAGAAATCATCACCAGCTGCATCATCATAATCATCATAAGAAACTTGCTGAATGCTATTGGTATCTAAGCCTTCTTCAATTTCTAAAAAGCGGAACATAAATTGAAAGGTACGAACAATTACCCAAGGAGTTGCAATACCAAATGTGAACACGATTAATAAAGAATTCACTACAAAAAGTTCAAAGATATCACCAACTTTCATATTGAATTTAAAGTTTACTTTTTTGCCGTTTTGTGTAATTTCTGTATTGTCAGCATAAAATTTCCATAAGTTTTTAAAATACCAAAAAGAATAAATTCCAAGTGTAGGATAAACAAACAAAATCATTTTAATGTTAATCCAAAATAATGATTCTCCTTTTCCTTTAAAATCAAAAGATAAATTACCAAAGCGCATATGGCTCAGAATATATTTTCTAATATCTACAGAAAACCATGCGCCGTATATTCCTAGTGTAAATACTGTTAAAATAGCTCCTACTATAAACTTCCAAAACAACTCCATTTTGTCTCCTAAATACTTAAAATGTATACCTTTCCACGAACTTCTTGAAGCTCTGTAACGAGCAGCTCCATGTATAGCAAAAGGAATAATCAATAAAAAGAAAAGGTAAAAAACACCTAAAGCGATAAAAGTGGTTATTTCGTTTTCGGTTTGAATCCCGTAGAATAAGAATCCGTACAGTAATATAAAGATGATGTAAATTTTTATAAATCCTCGAAACACTTCTTTACCCGTTGCATGAAATGTAAAACGCGCTTTGTCTAATTCGGTAGATTGGTAGTGATATTTTAATTTTTCAACTTTTGCCCAAGGATAATATATTCCTAATGTAACAATTGTTAAAAGCAAATTTTTAAAGTAAATGATAGCAAACTCACTACCTTTTCCGAAGTATTTAAAGCGTTTTTTTTCGGTGTTTAAACCAGATATAATTTCCATTATCTTTTGGGGATTGATTAGAAACCAAAAATGCAATTTTATTTTGTGTTTTACAAATAACACTTTGTTTGTATAAAATTTGATACTTTTATAAAAACATAATCCCTATTTAATATGAAAAAAATAATTGTTTTTCTCTCTTTTTTATTAATGATTAATAGTGTAGTTGCTCAAAATACATATGTTTTATGTGGAAAATTGATTGATACAAAATCAGGAGAAATAAAAACAGAACAAACTATTGTTGTTAATGATAATAAAATTATTGATGTTATAAATGATTACGTAATGCCACGTAATACAGTTGATAAAATCATTGATTTAAAAGATAAAGTGGTGATGCCTGGATTAATTGATATGCATGTGCATATTGAACAAGAGTTTAATCAAAAAACACGATTGAATAGATATATTTTAAACGAGGCAGATATTGCTTTTAACTCAGTTGGTTTTGCCAAAACGACTTTATTAAACGGATTTACGACAGTTAGAGATTTAGGTGGAACTGGAGTTAATATTTCGATTCGAAATGCAATTAACGCAGGTAAAATTTTAGGACCAAGAGTTTTTACTGCTGGTAAATCATTAGCGACAACCGGAGGTCATGCAGATCCCACTAATGGAAGTAGTAGAGAGTTAACTGGTAATCCTGGACCAAAAGAAGGAGTTGTAAATAGTGTTGAAGATGCAAAAAAAGCAGTGCGACAACGGTATAAAAATGGAGCCGATTGTATTAAAATCACAGCTACAGGAGGAGTGTTAAGCGTTGCGAAAAGTGGGGACAATCCACAATTTACCGTTGAAGAAATAAAAGCTATCTGTGATATGGCGAAAGACTACGGAATGCATGTTGCAGCTCATGCTCATGGAGACGAAGGTATGCAGCGAGCAATACTAGGAGGCGTAAAAACTATAGAGCACGGTACATACATGAGTGATAAAACCATGGAGTTAATGAAAAAATACGATGTGTATTTGACGCCAACAATTACAGCAGGAAAAGAAGTAGAGGAGAAGGCAAAAGTAAAAGGGTTTTACCCTGAAATTGTTGTGCCAAAGGCATTGGCTGTGGGACCACAAATTCAAGGAACGTTTGCTAAGGCTTATAAAAAAGGAGTAGGAATAGTTTTTGGAACAGATGCAGGTGTTTTTAAGCATGGGAATAATGGAAAAGAGTTTGGTTATATGGTTGAAGCAGGTATGTCTGCAATAGAAACGATACAATCAGCTACAATTACACCTGCTAAAATTTTAAAAATGGAAAATGAAATAGGACAACTTAAAAAAGGTTTTTATGCTGATATTATCGCGGTTGATGAAGATCCAGCTCAAAATATTAAGACCATGGAAAAGGTAGTTTTTGTAATGAAAAACGGAGTTGTATATAAAAAAGATTAAAAATTAATTATTTAAATAAATAAAAAAAGTATACCTAATCTAATAGGTATACTTTTAAACTTAATAGTTTCCCCCGAAACCATTGCACTCAATTAAAAAAAACTAATAGTTTCCCCCGAAACCATTATACTCAATTTAAAAAAACTAATTGAAATTTTAAAAAGAGCTATTAACCAATTTATAGTTAATAGCTCTTTTAAATTAAACCAAATTAACCACTTGAAATTATTGTAATTAAAAGAACTTGTAGTAAAGATAGAAAGAGAAGTTTTTTAATTTTTAATAATTCGATGGATGGTGATATTTGGGAGTTTAATAATAGATATAGAGTAGTTAAACGGAAAACTTGAACTAATAAAAATAGATTTATTAGTTGCTTTTATTTATTATTTCTAAATAATAATTATTGAAAAGATATATGCTGATAAGCACCAATATCTGGATTGCTAGTTCTATCAGTACCTAAAATATCTAATGAAATAGTTGTTGGCGTGGCTTTATTGATTGCGTCACTTTCTTCACCAATAATAAATTCATTAAAAAAAACACTTTTAAAACCTGGAGTTCCATTTAAAATGATATTTTGGTAATGAGTAACATCGTCAAATTTTAGTTCGTCGTTATTGGTGTATAAACCATTTATATCATTGAATCTAATAAGACAATTTGAGAGGTTATAGTTAAATAAGCTGCCATCTATTTTATCGAGAACAAATTCAATATTATTATTTCCTTCTATAATACAGTTGGTAAAAGTAGCTTCTTGTAAATCTTGAGTTTCAATAATTTCTTGTCCCATATCATTTTGATTTACAGAGAAATTATTTATCAAAACAGTGGGGAGTCGCCGTAAACTATTACTCCAATAATTAGCAAAAGTAGAATGAGTAAAGTTATAAGTGCCACCAGCAGTTCCTGCAAAAGAAGCTTGCCCCGCACTTCCTATAACAACATTATTTCCTTCAATGTTGGTTTGGCTTCCTAAAATACCGAAGTTGACATGATTATAAACCTCTGTATTTTGAAGTTTTAATGTTGGAGTAGTAGCTGAACCAAGACTATCTACTAAAAAGCCAATAACACCGTTTTTAATTTGTGCGTGATTTACTTCATTTTCTTTACTTCCTGCTCGCATCCAAATAGTTCCCCATTGTCCAGGAATTCTGCTAAACGAACTTTCCAGTCTGTCTCCTTCAAAAACTACTTTTTCATCTAACGTTCCATTTACTTTTAGAGTTGCATCTCTATCAACAATCAATCCTGAATTATCATGAAAATGAATTTTAGCTCCCGCTTCAATAATTAATGTTTTGTTTGATGGAATTGCTGCATAACCATAAATAACATAAGGTTTGTCTTTGGTAAATATAAGTTCGCTGTCTTCTAAAAAACGCCCTTTTATAGTTGTAGGTTCTCCATCTAAAGATAAACTATCAATCTTCATAGAAATAGGATCCTTATCTGGAAATATAAATGTAGCATCTTGAACTAAGGTAACTAAGTCTACATCTTGTTGATTGTTTCCGTTGTCGAACAAAATCCTGTCGGTATAAAGTGGATCAGGAATATTGCTAAAATCAATAGTTGTTTCAATAAAAACATACATACTGTCATTGGCAAGAAGATCAATATTTTCAAATGATTTTCCTGGTTTTCCATCTACATTTAGGCGATAATTTGAAGCTGTACCATTTTCTAATGTAATTTGTGGAATGGTAATAGCTTTATTACTACGATTATATACTTTTAAATTATAAGTAGCAGAACCAATATTGGTAAAAACTGTATCTAAAAAAACAGTGTCTCTAGAAAATTCCAATTGACCAAAACTAGCAATAGTAGTAAAATCTTTTCTACAAGAACTAACAGTTGTAATAATAATTACGGCTAAAATTGATAGAAAATACCTCATTTACTATCGTTTAATCAACTCAATTTCAAATAATTTACTCCAGTGTTTTCCAGTAACAAATAAACGCTTGCTTTTTGAATCGTAAGCAATTCCGTTTAAAACGTCATCACTAACGTCTAATTTTTGATCTTTAGCTACAATATCTCTTAACCCGTTGAGGTCAGCAACACCTTCAATCACTCCCGTTTCAGGGTTAATAATTACAATCGAATTTTGTTGCCATTTATTTGCGAAAATTTGTCCGTTAACAAATTCTAACTCATTTAAATTGTCAACAGGATATTTATCTGTATAGGCTTGGATATTTCTTTTTTCAGCTTTAGTAGTAGGATCTAAAAACCAAATTTTATTAGTTCCATCCGATTTAATGAGTTCAGTATCGTTATGTGTTAAACCCCAACCTTGTACACTTTCATTATAGTTGAATTCACCAATTAGTTCAAAATTAGATAAGTTATAAGTAAACCCTTTATTGGCTTGCCATGTTAACCAGTAAATAACATCGTTAAAAATAGTCATACCTTCTCCAAAATATTTTTTATCTAAATCTTTTTGTTGAAGAACTTTTCCTGTTTCAAGATTCACTTTTCGTAACCAAGATTGACCTCTACGCCCCGTTGTTTCGTATAAAAAACCATCATGATATTCTAAACCTTGTGTGTAAGCGTTTTCATCGTGAGGGTAGGTATTAACAATTTTGTAGTTATATACGTTAGGAGCTATGTCTGCTACTACTTCAATTGAATTATTTACTTTTTTAACCTTTCCTGGGTAAAATGCTAAGGCAGTTACTGCATGTTTACCTACACCTAAAGTTGAAGTATTTACAGTAGCATTTTCTGTTTTAGTTAAACGTTTTCCATCAATAAATAATTGAACGCTGTCAATTTTATTTCCTTTAATTTGTTCAAAAGAAATAGATGCCTCTTGCCCTAAAGTAACTTTTTGAGTAGTATTTAATTTGAATTTATAACCTGTTTCACTGCAGGAAGTTAGTAGTAAAAATACTGATAAAAAGAATGTTAGGTTTGAAAAAATACGCATATTTGTAGTGTTAAATTCTATTTTATTCGTTTTCAATACAAATAAAGCAATTTATTTGTTTGCAAATTCAAAAAAAGGGTTAAATTTGCACCCTCAAATAGCCATTGCAGGTTTTTTGATATTTTTGAAGTGTTTTAAACTTTACCAATTTTAAACAATTCAATCACAAAATTAAGATTTTAAAATTATACAGAGATGAAAAAAGGTATACATCCAGAAAATTATAGAATGGTTGCATTTAAAGATATGTCTAATGAAGATGTATTCTTAACGCGTTCAACTGCTAACACTAAAGATACTTTAGAGGTAGATGGTGTTGAATATCCATTAATTAAATTAGAAATTTCAAGAACTTCTCACCCATTTTATACAGGTAAGTCTAAATTGGTTGATACAGCAGGTCGTATCGATAAGTTCAAAAACAAATACTCAAAATTCAAAAAATAATTTTGACGTATTAACGATATATAAAGCTCTAGCGACTACGTTAGAGCTTTTTTTTATGCATAAATTTTCTGTACATTAGACCACAAAAATTAATAAAATGAGAAATACGATCTTAGCTGTTTTTATAATAGCTACAGTTAGTTTTGGAGTGTTGACCTATTTTTTTCTTAATGGAACTACGGTTTCATTTTTAACTATCAGTTTCTTTCTTACTTGTATTGCTATCTATGATGCTTTTATTCAAAAAAAACATTCTCTACTACGTGCTTTTCCAGTAGTAGCAAGATTACGATGGGTTTTTGAAGAGGAGCGCGAAAAAATACAACAATATTTTATTGAAGATGATTTAAGTGGAACACCTATTAATCGTGAAAAAAGAAGTTTAGTTTATCAAAGAGCAAAAACAGAAATAGAAACAGTTCCTTTTGGTACCCAACATAATGTGTATGCAAAAGGGTATGAGTTTATAAAACATTCGCTTTTTCCAACAGATCATCATCATATAGCTGGAGATCGTGTGGTTTTTGGTTCAGATAAGTGCGCTCAAAAATACAATGCTTCAATTATTAATATTTCAGCAATGTCTTTTGGTTCGTTGAGTAAAAATGCTGTTATGGCTTTAAATCAAGGAGCTAAAATGGGAGGTTTTGCACATAATACAGGTGAAGGGGGAATATCTTCATATCATTTACAAGGAGGAGATTTAATTTTCCAAGTTGGTACTGGTTATTTTGGTGCTGGAAAAACGGTGGATGGAAAACGAGTTTTCGATGATGAAATTTTTAAACAAAATGCGATTCGACCAGAAGTGAAGATGATAGAAATTAAGTTTTCTCAAGGAGCAAAACCAGGTCATGGGGGAATTTTGCCTGCCAAAAAAAACACAGAAGAAATTGCTAAAATACGTTCGGTAGATCCATTTACAAGAGTAGATTCTCCTCCTGGTCATTCCGCTTTTTCAAGCTTTGAAGGAATGATTTCTTTTTTACAAAAAGTAAGAGATTTAAGTGGAGGTAAACCCGTAGGAATTAAATTTTGTGTGGGTAATAATGAAGAAATAGAGGAAATGATAAAAGCATTTGCAGAAGCGAATAACTATCCTGACTTTATTGCTGTGGATGGGGGAGAAGGAGGCACAGGTTCTGCACCTATAGAATTTACAAATTATGTAGGAACTCCCTTATTGGAAGGTCTTTCTTTTGTTAATAAAACCTTGTTAAAATATAACTTAAAAGATAAAATTAAAATTATTGCAAGTGGTAAAGCGATCGATGCTTTTGATGTGGTAAAGTTTCTTGCTTTAGGGGCAGATGCTATTGGTATGGCGCGTAGTTTTATGTTAAGTTTGGGATGTATCCAGGCACGAGAATGTAATTTAGATACTTGCCCTGTTGGTGTGGCTACGCAAGATGAAGATTTAGTGGAGGCTTTAGTAGTTGAATATAAAAATGTTCGTGTTAAAAATTATCATGATAAAACAATCGGAGCTGTAAAAGAGCTTGTTTCGGCGATGGGGAAAAACTCAATCAAAGAAATAAAAGCTACTGATGTTTTTAGAAGGAATAAAGGAGGAGAAATTACTTCATTAGATAAAATTTATTATTCTGAAGAAGTCTTAATATCGTAAACTCGTTGGAAGAAAAACTTCAAATTGATTCTAAAGTCTTTGTGTTAGAGCGTTACCCTGTAACAACAGATAAGTCGTTAAGGGCATGGAGCAATGCAGAATTATTAGCGTTAGATTTTATTGCTGATAAAAATATTGATAACATTCATTTGTTTAACGATCGTTTTGGAGTTTGGAACTGCGTTTTACACGATAAAAAATTAACTACTGTTTGGACCTACGCAAGTCAACAAAAAGCAATTTGTAAAAATTTAGAAAGAAATAATTTATCTGCGGATGTTGTTTTTAAAACTCCTTTAGACGCTTTGAATAAAGTTAATGTAGCTCTGATTAAAATTCCGAAATCATTAGAATTATTCGAGTTATTTTTACAACAGATTTATAAGAGTTCTCATGAGGAAACAGAGGTAGTTTGTGGATTTATGCTCAAGTATTTTAGCCCATCATTTTTAAAAATTGCTAGTATTTATTTTGAAGAAGTTGAACAATCGAAAGCATGGAAAAAAGCACGGTTGTTAGTTCTTAAAAAACCTAAAAAAGCCCCTTCCTCTATACTTAGATTAACGGAAGAACTCATCAACACTCTTGAGTTTAAAGGAAAAGAATTAAAACAATATTATGGAGTATTCTCATCTGGAAGTATAGACATAGGAACGCAATTTTTTTTAGAAAATTTAAAAGTATTTCCGCAGGAAACAAAAGTATTAGACTTGGCTTCTGGTAACGGGGTGATTGCTTATCAAGTAACTGAATTAAATTCTAAGGCAGAAGTAACATTAGTTGATGATTTTAATTTAGCGATTGAGTCATCAAAAATTAATTTAAAAGATAGAAAAGCAAAGTTTCTATGTGCCGAAAACTTATCTAGTTTGCACAATCAAAATTTTGATTTAGTGGTAAGTAACCCGCCATTTCATTTTGAGTACGAAAATAATATCGAAGTAACTTTATCTCTTTTTGAAGATGTAAAAGCGTGTTTAAAAAACAACGGACGTTTTTTATTGGTAGCCAATACACATCTCAATTATAAAACACATTTAAATAAACTTTTTACTGAAGTTACTGTAGTCAACTTCAATAAAAAGTTCGAGATTATAGAATGTATAAAGTAATTTAACTCAACGAAAAATCATACGAAAATTCATCTTCGGAGAAAGCATCTGTAGTATTTTTAAGATCGTTTACAAATTCGTCAATTTGAGTTTTGCTAACATTTGGCATACAAATTACATGTGAAATATTTCCTTCAGTAGCTAATTGCCATTTGTCTTTAATCCTTTTTGGTGTTTTAGGCAATACAACAGTAATTGCATTTGGGTTCCTCCAAGCATCAATACCAATAGATTTTAACTGAGCTTCACAATATTCTGCAACTTCCAAACTTTGCTGATAGCGTTGTTTTAGCCCCTCAATTCCTAATCGTTTTAAAGCATACCATAAAAATAAAGGAGAATGTCCGTTACGAGAACCAGTAATTGTAGTGTCGAAAGATCCAATATAAGAAATCCCTTTAGCGATTCTATCTCTGTTTGATCTTTTTGCAATTAATACACCTGTAGGAATAGGAGAGCCAATAAATTTATGCCCGCTAATAGAAATACTGTCGGCACCGTCCATAAAATCGAAAGGCAAACGAGGTTGCATAAATGGACCAAAAGAACCAGCTAATGCTGCGTCACAATGAATATAATGATCTTGTATAGCTAAGTTTTTTAAGATGTCTTTAACTTTGGAAACGTCATCTTTGGCTTCCTTCATAGTGGTGCCAAAAGTAGTTAATACAATTACAGGTTTATGACGATTCATTCGAACGGTATTCTCAAAATCTTCATAATCCATTTCTCCGTTAGGTTGCGATTTAATTACAATACTCGGAATGTTTAATAAATGAATGTTTTTTCGTACGCTATAGTGAGTAGATTCTGAATAATACACCATGGCTTTTGGATATAATTCACGAGCAAGGTATAAACCGTATAAATTACTTTCCGATCCTCCATTGGTTACATAACCCCAAAAGTCTTTCGGATTTGCTCTAAAAATTTTTGCGAAAAAAGCAATTACTTCACGTTCCATTTCATGCGTTTGTACACGATACGTTCCATGTTCAAAAGGATCTCCTAAATTATTAATTGGAAATTGGAAAAACGTATTCAATTCAGAATAATCAAAATCTTTAGAAACAGGATAGCCTAAAAAAGTATCTCTTGCTGTGGTTAAATCTTGTTTTAAAGTTTCTAATTGTTGTTGGTCTTCAGAGCTTAATTGTGATGTATTTGCCATTGCCTAAAAATTTCAGTAGACAAAAGTAATGTAAAGTGTATTAAAGAAGTGTTTTTAATAATAAAGTTAGATTATTTTTCTTTTATAATCGTATTATTATGAATTAAAATCTAAGTAAATTGTTCTAAAGGTGTTTTTAGAGAAAATTTTACTTCTAAAGAAAAAAGGTTTTCATTATCGGTTTAATAAACGTCTATTTTATGTTGGTAATAAATTTTTTAGCTTTCTAAAATTTCTAACTGTTGTATGATTTGTTTTTCAGATACCATATAGGGCTTTCCATCTCTAATGGTATTATAAACATTATCAAATACATGCATATAGGAAGATTTTGGAGATATTATATTTTCCTGTTTTTTTGTTCCATCCTCTGAAAATGAAGTAAATACTCCATGTTTGTTAGATTCCTCTTTACCGTATAGTGGATTTGTAGGAGTCATACCTTCTAGTAATTGTTTTTCTTGAACGTCAGCACGTTGTTTAATGTAAGTACCTTTTGTACCATGAATAATAAATGCTGGTTGAGCTTCGGCAACTAGCATACTCATTGTGATAAATACTTGCATTCCTGTTGAATACAACAGGTGAATATGAGCATAATCATCTACTTGGGTTTTTGGACGGAAATACCCCATGTTTTTTCTCCATTCCAAAGGATTACCAAAAAGAGAAATTACTGCATCTAATAAATGTGGACCTAAATCATAGGTTAAACCACTCCCTGGTACAGGCGTTTCTTTCTCCGCTTTAGGTCCAATAAAATACCTGTATCTATCATACCGAAGATGAAACTCCACTATTTTTCCTAATTTACCAGAGTCTATAACTTTTTTTACTGATAGGAAGTCACTATCGTAACGTCTATTTTGATAAGGTAGAATGCAACAATTATATTTCTTAGCTTCTTTAAATAGTTGCTTGGCTTCTGTAGAGTTGATTGTAAATGGTTTTTCCATTAATACATGCTTTTTCATTTTAATTGCTTTTAAAGCGAACTCAAAATGGGTAGCATTAGGAGTATTAACTATCACTAACTCTATATCAGGATCTGCTAAAAGCTCATCCACCGAGTCGTAACTAATTATGTTGGGATAAACGATATGTGCCTTCTTTTCATTTCTTTCTACCACAGCGTGTAATTCGAAATTATTATGTTCATTTAAAAAAGGGGCATGAAATATTTTTCCTGACATTCCAAAAGATAAAATTCCTGTTTTTATTGTATTCTTAATCATTATTGTAAGAGGGATTCTTGTAAATTACTACGAACATATGGAAGGAATATTTAGCTATATCAGCAGCGAATATTCATCGATAGCTAAGTTCAATAAAAATAGATTAAGAAACAAACGAAACTTTCAAATACAAACAACTGGAAAATATTATGAATAAAGAAGGAAGAACTTTTAAGTCTACAGACAGCTGGAGGAGAGTTCTTTTTTTGATTTTTATTTAGAAACTGTATTTTATAAAAATAAGCCTTAACTTGATTCCATAGTTATATGTTTTAGAAAAATTTTAGGATTCGAGTTAAAATTATTATCAATAGCGTTAAGGTTTTATCTGTTTAAGCTATAGTTTTATGGAATAAAAAATATAATAATGAAAGAACAAGCCAAAAATGAATTAGACTATATTAAGTTATATGAAAAAAAAGGATATACACATAGTTATAGAGTTACTAACGGAAAGTTAAAGGATAACAATACAGGGGAAAGCTTTTTTGCTAAAGAAGTTTTTATTTTGGCAGAGCATAGGTATGAAGGGATGAGTAATCCTTCAGATATGTCAATATTGTATGTAATAAAAACGCATGATGGTAATAAAGGGACATTTTTAGCAGCTTACGGACCAACAGCAGATACAGAAAATGCTGAGTTTTTTAATAATATCCCTGAAGAAAATATTTCAAACTCAGAAAACATTGTTTTAAATGACAAAGAATAAAAGAAATAAGCATGCAAAGTAAATTAGATAAGTTGTCATTACTTTTTTCTGTTTTATAAACGAGTCTAGTTATTAAAAAAAAGAAAATATGTCAAATTATCATATAATTCCACAGTCTATAAAAAGAGAAGTAAAGTTAGCATTTAAATACTTTCCGCAATTAGAGGAGACTAAAATTACTTTTAAATTCAAAAGAAACATTAAAAAATCTACAATGCAGGCTCAGCCTACTTTTAAGAGTTTCTTTACTAGTCGAAAAAACAGAAGCTACGTAGTATTAATTAGTAAAAAATTTAAAATTTCTGATAAAGAATTTTTAACAAAAAATATTCCTCCAGATATTTTAATTGGTTGGATTGGACACGAGTTAGGGCATATTATGGATTATCAAAATCGTAGTAAAATGAACTTAATTTGGTTCGGGATTAAATATTTGTTATCCGACTCTCATATTGTAAAAGCAGAGCGAGCAGCAGATAGTTTTGCTGTATCTCATAGAATGGAAGACTATATCTTAAAAACAAAAGATTTTATTTTAAATAATGCAAAAATTTCTGAATTGTATAAAAAAAGAATTAAAAGATATTATTTATCGCCAGAAGAAATCATGGTTTTAGTAGAAAGCAGAAATAGGGATAATTGATCTGATAATGAAAAAGATAGCAATTGTAGGATTTGGGCCGAGAGGTTTAAGCGCTTTAGAAAATTTATTTATAGAAGTATCTCTCCGAAAGTTACAGACTAAATTTCATGTTACACTTTTTGAACATACTAATCAATTGGGTTCAGGAAAAGTTTGGGATATAAAGCAATCAGGAGTCAATTGGGTGAATATTTCTGAAAGAGCTTTAAAAGAATTGGAAGGGAGACAAGAAATAATAATATATAATATGAAAATACCTTCCTTTCCTTCTTATACAGAATGGTTACCAAATAAAGACAAAAATTTAAAAAATACTGAAGCAGATAGGTTTCCTCCAAGAAAAAAGATGGGGGAATATTTATCAGAGAGAAGCGAATCTATTGTTGAAGTTTTAGAAAAAAATAAATTTGTAACTGTAATTAACACTCTTATTTCAAATGCAGACTTTCATAATAATAATTTAGTTTTAAAAGATTTGTACGGTAATTCTTTTACGTTTGATGAAGTGTTACTCACAATTGGTCATCAACCTACTAAAATTGATGAAGATATTGTAAAATATCAAATTGAATCAAATAATAATTTTTTTTGTTTTCCAGAGCCATACCCTTTAGATGATATTATAAAGTCGAAGGAAATAGAAAAAGGAAAAAATATTGCAATCAGAGGTTTTGGTTTGGCAATGATAGATGTTGTTAGAGCATTAACAATCGAAAAAGAAGGAGTCTTTAAAATTGAAAACAAGACTAATTTTGAGTCAAGATTTATTAAAAGTGATTCTGTTCCAAAACAAATTATTCCTTATTCTTTAGATGGTTTACCAATGGCACCAAAACCGTTGAATGCTAAGTTAGATAGTGTTTTTAAAATCTCTGAAAAACAAGCTAAGCTTTTTGAAAAAGAAATAAAAAAAGTAGCAAGAGGAGTAAACAAAGCTAAAGGTAATTTATTTCTGAAACGGATTATGGCAAAAATAAGTGCAGAAATTTTTATTAATCTAGAAAATAATATTTTATCAAAAGAACTTAGTAAAGAAGAAGTAGACAAAATTATTATTAGTTGGTTGTCTGATATTGATTTTAAACATGAATTAATTCAAGATATCGATTGTAGGACAGATGTGTTAATTGAGTCTTTTGTGAAAATGGCTTGTGGTGAACGCTCAATTTCTTTAGATTATTGTGTCGGACAGGTTTGGCGACATTGCCAACGAATATTATACAGCGAATTTTCACATGCCCAAGTTTCAGAAGAAATAATAGCATCTGTAATTGAATTAGATGAACAAATGAAACGATATTCTTACGGACCTCCAGTAGAAAGCATGCAACAACTTCTATCTTTATTAAAGGCGAATATTTTAAATTTAGATTATTGCAATAATCCAAAGATAACTGTATCTAAGAATGGATTAATGTTTAAGAATAAAGAGGAAAAAATTAAAGTTGATGTAATTATAAACAGTGTTTTGAGTCCGCCAAAATTGATGGAAGTTACTTCACCAATCATACAAAATTTATTGAGGAATGACCTTATAAAACCAATTCACTCCGAGTTAGGAATCCACACTAGAGAAGATGCAACTATTGTCAGCGCAGATAAAGAAAATAATATTCCGTTATCAGTTTTAGGAAGGTTATCTAAAGGAAGTGTTATTGGTGTTGATGCAATTCTTGAATGTTTTGGTTCACGAATTAAAGATTGGGCAACAGGTGCAGTTAATAGAATGAACTAATAAAATTAAGTTATAGACAGTATAATCTACAGATAAAAAAACTGGTGATATCACCAGTTTTCTGATAAATATGATTTATCTCTATTAACTTTTTGCTTTTTCATTAATTCTACTTTTGGCAATTTTATCTAAAAGGCCATCAGCATCATATTCCTGATTTAATATTTCTTGTAATTTTGTAGCGATGGATTTATGTCCTAATTCTTTAGCATAACGAACGGCTGTTCCGTAACCAGAAATTTCATAATGTTCTATTCGTTGTGCACAGGCAATTAAACCAGCATCTTTAACGTCAGAAACAGCATCTTCTTTAATCATGCCATCACATTCTTCAATTAAACCCTCCATAGCCTTACATTTTGTACTTGTAGGATTAATATCCAACTCATCACAAATAGCATGTACAGTTTCAAATTGTTTTTTTGTCTCTTCTAAATGATCAGTAAAAGCTTTTTGTAATTTTTTATCAGTCGCTGTTTTAACCATTTTTGGTAATGCTTCAACAAGCTGTTTTTCTGCTGAATATAAATCTTTCACTTCGTGTTCGAATAAATCTTGTAAAGTTTTCATGTTCTATATTTTTTTTGATTAATTATTTTTATTCAAAATTAAAGTAGTTATATAATTATTCTTTGCTCATATAATAGAATCTTTAACTCGATTAAAATTTATGTTAAAAGCTTTAAATCAATAAAATAGAAAATGTTAGAAGTTATTGTTTTTTGCATATTCTTCCCATTCTCTAAATTTTTTTTCTTTCATAACACGTGCCATTTTTACTTGCCCTCCTTTTTTCTTATTTTTTCCACTCCAGTTGTAAAAAATGTCAGGAGAAATTACAGATACTTTAACGCCTTTTAAAGCTTTGCTTCTTGCTACTTTATAATTCTTGTTAGCTTCTTTTAGAAATAGGTCAAGTTCATTAGCAACCTCTTCATTATTGATGTCTTGAAGTTCAGAGCCTAAATACCAACAATGGTAAAATTCGCGATCTTCTAATCTTTTAGCACAAATTGTATATTCTGGGATTGTGGTTTTAAACTTTTTTTCCAAATGTTTCATTGCATCATCCATTTTGTTTACAGAAAGTTGTGACCCAACGGTGTTTAAAAAGAATTTTGTTCTACCAGTAATTTTTATTTCTGCTTTTTCTACATCAGTAAATCTTATTGTATCACCAATCAAATACCGCCAAGCTCCACTTACCGTACTTATAATTAGAATATAATCTTGGTTTGGTTTTACATTTTGTAGGCTTAATGAAGGAGCTCTTTTCTTTAAAGAGCCATCTTCTTTTATATAATCCGGATGAAAAGGCACAAATTCAAAATAAATCCCATGATTTGTATTTAATTGCATTGCATCTGTTTCTGGACGAACTTGTGTTGCTATATATCCTTCTGAGGCTAAATAAGTGTCAATAACGGTAACAGGTTTTCCCATTAAAGCATTAAAACTTTTTTCATAAGAACCAAATGCAACTCCACCAGATGTATAGACTTGTAAATTTGGCCAGATTTCATGAATGTTTTCTAAATTATGGTGTTCAATAACTTTTTGAAGCATTAATTCTATCCAAGCGGGAATTCCACTTAATGCACCAATATCCCAGTTCTTAGCATTTTTTGCAATATGCTCTATACGCTCATCCCAATCATCAATTTTTGCGATATCCTCTCCAGGCTTATAATAACCTTTAAACCAAAACGGAATATTACTTGCGCTAATTCCGCTGATTTCACCTTCTAAATGATTATTTCTTTCTTTTAAATCTGTAGAGCTTCCCAACATCATAATTTCTTTTTCAAAAAAATCTGCAGGTAAATCAAAATGGCTTAAAGCTGAAACCTGTTTGATTCCAGATTGTCTAATTGCTTCAATCATATCATCTGTAACGGGAATTCTTTTACTAGATTTCCCTGTAGTTCCTGAGCTTAATGCAAAATAAGATGGATTTTCTGGCCATGTAACATTTTCTTCTCCTTGATGTAGTTTGTTCCACCATTTTTTATTGATGGAATTATAATCAAAATAAGGAACTAGGTCAGCAAAGGATTCTTGAATGTCATCGGATAATAAAATCGCATCAAAATGATATTTTTTTCCGAATTGTGTATTTTTTGCTTTTTCTAAAAGGTTTTTAAGTACTTTTTCTTGTGCTTCTATATGATTTGTTTCTGATGAAAGAGTATCTTTTAGATTGATAAAACCTTTAATAATATTTCCAAGTATAGCCATTTTGTTTAAATTTTATTCAAATGTCGGATTTTACAAAAATAAATTTTAACTCAAATCATTAAAAGGTTGATCCAATTGCTATTTGGCTTCATACGGTTTATGTAACAATTAAAATTATAACCAAAAGTGTTAAAGCTTTATGTGTTTTAATTATAGTTATTACGATAATAAAAAAATATTTAATTATGAATGAACAAGAGAGAAACAAACTAATTTTTTAATTAAAACAACTTACACTTTTCCTACTTTTGCAGCTTTAAAAATTAGTACATGATTTCAGTTGATAATTTAGCTGTAGAGTTTAGTGGTTCTACTTTATTTAGTGATGTAAACTTTGTAATTAATCCTACCGACAAAATTGCTTTAATGGGTAAAAACGGAGCAGGAAAATCTACAATGATGAAAATTGTAGCAGGAGAGCAAAAAGCGACAAGAGGAGGTGTTCGTGCACCCAAAGATGCTGTTATTGCGTATTTACCTCAGCATTTATTAACAGATGATGACTGTACAGTTTTTGAAGAAACAGCTAAAGCATTTAAGCATGTATTTGTAATGCGCGATGAAATGGAGCTTTTAAATAAAGAATTAGAAACACGTACCGATTACGAAAGTGATTCGTACATGAAAATTATTGAAAGGGTTTCTGATTTAGGTGAAAAATACTACGCTTTAGAGGATGTAAATTACGATGCTGAGGTTGAAAAAGCCTTGAAAGGATTGGGTTTTAAACAAGAAGATTTTAATCGTCAAACCAATGAGTTTAGTGGTGGTTGGCGTATGCGAATTGAATTGGCAAAGATTTTATTACAAAAACCTGATTTAATTTTATTAGATGAGCCAACAAACCATATAGACATTGAATCGGTTATTTGGTTGGAGGATTTTTTAGTAAATAAAGCCAATGCAGTAATGGTTATTTCGCACGATAAAGCGTTTATCGATAATATTACCAATCGTACTATCGAAGTAACTATGGGGCGTATTTACGATTACAAGGCTAATTATTCTCACTACTTACAATTAAGAGAAGAAAGAAGATCTCATCAAATAAAAGCATACCAAGAGCAACAAAAATTTATAGCTGATAACAAAGCGTTTATTGAGCGATTTAAAGGAACGTATTCTAAGACAAATCAAGTATCTTCGAGAGAACGAATGCTCGAAAAACTAGAAATTATTGAGATTGATGAAATAGATAATTCAGCATTAAAGTTGCGTTTTCCGCCAGCACCACGTTCGGGAGATTATCCTGTAACGGTTAAAGATGTTTCTAAGAGGTATGGAGATACTGTAGTTTTTAAAGAGGCAAATATGTCGATTGCAAGAGGTGAAAAAGTATGTTTTGTAGGACGAAATGGGGAAGGGAAATCAACAATGATTAAAGCTATTTTAGATGAAATTGAGGTAGAAGGAACTTGTCAGTTGGGACATAATGTTAAAGTAGGTTATTTTGCACAAAACCAAGCTTCTTTATTAGACAACGAACTCACTATTTTTCAAACGGTAGATGAGGCTGCCGAAGGAGAAGTACGTACACAGATTAAAAATATTTTGGGTCGTTTTATGTTTAGTGGCGACGATTTAGATAAAAAAGTTGGTGTTTTATCTGGAGGAGAAAAAACAAGATTAGCTATGGTTAAATTGTTGCTAGAGCCTGTTAATCTGTTAATTTTAGATGAGCCTACCAACCACTTAGATTTAAAATCGAAAGATGTGTTAAAAGAAGCGTTGTTGGCATTTGATGGGACGTTAATTTTAGTATCACACGATCGTGCTTTTTTAGAAGGATTATCTCAAAAAGTATTTGAATTTAAAGACCAGCGTGTTATTGAACATTTTGAAACCATAGATGCGTTTTTAGAACGAAATAGAATTCAAAGTATAGAAGCTATAAATTTGATGAAGTAAATATTCGAATATTATATAAAAAAAACCGAGTAAGGAGTTGCTCGGTTTTTTTATATAACTGTTTATACTATTTTTTTATTCTTTCTCTTAAAAAGGAATTTTAGCCTTAAACTTTTTAAGACTTCAAAATCTTTTTATTTAACTGGTTTGTGGCACATAAAAAAACAATAACTGCTATAACCGTTTCCAATTACTAAGGTTTTATCCGTTTTAATTTTTAAAATTTTAATTTGAAAGATTCGCTGTAGTGTCTAATTACTTTATAGTTTTTATACATAATAGTGTTAAATTATGTAGCTTTTTTAGAACGGGTCAATATTGCAGGTAACGTGTTTGTGTATGATTAGTGGCGTGTTTAAGTAACTAATTTAGCAAATAAAAACCGAATAGAAAATCCGCGAGGATTTTCGTAAATAGACTAGAACTAGCCATTAATTATACACTTTGTTGTAAAACGTTTTTATTTTTCCAATTGTTTATGCGAACCGTCACAATTAGGCATTCGTTTTGATAATCCACAAATACAATCATTTAATCCTTTTCCGTTAAAAATTCTATCCATATTTTTTTCTATTCTAGATATTCGAGTTTTTGATTGTTTTGATTGTGCAAAGTGTAAAAGATAACCTCTTTTTCTACCTTCAGTTAGATTATTAAAGGCACTTTCAAAGTCAGAACTTTCTTTGAATTTTGTCATTAGTTCTTCAGGAATCTCAAAGTCAGATGTTTGCTTTTTCTTTACTTCTATTCCTGCTTTTTCTACTTCAACAGCTTCAAAAATAAAGGCTTTTATCTCAGCCGTCATGTTTTCAATTTCGCTAAAATGTGTAAACCTTATTTGACGTGTTGCCTGCACGTTTTCCGTTTGCTGGATCAATATGTTATGTGTGTCTTTCAGTAAAACACCTTTGAAAAAATTAAGTGCACAATATTCTTTAAAACCATGTATAATTAAGATATTGGACTTTTTATATGTGTAACAAGGGACACCCCATTTTAATTCTTCAGTTAAGCCGCAATCAAGAACTAAGCTTCTTAACATCTCCATTTCTTTTTGCCATTGGACGGCATTGCTTAAAAATTCATCAACCTTTGGATTCATATTTTTCTATTTCGAATCTTTCTTAAATGTTGCTCAACGTGTTTGTATATGGTTTGTTGCGTGGTTAAGCACCTAATTTAGCAAATAAAAACCGAATAGAAAATCCGCGAGGATTTTCGTAAGTAGGCTAGAACTAGCAATTTTTTATATACGTCTTAAGTTAGCAATTGTTTAAATTTAGAGTTATAAATCAGAAAGAAAGAAGCGTAGAATAAGGTTATGATATACGTGGAAACCTAGATTTGGTCAACATTGATAATCCCTACGCTTTTACTACTTCAAATTCGTTCAGTTCTGTGAGAGTTAGATCTCGATTTTAAGTTGTTGAATTGTAGGTAGTTCTTTCTTTCCAATCTTTTTTTCTTATGGATAAAAATAAACAATTTTTAGGAATCGACGTTAGTAAAGAAGTTATAGATGTGTATGATTCTCAAGGAATTTGGCATCAGTTTAGAAATGACGTTTCTGGTTTTAAGAAGTTACTCGCTATTACTAGTAGCTTAACGCATTG
>NZ_VNIA01000005.1 GCF_008124875.1 Tenacibaculum adriaticum
TACTGCCAATGGTGGGAGAGTAGGTCGTCGCCTTTCTTTATACAGAAACCCAATCTTATATAAGATTGGGTTTTTTTTGTTTATAATACTTGCTATTAGGTTTTAATAAGAGTGCATTTACTATATAAACAGATTGAACTTTTAAGGCTTAATTTTTTATTGTTTTTAAATGCGTGAAGGGATATAGTGAAAATCCAACAGCGATCAAAGAGCGAAGACTTTCTTATAGCGTTATTACTAAGAATTATAAAGTAATAAATTTATAATTCTTAGTAATAACGCTAAAAAAAATCCGAAGCTTTGAACTCCGGATTTTATAATTTTATCTATTTCTTTTTGAACGCCCTTTTTGCTCTGGTTTTACAATCCTTTTATCTTGGTGTTTTTTGTAATGTTTTACCATTTTTTTTCCTGGCTTTTTGCGTTTTAATATTTTATTTCTTTTACCAATTTTAGCATTAGGTACAGCTTTGTAATAAAAATAGTTGTTATCTTCTTTAAATTGACGATAGTTATTTCTAAAGTCTCTTTTGTAAAAATATGCATCTTCATATTCGCAAACATCTCCTAGGTTTATATTAATATTTAATCCATTATTGTAATAATAATCATTGTTATATTGTCTACCCGTTTTTACAAAACCTCTAAAATGAGGGTAGCCCCAACGGTCATAATTTATTTTTAGATGACCAACTTTTGAAAGTTGTCCGAATCTATAACTCATAAAAACGTTACCAATGCGTGATACATTACCTCTAACATCATAATTAATAAATACAGCACCAACTTTTCTTACACGACCACGAAAATCTCTTTCAATTTTAACTCCACTATTTATTCTCATCCCGTTATAATCGTAGTAGCGGTCGTTTCTGGTATGTGTATTAAAATCGAAATTACCATCTAAATATACAAGAAATTCTACACTTCGCTCCGTAAAAGTTACTGCGTCGTTATAAGGATAGTTAACCCCAATATTGTTATTTGTTGTATTAATGTCTTTTGCAGATATACTTGTTAAACTTAAAAGTCCAATTAATAAAAATATCCCTTTTTTCATAATATTAAATTTTAGGGTTATGCTTACTCTATATGCTTTTCGGCTACCGCATTTGTGAGTTATTTTTCAAATAGCATGCCATAATTTTTTTTTAATGGTCATTTTAGTTTAAGTGTCAATATATTAGTGTTTTAGTTTTGTTTTTAAATTTCGTTTATAAACAATTTTAAAGACCAATGTAAAATTATTTATATTTATGCGACTTACAACGAAACTTAATTGAATGATTGAAGCAATAGAAAAAAACTTACAAAGAGGTATTAAACTTTTAGAAGCTATTTCTGATGAACAATATAGCGATTGTACAATTCCTCCTTATTATTCAAGTATAGGTAATAATATGCGTCATATACTCGATATTTTTTCTTGTATATTTAATGGTTTAGATAATGAATGTGTTGATTTTTCTGACAGAAACAGATGTGAATCTGCACAACAAGAAACTGCTGTTGGAATCACTTATTTTAATGAGATTATAGAAAAACTATATAGGTTAAAATCAGAAGATTTTAATAAAATTATAGAAGTTACAGATGATTTAGGTGCAGGGAAAATGACTGCTAATTATACTTTAGGTAGTGCTTTAATACAGGCGCATAGCCATGCAATACATCATTTTGCAAGTATTGGTTTTATTATTCATCAATTAGGGATAGAATTACCAGATGCTGATTTTGGATATAACCCAACCACACCTAGGTAAAACAGGAGCTATCGGTTGATGTATATCCAACCTCTTTTTTCTTTAGTTAAGTTAATATCTCCAAATTTTAAAATGTAAAAGTAGGTACCAACAGGTAATTTATTTTTTGATAATATAGTTGTTTTTGCAGTTGACACCCCTTCCCAATCATTTTTATAATTGTTAATTTCAAAAACAATTTCCCCCCATCTATTAAATATGAGGAGTTTATTTTCTTTAAATAGTTCCAAACCTTCAAATACTAAAGCATCATTAAGATTGTCACTATTCGGAGAAATTATAAAGTTATCGTTAGATACATCTCCATTATTAAATTCAGATCCAATGGTTATTACAATATAATCATCAGGTATAAATGTATTAGATGTTATTCGACCTTCATTTAAATTTCCTTCAATATCAGTTCTTCCTAAATCTACCCATTCGTTTTGTGTTTCACTCCACCCCACAACTCTTAAAAGGTTAGTATTCTGTGTTATTGCAGGTATATTACTTTGGGTATCCCAAGTTAAGGTAACAACAGTTTCTGTATTACCATCTAAATCCCAAAATTCATAATTGCTAATGTTTTCTATAAAAAGTTGCTTTTCGGAGGTTGTAAAATTTGTTGAAAATATTGTTGGTGTATTCGGATCTTCAAAAAAATAAGCGCCTTTAAAAAAGGTGTTTTGACTTTGAAAAGGAGTAATCATAGGGCGAAATCTATCATCATCTCCAATAGGAAAAACAAATTCATCCTCTCCAGTTATAGATGCATAACCATCAGTATGATTGTTATCGTCTTCACCTATATAAACATTATAATTTATAAAATCTAAAGAAATGTTAGTGTTGTTTCTAGGGGTAATTACTTTACCGTTTACAAATTCTAATTCATTTGTAACTCCCAAAGATGTATTTAACTGAAGATTGTTAATAGCATCAATCTCAACATTATAAAAAACAGCCTTGTTTGTACCAGATACCGTTCTAACTTCATTATCACTATAAAAACCGGTGTATCCCAAGTTATTAGTATCAAAAACACCGTCGTTTATAAAATTGGTATGAAAACCTATTTCGGCGTTATTATGCATTTGGATATTGCCAAAATTTTTAAAAGCTGTTTGACCTAAACAAATAACAATACTGCTCATAAAAGTGAGTGTAAAAAGAGAAATTTTATATTTACTATCTTTTAACATTTTAGGTACTAAATTTTATTTGTTACTCTAAAAGTTATTCTCCTATTGGTTATTACTTTTTTAGTACTAAAAGCAGTAATATTAACTGTTGTTGAATTTGTATGCTTTGTTCCAGAGGCATTTGTTATAACTACCTTATAAATATATGTTCCTGCTATGGTAGGGACATCTGTTGGGTTTTCATCTGTAGAAGAAAATCCAGAGCCAGTAGGAGGAGTAACTGTCCAGTTATATGTAATAGGATTATCAGATAGTTGTGGTCCAGATGGATTCGCAAAGAGCGTAACCGTTTGACCAAGGTTAATTTGAGTATTTGAACTAGGATCAACTCTTAAATCTATACCATTTATTTCACTAAAAGAATAAAGTGTACCAGAACCACCTCCATTACACGTAGCATAATTAGCACTACCTATTATTAATTTTCGGTTAGCATTACAGCCGCTAGAAGTTAATCCTGGACTGCCAGTGTTAATTGTCAGATTAGAACCTAGGGGTAATGTTAAAGTTGAATTTGCAGACCAAAAAATAGTACCATTGGTAGTAATTATTACATTAGGTGTGTTCAAAGTTTGATCACTATCTACTTCTAAAATTCCTTCGATAGTTAGTGAGTTTAAAATATTTGGTGTAATAATAGACGTATCAATTACTATTGTATGTCCGTTTAAAATCGTAACATCATTTGTAGTGCCATTGCCAGGATAATACAATGCAGGTATCCAGAAGCTACCATCATACATTTGCCAGTTTCCAACTACACTCCAATCCGCCGAAGCGATGGTTCTAAAATCATTAAGACTTTGAGAAGATATTTCGCAAATGGTTACTAAAATTAGTAATAAAGATAAAAAAGTTGCTTTCATATTCTTTTGCGCATATTTTATTTAACTACAAATACAACATTAATTATTGTATTATCGTTAAGCGGGACAAAAATCACATCGTAAGTCATAACACCATTAGCATCTATACTAACATTACTAAAAATAGTTGGATCGTAATATGTTACATAGTAGTATAAATCAGTTCTAGCATAGGTAGGAATAGCAGAAGGAGCTCCAGCACTAGCAACAGAAGGTGTGTTAAATTGATTAAAATACTCAGCATACAAATCTTTAGTTTCATCTCCAGGAGGAGTTAAAAGAACAGATATAGCACTGATATCTATAGCAATGGATGGAGGGTAAAATATCCTAGCTGCTTTTATTGGACTAAATTCGACCCAAGTAGATCCATCATATATTTTGGTTGAAGTATGATTAGTATCAGAAGTATCGAACCAAACATCACCTTCTACAGGAGCAGCCGGAGCTGTAATAGACGTTGTAACAGTATTACTACTTCCGGAAGAACTATCTATCCAATCTGTACCTGTAGCTGTAGACGAAAGAACTTGTCCCGCTGTACCAGTTTCATTATTACTATCACTATAACTTCCTGTAACACTTAAGTTTTGGCCAATAGATAAACTTTGACCAATACTTACGTTTTGAGTGTTATCTATACTTAAAGCGTTAACACCTCCTGTAGAAAAACCTAATTGATTTGTACCTATTAGATACATTCCAGTATCAGAATCATTCGAAAACCTGTATGAAGGTTGACCAAAAGTACCGTCGGCATTATTTATAGCTGTTCCTCTAATTGCTCCTTGTACCGTTAATTTATTACTACCAGTAAGCGGTGTACCTAAACTTAGTCTGTTTAAGCTATTATCCCAAAAAAGCTGATTATTATTTTCAGTAGGCGTACCATCTGTATTTGCAAAAAAAATAGAACCAGGAGTACCCGTATGCGAACCTGATGAGGATAAATTTAACCAAGTACTGCCATCCCAAATTTTAATAGTATTGGTAGAGGTGTCAGACCATATATCATTTTCAAGAGGTGAAGCTGGTGCTGTGGTTGAAGTTATAACAGTATTATTTCTAATGGAAGCTATGGTTCCTTTATTATCAATTACCCTAACTTCTTGTGCGTTTATTTTTAATGTTAAAAATAACGCACAAGCTATAAGTATTAATATATTTATTATTTTATTAAGGTTATGATTACGCATGTACAATTAAAAACTTAGTTGATTATTTTACGTATTGTACTTCAATTATATCACCTGTATATAATGTCCAATCGTTAGGGTCTGTAGCATTAGGAACAAGAGTAACAACAGATCCGGCAACAGTATAATCTACATTTGCAATTAATTTAGCACCATTTCTATACACCCATACTTTACTATAGTCAGGTAAAGGAATTTGAGCGCCACCTAAAGCAGGTGTACCTGCAGTAACATCAAAAGCTAATTCTCCAGCAGTTGGTGCAGCACCAGCAACGGCAGCTGTAAATACTGTTTGGCCACTTTCAATTAAGTCAGTTACTAGTATTTTTCTAACAGCTCCTGTCGCTTCGTCTCTAACTAGAATATATAACCACTAGTATCTAGAGTTGCTGTAGTAGCGGCAGCACCTGCTTCTAAAACAACATCATTAACATTAAAGTTACCACCATTAATAGTAAGAGCTTCTGTAGCTCCAGTAGTAATAGTAGTATTAGATGTAAGTGTGCCTCCTAATTGCCAAGTTGTAATGACACCTCCATCTGGAGCAGTATCAGTAAAAGAGGTAAGTCCATTTTCAACCTGTAAGTACTTTTTAGTACCTTTATTATCTATAACTCTAACAGAAGTGGCAGTACTACCTAATGTAGCGTTTGCTTTTTTACCAATGTTTCCTGTTGTTGTTTGCGCATTAACAGCTCCTGCTGCCATCATTACTATTGCAAATACTGCAAATTTTAGTTTTTTTGTAACTTCTGTTTTCATAATTGATAATTTATTTATTTTTCTTTTTTAGATTATTAATAAAATTGAACTATTTTTATTTGATCCCCTTGATAGCAAACCGCTTCTGGTTCTACTTCAATGGTGGTATTGTTTATTATTGTAAAATCTATACGTACTCCGTTTCTATATACATTGATTTTATCTGTAGAAAATAATGTTAAACCATTAAACACTAATTGTCCGTTATTGGCTATAATTTCAGTTACATCCTCTCTAAAAAGATTGGTAGAATTAATTTTTCTTAATTCTCCTGTTGTTTGGTTTACTGTTACAATATCGTCTTCGATAACATCTCCATCTTCTAAGCCAGTTATTGCCAACGTATTTATGGCGCTAGTTTCTAAAATAGTAGGTTTAATTAATGTGCCACCTAATTGAATCGTATTATTTGTGGCTATAGAAATTCCATTATCTGTACTAAAATTAAAGTTAGAATTTACCCAGGTTGTACCGTTATAAGCATAAATTTCTCCAGTAGTTTGGTCAACATAAACTTCTCCTGCAATTGGGTATTGAGCATTACTTGAAGTAGGAGAGCCATTACCTCTTCTAGGATTTGAGTCTGTTGGAATCCACGCACTACCATTCCAAATACTAACTACGTTATTAGCAGTGTCGTTAATCCAAAAATCACCCATATCATTGTTGGTAGGAGCAGTAGAAGAAGTAGTAACATTAGTTTCAATATTACATAGGCTGACCCAAGAAGAACCATTGTACATAAAAATACAATTTACACTAGTATTGTAAACCATAGCTCCTGTAAGAGGCTGAATGTTATTCATTTCTGAATTAGACATTCTACTTATCACTAATACTTTATCAGAACTTTCTAGTTCTAGAATAGAAGTAGCATTTATTTGAGAAGGATTATTTCCAATTTTAACTTGAGAGTATACTGCCATACTCGTCAAAATAAACAAGATAATAATTATTCTTTTCATAGTTAATTGGTCAAATTTCGGGGCCTGCTAATATAGTAATATTTTAAAATATTAACATATTTTTATGATTATATATTTTTTAGACACAAAAAATATATATGGGTCACAAAAAAATAGTTTTTTATTGTAGTTTTTTTATAGTTGAAATATAATCTCTTAACTGAAGAATTTCATCAATAAATTTTCGAGGGCTTTTATATGGAATATTAAATTCTTTGTGATTTGTTATTGCAATTTTGAATAATGATTTCCAATGGCTTCTAATAGCTTTTAGAGCTTTAAAATAAGTATAATTTTGGCTGTCGTAAATATGTGTAGGTTCAGAAATAATTCCGTTTATCTCTAAAACTTTGAAGTCAAATCCGTTTTCAAGTTCCTCAAATTTATTGTATTTAATGTCAACTCGTCCGTAATACCAACCGTCAATGGATTTACTTAGTTCATCAAATGTTTTTTTTAGTTGTTTAGAAATTAAATGATTTCCATTGATAAACTGAGTTCCTTTAGAATGATTGCCTATAGCGGTAAGTTTTATGGTTTCTTTTTCCTTCGGAACGCTATGTATTATTTCTTGATGAATTTTTTCGAATAAATCGATATAAAGTTTCGCTCTATTATCAGATAAAATAAGTTCTTCTAGCGTAGAAGTTCCATCGCCTTCAACAGATAAAAAATGTTTTAAGGTTAGTGAACTTATATTACCCTTTTTTGAATTCGGATTTCGATGATAAAACACACCGCATTCGTTTTCGTAATCCAAAAATTCTTGAATAATTATTTTTATAGGATAATTATCTAAATAGTATTTTAATTCTTTTTTAGAATTTATCTTTTTAACCAACAAACCTCTAAAACCAATATCTGGTTTTGCAATGATAGGAAAAGTTATTTTATTTTTTTCTAATTGAAGTAAAACTGAAGTGAAATCTGTATTTGGTAGAATTAAAATTGATTTAGGTCTGTACTTTTCTGGAACTAATAGAATGGTTTTATACTTACTTTCAGTACCATTTCCTGAGCTTTTCATACCAGGATTTGTTGCTGTAAAAAATGTTATGTTTTTTGCTCTAATAGCTAAATAAAAAGCATAAGGGAGGTTAGGGACATAAAACATAGATGAAGGCCAATGCTCCCAATTCAGAATTTTTTCTATGGATGAACTTCTACGCAAGCTATTTTCTAAATAATACGTCTAAAAAAGATTGAAAGGTTTTAAATCCGAAGTAAACAGTGAATAAAATCATACAAATTCCGATTACTAATAAAGCGTATGCAATTAACACTCCTGGATTTTCAGTATAAATTTTTAGTGCTTTAAAAGCAACATTTAAAACGATAGGAGATATAATTAGTAAGCCTAATAATATTAATAATCTTTTTAAAGGTTTTTCATACGGACTTCCTTCCATAATTAAGATTTATAGTTTTTAATAGCTTCTCTAACATTGCCAAATTTGCGTATAAGCTCTTTGGCAGTTTTTAAGTCGATATTTAATTCTGAAACTAACATTCTTTGAGCTCTTTCGACCAATTTATTGTTAGAAAGTTGCATATCAATCATTTTATTTCCTTTTATTTTTCCCAGTTGAACCATGCTTACGGTAGATAGCATGTTTAATACAAGCTTTTGTGCAGTTCCTGCTTTCATACGAGAACTACCAGTCACAAATTCTGGACCAACAACTACTTCAACTGGGAATTGTACGGTCTGGGCCAAAGGACTTCCCTCATTACAGGTTATACAGCCTGTTGTAATATCATTTTTATTACATTTTTCTAATGCAGAAATTACATAAGGAGTAGTTCCTGATGCAGCAATTCCAACCACAACATCTTTATTTGAAATATTGTGTTTTAGTAAATCTTTCCAACCCTCTTTTGTGCTATCTTCAGCAAACTCAACCGCTTTTCTAATGGCAGTATCTCCTCCTGCAATTAAACCAATAACGAGTTCATGAGGAACACCAAAAGTAGGGGGGCACTCTGAAGCATCAACAATGCCTAATCTACCACTTGTTCCAGCACCTATATAAAATAACCTACCACCAATTTTGAGTTTTTGAACTATTTGTTTAGTTAGTTCTTCAATTTGTGGCAATGCTTTTTCTACCGCTAAAGGAACAGTTTTATCTTCTGTATTAATGTTTTTTAATAATTCAGAAATACTCATCTTTTCAAGATGATTATATTTTGATGATTGTTCGGTTGTTTTTGTAAAGCTCATGTTTCAAAAATACATATTAATACGTTATTTCAGTTTTTTTTGAAATTAATTGTGACTTTTTAAAAAAGAAAGTGTCAAATAGAAAGAGCTAGATGAAGAAGAAGGAAAGAGAAGAGAAAGAGGAATAAAAAAAGCGAGTGAAATTTCACTCGCTTTTTTTTATGATTTTAATTTTATATCGTGGTTAAAATGCTGTTTAATAATTTACTAGGTCTCATGGCATTATTAACCAATTCTTCATTTGGTTCATAATATCCTCCAATGTTAATTGGTTTACCTTGAATTTCGTTTAATTCATTTACAATAGCATTTTCATTTTTAGCAAACTCTTTTGCTATAGGAGTAAATTCTGTTTTTAAATCAGCATCTTTATCCTGATTTGCTAATTCTTGCGCCCAATACATTGCTAAGTAAAAATGACTTCCACGATTGTCTAATTCTCCAGCTTTACGAGATGGTCCTTTTTTATTCTCTAATAATTTATCGGTTGCGTTGTCTAGAGCTTCCGCTAAAACTTTTGCTTTTGCATTGTTAGTAGTTTCTCCTAAATGTTCTAACGAAACAGCTAAAGCCAAGAACTCCCCTAAAGAATCCCAACGTAAGTGGTTTTCTTCTACAAATTGTTGAACGTGTTTTGGAGCAGATCCACCAGCTCCCGTTTCAAATAATCCACCGCCATTCATTAAAGGAACAATTGATAACATTTTTGCAGATGTTCCTAATTCCAAGATCGGGAATAAATCAGTTAAATAATCACGTAAAACGTTTCCTGTTACAGAAATAGTGTCTTCTCCTTTTTTAACTCTTTCTAAAGTATATTGAGTAGCATCAGCAACAGATAAAATTTTAATTTCTAATCCTGTTGTATCATGATTAGGTAAATATTTTTCTACTTTTTTGATGATTTCCGCATCGTGAGCTCTATTTTTATCTAGCCAAAAAACAGCAGGAGTTTGTGTAGCTTTAGCTCTTGATACAGCTAATTTAACCCAATCTTCTATAGGAGCATCTTTTGTTTGACACATTCTCCAAATATCACCTTGCTCTACTGTATGCTCTAATAATGTCTTTCCTTCTGAATTAATTACAGAAACCTTACCGTTAGATGCAATTTCAAAAGTTTTATCATGAGAGCCGTATTCTTCTGCTTTCTGAGCCATTAAACCAACGTTAGGGACAGTTCCCATTGTTGTTGGGTCAAAAGCGCCGTTTTTCTTACAAAAATCGATGGTAGCTTCATATAAAGGAGCGTAAGAACTATCTGGAATTACCGCTTTGGTATCTTGTTGTTTTCCTTCTTTATTCCACATTTGTCCAGAAGTACGAATCATTGCAGGCATAGAAGCATCAATAATTATATCTGAAGGAACGTGTAGGTTGGTAATTCCTTTATCAGAATCTACCATTGCAACATCTGGATTGTTATCGTATGCTTTTTGAATATCAGCTAAAATTTCTGCTTTCTTTTCTGCAGAAACTTCCTCTAAATTGCTTAATAAGTTCCCAAAACCATTGTTAACATCTACACCTATTTTTTCGAAAGTTTCATTATGTTTAGCAAATACATCTTTGAAGAAAGTACGAACAGCATGACCAAAGATAATAGGGTCAGATACTTTCATCATCGTTGCTTTCATGTGTAATGAAAATAAAACTCCAGTTTTATTCGCATCGGTAACTTGTTCCTGTAAAAAGGTTAGCAATGCTTTTTTACTCATTACTGAAGCATCAATAATTTCTCCAGCTAATAGCGGTGTACTTGCTTTTAAAACAGTTTCTTTTCCGTTAGCATCAGTATGAATTATTTTTACATCTGTTGCGGTAGGTACAGTTACAGACTTTTCAGTATGTGCAAAATCTCCTGCTTTCATGGTTGCAACGTGTGTTTTAGAATTTGCAGACCAAGCACCCATTCTATGTGGATTCTTTTTTGCATAATTTTTAACTGCTTTTGGTGCACGACGATCTGAGTTACCTTCTCGCAATACTGGGTTTACAGCAGATCCTTTAATTTTATTATAACGGGCTAAAATTGCTTTTTCTTTGTCAGTTTTAGGCTCTTCAGGAAAATCTGGTAAATCATATCCTAAAGCTTGTAATTCTTTTATTGCCGCTTTTAATTGCGGAACAGAAGCGCTAATATTTGGTAATTTTATAATATTTGCTTCTGGTTTTTTAGCTAATTCACCTAAGAATGCTAAAGCATCTTCAACTCGTTGTTCTTCGAGTAAATAATCAGAAAAATTGGCTAAAATTCTTCCTGCTAGTGAAATATCTTTGGTTACAATTTCTATGTTAGATGATTTTGTAAAAGCTTTTACAATTGGCAAAAACGAACGCGTAGCTAGTGCAGGTGCTTCATCCGTTTTAGTGTACATAATTTTAGCTGTAGTACTCATATATTGATATATAATTTTTAGTTTGAAGTGGTGCAAATTTAAGCATTAGAATTGGAATTTTTGATGCTAAATTGTTATTAATAAGATTGTTTTATTAGAGATTTAATAAAATAAGTGCTTTTTTTTATTAAATATTTATATAAAAAAAAAGCCATATCATACAATTCCCTGTGTGATATGGCTCATTTGAAACAAATTTAATAATGAATAGCTCTATTTGTTAATCAAATAAAGAAATTTCTTTTCAAATATTCAAATTATCAAACTATTTCAAAAAAAAGAAACATTTCTATATACTAGTGTTATAACTAGATTTGTTAAGTTGATGTTTCTTAGTCTTTCAAAAATACTTCCTATTAATTTTCTTTACATTGTATTATAAAGTTTCTTATCTAAAAATAAATAAGTAAGCCTCTATGTTTTATATAATTAATCATTAAAGTATCATGAAAAACACGATTATAAAGAACGTTATTTTAAATTTATGCGTATAAATAAACGTTTAAATATATGCATCTATTCAAATATACAAACAAAATTTTCAATACAGCTTATTTTAACAAATTAGATATCAACAGATTAAAAACAATACTTATTAACATTTGTAAATAAAAAAAAGCGATGTGAAATTCACATCGCTTTTTTTATTTCTAGAAAGAAAAATAATATTAGTTTCTTCTTTCTTTAATTCTTGCTTTCTTACCTGTAAGATCTCTAAAGTAGTAAATACGAGCTCTACGTACTTTACCTTTTTTGTTTAATTCAATTTTTTGAATTGTAGGTAAGTTAATAGGGAAGATACGCTCAACACCTACAGTACCAGACATTTTTCTGATAGTAAATGTTTCTGAAGCACCGTTACCTCTTTTTTGAATAACTACTCCTCTAAAAAACTGAGTACGTACTTTATCACCTTCTCTAATTTCGTAATAAACTGTAATTGTATCTCCAGCTGCGAATTTTGGTAACTCATTTTTAGTTACAAACTCGTCTTGTACAAATTTAACTAAATCCATTTGTATAATTTTTTTGTGTTTAACAAAGCAACATTCACGGTTTTCGTCAGAGGTTGATTTTGCGTGTGCAAATATATATATATATTTTAACTAGAGAAGTAAACAGTATGATTAATTTTTAGTTAAGTAAAGATAATTAATTTTAATAAAACATTGTTTTTTAGTTAAATGAGACTTGAAATTTTATAATAGTTTAAAATTTAGTTAAGCTTAAATGTAAAGATTGAAAATATATTGCATAAAAAATAAGCAATAAAATGAATTTAATAAATCTCCACTTAAATACTAAAACAGATAAGGTTAATGTGTTTGAAAGTTTTTTCACAAGGTTTGTATTGTTAGCAAAATCTGTTAAAAAAGAGACCGTATTTATTTATGCAGTTTTTTTTATATTTTCTATTTTGTCAATGTCAGTTTATAATAAACAAACTTTACATTTATTATTTAATAAGTATCATTCTGTCTTTTTTGATAATTTTTTTAAATATTCAACTTTTTTGGGAGACGGAATCATGTTTGGTGTTTTAACGATAATTTTCTTTTTTGTTAAAAAGAAGATGTCTTTAGTTTTTGCCATAAGTGGTGTTTTAACATTATTAATAACTCATTTTTTCAAAAAGATTATATTTAAAGGTATTCCTCGTCCAGCAAGATGTTTTGGGGCAGATGAATTACATTTAGTTGAAGGAGTGAAAATGGCATTTTGGAACTCTTTTCCTTCAGGTCACACCACAACAGCATTCGCAATATTCACAATTTTATGTTTGTATTTTAGTAAATGTAAGTCTCAGTATTTATGGGTTTCGTTAGCTGTTATTGCAGGACTGTCTCGTGTTTATTTATCGCAACATTTTTTGATGGATATTTTTGTAGGTTCTTTCATAGGAATTATTATTGGCTTTTTAAGTATGGGGCTTTTTTCTCATATTAAACAACGAGTTCATTAATGCTCTCATTTAAAAAAGCTACTTTTTTATTTATTTTTTTCAGTACATTATTACGTTTGTTTTTAGGTTCTAGTCTAGAATTTGGTAATGATGAAGTGTATTACTGGTTGTATGCTAAATATCCAGATTTCAGTCATTTTGATCATCCACCGATGGTTGGTTTTTTTATTCAGTTTTTTACGTTCAATTTAGAATTCGATTCTGAAGTAATAATAAGATTAGCAGCTATTATTCCAGCAAGTATAGGTATGTACCTTGTTTTTTTAATAGGAAGTTACCTAAAAGATGAAAAAGCCGGATTTATCGCTACAATTTTATATAATCTTAATATTTATGCATTTATAATAGCAGGAACTTTTATTTTACCAGATTCTCCATTAGTTTTATTTTGGTTATTGAGTTTTTACTTTTTTATTCAAGTATTACCGAACGAACCAGATAAAAAGTATAGAAAAAAACTATTCCTAGCTTTTTTCTTTTTAGGTTGTGCTATATATTCAAAATATCAAGCTGTTTTTTTACTGTTAGGAATCTGTTTATATGTGTTGTTGTTTAACAGAGAATGGTTAAAAAAGAACTATTTTCATTTGGGTTTTATTTTTCCATTACTAGCTGTATTTCTAATTTTTTATTGGAATTTTCAAAATAATTTTATCAGTTATAAATTTCATAATAATAGGGTTTCGTTATTTAGCTTTAAGCTTAATAAAGATTCGTTTTTGAGAGAGGTTTTAGGACAGATTTTGTACAATAATCCTTATATTGTTATTATCGTAATATTGATGATAATTTCTTGGTATAAGAAACAATTTGTTTTCGAAAAGAAATATATTTATTTGGTTTTTGTTTGTTCATTTCCGTTGATTTTTACAACCATTTATTTATCATTATTTAAAGATACATTACCACATTGGTCTGGTGTTTCATATATCGCATTATTGCCTGTTGCGGCTATTTATCTATCAAAAAAAGAAAATATTCATAAAAAGCTATTGATTGGTTTTTCTGGATTTTCATTGCTATTAATTATAGTAACATTTGTAATTAATGAAGGTTGGTGTTTGCCAAAATCAACTTCTGATAAGATAGAAAAATTAGGAAGAAAAGATGTTTTTATGGACATGTATGGTTGGCAGCAGACATCAGAAAAAGTAACAAAGGTTTTAAAAGAAAAGAATCTCATAAACTTACCGATTGTGTCAAACAGATGGTATCCTGCAGCACATATAGATTATTACATTGCAAGACCTAATAATATGAAAGTGTATGGAGTAGGGAGTTTAAAAGATACGCATAAATATTATTGGGTTAACCAAGAACATCCTCCTTTACAAAAGAAAGTCTTATATATTACCGATAGTAGAAATTATAAAAATCCACAAAAGTTATATGGTGAAGAGTACAATACGATTGATTATATAGAAACAATTCCTATTGAACGTAATCGAGAGATTGTAAAATATGTTTTTGTTTACAGATTATCTAAGGAGTAGCGTTATAATTTTTACAATAATACACCCAAAATTTCCGTACTTCTTTATCATTTATTGAAACTATAATAGGTTCTAATTCTGTGATTTGACTAAAGTGAAATTTTAATTCAGGAAGAATATCTCCTTTTTTATTATGATTTTTAAAACGTTTATCAGAATCAATAAAAATAGCATTTTTACCATTTAGAGTTTTTAGATTATCTCCTAAATAATCAAAATGTAAGGCGTGTTTACCAATAATATTTTGTGCGTACACTTTTTCATCTAAATAAAAATTTAAACATGCTGATGTTTTATAATTATCATCAGAAAAAATAAATGTATTTGGATATGTTTTTTGAAGCTCTTTGGTTTCTTTAGCTAATTCTTTCCAACCTACCCAAGTGTCGTCACTTTTTATTGGTACGATATAAAAAATAACTTGCAAGGCTAATAATACATGAATAAAGATTGAAAACCCTATTTGCCATTTTATCAATTTTTTACTGATAAAAAAAGAAGCTAAAATTACCCCTGTAATATAAGAAGGCATCATCCAGTTTAATTTCACCCAATAAATAGGTGTCAAAGAAAAAAAACCTACAAATGTTGGAATAAAAAAAGCTAACAAGAATAAAACTTTGCTACTTGGTAATTTAAATTTAGTAATAGCTCTTTTTACGTACTTGTAAGTAAAAAAGGTAAAAACACTAAATAAAATAGGGAGTAATAAAAAAAGTTGATGACCAATGGCTCCGAAAAAGAAGTTAAAATTTAGATTTAATTTTGAAATACTTCCTGTTCTTTTGGTAGATTGAAATGCAAATGAAGCAAAATCATGTTGATAATTCCAATACCAAATGGGAAAGGTGACCGCTAGTGAAATTAGTAAACAAACCCATAACCAAGGTGATCGTAAGAGTTTTCTATATTTATTTGAAAAACCTAAAAATGCTAATAAGCCTATTTGCAAAAGAAGTGCAGTGTATTTACTATCAAAAGCAAGTCCCATGGTAATTCCACCTAAAAGCCAAAACCATTTCTTGTTTTCAAAAATAGCTTTGTATAAAAACAAAATACTTAATGTCCAGAATAATATTAAAGGGACATCTGGAGTTGAATTGAAGGTTAGAATAGAAATAAATAAAGTTGAAACTAATAATAGCGTTGCAGTATTAGCTCTTTCTTTTGATATGAATTTGGTTGCTAATTTGTAAAAACTATAAATAGTTAAAGAAGTAATTACAAAATCTGAAAATTTAATTACAAATACAGATTTTCCAAAAATGTCTGTAAATAAACGCAATTGATAGCCAATCATTCCTGGATGATCAAAATACGATAATGATAAATTTTCTCCGTAAAAATAATAATACGCATCTTGAGGCATTAAGCCCATAAATGGCAATAAGATGAAACGAAATAACTGAAAACCAAGTACCCAACTTGAAGCAGGATGCTCTTTAAAAAAAAGTAATACTTTATTCATCTAACAAATCGGGTCTAATTTCTTTGGTACGCTCATAAGCTTGTTCGCTTCTCCATTCTTCAATTTTCGGGAAATTCCCAGAAAGTAAAACCTCTGGAACTTTCATTCCGTCATATTCTGATGGACGTGTATACACAGGGGGCGATAATAAATTATCTTGAAAAGAATCGGTTAGGGCAGAGGTTTCATCTCCTAAAACTCCAGGAATTAAGCGTATAACAGCATCACATAAAACAGCAGCAGCTAATTCCCCTCCAGTTAAAACATAATCTCCAATAGAAATTTCTTTGGTAATAAATTTATCGCGAACTCGTTGGTCTACACCTTTATAATGTCCCGTTAAAATAATAATGTTTTCTTTTAAAGACAGCGTATTCGCAGTAGTTTGATTTAATGTTTTAGCGTCGGGAGTCATGTAAATAATTTCATCGTAATCACGTTCAGACTGCAATTTTTCAATGCATTTAGCTATCGGTTCAATCATTAAAACCATACCAGCGCCACCTCCAAATTGGTAATCGTCTATTTGACGGTAGTTACCAAAACCATACTCACGTAAATTATGTAGATGTACTTCTGCTATGTTTTTTTCAATAGCACGTTTCATCATTGAATTCTCAAACGGACTTCTTAATAAATCCGGTTCCACCGTAATAATATCTATTCGCATAGGTGCAAAAGTAACTAAAAAAGCCTTTTCCTAAGAAAAAGCTTTTTGATGTTATTTATGGCTTTGATAATAATTTAAAATATGCTGTGGAATTTCAATTCCATCTAATAATTTATCATCGGAAATAGGAGGTAAGGCAACTTGTTTTATAGGTATTAATCCAGCCCAAATTGGTAATTCATAATCTTCTAGTTCGTCGTTTACACCTTCATTTCTAATTTTGGCAGAAGCTGTTTCAATAGTAAATTCTACAACGATGGTTCTGTCTAACTCTTTTTGATACATCGGTCGTAACGATTGCCAATGATTCGGAACCATAGTATCCACAATTTGTTCTAAAATAGCAGCTTTTTCATTGTCGTCTACTACTTTTTTACAGTGTCCAAATAATGTTGCCGAACGATAATTTACCGAATGATGTAAGCCAGAACGAGCTAAAACCAAGGCGTCTAAATGCATTACTGTTATAGACGTTTTTTCTGCTTCTAAAATTGATAATAACATTCTGTTAGCTGTAGAACCGTGCAAATATATTTTATCATCTTTTCTAGCATAGGCCATAGGAATAGTGATTGGATATCCGTCATAGATATATCCAACGTAACATAAAAATCCTGCATCTAAAATAGTATTGATATGTTCTTTGTCGTAAACAGCACGATTTGCACCTCGTTTTACTCGGTTTAATTTATTTTTCTCAAATTCTTGCATAACTTAAAATTTATAAATAACGTTCTTTAATGATGTTAATATGCCAAATGCTATGTCCTAAAATTGTAAAAGCACAAGCTCTGGCTGAAATAGAAGAATCGCTTACTGTACCTACATATTTTAAATTTTTATCAGAAATACTATTAATAAGAGTGATAGAATACAATCTCGTAACTGTAAATTCATTTAGTAATGTTTCTAAAGTTTTGTGAGTTGCTTCTGAAGATATTATGTAGTCGTCTTGTTCAAAACCAGCTAAAGGAGTTTTATCATTTCTAGCGATACGCAAAAGACGATACATAAAAATACGTTCTGTATCAATAATGTGCTGTAATAATTCTTTAATTGTCCATTTTTCAGGTTGATAACGGTATTCTAACTTATCTTTAGGAATCGATGAAAAGAAGTTAATAACCATTTTTTTATCCTCTTCATATCCTTTTTTTAAATCTGTATTATCAGAAACCAAGTTGATATATCTCGAAAAATAATCGTTGTATTCTGTAGGTTGTAAATCTGATTTTAGCATAGTTGTAAGTTTTTGTTATCTCAAATATACTATCTTTATGGACTATTATTTTAATCCAGAATAAAAATAAAAAGGAGTCCAGATGTTTCCGTATAAAACCAGTTTTTTATTAAATAAAAGTGAAAAGCAACCTTTGTATTTACAATTGGCAAATCAATTTATCAAGTATATAAAAGAAGGGAAATTACCTTCAGGAACAAAACTGGTTGGAAGTAGAACGCTATCAGAAATGCTAAACCTGCATAGAAAAACGGTAGTCGCTTGTTATGAAGAATTAGTTTTACAAGGTTGGGCAGAAAGTATACCTAAAAAAGGGACTTTTATACATTCTAGTTTGCCAATGCTGCATCAACAAAAGTTTATTGATGAACTTCCGAAGGAAAACAAAAAAGATATCGGATTTGCATTTTATACTGATGAAGTTTTAGGTGATGTATATTCAAATCCAAAAGAGGATTGGATGTACATTAACGATGGAATTTCCGATACTCGATTAACTCCAACCGATGAAATTGCTCGTATTTACAGAAGAATTGCAGGGAGAAAATCAATTCATAAACATTTATCTTACGGAAGCACTTTTGGGAATGAGACTTTACGAGACGTACTGGTTGATTACCTGAATAAAACGAGAGGGTTAAATATTTTAAAGGAGAATTTATTAATTACCCGAGGTAGCCAGATGGGAATTTATTTATCTTCTCAAATATTATTAAAAGAGGGTGATAAAATTGCTATTGGAGAAACGAACTACGCTTCGTCAACGATTACTTTTCAACATCATAAAGCAACAGTTATAACTGTCTCTGTAGATGAAAATGGAATTGATACAAACGAGGTTGAAGCATTATGTAAAAAACATCAAATTAAAGCATTATATATAACCTCGCATCACCATCATCCAACAACGGTTACGCTTTCTGCTGAAAGAAGGATCCATTTACTAAACCTAGCTAAGAAGTACAATTTTGCGATTATTGAAGATGATTACGACTATGATTTTAATTACAATCATGCGCCTATTTTACCACTAGCCAGTCATGATGTACATGGAAATGTAATTTACATTGGTTCGGTATGTAAAACGGTGGCTCCTGTATTTAGAATTGGTTACTTAATTGCGCCAAAAAAGTTTATTAACGAGGCCTCTAAACTTCGTAGGATCATTGATAGGCAAGGAGATGCTTTGTTAGAACTTACGTTTGCAGAGTTTGTAAAGTCGGGTGATTTAGATAGGCATATTCGTAAAGTGATGAAGATTTATAAAACGCGCAGAGATTTGTTTTGTGATTTATTACAACAAGAATGTGGAAATTTTTTTCAGTTTAAAATTCCGAAAGGAGGAATGGCAGTTTGGGTAAAATTGAAAGAAAAATATTCTTGGAAAAAAATCAATAAAGTAGCTCATAAATACAACTTATCAATTCCGAATGTAGAAAGATATGATACATTTGATGTTGGACATAATTCTATACGAATAGGATTTGCAAGCTATAATGAAGAAGAAATTTATGAGTTGATTTATAGATTAAAACAAACGATGACCGAACTCATAATGAAGGAAAAATTTTCCTAAATTTCTTTGGAAGTTCTTTAGTAATTGAAATCTTTTCTTTTGTAAACGGGTGTGTGAATTCTAAATGAGATGCATGTAAATACAACCCTTTTCCTTTTAAAATCAAATTTTCAATAAAGTAGTCTTGATCTCCTAAAATAGGGTTTTCAATAGAAAATAAATGTCTTCTTAATTGATGTTTTCTTCCTGTTTTTGGTTGTAATTTCACTAGGTTTAAAGAACCAAAACGTTTTGAGAAAACGCTTTGCAAAACTTCATATTCTGTAAAAGCCTCTTTGTTTTCAACAGGAAGATTTATTTCTCCATTCCGTTCCATTTTACCGATGGAAATCGCATGATATGTTTTTTGAATTTCTTTGTTTTCGAATAATTTATTTAGAGCTAAAATACACGAGTTTGTTTTTCCTACTAATAATAAACCACTGGTAGGATAGTCTAAGCGATGTACAGGTCTTGGGCGAACAGTATCAAATTTTGTACTTTTAGTTAGGTTTTGAGTCAAAGCATTATCAATCGTAGCGAAAGAATTTCCGCTAACTAATATTCCTGCAGGTTTGTAAACAATGGCTAAATAGTCATCTTCAAAAAGAACCTCTAGAGGAAAAATAAATTGTTTTTTTTCTAAATTATTATCGAGCTTGAATAATTCAATAATTTCACCTCCTTTAATGTATAAAGCAGTTGAGGCTATTTTACCATTAACAAAAACGAGTTGTTTTTTGATTGCTTTTTTTAGTCCAGATTTAGTAGGCAGAGTTTTAAATATTCCAACTCCATATTCTTGTAACCGGATAGTTTTTTTTAGTATAGGAACTTTATGTTTTTCGGATAAAATCATTAAAACCCCACCGCTGTATCATCTCCACGATGGTCAGCGCCACCTTCTAATTTTCCATCTGGTAGTACTAAAATAGCGTCTACTTTTCCAATAACAAGAGAATTGGTTTCATCTATAGCATATCCTAGTTTTTCAAGTTTGTTTTTTACTTTAATGCCAAATCCTATAGGTTCCATTTTAATAATATCGGGTAACCATTGATGATGAAAACGTGGTTGATTTACGGCCTCTTGCATTCCCATTTTAAATTCATGAACATTTAAAATAGTTTGTAGAACAGAAGTGATGATAGTAGAACCTCCAGGAGTTCCTACAACCATAAATAATTTTCCGTTTTTTTCAACAATTGTAGGTGTCATAGAACTTAACATTCTTTTCTCTGGAGAAATTTCATTTGCTTTAGCACCCACTAAACCAAACATATTAGGTTCACCTGGTTTGCTACTAAAATCATCCATTTCATTATTCAAAAAGAAACCAAGTTCAGAGCAATATAATTTAGAACCATAGGCGCCATTAATAGTGGTGGTAACAGAAACAGCATTGCCAAATTGATCTACAATAGAGTAGTGAGTAGTTTCGTCACTTTCTATCATTTCAATAGTCCCGTGAGAAACATCTTTTGAAGAAGTAGGTTTTTCGAAAGAAAAATCATTCATTCTCAGTTTTGCATAATTTTTACTAATAAGCGTGTCTAAAGGAATATTCACAAAATCAGGATCACCTAAAAAGTGACTTCTATCAGCATACGCTCTACGTTCTGCTTCTGTAATAACTTGTATGTATTTTAATGAATTATGTTGATATGTGTCTAAATCATACGATTCAATCGCGTTCATAATTTGTGCTAAACATACGCCTCCACTAGAGGGTGGAGACATAGAAATAATTCGTAAATCATCGTATTGAAACGTAATTGGTGTTCTCCATTTAGCTTCGTATTTTGCTAAATCCTCTTCCGTAATAATTCCTCCATTTTCTTGAATGAAATTGGCTAATTTTTTTGCTGTTTCACCTTTGTAAAACTCATCACGACCATTTTTTTGAATTTGAGTAAGTGTTTCCGCTAAAGGAGCATATTTAATCGTATCGTTCTCTTTCCAGTGTTTGTCAAAAATAATAGATTCATTGTTCGCTTCTAAAAATTTAGGTTGATACTCTTTAATTCTAGCTTCTTGTTTTTTGGTAACAATCACTCCGTGTTTCGCTAAATCGATAACAGGTTGTAAAATTTCTTCAATAGGTAATGAACCAAGTTTTTTATGAGCTTCAAAAACTCCTGCCACCGTACCAGGAACTCCGACTGCCATTGCGCCTATGGTACTTTTTCCTTCAATTACATTACCAAGAGAATCTAGATACATGTCTTTATGAGCAGCTAATGGGGCTTTTTCCCGATAATCTAACGCGCCAATTTCACCGTCATTTTTTCTATATATCATAAATCCACCACCGCCAATATTACCTGCATATGGGTAAGCAACTGCTAAAGCAAGTTCAGTAGCAACCATAGCATCAAAAGCATTTCCACCTTTTTTAAGAATATCTGATCCAATTTTTGAAGCTTCTTCACGAGCAGAAACTACCATCGCTTTTTGTGTAATTACACCAATTTCAGGTTTAGGTTTTTTACAAAAAACAAGTAGTAACGTAAAACTTAACAAAAAAAGTTGGCGTAGTTTCATATTTAATGGGATTATAGTTTTTGTAATTCTGAGTTAGTAAACATACATAATTCTTTGAAAAAATTTGAAAAATCTGTTTCTAATTCTTTATTATACAGTTGTAGGTCTTCAAGAGCTAAATGCATTTGTGATTTACCTTGGGTACGTCGGTTCATTCCGTTTAATACTTGCTGAATACTGTCTAAAAATTGATAATTATACAACAAGTCGTACTTTATCATATAAGGAAGAAATTCTAGCGTTTTCTTCGGAAGAATTTCTTTATTATTTGTTAGAAGGCGATAAACTGCTTGTGCGTAAATATCTAATGGGATTTGAGAGTAGTTGCCCCAATTTTTAGCGAGAAAATAATCGTAAAAAATATCGATGATTACCCCATCGTAATGTCCGTAGCGCTCGTGTAAACGACGTTTGCTTTTACGTACAATTTTATGTGTATCGGTAAATGTATCTATTTGTCGATGTAATATAATTCCCTGCTGAATTTCTTCTGAATAATGTTTGAATTTATTTCCGCGAACATGATCAGCAATAAAGTTGCCAATCATAATTTGAGTATTGTTTTGAGATAAGTATAAATGTGCGAGGAAATTCATTGGCTAAATGTAAGTTTTTATTTCTTATCACTATTGATGCCTTCAATTATTTTTGTGATAGGTAAAATTTGTAATAAAGAAGTTAAAGCTTTGTTGACTTCTTTCATTTTATTTATAGGCATTATCCAATAAATAACAAGGATCAAAATAAAAGTCGCGCAAAAAGTTAAAATAGCTATTTCCATTACGTTGTATAATTTTATTATTACAGGTATAAAATTATAGAACTATTTTGGTTAAATTTTTTTAAACAGCTATTGATTCTTATTATTATATTTTGTATGAAAATGAAAAAAATCCGCATTTTAATGCGGATTTTTTTACTTTTTCGGAATATTTTTTAGAATCTCCAATAAGAACTTCCAGTATTTTTGAGTGGATGAAATTTGAGCACGTTCATCAGGAGAGTGTGCTCCACGAATATTTGGTCCGAAAGAAACCATATCCATTTTTGGGTAATTCTGACCTAGAATTCCGCATTCTAAACCTGCGTGACATGCAGCAACGTTTGGTTGCTCTTTATATAGATCTATATATAAATTGGTGACTAATTTTAAAATTTCTGAATTTACATTTGGTAACCAACCAGGGTAGGTGCCTGAAAACTCAACATTTAATCCGGCTAACTCGAATACAGAGCGTAAAGAATTCGCTAAATCCCACTTGTTAGTTTCAGAAGAAGAACGCGTTAAACATCCTACTTTGATATTTCCGTCTTTTACAATAATACGAGCTATGTTGTTAGAGGTTTCTACCAACCCTTCAATATCCGGACTCATTCTGTAAACACCATTTAATGCTGCGTAAATAGATTTAATAAACCCTTCTTGAACACCTAAGTCCATTATCTTTTTAGGTAACTCAACTTCTTTTAATTCAATTGTTAAATTAGGTTCTAATGTAGCAAACTCAGCTTTTATATTATTGATTAGTTCGTTTAATTCAAAAAAGAAAGGTTCTTTTGAAACAGTGTCAATTACCACAGTTGCAAAACTTTCACGAGGAATGGCGTTACGTAAACTTCCACCGTTTATTTCAGCAATACGTAATCCGAAGTTGGTAAAACCATCAAATAACAAACGATTCATAATTTTATTAGCGTTTCCTAATCCTTTATGAATATCCATTCCAGAATGTCCGCCATTTAACCCTGTAACTGAAAGCTCGAACGAAGTTGTGTTTTCTGGAGTGGTTTCTTCAGAATAAGTTCTTGTGGCAGTAATATCTACACCCCCAGCACATCCCATTCCTATTTCGTCATCTTCTTCAGTGTCTAGATTTAATAAGATTTCACCTTGTAAAAGACCTCCTTCTAGTCCCATTGCACCTGTCATTCCTGTTTCTTCATCAATGGTAAATAAAGCTTCTATAGCAGGATGAGGAATGTTGTCCGAAGATAAAACAGTCATAATTGACGCAACACCTAAACCGTTGTCGGCACCTAATGTAGTTCCTTCTGCTTTTACCCAATCACCGTCTACAAACATTTTAATTCCTTCTTTATCGAAATCAAAAACAGTATCGGCATTTTTTTGATGCACCATATCTAAATGTGATTGCAATACGACAGTTTTTCTGTTTTCCATACCAGCAGTTGCTGGTTTACGGATGATAACGTTACCTACTTTGTCAACAACAGTTTCAAGGTTTAGGTTTTTACCAAAATCGACCATAAACTGAATAACGCGTTCTTCTTTTTTAGACGGACGAGGAACCGCGTTTAAATCTGCAAAGTGGTTCCAAACAGCTTTAGGTTCCAAGTTTCTTATTTCTGAATTCATTGAAGTGTAGTTTAATTTTTGATGATTCAAAGGTACATTATTATGTAGTAAAATTGTAATTTCGCCGTATGGATTTTTCTTCAAAATTATTAGAAAACGCAGTAAATGAGGTGAGCAGATTACCGGGTATTGGTAAACGAACAGCATTGCGTTTGGTGTTACATTTATTAAAGCAACCTACAGAAAATACAAAGTATTTAACTGAAGCTTTATCGCTATTACGAAATGAAGTAAAGGCATGCAAGAAATGTTATAATATTTCAGATACTGTTTTGTGTGATATCTGCGCAAATCCAAATAGAAATGAAGAGATTGTGTGTGTGGTAGAAGATATTCGAGATGTAATGGCGATAGAAAACACAGGTCAGTTTAGAGGATTGTATCATGTGTTAGGAGGGAAAATTTCTCCGATTGAAGGTGTTGGTCCACAAAACTTACAAATTGAACCTTTGGTTGAAAAAGTAAAAGAAGGAGAGGTAAAAGAATTGATTTTTGCTTTAAGTTCTACGATGGAAGGTGATACGACCAACTTTTATATTTACAAACAAATAGAAAAATATGATATAACTACATCTACCATTGCACGAGGAATCTCGGTAGGAGATGAATTAGAATATGCGGATGAGGTTACTCTTGGACGTAGCATTGTAAATAGAATCCCTTTTGAACAATCGATTAAGGGGTAGTAGTCTAGTTGTTAACAATTAAAAAATCAATTGTTTATAAAAAAACAACACAAAACCAATATAAAACTCTGATGGCATACATAAAGAATAAATTTAGTTATTTATATTTGTGTTGTTGTTACAATGTAACAAATAAAAAAGCCGGTTGCTGGAACAACCGACCTGAATGAAAAGTGAAGATTGAGTTTTTAGCTTTACACAAATGAAATGTAATCTAATTCTATTCTTCTCTACATTTTTTGATAGAGACTTACTTCACTACAAGTTGAGTATGTCAAACTCATTCTAAAACAGCTAATGAGACTGTCTTCGAACCTTGCTCTTGATATTTCAAAGATAAGTCTTATTAGTTTTATTAAAAATAGCTAGTTATTCACAAACTCCTATTAGTTTTTAACAAAAAAGTGTTAGTGTCTATGGTTTTGTTAAAACTTTTGATTTTAAAATATTTAAAATCAATAATTTAAAATAATTATTTTTCTCTGGTAGTGAACTTCACTGAGTTTCTTAGGTTATGATTGTTTTTCATCCTCCTCCATCAATTTCTTTTCAAACTTATCCCAACTTTTTTTAGCGCGTACTTTTTTATATAAGCGAACGCTCATCATTAGTAAGATGGAAACTAAAAAAATACCAATAACACCCCAAATCCAATTGATAGCGTTTTTTAAAACTACTAAAAATACTATGGCAAAAAGGATAATCGTAGCAACTTCGTTCCAAATTCTAAGTTTTAAAGAGTTGTATTTAACTTCATTACGTTGTAGTTGTTTGTAGATTGAATGACATGCACCGTGATAAAAATAAAGAGCTAAAACAAAAGCTAATTTTACGTGCATCCATGGCATTTCTAAATACACCGGATTTTTATACAGCATCCAAAAAGCAAAGAAACTGGCTAAAACTGCTGATGGCCATGTAATAATGTACCACAAACGTTTCTCCATTAATTTATATTGTGTTTGAAGAATTTCCTTAGCAGGCTCTTCCTTTTTTTCTGCTTCAGAATGATAAATAAACAAACGCACCATATAAAATAAGCCTGCAAACCAAGTTACTACAAAAATGATGTGTAATGCTTTTATGTATAAAAAATCCATTTTCAGTATTTTTAATTTGTCACCTTGAGCGCAGTCGAAAGGTCTCGACTCTGCTCGACTTGACATTTAATTATTTCTATCAAATTCGTTAATCCATCCTGCTAGCACATCTACCCATTCTGCGTTGTCGTTAATACAAGGAACCATATGGAATTCTTCTCCGCCAGCTTCTAAAAACTCATGCTTGCCTTCCATAGCAATTTCCTCTAAAGTTTCTAAACAATCGGAAACAAAGGCAGGAGTAACTACCGCTAGTTTTTTAACACCTTCTTGTTCTGCTTTTTTTACTAAAGTTCTGTCAGTATAAGGTTGTAACCAAGGATCTACTCCTAAACGTGACTGAAAAGACGTTGATACTTGACTTTCATTTAAACCAAGTTCATTCATTACATTTTTAGTGGTTTGATAACATTGTTGGCGATAACAGAATTCATGTGCTTTTGAAGGAGTATTACAACAGCTTCCATCTATTTTACAATGCGACTTTGTAATGTCTGATTTGTAAATATGACGCTCTGGAACTCCGTGATATGAAAACAAAATTTCATCATATTCCTTGTCAGCTAAATAATCTTTGATAGAATTAGACAATGCTTTTATATATTCTGGTTTGTTGTAAAAAGCAGGGATATCTGTAATTTTCATATCAGGAAAATGTTGCTTGCGTAATTTTTCAGCCAAAACAACAATCGTTTCTGTAGTTGCCATAGCAAATTGAGGATACAACGGAACTAACAAAACATCTTTTACGCCTTTATCATATAATTCTTGTAATCTGGTTTTAATAGATGGTTTTCCGTAACGCATTGCTAAGGCAACGGGTAATTCGGTTTTAGCTTGAACTTTAGCTTGCAATCTTTCAGAAAGAACAATTAAAGGGGAACCTTCTTTCCACCAAATTTTTTTGTAGGCTGCGGCAGACTTTTTTGGTCGAGTATTTAAAATAATTCCTTTTACAATAAAGGTTCTTAACCATAAAGGAACGTCAATTACACGTTCGTCCATTAAAAATTCACCTAAATATTTTTTTACATCTTTTGGATCTGTACTATCAGGTGATCCTAAATTGACTAATAAAACTCCTTTCATATTTTTCGTTTTGTCATTTCGGGTGTAACGAAGCAATCTTTATGAAGAGATTACTTCACTTCGTTCGTAGTGACGGTTTTTCGTTCTTTTAATTGATTTGTGGTTTCGTATAAAGCAATCGCTAAACTATGAATTACATTTATACTTGAGTTTCGTCCATACATTGGAATAGCAACAGTTGCATCTAGTAAGTGGGTGTTTTCTATACCGCGTCTTTCGCTTCCCAAAAGTAATACGATTTTATGATGATTTGTAAAATCAAAATCTTGAATATCGATACTTTCATCAGTAACTTCTATACCAATAATTGTGTTTCCTTCTTTTTTTAATTGATGAATGAGTTGTTCAAAATCTTGATACCTGTCAAAATCAATTTGATTAATGGTGTTACGAGCAGTACGTTGTACACTACGGTTGTCTATTGAAGGAGAACTTTCGTGTAAATATATTTTTTCAACGCCAAAACTTTCCGAAATTCGAAAACACATACCAATATTTTCGGGTGTTCTAATCGCATCACATACAATAGTGATAGGATACGTTTGTTGATTATTGGTTATTTCTTCGTGGTGTAATTGCTTCATTTAGTTGTTTAATGAAAGTACATATTGTTTAGGTGTCGTTCCAAATTTCTTTTTAAACGCTGCAATAAAGTGACTAGCGGTACTATACCCAATTTGTAAGCCAACCTCATTAACATTATACTGATTGCTTTCTAATAATTTACGAGCGTGTTCCATTTTATAATCGAATAAAAAACTATAAACAGTATCTCCGTAAATTTGTTTAAACCCTTCTTTTAATTTTTTTAGATTGATGCCTACCTCATTTGATAGTTCCTGTAGCGTAGGAGGTTCTGCCATACGAGCAATAACAATGTCTTTGGCAGTTCTTATTTTTGTTACTTCTCGTTCATCAACTAAAAACGGACAGTATTCGCCAGAAATTGTTTCGTCTTTTTGAAAATGTAAACTTAGTAACTCATAAATTTTTCCTTTAATATATAAGTCTTTAATAGAGCTGTTAATGTTTGCATTTATAATTTGTTGCAAAACAATTAAAACAGTTGGTTTTATAATACTGTCGTCATAATATTTTTTATTACTATTATTTTCACTCAAAAAAGGGATGTATCCAGCTTCTTTAGAAAACAGTGCATGAAATTTTTTAATAGAAACTAATAAAGAAATTAATGTGGTTTTGGGTCTTATTTCTAGATTTATTGGCAACTTTTGTTGTGGATTATATAATAAAATAGAATGCTCATCTAAAACATCGAAAGTATAGCTGCCATTGTTAAAATGAAACTTACAATTCCCTCTAAGGCAAAAATGTAGTTGAATAAATGTACTGTCGATATCACGCTCAAAACGTTTGGTTTCATCACTATTATTTTGAAATTCAAGTAATAAAAAGTCGTTTTCTAAATTGGTTTCGTTAAAAGTACTTTCGGCGTTGTTTTCTAACATATTTTTAAATCGATTTAAAATCGTTTTTATTTAGAACGATTCTATATAAAATAATCTTTAGTAGTTGATTTTACTACAAAAATACGTGATTTATATGATAAATATCAGAAAATAAATCAAAAAACAATATTCGACATTTTAAGTTCTTTTGGCGATACTTTTATCTAATGGAAGTTTCTACTTTTGTCGAGATTATATGACAATTACTAAATGTTTACTGAAAACACGAACTTTTACAATATTGGTGTAAGCTACGTTAAAGCAGATGCGCATACTCGAGGTAAATTTTCTTTATCTAAAGAGAATCAAATCTTACTTTTAAAAGAGGCAAAAGAACAAGGTTTTAACGGAATCTTTGTTTTGTCTACTTGCAATAGAACAGAAATTATTGGTTTTGCAGATCATCCTTTTCAATTGATAAGCATGTTGTGTAAATTTTCAGGAGGATCTGTAGAAGAGTTTGCTAGAGTATCGAACGTATATAAAAACCAAGAAGCTATTCAGCATTTGTTTAGAATGGGAACAGGTTTAGATAGTCAAATTTTAGGAGACTATGAAATCGTAGGTCAATTACGTCAAGCTTTTAAACAAGCTAAAAAACTTGGAACTACGAATGCCTATTTAGAACGTTTGTTAAATGCAATTATGCAAGCTAGTAAGCGTGTTAAAAATGAAACCAAGCTAAGTTCTGGCACAACTTCAGTATCGTATGCAGCCGTTCAGTATATTATCAAAAACTTGTTCGATTATAATAGCAAAAACATTTTAGTATTTGGTTTAGGTAAAATGGGTAAACATACTTGTAAGAACTTAGCAGAGTACACTCAAAATAAAACAGTTTCCTTAATTAATCGTACTGAAGAAAAGGTTGACGAATTTGTAAATGAACATTCAGAAATTAGAAAAGCAAATTTTGCTGATTTAACATCAGAAGTAAGGAATGCAGACGTGTTAGTGGTTTCTACGGGAGCGGATATTCCTACAATTACAGAAGCGCATATTCCGAAAGATAAAGATATTTTGATATTAGATTTATCAATGCCAGAGAACGTTTGTACAGACGTTAAGAAACTTTCGAATGTAACGTTGGTAAATGTAGATGAACTTTCTAAAATAACAGATGAAACTTTAGCGGTTCGTAAACAAGAAGTTCCATTAGCAGAAGCTATTATAAAAACGCATAAAGATGAATTTAACGAATGGTTAAGTCATCGAAAATTTATTCCAGCTATTAATGCTTTAAAGCAGTCGTTAGAAGCTATTCAACAAGACGAAATTAACTTTCACAAGAAAAAAATAAATAATTTTGATGAGATACAAGCGGAAGCAATCACATCAAGATTTATTCAAAAAATAACTACACAGTTCGTAAAACACTTAAAATCTGAAGAAACATCGGTAAATCAAAGCATTCAGGTAATGACACAAGTGTTCGGTACAACTTTAGATACAATCGATGCAGAAAATAATTAGAATAGGAACACGCGAAAGTCAATTAGCGTTGTGGCAGGCGAATAAGGTTCGTAAACAATTAGAAGAATTAGGGTACGAAACAGAAATTGTTCCTATAACATCTACAGGAGATATCATTTTAGACAAGCCTTTATACGAACTAGGTATAACAGGTATATTTACCAAAAATTTAGACATAGCAATGCTGAATAACGATATTGATATCGCAGTGCATTCTATGAAAGATGTTCCAACGGTTTTGCCAGAAGGAATTGTACAAGCAGCGGTTTTAAAAAGAGCTAATTACAATGATATTTTGTTGTTAAAAGATAACGAAGAGTTTTTTGGTCAGCCCAACGGAGTTATTGCTACAGGTAGTTTACGTCGTAGAGCACAATGGTTAAACCGCTACCCAACTCATAAAGTAGTTGATTTACGAGGAAACGTAAATACACGTTTACAAAAGTTAGAAGATAATGATTGGAACGGAGCTATTTTTGCAGCGGCAGGCTTAGAACGCGTTGGATTACGTCCGGCAGGAGCTTTAAATTTATCTTGGATGTTACCAGCACCTGCACAAGGGGCAATAATGATTACTGCATTAGAAGAAGATGAGTTTATTAAACAAGCTTGTGCTAAGTTAAACGATGCAGATACAGAGTTGTGTACAACTATTGAACGTGAATTTTTACATAAATTAGAAGGAGGTTGTACTGCACCTATCGGAGCTTTAGCATATATCAACGAAGTTGAAAAAGAAGTAATATTTAAAGGCGTTTTATTAAGTAGAGACGGAAGCAAAAAGCTTGAAGTTGCCAGGAAAGTTCCTTTAGGAAGGCATAAATATATCGCAAACGATTGTGCTAACTCTATTATTGATAAGGGAGGTAAATTGATAATGATGGAAGATCAAGGTATTGAAAAAGAATTTTCAGTATTCTCAACCAAAAAATTATCAGAAGTACAAAAGAAGTTATTACCCACAACTGTAAGTGTTGAAGATAGTGATTTTATTAAAATTCGTTTTAATAGAATTGCCCCAAAAGTGGTGAAAAATGAAATTGAAAATGTAATTATTACGAGTAAAAATGGTGTAGAATCATTACTACACAGTTTTTCTGCAATGGAATTACAGTTCAAAAATATATTTTGTGTTGGTAGAAGAACTAAAAAGCTTATCGAACAAAGAATAGGTAAGGTTACACATTCTGAAAAGAATGCTGAAAAATTAGCTGAATATTTATCAGGAAATATAAAAGGAGGGGTTACTTATTTTTGTAGCGATTTACGTTTAGATACTTTACCTAAAGTACTTAAAGAAAACGGAATTACAGTTAACGAAGTAGAAGCCTATAAAACGACTTATAGTTCATCAAATGTAGATGAAAAAGTAAAGGGAGTCTTGTTTTACAGTCCTTCTACGGTAGAGAGCTATATAGAGAAAAATAGTGTAGATAAAGTTGCTTTTTGTATTGGAGAAAGTACAGCAAATGAAGCAAGAAAGCATTTTAAAAATGTTCAAGTCGCTAAAGTACCAACGGTAGAAAGTGTACTAGAATTGGTGAGTTTACATTTTGTAAAAAAATAAGTTCATGTTTAGAACAAGAAGACTACGAAAAACAGAAGGTATTCGAAGATTAGTTAGAGAAAATAAGCTAACGGTTGATGATTTTATATATCCTTTATTTATAGAAGAAGGAGAAAATATTGAAACAGAAATTGTTTCAATGCCAGGAATTAAACGTTTTTCACTAGATAAAATTTCAAAAGAATTAGATGAAGTTGTTGAGTTAAACATTCCAGCTGTATTATTATTCGGAATTCCTTCAAAGAAAGATGATGAAGGGACAGAAACGTGGAATGATAACGGAATTATGCAACAAGCAATCCGATTTATCAAGAAGAATTATCCGAGTTTATATGTGATTACCGATGTGTGTTTTTGTGAATACACAAGTCATGGACATTGTGGGATTATTCACGATAACGATGTAGATAACGATGCTACATTGGTAAATTTAGCGAAACAAGTTGTTTCTCATGCGAGAGCAGGTGTAGATATGGTGGCGCCATCAGGAATGATGGATGGAACTATAGCAATGATTCGTGAATCTCTAGATAATACAGGTTTTCCTAACTTACCAATTATGGGATATTCAGTGAAATATTCATCAGCTTTTTACGGACCATTTAGAGATGCTGCAGATTCTGCTCCAACATTTGGAGATAGAAGAACCTATCAAATGGATCCAGCCAACCGTGACGAAGGAATGCGTGAGGCAACATTTGATGATCAAGAAGGCGCAGATATTTTAATGGTAAAGCCAGCATTATCGTATTTAGATATTATTAGAGATTTAAAAAATAGTTTTGATCGTCCAATCGCTTGTTATAATGTAAGCGGAGAGTATGCCATGGTTAAAGCAGCTGCCGAAAAAGGTTGGATAGATGGCGAAAAAGTAATGATGGAAAGTTTACTTTCTATGAAGCGTGCTGGTGCTGATATTATTATTACGTATTTCGCAAAAGAGGCGGCTAAGGTTTTAGCTAGAAAGTAAAAAGTGTCATTCCTGCGAAGGCAGGAATCTAAATATATAAAGTAAAAATCACAAGATTCCTGCCTTCGTAGGAATGACAGAAAGGATAAAAATGAATTTCAAAAAATCAGAAAAATTATATAAAAAAGGATTAAAAAATCTTGTTGGAGCGGTAAATTCACCCGTACGTGCATTTGCTTCTGTTGGAGGAAATCCTTTGTTTATAAAAAAAGCAAAAGGAAGTAAAATTATTGATGTTGATGGAAATGAATATGTAGATTTCGTTTTGTCTTACGGACCAATGATTTTAGGACATCGTCATAAAAAAGTACAAAAGGCAGTTACCAAAGCGTTAAAAAATGGATATTCTTTTGGAGCATCTACTGAAAATGAAATCAAATTAGCGAAAATAGTTTGTGATGCTTTTCCAGGAATGGACAAAGTTCGTTTTGTAAACTCTGGTACTGAAGCAGTTTTAAGCGGAATTCGTTTAGCACGTGCGTTTACAGGTAAAGACAAAATAATTAAATTTTCTGGTTGTTACCACGGGCATCAAGATGCATTGTTAGTTGCAGCAGGATCTGGTTTAGCAACATTGAGTTTACCAGGAAGTAAAGGAGTGCCAGAAGGAGCAGTAAAAAATACGTTAATAGCGAATTATAATGATATTGAAAGTGTAAAGGCACATTTCGATAAGCACAATGATATTGCTGGTGTAATTATAGAACCAGTAGGAGGAAATATGGGAGTGGTTGTTCCGCAGAATGATTTCTTAAAAGAATTAAAAGAATTAGCACATAAAAATGGAGCCGTTTTAATTGCTGATGAGGTAATGACAGGTTTCCGTTCTAAATTTGGTGGAGCACAAGAATTATTAGGTGTTGAAGCAGATATAACCTGTTTAGGGAAAGTGATTGGAGGAGGATTTCCAGTAGGAGCTTACGGAGCTCGTAACGAAATTATGGAAAACGTTGCGCCATTAGGAGGAATGTATCAAGCAGGAACGCTAAGTGGGAATCCAATTGCTATGGCGGGAGGAATTTCTACGTTAACTGAGTTAAAGAAACAAAATCCGTATGAGCAGTTTGAAGAAACAGCGAGTATTTTAGAGGTAATTTTATTGGAGAAAGCAAAAAAACACGGTGTTGATCTTGTTGTAAATCGATTTGGATCTATGATCAACCCGTTTTTTACAAAAGAAGCAGTAAATAATTTTGCAGATGCTCAAAAATCGGATACCGAAAAATTTGCAGTATTCTTTTGGGAAATGATTAAAAATGGAGTGTTTTTACCACCATCGCAGTTTGAAGCTTGGTTTTTATCATCAGCTTTAACCGAAAAAGATATAGAAAAAACATCAAAAGCCATTGGTAAAGCAATGGAGGCAGTTGCAAAAATGTAATAATAAACTGTCATTACGAGGAAGAATGAAGAAGCAATCTCTTAAAATAAAGATTGCTTTATTTTATTCGGAATGACGTAGAGAATATAAAATGATAAAAAACGATTTATTTTTAAGAGCGTTAAAAGGAGAAACGGTTGATCGCCCACCAGTTTGGATGATGCGTCAAGCAGGAAGATATTTACCTGAATTTATGGAAATTCGTGAAAAATACGATTTCTTTACACGTTGTCGTACTCCTGAGTTAGCTTCAGAAATTACAGTACAACCAATCCGTAGATACGGTATGGATGCTGCTATTTTATTTTCAGATATTTTAGTAATTCCCCAAGCAATGAATATCGAGGTAGAAATGAAACCTAATTTTGGTCCGTATTTACCAAATCCAGTTCGTGATCAAAAAGGAGTAGATAATGTAATTGTACCAGATGTTCATGAGGAATTAGGGTACGTGATGGAAGCAATTAAAGCAACTAAAGAAAAGTTGAATGATGAGATTCCGTTGATTGGTTTTGCAGGATCTCCATGGACGATTTTATGTTATTGTGTACAAGGACAAGGAAGTAAGAATTTTGATAAAGCAAAGAAGTTTTGTTTTACAAATCCAATTGCGGCACACAATTTGTTACAGAAGATTACGGATACAACAATTGCTTATTTAAAAGCAAAAGTTGTAGCGGGTGTAGATGCGGTTCAAGTTTTTGATTCTTGGGGAGGAATGTTGTCTCCAACAGATTATCAAGAATTTTCATGGCAATATATTCAGCAAATTATTGATGCATTGAAAGAAGATGCACCAGTAATTGCTTTTGGAAAAGGATGTTGGTTTGCTTTGCAAGAAATGTCAAAATCGGGAGCTGCTGCATTAGGTGTAGATTGGACGTGTTCGCCACGTAATGCACGTTATTTAACAGGGGGAAATATTACATTACAAGGTAATTTTGATCCAACACGGTTATATTCGTCACCAGCAGAAATTAAAAAAATGGTAAACCAAATGATTAATGATTTTGGTAAAGATAAATATATTGTTAATTTAGGCCACGGAATATTACCAGATATTCCTTTAGAAAATGCAAAGGCTTTTATTGACGCAGTAAAAGAATATAAAGTTTAATATAAATAAAAACTCCCCAATGAAGAGATTATTAACCCTTGTCTTAATCGTTATTTCATCTAGTGTTTTTGCTCAAAAAAAATACTATAATCAAGCAGTAAACAGTTGCTCTGAGAAAACATCAGAAGGATTGATTGATAAGTGTATAAAGGATAGTTACTTGTTAAATTATGACTTTACTACTTTGAATAACGAAGTTGTTAGTACAAAAAAAATAAAAAAATCTATAGTTATTGTAGCTGCGGCAACTTGGTCTGCTCCTTGTTGGGGTGAAGTTCCAACTTTAAATACAATGGTTGAAAAATATCATGATAAAGTTGAATTTATTATGATTTTTTGGGATAAGGAAGCTAAGGTTAAAAAGATGGCAGAAAAGCTTGATAAAAGAATCTTATTGGTTCCTGCAAGAGAAATGGATAAAACAGAAACAGGTAATTTAGATGTTAGTGGATTTGTACATAAGTTAGATTATCCAACAACTTATTTAATTGGAAAGGATAAAAAATTCTTAAATGTTAAAAGAGGAGCAGCTACACCTACAAAAGAAATGAATTGGGATCAAGTAAACGAATTAAATACTAAAAATTTCGAAGAGTTTTTAACACCAGTTTTAAATTAATGAAAAGTAATATAAAAAAGCCTCTTTCTTTATTAGAAAGAGGCTTTTTGTTTTTAGAAAAGTATGGTTCATAATATATTAAAAGGTATTAAAGCATATGTAAATGCTTTAGGTTTAATTTCTCAATTAAAATTATGGAAATATTTTATTATTCCAATTTTAATAAGTGTATTCATTGCAATAACAATTATTGTTTTGGCTTTTGAATTGTCTGATGATATAGGGCATTATGTAGCAAATTTTTGGAAATGGGAATTTGGTAAGCAAACTTTCGAAGTAATAAGTTCTTTTTTAAGCGGACTTTTAATTGTTGCTATAGGGTTGATACTCTACAAACATATTGTTATGGCATTGTCTGCACCATTTATGAGTCCCGTTTCAGAAAAAATAGAAGATTATCTTAGAGGAGAAAATCATCAACATAGAACAACCTCTTTTGCCGAACAGTTAATTAGAGGTGTAAGGATTAATGTTAGAAATCTTACTAAAGAATTGATGCTAACGATTCCTATTTTATTATTGAGTGTCATTCCTGTTATTGGTGTTTTTTCATCTGTATTACTCTTTTTAGTCCAAGCTTATTATGCAGGTTTTGGAAATATGGATTATACACTTGAACGTCATTTTAAGTATAAAGAGAGTGTTAATTTTGTAAAGAAACATAGAGGAGTAGCTATTGGTAATGGAATTATTTTTATGTTACTTTTATTAATTCCTGTAGTAGGAATTATTTTGGTTTTACCACTTTCGGTAACTGCAGCAACGACCCAAACAATTAAAGAAATTCAAGGAAAAGAATTACCCAAATAACTATTTTTGTAGGAGAATTAAAATAAATAATGAAAGATCAATTTTATAATTATATAGAGAACTTACAAGATACTATTACGTCTAAATTAGAAGAAATAGACGGAAAGGCTAAGTTTCAAGAAGATATTTGGAAACGTACAGAAGGTGGTGGAGGTCGTACTCGAGTAATTGAAAATGGAAATATTTTTGAAAAAGGAGGCGTAAATATTTCAGCAGTTCATGGAGAATTACCTGAAGTTTTACGTAAACAATTTAAAGTTAAAGAAGGTAATTTTTTTGCCTGTGGATTGAGTTTAGTATTACATCCGAAGAATCCATTTATACCTACAGTACACGCAAATTGGCGTTATTTTGAAATGTATGATGAAGAAAGTAATATTGTTACCCAGTGGTTTGGAGGCGGACAAGATTTAACTCCATATTATTTGTTTGAAGAAGATGCAATTCATTTTCATACGGTTTGTAAACAAGCTTGTGATAAGCATAATGATGAATTTTATCCTAAATTTAAAGAAACTTGCGATAATTATTTTTGGAATGCACATCGTGATGAAGCACGTGGTATTGGTGGTTTGTTTTTTGATTACTTAAAAGAAACAGAAGAGTTTTCTATTGAAGATAGATTTAATTTTGTGACTGAAGTAGGTAATAGCTTTTTAGAAAGTTATATGCCTATTGTTGAAAGAAGAAGAGGTCTAGAATACTTACAGAAACATACAGATTGGCAAGAAATTCGTCGTGGGCGCTATGTAGAATTTAATCTTGTACATGACCGAGGAACCTTATTTGGATTAAAGACTAACGGACGTATCGAAAGTATTTTAATGAGCTTACCACCTGTGGTGCAGTGGAAATATGATCATCATCCAGAAGAAAATTCAGAAGAAGCAAAATTATTAACAGTTTTAAAAACACCTAAAAATTGGGTGTAAAAACTTAAAATTCAATGAATAAAATCGTTTTTGATTGAATAAATAATAAAAAAACAAGCTAATTAAGCTTGTTTTTTACATTATCAATAATTAGTAAAATGTTTAATTTTTAATTTATTAAAGAAAAATCAGTTGAATTTCTTACTTTTGTGAAGCTTAAAAAATCAAATAGTATTATGGCAAGATTTGAACTTAAATTACCTAAAATGGGAGAAAGTGTTGCGGAAGCAACAATTACTTCATGGTTAAAAGAAGTTGGAGATTCAATTGAAATGGATGATGCAGTTGTTGAAGTTGCAACTGATAAAGTAGATAGTGAAGTACCAAGTGAGGTTGAAGGAAAGCTTGTAGAGATTTTGTTTGATAAAGATGAAGTTGTTCAAGTTGGGCAAACTATAGCAATTATTGAAACAGAAGGGGAAGAATCAGCGACATCTGTTGCTACTGAAGAAAAGAAAGATACTATAGTGCCTGCAGTAGCAGAAGTAGCAAAAATGGTTGCGGTAGCTAAAGAAACTACATCTGCAAGTTTAGATACATCATCTAGTGATCGTTTTTATTCACCATTAGTTAAAAGTATTGCACAAACAGAAGGTATTTCTGTAGAAGAATTAGAAGTTATAGCTGGTTCTGGTAAAGAAGGACGTGTAACTAAAACTGATATTTTATCGTATTTAAAGAGTAGAGGAAGTCAAACTAAGGCTCCAGTTGCAGCAGCGAAAATAGAAGCAGCAAAACCAAAAGTACAATCGGCTCCAATTACAATGAGTGGAGCAGATGAGGTGATTGAAATGAGCCGTATGGGTAAGCTTGTTTCTAAACACATGACGGATTCTATACAAACATCTGCACATGTACAATCGTTTATTGAAATAGATGTTACCAATATTGTAAAGTGGAGAAATAATGTTAAGAACGCTTATCAACAAAGAGAAGGAGAGAAATTAACATTTACTCCAATCTTTATGCAAGCGGTTGCACAAACTATAAAAAAACATCCAATGATTAATATTTCTGTAGATGGAGATAAAATCATAAAGCGCGGGAATATTAACTTAGGTATGGCAGCGGCCTTACCCGATGGAAATTTAATTGTTCCTGTTATTAAAAATGCAGATCAGTTGAATTTAGTGGGGATGACCAAACAGATAAACGATTTGGCAGGAAGAGCGCGTGCTAATAAATTAAAACCAGACGAAATTCAAGGAGGTACTTATACAGTAACGAATGTGGGTAGTTTTGGAAGTATTACAGGTACACCAATTATCAACCAGCCTCAGGTCGCAATTTTAGCTTTAGGAGCGATTGTAAAGAAACCTGCAGTAATTGAGACACCAGAAGGTGATTTGATTGGTATTCGTCATAAAATGATTGTTTCACACTCTTACGATCATCGTGTAGTGAATGGAGCATTAGGAGGAATGTTTATTAAGACTTTAAAAGATATTTTAGAAGCTTGGGATTTAAATCAAGATTTTTAAAATTAACATTTTTTAATAATAGGAAGAGTTCAGGTTTACCTGAACTCTTTTTTTATATATTAGAGCCATTCAAAATTTAATAAAAAATGAAAAAAATACTATTTGCTTTATTGTTGGTGAATACAACAATGGGTATAGCACAAGAAAAAGTTTTGTTACGTCTTAACTATGAAAAAGGAGATACATACGAAACAATTATGAAAATGGGGCAGGATATGGGAGTCGCGTTTATGGAGATGGAAATGAAAATGCAACTCAATGTTACTGATGTAAAAGAAAATGAGTATCTGGGAGAAACAAAGTTTACTTATTTATCATCAATTGTAACCAAAGATGGAGAAGAACAAGTTAATTATAACTCCAATATGAAAGATGAAGATTTAAATGAAGAAGGGAAAAAGTTTAAAGATCAAATGAGCCCTATGATGAAAGCTGTAATGTTTATGTCAATAAATAAATTAGGAGAAAGTAAACTGATGAAAGTAGAACCGAATACTCCTGGAATATCTGAGTTATCAAATCAATCAAATAGTTCGGTAGTTTATCCTAAAGAAGAAGTTTCTGTTGGTTCCACATGGACTAATATTCAAAGTAATCAAGGAATTAATATGGAGTTAACTTATACTGTAAAAGAGATTGTAAAGGATAAAGTAGTTGCAGATATGGTTGGTAAGATGTCATTAATGCCCACTGCAGACATTACAGGTTCAATAGAGATAGATAGAAATTCAGGGATACCAGTTAAGACATTAATAAATATTGAAATGGATATGATGGGAAACAAGTTTAAAAATACAACAGAAGCTATAGTAAAAAAGATATAATTTTAAAAGCTCAGAGATAATTCTGAGCTTTTATTTTTTATGATAATACCACCAGTTCATATCTCTGGTAATGTTATAGCCTAATTTTTCGTAAAGTTTTATAGCAGGATTTCCTTTTGTGGTGTGCAAGATTGGTGTCTTACCAGCTTTTATAATCTCTTTTGTAGTGTGTATAGTTAGCTGTTTAGCTAATCCACGTCGTGTATAATCTGGATGTGTAACCACAGCACTCACTTCAATAAAAGAGTCAGTTTGCATACGTTGTCCCGTGATAGAAACAAGTTTTCCATCTTTAAAAATACCGAAGTATTTACCCATATCAAAAGTACGTTTTCGATAATATCCAGGCATAACTAACCATACTAAATTGTAAATTTCATCAATATAATCTTCTGTTAAAGGAATGATTTCTTCTGTAATTTCCGATTCAATTAAACTATCTAAAACCATTTGACATCCTTCTATTTTTTTATCTAGTTTAACAAAATCTGTTTCAATAGCGGGAGTTTTATTTTCGCTAACTAAAAAGAACTTATCGGAAAGCTTCACATACTCGTTTAAAGCTTTTGCTGTATCAGATTCATTAATAAAAGCTCCAAACGGACAAATAGTTGGATTGTAAAATTTTACTCCGTTATAATCTATCACATATTTACTATGTGTTTCACAGAGTGAATACCAAACAGGATTTTCAAGTTTTTTTAATTCAGTTTTTTTCATTTTTAAAAATAAAATCAAAAGCACCAGCTAAAGATGGATATTTAAAGGTATAAATTTTAGTTGTTTTTTCAGCAGATATTTTACTTCCTTCCAATAATATTTTCGTCATTTCACCAAAAAATGCTTTTAAAAGCAATGATGGAACATGTATTGCGAGAACTGGCTTACCAATAACTTTCCCCAAAATTTTAGTAAACGACAAATTTGTATGGTTTTCTGGTGCCACAGCGTTAAAAACACCTTTAAAAGTATTTTTTTTAATAGCTTCTATATACAAGTTACACAAGTCTTCAATATGAATCCAAGGCATAAATTGGTTACCATTACCAAGAATAGATAAAAAGATAGGCGTGTTTATTTTAGGTAAAGCTCCTCCATTTTTGCTTAAAACAATTCCAGTTCGTAAAATAGTTACAGGAATTTGTAATTGTTGAAATTGGTTTGCGGAGGTTTCCCATTGTGAGCATACATCAGAGACAAAGTCATTTCCAGAGTTATCTTCTTCAGTAAAGATTTTGTTAGAAGTTACAGCACCATAATACCCAATTCCAGAAGCGGAAATAAATTTTTTAAGAGGAATTTTTAATTCCTTTACTTTACTGAAAAGTAAATTAGCTGATTGTACTCGGCTATCAATTAATATTTTTTTTCTTTCATTTGTCCAACGTTTATCTGCTATTCCAGCACCTGCTAAATGAATAATGTAATCGGTATTTTTTAATGCTTTTTCATCAATATAATTTTTAGAAATATTCCATTCATATTCATTTTCTTTTTTTGGGTTTCGTGATAAAATCACAACTTCATATCCTTCTTTTTCGAGTTTAGTAGTAAGATGTTTTCCTACTAAACCTGTTCCTCCAGTTATAAGAATTTTCATTTAACGTTTTTTTATATTCGTTTCACACAAACGGATAATTTCAGCTATTCTTTTTTGTCTTGTTTCTTCTCTTTTAGCTTGATTTAACCAATATAAGTAGCTTTTTCTATAGGATGGAGAAAAATTTTGATAATTATCAAAAGCAATTGAATTAGCATTAAAAGCCGTTTGTAAATCTTCTGGAATTATACCATTTTCAACATCATCTAAAGAAAACCAAGAGCCATTTTCTTTTGCCTTTTCAATTTTTAATATTCCTGCGGAATGCATTAAATCATCGGCAATTAATTCTTCAATATAGTTTTTGTTAAGCTTACTCCATACACTTTTTGAGTTTCTTGGAGTAAAGTATTGTTTGCGTTTTCCTTCGCCTAAACTTTTAACTGTACTGTCTATCCAACCAAAACACAAAGCTACTTTTACAGCTTCTTCCCAACGCATTGTTGGTTTTTTAGTTTCTAATTTAAAAAAAATCAAATGAACACCTGTAGAAGAATCATGATTTTCTTGTAACCAAAAACGCCATTCTACATCATTTTTAAAATATAATTCTGGTATTTTCGACATTATCTTATAATTTTTGAAGGAAAACAAACAATACTTTCATATCCATTTTCTCCAACAGCACTAACACCAAAAAAATAATTATCCAATACAATTCCATCTAAAGTAAATTCTGTTAGATTTTCTATATATTTAAAATGATCCCAAGTAGGAGAAGTGGTTTCACGCCAATAAATTTTATACCCTTTAGCACCTTCCACTTTATCCCATTTAAGTTTAGCAGATGCTTCTACAATTCCACCAATACCAACGTTTTGAGGAGAAGGAGGGGCAGAAGCAATACTTGCTAAATTAATAGCATTTACTGCAGTTAGTTTTTTTGTGTAATCAAAATTTACAAATTTGAGTTTATCTCCATATTCAATACCATTCTCAGTACGAATATCTTGGTGTTGTTGCGTATAGTTTTCATGAGCTTCCATAATACGAATTCCTGCAAAACCAGCATCATTAAAAGGACGATGATGACCACCACGGCCAAAACGATCTAATCTATAAATCATTTTTGGATTCATTTCTGGCATATAGATTTTGGTCGTTTTATAAATATATCTGGCTAACTGACGAGAAATACCATCTACTTCACCACCATAAAAACGACGCGCCTTTCTTTGCTGTTCTGTTTCTGTAGGAGGAACGGGTTCGGAGAAAATTCTGAAAGTTCTATTATCAATAACACCATCTACCCCTTTAATGTTTCCAATCATATCGTTGTTCATTACACCAACAATATTCCATCCTTTTTCTTTGGCGTATTTGGCTAATCCTTTTCCACCGAATAAACCTTGTTCTTCTCCAGAAAGTCCTACATAAATAATACTATTTTCAAATTTATATTTACTTAAAACACGAGCAGCTTCTATAGTTCCAGCCATTCCAGATGCATTGTCATTTGCGCCAGGTGCATCATCTGTATAATTATTAGGATCCGTTATTCTTGAGTCTATATCACCACTCATAATAATATAGTTATTTGGGTATTTTGTTCCTTTTTGAACCGCAACAATATTTACCACCCAAACATCTTTTGTAATGCGTTTATTGGCATTTTTTTTCACTAAATCTTTTTGATAGAATACATTTAAACAATTATTACAATTAGAAGAAATAGTGGTAAATTCAGATTTTATCCAACGACGAGCTGCACCAATTCCGCGAGTGTTAGAAATGGTGTCACTTAAGGTATGTCGGGTTCCAAAGTTAGCTAAAGTAGTAATGTTGGTTTTAATATTATCAGCAGAAATGGCTTCAATAATATCGTAAATTTTAGTGTCAGTTTGCCCTACAACTAAATTAAAAGAGAAGAAAAGTAAAAGTGTTAGTTTTTTCATTTGAATAAAGTTTAGATAACGAATTTACAAAACAAAAAGAGAATGTGTACTTCACATTCTCTTATCTAACAACTTTTATAGTATAGTTTAATTTACTCTTTGTCTAATTGTTTTGTTAGTTTAAATCCAGCAAATAAACCTACACCAGCCATTAAAAAGATCATTGCTGGGTAAATGGCATTTTCATCTAAACGAGTATAAGTGGTAAGCAATAAAGCAACAAAAACACCAAACCCAATTCCCATTAATAATAAGGCTAAATTTAAAATAATGACTCTACCAGTTAGGGTTGATTTTTTTCTTTCTCCAGACATAAATATTTTTGCATCTACTCCTTTTTCAATTAAGGCTAAACGTTCTTTATTTCGTGTTGTGAAGAATAAATAGAATATTCCGAAAATTACTGTAAATAAGAACATAAATACGATTGCTGCTTCCATAAGGTTATTTTTAAAAGGTTAAATTTATTCGTTTGCCAGTAAGACATCATGGATTTAAAAAAGGTTACAAAAAAATAAAAAAAAGTTTTTATAAATAATTGTAACCTTTTTTCCAGTAATTATGTCAAAGAATAAAATGACTATTAAAAACGACCAAACCTATATTGATAAAGTCTTAAAAGGAGACTCGAATGCTTATGCTTTTTTAGTTGAAAAGTATAAAGTGATGGTGTATTCTTTGGCATATAAAATGTTAGTGAATAGGGAAGAAGCAGAAGAAGTTTCACAAGATACTTTTATAAAAGCATTTAAAAATTTGTCTAAATTTGAAGGTAAATCGAAATTTTCTACTTGGTTGTATAAGATTGCATATAGAAGCTGCTTAGACACAATTAAAAAGAATTCAGCGAAGTATAATATTACAGATATTAACGAAATTACTACTAATCAAATTGAGGAAACTGAAACTGTTTTAGACGGAATTGAACGTAAAGAGCGAGCTGAAATTATGAACCAATGTTTGTTAAAGTTACCTGAAGACGAGCGTTCTGTTTTATGGTTGTTTTATTTTAAAGAGCTAAGTTTAAAAGAAATTATAGAAGTAACGTCGTTATCGGAGGCAAATGTAAAAGTAAAGTTGCACAGAGCCAGAAAACACTTACTAACGATTGTACAAAAAAATGTAGAACCAGAAATAATTAATCATTATGGGAGAAAATAAACATATTGAAGAGTTAGATGCTTTTGCAAAAAAGTATTTGAAAGAAATTCCTACAGAAAGACCTTCGGTAGATTTTACCGCTAACATAATGAATACAATTCTGGCGGATGAAAAGAGAGTCGTATTTCAAAATAAATCTAAGCTATCTAATAGTATTTGGTTTGTTTTAGGAGGATTTATCATTGCTTCAATTTATATATTGTTTAAGGGGAAATCATCGGAAATTAAGATTCCAAGCTTTGATTTTGGCAGTATTACATTACCTGATTTACCTGATTATCAAATGAGGCATTTATTAGATAACATTACGTTTTCTTCTACAACCGTATATGCATTTTTAATCTTTATAATATTATTTTTGGTGCAAGGGTATTTTATGAAAGAATACTTAACTAAAAGAGTGTCATAAAAAAAAAGCCAGCGTTATAGTTAACACTGGATTTTTTTTGTTAGTTCGAGGAAGTCAAGAACTATATCAATTATTTTTTAGAAACAATCCACTTATCGATCTTATTTTCTAATAATGCTAACGGAATGCATCCCGTTTCTAACACTTGATTGTGGAATTCACGAATGTCGAATTTATCTCCTAATTCCGTTTTTGCTTTTGCACGTAATTCACGTATTTTTAACTGTCCGATTTTATATGACAATGCTTGTCCAGGATTTGCCATATAACGTTCAATTTCAGAAATAATACTTGCTTCACCTTCCGCTTCGTTATCTAATGAATATTGAATCGCTTGCTCACGTGTCCATCCTTTTGCATGTAAACCTGTATCAACTACTAAACGAATAGCTCTGTGCATTTCCATTCCTAACATACCAAAGTATTGATAAGGATCTGTGTATAAACCTAATTCTTTTCCTAAATTTTCTGTATATAAAGCCCAACCTTCACCATATGCACTGTACCATAATGTTTTTCTAAAATCTGGCAAATCTTGATTTTCTTGTGTTAATGAAATTTGATAGTGATGTCCAGGAATTGCTTCATGTAAAAACAACGCTTCGTCAGAAAACACGTTGTATTTTGTAGCGTCAGGAATTGGAGTGTAAAATACTCCTGGACGAGTACCGTCTAAAGAACCGGGATTGTATTCAGCACTTGCCGAAGCTTCTCTAAATTTTTCAGTTTGTTTTACTACAAAAGGAGTTTTTGGCTTATTACCAAACAATTTTTCCAATTGTGGCTTCATTTTTTCATGAATCGCATTAAAGTTGTCAATGATTTGTTTCGGGGTTGTATAAGGCATTAATTCTTTGTTGTTACGCACAAAATCAAAGAACTCTTTTAAGTTTCCTTCAAAACCAACTTGCTCTTTCACTTTTTCCATTTCAGATAAAATACGAGTCACTTCTTTCAACCCTAACTCATGGATTTCATCCGCTGTCATATTGGTAGTTGTATAATTTTTAATAGCGTGTTGGTAGTACTCCTTTCCTTGAGGAATGGCAGAAATTCCACTTTCTTCTAATCCAGCAGCTAAATAATCAGACTTTAAAAATTCATGCATTGCGTTGAAGGATGGAATTAACTTATCATCAACCATCTTTGTATAATCTGATGTTAATTTCTTTTTTTCTTCGGATGAAAAGCTTTCTGGAAAATTTTTGATGGGAGAGTAGAATAAATGATCGCTTACTTTTGTAGTAGCTAATCCTTCAAACTGCGGAATTACTTTATTAATTAACGATTTTGGCAGTACATAACCTTCCTTAATTCCTTGTTGCATGCGCACTTTTGCAGATTGCAACCAAACATTAAACTTATCTAAACGTGTTAACCAGTTTTCGTAATCTTTTACGGTTTTAAAAGGTTGCGCACTACTGCCACTAGCCAATTGCCCCATAGTTAAATTAATCGTCCACATTTGGTTGATAGGCAGTAATAAATCATTTTTAAAACTGTTTTGAGATAATGCCATGTCACAATCCCAAGCTAAAACAGCTTTACTCATTTGCTGACTTTCTGTTAAGCTGTCGTCAGCAAATTCATCTAATTGAGCTTTGTAATTTGTATAAAAATCTTTGGTTTTTAACACGTACTCGTCAGACAAAGTATTGGGGAATTGATCGTTAAAACGATTGTCACCCGCATATGTTGCGTTAATAGGATTAAGTTCTAACTTACCTTCGTTATAGCTGTGTAATAACTCGTTAAAAGCTGCGTTAGGTGTTACCATACTGGTAGCTTCTTTTTGGGGTTGTTTACAAGAAATAGTAAACATAGAAAATGCTATAGCACTTATAAATACTTTTTTCATTGGAGATTTGATTAAAATGTCTACCAAAGATATTAAAATATAACACCAATAAAGTTTTATAAGTTGTTAATTGAGGTTGTTTTACAATTTTTATATATAATATTACTTCTACAAAAACTGCTATTTTTTAATTATTTAAATATTCTCCTAGCAGTTCCCTTCCTAATTGAGTATTAGAACTAATTTGAACTATTTCATAATTGTCAGGGTTTGTTGCTTCAAAACTGGCGGTTTGTGGAAAATGATTATAAATGTCAAAAACCACTTCTTTAACATCACTAATTGTAGTATTAAAAGATGGTAAATTGGCTTGTGTTTTTTTACATTGTTGTTCTGTTAAATGCCCCATATCCCAGCAACTAGAAATAAATCCTCGATGGGGAATAATTATAATACCTGGGCCATTTCTCCAACCATTATAAAAACTACCATAATATATGGTTCCATCTTTAAAATAATAAGTTCCAATTCCGTCTGCAACTCCATTATAAATATGCCCTTGATAATAGCCATTAGGATAAATGATACTATTTATACCGTTATAACCTTTAAGTTGAGAACTAATTATTCTTTGCGCACTAGTTTTGGTAATAAAACAGGAAGCAAAAATAAAACAGCTTAATAGTAGTTTTAATTTCATAGAGTTTGGTTTTAAGATGTTAGTAGGTTTATTTCTATATTATGATGTTTTTAATAAGTTTATATAGGGGTTTTAATGTTTAAATGAAAAATTATTCTCAAAGCTAAAAAAAACATAAGGTTTTAGAATAAGTGTTTTCCCTGATTTTATACAATGAAAACCTCTCTATTAACAATAAAGAGATTAATATATACTTGTATTATTTCGAGGAAGAATGATAAAAGAATCCTGTTGATGAAGAGATTACTTTGTTGTGGATAATAGAATTATTTTTCACGATTAGAACAACGCTTTCAGGTTCGTTTAACGTGTTTGTGTATGGTTTGTTGCGGTGAAAATCCGCGAGGATTTTCAGATTAAGAAACCAAGATAGTAAAATTGCGAGGAAATTCCGATAGGAATTTCAGAAGCAATGAATTATACACGTTGTTGTAAAACGTTTTTTATTCATAAATAGGTTTAGGAATGATTCCTCTATTCTCAAACATAAAACCAAAATTAGGTTTGTTGTCAAGTTCATTAATTCCCTCAATTATTTTTAATAACAACTTTTTGGTTTCAGCAATGTCTTTTGTTCCATCCACATTAATACTAATCAGTTTTTTTTCGCCTTTTGATGGAAAATTTTTATTATCATTTGGATTAAGCAAGTGATTTTTCAGAGTTACTTTTAAACTGTCAATTGGTAATTTCATTTCGTGATTGACTGTTATGCTATCTGTATTTATATAAAGTACTTCTCTCAATTTGTAATCGAAAATATCGTAGCAGAATTGTAAAGGTTGAATTTTATAGATTTTTTTGTCCGTTTCCAGTTTAAAAAGAGCGTATTCTTTTGAACAATCTATTTTGTCTAAAATCTCTGTTATTTCGTTGAAGTTCTTAAGTGTGTCAATGTCATATTCTATCAACTTATTATCAACTAATCGAAAAGTCATAAAATTTTGAGTTGGCTTTTCAGTCGCATTTTTTTTCTCTGTGACTTTATTCTGTCCGCAGTTGAACAGTAGACAACTTAATAATAATATGGCGATAGTTTTTTTCAAAATGTTTTACAACAGTGTTAAGAATATGAATTCGTTTTAATGATTTATATTCAACGTTAAACGAAGCTAGCCTTTTTTTATTAGAAAGTCAAACTAAAAAAACCTCTTTGTAATTAACAAAGAGGTTTTAATAATATTTTGGTTTGTCACTGCGAGGAAGCATGACGAAGTAATTTGTTATTGATAAAGAGATTTCTTCGCTTTGCTCGTAATGACGTTTTATTACTTGATTAACTCGTAGCTACGCTTAATAAAGTTGGTTAATTCTTCACCGTGTAATAAGTTTTGAGATAACTTCGCTAAATCGAATGCTTGAGAGATCAATTGTTTTTGTTTGTCTTCATCAGCAGTTAAAATATCAGAAATTAGTTCGCTGTTGGTATTTACGACCAAATTGTACATTTCTGGTAAATTACCCATTCCCATCATTCCGCCACCACCAGAAGCTTGCATTTCTTTCATACGACGCATAAATTCTGGTACGGTAATTAAGAACGGAGACGCATTAGAATCCATCGCTTCTAATTGAACTGTGTAGGTTTGTGTTGGTACAGCACCTTCAATAATAGGCTTTAATTTCTCTTTTTCTTCCTCAGAAAGTTTAGAAATTACCGTATCATCTTTTTTAATTAAATTATCAACATGATCTGAGTCTACACGTACAAATTGGACTTTAGTATCTCCGGTAGTTTCTAATTTTTGCATTAAATGCGATACAATAGGAGAGTCTAATAACAATACTTCGTATCCTTTTGTTTTTGCTTCTTGGATATAGCTGTGTTGTGCATTTTTGTTAGCTGCATATAAAATGATGTGGTTTCCGTCTTTATCCGTTTGTGCATCTTTCGTTTTTTCAACTAATTCGTCAAACGTAAAGAAAGTATCATTTACAGTAGGGTATAAGGCAAATTTCTTTGCTTTATCAAAGAATTTATCTTCAGATAACATTCCGTATTCGATAATCACTTTAATATCGTTCCATTTTTGCTCAAAATCTTCACGATTATTTTTGAATAAAGAAGTTAGCTTATCAGCTACTTTTTTAGTGATATATCCTGATATTTTCTTTACCGCACCATCAGCTTGTAAATACGAACGAGATACGTTTAATGGAATATCCGGAGAATCAATAACACCTTTTAGCATTTGTAAAAAGTCAGGTACAATACCTTCAACATTATCAGTTACAAACACTTGGTTTTGATATAATTGGATTTTATCCTTTTGCATGTCTAAATTCTGACTCAATTTAGGGAAGAATAAAATACCAGTTAAGTTAAACGGATAGTCTACATTTAAATGAATGTGGAATAAAGACTCTTCAAATTGCATTGGGTACAATTCTCTGTAGAAATTTGTGTAGTCCTCATCATTTAAATCTGCCGGAGCTTTTGTCCAAGCAGGATCTGTATTGTTGATGATGTTATCCACTTCAATAGTTTCTGGTTTTGCATCTTCGGCAGCGCCTTCTGGTAATGGAAGTGTTTCTGTTTTGGTTCCGAATTTAATAGGAACTTGGTTAAAACGATTGTATTTGTTTAATAAACCAGCAATTTTACTTTCTTCTAAAAATTCTAAAGAATCATCTGCAATGTGTAAGATAATCTCTGTTCCTCTGTCGGTTTTGTCATGTTCTACTAAAGTATATTCAGGAGAACCATCACAGGTCCAATGTGCAGCAGGCTCATCTTTAAACGATTTGGTGATAATTTCTACTTGACCTGCTACCATAAATGCAGAATAAAAACCTAATCCGAAGTGTCCAATAACACCTGTATCATTTTTATCGTCTTTATATTTTTCTAAAAATTCTTCAGCACCAGAAAAAGCAATTTGGTTAATGTATTTTTCAACTTCATCAGCCGTCATTCCTAACCCTTGATCTTTAATCGTTAAGGTTTTAGCGTCTTTATCTATACTAATTTCAATTTTAGCATCCCCTAATTCGGTTTTTGCTTCACCAATAGAAATTAAATGTTTTAGTTTTGTTGTAGCGTCGGTTCCGTTAGAAATTAACTCACGTAAAAAGATTTCGTGATCCGAATACAAGAATTTTTTAATTAACGGAAAAATGTTTTCTACCGATACATTAATGTTTCCTTTACTCATTTTTATATGGATTTATTTTTTATAATTATTTTCTGGTATAGAAATAGTCAAAAAAAATACCAAAGAGGAAGAGGTGACAAACTGACACTTTTGTTAATTAGGCCTTAGACTTAACAATCTCAAGAATAGTTTTGTTTTCAATTTTACTCTCTAGCCAAGAGAGAAGATCTAAGTATAAGAAAGCTCTTTTTTCGTAAGGGTGATTTTCATATTTTTTTAGTTGAGAATGAATGCTCTTAAATTCAGTTTTATATTGATGAGGATAAAGATCTTGAAGTTTTCTCATAGAGGAAATAAACAACTTTTGAACTTCTTGTAAGTTTTCCATTTTAATTAGAAACTTATAGGTTTCTTTAAATTGTCTTTCTAAATGATAATCTAATCCGCATTCATAATGAGCAATAAGATTTAAAATTCGTGCAAAACACTGTAAATCCTGACCAACATAAAGTTTTTTTGCGTTTATAATTTTTGATAGGTATTTAATACACTCGCGATTTTTTCCCATTCCAAAATACAAACAGGCAATTTTATAATACAGAATAACAATATGATGCTTGTCTAAGAAATTTTTATAAACAGCTATTTTCTCGTTTATTTCATTTACCAAATATTCTCCTTCATCAAAAGTACCTTCTAAAAAATGTTTGTGAAGTTTGTTTGCATAGTAGTATTGAAAAATAAGAATTTCGGTATTATTGTTTATCGGAATAATATTATTTTCTATTTCCTGACTAAAAAGATCTAATTGAGAGGTAAACTCTTCTTTATGTCGGATAAAAAATAAAGATTCTAATAAATAATTTTTTCCTTTTAAATAAAAAACAGGATTCAATTGTATCATTTTGGGATATTCTTCAAATAATTCTACCCATTTATGAGCGTATTTATATCCGTGTAAAAAATCTTGTGTTAAAAGACACCGCCAAAGGTGTGCTTTGAATAACCAAAGACGTTCTCTAAAACCGAGTAGATTATAATCAAAATCTGGAAGTCTAGCATTAAAATAATCTGTAATTTTTTTAAGTTCTTCATCATTTCGAACGTATCCGGTTTTTAATAATATTCCGTATAGTTGAAGAGATAAGTTTGAAAGTTTACTTGTTATAACATTTAGTTGGCTTAGTTCTTTTGCTTGAATGGTTAACTCGTCTGCTCTACTACTAATACTTCTTGTAATGTATTGACTTTCAATAATTTTTTCAAGTTCTACAATTTCATAACTTATATTTTTTTCTTCATTTTCAATGGCTAAATTCTTTGCTTTATCTAATAATTTTAAACTCTGTTTGTATAATCCTTTTTGATATAAAACGGTTGCAAAATCTAATTGTTCTCGGATTTGCATACGAATATTCTTATGAGAAGGATTCATACGTAAACTTGTCAAAATTTGTTTATACAAGTGGGCTTTTAAGTTAGAGACTTGCTGTTTACTTACAATTCCATTTTTGATAATCTCTATTTCACTATATACTTTTTGTTTCTCTAAAAATTTAAATAATGAAAAAAATTTAGCATCTACATTTCCTCCTAATCTACCAACGTACAGGTTAAATTGACGCTTTTCAGATTTTGTTAACGATTTTATTAAAATAAATAAAGGATCATTTTGTTTATTAACCTTTGTAAAACTACGCATCTTAATATATTGTTTTTCAGAGTCTTACCTCTTAAGTCATTTGTCTAAATATCGTATTAATTAACAATCAATTTAAACTTTCAATAAAGCCAATATATACATTTGTATTTTATGTTAGATAATTTTTTAGATAAATATGAATAACGAAAAGGTAGAAATTTTTGATACTACACTAAGAGACGGCGAGCAAGTCCCTGGATGTAAATTAGATACTAATCAAAAATTAATCATTGCAGAACGATTAGATATGTTGGGCGTCGATGTTATTGAAGCGGGATTTCCTGTATCTAGTCCAGGAGATTTTACTTCTGTAAATGAAATAGCGAAAATAGTTAAAAATGCAACTGTTTGTGGTTTAACAAGAGCTGTAAAAAAAGACATTGAAGTTGCTGCTCAAGCGTTAAAACAAGCTGTAAAACCTAGAATTCATACTGGGATAGGAACAAGTGACTCTCATATTAAATATAAATTTAACAGCACAAGAGAAGATGTTATAATAAGAGCTAGAGAGTCAGTTTCTTATGCAAAAAATTTTGTTGATGATGTTGAGTTTTATGCAGAAGATGCTGGGAGAACAGATAATTCATTTTTAGCAAAAATATGTGAAGAAGTAATTAAATCTGGAGCTACAGTTTTAAATATTCCAGATACTACAGGGTATTGTTTGCCAGAGGAGTATGGAGCAAAAATAAAATATTTAAAAGACAATGTAAAAGGAATAGAAAATGTAATTATTTCATGTCATTGTCATAACGATTTAGGTTTAGCAACTGCAAATTCTATTGCTGGAGTAATTAACGGAGCGCGTCAAATAGAATGTACTATAAATGGTATAGGAGAGCGTGCTGGCAATACAGCCTTAGAAGAAGTCGTCATGATTTTAAAGCAACATCCATATTTAAATTTAGAAACCAATATAAATGCCAAACTCTTGTATGACACAAGTTTAATGGTTCGTGAAAAAATGGGAATGTTTGTACAGCCCAATAAAGCTATAGTTGGAGCGAATGCTTTTGCACATAGTTCAGGAATTCATCAAGACGGTGTTATTAAAAATCGTGAAACCTATGAAATTATAAATCCTGAAGAAGTTGGTGTTACCGAAAGTGCTATTGTTTTAACAGCAAGAAGTGGAAGAGCAGCTTTAGCTTTTAGAGCAAAAAAAATAGGGTATGAATTAACAAAAGTTCAGCTAGATTCAGCATATAATACATTTCTTCAGTTTGCAGATAAACAAAAAGAAGTAATTGATGATGATATCCATGTAATTATGAAACAAGTAAGTAAGTTTTCAAAAATAGCAATAGCCTAATGGGAAAGACATTATTTGATAAAGTATGGGATGCACATGTGGTTGATACAATTAAAGACGGACCACAGGTTTTGTATATAGATAAACATCTAATTCATGAAGTAACAAGTCCGCAAGCATTTAAAGAATTAGAAGAACGAAATATTCCAATTGCTCGCCCAGATAAAATAGTTGCTACTGCCGACCATAATACACCAACAGTAAACCAACATTTACCGATTAAAGATGAGTTGTCTCGTAATCAATTAGATCAACTAACCAAGAACTGTGAGAAAAATAAGATTACTTTATATAATTTAGGAAACGAAAATAATGGTATTGTACACGTTATAGCACCAGAATTAGGAATTACGCAACCAGGGATGACCATGGTGTGCGGAGATAGCCATACATCTACACACGGAGCATTTGGTACTATTGCGTTTGGTATTGGTACTAGTCAAGTAGCACAAGTTTTTGCGAGTCAATGTTTGTTGCTAGAAAAACCAAAAAGTTTACGAGTAAATGTAAACGGTAAATTAAAAAAAGGAGTCTTACCCAAAGATGTAATTTTATACATAATAGCAAAACTAGGCACTAATTCTGGTACAGGATTTTTTTGTGAATATGCTGGGAATGTGTTTGAAGAAATGTCTATGGAAGGGCGTATGACTGTATGTAATATGAGTATCGAAATGGGAGCAAGAGGAGGAATGATTGCTCCAGATGAAACAACTTTTGAGTATGTAAAAGGAAGAGAATTTGCTCCAAAAGATGCTGTTTTTGATAAAAAAGTAGCTTATTGGAAAACTTTATCTACTGATGCTGATGCAATTTTTGATAAAGAGTATTCTTTTGATGCAGAAGATATAGAACCAATGCTTACTTACGGAACAAATCCAGGGATGGGAATTAAAATATCAGAAAACATACCTACTGAAAACGATACTTCTTTTGAGAAGTCATTGGCCTATATGAATTTTAAAAAAGGAGAATCTCTAATTAATAAGCCTATAAACTTTGTCTTCATAGGTAGTTGTACAAACTCAAGAATTGAAGATTTTAGAGTTGCAGCGGCCTATGTTGAAGGCAAACAGAAAGCAAAGAATGTGAATGCTTGGTTAGTACCAGGATCTCAAAGAGTAGCAAAACAAATAGAAGAAGAAGGATTACAAGACATTTTTGAAAAAGCAGGATTTCAGTTGCGTCAACCAGGATGTTCTGCGTGTTTAGCCATGAATGATGATAAAATTCCAGAAGGAGAATACTGTGTCTCAACATCTAATAGGAATTTCGAAGGTCGTCAAGGTCAAGGAGCAAGAACTATTTTAGCAAGTCCTTTAATGGCGGCTGCTACGGCAATAGAAGGTAAAATTATCAACTTTACAAATCATTTAAACTAATGGAGAAATTTGTTAAATTAATAGATACAGCTGTGCCTTTGTCCATAGAAAATATAGATACAGATCAAATTATACCCGCTCGTTTTTTAAAAGCAACAGATAAAAAAGGTTTTGGAGATAATGTGTTTAAAGATTGGCGTTACAATAAAGACGGAAGTATTAATGAAAAATTTATCTTAAATAACTCAGCTTATAAAGGAAGTATTTTAATAGCTGGAGATAATTTTGGTTGCGGTTCTAGTAGAGAACATGCTGCTTGGGCGTTGTCAGGTTATGGGTTTAAAGTAGTTATTAGTAGTTTTTTTGCCGATATTTTTAAAGGAAATGCACTAAATAATGGCATATTACCCATACAAGTTTCTAAAGTGTTTTTAACCAAATTATTAGAAAAAGTAACAGCTAATCCTGAAACAAAAATAATTATTGATTTAGAAAATCAAATTTTAAGAACAGATATAGGAAATATAGATTTTGAAATAGATCCTTATAAAAAGCTCTGCTTGTTAAATGGCTATGATGATATAGATTTTTTAATAAGTAAGAAGAAAAAAATAGCAGCTTTTGAATTAAGTAATATATAAAAGAATATTTATTTTAAGGTATTGCCTGTAAGTCAATAAAGATTGATGAGCAGGCAATGTCTTCATAAAAAAGAAAACAATGAAATTTAATATAACAGTAATACCTGGAGACGGTATAGGACCTGAAGTAACTGCTCAAGCAAAAAAAGCATTAAATGCTATCGCAGATGTTTTTGATCATACTTTTTTATATAAAGAAGGGTTAATGGGAGCTTGTGCTATTGATCAAACAGGAAACCCTTTACCAGAAGAAACAATAATATTATGTGAAAAATCAGATGCTGTTTTATTTGGTGCTATTGGTGATCCTAAATATGATAATGATCCTACTGCAAAGGTGCGTCCAGAACAAGGTTTATTACGATTGCGTAAAGAATTAGGCTTGTTTTGTAATGTTCGTCCAGTAAAAGCTTATGACCGATTGATAGAAAAATCTCCTTTAAAAAGAGAAAGAATAGAAGGAACAGACATAACTATTTATAGAGAGTTAACAGGTGGAATTTATTTTGGTGATAAAAGTTTAAGTGATGATGGTAAAGTTGCTTTTGATGGATGTTCTTACACAGTTGACGAGATTGAAAGAATAGCACATTTAGCATTTCAAGCTGCACAAAACAGACGAAAAAAATTAACATTAGTAGATAAAGCGAATGTTTTAGAAACTTCAAGATTGTGGCGAAAAACAGTAACTGCTTTAGCGAGCCAATATACAGATGTAACATTAGATTTTTTATTTGTTGATAATGCTGCAATGCAATTAATACTAAATCCAAAACAGTTTGATGTAATTTTAACTGAAAATCTTTTTGGGGATATTATTTCTGATGAGGCAAGTGTTATAGGAGGTTCTATAGGGTTGTTAGCATCAGCATCTATAGGGAAAGAGAATGCTTTGTTTGAACCAATTCACGGTTCTTTTCCGCAGGCAAAAGGAAAAAATATAGCGAATCCATTAGCATCTATTTTATCAGCGGCAATGTTGCTAGAGCATTTAGGCTTAAACGAAGAATTTTTAGCAATAGAGAAAGCGGTACAAAAATCATTAGAATTAGGAATTACCACCGAAGATCTAAATCCCAATAAACCTTTTTCAACAAGTAAAGTAGGAGATTTTATTGCGGATTATATTCAAAATCAAGATGATAGTAATATTAATTTTCAAAATATACATATGGGACAGTCTACTATTATTTGACAAAATTTATCAAAAAATAATTAATTAAAAACAGTTATGTTTTTCACAATGTTTTTGAGTTATTTGACGTTTTTTACGATTATTATCAATTTAAAATTGATTAAAACACAATAAAAACACCTTATTTTAGGTGTTTTTTACATTTTTTTTAATAGTGTAGTCATTTTTATCATATTGATAAAATTTCATCTTTATTTTTCACAACTTATATTTTTAGACATTTTTAAAATCTTCATTTTGAAAGATTAAAAAAATACAGCCCTTTTTTTTAATACCTACTTTTTACAAAATCGTTTTAAATGTGTGTTAAATTTGTAACTATTTGTATATGAGTATTTTTTGAAGCATTTTTATGCGTAGAAAACCAAACTCTACAAATATGTTAAAAAGAAAATCACTTGCAATAGTATTAATAGCTATTTGTCAATTAACAATTATTGCACAAGAAAAAAAGTTTTCATTATCAGGAAGTATTGATGCTTATCACAAAACTAATATCAATGCACCATATGAAACAGCACCAGGATCATCCTTTGCAAATTTACCAGGGTTTGCATTAGGTATGGCAAATGTAATCGTATCTTATGAGGGCAAAAAAGCAGGTTTCGTAGCAGATTTAGTTTTTGGTCCAAGAGGTACTGATGCAATTTTTGCTTCACCAATGTATTCAGATACAGGGAACATTGTTAATCAATTATATGCATATTTGAATATAAGTGAGTCTGTGAAGTTAACACTAGGTAATTTTAATACGTTCTTAGGGTATGAAGTAATTTCACCAATAGGAAACTTCAACTATAGTACATCCTATTTATTTTCTTATGGACCTTTTAGTCATACTGGATTAAAAGCAGATTTTACACTTTCAGATGACTGGTCTTTAATGTTAGCAGTGATGAATCCGACAGATGCAACAGAGTTAAATCCAAATGGTAAGTACGCTATGGGAGCTCAAATTGGATATTCTGATCAATTCTTAAATTTCTTATATGATAATGGTGGTTTTGAAATTGATTATACAGGAGGTTTTGATATTACTAAGAACTTCTTTTTAGGAATAAATGCCGCTTATTTTAATAATGATGATTTAAACATTGGTTTTGGTGGACTAGCATTATATCCTCAATATTCTATAAATGAAGATTTTATACTAGGTTTAAGAGCAGAATATTTTAAACAAGATACAAGTGTAGATTTCGATCCAATAGGTACCGGGATTTCAGAATCAAGTGTCTTTGTTGCTACTTTATCTGGAAATTATATAGTAGGAGATTTAACTATCATTCCTGAATTACGTTTAGATTCTAGTTCAGATGATTTTTTTCTAGATAATGATGCTACGCCACAAAGCAGTTTAGCATCGTTCTTAGTCGCTGCTGTTTACAAATTTTAAAAATAAAACAATAATTAACTATATAAATAAACTATGATAACTAACTTATTATTAACAATTACAGAGCAAGAAGTTGTACAAGATGTAGCTAAACAGATAGAAGGTATCAAAGGAGACATGGGAATGTTATGGATGCTTTTAGCAGGTATTCTAGTGTTCTTCATGCAAGCTGGGTTTACCCTTGTAGAATCAGGTATGACGAGATCTAAGAATGCAGTAAATATCGCTATGAAAAATTTACTGGATATTTGCGTGGGATCAATAACGTATTGGTTTGTAGGGTATTCTTTAATGTATGGAAGCTCAGACAATGGAGTATTCTTTTGGAGTGGTTTAATGCAAGGTGAAGGAGCAGATTTATTTTTCCAAACTATGTTTGCAGCTACTGCCGCAACAATTGTTTCTGGAGCAATTGCTGGTAGAACAAAATATTCTACATATGCAATTTTTTCAATTGTAATGACAGCGTTAATCTATCCAATTGCAGGCGGATGGGAATGGAATAGTGGTTGGTTAAATAATACTGAAGGTATTATGCCTGCTGAATTTATTGATTTTGCAGGATCATCTATTGTGCACTCTGTTGGTGGATGGGCAGCCTTAGTCGCAGCATTTATTGTAGGTCCAAGAACGGGCAAGTTTATAGATGGAAAAGTAATCGCTATTCCAGGACATAACCAAATTTATGCAACTTTAGGTGTGTTTATATTGTGGCTTGGTTGGTTCGGTTTCAATGGAGGCTCACAACTAGCTTGGGGAGGTTCAGATGCAATAGCAGCATCAAATGTAGTACTTGTTACAAATTTAGCTGCTGCTGCTGGAGGTTTAGGAGCGTTAATAACTACTTGGATTTGGTACGGAAAACCAAACTTAGCACAAACCTTAAATGGTGTATTAGCAGGTTTGGTTAGTATTACTGCCGGTTGTGGTAATATGAGTGATAGCGGAGCAATTTTAGCTGGTTTAGTAGGCGGTATTTTAGTAGTGTTTTCTATTGAATTTATAGAAAAGAAATTAAAAATAGACGATGCAATTGGAGCATCCTCAGTTCATGGTGTAGCTGGTGTGTGGGGTACTATAGTTATTGGTCTTTGGGGAATTGATGGGGATAAAGGTATTGGATTGTTTAATGGTGGAGGTGGAGCTCAATTAGGAGCACAGTTTATAGGCGCTTTAGCCTATGCTGTATGGGCAATTATATTATCTGCCATAGTGTTCTTAATTCTTAAAAATACATTAGGTGTAAGAGTAACTCCGGAGGAAGAAGAGAAAGGATTGGATTTAGTAGAACATGGAGTTGTGGCTTATTCAGGGAAGAGAAACAGAGGAGAGAGCAATAATTAATTGTAGCGTTTGTTTTTTTTGAAAGTAGATAAGCAGTAAAATATATAAAGAAATATTTAATAGATCTAATGATATTTACCATCTAAAGAAAAAAAAGACATAACTTTTGTTTAATATTTTTTAAAATAATACACTTTTACCAATTTTTTTTTTGATATTTACATCAATAAATGAAAAAACAAATCTTAAATATCATTTCTATTGTCATTATTGTGATTAGTTCACAAGGATAAGGAATGTAATATTTTATATAATAGATAAAAAGCTTTCCTTAAATGGAAAGCTTTTTTTTATAAATAAAAACAAGAATATTGAATAACAATCTCAACATAATAGTAATTTTAATTATTGTCATTATTAGCTCACAACCGAGTTGATACAGATAGTTTATTATATAAAAAGCCTGTATTCATTACTATGATACAGGCTTTTTTTTATAATGGGTGTCATAAAAATAAGTATTTTAATGTGTTGAAAATCAATAATTTAATTGTTTTATATGGTTGATTGGTCTTGGAACATTAATCTAATAGTAAAGTTTAAAAGAGTAGTAAAAAATAACTTTGAATTCATAATAAATAACTATGTATTACAACAATGATAGCTACATTTTCCACAACGGAAAATTTCTTAATCCAGCAGAAACAAATATTAACTTATACGGACAGACTTTACATTATGGTAATGGTGTGTTTGAGGGTATTAGAGCTTATAATACAAATGAAGGTGTAAAAATATTTAAACCATTAGAGCATTTTAAAAGACTTATAAAAGGAGCTCAAGTAATGAATATGGAATTTAAGTATACGCCAGAAGAGTTGTGTGAAATTACTTATAAGTTATTAGAAAAAAACAACTTAAAAGATGCTTATATCCGTCCGCTAATTACAACAGGTGCTGATATGAGCTTACGAACGTCTGCTGAGGTCAATTTAACAATTCAATGTTGGGAATGGGGTAAGTATATGGGAGATAAGCTCTTAAGAGTTATGACCTCTAGCTTTCAAAGGCCCAATCCAAAATCTTGTTTTGTAGAAACAAAAGTAACAGGTCATTATGTGAATTCTATTTTATCTACAAATGAAGCGAAACAAAAAGGCTTTGATGAAGCGTTACTCTTAGATATGAATGAGAATGTAGCGGAATGCTCTGGAGCTAATGTGTTTATGGAAAAAGGTAATAAGTTAATAACCCCACCACGCGGTCATATAATGGCAGGTATCACAAGAAATACAATTATAGAATTATGCAAAGAAGAAGGTTTTGAAGTAGAAGAAAAGCATTTTACCCTAAGTGATTTAAAACAGGCAGATAGCGCTTTTTTTACAGGAACTGCAGCAGAAGTTGTTGGATTAAAATCTTTGGATGAATATCATTTTCCATTAGCATGGGAGCAATCTTTTGGATACAAATTAATGCATATGTATAAAGATTTAGTAGTAGGAAAACGCAAATTACAATCAGTATAATGAAGCTTAATAAATACAGTAAAACAGTAACACAAGACCCAACACAGCCAGCAGCACAAGCAATGCTACATGCCATAGGATTAACCAATGAAGATTTTTATAAACCTATTATAGGTATTGCAAGTACAGGTTATGAAGGCAATCCTTGTAATATGCATTTAAATGATTTAGCTAAACTGGTTAAAGAAGGAACTCAAAAAAAAGAGGTAGTTGGCCTTATTTTTAATACGATTGGTGTGAGTGATGGTATTTCTATGGGAACTCCGGGAATGCGTTATTCATTGCCTTCTCGAGATATCATAGCTGATTCTATGGAAACTGTAGTACAAGCCATGAGTTATGATGGTTTGATAACAGTTGTTGGTTGCGATAAAAATATGCCAGGGGCTTTAATGGCTATGATTCGTTTAAATAGACCGAGTATTTTGGTGTATGGAGGAACGATTGATTCTGGTTGCCATAACGGAAAAAAATTGGATGTTGTTTCTGCTTTTGAAGCTTGGGGGAGCAAAGTTGCTGGTACTATGAGCGAAACAGAATATCAGAGTATTGTTGAAAAAGCATGTCCAGGTGCTGGTGCATGTGGAGGTATGTATACTGCAAATACCATGGCATCTGCGATTGAAGCTTTAGGGATGACATTACCTTTCAATTCTTCAAATCCAGCATTAAGTGATGCTAAAAAAGAGGAATCAGTAAAAGCAGGAGAAGCTATGCAATTGTTGTTGGAAAAAGATATTAAGCCTTCAGATATTATCACTAAAAAATCATTGGAAAATGCAATTCGTTTAGTCACCATTTTGGGAGGGTCTACAAATGCTGTATTGCACTTTTTGGCGATAGCAAGAGCAGCAGATATTGATTTTACATTGAAAGATTTTCAAAAGATAAGTGATACGACACCATTTTTGGCCGATTTAAAACCAAGTGGAAAGTATTTAATGGAAGATGTTCACGCCGTTGGTGGAATTCCAGCTGTATTAAAATATCTTCTTAAAAAAGGATTACTTCACGGTGATTGTTTAACAGTAACAGGAAAGACAATAGCAGAAAATTTATTAGACGTTGCTGATCTAACAGAAAGGCAAGACGTTATTAAACCGATTGAAAATCCTATTAAAATCTCTGGACATTTAAGAATGTTGTACGGCAATTTAGCTGAAGAAGGAAGTGTCGCTAAAATAACAGGAAAAGAAGGGTTAAAATTTATAGGAAAAGCAAAAGTTTTTGAAGGTGAATATGAAGCGAATGATGGAATTCGCGATGGAAAAGTAGAAAAAGGAGATGTTATTGTGATTCGTTACGAAGGTCCAAAAGGAGGACCAGGAATGCCAGAAATGTTAAAGCCAACAGCAGCAATTATGGGCGCAGGATTAGGTAAGGATGTTGCTTTAATTACAGATGGTCGTTTTTCAGGAGGAACACACGGTTTTGTGGTTGGTCATATTACACCTGAAGCTCAAGAAGGTGGAGCAATTGCTTTGGTAAAAGATGGAGATATAATAACCATTGACGCAGAAACAAATAGTATAACGTTAGACGTTTCAGCAGGAGAATTAGCAGAAAGAAAAAAACAATGGGCAGCTCCTGAGCTTAAATTCTCAAGAGGTGTTTTATATAAATATGCAAAAACAGTTTCATCAGCTTCAAAAGGTTGTGTAACAGATGAATTTTAATTTTTTTTATTATGAAGGAAACACAAACAATAGAAAAAACAGATATAAAAACCCAAGTAACGGAGCGCATTTCTGGAAGTGAAGCCGTAGTGAGATGTTTATTAGCGGAAGGTGTTGACATTCTTTACGGTTATCCTGGCGGAGCAATTATGCCAGTTTATGATGAATTATATAAATATCAAGATAAAATTCATCACGTTTTAACACGTCACGAACAAGGAGCTACACACGCAGCTCAAGGTTATGCACGTATTTCTGGAAAAGTAGGAGTAGCAATCGCTACTTCTGGACCAGGCGCAACGAATTTGATAACAGGAATTGCAGACGCTCAAATAGATTCTACACCTATGGTTTGTATTACAGGTCAAGTAGGGTCTCATTTATTAGGTACAGATGCTTTTCAAGAAACAGATATTATTGGAATTTCAACTCCAGTAACAAAATGGAATCATCAAGTGACTAAGGCTTCAGAAATTCCAGAAGTTTTGGCAAAAGCATTTTATATCGCAAAAAGTGGAAGACCAGGGCCAGTTTTAATCGATATTACAAAAGATGCACAGTTTGATGAATTCGATTTTAAATATGAAAAGTGTACAGGAATACGTAGTTATATTCCCGTACCAAAAACTAACACAACTGCTCTAAAAGCTGCAGCAAAATTAATTAATGAAGCCAAAAAACCCTTAGTGGTTTGGGGACAAGGTATAATTCTAGGAGAAGCTGAAGCAGAATTTAAAGCAGTAATAGAAAAATCGGGATTACCATCTGCTTGGACTATTTTAGGAGCTTCTGCAATACCAACAAGCCATCGTTTAAATGTTGGAATGGTTGGTATGCACGGTAATTACGCACCAAATGTTTTAACGAACGAATGTGATGTTTTAATAGCAATAGGAATGCGTTTTGACGATCGTGTAACAGGAAATTTAGCAACCTATGCTAAACAAGCAAAAGTCATTCATTTTGAAATTGATCCTGCTGAAATTGATAAGAATGTAAAAACAGAAGTAGCTGTTTTGGGAGATGCAAAAGCATCACTAAAAGCATTATTGCCTTTGTTAAATGAAAATTCACATCATGAATGGCATCAGAAATTTAAAGATTTATACAAAATTGAAGTAGAAAAAGTAATTAATGGCGATTTAAATCCAACAAAAGAAGGCTTAACAATGGGTGAAGTCTTAAAAGAAATAAACAATCAAAGTAAAGGAAAGGCAGCAATAGTGAGTGATGTTGGTCAGCACCAAATGATAGCGTGTCGTTACGCAGAATTTAACGAAACTAAAAGTAATATAACATCGGGAGGTTTAGGAACAATGGGTTTTGCGCTTCCAGCAGCAATTGGAGCAAAAATGGCTGCACCCCATAGAGAGGTTGTTGCTATTATTGGAGATGGAGGTTACCAAATGACCATTCAAGAATTAGGAACCATTTTTCAAACTAAAGTGCCTGTAAAAATTGTGGTATTAAATAATGATTTTTTAGGTATGGTTCGTCAATGGCAACAACTTTTTTTTGATAAGCGCTATGCTTCAACCGAAATTCAAAATCCAAATTTTATTACTATTGCAGAAGGGTATTACATAAAAGCTAAAAAAGTAACTAAAAGAGAAGATTTAGCAGCTGCTGTAAAAGAAATGATGGATGCTAAAGAAGCTTATTTTTTAGAAGTTTCAGTAGAAAAAGAAGATAATGTATTTCCTATGATACCAACAGGAGCAAGTGTTTCAGATATAAGATTAAGTTAATATGAGTCAAGAAAAACAATTATACACGGTTTCTGTTTACACCGAAAATAATATCGGATTGTTAAATCGTATTTCGGCGATTTTTCAACGTAGACATATAAATATAGAAAGTATTAATTCATCAGTTTCAGAGATTGAAGGTGTTTCTCGTTTTACAATTCTTGTGAAGATCACAGAAGAGCAAATGAAAAAAATCATTGGTCAAATCGAAAAACAAGTTGAAGTTATTAAAGCATTTTATCATACAGATGATGAGACTATTTACCAGGAATCTTGTTTGTTTAAAGTAAAATCAGATTTATTGTTCAACGAACGACAAATTCAAAATATTATTAAAGATAGTAACGCAAGAATAGTTACAGTAAATAAAGAGTTTTTTGTGCTTGAAAAATCAGGTAGGAAAAGTGAAATTGAATTACTACATAGAGAATTAAGTATTTTTGGAATCTTGCAATTTACAAGATCAGGACGCATTTCAGTCACAAAAGAACCAATGGAAATTTCAAAAATGCTAGAGGCATTTCAACAATAAAAAAATAGTAAAATGGCAAATTATTTTAACACATTATCATTAAGACAACAATTAGAACAATTAGGAAAATGCCGCTTTATGGATGCTTCAGAGTTTGAAGATGGTGTAAAAGCATTAGAAGATAAAAAAATAGTAATTGTAGGCTGTGGTGCTCAAGGCCTAAATCAAGGTTTGAATATGAGGGATTCTGGATTGGATATTTCTTATGCTTTACGTCAAGTAGCTATTGATGAGCAACGCGATTCATACAAAAATGCAACAACCAACGATTTTAACGTAGGAACATACGACGAGTTAATTCCTACAGCAGATTTAGTGTTGAATTTAACACCAGACAAACAACATACAAGTGTGGTTAATGCAGTAATGCCTTTAATGAAAAAAGGAGCAACGTTAAGTTATTCTCACGGGTTTAATATCGTTGAAGAAGGTACACAAATACGCAAGGACATTACTGTAATTATGGTAGCTCCAAAATGCCCAGGAACTGAAGTGAGAGAAGAATATAAACGCGGTTTTGGTGTGCCAACGCTCATAGCAGTGCATCCTGAAAATGATCCAGAAAACAAAGGTTGGGCACAAGCTAAAGCTTATGCTGTGGCAACTGGCGGACATAGAGCAGGGGTTTTAGAATCTTCTTTTGTAGCTGAAGTGAAAAGTGATTTAATGGGAGAGCAAACCATTTTATGTGGAGTTTTACAAACAGGATCTATTTTATGTTTCGATAAAATGGTTGAACAAGGAATAAATGCCAATTATGCGGCTAAATTAATTCAGTTTGGTTGGGAAACGATTACAGAAGCTTTAAAGCACGGAGGAATTACGAATATGATGGATCGTTTATCAAATCCTGCAAAAATTAAAACTTTTGAATTATCTGAAGAATTAAAAGATATTATGCGTCCGTTATTTCAAAAACATATGGATGATATTATTTCAGGTCATTTCTCTCAGACCATGATGGAAGATTGGGCAAATGACGATGTGAATCTTTTAAAATGGAGAGCAGCAACAGGAGAAACAGCTTTCGAAAAAACCGCTTTAACACCAGATTATATTTCAGAACAAGAATTTTTTGACAATGGAGTGCTGTTAGTTGCGTTTGTGAAATCAGGAGTAGAGTTGGCTTTCGAAACGATGGTTAGTACTGGTATTATTGAAGATTCTGCGTATTATGAGTCATTACACGAATTACCATTAATTGCGAATACTATTGCTAGAAAGAAATTGTTTGAAATGAACAGAGTTATTTCAGATACAGCAGAATATGGTTGTTATTTATTTGATCACGCAGCAAAACCTTTGTTAGTAGATTTTATGAAAACGGTTAAAACAGACATCATAGGAAAACCATTTGCAAAGTCGAATGCGGTTGATAATGTTGAGTTGATTTCTGTAAACGATGCAATAAGAAATCATCCAATAGAAAAAATTGGAAAAGAGTTACGTGGGGCAATGAAAGCAATGAAAACAATAAAAGTAGACGTTAAATCTGAAACTTCAGTTTTGGTTTAAAATATAAATATGGAAGTCAAAACAACTTACTTTCCAACATTAAAAGCAGTAGAAGATGCAGCCTTAAAATTAAAGGCTGTAGCTTCGGTTACACCTTTATTAGAAAATCTTCAGTATTCAAAAAAATTTAATAGCAAAATATTGTTTAAACGAGAAGACTTGCAACAAGTACGGTCTTATAAAATTAGAGGAGCATATAATAAAATGTCTTCACTTTCTGCAACTGAAATTGAAAATGGAATTGTTTGTGCAAGTGCAGGAAATCATGCGCAAGGTGTCGCATTGTCGTGTAAGCTATTGAAAATTAAAGGCACTATTTATATGCCTTCACCAACACCTAAACAAAAAGTGGAGCAGGTGAAAATGTTCGGTGAAGAGTATATAGAAATTGTTTTGCAAGGAGATACTTATGATGATTCTTATCACGCTGCAATGTTAGAATGCCAGCGATTAAACAAAACATTCATTCATCCTTTTAATGATGAAAAAGTTATTGAAGGTCAGGCAACTTTAGCTTTAGAGATTTTAAACCAAGCAACAGAGCCTATAGACTATGTTTTTGTGGCTGTTGGGGGTGGCGGATTGTCTTCTGGATTATCAACTGTTTTTAAGCAATTATCACCAAAAACAAAAATTATTGGAGTTGAGCCAGAAGGTGCACCATCCATGACAACTTCTATTAGAAATAATAAAAATACAGAACTCAAATACATTGAAAAATTTGTAGATGGTGCAGCTGTTCAGCGAGTAGGCGATTTAAACTTTGCGATATGTAAGCAGAATTTAGATGATATGATTACAGTACCTGAAGGAAAAGTATGTGAAACTATTTTAGAACTTTATAATAAGGATGCTATTGTTGTTGAGCCTGCAGGAGCTTTGAGTATTTCAGCTTTAGATCAATACGCAGAAGAAATAAAAGGTAAAAATGTAGTGTGTGTTGTAAGTGGAAGTAATAATGATATCACAAGAACTGCCGAAATTAAAGAACGTGCTTTATTATATGCTAATTTAAAACATTACTTCATAATTAAATTTCCACAGCGTGCTGGAGCTTTAAGAGAATTTGTGGTCGATATTTTAGGGCCAACAGATGATATCACGCATTTTGAATACACTAAAAAAACTAATCGAGAAAATGGAGCAGCGGTTGTTGGACTAGAATTGAAATCAGCTTTAGACTTAGAGCCGTTAATTGCCAAAATGAAATTACATAATTTTTATGGTGACTACCTTAATGATAAGCCAGATTTGTTTCAGTTTTTAGTATAACGACAACATAATGATATATGGGATTTTGTGCAAAAGTTTAAAATTCATACTTTTACGGGCTGAAAATTTGCAAACAACTTAAAAACAACCATATATAATTATGTATAGTTCAAAAATTACAGGTTTAGGATACTATGTTCCAGAAAACGTGGTAACTAATAATGACTTAAAGCAGTGGATGGATACTAGTGATGAATGGATTCAAGAAAGAACTGGAATTAAAGAAAGAAGATGGATAGATCCAAAAACAGGAGATACAACTGCAGTTATGGGAGCAAAAGCTGCTAAAATTGCCATTGAACGTGCTGGTTTAACTAAAGATGATATAGATTTTATCATCTTCGCTACATTGAGCCCAGATATGTATTTTCCAGGAGGTGGAGTACAGGTTCAAGACTTATTAGGTATGCCAACTATTGGAGCATTAGATATTCGTAACCAATGTTCAGGATTTATTTATTCATTATCAGTAGCAGATCAGTTCATTAAAACTGGGATGTATAAAAATATTTTGGTAATTGGTTCTGAAAATCATTCTGGTGGTTTAGAGCGCTCTACACGTGGACGTGGTGTAACGGTTATTTTTGGTGATGGAGCAGGAGCTGCTGTACTTTCTAGAAGTGAAGAAACAGGAAAAGGAATTTTATCTACACACTTACACTCCGAAGGAGTTCATGCTAAAGAGTTAGCTTTAATTGGCCCCTCTACTCAACGTTGGGTGCCAGAAATAATGGAAGCCAATGACCCAGATGATACATCGTATTATCCTTATATGAATGGTCAGTTTGTGTTTAAACATGCTGTTGTTCGTTTTTCTGAAGCTATTAATGAAGGATTAGAAGCAAACGGATTAAAAAAGGAAGATATTGATATGTTAATTCCGCATCAAGCAAATTTACGTATTGCACAATTTATCCAAAAGAAGTTTCAGTTACCAGATGATAAAGTGTATAACAATATAATGAAGTATGGTAATACTACTGCTGCTTCAGTAATTATTGCATTAACAGAAGCTTGGGAGTTAGGAAAGATAAACGAAGGAGATTTAGTTGTCTTAGCTGCTTTTGGTAGTGGGTTTACTTGGGGTTCTGTAGTAATTCGTTGGTAAAAAAGATTTTATTTTAAGATTAATATAAAAAAATCCGAAGGAAATACCTTCGGATTTTTTATTTATAATCCCCAATTAAATGAAGCCACCGCCTCCTTGTTTTTCATTACTATCTCTACGACGTCTTTGTTTTGCTTTATTTTTACCACTACCAAAACGATAGTTAAAACCGAAGTAAACTGTTTGACTTTCCCAGTTAAATTGACCATTTTGTACGTATGGATTGTTAGAGTCGAAAGCAAATTTCATTCCCTTAAAAATATCATTCACTCTAAAAGAAAGAGTTCCTTTACCATCTAACACATTATAAGTTGCTCCAGTATTAACCATCCACATGGTTTTGCGGTTAAATTGAATCCCGTCCTGTGGACCACGATACATTGCAAATAATTGAAAGCGTAAGTCTTCTGTTGCAGTAAAACTATTGCTAATTCTTGCATTAAAAGTATCTGCATTTACTTCTAAAGGTTCAGCATTTGGATCATTTAAATCAACTGTTCCAAATTGTTTTTGAGTATATACTTCTGTACTTAGGTTTGCTCTCCACCATTTAGCTAACTTTAGATTAGCTGAAAATTCTAGCCCGTAGGCATCAGTATCTTCAAAATTAGTATGTGATAAAATTTGACGAACATCATTAGGGTCATTAGGATCTTTATACGTTACACGAGAAATAACATCATTAATGTTTCGGTAAAAAGAACCTAGTGTAAATGAACCTCCTTTAATTTGATGTGTAAAATTAAATTCGATCGAATTTGTGAATTGAGGACGTAAATTTGGATTACCAATAGAGGTAATTAACGGGGTACTCCATTCTCTAATAGGGTTTACTTGCCCAATCCCAGGTCTATCAACTCTTCTGCTATAACTCACTTGGAATTGATCTTTTTCAGTAGCATCATAGGTAAAAAAAGCCGATGGATATACACTAAAAATTTCATCAGTTACTTTAGCAGAACCCTCTCCTTCTTGGTTAAAGAATCCTTCTATATCATATTGTTCTAAACGGGCTCCTAATTGCATGTTTAACTTGCCAAGTTTGTGATTGTAATTTACATAACCCGAATAAATATTTCTGTCATAAGAGAAATTTGAATTGGGATTTCCCGATTGATCTGTTACATTGTCGTTGTCAGTTTTATTCTGACGGAATTCTAAACCAATTTCCAGCTTACCATTTTCTGATACAGGATTGGTATAATCTAAATTAACCTGAGTACTATTTTGATCATTTGTAATATCTGTAAGATAATTTAAACTACCATCTGTTGGACTTACACTATCTGTGTTAGAAGAATCTTCAACACCATTAGTTTCAGAGTAATTTGCTTCAAACTCTAAATTATGTCCTTTCTTTTCAAAATCAATTTTATAATTTAAGTTGTAAGCAGCCGTATGATTGTCTTGTAATTGTATGTTATAAGCATTACTCGTAATAGCATTGTTTTCAGTAATTATGGTAGATCCACTACCACCTCCGTTGTACCAGTTTTGAGTGGTATATAAAGACAACGTGTTTTTATCGTTTACATAAATATCTGCACCTACCTTTACCAGATGTGATCGGTTTTCGTTAATAAATTTAAAATCTTGTAAGATATCAGCAGCAGGTCTATCTACAAAACCGTAGTTATAATTATCTCCACCATTGTAACCGTAGTTTACAAAGAAGTTTACATCACCAGTTTTGTAGTTCATATTAGTAGAAGCATTGTAACGTACATAATGTCCTGCAGTAACTCCGGTATCTATTGAACCATTAAAGCCCATATTTGCGTTTTTATTTAATATAATATTGATGATACCACTCATTCCTTCTGGGTTGTATTTTGCTGATGGATTGGTAATTAATTCAATACTTTTAATAGAAGAGGACGGAATTTGTTTTAACAATTGTGCTGCACTAATATTAGTTGGTTTGCCGTCTACAAGTACACGAACATTTTCGTTACCACGTAAACTAATTGCACCTGTTTGGCTATCTACACTTACCGATTGCACATTGTTTAATAATTCAGATGCTGTAGTACCCGCAGAGGTTAAGTCTTTACCAACATTAATAACTTTTCTATCTACTTTTTGAACCACAGTAGAAGTTTCAGCACGAACTTCAACTTCATCTAGTGTAGTTAAGTCTTCTTCTAAAGCAATAGTGTCTAATTCTAAATTTCGATTTCCACTTGTAATGTTAATTTCTTTAGAAACTGTTTTGTATCCAATAAATTGAATTTCAACAATACTTTTTCCTTCTGGAATATCTTTGATTTTAAAAAGACCATTATCATCGGTAATTCCACCTGTAATTACCTTTTTAGCCATATCACGAACGATGATATTAACGTAAGGCAGTGGTTCATTTGTTGTTTTGTCTATAACTTTTCCAGAAATATTTCCTTTAGGCAAGTCAGTTTTTCTCATTTGTGCTATTGAGGTTGTAGATATTACAAGCACAAGTAGCAATAATAATTTTTTCATTTCGGTTGATTTGAGTAGTTTTAATGTATAAGAGACGCATCAATATGTATCTTTGTTACTTAGTTTAATACATTTTAACGGAACCTTAACAAATGAAAAACGTTACATTAGTGCTGGGTGCATCACAAAACCCTGATCGTTATGCTAATAGAGCCATACACAGTTTAAGAAAAAATAATAAAGAAGTTGTTGCTGTGGGTTTACGAATAGGAACTGTAATGGATGTAGAAATTGTTACGGGTACTCCTGCTTTTAAAAATATAGATACAGTTACGTTATATTTGAATCCGCAGCGACAAAAAGAGTATTACGACTATATTATAAGTTTACAACCACGAAGAGTTATTTTTAATCCAGGAACCGAAAATATGGAACTGATGAAATTGCTAAGACAACAGCAAATAGAAACAGAAGTTGCATGTACGTTAGTTTTATTATCAACAAATCAATATTAGTTAGTATGTCGATTCTAGAGTGAGTGAAGCATCATATGTTTGACCTGCTTCGGCAAGTTCTACGTTTTCAAAAACGGTTTCTGCTTCTTTTTTAAATGCTGAAAGATCTGGATATCTGCTAGAGTAGTGTCCAATAATTAATTTTTCAACATTGGCATCTCTTGCAATTATAGCAGCTTGTTCTGCTGTAGCATGTTTTGTTCGTTCACATAAATCTTCACGATCTTTTAAAAAGGTAGCTTCGTGATATAGAACGGTTACATTTTTAATAATAGGAACAATATCTGGTTTAAATAACGTGTCGCTACAAAAGGCAAAACTTTTGGTTTTTGGTGGATCTATAGTTAACTCTGAATTCGGAACGATTTCACCTGTAGATAAAACAAAATCTTTTCCTGCTTTTATATTGTGATAATCGCAAGTTTCTATTTCGCTATATTGTTTAATATTATCTATATGTAAATTTCTTGGTTTTGGTTTTTCAGCAAATAAAAAACCGTTGGTATATATTCTATGATCTAACGGAATAGTATGTACAGTAACTTTATCATCTTCAAAAATTAATTCACTTTCTTTAGATGTTAACTCATGAAAAACTAAATTGTATTTTGTGTACGATTTAGTTAATTTTAACTGAATTAAGGTAAGTTCCTTAATGCCTTCAGGACCGTAAATGTGTAAGTCCTTCTCTCTGTTTAAAATTCCATAAGTAGAAATTAACCCGATTAAACCAAAAAAGTGATCACCGTGTAAATGAGAAATAAAAATATGGTCTATTTTAGAAAAGCCCACCTTATATTTTCGCATTTGGCGTTGCGTACCTTCACCACAATCAATTAAAAAATGACGATTATTAATTTCTAGATATTGAGAGGTAGGATATGCATTCACTCTTGGAGTCGCAGAATGGCAACCTAAAATAGTAAGTTGTAAACTCATCGAATAACGAAACGCTTAGAAATAAATTCTTTGTTACTTTGAATAGCGTAAATATACATGCCAGAACTTAAGTCATTACGTCTAAAAGGAAAAGTGTTTCTTCCTTCAACAGCTTCAATTTCTTTAGAAAAAACAGTTTTTCCTAATACATTTTTAACGCTAATTAAAACAGTTTGGTTGTTTGTTGAGTTGAATGAAATAGTAGTTGAGTTTGAAAATGGATTTGGAGATGCAACCAACTTTTCTATCGATTTTTCTTGTGAAAAACTAATAGAAGAAAGTAATAAAAAAGAAATAAAAAGTAATTTTTTAATCATTTATATTGTTTTATTTAGTTGCAACCAAGGTTTTAAAAACCTAAATCTCGCTGAATATTTTCCATTTCTAATATGTCTTCTGCTTCTTGTAACGTAGGAACTATGTTAAAAGTCTCCGGAAAATTGTCTACATCTACTCGTGGACACACTAAAACAAAAGTTGTGCCATTTTGTTGATGTAACTCTGCGTAATCCAAAAATACAAAAATATCTTTCTCCACAATGTTAAGATTTGCAGAAATTGAAACAATTACATGTTTTTCTTTTATTTCTGAGTGTTTTTCTTTGAAATTAGCAGCAAAATCTTCAAACGAATTTTCATCTGAAGAAATGAATATATATTCAGAGTTTTGTTCAATTTTCATATTTATCTTTTTATCTGTTGGGCTAACAAATATATAACTGCCATACGAACGGCAACACCGTTTTCTACTTGATTTAAAATGATAGATTGATCACTGTCGGCAACATCACTTGTTAATTCTACACCACGGTTAATTGGCCCTGGGTGCATAATTACAATATCCTTGCCAAGGTTATCTAAAACCTGTTTGTTTATTCCGAAAAGTTGTGTGTATTCACGAGTAGAAGGAAAGTACTTAATGTCCATTCGTTCATGCTGAACACGTAAAACATTAGCAACATCACACCATTCTAAGGCTTTTTTTAAGTTGGTTTCCACTTCGACTCCTAAACTTGAAATATACCTAGGAATTAAGGTTGTTGGTCCGCAAACTTTTACTTGGGCACCTTGTAATTGTAAAGCGAAAATATTTGATAAAGCTACACGAGAGTGTAAGACATCTCCTACAATCACAATTTTCTTCCCTTTCAAATCAGAATTTAAAGCTTCTCGCATAGAAAAGCTATCCAATAATGCTTGGGTAGGATGCTCATGAGTTCCGTCTCCAGCGTTTATTATTCTAGCATCTACATGTTTTGACAGAAAGACACCAGCACCTACGTTCGAATGACGCATTACCACAATATCAACTTTCATTGATAAAATGTTATTAACAGTATCAATAAGTGTTTCTCCTTTTTTTACTGAAGATTGACTTGCAGAAAAGTTAATTACATCTGCCGATAAACGTTTTTCAGCCAATTCGAAAGAGAGTTTGGTACGTGTACTGTTTTCAAAGAATAAGTTGGCAATGGTAATATCTCGAAGTGAAGGAACTTTTTTAATCGGTCTGTTTATCACTTCCTTAAAATGGGTAGCAGTTTCAAAAATAAGATCTAAATCATTTTTGTTGAGGTATTTAATGCCTAATAAATGGTCTACACTTAACTGCTTCATTGTGATCAATCTTTAGATTGTTTTTGTTCTAAGTAAATTGCGTCTTTTTTATGAGTCTCTTTCCAGTTAACAACTACTTTTTCTTCGTTAATAGCATCCACTTGTCGTCCACGATAATTAGGCTGAATAGGTAAATGTCTACTAAAACGTCTATCTATTAATACCAAAAGTTCTACGTTTGTAGGTCTGCCAAAAGCTTGTAATGCTGTTAATGCAGAACGAACACTTCTTCCAGAATATAAAACATCATCAATAATCACCACATTTTTGTTTTCAATTAAGAAATCAATTTTAGTAGGAGTTGCTTCAAGAGGTTCTCCTTTTCTGCGAAAATCATCACGGTAAAAAGTAATGTCTAACAATCCTAATTTTAAATCTTTAATATTGTACTCTTCCTGTAATAATTTAGTTAAACGTTGAGCTAAATAGGTGCCTCGGGGTTGTAAACCAATTAAAACGGTATTAGAAAAGTCGTTGTGGTTTTCGATTAACTGACATGCTAATCGATGCAGAATTATTTCAATTTCTTTAGAAGTAAGTAGTGTTTTTCTGCTCATTTGTCGCTATCAAATTAGCTTGATAGTTTCAAAGTTCAAAAATAGGATAAAAAAAGCGCCTTACAAAATTAAAGTTCCATAAACCTAAAAACATGAAATAATCCCTATATTTGCCCACTTTTTAAAAGACTAATTATGACAGATTTGAAGAAGATATTAGGAGGAAATATAAAAAATGATGTGCTGGCTGGTATGACGGTCTCATTAGCAATGATACCAGAGGTAGTAGCGTTCGCTTTTGTAGCACAAATAGATCCCTTAGTGGCGTTGTCTGGAGCTTTTATAATTGGTTTAATTACAGCAATTTTTGGAGGTAGACCAGGATTAATTTCAGGAGCTGCTGGTGCAGTTGCTGTTATTTTTGTGCATATGATTGCAGAAGGCCATGCTAAAGGAATGTTGTTTGATGCACCGATAGATAATATGGGCTATTATTATTTGTTAGCAGCGGTTGTTTTAATGGGATTGATTCAAGTTTTAGCGGGTGTTTTTAAATTGGGACGCTTTGTAAGATTAATACCTCACTCAGTAATGATGGGGTTTGTAAACGGTCTTGCTATTGTAATTTTTATAGCGCAGGTTAAAATGTTCACGCATAAAAAATTAGAAACAACAGCGGAAGGGCTTAAAAAATATACCAATATTCCGATGGAAGGTACAGAGCTATTAACGATGTTAGGGCTTGTATTCTTAACTATGGCAATTATTTGGGGCTTACCTAAGCTTACTAAAAAAATACCAGCAGCATTAACAGCAATATTGGTTACAAGTTTAATTGTAATTTTTGGAGGTATAGAAACCAGTACAGTAGGTTCTTACATTAGAGAAGGAGGAGGAGCTGGTTTATCTGGTAAATTCCCTACACCTAATTTAGAATTATGGCAAAACTTACCATTTAATGCAGATACCTTATTTTTCATTCTTCCGTTTGCTTTTTTAGCGGCTTCTGTTGGATTAATTGAATCTTTAATGACTATGAACTTAGTAGATGAATTAACAGAAACTAGAGGTAACGGAAATAGAGAATGTGTAGCACAAGGAGCTGGTAATATTATAAGCGGTTTGTTTGGAGGAACAGGAGGTTGTGGTATGATTGGTCAAACAGTGGTAAATATCAATGCAGGAGGTAGAGGACGTTTATCTGGAGTGATGATGGCAGTTACCCTTTTAGTTTTTATTCTATTTGCAGATAAATATATAGAACAAGTACCAATTGCAGCTTTAGTAGGTGTAATGTTTATGATGGTGATTGATACTTTTGCTTGGTCTAGTTTTAGAATCATGAAAAAAATACCAAAATCTGATGCTTTTGTATTGGTTATAGTTTCGGCGGTAACTGTATTCTTTGATTTAGCAATTGCGGTTTTTGTTGGAGTTATTATTTCAGCATTGGCTTTTGCTTGGGAAAGTGCAAAACGTATCCGTGCACGTAAACGTATGAAAGCTGACGGAACTAAAGTATATGAAATTTGGGGCCCTTTATTCTTCGGAAGTATTGCTGCATTTAATGAAAAGTTTGATGTAAAAAACGATCCTGAAAACGTAGAGATTGACTTTGTTGAAAGTCGTATTTCTGATCATTCAGCTTTAGAAGCTTTGTTTGTTTTGGTTGAAAAATACCAAGCAGCAGGAAAAACAATCAAATTAAAACACTTAAGTGAAGACTGTAAAATATTAATGTATAAAGCGAGTGAAAAGTTTCATGATATAATTATAGAAGATGTAGATGATCCTCGTTATCATTTAGCAGAAAATCCGGAAGCTTTTCCGAAGCCTTTAGGAGAATATAAGTTTTAGTAAAAACGCCCGCAATTGCGGGTGTTTTTATTAGAATCTATTGCTATCTTTTTGTGTATTGTTTATTGAGTGTTTTAGTTATTAAACTAGTTAATGAAAACTATCTTTTATTTGTTGTTAATCAGTGTGTTTTTTTAAAATTAGAGCAGAGCAATGTCCTCCAAAACCAAAACTATTGCTTAATGCATAATTGATTTCTTTTAATGTCTTTTCTGATATAGATAAATTAAGTTCTTTAGGAATATTTTCATCAACTTTATTTGTGTTTATAGTAGGTGGAATTAAATTGGTTTGAACAGATAAACAAGTTGAAATAGCTTCAATTGCACCTGTACCACCTAATAAATGTCCAGTCATTGATTTTGAAGCACTAATTTGGACTTTACTGAGATTGGAGTTGAATAGTTTTTCAATTGCTTTAATTTCCGATAAATCTCCAAGTCCTGTTGAAGTTGCGTGTGCGTTGATATAATCTATGTCTTTTGGTTTAATTTTGGCTTCTAAAATTCCATTTTCCATTGCTAAAAATGCTCCTATTCCTTCGGGGTGTGTACCTGTAATATGATAAGCGTCTGAATTTTCACCACCTCCAACTATTTCAGCATAAATTTTTGCATTTCTTTTGATTGCTGATTCCAAGCTTTCTACAATTAAAGCACCAGCTCCTTCACCAACTACAAAACCATCTCTTGTTTTGTCAAAAGGTCTTGAAGCAGTTTTGAAGTTTTCATTATTCGTTGACATTGCCTTCATAGAATTAAAGCCACCAATTGATGCTTGTGTAATTGGGGCTTCTGAACCACCACTAATTATTATATCAGCTTTTCCCAAACGAATATAATTAAACGCTTGTATTATACTTTGTGTAGAAGAAGCACAAGCTGTAACCGGACAATAATTAACTCCTTTTAATCCATAATTAATTGAGATTTGACCAGCTAATCCGTTTGAAATTATTTTTGTAATAAAAAAGGGGTTAAATCTTGGTTGAAAATTATTTTGAGCAAAATTAATAACTTCATTTTCATAAGTTTCAAAACCACCAATTCCACTTGAAAAAATTACACCAATTCTGTTAGTATTTAATTTTGTAAAATCAAGATTTGCATCGATTATAGCTTCATTTACAGAGATAATTCCGTATTGACTAAACCTGTCCAATTTTCTTGCTTCTTTTGAGTCAAAATAATTCAAAGGGTCATAATTTTTTACTTCACATGCAAATTTTGTTTTAAAATTTGAAGTGTCAAATCTTGTAATTAAATTTGCTCCCGAAACTCCATTTAAGAGGTTATTCCAATAATCTTTTACATTGTTGCCAATTGGAGTTATTGCTCCTAATCCTGTTATAACTACTCTTTTCATTTTATTAATGTTTAATTTTAGTTTTGAATAAATTAGAAGTTCCCTTGGCAATCAATCTGCTTTTGTCAGAGTTCCAAATTTCGCATTGGGCATTGATAAATTGTTTTCCTTTTTTTATGATTTTTGTTTCTGCAATAATCTTCTCGCCCTCTTTAGCTATTGCGAAGTAATCAATCACATTATTAATTGTAGTGTAAAAATTTGTTTCGTTTAGTGAAAACAATGTAGCTCCTAATATATCATCTATAATTGCCGCAGTAACACCACCGTGCAGATTGTTTACAGGATTCAGCCATTCTTCTCTAACGGTGTATTCAAATTCTAAATGTCCTTGTTCAACAGATATAATAATTGGGTTTAACCAACGCATAAATGATGAAGGAGATGTTGTAAACTCTTTACCGATAAAGGATTTTAATTCTTCTAATCTGTCCATAATTTCATTCTTATATACCTTACGGTATATGTTTTTGTAAATTTTTTTATTCTTTTTTTAGTTGATAAGTCTCTGTTTTTAAATAATCTATATTTTTTGTTAAAATTTCAGGTTGTTTAAGTGTTTTAGCTAGTAAAATGCTTCCTTCAATCATTGCAATCATTCGATATGAAAATTCATTGATATTAATTTTTTTTAATTCTTTATTGTTAATTCCTTCATCTAAAATTAAAACTATAGTTTGTTGCCATTTATTTATAGATTTTATGACTTCAATTTTCAATAATTCATTGCCATCGTCAGAATCTACTGCAGTGTTTAAAATTACACAACCTCCGTTTTCAAAAATTTGTTTATATGATTTTTGGAAATGATTTAGAAATACTATTAATTTATCAATAGCCTTTTTTTCTTGACTAATTTTTGAAATGATTTGCTCAGTTTGAAATTTATAATTGAATTTATAAGCTTCAACGGCAACTTCATTTTTGTCTTTAAAATTTCCATAAATACTTCCTTTGGTTAAACCTGTAGCATTTGTTAAATCTGAAAGATAAGTACCTGTATAACCCTTTTTATTGAAAATCTTAGCTGTTTTTTCAATAATAAAATTACGTGTTTTTTCTGATCTAATCATATTACAAATATACTGTACGGTATATAAAAATCCAAATTTCAATAATTTTTATTTACAATGTGTTTTTACGATACTTTTTTGATTTTATATATTACTATATTTTAAGATGTTAAGTTGTTTTAATGACTGGTGATGCTCGATAACTAAGTAACTTTTATTAAAAAAATAATTAAATTTTTTAATATCCAAAAAATAAACTATTCGCAAGCTCATAATAATTTAGTTTATCAAAATACGACAGGGTAATAAACATGCTGTCTATTAAGGAATGAAGAACAATGGTTACCGTTACCCAAAGATTATAGTTGGTTTTTACGTAAACGATGGCAAAAATTAATCCGAATATAAAGGTCATTATAAGTCCGCTGATACCTTGATATAAATGAGGAATACTAAAAAGTACTGCAGAGAGTACTATAATAACTGCTGTTTTAAATTTAAAGTTGGGTAGTATTATAGAAAATTGTCTGAATAAGAAACCTCGAAACAATATTTCTTCTCCAAATCCGGCACTGATTAAAATAAAAACAAAATATTTTAAGAATTTAGAGAAGTTATGAGCAACACTTTTAAAGGCAGAATAATCGGCAACTTCACCTGTAAGTTTATTAACAAGTGGCTGTATAATAAAATCTAAAATAGGTTCTAAAAGAAGAAAAAGTAAAAGCCCAGTACCAATTGTTTTTAAAAAACTAGTTTTTGGATGTAATCCAATTCTTTTTAAAGAGGTATCATTCCAATAAGTAATTATAAAAACTGAAATGATAATGATGATAAAAGTATATGGAAAAGACGTTCACGGATTAAAAATAAAACTGTAAACTAAAATAAATTGTAATAAAGCTAAAGTTTTTGAATTGAGTATACTTCTTTTAAAAAGAGCCATAATTTTTAGTAGAAAGCTTATTATTGATCGGTTTCTATTTTATTACAAGTGTTTATCTACTTTTAAAACCTCTATAAGTTTATTATACTCTTTTGACAAACGCATATAATCTTTTTGAGTAGCCTTATCTTCAAATTGGTTAATCAAATTTTCGCTTCTTTCTACAGGGAACTCTTTCATTATTTTTGGACCAAATTCGTAAATACTGGATACAAGAATATCATCTACTTTAGTGTTTTGATTTTCTATAAAAGTTGTAATTATATATCCTTCCATCATTTGCTGAATACCATTTAATCCTTGGTAATATCCATTCATTCTAGTTGAGTATGATGGATCATTTTTATCTAATGATTTCATAAAATTGTTGATTGTAGTTAGCAATTTAAGAGATTGGTAACCTATAGTAGCATACAACATAGCTTGTTCTTCAGATACTGAATCCGAAGGGTTCTTAAGGAAATGATAAGAAATATAAGTTAATTGGCTATAAATAGGTAATATAACTTGTAGTTTTTCATCTACACTTGATTCAGAGGAAATGGTTGGGAATGAAGTATGATTTGTATAGATGTACTCAAATAATTCTTTATTATTAAGAATAGTTTCATCTGTTTTTAAAGTCTTTTGAATATCTGCTAATGCTTTAGAGGCACTTGTATTATCGTAATTATTTCTGCTTTGAAAATATGCTTTTGACGATATAAAAAATAGAAATAAGTAAAAGATAAGGTGTTTTTGATATTTCATAGGTTTCATTTTCATAGTTTATTTAAATGCTTTATAAACAGGTACTAACATATGCGCCTTTTCATAATTTGGTGTTTGTAGATATACCCAATACAATTGAGTTCTAGGATTATTAGCAAAAGTTGTGTCTGTTTTTATTTTGGTATCAAATTCTTGTTTAATAGTTGGGTTTTGAGTCAAAAATTCTTCTGCCTTATCTTCAAAAACATAGGCAGAATAACTTTCCTTTTGTTGTAAAATAGTATCAAAAAAGTTCCAGTTGAAAAAACTATCAACGGCTTCTGTTTCTAAAGTTTCCAATAAATAACGAACTCCGTTTTGATTAGTAGGAATATATATATCACCTTTTTTAAATAGTACATTTTCGGTAGATTTTTTTACACTTGTATTGTAGTGCAAATAATGTCCTTCATACGCCATTTCTTTAGTTTTATAATCGGCAATATGGCTAACTTCAACTGTTAAAGTTGTATCTTTTTTAAAGTGTGTAAACTCTATATTATTGTTTTTTAACCTATCAATAATAGCATGCCAACCTTTGGGTAAGATATATGCTTTTGGTATCGTAACTTCTTTGGTGGTAACAAAATTATTATAATAATTTACGGGTTTTTCGTACGGTTTTGTTCGGTCGTAAAATAACCGTTTTCCGTTGGATACTTTGCTGTTTATAAAGTAACCTTCGTATCCTTTAAAATTAAAGGGAGACGGATTTTTATCATCAACTTTAAACTGAACTGAATAGGTGTTTTTGTTTAAAATATCGGCTGCTGCATTCGCTCGTAAATTTTTAATTATTGCTGAATTATTTTCAGTAAAATCAAAAGTAGAAAGCATAAGTTCGTAAGTCTGTTCAACTCTAATTTTATAGGGTTTTAACATATGGGTTTCCACCATTAAACCTAATGTATTGAATAAAGTCGTATACCCTGTAGAATAACGAGGGGAATCCATAAATTGAGACCAACCTCTATCAGGAGTAGTTCCCCAAACGTTTACATACGGCGTAATCGGAATTCCTTTTTGTTTTAATGATTCTTCTATTTGTGGACGCATTTCTTGCTCTAAAAATTCACCTAATTTCCCACCTAATTTGTTATGTTGTGTAAACAAATGTGTAATGGCATATTGATAATCGGCACCGTTGCTCACGTGATTATCAATGAACACATCAGGATTTACCGTATGAAAAATATGTGCAAAAGTTTTTGCATTTTTAGTGTCTTGTTTTATAAAATCTCTGTTTAAATCGAAGTTACGAGCGTTTCCTCGAAAACCATATTCTTTTGGTCCATTTTGATTAGTGCGCGTATGTGAATTTCTATTCAAAGCTCCCCCAATATTATAAACAGGAATTACGCAAATAATCGAGTTTTTATACGCTTTTTTAAGTGAATCATTTTGTACAATATCACGTAATAATAACATAGAAGCATCAATGCCATCTGATTCTCCTGGGTGAATACCATTGTTGATGAGAATTCTATTTTTTGATGATGATTTTATGTTTTGTAAGTCGATTTTTCCATTCGAATTAAAAACGACTAAATGTAATGGTTTTCCACTATCAGTTTCTCCAATCTCATGAATAGAAATTTCAGTATACACATCAGCTAAATCTTTATAATAAGAAATTACATCTGCATATATTGGCGTTTCCGTTCCGTTAGATTTTTCAAATAATGTGGTGAAATCAGCTACTGATTTTTTTTCCGAAGTTTGGCAAGAAACAATTAGAAGGAGTAGGAGGATGGTTAGTTTTTTCATGGTAGTTATTAAAAAATGTCAGTTCGAGCGGTGTCGAGAATTTTGATTTAAAAAAGTTAGACACCGCTATAATGAACATCTTTATTTTAGTCTGCTATTCTTTTTCTACTCTTACAGAATCGGGTACTAAACCAGTATAATCTCCATTATTACGAATAACATCTCGCACAATAGATGAAGAAATATAGCTTTTCCCAGAAGAAGTTAATAAGAACACGGTTTCAATTTCAGAAAGTTTACGATTGGTATGGGCAATGGCTTTTTCAAACTCAAAATCGGCAGGATTACGCAAGCCTCTTAAAATAAATTGAGCATCTACTTCTTTACAAAAATTAACGGTTAATCCTTCATAAGTTAATACTCTAATCTTAGGCTCATTTTTAAATGCTTCTTCTATAAATTGTTTGCGTTTTTCTAAAGGAAACATGTACTGTTTATCTGCATTAATACCAATAGCTATAATAAGTTCATCAAAAAGTGTAACGCCACGTTCTATAATATCAAAATGGCCTAAAGTTATTGGATCGAATGATCCTGGAAAGATTGCTCTTTTCATGTTAGTTGTTTAAAGCCATTTCTATGGCGTTAGAAAATAAATCGGTTAAAGAAATTCCGTCAGCATTAGCCTGTTGTGGTAAAATACTTGCCTCTGTTAATCCAGGAACTGTATTCATTTCTAAAAAATGAGGTTCGTCGTTTACTAAAATATATTCCGAGCGAGAAAAACCACGCATATTTAAAATTTCATATACACGTTTTGCGATTTCTCTTACTTTTTGCTCTTGTTTTTCCGTTAATCGAGCAGGGGTAATTTCTTGAGATTTTCCTAAATATTTAGCTTCGTAATCGAAGAAATCATTTTCAGAAACAATTTCAGTAATGGGTAATACTTTAGTTTCTCCTTTGTATTGAATTACACCTACTGAAACTTCGGTACCGTCTAAAAAGCTTTCGATTAATATTTCTGAATCTTCTTTGTATGCTTTTTCTATAGCAGGCAGGATATCTTCTTTTGTATGTGCTTTCGAAATTCCGAAACTAGAACCCGCATTATTAGGTTTAATGAAACAAGGTAAACCAACTTTTTTGATGATGGTATCAAGATTAATTTCATCACCTTTATTCAAGTAAATTGAAATTGCTGTTGGAATATTGTATTCTTTAACAACACTCAACGTATCTCGTTTGTTAAATGTTAAAGCCATTTGGTAGAATGGGGCAGAGGTGTGTTTTAATCCTATTAGATCGAAATAAGCTAAAATAACTCCGTTTTCACCTGGCGCACCATGAATCGCGTTAAAAACACAATCAAAGGTAACTAAGTTACCATTTACGTTTGCAGAAAAATCATGTTTGTTTATAGGGAATTCAGTATTGTTTTCATCTACTAAAACCCATTTATTTTTTAAAATATGTACACAATACGGATTGTATATATCTTTATTAAGGTGATTATAAACCACGCTTCCACTTTTGAGCGAAATTCCAACTTCAGAGGAGTACCCGCCCATGATAATGGCAATATTTTTCTTCACTTTTTATGTTTGGTTTAGAATATTTATATAATCTCTTTAAGAGAACAATACAAACTTACCAAAAAAACTCGTTTAAGAGCGGCAGTTTTAAAAATAGTAATATTTTTACTGTAAATTTGCGTGATCTTTTAAAAAACAAATATGGGTTTATTACAATTTTTAAAGAGTAAAACTTTTTTAATTCAAATAGCAATTGCTATAGTTGGGTTGTTAATTTTCATTTTTTTATTACAATGGTGGTTAGGATATACGACGATTCATAAACAAAAAATTCAAGTTCCAGATTTACAAAAAATGGTATTGGTAGATGTGGAAAGAAAATTAGAGGAACTCGATTTAGATTTTATTGTAATTGATAGTGCGAGCTATAATCCAGAATATCCAGCAAAATCGGTGATTGAGCAAAACCCAGAAGCAGGAGACTTTGTAAAAGAAAAACGTAAAATATATTTAACGTTAAACCCTTCTAAATATCGCGATATTGAGATTCCAGATTTAAACGGAAAAACAAAACGACAAGCAACTACACACTTGCAATCTATTGGGTTTAAAGTAGGTTCTAACTTTACTTGGGTACCCGATATTGGAAAAGACGTAGTTAGAGGATTAAAATACAATGGTAAACAAATTGGGTTAGGAGATAAACTTCCTAAAAACTCTACAATAGATTTAATTTTAGGAGACGGTAAAGGAAATTAATTAAGCTTATTAATTTGATGTAAACGTTGTTTACATATAAATGGAGTCATTTTAAGTATGCAAGAAGAGAATAACGATATAGAAGAAAACGACGAATTATATGAGCATCATAGAATTGTTGCTACTCCGGGACAAGAACCTTTACGAGTAGATAAGTTTTTAATGAACTTTATAGAAAATGCTACCCGAAGTAAAATTCAGCAAACGGCTAAAGCAGGAAATGTTTTAGTAAACGATGTTGTGGTAAAATCAAATTACAAAGTAAAACCTCACGATGTTGTTCGTATTGTTTTAGCGCATCCGCCACACGAAAATTTACTAATAGCAGAAGACATTCCGATTGATATTGTTTATGAAGATGACGATGTAATTGTGGTGAATAAACCTGCGGGTATGGTGGTGCATCCGGGTCATGGAAATTATTCAGGAACCTTGGTAAATGGGTTAATTCATCATATAGAAAATTTACCAACTAATAGTAATGAGCGCCCAGGGTTGGTACATAGAATTGATAAAGATACTAGCGGATTGTTAGTGGTTGCCAAAACAGAATATGCTATGGCACATTTATCAAAACAATTTTTTGATCGCAAAACAGAACGACTTTATTACGCATTGGTTTGGGGAAATATAGAAGAGGATGAAGGTACAATTGAAGGACATATAGGACGTAGCTTAAAAAATCGTTTACAAATGGCTGTTTTTCCTGATGGTGAATTAGGGAAGCCAGCAATCACACATTTTAAAGTACTCGAGCGTTTAACGTATGTAACTTTAGTGCAATGTAAATTAGAAACAGGACGTACGCATCAAATTAGAGCGCATTTTAAACATATTGGTCATACGCTTTTTAACGATGAGCGTTATGGTGGAAATCTTATTTTAAAAGGAACTACGTTTACAAAGTATAAACAGTTTGTAGATAATTGCTTTAAAGTATTACCAAGACAAGCATTACATGCAAAAACATTAGGATTTACACATCCAACAACAAAAGAATTTATGCAGTTTGATTCTGAAATTCCTTCAGATATAGAAGCTTGTTTAGAGAAGTGGAGAACTTATTCTGAACATTCTAAACACGAAGAAATATAATAATATGAATTTTGTACATGGTTGAAAGCTAGATTTTTAAAAATCTAGCTTTTTTACTTATTGAAAGTAAGTTTTTTATTATTAGTTATTTACCGATTGTTCTACGGCTTCTTGAGAATCGTGTATTTGGAAATTGTTTGATTAATAGGCTTAAATATTAAATTCTCACAGAAGTTTTTTTAATAGAAATAAATTAAATTTTGATATAAAAAAAAAATAAACCACTTATCAATTTTCTGATAAGTGGTTTTAATTTTATATAATTAGTTAGTTTAATTATTTAACTTTTCTGTAAGTAAGTTCATAATCGTCACCATCAATGTTTAAGTTGTAATTGTATTTCTGAGGATCGTTATTCACAATAAAAGATCGTTGTAACTTACCATCAACTACATCTACTTTATCAGTTCTTTCATTTTTAATAGACTTAATATCTTCCACCGCAATTTCAACAATTTCCTTGTTTTCATGTGAAGCAAATCCAATAATTTCTACATCACCAACGCTAGCGTAAGATCTTCCTTTAAGTGGCGTAGTAGTTATGTAAAATTCTTTATAACCATCGTTGTTTTGATCTAAAGTAAAAGTTTCTAACACCTTACCTTCAAAGCTAATTACTTTTCTAAATTCGTTTTCTAACCCTTTCGTATAAATTAAAATACGATTATTATCCTTGTTATTCGCAGCAATATTAAAAGTAAAATTATCAGCTTCTAGGGTTTTCTTTAACGAGTAGTCATTTAATAATTCGGTTATCGATTTTCCTTCAATAAAAATATCATCATCAGAATCTATTTTTACATTATCTACGTCTCTGATTTCAGTATCTACTGATTTTTTCTCATCTTTATTATTCTTACAACTAATTACAGCAACGGTAAATAGTAAGATTAATAGTTTAATTTTTAATGATTTCATGGTCTATAGTTTTTTAGTTACACCACAAAATTATACCAAAACCTAAAGAGAGGTTAACTCATATCAATTAAACTTTTCCTCATTTAATTGTTAAGGGCAGATTAGTTTTTGTTGAGTTTATCATTTACCAAGCTCATAATGCGTTCGAATTGTTCTTTTAATCCCATATCAGAATTATCAAGTTCTATCGCATCTTTTGCTTTTGTTAAAGGAGAGTCTTCACGAGTAGAGTCAATTCTATCACGTTCTTGCACGTTGTTAAGTATTTCTTTAAAATTAACAGCATCACCTCTGTCTATTAACTCTTTGTATCTGCGAGTTGCACGTTTGTCAGCAGATGCGGTCATGAATAATTTTAATTCAGCATCAGGAAAAACCACGGTACCAATATCACGACCATCCATTACAATACCTTTGTTTTTTCCCATTTCTTGTTGCGCTTTCACGAGTTTTTTTCGAACTTGAGAAATAGTAGCAACAGGACTCACAAATTTAGATACTTCCATAGTTCGAATTTCCTTTTCAACGTTTTTACCATTTAAAAACATTTCAGCAAACCCCAACTCTTTATTAAAATGAAAAGAAAGTTGAATAGTAGGTAAATCAGCAATTAATTTTTCAACTTCAAAAGTAGTATCTGTAATATAACGACGTTGCATTGCATATAAAGTTACTGCACGGTACATGGCGCCTGTATCTACATATATATAGCCTAATTTTTGAGCTAATTGTTTGGCAATAGTACTTTTTCCGGTAGATGAAAATCCGTCAATAGCAATGGTAATCTTCTTTGTCATTGTAAATAAATATAGGCAAAGATAAAGTATGGAAGGTTAATAAGAAAGAAAGCGTTAATATCTTCTAGGGTTATGTCCTTTCAATTCTCGATTCAAGTCTATTTCTAAACTAAACGTACTTGCGTTAGCAGCAAGATGGTATTTAGAATAGGCGTAGTTTAATTTGAATTTATTCATTTGTAGTCCAAAACCAAAAGAGAGTCCGCCAAAAGAACGTACATTTTGTAGCTGGAGTTCTTTTCCTCTCCTAAAATTATACCCAAGCCTAAGATTAATAACACTTTTCGGGAATAGCTCTGCGCCAATCGACACATGCCTAAAAGCATTGTCTATAAAAGAAATACTTTCTTTGGTAACATTACCTTCTAAATCGGTTGTTTGGTTAGAAGGATTCGCTACGGCAATATTCCATTTTTGTAAATTATCTAACGTTGCATACCATCGTAAAGGAACATTTTCTAATTGATACGAGCCTCCTAAAGCAATATCAAGCGGTAAACGTTCGTGAGTACCGTCAAAAGAATCAATTTGTGTGCCCACATTTCGTAAAACTAACGTAAGTATATACGGTTTGTAATCGTTGTAATAAATTATACCAAAATCTGCAGCAATACCAGAAGAAGAATAATTTGCGATGGAAGAATTAATATATTTAACATTTGCACCTACATAAAAATTAGAATTGGGTATTAGAGAAGCATACCCTAATGAAAGGACAATGTCACTAGCATTAAAAGTACCCGTTTCATTACCTTCTTCATCCGCAGCAATAAGACTACCGTAGTTTACATACTTAAAATTAGCATGCATGGTTTCCATTTGTCTGCTAAAACGATGCGCATAAGAAACAGAACCCATAGAAATATCGCCAATATGGCTAGTGTAATTGGCAGATAAATGCCTGTCTATATTTAAATTTATCGAGGCAGGGTTCCAAACAGGTTGGTTAACATCGTCTAAAAAAGTGAGTACTTTTCCACCCAAAGCAGTTTGCCTTGCAGAGGTGGTTGTATTTAATATTAAAAAAGCTTCTTCACCTCCAGTTTGTGAGTAACAAATACTATTAAAAACTAAAAAAAAGAGTGAGAATTTTTTGAGCATTCAAAAAAAAAATTAACTTTAGAGTATAATTTGTAAAAATAACGTATTAAATTCAAAGATAGTATGTTGATATTTGTTTAAAATAATAAAGTTGATATTTGATTGATTTTATTAAATTTAGATATATTTGCAGGTAATTAATATATAGAATATGCTAATTAATAGTCCCCATCTATTATGTGTAAACACAATCCCTTAACCCTAAAACACGTTTTAGGTCTTTTTGTTTTACTATTTAGCTCAGGTTTGTTTTCTCAAGAATTACAAATACCTGAGGTGGTTAGTACCACAAACCATTCAATAACGCTAGATCATTTATGTGCATCAAGTGGCTTTAATAATTTTACTGTCAAATTTTCATGGGGAGTACCTCCACACTTTAATGCTGATAATATTTTTTATATTGACTTATATGATGCAGATGATAATTTAGTCGGTAATGTGGGGTCAATAACTAATAAGAATTTTGATATTTTTGATGTTACAGGAACTTTTTCATTACCTACAGATACATACGGAACTGGATACAGAATTAGAATAAGAGCGACATCTCCTGAAATGACAGGGCCACCTTCGGAACCTTTTGAGGCGTATTACAGACCAGATGTAAGTTTAATTTTAAATGGAAATAATCAAAATGTAGTTTTATGTGGTAGCACACCAACAGAAATAAGTTTAAATACGGATGATACTTACGAATACATTTGGTATTTTAATGATAATCCTATAGCAGGAGAAACTGGGCCAACACTAATGGTTTCTGCACCAGGGGTGTATTATGCACTCATTGAAGCAGGACAATGTAGTGATTCTTATCAACCCTCAAATTCTGTAACTGTAAGTTCATTAGATGTAGATGATGTTTCTATAGAAGGAGATAATACGGTGGAAATATGTGCTGATGATACCTACACTTTGGTGTCAAGTGTAGATGATGCTTCTTATTTATACGAATGGTATAAAGATGGAGATCTTATAGTGTCTGCTGATGAACCAACATATACAACTCCTGTTGGAGAACAGTTTGGAGTATACCATTTAGAAGTAACCGTAAGTGGTTGTACTGTTAGTTCTCAAGAAGTTACTATACAGCAACAAACAGGGGCTAATTTCGATTTTACGATCGATAGTGCCCTAACCAGAATTAAGTTACCATGTGAATCTTTTGTATTAACTGTTGAAGATAATTTGACTTCAGCAACTTATACTTGGTTTAAAAATGGAGCGCAATTGGGTGCAACTTCAAATAATTTTAATGTTACAGCGCCAGGAGAATACTATGTTGTAGTGACTGATACTTCTGGGGCGTGTCCGTTTTCTAAAGAATCTGAAGTGTATACAGTTTTAGGGGTTGATAATCTTGTTACAGTTATAAGAACAGATTATGATGCAGATTGTACGGCAGCTACGACTAAATTATCAATAGTAGGTATTAAAGCCTCAGCAACAGATGGTAATCAATATGATTTGTCTACAAGTCAAATAGATTCATTTAATTTTCAATGGTTTAAAGACGGCGCTGCTGTTTCTGGAGCAACGGCTAATGAACTAAATATAGATTCGTATAATGATAATGGGGCTTATCAATTAAATGTTTCTGGATGTTCTCTTTCTTCAGATTCTGAACCTTTGTCAGTGCTTTTAACTTTGGATGTAGAAATTCAATCGTCTTCACCATCAAATAGTGTTTGTCCGGGAGGTACTATTGATTTATCGGTAGCTATCGAACCAGGATTTACGTATACTTGGTATAAAGACGATGTAGAAATTACTGTAACTGATCCATCAACTATAGAAGTTTCTGAGATTGGGGAGTATTATGTGACTTTTGAAGGGTTTGGTTGTCTTAATACTGTACCATCAGTAGAAATTGTAGAATTTGACGCTTCGGTATTAGAAGTAAGTCCATCAACGACAGCAATTTTAACGCCAGGAGAAACCACAACTTTAACAGCGTCTGGTGCAGATTCTTACGAGTGGTATAATGAAGCAGGTACGTTACTTTCTACCAATGAACAACTAGAGGTAAACAGGTTAGGAAATTACACTTTAATAGGTACAGTAGGAAATTGCACAGTAGAAAAAATTATTCAAGTGGTAGAAGACGATGGTAAATTAATGATTCCTAATGTCTTATCTCCTTTTAATGGAGACGGAGTAAACGATACTTGGGAGTTACCAAATAGGTTAGCATTTCAACCAAATGTGACAGTAATTATATACAATTCAAGAGGAAAAGAAGTTTTAAACACAACCGATTATCAAAATAATTGGCCAGAAGACAATAATTTAAAAGACGGAGCGATATTCTATTTTAAAGTTATTAAAGATAATAGTTTAGTAAAAGCAGGCACAATATCCGTTTTAGAATAGATACAATATGATAAAGAAAATTACATTAAATATACTTATATTATTAGCAGTTTCAACCTCTTTTGCGCAAGGAGGAGGCTTACCTGAAGATGAATATAGTGGGTTTTCTTCAAGAAGCTTTATGAAGTTTAATAATTTCTTAAGTGTTCCTACTTTTTCTTTATTACATGGAAATACTAGAACAATTCAAGCCATTACAAGAAATGCGAATATTCAGTTTGAAGATGCTTCTCGGTTACAAATTTTAAGTTATTCTGGTAAAGTACGTGAAAATGTTGGAGCAGGTATGGCTGTTTTTCAACAAGAAATAGGTGCTTTTAAAGATTTCGGAGCACTGGCTAATTATGCATATCAAGTGCAATTAGGTGCAGAAAGTAAATTAACATTTGGTTTTAATTTCTTTTATAGTAGAAGAGGATTAGATAATCCGAGAGTTTTATCTAACGGAGATGAATCATTAATTAATAATTATCAAGATAAACCCGTGGTGGTGTTTCAACCTGCAGCTACCGTTTCATTCGGGAAGTTTTACGCAGGTTTGTTTTTTGAAAATTTAGGAGATTTTAATTTAAAGAGAAGCGAGTTTGTAACCTCTTTTGCAGATAAAACGATATCGGCACATGCGGGGTATACTACAGATTTTAATAATTTTAGTGGACTCTTAGAAGATGCAAACCTACGTTTTTTAGGAGTTGTAAGACGTTCTAAAATAGATGGTTTTTCTTATTCTGGTAACGTGTTAGCAGATTTACCAAAAGCAGGTTGGGTTAAAGTAGGGTATGATAATCTTTTTGGTCTAAATGCAGGTTTAGGGATTAATCTATCAGAAAATCTTTCTATTGGATTTTCGTATGAAAAACAAGATAATTTAGGAGGAACTAATGAAGTAGGTCTTATTTATTCTTTAGGAAAAACAAGAACAAGAAGAGATAGAATCTCGAAACCAAATGTAGAAATTATTTTACCAGATGATACTACACCAGAGGTAAAGCCTGTTCCTGTAGAAATTAGAAAAGAAGAATATAAAGATGAAGAGCATAACGATTTGTCTGATGAAATACAAAGAGCCCAAGATTCTTTAAATACGTTACACAAGAAAGTGGATGAGATTTTAAATTTACTTAAAAATCAGCCTAAGCAAGTAGAGATAATAAGAGAAGTTAAAACAGTAGTACAACCTAAAGAAGTTTTAGATACATCTTTAAAAAGAAGTAAAGAAACACCATGGAGAAAGAAAACGATTACTAGAACCTCTAGTGGAGGTGGTGGCGGTACAATGTACTATGTTGCTGTAGATTTATTTAAAGACGATGACAAAGCAAAAGATTTAGTTGCTCTGTATAAGAAACGTAAGATTAAAGTTAAATACGTAAGAGATCCAAGAACCAAAATGTACTATGTATATGTAGATAGATTTGCTAAAAAAGAAGATGCAGAAGAAAAAGTAGATGAAGTAAATGGTACAGGGACTAAACGTTTTGAAGATGATAAAAAAGATGATAAAGATAAACAGGCTATTAAAGCAGAAAAAACATACAAAGACCCTGTTTATGTAGTAAAAATAACTTTAGGAGGTGAAGGTGAAACTTATACGGAACCAAAAAGACAACCTAAAGCACGTGTAAGCAATATGAAAATGATGAATGGCTTAGAGGAAGGATATTACTTAGTAGTAAATGTGTTTTCTAAAAAACCATACGCCGATAAATTTATTGATGAATTACGTACCGATGGTATCGATGCAGGTTATTTTTTAAATCCAGAAACAGGGTATAGACACGTGTACATTCATAAAACAGATAAAAAAGAAGAAGCAATACGATTGTATAATAATAATTTAAATAATTCTTATTACGATCGTAAAAATATAGTGCATATTCGATAGAATATTCAAAAAATCCCCGACATATGAATAGAAAGATACTTTTAAGTTTAATCGCTTTTTTACAGATAGCACTTTTATTTTCTCAAGAAAATGGAAAAGATAGTATTCAGCTTAATGAAAGTAAAGGATACTTGGAATTAAGGAATACACTTTTTAAAGCAAATAGACCTCCAGCAGGTTTTCAACAACGTGTTATTAACCCAGATGGTTCCGCTGGTGGAATCAATGTAAAAGGTAATATTACTTTTATTGCAAATAATGTATTAAATAGAGATAGTAATAATAGAGACCCTGAAGATCCTTATGATGGTAATGATTCAAATGGAAGTATCAATATGCAATATATTGATATTGATAATGATGGAACCACCGATTCCTCTAGTTCTGATGTTTTAAATCTCCCAAATTGTTCTCGAGTGGTTCATGCAGGGTTGTATTGGGCAGGGGTATATCCAGCTGATAGATGGAATAATTTAAATGGAGGAAGGTCGGATGATCCTCATGAAATGAAGTTTAAGTTACCAGGAGGGGCTTATCAAGATATTGTAGCAACTACTGCTGATAGAGAAATAATTTTTGATGATAACTTTACTTATATTTGTTATAAAGATATAACAGGCATGATTCAAGGGTTGGGAGACGACCCAAATGGTACTTATTTTGGTGCAAATGTTAGAGCGATAAGAGGAGTTGATTCAAATGGAGGCTTAGGAGGTTCAGGGGGATGGATTATGGTTGTTATTTATGAAAATGAAACGGAAACAAGTAAAAATATTTCTGTTTTTGATGGTTTTGCAGAAGTAAGCTCTGGGAATAATCAAGATATATCTTATTCTGGTTTTACTACGGTTCCTGTAGGTCCAAATATTAATGATCCAGCACCCGTAAGAGCTAGTTTGCTAGCGGCAACATTAGAGGGAGATAGAAATCTTAGAGGGGATAGTTTTCAAATTCAAGAGGCTGTTGATCCTAATGGAGATGGGATATATGAATATATAGACCAATATACACCTAATGTAAATCCAAGACAATGGGTTAATGGTAATTGGTGGAATCCTGGTTATTGGAGATATAATTTTTTCAATGGTTCTATAAGTAGATATGACCAATATGTAACAACAAGAGTTCCAGATAGTGAAAATACTCTAGGGTTAGATGTAGATTTGTATGAGTTAAACAATCCTAACAATAGTGTTATTGGAAATGAACAAACAACAGCTAATGTTAGATTTACGACCAATCAAGATGTGTATTGGCCCTTTTTAAATGCATTAACAGTTGAAATTATAGCTCCTGAAATTGAATTAATTAAAGGTATTGTAGATGCTTCAGGTAACGATATACAAGGAACAGATGTAACGCTTGGGAGTGAATTATGGTACGATATTAGTTTTCAAAACGTAGGTACGGATGATGCTACGAATACCATAATAACAGATAGATTACCTAAAAATGTTGATTTATTAACGACGACAGCAGGTAACGGATCGATTGGACCAGATGGGATAACGTACTTCGATATTGATTTACCAGACGGAGTAACTATAGCAGGTTATGATCCTCCAAGTGCTTCAAATGATTTTAGAGCAGAAGTTAGATTGTCTGTAGAAGACTCGATGGTTTTAGAAGGAGGTGCTGTTCATAGCATACGAATGCATGTTCAAGTAGTTTCTGACTGTAATGATCTTAGAGATGTGTGTTCTAATGTTATTGAAAATCAGGCTTTTGCAAAGTGTGATGGTGTTAAAGGAGGTGTCGTAGTAAATAATCCAAGTTTTTCTGGGATAGATGCTTGTGATTTCGGTATTGTAGGTTCTTCTAACTTTTTAGTAGATGTAGACGATTGCGGGTATGAAAGAGAGGAAGTACTTTGTGGTACACAAATAACCTTAATAGCAGGAGCTGATTTTGCCTCTTATGAATGGGTAAATGCAGCGAATCCGTCGGTTGTTTTAGGAACCAATCAAACTTTAGTAGTTACTCAAGTAGGACAGTACATTGTTAGAAAAGTTGCCCCAACATCTTCAGGGTGCTTAAATACTCAAGAAATTATTAACGTAATTCCTTTTGGTAGTGGAGGTAATCCTATAGTAAACTCGTTAAATGTTTCAGGAGACTCATATATTACAAGAACTTGTAGTAATAATAATGTAGACGTTGTAGAAATTTATTTGTGTGGAGATTCCGATTTAGTTTCTTTAGCCACAGGTATTACAGCACCAACTACAGTAAAATGGCAACAATTAAGAGCTAGCTGTAGCCCTGACCCAGATCCTGATTGTCCTAATTTAGCCCCTACATGTTGGGAAGATGTAGCTACAAGTGCAGATTCACCAACAAGAAATTTTTCTGATCCAGGACAATACAGAGTAGTAATAACAGAAGAAGGAGGTTGTTTTGGGAGTTATTATTTTAATGTATTTAAAGCCAATATAACCCCAACAATTACTACCGAAGATATTATTTGTAGTAATCCAGGTAATATAACAATATCTGGTGTGCCAACTATTTATGAATATGCTATAGTAACATCTGGAAGCCCAGCACCAGCAGATTCTGCTTATCAATCTTTAGTTTCACCAGAAACTACTTTTGTTTTTTCAGTAACCACAGCAGGAAATTATGATGTATATATAAAATCAGATGATACATCATGTGTATATTTTTACCCTAATTATCAGGTAAACGAAGTAGATATCGATGTTAATATAGAAACAGACCCTATACAGTGTTATGATTCTACAGGAGAGATTCGAATTCAAATAAATAGTGATATTCCAGCACCGTATTCATATACTATTACGAGTGGAGGATCTACGGTTGGAACCTATGGGCCAACTAGTGATAAATCTTACCCTTTTACAGTTTCTAATGGAGGAACTTACACGGTAAATGTAACATCAGCTGAATGTAATTATTCAGAAGATGTAACTTTTACAAGACCACCAGAATTAACATTAACAGCAGTTAATACGAAAGATATTAGTTGTATTGGAGGTTCTTCAGATGGAATTATAACTTTAACCGCAGGAGGAGGAACGCCTAGCTATAATTTTGCTATCTGGTCGTATGTTCCAGCATCAACAGCAAGTGCTACTGCTATTTCTTATACTAATGTATCAGATATTTCTTCTGGAGATTTTTTTACAGATCCAACGGTTTTAGTTCCTAATGGATCAGAAGGAACTTATGAATTTATTGTTATTGATACTAATAACTGTTCAACAATTTCGTCATCTGTAGAAATTATTTTAGAACCTGAATTACAGTTTACTCAAGCATCTACAGATATTACTTGTAGCGGTAATACTGACGGAACGATTACAGTAGCTATAGATGGAGATGCAATAGGATACACTCCAGAATATAGTATTGATGGAGGTGCCACATATAGTTTTTCAGGTTCGTTTACAGGACTTGCAGCTGGAAGTTATACTATAGATGTACGTGCAACTAAAGGAGCATATTCTTGTCCTTATACTGTAGGGCCAATAACAATAAATAATGTTACTACGGTATCGAGTACAGCGAGTTTAACACAGGATTATACGTGTGGAACTTTAGGAGAGATTACTTTTACAGCGGCTACAGGCGGAACACCAGGAACATCAGGTTA
>NZ_VNIA01000006.1 GCF_008124875.1 Tenacibaculum adriaticum
TTCCGATTACATTGATGGCTACTGCGGTGTCTTCCTCCGTGGTTGCCGTATCTGTATTGGCTACCGGTGCATCGTTCACATCATTTATTGTAACGTTTACTGTGGCTGTAGCAGAATCACCATCTACATCCGTAATGGTATAGGTAAAACTATCCAAACCATTAAAGTCCGTATTCGGGATGTATTCAAAAATACCATCAGTAATCTCTGTTACTGTACCATTAGTAGGTGCAGTAGCAATGGAAAAATCATCACCGTCTCCACCGTCTCCACCGATGGTATCATTGGTAGTTACATCAATTTGATTGGCGATACCTGCTGTAGAATCTTCTTCTACAGTTAAAGAATCACTAGTAGCTGTAGGTGTTGTATTTATATTTATAGTAGCGTTATCAGTACCTGCCAAGCTTGTGTTTTCTGCTTGGTCAGTAATAGTACCACTGGCATTTACTACACCTCCATTAGCTGGTGCGGGAAAGCTTACTGTTACAGTAGTAGCTGTAATATTGTCCGCTGAAAGAATGATAGTTTGTGTATTTCCATTTCCGTCTACTACGACTAAAACATCATTTTCAACAGCATCAGCAGGTAGTGTTATAGTTACTTCTATTGTTCCTACAAGTTCACTACTATCAATTACACCATCGTTATTTATGTCTTCACTAATAATTATAGTAGGAGCTGAAGGAGCAATAGTATCCACCTTAGCACTATCTGTACCTGGATTACTTATAATTCCAGGACCATATGTTATGGTTGCACTTGTATTAATACTACCTCCTTCTGCAGGAGCTGGAAAGCTTACTTCGATATTAGCATTTGAAATATCTAGAGGAGAAAGAGTCACCGTTATAGTATTTCCATTTCCATCTACTACTGTTACAGTATTTCCAGCAACAGCAGCTGTAGGCAATTCTACTCTTACTTCAATAGTACCAGAAAGCTCGGTGTTATTAATAAAACCATCATTATTTATATCTTCTAGAATAGTAACTATAGGTGCAGTATCAGAAGCACAAGCAGTAAAATTACTGTCATCTGTAACGGCAGGAGTATTAGCTTGTCCAGTTCCTGAGTTTGCAACGGAAGGCACTCCATTTGCTTCAACTCCTCCTGTAAGTCTTCCATCGGCATCTACATCAGTAATTGTAAATGATCCATCTCCTTCAATTGCATCAAAACAACCATCTGCATCACTATCATTATCTAAACTATTAATTAAACCATCATTGTCAGTATCACATTCTTCACTCATGTTAAAATAAAAATCATCAAAACGAACTCTATTTTGTGAATCTGCATTTTGTTCATCATAAAAATAAACTCTTACATAATAAGTGGTATTGGCTGATAAAACATAGTTGGCTATAGAGTTGCTAATGAATGCATACCCATTGGGTACCAACATATCTCCAACTTGTACATCTTGTAATAAAAGATTCGCTCCGCTAAAATCGCTTGCATTAGTAGATATTTCTAGAGCCAGCTTATGATTACCCATTTGAAACTCAATATCACTAGCATTTGTAGTATAATAGCCAAAATTTATCTCATAAATAAACATATTGGTATTAGGTGTAAAAGATACTTGTATATAATCGTTATTTGTTTTAGCATTTGCAAAATTAATTTGGTCGGCACCTCCAAAAACATACGTATAAGCATAATCTGGATTTTCAAATATTCCAGGACCAAAAGATAGATCATTAGCATTGGTGAAAAAAGCATCTGCACCACTACCATATTGCACTGCCTGACCTTGTCCACCTGCATCATTATGATTCCATTGGATTTCAACTTGAGTACATTCATCGGTATCTAAAATACCGTCATTGTCATCATCGAGATCTAAAGAGTCAATAATACCATCTGCATCTGTATCTATAACATCACAAGCAGCAGTATCTCCACTATTCGTAACAGCGGCTGTTGTAGATTGTCCACCACTAGCTATAGTTGGTACACCACTGGCATCAACACTACCTGTTAAGGCACCATTTCCATCTATATCTGAATTGGTAAAAGAACCATTACCTTCTATAGCATCAAAGCATCCATCTCCATCGCTATCTGTGTCTAAATTGTCTGGGATGCTATCATTATCTGTATCAATATAAACAGGAATATCACAAAAGTCCGCAAATCTTATGCTTTGATTATTTACTGCCCCTCCTGTTGAAGCTGTAAAACCAAAATATACAAAAGGTGTTCCACCAAAATAAGTATTTATAAGATCTCCTGTGTAACTACCTGCTAATGTATTATCGACAAAATAAGTGAGTGTTTGTAATTCGGAATCCCAAGAAACTGAAACTTGATGCCAAGCACCATCTTCTAGATTTCCAAAATCTATAGCAGACGACAACACACCTGCAGCCTGATTGTCTGAATCCCAAATCATTGTATGGTCATTAGGGATATCATTTAAGCCAGCACCATTATCCCATGTGTCTATTTCTAAAACAATACCATTTGTGATACCTCCAGCTCCGATTCCTTGACCATTAGCTCCTGTAGCTAATGAACCTTGTGGGTCGTTATGAAAAACTATTGCTATACCGTCTGCACCTCCATCATTTGTTCCTAAATTAGCTTCAAATGAAAAACTAAAATCTTTATTAAAACTTAATGTGTTTTTAGAAAAAGCCTGACCAGATTGATCATTTATATTTTGAGTTAAGCGCACCTCCTTTGGAGCAACTTGTACTGCATCTCCATTTATAGAGAAAACATCTTGAAATTCCTGAGAAGAAGAGATTCCTTTTTCTTCACAGTCTAAGATTCCATCATTGTCATCATCAAGATCATCAATATCGCTCACACCATCGTTATCTGAATCAGTAGGGATTTTACCTACGGGGCATGTTATAGTCTGTTCTAAACCTGTACATAAAGTAAGTTTTTCTAATTGTATATCATCAATGTAAAAATCATTACCACTATTATTACTATTGTTATTTCTAAGTGCAAGGGCAACATCAGCGCTTGTACATCCTGCTGGAATTTTAAAGTCAAGTGTATATTCTGTCCATACATCTTCTGTGGATGTAAAAGGAATTGTTTCGAAACCAAGAACACTACCATTAGAAACATCTTTTGCTTCTAAGGTAATTTGCGCTCCTGCATTTACTACATACATCCAAACAGATAAACGATAACATTGATCTAATTCTAGACTGACTTGCCTTTCATAAAAATCTGATAAAGTTGTACCCGCATTAACAACTAGAACAGCTCCATTGGTATCTCCAGTTGTATGATCGTCAGTAGCAGGATTACCATTATCTCCTCCTGTATTACCAACAGGTTGATTACCTGTCCAAAACCAATAGTATGGATTGGGATAATCGTCTACAATATGATTGGGGTCAATTACTGCATAATGATTATTTTCAATCGCTTTTTCATTTACCGTTCCATTTGGGTCACCAAACGCGAAGGTTCCTGTTGGCATGTATATTGAAGTCTGTCGCGTGGTTGTTTCACCAAAATTTTCAGTAAAAATTACCTGAGATTTAACTTCATTTAATGATATAAATTGAAAAAAAAGCAAGGCTATGAGAACTTTAATAACCCTTCTAAATTTAAGGACTGAACTATAATTATTTTCCATAGTAAATGATTTTATTACTAAAATTTTTATATTTATTCAACCAAAATTAATGCTGAAGTAATCTTACATTTTTAGAAATACGACTGAGCTATCCTTAATGTAGATGAATGGAAAATAAGAGTAGATAAATGGTTTTATAGGTTGTTTTATAGGTTGTTTTATCGATGGGCTAGAGGAGGAAAGAAAAAATAAAAACCATTCGACGATACTTTTTGCTTATTCAACGATGGAGACGCGTCTTATAGCTTAAAAAAAAATTAGGTAGATTTAAATAGTTGAAATTTGGAGTAGGATATATTATATATTAGACAATGGAAAATTCGATGCAAATATTATTAATAGAAGATGATGAAATTGAAATAATGAAATTTCACAGAACTATTTCAAAATTAAAACTTAAACATCAAGTTATAGAAGCTAGAAATGGGGAGGAAGCGTTGCAGATTTTATCAAAAAAAGATAGGTTACCTCATATTATTTTATTAGATCTTAATATGCCTAAAATAAATGGTATCGAATTCCTAAATATTCTCAAAAAAGACAGTGTATTAAAATATATACCAACTATTGTTTTATCAACCTCTAATAATTATAAGGATATGTTAGAATGTTATAAGATAGGTATTGCTGGTTATGTTGTTAAGCCATTAAAATATGAAGAATATAAAGAAAAAATGTTAAAAATATTATCTTACTGGTCAATTAATGAATTAATATCAGTTTAAAAGAATATTTTTTATCTTACTGGTAAATTAATGAGTTATCATTAGCAAAAAAAATATTTTTATGAAAGGAATTGTATTTACCGAGTTTTTAGAAATGGTAGAGGCCACATTTGGGCTCGAAACTGTAGATTATATTATTAATGAATCCAACTTAAAATCTGAAGGTGTTTACACATCTGTAGGGACTTATGATTTTATAGAAATGGTGAACTTAATAACTAATTTAAGTAGTAAAGTAAATATACCCGTAGATACTCTCATTTATGAGTATGGAAAATACTTTTTTGGAGTATTAATTAAATCACATCCAAAAATATTTGATGTTTATAATTCTCCTATTGATTTACTTTCGTCTGTTGAAAGTCATATTCATGTTCATGTTCGAAAAATTTACCCAGAGGCAGAATTGCCAACTTTTGAAATTTTAGAGCAAACTAAAGATAGTATTCAAATGTTATACAAGTCAGAAAGAGCGATGTATATGTTTGCACAGGCTTTAATTGAAAAAACATTTGAACACTATCACGATATGGCTAAAGTTAGTTTAGAAAAACTAAATGAAAAAGGAACCAAAGTAAAGTTTACAATAGAGAAGGTTTATGAGTAATGAGAAACAGATAGAAATATTTCAACGTGCTCTAGATCGTGAACGCAAAGCTCGAAAACAAGCAGAAAAAATATTAGAAGAGAAGTCTTTAGAGTTATTTACGGTTACACAACAGTTAAAATCTACAAATAGCGATCTAAAAGAACTTGTACGTCAAAAAAAATCGGAACTTAAAGGTGTTTTTGAAAATATTAATGATGCCTTTGTACTGATAGATCTTAGTGGTGACGTTTTAAAAATGAACGATGCAGCTATAGAAATGTTTGGGTATAATCATAAAGAAGAAACCGTAAACCTTATGAAATTATTACACCCAGATGATTTTGAATATACGGTAGAAGCCTTTAAAGGTTTACTTAAAAAAGGATCCTATACAAAATACAGGTCGCGTATTATATCAAAAAACAAAACCGTAAAATTTGTAGAAGTAAATTCAAGCTTAGTGTATGATAAACAAGGTGTAGCCATTGCAGCTCAGGGTATTGCTAGAGATATAACACAAGAAATAGCAATTCAAGAGCTTTTAGAAGAACAAAAAAAGCAATTTAACATCATTTTTGAAAATTCTCCTATAGGAATTTCATTATCGAGACAAAATGAAAAAGGTTTATTATTCGTCAATAAATCGCTTTGTAAAATGTTAGGCTATTCTGTAGAAGAGTTTCAAAATAAACAAGTACAAGATACTACACACCCAGATGATGAAGAAATGTCAAGATTACATAGAGAAAAACTATTTAGAGGAGATATAGATAGTTTTACTTTAGAGAAAAGGTATATTAAGAAAAATGGGGAAATTCTTTGGGCTAAAACTATCGTTACAGCTGTAAGGGGTACAAAAGAAGAAATTAAATTTCAAGTAGCAACCATAGAAGATATTGGTAAAGAAAAATTAGCCAAAGAAAAATTAATAGCATCTGAAAATAGGTTAGCTACTTTAATTTTAAATTTAGACAGTGGTGTATTATTAGAAGATGAAAATAGAAAGTTAATACTTGCAAATAAGAAATTCTGTGAGTTTTTTAATGTAACGCTCCCACCAGAAAAAATAATAGGCTATGATTGTTCGGTGGCAACCTCCAATAAAAAAAACTTATTTGAAGATCCAGAATTATTTGAATCTCGTGTTAACTCTATTGTAAGTAAAAGAGAAGTTTTTCTTGCAGATGAGTTAAAAATGAAAGATGGTAAAATTTTAGAAAGAGATTTTATACCCATTTTTAATAATGAAAATGTTTACAAAGGGCATTTATCTACCTATAGAGATGTAACGCTTAACAAAAAATATAGAGAAAGTTTAGAAGCACAAAAACAAAAATATAGCAATATTATAGCAAACATTAACTTAGGTTTAGTAGAAGTAGATATTAATAATAAAATACTATTAGTTAATCAAACGTTTGTAAATATGTCTGGTTTTTCTGAAAAAGAGATGATTGGGAAAAACTCAAAAAAATTCTTTTCAAGAAAAGAAGAAAAAACATTTATAGATAAAAAAAAGGAAGATAGAAAACAAGGGATTTCAGACTCATATGAGTTTAAGTTTACCAATAGGTGGGGACAAGAAAGATATTGGTTAGTAAGTGGTGCTCCGAATTACGATTTAAAAGGAAATATAATAGGATCAATTGGAGTGCTATTAGATATTACTGATAATAAAATTTTAGAATTTCAAAAAGAAAGTCTATTGAAAAAACTAAGAGAAAGTAATGAAGAACTTGAAGAGTATGCTCATATTGTTTCGCATGATTTAAAATCACCTTTAAGAAGCATATCGGCATTAACATCATGGCTGAAAGAAGATTATGAAAATGTATTAGAAAAAGAAGGAATTGTTAACCTCAATTTGATAGAAGAAACTGTTGAAAAAATGGAAAATTTAATTAACGATATTCTTAATTATTCGAGTATTAATAATTCTCTTTCTGTAATAGAAAATGTAAGTGTTTGTGAAGTAGTTAATCATATTAAAAGTCTAATATTTATTCCAAATCATGTAGAGGTCATCGTTGATGAAAAGCTACCAGTTATTAAAGCCGATAAAACAAGAATACAACAGTTATTTCAAAATTTAATGGGGAATGCTGTTAATTATATAGATAAAGAAAAAGGCATAGTTGAAGTAAGTTATGTAGAAGAAAAAGAAGCTTATATTTTTAGCATAAAAGATAACGGTGTAGGAATACCTAAAGAATACCATCAAAAGATTTTTAACATTTTTCAATCGTTAGGAAATCATAAAGATTCAACAGGAATAGGACTTTCGATAGTAAAGAAAATTGTTGATATGTACGATGGAGATATCTGGTTAGAAAGTGAGCAGGGAATTGGCACAACTTTTTTTATAAAACTAAGAAAATGAAAACCATACAAGGAAAAAAAATAAAAGACAAAGAATGGGAGTTTGATTCAGATTTTTTGAATTTAAAAGATCCCTTAGTGTTAATTTTTGGAAATAGGTATTTACTTGAATCAAATACTATTTATAAAGAAATAAGAAAAAAATTTCCGACTGGACATTTAGTTTTTGGTTCAACTTCTGGAGAAATACTATCTAACAGTGTTTTTGAAGATTCTATTTCTATAACGGCGATTGAATTTGAGAGAAGTTTTTTCGATATAAAAACAGAAAATATTCTGGATCATAAAAAAAATGCCAAAGAAGCAGGAGTAAGTTTAATTGAAAAATTCAAAAAAGAAGGATTAAAACATCTTTTTGTAATTTCTGAAGGGAGTTTCGTTAACGGAAGTGACTTAATAGAAGGAATTGAATCTACGTTTAATGATAATACATTAGCTATTACAGGAGGTTTATGTGGTGATGATGCCCGATTTGAAAAAACATTAGCATCTTATAATGAAAATCCAAAAGAAGGTGAAATAGTAGGCATTGGTTTTTATGGAGAAACTCTTGAATTTACATATGCTAATTATGGAGGTTGGACACCATTTGGTCCAGAGCGTGTTATTACAAAATCAGCAGGAAATGTATTGTGGGAAATTGATAATGTACCCGCACTAGATATTTATAAAAAATATTTAGGAGCAAAAGCGGCTCAACTGCCTCAAGCAGCATTACTGTATCCATTAAGTGTAAAATCTCCTAATGCAGAAAAAGCAATTGTGAGAACTATTTTAAATATTGATGAAGATAGTAATACAATGATATTAGCAGGAGATGTACCTGAAGGATCTATAGTACAGCTTATGATGGCCACTGTAGATAATATTGCCAATGGAGCATTTAAAGCTGCAGAATTGGCAATGAAGAATAGAAAAAAGAAACCTGAACTTGGGTTGTTGATAAGTTGTGTTGGAAGAAAATTGGTCATGGATCAACGAGTTGAGGAAGAAATAGAAGAAGTACAACATGTAATCGGAAAAGACGTTACAATTAGTGGTTTTTATTCTTATGGAGAAATGGCGCCTTTTACTAATAATAAAAAATGCATTTTACATAATCAAACCATGACACTAACCTTAATTAGTGAATAATGAATTCGTTATTAGAAAGACAAATAAGAAAATATTTAGCACCTCAAGAAAAGGCATCTTTAGATTTGACGGAATTCATTAATGCGATCGATCGATCGTATGAAAATTATGAAGATCAACAAAAAATGATTCAAAGAGCTATGATTATAAGTTCGGAAGAATTATTTGAGGCAAATCAAAAATTACAAGGAGAAGCAATTAGACAAAGTAAAGTGATTGAGAAACTAAAGGATGTTATCAATACACTTGGGCTGTATCAATTACCAAAAGATCAAAAAAGAGAAGAAATTGAACTAGACGTTGAAAAGCTAGCTAAGTTTATAGATAATCAAGCCAAACAAATTGTAGAGGCAAATAATCAAAAAGAAAGATTATTAGAAAATCTAGAAAAACAAAATCAAGAACTTAATGAATATGCACATATAGTTTCGCACGATCTTAAGTCTCCTTTAAGAATTATAGATACAGTAACGAATTGGCTTATTGAAGATTATAAAGATGTTATGAATAACGAATGTCAGGGAAACCTTCAGCTTATTTTGAATAATGTTGAAAAAATGGATTCTTTAATTTGTGATATTCTTGATTATTCAACTATAGATAAAGCAGAAACCAATATCTACGATGTTGACCTACAGCATTTGGTTACAGAGATTATAAATATTATTCACATTCCAGCACACATAAATGTTAAAATTATAGAAACTTTACCAATTGTTAAAGGAGATAAGTTTAGACTACAACAACTATTTCAAAATTTATTAATTAATGCTGTTAATTATATAGATAAGCCAAAAGGAAAAGTTGAAGTTGGAGTAGAAGAGCGTAATGGTTTTTGGCAATTTTATATAAGAGATAATGGGAAAGGAATTCCAGAAATGTATTATGAAAAGATTTTTAAAGTTTTTCAAAAACTAGAAAACAATGAAAAATCTACAGGAATAGGATTAGCGATAGTTAAAAAAATAATAGATTACTACGGTGGAAGTATCAGTTTAGATTCTCAAATAAATAAAGGAACTACTTTTTATTTTACCTTACCTAAATAATTCGATTTTATATGGAACAACCTAATTTAAATTACATACAAGAATTATCAGGAGGAGATTTAGAGTTTGAAGATAAGATACTTTCAATCTTAAAAATAGAGCTGCCAGAAGAAATTAATCATTATCAAAAAACAATTAATAATCAGGATTTTAATAAATCTGCTCAAGCAGTTCATAAACTTAAACATAAAATTAGTATTTTAGGCTTGGAAAAAGCATACAGTTTTGCCGAAATATATGAAAAAGAGCTAAATTCTGGGGAAGTAAATAAACACTTTGAGTTTTTAAAAATACTAGATTGCATGTCTCAGTTTTTGGCAAAAAATTAAAAATCTAAAAATTTATGAATTGCATTATTATAGATGATGAAGCTGCTGCAAGAGCAGTAGTTGGACAACTTTGTAAGAGTGTTGATAGTTTAAATATTGTAGAACAGTTTTCTAATGCAATTCAAGCAATAAAGTACTTAAATCAAAATGAGATTGATCTTATATTTTTAGATATTCACATGCCTGATTTTACAGGTTTTGATCTTATTCAAACACTTAAAAGCCCGCCAAAGGTAATTTTAACAACTTCAGATAAAAATTTTGCGATAGAAGCTTTTGAGTACGAATGTATTGTTGATTATTTAGTAAAACCAATAACATTACCTAGGTTTTTAAAAGCAATACAGAAAGCAGAAAAATTTAATGTTCCAAAAAAAGCATTAAAGGAAGCTTTTGTAAAAGAAGATAACTCAGAAAATCAACTTTATGTAAATATTGATAGAAGACTTATCAAAATTGACTTACCTAGTATTTATTTAGTTGAAGCTAAAGGAGATTATATTTTAATAAAAACAGATACTAAAAACTACACGGTACATTCCACGCTTAAAAAAATTGAAGATAAACTTCCAGATGATTTGTTTTTAAAAGTACATAGATCTTATATTATTAATCTTAAAAAAATAATTGATATTGAAGATAATAGTGTACTTATAGCTAAAGATGTTATACCTGTAAGTAGGTCTAACCGACCTGAGTTGATGAAAAGACTTAACTTACTTTAAAAAAAACTTTTTAATATTAAATAAATGAATAAATGCCACCATATAGGAGGCATTTATTTTTTTATATTTTTTTTCCTTTTTTAAATAAGGAAGATTTTAAAATACGGTTTATCGATACATACAAACCTCTTGTCTAAAGTAATAAGTTGTAAATCGAAAATTGAAGTTTATAAGTGTCTTATCAATGTATATTTGAAGTATAAATAAGAAAATAAGTTCTCGGTTTAGATTTTAATCCCCATTATTTAAGAAGACTTAAAGATTTTATTTTCATATAGTTTGGTTAGTTAATAATCCTCTCGCTCAATCCCCAGTAGCTTGAGGGTTATTTTTTTGTTGTATTCCGAAATTAAAAAATAATCTTATTTTAAATAAAAATCAACAAGAATACCACTAATCGATAAATTTCAACCAATGGTCTAAAGAAATAAGAACTTAGGTCGAAAAGAAGAAAATAAGGTTGAATATCAACCTATCTTTGAAGTATAGATTATGAGAATTAAAATATAATTAATCCCCATTAATTTATTTTATCATAATTAAATTATACGTTCTTTTTCATTAGTTTGGTTAAATAATCCTCTTGTGCAGATCCCCAGAGCATAAGAGGATTATCTTTTTTAGGTGTATAGCAACTATAGTAGAGAGTATATATAATATTTCATTTTAAATTAGTTTTCGAAAAAAAGTAGTGTTAAAATCATTAATCGAGAAAATTGAATCAACGGTCTAAAGAAATAAGAACTTAGGTCGAAAAGAAGAAAATAAGGTTAAATATCAACCTATTTTTGAGATATAGATTATGAGAATAAAAATTCTATTAATTTTTTATCATAATTAAATTATACGTTCTTTTTCATTAGTTTGGTTAAATAATCCTCTTATGCGGAATCTTCAAAGCATGAGAGGATTTTTTGTTTATGAATGATAAAGATGTTTAAAAAACCGTTAATCGATAAGTTTAAGCTTGTTGTCTATAGTAATACGATAGGTATCGAAATAAGTAAAGTTGAATTTTAGTTATTATGTACTTTAGACGAGTAGATAATAAAAATTAGTTAGTAATCCTCTTACGGGTAGATTTAATCTCCAATATGTAAGAGGATTATTTTTTATTAATTAAAGGTACCATTTTTATTAATGAATATTGGTTTCTTAGTAATATACCATTTTATTCTTAGACCAATTTCAGTAAAAGTAAACCCAGAAGCGGTTGCAGAAGCTATGTTTGTATGTTGCCCAAATAAATTCATAAGAAGTCGATCTGAGAATTTATATCCAATCTTACTTTGAATTCTATACGTCAGTTGTCTTTTATTGTCTTCAATAAACTGAAATCCTGAAGCTCCGTTTAAACCGTAAAACCAATTTTTAGGTTTTGTAATTTTTTCATCTTTTAACAAATCAGCAAAAATTTCGATAGCATTAAATTTTTCTGGACTAAAATAAATTGTAGGAACCTGGTCTTTAAAACTTATAAATTGATAATTAATACCCCCTTTTAGAGCTGGTTTTTTTAAAAAATTATAGTATAAAGAGGTAAATAAAAGGTTTCTTGCATTACCATCATTTTGAGTGGTATGAAAAAACTGTGTAAACCAACCTAAATTAAAATTTGAGCTAATGTTATAATTTGCGTAATAATTATTGGTAACTATTTCTTTATCTAATAAGTCAGCATTAAAGTTTTGAATTTCTCTTTTGTACCCAATTTCTAAATCTTGAAGTTTAAGAGGCTTTAGTTTAAAGTTAACATCTACCAAAAGTTGCTCATAATTATTAGTAAAAGAATTTGCTTTATTAATTCCTAAGGAAGAATTAAACGTAATTTTGGGATGTATTTTATAGGTTAGACCAAAAGTTAAATTGTTTGAATTCGCTTTGTTTTTTGTTACGGTATTTTCAGTCGTTCTATATTGATAATTAGCGGTTGCTTTCAGTTTTGTTGAAAAAGGAAATATTAAAGAAGTGGTTGATGAAAAAGAATTATTATTACCATTGTCAAAAGTATAGGCTAATTTTTCTTCTATAAAAGGGGTAAAATCTTCGTTTAACTTCTTTAAAAACCCCATTGCATCTTTTTGATTTGGAAAAACTTCTAAAGTTTTAAAAACAGCATTATAGGCTCCATTTTCATTTCCATTTGCCAATTGTGCATTGGCACCTCCTAAGTTTCCATCAAAAGAAATAGAATCATTTTTTAAGATTTGGTTATAATCAGCAATACACTCTTTAAAATCACTACGATACATACCTAATGTAGCACGTAATGACAATATCCAATTCTCATTAGGTGAGGTTTTAAGCAATTGGTTTATTTCTTTTTCGGCAGTTTTATATTTTTGATTCCATATTAGTGCTTGTATATATCTTTCTTTAGTTTGATTTACTAATAAAGAATCGTCTTTTATAGAAGAAGTTTTTTCAAGCGCTTTTTCTACGGTTTTAAGTGCATCCTTTTCTTTATTTTGTAAGTGAGAAACTAAAGACAACCCATTTAACGCAATTATAGAATCTTTTTTGTTAGTGGCTAATAAAAAATAAGCTTTTTCAGCATTTTTTGGTTCGTTTTTAATCAGGTAAACGTTTGCTTTATTAAGCAGTGTTTCTTTGTCTAACTTAAATTCAGAAAGGTTTTGGTCAAGAATTGTTAAAGCTTTATTATAATCTTGCTTTTGTTGAAATTGATAAGCATATCCTAAACGAATATACTTTTTAGAAGTTAATGCATTTGGGTTTCCAGGAGAAACTTCTAATGCTTTATTTACATAAGTAAGCGCATTTTCATATTCTTTTAAATTAGAAAGTGTATTTGCATAACCCAATAAAGCAGAAAAGCTTTTTGGTTCTTCTGTAACTAAATTTTTATAATAACCTTTAGCTTTATTAAATTGACTACTCCATAATAAAGATTCTGCGTAGTTTAGTTTTATCTCAAAATCATTGGGGTATTTTTTTAAAAGATCAGTAAAAATTGTAACAGCTTTCTCCGCATCTCCATTTAGACCAACAGCTCTTCCATAACATAATTTAGCTGTTTTATTCGTAGGGAATTCATTTAATATAGTTTTAAAAAAAGTTTCTGCTTCTACATACTTACCAGTTTCTAAATAATTGAAACCTTGTTTCATGTCAATTTGAGCTAAAACGGAAAAGTTAATTGAAAGAATTAAAGTAATTGTTATTAAAAATAAATTTTTCATGGGTAAATATCTTTTTCTTTAATTTTTACAAGTTAAGCACGTTTTTATTATAATTCATCGACAGTAATAAACCATTAGTCGAAAGATAATCGCTCTTAGTTGATTAGAAGCAGATATTTGTGCTAGATGATTAATAAAAACAAAATGAAATTAACAAATTTAAGTGGTAAATATATTACACCAGAACGTATATTTATGTTTAGTGCTTTATTTGTTAATGCAGGTAATTATATCTACAATTTAGCACTGGGAAGGTTATTGGGTCCTAAAGAATTTGCTGATGCAGCTATTTTAATCACCTTTCTTTTAGTATTGTCTTTTTTAGCAATGACATTTCAATTAGTTACAGCGAAATATGCTGTTTTATTTGAAAATAATGTTTTTATTAATTTTTTAGGACTGCTAACAAAATATACTTTTTTAATAGGAGTAATGTTAGGTGTTTTAATAATCGTGTTTTCAAAAAACCTTCAAAATATATTTAATACGAGTACATCTAATATGTTTGTTTACTTTGGTTTAGGTGTGCCTATTTATTTTTTAATGAGTATAAATAGAGGTGTTTTTCAAGGTTATAAAAAGTTCGATCAACTTTCTATAACCTATCAAAGTGAAATGTTGAGCCGCTTAATAATAACATTAACACTTTTATATTTTATAAAGGTTCAATCGTCTATTTTAGTAGCTATAGGAATATTAATTTCTTTTGTTTTTGGAATGTTCCCTTTTAAAATTAAAAGAATTCCTATTAAAAAAATTGTGTTAAGTAGTGAACATAAGAGGGTAGTTTTAAAGTTCTTTTTACTCACAGCCTTTTATGAATGTACCCAAATTATAATTAATAATAGTGATATCTTATTGGTAAAGCATTATTTCGACAGTTATCAAGCAGGCTTATATGCTTCTTTGGCTTTAATAGGAAGAGTGGTTTATTTTGTAGCATGGATGTTTGTAATGCTATTGTTGCCGACCGTAGTAAAAAAAGAAAAGGAGAGACAACCACATGCGGGTGTATTGCTAAAGTACGTTGGTTATATATCATTATTATCTTTAGCAATTGTTACGGGTAGTTATTTATTTCCAGAATTGGTGGTAAAAATAATGTTTGGAAAAGCATACATTTCTATTGCGCCATTATTATGGAAATATGCTTTAGCTACCTCTGTATTTGCTATCTCTAACGTATTTGCATATTATTTTCTTTCTATAGATAGATATGTACCAGTTATTCTTTCAGCTTTATTAGGTGTTGCACAGGTTGTATTAATAATATGGTTTCATGATAGTTTAGATCAGGTGGTTTTGGTACAAATTATAGCCATGATGTTATTGTTATTAGTTCAGTTGTTATTTTTTAGTAGCTATATATTAAAAAAAAGAAATACTGTTAAACAGTAAATTATGACTTTTTATCTACACTAAAAGTCAAACTATCGAAGATTGATATTATTGCATTTAATCATGAATGATATTTGTAATAAAGAATTAAATCCAAAAGTTATGAAATTAGCAATTGTTACAGCATTTCCACCTAGTAAAGTTACTTTAAATGAATATGGTTATCATTTAGTAAAACAATTTAGATTAAAGGATAGAGTAGACGAAATTATTTTAATTACTGATAAAACGGTTGAAGATAAACATTTAGACTTTGAAGAAAGTGGGTGTAAGATAACAGTTAAAGATTGTTGGGAGTTTAATAGTTATAAAAACATAATGAGTATTTATAAAACTATTAGTCAATCAAAACCAGATGCTATTTTATTCAATTTACAGTTTTTAAAATTTGGAGATAAAAAAGTACCAGCAGCTTTAGGGTTAATGCTTCCAAAGTTGTTTAAAATGAAAGGGATACCAACCATAGTTTTAATCCATAATATTTTAGAACAAGTAGATTTAAAAAATGCTGGTTTTACCAAAAATAAAATATTGCAAAAAGTTTATGGCTTTATAGGAACTACATTAACAAAGTTTGTATTATCTGCAGATTTGGTAGCAGTTACAATTCACAAGTATGTAAATACTTTAGAAAACAAATATAAGACAGGAAATGTGGTATTAGTGCCTCACGGAACATTTGAAACACCGCCACAACCAGATTTTAATTTACCAGAAGGACCAAAAAAGATTATGGCTTTTGGGAAATTTGGAACCTATAAAAAGGTTGAGGTGATGATAGAAGCTGTTGAAAAAATAAGAAAACGTACTAACGAAAAGTTAGAAATAGTAATTGCAGGTACCGATAGTCCAAATACTCCAGGATATTTAAAAAGTGTTGAAGAAAAATATGCACATGTGTCAGGATTAACTTTCACAGGTTATGTAGAAGAAAAAGATGTGCCAATTATTTTTGGAGAAAGTGCTGTTGTCGTATTCCCCTATACAACAACTACTGGTAGTTCAGGAGTATTACATCAAGCAGGTAGCTATGGTAAAGCTGTAGCAATGCCTAACTTAGGAGATTTAACAGATTTGGTTAGAGATGAGGGGTATGTTGGTGAGTTTTTTGAAGCAAATGATGCAGATTCGTTAGCGAATGCAATTCAAAATATAGTTACCAATGATGCATTTAGATTAGAGTTAGCAAAAATGAATTATGAAGCTGCATCTTCATTCCCAATGGAAAAAATTGCAGATATGTATTTAGATCATTTTAATGATATTAAAAATAATAAGGAAAGAGAAAATACAAAATTATTGACTGGAGATATATAAATAGGAAGCTTTTTTCTTTCCTTTTTTATCAATAAAACCAAAGTGTTTTTGTTTGTTTTTTCTCCAAGGTAAACTACCTACTACTGAAGTAGGTATTTTATCAAAATCATAAAGAGTCCAAGACATGTAAGCTATATTTTTTTCTTTGAATATAGCTTGCATTTTTTTATGATAATGAGCTTGATCTTTTTCAGAGTTTCCAAAAGGATTCCATAAACCTTTGTAAGATGAAACTCCAAATTCTTGAAGCACGAGCGGTTTATTAGGAATTTCTTTTTGAAGTTTGTCAAAATCATTTTCAAAGTTTTTTAGGTAGTAGTGATATGAAACGATATCTACGGATTCTGTTAAATTTACAGCAGCTTTGGTAGAGTACCACCCAATGGTTACGAGATGGTTATTGTCAAATTTTCGAATCTCTTTTATCATGTATTTTAACCAACTCAAAACATTTTCCTTTCCTCTTGTATTAAAATCTAAATCTGGTTCATTTTTAATATCCCAAGCTAAAATAGCTTCGTGGTCTTTAAATGTAGTAACTATTTTTTCAGCATGTCGGTGGTTTAGTGTCCAATCTTGTACTGAATAATCACCATAGAAATCGAAAAGAGTAACAATTACTTTTAAGTTGTGTTTCTGAGCAAGATCAAGTGTTTTTCTAACTTTTTTAAGTTTATCTTCTTTTACATTGGCTTTTCCAAAATCTTCATACTGAATGAATATTCTAATAGTGTTTAATCCACTGGAATTAATAAGTTTAAAATCGTTATCAATAATCGTAGTGTCAAATTTTTTTCCAAACATATCCCATGGAGTTTCTTGTGGATAGTAATTAATACCTTTTATAGTAAATGGCTGTTTATTTACAATAATAGTTTTATTTTTTACTGTGGCAAAAGGAGTTATTTTTTGTATATTTTCTTTTGGTGTTGGAGGTTGTTTAACCATGTGTCTTATTCTCCAAAAACCATCTTCCAAGAGCATCATTACTTTATAAGTAGCTTTATGAGTGTCTTCATAGGTAATTAAGTTGTCTTTATACAAGCGTTGGTATTCTTCAACGTTTTCATCAGTAAAAACAACTAATTGGCCATCGGCACTATAAAATTCTAGTTTAGGTTGATGAGCTAATGTAGTTGCCTCAATTTTTATATTATTTTTTTTATTAAAATTAATAGTTTTATAAAGATTAACTCTAGCGCTATCTGTATAGTAATCCTTTATTCCATAAAGGTTATTGGAGTTGTAAGCAATATTCTTTACATACCACGCATTTAAATAGTCTTTTTGAAGTTTAGATAATGTTTGTTTTTCTATGGGTCTTCCAGGGTTTTCTATAGATGTCCATACTGTTTTTGGTAAATACGCTTCAACGCTTTGTAAAGGGGTATTTAATATTGAAGCTCTATCTGCACCTGTATTTAAAAATGTCCATACATTACTTAAGCCATAAAGAATTAATCCGTTTAAGACTAAAAACGAAATAATTAATAAAGAACGATATATATTTTTTGTTAGTAGTTTACTCATCTAATTTTGTATTTAAAAATTCTTTGGTAATTCCTCCAGATTCTATTATTAAATTATAAACACCACTTTCGTAAAAATCTTTTGATAGTTTAAAAGCAGTCATTCCTTCATAAGAGGTTTTAATTTTAGTTTCAATAAGCGAATCATTTTTATATAGATTAAGTTTTACTATAAATCCGTCGGCTACTGGCTGATCCATAAAACTTGTTAAAATACCAACGTTTATGGTTCTATTTTTATTTGTAAATTCAATATCGAAATCTTTTAAAACTTGCTTATATTTAAGTTGTACCGTATTGCTTTCTGCCATACCAGGTACAACAGCATTCACTTTCCATGTTTCTTCATGATCGGGATGAAGCATTTTTGCTTTTGCAACTCCATTTATAGTAGTGCTATATGTTTTTAAAAGTATGTTTTGTTTGTTCTTAATATTAAATTCAACTAATGTGCCGTCGCTAATAATATTATTGTATTGGTCTTTAATAGTGGAGGTTATAAAATAAGAAACTTGATTTCCATCTGCAAAATCATGATCTCTTTGTGCTTCAATTTTAAAATTTACGGGATTATTAGGATATACAATGGTAGTTAATTCTTTAGAGGAAGAGTTATTACATAAAGCATTTACTAAAATTCGACCTGACGGCTTATAAGAAAAAATATTTTTCCATGCTATTAAGTTTTCAGTAGGAATTATATCAGTTTTTATAGTTGATAAAAATTGATGATTGATAAAAACTTTAGTCCCTTCTTTTACAGGATTGTCGTAACTGTCTGAAGGAACTACAACTAACATTGAAAGGTCCTTGCCGCCAGCTAAAATACTACGAGGTCCAAAATAAGCTTCCACATGAGTTTTAGAATTTGAAGGAGTTATAATAATTTCTCCATTTAAAACATTTTTAGAACTGACTGTTAATGACCATTTAAGTAAGCCCGTTTTTTTTGTAAAATGATTAGGTACAGTAAAAGAAATACTATCATTTTTAATTTCTGGGGTAAGTATCGTTGAGCTGTATGAGTTATTACAATATAGATATATCTTTTCTGTTTGGTTAGATGTAAATTTTAGTTCTATGGTTTGGGTAGCTGTGTAAGCTGTTTTTTTTGTTATTAAGTCTATTTTTAATTCAGTTTTTTTAGGGATGTAACTAGTTACTGATAGTATTACTATTAGTAAAAAAGGAAATAATATGTGGTATAATTTCAACTTCATTAATTTGGATTTCCAATATAATTATTAGTTTCAATTTTAATAAAACTAAACGTATTAGCTTTTATAGGTATTAAGTCTTTATTTTCATGACCAATAATTCTGTTTGGCACTACTTTTTTAGCAATATCTTCATTTGGTAAACCGTTAATAAAGCTAAAGGTTTTGTCATCATTTACAACATTTAAACTATCTAAATTACTAAGAGAAACATTAAAAAATTGTCTTCTTTGTTGTCTAATCCCTTCTTTAATAAAATGGTTGTCAACCCAAATTAACTCTTTATTTTCATTGTAATAGGATATAATAAGTTCAGGTATAGTAACTTCTTGAATACCTGTGTTAAAAAGATTTCCAGAGATGTGTGTTTTGTTATGTTTTAAATCATTAATACTTATTAGTTTGTATAAATCGGTATTGGCTACGTTCCCTTCGCAATGCAAATTAAACTTTGTTGGTTGTTCCTCAAGCTCTGTAGGGGTAAATTCATCTGGATTAAATGTTTTAGGTATAGAGTCTTTAGTTTTAGACCAAGCAATTCCTTCAAAATTAATTCTAAAATTAGAAGTTTCTTTGGGCATTAGTTTGTGTTTAACTAAATATTTAGCATTGTAATTAGCCAATTTTTTATCATCATCATTATACAAAGTAGCTTTTAATATAATATCTGCCGGAACATTATCAACATTTTGAATTTCACCAATAACTGAATAGCTTTTACCGTTTTTAACAAGTTTAGCTGATAAAACTTCTAAAATAGGTTGTTTTAATACATCTTCATGACTTGTTTGTTGAGTGGTAATTCTTCTTCTACCATGATTTAAATAGTACGTAGTATTATCTGAAAACAATTGGTCTGGCGGAATATCTAAGTCATAATTCGGGAGTTTTACATACCATTTAGATCCTCTTTTTACTACTTCATAAATATACATTTTGCTGGCTCTTTCAATAGGAGTAATCCATTCTGTATAGATAATAGCTTTGGCTTTATTTTTTGTCTTGTTTTTAAGTTCAACCTTTATTGCATCTAGCTTTGCATATGAGCTTAATAAACCATCAGTAACTGAAATCTCTAACATATACTGAGCAATAGGAACATTACTTTTAGGGTCTACATACGAATGGGCTCTTTCAAATTCTTTAAAATCTATAGCATCAAAATAGGCTTCTATAACATTCTGTGCTGTTAACTGAGTATTGTTTTTTATATAGAAATAATACATACCGTAGCTTATAACTACAAACATAAAAACGATCCATATATTAGAAATAATTAAAACTTTGTTTGAAAAGGTATTGTAATTATTTTGAAATTTTAGGTAAACGGGTAAGCTTTTAACTTTAAGTTTTAAAGTACGATACCACATTAATTGAATGTTCAAGAAAAAGGCAATTAATACGGTGGAAACAGGGATAATTCCCCACATAATTTTTAAAAATCTTGGCACATCTTTTTTGGGTAGGATAGATGATAGCGGAGGAATTCCTAAACGTTCCCAAACCATAATTCCATTTTCTAATTGTCGTAAACGCTGCCAACCTGCAAAGTAGAGTAGAGGGTCATAAAATTTATCATTAGAGAATATATATTTTAGATTGTATTTCTCAGGTACAGTTAAAAATTGTTGTAGAGAGCCTAAACCTTCAATGCCTCTAAATTTAGAATTTTCTAAACGTTCTACAGCACGTGTAGTGAGTTCAGGTAATCTTCTTGCAGAGTGGTAGTTGCCATCTACACTCATTGCCTTGGTTTGGGCTGCTAACCATGCGATTTGATCTCCAAAACCAAGAGTTAAATATCTCCAATGATCATGCTGATCTTGATTTAGAAAATTAATAATAGGTAACATTTTTATTTTCTGAGGTTGTGATGGTCTAAAATAACTTAAGCTCATGGTAAAAACAGTCGTAAATAAAAACATGCCAGCTAAAATTCCGCCAGAAATTCTATGAGTAATAGCACCATATTTTTGTTGAATGAGTTGTTTTAAATCCCCTTCGGTAAACCTATAAATGAATTCACCAAATATAGGTAAAGCCATTATAGAAGCCCAAAGTGTAAATCTATCTAATGTAAGTATGTTAAAAGCAGTATCACCAAGTAACATCTTTGGAAGTGGTGTTGTTCCACCAGTGCCTAAGATTGTTAACATTGAAAAAGATATACCAAAAAATAAATAACGTTTGCTGTAAAACCTATAAATAATATAAGGTAAAAAAAACATAATTATTCCCCATGGTATTACGAAAAATACTAAGCCAGATGAGGTAACTTCTAAAAAATTATCTCTAGAACCATGAGGGATTGGTACTTGAGTAATAGGATTCTTTTTTGTATTTACCCAATATGGTAAAATACAAAATATAATGATGAGTAAAGAGCTTAAACCAAAACCTATTATTCTTTTGAATAGAGAAAAAAATGTACTAAGAAATACTTTAAAAGTAACTTCTTTCATACTATTAACACGCTCTCTAGAGGCATCCATAACCACCATTCCAATTAATGGGAAAATAAAAAAGATCATCCCAAATATAGGAGTTACATGATGTGATGTTACCGTTACAGAAATTAGTGACAAACAGGTAAAGAAATATTTATACTGTCCCGTTTTTAACCATAAATAAATTTCAGGCAATGAGTGCATTAAAATAGAAATACCAATAATACTGGGTAACTGACCAAATAAATGTAAGGTTTCTGCAAAGGATGAAGAAAAAGTAGCGATTAATGCAGCGTAACCAGCAGCTTTTCGACTAGATGTTATCAATAAAGAAAAACGATAAACTCCTGTTATATATAAAATAGTAGCTATAATTGCTACAGTAAACATACCAAATTTTAATCCGCCAATATAAGATAGTAAACCAATACCTTGATGTACAAGAGGAGGATAACTCATAACGGTAAAACCGGTATACCAGCTGTAGTTCCATGGTTCAAACCAGCTGTTAGCGTAATGGTTAGCAAAAAATAAATGTATTAAGGCGTCATAAGTATATTCTAAAGTAAAAAAGATAGCTGTTGAATGGTATGCAACACCAATCAATAATGCGCTAATAAGATATTTGTTTGTTTTTTTATCCAATTTTAAACTATGTTTTCTAATTTTTAAATATACAATAAACTTAACCCTATATAAAAATCGATTACCGACTTAATAATACCGTTCATCTATACTTTGTTGTAAATGAACATATATTTAAAATTTAAGAAGTGTTTTCGAGCTATTATTGTAGTATTAATTAATAAGATTTGTTTAAAAATCTAAACCCAAATTATTATGAAAATATTAGCCATAGATGATCAACAGCTTATATTACTTTCTTTAGAGAAGAGATTAGTTGATTTAGGATATGAAGTTAAAACCGCTAACACTGGCGAATATGGAATAGAACTTTTTAATTCTTTTAATCCTGATTTGGTTATTGTAGATATTAACATGCCAGAAATGTCAGGTCTTGAAGTTTTAAAATATATTCAAAATACTAATAATTCTAATGTAAAAATAATGGTAATGTCTGGTAATACAGATGAGGATGTTATTGTACAAGGTTTTGAATTAGGTATTGATGATTACATGAAAAAACCTGTTAGTTTAAATGAAGTGGCAGCGAGAGTGAAAAAACTAATAGGAGTAGGAACAATTACAAAAAAAGATGTAGATGTTAATAATGAAGCCAATAGAGTTATTAGAGAGAAATGTATTGGGGTAGTAATACCTTGTTATAATGAAGAAGATAGATTGTTGAGTGAAAAATTCACAAAATTTGTTCATAATAATTTAGGCTATCATTTATGTTTCGTTAATGATGGTAGCACGGACAATACGTTAGAGGTGTTAGAAAATTTAAGTAAGGATAAAGAAGATTACATAAGTGTCTATAATTGCGATAAGAATGGAGGTAAAGCAGAAGCTGTACGATTAGGTATTTTACATTTGGCGAAGAATCCTCAATTAGATTATATAGGGTTTTTAGATGCTGATTTATCAACAGATTTTAAAGATTTTGATGATTTGGTAAAAACGATAGAATCTACAGATTATAAAATTGTTAGTGGATCTAGAATAAGTAGAATGGGGGCGAATATAACAAAAGAGTCTGCGAGACAAATTATTAGTTTGACTATTAATTTTATTATTCAAAAAATCTTAGGAATGAATTTTAAAGACACGCAATGTGGCGCTAAAATTATGGACCGAGAAATTATTAATAATATGTTCCAAGAAAAATTTATAACACGATGGTTATTTGATGTAGAAATTTTTATGAGAATGAAGAATTTTTACGGAGAGAAGGCTAAGCAAATGATATGTGAGCAACCTTTAAAGCGATGGATTCATGCAGATGGGTCTAAACTTTCTATGAAAGACTCTTTTAAAATTTTAGGTCAGCTAGTACAAATTGCTCGTTATTATAAGTAGGTCAAAAACGATTCGTCGATATAGATAAACAGTTAACCTATCCTTAATATTTATTTATCGAATAAAACGAAAATATAAGTAAACAGAAATTATTTTTGATATAACAAAAATCACGATATTATGAGAATCGGAATAATAATCCCCTGTTATAATGAAGAAAAAAGATTAAATATAGATGCATTTGTAAATTTTGTAAAAGAAAAAGAAAACTATCATTTGTGCTTTGTAAATGATGGAAGTAAAGATGATACAATTGTAATCTTAAATCAATTAAAAATTAAAATACCTGACTTAGTAAGTATTGTAGATATGAAAAAGAATAAAGGAAAAACAAGAGCGATAAGGGTGGGTGCTCGTTACTTATTTAATAAACAAAATGTAGATTATATAGGGTACATGAGTGCAGATGCTTTTTCAGATTATGATGATTATGACGAAGCTATTTCTAATTTAGTAGAATCGAATGATTCGGCTAATATTTTTAAATCAATATGTAAAACAGATAATATGAAAAAAGGACTTTTTAAAGAGTTGTATTTAAATATAATGAGAATTATAGATAATACGGTGTCTGAAATTTTTGCGATAGATAAAGAATCTAAATTTAAATTATTGAAAATTTAAGTGTTTTTACACAAATATTTGGGTTTAATAAATGCAGACAATCATAAATTTTACTTGATTGTAAAACTTTCCAAAAAAACAATAAGTTAATTATTTAGTGTGGTAAACCAAAAGCACATATTAGAGTATAGAGTAGAAATATTTAAAGATTAAAATTATGAAAAGATTATTTTTTATAGCAGTAGTTATAGCATCACTTTTACCACCACCTCCGATGTAGGTGTTATTAAATGGTTTAATGTTTAAGCTTAGAACTAGAAATTAGTTAAATGTGTAGATAAATGTGACTTCAAAAATCTTAGACAATTTATTTATAACGTATAAACCAGAATCAAATAAAAAACTCTAACTTTTTAGTTAGAGTTTTTAAAATTAATACAACTTTATCTTTCTTAAGACTTTCTATGCCAGTAAACAGTACGTCCGAAAAGAGCAACACCTAAAAAGCCACGAACCTTTAATTTGTTTTTCCCTTTTAACTCAATAAAACAATCGTAAATTTTACCTTTTTTAGGATCTAAAATTTCTCCGCCAGACCACTCACTACCATCTTTTTGCAAACCTGATAAAATATCCATCCCTAAAATAGGCTTGTTTTTTTTATCTCCTTCACACTTATCGCAAACAGCATCTTTTCTTTCAGGATTGGTAATTTCTACAATTTTAGCAAAAGCTTTTCCACTTTTTTCATATACTTCTATAACGCTGTCGACTTTACCAGTTTCTTCGTCACGATTTTCCCATTTACCAAATATGGTTTGTGCATTTACTGTCATTGTAATTGTAAATACTAATAGAGTAAAAATTAATTTCTTCATTTTATAAAATTTTAGAGGTTTTTGTTAATTTATGCTTCGGCATCGTAAAAATCGCTTTTCCATTTTCCTTGAACACGCATCACTTGTTCAATTACATCACGGGCACAACCTTCTCCGCCTTTTTTATCTGAAATATATTTTGAGATTTGTTGAATTTCTCTTACCGCATCATTTGGGCAACAAGGCATCCCTACTAATCTCATAACGGGTAAATCTGGTATGTCATCACCCATGTATAAAACGTTCTCTGGATTAATTTCGTATTTCTTTATTAATTCGTTAAACTGTTCGATTTTGTTATGTGCATCTAAATAGACATCTGTGAGGCCTAAATTTTGAAGTCGTGTTCTAACTCCTTCATTCTTTCCTCCGGAAATTACACACACACGTAAGCCTGCTTTTATAGCAGATTTTAATGCATATCCATCCTTAATACTCATGTGTCTAATAAGTTGCCCGTCAGGAAAAACAGTCACTACTCCGTTAGTTAATACACCATCTACATCAAATATAAGAGTGTCTATCTGAGTAAAAATTTCTTTATAACTTTTATCCATTTTGGATTGATTGTGTTAATAATTTATAAATTTCTTGTTGGTTTTCGTTCAGCAAATCTAAATGATTTTTAATTGTTTTTTGATCGTTGCGTATTGCTGGTCCTGTTTGTGCTTCTTTAGGCGATAAAAAATCAATCTTAGTAGCAGTTTCCATAATTAAAGGATGTAACACCTCAAAAGGGACATTGTATTCATCACAAATATCGTTCCCAATTTTATACATATGATTTACGAAATTGTTTACAAACACTGCAGCTACATGTAATTGTTGGCGTTGTTGTGAGTTAATATGATATATTTTTTTTCCGATAGTTAAGGCTAATTCTTCTAATAAAGCTAAATCTTTTTTATTTTTAGCTTCTAAACAAAATGGAATTTTCTCAAAATTAACTTCTTTGCTTTTTGAAAAACTCTGCAACAGATAAAAAACTCCTTTTCTTCCTTTGTTTTGTAGTAAATTTAAAGAAACACTACCAGAAGTATGTACCACCAAAGCTTTTTTATTTGTAATCATAGAAGAAACTTCAGGAATAGCATCGTCAGAAACCGAAATAATATATACATCAGCATCTTTTAAGAGTTCTAATTTGTTGGTAATAGAAACACTATTTTTTAAATATGCTATTTTATTAATAGAACGTGCATATACCTGTTTTACATCAACATTATCAGCTTTTAAAAAAGCTTTAGTTATGTGATATGCTACATTTCCGTTACCAATAATTACTACTGAAATCATAAGAGCGAAGATATTGATATTTTATCGCAAAAGAAAAATGGTTTTAGTAAATTCGCTGATATTTATTTTAGATATGAAGTTAGATATTTTAGCCTTTGGTGCGCATCCAGATGATGTTGAATTAGGGTGTGCAGCAACGATAGCCAAAGAGATTTCTTTAGGAAAAAAAGTTGGAATTGTAGATTTAACTCAAGGAGAATTGGGTACACGAGGTTCTGCAGAACTTCGTTTTACTGAAGCAGAAAACGCCAAAGAGATTTTGGGAGTTTCTATACGTGAAAATTTAGGTTTTGCAGATGGATTTTTTACAAACGACAAAGAACATCAATTGGAAATCATTAAAATGATACGCAAATACCAACCAGAAATTGTGTTGTGTAATGCTATTGATGATCGGCATATAGACCATCCAAAAGGAAGTAAATTAGTATCTGACGCCTGTTTTTTAAGTGGATTGGTAAAAGTGGAAACTGAATTAAATGGAGTTTATCAAGAAAGGTGGAGACCAAAACAAGTATTTCACTACATACAATGGAAAAGTATAGAGCCAGATTTTGTAGTTGATGTTACAGGTTTTATGAATAAAAAAATAGCCTCAGTTATGGCATATTCTTCTCAGTTTTACGATCCGAAAAGTAATGAGCCAGAAACACCAATTACTAGTAAAAACTTTACAGATAGTGTTGAATACCGTGCAAAAGACCTAGGAAGATTAATAGGAGTAGAGTATGCAGAAGGTTTTACCTCAGAGCGTTACGTAGGAGTCGAAAATTTAAGCAAATTAATTTAAAAAAATGTTTGTTGAATTTAAATTTTGATGTATATTTGCACCCGCAAGTTACAAATGGTGATTGTAGCTCAGTTGGTTAGAGCATCGGTTTGTGGTACCGAGGGTCGCGGGTTCGAATCCCGTCTTTCACCCAAAAGTCTTTTCAGTATCGGAAAGACTTTTTTTATACTCTTTATTTTGAGGTATAAAATCAAAAAGATACTACTCAATTTTTAAGAACTAAAAACCATTCAATTTGAATGGATTTTTACTATTTAGCTTTAGCTTTTTTATCTAACCACTGTTGATATTTGTTTTTATGTTTAAATCGTTTGTGCGACCATAAATAAAATTCAGGTTGTTTTAGTATGTGTTTCTCAGTAATTTTTAAGTATAATTCTGTTAAATCATAATTTTTAAAACTAGGAGCATCTTCTGTTATAAGTTCGAATTCTGCTTGGTAATAACCTCTTTTCAATTTAGTAACACTCATGTTTACTACTGCAAAATTGTGTTTCTTAGCTAAAATTTCAGCACCAGTATGCACTGGAACAAAATTATTTAAAAAAGTAGCCCAATGTTTAGTTTTATATAGTTGAGGTGATTGGTCGCTTAATAAAATGTATAAACTTTGAATTTTTTCTTTTACTCTTTTTTCAATAGATTTAGTAAAGATTGAAGTGTATACACCATCATAACCAAATTTCATTCGAGAAGATTTAATTACTTTTTCAAAATAAGGATTTTGGATTTTTGTATAAGCACCATAACAAGGAATATCGGTAGATAATGGTAAGCCAAAAGATAATTCCCAGTTGTTGTGATGAGATCCCAATAAAGCAATACTTCTCCCTTTTTTATTTAAATCGTTTATAACGTCAATATTTTTATAAACATATCTTTTTTTAATTTCTTTTTCTGAAATAGAAAATGATTTAATACTTTCAAAAATCAAATCAGTAAAATGTTTAAAGAATTTTTTAGAGATATTTCTTATTTCTTTTTCAGATTTTTCTGGAAAAGCCATTTTTAAATTATCAACCACTATTTTTTTTCGATATCCAAAAACGTAATAAATTAGAAAAAAGAAGAAATCGGATATTACATATAAAATACGTATCGGTAATCTAGAGATTAACCAAATAAAAGGATACGTAAGAGCAAAAACTAAAAATGGCATATATAAAAATTAAGCCACAAATATCGAATTTTAAAATTGAAAACAAACCAAATTTATAGGAGATTTGACTATGTTTGTTGTATAAATGATAATATAAAATGAATCAAATTGTATTAATAATAATTATTGCGAATGTTTTAGTCTCTATAAAAGGGTTTAGTGATGCTGCTTTTTTTGACAAGTATAAATTTCAAATAGGAAATATAAAAGCAGGAGAGAAGTTACGAATGGTAACTTCTGGTTTTTTACATGTAGATTGGTTGCATTTAGGTTTTAATATGTATGCGCTATATCTGTTTGGTAAAATTGTAGCATCAAGTTTTGGGAATGTGAGTTTTTTATTGATCTATTTTGGAAGTCTGCTAATAGGAAGTTTGTATTCTTTTAGTCAGCATAAAAATGAGACCTATTATTCTGCAGTAGGGGCTTCCGGAGCAGTATCAGGAATTGTGTTTTCTGCGATTATTTTGTATCCAGATATGGAACTTATTATGTTGCCAATTCCAATTCCAATTCCAGGTTATATTTTTGGAATAGGATATTTATTATACTCGATTTATGGAATGAAAAACAGGGTAGGTAATATTGGTCATTCTGCGCATTTAGGTGGGGCGATTGGAGGATATCTATTAACCCTATTAATGCGTCCTTCCGTTGTAAGTAATAACACTACAATGATTTTAATTATGGGAGGTATTATTGCAGGGTTACTCTTTTTTGGAGATAAATTACAGTTAAAGAAATAAAAAAATCCGAAACATTTGTTTCGGATTTTTTGTTGAGCGAGAGACCGGGTTCGAACCGGCGACATTCAGCTTGGAAGGCTGACGCTCTACCAACTGAGCTACTCTCGCCTTTGGTATTGCGGTTGCAAATATAAGAGCATTTTTAAAACTTACAATACTTTTTTGTAAAAAATTAATAAAATTTTTTATTCTCACGCATAACTTTCACGAAATGAAATCCATAGATCTCAAAACCTTCGTTATAATAGAATTTGTGAGATTTTCGGTTGCCAGTATAGGTATTTAACTCTATAGCTTCACACCCTTTCGATTTTGTGTATTCGTAAATCCATTTAAAAAATTGATTTCCAATGTTTTTCCCACGATAATCTTCGTTGATTATTACATGGTCAGGTTCTACACTCTTGCCAATGTAGTGTCTAGTTGAATACCATAAACCACTAATGCCTATTAATTTTTCATCATCAAAAACACCAACACATTCATAATTTTGGTAATTTACCATTTCTAAAACACGTTGCTTTAGTAAATCAAGAGGGGTAGTTGTATTTAATTTTTGGAGTAGAGGAATAATTTGTAAAATACCTTCTTTTTCAATCGGTTTAAATTGAATGCTCATTAGTGTAATAATTTTAAGATAAAGATATTGAAATCTATTAAAAATATAACTGCTGAAGAAACTTATTCTATCAGAAAAGAAGTCTTACGAAAAGGAATTGATTTGCCTTACGAATTTAATGGAGATTTCGATAAAGACACATTTCATTTAGGAGCTTATAAAAATGGGGAACTTGTTGGTGTAGTTAGCTTTATGAGGGTGAAATGCGATTCGTTAAAAGGAAATCAATATCAATTAAGAGGAATGGCAACATTGTCTAAAGCAAGAGGTTTAGGTTTTGGAAGGCTTTTAATTAATACAGCGACAAATGAATTAAAAAAAAAGGAGGTGGATTTTATTTGGTGTAATGCGAGAGAAGTGGCTCTTAAATTTTATGAAAACAATGGGTTTAAAATTCTTGGAGATTCGTTTGAAATTGATAAAGTAGGAACTCATTTTAAAATGTATAAAAACCTAAACTTATAACAATGAAAATAATTAAAATTCAGTTATGTGTTTTATTGGTACTAATTACATCATTAACATATAGTCAAAATACAGAAGTAATTATTGAGCCTGTTAAGATTACAGACAACATTTATATGTTAAAAGGGCAAGGAGGAAACATTGGATTGTTTGTGGGAGAGGATGGCGTTTTCATGATTGATGATCAATTTGCAAGACTAACACCTAAAATTTTATCAGCAATAAAAAAAATAACGAATACGCCTGTTAAATATCTAATCAATACACATTGGCATGGAGATCATACAGGAGGAAACGCAAATATGACAAAAGAAGGAACGATAATCGTATCGCATGAAAATGTTAGAAAACGCATGAGTGTTGATAATGTTGTTAGAGGAAAAAAACGTCCAGCTTCTCCAAAAGCTGCACTACCAATAATCACATTTACGAATGATATAATGCTTCATTTAAATGGAGAGGATATTTTGGTGTCTCATGTTCATAATGCACATACTGACGGAGATGCTCATATCTATTTCACCAAAAGTAATGTAATACATATGGGAGACACGTATTTTCAAGGTAAGTTCCCTTATATAGATATCGATAGTGGAGGTAGCATAGATGGTTATATTACTTCTGCAGAAAAAGCCATAAGATTAGCAGATGATGAAACTGTAATTATACCAGGTCATTTAAATCTTTCTAATAAAAAAGAGTTAATTGCTTTTAAAGAGATGCTGGTTATTTTAAGAGATAGAGTTCAAAAAGAGATTGCATCAGGAAAAAGTCTAGAAGAGGTGAAAAACAATAAAAATATTACGAAAGAATTCGAAAAGGACTATAATTGGAGTTTTATAAACGATGAAAAAATAAGAGTAAGTATTTATAAAAGTTTGAAAAAAAGTAAATAAAAAAAGCTCAAACATTTCTGTTTGAGCTTTGTAGCGAAGACGGGATTTGAACCCGTGACCTCAGGGTTATGAATCCTGCGCTCTAACCAACTGAGCTACCTCGCCTGATTGCGGGTGCAAATATAAATCAATTTTAGATTTTAGCAATAAATCTGGGTAATTTTTTTAAAAAAGAATATTTACCTATATTGCCCTTCAAATTAACAGAAATGAGTAAAATAAAATTTGAACTAGAAATTCCTGTTCACGCATCACCAGCAATGTTATATCAATATTTTGCAACTCCTTCAGGATTAGAAGAGTGGTTTGCTGATAAAGTGAATTCTAGAGGAAAATTAATTACATTTTTTTGGGATGATAGTGAAGAGGAGGCAACAATTTTGTCTAAAAAGAGTGATGAACGTGTAAAGTATAAATGGACGGAAAGCGAAGGGGACGATAGTTATTTTGAGTTTAAAATCCAAGTTGATGCTTTAACTAAAGATGTTTCTGTAATTATAACTGATTTTGCTGATGATGAGGAAAGCGCAGAAGAAGCAAAAATGTTATGGGAAAACCAAATTGATGAATTAAAACACGCAATTGGAGCCTAAGCTCAAAATGGTTTATAAAAATAAATAGAAGCTCGACAAATTGTCGAGCTTTTTTATGGATAAACCTTATTGAAATCAGTAAATTTGCTGTCAAATTCTTTATTGATGATAAATTACAACGGAAACTTAATTAATACTTCAGAAGTAAATATTTCTCATGAAAACAGAGCCTTTAAATTTGGAGATGGTGTTTTTGAAACAGTTAAAATTCAAAATAATAAAGTTGTTTTTTGGGAAGATCATTATTTTAGACTAATGGCTTCTATGCGAATGTTGCGAATGAAAATTCCAATGGAGTTTACGTTAGAATTTTTAGAAGAACAAATTTTAAAAGTTGTAGAAACTAATCCTATAAATACTATTTTAAGAGCTAGGTTGTCTATATACAGAAAAGATGGAGGTTTATATACACCTACTACTAATGAAGTAGACTTTATTATAGATGTAAAAACTGTTACTTATCAAACGAAATCTACTTATACAATTGATTTGTATAAAGATTTTTATAACTTTTCAGGTTTATTGTCAACTGTAAAAACAACAAACAGGATGCTAAATACATTAGCTTCTGTTTTTGCGCAAGAGAATGATTTAGATAATTGTATTTTATTAAATGAGCGAAAAAGTGTTGTTGAAGCAACGAATGGAAATATTTTTATTATTAAAGAAAACATAATTAAAACACCAGCGTTGTCTGAAGGATGTATTAAGGGAATTGTTCGAAAAAAAATAATGGAAATTATTGAAAAACATCCTGATTATACCCTTGAGGAAACTTCAATTTCTCCTTTTGAAATTCAGAAAGCTGATGAAGTATTTATTACAAATGCTATTATCGGGATTCAACCAGTTACAAACTATCGTAAAAAAACATTTAGTACATTCATAGGAGAGAAGTTACAAAACAGCTTAAAACTTATATCTATAACATCTTAATTCATCTGAACATCACCCGGTGCATTTGCCCAAATCTTATATTTACCTCCTTTTTGTAGAAGCTTATTTTTCCAGATAGTTTCTTCATCTACAGAAAAAATATTCTCATAATCATTTTTTGAAACAAACCAAGAGTTTGTATCGAGTTCATTATCAAGTTGATCTGTAGACCATCCAGAGTATCCGAGAAAAAAACGAATATCAGTATTCTCTAATTTGTTTTCTGAAAGTAATTCTTTTAACTGATTAAAATTACCGCCCCAGTATATACCCTCGGCAACTTTAATGCTGTCGGTTAATAAATCAGGAACACGATGCACAAAATACAAATTATCCTGCTCCACAGGGCCGCCTTGATATACCGTAAAGTTACAGTCTATATCTGGAATTAAATCACTAAGAATGTATTCTAAAGGTTTGTTCAATATAAAACCAACCGTACTATCTTTAGAGTGCTCGGTAAGTAAAATAATGGAACGTTTAAACGAATCATCATTTAAAATTGATGGCTCTGCAATAAGAAGCCTTCCTTTTTCTGGTTTTAAAGCAACCATATTTCCTCTTTCTTTATGGTACTAAATATAACAATATTTTTTAACATATTAGTTTTTCTTTTAAATACCTGGCTGTTAGAGAATTTTTATTATTGATTAAATCTTCAGGGGTACCTTCAAAAATAAGATTCCCTCCATTTTTACCACCCTCTAAGCCTAAATCGATAATATAGTCGGCACATTTAATTAATTCGATGTTATGTTCAATAACTACGATAGAGTGTCCTTTTTCTATTAAGGCGTTAAAGGAAGCTAATAATTTTTTAATGTCATGAAAATGCAATCCAGTTGTGGGTTCGTCGAAAATAAACAGCGCTTTATCTTTCGTGTTACCTTTAACTAGAAAAGAAGCTAATTTAATTCGTTGTGCTTCGCCCCCAGAAAGTGTAGATGAACTTTGTCCTAGTTGAACATACCCTAAGCCAACATCTTGTAAAGGTTTTAATTTTGAGGCTATTTTTTTTTGACTGTGTTTTTTAAAAAAATCAACAGCATCATCAATGGTAAAATTTAAGATATCATCAATTGATTTTCCTTCAAAATTAACTTCTAAAACTTCTTTTTTAAAACGTTTACCATTACATGTTTCACACTCTAAATGCACATCTGCCATGAATTGCATTTCGATGGTTACCTCTCCTTCTCCTTTACAAACTTCACATCGTCCACCATCAACATTAAATGAAAAATGTTTGGGTTGATAATTACGAATTTTAGATAATTTTTGATCTGATAAAAGTTTGCGAATATCGTCATAGGCTTTAATATACGTTACCGGGTTTGAACGAGAGGAACGACCGATAGGGTTTTGGTCGATAAATTCTACATGTTTTATAATATCAAAACTTCCTTCTATTGTTGTATGTTGACCTATTTTTTCTCCGTAACCGATTAACTTTTTTTGCATCGTTGGATACAATATTTTCTTAACCAAGGTACTTTTTCCACTACCTGAAACTCCAGTAATAACAGTTAGGTTATTGAGAGGAAATGTAACATCTATATTCTTTAAATTGTTTTCTCTAGCACCAATGATTTTAATGAAGTTTTTACTTTCTCTTCGTTTCGAAGGAACTTCAATTTTTAGTTCTTGAGATAGATATTTGGCAGTTAATGAGTCAGATTTTAGAATTTCATCAAAAGTGCCTTCAGCAACAATATTACCACCAAAAGTTCCCGCTTCAGGACCGATATCAATAATATAATCAGCTTCTTTCATAATATCTTCATCGTGCTCTACAACAATAACTGTGTTTCCTAAATTGCGAAGACTTTTTAGAACACCAATAAGTTTTTCAGTATCCTTAGGGTGTAAACCAATACTTGGTTCATCTAAAATATACATGGATCCAACTAACGAACTTCCTAATGAAGTAGCTAAATTAATTCGCTGACTTTCTCCACCAGAAAGTGTGTTTGAAGTCCTATTTAATGTAAGGTAGTTTAGGCCGACATCACCTAGAAATTGTAATCGGTTATTGATTTCAGTTAATAAGCGTTTCCCAATTTGTTTTTCATATTTGTTAAGCTGAATCTTTTTAAATAACACTGTTAATTCATCTAAAGGAAGTGTAACTAAATCAGAAATTGTATGGTTGTTTATTTTAACATAATCGGTTTCTTTTCGTAAACGTTTTCCATTACAATCGATACATGTTGTTTTTCCACGATAGCGTGACAACATTACTCTATTTTGAATTTTATAACTCTTCTCTTCTAGCTTTTTAAAGAAATGATTGATTCCTTTAAATTTTTTATTTCCGTTCCAAACCAATTTTTTTTGCTCTTCTGTAAGCTCAAACCAAGGTTTATGGATAGGAATATCAAAATCAGCAGCATTTAAAACTAAATTATCCTTATATTTTTTAAAACTATCTGATCGAAAAGGGAAGATGCAATCTTCATAAATTGATAGTCCTGTATTGGGAATTACTAAATCTTCATCTATTCCAATAACACTTCCGTAACCTTCACAAGTAGGGCAGGCTCCGTAGGGGTTATTAAAACTGAAAAAATGAGTGTTTGGTTCTAAAAATGTAATTCCGTCAAGTTCGAACTTATTACTGAATTCTGCAATTTCATTATTTGACAGATTTTCAATAAAACAAAATCCTTTTCCTTCAAAAAAAGCAGTTTGTACAGCATCCGCTAAACGATTGTAGAAATCTTCATCGTGTTTCACTACAATCCGATCTACCACCAAATTGAAAGTATTTCCTTTAAAATTATTAACAGGAAAATCATCAATTCTATACACTTCATTATTATATTGTAAACGAGCGTACCCTTGTTGTGCTAAAACTTGTAAAACTGTTTGTAAATCACGATTTTTATCAATAGTAACTGGAGCAAGTAGTAACATTTTTGTACGATCCTCAAAGTTTTGTACATGTTGTATTACATCAGAAACAGTATGCTTTTTTACTTCATTACCAGAAATTGGTGAGTAGGTCTTACCAATACGAGCATATAATAATTTAATATAATCATAAATCTCGGTAGAAGTTCCTACAGTAGAACGCGGATTGGTAGAGTTAACTTTTTGTTCAATAGCAATTGCAGGAGAAATTCCTTTAATATAATCTACCTTGGGTTTATGCAATTTACCTAAAAATTGACGAGCGTATGAAGATAAACTTTCTACATATCGTCTTTGCCCTTCTGCATATAAAGTATCAAAAGCTAAGGATGATTTACCAGAACCTGAAAGCCCAGTAATAACCACTAATTTATTACGAGGAATTACTACATCAATATTCTTTAGATTGTGCAGTTTAGCTCCTTTTATAATAATATTCTCTTTCGGATTAATTTTAGAAATGTCGATCTTCATACATCAAAAAATAAACACCAAAATTACCATTTTTACAGCGAAGTTAAGAATAACATGTATTAAAAGTTAACGTTAAAAAAAGAATATTTTTTTAATAAATTTAACATATTATTTGTGTTTAATCATAAAATAATAGATATTTGTAACTCATTATCAATTCTTAAACTAATACGCGTATAGAATAAAATTACTTTTTAAAATTAAACAATCCCTAATCGAAGAGTTCTAAACTTTTCAGAAAAAGTAATTATTATGCGTAAAGAAGAAACCCAAGACAGTGTTTTAGTTAAAGACTATATGAATGGTAAAGAAGTAGCTTTAGAGCTACTTATTAAAAGACACCAGCAAAGAGTTTTTAGTTTTATTTATAGTAAAATTCAAGATAGAGATATTACAGAAGATATCTTTCAAGACACCTTTATCAAGGTAATAAAAACCTTAAAAAAAGGAAATTACAATGAAGAAGGTAAGTTTTTACCTTGGGTTATGAGAATTTCTCATAATTTAATTATAGATCATTTTAGAAAATCTAATAGAATGCCTTCATTTAAGAATACAGATGAGTTTGATATTTTTTCAGTTATTGGAGATGGAACGCTAAATGCAGAAAAACAGCTTATTAAAGATCAAATACTATCTGATGTTCGCGATTTAGTAGAAGAACTACCTGAAGAGCAAAAAGAGGTGTTAAAAATGCGGATTTACATGGATATGAGTTTTAACGAAATATCTGAAAATACAGGAGTGAGTATTAATACAGCTTTAGGTAGAATGCGATATGCATTAATCAATTTGAGAAAAATTATTGAAAAAAATAATATTATTTTAATAAATTGATAATAATATTTTAAAAAATGCGTTATCTAGTTGAAATACAAATATAAAAGGGACTATATGATGCAAATTTACACGAAGAAACCATCTGATTTCAAGATGGAGCCGTCAAAAGAAACAATTCAATTTTTGCTCGACTTTTCAAAATCTATAAAAGTCGTCAAATCCAAGACTGATGTTCTCATTGAATTGAATTTGAATTAAGAGTGGAAAAGCTTCAGTTAAAAACTGAAGCTTTTTTATTATTTTTTATTGTATTCATCAACCACCGATTTTCTTCCAATGGTTTTAGTAATAATATCTTTTTCTAAATTCCAACCACGAGCAGGAGAGTATTCGCGTCCGTAATAAATAATCTGTAAATGTAATTTGTTCCAAAGCTCTTTAGGAAATAGACGTTTAGCGTCTTTTTCTGTTTGAACTACGTTCTTCCCGTTTGTTAAATTCCATCGATACATTAATCTGTGAATATGAGTATCTACAGGAAATGCAGGGATATTAAAAGCTTGTGCCATAACAACGCTAGCTGTTTTATGACCAACAGCTGGTAATTCTTCTAAGGCATCAAAATCGATAGGAACCTTTCCGTCGTGTTTTTCAATTAGAATTTTTGATAAGCCGTAAATTCCTTTTGATTTCATAGGGGATAAACCTACTGGTTTTATAATATCTCTTATTTCTTCTACGCTAAGCTTAACCATATCGTACGGATTGTCTGCTTTTTCAAAAAGTAGCGGAGTAATTGTATTTACGCGAGCGTCTGTACTTTGGGCAGACATTAATACTGCAATTAATAGAGTGTATGGATCTTTATGATCTAACGGAATGGGTGTTTCGGGATATAAGTTTTCGAGAGTATCAATTACAAACTGAACTTTTTCGGCTTTGGTCATTTTTGAGTATTTTTACATGAACAAAAGTAAGAAATATGACTACATTAAAAGTGGGTGATAAAGCACCAAATTTTGAAGCAAAGGATGAAAAAGGAAATGTTGTTAAACTTTCTGATTACAAAGGGAAAAAGCTGGTGTTATTCTTTTATCCAAAAGCAAGTACACCAGGTTGTACAAATGAAGCCTGTGATTTAAGAGATAATTACCAGACTTTTTTAGCAAAAGGGTATGATGTGTTGGGAGTGAGTGCTGATAGTGCAAAACGTCAACAAAACTTCATTAATAAAAATGAATTACCTTTTCCTTTATTGGCGGATGAAGATAAAGTTGTGATTGAAGCTTTTGGTGTTTGGGGGTCAAAGAAATTTATGGGAAGAGAATATGATGGAATTCATCGTACAACTTTTGTTATAGATGAGAAAGGAGTTATTGAAGATGTGATTTTAAAAGTAAAAACCAAAGCGCATACAGAGCAAATTTTGAAATAAATAAAAAACCGAACATTTTGTTCGGTTTTTTATTTATTTTGAGATTTTAATTCAGCTTGTAGCTCTTTGCTTGTTTTAGAGCTTCCATCATGACTCCACCCTGGAGGCATAAATACATATTTTAATCTAGTTGAAAGAGGTAAATCTTTTTTGCGATCAAAAAAGTCTTTAAATATTTCTTTCCATTCGTGAAAAATTATATTAATAGGCCCTCTGTCTTCAATCTTAGATGTTAAGCCATATCTAATTTTTTCATACTCAGTTTCTTTTACTTCTGCTTGAAATGTTCCGAAAATCTTATCCCAAATAATTAATACCATTCCCATGTTTTTATCTAAATATTTGGTGTTAGAAGCATGATGAACTCTATGATGTGAAGGAGTTACAAAAAAGTACCCCCACCAACCTAAATCACTTTTAATAAAGTTTGTATGGCACAAGGTTCCGTAGATTTGATTAGCGGCATAGGCAAACATAATATGCAATGGTTCAACACCAAAAAAAGCTAAAGGCAAAAAGAACATATAACGAAATAAAGGCTGTAATACAGGAGATCTAAAACCAGTAGAAATGTTATAGTACTCAGAATTATGATGTGTTACATGTACAGCCCAAAAGAAACGAGAATGATGATCCACATAATGGTGAATGTAGTAAAGGAAGTCTTGACCGATAAAAGCCAATAACCAATACAGCCAAGCTTGGTTTCCTTCAAAATCAATAATTCGGTAATTGTAACATAATCCCATTATAAAAAAGGAAACTCCTTTCATTAAAAGGTCTAAACCAAAGTTTGCTAATGCAAAATATACATTAGTTCCTGTGTCTTTAAAATCGTAATTTTTTGCTTTAGTACGATAACTAAAGTACATTTCAATTAATATGATCGATAGAAAAAAAGGTGTACTCCATAAGTACAAAACGTCCTGATTAAATATTCCACTCATAAGACTCTCTCAAATTTAATACACAAAAATAAACTTTATTTATAAACGTTTCTCAATCCAATCTTTAAAACTGTAAAAATTTTGAGGAGCTACTCCATGTCCAACAGGATATTCAGAATAGTCACTTTTTAAATCAAGCTTCTCTAAAAGAGGAACAGCTTTACGTGCCCAATCTACAGGTAATACTTGATCTACTGTACCATGAGAAATATAATAATCTGTTTTTATTTCTTTTGAAATTTCTTTGGGAAGTAATTCTTCATTAATATAACCACTTAATGCAATAACATGTTGTACTTTGTTAGGGTACTGTAAGCTAGTTGCGTAGCTTAAGATTGCACCTTGGCTAAATCCTAATAAAAAAGTTTTATCAGGGCTGGTGCTGTATTTATCTTTTATTTCATCAATAAAAGAAGCAATTTTTACAATAGATTGCTTTGCTTGCTCTAAATCTGAAAATTTTCCATTAATAGCATCAAAATTAATGGCATACCAAGCATAACCGCCGTAATCCATATTGTAAGGAGCACGCGTGCTAATAATTAGAAATTCATCAGGCAATTCTTCAGCAAATGAGAATAAATCTTCTTCGTTACTTCCGTAACCGTGTAATAGAATTAGTAAAGGAGGATTTTTCACCGAAATTTTTGGGTCTCTTTTTATATAATGCAGCATTAATTATAGTTTATAAGCTTCGAAAAAAATTTTGAAAATATTCACCAAAAAACGGAATTAAACGTTCTTTTTCGGTAATAGCACCAAATATACTCATTAACCAAAAGATAGCTAAAATTCCACCCAAAATCCATTTAATGAAACCTCCAAAGAAGTTGTAAATTAACCATCCGTTTAAAAAAAGCAATAAATGCCACCCAATCATTTGACGAATATAAAAACTTGTAAAAGAGTTTTGTTTTTTAAGGTTTAAAAGCCAAGAAATAAGTGTTCCGATAATCCAAAAATGACTTATGATGGCTAGTAGTTGTCCTTCTTTTGCAGTTTGATTTTCCATAGTTTATAAATTTAAAACAAGTTGATTATTATTAAATACTCCGTAAGCTTTTCCTTTTAGTTTTTTGTTTAAAAAGATACTGTTTTTTGAGATTGATAAAATATCGTTTGCAGAAAATATGTAATTACCTTCAGGGTTAAAAAACGATAGATCTGCTTTTTGATCGATATTAATTGATGTTTTTTTTATATCAAATATTTTCTTCGGATTATCACTTAAACATTTGATGATAGTTTCTAAATCTAATACTGAATTTAATGCACCGAAAGCGCTCTCAAGCCCAATGGTTCCGTTTTTGGCTACTGAAAATTCTACTTTTTTATGTTCTATATCAATCGGATTATGATCTGAGGTAATAATATCAATCGTACCATCTTTTAAGCCTTTTAAAAGTGCTTTAGTATCTTTTTGAGTACGTAAAGGAGGTGTCACTTTTGTATTAGCTTCGAAATCATGTAATTCATCATCAGTTAATACTAAATTATGAATGGCAACACTACAAGAAACATTCAATCCTTTTTTCTTCGCATCTTTTATGAGTTGCACAGATTTTTCTGTAGAAATAGTTGGAATGTGTAATTTTCCGCCGGTGTATTCTAATAAGAATAAATCGCGCGCTATTTGGAGTTCTTCTGCTAAAGCAGGAATTCCTTTTAAACCTAGTTTTGTAGAATTGATTCCTTCATTAGCAACACCTTCACCTGCTATTTTTTTATTTTTTGCAAAACTGAAAACCAATCCGTTAAAATTCTGAGCATATAGCAACGCTATTTTTAACAGATTATCGTTTTCTACAGGTTTGTTGTAGTCTCCAAAAGCAATCGCTCCCGATTGTTGCATGTCGAACAATTCGGCCATTTCTTCACCTTTGCTTTGTTGTGTTAAGGTACCAATAGGAAAGAGATTAGTAGCAAAACCATTAGCTTTGTTTCTTAAAAACTCAACGGCAGATTTATTATCTACCACAGGATTTGTATTTGGATTTACAGCAACCGAAGTAAATCCACTTTTAGCAGCAACTTGTAATCCGTTTTGTATAGTTTCTCTTTCCTCATAACCAGGTTCACCAAAAGAAACACTTGTGTCAAACCATCCGCAAGAAACATGTAGATTATCGAGTTCTAGAATGTTGTACTCTTTCTTTTTAGAAATGTTATCATCGATTTTTTTAATAATTCCGTCGACAATTAAAATATCTTTAGTTTGTTGGTGAAATGGACTTGAAGCGTCAATAATCGTAGCCGATTTTAAAAGCGTGATCATACTTTGAAGTATTTTAGAATCAAAATTTCTAATAGCAAAGATACAATGGCAAGTGATAAAAACAACTTCCAAAGCCATCGAACTTTATTTTTTTTATTAATTTCTTGTAAGGTTTCTTTTACAGAAGATGAAATTTCGATATTTTTATTTTTATTTACTAGCAATTTTATATCCAAATATTGTAGCGAACTTTCTTCTTTTGGGTAGTTAAAAGCGATTGTTTTTAAAGTGTCTTTTTGATGTAAAATATGATAAAAACCATTTTTAAAAGGTTGTTCTTTAGTGGTAAGTGTTATTTTATTCTGATTGTTTTGTTGCAATGGAATAAATGAAGTTTCGCTATTTTGAATAGATAAGATATCATCTTTTCCTAGTTGAGATTTAACCTCAATCGTGTTCAGTTCATCAACTGTGTAATACAGTTTAGAAAGTTGTAAACTTTGCTGACCAATATTATAAAAAACAGGAACAACTAGTGGAGAGTTCGTAAAATTGCTATTTAATTTGTTTAATGAAGAGGCTATCCAAAATAGTTTTGAGTTAGGTAGGTTAACTTGTTTGATAAATTTTTCGTTGTTTTCAAAAGAAATTAAGTTACTAGAATTAGTAAACGAAGTAGGGTAGTAGCTTTGTGTTGTAGGATATTGAAAATTACTTACTTTTTTATCAAATACATTTTTAAATAGCGGATGCTTAAAATTGATATTCGTAATTTTTAAAGTGTCTTTTTTCAACGGAAGAATTTTCCCTGCGGATACATTCTTGAGAAATAAATTATAAGAATTGATGTCTGATTTTGGATTTGGAATTACAACTAGTTGTCCTCCTTTTTTAGAAAAATCAGTCAAAGTTGAAATTAAACTTTGTGGGATTTTTTCGAGCTCATTTAAAATGATGAGTTGTTGTTGTTCAATAGAATTATAGTTGGTGTTTTGTAAATTAGAATTCGTGAAATTAAACTCGTCTTTTGTGTAGATTTTTGATAAAAAATCATTGGTGTTTCCAATCGCTAAAACATTTGTTTTTTCTTGTGAATTTAATGTAAAATAAAAGGAGTTGTCAAAACTAAAAGTATCGCTATAAGTTATTTCTAGTTTTCCTAAAAAGACTGTGGTTTTTTGAATTGAAAAAGAAACTGTTTTATTGTTGTCTTTCTCGATAGAGAAGGTTTGTTTGCTGATTAATTTTTGATTATTAAAAATAGCTATCGGAATATTTTCTTTGCTGTCACCTTGATTTTTAATAACCACATTTACGTTAAAGTTAGAAGAGGTGTTTTCGTTTACAAAAACACTGTCTATAGAAAGGTTGTTTTTTTGTTCTGGTTGTAGTTGAATGAGTGATAATGAGTGATTTACATTTGTAAAGTCATTGTCGTAAGCATTCTGAAAATCAGATATTAAGATATTTTTACTTAAAGTCGTATTTAAAATTTTATTTTGATTGTAAATTTTTAGTAAAATTTCACTAAAAGGTGCTTTTACAGCTTCATTTTCTGTTTTTAAAAGAATGTTTTTTAATTCAGATGATGAAATATTTTGATGAAAACTCGTATTGCTTAATAAAGAGAAATTAGAATTATCAGAAATAGATTCTATTAATTCTTGCGAAGCTATTTGTAATAAATTTCCTTTTTCTCCTTTAGCATTTGTACTTAAAGAATTGTCTAAATAGATAAAAGTGTGTTGTTTTTCTTCTAAAGAATTGTTGCTTAAATAAGGCTGAGAAAAAGCTAAAATTATCGCAGAAAGTAATAGTAGTCTGGTAGCTAAAATTAACCATTTTTTTATGCGTGAACTCTTACGCGTTTCGAGAACTAATTTTTTTAAAAAAGCAACATTGGTAAACGGCACTTTTACAAACCGTTGTAGCTGAAATAAATGCACTAAAACTGGAATGATTAAAAGCGCGAAAAAATATAAAAATTCAGGGTGTTTAAATTGCATTTCTAAATTAAATAACGAGGATAAAAATAGAGAAATTAAATTTAGTATTTTTGAATTATGACAAACGAATCTGATTGTAAAACTTCCGCGGTTGATTATCAAAAGCATTGGGATAATGCGTACATAAAAAACACAACAGAAAAGTTAGGTTGGTACGAAGAAAAATCTGAACAAATACTTTCTTTAATTCAAGAAATCAATTTATCAAAAGAAGCAACTATTTTAAATGTTGGTGTTGGTTCTTCTAAGTTGATAGACGATTTAGTTATAGCTAATTTCTCTAACATTATTGCGAGCGATATTTCTTCCGAAGCATTAACATCGTTGAAAAACCGTTTAGGTAAGAATTCCGATAAAATTCAGTTTATACAAGACGATTTAACTAAATCGAAAGATTTAAGTAAGCTGCTTAATATCGATTTGTGGATTGATAGAGCAGTTTTACATTTCTTTTTAAAAGAAGAAGAGCAAAAAGCTTATTTTAATTTGTTAAAACAAGTTTTAAAACCCAACGGATTTGTAATTATAGCAGTTTTTGCTTTAAATGGAGCAGAAAAATGTTATGGTTTACAGTTGCAGCGATATAATACTAAGATGTTGCAAGCAAACTTGGGAAGTGAATTTAAATTAATTAAAGATTTTAACTACACCTTTGTAAATCCGTACGGAGGAGAGAGACCTTATGTCTATACATTATTTCAAAGAAGAGCGTAAATGAAGATTACCAATATACCATTTCAAAAAACGGGATATTTCTCTAAAACAATGTGCGATTATTTAGCGAAATCCGATACCATAAATCCGTTTTATCATAATTTTCCAGATTTAGAAGGTTTTAAAAATCAGATAGTATTAAAAGAAAAATCATTCTCAGATTCCAAAAGAAAAGTTTTGGTAGATGTATTACAAAAGCAATATGTAAGAGTAAATGCTTCTGATAAAACAGCGGAAAATATTCAATTTCTTTTACAAGAAAATACGTTTACCATTACGACTGGACATCAGTTGAATTTGTTTACAGGTCCGTTGTATTTTCTATATAAAATTATATCCGCTATTAATTTAGCGGAAGAATTATCATTAAACTTTCCTGAAAAAAAAATTGTCCCTGTTTACTGGATGGCTACAGAAGATCATGATTTTGAGGAAATTAATTTTTTCAATTTTAAAGGGAAAAAAGTTCAGTGGAACTCAAATCAAACAGGAGCGGTTGGACGATTTTCAACCGAAGGTTTAGAAGTTGTTCTTAATGAATTGTCTAAGCATTTGGGAACTTCTAAAAATGCTGAATATTTAAAAAAACTATTTACCCAAGGATATTTAGAACATAACAATTTGGCTGAGGCAACTCGTTATATCGCCAACGAATTGTTTGGTGAATATGGTTTGGTAATTATCGACGCCGACCATAGAGATTTAAAAAATGAGTTTTTACCTTATGCAAAAGAAGAGTTGTTACAGCAAACTTCTTTTAAAAAGGTTTCTAAAACAAATACTGAGTTTGAAAAGGAATACAAAGTACAAGTAAATCCGCGTGAGATTAATTTGTTTTACCTAACGGATACCATTCGAGAAAGAATTGTTTTAGAAGACGGAGTTTATAAAGTAAACAACACAGACATTTCTTGGAGTAAGAGTGAGTTGCTTACACATCTTGATGAAGTGCCTGAGCGATTTTCGCCGAATGTAATTATGCGCCCTCTTTATGAAGAAGTAATTTTGCCAAATCTATGTTACATTGGTGGTGGTGGAGAATTGGCGTATTGGATGCAATTAAAGAGCTATTTTGAAGCTACTGAAGTTCTGTTTCCTATTTTATTATTGAGGAATTCGGTACAAGTGGTGAGTGAAAAACAGCAACAAAAAATGGATAAGTTAAATGTTTCTACTGAAGAAATGTTTTTAAAACAGAACCGTTTAATCAAAAAGAAAGTTAAAGAGAGTTCAGAAATAGCGGTTGATTTTTCAAAACAAAAAGCATTTTTACAACAACAGTTTAACGATTTACGAGAAGTTGCAAAACAGACAGATGTTTCGTTTGTAGGAGCTGTAAATGCTCAAGAAAAAAAACAGTTGAAAGGGTTAGAAAATTTAGAAAAACGTTTAATGCGTGCTGAAAAACGTAAACATAAAGAGTTGGTTACTAGAATTTCTGAATTACAAAATGCAATTTTTCCAAATCAAAGTTTAGAAGAGCGTCAGCGAAACTTTTCAGAGTATTACTTAGAATATGGCGAAAGCTTTATAAAAACGCTTAAAAACAATTTAAAACCGTTAGAATTAGAGTTTACGGTACTCACTTTATAATGGATAAAACTTTACACTCAAGAAACAAGCATAACAAAGGATACGATTTTAAATTTTTACTTACAAAATATCCGAAGTTAAAAGAATTTTTAATCGAGAAATTTGATAAAACTACCATTGATTTTTCAGATCCCGTAGCAGTAAAAGAGCTCAACAAAGCATTGTTGTTTGCGTATTACGGAATAGATTATTGGAATTTTTCTGATGAAAATTTATGTCCGCCAATTCCTGGGCGAGTGGATTACATTCATCATTTAGCAGATTTAATTGGCGATGAAACTAATGTAAAAGTGTTGGATATTGGTACTGGTGCCAGTTGTGTGTATCCGTTATTAGGAGATGCGGAATACAATTGGGATTTTGTGGCAACCGATATCGAATTAGATTCTTTGGATTATGCACAAGATATTATAGATGATAATAATTTGGATGCTAAAATAGAGTTACGTCAACAATTTAAAGAAGAACATATTTTAGAGGGAGTTTTAGAAGAGGGTGACCAATTTACGGCAACAATGTGTAATCCGCCATTTTACAAAAGCGCAGAAGAGGCAAGAGGAGCTAATCGAAGAAAGACTAGAAATTTAGGGAATAACGCAGTACGTAATTTTGCTGGTAATAATAACGAACTATGGTATGTGGGTGGAGAAAAAGCATTTTTACACACCTATTTATACGAAAGTTCTAAACAACCTAAAGTAAGTAAGTGGTTTACCAGTTTGGTTTCTAAAAAAGAAAATGTAGAGAGTTTACAGGCTTCTGCTAAAAAACTAAAGGTTGTGGAGTTTAAAGTGATACCTATGCATCAAGGAAACAAAGTAACGAGGATTGTTTGTTGGAGGTTTTAACGGTTAGGCTATAGTTTAGTGCGGGATTAAAAGAGGTTGGTTTTCGATTAAGTATCAATCCTTATTACTTATAGCCATTTGTTATGCCTCTTTTCTCTTTAGACTACGTCCTTTTGGACCATCTCCTTCACGAAGCACAACTTTAGAATGTAGCAGTTTTACAACCTCTGCAGAACCTTTTACTTTAGAAGCACTACGTTCTAACATTTCTGATTCAAATTCGGTTAATACACTTTTTCGAATTCCTACTTCTCTCCATTGAGATTGAGGTCTACATCCTTTTGAAATTCCCCGAGCCAGCGCTAATGCATCTAGTAGCGCTTGATTCGCTCCCTGGCCTTTAAATGGACTCATAGGATGAGCAGCATCACCAATTAATGTTATTTGTCGTCCTTTTTCCAATAATTCTGATTTGAGTAATTCTCGGTCATATGCAGGATAGCCAGAAATATGAGATTCCTTGGTCGCCTCCATAATCTGAGGAATGGGATCATGCCATTGTGTTCTTCGACACGCTTCTTCTTTAAGTGCTTTAGCTCCTTTAGCACTTAATGCCTTGGCTTCTTTTTCGGATATTGGAAAGCTAAGTTGCCACATTATGGTATCTGACGAAAAAGGCATCATGTAGATTCGATCTTTGCCATTAACGGTTTGAAATACAGTGGCTGAGTCTAGTAAGTGATTATCAATACCTCCGAGAGACGCCAAAGGACAAATACCTAAAATTACCATACAACCTAGATAGCGCAAAGGAGTAACATCCTCACCAATCAGTAACCTTCGCACCACACTACGAATACCATCGGCTCCAACTACAAGATCGGCTTTAATGTTTTTGATCTCTCCATTTACTTGAAAACTCAAATCAACACCTTTATTTTTATATTCCTTAAAATGTATTAATTGATGTCCCCATTGCACCATATCGTGTCCACCAAGCTGCTCAAGCAGTGCTGAGCGCAAAGCCTGTCTTGGTATATGCACATTTGTTCGCTTCGGAGTTTTTTTCGTATCCGACTCCTCTCTCATTCTCATTCCCCATTCCACAATCACCTTTCCTTCTGTAGTATGTACCACATGTTTTGTTGAATATACACCTTCTTCTAGCGAGAAAAGACCGAATCCTTTGATTGCTTTACTAGCTTGTTGCAATGTAAGTCCATAGCCCTGAGATCGAGCATCGAAGCTGCTGTCACGTTCATAAAGGGTAAAAGGGATTCCGCGATGCAAACAAGCTACAGCCAAAGCTACTCCTCCTATACCACCACCAATAATAGCAACGTGAGGGTAGTTTTTTGTATCTGCTATCGGTTGACTAGCAGAAGGAAGTAACCCAGATCCTGAACAGATTAGGCACGTTTCTAAGTGTCCTTTAGGTCGAACGGGAGGAGTTCCTTCACCATTCGTCTTTTCAAATTGATCGAGTTCTATCTGGTAGCGAAGTCGTGCTTTCTTACGTAACCTTTGGCTTTTTTTACCGTGTCCCTGACATTCGTGACAAATAGTCCAGCTAGCCTCTTCATTTTTCATCTTTTTCACTTCTTCTTTATTTAACCTGATATTGACTCTCTTTTAAGAGAAGAACCTCAGTTAAGTAATGATTTTGGTTTTCACTACTTCTATGCAATTTAATGTGACAAATTTATATTTTTTTTTCTAAACAAAGTGTTTGTATATGGGGGGAAGTTGCATGTTTACGAGTAAGGGTTTCCGAAGGAAAATCAGAAGCAGGCAAACGAGCAACCAACTTTGGTCTAGCTAAAATTAGCAATTTTTATATACTTTGTTACCTGTAGTACTTTACTTTTTAGCTATTAGTTTATTCAGACGTGGTTGTAGAATCCAAACTCCGATAGTAAAAAAGTATATCAAAAATATTTCTAAAATTAAATCCGTTGTTTTATGTTCAGTTTTTGATTCAGCTCGTTTTAGAGTTTTTGCAGAAAAAAGCACAATTTTAGAGATAGCTACAAGTCCGATAATTCCAGCTATAGCAATAATCCAAGAGTCAATTCGGTCGTAAGATTGAGTTAGCATATCACGAGCATTTAGTCCGAATGGAATTAATGAAATCAGATATAAAATCCACCAAATTTTCATTCCGTTATTCGATTCCACGCTTTTATTCAGAACTTTACCAATTGAATAAATCCAGCCAAGAAAAAGTCCAATGTACAAGCCAAATGATAAAAACCAGAAGTCTGATTTTATGAAAATAAACATTTGAATTGTTCCAACAATCCAAATAAAAAAAATTTGCCAATGTTTTAATTTCAGAAAAATGTTCATTTAGTTTTCGTGTTTTTTTTGCATTACAGCGCTGAGTGTATGATTTCGTAAGGGATTGCGTGCTTCAAACCTATCAAGCTACCATCCAAAATTGATGCGGGTGATACTGCTCGAAAACCACTGAAACCCTTATGAATTATACACATTGTTGTAAGCCGTTCTTATTCTATCTAAATTGTTTTGGTCTCAAATTTTACTTGCACTTTCTGCTATTTCGAAAATTCTCATTTGTCTTGTCACTTCTCTTTTAGCAGAAACTACCCAATATAACAATAACTTTTTATTGGACTTGCTTAAGTTATCAAAGTATTCCATGCCATTTTTATACTTTATCAATTGCTCTTTTAAATCATCTGGAATTACAAGTGCTTCTATTTCGTCCATCATTGTTCAAGAACCGTTCTGTTTTGCAGTTTTTATACTATCAAATCCTGCTTTTGTCATTAAGTTATTTCGAATCAGTTTAGCAATTTTTTCCTTGTTTATTTTTGACCAAATGCTATTTGCCTTTCGCTTACAAAAATATTGCATATAACTATCATCATTAATTTTCTTTTTAGTGCTATCTATCCAACCAAAACAAAGTGCTTCGTCTACAGCTTCACTCCAACTAATTGTAGGTTTTGTTGATGATGATTTATAATAAACCAGCCAAACAGACTTTTTCAACTGATGATTTTTCTCTAACCAGTTTCTTCAATCCGTTTGGCTTTTAGGGCAATAGGTCTCTATATTTTTTTAGAAAGGCTATTGTTTCAACCATTTTAGAATCACTCTATTTGTTTCTTTTGGTTTTTCTTGTTGAATACAATGACCACAATCTAAACTGACCACTTCTGCATTGGGTACAAAATCTGTTAGGTTTTCGGACTTAGGAATCATATCCTGTTCACCATATATCATAAGTGTAGGGTGTTGAATGATTGGATTTACATCGGCAAGTAAATGCCAATTTCGGTCAAGATTTCTATACCAATTGATTCCTCCTGTAAATCCTGATATTTCGAAGGCGGAAACAAAAACAGCTAGTTCACTTTCGCTCATAATAGGTTCACCATCTGTTTTTTTTGCTCTTGCAAGATTAATCATCAACATTCCTGGTTCGGGCGGTGAAAGAGGTACATTCTTTCGGAATAAATTGCGAAGGAAATTAGATATATTTTCATCTAATATTTTATCTGCTACACCATATTGTCGATTAAAGTGAACAAAATAGTTATCTTCCCCAAATATTTCCTCCATCCATTCAATCCATGGTTTTTCTCCACGAACTTGATAAGGTAAAGCCAAGTTGATTATTTTATTTACTCGTTCTGGATGTATTAGAGCAAGACTCCATACAACATTTGCACCCCAATCGTGACCAATGAAAGTGGCATCTTTATATCCATAGTAATCAAGTAACGCTACCAAGTCACCTGTTAAATATTCAATATCATACTCGGTTACTTTGGTTGGACGAGATGAGTTACCATATCCACGCTGATTAGGAACAATAACGTGATAGCCAGCTTTTACAAGCTCAGAAATCTGAAAACGCCAAGAAAAAGCATTCTCTGGAAAACCGTGGCAGAGTATAATAGGTTTACCTTTATTTTGATTATCAGCCTCAAATACTTCGAGTTCAATACCGTTAACTGAAACCATAGTGGGACTTGGAAATTCGATTGAATTAAGTTTTTTGATCATTACGTTTGTCATTTTTTTGTTTAAATATGATACAAAAGTAAATTCAGTCGGTGACAGCCTTATGGCAAGGGTCAAAAAAGAGTTAATGATATTTGTCAAAATATTCTTGCAAGGTCATATTATGAGGTTCAAATTTTTCTGTTAGAATTTCCATTTTTTGAATTCTGTCTGGTCTGAAAAACCTAAATCCGTTTCGCAAACGACACCATGCAACTAAATACCAATTCTCGGAATTTAATATAGCAAATGGTTCTATTAATCTAATTGATGTAGAATTCTCTTTATCGATATATTCTATTTTAACAAGGTTGTAATTGGTCAAAGCATTTTGCAAATCTGATAAATTGTTACTATTTCTTTCAAGATTTATAACTTGATTGTATTGTGTCCTATCTGTTAGTAAATTTGTTTTGTCTTTGACGGTGTATTTTAGAATTGATTTTATTTTATCAATTGCTTCCGAATAATCTTTTATAAATGATGCATCCTTACTTTTTAGCACTAATTGTTCTGCAAGTATTAAAGCATTTGCTTGTTTTTCGGTAAACATTACTGGTGGGATTTTATATCCGTCCATTAATGTATAACCCTTTCCTTCTTCTGTTAATACAGGAACACCAGATTGTTCCAATGCTTTTATGTCTCTGTAAATAGTTCTTTTACTAATATCAAATTTATTCGCTAATTCCAAAGCCGTCACAATTCGTTTAGTCTGTAATTGAATTAAAATTGCAGTTAATCTTGATAGTCTATTTATTTCGGAATAATCCATTTTTAAAAGTAGTTATTGGTTTTTTCAAATGGCTTACGTTTACGTACATGGAATGTAGCGTTTAAATAATGACTACTCATTTCAAGTACATTTCTTTTTTATAAAGAAACAAAAAATATTGGATATTTAAACTTTAGCTATGTTTTATGTGCGTTGTTGTGTTTAGTAAATTAACCAAAGCCTCTGGTTAATCCTTATTTACGTAGTCAGACCCGACGCTAGATAATACTTCTGAGTCAGCGTTTATGATTTTAAAATTATGCATTTTATCAGTGGCTGATAAGATATCGTTATTTTAAAAGCGATAATCTAAATTTTGTAAATAACTAATTAATAGTGATTTAAATATTATGTCATTAGAATGATTACTTGACTTTGTCAAAAAATATCCATAAATTAGACAAGCTTTATGCGAATCAAAATTCGTATTTGATAGTGAAACTCTCACACGATTTCAATCGAAAGCTTGACAGTCTAAAATTCGACAGAAGTCCATTTTCGTGCTATTTTTAAAGCACTGGTCTTAATCCTCAAATTTCGATTTTAGCAATAAACATGGGGAAGTCCAAAAGTCGGTCTTATTAAATACAACTGGTTATATGTGTATTTTTTATACACTTATCCCTTTTTTTGTGAGGGATATACAAATGTTTTATTAGTATTTGTTTCTTATATTTTTCATAACAAGTATAAGAAGTCTTTCAAATATAGTGTTTTACGTGTTAAAATCAAATAGCTTATTGTGAACTATTAGTACAATCATAAATCTTTATAGTACTATCAATTAATAATTTGTTAAAACAGAGTTTTTATTTCTTTTTTAATAGTAATACTATTATTTTTGCGCTTTAATATTTTGAAATGAAAAGTTTACTGTCAAATTTAAAAATAGCGGTACCCGAAAAGATCTTTTTGAAAGATCCAGAGTCGTCTGCATTGGGTAAAAAAATTATTGGAGAAAGTATTTTACTCATCGATGAAATTGGTTTTGAAGCCTTTACTTTTAAAAAATTAGGCGTTAAAATTGGTTCTAATGAAAGTTCTATTTACCGTTATTTTGAGAATAAACACAAGCTGTTGCTATACTTAACTTCTTGGTATTGGGCGTGGTTAGAGTATCAATTGGTATTTGAAACGTATAACATTAGCAATTCAAAAGAAAAACTAAAAAAAGCCATTACCGTTGTAACCAGAACCATTAAAGAAGATTCTAGCATCAGCCATATTAATGAGGTAGTACTGAACCGAATTATTATTAATGAAAATTCCAAGTCGTTTATGACTAAAGAGGTAGATACTGAGAATAAAGAAGGTTATTTTACTACTTACAAATGTGTTATTAACCGATTGCAAGATGTTATTGCTGAGGTAAATACTCAGTACAAATATCCTGCAAGTTTAGCCAGTACTATTGTGGACGGAGCGTTGCATCAGCATTTTTTAAAAAATCATTTTACATCCATAACCAATTGTAAAAAAAACATGACTCCTACTACTTTTTTTACTGATTTAGCACTAAAAACATTACTATAAACTATGAACGAAAGATTATCACCTTGGAAACGTTTTGTCGGACTCCTGAAACTAGAACGTAAAGAGATTTTACAGATTTTTAACTATGCTATTTTTTCGGGTTTGGTGGCGTTATCGTTGCCTTTAGGAATTCAAGCAATTATTGGGTTAATGCAAGGAGCGCAGGTTTCTACGTCGTGGATTGTTTTAATTGTAATAGTAACCATTGGAGTGGCTTTTTCTGGTATATTACAACTAATGCAATTACGAATTATAGAAACCATACAGCAACGCATTTTTGTAAAAGCATCGTTTGAGTTTAGCTATCGTTTTCCTAAAATAAAGATGAATGAGTTGCATAGTTATTATCCGCCGGAGTTAGCCAACCGTTTTTTTGATACGTTAACCATACAAAAAGGCTTATCAAAAATATTGATAGATGTACCATCAGCATTGTTACAAATAGTATTTGCGTTGGTGTTGCTATCATTTTACCATCCATTTTTTATCTTTTTTGGCGTGTTGTTGATGCTATTAATTTACTTGGTATTCAAATTTACAGCCGTTAGAGGGTTAGAGACCAGTTTGGAGGAATCAAAGCATAAGTATAAAGTAGCGCATTGGATTCAAGAAATAGCCAGAAGTATTGTAAGTTTTAAATTATCAGGTAATACTAATTTAGCATTGCGTAAAAATGATGCGTTGGTGAGTAAATACTTACAGTCCAGAGAAAAACATTTTAAAATTTTAGTGTTACAATTCATTCATTTAATAGGTTTTAAAGTAATTGTTACTGCGGGTTTATTGTTAATAGGAGGAATGTTGGTGTTGAACCAAGAGATGAATATTGGTCAGTTTGTAGCGGCGGAAATCATTATTCTTTTGGTTATTGCTTCGGTTGAAAAGTTGATTTTAGGCTTGGGATCATTCTATGATGTGTTGACATCTATTGAAAAAATAGGTCAGGTGGTTGATAAAGAATTAGAAGCACAAAATGGAGAAAAACCTAATTTTAAAGATAAATTGATTGTAGAGCTAGACAATGTGAGTTTTGAAGTGGCTGATAGAGAAGAGCCTATTATTAAAAATGTTGATATGTCTATCAATCCAAAAGACAGAATCTTAATTCAAGGAGAAAACGGTTCGGGTAAATCTACACTATTACAACTTATTTCCGGAGTTATTTGTCCGTCTAAAGGAAATATTTACGTCAATAATTTATCAATAAACAGTTTGTTTTTAAATTATTATCGTGCCAGTTTAGGATTGGCGTTAAATGATGAAACGCCGTTTGAAGGAACTATTAAAGAAAATATTGTTTTTGATAGGGAAGATATTTCTGATGAAGAGATCATCAAGGTTTTTGAAAAAGTAAAACTTACTTCTTTTTTAAGAGAACAACCTCAAGGACTACAAACCATTTTAAAACCTGATGGAAAGCAAATTTCCTCAACAGATGCTAAAAAATTGGTGTTGGCTAGAGCCATTGTAAAACAACCAAAACTACTAATTCTGGAAGATCCTTTAAGTGAATTTGATAATGATGAAACAGATGAAATTATCAATTACATTACAGATGCAGCACATTCATGGTCGTTAATTGTAGTGAGCAGCAATCATAAATGGAAAAATAAATGCTCAAAGCACATTGCGTTGGTTGATGGTGAAATAAAATAAAAAAATATGCTTAATATATCTAATAATAAATTAAATAAAAAAGTATCGTTACATCATTTTACGTCGGTTAAATATGTAAACAGTAAACAATACGGAAAATACTTTAGCAGGTTTTTACTGTTTGTGTTGGTATTGAGTATTGTCGTACTATTTTTACCTTGGACGCAAAATATCAATGCAAAAGGAGCCGTAACTACTTTACAGCCCAATCAGCGTCCCCAAACCATTCAGTCGCAAATTCCAGGGAGGATTGAACATTGGTATGTACAGGAAGGAGATTTTGTTAAAAAAGGAGATACTATACTTCGTATTTCTGAAATAAAGAGTGATTATTTTGATGATCAATTACTGCAAAGAACCGATGATCAAATTCAAGCCAAAAACAACTCGGTAAATGCTTACAATAACAAATTGAATGCTTTACAAATGCAAATAACTTCTTTGCAACAAGAGCAACAATTAAAATACAAGCAAGCGCAAAATAAACTGTTGCAATCAAAGCTAAAAGTGAAAAGTGATAGCATTGCCTTTGAAGCTGAAAAAACCAATTATAAAGTTGCTGAACAACAGTATAAGCGAGAATTAACCTTGCAAGAAGAAGGATTAAAAGCGGTGAAAGATGTAGAGGCGAAACGCGTGAAATTACAAGAATCACAATCAAAATTAATTGCGCAGGAAAATAAGTTGATTTCCAGTAAAAACGATGTGCTCAATGCGCAAATAGATCTTTCAAGCATCAAAGTAAATTACGCCGAAAAAATATCAAAAGCCAGAAGTGATCTGTCTACAGCAGAATCGAGTTTGTTAGATGCAAAAGTAGAGGTAACGAAGTTAGAAAATACATTTTCAAATTATAAAAAGAGATCTTCTTTGTTGTTTGTAACTGCGCCACAAGATGGTTTTATTAATAAAGCTATCAAAGGTGGAATAGGAGAGATTTTTAAAGAAGGAGAAGCGTTGGTAGGTATCATGCCCGCAAATTATACTTTGGCAGTAGAAACCTATATAAAACCTATTGATCTTCCATTAATTCACATGGGGGAAGAATTCAGGGTTCAATTTGATGGTTGGCCCGCAATTGTATTTAGCGGTTGGCCTAATGTATCCTACGGGACATATGGAGCAAAAGTGGTGGCTATTGAAAATTTTATTAGTGCTAACGGAAAATTTAGAGTGTTATTAGCACCAGATGAATCAACTCATGACTGGCCGGAAGCCATTAGAGTAGGATCAGGAGCTAGAACCATTGCTTTGTTAAATGATGTGCCCATTTGGTTTGAATTATGGCGTCAGTTAAATGGTTTTCCGCCTAACTATTATCAACCTCAAACAACTACAACAGTCAAAAAGAAAAAATAATATGCGATATATAAGTTTAGTTCTGTTATTGTTTAGTGGGTTGCTAACAGCTCAAAATGCTTCGAAAAAAGTATTGTCATTACCAGAATTTTTAGGGTATGTAAAGCTGCATCATCCCTTGGTAAAACAAGCTAATATTACGTTAACGCAAGCAGAAGCAAAAGTGTTAAAAGCTAGAGGAGCGTTTGATCCAAAAATAGAATATTCCAAGTCTACTAAAGAATTTGATAAAAAGGAGTATTACGATAAGCAGCAACTACTTTTTAAAATTCCTACATGGTACGGAATTGAATTAAAAGGTTCTTTTGAAGATAATAACGGTTTGTATTTGAATCCTGAAGCTACAGTACCGGAAGATGGATTGTATAGCGCAGGAATTTCTGTGCCATTGGCTAAAAATTTATTGATCAATGAGCGTATGGCTCAGCTAAAACAAGCAAAATTATTCAGAAAGCAAGCGGAAGCAGAACAACAATTATTGGTGAATTCTATTTTGTACGATGCCACGGTGAGTTATGCCAATTGGCTTAAAACCTACAAAGAGAATTTGCTGTATAGTTCTTTTTTAACCAATGTAGAATTCAGATTAAAAGGAATAGTAAAAGGTTTTGAAGCAGGTGATAAACCGGCAATTGATACTTTAGAAGCATCTATTACCGTAGCTAATAGAAAATTAATGCTTGAGAAAAATAAATTGACACTAACCAAGGCTGGTTTTGAGTTGTCTAACTATTTATGGAATGAGAATACAGTTCCTGTAGAATTGCAGCCAGATGTAGTTCCAGAAACCAATATAGCAGTAGTAAATGAGGATGTTTCTTCTTTGTTAGCGGTTATAAAAGAGGATTTTGATCCTACAAAGCACCCAAAATATACTGCGCTGCAATACAAGCAGAAAAGTTTACAAGTAGAAAAACGATTAAAACTAAATAACTTATTGCCACAGGTTAATGTTGAATATAATTTTTTAACCACACAACCAGGGTTTTTAGATTCTTTTACAAGAGCAAATTATAAAGGAGGAGTAGCTGTTAAATTGCCTTTATTTTTAAGAAAAGAGAGAGGAGAACTTAAATTAGCAAAAGCAAAGTTGGATGAGGTGAACTTTGAAATGCTATCGCAAGAAGTATCGTTAAAAAACAAATTCAAGGCTACTTTAAATGCGGTTGAATCGTATAAAGACCAGTTAACAACCACTCAACAAATGGTTACGGGTTATAAAAAAATGGTAACTGCTGAAGAGCGTAAATTTTCGTTAGGGGATAGCTCCTTATTTTTAATTAATTCTCGTGAAGCAAAATTAATTGAAGCACGGTTAAAACAAATAGATACAGAAAACCAATTGTTAAAAGAGCAAGCGAGTATGATCTTGTTAAACCAACAGATGTAATTTATTCGGGAAAAATGGTGACTTCAAAAAAATCATTACCGCTGGCTTTGTTAAATAAATTAGGTTCTAATTTTTTCTTTCCGGTATAAGGATATTCGGTTATAGGCTCAATACAAAGCATATTGGTAACTTCTGTCCACAACATAAAATTGTTGAATCCTTTTGTTTTTATAGTAACATTATGTCCGTTTTCTTTAACTAGGGTAATTTCATCAGTATTCAAAAAAGGAAAAGCGGTAGAACCAGCATCCATAACATCTTTTACAGTAGCGGTTTTAGTATTTGTTTTACAAATTTCTGTTGCGTTCCCAGATAATTTAAAGGCTGGATGATAGCCTAACATAAAAGGCATGTCTTTTTCTGATTGGATTTGAAATATAATTTTTAGGTGATCATCTTCTAAAACATACCTTTTAATGAAGGTAAAGTCATATGGCCAAAACTGGAATTCTTCAGTAGATTTATTGGGGAATTTTGAGTTTTTAATTTTTGTGTTGGCTTTGTATTCTTTTTGTAAACTCAACGATGTTTTATTGCTTTCCAATACAGTGTAGGCAAACTCTCTTAACAATCCGTGTTGATCTTGAATACAATTGCCTTTAGGTGTTTCAACCACAAAATTATTAGAAACCGTAGGGCCAATTATAGGAAACATTTCAGTATCAGAATTTCTCCAACCCGGAGCTCCTTTTTGATGTATTAGCTCTTCATTTCCTTTTTTAAAACTTATCAATTCTCCTTGGTCAATAACCACACTTAGGTCGTTGTTGCTTAAAGTTATGTTTTTCATGTTTAAAAATTGCCTTCGAGTTTGCAGATGCAAAATAAGGAATAAGAAATCTTTTTTTTAATAAAAAGCTGAATGTTTATAAAATATCAATTCTTATTTGAATTAATTTTTTAGAGTAAAAAATCATATCAGTTAATAAATATTTGTAATGGAGTAGCTTAAGTAAGGGTAAGTGCTTATTATTGTGTAATAACTTTAGTATGAAAAACAAGTTACAAGCTAAAATATTAGTTTTCTTATTATCAATTATTTTAGGCTGTAAAATCCTAGATATGTATGCTACGCATAAGATTGACACCTATTTAAAGACAAATTTTGGAAAAACTAATGCGCTTGAATATGATGAAATAGAAATTAATTTTTTATTAGGAAATGCTGCTTTAAAGCAATGTAAAGCTATTCAAGATAGTGTTACATTTGAATCTGAAAAAGTTGAAATTAATAACTTTTCTTTCTATCAATATTTTATAAATAATAAAATTAAAATCGAATCTTTTACTGTTGAAAATTCAAAAATTACAGGGAAAATCATAGACAAAAAAAAAGAAGAAAAAAAGCCGTCTAAAAGTTGGTATGAAAAAGTAAATATTGAAGAAATTGCATTCAAAAATTTAAATATCAACTTAACGAAGCAAAATAATTTTCCATTATCTATAGATAGAATAGATGTAAACTTGAAAGATTTTACTTTAGATAATCCATCCACTACATCTATACCATTTGAGTATTCAGCATTAAAAATAACAATTAAAAAATTTAAAAGTCAGTTTTCTAAAGTACAAGCAGTAGGTTTTTCAAATTTTACGTTTGAAAATGAAAAAATTCAAGTTGATAGCTTAGAAATCATACCCTTAAAATCGAGAGAAAATTATATTTACCATGTTCCTTATGAAAAAGATCTACTAACTCTTTATATAAAGAAAATTACGGTTCCTTCTTTTAAAATTCATAATAAAAAAAGATTATTTTTTGAATTAGATACCATTTTTATCGATCAAGGTGATTTTAATGTGTATGGAGATAGAGTTGTTTTAGAGCATCCCTATCAAAGAAAAGATCTTTATAGTAAATCGATGAGAAATTTACCCTTTGATATTGATATACATAAAATTAACATACAAGATACACAAATTGTTTACGAAGAGTTAACAAAGAAAAATGGAACTCCTGGATTAATATCTTTCAATTCGATACATGCAGAAATTAATGATTTAACAAATGTAGAAAGAGAAAATAAGTTTCCTAGAACAGTTATACATATAGACTCTCGTTTTATGAATACGTCTGATCTGAAAATAGATTGGAGTTTTAAAACTGATAATTTAAATGATGAATTTACTATAAGAGGAAGTTTACTAAATGTGCCAAAAGAGAGCATTAATTCATTTATGCGACCAACAACAAATGTAGAGGTAGAAGGAAGAATTAATCAATTGTTTTTTAATTTATATGGAAATGATGATGTTTCTAACGGAGATTTTGAAATTGATTTTGATAATTTTAAAATTAATCTTTTAGAAGACGGAAATGAAAAAAAAAGTACTTTCTTGGATTTTAAATTTATTTATTAAAAATTCATCTAAAAACGGACTAATAAAAACTGAAATTAAAGACCTAGAACGAGATAAAACACGTTCTTTTTGGAATTTCTTTTGGAAGAATATAGAAAAAGGATTGAAACAATCTTTAACTTAAAACCTCACCTCTCGAAGTTTCGGGATGGTGAGGTCTTTTATCTCTTATCTTGATTCTTGTTTCTATAAATCTATAAATGAATCACTTCATCATAAGCATCTGCAACAGCTTCCATAACCGCTTCACTCATGGTTGGGTGAGGGTGGATAGCTTTCAATACTTCATGACCTGTAGTTTCTAATTTACGTCCTAAAACAGCCTCAGCAATCATATCGGTAACTCCGGCACCAATCATGTGGCAACCTAACCACTCACCGTATTTAGCGTCGAAAATTACTTTTACGAATCCGTCAGGAGTACCCGCTGCTTTTGCTTTACCAGAAGCAGAAAAGGGGAATTTACCTACTTTTAATTCATAGCCAGCTTCTTTTGCTTTTTCTTCTGTTAAACCAACAGAAGCAATTTCTGGAGTCGCATAGGTACAACCAGGAATGTTTCCATAGTCGATTGCTTCGGTATGTACACCTGCAATTTTCTCTACACAAGTAATTCCTTCGGCAGAAGCAACGTGTGCTAAAGCAGGACCAGGAGTTACATCACCAATAGCATAATACCCAGGAATGTTAGTTTGGTACCAATCGTTTACTAAGATCTTGTCTCTATCGGTAACAATACCTACTTCTTCTAATCCGATATTTTCGATGTTAGTTTTAATTCCAACTGCTGATAAAACGATATCTGCTTCTAAAATTTCTTCACCTTTCTTTGTTTTAACCGTAGCTTTTACTCCAGTACCAGAAGTATCTACAGATTCAACAGAAGAGCTAGTCATAATTTTAATTCCAGCTTTTTTGAACGAACGTTCCATTTGTTTAGAAACATCTTTATCTTCTACAGGAACAATATTTGGTAAATATTCTACAATAGTAACATCGGTTCCCATTGAGTTATAGAAGTGAGCAAACTCAACACCAATTGCTCCAGAACCTACAACAATCATCGATTTTGGTTGTGTTGGTAAGCTCATTGCTTCACGATACCCAATTACTTTTTTACCATCTTGTGGTAAATTAGGCAATACGCGAGAACGTGCTCCTGTGGCAATAATAATATTATCAGCAGAGTATTCAGTAACTTTTCCGTCTGCAGCAGTAACATCTACTTTTTTACCTGGTTTTACTTTACCAAAACCATCGATAATGTCAATTTTATTTTTCTTCATTAAGAATTGAACACCTTTGCTCATTCCTTCTGCAACACCGCGACTACGCTTAATAACCGCTTCAAAATCTTTATCGATTGCTTCTGCTTTTAATCCGTACTCGTCTACATGTTTTAAATAATCATACACCTGTGCAGATTTTAATAAGGCTTTGGTAGGAATACATCCCCAATTAAGACATATACCACCTAAGTTTTCTTTTTCTACTACTGCAGTTTTAAATCCTAATTGAGATGCTCTGATAGCAGTTACATATCCACCAGGACCGCTTCCGATTATTAATACGTCGTATTTCATGTTGTTTATTTTTATCTTGTTGTTTGTTTATAATCTAATTGCAATTATCATTATAATAATTAATCATTTGAGAAATATTAAAGTCGAAGTTTGATTTAATACTTTTTTTATCTTTAATTTTATTCTGAAAATCTGTACAATCTAACGTATGTTTTGAAAGTATTTTTCTATAATTTTTACTTTTAAAATTAAGAGGTAGTTTGTCTGCAAAGTCAGAGTTTTCATCTGCAATAAAATATTCTGTAAAAGGTCCTTTGCCTAGTAAAAAATCATCCATTTTATTTTTCGTAGGAGCTGATGCTCTTTGCCTTGAAAATAATTCTAACTTACCACTAATTTCTTTTTTTAATAAAACTACTAACTGACTTTCTATCTTATATACATACTCAGTTTTATCATCAAAAACTACCTTTTTTACTTTTCTGTAGTTAAAAAAAGTCCTTTTAGATTTTTCATTTTCTCTAAATTTTAATCGAAATCCATTAGAAATTTTAATTAAACCAGTAATTTTAGAGTTATCTCTTAAAAACAGTGTTCCTTTTTGGTATTGAGAAAAACTGTTTATTGAACTTAATAATAAGAGAAGTATTAAATTTTTTTTCATAGTTTAACCGTTATGTGTTTTACATCCTCTCAGGAACCTGAATTCCTAATAAGCTGAATGCCGATTTTATAGTGTCTGCTACCTTTTTAGATAGTTGAACACGGAATATCTTTTTATCTATATTTTCTTCACCTAATATATGTACGTTTTGATAAAAAGAATTGAACTCTTTTACCAAATCGTAGGTGTAATTTGCAATAACAGCAGGCGAATATTTTTTAGCAGCTAACTGAATTACTTCAGGATATAACTCTAATTGTTTAATGAGTTCCTTTTCTTTTTCGTGTAAATCAATTGTTACCTTTTTAGAAAAATCAAAATCTGTTTTTCTAATAATTGATTGAATCCTTGCATAGGTGTATTGAATAAAAGGTCCTGTATTTCCTTGGAAATCTACCGAATCTTTAGGGTCAAACAAAATACGTTTTGTTGGGTCTACTTTTAAAATAAAATACTTCAAAGCACCCAAACCAATCATTTTGTATAACTCTTCCTTTTCGGTATCAGAATAGCCTTCTAGTTTCCCTAATTCTTGAGAAATTTCGCGAGCAGTATCGGTCATTTCCGTCATTAAATCATCAGCATCAACCACGGTTCCCTCACGAGATTTCATTTTTCCAGAAGGTAAATCTACCATTCCGTAACTTAAATGAAATAATTGTTCCGCCCAAGAGTATCCTAATTTCTTTAAGATTAAGAATAATACTTTAAAGTGATAATCTTGTTCGTTACCAACGGTGTACACCATTCCGTTAATTGAAGGATGATCTTTTACACGTTGTATCGCGGTACCAATATCTTGCGTCATGTAAACGGCAGTACCGTCTGAACGTAACACAAGTTTTTCGTCTAATCCGTCTTCAGTTAAATCACACCAAACTGAACCGTCTTCTTTTTGATAAAAAACACCTTTTTGTAAACCTTCATCCACAACTTCTTTACCTAAAAGATAGGTGTTGCTTTCGTAATATAAGGCATCAAAATCAACTCCCATGTTTTTATAGGTAACGTCAAATCCGTCATATACCCATTGGTTCATGGTTTTCCAAAGAGAAACTACTTTTTCATCACCAGCTTCCCATTTACGTAACATTTCTTGCGCTTCTAGTAAAAGAGGTGCTTCTTTTTTAGCCTCTTCTTCGGTTTTACCTTGAGCAACTAAATCAGCAATTTCCTTTTTATATTCTTGATCAAATTTTACGTAGTAATTTCCAACCAGTTTATCTCCTTTTAATCCGGTAGACTCAGGTGTTTCCCCATTTCCAAATTTTTCCCAAGCCAACATCGACTTACAAATGTGAATACCACGATCGTTAATAATTTGGGTTTTGAACACGTTTTTACCCGATGCTTTTAAAATTTCGGCAACCGAGTATCCTAGTAAGTTATTACGAACATGACCTAAGTGTAAGGGTTTGTTGGTGTTAGGTGATGAATACTCAACCATAACCGATTGCTTATCAGTAGGCATTGCCAATCCGAAGTTGTTATCTGTGTAAATAGTATTGAAAAAATTGGTGTAAAAACTATCTTCAATTACTAAGTTTAAAAAACCTTTAACAACATTATAGTTGTTTATTTCTGAAACATTTTTAACTAAATATTTTCCTAAATCTTCACCAATTTGAACAGGATTTCCTTTTTTGTAGCGTAATAACGGAAACACAACTACGGTGATGTCTCCTTCAAAATCTTTACGGGTTGCTTGGAATTCTACTGACGGAATTTCGGTTTCATACAAACTTAAAAATCCTTCTTTTACTTTCGCTTCGATTAACGATTGAATGTTCATTAGCTAAAAAAATTGAGTAGCAAAATTACATAATTTTATTTGTTTTTTAAGAGGATTTTTGGCTTAGAATAATTGTATTTTTGCAGCATGGATATGGACAAAGATTTAGAAAACTTACCAAGACTTGCAAAAGACGCTTTAGAAGAAAATAAAAAATATTTTCAACGTTTAAAAAAACGAACTCCAAAACGTTTGGATTTATTAATGCAAGAACTACATGAAGAAGAGTTTGAAAAAACAGACTGTTTAACTTGTGGAAATTGCTGTAAGACTACAAGTCCAATCTTTACGGAAAAAGATATTGAACGTATTTCGAAGCATTTAAGAATGAAAGTTATTGATTTTACAAATCAATACTTACAAAGAGATGAAGATAATTTTATGGTCTTGCAATCGGCTCCGTGTACTTTTTTAGACGAACGAGATAATACCTGTTTTATTTATGACGTTCGCCCCAAAGCATGTGCAGAATATCCGCATACCAATCGTAAAAAGTTTATCCAATTAGCTAATTTAACCATTAAAAATACAGAGGTTTGTCCTGCAACCTACAGAATTGTACAGGAATTGAAGAAACGATTGCCTCAATAAGTATTGCTTAATATTTTTTATTAATTATTTTTTTGATGAAAACTATCTCCGATTCAGATTGTCAATTATTATATGATTACATGCAATTGGCCGCCCCTATAAGTGATGATTTTTTTTCAGAACTAATTAAGTATTTTAAAAAAAGGAAATTTGCAAAAGGTGAAACCATTTTAAAAGAAGGTGAAATAGCGTTTAGATCTAATATTGTAATCAAGGGAGTAGTTCATCAGTTTGTTTATGATGAAGACATTCCCATTACAACTAACATTAGCCCAAAGGGTTTCGCATTTAACAGTCTTAAAAGTTATATGGAAAGAACCCCTTCTATAGAAATACAGGAAGCCATTACAGATGTCGAAATACTATCTATAGAAAAGAAGGATCTTGAAATGCTCTCAAAAAAGTGGACCGAAATGGCCTACATTATGTATAAAATTCATGAATCTATTTTATTAGACAGAGAAAACAGGATGAGCCTGCTTCAATACCGAAACCCATCAAAAAGATTTCAACTTTTCCATGAAATGGAAGAGCGATCAAATTCGATGTTGAAAAGCACCCCTGATAAATATATTGCCAGTTATTTAAACATGACCCCTCAGCAATATAGTAAGGAAAAACGCCTTCAAAAAAGATTGTATAAATAAGTTCTTGCATAAAAAAGGCATAGACTTACCTGGAGATAACTTTAGAATTGTCAAGATTTTATTATTTAGCCTAATCTTTGATCAATTTTATTTTTAGAACATGTTAAAACATATAAATTTTATTTTAGTATCCGTTATCTTGTCTGGGCTCTTTTTAAATTCTTGTAGTAAAAAGGACAATAATCCAATTTTGAGTAATGAGAAAGAGATTGTGAGCTTTGTATTTAAATCGCAAAATAATGAGGCGCTTAATTCAGATATTGCTGCTCAAATTAATCAAGAAGACAAAACGATTACGATTACAGTACCTTATGGAACAAATATAACAGCTTTGGTACCTACCTTAGAAGTATCTGAATACGCAACTTTTTCTCCTGAAGGAATAATGGATTTTACTAATCCAGTTACTTATACCGTTACTTCTCAAAACCAAACTACCGCAGATTATAATGTTATTGTTGAAATTGAGCCTCTTTCACAAAGAGAGGTGTTAATAGCTATTTTCAATGCTAATCAAAGTAATTATTTGGATTGGAATATAACTAATGATGATATCAGTACATGGAGTCGTGTAGTTGTTGATGATGAAGGTTATGTGATTGAATTAGATTTTTACAATGTTAATTTAGAAACAATCCCAACAGAGATTAAACATTTAACTCATTTAAGTAAGTTAAATTTAAATGATAACAATATTCAAACTCTCCCTGCTGAAATAGGGAGTCTAGGAAATTTAACAAATTTAAGTTTGTATGATAACAATATTAATACTCTTCCTATTGAAATAGGAAATTTAATAAATTTAATAAACTTGAATATTTCTAGAAATGCTATACAAACTTTACCTGAAAGTATAGGTGATCTTACCAAATTAAAGATTTTGGGAGCAGGTTTAAATGAATTAGAAAGTCTACCTGAAGAAATAGGAAATATGACAGCTTTGGAAGAATTACAAGTATTTAATAATTTATTGACGGAAATACCAGAAAGTATAGGTAATCTTTCTAATTTAATAGACTTAAACTTGGGACGTAATCAAATAACTGACATACCTAATTCAATTAAACACTTAAGTAAATTAACAAAGCTAAGTTTGCCTTCAAATCAAATACAGAATATCCCTGAAGAGGTGTTTATGTTATCAGAATTAACATTTTTACATTTATTTTCTAATCAGCTTACTGTTATTTCGTCAGAAATTGAAAACCTTAATAAATTAGAATTTTTATATTTAGGAGGTAATCAGCTATCTGAAGTTCCGGAGCAGATAGGAAACTTAAGTAATTTAAAAGGGTTGTATTTTCAAGATAATCAACTGGAAAGTGTACCTTTTCAAATAGGAAATTTAACAAGATTAGAGCAGTTGTTTTTACAGGATAACCTCTTAACTACTATTCCACAAGAAATATGTGATTTAGAAAATGCAGGTACTGTTATTACTAAAGATTCGGCAGTAACTTGTGAGTAAACTTTCAAAAAATACATTATTAATAACGAAACTCATAGAAATTTTTCTCTGAGTTTTTATTTTATACATAAATGATAAAAATTCATGATTTTTAAGATAAAGTTTTATTATTTTGATTGTATTTTTCAAGGATGAACAAACCTGTAACGATAACTATCATCAAAAATTCTTATTTTTAGAGAAAATAAAATTATCTCTTGGAAACAATACTAAACTATTTTGAAACCATTCCTTCTTCTCATAGAAGTATCATTTTGGTGGGTGGAATTACCTTTTTTTGGTTATTAGAAGGCGCTGTGCCTTTATTTAAATTCAACTATAAAAAGTGGAAACATGCATGGCCTAATCTGTTTTTTACTGTAACAACGATTGTAGTTAATTTCGGATTGGCTTTTTTATTATTGAATACTGCCGATTGGGTAAAAGCTAACAATTTCGGAATTATTAATTGGTTGCCTGAAATGCCATTATGGTTATATGCGGTATTGGGTGTTTTATTTTTAGATTTCTTCGGAGCTTATTTAGCGCATTTTACTGAGCATAAAGTGAAAACTTTATGGATGGTACATTTGGTACATCATACTGATCATAATGTAGATACAACTACAGCAAATAGACATCATCCGTTAGAAAGTGTAATTCGATTTGTATTTACACTAGTTGGTGTTTTTTTAGTAGGAACCCCTATCGGGATTATCATGTTGTACCAATCTGTATCGTTAATAGCTACACAGTTTGGTCATGCCAATATTAAAATGAACAGAAAAGTCGATAAATTATTGAGTTATGTTATTGTATCGCCTGATATGCATAAAGTACATCATCATAATTTATTACCTTATACAGATTCTAACTATGGAAATATATTCTCTGTTTGGGATAGACTTTTCGGAACCTACATGGAACTTGATCGTGATAAAATAGTATATGGAGTAGATACGTTTCCTGATGAAGTAGCCAATTCTAATTTAAAAGAATTATTGAAACAACCTTTTAAAGGATATAGAAAACCAACTAATTTGGAGGAATTGCCTCAATAATTATTTGATAAATATATTTTCAAGATTTTTAATGTATCCTTTCATTTTTACACCAGATAAATTTGTTAGGATAGCAATAGTAATTTCTTCTTCAGGATAGATTAATAAGTAAGAAGAGGCTCCAATTCCTCCTCCAGAATGACTTAATTTTAACGTGTTATTTGTAGTTTTAGAAATACTAACTCCAATTCCATAATTTGTTTTTTTGCCATCGAAAGTCTTGTTTGAAGTTGTAATTTCAGATAAGGATTTTGAGCTAATTATTTTTGGATTTATAAACTCATTACCAAACAAAACTAAATCTTCAGATGTAGATAAAAAACCACCACCTGCAGCTTTAAATTCATTATTCACATTAGGGCCAATTAATGCTTTACCTTTTCTATTTATATAGAATTTAGTTCTATTATTATTTTCTTTGTCGGCTATATCTAGAGTAGTATTACTCATGTTTAAGGGATTGAAAACTTCATCATTCATGTATTTAAAAAAATCTTCATTTGAAGCATTTTGAATAACAACACTTAATAAATTCCAGCCGTAGGTACTATATTTAAACTTTTCACCAGGTTTAAAGAGCAACTCTGAATTTTTAAAAATCTCTAGCCCTTGTACAATAGACATTTTTTTGTTTATTAAAAACTCGTTTCCTTTATAATGTCTTATACCTGCTAGATGGCTTCCAATTTGACGAAGGGAAAAATCATATTTTTTTTCAGGGAAATCTGGAACATGTTTATACAAACTATCATCAAAATCTAATTTATTATTATCTAAAAGTTTAGCCAAAGCAATTGATGTAAGTGTTTTTGATATACTTGCAATTCTAAATTGTGTAGAAGTTGGAGATACTTTTTTCTTGTTTTCTAAATCTGAGTATCCAAAACCTTCTGACCAAATAATTTTTCCTTTATAGGATGCAGAAATAGAGAGTCCAGGTATTTTCTGTACCTCTAGGAAATCTTTAGTAACAACTTCAGCTTCTATTATCTCCTTTTCAAATTGTGCATTTGATATAACAGAAGAAAATAAAAGTATTATTAAAATTACTTTACAATAGTTATTCATAACTTTTTTTGGTTAAAATTCTGTATTAGTTTTAAAATCTTTCTTCCTCTAGCTTCGCATCCTTTACTTTGATGAATCACATCATTTCTAATAATATGTTCTAATTCGGGGTGAATCCAATCTTTTTGTAATCCGAACAAATATAAAGTATTCATGGTGTATGCTTTTACTGCAATTTTTTGATTGGTAATTAACCAATCAAAACCAGTTTCAATAATTCGTTCTATTTGATCATTAGTTAAAACGTTCTTTATTTTATGCGAATTTTTAGAGGTATAAGCGGTTGCAATATGTTTACAAATTTTAGCGCACGTACGAACCGAACCATCAAAATGAACTTTATGGATGTTTTTGGTGAATTCTTCTAAATGTGGGAGTAATAAATCTAATCCGTTGTGAGTACAAATCCATTCTAAGATCCATGCAGCACGAACAGATAATTTAGTATCAACTTGAAACGTTGTAGAAACTAAATAAGGAAATAGCGTAGGTGTTTTTAAGATCGTTTTCGCAGCTGCGTCTCTATTTTTTCGTTTGGCATTCTCAACTTTTATCAAAATGGTGTTTAAAAATTCTTGATTCACCTTGGTATGGTTTGTGTATATTTGTTTTAAAATTATTCATCCCCATGATAAATATAAAAAGACTATTTATAGGAACTATTGTATTCTCATTTTTTTTCGTTTCAAATGCAATTTCTCAAAATGTAAATAAAGTAGATGAAAATGGAGAACGAATAGGTGTTTGGCGTAAATACTACGAAAACGGCAAAATTCGTTATACAGGTAATTTTAAAGAAGGGAAAGAAGTCGGTACGTTTAAGTTTTATAACAAATCTTCTTCGTTTCCATCTATTATCAAAGAATTTTCGACAAGTTCAGATTCTGCTATGGTAAAATTTTATACGCCAAAAGGTAAGTTGAAGTCTGAAGGAGTCATGATAGGTAAAAATAGAGTAGGGAAGTGGATGTATTACTTCTCTGATGGAAAAATATTTTCTGAAGAATTTTATGTTGATGGAAAACTTAATGGAGTTTTAAAAAATTATTACCCTAACGGAAAAGTAACGGAAGAATCTCACTATAGCAATGGACTTAAAAACGGGATTTCTAAAACTTTTTCGGATGATGGAATTTTAATCGAAGAAGTAATATATGCAGATGGGAAATTAAACGGATTAGGTAAATATTTCGATTTAAAAGGAAACCTGAAAGAAAAAGGAATGCATAAGGACGGAAAACGTGATGGGAAATGGGAATTTTATATGGATGGTGAGTTGGCAGAAAAGAAACGTGTTACCCATTCTATTAAAAAACAGTAATAATATTTATTGATGAAACCATCAATTCTTACAATCTTATAAATCCATTACAAATTCGTAAATTTGCACCCCAATTAAAAGAAAATGAAAAGAGTAATTGTAGGACTTTCGGGAGGTGTAGATAGTAGTGTAACCGCATATTTATTAAAAGAACAAGGATACGAAGTTATTGGCTTATTTATGAAAAATTGGCACGATGATTCGGTAACCGTTTCTGATGAATGTCCTTGGTTAGAAGATAGTAATGATGCAATGATTGTTGCTGAAAAACTCGGAATTCCTTTTCAAACAGTAGATTTAAGCGAGCAATACAAAGAACGTATTGTAGATTATATGTTCGATGAGTACGAAAAAGGGCGTACACCCAATCCAGATGTGTTATGTAACCGTGAAATAAAGTTTGATGTTTTTATGGACATCGCACTTAGTTTAGGGGCAGATTATGTAGCAACTGGTCATTACTGTAGAAAAGCAGAAGAAGTAATTAACGCGAAAACCGTTTACAAGTTATTGGCAGGAAAAGACAAGAATAAAGATCAGTCTTATTTTTTATGTCAATTATCGCAAAAGCAATTAGAAAAAGCTTTGTTTCCTATAGGGGAGCTTACCAAACCAGAAGTCAGAGAAATTGCTAAAAAAGCAGATTTAATTACGGCGGATAAAAAAGATTCTCAAGGATTGTGTTTTATTGGAAAAGTTAGACTTCCAGAGTTTTTGCAACAAAAATTGAAGCCCAAAGAAGGGCTTATTGTTCAAATTCCTGAAAATTTTAATGACTATGTAAAATCAACTCCTCATTTTGAAAACAAACAAGCGGAGTTAGATTATTTTTCTACAAAATATAAGTATCATCTTAAAGACGGAAAAGTTGTTGGAAAGCACCAAGGAGCACATTATTTTACCAAAGGGCAACGTAAAGGATTGGCTGTCGGAGGAACCAAAGAACCACTTTTTGTTATAGAAACTGATGTAGATGAAAATGTAATTTACACAGGAGAAGGAAAAAAGCATAAAGGATTATACAGAAGTGTGTTGTTTGTTTCTAACGAAGAATTACATTGGGTTCGTGAAGATTTGGCTTTAAAAACAGGTGAAACTATGAAAGTAGAAGCGCGTATTCGGTATCGTCAACCACTTGAAAAAGCAATTTTGCACAAAGTAGAAAACGGATTGTTTGTTGAATTCTTAAACCCACAATCAGCTATTCAAGAAGGACAATTTGTAGCTTGGTACAAGGTTGATGAATTATTAGGTTCGGGAATAATTTCTTAAATTACCTCCCAAAAAAATCTATGAAAAAAGTATTATTACTATTTGCTATCTTTTTTAGTCTTAAATCCTTTTCGCAAAAGGATTCTATTGTAAATTTTTTAGATAAAAATGGAAGTATAACTAAGAATAAACAAGAAGCTCATTCTTTTGAAATTATTACAAAAAAAGCAGGTTCTCTTTGGTTTGTTAGGAGCTATAATAGAAATGGAAAAATATTTCGACAAGGTCATTATAAAAACAAAAATTTAAAGAAACCTTTAGGTCAATTTATTACTTATTTTAAAAATGGTAAACCATCTCATATAGAACATTATGATCTTAAAGGACATAAAAAAGGTAAGACAGAGGGATGGTTTCATAATGGAAATAAAAATTATGAAGGTATTTACGATGGTAATAAAAAAGAAGGAGTTTGGAAATATTACCATTTTACAGGTGGCTTAGCTTCTAGAGTTTATTATAAAAACGATAGTGTTCTTAAAGTGATAGAAATTGATGATAGAGGGGGGCAAAAGAAATATAGAGAGGCTCAAAATAAAAAAGCTCAATTCAAAGGGGGTAAGAAAAAATTTGCTGAGAAGATAAAAAAGCTCTCTAAAAGTATTAATTATACTGTTAAAGGTAAGGTTCATGTTAGTTTTTTTGTTGGAATAGATGGTAAAATATCAGATGTTGAAATTGATGAAAAATTACCTGAAATGCTACATAATCAGATTGTAAATTATTTTAAAAGTATAAAAGGCTGGTCACCTGCAGAAAATTTCCACAGAAAACATCCTGTTTATTATTCAATTCCGTTAAATTTTAGAAGTTAGTTAATGACAAATAAAATCACCAAACTTTTTAATATACAATATCCAATTGTTCAAGGAGGAATGATTTGGGTGAGTGGCTGGAGATTAGCTTCAGCAGTTTCTAATGCAGGCGGATTAGGTTTAATCGGAGCAGGCTCTATGTATCCTGATGTATTACGAAAGCATATTCAAAAATGTAAAAAAGCCACTGATAAACCTTTCGGAGTGAATGTACCAATGTTATATCCAGACATTGAGAAGATCATGGATATTATTGTGGAAGAAGGGGTGAAGATTGTATTTACTTCTGCTGGAAATCCGAAAACATGGACTGCTTTTTTTAAAGAAAAAGGAATTACGGTTGTACATGTAGTGAGTTCGGTAAAATTTGCATTAAAAGCTGAATTAGCCGGCGTAGACGCTGTGGTTTGCGAAGGTTTTGAGGCAGGAGGACATAACGGACGAGAAGAAACTACAACATTAACATTAATACCAATGGTAAAAGAGCAACTAAAAATTCCTGTAATTGCAGCTGGAGGAATAGGAACGGGTAGAGGTATGTTAGCGGTAATGGTTTTAGGGGCTGATGGAGTGCAAATTGGTAGCCGTTTTGCTGCAACTATAGAATCTTCTGCTCATGAAAATTTTAAGAAAACTATTGTTGAAGTGAAAGATGGTGATACGCATTTAACACTAAAAGAATTAGCACCTGTTCGTTTGGTTAAAAATAAGTTTTATAACGATGTTCAGGAATTGTATCAACATAAGCCATCTATAGAACAAATAAAAGAACTGTTAGGACGTGCACGTGCTAAAAGAGGAATGTTTGAAGGTGATTTAGAAGAAGGTGAATTAGAAATTGGTCAAGTTGCAGGCTTAATACATGAGATAAAATCAGCAAAAGAAGTTTTAGAAGAAATAGTAAAAGAATATAATGAAGTTAAATCTTCTATGATAGATTTTTAAATAGAAATAATCATAAAAAAAACAGTCTGTATAAAGTTTATACAGACTGTTTTTTTATAAAATTGAAATATTAATAATTAACATAATCTACGATTTCTAAACCATAACCAATCATACCTACACGTTTGGTTTGTTGAGTGTTAGAAATCAAGCGTAGTTTATGAATATTTAAATCGTGTAAGATTTGAGCACCGATTCCAAAATCTTTATTATCCATCGCTATTCCTGGAGCTTTCATTTCTCCTGTTTCTTGATTTATTTTTAAACCTCGCAATCTATTCAATAAATTTAAAGATTGATTTTCTTGATTGATAAATAAAATAGCTCCACGACCTTCATCATTAATAACTTGAAACATTTGATCTAATTTCTGATCAGCATTATTAGTTAAGGTTCCCAAAATATCATTATTAACTAAAGTAGAGTTTACACGTGTTAAAATAGGTTCGTTTTTACTCCAATCTCCTTTTGTTAAAGCAATATGAATTTGATTGTTGGTTGTTTGTTCGTAAGCTCTTAAGCGGAAATCTCCAAAACGAGTTTGTACATCAAAATCTTCTTTCTTTTCAATTAAAGAATCGTGTTCCATTCGGTAAGCGACTAAGTCTTCAATCGAAACAATTTTTAAATCGAATTTTTTAGCGACTTCTAAAAGTTGAGGTAAACGTGCCATGGTACCATCTTCATTCATTATCTCAACAATAACTCCTGCTGGCTCTAAACCTGCTAAACGAGCAAAATCGATAGCAGCTTCGGTATGACCAGTTCTTCTTAGAACCCCACCTTCTTTAGCACGTAGCGGAAAAATATGACCAGGTCTAGCTAAATCAAAAGGTTTTGTTTCATCATTTATTAATGCTTGTATGGTTAAGGCTCTATCGCTGGCAGAAATACCTGTGGTAACACCTTTCCCTCGTAAATCTACAGAAACAGTAAAAGCAGTTTCCATAGGATCGGTGTTGTTGGTTACCATCATACCTAACTCTAGTTCTTTACAACGATTTTCGGTAAGCGGAGTACAAATTAAACCACGACCATGAGTTGCCATAAAATTGATTATTTCTGGCGTTGCCTTTTCTGCTGCAGCTAAAAAATCGCCTTCGTTTTCACGATCTTCATCATCTACCACTATAATCACTTTACCTTTTCTAATATCGTTTATAGCTTCTTCAATAGTATTTAATTGAATTTTTGAAGTAGTTTTTGTTGTCATTGTTATGTTGTTTTCTCCTTTTTAGGGAGTAAGTTTTTAAATTTATCTATTAATTTTTTGAAAAAACCATTAATATCAAAAAGACCTTTGTCTTTAGTTGCTCTGGTGGTTAAAATAAGGGCTAAAGGTAACATCAATATAATTGCCATCCAAGAACCTAAAAGAGCTGTTACCGAGCTTTCTTCAGCTAAATTACGGCCAAAAGTATTTGTAAAGAAATATAAAACGTATATAGAAATAGCTAAAATCATGGGTAAGCCCATACCTCCTTTTCTAATAATGGAACCTAAAGGAGCTCCAATAAAGAAAAGCAATAAGCATGAAAGTGAAAAGGCAACACGGTTATAAAACTCAATATCATATAGATTTAAAACCTTTCTTTTGTGCTTAAAAGAATCCTTATTAGATTTAATATTGTTAAGTGTTCTGTCTACTTTAGAGATGGCTGTATTTACAATATTTCTTTTTTGATTCAGATCAAAATTATCAAGTAAGTTTAATGATAATTTTGAGTTAATAAGAGAATCTGGGTATTTATATAAATCTTTAGCATTTACATTTAAAAATAGATTTTTAGCTCTTGCTTTAACATATTCATCATAGTTAAGCTTTATCGTTGGTAAAGTATCCTTTAGCTGTTTTAAACTTAACATATTAAAATTTCGTGTATAATTTAGGTCATCTAAATCATCTTTTGCAAAAGAAGAAATATCAATATTTATGGTGTACTCATCAAAATCAGCATATGATGCGGGCATTTTTTGACGTTGCTTATAGGAAGAGTTATTTTTTTCATGATGTTCAAAAAAATGTCCATTTTTTAATATTAACGTCATGTATCTACTACCTTCTTCCGAAACAAGTTCTCCTTTTTTAGCAGATATAATTTTGTTATTTCCTCTTTTAGCGGATAAATCGTAAATCAAGACATTCTTTAATAGATTATCTTCTTCACCATATTTTTCATCAAACTTAATTTGATAATTTGGAATTTCAGTATTAAAACTACCAGGAACTAAAGCTAAAGCAGGTTGTTTTTTCTTGATATTCATTTTTAAGTTAATCTGTTTTAAGATAGCATACGGGTACACGTAGTTTAAAAACATAAAATTAACAGCACTCATAAATATAGCGAAGAAAACCAAAGGTCTAACCATTCGCTGTAAAGAAATTCCAGCAGATTTTGCAGCAGCAAATTCATAGTTTTCGGATAAGCTTCCTAAAGTCATAATTGACGAAAGTAATATACCAATAGGAAGCGCCTGTGGAGCAACTAGTAAAGTAGTATACCACAAAAATTTTAAAATAAAAATTAGACTAATTCCTTTTCCTGCAAAATCGTCAAAAGCAAGCCATAAAGTTTGCATGACTAGCACAAACAGAATGATAAAGAAGGTTGCTAAAAAAGGGACTAAGAAACTTTTTAGTATGTATTTGTCTAATGTTTTCACCAACACAAAAGTAGTAAGGATTGTTGTAATAAACATAAAAGTTTTGTTAATTGACTATAAAAAATCAATAACAAAACTTTTAGTGATAAGAATGGGGTATTTAATCAATAAAATACCCTAATTTTTCATATTTAGATTTATCAAAAGAAAATAAATTTTCTGAAATAGGTTGATTGCTCTTAAACTTGGTAATCGTAAATGTTGTTTCTGCACCATTAGAACCAATTTGAACTAATTTATAAATATGTTTAGTTTTCGCATCAATACCTAATTGCACTTTTATAATATCTGAATTACTATCTATAGGAGTTAGATTTACAAACTGCACATTACGGCCGTTATTATTTTCTAATTTCCCCATTTTATAGTTATAACCTTCTTTGTAAAAAGTTAATAATTTTGAAGGATAAATAAAGCCGTCTTCTTCTCCTAAATCTCCATTAGTAATAGATATTTCTTTTTCCTCTTTGTTAATAACAATTAATTTTTTACCGTCAAAAACAAAATTATTTCCTAAATAATCTAAACTATATTTTTCTCCTGCTAAAATAATACTACCTCTAATTGGAGGATCATTTGTTACACCAGCTTCTTTGTTTACTAAGGTTGAAGAAAAATCTATGCTCATGTTTGTATATGCACCCATTGTACTTGAAACTTCATCTAATAAGGCTTTTGCTTGAGAAGATGAACTTTGTGCTAGCATATTTACACTAACAAATATTCCTACTAAAAATAATCCTACTTTCTTCATGTTCTTTTATTTCCGCTCTGCGGGATATTTATAATTATTTAATTTTTTTCGTTTTCTAATAATTGTTCAAGAGCAATAAAATCGGGAACTAAAACTTGCCTTGCTTTGCTACCTTCGAAAGGGCCAACAATACCAGCAGCTTCTAATTGATCAATCAATCTACCAGCTCTGTTATATCCCAACTTTAGTTTTCTTTGCAATAATGATGCCGAACCTTGTTGTGCAGTTACAATAACTTCAGCTGCTTCTTTAAAAAGTTTATCTCTGTCTTCAATATCAATATCAACATTTGCGCCACCTTCTTCACCAACGTATTCAGGTAATAAATAAGCATCTGGATACGCTCTTTGTGAGCCAATAAAATCGGTTATTTTTTCAACTTCAGGAGTGTCTATAAAAGCACATTGAATACGTGTAATGTCATTTCCACCAGAAAATAATAAATCTCCGCGACCAATAAGTTGATCTGCTCCTGGCGCATCTAAAATTGTTCTACTATCAATCTTTGAAGTTACCCTAAATGCAATTCTTGCAGGGAAATTTGCTTTAATAATACCTGTAATTACGTTTACAGACGGACGTTGAGTAGCAACAATTAAGTGAATACCAATGGCACGTGCTAATTGTGCTAAACGAGCAATAGGTGTTTCTACTTCTTTTCCTGCTGTCATAATTAAATCAGCAAATTCATCAATGACTAAAACAATATAAGGTAAAAATTGATGTCCGTTTTCTGGATTTAATTTTCGAGCTTTAAACTTTACATTGTATTCTTTTATGTTACGAACCATGGCTGTTTTAAGCAAATCGTAACGATTATCCATTTCAATACACAATGAATTTAAAGTGTTCACGACTTTAGAAGTATCGGTAATGATAGCTTCTTCACTATCGGGTAATTTTGCTAAATAATGACGTTCAATTTTATTGAATAAAGTAAGTTCTACTTTTTTAGGATCAACCAATACAAATTTAACTTCCGCAGGGTGTTTTCTATATAACAACGATGTTAATACTGCATTTAATCCAACCGATTTACCTTGTCCTGTAGCTCCTGCCATTAATAAGTGAGGCATTTTAGCTAAATCAACTACAAAAGTTTCATTGGAAATTGTTTTACCTAATGCAATTGGTAATTCCATCTGGCTTTCCTGAAATTTCTTTGAGGCAATTACCGAATGCATTGAAACGATAGTCGATTTTTTATTAGGTACTTCAATACCAATAGTTCCTTTTCCAGGAATAGGAGCAATGATACGAATTCCTAAAGCCGATAAAGACAACGCAATATCGTCTTCTAAATTTTTAATTTTTGAAATACGAATTCCGGCATCGGGAACGATTTCATACAAAGTAATCGTTGGTCCAACTGTAGCTTTAATTTGTGCAATACCAATTTTGTAGTTTTTTAATGTTTCTACAATTCTATTTTTATTAGCTTCTAGTTCTTCAGGGTCAATTGAAATACTTTCGTTGTATTGCTTAAGTAAGTTAAAAGTGGGGAATTTATAATTTCCTAATTCTAATTTAGGGTCAAATTCACCAAAATCTTTGATGAGTCTTTCTGATAAGTTTTCAGAAACACTTTTTTCTTCTGAAATTTTTTCTATGGCTATTTCAACATCTTTTGGTTCTTGTTTTTCAGTTGTTTTTAAAACAGGGTCTAAAGAATGTTTTGTTGAATCTTCAATATCAAAAGAAACTTGAGATTCTTCTTTTTTTGGACCAACAGTAGAGTGTTTACCAATGGTTGGTTGCAAGTTCTTAACCGATAGCTCAAATTCAGATTTATTTGTTCCTTCGAATGTTTTTTCGGTGTTAGAATTATCAGTTGAAGAGTTTTGCAATTCATCTGTAGAAAAATCGTCTACTATATTATCTGAAATTTCTTTTTGTTTACTTTTTAATTTATCTGCAACTTTTTCTGGAGTTACTCTAAAACGCATCACCAAATAAGCTATTAAAAAGAAGGTAAGTACTATGGCTAAGCCAGTTTTACCAATAAATGTTCTCAAATACTCGTTGATTTCGAATCCAATAATTCCTGATAAAATTGAATATTTCTTTTCAACAAACCCGAGAGCTATAGAAATCCAAAGCATATTAAATAATCCCCAGTTCCAAGAAGCAATAATGTTTTTTAGACGAGTTTGTAGTAAAAAACTAACACCTGTTAAAAAGATTAAAAAGGGCAAGATAAAAGCACTAATTCCAAATCCATTATAAATAAAGAAGTGACTTAGTTTAGCACCAATTTTACCTAATAAATTTCTTGCTTGAATAGCTCTATCAGAAAATTGCGAAAGTGAACTTTGATCTTCTTGCCATGAGAAAAAGAAAGAGATAAATGCAATTATTAAAAAAAATGAAAATAAAACCAAAAACGAGCCTATTACTGTTTGGGTTTGACGGTTTTTAAAAAAATCTAAAATTTGTTTAAAAGTTGAGATTTTTTTAGGTTTTTTAGTTTTTGTTGTTGTTTTTTTTGCCATTAAAAGTATTTATTTCAACATGTAAATATAGAATAATTACGAAAATATGTATGCTATTTTTGGAATGTAAATAATACAACCGACAATTATGGAAATTATTGCAGCAAAACCTGCAGCACCTGCAGCAACATCTTTGATTATTCCAATTTTTTTGTCAAAATTGGGGTGAATAAAGTCTGCCATTTTCTCTACAGCAGTATTTAAGGCTTCCGCAACAAGTACCAAACCTGTTATGGTAAGCTGAATCATCCACTCTGAAAGAGAGATGTTAAAAAGGAAACCGAGTACAATAGCGAAAAGCCCAATAAAAAATTGGGCTTTGATACTGTCTTCAGTGGTTGCAAGTATCCAAATACCTTTTAACGCAAATTTAATACCACGCAAACGCTTTTTAACAAATCCGTCTTTAGAGTTGTTCATTTATAAAGCTTTTAATGCTTGTTCATAGTTAGGTTCATCTACAATTTCAGGAACTTGTTCTGTGTATATTACTTTTCCTGTTTCATCAAGAACAATAATGCAACGTGAGTGTAGTTGTGCTAAAGGGCCGTTAGCGATAGTAAGTTCATAGTTCTTACCAAAATCACCAGTTGCATAATCAGATAACATTTCTACATTTTCAATTCCTTCAGCGCCACAAAAACGACCTTGTGCGAAAGGTAAATCTCTAGAAATACATAAAACTTTTGTATTTTCTAATTGAGAAGCTTGTTTGTTAAAGTTTCTTACAGATGCAGCACAAGTACCTGTGTCTACACTAGGAAAAATATTTAAAATTATTTTTTTACCTGAATAATCAGCTAAAGTTTTACGAGATAAATCTGTTCCAACTAAATTAAAATCAGATGCTTTTGAACCTATTTTTGGTAAACTTCCTACAGTTTGTATTTCGTTCCCTTTTAAAGTGATGGTTGCCATTTTTTATAGAGTTTTTATTCATTTCAAAAGTAATTAAAATCTGCCAATTTAAACTATCTTCGCAGTCGTAAAATCAACTACGAAGCTTTGAACTTATCTAATTATACTTCAGAATTTAAAAAAAATTTATACATAGCATATCCAGTAATGTTAGGGCAATTAGGTCATGTTTTAGTGGGTTTAGCAGATAATATAATGGTCGGTAAATTAGGTGCAGCACCATTAGCATCGGTTTCGTTAGCAAATGGGTTAATGTTTGTCTTCTTGTCTTTAGGTATTGGTTTTACGTTTGCGATTACTCCGTTGATAGCTGAAGCAGATGGTGAAAAAAATATTGAAAAAGGACGAACGATATTCCAACACGGACTGTTTTTGTCAATTATACTTGGATTTATTATCTGTGGATTATTACTGTTATCTAAACCTTTAATGTATTACATACAGCAACCTGTAGAAGTTGTTGAGTTAGCAATTCCTTATTTTGAAGTTATCGCTTATTCGATGATACCATTGATGATTTTTCAAGGGTTTAAACAGTTTGCTGACGGTTTGTCACTTACTAAATATGCAATGCAAGCGACTATTATAGCGAACATAATTAATGTTTTTTTTAATTATGTATTAATTTATGGGAAGTTTGGTTTTCCTGCTTATGGTGTTGTTGGTTCTGCTTATGGAACTCTAATTTCTCGTTTCTTTATGGTGATATTCATGATTTACATTGTAAGCAAGCGCAAGGAATTTCAACCTTATTTAGAGAAATTTTCATTCAATCATATTAAAAAAAGTGTTGTGAAGCGTATTTACAATTTAGGATACCCAACAGCCTTACAAATGTGGTTTGAAGTGAGCTTGTTTGCATCAGGTGTTTTTTTGGCAGGAGCCCTTGGTACCAATGCACAAGCAGCGAATCAAATTGCATTAAATTTAGCGTCAATGACTTTTATGATTGCTATCGGATTAGGAGTTACTGCAACTGTTAGAGTAGGAAACCAAAAAGGGTTGAATAATTACAAAGAATTACGAAGAATTGCGATATCCATATTTTTATTAATGATGATTATTGATCTGTTCTTTGCGCTCGGATTTATTGCTTTTAAAGATATTTTACCAACGTATTACGTTCAGAATGAGAATGTAATTGAAACCGCAGCTATCTTAATAGTTATCGCTGGGTTTTTCCAGTTGTCGGACGGAATTCAAGCAGTTGTTTTGGGAGCACTTCGTGGATTACAAGATGTAAAAATTCCGATGGGAATCACTTTTATAGCGTATTGGATTATTGGTTTTCCTATTTGCTATTATTTAGCATTACATACCGAATTAAAAGCCTCAGGAATATGGATTGGCTTACTGATTTCACTTACAGCATCGGCAATTATGTTGTATATTCGTTTTAACTTATTAACTAAAAAATTAATTGTAGAGAAAAATGGAACTACCTAAATTTTTATTAGCAGATAACAGCAATTATCCAGAAGATATATTTGTATTACATACTGATTACCCTCGTTTTTTAATTAACTTAAAAGATGATGAAATAGAATGGTTTGAAGACTTATCTGATGAAAATGAGCAAGAACTAGCGAATGAATTAGAAAGTTTAATAGAACAAGCTAGTGCTTTTTACGACGCTGAAATGGAAGGACTAGAATAAAGTTAAAAGTAGATTTATTATACACAATAGATTTCTATAAAAATAAAAAAGCGAGTGCAATGCACTCGCTCTTTTTTTTGGGGGAATTTAATAATAATATAAAATCTATTATTATTAATTCTTAAGGCTTTATCAAAAACAACATATAATTATTTATGAAAAATATCCCCTTTTAGTATATATAAATTTTTAAAACAAAAAAACAACACTAATGTGTTGTTTTTTTGTTTTAAAAAGTAATTGCTACATTAGTTTGCCCCCCAGCTACTCGTATAGTTTTCCTTTTTAATTTATGCCTATCGAAATATTATTTCTTTAGTACACTACAAATATACTTCCGTAATATTCGAAGGTATTCTACATTTGTTACATTCAAATAAAAAAAATAAAACAATAATAATCAGATTGTTAAGTGTTTTTAACTTTAAATATGTTACATTATTACATATAAAATGAAAATTATTTTGCTAAAGAATTATAAACAATGAAGTAAAGAATAGGGTTAGATGATTAAGTTTTTTGATTTTGTCTTTCTATATTCAGTTTTGGAATTTTAATGATTTCTATTGTAGATGAGGCTAAACTAACCTTTCCATTGGTTTTTTCAATTTCTTTTCTAATTAACTCACTTAATAAGTGCTTTGTAAACCTCCTTTTTTTGTAATCTACAATATACCTAAGGTTAAATTCGATCCAATTATCAGTCATTGTTATTGCTAAAGTAGGTTCTACCTGTGCATTTTCAATGTAGTATTTGTCTACAACAGTTTTCCATTTTGATATTGAATCGTTAACATATTCAGATAATTTATCAGAAGCAATTTGGATTATGATCTTTTTGGCAAGGTCAATATCAGAACCATATCGAATTGGTAAATTGAATTCATCCCAAATAAATGGAAAATCTTTAGAATAATTATAAACAGGCCCTCGAAATACAAAAGCATTACTCAGTTTAACAATTCGACCACTGTAATTATCGCTAGTAACCCATTCTCCAATTTCCATCATTGTGGTGTAAACGCTATCAATATCTATTACATCACCTTTTATTCCGTTTATTTCAATTCGATCACCAGGCTTGTAAACTTTTACAAAGAAAATATAAATTGACCCAGCAATACTTAGAATTAACTCTTGAAGAGTTATTGTTATTCCTGCTGTTAACAAGCCAACAGCTAAGGCAAAATCTTTAATATTACCTGTAAAATAAGTAAAGGAAAATATCAGAATAAAAAAATAACCAAGAACTTCAATTCCTTTTTGAGATTTATACCTTGTATTGGTGTCAGGTAAGTTTTTTTGAAGAAATTTTCTTAATAATTGAACAATACCAAGTATGAAAATAACTAAAATCAAATACTTGATTAGAGCAATTGAAGTAGGATGCTCTTGCATCCATTTTTTAATAAGCTCAATTGATTTCATTGTTTTTCAGAAATTAGATTTAACTTGGTAAAGGATAAAAAATATTTTAACCCTAAAACATGTTTAGCTTAAGTGATTTGTTATCAGTAAGCTAATTTCGTCTTTTATATTAAGAAAATCAAACTATTTATTAGCGCTCTTAGTTCTATCAATTCTAATTTTGAATAACAATTTATTTACTTATTAATTAAGCAGGAGTGGAAGTTTCGCTATCGGTTTAGTATATGAAAAGTAGCGAATTAAAAGCACTTACTTTCCTGAAAATAAGATACTTAAATAAATGCAAAAAACGGTTCAGATTGAGACCTAAACCGCTATTTTTTATATACATCTTAAGTTAGCAATTGTTTAAATTTAGAGTTATAAATCAGAAAGAAAGAAGCGTAGAATAAGGTTATGATATACGTGGAAACCTAGATTTCGTCAACATTGATAATCCCTACGCTTTTACTACTT
>NZ_VNIA01000007.1 GCF_008124875.1 Tenacibaculum adriaticum
ATTGTAAAAAGCGGATTGCCTTATGATGCAAATTATAAAAGTACTTTGGTTTAAAAAAGTGTAAAATTTACTTGTTTTTTACCTCAGTTCTTTGTAGTAGGTAGTTATTTTAACATCCTTTATTAAATTCCTCCCAATTAAATTCAATTTCAGTTGGGTGTTTTTTATTTACAAATTCTGATAAATTTATTTCTAATTGTTTATTATTAAAACCGTAAATTGATTGTAATTCGTTAAACCCTTTTTTCCATAATAATATAAATTTTTCCAAGCCATAATTATCAATCAAAAACTTACATACAAAAGCACTTTGAGTATAAGCTATCATATCAGGATTTCCATAAAAATTATCAGCTAGATTGTTCATAGTTATCACTTTTTCACTTTGGATAAAATATTTATAAATTTCTGATAAGGAATATTCAGAGCAAGTTCCACCAGCATAAGTTGCAAGTCCTTCATTCATCCAAGTCGATGTTTCGGGCGGAGTTCCCCATTTATACATCGTTATCATATGCATCATCTCGTGTTTAATCGGCGAACCTTTATCTTTTAATAAAGTAAAAAAAGTATTTCTATCAGGAAAAGCCATTCCTTGGGCTCCCATTCCGGTATATTTTAACATTTCTGTTCTAGATTCCAAGAACTCAATATCCATTTCATTTGTAAAATCAGTTTCTTTAATCAATTTTAGATTTTCGGTAATGGAATTTTGGCACTCTTCAATCGCAGAGTTTCTTCTAGAAATATCAATCTTGGAGGAGAAATAATAAGTTATGTTATCAATCGTTTTTTTCTCTCGTGTAATTTCCGTCCATTCCTCATTTTTTTCAGATTTACTTGAGCAACTAACAATAAAACCTGTTAAAAGTATGATTATTATTTTTCCTAATTTCATTTACTGATTTTGATTTTTAATTACCTACAACGGTCTAGTGTATGAGTAGTAGCGGATTTTTATGCACTAACTTTCCAGTTTAGCACAGACTTTTGTTTTTATGTTTATACTTTCGTTTTATCACTTAAACAGCTATTACTTATACACCGTGTTGGCAATAGTTATTTCTCGCTGGGGTTTAATTGAATTTCAACATTCAGATTGTCTCTTGTTAAAATTACAGAGTTTGGTTTTTCATCTTTTATGTTGAATGTTAAGAAATTTGGATAGTCAATGATTTTAAATATTCCATTTTTCAAGTAAACCATTTCACTATCTTTTTGTCCTTTAAAATGTTCAAAGAATGGGGATTCTACGTAAAGGCGGTTATTCCTTTGTATAATTTTGGTGGGCATTCCTTGTCCGTAAAGAAAGTCTTCGTAATTTCCTTTCAGATTTTCTTTTAGTTCATTTGGGATTTCTTGCGTTTCCTCTTTTGGTAATTCTCTCTTCCAATTCAAAAGAGTTAAGAGATTTTTTCGAGTTTCGTCAATGACTGGAAAACGATTTGGTTTTTCTCCATTGGCAAGAAAAACAAAACCATTCCCATCTGTTGTAGTGGCAAAAATATCGCCACCAACTCCAGTATTGGAACCATTGCACATAAACCAGTCGTAGTTATCAAAACCAAAAGACCTTTGCCATCCATAACTCCAACCTCCGACTGCATCTTTCAAGGCTGTAACTTCTATTACATTTTTGGCAACATTATGTGAAATTACTTTGTTTTCTTTATTTCGTAAGGCATTTTGTATTTCTATGGTTAGTTTGGCTAAATCCGTTGGTGTTGACCATAACCCTGAAGGTGCAACTTGGGGTGTTATTGGCAAACCTGTTTTTATAACCTTGTTGTCCTTGTCGTGAACAAGAGCGACATTCGTTAAAAATCCTTTTTGGTTGGGCTGAATCATTGTTGTGTTTTTCAAGTCGAGAGGTGAGAATATGTATTCATCTGCAAGTTCTGCAATCGACTTATTTAAAGTGTCCTCTAATGCCATTTGAACAATAACATAACCGCCTCCACTATATGACCAACTTGTTCCTGGTGTAAATAAAAACTCAATTTCTTTGTCATATCGTGGTAATTCCCCTAAAAGACTTTGTTTTATTGTGGGAATTGTATCTCCTTCGTAAAAGTCTGCAAAACCGTGTTGGCTTGTTCCAGCCGTATGATTTAAAAATTGTTTCCAAGTCGGATTTTTGATTTCAGTAAATTGGCTTTTAGGCAAATGCCAACGTTTAAGATAGTTGTCTATAGGTTCATCTAAATCGATTAACCCTTTTTCCTCTAGTATAAAACATAGAAGTGCGGTTATTGGTTTTGAAATTGATGCCGTAGAAAATGCTGTTTTACCGTCTATTTTTTCGTCAGAATTTGCTAATTTAAGTCCAAACTGGTTTGAATAAACTATCTCATAATTTTCAAACACTACAAGACTAAACCCTGAAAGTTTATAACTTTCTAATTGTTTGTCAATCTTTAGACTGTCAGTAAGAAAGCTATAATCTTTTTGTTTGGTTAATTCATTTTTGTTTGATTGACAACTTGAAATTGCCGCTGTAAGTAATAGGAAATATATAATATTTTTCATTGGTTGTTTATTATGAGACGATTCGGTTTTGGTTGTGTTACATAAGGCTGGTCATAATTATTGCCAACTGGTTATATGCAAACAAATATATTGTTTTATGGGTTAATATTTTGGGATATAAGAACATTAGGGTTCTTATATCCACTTTACAGAATCTTCGATTTAAATATAGTTTAAAAAATGACGAAACTAAAAAACCTCACCAAAGGCGAGGTTTTTTAAAAATGTATGTTGATGATAATTAAGCTTCAGTTTCCATATAATCTTCAATAGGATTACAAGAACAAATTAAATTACGATCTCCGTAGGCATCATCCACTCTTCGTACAGAAGGCCAAAATTTATTATCCGCAATATAACTTAATGGAAAAGCTGCTTGTTTACGTGTGTATGGTAAATTCCAAACATCCGAAGTAAGCATTTCTTGCGTATGAGGAGCATTTTTTAACACGTTGTTAGTATCATCTTTAGTAGCTGTATCAATTTCTTTTCTAATAGAGATCAGCGCATCACAAAAACGATCTAACTCAGCTAAACTTTCACTTTCAGTTGGTTCAACCATAATGGTTCCTGCTACCGGGAAAGATACCGTAGGTGCGTGGAAACCGTAGTCCATTAAACGCTTAGCAATGTCTACCACCTCAATTCCTTTTTCTTTAAAAGCACGACAGTCTAAAATCATTTCGTGTGCAGCACGTCCCATTTCACCTGTATACAATGTGCTAAAATGACCTTGTAAACGCTCTTTAATATAGTTTGCGTTTAAGATGGCATTTTTGGTTGAGTTGGTTAATCCATCGGCACCTAACATGGTAATATATCCGTAAGAAATTAAACAGGCTAAAGCAGAACCCCAAGGAGCAGCAGAAATTGCGGTTATAGCATTTTCTCCTCCAGTAGCCACAACAGGATTGGTTGGCAAAAACGGAACCAATTGTGGAGCTACACAAATTGGTCCAACTCCAGGTCCACCACCACCATGAGGAATGGCAAAGGTTTTGTGTAAGTTTAAGTGGCAAACATCGGCACCAATAGTTGCAGGATTGGTTAAGCCTACTTGAGCATTCATGTTCGCACCGTCCATATATACTTGTCCGCCGTTATCATGAATGATTTTAGTTACCTCTTTAATGGCTTTTTCGTACACTCCGTGAGTAGAAGGATAGGTTACCATTAAAGCAGCTAAATTATCTTTATGTTTTTCAGCTTTTTCACGTAAGTCAGCTACATCAATATTTCCTTTTTCATCTGTCTTTGTAACCACTACTTTCATACCCGCCATAACTGCAGATGCAGGATTGGTACCGTGTGCCGATGCAGGAATTAAACAGATATTTCTGTGATTATCTCCATTGGCTTGATGATACGCTCTAATAACCATTAAACCAGCAAATTCTCCTTGTGCACCCGAATTAGGTTGTAAAGAAGTAGCTGCAAAACCAGTAACAACATTCAATTGATGTTCTAAGTTTTTTAAGACTGCTTGGTAGCCTTCTGCTTGATTTAAAGGAACAAATGGATGTATATTTCCCCACTGCGGATTACTTAAAGGTAACATTTCTGAAGCTGCATTTAACTTCATGGTACAAGAACCTAAAGAGATCATTGAATGATTTAAGGCTAAATCTTTACGCTCTAATTTTTTAATATAACGCATCATATCTGTTTCCGATTGATACGTGTTAAATACATCATTGTCTAAAAATGACGTATTTCTTTTAATTGCTGAAGGAATTGCATCTTCGGTAACAAACTCTGTAACAATAATGTCCTTAATATTAAAAGCTTGTTCAAAACAATCTACAATATCATTAATTTCTCCTAAACCAACAGTTTCGTTTAATGAAATAGAAACATGGTTTTTGTCGATGTAATTAAAGTTTATTTTATTGTTTTCTGCAACCGGACGTAATATGTCAGCTTCAACTTCTATTAATAAAGTATCGAAATACGATGTGTTTTTATTTTTGAAACCTAACCTGTTTAAAGAAGCTGCTAAGGTTGTTGCTGTTGTATGAACTTTATTGGCAATAAATTCAATTCCGTCTTTTCCATGGTATACCGCGTACATTCCTGCCATAACAGCAAGTAAAACTTGTGCAGTACAAATATTAGAAGTTGCTCGTTCGCGCTTTATATGTTGCTCTCGAGTTTGTAAAGCCATACGTAATGCACGACCTCCATCTACATCTTTAGTGACACCAATAATACGTCCAGGAATACTACGTTTGTATTCATCTTTGGTAGCGAAATAACCTGCGTGAGGACCACCATAACCTAACGGAATCCCGAAACGCTGAGTGGTTCCTACAACAACGTCTACGCCAAATTCTCCAGGAGCTTTTAATTTAGCCAAAGATAAAATATCAGCGGCTACAGCCACTTTAATATCTTTTTCGTTTGCAGCTGTTACAAAATCAGCATAATTATATACCTGTCCGTGTTTTCCAGGGTATTGTAAAATTGCTCCGAAGAAATCATCTTCAAAATTAAATTTAGTATGATCTCCAATAACTAATTCAATGCCAATAGGAATTGCACGTGTTTGTAGAACTGATAAGGTTTGTGGTAAAATTTCTTCAGAAATAAAGAATTTATTAGCACCCGCTTTTTTCTTTGCACGCTCACGAACATCAAACAATAAAGCCATTGCTTCAGCAGCAGCTGTTCCTTCATCTAATAAAGACGCGTTGGCTAATTCCATTCCTGTTAAATCGCAAACCATAGTTTGGTAATTTAACAAAGCTTCTAAACGACCTTGTGCAATTTCTGCTTGGTAAGGTGTGTAAGCCGTATACCATCCTGGGTTTTCTAAAATATTTCTTTGAATAACGCTAGGCACGATGGCTTCATGATATCCTAAACCGATATAACTTTTAAAAACGTTGTTTTTAGCAGCTAACTCGTTAATGTGATTTAAGTATTCGTACTCGCTCATAGCAGGAGCTAAATTTAACTTACTTGCTAAGCGAATATCATCTGGAATAGTCTCATAAATTAATTGATCCAAACTATCAACACTGATAGTTTTCAGCATAGTTTCCTGCTCATTGGTACGAGGTCCAATATGGCGTAGTTGAAACAAATTTGTATTCATTTGTGTTGTTTGTTATTTAGTGGTTCAAAAATAATGAAATTAGGAGAGTTTTTAGACTTCTAAAATGTAATTTATTAACTGTTTTGAATGGTTATGAACAAAAGATTACTTTTGCCGAGTGAAGCTTTTAAAAACACTTTTCGACTTTTACATAAACTCAAGTATTCATGTAGCATTAGCAGTATATGCTTTGGTGCGTATTACAGAGGTGTATTTTAATCTTTCGTATAATGAACCGTTAGACTATTTTATTTTTTACGGAACAATTACTGGTTATAACTTTATTAAATATGCTGGTGTAGCTAAGTTACATCATAGAAGTTTGACAGAGAATTTAAAAATTATTCAGGTTTTTTCGTTGATCTGTTTTGTGTTGATGCTGTTTTACGGAAGGCAACTTAAGCTAAATACATTACTGTTTTTTATTCCTTTCGGAGTTTTAACATTACTTTACGCAATTCCGTTTTTAAAAGGATTAACCAAAAACCTACGAAACGTTGCTTCTTTAAAAATTATGGTAATCGCTTTGGTTTGGGCAGGAACTACTGTTTTGTTACCTGTTTTAGATGCCGAATTACCAATTAATTCTAAAGTTGTTTTACAGTTCATTCAACGTATATTGTTTGTAATTGTACTTACCCTTCCGTTTGATATTAGAGATTTACAATTTGATCAAAAACAATTGCAAACGCTTCCGCAATTATTAGGTGTAGAACGCGCAAAAAAGTTAGGATTTATTTTACTAGCAATAACCATGATCATCGAGTTTTTTATTTCGCCAAATTCAAATTTCAAAACTACTTTTTTAATAGTATTTTTTGTTTTATTGGTTTTTTTACAAAGAGCTAAAAGGAAGCAAACTAAATATTACACATCCTTTTGGGTAGAAGCAATTCCAATTTTTTGGTATGTTTTACTTTTAGTAATTCTTAAAAATTAAATCAATTTTTATCACTTCACCAATTTAAAAGCAGATTAGAAAATGATTTCGTAAAAGGTTGATAATTCTTTTCTCTGTAGTAGATTTTCTGTAAAAATGGTCGTATTTTTCGAGTGTAAAAATCAGCTTTTAATAATGAGCAAACCCAAAAGAAATTTTATTTTTGATTTTGACAGTACGTTAACTAGAGTTGAAGCGTTAGATGTTTTAGCAGAAATTACGTTAGTTGGTAATCCCAAAAAAGAGGAAGTAGTTCGAGAAATTATAAACATTACGAACTTAGGAATTGACGGTGAAATATCCTTTACCCAATCTTTAGAGCGACGTATTAAATTACTGAATGCAAAAAAGTCGGATTTAGATTTATTAATTACAGAATTAAAAAAGCATGTTTCTCACTCTATAGAAAGAAATAGAGAGTTTTTTGAGAGTTTTTCAGAAAACATTTATGTAATTTCAGCAGGATTTAAAGAGTTTATAGATCCTATTGTTGCAGAATATAATATTCCTTCGGAAAGAGTTTTTGCCAATACGTTTGAGTTTAACGGAAATGGTGAAATCATAGGTTTCGATCGTGAAAATGTATTATCTGTACACGATGGAAAAATTCAATGCTTACGCGATTTGAATTTAGAAGGAGAAATTCAGGTAATAGGAGATGGTTATAGTGATGCAGTAACTAGAAAAGCTGGTGTTGCCGATAAATTTTTTGCCTATACCGAAAATGTAACGCGTGCTAAAACAATAAAGAATGCTGATTATATTACACCTAATTTAGATGAATTTTTATATATAAACGATTTGCCAAGAAACATATCATACCCAAAAAACCGTATCAAGATTTTGCTGTTAGAAAACGTGCATCCTGATGCGTTAGAAAAATTTACCAAAGACGGATTTAATGTAGAAACAGTTTCTAGAAGTTTATCGGAAGACGAATTGATAGAAAAATTACAAGATGTACATGTTCTTGGTATTCGTTCTAAAACACAAGTAACTAAAAAAGTAATTGAAAATGCTCCAAAATTATTGGTAGTTGGCGCTTTTTGTATTGGAACAAAACAAATAGATTTAGAGACTTGTAAAGAAAACGGAATTGTTGTTTTTAATGCACCATATAGTAATACTCGTTCGGTGGTTGAGCTTGCTATTGGTGAAATTATTATGTTAATGCGTAGTGTTTTTCAACGAAGTACAGAATTGCATAACGGACAGTGGAATAAAACAGCACATGGTTCGAGAGAAGTGCGTGGTAAAAAACTAGGAATTGTTGGTTACGGAAATATTGGTAAGCAACTTTCTATTCTTGCAGAAGCACTAGGAATGGATGTGTATTATTACGATGTTGAAGATAAGTTAGCATTGGGTAACGTAACCAAAATGAATTCATTGGCCGATTTATTAGCTATTTCTGATGTCGTTACTTTACATGTTGATGATAATTCATTAAACAAAAATTATATTGGTGAAAAAGAAATTTCACAAATGAAAGATGGTGCACATTTGGTAAACCTTTCTCGTGGATTTGTAGTGGATATAAAAGCACTTACTGCCGCTTTAAAGAGCGGAAAGTTAGCAGGAGCTGCTGTAGATGTGTATCCTGAAGAACCAAGAAAAAATGGTGAATTCTATACCGAATTAAAAGGATTGCCGAATGTAATTTTAACGCCACACGTAGGTGGAAGTACCGAAGAAGCGCAAAAAGATATAGCTGATTTTGTTCCGAGTAAAATTATGGCCTACATTAATTCTGGTAATACCGTAGATGCTGTAAATTTCCCGAATATTCGTTTGCCAAAACAGCAAAACGCACATCGATTTTTACATATTCATAAAAATGTTCCTGGTATTATGGCTAAGATTAATAAAGTGTTAGCAGAATATGAATTGAATATTTCTGGTCAGTATTTATCAACAGATGCTAAAGTAGGTTATGTAATTACCGATTTAGATAAAGATTACAATCAAGATGTAATTACAGAATTAAAAGATGTAGAAGGAACAATAAAATTTAGAGTTCTTTATTAATATTTTAAAAGAAAAATGCTTCCAAATATTTTTTGGAAGCATTTTTTGAATAGAAAGGCTTTATTTCAATGAATCTATATTGGCTTGTATAGACCATGCAAAATCTAACATCAATCTATTTTTAAATATTGAGTCTTTATAACTCAAATATCTATCTCCAATATAATCTGGAGAATCATAACCGTTTGAAGGTTTACCTTTAGTGTGTACAGCAGCTGCCATATGACAACTCATACAGTTTGAAGTAGCACCAAGGTTTGTTGCTATTTTTGTACCGCTATTTTCTACATAACTCATTTTTGTGTTGAACACATTAGTACCAAAACCAGATTCTAAATAAGGATTAAAGCCAACAACAATTTCACCTTCATTTTCACCACCAATATAAGGTTGTGCAGGAATAATCATTGAGTAAGCAATATCCATGGCATAATGGCTTGCAACTTTTGATAATCCGATACCATTTTTAGAGGATGCGATATCATCTGAACTAGGAATAGATGGAGTTAAAGGCATAGGAGACCACCAAAATGTTTGCCAAACCCAGCGTTTAATTTCTTTTGTTCCTACATGCATACCTACCAATAAAGCTATATCACCAGCCTGAGCTTTTTGGTTGTCATTCTTAATAGTGTTTTCACTATTGTATGAATCAGCCAATGTTTGATCTATTTTAAAATGAATAAAGTCATTTAAAAAGTAAGTGTTATCTTCATTCTTATCATTACAGTTGTAATCTAATCTTCCATTTGGATTTGATTTGTTTTCTTTAGTGTTAACATGAATACAAGACTTCCATTCTTTTTCAGGGTAACCGCTATTTTTATATTCAGGCCCATGCCATGCAGCCATTGTATAAATACCATCCGTACTTAACTTATCTTGAGTCAAAACTTTGTATACAGGTTTTATAGTAATGGCTTCGTCAGGAAACTCTGGAACTTGACTATATTCTCCTTTTTGGAATTTTTTTAAAGTTGAAATGTAAAATATTTTATTGTCTACAGCATATTTCTCTGCTGCTTCATTATAAGCTACAATTTCAACAATGTCAGTATCGTCAAAATCAGTTTGTTTGATTTTAGCATGACTAAATTGATTAGGTTTTTTGAATTTTATTCCAGATACCATGTTTTTTTCTGGATGATTCATTTTTTCTAATATCTGCGCCGGACTTGACCATGTTTGATAACGTAATTTGCCATTTGCAACAGGTGTGGTTAAATGTTTCCATATATACCAACTATGTTTATACATGGCATTAAAATTATTGTTTGCTATCCACTTATTAATAGTTGTGGAATCTGAAGGGTATTGATAATTTTCTACAAGTGTTTCTTTTTTAGAGTAAACCTCTTTTTTATTCTCTTCATTACAAGAAACTACAATTAGAAAAGAAAATACCAAAGTTAAAAGTTTAATAGTTTTCATAGGTAAATGATTTGATTTCAGTTATAAAATTAAATTTTAAATGAATGAAACTATCTTAAAAAGGTACAAACGATTTTAATTAAGGTATAAGAACACCAAAAGAAGTCATGAAAAGAAATAGGTAAGTTAGAAATAATTATGTTTAGTTTTTTATATTTGAAAACAATCATTTTTTTGTTTGATGAACTACCAAAACACGTTAGCATACGCACAGCAATTAGATAAAGAAGATAAGCTTTCTTACTTACGCGATCAATTTCATATTCCAAAAGATAAAAACGGTAACAACTGGTTATATTTTACAGGAAACTCCCTCGGATTACAACCTAAACAAACCCAAAAATACATTCAGCAAGAGCTAGATGATTGGGCTCACTACGGAGTAGAAGGCCATTTTGAAGCCAAAAATCCATGGTTGCCATATCATGAGTTTTTAACAGATAAAATGGCAAAAATAGTTGGTGCAAAACCTATTGAGGTGGTAGTGATGAATACGCTTACGACCAATTTGCATTTGTTGATGGTGTCTTTCTATCAGCCAACTAAAACTAAATATAAAATTGTTATTGAAAGTGATGCATTTCCTTCGGATAGATATGCAGTTCAATCGCAATTAAAATTCCATGGTTTTGATGCGCAAGAAGGTTTGATTGAATGGAAGCCAAGAGCAGGAGAAGAACTACTTCGAATGGAAGATTTGGAGCAAATTCTGGATGAACAAGGAGACGAAATTGCGTTGTTGTTGATTGGTGGTGTGAATTATTATACAGGTCAGTTTTTAGATTTAAAAAGAATCGCAGAAATTGGTCATGCAAAAAATTGTTTTGTGGGTATCGATTTAGCACATGGAGCAGGTAATATAAATCCAGAGTTACACGATAGCGGAGTAGATTTTGCATGTTGGTGTACCTATAAATATTTGAATTCAGGTCCTGGTAGTTTGGCAGGATTATTTGTGCACGAAAAACATGCTCATAATAAAGATTTACCTCGTTTTGCAGGTTGGTGGAATCATAATAAAGAAACACGCTTTAATATGCGTCAACCGTTTGATGTAATGCCTGGAGCAGAAGGTTGGCAGTTGAGTAACCCTCCAATTTTATCAATGGCTGCGATTAGAGCTTCGTTAGATATGTTTGATGAGGTTGGAATGGACGCTTTAAGAGAAAAATCAGAAAAACTAACAGGTTATTTTGAGTATTTGATCAATCAAATAGATACAGATAGAATTAAAGTTATTACACCTTCAAATCCAAAAGAAAGAGGTTGTCAGTTGTCTATTCAAGTAATTAATGCTGATAAAAGTTTACATCATCAACTAACCGAAAATAATGTAATTACTGATTGGCGAGAGCCAGACGTAATCCGTTGTGCACCGGTACCAATGTATAATAGTTTTGAAGATGTATTTAAAATGGTAGAGATTTTAAAAGGATTATTGTAAAATAATCGTCATAACGAGGAGAGAAACAACGAAGTTATTTCATAAAAATAAAAGATTGCCACAGCAAATTACAATTTGCTTCGCAATGACATAAAATAAAATGAACAAACAAGATAATATACTAATTATAGGAGCTGGTTTATGTGGTTCTCTTTTGGCTTTGCGTTTAGCGCAAAGAGGTTACAAAGTAGAACTATACGAAAGCAGACCAGATTTAAGAACAACCGATATTTCTGCAGGACGTTCTATCAATTTAGCATTGTCCGACCGCGGTTTTAAAGCCCTCCGTTTGGCTGGAGTAGAGGATAAGGCAAGAGAGATTTGTATTCCGATGTATGGTCGATTAATTCACGATACAAAAGGAAATACATTTTCATCTAATTATTCAGGTAGAGAAGGAGAATATATCAATTCCATTTCTCGTGGTGATTTAAACGGAATTTTATTAACCGAAGCCGAAAAACACGAAAATGTAAACATTCATTTTAATAAAAAATGTAAATCCGTAGATATCGAAAATACCGTAGCGCATTTTAAATGTTACGAAACAAAAAAAGAGTTTTCTATTGATGCAGATGTTATTTTTGGTACAGATGGAGCAGGTTCTGCGTTGCGTAAGAGCTACTATTTAGAAAAGAAATTTTTGTTTAGTTATTCACAAAACTATTTAACTCACGGTTATAAAGAATTAGAAATTCCAGCGGATAAACTAGGTAAACACCAAATCAGTAAAGATCATTTGCATATTTGGCCTCGTGGTGAATACATGTTAATCGCGTTACCAAATTTAGATGGAAGCTTTACCGTAACCCTATTTTTAAGTTATGACGAAGGAGAATACAACTTCAACAATTTAATTTCCGAAGAAAAAATAACTGAGTTTTTCGAGAAAGAATTTCCAGATGCATTGGCATTAATTCCGAGTATAAAAGATGAGTTTTTTAACAACCCAACAGGAGCGTTAGGAACTGTAAAATGTTCGCCCTGGCATTATCAAAATAAAACTTTGCTAATGGGAGATGCTGCTCATGCGATTGTTCCGTTTTACGGACAAGGAATGAACGCTTCTTTTGAAGATGTAACCGTATTTGACGCTATTTTAGATAAATACGAAGGCGATTGGCAAACTGTTTTTAAAGCGTATGAAAAAGCTAGAAAACAAGACACAGATGCCATTGCCGATTTAGCGATTGATAATTATTACGAAATGCGCGATCATGTGGCAAATCCATTGTTCAAACAAAAAAGAAAAATTGAAATGGATTTAGAAAAAACGTTCCCAGCTGAGTATTTTTCAAAATATTCTATGGTTACGTTTAATGAAGAAATTCCGTATGCACAGGCAATGAAAAAAGGACGAGCGCAAGACAAAGCGTTGTTGAATTTAATCGCAGATGATGAGGTGTCAACTTCGTTGGAGATGACCAAAGATGAATTAAAAATCATCTTACAAAAAGTGCAAGAAGAAACAAACGAAATTTTAGAAGAAGATAAAATAGCAGGGTTGAAGTAATTTCAATCACTAACGCAAAAAAAGAAAATGACAACTTATATAGTTTTATTAAGAGGAATCAACGTATCGGGAAAAAACAAACTCCCCATGGCGGAGTTACGCCAACTTTTAAAAGATGCGGGTTTTAAAAATGTGCAAACGTATATTCAAAGCGGAAATATAGTGATACAATCTCAAATAGGTAAGGAAGAAGTTGTACACAATGTATGTAAGGTTATAAAAGATAGGTACGGATATGAAGTTCCGGTTTTAGTAAAAACTATTCAAGAATGGAAAAATGCAATTGGTAACAATCCGTTTACAACAGTTGATGAGAAGCAACAGTATTTTACGTTTTTAAGTCAAAAGCCTTCACAAGTAACTATTGAAATTGATGCCAAAGAGGATGAGTTTAAATTGATCGATGAAGTAGTATATGTAAATGCTGTAGGAGGATATGGCACAACAAAACTAAATAACAATTTTTTTGAAAATAAATTAAAAGTCAATGCAACCACACGTAACTTAAAAACTACGTTAAAGTTGCTGGAGTTAGCAACAAAATAATTAACCGTCATTACGAGAAGAGAAACGACGAAGTAATCTCTTAAAAAGATTGCTTCAACTTTTATAGAGTTTCGCAATGGCATATATAAAATTATGGAAAAAATAGTAACACCAAGAGGCGCATATCCACATGTAAAAGTGGTGGGTGATTTTATTTTTGTTTCAGGAACCAGTTCTCGTAGACCAGACAATACCATTGCTGGTGTAGAATTGATCGATGAAATGAATACCAAAAAGTTAGATGCTGAGGTACAAACACGAGAAGTTTTAAAAAATATTGATAAAAATTTACAAAAAGTAGGAGCTAGTTTAAAAGACGTGGTAGATGTCACTACGTTTTTGGTAAACATGAATGATTTTGCAGGCTACAACAAAGCCTATGCAGAGTTTTTTGATAAAGAAACCGGACCAACACGTACTACAGTTGCGGTTCATCAATTACCACACCCAGATTTGGTGGTGGAGATTAAAGTAACTGCCTACAAAAAACAAGAATAGAGAAACAAGATTCAAGAGACAAGACAAAGAGGTCTTGATTCTTTGTTCTTGGTTCTAACATCTATAAATGAAATGAACATCAAAAACTACATAAACGGCAAATTTGTAAATCCAATTCAAAATCAGTGGATTGATAATTACAATCCATCAGTTGGTGAAGTATATGGTCAAATTCCTAATTCAACCCAAGAAGACGTAGAAAAAGCGTATCAATCGGCTAAAGAAGCTTTTCCTGCTTGGTCAAATACAACATTAGCAGAAAGAAGTAAAATTCTTTCTAATATAGCTCGTTTAATCGAACAGAAATTAGCTATTTTAGCTGAAGCAGAAGCTAAAGATAATGGAAAACCTTTAAGTTTAGCCAAAGCAATTGATATTCCGAGAGCGTCGTCAAACTTTCAGTTTTTTGCAGATGCCATTACGCAGTTTTCATCAGAGGCTCATGAAAGTGTTGGTTTAGGCGCGATGAATTTTACTTTGCGTCAACCTATTGGTGTGGTTGGTTGTATCTCTCCATGGAATTTACCTTTGTACTTATTCACTTGGAAAATCGCTCCAGCAATTGCTGCCGGTAATTGTGTGGTAGCAAAACCTAGTGAAGTTACGCCAATGACAGCGTATTTATTGGGTGAAATTTGTAACGAGGCTGGCCTCCCTAAAGGTGTTTTAAACATTGTTCACGGATTAGGAACTACCACAGGACAAGCTATTGTAGAGCATCCCAATATCAAAGCAATTTCATTTACAGGAGGAACTAAAACAGGAGCGCACATTGCACGTGTGGCTGCGCCAATGTTTAAAAAGTTGTCGTTGGAATTAGGGGGAAAGAATCCGAATATCATTTTTGCCGATTGTAATTATGAAGATATGTTGGCAACAACGGTTCGTTCTTCGTTTGCAAATCAAGGTCAGATATGTTTATGCGGAAGCAGAATTTTTGTTGAACAATCTATCTACGAGAAATTCAAAAAAGATTTTGTTCAAAAAGTATCAGAATTAAAAATCGGAAATCCGTTTGAAGTTGATACAAATATAGGTGCTTTGGTATCTAAACAACATTTAGAGAAAGTAAAATCATACATTGATATTGTAGAACAAGAAGGAGGAAAAATATTACAAGGAGGTAATAAAGTTGAGGTTAAAGGTTCAGAAAAAGGATATTATTTACAACCAACTGTTATAGAGGTAAAAAGTAATCAGTGTAAATTAAATCAAGAAGAAATATTTGGACCGGTAGTAACCATTATGCCTTTTACTTCGGAAGAAGAAGTATTGGCAATGGCGAATGATGTTACCTACGGATTGTCCTCAACATTATGGACGAATAATTTACAACGAACCATGCGAATGAGTAAAAATTTGCATACCGGAATTGTTTGGGTAAACACATGGTTGTTACGTGATTTAAGAACGCCGTTTGGAGGACAAAAAGCAAGTGGAGTAGGACGTGAAGGTGGTTTTGAAGCTTTACGTTTTTTTACCGAACCCAAAAACGTTTGTATAAAATATGAATAAAGAAATCCGGGAAAAAATAATCAGGATTTGTGATGAGAAGATAGAAAAGAAAGGAGAGAATGTCGGACTTTCGTTCTATGCTTTCTTCAAGAATAAAAATGATAATCCTGATCTGTTAATGGAAGTTGCCGAATGGTGGATTAAAACGCATCAATTAGATCACTTTGAAAAAGCAGTTAAGATTAAAAAGATGGTTGAAACCAATACATAAATATGGATTTACAATTACAAAATAAAAACGCATTAGTGTGCGGAAGCACACAAGGAATAGGTAAAGCAACAGCAATTGCATTGGCAAAAGAAGGTGTAAATGTAACCTTGGTTGCCCGTAATGAAGAAAAGTTACAATCTGTTTTAGCAGAAGTAAGAGAAGCTTGTCAGTTCGAGCGCAGTAGAGAACAATGTCATGGGTATTTGGTGGCAGATTTTACCAATCCAACAGCACTAAAAGAGGTTTTAGAAAAGCATGGAACAAAGTTTCATATTTTAATTAACAATACAGGAGGTCCAGCAGGAGGTCCTGCTTTCAATGCAACTTTAGATGAGTTTGAGCGTGCTTTTACCATGCATTTAAAATGTAATCATGTATTAGTGCAAGCGGTTGTTCCGTTTATGAAAGAAGAAAACTATGGTAGAATTATCAATATTATTTCTACTTCTGTAAAACAACCTTTAGACGGATTAGGAGTATCAAATACTATCCGTGGTGCTGTGGCAAATTGGAGCAAAACATTAGCTAACGAGTTGGGAGAATTTGGTATTACAGTAAACAATGTTTTACCAGGAGCTACGGCTACAGAACGTTTAAATGAAATCATTAATAATAAAGCTACAAAAACAGGAAAGTCTGCTGAAGAAGTAGAACAAGCAATGAAAAATGTTATTCCTGCTAAACGATTTGCGCAACCTGAAGAAACTGCTAGTGCAGTTACTTTTTTAGTAAGTGAACGCGCAAGTTATATCAACGGAATTAACTTACCTGTTGATGGAGGTAGAACAAAATCTTTGTAACTTTATAACAACATTAAAAACACAGCTATCATGAGTAAATTAGTACAACCTTTAAACTTTAAGAAGTGGATTGATGATAATCGTCATTTACTAAAACCACCGGTAGGAAACAAATGTGTTTGGGATAACGGTGAGTATATTGTGATGGTTGTTGGTGGGCCGAATAGTAGAAAGGATTATCACTATAATGAAACTCCAGAATTTTTCTATCAATTAGAAGGAGATATGGTGTTGAAAATCATTGATGATGAAGGAAAAATGGTTGATGTAGCAATTAATGAAGGAGATATTTATTTATTACCTGCGGGAGTACCACATTCACCTCAAAGAAAAGCAAATACTGTTGGTTTGGTCATAGAATATCCACGTTCTGAAGGAATGATGGATGCATTAGAATGGTATTGTGAAAACTGTGGAAATCAATTGTATAGAGAAGAATTTGCTTTGAAGAATATTGAAACAGATATGCCAATTATCTTCGATAAATATTATTCAGATAAGAAAAAATGTACTTGTTCTAAATGTGGAACAGTAATGCAAGCACCGAAAAAAATAAATTCTGCAGATTATAATGAATAATAATAGTATGATTGAATCTTCAAAAGAGAGTTTCGGTAAACAAGGTTTTATGAAAACGTTGGGTGCTGAGCTTATCCATATTGAAGAAGGTTTCGTGAAAATAAAGTGTACAAAAAATGAAGGCTTAACGCAACAACATGGTTTTTTTCATGCAGGAGTTATCACAAGTATTGCAGATTCGGCTTGTGGGTATGCAGCCTTAACAACAATGCCAGAAGGTTCTGATGTATTGTCGGTTGAGTTTAAAACCAATTTAATGCGACCAGCTATTTCTGATGCTATCATAGCTACAGCTAATGTGATAAAATCAGGTAAAACATTAGTGTTTTGTGAAGCTAAAATCACTGATGAGAAAGAAGAGAAAATATTTGCAACCATGCAAGCAACGATGATTAGTCTAAAACCAAAAGAATAAAATGAAACGTAAATTACGTATAAACGGACATTCGCATTTACTTCCTTACCCAGAAGAAATTCCGCAGTACATGAAAGACAAGGGGATTTTTTGGGTAGATAAAGATCGTAAATATATGCTTCAGAAAGATTGGAGCCGTCCTGTAACTGATTCTAGTTTCTTTTTAGATGAAAAGTTAGAATGGATGGAGCATTTTAAGATTGATCATGCGGTAGTTTTAAATCTTTCTCAATTATATGGAAATGGTTTACGTGTAGAAGAAATGAAACAAGCATTGCGTTTTCAAAATGATTTTAATGCAAGAGTTCAGCATGATAATCCATCTAAATTTACTTGTGGATTTGTGGTACATCCAGGTTTTGTTCGTGGAGCGTGTTGGGAAATAGAGCGTTGTGTTGAAGAATTAGGGATGCGATTATTGTGTCTTCCTACACATTATATGGATACGATTGGTACTTGGCGTTGTATTTTTGATGAAGAAAATGAACCTATTTTTGAACTGGCAAATAAGTATAATTTAGCAGTTGAAATCCACCCATATGATGGTGAGAAATTCATTAAACTTCAAAATACGTCATGGCGTTTTCATTTAATATGGATGTTAGCGCAATGTGCTGATGCATATCACTTTTTAACTTTAAATGGGTATTATGAAAAGTATCCGAATATGCGAGTTTGTTTTGCACACGGAGGTCAATTAGCACAAATTAATTTAGGTCGTCGTATTCAAGGTTTTGATGGTCGTCCAGATTTATTTGAAGGAAAGGTTCATCCTAGAAAAGCAGTAGGGCATAAAAATATTTTCTTCGATACTTTGGTGCATGACACAGGGTCTTTAGAATTATTGATTAAAAATCAAGGAGCAAAACAAGTATTGATAGGGCTAGATGACCCATACCCATTAGGAGAAATGGAAAGCGAAAAACAATCCTCTTATCCGGGTAAAATTCTTGATTTAGCAATTAATAGAGAAATTATTACCGAAAAGGAAAGAGACGCGATGTGGGAAGATAATGTGTTACGGTGGTTGTTTGGAGATGATGAAAAATCTAAAAAAGAATTGGTAAATAAGATTTTGAGTTAAAATAAAAGCCTTAGATTTCCTCTAAGGCTTTGTTTTATATTTTATGTTGTTTAACTATTTAAAAGTTGAAACGATAGTAATAGCTACTTCACTCCAAGTTTTAGAAACTCCGTCTGTACCTTTGTGTAAATCTTTACATGCTTCGTTTAGTGATGCAATAGCGCTTTGACCATTCCATTTCTCAACATCCATAGTAGTGTTCATCGTAAATGTTTTTCCATCAATAGTATACTCGAAAGGTAATTTTTGAGTTATTCCGTTCATGGTAAATTCAGCAAAACCTTTATCGGCACTTTCTTCTAAATTTAACTTACCAGACAAGGTTAAAGAATTTTCCATTACACTAAAAAAGAACTTCTGAATTTTAAAGTTCCTAGTAGAATCGTTGGTTTCAATTCCACTTACAGGAATATTGAATTCAGTACCATTTATGGCTTCTTTTATTGAGTTTCCTTCACCTCCTTTAGTGATTTCTACTTTTTTAAAAATTCCTTTTACTGGGACTTTTTCAGTTGTTTTATAAGCTGTAAAATTAATTGTGTTTTCCGAAGTTTTCAAAGAAAAAGGAGCAACACTTTCTATAACAGTTGGTTTTATTTCTTCTTTTTTTACTTCAGTTTTACAAGCTGTAAATTGAAAAGCGACAAGATATAAGCTTGTAAGGGCTATTATTTTTTTCATGATAAATTATTTAAATATTGTGTTTGCTAAATTTATATATTCTTGTTTTGCTTGATTTTCAGACATTCCTTTTAACTGCATCCAAGCATTAAATTTAAAAGCATCTCGAATGTCTTTATCATTATAATTATACAAAAAATTATCACCTTTAATGGCTTGTTTATAATATGCATATAAACGTAATAGTATATCTGGTGGTAATTTTTCTTCTGTTTTAGAAATTTTTTCAACCGCCTCTTTAAATTGTATGTCTAATTTAGAAGTCATGTATTACATTAAAAAATGTATATACAAATATACGAAAGGAGCAAGGAAAAATAAGCTATCTAGTCTATCTAATAAACCACCATGACCGGGCATAATAGACCCGCTATCCTTAACATTAGCTTGTCTTTTAAATTTACTTTCAATTAAATCTCCTAAGGTTCCAAAAACAGAAATAATAAGGGCTATTATAACCCAGTTTAAAATAGAAAACTCGTTTGAGTATTTACCAATAATACCACCTACTATAATAGCAAATACTAATCCACCAATGAATCCTTCTATGGTTTTTTTAGGTGAAACACGTTCGAATAATTTATTTTTTCCAATATTTTTTCCTACCAAGTATGCAAAACTATCATTGGTCCAAATAATTAAGATAATATAAATAATAATATTTGGATGATATTCATTGTTAATAAAAGGAAGTAACATTAGAAAGAAAAAAGAAAGTACTACATATTCAATTTGAATAATTATAGAACCAAATTTATTTCTCTTTTTAAAGCCTTCGGAAAATAAATTAATTAATAATTTTATGCCACTTAAGATACTAAGAGCTAATAAAAATAGAGTCCATGTTTTTTCCAATGTAGAATTTCCTTTATAAGCGAATATGCTTAATACTAAAAGTAGAATATATGGAATTATATTTTTTAGTCCAATAATTTTAGAAAATTCCCACAAAGAGATTCCTGCGAAAATAGTAATTAGTCCAATATAAGTTTCTTTAGAAAAAAGAATAGCAAAAAGAAATAGACCAGCATAAATAAGAGCTGAGATACTTCTTGTTAAAAGGTTTTCCATATTAAAGATCTTCAAAGAGTAGCAAATATAAATTTTTTGAATTAGTGTTACCATAATCCATGAAATTATCGTCACTATTTTTTATTGAATAATTTTTAATGGCACTAATGTTTGTTGGTATATTTCCACTAAAATGAGTTTTTATACCTGTTAAACCTTCACTTGTGTTTTTAACGATTTGACTAGTGGTTGCGTATACTATAAAATTTTCGGAAAAAGAAGGAAGTTTATTGCTTCCTAACTGGTTAGAGGAGAATAAAATATCTCCTTTGTCAGCTATTAAGTGTTCGCAGGTTGTAAAAAAAGGAATATTGTTGCTAAATTGAGACTGAGTATTAACATCAATTTTTTTAAGAAGTTTTAATAAATCCAAATCTGAACATAGAATCCGTTTCCAATTATTTTCTACTAAAACATGATTAAGGTGAGTTTTTACTTCTTCAATTTTTGTGCAGTATAAAAATTTCCCTCCTTTGTTAATAAAATTATGCACGAAAGAATCATCAAGAGATAAATATACAGGTTGTTTTTTTATCTCTTGATTTCTTTTTGCTTCTGTAAATGTTTTAAATAATTTTATTAAAAAATTCATTTAAGGGGTAAAGCTATTTTTCTGAATTATCTATAATTACGTCTATTTTCTTAGTTTCTTCTTTTTCAAAGGGTCTTTTACCAAAAATTTCTATTAAATCGTCTTTAAAGATAACTTCTTTTTCTAAAAGTTTTTCAGCTAAAGTGGTTAATTTGTCTTTATTATCTTCAAGGACTTGAATAGCACGTTTGTATTGGATTTCTATGATTTTAGAAATTTCCTCATCAATTTTTTTTGCAGTATCTTCACTATAAGGTTTTACAAAAGAATCATTACCAGATGAATCGTAATAAGTAATATTACCCACTTTTTCATTTAAACCATAAATGGTAACCATAGCACGAGCTTGTTTCGTTACTTTTTCTAAATCGCTTAAAGCTCCTGTAGAAATTTTATCGAATATTAATTTTTCAGCCGCGCGCCCCCCCATAGTAGCACACATTTCATCTAACATTTGTTCTGTTTGAATAATCTTTCTTTCTTCTGGAAGATACCAAGCAGCACCCAACGATTGTCCTCTAGGTACAATCGTAACCTTTACTAATGGAGCAGCATGCTCTAACATCCAGCTTACCGTTGCGTGACCAGCTTCGTGAAAAGCGATTACTTCCTTTTCTTTTGGAGTAATTACTTTGTTTTTCTTTTCTAATCCACCAACTATTCTGTCTACAGCATCTAGAAAATCTTGATGGTGAATAGCATTTTTATTAAATCTAGCAGCAATTAATGCAGCTTCGTTACATAGATTAGCAATATCAGCTCCTGAAAAGCCAGGTGTTTGTTGTGCTAAAAACTCTAAATTAACATCATCTGCTAATTTTAAAGGTTTTATATGCACTTCAAAAATTTCTCTTCTTTCGTGTAGATCTGGTAAATCAACGTAAATCTGACGGTCGAAACGACCAGCACGCATTAATGCTTTATCTAAAATTTCTGCACGGTTTGTTGCTGCTAACACAATAACATTGGTATCAGTACCAAAACCATCCATTTCACTTAATAATTGATTTAAGGTATTTTCACGTTCATCGTTACCACCTGTCATACTGTTTTTTCCACGAGCACGACCAATAGCATCAATTTCATCAATAAAAATAATAGAAGGTGATTTTTGCTGTGCTTGTTTAAATAAATCACGAACACGAGATGCACCAACACCTACAAACATTTCCACAAAATCAGAACCTGATAATGAGAAAAAAGGAACACCAGCTTCACCAGCAACGGCCTTAGCTAATAAAGTTTTACCTGTTCCTGGAGGTCCTACTAATAAAGCTCCTTTAGGAATTTTACCTCCTAATTTAGTGTATTTTTCAGGGTTCTTTAAGAAGTCTACAATTTCTTGAATTTCTTCTTTAGCACCTTCTAAACCAGCTACATTTTTAAACGTAGTTTTTACTTTGGTGTTTTCATCAAATAATTTAGCTTTTGACTTACCAATGTTGAAAATTTGACCTCCGCCACCAGCTCCTCCGCCACCAGCAGACATTCTTCTCATAAAGAATAACCAAACACCAATTAATAAAATGAATGGAAGTAAGCCAATGATGGTATCCATCATACTTGTACGTTCTTCATTTACTTTATCAAAATCTAAGCCTTTGGCTTGTTTCTGAGTTTCAAGTTCATTTTCAAAGTTTTGTAAATCACCAAAATTATAAGAATATAAAGGGCTTCCTTTTCTATAAAAAGGAGAGTTAACTAATTTTTGATATTCTTCTTTTTTTAAGGCATCGTCTTTTAAAAAAACCTGAGCTATAGTGTTATTCTCAATAACAATTTTTTTAATATCATTGGCTTCTAAAACTTTGGTAAATTCGTTTTTAGAAATATTTTTAGAAGCTAATCCACCTGAGTTAAAAAGCTGTAAAGCTATAAAAAACAGTATAATTGGAACATAAATCCAATAGGAGTTAAATGTAAATTTTGGCGTATTTTTTTTCTTATCGCTCATATAAAATGTGTGTCAAAATAATTAGAAATTAAACAGGATTTATTTCGGTAATTTTTGCATCACCCCAAAGACTTTCAATGTCATAAAATTCGCGAAATTGTTTTTGAAAAATGTGAACTACTACATTTACATAATCCATTAAAACCCATTCTGAATTTCCTTGACCTTCTATATGCCAAGGTTTGTCTTTAAGTTCTTTACTTACCAGTTTTTGTATAGCACCAGAAATGGCATTTACCTGTGTGTTTGAGTTTCCTGAGCAAATTATAAAGTAATCACATACGGTGTTTTCAATTTCTCTTAAATCAAGTAATTGTATGTTTTCACCTTTTACATCATCAATCCCTTTTATAATTGCAGCAACCAATTCGTCTGTACTAGCTTGTTTTTTTGTCATTAAAAAAATTTAATTTTCAGCAAAGTTATTACTTTTTTATGAGTATTTTATGTAATATTGAAACGAGTTCTTACATTAATACTCGTATGAAAATAATCAAACTTAGTGCCATTAACTCTACTAATTCTTTTTTGAAAGAAATGGTATCTGATTCAATGGTTGATGATTTTACGGTAGTTGTTGCAAAAAAACAAACATCAGGACGTGGGCAGATGGATACAAAATGGGTTTCAGAAAATGGTAAAAACCTGATTATGAGTGTTTTTTGTAAATTTTCAGAATTATTTATTGCACAACAAAAATTTTTAAATTACGCCGTTAGCATTAGTGTTTTTGAAGCTGTTAAGAACTACAAACCACCTAAATTAGCTATTAAATGGCCCAACGACATTCTGTCAGAAAAGGATAAAATTGGCGGTATTTTGATTGAAAATTCACTAAAAAAGGATAAAATTCAGTCTTCGGTAGTAGGAGTAGGTCTTAATGTTAATCAAGAAGTTTTTCCTGTTGATTTACCCAATGCTTCTTCAATTAAAAAGAAAATTAATAAAGAGGTTGATTTAGAAGAGATATTGAATTTAGTATTACAACAACTTCAACTTAATATACAATTGTTAAGAGATAAACAATATGAGTTATTGGAAGAAAAGTATTTAAGAGTGTTGTATAAAAAAAACGTTCCAAGTATGTTTAAAAACAGTCAGAACGTTTTATTTATGGGTAAAATCGTTGGAATTTCTTCAGAAGGAAAACTCCAAATTGAATTAAACGATGAAACTATTCAAGAGTTTGGCTTGAAAGAAGTTTCGTTTGTTTAAATTATAATTTCTCTAAATTTTCAGTTAATGTATCGATGAATTTTGTTAATGGTTTTTTTACCATCATAGCCATCATAGGGTTAAAGCTACTCTCAAAATTTAATTGGGCTTCACTTTCATTTTCTGAAATTTCTTTAATACCTGCTGTTAAAGTAAAAGGTAATTTACTACTTGCTGCACCTAATGTAACTTTAGAATACTCTGTTTTCTCTTTCATTACCAATCTAATTTCTGGCATTCCTTTTAGTCCGAAGATAAAAGAATCACCATCCACTTCAAACTTTTCAGTTCCTTCTGGCATTAATTGCTTGAAATTTTCTAAGTTGATTAAAAATTCATATAAATCTTTTGCAGATTTCTTTACCTTAATTGTATTTCCTTCAATATTCATTTTTGTTGTTTTGTGTTCGGTTGGCGTATTGCAAAAACATTACCATTATTGTTTCCATTCATTTGGATTTCTTCTCCAATCTTCTAGTGTTCGTAATTCATCACTGTTAATGTATTTACTATCAAGAGCTTGTTCTAGCAGAAATTCGTAAGTACTTAAAGTTGTTAATTCAACATTCTGTTTTTTGAAGTTTTCTGCAGCAAGATTAAATCCATAAGAAAAGATGGCAATCATTCCTTTTACAGTGGCATTAGCCTCTTTTAAAGCTTTAACAGCATTTAGACTGCTATTACCTGTACTGATTAAATCTTCAATAACCACAACATTCTGACCACTTTCTAAGTGCCCTTCAATTTGGTTTTCTCTACCGTGTTTTTTGGGTTCGGGACGTACATAAACAAATGGTACCCCCAATTCTTGTGCAACTAATACGCCTATTGCAATGGCACCTGTGGCAACACCAGCAATTACATCTGGTTTTCCGTGTTTTTCTTCTACTAATTTAGCAATTTGTTCCTTTAAAAAATTACGTACTGGTGGATATGAAAGTGTAACTCGGTTATCACAATAAATTGGGGATTTCCATCCAGACGCCCATGTAAAAGGAGAATTTGGGTTTAATTTTATAGCTTTAATTTGTAAAAGAAGTTCAGCAGTTTTTTTTGCCGTATCTTTGTTTAAACTCATGGCACAAATGTATAAAGTTTTTGTTAATGATAAGCCGATAATTTTAACATCTTCGTTAAAAAAGGAAGAAAATTTTCCTGTTTTTATTTTCAAAAATATATTGGTTGATGAAATTATATACAGGTTAAAAGGTGGGAAATTAAAAGGGGTTTATCTTTTTTCTACCAATTTAGAAGAAGATTGGCAGCAGTTTTGTAATAATTTTAAACTTATTACGGCTGCTGGGGGGCTAGTTGTCAATTCAAAAAAAGAAATACTATTTATTTATAGAGGTGAGAAATGGGACTTACCCAAAGGAAGAATTGAAGTAGGAGAAAGTATTGAAGATACTGCAGTTCGAGAAGTAGAAGAAGAATGTGGTATAGATCATTTAAAGCTTCATCAATTCTTGTTAAAAACGTATCATATATTTTATCAAGGTAGTGAAATACGCTTAAAACAAACTTATTGGTACTTAATGTACTCTAATTATACAGGTAAATTAACTCCTCAACTCGAAGAGGGCATTACCGAGGTGGTTTTTAAAAACGAAGTAGAAATCAAAGAAGTTTTTAAAAATACATATGCCAATATTATATTAGTATATGAAGCTTACAAAGCTAATTAATTAATGTTATGTGACACTCTGTCATTTAAAAATATCATAAAAACACTACTTTCTGCCAAAATAATAGTAAAAACCTGTTGGCACACACTTTGACTATTTGTACTCGTAAAATTGAATTAAAAACTTAACAAGATAAATACAAGTTATGAGTAAAATTATAGGAATTGATTTAGGTACAACGAACTCGTGTGTTTCTGTAATGGAAGGAAACGAACCAGTTGTAATCCCAAATTCAGAAGGAAAAAGAACAACACCGTCTGTAGTAGCATTCGTAGAAGGTGGAGAGCGTAAAGTTGGAGATCCAGCAAAGCGTCAAGCAGTTACTAACCCTACAAAAACTGTTTATTCTATTAAACGTTTTATGGGAAATAAGTTCTCGGAATCTTCAAAAGAAGCAGCTAGAGTACCTTACGAAGTAGTGAAAGGGGATAATGATACGCCACGTGTAAAAATTGACGATCGTATGTATACACCACAAGAAATTTCAGCGATGGTGTTACAAAAAATGAAAAAAACTGCTGAAGATTATTTAGGTCAAGATGTTTCTGAGGCCGTAATTACAGTACCAGCTTATTTTAATGATGCACAGCGTCAAGCTACAAAAGAAGCAGGTGAAATAGCAGGATTAAAAGTTCGTCGTATTATTAACGAGCCAACGGCAGCTGCATTAGCTTACGGTTTAGATAAAGCAAGTGAAGATAAAAAGATTGTTGTATTCGATTTTGGTGGTGGTACACATGATGTTTCTATTCTAGAATTAGGAGATGGAGTATTTGAAGTATTGGCTACAGATGGTGATACGCACTTAGGAGGTGATGATGTGGATGAAAAAATTATTAACTGGTTAGCGGAGGAGTTTAAAGCTGAAGAAAATATGGATTTACGTAAAGATCCTATGGCTTTACAACGTTTAAAAGAAGCTGCAGAAAAAGCGAAGATTGAATTATCGAGTACAACTTCTACAGAAATTAATTTACCATATATTACAGCGACAGCTAGTGGACCAAAACACTTAGTTCGTACATTAAGTAGAGCAAAGTTTGAGCAGTTAATCGATGATTTAGTAAAAAGAACGATTGAGCCTTGTCAAACAGCTTTAAAGAATGCAGGCTTATCAATTTCTGATATTGATGAAATCATTTTAGTTGGAGGTTCAACACGTATTCCTGCAGTGCAAGAAGCGGTAGAGAAATTCTTCGGAAAATCGCCAAGTAAAGGTGTAAATCCAGATGAAGTTGTTGCTTTAGGAGCTGCAATTCAAGGTGGAGTTTTAACAGGAGATGTAAAAGATGTTCTTTTATTAGATGTTACTCCATTATCATTAGGTATCGAAACTATGGGGAATGTAATGACGAAATTAATCGATGCGAATACTACTATTCCAACGAAGAAATCGCAAGTATTCTCTACAGCAGCAGATAACCAACCGTCTGTAGAAATTCACGTTTTACAAGGTGAGAGAGCTATGGCGGCAGATAACAAAACAATTGGTCGTTTCCAATTAACAGATATTCCACCAGCACAAAGAGGAGTTCCTCAAATTGAAGTTACTTTTGATATTGATGCTAACGGAATTATTAACGTATCTGCATCTGATAAAGCAACAGGTAAAGTGCAAAACATCCGTATTGAAGCTTCTTCTGGTTTAACAGATGAAGATATTAAAAAGATGAAAGCAGATGCTGAGGCAAATGCAGAAGCAGATGCAAAAGCAAAAGAAACTGCAGATAAAATCAACGGAGCAGATGGAATGATTTTCCAAACCGAAAAGCAATTAAAAGAGTTTGGAGATAAATTATCAGCGGATAAAAAAGGTCCGATCGAAGCAGCTTTAGAAGAATTGAAAAAAGCATACGAGAGTAAAGATTTAGCTCAAATTGATACTGCAATGGAGAAAATTAACGAAGCTTGGAAAGTAGCATCAGAAGAAATGTATGCAGCACAACAAGCAGGTGGAGCAGATGCAGGAGCACAACCAGAAGCTGGAAGTGAAACAACTGCAGATGACAATGTTGAAGATGTAGATTTCGAAGAAGTAAAATAGATTAAAATCTAAATTATATTTTAGCCTCATATGTTTTAAACCTATGAGGCTTTTTTTATTGTTATGAAAAACTATCAAAAACATAATTTTTTCAAATACACATATTGCGAGTTTGAAATGCAAGGAATAGATTTTTTTAAAGAAAAAACAACGCATTTTCAAAGTAAATCAGGGAGTTATTACTTTTATACGCAAGAAGGTGTTTATAGATACTCTAACCATTGGGGGCGTGTGGCTAGTTGCAGGTGGAAAATCAAAGGAATTGAGGAATATAAAAATCAACATTATTATGTTGGATATTCAAAATGGGAAAACTTTTACCCTTTAAACGACTATGATAAAGTGTTTTTTTTAGTTGTTGATTTTAATCAAAAAAAAGTAAAAATAGAGCGTATAAATCCTCAGGAAAAAACTTTTGTTTTTTTAATGAATTCGACTTTTGCCCATCAGCGTTTAAAACAAGTTCAAAATTTATTTAAAGAAAATAAATGGGCTACTTATTATAATGAAGAGATAGATGTTTTACGCAAAAAAGTAATTACAGCACTTATTTCTAGTAAAAAAACATTACAACAAATTAAAAGAGAAGTACGATAGTTAACTTTTATAGTCTCTATTAACTCCTATACTAAAACCAAAACGAATTTCACTCTCACTACCTAATCTATGAATAGCTAATTTACCCAAGGCAATTTTACCAAATTCGTTGTTGGTAATATTCTCATCATTTAAAAACAATTCTCCTTTAAACTGTCTTTTTGTATTGTATTCACTCCTGTCTTGCTTATTTTGATAGATGTTAATAGATAAAATATTGTCTTTGTCGGTATATCCACAAAAAACACCATGATTATCCCACATTAGATAATTATTTGTCTTATTAATTTCTCTAGAAGGAGTTCCTAAAACTTCAATAAGTGTATTGTAATTAGTAGGGAAAGTAATTTCCTTTTCATTAATAGTAATAAAATCAGTATCACACTTTATAATTAAATCGCTTATTTTCTTCTTTTTAAATAAATTAAACATAGTTTGATAAGTAATTACAATTAGTTAATTTTCGATCCTGTAAAGCTATTAAGAAAAATTAACAAGTCATTTAATCTTTTAATTAAATTTGCTTCACCTAAAAAATAACAAATGAATATACCTCAAACAAGCTTTCCACGAGTAGTAATTGTGGGCGGAGGTTTTGCAGGATTAGCTGTTGCAAAAGGATTAGAAGAACAAGAGTTACAAGTTGTGTTAATAGACAAACACAATTACCATACTTTTCAACCTTTATTATACCAAGTAGCAACTGGTGGGTTAGAACCAGACAGTATTGCTTTTCCGCTACGTAAAAGATTTAATGATGTTGAAAATTTTTATTTTCGATTAGCGGAAGTTGTAAATGTAAATGCTGATAAGAATACTATCGAAACCTCTATTGGGACGTTAGAATATGATGAATTAATCATTGCGACAGGTTCTACCACTAATTTCTTTGGGAATACGAATATTGAAAAGTATGCTATGGAAATGAAGTCTGTTCCGCAAGCATTGAATATTCGTAGTTTGGTATTAGAAAATTTTGAAGAGGCATTGTTAGAAAAGGACTTGGAAAAAAGACATGCCTTAATGAATTTCGTAATTGTTGGTGGCGGACCAACAGGGGTTGAATTAGCAGGAGCACTAGCTGAAATGAAAAAAGGAATCTTACCGAAAGATTATCCAGATTTAGATATTCGTCAAATGAAGATTAACCTGATACAAAGCTCAGGAGAGTTATTAAAGGGGATGAGTTCTAAAGCTTCTGAAAAAGCAGAAGATTTCCTAATAAAACTAGGGGTAGATGTATGGAAAAATTTACGTGTGCTTAATTACGATGGGGAAACGGTTACAACTAATGGAGAAGATCATTTTAATGCGCAAACGGTAATTTGGGCAGCAGGCGTAAAGGGAGAAACTGTAAATGGTTTGCAAGCAGAATGTTTGGTAGAAAGAGCGAATCGATTTAAGGTAGATATGTATAATAAGGTTGTTGGTTACGAAAATATTTACGCAGTTGGAGATATTGCTTGCATGCAGACAGAAGTATATAAATATGGACACCCAATGATGGCGCAACCAGCTATTCAACAAGGAACATTATTGGCTAAAAATATACTCGCCAAATTTAAAGGTAAAAAACAAAAAGAGTTTGTTTATAACGACAAAGGATCTATGGCAACTATTGGGCGTAACAAAGCGGTGGTAGATTTGCCTAAGTGGAAATTTCAAGGAGTTTTTGCTTGGTTTGTTTGGATGTTTGTTCATCTTTTTTCTTTAATAGGTTTTAGAAATAAAGTAATTGTTTTTATGAATTGGGTGTATAATTATATCCGTTTTGATAGAGAAACACGTTTAATTATTCGTCCGTATAAAAAGAAAGATAAATATTCTTTTGAAGAAAATTAATGGCTAATAAATCCTACATAAAATGTCCTAATTGTGGAGTTTTTAATACTGATAAAGAGTATTGTGAAAATTGTGGGGAGCTAATTTCATACAAAAAGAAACAAGAACTTAGAGCACAAAAAGTAAAAGAAGAAGAGCTTTCTGATGCCATAAAGGATATAGAAAATCTGAATTTACCTCAAAGATTAAAAAAACATTCTAACTTCTTTGTTAGAATTTTGGGATGGATTTTATATTCAGTTTGGTTTGTTGTAAGCTTAATAGGCGCTTTTTTAGCTTGGGTAATAGCAATGATTGCAGCAGGATGAGAAAACCACTGTATTATTATTTTATATTCTCTTTTGTTACAGGTACAGCTATATACTTAGCGTCTTTTTATCATTTTCATTTGCCAGATATAATTCGTTTTTATGTAAACGACTTTTTAATAATACCTATCGTTTTAACAATTAGTTTGATTACAATGCAAAAATTACGGAATGATATAAATTATACCATTCCGTTATCTGTAGTTTTGTACTTATGCGCTATGTATGCTGTTCTTTTTGAGTATTTTTTACCAAAATTTCATCTGAGATATACAGCAGATTTTATTGATGTAATACTGTATTTTTTGGGCGGAATTCTGTTTTATTATTTACAAAAGAAACATTAGCAACAACCACTTGTTGGATCACAACAAGAAGTTTGATTTTGTAATTCTGACATTTTAACTTTTGGTTTTGGCGTAATTCCGCATTTATCTTTTGCCAAACAATCGGTTAAAGTTGTTGTAAGCAAAAAGTTAGTTCCGTTAAAATCTAAGCCATATTTACCAATAGTTTCTCCTTGGTATTCTACTTCAATTTCTAAATCGTCTAAACCTAAAGTTTTTTCTGACAACTCGATAATATGAGTTAATTTTTCTGGATGTAGTCTGTGATCGTAATCATTTTCGTTCCATAGTTGAAAATTGATTACTTCTTCTTTTCTAACGGTTCCGCCACAATCGATAAAATGTTTTGATACTTTACCAACTTCGGTAACGTGAAAGTGTGAAGGAACTAAACTTCCGTCTGGTAATTCAAAAGCAATGGTTTCTAAATTACGTAAATTTTTTTTTATTTCTGATAATTTCATAATTATAATTGATTTAATATGTAGTACATTTCGGTTGCAATTTGATTGCTTCTTTCTAAATATTTTTCTTCTTCCAAATCTGTGTTGTCATATAATTTAGGGTCTTCATAAGTTATTGGAATTCTTTTTTCTGATCCAGAAACAAAAGGACACCCGCCATCTGCTTCAGAGCATGTCATAATAGCAAGGAAGTTAGACTTTGGGTTAAATGGGTGTGCATATTCTTTTGAAAAACAAATTACAGGATGAGAGTTTTCATCAAATTTCACAGCATAAACAGGATTGTTTCCTTCTGAAATACTTTCTATTTGAAAACCTTGTTTTTGTAACGTTTTTATAGCTGGTTTTGCTAATGCAGTAGCTTCCGTTCCGCCAGAATAACAAGAAATTGAATTCATGTTGAAATGTGCTGTTAAGGTTTGCATCCAAATTTGTGCTAAATGACTCCTTCTGGAGTTGTGAGTACAAATAAAATTAATTTGTATAGGTTCCTTTTTTGATAGTTTTTCGTTTAAATAAGTAGCAAACGGATTTAAAACCTTTTTTCTTTCGTTTGATATTGAAGAGATATTTAATTTTGAAATCGTTTCCTTTAATGCTGTGTTTGTTTTCATTGTTATATTACGATGAATAGATTCAAATTTTTTTAAGAGCAACAATTGTTATTGTCTGAATTTAAAGAGAAAAATTCGTTCAATGTATTTTTTATAACATTCCAATTCTTTTCATCAATACAGTAACAAACACTTGTGCCTTCTATGTTTCCTTTTATTATACCTATATTTTTTAATTCCTTTAAATGTTGAGAAATAGTAGGTTGAGCCAAACCGATAACATCTACCAAGTCTCCACAAATACAAGACTTCATTTTTATTAAATGCTGAATAATCGCAATACGTGCAGGATGACCCAACACTTTGGCGATAGCAGCAATTTCGTTTTGCTCTTTGGTAAATATTTCTGATTTTGTAAGTCCCATAATTTATACATTGCAATATTACGATAAATATATTTAAAAAATAATTTTATGTGTATTTATTTTTCAGACTCCTTGTTTTTAAGTTCGTTAGCTTTTTTAACAATAGCTTTTAAACGCGCTTTGTTTTGCTCTTTTTCTAGCTTCACTTTATTTAATTTTCTGTTTAAAAGCTTCGTGTGTTTAGCTTTGTTTACGGTGTTTTTTGCTTTTCCTTTTTTTGGCATATTTATTTAATATTAGTGCTTTCACTATCGGTTTAGTATAAGAATAGTTACGGGTTTAGATGCTTTTATTTTCCGATAAGCAAGATACTTAATAAAAAACAAAAACGGTTCAGGCTAGCACCCAAACCGCTATTTTTTATATGTGTTGTTGGTGGTAGTGTTTTATTTCAGTTAAAAGATTGCCTGAATTCAGAAGGTGAAAAGTCAGTTTTACTTTTAAATAATTTGCTAAAAGATTGTATGTGCTCAAAGCCTAATTCATATGCAATTTCACTAACTGTTAAATCTGTGGTTGATAATTTTTCTTTTGCTAATTCAATTACTTTATCTTGTATGAAATGTTTGGTGCTTTGCCCTGTTAAATTTTTTAACAAGCGACTTAAATAATTGGCAGATAGATTCAACTCATTTGCAAAATACTGAACTGTTGGTATAGTATTTCTTATTAAATTTTCTTTACTATAATAAGCCGACAGCAATTCTTCAAATTGGTTTAAGATAGTGTGATTTGTAATTTTTCGAGTAGTAAATTGTCGTTGGTAAAAACGTTCTGAATAAGTCAGTAATAAAACTAACTGTGCAATGATTACATCTTGACTGAAATGGTCAATATTTGCTTGATATTCTTGAGCAATATTTTGCATTACACCAATAATCATTTTTTCCTCTTTGTCAGACAAATGCAGCGCTTCGTTTATTTTGTAATTAAAATATTTATATTCCTTTATTTTTTTTGATAACGGAGTGTTCCAAAGGAAGTCGGGATGTACAAGTAATAACCATCCCTTATGGTTTAATTCTTCATCTGTTCTGAATTCAAAAGAAAGCACCTGCTTTGGAGACATGAAATGCAATACACCTTCATCAAAATCATATTCCTGTTGACCATATTTTAATTTGGCATTAAAATCCTTTTTTAAAGCGATGGAATAGAAATCATTAGTGATGTTTATTGGACTAGATTGGTGACGCTTTATATCCTCAAATTTTATAATACTAATAAGCGGATGTTCGGGTTTCTGCAAATCCATAACCTTATGATATTCAGTTATGGATTTTATATTATATGGCTTTGAGTTCAACATAGAGCAAAGTTATTTTTTATAATCCAAAGAGCATTTTTAACCCTTCTTTTAGCGTTGTTGGTTTACGACTCAATTTGGTTTCTAAATCATTGGTTATTTCGTCTTCCTGTCCGTTTTTTATATCGGTGTTGAATTCAACTACTTTTTGAAGCATTGGTTCTGGAATTCCTGTCGGTCTCATTCTTTCTTGAAATGTAGAAATATCTACTGGATTGTATTTCACTTCTATTCCTGAAAGTGTTGTCAATGCCTTGGCAATATCATAAAATGAATAGGCTTCATTGTTTGTGAATTTGTATGTTTTGTTTTTACAATCTTCATTTGACAGCACATTTGCCATTGCTTCGCCCATTTCTTTTCTTAATGCAAAAGTTACTTTTCCATCTCCCGCAGGTTGAAAAATACCCGTTTCAAACACTTTTTTGCCTACAAAAAGAGGAAGAACATCCATATACAAGGTGTTTCTAAAAATGGTATAGTTTAGTCCACTTGCTTTAATATAATCTTCAGTAAGAAAGTGTTCTTCCATAAGTTGATGAGCGAGTGTTTCTCTATTCCGCATTGCCCTACTTGTGTAGGCAATATTTTTAACTCCTGATTTTTTAGCGGTATCAATGACATTTCTGTGTTGCTGCATTCGGTCACCTTGGTCGCCTGCTGAAATTAAAAGCACGGTATCTACATTCGCCATTGCACTTTCAAGAGCGAACACATTATCATAATCGCCTTGAAAAATAGTTATTCCTTTTGCTTGTATCTCTACTATTCTTTCCTCTTCTCGAACAAGGGCAGAGATATTTTGAGCTGGAATATTCTTTAATAAAGTTTCAATTACCGAACTACCAAGATTACCTGTAGCTCCTGTTACTAATATTTGCATAATTATCTGCTTTTTGATTTATGCAAAGCTTCATAGTATTCAGCCGATAAATTTAGTCAAATCTTGCTTTGTTGTAATCGTTTTCGGCTTTTTTCACATTACCGCCAACAGGTGAAAGAATATCTATCTGTTTTAATTGTGGATATTCACCGATAGCGAAGTTCAATAAAAATATAGTAAGAAACAAGTTAAACTTGATTTCTAAAAAAAGCATTTTTTTTGGTGAGTAAATTTAATATAGGTAGAGTTGTTACTGTCTTGTTTTGCAAATGATCTTTGTGTCATCGTTTCTTCTGATACTTAGTTACCTTTTTTCTATTAAGACTCCTTGTTTTTTAATATTAATTGAGTCAATTTTTAGATGAAATAAAATATTTATATCATTAAAACCAGCTTTTATAGAATGTTGTTAGTCGTTTTCATAAAGTCTTAGCCTGTTTTTTAAAGTATTTAATTCATTACGTAATTCCTTTTCTTTTTCCAAAAGGTTAAACACAACATCAATACCTTCCAAGTTCACATTTAATTCAGTATGCAGTCTAATCATTTTTTCAAAATCACCTATTTGATCTTGATGGATGAAATGGTTTTGTTCAATAATTTCAATTTGAATGAGTCCTATTTTGTTTAAAGCATCAACAAAAGAAAACTCAATTTCATAATGAGAACAAAGGTTTTTTATTGAGATTAAATTCTTATTTGTCATCTTACCTTAATTTTTGTAATTCTTTAAACAATTCTTTTTCTTTTGCGCTTAAATTTGTTGGTATTTTAAGATGGTACGTTATTATTAAATCGCCAAATTTACCTTCTTGTTTATAAATAGGAAATCCTTTTCCTTTTAATCTTACTTTTGTTTCGTTTTGGGTTCCTGGTTTTATTTTAAGTTTTGCTTTGCCTTTAAAAGTATCTATATTAATTTCTCCACCTAAAATTGATGTGTATAAATCCAAATCAATATTTGCATATAAATTGTTTCCGTCTCGCTTAAACTGTGTATTGTTGTTTATTATAAATTTAATGTATAAATCTCCATTTGGCCCCCCGTTTACCCCTTTTCCACCTTTTCCTTGTATTTTAATTATCTGATTGTTTTCTACACCAGCTGGAATTGTAAGTCGTATTTTATTGTTATTTACAGTTATGATTTGTTGATGAGCTTCGTAAATATCTTTTAAATTAAGGTGTAATTCAGCATTAAAATCTTGACCTTTAAATTTTGTTTTACTTCTTTGTCTTGAATAAGTTCCTGTTCTTCCGAACATAGATTCAAAATAATCTGAAAAATCTTGCTCTGAAAAATCTTCACTTGAAAACCCTTGCTGACTATATTGATGTTGAGATTGTTGCTGCTGTTTTGCTTTTTCAAACTCTTCTGCATGTTGCCAATCTTTTCCGTATTGATCGTATTTTTTACGATTTTCAGAATTACTTAATACTTCATTGGCTTCATTAATTTCTTTGAATTTTTTTTCGGCTTCCTTGTTGTCAGGATTTAAATCAGGATGATACTTTCTTGCTAGCTTTCGGTAGGCATTTTTAATTTCCTTTTCTGTTGCAGTTTTTCCAACGCCCAATATTTTATAATAATCTATAAATGTCATTGATTTGTTTTTATTATAGTTGTTTTTAATTGGGTATATAACAATTGAAGATAAAATAATGGCTTAAAAAATTTTATACATCGATAGCTAAGTTATTGAAAAAGAAGTTTAGAAACAAGTTAAATGGATTTTCTAAAAGCGTCTATTTTTTCTTTAGCTTTAGAATCAATCTTATCACCTTCAAACCAAGCGTGTGTGTCGGCCAAATACTCCATACCTAAATAATTGGCACTTTCTATAAAAGGCATGGTAAATCCGTTACGTAAATCGTTTCCATTAGAATTGCTAATCATTGCCATTTTTTTACCTCTAAGCTGTCTGCCAAGTTCTTTATGTACTCGAATAAGGTCAGAGATTCTATCAAAAAAAACCTTTAATATTCCACTCATCGTGTACCAATATACTGGAGTTGCAAAAACAAACGTGTCGTATTTAGCTATAATTTCTTCCACCAATGGTAAAAAATCATCATTTGAATTTATATATTTATAGCTATAATGACCAATATTTTTAGTAGCCAAATCTATTACATCAAAATCGTTGTTTTTGTTTAAATAATTCACAATTTTAAAGGTGTTCCCAAAACTTTGAGAACTTCCTTGTATAATAACTTTTGTATTCATTAGTTTAATTTTTGAGTGCTAAAAATCATACTTAAAAATTAAAGTTTTTGTTAATAATCATTGTAAAAATTGATAAAAACCAAGAAGAAATCAATAGTATAACGCTAGAAATTTCATACATTTAGCGTATTATTCGAAAATGTAGATGGATTTAAAAAAATACAAGGTTTCAAAAGAAATTAAACTTGCAAATAGCCAAACTTTTGAAATAATAGATGAGGCTAAACAAGAATTAAAAAAACTTAGAAAAAAGATAAGTAAACTACAAGACACCATGTATGCTGAAGGTAAATATGGCATATTAGTTTGTTTACAAGGTATGGATACCTCTGGTAAAGATAGCCTAATTCGTGAAGTTTTTAAAGATGTAAATGCCCGTGGAGTAATAGTGCATAGTTTTAAAGTACCCACAGAGTTAGAGTTAAAACATGATTTTATGTGGCGTCATTATGTTGCGCTACCACCAAAGGGGAAAATAGGAGTGTTTAATCGTACCCATTATGAAAATGTATTGGTTACGCGTGTACATCCTGAATATGTTTTTGCAGAAAATATACCTACTGTAAATAGTTTAGACGATTTAGATGATGCTTTTTACCATTCTAGAATGGAACGTATTAATCAGTTTGAAAAACATTTAAGTGATAACGGTACTATTGTTTTAAAATTCTTTTTAAACTTATCTAAAGAAGAACAAAAAAACAGGTTATTACGTAGATTAGAAATTGAAAAAAAGAATTGGAAATTTTCAGCAGGGGATTTAAAGGAACGTAAATTGTGGGATAAATACGAAGAATGTTATGAAGATTTATTGAATAAAACTTCTACAGATTATGCACCTTGGTATGTAGTACCTGCAGATGATAAAGACTCTGCGCGTTATATTGTTGCAAAAACATTGTTAGAAGAGATGCAAAAATATAATTTTCAAGAACCCGAATTACAACAAAAAGTTTTAGACCAAATAGATGAGTTTAAAGCACAATTACATAACGAATAAATATCAAATTGCTCGTAAAATATCAACTTTAGTTAAGAGCAAAATAAATAGGTTACCCTAAAAAAAATGGAATTAAAATTACAAAAACCAATCGTATTTTTCGATTTAGAAACTACTGGAGTTAATATTGCTACCGATAGAATCGTAGAAATATCGATATTAAAAATTTTCCCAAACGGAACGCAAGAGAGCAAAACTTGGTTAGTGAATCCGGAAGTTGAAATACCAGCAGAAGCAACAGCAATTCATGGCATTACTAATGAAAAAGTAGTTACAGAACCTACTTTTAAAGAATTAGCACAAAAGATAGATGAAATGATTGCTGATAGTGATTTAGCAGGATTTAATTCTAATCGATTTGACATTCCTTTATTGGCAGAAGAATTAATGCGTGCTGGTATTGATTTTGATATGGAAAATAGAAAAGCGGTAGATGTACAGGTTATTTTTCATAAAAAAGAACAGAGAACGTTAAGTGCGGGATATGAATTTTATTGTGGAAAAGAATTAGAAGGTGCTCATGGAGCAGAAGCGGATACCTTAGCAACTTATGAAATTTTAAAAGCACAGTTGGATAAGTATGAAGATATAGAAAATTCAATTGATGCATTAAGTGAATTTTCTTCTCATACACAACGAGCAGATTTTGCTGGTTTCATTTTGTTTAATGAAGATGAAGAAGAAATTTTTTCTTTTGGAAAATATAAAGGAAGAACTGTTGAAGAAGTATTAAAAGAAAACCCTGGATATAATTCTTGGATTCAACAAGCAGACTTTCCATTATACACCAAAAAGGTATTACGACAAATAAAAGAAAGAATGTCTGTTCCTAAAGAGACCATGACAGACAAGGAAAAACTAGAAGCTTTACAGCAAAAATTCAACTTAAGATAAAATATGGAAATGTTTGAAGCAAACGAAAACTTAGTGAAAATTTTATTAAGTAATGGTTTTATAGACACTACATCTGGAGTAGATAAAACTAAAGGAAAGAGAACTTTTAAATTATTAAAAAACTCTAAGAAAAAAATACATTTTGATAATATTAATATTAGAGTTTTAAATTCTAACAAAGGATTTGAATCAAAATCAGTGTTAAGCGAAGAAGATTTAAAAGCTATTTTGTTGTATTTTAAATTGTCTTCGTCAGATTTTAAAGAGCTTAATTCTGATAATATTTTAGAATTTAATGAAGCAAACGAAAGAATTAAGTCACTACGAAGAGAATATTTAAGGTTGCAAGCAACAGATGGAAATTTGCTTAGAAGAGTTAAATTAGAAAGAATAATTGAACTTTATGATAGTTTTAAATTCAATTAATATTTGATAATTATGTTTACAGAATATAAAAAATTACCTGATAATTCAAGAGTTTGGATTTACCAAGCAGATAGAAAATTTACTGTAGAAGAAATTGAATATATAAGCGCAAAAGCAATTATGTTCATCGATCAATGGACGCGTCATGGAGACGATTTAAAAGGATCATTTACTATAAAATATAATCAGTTTTTAATATTAGCTGTAGATGAAAATTTCAATAATGTTTCGGGATGTTCTATCGATGCTTCTGTTCGTTTTATAAAAGAATTAGAACAAGAATTAAATGTAGATTTAATGGATAAAATGAATGTTTCTTTTAAAGATGGAGATACTATTAATATTGTAAAACTACCAGATTTTCAGGAATTTGCTAAAAAGAAAAAAATAACAAGAGAAACTATTGTGTTTAATAATATGGTAAACACAAAACAAGATTTTGAAACCAATTGGGAAATACAAGCAAATCAAAGTTGGCATAACCGTTTTTTGGCGTAGTAATTGTTTGAGAGTAAAAGAAAATAAAGGGAAATTAAATGCTAAAAAAAATATTTACGATACTATTTTTTGTATCAACCATTTTGAGTTTAAAAGCACAAAGCGTAGATCCGTTACGCGCAAGTAATGCAGATGTTCAAAAAGCTTGGGTTGATACTATTATGCAATCTATGTCTATTAATGAAAAAATAGGACAGTTGTTTATGATACAAGCGTATTCAACCAAAGATGTAAAAAATGAAAACTATGTTGCTGAGATGATAGAAAAATATCATGTTGGTAATTTAATTTTTATGCAAGGTACACCAGAAAAACAAGTAGAACTAAATAACAAATATCAAGCATTAACAACCAAAGTCCCTTTAATGATAGGTTTTGATGGAGAATGGGGTTTAGACATGCGTTTAAAAAATACATATCGTTTTCCTTGGAACATGACTTTAGGAGCCATTCAAGATAAAAGTTTAATAGAACAATTAGGAGAACGCATAGGGGAGCATTGTAAAAGAGTAGGAATTCATATAAATTTTGCTCCTGTAGTAGATATTAATACAAATCCTAACAACCCTATTATAGGAAATCGTTCTTTTGGTGAGAAGAAAGAAAATGTAACTCGAAAATCAATTGCTTTTACGAAAGGAATGCAAAGAGTTGGTGTATTAGCAAATGCAAAACATTTTCCAGGACATGGAGATACCGCTGCCGATTCTCATTATACATTACCTACAATCAATTTTTCAAAAGAAAGAATTGACACCTTAGAACTCTATCCTTTTAGAAAACAATTTGACGCTGGTGTTGCGAGTGTAATGACAGCACATTTAAATATACCGTCTTTAGAAGATAATCCTAAATTACCCTCTTCATTATCTAAAAATGTAGTAACAGATTTGTTACAGCAAAAATTAGGATTTCTAGGGTTGGTGATTACTGATGGGTTAAATATGAAAGGAGCAGCTAATTATTCGTCCCCAGCCGAAATAAATTTAGCAGCAATTCTTGCAGGAAATGATATATTGTTAATTCCTCAAGATGTTCCACAAACAATTAAATTATTTAAAGAATCTATAGAAAAAGGAATGCTAACTGAAGAGAGACTAAATCATTCAGTAAGAAAAATATTAAGAGCTAAGTATTTAGCAGGTTTAAATAACTATAAACCAGTTAATGAAGAAAATGTATTTTTAGAATTAAACTCAGCCACAGATGAATTGTTACATCGCGAGTTGATGAAAAATGCCATTACAGTTTTAAAGAATGAAAATGGTGATATTCCTATAACAAACCTTGAAAACAAGAAAATTGCATATGTTTCTCTAGGAGATGGAGACGGAACTCCATTTGTAGATATGCTTAAAAATTATACTAGAGTAGATGTTGTTGTAGGAAAACATTTAGATCAGCTTATCGAAAAGTTGAAATCTTATAATTTGGTGATTATTGGTTTTCATAAATCAGATGATCATCCATGGAAATCATATAAGTTTTCAAATAAAGATTTGGTTTGGTTGCAAGAAATTGCACGTACGAACAATGTAATTCTAAATGTTTTTGCAAGTCCTTATAGTTTGTTACAGGTAACAACTTTTAAAAACATAGAAGGTATTATTGTAGATTATCAAAACAGTAAATTATCCCAAGAAGTTGCAGCACAAGCACTTTTTGGAGCTTTTGATATGAAAGGGAAATTACCAGTTTCTATAAAAAATAATTTTAAAGCAGGTCATGGAATTTTTGTAAATTCTTTAGGAAGATTAGAATACACCATACCAGAAGCGGCAGGTATGTCGTCTAAAAAACTAGAAGAGATAGATCAATACATAGATACTATTTTAAATGAAAGAATGGCTCCGGGAGGACAAGTTTTGGTAGCTAGACATGGTAAGGTAGTTTTTTACAAAAGTTTTGGACATCATGCAGGAAGTAGGTCGTTAAAAGTAGTAAACTCCGATGTGTACGATTTAGCGTCTCTTACTAAAATATTAGCATCCTTGCCTATGTTAATGAAGGCTGAAGAAGATAAAAAAATATCTTTATACTCGAGTTTAAGAGATATTTTACCTTCATATAAAGATAGCAATAAAGATACTTTAGAGTTAAGAGAAATCCTTTCCCACTACGCTCGTTTACGTTCTTGGATTCCTTTTTATTTAAGAACAAAAGATGAAAAAACGGGTAGAAATTTAAAAGGCTATTATAGTTCTAAAAAATCAAAAAAATACAATATCAAAGTAGCTAAAAATTTATATTTAAATACTTCTTACAAGGATTCTATACAAAGACTTGTTAGAGAGTCTGAGCAAAGAGAAAGATTAGGTTATAAGTATAGTGACTTAGGATATTATATAATAAAAGAAGTTTTAGAAAGTAAATATAAAAAGCCTTTAAATGAATTAGTAGATGAAGAGTTTTATAGGTCTTTAGGTTTAGATAGAACTTCATATTTGCCTTTACAAAAATTTTCTGTGAAAGAAATTGTTCCTACTGAAAAAGATACATATTTCCGTAATCAATTAATTCTAGGATATGTTCATGATATGGGAGCTGCTATGTTAGGAGGAGTAGGTGGTCATGCAGGATTATTTTCAAATGCAAATGATGTAGCTAAAATTATGCAAATGTATTTACAAGGAGGTACTTATGGAGGTGTACAATACTTTAAACCCGAGACAGTACAAAAATTCAATACACGTTATTATGCAGATGTGAGGAATCGTAGGGGATTAGGTTTTGATAAACCACAAATTAATCCACAAGAAAAACCAACTTGTGGTTGTGTTTCTGATAAAAGTTTTGGACATAGTGGGTTTACAGGTACGTATACTTGGGCAGATCCTGAAAGTGGTATAGTGTATGTGTTTTTATCTAACAGAACATATCCTACAATGAAAAATATGGGACTGGTAAGAAGTAATATTCGAACTAAAATTCAACAAACAATTCAAGAAGCTATTCAGTAGGAGTAGGAGTTAATTTTGTATAAATGGCTACTAAAAGTAAAGAGGTTGTAAAATAAATAATAGCTGTGTTCCATCCAAAAAAAATAGAAATTAAATAACTTTGAATAAAATAAAATAGCGGGAAAAGAATAATACTCAATCCAAAGCGGAAAGTATCTACAAATTCAATTTCTGTTATTTTTTTAGCGACTTTTTTCCAGATTAAATAAGGAAACAAACTATTTAGTATAATTACATTTTTTAAAAGAGATGTGTTATTTGAAATTACTTTTTTAGAAGGGTAATTATCAGATATTATCATTTTGTTGATGTTATTTACATCAGTGTAATCAACTTGTAGATTGTTTAAAAGATCTTCTTTTTTTTGATAATTTTCATCATCAGGAATATGAACTGATAGGTTTTGTAGCTGATCTGAGACTTGTTTTTTTATTAAGTTGGTTGAGTTATTTAATTCCTTTGGGTTATAAAAATCATTAGCTAGTATTGGAATTCCAAAATTTATAGCAACTTTACTTGGGTATTTAGAAGGGTTTTGAAATGTTATACCTACTGGAATTACATAAATTTTTAAAGTTGGGTATTCATTTAAAGCTCCAAATAAAATTCTTGTAAAACCTTTACTTAAAGGGCGAATAGTACGTTTTCTTAAATGAGTTCCTTCTGGGAAAATTAATAAAGTTTTTTCATCATGTAAAAGTCTTCTGCATTTTTTAAAAATTAGATTATTCTTTGTTAATTGTTGATATCCATCTCGAATTCTGTATACAGGCATCATGCCTAACCAATCAAAAAAAATAGCAATGATAGGGTTGTTAAAAACGGCAGCTCTTACTAAAAAAAATGTTTTTCTTGAAATATTACTAGCAATAATCAAAGGATCTATTAATCCGTTAGGATGATTAGCGGCAAATAAAATAGCTCCTTTTTTGGGGATATTTTCTTTACCAGAAATCTTTATTTTTTTAGCATAAAAAAATAATCCAGCTCGAATAATAGCTTTGATTATATAGTAAAGTATAAATTTCATATTATTGTTTTCGCCCCCAATAAGTAGCTAAGACCATCCCAGAAAAAACATCCCAAACTCCCCAAAAAGCAGCTAATAAAGCCATACCACCTAAACCATTAAAAAAACCAAAGATAAGTAATAGGCCTAAGCCGCTGTTTTGTATACCAGTCTCCATAGAAATTGTTTTGCAATCTTGTTTGTTTAAACCAAATATTTTAGCTGTTGCATAGCCTATTATATAAGCAAAAACATTGTGAAAAATTACTAAGAAAAAAACCAAGTGAATGTAGTTTTTAAAAACATGAACATTATCATATAAGGCAATAATAATTAAAACTAAAAAGACCATAATTGAAAATGGACGTATGACTTTATTAATCTTTTCTGCCATATTTGGATGATAATGATTTACGAGCATACCACAAATAAGAGGGATTCCTAAGATTAGTAATACTAGTTTAAACAATTCATATGGGTTTAATTCTACAGTCTTTAAGATAGCGTTTGTAGGTTCGTGTAAGCTTCCCCAAAACTGCAAGTTAAAAGGTGTCATAACAATACATATAATTGTAGCAAAAGCAGTTAAACTAACAGATAAAGCGGCATTCCCACCTGCCATTTTACTGTAAAAGTTAGAAACATTACCCCCTGGACATGCTGCTACCATCATCATACCTAAAGCAAAACTTGGATGTGGTTTTATTAACAAAATAGCGAAAAATGTTAGAGAAGGAAGTAGAATAAATTGTGATAACATACCAATAAATAATATCCTGGGGTTTTTAAGTAATCTTTTAAAATCATCAATTTTAATACCTAAGGCAACCCCAAACATAATTATAGCAAGAGCAATATTAAGCATCCAAAGAGCTTCTGTATCAAAGTTGATTTTTATATCGTCTATTTGTAAATTTAGATTAGTTTTTAAAAGCATATTCAATTATGTTAGCTCCCATTTTTAAGGCTTTCTCTCTTACGTCTTTTGGGTCGTTATGAACTTCTGCGTCTTCCCACCCATCACTTAAATCACTTTCATAATCATAGAAAATGATTAGTCGATTTTCATAAAAAAGCCCAAACCCTTGGGGTGATTTTTTATCGTGCTCATGAATTTTAGGTAATCCATTAACAAATGAAAAAGTTTGATGATATATAGGATGGTTTTTAGGGATTTCTCTAAATTCTAAATCTGGAAAAACCTTTTTAATTTCTCTTCTCACATATTTGTCTAATCCGTAATTATCTGAAATATGTAAAAAGCCACCAGATATTAAATACCTTTTTAAATTTTTAATATCATCTTCCGAAAAGAAAATATTTCCATGTCCGGTTATAAATAGTATAGGGTAGTTAAAAATGTCCTCATCATTTGGTATAACAGTGGCGATATTCTTATCGATTGAAGTTCTACAGTTTTGATTGGTAAAATCTATAAGGTTAGGTAAAGCAGTTGGATTTGCATACCAATCTCCACCACCATTATATTTCAAAATAGCAATTTGCTGAGCACTGACTAAATTAAATATTAGCAGAAAAAAAAGAGATAAGAATTTGTTCATTGCATTTATGAATAATTAGCAATATACTAAATGAAAATAACAAGAGCATCATAAGAATAATGATGCTCTTGTTTCTTAAAAATAATTACAAATTTGCTTATGATATTTTATGTTACATAAAAAGGTGTTTTTTAAGGATTAAACTCTTTGGTGATCCACTCTCCGCAACCACACCTGTTGTGTCTTCTAAATTGTATGATAAAAGGAGCAGAATAAAGAAATTTAATTAAATATGCACTGTGGGTAAAAGGGAAGTCTGGTTTTATATTTGTGAAACACATATTGTAAAAATTAGTGAATGTTAAAGAACCATAATCTGGATAGCTATTATTTTGTGTAATTTGAGCACTTGGTATATTCCATTCCCATGTTTCCCCTTCGGCATATTCTGATGAAGGAATAAAAAAACTATACCATCCAAGGCCCAAAATTCCAGAAACATCTCTTACTTTTACATCAAAACCAAAAGGTATTTGTGAACCAGGAATTTCTAATATTCTAATATATTTGTTTATCACTTTAGTAATGCCAAAAAGAGTTACCGTTGCGGTGATAACTCCACTGCCAGAATCAGGGCCTATAAACATAACTTTAATATTGTCATGATGATTTTCAACAATTTGTAAATTAGGTGTAACACTCCATTCAATCTCGGTATTTTTACATTTCGGAGTATAAGAATAAGAACCAGTTTCAACAAAACAAAGCTTTTCAGGACCTCGTATTTCTTTTGAGAATAAATCGTCTTCTACAACATTACTAGGTAATTGTTCATTACCTTCTATTTCTTGGGTTAACCAATCTACATTTTGTTGTGTTAAAAATATGTGTTCTTGGTTTTCTTGAGGAGCAAAATAACTATCAAAAGGTGTTTCTCCTGTACAAACTCTATTTTCATTCCCTATATTTTCATCTAAAACATTACTTCCTGTGTAAGCTAAAGAACTTTTAGTGGGGATGAAGCTATGAGTTGGGTCTATTAAATTTGATTTCAAATCATGAAATGTCCAATTTAATAAATACCAAGTAAAATCAGTTCCAGGATTAGTTGTTTCATCTACAAGTAATTGCTGAGCATTAAAATAACCCCCAGGAGCTATATCATAACTACCTTTGGTTTTAGGCTTGGATTTATAATTAGTTCTAGTTGTCCACCATTCCCACCATAAAAATTTACCTCTAATACCCCCATCAAAAACAAAAGTTTCACTATTGCCAGATTTTTGGTTTGTGGTATGATAAAATTTAGCTAAAAATCTATCGGCAAAAACACTAATAATTCCTCCTATTGGTCCAAAATGTCTTAAATCATCATCAATCTCTAAATATTTAGAAGAAGAAGTACCGTTTAAAACACCACTCATACTCCCATTAATCAATGCTATTTTTCTTAAGTTTGTTGGTATCCCTAAAGTTTCTAAACTGTTTTGAAAGCGATTTCTAAAATTAGGAGCACCAACAGGAAAACTTGTATTATTGGTATAATGATTTACTAACATTTGTTTGGGTGCTGGCTTATTTAATTCTTCATTAATAAATTCTTTTGCGCTTTCATTACCTAACGTTTCAGCAAAATATTGTATCCCTTTTTGTACACCAATAGGTATGTTTGCTCCTTGATGTGGGCTATCAAAACTTACCCATAAACGCGTGTTATGGTTCCATTTTTCTTCGCCAGTTTCAGCGTATTTTTTCTCCATATATGCAAGTGCATACCGACTTATTAACCCTCCCATGCTAGGGCCAATGACTACTGCTTCTTCATTACCTTGTTGTATACTTTTTATATGGCGTAATAAACTTATAAAAGTATAAGCATTACGCTCTATATAATCACCACCTCCATCAATAGTTTTACTACCTCGCTTATATACTGGGTGATTAACAATTATAACATCGTAACCTTTTAAGTTTAATTCTTTTACTAAATCAACATTATTGTTACTATTATCCTTATAACTCATTAATTGATAAATACTTTGGTTTTTATCAGGATCAAAATCTATATAGTCTTCTGCATCTATTTTTCTCGCATCATTTGGGTCGTAACCATCAATAATATATAAAGGTTTGTCTATTATTTCATTGTTATCATTATAATAAATTCTGTATTCATTTTTACCACGATAGGCTTGGTTCTCATCATAGCCTTGAAAAAGTAAATCGTTGTGTGCTTCAATAGAATCTAAATTAGAAACTAATCCACGTTGTGCATAGGTAATGGGTTTTATAATTTTTATAGTTGCATAAGTAGTTTTTGTGGTATTATCACTGTAAGTAACTACAAAACGGAGTGTTTGTAGCGCAGTACTAGGGTATGTGGTAGAAAAATTTGTAGTTACTAAGTTATAATTACTTACCAGATTAAATGAGGTATTATTGGTGTAGAGTTGTAAGGTTTTTATTCGTTTACCATGTTTATACAGCTTAAATAGATTATCTGTAGTAAATGTAATAGCGTTTCCAGATACTTTGGCTACCAAAGGAGCTATAATGGTGGTTTGTTTTTTAATAAACGGATTTTTATTAGGTTTGTTGGCAAACAACCCAGTAGTTGGGTTAAAATCTACCGTTGCGTTTTGTTCGGTAGTACCAAAATTACATTGGTGAAATTCGGTATTGATAATACCAATGGGTACTACATTTTTTGCATAATTTTTATTTTTTAATTGTTGTTTAAAGTTTTCTACAGTAGCAAAATTTTTAATGTATGAAGCTCTGTATAACTCGCTCCAAGCTTGTTTAAAATGGGCTACATTAGAGGTGTCTTTTTGTGTGTTTTGATTAAAAATTTGTAAACTTGCTACAGGAAATACTCTGTCTACTAAAATATTAGAAGTTATAGGAGTTTTATCAAGGTTTTTAATCCGTTCGTCTATCTCTGTGGTAAAGTTTCCATTGGTTAATTGTGCTTGTACTTGCATTGATATTATCAATGTAAGTACCCAAAATGTAATTTTCTTCATAACTTTGTAAGGTTAAATGTTAATAAAATTGTGTTATTAAGTTTAATAATTTTTGGACGGTTGTTGGTAGCAACCGTCTTTTTTTAATTGTTTACTGTATTTAAATTGATGTCAAATCTTCCCTTAGTTATTTGAATAATATCATTTGAATCGTCAATATTTACTAAAGTTATATTGTCAAATACCCCAGATATTATATTATTCGAACTATCAAATTGAGTAATATTTACAATGCCACTATCAGTGGTAGATATGTACTTTTTATTACCATTATTTTTATCAAATGTTCTACACCATAAGTGAGAATAATTTGGTTCAAAATAAAAATCCTCAAACCTTCACTTAATCCTAATGTGAAATTTCCGGCAGATGTTAAGTCATAAATATAGATATATATACTGCCATTTGAATTAGTATTGCTATAATTGTTTACATCAATTATTAAATTATTATTGCTTTTATGGTATACTTCTAAACCTTTTGCATTAGGGACACCATTACTATTTTTTGGTATTAATACTTCTCCATTAATAATACACCCAAAGGTATTGGCTCCTGTTTGGGTAATGTGGGGTAATTGGTCTTGAACAATTGGGTCATCGTTATTAGAGCAATTAAAAAAGGTGATTGCTGCTAATAATAGAACTGTTTTTAAGGTTGGTGTTTTCATAATTATAGAGGTTTAAGGTTTTGTTTTTCTTCTTTTTGGAAAAATTTCTATTAAGTTCGTAATTACCTCTGTAAATCAATATATTAAAAATATACCAAGCAAGAAGTATATCTTGATATTTATGAATATCAGGCAGTTTTTTATGAATATTCGTTACTAATTTTAAAAAGTTATTGGCGTAATCTTCTTTCTTAGTTATTCACAGTGTTTAAATTGACATCAAATCTTCCATTTGTAATTCTTACAGTTTTTGTAGGGTCATTGCTATCAAAAACAGTTAATTCAAATGTGCCTGATACTATCTGATTATCATTATCTAATCGTGTTATAGTTATGGTGCCTGAATTAGTATTAGACAAATACCTATTTTCATCGTTTATAGCGTCAGAAATTCCTACCCAACAATGAGGGTATTCAGGTTCAAATGTAGATGTAGGTTGAGAAGAACTTAAACCAAAAGAGTAAGTTCCAGTAGAGGTTAAATTATATATATATATATATATATATATATATATTATCTCCCCTAGAGTCTCTAAAATTTCCTGCGTCTATTTCAAAATTTTTATTTTGAAAATAATAAGCACTTAATCCTTTTCGAGGGCCTCCACGCCCTCCTAAACTCCCCCTTGCACCTTTAGGTGTTAAAACTTCGCCATTAATAACACAACCAAAAGTATTAGCACCGGTTTGGGTAATAGGTGGTAATTCGTTTAATGGGTCATCGTTATTAGAGCAATTAAAAAATGTGACTACTGCTAATAGTAGGGCGGTTTTTAAAAATAATGTTTTCATAATTATAGAGGTTTTATATTAATAAAGTGTTATTGCATTTAATGTTTTTAGACAGTTGTTAGTAGCAACCGTCTTTTTATATTGTAGACCAGTTAATATCAAATCTACCATCGGTTATTTCAATTGTATTGTTAGGATCATTTTCTTCAAAAGTTGTTAATTCGAAAGTTCCTGAAATTATAAAGTTTATTGGATCAAAACGAGTTATGATGATAGTTCCTGAATTGATGTTTGATAAATACTTTTTTCCGCCTGTTGTGGTATCAAAAGTTCTCGTCCAGCAATGATTAAAATCGGGTTCAAAAGTTGAAATACTTTGCCCAGTACTTAAGCCAAAAGAATATGTTCCTATTGAAGTTAAATTATATATATATATATATATACTGTCTCCGTTATCATCTTTAAAGTTTCCAACATCGAAAACTATATTATTATTGGAATAATGAGCCACAAATAAACCTTTAGCTTGAGGAACTCCTCTACCATCTTTAGGGGTTAATATTTCGCCATTAATAATACACCCAAAAGTATTCGCTCCAGTTTGAGTAATGGGTGGAAGTTGGTCTTGTGGATCGTCGTTGTTGGAGCAGTTAAAAAATGTGACTACTGCTAATAGTAGGGCGGTTTTTAAAAATAATGTTTTCATAATTATAGAGGTTTAAGGTTTTGTAGGTTAAAGTTAACTAGAATTAAAAAATTAAAGTCCTAAATCGTCCAATTTGGATGAATCTGGATATATTTACATAAAAAACTAATAATTAGTGTGTTATAGGTGTTTTAGAATAGGTGTATTCTTTTTAAGATAAAAGTGTGTGAATGTTTTTTACTAATCAAGCAATATTAAAAGGTACTGATTAAGGGCGTTTTAGGATTAACTTTAATGCAAATAAAAAACACCACTACTTTAGTAATGGTGTTTTTATCTTCCCCTTTTTCACACTGAGATAACGAGGGCTACCCCAATAAGTATTGTTAGAATTCATTACTTTTTATAAAATTAAAACCCCTTCAGCTATTTTAATTAATAATAATAAAAAATTCTACTCAAATATAATATTTAGAATATAAAGAGAGTCCTAAAACGTCCAATTTGGACGTTTTAGGACAAGTTTTATATTATGTAAACGTTAAGAATTATTTTTTGGATTCTTTATATCGTAAAGGCGTACAGCCTACATGTTTTTTAAAAACGTTATAAAAAGTTGATTTTGAGTTGAAACCAGATTCTAATCCAATAGAAACTATAGTATAGTTGTTGTATTTAGGATCTACCAGTAATTTTTTTGCCTGATTAATTCTCATTTCATTAATATAATCAACAAAGCTTTTATTTGCATTGTTGTTTATAATGGCAGACAAAGTACTAAGACCAATACCTAAATCTTGAGATACGTTTTGTAATGTGTATTTTGGGCATAAATATTTTTTATTTTCATTTATAAAATTATCTATTTTTATAAACTGTTCATCAGAAACATCATTAATTGAAGTAGGGATTTCAAGAGTATTAGTCTCTTCTGTGTTTTCAATCTCTATATTCTCACGAATTTGTTTTCGCTCTTTAAAAATTCTCAAATGCCTTATTCCTTGATAGCCTAGTAAGAAAATAATAATAGTTGTAAAGATTCTTAGAGGATAGTAGGAAAATAAAAAACCCGTAAAGTTTAGAGAAAACTTTACGATTAGAGCTAGTATCCAGAATACATAAACAAAGACTAATAATTTAAAGAAAGTATAAACCCATTTCAAATTATCGTAAGATAATATTTTAAGGAAAAGTTTTTCCTTTTTGTATAGAATGTAAAAAGAATAAGTAAAAATACTTACAGAAGTTATAAAACTTAGTACTTCTTCTATAGAAGTGTATTTTTCGTACATTAAATCTAATTCTTCATGCGTGCCTTTGTCTTTAAAATATAATACAAAACCTATTTGTAAAACACAAGCAAGTAAAAAAAGAGGTATAATAACCTTTAATATTTTTATGCTTTTTTTTGCAATATCTACATAATGTACGAGAAACATATAAAAAAAAGGAGCGCTCAAAAAGTGCCAAGGAAGTTGTAAATAATCTAAGATAAATTTATGCTGAAATAAATAATTGGCAAGAGCCCAAGATTGAAAATTATTTAATGAAATAGATAATATCATCAGGTATAAATACCTCATACTTTTATCTTTTCCATTCTTTGAAAAAAACATAATGATGCTAAAGGCAAAACCATGAATAGCACTAACAATTAAAAAAAGGTTAAAAAAATCTGAAGTATTCAATTTTTGGGGAATTTTACTTCCAAAATACTAAAAAAAACGAATTATTGATGTAAAAATGAAACATTTTGTACAGCCACTAAACCAGCAGTTTCTGTACGTAATCTACTTTTCCCTAAAGTTATGGGTATGAAATTTTTATCTATGGATTTTTGAATTTCTTCTAGTGAAAAATCACCTTCGGGACCTATTAATATGGTGATTTTTGAGTTTTGTTTTACAACTTCTTTTAAGAATTTTTTGTCAGATGGTTCGCAATGTGCAATAAAAACATCATCATCAAAGTTCAGTTTTGCAAACTCAGAAAATTTTATAGGTTCATTTAATATGGGTAATGTAAACTTTAAAGATTGTTTCATGGCAGATTGAGTAATTTTCTCTAACCTTTCCATTTTTAATACTTTTCTTTCTGAATTTTGACAGATAATAGGCGTTATTTCATCAATGCCAATTTCAGTAGCTTTTTCTAAAAACCATTCTAATCGATCGTTATTTTTGGTTGGAGCAATTGCGATGTGCAAATAATAATCCCAGCCTTTTAATTTTTCTTCAGATTTAATAATAGAAGCGATACATTTTTTGTCACTGGCTATATTAATTTCCGCAGAAAATAAAAATCCTTTACCGTTTGTAATATGTAATATATCTCCTTCTTTTTTACGTAAAACTTTTACGATATGGCGACTTTCATCTTTATTAAAAACGATTTGTTGTGTATGGTTATCTATGTTAGGATTATAAAAAAGTTGCATTGTATTATATGTCTAATCTGTAAGTTCTTCTCCTTTTATAAATAATTGGGTTAAAATTCTCCCAAATTTTACGAATCGCTTCGTTTTCTTCTAATTCGGGCGTGCGAATACAATTCTTAATTCCTTTTTCAGAAAACGTTTTATAAAATTCTTCAAAAATAACTGCTGTTACACCTTTATTCTGATAATCGGGATGTACACCAATTAAGTAAAATGTAACATCTTTGGCATTCTTTCTTGCCTTCAGTAAATGAAAAATACCAAAAGGAAATAGTTTACCATTTGCTTTTTGTAATGCTTCAGAAAAAGAAGGCATTACGATTGCAAAAGCAACTAGTTTTTCATGTTCATCTACTACAAATTTAATGTATTCAGGATTGATAAAACTAATATACTTCTTTTTAAAATGCTGAATTTGAGCATCTGAAATCGGAACAAATGTTGATAGTTTCGAGTAGGTTTTACTAAACAAATCAAACATTTCATCAACATATGGCATAATGTTTTTAGTTGATGAAAAATTAAGTGGTTTTAACTTAAATCTTTTTTTAATGATGTTTGAAATTCTTGAGTAGTATACACCATCAACATTTTTAAAATCGAATTTATTTTCGAGGTATTCTTTCTCCTTTTTAAAGCCTAATTGCTCTAAATGATCTTTGTAATACGGATGATTGTACCAAGTAATCATCGTGCCAATATGATCAAAACCATCAATAAGAACACCTGTTTTATCGAGGTTGTTAAAGCCTACAGGTCCTTCTATATATTCTAAATTGTTTTGAAGACCAATTTCCTTCACTTTACTAAGCAAAGCTTTTGTAACTTCTATATCGTCAATAACATCAAACCAACCAAAACGCATTTTTTTAATGCCTTGCTTTTCTACTTCATGATTATTGATGATTGCTATAATTCGCCCAACAATTTCCTCTTCTTTTTTAGCAATAAAAAAACGAGCATCAGCATGTTCAAAAACAGGGTTTTTAGTTTTATCAAAGCTTTCTATTTCGTCTTTAATAATAGGAGGAACCCAGTATTTATTGTTTTTGTATAATGAAAAAGGAAATGTAACAAATTGTTTCATTTCCTTTTTAGATTGTATTTCTTTTAGTTGAATCATAAGACAAAAGTATAATTTCTATCCGTCATTCTTTTTATTATTTTCTTGTTTCTTTTTTTCTTCCTCTTGCTTTTTCTTTTCTTCTTGATATTTTTTATCTAGCTCATCTTGTTTAGCTTTCTCTTCTTCCTCTTTTAGCTCTTTTTCTAATTTCTTAATATCCTTTTCGAGTTTTTCTTGCTCTTTCTTTTTATTTTTTTCTTCTTTTATTTTTTCTTTTTCCAATTTACGAAGCGCCTTTTCTTCTGCTTTTGATTTCTTTTTAGCAGCTTTTTTCTCTGCTTTAGACACTTTCTTTTTATCTTTTTTATCTGCTTTAGTAATATCATCTAAAATAGATTTTTGACGTTTTCTTCCTCTGCCTGTTTCCTTTCCATCTTCTGGTTGAGGTTTAGAAATATCTAAATCAACTTTAGGATTTGGTTTGTCTTTTTTCTTAAAGACACCACCAATTTTATCAAATAATCTTCCAAAGAAACCTTTGTTATATGTTTTCTTTTCTATTGATTCTACTTTATTACCAAATTCATCTAGTTCGATAAACTTATCTTTATGATTATCTATTCTATAAGAAACACCTATACTCGTGTACATCCCAACAGTTTCTTCTTGTAAAGTGGCTTTTAATGAAGCATTAATTTGTAAGTTGTTGCTAAATAAGTAAGCAGCTCCTAATCCTAAATTACTTTGTTTTTCAACTTCGTTAAATAGAGCTTGATATTCGACAAATCCAGACCAATAATCATTAAAATTGTAAGTTTCTGTTAATATAAAAGACCATTCTGGTAAATAACCACCGATATAATTATAATAAATATTAGTAACCAAGTTCAGTTTGTTAGAAAACTCGTTTTGTAATAAAATTCCTATTTTTGGTGTAATTCCTCCACGTTCATGGTAATCAGATAAGATACTTCCAAAATTAACACCTGCATAGGCAGAAACATGAGGTATCCATCGTTTAAAATCAAAAGAATGTCTTTTTTTCCAGCTTCTAATCTCTTTTGACTTTTTATCGTATTTAGGTCTGAAAACTAAATATTTTGCACCTAAGGTAAGTTGTGATAAACCTGTTTTGTTATAAGAAGATTCAAAAACGTTTTTAAAAGCTAATTTATCGTTTTGTAAAGCAGTTGTAAGACTTAATTCAAGTTTTTCGGTAAATAATCCTGTTCTAATATGAAGGTTTAACCCTAACGCTTGTGGATTACTAAAAGTTGGAATAGCATCTGCTTTTCTAAAAAACAAACTTGATTCAAATTGATATACATTTTGCCCAACACTATATGGACTTTCAGAAAAACCTGGTCTATTTGAGTTGATAACTTCTGTATATTGTGCAGAAGCACAAACTGAAATCAATAAGAAAAAAGATACAAAAAGCCTTTTAATCATACTAAAAACATAACAATTTAGGGATATTACAAACATACAGTAAAAAAATTAATCATCCATACAAGATTACCAAACTATTAACGTATCAATTTAGTTCAAATTGTTATTTTTGATTGTTTTTAAGAAGAAGATTATTTTTATGACAGAGATACACCAAGCAGGACCTATGAATTTTATTAAAACAATCCTTATAATCCTTATAATTTACTACGCTTTTAAATTTTTTGCTAAGTTATTTGCGCCTTATTTAATGAAAAAGATGGCAGATAAAATGCAGCAAAAAGCAGAACAGCAATTTGGTAAGTCAAAACAAGAATCAAAAGTAAAAGAAGGCGAAACAGTTATTGATAAAAAGCCACAAAACGACAAAAAAAGTAACGACTCAGTTGGAGAGTATGTGGATTTTGAAGAAATAGACTAACTATGAATTTTAAAAATATTTTTCCTTATGCAATTACGGTATTTGTATTTGTAATTGCATCCTTATTGTATTTTAATCCAGTTTTAAGCGGAAAACAAATTAAGCAAAGTGATATCACACAATTTTCTGGAATGGCTAAAGAAATTGTTGATTACAGAGCTGAAAAAGGAGAGGAGCCTTATTGGTTAGGAAATGCGTTTAGCGGAATGCCAGCGTATCAGGTAAGTACATATTTTCCGAATGATTTTATGTTATATGTTGATAAAGTGTTGCGTTTTTTACCACGACCTGCAGATTATCTTTTTTTATATTTTCTTGGATTTTTTCTTTTACTCAATGCTTTAAAGGTTGATTGGAAATTAGCCATTATCGGTAGTTTGTCTTTTGGATTTTCAACATATCTAATCATTATTTTTGGAGCAGGTCATAATGCAAAAGCACATGCAATTGCGTATATGCCTATGGTAATAGCAGGAGTTTTATATGTTTTTCAAAAAAGATACTTACTCGGTTTTGTAGTTACTGCACTCGCGATGGCTTTAGAAATTTACACCAATCATCCGCAGATGACCTATTATCTCGGGTTTTGTTTATTGATTTTAGGAGTTGTTGAGTTTATAGAAGCCTTTAAATCGAAAAAATTACCAACGTTTGGAAAGCAAACAGCTGTTTTAATTGGGGCGATGGTTATTGGAATTGGAGTAAACGCGACTCGGCTACTATCAATGAAAGAATATTCTGAATTCAGTACAAGAGGAAAATCAGAATTAACAATTAATCCAGATGGAAGTCCAAAAGAAGTGAGTTCTGGTTTAGATAAAAGTTATATTACCGAGTACAGCTATGGAATTTGGGAAACTTTTAATCTAATAATTCCTCGTTTTATGGGTGGAGGAACTGTAGAAAAGCTAGATGAAAATTCAGATTTTTACCAAGTTTTAGAGCAAAATGCTGGTAAAAGTGTGGCGAAAGATTATTCGAGTCAAGTGTTAACTTATTGGGGGAAACAACCAATCGTTGAAGCACCTGCATACATCGGCGCAATTTTATTTTTCTTATTCTTTTTAGGAATCTTCTTAGTAAAAGGGAAGCTAAAGTACTGGTTGGTCTCAGCAACTATTTTTTCTATTGTTCTGAGTTGGGGAAAGAATTTTTCAGGGATTACTAATTTTTTTATTGATTTTGTTCCGTTATACAACAAGTTTAGAGCGGTATCTTCAATCCAAGTTATAGCAGAATTATGTGTTCCGTTGCTGGGTATTTTAGCTTTAAGAAATTTTTTCTCATCAGAAATCTCATCTGAAGAAAAAGAAAATGCACTTAAAAAAGCATTTTACACAATGGGAGGAATCACCTTGTTTTTTACCTTATTCGGATCAAGTTTATTTGCTTTTGAAGGAATTAGAGATGCGCAATACCAGCAATTGCCAGTATTAATTGATGCGTTAATTGCTGATAGAAAATCAATGTTGTTTTATGACAGTTTACGTTCGTTTATATTGATTTTAATTTCAGGCGGATTGTTATGGTTTTTCTTGAATAAAAAGATAAAACAGGCACCTGTTTTAGTAGCTCTTGCCGCTTTAATTTTGTTTGATTTAGTTTCTGTAGATATGAAGTACGTAAATAAAGAAGATTTTACATCAGCCAGAAAAGTACAAAAACCATTTACAGCAAATGCAGCCGATAAAGAAATTTTAGAAGATACTTCATATTATCGTGTTGGTAATTTCAGTACAGATCCGATGCAAGATGGACGAACTTCTTATTTTCATAAATCTATAGGAGGCTATCATGCAGCTAAAATGAAACGTTATCAAGAATTGTTTGATTACCAAATAGCTAAGAATAATATGGAAGTGTTAAATATGCTAAACACTAAATATATAATTGTAGGAGAAGATAAAGTGCAAACGAATTTAGAGGCCAATGGAAATGCATGGTTTGTAAAGCAATTACATGTTGTAAATTCTGCGAACGAAGAAATGAAAGCTTTGGATAGTTTGGATACTAAAAATGAAGTTGTAGTTGAAAATCAAGAGTTAAATAAAATTTATAATTCAGATTATAAAACATCATTTGATAAAGATTCCACAGCAACTATAGGGCTAACAAAATATGATGTTAACAAATTAGTTTATGAGAGTAATTCTCAAAAAAAGCAATTTGCAGTCTTTTCCGAGATTTATTATAAAGATGGATGGAACGCTTATGTAGATGGAAGATTAAAACCACATTATAGAGTAAATTATGTTTTACGCGGAATGGAAATTCCTGCAGGAAAACATAAAATAGAATTTAAATTTGAACCAAAAGTTATCCAGAAAGGAAAAACTATATCATTAATTTCTTATGTATTGTTATTATTAATTCCTGTTGGGTGGTTTTTCTTTGAAAAGAAGAAAAAATAATGTATAATTATTCTTCAAGAGTTTTTAAAAATACAGAAGGTGTAATACCTAGATGTTTTTTAAAAGCTCTTGTAAAGGCAGAAGCATTACTATATCCAATTTCTTCAGCTAAACTTTGTATAGAGTATTTACGGAAGGTTTTGTCTGTTTTTAACTTGTTAACCAAGTAATTTATTTTTCTTTTGGTATAGTATTGTTTAAAAGTCTCTCCTTTGTTTTTATTGAAAATAAAAGAAATATAAGTTGAGTTTGTATTTAACTTTTCAGCAATTGAATTAATTGAAAAATCAGAATTTAAAAATTCTAAATTTTTATCCATCTCTTTAATTTTTGAGATAATTTCTTTTTCAAAATTTACGTCAATATTATATTCTACTTTTGCTTGATTATTTGTGTTCTCTGTTAAGTTTTTAATAGTTTTATTTCCTCTTTTTATGTAGAAGTAGTAGTATAGAAAAGATAGACTCAAAGCTGAAAATAAAGAAATAAAAATTATTAAAATGATTTTACTTTTTGATTCTTGTTCTGTAATTAAATGATTTAATTTTTTTGCCTTTTCAAAGTCGTTATTGTAAAGTAATTGGTAAGTTTTTTCTTTATGCTCTTTAGCTATGTTAAATTCATTTATAGTTAGTTTAGAATATTTATAAGCACTGTCAAGCTTTCTTAAATTGTAATATTGATTAGAAAGAATGTCATAAACGGTTATAAGTGTACTGCGTTTACATTTTTCTTTCAACAGTTTATTTGCATAATAAATAGCGGAATCGACTTTGTTTAAATTATGAAAACAAATCATTTTTTCTAAATATTCATGATGATGATAGTTATATCCATTACTAATATTCGGGTAATTATTTATTAACTCAAGAGCTTTTTTATACTCTTTTTTTGCAACCAAAACTTCGGTTTTTCTAAAGTTATATATGATTTCAGAATCTTTATGTAGTGGGTTTAATTGCTTAACTGTTTCATAAGCTTTGTCATAATATATTTGAGCAGAGTCTAATAAACTCTGATTATTTTTTTTACTGCTCAAAGCCATGTAAGTTGTACCTACTGAATTTAAAATATGAGCTTTTTGTATCTTGAGATTATCATTAGTGATAGCATTATTTATATAGGTTTCACTATTAATTTCAGAAATAAGGGCTAATAATATTTCTTTAGATTCTTCTTCCATTCTTAGCTCTTTTTTTATAAGAGCTTTTTCCATTTCTGTAGAAATTCGATGAGTTAATTGTACTCTTTTATTTACTAAGGAACTTTTATTAATTGCGCTCTTTTGTAATAAGTACTCGTATGCTTGTGTGTAGTTTTCTCTGTTTTTACTAATCCAAAATAACCTGTTAATAGCGCTCATTTTTTGTATAATAATACAGGAATCTTTAGGTTTTTTAATTAATATTTTCTCAATTTCATTTAATGTTATATTCGCATATTTTTCTGCTTTATCATAATTTTTATTACAGTAATGGAAATAAGCCTCAGAATTGAAACCTTCAATTTTATTACAATCAATTTTTGAGTTTTGTAGTTTTTTTGCATAAAAACCAAAACTATCATTATCAATATTTCTATAGCTTGCTAGTTTTTCTAAGTAAAAAGATTCATTTTTAGGTAAATTCTGCGAACTTAAATTATAAAAAAACAGTAAAAAAGGAAGAAGTGTAATAAAAATGTAATTGGGCCTCATTGTTTGATTTAAAGCGTCTTAAGAAAAATATTTTATAAAAAGTATGTTTAATTATGTTAAGAATAAAGCACATTTTATAAAAAGAGCAATATAGTTTTTTTATTAGACTTTTTAAGGCAATATATTTGCTGTATAAATAGTGTATGAAAAAGATGAAGGGCGCTATGAAAAGGGATTAGTTTCGAATATATCCCCAATCAAATAAGTAAAAAGGAAGCTGACGGGCTTCCTTTTTATTTTAATAAATTAAATATGTAAATTTGGTTTTAAATTTACATTATACTTGAAAGAAATAATCCTTTTTATTTATCCTCAAAAATCATCTTTTATTAATTCTGATATTGAATTTTTGTCTAAAAAATACAATGTTAAAACTCAAGATTTATTATGGAATAAAGCTTCGATACTTCCATTAAATTTAATCACACAATTTTTCTTCTTAATAAGAAACATTCAAAGTTCAAAAGTAATAGTTATAAGTTTTGCAGGGTATTTTTCATTATTACCTGTGCTTTTTGGTAAGCTATTAAGAAAGAAAACACTACTTATTTTAAACGGAACTGATTGTGTTTTGTTTCCAGAATATAATTATGGAAGTTTAAGAAAACCTTTATTGCTTTTTTTTGTAAAAAAGTCTCAACAATATGCTACAAAACTACTCCCAGTTGATGCTTCGTTAATAGAGCAAGTTCATACTTTTGATGAAACTATTTTCATAAAAAATCAAGGATTTAAGGCTCATTTTCCCAAGTTGAAAACACCAATTAAAGTAATTCCAAACGGATTTGACACTGATTTTTGGACATATAATACTCAGTTTATAAAGCGTAAAGAATTTATAACAGTTGTTTCAGCTAGTAAAAAATCTACTGCTATTTTTAAAGGAATTGATTTGATTGTTAATGTAGCAAAGCAATTCCCAAATAAAATTTTTACAATTGTTGGTTTATCTGAAGAAGTTCAACAAGAATTTAAAGTTGGTAAAAATGTAATCTTTTATTCGTTTGTTAAAAAAGAAGTTTTAAAACAATTTTATCAAGAGCATCAATTTTATTTGCAATTATCTGTTAACGAAGGGTTTGGTTGCGCATTGTCTGAAGCAATGTTGTGTGGTTGTATTCCTATAGTGTCAAATGCTGGAGCTTTACCTAATGTAATAGGAAAAACAGGATTTATCATAGAAAAGAGAGGTGTTGATATTGTAAAAAAAATGATTGAAAAAATTTTATTTTTAACTGAAGAAGAAAGAATAGAGAAAGGAATAAAAGCTCGTTTTCAAATAGAAAATAATTTCTCTATTTCTAACAGAGAAAAGTTACTTTTACAAGAAATAGAATCTTAATTTGAAAGTTTTAATCATAACATATTATTGGCCACCAGCCGGCGGTTCAGGTGTACAACGTTGGTTAAAGTTTGTGAAATATTTACCACAATTTGGTATTACTCCTGTGGTATATGTGCCTAAAAATGCAGATTATCCTACAATTGATGAAAAACTGTTAGAAGAAATACCTGATGTAAAAGTCTTAAAACAACCAGTTTTTAATCCTCAAGATATATTTCCAAATAAAAAAAATAAAAAAACTGGAGTAGCAAATATTAGTAAAGGAGGATTTTTATCGTGGATTCGTGGTAACTTTTTTATACCCGATCCAAAAATATTTTGGGTAAAGCCATCGGTAAAATATCTTAAAAAATATATTTCAGAAAATGAAATTGATTTAATTATTTCATCAGGACCACCACATAGTATGCATCTAATTGCTGAAAAATTAAAAGTAAAAACAAATATAAAATGGATAGCTGATTTTCGTGATCCTTGGACAACATTGTATTATGCTGAGGACTTTAATTTGAGTAATTTTGCTAAACAAAAAAATGAAAAATTAGAGCAAAAAATACTGCAAAATGCTGATATAGTTTTAACTGTAAGCAATACATTAAAAGAAGAATTTTTAGAAAAAACGGATAATGTAGAAGTAATAACGAATGGTTTTGATGATGAAGTTTTCGTTGAAGATAATAGTACTTTAGATAAAAAGTTCTCAATTTCTCATATTGGATTGTTGCCTAAGCAAAGTAATCCAAAGATACTTTGGGAAGTATTAAGTGAAATTGCTGAAGAAAACATCGAGTTTAAAAATGATTTAGAGATAAGCTTAACAGGTAATGTTTGTGATGAAGCGATTATTTCTATCAAAAAGAATAGATTAGAGGATAATTTAAAACTAAATGGATACGTTTCTCATAATGAATCTATTGAGTTGCAGAAAATGTCGCAAATTTTGTTGCTTTTAATACCAAATACTAAAAATTCTAAAGGAATTTTAACAGGGAAATTATTTGAATATTTAACTGCAAAACGTCCTATTTTAGCAATTGGCCCTGAAGATGGAGATTTGGCAACTATTTTAGCTGAAACAAATTCAGGTACGATTACTAGTTTTGAAAATAAAATGAAACTAAAAGAACAAATTTTAAAATTATACGATGATTTTTCAAGTCGAGTTTTATCAATCCAATCAAATAATATCGAACAATTTCATCGCAAGAATTTAACTGAAAAGTTAGCAAAAATTATTAAAAATTTAATCCAACAATAATTGGGAATTATATTTAAACAATCATTTAAAAACACACTAATTATCTATTTAGGATTTTTAGTGGGCGGTATAAATACCATCTTTTTTTACCCACGTATTTTAGAATCAGAATTTTACGGGTTAGTTACTTTTTTATTGAGTTATTCTAACTTAATAATGCCTCTTACGGCATTTGGAGTGCAGTATACTATTATTAAATTCTTTTCTTCTTACACATCAAAAGAGCAAAAAGATCGTTTTTTAACTTTAGCATTAATGTTGCCTTTATTATTTGCGATACCCATAGGTTTCTTTTGGAATTATATTCATGAATGGATTATGACTCAAGTTACAGAAGAAAATAAACAAATTGAGGATTACACAATTATTATTTATATCATAGCTGTTTGTTGCGCATATTTTGAAGTTTTTTATTCTTGGTCTAAGGTATACTTACAAACTGTTTTTGGTAATGTATTAAAAGAATTTTGGAACCGTGCAGCTGTCATGATTTTGTTAATAGCTGTTTTCTTTGGATGGATTACTAAATCTGGATTTATTTATGTGTTAACAGCAACTTATGTTCTTCGTACCTTGGTAATGATGTTTTATGCTTTTAAGGTGTATTTACCTACTTTCAGTTTTAAGTTGCCAGATAATTATATGGAAATTATAAAATATTCAGGTTATATTATTTTAGCAGGAAGTGCTGGTGCCATTATTTTGGATATCGATAAAGTAATGATTCCCGGAAAAGAGACTATTCAAGCAGCAGCATATTATACAGTAGCAGTTTTTATAGGTTCTTTTATTGAAGCACCAGGTAGAGCGATGGCACAAATTTTACAACCATTAACTTCACAGTCATTAAATGAAAGTAATAATAAAGAAGTAGAAAATTTGTATAAAAAAAGTTCTATTAATTTATTGTTGGTAAGTGGATTGTTTTTTTTGTTGATAAATTGTAGTGTTAATGAATTATTTAAAATAATGCCAGAAAAAGGATATGCAGGTGGTGGATTGGTAGTGTTAATGATTTCTGCAGTAAAACTATACACTATGTTTTTAGGAAATAACACCACGATGATTAATAATTCAGAGCATTACCGTATAACATTGCCAATAGGTGTGGGTATGGCAGCTTCAGTTTACCTTTTAAATAAGTTTTTTTATTTTTATTTAGAGATGGGTACAGATGGTTTGGCTTTAGCTACGTTAGTTACAGTTTTTGTTTTTAATACCTATAAATTATGGTATGTAAAACAAAAATTTGGAATGACACCTTTTACAAACAAAACATGGCAAATGTTTTTAATAATATTTGTATTGTTATGTGCTTTTTATTTTTGGAACTTTTCTACTCCAGAATTTTATTTTTGGAAGACTCCTATACATCCGTTAGTAAATATTATTTTAAAAAGCATTTTAATAGTTGCTATTTATTTGTTCTTAATTATTAAGTTGGATATTTCTGTTCAAGTTAACGCGCTGGTAGGTAGGTTTATAACTCTTAAAAAATAAAAAGACTTGCTATGCTTATAACAAGTCTTTTTAAAAAAGAGGGTGAGATAAGATTTTATGGGGATTATCTCGTATTCCAAAGTAACAATATTTTAATGTTTTTAAAATTAACATATGTTTATAATTGGTTTTTTATTCAGAAAACATTTTCTTTCGAATACGACTTAACTGAACAGGAGTAATATTTAAGTAATTAGCAATTTGATATTGAGGTAGTAAATTATCTATATTCGGAATATCCTCCTTTAATATTAAGTACCTTTGAGAAGCATTCAATAAAGACAATTCATCTATTTTCTTTTCAGATCTTAAATACACTTGTTCTAACACATTATTGTACATTAAAGAAAGTTCTAAATTTTTATTAGCGAGCTTTCGAAACTTATAAAAGTCTCCTTCAACAATTTCACAATCTATTAAACAGGCATATCTTGCATTAGAACCTTTCTTTTTTATTAAAGCGGATAATGAGCCTAAACTTTTGTTTGGTGTATATAAAGTCCTAATAAATTCATTTCCTTCATCGTTTTTGATAAAACTTCCAACTAGTCCTGATTTTAAAATGTAAAATTTAGAGGTAGGTTTACCATAATCTAAAATAATATCCCCTTTGGAATATTTTTTATACCCCATTAATGTTTTAAATAAAGCTATAGATTTATCAGAAATATCACTTAAATTATTTTTAAGAAATGTTTCAGTTATATTGTCCATTAGTAATTAGTTATTTGAAAAAAGACAATAAATATACTTAAAAATTTAAGGAAACAGTTTCCAAAATTGAAGAAGTATTACCGCCTTCCATAAAAAGTAAATCTAGAATAGATAAATTAGGAATAAAACCATGTTTATCGTCAAACATTTGTATGTATGAAGGGATGTTAATTGAAACTCCGTTTTTAGCTATAGCCAAATTTCTATAATCTTGCATGTTTGGCGTTAACTCGTAGGTGTTTGTTTTATTAAAATTTTGAGTTAGCTGTAAAGCGTCTGTTATAAACAGGTGAGTATCGATATTTACATCAACAAGATATTTATATTTTTTTTTAAAAATAATGGCTAAATCATCTTCAAAAAATTCAAAATAAGGAGAAGATCTATAAGCAGTTTGTAATGATTTAAAATGTTGGTTTTGCCAAGGAAAATCATTTTCAACCAAAGTGTCCTTTGTTTTTTTTCTACCTTCTGATGTATTGTGTTTTACAGGAATATTTATTAATTGTTTACCATTTGCTCCGTAGATATAACATCTGTTTCTATAGGTTTGTTTTTGAAAATTATCCTCAACTTCAAAAATAACTTCTTCAGAATTAAGTATCGCTACATATTGCGAAATAGGAGCGAAGTATGTGGGTATAAAAAGTGCCAAATGCTAAGCTTTTTTCTTTTTAGGTTTAAAAATACTGAACAAAATACCAGCTATAACTACGATAGCAATCCAGAAATAAGATTTTGATTTGCCGTTGCTAACAGTAGTAAACATTCTGTCCCAACGAATAGAACGCGTTTGTGCATCCCAGCTAAACCAAACCATAATAGGTTTACCGACTACATGGTCAAAAGGTACATAACCCCAAGCTCTAGCATCTAAAGAGTTTTGACGGTTGTCTCCCATCATCCAAAAATAATCTTGCTTAAAAGTGTAGGTATTTGTTTTTTTTCCGTTGATATAAATATCATCATTAAAAATAGTCAAATCATTATTTTCGTATCTACGGATGATTTGTTCGTAAAAAAGAATGCTATTAGCATTTAATTCAACTGTAGCTCCTTTCTTGGGAATAAAAATTGGACCAAAATTGTCTACAGACCAAGGATATTTTGGATTGTGAGGAAACACTTGAGAATCATATTCTCCTGAGGGTTTAATATATTTTTCAACGCTTTTTACGATAGGGTTTTTAGCTATTAATGAAGCCTCTTCATCTGTTAAATTTAATAAATACCTCCCATCATTTAGTAATTGTCCTTCACGAATGTTATATCTATTTAAAGCACCTTGAGTAAATCGTTTACCATTTGTATCAACAAAATGCATCCATTGAGGTTTTGCACTTTCTGGTAAAATAGTTCTTTTTCCATTGATAAAAACATAACCGTTACGTACTTCTAAAGTATCTCCTGCAACACCTACACAACGTTTTACATAATTTGTTTTTTTGTCGATAGGTTTGTAGGTAAATTTTCCAGAGTTATCACCCCACATGTAATTCGTGCTATCTGCTGGCCAACTAAATACCACAATGTCGTTGCGTTTTATTTTTTGTAATCCAGGTAAACGCATGTACGGCAAAGATAATTTATTTTTCAAAGAATTTCGGTAGGTTTCTTCTTTACTGTCAGATAAGTAAGATTTAATACCTAAACCAGGAATGCTATCATGAACCATAGGTGCTGAAACTGTCGTTATCGGCACACGTGCTCCGTAATGAAATTTACTTACGAATAAATAATCACCAATTAATAATGTTTTTTCTAAGGAAGAAGTTGGAATAGTATAAGGCTGAATAAAATAGGTATGTACTAAGGTCGCAGCAATTATAGCGAAAGCAATAGAACTCACCCATTCCCCAAATCCTGTTTTAGGTTTTAAACTTCTATTTTCAATATGTGTTGCATCCGTGGCATAGTTGATATAAAATATGTAAAGACCAAGTGTAAAAACAGCTAACAAAGTATCTTTTGTACTATTAAATCCAAAACTCCTACATGTTTCTATCCAAATAATAGGGAACATCAATAAATTTACTATAGGTATAAATAGCAAAACAACCCACCATTTTGGTCTATTAATAATACCCATTAATATAATTGCATTATATACAGGTATAGCAGCTTCCCAAGATTGTCTTCCTGCTTTTACATATAATTTCCAAGTTCCTAAAAAGTGTATTACTTGAATTATCAAGAATAAAATTAACCATCCAGTTAATGACATATTTTTTATTTTTAGATTATTATCATTTTATATTAGATAATAAGTTAGTAACAAAAAGAGTTATTTGTTACTGTTTGTTTTTATTTTAACCAATGTTTAACACATCTTTCATTGTGTAAACGCCTGTTTTATTTACCAACCATTCAGCTGCAATAACTGCGCCAAGAGCAAAACCTTGCCTGTTATGTGCGGTATGTTTAATCTCTATTGTGTCAACTTCAGACACATATGTAATTGTATGTGTACCGGGAACATTTGGAGTTCTAATAGCAGTAATTGGTATAATTTCTTCGGAAATTTCTCCGTTTAATACCCAATCTTTTTTATCAGAGTTTTCTATAATTCCTTCTGCTAAGGTAATTGCTGTACCACTTGGTGCATCTAATTTTTTGGTGTGATGAATCTCTTCAATATTAGTGTTATATTGTTTTAAAGAATTCATCATTTTAGCTAGTTGCTTATTCAATTCAAAAAAAATATTTACTCCCAAGCTAAAATTTGAAGCGTAAATAAAAGCACCATTTTTCTGCTTACATAAAGAAACGATGTCATCATATCTTTCTAACCAACCTGTAGTACCAGAAATTACAGGGATTTTATTGTTGATGCAGTTAGAAATGTTGTTATAAGCAGATGTTGGCACACTAAAATCAATAGCTACATCAGCTTTTGAAATATCATAATTTTCTTTCCCTGAGGTTTTTATCACAATTTCATGGCCACGTTGTAAAGCAATTTGTTCAATTTCTTTACCCATTCTACCATAACCAAGTAAGGCAATTTTCATTTTAAAAAGAATATTTTAAAGTTACTCCAACTTTAGGAGCTTCTACCAAATCGTAATCTGGTATTGTCATTGGACTAATTGATAAATTTTCGTTCGTATCAAATTGTAATAAATGTGCACGAACACTTGCTTCTACAATTTGTAAAACGTACACTAAAATGGCAGAAAGTAATGATAAATCTCTATTTTTACTTAATTGTCTTTGTGCACTTTCTAAACCAGCATCTGAAATAATTGGAGTTCCATCAACAGTAAACTCATCAGGTAAACCAGCTTTTCTTCTTTTAAAAGCTGTTCGATAACGATCATAATCATTACTGCTATCAATATAAGAATATATGCTAATTCCTAATCCACCATAAATTAATGGTAATTGCCACCAATAACGGTTGTTGTAAATTTGACCTGCTCCAGGAAAAATAGCAGAATAAAAAGCTGCTTTTGATGGAGATAATGGATTATAATCTGCAGGTTTTAATTGTAGTTGTTTTGTATTTGCTGTAATAGAATCTTTTTGAGCGTATATGTTAAAACTCGAAAAGAAAATAAAAAAAGCTATGTAAATAATTGATTTCAATTACTTTAATAAATTTTTAATACGATTAAAATCCTCAATAGAATCAAAAGGGATCGAAATTTTTCCTTTTCCGTTATTACCAACAGAAATATCTAATTTTTTACCAAAAAAATCATTTAATCCTTTTACGCTATTTGAAATGATAAAAGGTAATGGTTTTTTCTTTTTTTCAGGTTTAGCAATTGCTCCAGATTTTAAATTACGAACTAAATCTTCTGTTTGACGAACAGATAACTTGTCGCGCAATATTTTTTCGTAAATGTTTAATTGATCCGTTGTACTTTCAACGTTAATTAAAGCACGTCCGTGTCCCATAGAAATAAACCCATCTCGCATACCTGTTTGAATAATTGGGTCTAATTTTAATAAACGCAAGTAGTTGGTTACTGTAGAGCGTTTTTTACCTACACGAGTACTTAATTCTTCTTGTGTTAACTGAATTTCATCAATTAAACGTTGGTAAGAAAGAGCAACTTCTATTGGATCTAAATTTTTACGTTGGATGTTTTCAACCAACGCCATTTCTAACATTTCTTGATCGTTTGCTAAACGAATGTAAGCTGGTACTGTTTTATTACCAATAAGTTTAGAGGCTCTAAAACGACGCTCTCCAGATACTAATTGAAATTTGTTTTCTGATAATTTACGAACAGTAATAGGCTGAATAACACCTAGTTCTTTAATAGAACTTGCTAATTCTCGTAAAGCTTCTTCGTCGAAATATGTTCTTGGTTGATAAGGATTTACTTCAATCCAATCTAAATCAATTTCAATAATACTACCAACAACTTTATCTGCGTTTTTATCTGATGCAGATGTTACTTCAGCGGTTTCTTTTAACAAAGCTGATAATCCTCTTCCTAATGCTTGCTTCTTTGTTGCTTTTGCCATTCTTTACTAATTCTTATTTATAATTTCATTGGCTAAGTGAATATAATTTTCGGCTCCTTTACTAGTAGCATCATAAGAAATAATACTTTCACCATAACTTGGTGCTTCACTTAATCTAATGTTTCGGTGTACTATTGTATCAAATACCATAGAACTAAAATGCTTACGAACTTCATCTACTACTTGGTTAGATAAACGTAAACGAGAGTCGTACATTGTAAGTAATAACCCTTCAATATCTAAATCTGGATTATGTATTTTTTGTACACTTTTTATAGTATTTAATAATTTTCCTAATCCTTCTAATGCAAAATATTCACATTGGATAGGGATTACAACAGAATCTGCAGCAACTAAAGAGTTTAAGGTTATTAAACCTAAAGAAGGAGCACAGTCTATTAAAATATAATCGTAATCATCTTTTATGTCTTTCAATGCTTTTTTAAGCATGTATTCTCTTTCTTGCTTATCTACCAATTCAATTTCGATAGCCACAAGATCTATGTGAGCAGGAATTAAATCAACATTTGGAGATGTTGTTTGTATAATTGTACTTTTTGCTGAAGCTGTGAGTTCTAATACTTGGTACGTACCCAACTCGATACTTTCAACATCAATACCTAAACCAGAGGTTGCATTCGCCTGGGGATCGGCATCAATTAGTAAAACTTTTTTTTCTAAAACACCAAGAGCAGCAGCAAGATTAACCGATGTGGTTGTTTTACCTACTCCTCCTTTTTGATTTGCAATCGCAATGATTTTACCCATACTAATTTTATGTATTAACAAAGACGTAAATTTACAACTATTTATGACTTTTAAAAGTGAAAGATGTTAACAATATAACAAAGTTCTAAAATATAAAAACCGCAGAACTCTCTGCGGTTTTTATATTTATTTTTTATTTTAACTGTTTTAGCTATTCAACATCACTGGCATTACAAGCATTGTAACTTGCTCACCTTCGTCAGTTCCGTCTATCGGAGTTAAAATTCCTGCGCGGTTTGGTAAACTCATTTCAATTAAAACATCATTAGAACTTAAATTGTTTAACATTTCACTTAAAAAACGCGAGTTAAATCCAATTTGCATATCGTCTCCTTGGTAATCGCAGCTTAAACGCTCATCCGCTTTGTTGGCGTAGTCTAAATCTTCCGCAGAAATATTTAATTCTGTTCCTGCCATTTTTAAACGGATTTGATGTGTCGTTTTGCTAGAGAAAATAGATACACGACGAACAGAGTTTAAAAATGAAGCTCTATCTACTGTTAATTTATTAGGGTTTTCCTTCGGAATAACAGCTTCGTAATTAGGGTATTTCCCGTCAATTAAACGACAAACTAAAACTACATTGTCAAATGTAAATTTAGCATTTGTATCATTGTATTCTATAGTTACATTTTCTTCAGTACCGCCCAAAATTCCTTTTAATAAATTTAAAGGTTTTTTTGGCATAATGAATTCTGCAGTTTTATCAGCAGTTACATCTGTACGTGTGTATTTTACTAATTTATGAGCATCTGTAGCAACAAAAGTTAAGTCTTTAGAGCTAAACTGGAAGAAAACACCGCTCATTACTGGACGTAAATCATCGTTTCCAGCAGCGAAAATAGTTTTTGAAATTGCTGTAGCCAAAATTTGAGCAGGTACTGCTGTGCTACTAGGTGATGGTAATTCTACAGCTTTTGGAAATTCTTCTCCACTGAAAAAAGCCATGTCGTATTTTCCTTGGTCAGAACTAATTTCTATGGTATTTTCACCTTCTGTTTTAAAGGTTAAAGGCTGATCGGGAAATGTTTTTAAAGTATCTAACAATAAACGTGCGTTAATAGCGATAGAACCGTTGTCTTTACTTTCAACATCGATTGTAGAACTCATAGTGGTTTCTAAATCTGAAGCGGAAGCTTTAAGTTGGTTTTCAGATAATTCGAATAAGAAATTATCTAAAATTGGTAAAGTGTTGTTGCTATTAATAACGCCACCTAAAACTTGTAATTGTTTTAATAATTGTGAACTTGATACAATAAATTTCATTTTTGTTTGCTAAAATTAGTTTTACAAAGATATTCTATTAAACGAATTTTTAAAATTAATTTATCAACACTTTTTTAGTGAGTGTTGATTAGTTGAACAGGTAGTTTATTTGAATGCTCCCATAGAAATTCCCTTTAGGAACTCGTACACTTTTTAATTTTTTAGAATGATATGTTGCAGAGTATCCAAAATTAAATCGATTAGCAGTAAAACGGATTCCGAATTCTGTAGTTAACAAAAAAGGTTCAATACCGTAAGTTACTTCGCTGCTATTATTAAAAAAACTCCCTTCAATAGTAGCATCGTATACTACATAATTAACTAAAGGTTTTATAAAGAAGAATGCTTCGGGTGTGTTGTTGAAATTTGATTTTTTACTATTTAAATTTCCGTTATAAGCTATCGAGTTTATAAGGTTTTCTAAAGGTAAAAAACCAATTCGAGAGTAGAATCCTGTAGAAAAATTTGTATAAACTGTTCCTATTTTTAATTGATTATGCCAGTTTACATCAATAATTGAAGAAGAAAGTGTACGTAGGTTTTTTACGTATGTTCCGTTAAAATTCATGGCAAAAGCATCACTGATTTGATATTTCCAGCCATCAGCTTCTCTAAAATCATAAATATCATGAATTACTTCCATTAACTCTTCACTATATGCTGAAGGACCTATTATTCCGATTTGAGTACTAAGTTTTAAAACAGAATTGTTGTTGTAAAAATTAGAAACAGTAAAGCCTCCATAAAGATAACCTGCAAAAGGGCGATCATGTTCCAAAATAGTAGCTACAATAGCCTTGTAAGGAGTGTACATTTCATGACCGACTTGTAATTTGTACGTCTTTTTTATAATTTTTTTTGAAGATTTTTCGCTCAAATATCTGTAAGAAAAAAACATCCCGTTGGTGTAATATCGATCTTGTTTAGTAGAGATATAAAGATCATTGTCGTTAACAAAACTAAATTCTTTAGCGTATTGTTTTTGAGCAGAAATAGTTACTGAAACAAAAAAAAATAAGTAGGTAATTGTCTTTCTCATAAAAAAAACAAATATAGACTTTTAAAAAAATAAATAGAATTCTTGTGTAGAATTATTACTTTTAGTCTCTCATATTTTATGTGAATTATTATGAAGAACACGCCTAAACTTACGGCAGAGGATTTTAATAGAGTTAAATCGAATAGGGAATTATTAGATGTTATTAGTGAAAAAAAAATTCCTTTTTCAAAAGTAAAAAAGGAATTAGTTTATGAAGAAGAGTTACGAAATCTTCAAATAGAATTGGTAAAACTTCAGCATTGGGTTGCAAAACACAAAAAAAGAGTAGCTGTAATTTTTGAAGGTCGAGATGCTGCTGGTAAAGGGGGGAATATCCGCCGTTTTATGGAGCATTTAAATCCTCGTTCTTCACGTTTGGTAGCTTTAAATAAACCTACCGAAGTGGAAAGAGGACAATGGTATTTTCAACGCTATATTAAAGAATTACCCGATTTAGGAGAAATTGTTTTTTTTGATAGAAGTTGGTATAATAGGGCTGTTGTAGAGCCTGTTATGGGGTTTTGTTCGGACACTCAATATGAAAAATTTTTATTGCAAGTACCTGAGTTTGAGCATATGTTGTATGAAGATGGGATTGTTATTATTAAATTTTGGTTGTCAATTACGAAGGAAGAACAATTAAAACGTTTCGAAGCACGAAAAGACAATCCTTTAAAACGATGGAAATTTAGTCCAGTAGATAAAAAAGGGCAAGAATTGTGGGAGAAATATTCGTATTATAAAAGAGAAATGTTTACTAATACCCATACAAGTTATTGTCCTTGGACAATCATAAAAACGAATAGTAAAAAAACAGCACGTTTAGAAGCGATGCGTCATGTGCTTTCTAAGTTTGATTATGATGATAAAGAGCAAGCACTAACCAATTTAAACCCAGATCCTAATATTGTAATGCGTTATTACCGTTCTGTAATACAAAATGATTAATATGGAAGAGCATAAATTCACTGAAGTTGAAATTGAAAAATTAAATTCTAAAAAAGGATTGATGGCTGTTTTGTCTCGCGATCCTTTAAATTTAGAAAGAGCATTACGTTATGTAGATTATCAAGAAAAACTTGAAACATTACAAGTAGAATTGATACGAATGCAAAAATGGGCAATAAGAAATAATGAACGTATTGTAGTATTGTTTGAAGGACGTGATGCTGCAGGAAAAGGAGGTGCAATTCGTAGAATTACCGAACGTATTAATCCTCGTCATATGCGTATTGTAGCATTACCAAAACCGAATGAAGAACAAAAAACACAATGGTATTTTCAACGTTATGTAGAACAATTTCCAAAAGCAGGAGAAATAGTATTATTTGATAGGAGTTGGTATAATCGAGCAGTGGTAGAGCCTGTAAACGGATTTTGTACGGAAGAAGAGTATAAGATATTTATGAAGCAAGTAAACGGGTTTGAGAAAATGATCATGCAATCTGGAATTCGTTTGGTTAAAATTTATATGTCTATTTCAAAAAAAGAACAAGCAAAACGATTTGAAGATATTAAAACAGATCCGTTAAAGCAATGGAAAATGAGTCGTGTAGATGAGAGTGCGCAAGAATTGTGGGACGATTATACAGTTTATAAAAGAAAGATGTTTAAAAAAACAAATACGGTATTAGCGCCTTGGAAAATTATAAGAGCAAATCGTAAAACAGAAGCAAGAACTGCATGCATCGAGCATATTTTAGAAAGTATTCCGTATGATAAAAATATAGAAGTATAAAAAAGGTTCGCATTTGCGAACCTTTTTTTAGTCGTTTAATTGTTTGCTGACCTCATTAAAAAGAATAAAAATTTCACCAGCAATCTGTTGGTTAGTTTCCAAGTATTTTTCTTGTTGGAATTCTGTGTTATCGGCGATTTTTGGATCTATATAAGGTAAATGAAAACGATGAATAGCATCGGGTATGAAAGGACAGTTTTCATCAGCATTATCACAAGTGGTAATAGCAATGTACGGAAATTCGTTTGCTTCGTTATCAAAAGTTTTAGAGAATCCTAAAATAGATTTTCTAGTATCTTTAAATGTGATTAAATATCGTGGGTTTTGATGAGAAAAATCTACAACACTAAATTCAAAGCCAACTTTTTGTAAGCTTTTAACAGTATTTCTATGAAATGCAGTTACTTCTGTTCCTCCAGAAAAAGGATGAATACTTGTCAATTTGAAATATTCAATTGCGTAGAATGACCAAACTTGCGCTATTTGACTTCTTCGAGAATTGTGTGTGCAAATAAAATTTAAGTTTAATTTATTACGATCTGCAAGTTCATTAACAATTTTAGTAGCAATACTCTTTAGTAAAGTTAATCTTTCCTCGGTAAGCGTAATGTTTTTTTTAGCGTTTTCAAAAAAGGTTTTAGTGTTAATGTTGTGGGTATTAATCATTTTTTCTTTTTACAATTAAAGCAAGTTTTATATATTTTTACACGTTTCTTTATTAAATGCAAAAGTATAAAGAACCTGTAGTTAGTATAATTAAGTAAAAGTTAAGGATGTGTTTAGAAATCGGTAATAAGGTAGCAGTTTTAGATGATGTTATTAATGGATACGTTGTAGGTATTCAAAATGATATTGTTTTAATTAAGGCAGATGATGGCATGCAATACTCATATTTGAGTTCAGAATTGGTAAAAATAGAAGTTGAGCAAAATGAGCTAGCTAAATATTCTGATATCAATAATCAATTTTTAAAAGATAAAATTCACGCTCCTAAAAAATCAAAATCATCTTTCAAAAAAATAAAAAAAGAAGTAGTAATGGAGGTAGATTTACATGCTGAAAAGTTAGTGAAATCTACTCGAGGAATGGATAATTTCGATATCTTAAACTTGCAGTTAGATACGGCTCGTCATAAACTGGAATATTGTATTAAAAAAAAAATATCAAAAATTGTTTTTATTCATGGGGTGGGGGAAGGTGTTTTAAAAACAGAGCTCCATTATTTATTTAATAAATATCCTGTTAAGTATTCAGACGCATCTTATCAACAATATGGATTAGGAGCAACAGAAGTATATATTTTTCAAAACACATAACAAGTTTTATAATAGTTGTATTTTTGTAGGCTATAATATGTTAAATTAAAACAGAATGAAGCCCATCTATTTAGATAATGCTGCAACGACACCTATGCATCCAGAAGTTGTAAAAGTAATGCAACAATCTATGATAGATAATTTTGGAAACCCTTCTTCTACACACCAATTTGGTCGTAAAGCAAAATCAGCGATAGAAACAGCGCGTAAAAGCATTGCAAAACATTTTAATGTGTCGGCAAGTGAAATCATTTTTACGTCTAGCGGAACAGAAGCAGATAATTTAATTTTATTTAACGCGGTTACAAATTTAAAGGTAGAAAGAATTGTTACTTCCTGCATAGAGCATCATGCGGTTTTACACACTGTAGAACATCTTCAAAAAGAGTATAATATTGAAGTTGTTTATGTAAATATAAATGAATTTGGTTCTGTAGATTTACATCATTTAGAGCAGGTTTTATCAGGTTCAGACCAAAAAACATTGGTTAGTTTGATGATGATAAATAATGAAATAGGAAATATTTTACCTGTGGATGAGGTTTGTGATATTTGTGATAAGTACAATGTGCTTTTTCATTCAGATACTGTACAAGCTATTGGTCATTATCAAATTGATTTACAAAAAACTCCAATAGATTTTATTGCAGCTAGCGCACACAAATTCCACGGACCAAAAGGGATAGGTTTTGCTTATTTTAAAAAAGGCTTTGGAGTGAAACCAATGTTATATGGCGGTGAGCAAGAAAAAGGAGCGCGGTCTAGTACTGAAAATGTACATGCTATTTTGGGTATGCAAAAAGCCTTAGAAATTATTTACAATACTTTAAAAGATGACCAAGTTTATATAGCGTCTTTAAAAAGGTATTTCGTTGATGAATTAACAAATAAAACGAAAGGGATTCAATTCAATGGTTTATCTTCTAATTTAGAAAAAAGTACTTATACAATTGTAAATGCACGATTACCAATTATTAATAATATGGTCTTATTTAATTTGGATTTGGCAGGAATTGCCGTTTCGGGAGGAAGCGCATGTCAAAGTGGAAGTAATAAAGGTTCACATGTATTAACTGCTTTTTTAAATGAAGAAGAAGCTAAAAAAGCATCTGTTCGTTTTTCATTTAGCAAATTCACAAATAAGGCTGAAATAGATACAGCTGTCCAAAAGTTAAAAACACTAATACCATAATTTCACCTATTTTTTTGTTTTTTACACTAAAAATCAATTTACAGTCATTTTAAGAGCGTTTATTTTAAATAAGCTATTCATCCTTTTGCTTAAAAAATAAATCCCTTTAAAGCTTTTTTTTATCGCGTTTTCAAATAATAAAAAATTATTATTAATTTTTTTTAAATAGATATAAAGTATACAATAAATGTAGTATATTATACTAGGTTAATTTTTTTGTTGTTAATTTTAGGTATACGTTAAATTTGTGACTTAGCTAAAAAAAATGTGTCAAAATATCGTAATTAAGTAAGGTATTTGTACATTTGCAGAGTAAACCCCCCTTACTCAATCTACTTTTAAGCTTCAGTGATGAAGTTTGATTAAGGATTAATGTTCTGTTTTTAAGGGGTTTGTTTTTTTTTTTCTTCCCAAAAAGAATTTAAATTTCATATTTAAAACTTACGTTTTTTCTACATCTAAAAGTCGATTGATTGCGTTATTCGCGTGTTTTTAATTTAAAAAATATAGTAATTTTTAAATAATTACTAAAATTAGTTGAAATTAAAGTAATCAATATGATGAACTTTTACCCTTTAAAATCCCCAATAAAAGTATTGGTAGTTTTTGCCATGCTTTTTTTATCTTCACTAATGCAGGTTAATGCTCAAATTTATGAGATTGATGCGTTTAATGGACAAACAATAAGTACTTGTTCAGGTAGTTTTAGAGACTCTAATAGAAGAAATGGAGGTACACGATATAATGATAATGAGTTTTATTCTGTAACTTTTACATCAAACAATGGAAATGCTTTATCTTTTAACTTTACTTCTTTCGATGTTGAGGGAAACGGAGCAAGTGCCTGCTATGATGAATTGAGAGTTTATGATGGGGCTAATGCTTCAGCTAGTCTTATAGGTGTTTATTGTAATAGTAATATACCATCTACAATAACTTCAACGGGTACTTCATTGCATTTTGTTTTTGAATCTGATGGTTCTGTTCGCGGAACGGGTTGGGTAGCTGCAATTTCTTGTATTTCTGTAGTGGATCCATGTAATCCGGTAGCTTCTGGCAATCTTGATTCTGATGGAGATGGAGTGTCGGATGTTTGTGATTTAGACGATGATAATGATGGTATTTTAGATACTCAAGAATGTGTTAATTTTTTAGAAGGAGGAGGATTCAATATTTATGATGATGGTAGTTTTATTTATGGAAATAATTTTGTAGATACTATTTCTCCTTGGCAACTTGGAGGAGGTCAACGGGCAAATATAGTTAAGGTTGATGGTATACTTGATGCTGGACCTAATCCTTATATAGGAGGTCCTTATGAAGATGCGAATCCAGATACTGGTGCAGGAGAAGATCAATATTATTTGGATATAGCTAGTGGATCAAATGACTTTTATCAGGCATTCACATTTACAGAAGAGACACAGGTTACTTATTCTGGTTATTTTTCAGCAAGAGATAATGGGTCTGGTACAGGAAGTATTTCTATACGTCAAGGTACTGGAATAGGAGGCACAATAGTAGATACTTCGGGCACGATTACAGTAAATTCTGGAGGGGATTCACAAAATGCAGGTTGGACGTATTTTGAGCGAACGATAGTGTTGCCTATAGGTACATACTCGTTTGTTATTTCAATGAGTGATCCAATTAATTTTGATGAAGCTGCAATAACACGTTGTCCTGATTCAGATGGGGATGGGATATTTGATTATTTAGATTTAGATTCAGATAATGATGGTTGTACAGATGAACAAGAATATGGATACGATCCAAAAACAGTTATAGATGACGGAACAAATGCTTGTATGCCAGTGGCGCAAGATGATGTTTTTACAGTTTGTCAAAAAACAGCGACAAAATTAGCTGTTTTCGATGATAATGGTAATGGTATAGATGATTTTAGAGTGAATGGACCTAGTGGATCAGGTGCATATATAGCGATTACGTCACCACCAACAAATGGTACTGCAACAATAGTTTTAGGAGCTGCGGGTATAGCAGATGATGTTATTGAATATACTTCAAATCCAGGAACTACTACAGATAGTTTTCAATATACAATTACGGACGATACAGGAGATACAGATACAGCAACTGTAACAATAACAGTTAATCCTTCTCCTGATATAAGTACAACAGACACGCCAATGATTTGTGCCAGTGGAGGGAGTTTTGATTTATCTACTTTGGCAATATCAGATGCAAATAGTACGAGTGCAACATACACTTACCATAGTGCTACCCCAGCTACTTCGGCTAATGAATTAGCTAGTACTATTGTAAGTCCAGTAAGTACTACAGATTATTATGTTTTGGCAACTACAGGATTAGGATGTCGAGATGAATTAGCAGTTACAGTTACGGTAGATGATGAAGCTCCAGTATTCACAACTGCAGCAGGAAGTTTAGATTTAACTTTTGAATGTGCAGATGAGATACCATCTTCACTTCCTTCGTGTACAGATATAAATACTACCTATTTTAATGAAGCACAATATTCTTGGGGTATACAGATTCAAAATACAACAGGAACAGATATTGATAGTTGGAAGGTAATTATTGATGATGCTGATTACACATTAGATTATTCTCAACTATCCAATAATTCAGAATTCACATATTCAGAAATAGATAATGGAGATGGTACTTACGATCTTATAATTACAGGAACAGGAGCTATAGTAGCTTACGGTTCCACAGGGAATATAGAATGGACTGGTGTTAATTTTGGTTTTGATCCAACGTCGAAAGGTATTTTCTTTTTTTGTGGCACTCCAGAGCCTGTATTTACACCTCCCGTAGCTACAGATAATTGTAGCTCTCCTACAGTTTCGATAGTTAGTGATATTACAACAGCAGGAAGTTGTGGTAATTCATTTGTTAGGGTTATAACTTATCAAGCAACAGATGCATTAGGGAATACAAGTGCTGCTTATAAGACAACGATAACAGTTAGTGATACAGAAGCTCCAACCGCAAGTAATCTTCCTGCTGAAGATGTGTGCGCAGGATCTATACCACCGCCAGATATTACTTTAGTAAATGATGAAGTAGATAATTGTACATCATCACCAACAGTAGCTCATGTAAATGATGTTACAACAGGTAATGTTGTTACTAGAACATATAGTGTAACAGATGAATGTGGTAATAGTACAAATATAACCCAGATATTTAATATTAATAACAATACTGTAGGAGCAGCATCGAGTACTCCAACATTATGTGTTAATTCGATATTGACGGATATTACTCATGTTACAACAGGAGCAACAGGAATCGGAGTAGTGTCAAACTTGCCAGCAGGTGTAACAGCATCATGGGCAGGAGATGTAATCACGATTACAGGAACACCAACAGAAAGAGGAACCTTTAACTACGATATTCCATTAACAGGGGGATGTGGTGCGATAAGTGCAACAGGAACAATTATAGTAAATGAGGTGCCAAGTATAAATACTACTGATACGCCAATAACATGTCCTAGTGGTGGTTTTGATTTGTCAACTCTAGCAATTACAGATGCGAATAGTACAGGAGCAACATATACATATCACAGTACAACACCAGCAGATGGAGCGAATATATTAGCAAGTAGTACAGTAAGCCCAGCAACAACTACGACATATTATGTTTTAGCAACTACAGCAAATGGTTGTACAGATGAATTAGCAGTTACAGTCACAGTAGTAGACAATATCAATCCAACGATCAGTGCTTGTCCATCGGCAGTCACGGTGAATGTAGATGCAGGCACGTGTACAGCAAGTGGGGTAAGTTTAGGAGCAGCCCCAACAGGCACAGACAACTGTGGCGTACCAACGATTACGAATGATGCGCCAGCAACCTTCCCAATCGGAGACACTACGGTGACTTGGACATCAACGGATGCCGCAGGAAACACCGCTACGTGTACACAAGTAGTTACAGTAGTCGACAATATCAATCCAACGATCAGTGCTTGTCCATCGGCAGTCACGGTGAATGTAGATGCAGGCACGTGTACCGCAAGTGGGGTAAGTTTAGGAGC
>NZ_VNIA01000008.1 GCF_008124875.1 Tenacibaculum adriaticum
ATTGTAAAAAGCGGATTGCCTTATGATGCAAATTATAAAAGTACTTTGGTTTAAAAAAGTGTAAAATTTACTTGTTTTTTACCTCAGTTCTTTGTTGTGTGCAGTTTTTAATTCAGGTTATACTTTTTTTCATAAATCGTAAAAAGAGATGGTCCATTATCAAAAATTAATTTATCTCCATTTATTTCCCCTTTCGTAATATTTCTCGAATAATAATTCGTTTTTCCACCTCGAGATGGATAAAACTGTTCCAATTCAATTGTGTTCTCTTTTATTTTATATTTTCCGCCATAATAAACAGATTTTTTATTTCGAGAGTCGTATTTCAAGTAATAAAGAGTAGAAGTCTTTTTAAAAAATCCGTCATTGTGGAAAATCAAAATTTGAGGATTCTTTTTTTCGTTATCATTATAATATCTACCCTCAAAAATTTGAACATAATATGCCGAAGTATCAATTTTAGTTAAATCTTTCTCGTTAGGAATTTTTGCAAATTTGTAATTCACTTTTTCGTTTAGAATAGGTTCTCCATTGTTGTCTTTTGGTATTCTATGATATCCAATACAACAAGTCAAGAATAAAGGCAAAAGCAATAAAATAAGGATTTTTTTAACCATAATTCTAACTGTTCGGGTTTTTCTCAAATTGCATACAACCAATGTTGTGTACAGTTTTATTTTATTCGTTCATATTCTAATACGCTTGAATTTCTAAATCCAGCTGGAAAAATTATTGCAACAGCTCCAAATTCGTGTTTAATTCTATCTATTAGGATTGAATTGTCTTTTACAATAATTCGTTTTTTGTCATTTGTAAATGTTCCAAAAATATAAGGCAATCCAGAAATACTTAAGTTTTGATTTAAATAGAATATTCCATTTCTTAATATGCCATTTAAGGTATCACTTTTTATTCTTTCGTTGTTTTGAAAAATATCGAGTTTTAATTCTTTTTCATTAATGATGGTCAATTTCGCAAAACTCTCTTTACTGTTACTTAATTCTAATTTATTTTTTTCTGATTTCCACCAAATTCCAGTAAGGCTTTCAAAGATATTGTTCTTATTCAATGAGTCAGTTTTGCTATAAATTCTATATTTTCCGTTTATCTTATTAAATTCTGTCTGACTTTTTAAATCAGTTCCGTCTGAAGTCAAGTCTTTTGAAAAACTAGCACATCCTAAAAAAAATAAGTTGAAGGATATTAAAAATATGAAATAGATTATTTTTTTAGATGTCATTTTCTCAAATTGTACACAACGTGTGAAAGAATATCCATCTGTTTTAATTGTGGATATTCACCGATAGCGAAGTTCAATAAAAATATAGTAAGAAGCAAACTAAATTAAAAACGAACTCTAAAATTTAGATTAGGAGTAAAACCGAGCGATTGGTTTTCAATTTTAGAAATCATATCACCTGTATTGGTATAGTAAGTGTTAATGATGTTTTTTTTGTCTAAGACATTCCAGATAGAAAGTCCTAAATGCGCTTTGTGTTTCCCTAAATTAAATTGATAGGAAGAAGAGAAGCCTACTTTTAAATAATCCTCTAATCTGCTACTGTTTGGTATTTGGTAAACAATAGTATTGCTATCCATATTTTCGGGCTGCGTGTAGGGTTTTCCGGAATGCCAATTTAAACCCAAAGCGATTTTAAATTTATTAATTTGATAAGTACCAGCGAAATTAACAACATGCGTAATATCAAAGTTATTCGGAAAAGAATCTCCTGAGTTTAATGTGTTAAACGTGTAATTATTATCACTGTACGAATAACTTAGCCACGTACTGAAATTCTGAAAACGTTTGTTTATTAAAACATCAATTCCTTTTACAAGGTAACTCCCCGTTGCATTTACAAACTGATATTGGTTTTGAAAACCTTGACTACGCGTGGTAATACCATCTACTTTTTTTATATACGTTTCCGCACTTAAAAGTAGCTTGTTTTTGTCGAAGCTAATACCAAAACTAGCTTGTTTGCTTTTTAAAACAGGAATGGTTGAATTATTTGCTAATACCCAACGACGTTTTTCAATCCCTAAAAAATCGTTTTGTAAATCTATAATTTGAGAAGTGCTTTGACTTTTTAATTCTGCGGAAAGTTCTGCTTTAAAATGATTCAAAAAACGCTGACTTACATGTAAGCGCGGTTCTGTTAAGTGCAAGTCAAATTTTTCAAAATAATTGTGTCTTACCCCAAATTTAACGATTGAATTTTTATTTTTGGGTTGAAAAACTCCTTCGGTATAAATAGCATAGGTTTGCAACACACGTTTAATATAACTACTAAATAACGGATTATTAACGTCTTCTAAATTGCTAATACCAACCTCTGCAAATTGTAGCCCTGTGTTTAGTTGTAAGGTGGAATTTATACTATAATTTACATCAAACTTAATTCCGTCATCAATAACTACATTTTCTTGTATTAACCGTTGATCGTTTAAAATATCGTAGTTCGTTGCATTTAAATTGTACTTAGATACATAAACCTGCGCATTTGTAGTTAGCTTGTCGTTCCAGTTACGTAGATAAGAAATTCCACCAGCTAAACTTTTTTGTTTTAATTCACTATCGGAAGCTTCATTAACGGTATTTATAGTGGCTTCTTCTTGATAATTTAACCTGTTGTAAATAGATAAAAAGTTAATACGGAGCTTATCTCTTTCAGAAATATCGTATAGAAATTTTAAATAAGTATCGTAAAAATAAAAGTCTTCATTTTTAGAAATTGAAGCACTGTTTGTATTGGTTAAATCAGAATCTTGGAATACACGTTTAAAATATTGGTCGTAGGTTGGTGTGTTTGCAAAATCGGTTATAGAGCGTCTTGCTGCTATTTGTAAGGCTGTTTTTTTACCTAAAGGAAGAATCGCAAAACCATCTACACTAATTAAATCGATACCAACACCAAATTCTTGTTTATGGCTAATTTCATCATCTAATTTTAAATCTATAATTCCAGAAATACTTTCTCCATATTTAGCACTCGAACCATTTTTTATTACAGAAACATGTTTGGTTAAATAAGGATTAAATGCTGAAATTAACCCAAAAAAATGTCCCGATTGATACATTCGTATACCATCGTAAAGAAGCAGGTTTTGATCGTGTGTTCCGCCACGAATATTAATGTTAGAAACGGTTTCATCTACACTAATAACTCCAGGAAGTGCTTGTATAATTTGTAAAACATCGGGCTCGGTTAGCCCAGGTAAAATTTCAAATTGAACTGGTTTTATCGTAATGCTACCCGTATTGTTTTTATAAATACCAGAAGTTAAATAGTTATTTACCACAACTTCTTCTAGTTCTTGAAATACAAAATTATCAGAAGCGGTTTTCTTACGAATAGTTATAAAAGTATCATTTAATTGATTAAAACGAAGTTGCGTTTTACTTTCAATAGCGCTTAATACTTCGGTTAATAATAAGTTGGTAAAATCTAAATTTACATAAACACCGTTAATGGTATTATCTGCATACGAAAAACTAACATTGTATTGCTTTTCAATAGTGGGCAATAATAATCTTAAAGGTTGACTTTTAGTTTGTGCATTTACTAAAAATCTACCTAAAAAAAATAAGAATAAAAGTAGCGTAACTTTTAAAGGTTTATTCACGCTTAAGAGTTATGGTTTTATTAGTTTGTTCGTATTTTAATTGTAACGGTTGTGTTATCGATTGTATAGCTATATTAATATTGTTATGAGAGAATTTTCCTGTAAATAATTGATTAATATCCACATTTTCGGTGTTAATATTTACATTAAATTGTCTTTCAAACTCTGCAATAACTTCTTTAAACGGAATACTTTTAAATTCACTAGTATTGTCTAACCAAAGAGGTTGTTTGTTAGCAGTTGAGGTATTCGTAATGGTATTGTTGATTACTAAAAAGGATTGACCAGGTTTTAATTTAGTGTATTTATTTTTATAAGCTACTTGCACAGAGCCTTCATAACAAATTACCTCAAAATAATTGTTGCGTTGTTTTACATTAAACTGTGTACCTAAAACGGTTACGGTTCCTGAAGAAGTAATAACATTAAAAGTGCTTCCTTTTTCTACCTTAAAAAAAGCTTCACCCTCAAGCTTAAGATTTCTTTTAGTATTCCATTTATGCTTTTTAAATGAAAGTTTTGATTGAGCGTTTAGATTAACAATAGAATTATCAGGCAACGAAATCTCTGTTTTCTCTGCAAAACTAGTGATGTAGTTTGTATTTCGGTTAATAGAATAAAAGTAAGTACCCAAACCAATTACCAAGACAGCAGCTACTTGCATAGCTTTGTACAACCAATTTTGTTTTGGCTGTTTTTTAGAGTTAGTAACTTCTAAAACAGTTTGTAAAGCTTCATCTGAATTAAATTCAGGAGCTTTAAAACCTTTACTGTAATTAGAAAGTTTGATGAGGTCGTTATAATCCTCTAATGCCTCAAAAGCTTTTTGCTCTTCAGGATTAAGGTTATTGTCTAACCATTTTTTTATTAATTCTTCTTTATTCATCTTACGATTATCAATTATATAACAGTTGAGTTGTAAAAACTCCTACCTATTTTTTAGATTTTATAATTCTTTTATTTCTTCACGTAGTTTTTTTAAAGCTCCGTAAATTCTTTTTTCTACCGCTTTTGTGCTAATATTTAATATCTCCGCAATTTCTTTAAAACGTTTTCCTTCTGTTCTGTTCATTAAAAATGCAACACGTTCGGCTTCTGTTAAATTTGAAATGGCATTTTCCAGTTTTTTTAAATACTCCTTTTCTTGCATTAAAAACTCTGGAGATTCGTTGGTGTGCTCTTTAGGTTGTATTTTTTGATGCTTCAAAACTACCTTTTGATGCGCAACCTCATTTAGCATTAAATTATTAGCGATCGTATAAACAAAACTTTTAGCTTTTTCTGGAGTTACTTTTTTACAGTTTTCCCAAAGTTTTATAAACGCTTCTTGCATTTTATCTTGAGGATTTAAACGTTCTCCATATTTATAATATAAAAAGCTGTATAAATTTTTTGAATGTTTTTTAAAAAACGCTTCAAATAGAGATTGTTGGCAAATATTTTTATGTAGATCTTTAGGCATTAAGAGGATTTAAATTAGTGTATTGCAAAATAGCGATAATTTTTTTTTAAAGTCAAGGTAGGAATTTTTAAGACTGAATTGTTCTATTACTGAAAAGCGGGAAAAAGCTTTTGAAAAAGAAAAGAATCAAATAAAAACTAATTAAATAGAGTAAATATTATGAGACAATTTAAAAAGTTATTTTTTTTGCCCTTAATGGTTTTTGCCTTATTAACATCCTGTCAAAAGGAGGAAGTTAATATTGTAAACCCTACAGAAGAATCAATTATTAAAAACAACTCAACTACGGCAACTTTAATGAGCAGAACAGCTACAAACGATGGTTCTGTTGATAATATTATTGATAATGCTAATTGTTTAGAAATCATCTTACCAGTGACAGTTACTGCAAACGGAATAACAGTTACTATCGAAAGTATAACAGATTACAGTGTTTTAGAAGGAATTCTTGATGAATTTACGAATGATAATGATGAGGTAGCAATTACTTTTCCTATACATGTTACTTTAAATAATTACACAGAAATTGTTTTAAATAGTCAAGAAGAATTAAATCAAGCAATTGAAGGCTGTGTGGGTGAAAATGAAGAAGATGATGATATTGAATGTATTGATTTTAAGTATCCAATTTCTTTTTCAATTTACAATACTAGTTTTCAAATTATTGAGACAAAAACAATTAATAATGATAGTGAATTGTATCATTTTATGGAATCACTTGATGGGGCTATTTTGGCAAGTCTAAACTTTCCTGTTTCTTTAATTAATCCTTCTGGCGAAATCATTGAAGTGGCTAGTAATCAAGAATTAGATGAAGCTTTGAGTAATGCTGATGAAGCATGCGATGAAGATGATGACTATGATTACAATGATGATGATTCTGATTGTACAGAAACGTATGTAGATGAATTGTTAATGAAATGTCATTGGGTAGCTGTATCGTATAATGGAGATAATCAATTGACGGATTATGATGTTTACTTTAAAGAAAACCAACAGCTATTAGTAACAGGAAATGGAGTTCAATTTGAAGGTGTTTGGTCAACTTCTCAAAGTACAGCAAACACAGTAAGTGTAGAGATTTCTCAATTAGGAGGAGGAACACATGAAGATTTAAATGGTCAATGGTCTGTAACTGATTGTAGTGAGTATGGTCGTTTTGTTTTTGTAAAAGACAGTGTTGAAATGGTTATGGAAAAAGAATGTCAGACGAGTCCCGATTGCACCGAAGAAGAGGTTAAAAATTACTTAAATTATTGTGTTTGGAATGTGGTAGATTTTAATGGAAGTAATGATTTGTTAGAGTACGATTTAAGTTTTGATTTAGACGGAACATTCTCTGTAACGGGAAATGGGCAATCAACAACAGCTAACTGGAGTATATCTATGTCAGCTACGAACGATGTTGAGGTAGAATTATCAAATATTGCAGGAGCAAATATTCAAGCAATTAACGGGACGTGGAAAGTTTATCAATGTGCTGAAAACAGAATGAAATTTATTAATAACAACGGAGGTTATTTCATTGTAGAGCGACAAAATTGTTACACAGAAGAAGAACTTTTTAATGCGGCTTTAGAATGCCAATGGAAGGTAAATAGCTTAATTGTAGATGGTGTTGATTTTACAGACAATAATCCTTTCTTATTTACTTTCTATGAAAATGAATTTGCAATTGCTTCAAACGGAGATGTTATTTCTTATGGAAGCCTTACTGCAGAATCTACATCAAATGATCAATTGGTAGTATTGCTATCTATTTTTAATAATTCTACTCTAGGTGATTATTATGTTGTAAAAAGTATAACAAATGAAGTAATTATTTTTGAGAGCGGAAACAAAGAATTAAAACTGGTTAGAAATTGCGATAATTCTACTCCAGATGAAGATGTTGTTCAAATAAAAGAATGGATGACAGACGGAAATTGGTCGATTACTTATGCTTTGGAAGATAGTGTAGATATTACAGCAGATTACTATAGTATAGATTTCGATTTCCAAAGTAATACTGATTTAGTTGGGTTTAATAACAATGATCAAATATCATCTACACTTCATTGGAATGTAGTTAGAGACCAAAGTGGTAAGCTTCGTTTTGTAATAGATTACTTAGGAACTTTCCCTTATTGGCAAATGGATGACGATTGGTATATCACTGAGGTTACCAGTACAAGAATAGAATTACATTATGTTAACGACAGTACTAATAATGAGTTTGTACTAGTATTTGAAAAGCAATAATAAAATTAAGATTAAACGCTAAATAATTTTTATAGTGTTTGTTTAAAGGGAGGAAAATCCGGGGAGTGTAAACTTTCCGGATTTTTAATTTTATAATGAGTTTTCACTATCGGGTAAAAATATTCCACTGTTTTAATTGTAGATATTAACCAATAGTAATGCTTAAAAAAATATTCTCAAGTCATTTTTTATTAGCTTTAATTAAAAATAGTACTTAAATTAAAATCTTTTAGATATTGTATAAATTATCTTTGTGGATGTATTTTTAAAATTTTAATTAAAAGTAAAATGAAACAAACTGAGGTTGTAAAACCGAACACTTTTAATAGTGAAAATCACTGGTATCCAAAGGCTTTGAATGCAACTATTCATCCAATGGTAAACTTTTTTCTTAACTTAGATAAAGAAAGAATTGTAACAAGATATTGTCATCTACATCCAAAAGTTGATAAAGAAAAATTGTACGAAATCTTATCGTACGAGTGTAAATATTTTTTATGGGGTGGAGCCGATTTAATTAATTCTACGTCGGCCGATGGAGATAAGAACATGGTTATTATAGAAAATAATTCATGTCCTTCAGGTCAAAAATCCATGCCTTTATTGGATGATAATAAAGAAGATGGTTCTTATCGATTGTTTGTAGAACGTACTTTTAAAACGTATGTAAATAAAGGAAAGAATCAAGTTAAAGATGGAAGATTAGCTGTTTTTTATGATAAAAATTATATGGAAACTTCTGGATATGCAGCTGTTATTGCAGATGTTTTTAAGGAGGATGTTTTTTTAGTTCCTTATTTTTCGAATCAAGAAAATGAGCATGTTAAAATAGAAGATGGTATTTTTTATTTATTGCAAGAAAATGAGTGGGTACCCTTAAAAGCTATTTTTAGATATGTAACTCAAAAACCTTGGAATCGTTTTCCGATAAGCTCTAAAACTAAAATTTTAAACCCTATCATAACTTGTTTAGCAGGAGGAAGAAATAAAATGGTAGCAGCGAAGGCGTATGATATTTACAATACCGAATTAGAAGAGTACGGAATGCGAATAAATACCCCGGATACTATTTGGGATGTGAGTAAAAATGAAATTCCGTTATGGGTACAAAAATTAGGAGGACAAGCGGTAATTAAAGTGCCTTATAGTAATGCAGGTCAAGGTGTTTATACAATTGTAAATCAGCAAGAATTAGATGAATTTATGAACACAGAAATGGAATATGAACGTTTTATTGTTCAAAGTTTAATAGGTAACTACAACTGGAGTTCGATAAGTAAAAAAGGCAAGTATTATCATGTGGGTACAATGCCAAATCAAAAAGGAGAAACTTTTGTTGCCGATTTTAGAATGATGGTAAGTAGTACTAAAGAAGGAATAAAGCCTCTATGTATGTATTCTAGAAGAGCCTTATTACCATTAGTGGATAATTTAAAAGATAGTAAAGAGTCTTGGGATATATTAGGTACAAACTTGTCTGTAAAATTAGGAGATAATCAATGGACATCTGATACTAACAGACTTATGATTATGGATAGAAGAGATTATAACAAACTAGGTTTAGGTATAGACGATTTAATAGAAACGTTTATTCAAACTGTTCTTTCTACGATTGCTATCGATAAAATGTGTGTTAATTTAATAGATCCTAAAAAGAAATTTAAGAAAAAATTATTTACTTCGTTAAACAATGATAGTACATTATTAAATGAAATTTATTAAAATTAGACTATGAATAATACTATTAAATACATTAATGAACTAAATATTGAAGATACATTAAAGAATTCTATTCAATGTTATTGGTTGAAGTTAACATCAAATGCTTTAGGAGAAGCTATTAGTATTCCTATAATGGTTGCTAGAGGAAAGGAAGAAGGACCTGTTTTAGGACTAACTGCTGCGGTACATGGTAATGAATTGAATGGAATATCGGTAATACAAAGACTTTTTAAAGATTTAGATACCGATAGCATGAAGGGAACTATTGTAGGAGTTCCAGTTGTTAATATTCCATCTTTTATTATGGGAGAAAGAGTTTTTAATGACGGTATAGATATTAACAGGATTATGCCAGGTAAAATAAATGGAAATGCTAGTGAGGTTTATTCAAATCGATTTATTAATAAAATAATAAAGAAAGTTGATTATCTTTTAGATTTGCATACTGCTAGTTTTGGGCGAGTAAACTCATTTTATATCAGAAGTGATATGAGTAAACCAATGACAAAGCAATTTGCATTGTTACAAGGAGCAGAAATTATTGTACACACTCCACCATCAGACGGAACATTAAGAGGAGCGGCCGAGGAATTGGGTATTCCTTCTATAACTATAGAAGTGGGAAATCCACATAGTTTTCAAAAGAAAATTATTAAAAGTGGAGTGACGGGAGTACATAACGTATTGTCGTATCTCGGCATTATACCTGATGAAATTGAAGAATCTAAAAATGGTACCGTTTTATGTAAAAAATCATACTGGCTTTATACAGATGAAGGAGGGTTGCTTACAGTACATGTCGATTTGAGAGATTTTGTAAAAAAGGAAGAACATATAGCAACGTTACGGGATGTTTTTGGAAACATTATTAAAAAGTATTACGCTCCTGAAGAAGGTATTATAGTGGGTAAAAGCGTAAATCCTGTTAATCAATCAGGAGGAAGGATAATTCACTTAGGAATTCAATAATAAAAAACTCGGGAAACTAGCCCGAGTTTTCTTGTATATAAAAAGGCGGGATTTTATGCTCCCCATTCTTTTAAAGATTCTTTGTTCATTTTTACGTAATCAGCATTTCCTGCTTTTTCAGCAAGCTTTAAAGATTCTTTAGCAGCTTTAATAGCTCCTTTTTTATCACCTGCCTTAGCATGAATTAATGATTGTTTACGCAAATACCAAAAATGAGGATCATTTTTGGTCATTTCAACCGCTTTATCAATCCATTCTTTAGCTTGGTTAATATCTTTACCTTCTTGAAGATAATATGAAGCAGAAGAATAATAATCTCCAGCATCCGGCCCCGCCATTATTTTTGTAATACTTTCAGAAACTATTTTTTCAGTAGGAACTTCAAATTTAACACCCACATAAGTGTTTTCCCATAAAATACCTAATACTGCAGATCCGCTTGTTAAATCGTCTAAAGAAATAGTAAATGTTTCTATAGGCATAGTCATTGTTTCTACTTTAGCAGTAGTTTGTGCAGCAACTTTTGTAGCGTCCCATTCTTTTGGTGCTCCCCAATTGGTAGCATCGCTATAAAAATACACATCCCAAGAAGAAGTATTTGGTTTTGTAAAAAGCGCATAGGTTCCTTTTTTTAAGGTTTTTCCTCCTACAATAACATCATCACTAAAAGTAATTTTGGTATTTGCATTTGCACCTGTTCTCCATACTTTTCCGAAAGGAACCAAGTCTCCGAAAATTTTTCTTCCTTTAGCACTAGGTCTAGAATATTCAACGGTAACATCTGTTAAACCAACTTTTTGCTCAATTTTAGACGAAGGGCTTGGTGCAGGAGTTTTTACTTGAGAGTTTACCGTAAGCGAACCAGCGATTACTAATAAACTTAATAATATTTTTTTCATAATACTTAGTTTTTAATTGTTCATAAAATTACAATGAAAAAGAAGGTTAAATGTTAACAAAAACTTAAAAAAGCTAATTGTATCTTTGAACTCATGAAAAAATATATTTCTGAATTCATTGGCACTTTTGCCATGATATTTTGTGGTACAGGAGCAATGACCATTAATGAAGTTACAGGTGGAGATGTAACCCATGTTGGTATTGCAATTACTTGGGGTTTTATTGTAATGGCAATGATTTATGCCTTTGGAGACATTTCTGGAGCTCATTTTAATCCGGCAGTTTCTATAGCATTTGCCTATGCAAAGAAGTTTTCTTGGAAAGAAGTTCCGAAGTATATAGTGGCTCAAGTTTTAGGGGCTCTTTTTGCTAGTTTAATATTGTGGTTTTTATTTCCTACAAGCGAGTTTTATGGAGCTACAATACCAGCAACAGACGCTATGCGAGCATTTGTATTAGAGTTATTGTTAACGTTCTTTTTAATGCTAACGATTATAAATGTTTCTACAGGAAGTAAAGAAGTAGGCGTAATAGCAGGAATTGCTATTGGAGGAGTAGTACTGTTAGAAGCGATGTTTGCAGGCCCAATTACCAAAGCTTCTATGAACCCTGCTCGTTCTATAGCCCCGGCATTGGTTTCTGGTCATTTAGAACATTTATGGTTGTATTTATTAGCACCAGTTTTAGGAGCTATTCTTGCGGTGACAACCTGCAAGTTAGTTAAAGATGACAATTGTTGTGATAGTAGTTGTTAATTTTAGCTGATGAAAACATATAGTATTTTAGGTTGTGGTTGGTTAGGTTTGCCTTTGGCAACTCAATTTATTAGTAAAGGTATTTGTATTAAGGGCTCTAGCACTTCAGTAGATAAGTTAGAAAAATTAAAGAAATATAAAATAACATCGTATTTAGTTGATATCGAAAAAGAAGGAGACTATCAAGAATTTTTAGATGCCGAAGTGTTAATTATAGCGATTACTTCTAAAGATATAAATGCATATGAGTATTTAGTTAGCCAAATAGAAAAGGCTTCAGTAAAAAAAGTAGTTTTTATCAGTTCAACATCGGTTTATCCAAGCTTAAATAAAGTAATTACAGAAGAAGATGATACAATCGATTCCTTATTAGCCAAGGTAGAAAATATATTCAGAAACAATACTAATTTTAAAACAACGATTATCCGTTTTGCAGGCTTGTTTGGTGGAGATAGAAAACCAGGAAATTGGTTTCGAAATAAAAAAGTACCACATCCCAAAGGGTATGTGAATATGATTCATAGAGAGGATTGTATTGCTATTATTGAGAAAATAATTAAACAAGATGTTTGGAACGAAACATTTAACGCCTGTTCTAATCATCATCCTACGAGAGAAGCATTTTATACAAATGCTAAAAAGAGTATTGGAATGGAACCGCCCGTGTTTGACGATTCTCAACCTTTAAAATATAAAATTATTAGTCCAAAAAAGTTAGAAACTAGATTGGGTTATCGTTTTAAACATAACGATTTGCTTAATATTTAAGAATACTTCTTTTTACGGTAGTAACCAAAACCAAAACCAAAACCAAACAAAAGTAAAAGAGGTAAAACGATATTAAAAAATTGCCAAAAACTTTTTTCAGCGTACGCTTTTTGTTTATTTAGTGTGTTTAGTTGAAGTGATTTGTTTCTAAGGTTAATCAATCCGCTATCATCTAATAGATAATCAACAGCATTTATTAAAAAATCTTTGTTTCCAAAACGTTGATTGGTCCATTTATCGATACTTAAATCGTAGGGTTTCCCTTTTAAAATTTGATTTTTTCCTAAATCACCATCAGAAATAATAATCATTTGATTTTTTACAGATTTAGATTTGAAGTTTTCAATCTCATAAGGCTTTGTTCTGTTTTTATATGCTGAAGAAAATTCACCTTCCAATAAAACGGCTAACAATTGATTTCCGTTACTATATTCTTCTTGCTTAGGTTCGTTTGCAATACTAGAAAGCTCAATAATTTTAGGAACTCCGATTAGTTTTGTTAATACAGAACTCATTAAAAGAGGTGTTTTCTTAATGTTGTTTTTTAATGTATCGATTTGTGTGGTAAATTGAAAACGAACAGGTAAGATGTTTTTGGTAATTGGGTGATTTGGGTTACCACCAACTAAAGGATGATAAAACCAATCTAAATTTTGAAACTGAGGTTGATTTCCAACATTTCCTGTGGCTAACGGAATTTTTGCAGCATATAAATCTTCTACTAATCTGTTATTAATACGTACTCCGTAACTAAATAATAAATCGGTTAAATTTAAATCGCGAGCATATGCCAACATTTCACCAGCATTGTATAAACTATCGGTGTCTGCTTGCACATTATCTAGCATCCAAAGTGTTTTTCCGCCGTTAGTAATAAATTGATCTAAGGTTAATTTTTCTTCAGCCGTAAATCTTTCTGTTGGTTTAGCAATGATTGCTAGGTCAAATTCTGATAAACCTTCTAATGTTTTCTGTGGATTTTTGGCTACAGAATCTAAGGTAAATTTCGCCAAGCGATATTTTTTTCCGATCTCGGTTAAAAGACTATATAATTTAATGTCTTGTAATTCTCCGTTTCCAGATAAAACAGCTACTTTTTTTTGTTCATTTTGAGTAACAGTATTTAAGCTATTTGCAAAAGAAAATTCTAAAGAAGAAATTGCATTTTGCAATTGTTCTTCTTGTGATGCAGCCATTGAGTTTGGTAGTAGTGAAACGAGTTCTACTTTTTCTCCATAACTGATTTCTGCCCAAGGAAAAATAATAGCTTCAGATAATTTTCCGTTCTCTTCTACCGTTAATTGACTTGGCATCATGCCTTGTTTTATCAAACGTTCTCTAATGTTATCTGGATTGATAAATTGTATCCTTATGTTTGAATTTTTGGCCTGTAATTCTTCTAAAAACTGACGTGTTTCTATTTGTAATCTCAAAAATTCTGAAGGAAAATCACCTTCTAAATATACTTTTATAAGGAGTGAATTATCAATTTTATTAATTAGTTTTTTTGAAACAGCCGATAAGGTGTAACGTTTATCTTGAGTTAAATCGAATCGTTTAAAGATCTTACCTCCAACAAAATTTAATAAAACAATTCCGAAGAAAACGAGTGTTATATGTTGTAACTTTTTATTCATTTTCTAATTGTAATTTAGTGATGAATAAAAAGAAGAATGTTACAGAAACAAAGTAGATAAGATCTCTTGTATCGATAACGCCACGGCTTATACTTTTAAAGTGTTCGTTAATACCCAATTGTTTTACGGTATAACTTAAATTTCCAAATAAATTAGCGATAGCATCAAATCCATAAAACAAGAAAAAAGTAATAAAAACGCTTAAAATGAATGCAACAATTTGGTTTTTAGATAGGGTAGAAGTAAACAATCCAACCGAAGTGTAGGTAGCTGCTAAAAATAACAATCCTAAATACGAACCTATTGTGCTACCAACATCTAAATTTCCAACAGGGTTTCCTAATTGGTAAATTGTGTACACATAAGTAAAGGTTGGAATTAATGCGATCACGACTAATAATAATGATGCAATAAACTTGCCCAATACAATTTGCCAATCACTAAGTGGTTTGGTTTTTAAAATTTCGATAGTTCCGCTGTTAAATTCATCTGCAAAACTTTTCATGGTAATTGCTGGTATTAAAAATAAAAACAACCACGGAGCTAAATAAAAAAACGAGTTTAAATCGGCAAAACCAGCGTTTAAGATATTAAAATTATCTTTAAATACCCATAAAAACAATCCGTTTACGAGTAGAAATATTCCAATTACCAAATAGGCAACGGGAGAGGCAAAAAATGCGTTGAATTCTTTTTTTAGTATTGCTAACATATTATTGTAAACTTACCATTTTATCTACACTCCACGCTGAAGGTTTGTCGTTAAAGAATATTTTGGTTTCTGCCCAAACACCTTTAAATAAATCGGAGTTTTTGTAGTTTTCTAAATCTTGTTCAGTATCCCAATAGCTGTAAGTAAAAAAGATATTCGGATTGGTTTTATCTCTGTACAATTCTAATAAACGGCATCCAGGAGAGTTTCGTATAAATCCTTTTTTTGAATCGAAATTTGCTAAAAAAGTATTTATTTTTTCTGGCTGAAAGCTCATTTTTACAATACGGACAAACATAATTTGATTAGTTTAAGGTGGTAAATTCAGGTTTCAATTCATTAAAAAATTCAACTGTCACAGTGTCTCTATAATCTAAACCTAATAATGAAGAAGCGCCTCCAACAGTTTTTAAATTACTTCTATAAATGGCAATTTCTATAAATCCTGCGGAATTAAAAAGAGCTAATTTATTTCCGTCGAACTGACGAATGTCGTTAGAGTCGAAATTAACAATTTCATTATATTTATTTAAAATTTTATCAAAAGTATATCTTCTAGCAGTAATTTTAAAATCACGCCCTTTACCAATTTCATTAAATATTTTTTTGCTAATGTTGGTAATTACATTTCCATAATTATCTATATATATAACTCCTCCAGAAATAATAGTTTGTGCTTGATTCACTTTTGGTTGAATTTCAATCGTCTTTTTATAAGATTGAATTTCTTTCCCAATAACACTTAAACTTCCACCACGAGCTATATGTGTAGCTACTTTCACAAAAATATCTAATACAGGAAACGAACTCTCTATGCGGTCGTGAATATTAATTTCAAAAATTCTGGTAGGATTTACTTCGGAAGCAATCATAGATATTAATCCGTTATCTGGACAAATAAAATAATGTTCATCTAATATTAGTGCAATATGTTTATTTTCTATACTTAATTCAGAATCAACACCAATAATATGTATCGTTCCTTTCGGAAAACTTTTATAGGTGTTTTTTAAAATATAAGCAGTTTCTGTAATGCTAAAAGGAGAAATATGATGTGTAATATCAACAATTTTAGCATCAGGAAGTTCAGAATAAATAGCCCCTTTAACAGCTCCTACAAAGTGATCTTTGGTACCAAAATCTGTTGTTAACGTAATAAGAGACATTTATAACTGACTGTTAATTAATTTGTGAAAAACTACACTAAAATTTTACACAAAACTAAACATTTCTATAAAAAATAACGCTAAATTTCATGGGTATTATTAACTGAACGGTCAAAGACCTTAATCTTAAAACCATTATCATTTGAACGAACGTATTATTGAACTTACAGAAATTAACCCGAACGATTTCTTTGGAGCACAAAACAGTACAATAACTCAATTAAAAACGTACTTCCCTAAAATTAAAATTGTTGCTCGAGGAAATAAACTTAAAATTTATGGAGAACCCGAACTTTTAGATGAATTTGAAAAGCGTATAAATATGCTTATCAAGTACTTTAATAGATATAATAAGTTAGATGAAAACAGTATTGAACGTATATTAACATCAACTGGTAAAGAAGAAGAGATAAGAAAATCGGGTAAGGAAGATGATACTTTGGTACATGGCGTAAACGGTAAAATCGTTAAAGCTCAAACTCAAAATCAGCGTAAAATGGTCGATTTAATGCAGACTAATGATATGCTTTTTGCGGTAGGTCCTGCGGGAACGGGTAAAACATATACAGCTGTAGCATTGGCAGTAAAAGCGTTAAAAGAAAAAGAAGTAAGAAGAATTATCTTAACCCGACCAGCTGTAGAATCGGGTGAAAATTTAGGATTTCTTCCAGGAGATTTAAAAGAAAAATTAGATCCGTATATGCAACCTTTATATGATGGCTTACGAGACATGATCTCTCATGAGAAGTTAGAAGCGTATTTAGAAAACGGAACCATTCAAATTGCGCCATTAGCTTTTATGCGTGGACGTACATTAGACGATGCTTTTGTAATTTTAGATGAAGCTCAAAATACGACGCACGCTCAAATGAAAATGTTTTTAACACGTATGGGAAGACAAGCGAAGTTTATTATTACAGGAGATCCTGGTCAAATAGATTTACCTCGTAAACAAGTTTCTGGTTTAAAAGAATCTTTATTAGCATTAAAAGATATTGAAGGAATTGCAATGGTATATTTAGATGATAAAGATGTAATTCGTCACCGATTGGTTAAGAGAATTATTTCAGCATATAAAAGTATAGAAACAGAATAAATTAAGTTGTTCATAAAAAGTGTTTAACTTACTTTTGCGCTACAACAACACAACATAAATGAATACAATTAACGAAACCAACTTTAACTTTCCAGAGCAAAAATCTGTTTATAAAGGAAAAGTCAGAGAGGTATACAATATTAATGATGAACTGTTAGTGATGATCGCTTCCGATCGTTTGTCAGCTTTTGATGTGATTATGCCACGTCAAATTCCTTTTAAAGGACAAATTCTGAACCAAATAGCAACCAAAATGATGAACGACACTAAAGATATTGTTCCGAATTGGTTAATTGCAAATCCAGATGAAAATGTAGCTGTAGGCCATTTATGTGAACCATTTAAAGTAGAAATGGTAATTCGTGGTTATTTATCGGGGCATGCTGCACGAGAATATCTATCAGGAAAAAGAATGCTTTGTGGTGTTTTGATGCCTGAAGGGATGCAAGAGAATGATAAATTTCCAACACCAATTATTACACCTTCAACAAAGGCAGCAAATGGTGAGCATGACGAAGATATTTCTCGTGAAGAAATTTTAGCAAAAGGAATTGTTTCGAAAGAAGATTATTTAGTCTTAGAAGATTATACTCGAAAATTATTCGAAAGAGGAACTGAAATAGCGGCTAAAAGAGGTTTGATTTTGGTGGATACTAAATATGAGTTTGGTAAAACGAAAGACGGGAAGATTGTTTTAATAGATGAAATTCACACACCTGATTCTTCTCGTTATTTTTATAATGAAGGGTATAAAGAGCGACAAGAAAAAGGAGAAAAGCAAAAACAATTATCTAAAGAATTTGTGCGTCAGTGGTTAATAGCGAATGGTTTTCAAGGAAAAGAAGGTCAGGAAATTCCAGAAATGAGCGACGAAAAAATAATTGAAATCTCCAATCGTTACATTGAACTGTATGAACAAATAACTGGAGAAGCTTTTATAAAAGGAAATACTACAAATATTTTGGAGCGTATAGAAAAAAACGTAACTAATTTTTTAAAGAATAAAAGCAAGGCATAGAAAAGACATGCTTTAAGGCTTATTTATAGATGTTTTAAATTGCTGAGGTGTCATTAACTCCATTTTTTTAAACTGTCTATTAAAATAACTGGTATTGTTAAATCCAGATTTAAAGGCAATTTCAGAAATTCTTAAATTTTTAGATTCCTTAATTAATTTTTTTGAGAATTTAATTTTTTCAGAATTAATATAATCAATAGGAGAAACACCAAGTGTGTTTTTAAATTGTTTGTGAAAATGAGATGTACTCATGTATGCTTTTTTAGCTAATACATCTACACTAATATCTTTATTCGTTAAGTTGTCTTTAATGTACTTAATAACAGTACCTATTCTAGTATCATTAAAAACATTGTTTTCATTATTAAGTATCAACGATTTTGCTTTTGTTTGTAAAAGTCTTACAATAAGTTCTTGTATCATTAAATCTAACAAAACCTCTTTAGATTTATTATTGTTGGTAAATGTGTAAGTTAATCGTTCCACTAAGTGGTTTACATCTTTATTGTTAATTAAATGAGAAGCATTTTCGTCTAAATTCCAATTATTGTTTTCATTTTCAATAGCAACAATACGATTAAAATTTTTTATTACTTCTTGAATTTTGGTTGTATCAATTCCTAAGGCTAAACATTGTGTAGGGGTGTTCTCTGTAGCTAGAGGAAAATCTATAACCATTTCTTTTCGAGCTGGCATAACTACTGATTCACCAGGAAAAAAATCAAAAGCAGGAATTTCATCAAGATGCATTACCTTTTTTCCAGTAAGCATACTAGCTATAATAGGAAAATCAAAAACTAATTTCACTTTTTCAGCAAAAGCATGAGTTTCATATATATTTAACTCTGCATATTCAGCACTATAAGTTGTTTTATTTTCAACTAAAGTAGTAAGTTTTCTATGGTTTTTATGATGGCTTAGTAACGGGTTCATATACAATAATACAAAAACATTAGTTTGTTATTCTGGAATGATAGATACGTTCAATATAATAATAAATATGTTCAACTTAATTGTAATTTGATAAAATATCTTTATAAAAATTAAACAATGCATAATTTTTAGCTTTTAAAAATGTGTAATAACCAATAATTTAAAAAGATACAATGAGTTACTCAAAACCAAAATTTAAAGAAAAATATTCCAATTTTATAAATGGAAAATTTGTAGCACCTATTGAAGGTCAGTATTTTGACAACACATCACCAATAGATAATAGTTTAATTGCAAAATATCCTAGATCACAAAAAGAAGATGTAGAACTGGCTGTTAATGCTGCAAATGCTGCTAAAGAAGCTTGGGGGAATACCTCAGCTATAGAGCGGGCGGCTTTATTAAATAAGGTAGCAGATATTATTGAAGAGAATCTTGAGGAGTTTGCATTAGTAGAAACGTGTGATAATGGTAAACCGATACGTGAGACCCTTAATGCAGATGTACCTTTGTCTGTAGATCATTGGCGCTATTTTGCAGCATGTATTAGAGCAGAAGAAGGTTCTGCATCAGAATTAGACGCGAATACTTTGTCAATGAACATTAAAGAACCTCTTGGAGTGGTTGGGCAAATTATTCCTTGGAATTTTCCATTATTAATGTTGTCTTGGAAATTGCCTCCAGCTTTGGCAACAGGTAATTGTGTGGTTTTAAAACCAGCAGAACAAACACCGTCAACAGCAACATTGTTAATGGAGAAAATAGCAGATGTATTTCCTCCGGGAGTAGTGAATGTAGTTCATGGCTTTGGACCAGAAGCAGGAAAGCCCTTAGCTTCGAGTTCTAAAATTGATAAAGTTGCTTTTACAGGAGAAACAACCACGGGGCAGCTAATAATGCAATACGCTTCAAAAAACTTAAATCCTGTTACGATGGAATTAGGTGGAAAGTCTCCTAATATTTTCTTTAACAGTGTTATGGATGCTGACGATGCTTATTTGGACAAAGCGATAGAAGGTGCTGTTTTATTTGCTTTTAATCAAGGAGAAGTATGTACATGTCCGTCAAGATTATTAGTCCAAGAAGATATTTACGATAAGTTTATGGATCGGGTTATAGCAAGAACGAATGCTATAATTCAAGATAATCCTTATGATGTAAACACGCAAGTTGGTGCTCAAGCATCAAATGATCAATATGAAAAAATTCAATCGTATTTAAAAATTGGAGTTGAAGAAGGAGCAAAAGTGCTTGCTGGAGGATCTGCAAATAAATTAAGTGGAAATTTGGCAAATGGTTTTTATATTAAACCGACGATTTTAGAAGGGCATAACAAAATGCGCGTTTTTCAAGAAGAGATTTTTGGACCTGTAGTTTGTGTTACTAAATTTAAAGACGAAGCTGAAGCTCTAGAAATTGCAAACGATACACTTTATGGTTTAGGTGCTGGAGTTTGGACTCGCGATGCGCATCAATTATATCAAATACCAAGGGCTATAAAAGCTGGTAGGGTATGGGTGAATTGCTATCATGCATATCCAGCACATGCACCATTTGGGGGATATAAAAAATCAGGATTTGGTAGAGAGAATCACTTAATGATGATGAACCATTACCGTCAAACTAAAAATATGCTTATTTCTTATGATAAAAATAAGTTAGGCTTTTTTTAATAGTTAACAATTAATAGTAAAGGCTGGGTTTTAAATAATTCAGCCTTTTTTAATACCTTTAAATATGAAAAGAATAGCAATTACAGAGGCAGCTGCAAACATAGTAAAAGAGTTGAAAGATAAATATGGTGATCTTATTTTTCATCAAAGTGGAGGTTGTTGCGATGGTTCTTCACCTATGCTTTTATTAAAAGAAGATATGTATCTTGATGAAAGTGATATTTTACTAGGAACTATAGAAGGTGTTAATTTTTATATGAATCAAGATCAATTTGAATATTGGAAACATACTCATTTAACAGTAGATATTACCCAAGGGAGAGGTTCTAGTTTCTCTTTAGAAATTCCATTAGGTTTCCGTTTTATAATTCATTCAAGGTTATTAAATGAAGAAGAAGAAATCTTTTTCAATTCAAAAAAATAATCAACTTTTCTTACATAAGTAACAAAACTGGTTTTTTAATATATTAAGAATAGTTTGCTGGCGTTTTGTTAAATACTTAAATTTTACTTATGCTTATTGAGTTTTTACTAATAAATCACTTTTTAAATTGTATTTTTAACGCTAAATTAATATATTTATGCTAAATTAATATATATGAAGTTAAAACTATGCCCAAACTGTAATTCAGAAAAGATAATTAAAAGCGGGATCATTAATAATAGACAACGCTATAAGTGTAAGGATTGTAAGTATAATTTTACAGTGAATAAGCTAGGTAAAAAGATAGATGATTATTATGTTAATAAAGCATTACAATTATATCTAGAAGGTTTAACTTATAGGGAGATTGAACGTATTTTAGGTGTTTCTCATGTTTCTATTATGAACTGGGTAAAAAAATACAATATTAAGAGGCCTTATAATGTTGATTATCATCCAACTTATAAGATATATAATGCGGAAGAATTGGCGAAATTTTTTCAAAATAAGAGTAATATTTCTGGGGCAGGAGTACTCGTTACTGAGTTGGGAGATAAATTTATGCTTATAAAATGGGAACGTTTTAGAAACTAGATATAGTAAATTACCAAATAAGTATGTTAACTTTTTGTTAACAACAACTTTTTTAGAGATTAGTGCTGCACACAAAACCAAATTATTAATTAACTAATCTTTAAAAAGAATGAAAAAACTACTGTTTTTGTTGTGCGGAGTACTATTCTCCACACAATTATTTTATGCGCAAGGTTCTCCAGATTATACAGGAGGGCTAAAAGTTAAATTTGACGAAGAAGGGAAAAAATACCTTCGAATAATTTCTTGGGCTCAAGTTCAAGCTACTTATAATACGGATGATAGTTTCGATGCAAATGGAAACGAAAACAGTAAATTGAATTTCAATTTACGACGTGCTCGTGTTTTAATGTTCTCACAAATAAATAAGGATTTCTTAATTCTTGCTCATTTCGGATTAAATAGCTTAAATAGCAGCACACTAAGTCCTACAGGAAAAGGAGAGGGCTCTCAATTATTTTTTCATGATGTATGGGCGCAATACAGTATTGGTAAAGACCATGCTGTTGGTGCAGGATTACATTATTTTAATGGAATTTCTAGGCTTAATAACCAAAGTACGCTTAATATGATGACCTTAGATAATAACCGTCAATCTTGGGCTACTATCGGTTTATCAGATCAATTTGCAAGACATATAGGAGTTTTTGCTAAAGGAAAATTAGATCGTTTACAATATAGAATTGCTATTAACGATGCTATAACCAATGGTTTAGATGGAAGAGTTCCTAATGGTATTACAGATTCCAATGACCCTAATTATATAGGTGCTGTTTATGGAGGTAAAAGACTCTTAGGTTCTGCTGATGCAGGTAAAGCGTATGCAGGTTATTTTGATTATCATTTTTTAGATGAAGAATCAAACTTTTTACCTTATAAAGTAGGTAGTTATCTTGGTGGAAAAGAAGTGTTTAATATTGGTGCTGGTTTCTTTTTACATCCAAATGGTTCTGTTTTTACAGATACAAACGGTGACTTAAAAGGAGAGGATGTTAGCCTTTTTGCTATTGATGCTTTTTATGATGCGCCACTTGGAGATGATGGAAGTGCTATTACCGCGTATGCAACATTTCAAAGTAATGATTATGGTACAGATTATCTTTATAGTGCTTATGGAACAGGAAGTATGGTTTATGGTCATGTAGGCTATGTGTTTTCTGGTGATAAGGCAAAAACAAGATATCAACCTTATGCTTCTTTTGCATCCAATAGTTATGATGCGGTAGATGATAGTAGAAATATTTTCGGTCTTGGTGTTAATGCCTATATGAGTGGTCATAATTCAAAACTAACTTTAGAGTATAAAAACGAAAGTTTTGGTAATAATGACTCAGGATCAATAACATTACAAGCAATGATTTATCTATAAAAATTAAAACATGACAGAAAAACAAAAACACGCATCAGCGTACTGGAAAGAAAATCTTAAATATTTAATAATCTTATTAACGATTTGGTTTTTAGTTTCTTATGGCGCAGGAATATTGTTTAGAGAGGCTTTAAATAGTATTCGATTAGGAGGTTTCAAACTAGGTTTTTGGTTTGCTCAGCAAGGATCAATTTATGTATTTGTAGTACTCATTTTTGTGTACGTAAGATTAATGAACAAATTAGATAAAAAGTACGGTTTCGATGAGTAACCCTAATTACTAACCAAAAAATATAATATTATGAGCGTTCAAACATGGACATGGATTTTAGTAGGGTTAACTTTTACCCTTTATTTCGGAATAGCAATATGGGCCAGAGCTGGTTCAACTAAAGAGTTTTACGTTGCAGGAGGAGGAGTTTCTCCTTTAGCAAACGGAATGGCAACAGCAGCCGATTGGATGAGTGCGGCGTCATTTATCTCAATGGCAGGAATCATTTCCTTTGCAGGATATGATGGTTCGGTGTATCTCATGGGATGGACAGGAGGTTATGTGCTATTGGCATTACTCTTAGCGCCCTATTTAAGAAAATTTGGAAAGTTTACAGTACCCGATTTTATTGGAGATAGATATTATTCAAATACGGCAAGAACTGTAGCGGTAATTTGTGCATTAATCGTGTCATTTACATATGTGGCAGGACAAATGCGTGGTGTGGGTATTGTGTTTTCGCAATTCTTACAAGTAGATATTAATATGGGAGTTATTATAGGTATGGCTGTTGTATTAGTTTTTGCTTTTTTAGGAGGAATGAAAGGGATTACATATACACAAGTAGCACAATATTGTGTTTTAATATTTGCATTTATGGTACCAGCATTTTTTATATCAATGCAAATGACAGGAAATCCAATTCCACAATTAGGAATGGGAGGAAAGGTTGAAGGAGGTGCGTATTTATTAGATAAGTTAGATACTTTGCACACACAACTTGGATTTAAAGAATATACAAGCGGAACAAAATCTACTTGGGATGTTTTTGCGATTACATTAGCATTAATGGTAGGTACAGCAGGATTACCACACGTAATTGTTCGTTTCTTTACAGTGCCTAAAGTAAAAGATGCGCGTAAATCTGCAGGTTTAGCATTATTATTTATTGCAATTTTATATACAACTGCTCCAGCAATTGCAGTTTTTGCAAGAACAAACCTAATTGAAACGGTAAGCAATAAGTCTTATTCAGAAATTCCTGAGTGGTTTAAAAATTGGGAAAACACAGGGTTAATCGCTTGGTCTGATAAAAATAATGATGGTAAAATTCAATATGTAGCAGGAAATGCATTAGACGGAAAGCCTAAATTTACTGCTGATAGAGGAGTTAATGGAGAGCGTTTAGTTTCTAATTCAAATGCCTCAGCAAATGAACTTTATGTTGATAGAGATATTATGGTGTTAGCAAACCCTGAAATTGCAAACCTACCTAACTGGGTAATTGCATTGGTTGCTGCCGGTGGTTTAGCTGCAGCCTTGTCTACAGCAGCAGGGCTATTATTAGTTATTTCAACCTCTATTTCTCACGATTTAATTAAAAAACAAATAAAACCAAATATTTCAGAAAAAGGAGAATTAATGGCTGCCCGTATTTCAATTTTAGTAGCTATTATTATCGCAGGTATTTTTGGTATTTATCCTCCGGGATTTGTCGCAGCAGTCGTCGCGCTAGCTTTTGGTTTAGCAGCAGCTTCATTTTTCCCTGCAATTATATTGGGAATATTTGATAAGCGAATGAACAAAGAAGGTGCTATTGCAGGTATGGTAGTAGGAATTACTTTAATGTTATTTTATATGATACGTTACAAAACTGGTTTAATCGGAGTTATGAGTCCACGACCAGCAAGTGAATGGTGGTTTGGAACATCTCCTGAAGGTTTTGGTACTATAGCGATGATTGTAAACGTAATAGTTTCAGTAATTGTTTCTAGGATGACATCTCCACCACCAGAAAATGTACAGGAAATTGTAGAAAGTATAAGAATTCCTTCTGGAGCAGGAGAAGCTGGAGCAGGACATTAATTTAAAATATTTTTATAAAATATTGTTTTGTCTTCTTAAAAGTGTAAAAACTCAGAAGAAGAATTAGTTGATGAGAAACAACATTGCATTTTGTAATGTTGTTTTTCTTATATTTAAAACTGAATATTTTTTGAATGAAAAAAAGGCACGAGCAAAAGCTTATCATATTATCAATAGCACTTCTGTTAGTGTTTAACATTCCTTTTTTATTAGTTTTTAATACAAATGGAGTAGTGTTCGGGTTTCCAACACTATATTTTTCAATATTTTCTATTTGGCTGATATCAATAATTGTATCCTATATTATTTTAAAGTGGTATTATGAGTAATTATTCTTTAATCATAATTATTATTTTATACTTATCGGTATTGTTTTACATTGCCTATTTAGCAGAAAAAAAAGCAAAAAGTAAATGGATAAATAACCCATATATTTATAGCTTATCATTGGCAGTATATTGTTCGGCTTGGACTTATTATGGTAGTGTTGGTATTGCCGCAAATTCCGGAATTAGTTTTTTAACGATTTATTTAGGTCCTGTAATAGCAGTACCTCTATGGATTGTCGTACTTAGGAAAATTATAAGAATTTCAAAACAACATAAAATATCATCTATAGCAGATTTTATATCACTTAGGTATGGAAATAACCGATTTTTAGGAGCTTTAATAACAATTATATGCGCGTTTGGAACAGTTCCTTATATTTCACTTCAATTAAAAGCTGTTTCAGAAACTTTTGAAATTATGACAGAAAAGTCAAATTATGTTTCAACAAGTATATTAGGAGACTCTACCTTTTACATAGCATTATTACTAGCAATATTTGCTACTTTTTTTGGAACCCAAACAACTGATGCATCAGAAAAACATAAAGGGATTGTAGCTTCTGTAGCTTTTGAATCCATATTAAAATTAGTATTCTTTTTAATTATAGGAGTATACGTAACTTACTTTTTGTTTGATGGAACAGAAGATATTTATAATAAAATTTCACAGACAGAAAATTTTGAAAATTTAATAAAATTAAACGGATTAGAAGAGGGGTTTAATTGGTTTTTTATGATTATGCTGTCCTTTATGGCAATTTTTTTATTACCAAGACAATTTCAAGTATCTGTTTTAGAGAATAATAGAGAGAAACATTTGAAAAAAGCGATATGGTTGTTTCCTTTGTACTTATTACTATTTAATCTATTTGTAATTTTTATAGGTTGGGCAGGAAAATTAAGTTTTAGTAGAGAGGTTAATGGAGAATACTTTGCCTTATTGTTACCTCTTCAAAACAACAATATATTTTTAGCGTTATTGGTTTTTCTTGGAGGGTTTTCTGCTGTGATTTCAATGGTAGTTGTTTCTACTTTAGCTTTGTCTACAATGGTGAGTAATAATTTAATTATTCCTTATGGGTTTTTAGATAAGTTTGTTAAAAACCATCCGGAGAAAAATGCTTTTTATATTAAGAGTATTAGACGAATTTCAATTTTTAGTATTATCGTTTTAGCGTATGGTTTTTATTATAATTTTTCGATTGAATTGCCTTTAATTTCTATAGGACTTATTTCTTTCGTTATTATATCTCAATTAGCACCTTCTTTTTTTATTGGGTTATTTTGGAATAGAGGTTCTTCAAAAGGAGCAATTATTGGTATAATTATTGGGTTTTTAATTACAAGTTACACGTTAATTCTTCCTTTTTCAATAGAAGCTTTTACAGGGTCAAACAGTTTTACTCAGAATGGATTATTTGGTATAACTTCATTAAAACCATATGCGCTTTTTGGTATTGATTTTTTAAATCCACATTCACATGCGTTTTTATGGAGCTTAACGTCTAATACCTTGTGTTATCTTATATTTTCATTGACATCTAAAGGAGATTATAGAGAGCGTAATTATGCAGAAATGTTTGTAGATAGCAGTAATTATTCTTCTCTTCAAGACAGTGCTTTGGTTTGGAAAGGAGAGGCATATGTAGCTGATATTAAAAATGTTTTGAATAAATTTTTAGGAGAAAAACATACACAACGAGCTTTAAATATTTTCTTTACAAAGTATAAATTGCCACAAGACACACAAATGGCAGATGCTAGATTAATTAATTTTTCAGAAAAGCTTCTTACAGGAAGCATCGGAAGTGCTTCAGCTAAAATTTTAATAGCAAGTGTTATTAAAGAAGAAGAAATAAGTTTGATAGAAGTGCTAAAAATTCTTGAAGAATCAAAAGAAACAAATGCAAGAAATAAATTGCTTCGAGAAAAGTCTAAACAGTTAATAAGTTTAACAAATCAGTTAAAACAAGCCAATGAAGATTTAAGGACGAAAGACAAGCAAAAAGATGAGTTTTTAGATACAGTTGCCCACGAATTAAAAACACCAATTACAGGCATACGTGCAGCAACAGAATTATTAATAGATGAAAATGGAGAAATGCCAAATGAAATAAAAGAACAGTTTTTGAAAAATATGCTTCAAGATTCCGATAGGTTATCAAGACTTATTAACGATATCCTAGATTTCGAAAAACTGTCAACGGGGCGTCAAACATTAAATTTAGAGTTAAATAGTATAAAAAAAACAATAAAACACGCTATTAACAGTGTTCAGCACATTGCTTCAAACAAAGAAATAACTATTATAAACGATAATTTAGTTGATTTTCAATTTCATTATGATGAAGATAGAATTTTACAAGTACTAACAAACTTATTATCAAACTCTATCAAGTTTACAGAACCTAAAAAAGGAAAAATAATTGTTGAATATAAGATGATCAATAACTTCATTGAAATCTATGTAATTGATAATGGAAAAGTAATTCCAGAGGAAGATTTTGATTACATTTTTGATAAATTTTATCAATCAATGAATCAAAATACAATAAAACCAGAAGGAAGTGGATTAGGCTTAGCGATTAGTAAACAAATAATTGAGCAGCATAGTGGGAAAATTTGGGCAAAAAGAGGTAATAAAAGTGGGGCAACCTTTGTTTTTAAGCTACCTTTTAATTAAATTGTACTCGTTTTGATATGGGGAAGAAAATTTTAATTGTAGACGATGAACCTAACATTGTAATGACCTTGGAATATACATTTAAAAAACAAGATTTTGAAGTGTTTATAGCAAGAGATGGAAGTGAGGCGTTACAGATTTTAGAAACTAATGCGCCAGATGTTGTGTTATTAGATATTATGATGCCTAACGTAGATGGTTATCAAACATTAAATTATATTAAAAAGAAAGACAGTTTAAAAAATACTAAAGTGGTATTTTTAACTGCAAAAAATAAAGCTTCAGATATTGAAAAAGGGCTTAAACTTGGAGCAGATAAATATTTAACAAAGCCGTTTTCAGTAAAAAAAATAGTTTCAGAAATTAATGAACTATTAGATTAAAACTTGGTTTTGTGTGCAAACAAACTAATTTTTAAAGTTAATAAGTTATTAAAATGAAATTACAACTATCACCACTAGTATCGGATATCTTTATCTGTATATATATTCTTGTGTCGTTATTTTTCCGTTTTTATTTTGAAAGTAAAACGGATGTAGGTCCCATAAACTCTATAGTTATTGGTGCATCATTCGTTGTAATAATTTGGTCTTTAATCAAATTAAAAATTCTAAATCCTAATTGGTTCGGACTTTTTAAACCTAAGAAAAATAAATAATCTAATTTTTAAAACTAAACTGAAATGAGTAACTATCATATAAAACATTTAGAAGAGTATTATCAAGTATATCGAAAATCTGTCAGGAATCCAGAAGTTTTTTGGGAAGAAATAGCCGAAGAACATTTCCTGTGGCGTAAAAAATGGAATAATGTATTAAGTTGGGATTTTTCAAAACCAGAAGTAAAATGGTTTGAGGGAGCTAAATTAAACATCACGGAAAATTGTATAGATAGACATTTGTATACAAGAGGAGATAAAACAGCCATTATTTTTGAACCTAATGATCCAAAAGAAAAAGCAGAACATATTAGTTACAAACAGTTGCACGAAAAAGTTTGTAAGTTTTCTAATGTATTAAAAGCACAAGGTGTAAAAAAGGGAGATCGTGTTTGTATTTATTTACCAATGATTCCTGAATTAGCAATCTCAGTTTTAGCGTGTGCAAGAATAGGAGCAATCCATTCTGTGGTATTTGCAGGATTTTCTTCAACAGCTTTAGCAACAAGAATTAACGATTGTGATTGTAAAATGGTAATTACCAGTGATGGATCTTATCGTGGTGCAAAAACCATAGATTTAAAAGGAATTGTAGATGATGCTTTGGAAGAATGTCCCGGAGTAGAAACTGTTTTAGTAGCAAAGCGCATCAAATCAGATATAAAAATGAAAGAAGGTCGTGACAAATGGTTGCAACCTTTGTTAGACAAAGCAGATAACGTATGTGTTCCTGAAATTATGGATGCTGAAGATCCTTTATTCATATTATATACCTCTGGTTCTACCGGAAAGCCAAAAGGAATGGTACATACCACAGCGGGTTATATGGTGTACACGGCATATACATTTAAAAATGTTTTTCAATATAAAGAAGAAGATGTGTATTGGTGTACAGCAGATATTGGATGGATTACAGGTCATAGTTACATCGTGTATGGTCCTCTAGCTAACGGGGCTACAACTGTAATGTTTGAAGGAGTGCCAAGTTATCCTGATTATGGTCGTTTTTGGGATATTGTTGAGAAGCATAAAATAAATCAGTTTTATACGGCGCCAACAGCCATTAGAGCTTTAGCAAAAGAAGGTGTTGGTCATGTAGAAGCACACGATTTATCATCTTTAAAAGTTTTAGGAACAGTGGGGGAACCAATTAACGAAGAGGCGTGGCATTGGTATGATGATAATATTGGTAAAAAGAAGAGTCCGATTGTAGATACTTGGTGGCAAACAGAAACAGGAGGAATTATGATTACCCCAATTCCTTTTGCAACACCAACAAAACCAACCTATGCAACTTTACCATTTCCTGGAATTCAACCTGCTTTAATGGATGAAAATGGTAAAGAAATAAAAGGGAACCAAGTAGATGGACGTTTGTGTATAAAATTCCCTTGGCCATCCATGGCAAGAACAATTTGGGGGAATCATCAGCGATATAGAGATACGTATTTTACCGCTTTTGAAAATAAATATTTTACAGGTGATGGAGCTTTACGTGATGAGGTTGGATATTATAGAATTACAGGTCGTGTAGATGATGTTATTATTGTATCGGGTCATAATTTAGGAACCGCGCCTATTGAAGATGCAATTAATGAACATCCAGCAGTTGCCGAATCTGCGATAGTTGGTTTTCCACATGATGTAAAAGGAAATGCATTATACGGTTATGTTATTTTGAAAGATACAGGAGAATCGAGAAATCAAGATAATTTACGTAAAGAAATTAATCAGATAATTACAGAACAAATAGGTCCCATTGCTAAACTGGATAAAATTCAGTTCACAAATGGGTTACCAAAAACACGTTCAGGTAAAATCATGAGACGTATTTTACGTAAAATAGCCCATAAAGACACGAGTAACTTAGGAGATACAAGTACATTATTGAATCCTGAAGTAGTGCAAGATATTATGGACAATGCATTATAAGTTTTACAAATAAAAAGAGCATCAAAACTGATGCTCTTTTTTTATAACAAACCAATTCTTTCTTTCGGACTTTTTATATCATTAAGTGTTATTTTCTTTTCTTTTTTTAGATGTGATATTAACTTTACAAACAAAAGAGCAGTAATAAATGCATCACCAGAAGCTGTATGTCTGTCGTGCTGAGGTATTTTAAAACGTTCAGATAATTCGTCGAGGCTAAAGTTTGTTTTAGTAGTCTTATCTAAATTTGTTTTGTTAAATATGTTTTTAGTATCTAAAACAATGTTTTTGAGTTTCGGTAATTCTAGTCTTTTAAGTGCTTTATTAATCATAGTAACATCAAATGATGCATTATGAGCTACTAAAACCGAATTTTTAATATGTTCTAAAAATTGAATAATTGCTGTTTTTTCATCTATTTTTATGTTTTTTCCTCCCTTTAATAAACCGTGGATTTTTACGGTTTCAGCCTTAAATAAATCTTGTTTTAGGTAACATTCAAAACTATCGGAAACCTTAATTGTGTTTTGAAATATACCAACAGTCCCTATTGATAAAATTCGATCCTGATTTGGATTTAAACCTGTGGTTTCTGTATCAAAAACTACAAATCTGATGGAACCTAAATCGGTTTCTTGTTTGTTTTTAAAATGTTTCGAATACGTGTTCCAAAATTCTGGGTACGATGTTTTTGTAAACCAATTCATATTATAAGAAATGAGAAAGGTTAAAACGAACTTGAATGAGTTCTTGAATTTCTTTTACTGCTTTAAAACAACGTTTTAATTCTAATCTATTTGCTTTGCTTAGAGATTTTAAATCTATGAACCGACCAGAATCGTTATTGGTAAGACCTTGCTCAGTTCTGAAACGTAATAAGTTTTTAAAAGCCTCAGAACAATCTTCATAAAGCTCTTTGTTTTGTGGTTCTAATTCTGCAAGTTTTGTAAAACGAACTATGGTATTATTATGCGCTTTTATGTTTTTTGAAAGGATTAGTAAACGAGCTGCATCAACCAGAGGCATCATTGCCCGTGCTTTTATATCAAATTGATCTTTATGTTCACCACTTTGCTCTACTAAGAACTGTCTAAAGAAGCTTATTGGTGGCGGATTTTTCAACGCATTCAATCCTAAATAATTTAAAAATATTTCATAAGAATCGATAGATTCAAAAATATCTTCAGACATTTTACTTACTAAATCTCTATTTCCAAAGACATATTCAAAATCGAAGAAAATGGTACAAAGCATTAAGTTGTCTTGATCTGGACTTTTAATCCATCTTTCAAACTGATTTTTCCATTCAGAAACAGATAAACACCATTTAGGATTACTTGCCATCATATCTGCAGGACAAAATTCAAAACCAACAGTGTTTAAACCTTCATTTATTTTTTTTGAGAGTGATAAAAAATATTGCTTTGTCGTTTCGTATTGCGTTTCCGAAACATTGTCAAAAACCAGAGCGTTGTCTTGGTCGGTAAGTAATAATTGCTCTTGCCTTCCTTGACTGCCAATGGCTAACCACGCAAAAGTTGTTGGAGGTAGTGTCGGCATTTCCCTAATAGCTAAATCAATAATTTTTTCAGTAATACTATCGTTTATTGCTGAAATTATTTTTGTAATAAACGTAATGGGAATTTTTTGCTCGATATAACGTTCCAATAAATACTGTGCACGTTGTCTTATTTGATGTAAATATTCCGGAGTTTTTGCCCGTTTTACTTCTTTTATTAATGCAGAGGCATTGTTTTCTCGAATAACAATAATGTCATGTTCTGAAAGTATTCCCGTCAGTTCAGAATTTGTTGTACCATCTTTTGTAATACATAAATGTGTTATTTTATGTTTAAGCATAGCAATTTGAGCTTCAGAAACCGTAATGTTTTCAGGAAAAGTAATAACTGGGGAAGACATAACTTTTGTAACATTTTCATTAATAGATATGTTTCCTGTGGCAATTTTTATACGTAAATCTTTATCTGTAATAATACCTATAGGTTTATTATCTTCAGTAATAATAATAGATCCTACTTGGTTTTTTGTCATTAATTTGGCAGCAGCTTTTATACTTGTATAGGCTTCACAATGAATTGGGTTTTTAGAATAATCGGCAGATTGTTCATCTGAAAAATCGTGTAGTTTAGTAGTTTTTTGTTTGATTTCTTTAGATTCTATATAAGAACTTCTTGTATTGGTTACAAAGCTTGTCATTAAAAATGAACTTGCTTCTGGGTTGGTGGTAATATATTTTTCAAACAAAGAAGATGAAACACTATACACAATACTTTCTTCAATTGCTTTAGCACTTAACTTGTAACTGTCTTTTCTCATTAAAGCACGTAAACCAAAAATATCACCTTCGTCGCATTCATCAATTAAGGTATTGGTTTCCGTTCTAAAGATACCTATAGCTCCATCTTTAACTACATAAAATTCATCTTTTACAGATTTTCCTGTTTCAAATAGGTAATTTCCTTTCTCTAAATAGTGAACATCTACTGCCTCGCAAATAGATAACAACTGCTCTCTAGAGAGCATGCTAAATGGAGGGTACTGTTTTAGAAAATCATATATACGTTCAGCAATAGTATTCATAACAGCAATTTATGTAAAAAAGGAAAGATAGTTTATGAGTTATATCATCTTTTGCGCTAAATAAATATAGTTTTGTTGTTCTTTTTAAAGAATTTACTAAAACAACTTAGAGAAAAGACAGAGTAAAGTGGATTGTAATACTTAATTTTGTGTAGTATAGGAGGCAAGTATGGAAAAAATTAGGGAGTATATTGAAAAAACAATCGCTGTAGATGAAAAGGATTGGCAACTATTTTCTTCTAAATTAAAAAAGAGAGTGTTTTCTAAAAAAAGCATATTGTTAAATATTGGTGAAATTGAAAATTATATTTCTTTTATAGAGAAAGGAATTGTACGTTTTCTAATACCAAAAGAAGACAAAGAAAAAGAAGTTACTTTCGGTTTCTGTTTTGAGAATGAATTTGTAAGTGCTTACGATTCATTTTTAACACGAACACCATCATTATATCAGCTAGAGGCTTTATCGGATGTGTCTATGTGGAGCATTTCTTATAGCGATTTACAAGAAGTTTATACCCAGAGTTTTGTGGGTAATGTAATTGGACGTCTTTCAACAGAAAGGTTGTTTTTAATAAAATCAAAAAGAGAGCAGTCTTTATTAAATGATACTGCAGAAGAAAGGTATCTTAAACTATTTACCGATCGTCCAAATTTAATAAAGGAAATACCATTAAAATATATTGCATCCTATATTGGAGTTACAGCACAAGCATTAAGTAGAATTCGCAAGCGGATTTCTTAACTTAAGTTCATTTTATAATAGTATAAATCATTGGTTCTTTGCGGTAGAAAAAAGTAAAGAAAAATGAAAGTAATAGTATTAATGATAATCTTGTGGTATTCAGGGTTGTTTTTTCAAACCTTTTTTTTGCATAGATATGCTGCACATCAAACATTTACCATGTCAAAATTTGCCGAAAAAGTATGTTTCTTTTTAACATGGATTTTTCAAGGCTCAAATTACTTGAGTGCTTATGGTTACGGAGTTATGCATAGATTGCATCATGCATATGCCGATACCGAAAAAGACCCACATTCTCCAAAATATGATAGTAATATTTTTACGATGATGTGGCGTACTAAAAATACGTATCAAGACATTAATAAAAAGCGAATTAAAGTAGATGAAAAATTCACCAAAAACGTACCACAATGGGAGCGTTTTGATGCTTTTGCTAGTTCAAAACTATCTAGATTAGCTTGGGGAGCATTGTATACCGCTTTCTTCGTGGTATTCGCTACAGCTTGGTGGCAATGGCTTTTTTTACCAGTCGCTTTTTTAATGGCGCCAATTCATGGAGTTATTATTAATTGGTTTGCTCATATTTATGGCTACGTAAATTTTAAAGTAAGTGATACCTCTAAAAATTTATTACCATTCGATTTTTTAATGATGGGAGAAGGATATCATAACAATCACCATAAACATGGGGGTAGAGCTAATTTCGGCGGAGTAAGATGGTACGAAATAGATATCACATACTATATAATGGTTGTATTAGATAAATTAAATTTTATTCAATTAAAAAAGAGTGCTTTAGTTCCTGTAAAAAGAGAGTTATAGTAAACGGCACATAACAAATAAAAAAAGCATCCTAATTTTAGGATGCTTTTTTTATTTGGATAATCTAAAAATCAATATGTTATGATATTGTTTAGTTTTTGTAATTTAAGTTATATGTTAGTTTTTTTCGTAAATTTAATAGGTGTAAGGAAAAGGGTAAATATTAATAATTTTTAAAATAAAAACTCATGAAAAAAATACTATTCTTAACGGGAGATTTTACAGAAGATTATGAAACAATGGTACCATTTCAAATGTTAGAAATGGTAGGTTACAAAGTGCACGCCGTTTGTCCGGATAAAAAGAAGGGGGACACTATAAAAACAGCGATTCACGATTTTGAAGGAGATCAAACCTATAGTGAAAAACCTGGGCATAATTTCACATTGAATTATAGTTTTAACCAAGTAGAGGTTGATAATTATGACGGATTGGTAATAGCAGGAGGAAGAGCACCAGAATATTTAAGGCTTAATCCTAAAGTAATAGAAATAGTAAAACATTTTTTTAAAACCAATAAACCCGTTGCTGCCATTTGTCACGGTATACAAATATTAACAGCAGCTAATGTTGTAAAAGGAAGAAAACTAACGGCCTATCCAGCAGTGGGACCAGAAGTGACTTTAGCAGGTGGAGATTTTCAAGATATTGCTGTAGATGAAGCTTATGTAGATGGTAATTTGGTTACTTCTCCCGCATGGCCAGCACATCCAAGCTTTATTAGAGAATTTTTAAAAATCATGGGAGCAAAAATTGAAATTTAATATTTAGGCATTCCTTTTTATAAACAAAAGGTTGTACTTTCATGAGTCGCTCTTTATGAGAAGTTTCAACAAACACTTAATCACGAATGCAAAACAAAAATAATTAATTAATGGATATAAAATTAGCGGTATTAATCGACGGAGATAATATTCCTTCAGCTTACGTAAAAGAGATGATGGAAGAGATCGCAAAATATGGTAATCCTACTATTAAACGTATTTATGGAGATTGGACGAAGCCAGACCTTTCAAAATGGAAAGTAGTACTTTTAGAAAATGCCATAACACCAATACAGCAATACGGGTACACAAAAGGAAAAAATGCGACAGACTCTGCAATGATTATTGATGCTATGGACATTCTCTATTCACAAAAAGTAGACGGCTTCTGTTTGGTTTCTAGTGATAGTGATTTTACAAGGCTAGCGACTCGACTTCGCGAGGCTGGTATGCAAGTTTTTGGTATAGGAGAGAAGAAAACACCAAATCCATTTATTGTGGCTTGCGATAAATTTATTTATATAGAAATTCTTAAAAATCAAGCAGAAGAAGACGAGTCAGAATCTGTAGATGAAAAGCCTTCTTCAAAAGACAATATTGATAAAATTACAGCCAAAGAAATTAAATTTATTTCACATACTATTTCAGATCTAGCAGATGATGATGGATGGGCTTTTCTGGGTGATGTAGGAAGTTTATTGCAAAAAAAACAACCTAACTTTGATTCTAGAAACTACGGATTTCAAAAATTAATGCCACTAATTAAATCCATTCCAAACTTTGAAATAGAAAGAAGGGAAGATTCTAAAGGACGTTCGAAATTAATTTATGTACGTATTAAAGAGAAGAGTATGAAAAGGGGAAAATGATAATTAAGGCCTCTTGTAAAGTACAGTTTTTCTTAAATACACATTTGTGTTCATTCTAAATAATGACAGCTTAATAAGGTTAAAATTATTTTTATTTATTATGACTTAAAAGTTAATAGGATGTAAGTATTTGATTTATTTATCTGTGAAAATCAATTAATAATTATGAAAAGGTCACATTTATTGTCAATAAAAGAACTTTTAATTTTAAGTAATTCAATTAAAGTGATTTTAAAATCAATTGGTTATAGTAAAAATAGTTATAGAAATATTAATTAACAATTTTTTGACATACATAACATTTTAGTAAACAAATAGTAACTCTTTAGAATATTCTTAAGAACCTTTTAAAAAGTAATTTTGTTAGACAAACAACATAAACTCAGTATAAACCATGTCTAAAAAATTATTTTTTTTAAGCTTATTGCTTTCTCTAAGCATAAGCTTTTTGACTCAGGCTCAAACTACCATACCTGGAGACTCTCTTGTGTATGGGCCTATGTTTAGTCCTGTTTACAACAATTCAGTAAGGGCTTGGGTGCTTACTAAGAACAATACAGGATCTGGAGATGCTCTCTCTTTATCTTTAACAGGAGCTGGATCACCAGCTACTGAATTAACAGGAACAATTTATAACTCAGATGACAGGTTGGGTTATAGTTTACGATCGTATGAATATACAGGGTTAACACCTGGAGAAATGTATTCAGCAAAATTATTAGTCAATGCTACACCATCATTACGTGTTGCTACTATTACCAATGAAAACGAAATTATTGATGATTTTGAATTTCTATCCGGAGGATGTGGTCGAATTTATGATTTAACCAGATGTATAGATATCCCTGAATCAGAATTTCATGTGAATGGAACTCCAGAGATGTTTAATGTTATGGCTAATGAAGACAGTGATATGATGGTCTGGTTAGGTGATGCAGTATATCTTTTAGGATTACAGCATGCTATGGGACAATGCCCAGATGGAGTAGATGATTGGGCTAATAAGGATATGGCATTTGATAGGTACCGTTTTCAAAGGGATTATCACGATAGCCTAACTGTGGCAATGCCGCAATTAGCTATTACTGATAATCATGATTTAGGACCAAATGAATTCAATAAAAATATGCCTACTATAGCAAAAACCAGAGAGGTTTTTATGGAATGGTGGCCAAACCCTGAATATAATTCTACATCCGAAGGACAAGGTTTATTTTCTTCATATGTATATAAAGATGTTGAATACTTCCTTACCGATAATCGTAGTTTTAGAGATGGTACTGCTGATCATTTTGGACCTGAGCAACTAGAATGGCTTAAACAAGGTCTATTAAATTCCACAGCAACCTTTAAAGTTATTATTAATGGTACGCCAACATTTACACCAGTAGGAGGAAGAAACTTTAGTGTAAGTAATCAAGCAGGGGAGCTTTTTAATTTTATACAAGATAATAATATCAATGGTGTTCTTTCTTTGAGTGCAGATATTCATGAGCAACGTTTTATGGTACGAGATGCAGATACCAAATATCCGTTATATGATATACTGTCTGGAAATATAAATTCAGATGTTGGTAATGGCAGTTACAATATTAACTATGATAATGACTATGTGCTTCACGGTGTAAAACAAACCTATTTACGCATTAATGTATATGGTGATATAGATGATCGAAGAATGAAAGTTGAATATGTAGATGCAACAGGGCAACCATATTTTGAAGAAATTATTCATGAAGATATGCTTACAAGCCAAAATGCTGATGCATATAAATTGGGTTTAAATATCAATAATGATATTGTAGATGCTTCAGATTATACACATACAATCAATGTATCTAACTATGCATTTACAAATAACAGAAATGATGAAGCTAACGAAGCAATGGTGTTTAGTACCAACACATCGGTACAAATACCAACAGAGAATTCATTAAACTTTCATAATCGTCCTTTTAGTTTAACATTTTGGGTAAATCCAACTACACTTTCAGGAAATGGAGCTACTATTTTATCAAATGGTGAGAATGGTGCTGGAATTTCATTCGGTGTTTCGTCAGAAGGACATTTAACATATACAGATCATGCTCTAGCAACAACTTATGAAAGCAACTATAGCCTTTTACAAAACTCGTGGTCGTATATCACTTGGAAATATGACAATGTAAAAAGAAAACTAGCATTATATTATAATGGTTTCTTGATTCAGAACTGGACAAATGTTGTTTCTCCAATTGAATCTAGTAGAGATATCACAATAGGAAACAATTTTGAAGGCAAACAATTTATTGGTCTTTTAGATGAATTATCACTTTATGGAAGATTAATTTCAGATGAAGATATTTTAGCTGAAGCAGATATTCAAACCAACAGAGGAGGTGTTTTAAAAGTTACAAGTAGTCAAATGGCTATTCCAGGTGATGTGATTAATCCTGTGTTAAGTGATGATTTCACTATAGAGTTTTGGGGGAAATTAAATTCAGACCCTGGAACGAATTACAAGATATTGTCAAGTAATGGTAGAGTTAATGGAAATTCTACAGGATTGTCTTTTGAGTTTCCAGACAGTAATAAACTAAATGTAGTTTTTGGAGTTAATGGTTCTGGATGGAATGTTATTTCAGATCAAGGTGATCCTTGGAATGTTGGGGAATGGAATCATATTGCTTTAGTAGTGTCTAACACAAATGGAACTATTAAATATTACCAAAATGGAAATTTAATCGCAGAAGGCGCCTATGGTGGCTATATCCCAAATTCTTGGGGATTAGGTTTTGGATATAGTCCATCTTATAATAGCCCTGTTCAAGGTGAATTAGATGATATTCGTATTTGGCAACGTACTTTAACTACTAATGAAATCGTTGAACATATGCATTACCCTTTAGTTGGTGATGAGACTGATTTAGCTGTTTATTACGATTTTACACCAGTAACAGAAACAGATACTAACATCATCAGTGAAGGTTCTGTAACTTATGATATGCCTTTAAATGGCGGTGAATTAGTAACAGCAACATCTCCAATTGGAAACATTGGTTTGGATTATCAACAAGAAGTTTCTGGAAAATGGAGTAAAAATAATAATCTAAATAACACTGGATTAATATTTCCAGAGGCCATTACTGCTTATAACAGTAATATTGTAATAGGTAAAAAAGCAGATACAGACTTAGAAGCTGTACCTGGTCTAAGTGGAATGTTTTATGCAAATGGTGGCTGGAAAATCGACCCTTTAAATAGCCCATTTGCAACGGTAAAAATTAATTTACAAGAAAACTTAACAACAGCAGCCGATTCTATTTCTAATATTGCTGGGCAATATTATTTATTAAAACAAGATGAGGTAACCAATGATTTTAATGTTGTAACAGACGGGGCGTTTGATGGTTCAAATGTAACATTCTATAATGCAAATCTAAAAGAAGGGGTTTATTATTTAGCTTGGGAAGAAGGAATCTTTGTCCCAGGAAGAGGAGGCGCTTTATCACTTACTGGTGGGCATCAAGCACAAATTTCTTCATCAACCATAGAACCTATCTTCTCTGGGGATTTTACATTAGAATTTTGGGTTGATCTATCTCAAGATCCTGGAAACAACGCCCCTTTGGTTTCAAATCACGGTAGGATTAACGGTAATTCAACAGGATTCACATTAGAGATGCCAGACAACAACTCAGTTTCTGCTGTATTTGGGACAGGTGGTTCGCCTTGGAATGCTATAAATTCTGGAGATGCTTTAATTGTAGGAGAATGGAATCATATTGCTGTTACAGCTTCTCCTGGAGATATGATTAAGCTATATGTAAATGGAGAATTAAAAAATTCCGGTACATATAATGCTTACGCTCCTAATAGCACTTGGGATTTTGCTTTAGGAAAAAGCATCAATTACGGAGGAGAATCAAATTCAATAATGGATGAATTCCGTATTTGGTCACATATTAAAACGCAAGAAGAAATTGTTGCTCAAATGCATAGTACAATTACATCAGGTACAGATTTAGTCTTTAATTATACTTTTGACCAAGATGATGATGGAACATTAATCAATTCTGGAAGCAACACAGATATTGTAAACTACACCAATGCTCAAATCATAGATGCCACTAGCCCTGTTAGTGAAGCCCTCCAAGATTTTTCTGATGTTATTACAGGAAATTGGAGTGTTACAAACGAAACTGATGGAGGATTATATATCAGCAATTCAATTTCTAGTTTTATAGAAAATACGGTTGTTGGTCATAATATAAATAATGAAGTTTTACCACTAGGTACCCTAGAAGACACGTATTATGTATCAGGTGGATGGCACTTGAATGCTCAAAATATGGATGTGGCATCTATTAATGTTGTACTATCAAATATTTTTGACAATGTTGACTATGTTAATTCAACAGTTGCACAATATATGCTAATTAAAGGAGACCCAACAACTAGCTACGAAATTGTTAGTACAGGAACAGAAGCTAATGGTATAGTAACCTTTACAGATATTGCTTTAGATTTAGGAAACTATTATTTAGTATACGAAATAGATACTGCTGCAGCAATTAACGAACAAGGTGGAGCTATAAATCTTGCTGATGGCCACGAAGTATATATTCCTAAAGAAGGTGTTAATGCTGCACTTTCTGGAGACTTTACAATTGAACTTTGGGCGCGATTAGATAGTCCTGCTGGAGGCAATACTAAATTGGTTGGATTCACCAATTTTGGCGGCGGTGAATTTGGATGGGAAATGGAATTCCTAAACAATCAAACCTTGCAAACCATTACAGGAAAAGGCCCTACGGGAGGTTGGAATTCATTAAATTCTACTCACGTATGGAATTTGGGCGAATGGAATCACGTGGCGGTAACTTTTGTGCCGAATGGAGAATTCAAATTTTATATTAATGGTGAATTGATGGATAGTATGCCTGTTGGATTGTTCTATGAATGTGCTAATAATTTAGCTTTAGGTAAAAACATTGCCAATAACGCTCCTACAGATGCTACAATAGATGAATTTAGAATTTGGACAACTGCTAAAACTCAGGAAGAAATCCAAGAGAATATGTATCTTAATATTACAGATCCAACTACAGATTTAGCATATAACTACACCTTCAATCAGGATGACAGTGGGTTTTTAGTAAACTTAGGTTCTACATTAGTTGAAGTTGCGTATACAAATGCAAGTATTATTCCTGCTACTGGTCCAATCAGAGATGTAGAAGCTCCTTTTAGAAATGAAGTAAGAGGAAACTGGAGTATTATGAATGATAATGCTAACGGAATGTACATTGGTGAAACACTTACAGATTACAACACTAACGTCGTAATTGGAAAAGAAGTTACAGGAACAATAGAACACGTTTTAGGTCAACAAGAAAATGACACCTTATATTTAAATAGTCGTTGGAAGTTTGATCCGTTATTCCTTGAAAACGGAACACCTAAAGTAGATCTTACCAAAATATTTGATAATCTTAATGATATCGATCTAATTGCATCAAATTATTTCTTATTAACAGGAGATCCTTCAACTACATTAAACATTATAGCTACTGGAACAAAAGACAGTAACATTGTCACTTTTACAGAAATTCCATTAGAAGATACCATCGTGTATTTAGCTTGGGAAAACATTGCTGAATATCAAAACGGAACATTCCCAATTGCATCTCAAGGTCTTTGGAAGTTTAATGATACAGGAGTTGATTTAGGAACAGATTGGAAAAATAATGCATATGATGACAGCGCTTGGTTTTTCGGAAATGCTATTTTAGGATATGGTGATGGTATTGAAAGCACAACCTTAGATTATGGTTCTGATGCGGGTAACAAATACCCAACCTATTATTTAAGACACACTTTTGATGTAGACGATGCGTCTCAATATGGAAATTTACTTTTCAGCGTGTTGAAAGATGACGGTGTTGTAGTATATGTGAATGGTACGGAAGCATTCAGAATGAATATGCCAGATGGTGCTATTACATATAACACCTATGCTTCTTCAGCAATTGGAGGTTCAGATGAAGAAATCTGGAACGAAATTTCAACAGCTAACTTATTACAAGATGGTGAAAATGTGATTGCGGTTGAGTTACATCAAGCTGGAGGAAACAGTTCTGATCTTCGTTTTGACATGCAAGTAGACTATCAATTACCTGCTATTGAAGTAACAGATTATCCTTTACCAAAAGACCAAGAATGGTATTATTTTGATCAAGGCACAAGTTTGGATGCAGAAAGTTGGTCTGATGTAGCTTACGATAACTTAACTTGGGATAGAGGTTTTGCTCCTTTTGGATATGGAGATCCTGTAAATACAGAAATTTCTTATGGGCCAGATGCCAATAATAAATATATCACATCATACTTTACAAAAGACATCAATGTAGATGTAAGCAACCTTACAGATATGGTTGAGTTTGGTCTTAGAAGAGATGATGCTGGTATTGTTTATGTGAATGGTGTTGAAGTTTTCAGAATGAATTTACCTGATGGTGCTACAGATTATTTAACAACAGCTCCAACTGCTATGGGTGGTATTGATGAAAACATCTATTTTATTGCCGAGGTTCCTAAAACGGCATTTGTAAGTGGTGTTAACAGAATTGCTGTTGAAATACACCAACAATCGGGTACAAGTTCTGATCTTCGTTTTGATATGTATATCAAAAACATTGATGATCTAGAAGTAGATTGCGCTGCTACTCATATAGGATGCTTTACATCAATAGAGCCAACAGGTCAAACAAATAATTTAATTATTTCTAATGAGCACCAATTCCAATTAATCTTTAAAGAAGGAGATGCTTATACAATTGGATCAGGAAACGTACCTGGAAACAATGACTATACTGCTTATGTTCCAACGAGTGGAAGCAGTGAACTTGGTCATCTTTCTGTAAATCATGAAAATACACCAGGAGGAGTGTCTATTGTAGATCTACATTTAGATACCACGGCTAAACTTTGGGTTGTAGATGATAGCGAAGCAGTAGATTTATATAATGCTGCATTGGTAACAACAACTAGAAACTGTTCAGGAGGCACTACTCCTTGGGGAACAGTAGTTACTGCTGAGGAATCTACAAACTCTGGAGATGTGAATAGTGATGGTTACGAAGATGTGGGTTGGTTGGTAGAAATAGATCCTGTTACTGCTCAAGTGATGGATTATGGAAGTGGCCAGGAAAAATTATGGGCAATGGGAAGAATGAACCACGAAAATGTAGTCGTATCGGCAGATGGAACTACAGCTTATTATGGTGAAGACGGTGGAACACATTGTGTTTATAAATATATAATGGACACTCCTGGTAACTTATCTGCAGGAACTGTATATGTATTGAAGTTGGATTTAGCATTATCAGGTAACGATCCAAGTTCTTCAACCGCACAATGGATCGAAGTTCCAAACGACACACAATCTGATCGCAATAACTTAAACACAGTAGCTTCAGCTTTAGGTGGAACAAATTTTAACGGTGTTGAAGATTGTGAAATTAATCCTTATGATGGAAAAATATATTTTGCAGCTAAAGGTAGAAACCGTGTGTACAGATTTAAAGATAACGGAACTACAGTGTCTGAATTTGAAACGTTTGTTGGAGGAAAATCATACGATATAACAACCAATAGCGGAACAGTTTCTGAGCCTTGGAGTGATGGAAATGATAATTTAGTGTTTGATGACAAAGGAAACCTTTGGGTTTGCGAAGATGGTGGTAACAACTACATTTGGGTTGTTCGTCCAGATCATACACAAAGTAATCCGAATGTTAAGTTGTTCGCTTCAATGCCATCAGGTTCTGAGCCAACTGGTCTTACATTTACGCCAGATTACAAATACGGATTCTTCTCTGTTCAACATCCAAGTGGAAGTAATGCTCCTCAACAAGATGCTACCGAAAATGATGTGACTTTCAATGCATCATCTACTGTAGTGTTCTCTTTAGAGGAAAACTTAGGAACATTAGGATTAGATCCTGTTACAATGGTAGAAAATGGAATAAGTTTATATCCAAATCCAACAAATGGATTAGTAACGTTGTCATTAAATATGCAACAATCTGGAGAAGAAATTTCTATAAAAGTATATGATTTATTGGGAAGAGATCTTCTTCAATTTACCGGAATGGAAACTACTGGAGGTGGACAACAGCAAATTCCACTGGACTTATCCTCTGTAGTTCGAGGAAATCAAGTTTTATTGCTTCAAGTACAAGTTGGAAATAAAACACAACAATTTAAAGTGCTTACTAAAAAATAGTCTACACTTTTTATACTCTTAAAAGGATTGGTATTAATTTACCAATCCTTTTTTTATTTAATGATAATTTAATCTAAGCTTTTTTAGGAAGGGCTATTTTTGTTAATTATGAAGCCTATTAATAGATTTTAATGAATAAGATTGTAGTAACATCACTCTTTTTTTGGAGTTTATCAATTCCGCTATCTGTAGCACAAAATGCGAATCCATTAGACGCTCCCGTTTATGGCAGCATTAAAAAGGCTTTAAAAGATAAAAATGCAAGACAACTCAATTTACGAGATCATGATTTGTTTTATGTTTCAAAAGAAATAGAAAAACTTAAAGAGTTGCAATTTTTAAATTTAATGAGAAACCATTTAGAGAAATGGGACGCTTCCATTCTTACGTTGAAAAAACTTGAGGTATTGAATTTAAAACAGAATGCCTTAAAATATATACCAGATGAATTGGGAAATTTAAACAAACTGGTCAGGCTTAATCTCACAAGTAATGAAATATCGTATGTTCCAAAAACGTTGGGAGAACTCAAAAACATTAGATTTTTACACCTTTCAATAAATACAATAACATCAATTCCTGAAACAATAGGGAATTGTAAAGCGTTGGAAGTCTTGGAACTGGACAATAATCAGCTTAGTTATTTGCCTGCTTCTATTTCTAAACTCTCAAAACTAAAAGTATTAGATTTAGGCTACAATCAATTTAATGAAGTTGACGAAAAATGGACACAATTAGAAGCCTTGGAAGTGTTGAATTTAGAATACAATCAACTTCAAAAATTTCCTTTCAGAATACAAATGCTTCAACATCTAAAGACACTTATATTAAACAATAACAGACTAACAGAGCTTCCTGAAACAGTAACTCATTTACAAAACTTAGAATTGCTTATTGTGTCTAATAATAAACTACATCAATTGCCAAATAATTTAAAAAACTTAACCAACTTAAAAACACTTATTCTAATAGGAAACCCAATCTCCCAAAAAGAAAAAGAAAGAATTAAAAAGGAATTACCTAATTGTAAAATCTATTTTTAACTAAAAAGGATTATCTGTAAGCGATTCAATAAAAGCTATTAAATCTTCAATTTCTCTTTTGCTTAAATCCAGTTTATCTGGAGGCAAGGTTTGATTTGTCACTTCATATGACAAGCCCATTCCAACAGCTCCTCCTTGGTTATAAAAATCAATAACCTGCTCTAATGTGTTATAAGCACCATTATGAAAGTAAGGAGCAGTAAGCTTTGCATTTCTAATCGTTGTGGTTTTAAAGGAATTCTTGTAGATATTATAATTATCCAGTGGTATGTTATTGTCTATACGACCAAGATCGGCATCCACTTCTAAAACGTCTGGTGTTTTTAATATTCCTAAGACTTCACTTTCATTTTCTCGATATAAAGGAGGAACCAAACCGCTAAAAGTAGGCGCAAAATGACAAGTGGCACAATTCGCTTTTCCCATAAACAAATTAAAACCACGTTTTACTTTTTTGGAAAGTTTGCTTGTTTTCCTCAAAACAAATTGATCAAAAAGACTATTGAAGGACTGTAACGAAAGTACATAAGAAGATAATGCTGAAGAAAATTGATACCTCGTTATTTCTTCATCTTCATTATTAAAAGCTTTTTTAAAGAGATTTAAATATGTTTCATCTTCATTTATTTTTTTTACAATTTCTGAAAAGTTTGTGTTAAACTCTAAATGGTTTTCAATAACGTGTTCTGCTTGCTCTTCCAAATCGTATGCGCGTAAATCATAAAAATACCTATCAGAAAACACAGCATTTATAAGTGTTGGGGAATTTCTTAATAATGTTTTGCCATCAATACTGGCCATAGATTTTGGTCGTCCATCTGTAAATGCCAATTCTGGTTTGTGACAGCTTACACAACTCATAGTACCACTGCTACTCATATTTTCATCATAAAAAAGGGTCTTGCCCAATTGGCGTAACGTTGAATTATCGTCATCTTCAGTTAATAAACTATAATAGTATGGATTTAAGAAATCATCAGAAAAGAGATTAGTGCTACTTGCATTCCAAGACGCTAGATTTTTATATTTTTCAGCTGAAGATGGTATACTCAGACCTTTTTGAACATCCAACAGCTTTTCGTATAGTGGATTAATAGATTGGGTTAAAAAAGTAAGCCTATCAAATGTATTGAAATCAGTATTCTTTTTTAAATAGATTATAGCTTCTTCAAAAAGAGCATGCACCCTTTTACGATTAGAAGAATCAGATTTCAATAATAATGGATTTAACACTTCTTGAAGCGCTTCTAAAGAGGTTGATGCTTCTTCTATTGCATTTAAAGAACCCGGCGTGTCATAACCAGTAATTCCTAAAGTGAAAATTCTAATTAATTCAAGTCTTGAAGCTTCAATAATTTCAAAGTCTTCTAAATATTGTCGTTTTTTAATGGCACTTTCAACAGCAAAAAAATCTGTTTCCAGCTGTTTAGTTAGATTTAAAATCGCTTCTTTTTCATTCGCTATATCATCGGAAAAAATAAGTTCGTCCAATACTTGTAAGCCCACAGGAAGAAGCACTTTTGCTTCACCTCTAAAATGATTTTTATCCCTATAATCCAGAGGCATATTTTTACCATACTCTTTTGGTGTAGCTGTATAGTAGCTTTTTACATTATATTCTTCTTTAACTGGATTTGGGTCTACATGAGCAAGTGGAGCGCCATTTATATATGCTTTAATATGTTCTGGGTAAAAATATTCTAAAATATATTCTACTTTTTTATATGCCTTTCGTGTTTTTAGAAGTTGCGACTGTAATTCTGAAATACTTTTAATGTCATTTTGAAATACTAAAGCGTCGCTGTTCAAGAGGTCTATTTCATTTTTAAATACATTTATATTGTTATCTATTATTTGCTTAAAATCTTGAATGTCCTGATAGTCATTTGTTTGTTTTCTAGACGAAAAATTTATGTTAAACAATACGGTAAAAAGAATAGGGATAAAAACGAAAGACAATTTCTTTAGTAGCATTTTTTCAATTTTTTTAGTGCGTTATAAAAAAGCTTATTTTAAAGAAGAAACATCTGTTAATGATCTCATAAATGCAATTAGAGCTGTTTTTTCATACTCTGATAAATCTAATGGATCTGGTGGCAACGTTTGATTTTTTACTGTAAGTCCTAAGCCTTCTCCTCCTCCATAATTATAAAAATCGATAACCTCCTCTAAAGTTTTGTAAGCGCCATTATGAAAATAAGGTGCTGTTAATTCTGCATTTCTTACAGTTGTTGTTTTAAATGATTTTTCATAAATCCAAGCACTTTCACTTGTGATTTGATTCGTAATACGACCTTCATCTAAATCTAGTTTAATGTTTTGTGCATTAGGGTTTTCCAGCACACCTAGTATTTCGCTTTCGCTTTCACTATAAAAAGGAGGAACCAAGCCAGAAAAAGTGGGTGCAAAATGGCAAGTTGCACAATTAGCTTTTCCCATAAACAGATTAAATCCATCTTTTATTTCAGCATCTATACTCGACGTTTCTCCACGCACATATTTATCAAAGGAACTATTAAAAGAACTTAAAGAAATAACGTAAGACGCCAAGGCTTTTGACAGATTTCCTCTTGTAAGTTCTTCTTCTTTAAAAACGGTTTTAAATTGTTTTTTATAGGCTTCCTTTTCGTTTAATTTTTTCAAGATAGAACTGTAAGACGTATTAAATTCTGCCGAATTGAAAATAACGTGTTCAGCCTGTTGTTCTAATGTAAACGCTCTTAAATCATAAAAATATCGGTCTGCATAAACAGCATTTACTAAAGTAGGTGCATTTCTTAATACTGTTTTTCCTTGAACATTGCTTAATGATTTCTGCTCACCATCTGTGAAAGCCTTTGCTGGATTATGGCAAGAAGCACAGCTTATTTTTTCATTATTACTTAAAACAGGATCGTAAAAAAGTTGCTTTCCTAAAGCAGTCATTTCTGGGCTGTTTTCTTCTTTTTGAATTTCAGTAAAATAATAAGGATTTAAAAAATCATTGGAAAAAATGGAAACACTCTCGGTATTCCAAGCAGATGTGTACTTAAGGAAATCTGGATTCTTGTGTTTAGATTGAAGCTTACCTAACTCTTTATATAAAGGATCTAAATATTGTTTAAAAAAAGTAAGTCTATCAAAATCATTAAAAGAGACAGGCTGCTTTAAATAGACAATAGCTTCTTTAAACAAATCTATTGCAACAGCAGATTTTTTATTTCTTTGTTGATTGTCTTCAAGAAAACCCAACATCGCTTGCAAGGCCGTTTCTGTCTCTTGCAAAACGTTTAAAGATCCTGGTGTGTCAAAACCGGTTAAGCCTAAAGTAAAAATTCTAACCAGCTCTAAACACATTGCTGTTATTTCTGAATCATTGAAAACGTTTTGGGTTTTTAAACTTTCATAAAGCAAACCATTGCTATTGCGTAATTTTGTAGTTAAATAAGAAATTTGATTGCGCTCTTTTTCGACGTCATCAGAATAGATTAATTCATCTAAAACTTGTAATCCTTCAAGCTTTGTAATTTCTGGTAAAGTACCAGTTCTTTCAATACCCAATAAAGGTGCTCCATTTATATGGGCATTTACATATTCGTTATGGTAAAAAGCTAAGTAAAATTCTATTTTTTTATAAGCCAATCTTGTTTTGTTAACTTCGTTTTTAAGTGAATCGATGCTGATTTCATTTCTTTTAAAAGCATTAGCTGTATTATTTAAAGAGATTACTGCAAGGTTAAATTCTTTGTTATATGCTTCAAATCGCTTTGAAATAGGAATGTAATCATCTACTTCAGATTTTGTGGCAAATGAAAATATAATTAGAACGATAGCAGAGAATGAAACAAAAATTATTATTTTATTTTTTTTCTGTAAAAACATTAATATAGCTTTATATATTCGAATAAAACTAGAGATACTATTAAAAGTTTATATTATTTAAATATTAAAAAATAATCAAGAAAAAATTAATTTGTAAATAATAAATAAGGTAATATTAAATTACAGAAATTGCCAAAAGATACAAAGAACCAAGCGATGGTTAAGTAACATCCATATTGAGTTTATACATTTTTTAAGGTGTAATGAAGTTTAAATTTTTCTAAAAAAAGAGTTGTAAAAAAATAGGCATTTGTTTTTTTCGTATCTTATACACTTCTTAAAATCACTTCAAAATGCCAACTTACACACTAAAAATTAATAAAAAATCGGTAAATGTAACTGCCGATGCAGACACTCCGTTATTATGGGTGCTACGAGATGAACTTAACATGGTAGGTACCAAGTTTGGTTGTGGAATTAGCCAATGTGGAGCTTGTACTGTACATGCTGATGGAACTGCAATTAGAAGTTGTCAACTACAAGTTTCTATGGCACAAGACATAGAAATTACTACTATAGAAGGATTGTCAGAGAAAGGGGATCATCCACTACAACAAGCGTGGAAAGAAGTTGATGTTCCTCAATGCGGATATTGTCAAGCAGGACAAATAATGACGGCTGCTTCATTTTTAAAAGACAATCCAAATCCTACAGAACAAGAAATTCGAGAAGCAATGCATGGTAATTTATGTAGATGTGCTTCGTACAACAGAATTGAAAAAGCAGTAGCGATAGCTGCGGAAAAAATGTCTTAAAATTTACAGTCATGAGTACAACAAAAAACACATATACGTTTAGTAGAAGAAATTTTTTAAGAACTTCTGCTATTGCTGGTGGAGGAATAATGATTGGGTTTAATTTATTCACAGCTTGTAAACCTAATGTAAAACCATCTGTAGATATTGAAAATTTAAATTTTAATGATTTTAATGCATTCATTAAAATTGCTGATAATGGTTATGTAACTATTTATTCTCCAAATCCAGAAATTGGTCAAGGAGTAAAAACATCAATGCCAATGATTATTGCTGAAGAATTAGATGTTGAGTGGGATAAAGTTCATGTAGTACAAGCTTCATTAGACACTAAAAGTTATAAAAGACAATTAGCTGGAGGTAGTCAATCTATTAGATTAGGGTGGGATGCATTGCGTCAAACTGGTGCTACTGCAAAACAAATGCTTGTTAACGCAGCTGCTGTAAAATGGGGAGTTGATGCAGCCACGTGTAAAGCTTCACAAGGAGTTATAATTAATGAAAATGGAGATAAACTAGGGTATGGAGATGTGGTTAAAGAAGCAGCATCACTTGAAATTCCTGAAAATGCAACGTTAAAAAAGCCTTCTGAGTTTTCAATCATAGGAACAAATGCTATAAATGTAGATTTAGATGAAATAGTAACAGGTAAACCTCTCTTCGGATTAGACTATAAAGAAGAAGGAATGTTGTATGCTTCGGTTTTAAGACCACCAGCATTTGGACAAATTTTAGAATCGTTTGATGCTTCAGAAGCTAAAAAAGTACAAGGTGTTATAGATGTAATTACTATTGGAGATAAAGTAAGAAGTTTTTTAGATAAAGGGAAGTCTAATTGGACTTTTAAGCTTTCTGGAACAGATAAAGTAGTTGTAGTAGCAGAAAATACTTGGGCTGCAATTAAAGGTAAAAAAGCAATACAAGCTAAATGGAAATCAAATAAAGAGTTAGAAAATACAGAATATCAAAATGATGTTTTAAATAAAATTTTGGATGGAAATAAGTTTGATATACGTAGAGAAGATGGTAATGTAAAAAAAGCATTTGCTCAAGCAGATAAAGTGATTGAAAGAACGTATCATTCTCCTTTTTTACCACACAACTGTTTAGAACCAATGAATTTTTACGCTAATGTTACTGATGAAAAAGTTCATTTAGCAGGACCAGTGCAAACTCCAGAATATGCAGCTATTGTTGTTGCAGATATGTTAGAGCGGGATATAAATGAAATTCAAGTTGATATGACGAGGATGGGCGGCGGATTTGGTCGTCGATTATATGGAGATTTTGTTTATGAAGCTGCAGAAATTTCGGATAAGCTCAAAAAGCCTGTAAAAGTGATATCAACTAGAGAAGATGATATGACAACAGGTATTTATCGTCCAGCTATAAAATATCGAATTGCTGCATCTATAAAAGATGGGAAAATTACAGGGTATCATTTAAAAGAAGCTGCAATAAATGATAATATGTATGGGTTGATTCCACACTTTTTTCCTGCAGGATGTATTCCAAACTTTAAAGTTTCTACTCAAAATTATAAAAGTGACGTTACTACGGGAGCGTGGAGAGCACCGTATACTAACTTTTTAGGTTATGCAGAACAAAGTTTCTTTGATGAGCTTGCTGAAGAATTACGAAAAGATCCGGTTCAACTTCGGTTAGAATTATTACAATATGTAAAAGGAACTACAGATGAGAGAATTCAATATTCAGGCGAGCGAATGGAAAACACTATCAAGCTTGCTGCTGAAAAAGGGAATTGGGGAAATGCTAAAGAAGGAGTTTATCAAGGTTTTTCAGCATATTATAGTCATAACACTCATGTCGCAGAAGTTGCTGAGGTTGAATTGAAAGATGGTTTACCAGTGGTAACTAAGGTAGTAGCTGCTGTAGATTGTGGTATTGTAGTTAATCCAACAGGTGCTATCAATCAAGTTCAAGGGGGAGTGCTGGACGGAATTGGTCACGCAATGTATGGTGATTTTTCCTTTGAAGGAGGAAAACCTATCAATAAAAATTTTGATACTTATAGGTTGATTAGAATCAATGAAACTCCAAAAGTTGAGGTACATTTTATTCAAAATGAATTATCACCATCCGGATTAGGAGAACCTGGTTTACCTCCTGCTGCTGGTGCAGTAGCGAATGCGATCCATAAAGCTATAGGAAAACGATTATACCATCAACCTTTTGAAAAATATTTAAATTCAGAAAAAATAGAAGGATAAAAATTAGAAGCACTCTTTTTGAGTGCTTTTTTTATTTTAAACAATAAAATTATAAAATTGATTATTTTTTAAAAGATTTATTATTATATAATCATTTATAATAAATAATTGTTAATTATTCTTATTTTTGAGAAATACTATGCGCGCATAGTATTTTTAACAACACATACAAACTATCAATGAAAATTAAAAAAGTACTCGTTGCGAATCGAGGAGAAATTGCTATTCGCGTATTCAGAGCCTGTGTAGAAATCGGAATTAAAACAGTAGGAATTTATACCTATGAAGATCGTTATTCTTTACATCGTTATAAAGCTGATGAATGTTATCAAATAGGAGAGGATAATGCCCCATTAAAACCGTATTTAAATATAGATGCAATTATAAAAGTTGCTAAAGATAATAATGTAGATGCAATACATCCTGGTTATGGATTTTTATCAGAAAATGCAGAATTTGCTCAAAAGTGTGAGGATAATGGAATCATTTTTATAGGTCCGAAAGTTTCGGTTTTAAAAGCGTTAGGAGATAAAATTACAGCAAAAGAAGTTGCAGTAGCTAATAACATTCCTATTATTCAAAGTAGTCAGGAAGATTTAACTTCAATGAATATAGCGCTTATCGAGGCTAAAAAAATAGGATATCCTATTATGCTAAAAGCAGCATCAGGTGGTGGCGGAAGAGGTATGCGAGTAATCAGAAGTGATAAAGATTTACAAAAAGCATTTCCAGAAGCACGTAGAGAAGCATTAAATGCTTTTGGCGATGATACTGTGTTTTTAGAAAAGTTTGTTGAAAATCCAAAACATATCGAAATACAAATTGTAGCCGATACACATGGAAATATTGTCCATTTATTCGAACGAGATTGTTCGGTGCAAAGACGCTATCAAAAAGTAATCGAATTTGCTCCGTCGTTTGGGTTATCCGAAGAGATAAAAAATAGTTTATATAAATATGCGATTGCTATTTGTAAGGCAGTGGATTATAATAATATTGGGACTGTAGAATTTTTGGTAGATGACGATGTAAGTATTTATTTTATTGAAGTAAACCCAAGAATTCAAGTAGAACATACAGTTACCGAAATGATAACAAATATCGATTTGGTAAAAGCACAATTATTTATTGCAGGAGGATATAAATTATCGGATACTCAAATCAAAATACCAAATCAAGAGTCCGTTAAAATAACTGGTTATGCGTTGCAGTGTCGAGTAACAACTGAAGACCCTGCTAATGATTTTAAACCAGATTATGGTACAGTTACCACTTATAGAAGTGCTTCTGGCTTCGGAATTAGATTAGACGCAGGTAGTATTTACCAAGGCGTTACTATTTCTCCGTTTTTTGACTCAATGTTAGTAAAAGTTTCTGGGCAAAGTAGAACTTTAGATGGAGCCTGTAGAAAGGTGAGAAGGGCTTTGGCTGAATTTAGAATTCGAGGGGTAAAAACGAATATCGCTTTTGTAGATAATATTTTACTGCATCCTACTTTTAGAGAAGGAAAAGTAACAGTAAACTTTATTAAAAACGAACCTTCATTATTTAAGTTCGTTGAACCAAGAAATCGTGCGAATAAATTGATTAATTTCTTGGGAGAAACCATTGTTAACGGAAATCCTGATGTAAAGAAAATTATACCAAATCAAACATTTGTAAAACCAAAAGTTCCAAGTTTTCCTGTAATGGACAATTATCCGAAGGGAACTAAAGATTTGTTAACCGAATTAGGATCAGAAAAATTTGCGGCGTGGTTAAAGAATGAGAAAAAAGTCCATTTTACAGATACGACAATGCGAGATGCACATCAAAGTTTATTAGCCACTCGAATGCGAACTGTTGATATGCTAAAAGTTGCAGAAGGATATGCTAAAAACAATCCAGAAATCTTTAGTATGGAAGTTTGGGGAGGAGCAACGTTTGATGTTTGTTTACGTTTTTTACAAGAAAACCCATGGGAGCGTTTAGCATTGTTAAGAAAAGCGATGCCCAATGTGTTATTACAAATGTTAATTCGTGGGTCTAACGGAGTAGGGTATACTGCGTATCCAGATAATTTAATTGAAAAATTTGTAGAGAAATCTTGGGAAACAGGCGTTGATATTTTTAGAATTTTCGATTCTTTAAACTGGATGAAATCCATTGCTCCTTGTATAGAACATGTTCGAAATAGAACCAAAGGTTTAGCAGAGGCTTCAATTTGTTATACGGGAGATATTTTAAATCCGAAGAAAACAAAATATTCATTAGAATATTATGTACAACTTGCTAAAGATATTGAAAACGCGGGAGCACATATTCTTGGAGTAAAAGATATGGCTGGTTTATTAAAACCAAACGCTGCTTATGAGTTGATTTCTGCGTTAAAATCTGAAATTAATATTCCAATTCATTTACATACACACGACACATCTTCTGTGCAATCAGCGATGTATTTAAAAGCGATAGAAGCAGAAGTAGATGTAATAGATGTGGCTTTAGGAGGATTATCGGGACTAACATCACAACCTAATTTTAACTCAATTGTGGAGATGTTAAAATTTCATGAGCGAGAAAATAAAATGAATACAGAAAAGTTAGCAGAGTATTCAGATTATTGGGAAACTGTTCGTAATTATTACTATCCTTTCGAAAGCGGATTAAAATCTGGAACAGGAGAGGTGTATAATCACGAAATTCCAGGAGGACAGTATTCTAATTTAAAAGGACAGGCAATTGCACTTGGGTTAGAAGATAAATTTCCTGAAGTAACCAAAATGTATGGTAAGGTAAACGAAATGTTTGGCGATATTGTTAAAGTGACACCAAGTTCTAAAGTAGTAGGAGATATGGCGCAATATATGATTAGCAATAATTTATCTGTCGAAGATGTGATGGAACGAGGAGAAACAATTTCGTTTCCACAATCGGTAATTAGTTTTTTTAAAGGAGATTTAGGGCAACCTGTTGGTGGATTTCCGAAAAAATTACAAAAAATTGTATTAAAAAATCAAAAACCTTATACAGATAGACCCAATGCTCATTTAGCACCAATCGACTTTGATAAAGAATTTCAGGAATTCAAAAAGGAATTTTCAAAAGGAATGGGACGTGATTTAGAAATTACAGATTTCTTATCGTACAAACTCTACCCAAAAGTATTTACCGATGCTTATAATAATCACATTAAGTACGGAAATGTGATGAATATTCCGACTAAAAATTTCTTCTTCGGAATGGAAGTTGGCGAGGAAATTATGATCGATTTAGAACCGGGTAAGAGAGTGTTAATTTCATTAATGCAAAAAAGTGATCCTAATGAAGATGGAAATGTGAGTATTTTCTTCAAAATCAATGGTCAAATGCGAAATGTATTAGTAAAAGATACTTCTATCAAAGTTGATAAAAAGGAAAATGTAAAAGTTGATGTTTTAAATGATAAACAAATAGGAGCTCCTTTACAAGGTTTGTTGTCGAATGTGTTGGTTAAAAAAGGTGAAGAGGTGAAGGAAAATCAACCTTTATTTATTATTGAAGCCATGAAAATGGAAACGACTGTAACAGCAGTAAAAAAAGGAGTAATAGACAAAATTCAATTAAAAAGTGGGGCCTTAGTAAATACAGATGATTTAATTATAATATTAAAATAATCAATTTGATTTACTCTGTAAAAAATAGTATTTTCGCCACCTTAAAACATAGTAACAAATGATAAAAGATTTATTTGAAAGAATTAAAGGAGATAAAGGGCCATTAGGTAAATGGGCAGATAAGGCAGAAGGGTATTATGTGTTTCCTAAGTTAGAAGGACCAATTTCCAATCGAATGACTTTCAATGGGAAGAAAGTAGTTACTTGGAGTATTAATGATTATTTAGGTTTAGCAAACCATCCTGAAGTTTTAAAAGTAGATGGAGAATCTGCAGCTTCAGACGGTTTAGCATATCCAATGGGAGCACGTATGATGTCTGGTCACACGAGTTTTCATGAACAATTAGAACGTGAGTGCGCAGAGTTTGTAGATAAAGAAGCTGCATATTTAGTAAACTTTGGTTATCAAGGAATGGTATCTGCGATTGACGCTTTGGTAAATAAAGACGATATTATTGTATATGACATGGATACACATGCCTGTATTATAGACGGTGTTCGGTTACATGCAGGTAAGCGTTTTGTGTACCGTCATAACGATATTGAAAGTTGTGAGAAGAATTTGATGAGAGCTACTAAAATGGCAGAAAAAACAGGCGGAGGAATCTTATTAGTTTCTGAAGGTGTTTTTGGTATGCGAGGCGAACAAGGTCGATTAAAAGAGATTGTAGCTTTAAAAGAAAAATACAATTTTCGTTTATTAGTTGATGATGCGCATGGTTTTGGTACTTTAGGAGAAGGAGGAAGAGGAACTGGTTTTGAACAAGGAGTTCAAGATGGTATAGATGTGTATTTTGCAACCTTCGCGAAATCTATGGCAGGAATCGGAGCGTTCTTTGCAGGTGATAAAGATGTAGTGCAATATTTACAATATAATATGAGATCGCAAATGTTTGCGAAGTCATTACCAATGCCAATGGTAAAAGGAGCTTTGAAACGTTTAGATATGATTCGTACTATGCCAGAATTAAAAGATAAGTTGTGGGAAATTACAAATGCTCTTCAATCTGGATTAAAAAATGCAGGATTTGATTTAGGTACAACTCAAACGTGTATAACACCAGTATATCTAAAAGGTGAAATTCCGGAAGCGATGGCAATGGTTCATGATTTAAGAGAAAATCACGGAGTATTTTGTTCAATAGTTGTATATCCTGTAATACCAAAAGGGTTAATTATTTTAAGATTAATTCCGACAGCAAGACATACTATAGAAGATGTAAATGAAACGATAATAGCATTTTCTGCTATTCGAGAAAAACTAGAAAATGGCACCTATAAAAAGGTTGCAGAAACGATGATGGCAGAATAATTAGCTTTAAATATTGAAAAACTCGTGATTATATCACGAGTTTTTTTGCTTTATGGATAAAAACAAAATATTTTTGGAACTCTTTTTGAGGATATAATTAATTAATGAAAAAACTTTTATACATATACATACTATTAGTTGCGCTTACATCAATGGCACAAATAAAAGATACAATTCCGAATTTCTCAGAAGAGTATTTTTTACTTAAAGATGGAGATTCATTAATGATCAAGCTAAAAGAAGTTTCAGTTTTGCCTAGTCATAAGTTCAAATCAAGAACAGATGCAAATTATTATTTTTGGTTACGCAGAAAAGTATTTAAGGCATATCCATATGCGACGTTGGCGTCAAAAAGATTGGATAGTATTAAAATTCGTTTATCTAGAATTGAATCAAAAAGCAAAAAACGTAAGTATGTCCGTAGAGTTCAAAAATATGTGGAGGAGGAGTTGACCGATCAGATTAAGAAGATGACACGTACAGAGGGGCGAATATTAATCAAGTTGATTCATCGTCAAACAGGAAAAACAACTTTTGATAATATAAAGGAGTTGAGAAGTGGTTGGAAGGCTTTTTGGTATAACACGACAGCAAATGTATTTAGTTTATCTTTAAAAGACGAATATCAACCTTCTTTGGTTAATGAAGATTATCTGATTGAAGATATTTTACAAAGAGCTTTTATAGAAGAAAAGTTAGAGAAACAGGACTCGAAGTTAGGATTCGATTCACATAGGATACTTGCGAATAAAAAAGGGGAGGTAAACGTAGAGAAATACAAACAGATGTTTGCAAAGATGCGTAAGAAGAAAGATAGAAAGAAGCAGCGGAATTTAAAGAGGATTAAAAAACCATCTTAATTACTTCTTAGATATAAAAAAGCATAAAACAAATATTGATGATCTTAGGTCATCAATATTTGTTTAAAAGGATTTTTATTAGGTGTTTTTATTTTAACAAAAGATTCGTTGAAATGAGGGATATCTATATAATAGGGAGTTTTACTTTTAAATAAAGTTAAGAGTATAAAGAAAATTAAAGTATCAAACCTTATAGTTTCGGATAGGAGGTATGTATAAGTAGAGAAATTTGCAAAAAACTTTCGAGTGCAAATGACTTAAAACAAGGGTATTAA
>NZ_VNIA01000009.1 GCF_008124875.1 Tenacibaculum adriaticum
ACGGATAGCTTTACCTATACGCTTTGTGATGACGATACGCCAACACCAAGTTGTTCAACTGCAACAGTAACGGTAACGGTAACCGATGAAGGAACGCCAGTAGCAGCAGCAGATCCAACAGCGGCAACTACATCAGAAGACACATCAGTAACGACAGGAAATGTATTAACCAATGATACGGTAGTAGACGGAGCTACAATTACGAGTTTTGATGCAGTCAGTACAAATGGAGGTTCGGTAACTAGTAATGGAGACGGAACGTTTGTTTATACCCCAGCGACAGGATTTGTAGGAACGGATAGCTTTACCTATACGCTTTGTGATGACGATACGCCAACACCAAGTTGTTCAACTGCAACAGTAACGGTAACGGTTGATTCTTTGGTTGAAGAAATAATAGCAAATGATGATACAAATGCATTTCCAATTTATTCTCAATATGGAGCAGTAAATGCGTTAAATATTGCAGATAACGATTTACTTAATGGATTCATAATCGTTGTGGATGATATGAATTGGAGTATAGTAGATGGAAACATAGGAGGCTTTATATTATTAGATCCTACGACTGGATTTGCGAGTATAGCACCTGGTACACCAGCAGGGACTTATACATTAACATATCAAGTATGTGAAAAGGTTAATCCTACCAATTGTGATACAGCTATACTGACTATAATTGTTTTAGATTCAAGATCAGATAATGAAACAATAATAGTTCTTGATGAAATAGTTATAAATGAAGATGAAGATCAATCGGTAGTAATAGATATTTATGCAAATGATAGTAACTTACCAACAAGTGGTACATTGGCAGTTACAGAGCCAGTAAATGGTATTGTTGAGATTACGGATCCAAACGGAACACCAAACGATCCGAGTGATGATGTAGTTACATATACTCCAGACGCAGATTTTAACGGTACAGATTTATTTACATACACAATTTGTGATAATTCATCAACTCCAAATTGTAATACAGGTGTAGTAAAAATAACAGTAAATCCAATTAGTGACACTATAGATGATGAAGCAGAAACTACAAATGGAGCCTCAGTAGAAATAAATGTTTTAATAAATGATACATTTACAACGGATGCACTAGCTGTTAGTGAAGTAAATGAACCAGAAAATGGTTCGGTAATTATTAATACTGACGGAACAATAACATACACTCCTAACGATGGTTTCGTAGGAATTGATACTTTTGTATATATAGTAACAGTTACAAATGCAGATGGAACAGTTACAGAAGAAACAGCTATAGTAACAGTGAGTGTAACAGATCCATGTATAACAGTTTATAATGAATTTAGTCCTAATAATGATGGTGTAAACGATTATTTAGTTATTAAATGTATCGATAAACCAGAATATGAAAATAATGTGTTAGAAATATTTAATAGATGGGGTAATACCGTGTATATAGGAAGAGGATACAATAATAGAGATGTAGTGTTTAAAGGAATTTCTAATGGTAGAGCAAATATAAACAGAGATGAACAACTACCAGTAGGAACATATTTTTACGTGTTAGATTTAGGAGATGGAAGTCCAGTTAGAAAAGGTTGGATTTACATTAATAGATAATAGAGTTAATTAAATACAAGAGATGAAATCATTTTTATCAATAAATTTAGTTTTAATAATGTGCATTTGTATGTTTTCAAGTATGCATGCACAACAAGATCCTCAATATACTCAGTATATGTATAATACTATGGCAGTAAACCCAGCTTATGTTGGATCAAGAGGGCACACAGTAATAACTGCTCTTGGAAGAACCCAATGGGTAGGATTTGAAGGAGCTCCAGATACACAAACCTTAAGTTATGATACAGCAATTGGTTATAGTGGTTTAGGATTAGGTTTTAATTTAGTGAATGATAAAATTGGACCTTCTCATGAACTTTATTTTGATGGAAATGTATCATATACTATTGAAACAGGAGAAGATGGTAATTTAGCATTTGGATTGAAGTTAGGAGGACGATTATTAAATATTGATTGGAGTATAGGAAGAACTCAAGACGCTGAACAGTTCCCAGATATAACTAACAAGTTTTTACCAACAATAGGTGCTGGTATCTATTATTATGAGCCAGAATGGTATATTGGGTTATCTGTACCAAATTTTTTGAGCCAAGAACATTATGATGATGATAGACCTAGAGGAGAAATTGCATCAGAACGATTACATTTTTTCTTTATATCCGGTTATGTTTTTGATTTATCTGAAAGTATAAAATTTAAGCCTGCAGTTTTATTAAAAATTGTTTCAGGTGCACCATTGTCATTAGATATTTCAGGGAATTTCTTGTTTGAAGAAAGATTTAGAGCTGGTTTGGCGTGGAGATGGGATGATTCTATTGCTGTTTTGTTAGGATTTCAAGCAAGTGATGCACTTCATATCGGTTACGCATACGATTTAACAACTTCAAATTATAATGTAGCAAATTCAGGAACACATGAAATCATGTTACGTTATGAAATTTTTAGACGAGAAAGAATGAAGTCTCCACGATTCTTCTAAAAGAGGATAAAAAATGAAAATAAAAATACTTCTAGCGTTAATTATATTTGCTACGCAAAATTTTGCACAAAGTAAAAGAGTTGCTGACAGGTATTATCATGAGTTCTCTTATGTAAGGGCAGCTAAATTATATGAAGCAATTTACCAAAAAGGAGACAGTTCAGCATATATATTAAAAAGATTGGGAGATTCTTATTACAAAAATGCAGAAACTGAAAAAGCTGAGTTCTGGTATAATAAATTAACAAAAAATTTTAAAAATACAGAAACGGATTACTTGTTTAAATATGCACAAGTTTTAAGAAGCAACGGAAAATACCAAAAATCAGATTCATTATTTTTAGTGTTAGCTGCAGAAGATAAGATGAGTAGTTTAAAGGAAGAAATTGAGAACGAAAGTTATTTTATAGATTATTCTAATACCAAAGAAAAGAGAATAAGTATAAGAAATTTAGCAATAAATACACCATATTCAGATTTTGGTGGTTTCATTATAAACAGTGATGAAACTTATTTTGCATCAGCAGCACCAAAAGATTCTAGAAAACAAAAATTATACAGGTGGAATAATCAACCTTTCTTAAATATTTATATGGCAAATAATTATATTATGCCATTAGAAGAATCGGAAAGAGATAGTGTGTTAGAATTAGAATATAAAACATTAATACCCCCTCCAGTAAATACACAATATCACGAATCTACTCCTGTTTTCACAAAAGATGGTAAAACGATGTATTTTACCCGCGTTAATTTTGATGGAAAAAAACTAAAATCAGATAAAGGAGAAACTATAAATCTTAAATTATATAAAGCAAAATACTATAAAGGAAATTGGTTAGATGTAACTGAATTGCCATTTAATAATAATGATTATTCTATAGGTCACCCAGCTTTAAGTATTGATGAAAAAACTTTGTACTTTGTTTCTGATATGCCAGGAGGTTTTGGAGAAACGGATATTTATAAAGTTAATATTACTGAAGACGGTTATAGTGAGCCAGTAAATTTAGGATCTACTGTAAACACAAAGGGTAAAGAAATGTTTCCTTTTGTAGGAGAAGATAATACATTATATTTTTCGTCTAATGGACATATTGGTCTTGGTTTGTTAGATATTTTTCAAACTAAAATACTAGAAAACAATACGTATAGTAAAGCTGTTAATTTAGGGTATCCTTTTAATAGTAAAAAAGATGATTTTTCATTTTATTTAGATAAATCAAGTAGAAAAGGTTTCTTTTCCTCTAATAGAGATAAAGGAAAAGGCGATGATGATATTTATAGTTTTATTATTTATGATGATCCAAAACCAGAAATTTGTTTTCAAACAATTACAGGAATTATTAGAAGTAAACACGATAATTCACCAATAGCTTTTGCAAAGGTTAAATTAATAGATTCTAAAGGAGAAGTTGTTAAAGAGGTTGTATCTAGTGAAGATGGTTCTTATAAATTAGAAGAAGTGCCATGCGGAGATAGAAAGTATGTAGTTCATAGTAGTAAATTAGATTTTAAATCAAATAGTAATAACATAACGACTACTATGAAAAAAGGAAAAGTAATAGATGTAGATCTCACTTTAGCTCCATTAATTATTGGTAATCAAATTGTAATTAATTCAATTTACTTTGATTTCAATGAGTCTGACATTAGAGAAGATGCTGAATACGAATTAGAAAATATTGTAATAGTAATGAATAATCATCCAGATATGATTATTAAAATAGAATCTCACACAGATAGTAGAGGAGAGAAGGAATATAATAGAAAACTGTCAGATAGAAGAGCAAAATCTACAAGAGATTTTATTATTTCTAGAGGGATAACTCCTGATAGAATTGAGAGCGCTATTGGTTATGGCGAGGATCAGTTATTAAATAATTGTGATGATGCCAATAGAAAAAAATGCACAGAAGAAGAACATCAGTTAAATAGACGTTCTTATTTTTATATTGTTAAAGGCGGAAGCGGAGTAGATATAGAAAACAAAAAATAGACCATTATTGATAAAAAAAAATAAGTAGATAGTAATTAATTAAAATTTTTAAACTCCAGTATTTATACTGGAGTTTTTTATTGAAATTAATGAAAATAAAAATATTAATACATCGTTATAAAGTAAAACTAAAACTAATTAATTATGAGAAAAATAGTTGTCCCCCTGACGATTTTAGTATTAACGATGTCTTCGTGTGTGTCCAAAAAAAAGTATGTAGCATTAGAACAACAATATAATGATACGAGAGGAAATCTACAAAAAACAACACTTGAGAAAGAAGAATTAGAAGCAAAATTTGCTAAAATAGAGAAACGTGTAGATGATTATAACGAAAAAATCAACTCATTAAAAAGTCTGAACGGAACTTTAGAAGAAGAAAATAACGTAAAATTAGATATGGTAGATAATACAGCTTTAATATCTAATTCATTGAAACAGCGAATGCGTGAAACGTTACAAAATGTTAATCCAGCAGAATTAGCAAAAGCTAAAACTTTGAAAGACTCTATGAATGTAGCAGTTGCTTATAATCTCAAAAAATCGATTAATACTTCTACTTTGGAAAACTCGGACGATATTAATATAGATATTGATAAGACTGTAGTAATGATTTCTGTATCTGATAATTTATTATTTAACACAGCTAGCTACAATGTGAAAAGAAAAGCATATAAACTTATTGAGCAATTAGCAAATGTTATTAATTCAGAACCTAGTATGGATGTAATGATTGAAGGACATACAGATTCTAGAACAATTAATAATGCCGTTATTAAAGATAATTGGGATTTAAGTGTAAAGAGAGCAACGTCTATTGTACGTATTTTAGAAAAGAATTACGGAGTTCCTCCTAATAGATTAATAGCATCGGGTAGAGGAAGTTCAGTACCTTTATTTGAAAATGATACAAAAGAAAATAGAGCACGTAACCGTAGAACGAGAATTGTAATTTTACCAAACCTTGATAAATTTTTTGGTTTACTAGCTCAAAATGAAACCATCCAACCCTAAGTTGACTATTTTTAAATATAAGACCTCCTCCTTTATCCTTAAAGTAGGAGGTTTTATTTTTATTCACTCAATTCTTAAGCAATTGCTTTAGGAACTTTGTAGTTTTTGTAAAATTGCATTAGTATAAAAGAACAAATTACAGACGATGCAATACCTTCTATAGCTAAAGCAAAAACCATTTTAGTTAAATTTAAACCTTGCCCCCAAAAGGAAGAATTTTCAAGAACAGTAATAAAATCAGGTTGAATAAAACCGACATAAATCATTAAACCAATAATTGTAAAAGCAACTCCTAATACTGATGTTGCTATGCCTACAGAAAAATTATTAATATATAAATTTTCTTTATTGCTTTCCATGTTTGTTTTAATAGCGTTATTTACACCCCATAAAACAAAAATGAAATTTAAAAATCGAAGTTCAGAAACATTATCCAAACCCAATAGTTTCATCAAAATAAAAAATACCACAATACCCGCATAAATTAAAAAGGCATTTTTTAATATTATTTTAGTTGTACTCATAAGGCCGAAGTTTTTAGTTAAAAATCCTTTGCCTTAAAGATACGTAATAATTAAATGTAAATCAACAGGTTATATTAATGCTTCTTTTAAAATAGTAACAGAATGCTTCGAAATACGTTTGGTACCATCAAAAATTTGATGTCTGCAACTTGTACCAGAAGCAACAATTTCGGTATCTGTTGAACAGCTTCTTATCTTTGGGAATAAAGTATCTTCACCTACTTGCATACTTACTTCGTAATGCTCTTTCTCATAACCAAAAGAACCTGCCATTCCACAACATCCCGTATTCATAATTGTTACCGAATAATTTTCAGGAATGTTCAATACCGAAAAACTTGCATGTGTACTCGACAAAGCCTTTTGATGACAATGACCGTGGATTTTAAGTTTTTTAGTTTCATTTGTAAAAAGAGAAGTGTTAATATTTCCTTTTTCAAATTCCTTAGCTAAAAACTCTTCAATTGTAAATGTGTTTTCAGCAATTTTTTCTGCGGCAGTTTTATCATCAGCTAAACGAATATATTCATCACGAAACGTTAAAATAGCCGATGGCTCAATTCCTATTAGCGGATTTTCGTCAGAAATCAAACTTTTAAAAAATGCAACATTTTTGTTAGCGATAGCTTTAGCTTCCTTTAAAAAGCCTTTAGATATATAACTTCTTCCACTTTCTTCATGATTCGCTATTTCAACTTTATAACCTAATTTGTTTAGTAAAATAACAGCATCCTTTCCAATTTCAGCATCGTAAAAGTTGGTGAACTCGTCATTAAAAAGATATATTTTTTTTCCTCCGCTAGCTACATGTTGGTTATTGTACCAAGTACTTAATGTTTGTTTAGCTAGTTTAGGAACACTTCTTTCTGTAGCAACTCCCATCACTTTTTTTGCTAAACTAGTATTAGTTATAAGGTTGGTAATTGTAGGAAATTTACTCCCCAATTTATTGTATTTAGTATTGTTAGCAAATAATTTACTTCTGAAAGAATAGCCGTTTTCTTCTTGGTATTGATATAGGAACTCTGCTTTTAACGAAGCTACATCAACATTACTTGGACATTCACTAGCACAAGCTTTACAACTTAAACAAAGGTCAAAAACCTCTTTTAATTCTTTATGGTTGAATTTGTTTGCCTTTTCTGAATTTGTTAAAAATTCACGTAAAGTATTTGCACGAGCTCTAGTTGTATCTTTTTCGTTTCTGGTAGCCCTGTAACTCGGGCATAGAGTTCCGCCAGCTTCTGGTGATTTTCTACAATCACCAGAACCATTACATTTTTCTGCTAATCTTAATATCCCTTCACTATCCGAAAAATCTTGAATTGTTTTTATTTCCGGCTCAATTCTATCAATTTCATATCGTAAGCTTTTATCCATCGGAAAAGCATCGGTAATTTTTCCTTTGTTAAAAACGTTATTAGGATCGAATGCTTTTTTAATTCTACGTAATAATTGATAATTCTTTTCACCAATCATTAACGGAATAAACTCTGCACGTACAATTCCGTCTCCATGTTCACCACTAAACGAACCGTTGTATTTCTTTACTAACTCAGCAGTTTCAGTTGTTATTTTTCTGAATAAAATAACATCTTCAGATTTCTTTAAATTTAGAATAGGACGAAGGTGAAGTTCACCAGCACCAGCGTGTGCATAATAAACAGCACGTTGCTGATATTTATCCATGATAGCAGAAAACTCTTCGATGTATTCTGGTAAGTCATTTAAATCGACTGCCGTATCTTCAATACAAGCAACTGCTTTATCATCACCAATCATATTTCCTAGTAAACCCAAACCGGCCTTTCGTAAATCGAGCACTTTGTTAATATCATTTCCATATATTTTAGGATGATGATATCCGAAGTTATTTTCTTTTAAATCTTTAATAAGTTTATCAGCTAATTGTTCAGTTTTTTCAATTGAATCTGATTTAACTTCAAGCATTAAAACAGCCAGAGGATCTCCCTGTAAGAAGAAACGGTTTTGTGATTGTTCACGATTACTTTTAGTACAGTCTAAGACCACTTTATCCATCAGCTCACAAGTGAATAAGTTATGTTTCATGGCAACAACAGTTGCTTTTAAACTTTCATTTACGCTTGTAAAATGTGGACAAACCATAATACTATGTGCAGGAGGAAGGTCGTCTAATTGAATAGTAATAGCAGTAGAAAATGCTAAAGTACCTTCGCTACCGGATAAAAATTTTGCTACATTGATGGTTGATTCAGTTCCTCCAAATAAATTTGAAGTTAAAAACTCATCAATGGCATATCCTGTATTTCTTCTATGGATGGTTTCCTTTGGAAATTGACCTTTTATTTCTTGTTGCGTTTCTGGTGAACTCAATTCAAAAAAGATAGATTGATAAATTTTTCCTTCTAGGGTATCTTGAAATGATTTCTGTTTAAATTCATTTGATGAAATTTCAGAAAAAGTAGCTAAACTTCCGTCAGATAAAATAGCATCTATAGCCAAAACTTTATCGCGTGTAACTCCATATTGAATGGAAGTGCTTCCTGATGAATTATTACCAACCATTCCACCAATCATACATCTGTTTGATGTTGATGTATTCGGACCAAAAAACAATCCGAAAGGTTGTAAAAATCTATTTAAATCGTCTCGTATTACTCCTGGTTCAACTGTAATGGTTTTGTTGATTTCATCAAAGGCTAAAATACTAGTAAAATGTTTAGAAACATCTACTACGATTCCTTCACCCACACATTGTCCAGCTAAAGATGTTCCTGCTGTTCTAGGAATTAATGTGGTATTATTTTTAGTAGCAAAACCAATTAATAGCTGAATATCCTTTACATTTTCAGGAAAAGCTACTGCTAAGGGAATCTTGCGATACACAGAGGCATCGGTTGCATATAAACTTTTGTGTAAATCATCAAAAAATAATTCTCCTGTTAAAGAATCATTCAATTGTTGTAAAGTAGTATGGTTAATCATTTTTTAGCGAATCAATTGGAACATTTCGTTTAAAACAAGTATCAAAACAAATAAAGGTATCGGTACCTGCAACTCCGTTTATTAAATGAACTTTATCGTATAAAATTTTTTGTAAATGCTCATTGTCTTTAGCAAATATCAGAATAAAAATCGCATAATTACCAGAAACAAAATTACATTCTATAATTTCGTTAATTTTAGATAATTCTTTCATTACTTCTTTAGCAAAACGAGCTTCTCGTAAACGAATACCGGTATAAGATTTGGTTTTATAGCCTAGTTTTTTCTCATCAAGCACAAAAGCAGCATTCGTTATAATACCTTCATCTGTTAATTTTTTTATGCGTTGATGTATAAGTGAATTAGATACTTTTAGTTCGTCAGCAATTTGAGAATAGGCTTTACGAGCATCACTTCTTAATTGTAATAATATTTGCTGATCTATATAATCAAATTGATTTTTCAAAGGAATAATTTTATTATGTTTTTGTTAGAATGAGCCTAATTTAAGCTTAAAAGAGATTACCTTATGAGTAATCTCTTTGATTATATATTGTATTAAGTATTTATTTGTGATAAGCATTTTTGAATGGTTTCCTCTTGCATATCTTCATACCATTTCATCAAATTATAAACAGGTTTGCCTAAATCTTTTTCAAATAATGATTGATTAGAAGTTCCCTCATACTCGCGTTTTGCATCATCCGTACCTAGGTTTGAAGCAAATATTCCCGCAGCACTTACAGGTAAAAAGTCTTCATAAACCATAGGCTCTATCGTTAAACAATCGTTTTCTAATAATTGGTTTACATCTGCTTTTGTATATACTTTATCTTTAGATATATTTTTTACTTTATTTGTAGTAAAGTAATGGAAATAGGCTAATTCTTTTGATTGTAACTCTTGATAATTATCAGGAAAAACTTTAAAGTTTTCTGTTAACAATTGGTTGTATTCTGAGGCGTTTTCAGTAGTTGGAGAACCACCAATTGCTTTACGCGTTTTACCTAATAATTCATTATACAAGTCTAGTCCTTTTTGGGTTAATGCCACACCACGTTGTTCAATCTCTCCAAAACGTGCTTTGTGTTCACCCATTTTCCCTTTTCCAAGGTTATCTTTAAAGGTTACGTTTTCGGTTAAAGCCTTAAAACTTGTTTGACGTAATAAAATTGGGCATTTTCTTGCAGGAGGGCCTTCTATATTATCTTTTGGAGGAATATTACGAGCTTCCATACCTGATTGCACCTTATCTATATCTAAAGTTCTAGGTGTTAAGTGATTGATGTGGGGACCTTTAAAAGCAACTACATCAGCAATTAATCTGTGTTGACCAAGTAAAGCTTCGTACATTTCGTAATCTACCGTAGCAGTATCATGCCATCGAAAAGTTTCTAATGCTTCTTGAACAAAGCTTTCAGCATCCTCTTTATTTAATCCTCCTTCTTTTTCAGATTTATTAATTAATTCTAACGCTTTTTCTGTAAAAATTTGACGGTTTTCTAAAATAGTTTCAACATTAGTACGAAGTATATCATCATCAATTAAATCTAAACGTAATAAAGACGTAAACACTCTAAATGGAGCTTGGTTAAGCGCTGTATTCTCAATAGCTCTAAATGCTGTAGAGTGAACAGGAACACCAGCTGTTGCTAAATCATAATATCCAACAGGATACATTCCCATAACTTTAAATAGACGTCTCATTGTAAATAATTCATACGGTTTGCCTAACCGAATTGCTCCGTGACGTTCCATATTTAGTCGAGTAATTTCTCCAGTATGTGCTAATTGCTCTTTGATTTCTGTAGATTTTGAAAGAACATCTTTATTAATATCATGTACTAAATCAAGTAGTTTACCATAAAGAGGTACTTCGTTTTTATACATCTCAGACATAATGGTAGAGAAGCGATTACGGATATATTCTGGTGAGACAAATACGTTGGAAGTATCTAAATTTTTCACTGTATCTTTTGATGACATAATTTGTTTAGTTTTATCACAAAATAAATGAATTTAATCTTTATTTTAGTCTTTAAAAGTAAAATTCACTTTAAAAATATAATTTTTGAGTTAATTTTGTTTTAAAAAGATCTTTTTTAAAATAAAAAAAGTAATTTTAATTAAAAAGAAGTTCTTTAAAAATCAATTTGACTTTACTTCAATGTAAAAAATGTTAGACTAAGAATTAATATTTTTTGTTATTTATATTATACTTTAGGAGAAGGAGTTACAAAGAGTTTGTATTAAAACTATAAGAGTAATTTAATATGTTATTGAATAAGATTTCTATAACACATCTATAAAAGCAATGAAATTACTTCGTTTTTATTATGAATTTGCTTTCCGTTACGAGAATTATATTCAGGATTTATTACAGGCTCTGCAGATAAGATTTTTGAAAGTACAGATATGAAACTAAAATAATTGATTATATTATAATTATGAAGACCTTGATGATTCTAACAAGGTCTTTTTTTTTGTAACAGATTGTTGTCTTGTTCGTCTTATTAATATAATCAATAATACGCTATGAGTTTATTTAGAGTTTTGTTTGCTATTTTATTTCCACCATTATCCGTTATCGATAAAGGATGTGGTTCATTTATAATCATTTTCTTATTAACACTTTGTGGATGGATTCCAGGTGTAATAGGAGCTTTGGTGATTTTAAATAATCCTAAATAATAAATAAAAATTTGATAGGAGAGGAGTTTATGAAACTTGCGCTCCGTTTTTTGTTTTTTTAGAAGACTGTAGAAGGACCACATTTCCTTCTTCATTATATATGCCTAAAACCAAACATTCGCTCATAAAATTAGCAATTTGACGTGGTTTAAAGTTGATAATTGAAGTAACTTGTTTATTAAGCAAATCTTCTTTTGTATATATATCAGTTATTTGCGCGCTCGATTTTTTAATGCCTAAATCACCAAAATCAATAATTAATTGATAGGCCGGTTTACGGGCTTTAGGAAAATCATTAATTTCGATAATAGTTCCAATACGAATATCAACCTTTAAAAAATCCTCAAATGTAATTTCTTCTTTCATTATTTATTACTACTTAATTTTTGAATTACCCACAACGGTCCAACTAATAAGAACTGTAAATCTTTTATAAATGAAGGCTTTTTACCTTCTATATTATGTCCATAAAATTGACCTACCCAAGCTACAGTAAACATTACTAGGGATACTACAAATAGATTGGTATAATTATTAATCCAATTATTCATAGCAATAGACAATAAAATAACGAAAAACATTTTTATGAAATACCAAAAACCTAATCGTAAATAAAAAAAAATAGAAACAGCAACACCAAATATAAAAGCCCAATTTTCAATTAAAGGATTGTATAAACCAAAAATGTTTTTTAAAAAGGTAGATGGAATACTCATTAAGAGACCAATAACACTAAAAAAAATAGCAGGAACACATATATAGTGTATCAATTGATTTGTTTCATTTTGATGACTTACAGCATATTCAGCAAACCATTGTTGTGCAGTTTTCATATAAATAAATTTAAAGCTTAAATTTACTCTTTATTTCCAATTTTTAGTAATAAATAAGTTATTAATATGAGATTAAAAGAAAAAACTAAGTGTGAAGATATTCCTGTTTAGAATAAAAATTTAATCTAAAAGGAAATTATTATCCTGTTTAATTTTCAATATAGTTTTTTCAATCTGGTATTTAAGTCTTTCTATATACAGCAGAGTAGTTTTTGAATTTTAAGTATAAAAAAAATCTGTATTTAAATACAGATTTTTTTTATACTTAAAATATAAATATTTTTTAGTCTAATTTAAAATTAATTGGGAAAGCATACTTTACATTAGCAGGCTTACCATTATGAAGTCCTGGTTGAAAATCAGGAAGTTTTTCTACTAATTTTTTAGCAGCTTCTTCTAATACTTCACCACCTTTAGGGCCTCTAGTTTGTACATTAATAACTTCTCCATTTTTATCAATAACGAAGTAAGCATAAACCTTTCCTTCTATATCGTTAATAATAGCTTCTTGAGGGTAAGAGAAGTATTTTTCAACATGCTTTACTAACTCTCGGTTAAAACAATCTGATCCATCACCTTTAGATCCTTTACAATCTTTAAATTGTGGAATTGTTTCAACATCAGCAAAATTAATTACACTTGTACTTTCAAGAGCGACTTTTTTAACAGCCTTTTTAACATTTGAAGGTTTTTTTCCAGGTATTCTAAACGAAAGAGGAATACCATATTTAACTTTAACAGCTTTACCATTATGTTTACCTGGTTTAAACTTAGGTAACTTACTAACGATTCTTTTTGCTTCTTCTTCTAATTCTTCACCTTTATATGGGCCACGAATATTCAAGTCTGTAACTTCTCCAGTTTTGTCAATTACAAATTGAACTAAAACTCGACCTTGAATACTCTTAGCATAAGCGTCAGCTGGGTATCTAAAATTCTTTTTGACATGATTAGAAATTTCTTCTTTAAAACATTTTTCTTGCTCATAGATTGCTACTTTTTCACAAGATTTAAATAAAGGAATTTCTTCAACTAAGTTAAAAGGAACTTTTTCAACCACATCTTCACTATTTAAATCAAGAGAGCCTACTAAAGATGCCTTTTTCTTAATATCAGCAATTTTGTGAGAGTTACCCATATCACTAACACCAGTTACTGCCTCTCTTTTTCGTACAACTCTTCTTCTTGAAGAAACTTGTATTGTAACACGTTTAGATTTTCTAGAAGCCAAAGAACTTGTTTCATCATCTTTAGTGTCTTCAATAGAACATTTTGTAATACTATTTAAATCTAATGCAGGATCATCTGTAGGTGTATCACAAGTTCCTTTTGCTTGTGACATTATTGATTGTTGAAATATTACAAAAGCAATCAATAGAAGTATTTTTCTAATCATAGTTTTAGGGATTAGGGATTAATTTACGCCACTAAAGTACTAAAATTTAATCATATAATAAATTTCATTTATGTTTTTTTTTAACAAATGTTAATAAGTTATTTTTTTAGTTAATCTAAAGTAAAATTAATAGGTAAACTATACTTTACATTTACTGGAAATCCCTTGTGTTTACCTGGTGTAAATGAAGGTAGTTTATTAATAACTCTTTTTACTTCTTCTTCCAGTCTATTTGCATTTTTAGGTCCTCTAACTTGAAGGTTTACGACTTTACCTTTTATGTCAATAACAAATTGTATGAAAACTTTTCCATTTATTCCATTGTCAGAGGCTCTTTCTGGATAAAAGTTTGTTGCAAAATGATTAGAAATTTCATCATTAAAACATTTTGTTTTTTTTTCATTTTTCATATTATGGCAATCTGGAAATAAAGGTATTTCATCTACAACAGAAAAAAGTACTTCTTGTGAAGAAATTTTTAAGGATTTTTCTGTTATTGAATTTTCAACTAGAATATTTCCAACAACATTTTGTAAACCATTAGTGTTATTAAGGCTTGTAGCTTCTTTTTTTCTTTTTCTAATATAGTGTGAAGATCTATTCTTAGTATAAGAAGAAACATTAAGTGTAACTTTTCTAGTATTTGCAGAATCTTTGAGCTCTTCTATTGAGCATTTAGAAATTGAGTTAAGATCTATAATGTCTTCTTCAGGAGTATCACATGTTTTTTGGCTTTGACAGAAACTATTTAAAGAAAAAAAATAAAGAAGGGTAGTAAAAATAATATAATTTTTCATTTAGGTAAGGGTTTGAAATTTCTTACGCAAAGATTGAAAGTTTATATTTTTTTGAAGTAAATCTAATATTAGTACTTAGTTAGGTTATTGTTGTAATTCCTCTATTAATGTAAAGATGAATAAAATTTATAGTTAAGAACGTTATTTAATAGTTAATTAAAAAAGGCTAGAATGTTCTAACCTTTTTTAATTAAACTAGTATAATTTTATGTTTAAATAATAGAGAGAAATAATTATTTCACATCCATCAATTCAACATCAAAAATTAGAGTTGCGCTTGGTGGAATAACACCTCCAGCTCCAGCTTCTCCATATGCTAAGTTAGACGGAATTACTAAACGAGCTTTATCACCCACTTGTAATAACTGAATTCCTTCGTCCCAACCAGCAATAACTTGTCCAACACCAATAGCAAAATCAATTGGTTGTTTACGCTTGTATGAAGAATCAAATACAGTTCCGTCTAATAATTGACCTTTATAATGTACAGAAACGGTTGCTCCTTTAGTTGCTTTTTTTCCTTCTCCTTTTTGTAAGATTTTGTAACGTAAGCCACTTGGAGTTTCGTCATAACCAGCAGCTACAGAGTCTAATAATTCCTTTTGCTTTGCTATTTCAGCAGCTTCTCTCTTTTCACGTTCTCCTTCAAAAGTTCTAAAAGCTTCTACTGCGTTCCACTTTTCAGCAACATCACCAACGCGAACAATTTCTATTTGCATTTCATCTCCTTGAGCAACAGTATCAACTACATCTTGTCCTTCAATAACACTTCCAAAAACAGTGTGCTTACCGTCTAACCATGGAGTTGCAACATGCGTGATGAAAAATTGAGAACCATTAGTGGCAGGTCCTGCATTTGCCATAGATAATTTACCAGGTGCATCATGTTTTAAATCAGGATGAATTTCATCATCAAACTTATAGCCAGGATTACCAGTTCCTGTTCCTTGTGGACAACCACCTTGAATCATAAAGTCAGGAATTACACGGTGAAATTTTAATCCGTTATAATAAGGTGTTCCTTGTGGCTTTGCCGAATTTTCTAAGTTTCCTTCTGCTAAAGCAACAAAATTACCTACAGTTCCTGGTGTTTTTTCGTATTCTAAATTCACTAAAATATCTCCTTTTGGAGTAGTGAACTTTGCGTAAATTCCGTTATTCATTTTCTTAATTTTAATTCTATTCTTATTTATTTTGATACGGATAAAGTAGCAAAACTGAAACTTAATCCGATATTTATGTTTGTTGCGTTTACATTACCAAATGGAGAATATAATTTACCACCCGATGCTGTAATTGAAAAGTCATTAGCTAATTCGTAATTAAAACCAGCGGTTGGTCTCATAACAATACCTTCATCAGTATCTACACCGGCACCACCAGCGGCGCCTCCAACTAAATCAATAAAACCAGTCAGTTTATTTTTAAAAAAAGGATTTGTTTTAAAGCCTAAGCCTGCTAATCCATGTGCATATCCACCAGATCTTCCTCCATAGGCAAAACCAGCTTCACCAATTAAATAGATATTTTTAGTAATATCATAATTAAACTGAAGCGCTAATAACTGTAAATCAACGGATAAAATATCATTTGGATCATCTGTTTTAGCAACTTCAAAATAGGTTTGATTTTCTAAACTAACCGTAATTCCTTGCGTTTTAAAATAGGAAATGTTTTCTTCGGAAGAATTCTGAGTTCCTCCATTTAATCCAAAATATTTGATGCCGAAACCGATAGTGTAAGCTTCCAAATCACCATCTAACGCTCTGTAATAACCACCGTGCCCGCTTAAAGCGAAATTGTTAGCTAGCTTTAAGTCAATTCCTGCAGAAGGATACATGGTTAAACCACCTTCAGGAGCTACGCGACCACCAGCAGCACCAATACCAAACTTTATAGATAAGTTGATATACTTTGATTGGTAAGGATGATAACCTGCTCCAAAAAATAAATCCATAAAGCCAGCACGTAAACCTTTGTATATAGCATCGGTATGTGCAAATACAAAGGTTTTTTTATTTATATATTTCTGATATTCAAAACCTAACACATATAAGGTTTCGTCAAGTTTTGTGCCATTGTCTTTTTTAGATTTTCCGAAAGGACGAAAGAAGTCAAAACGGACTTGTTGTGCATTTTTGACAATTGGTTTCTGCCAAAAGTTGTCATTTGAAAGGTTCGTTGCTATAAAATTTTTGTGAGCATTGTCATAATCCGTTAAGCGCAAAACACTTGGTATTTCAATAAAAACTGAAATAGCATCATCTTTAATTTTTCCAGAGAAGAAGTCGATATAACTATATTGAACTCCCACCGAATAGTTTTTATGTTTGTATTGTAAACCAATATTGGTATTGATAAAAGCTCCATCGTTTACATATTTTCTGTATCCACCACCTCCGCCAAAATGGAAGTTAGCATCAAAATATAAGTTTTTATAAAGTTGTTTATTAATACCTAATTCAGTTCCCAGCGTAAATAAACCTCCTTGATCACCAGTAACTGCAAAATGAATTGCAACACCACTATACAGCCAATCGTTAAAAGGTACTTGATAATGCAATCCGGTTAAACCCATAGTTGGTTTTAATTCTGGAAAATCATCCGAAGGCATAGAAACAGGAATAAAATTCAAACGAACTTTATTATTGAGTTCTTTTCCTTTTAAGGTTGAAATATTTTCTTGCGAAAAGGAAGACCAAGATAAAAGAATTAAAAACCAAGATAAAAAGACGTCATTACGAACGGAGTGAAGTAATCTTTTTAATAAGGTTGCTTCATTCCTATTAAAGACAATACCTTTATTGTTTTCTGTCTTACTCAAACTCACTGGTAAAATGTAATTTTACAGATGGATATTTACTTTGTGTCATTTGAATAGTGAAAGCAGAATCGGCTAAAAATACTAACTTGCCTTGTTTATCTTTTGCTAAATAACGTTGCTTTACGCGTTTGAATTCTTTAAATTCCTCATTTTTAGAATCTTCTGGTTGTACCCAGCAAGCTTTATGAACTGAAATATTTTCATAGGTACATTTTGCACCATATTCATGTTCTAAACGATATTGAATTACTTCGTATTGAAGTGCACCAACAGTTCCGATAATTTTTCTACCATTCATGTCCATTGTAAATAACTGAGCAACACCTTCATCCATCAATTGATCCAATCCTTTATATAATTGTTTTGCTTTTAATGGGTCTGCATTGTTTACATAACGGAAATGCTCTGGAGAGAAACTAGGTATTCCTTTAAAGTTTAAAATTTCTCCTTCTGTTAGTGTATCACCAATTTTAAAGTTCCCTGTATCGTGTAAACCAACAATATCTCCTGGATATGATTCATCTATGATTTCTTTTTTTTCTGCAAAAAAGGCATTCGGACTCGAGAATTTTACTTTTTTACCGTTACGAACGTGTAAATAAGGGGCGTTTCTCTTAAAAGTTCCTGAAACAATTTTCACGAAAGCTAAACGATCTCGATGTTTAGGATCCATATTTGCGTGAATCTTAAATACAAAACCTGTTAGTTTTTCTTCTTTAGAATCTACCAAACGCTCTTCAGCTTTTTTGGGTTGTGGTTGTGGTGCAATTTCAATAAAGGCATCTAACAATTCTTTAACACCAAAATTATTTAAAGCAGAACCAAAGAATACAGGTTGTAATTTACCTTCTAAATATTCTTGTTGATTGAATTCTGGATAGACTTCATACACTAATTCTAGCTCTTCACGTAAAGTATTAGCTGCTGATTCTCCTACAATTTTATCTAATTCAGGATTTGCTACATCATCAAATTGCACTCCTTTTGAAATTGTTGTTTTATGATCACCAGAAAATAAATTGATTTTCTTTTCCCAAATATTATAGATTCCTTTAAAATCGTAACCCATTCCAATAGGAAAACTCATAGGAGTTACACGTAAACCTAATTTTTGCTCAACTTCATCTAATAAATCAAAGGCATCTTTTCCCTCACGGTCTAATTTATTAATGAAAACCAACATAGGGATGTTACGCATTCTACAAACTTCAACTAATTTTTCTGTTTGCGGTTCAACCCCTTTAGCGACGTCAATCACAACAATAACACTATCTACAGCAGTTAAGGTTCTAAAAGTATCTTCTGCGAAATCTTTATGTCCAGGAGTATCAAGAATATTAATTTTCTTATTTTTATAGATGAAAGCCAATACAGAAGTCGCAACAGAAATACCACGTTGACGCTCGATTTCCATAAAATCGGACGTAGCTCCTTTTTTAATTTTGTTACTTTTTACAGCACCTGCTTCTTGAATAGCTCCACCAAAAAGTAATAATTTTTCAGTTAAAGTCGTTTTACCAGCATCCGGATGCGATATAATCCCGAATGTTCTTCTTCTTTGTATTTCCTTTAAAAAACTCATCTATAAATTTTGAACGTGCAAAGGTACGTTTTAAATAGAAAAAGAGCAAAATAGGAAGTGGGCTATTTTGCTCTTTTAAAATTAATTAAATAGTTTATAAAACTAGTCTTTTATTCGAGAACTTCTATGGTCATTAGTATATCATCTAAAGGCCATTCATCGGGAGTTGTTTCTACTTTTGCTATTTTATGTATAGTAGAAAATCCTGAGAGAACTTCTCCAAAAACAGTATAATCACCATCTAAGTGATGTGCACCATATTTGTTTTGAACAATATAAAAATCGAAAGGACTGGATAATTTATCAGGATTGTCTTCAAATTGTTTGGCGGCAGCTAAAGCACCATATTTGTGTTTTCTATTTTTTTTGATTTCAGGCTTTAATAAATAATTTTTATATTTATTTCTCATATTAGCTGTTGTTTTGCTGTCAGAGTCTCCTCCTTGAATAGCCATGTTTTTAGCAATTCTATAAAAGACAGTTGTATTAAAATAACCAATTTTTGTTAAGAAGATAAAACTAGCTCTGTGTAATGGAGTATCGTTAAATAAACGAAGTTTAATATTTCCTAGCTCAGTTTTAATAAGAACTATAGTTTCTTTATTTTGTTTACCGTATTCAGTTAAAAAAACATTTGTATTTTGTCTGTTTAAGCTATCCCAAGCTTTTATAATTTGTTTTTCTTCTTTGGCAACAATGTTTTTAGGAGGGTTAATAGTTTTTTTTTGGGGTAATCTCTTTTCTTCTTTACAGTGGTAAAGTGTTGTTATGATTAAAAAAAGTAGTAGAAATTTATGAGTTTTCATAAAAAGGAAATTGTTTTTAAAGACTGCTAATATAGATTATTGTTATACTTTATATCGTATAGTTTTATAAAAGATCGTTTTTTTGATAGGTGATTTTAGTACATTTGTTTTATGATCGAAGAACAAGTAATTTTAGTAGATGAGCAAGATAACCAAATCGGATTAATGCCTAAAATGGAGGCTCATGAAAAAGCTTTACTGCATAGAGCGTTTTCCGTTTTTATTTTTAATGACAAAAATGAGTTAATGTTACAACAGCGAGCAGCTAGTAAATATCATTCACCTTTATTGTGGACAAATACTTGTTGTTCGCATCAAAGAGAGGGAGAATCGAATATAGAGGCAGGTAAACGTCGCTTACAAGAAGAAATGGGGTTTAGTTGCGAGTTAGAAGAAGTTTTTTCGTTTATCTACAAAGCACCTTTTAATAATGGTCTAACAGAGCATGAATTTGATCATGTAATGATAGGAAGTTTCAATGATAACCCTAACATACATAAAGAGGAAGTTGAAGCTTATAAATGGATGACATTAGAAGAAGTGAAGAACGATATTGAAAAGCAACCAGAAATATACACCGCTTGGTTTAAAATTATATTTAAAAAGTCGTACGATAAAATAGCTAACTTTAAGTTTAATAAAAATGCCTAGAGTTACTGTACATAGAAAAGCACATTTTAATGCTGCGCATCGATTATATCGAAAAGATTGGTCGGATAAGAAAAATTTTGAAGTATTTAATAAATGTAGTTATCCAAATTATCATGGTCATAATTACGAACTGATTGTTTCTTTGACTGGAGAAATTGATCAAGAAACAGGTTATGTTTATGATTTAGGAATGTTAAAAGAATTAATTCGAGTTGAAATAGAGGAAGCGTTTGATCATAAAAATTTAAACGTAGATGTTGAAGACTTCAAGGAAATGAATCCATCAGCCGAAAATATTTCTGTAGTAATCTATAATAAATTAAGAAAGCATATTCCATCTAATTTAGATATGGAAATAACGTTATATGAAACACCACGTAATTTTGTAAGTTATTCAGGTAAATAAATGAAAAAAATCGATCAGTTTTTAAAGTTTGAACCCATCTTAAAAGATAAGATTTGGGGAGGAGAAAAGTTAATGAGTTTACTCAATAAAAATTCTGATAGAAAAGATATTGGAGAAAGTTGGGAAATTTCAGATGTAGAAGGAGATACTTCAATTGTAAAGAATGGAGATTTACAAGGAAATAATTTAAAAGACCTTATTAAAACTTATAAATCTGATTTAGTAGGTAAGAAGGTTTATAAACACTTTGGGGATAAATTTCCACTACTTATAAAGTTTATAGATGCTAAAGAAGCATTAAGTATTCAATTACATCCACAAGATGAGCTAGCTAAAAAACGCCATAATTCTTTTGGAAAAACAGAAATGTGGTATGTAATGCAGGCTGATAAAAAGGCAAATTTAATTGTTGGCTTTAAAAAGGATACAAATCAAGAAGAATATTTACATCATTTAGAAAATAAATCACTTACCGAAATTTTAAATATCGATGAAGTAGCAAAAGGCGATGTTTATTTTATTCCAACAGGAAGGGTTCATGCAATAGGTGCAGGAGTTTTGTTGGCAGAAATCCAACAAACTTCAGATATTACGTATCGAATTTATGATTGGGATCGTCAAGATTCTGAGGGTAATTACCGTGATTTACATACAGAAGAAGCTATAGGTGCCATAGATTATACAGCACAAAAATCTTATATAACAGATTACGAAAAGAAAGAGAATCAATCATCAACAATAGTTTCTTGTCCCTATTTTACAACGAATATTTTACCAATTTCAAAAACAGTTTCTGTAAATCATAAAGACAAAGACTGTTTCGTAATTTATATGTGTGTAGTAGGTGAAGTAGAATTCACTTATCAAAATGAGAAAGAAAAGATTAAAATGGGAGAAACTTTATTAGTACCAGCGAGTATCAAAGAGTTTAAAGTCAATCCGATAAAAACTTCAGAATTACTAGAAGTATATATAAGATAAAAAGCTCAAGTTTTACACTTGAGCTTTTTAAACAAACAAACCAAATTAACTTACTAAAGAAGTTATCTCAAACATAACAACTTTAAAATCAGCGACAAAACCAATTTAGTATTTATAGCGTTAAAGTTTTGCGTAATTCATAGTTTTTAAACGCTATTTTCAGAATATATAAATATGTATCTTTGAATAACAAAATAACTAAAATATGAAGATAATAGCTATGATACCAGCACGTTATAGCGCAACTCGTTTTCCTGGTAAGCTCATGAAAGATTTAGGAGGAAAATCTGTAATAGTTAGAACTTACGAAAGTGCAGTAAAAACGAAGTTGTTTGATGAGGTGTATGTGGTTACAGACTCAGATATTATTTTTTCTGAAATAATTTCTGCAGGCGGTAAAGCTATTATGAGTAAAAAAGAACACGATTGTGGTTCTGATAGAATAGCAGAAGCGGTTGAAAATTTAGACGTTGATATCGTTGTGAATGTACAAGGAGATGAGCCTTTTATAGATACTGTTTCGCTAACTAAATTAATTGAAGCTTTTGAAAAAGATTCTTTAAAGGAAATTGATTTAGCATCGTTAAAAGTTCAAATTACCGATAAAGTTGATATTGAGAATCCGAATAATGTGAAGGTAATTACAGATCAAAATAATTTTGCTATTTATTTTTCTAGAAGTGTAATTCCTTTTCAGCGTGACCATGATGTTGATGTGAAATATTTTAAACACAAAGGAGTTTATGCATTTCGTAAAAAAGCATTAATCGACTTTTACCATACACCAATGACTCCGTTAGAAGCAGTTGAAAAAATAGAAGCTATCCGTTATTTAGAAGTAGGTAAAAAAATAAAAATGATAGAAACTTCTGTGGAATCTATCGGTATCGATACTCCAGAAGATTATAAAAAAGCTTTAAAGTTTATTAAAAATGTATAAGAATATAAAAGTAATTGCTTTTGATGCCGATGATACTCTTTGGGTAAACGAAACGTATTTTAGAGATGCAGAAAATGAGTTTGCTAAACTTTTGTCTAGTTATGAAACAGCTAACAAAATAGATCAAGAGCTTTTTAAAACAGAGATAGAGAACTTAACCTATTATGGTTACGGAGTAAAAGGATTTATGTTGTCTATGATTGAAAGTGCTTTGGAGTTGTCTAATTATCAAATTAACCCTAAAAAACTTGAGCAAATTTTAAATATTGGTAAAGCGATGATAGATAAACCAATTGAATTGCTAGATGGAGTAGAAGAAGTTTTAGAGGGACTTCAAGGGAAATACAAAATAATTGTAGCAACCAAAGGAGATTTGTTAGATCAAGAACGCAAGTTAGAAAAATCAGGAATACTAAAGTACGTTCACCATGTTGAGGTGATGAGCGAAAAGAAAGTTGCTGATTATAAAAAATTAATAAAGCATTTAGATATAAATCCAGATCAATTATTAATGATAGGTAATTCTTTAAAATCTGATGTGTTGCCGTTATTAGAATTAGGTGCTTCTGCTATACATGTTCCTTTCCATACAACTTGGGCTCATGAAAAAGTTACAAAAGAACAAGAAGATGCAGCTGAATACAAAACAATATCAAATATTAAAGAAGTTTTAGAGGTTTTATAATGAAATCATATTTAGATATTGAAAATTGGAACAGAAAAGAGTTGTTTAATCATTTTAGAACGCTTGCAGATCAAAATTTTGGAATTGTTGTCTCTGTTGATGTTACAAAAACGCATGAACTTTCTAAAATATCAAATACTTCTTTTTTTATAAGGTATTTGCATGCATGTATAAAGGCAATTAATTCTGTAGAAAATTTAAAGTATAGGATTGAAGATGATAAAGTAGCTATTTATGATGTAGTTCACGCATCCGCAACGATAGCAAGAAAAGATACTACTTTTGGGTTTTCTTTTATAGAATTTTCAGAAGATTTTGATGTTTTTAATGCAAATTTTCAATCAGAAAAAGAAAGAATATTAAGTTCAACAAATTTATTTCCGCCTAAATACTCATTAGGATGTATTCATTGTTCTGCAATTCCTTGGTTAAATTTTACAGGACATAAAGAACCTTTTTCAGGAAATAGTGATGATAGTGTTCCGCAGTTAGCATTTGGTAAAGTTGTAGAAGAACATGGTAAAAAGACAATGTCTGTAGCAATAACAGTAAATCATTCGTTGGTTGATGGATATCATGTAGGACAGTTTTTTGATAAATTTCAGTACGAATTAAATAAATTCAACTAATTTTGCATCAAAATTAAAATTATGTCAAGCGTAAAAAATTTAAAGAAAGATATTAATTACACTTTAGGTGATATTATTGAAGAGTGTTACGTATGGGAATTGTTAAATCCTAAAGATGATTCTAAAAAATCTGAAGCGATTATTGATGAAGCTATTGCAACTTTCGATGAATTATTATCTAAAGTGCATGCTAAAAATGTTGAGAACAAAAAAGCACATTTTAAATCAATTAGTGCTGAGCTAGAAAGTAAAGCAACTGCATTAGTAGAAAAAGTAAATTCTTTATAATTTACTTATTTTAAAACAATTAGAGACGATTTCTTAACGAAGTCGTTTTTTTTTGTCATAAATTTAACATACAACTTAATGTTTATTTTTGTAATTTACATTCGCAAACAAATACTAATTAATCCCCAAAAAAAAGAATAATATGGCAAGAGCTATGTTTGAGTACACCAAAACTGTACTCAAAAAAGTAAGTTTTAATGTAGAGTTGTTCTGTAAAGAATTAGCAAAAGCATTAGATAGATTACTACCTTACGAAATAGAAGAACTAACCATTTGGTTAAAAGAATTTACTGCTAATAAACCTGAACTTTATGTTTGTATGGCATTAGTAAAAAACTAAATAAAAAAGGAAGCTTTAAGCTTCCTTTTTTATTTTCTAAAACCTCTTTTTTCTCGAAGCCTGCTCATTAATTTTTTATTAAATTCATGTTCAGAAATTTCTAATAAGAGAATTTTTTTAGGAGATAAAAATTTGAATAAATTTTCTTGAAAAGCTATTCTGTTTTCATGTTGTGCTTCTTGTAAATTGTATATTTTTTTAATGATGTTTTTAGCTTCATCATTGCTTAAATTATCAATACCATCAGATTCTTTAATCTTATTTTTTACTTCTTTCTTTTCTAAAAGAAAAAGCTCTTTTCTTTTTTTATCATAGTTATTATATAAGGGCCAAAATTTTTCAGCCTCTTTAGAAGTTAAATTTAATCGTTCTGTTAAATAAGCGACTTTATAAGCACGTATTTTTTCTCTTCCTTTTCCTAACTGTGCATTTGCAGTTATACTAAAAAGAGTTAAGGTTAATAATATGAGTATTGTTTTTTTCATTATTATTGAATTTCATTTAATAAAGTTGAGTTGTCTATAGAATTAAAATAATCTTCTATAACGTCATCATTTATAGTTACTACGGATAGTTCGCTTTCATCAAAATCTGAAACGTCATAAGCAAAAGCTAGTTCTGTATTGTTTGAATATCCTAACATACTATCGTACCAATTTTCTACATCAGTTGATGAAATATCATCAAAAGTTATTGAGTTATTTTGATTATTAAGAAAATAGAATCCTATAAATAAAACTATGGAAGCCGCAGCAGCTAAAGGAATAAATTTAAAAATTCTGTCTCGAAATGAAATTACTTTAGGTTCTTTTATAGAAACTTTTGCTAAAATTTCATTTTCTAAATTTGAAAAATAATCTTTAGGAATATCAAAAGTTGTTTTCTTTGGAAGTTGCTCTTCTGATAACTTCACAAGAAAATCATCTTCAATTCCGTTGAAATAATTTTTAGGAACAGAAAAACCTGATTTTCTCCCAGTCTTTTGGGTGATATAATTAACACTATTTTCTAATTCATTTTTCATTATTACTAAGACTAATTTTTTTGTAAAAGGTTTAAAATCAATTGTATTTTTTGATAAATTCTTCTACTTTTTTTACGGCATGATGATAAGATGCTTTTAAACCGCCCACAGAAGTTTCTAGAATTTCTGAAATTTCTTCATACTTCATTTCATCAAAATACTTCATATTAAAAACCAATTGTTGTTTCTGAGGAAGTGTTGCAATTGCTTTTTGTAAAATTAATTGAATCTCAGAACCCGAAAACCAATCATCACTTTCTAAATTAGAGCTCAATTGCTGCTGATAATCTGTAATATCAACTTTATTTTCTTTGGCTCTTTTATTGATAAAGGTAATAGCTTCATTGGTTGCTATTCTGTACATCCAAGAATATAATTTACTTTCAGCTTTAAAGTTATCAATGTTCTTAAATATTTTAATAAATGTATTTTGAAGCACATCATCTGTATCGTCGTGAGAAATCACAATCTTACGGATATGCCAATACAACCGCTCTTTGTATTGCGTTATTAAACTACGAAAAGCGATCTCTTTAGTTTGAGTGTCTTGTAGTTGTAACACGAGTGTAATTTCGTCAGTCAAATAATTAAATTTATTTGTTAGACTTTAAAAATAAGAAAAGGTTTAATGAATCTTTTAAAAAAATAAGAATGTTAAATAATTAAAGATTATTTTTTGGTTACTTTACGACGAGAGTAACCAAAAAGTCTTTTATCTTCAATCATTTTTGCGATACCAGTTGGCAACATTTCTTGCCAACCTTCTTCCCCGTTTTTAATCATTTTAAGAACTTTTCGAGAGAAAATATGTAAGTTATCTGCATCGAAATTGTCTATATTTATGAGTTTACCATTGTTTTTAAAGAATTTATACAATTCTTTCATTCTAGGGTGTACCTTTAAATTCTCAGAATCCATAAATTCACCAGTTTCTTCATCTTTATAAGGGTACATGTATACTTTTAAATCGCGGTAAAATAATTTTCCAAAGGCTTCTAAAATACCTCCACTTACATGACGGTAGTATTTTTCATCAAAAATTTGGATTAAGTTATACACACCCATGGCCAGCGCCATACGTTCTTTGGTAAACTCGCTAAAATATTCTACCAATTTAAAATATTCTTGGTAATTAGTAATCATTACATTCTGCCCTAAAGAACACAATAATTCTGCTCTGTCTAAGAAATCCCGTTCGTTAATTTCTCCTTCGGCACGTAAATTACTTAAGGTAATTTCAAAAATAATTTTAGTTTTTTCAGGATCTACTTTGTTTTCTTGGAAGAATAATTTTTTAGACTCCTCATACATGTCCATATTAACCTTTGTTACAGGTCTAAAACTTCCACGTAAAGCTAAAATATTTTTTTTGTATAAAACTTGTGCTGGTAATAAGTTATTTCCGTCAGGACCAAACATAACCGCGTTGGTCATTCCGTTTTTAACTAATTGTAAACTCATTAAACGATTATCAACATACATAAAACGAGGCCCAGAGAAATTAATCATATCAATTTCTAACTTGTCTTTATCGATATTATCATAAAAAGACTTTAATAATTCTTTAGGATTATCATTTAGATAATAAGCACCATAAATTAGGTTTACCCCTAAAACTCCCAATGTTTCTTGTTGCGCTCTCGCATCTGTTTCTTTAAAGCGTAAGTGTAAAACAATTTCATTGTAATCTTCTAACGGATCTAATTGAAATTTAAGCCCAATCCAACCATGACCTTTAAATTTTTTACTAAAATTAATGGTTGCAACAGTGTTTGCATAACTGAAAAACAACTTATCAGGATGTGTTTGACGTGTTAAACGCTCTTCAATCAACTCCATTTCGTGTTTTAACATCTTCTTTAAACGCTCTTCGGTTACATAACGATTGTCTGCTTCGATACCGTAAATAGCATCCGAAAAATCCTTGTCATAAGCACTCATGGCTTTTGCAATTGTTCCTGAAGCACCACCAGCTCTAAAAAAGTTTCTAACAGTTTCTTGACCTGCACCAATTTCGGCAAAAGTACCATAAATGTTAGCGTTTAAGTTGATACGCAACGCTTTGCTTTTAGTAGTAGGTACACTGCTAATTTTTTGATCCCCTTTTAAAGTGATTGCCATTTTTGTTGTTTTTGTTAATGCACTACAAATGTACTGAAAATAGCAAGTATCAGTCAATTTTTATCTTATTTTTGTGATAAGAATGGATATAAAAAAAGAATTAAAAATTACTTTTCTAGGTACTGGAACTTCTACTGGTGTACCAATGATTTCTAGCAAACATCCAGTAAGTTTATCTACAGATAAAAGAGATAAACGTTTGCGGTCATCGATTATGGTTTCTTACGGCGCTATAAATTATGTAGTTGATTGTGGACCTGATTTTCGTCAGCAAATGTTACGAGAAGATGTTCAGTCTTTAAAAGGTATACTATTTACGCATGAACATGCCGATCATATTGCTGGTTTAGATGATATTCGTCCATTTTGTTTTAAAATAGGAGCACTGCCAATTTATGTTGGAAAGCGTGTGCTTAAAGTATTGGAGAAGCGTTATGATTATGTTTTTGCAACGGAAAATCGTTATCCAACTGCTCCAAGTGTTGCGCCAACCATAATTTCTCATAAAGATTCTTTAGAGTTAGATGGAATTTCAATAACTCCGGTTGAATTGATGCACGGAAACTTACCGATTTTTGGATATCGTTTTAATAATGTAGCTTATTTAACAGATATAAAAACAATTTCTGAAGAGGAAAAAAGGAAGTTGCAAAACCTGGATGTTTTGATTGTAACCGGACTTAGAAAAAAACCACATCCAACACATTTTAATATTGAAGAAGCTCTGGCATTTATTAAAGAAATACAACCCCAAAGAACCTATTTAACTCACATAAGTGAGGTGTTAGGTTTTCATAAAGAGGTTGAAAAAGAACTTCCTGAGAATGTATTTTTAGCGTACGATGGTTTGGTGGTTGAAAGTTATTAAGTTATAATTCTTAATGATAATATTTATTTTCTATTATTTCTCTCTTCTAAAATTCTTTTTAATTCTAGAGTTCCACATGATAATTTAGTTTTACCTGCGTGTTTAGATAAAGATACCTTAATCTCGTTCAAATTTTTAGTTTTTTCACCTGAATTAAACTTGATTTTTTTATCAATTTGATTAATAAAGGAATCAATATTATTTGTTAAATCATTTTTTTGAATAAAATAAAGTTCATTGATTATTAATTGTGTAACAATTCTCTTTTCCTCTGAAGTAATATCTGAATATTTTTCTAAGAAATAATCAGGTTTTGAGTTAATAAAATGAATTAATTTTTTTCCTGTAACATCTTGTAACTCGCCATTAGGTCTATCAAAAATTATTTCAGGAACTTTTTCATTATACCTTGTTAAGATAACTCTAAATACTTCGAAGTAGAAGTTTAGACTATCTTTATTATTAGGTAAAGACTGGTTAATAAAATCTATAGTTCGATTGTCAATAGATGGGTAAATTTTACCATCTAAAATAACTTGACCAAAATCTTGCATTTGGTTATTGTCTTTTTGAAAAGTTTCATGAGGTGTACTTTTATTTTCTTTTTTTAGATTACAAGAAACTAATAGATTGAATAGTACAATTAATAGTAATATTAATTTTTTCATATGATTTTAACTTAAATCCAACAACCTTTTAGCTGAGTTAAATGGCGTCGTTTTACTGCTTTCTAAATTTTTAATTTCTTGTTGAAGGACTTCTTTAACTTTTGGATTATCGTAAAAACGTGTTTTTAGTTGTTGTTCGATGGTAGAAAATAACCAATGCTTATTTTGATCGTTTCGTTTTTTATTAAAATACCCACTTTCTTTTGCCAGATCAATATACTTCATAATCATTTCATGAACCTCTTCAATCCCGATGTTATTCAACGCACTTGCGGTCATAACTTTTGGTTGCCAACCACTTTCTTTTGGCGGATATAAATGTAGTGCTCGCGCAAATTCTACTTTCGCAATTTTAGCCTTTTTAATATTCTCACCATCTGCTTTGTTAATGACAATCGCATCTGCCATTTCAATAATTCCACGTTTAATACCCTGTAATTCATCACCAGCACCAAATAGTTTCAGTAGCAAGAAAAAATCAACCATAGAATGTACCGCGGTTTCACTTTGACCAACACCAACGGTTTCAATAATAATAGTATCAAAACCAGCGGCTTCACAAAGTATAATACTCTCACGTGTTTTTTGAGCAACACCACCTAAAGAAGTGCCTGAGGGAGAAGGGCGAATGAATGCATTTTTATCGGTTACTAGTTCTTCCATTCGAGTTTTATCACCTAAAATACTTCCTTTGTTTACAGAGCTGCTTGGATCTACCGCTAAAACAGCAACTTTTTTCCCTTGGCTAGTTAAGTACCTTCCAAAAGCTTCAATAAATGTACTTTTACCTACACCAGGAACTCCAGTGATTCCAATTCTTACAGAATTATTAGTATAAGGTAAACAACGTTCTAAAATTTCATTCGCTTTTTGCTGATGTTTTTCATTAGTGCTTTCTACTAGAGTGATAGCTCTACTTAAAAAAGTAATATCGCCAACTAAAATCTTTTCAACAAATTCATCAGTAGAAGGATGTTTTCTTCTATTTATTTTTATTTTCTGAGCAGATTCTTTGCTGGTCGTTTCAGGCTGTGAAACGCCATCTTTTTCATGTAAAGCGGATGTTTTTTTTATAGTCATCAGTTATAAAAACGAAATATTAAGTAAATTTAGAAATAAAAAATCATCCAAGATGCAACACAGATGAAAATGTCTCGTCTATAAGGTAAGAAATAGTTAATGAAGTCAACCAAACAACTACATCATAAACTCATTAAAGAATGTGTAAAGAATAATGCAAAAGCACAAATGCAATTGTATAATTTGTATTGTAGCGCTATGTTTTTAGTCGCAAAAAGATATGTAAAGGACGAGTTTTTAGCGGAAGATGTTATGCAAGATGCTTTTATCAAAGCATTTAAGAATATAGCGAGTTATAAAGGAGAAGTGAGTTTTGGATCATGGTTAAAGCGAATTGTAATTAACCAAAGTATAGATGAGTTAAAAAAGAAAAAGTTATCGTTAATTTCTTTAAATGAAGAAGTTGTAAATGTTGCTGAAGAAGGTGAAGAGGATAACTGGAAAGTCGGAAATGAGGTGTCTGCAAACGTTGTTATGAAAGTAATTGAAACATTAAAAGAAAAGTATAAAGTTGTTTTAACCTTGTATTTGTTAGAAGGATATGATCATCAGGAGATTTCTCAAATTGTAGGGATTACAGAAGTAACTTCAAGAACTAATTTGTTAAGAGGAAAAAAAATATTAAAAGAACAGTTAAAATCTATATGTTATGCCGAAAGATATTAGAGATATAGTAAAAGGTTATGAAGATAAGAATGCACAACTTTCTTCAAATCATCAGTTAAAATTTCAACAGAAATTAAATACTGAATTTAAACCAAAAAAATCATCATTTTCATGGTTGTATATAGCGGCTTCAATTGTTGTTTTGATTGGATTAGGAATTACGTTTTATCCAAAAAAAAACATTGGGGTTTCGGTTGATGATGAGCTTAAAACAATAAAACTAGGTAACGTATCGCCAGAATTAAAGACGATAGAGGCATATTATACGAATTCGATTAATTATGAAATAAGTCAGTTGCCATTTACAGACGAAAATAAAGAACTCATAGAAGGTTATCTTTTAAAAATAGGGGAGTTAACCAAGGAATATAAAACATTAACCGAAGAGCTCAACAAGGAGGTTAATGATGAAACGATCGATGCATTAATCAACAATTTACAATTGCGTTTACAATTACTAAAACGCTTAAAAGATCAGTTAAACAGTATTAAAAATTCAAAACAAAATGAAAACACAATCGTTTAAAATAGTCGCTTTCTTATTGCTTTTGTCGGTAAATGTTTTTGCACAAAAAGTTGATAAAAGGTTAACAGAAAATTTTAATGTTAATAAAGATGTTGATGTTAGAATCGATGCTACGAATTCAGAAATTAATGTAACGACCTGGAATAAAAACGAAGTTTTTGTCGAGGCAATTATTGAAGTGGAAGGGATTGAAAAAGAAGCTGCAGAAAAGTATTTAAAGAATTGGAATTTTGAAGCTTTAGGAAATAAAAAAAGTGTTCAAATAACCTCAAACTCAAACAGATTTCAAGGATTCGGAAAGAATGATTTTGTCGTTTTTAATGATGATAATTTTGTAATCCCAGAGTTACCAGAGATGCCAGAATTACCAGAGATGCCAGAAATACCCGAATTACCTGAGATTGATTTTGAACACCACTTTAGTGGCATAGAGTTTAAAGGTTTAGAAAATCTAGAATTTGATTTTGATAAGTTTGAAAAAGATGGAGGTAATTACTTTTTTAGATGGAAGGATAGTGCGAATGATATAACTATTAAGTCGAAAAAGGATTGGGAAAAGTTCAAAAAATCAAAAGAGTACAAGAAGTTTTCTGAAGAAATGAAAATCAACAGAGAAAAAATGAAAAAAGAAATAGAAAAAGCTCGAAAAGAAATTAAATCTATAGACAGAGAAAAAATACGTGAGGAGCTTAGAAAAGCAAGAATTGAATACAAAAAAATAGACAGGGAAAAAATTATAAAAGAAATCGATAAAGCAAGAAAAGAGCTAAAAAGTATGAGATATAGCGACTATGTTAATTCAAGAGATAATGATATTGTAATTAACGGTAAAAAAGTAAAAATTAAAAAGATAATTAACGTAAAAGTACCTAAAAATGCTACATTCGATTTAAACACACGTCACTGTAAGGTAAAGTTACCGAAAACTACTGCCTCAGGAAAAGTAAATTATGGAACCTTTAACGCCGATGAACTTAGTGGGGGAGATTTAAAAATTTACTTTGCTCCAGTAGATATTAATACAGTAAACACATGTACTTTGTTTTTAAATAATGTAACCGATGCGCATATAGCATCGGTTACCAATACTAAGTTAAATGCTAATTCATCGGGATTAAAAATTAATGAGGTGTATCAAAATGTAGACATGATAAATAAATTTGGAGATTTAACCATTTTAAAGTTGAACCCAAATTACAAAACATTTTCATTGTTGCTAAACTATTCGAATGCAGTTGTTAATTTATCTGGATTAAAGGATACGTTAGTTTTTGATGTTAATGAGCATATGAAAAAACAAAAAAATGGAAATTTAGAATTTAATGGTAATTTCCAAGTAAATACTGATAATAAAAATGTTAATATATCAGGAAAATACAGTCAGTTAACGGTACAAGAATAGCCTTAAAAAAGAATAAAAACTTCACTCACAGTAGTTCAACTTATTTGTAAAATCCATTTCTGTATTCTTTTTAAAGTGCCTATCTTTAGCATCTGTTAATAGTCACTTTTTCTATGGAATTATACAAAGAAAATCAACTTAAAATATACAATTCTTTATCAAAAAGTAAAGAAGTTTTCCAGCCAGTTTCTGAAGGTAGAGTAGGAATGTACGTTTGTGGCCCAACCGTGTATAGCAATGTACATCTAGGTAATGTTCGTACGTTTATGTCTTTTGATATGGTGTTCCGTTATTTATTGCACTTAGGATATAAAGTACGTTATGTACGTAATATTACGGATGCAGGTCATTTAGAAAATGATGCGGATGAAGGAGAAGATAGAATTGCGAAGAAAGCACGTTTAGAACAAATAGAACCGATGGAAGTTGTGCAACGCTACACGGTCGATTTTCATAACGTAACTAAAAAATATAATTTCTTACCACCAAGTATAGAACCAACTGCAACAGGCCATATTGTTGAGCAAATTGAAATGATTAAAGAAATCATGGAAAAAGGGCTAGCATATGAAGTAAATGGTTCGGTATATTTTGATGTTATTGAGTATAATAAGAATAATCATTACGGAATTTTATCAGGAAGAAATATAGAAGATGCAATCCATAACACACGTGTATTAGATGGACAGTCTGAAAAGAAAAATCCACAAGACTTTGCACTTTGGAAAAAAGCCGATGAACGTCATATTATGCGTTGGCCTTCACCTTGGAGTGATGGTTTTCCTGGTTGGCATTTAGAATGTTCGGTAATGAGCTCGAAATATTTAGGAGAACAGTTTGATATTCATGGAGGAGGGATGGATTTAAAATTTCCACATCACGAATGTGAAATTGCACAATCACATACATGTTCTGGTGTTCAGCCTGTTAATTATTGGATGCACGCTAATATGTTGTTGTTAAACGGTCAAAAAATGGCAAAATCGACAGGGAACTATGTATTGCCTGATGAAATTTTAACGGGAAACAATAAAGTTTTACCGAAAGCATTTAGTGCGGGTGTAGTTCGTTTCTTCAATATGCAAGCACATTATCGTAGTATTTTAGATTTTTCTGGAGAAGCATTGTTAGCTTCAGAAAAAGGATACCATCGTTTAATGGAAGCTATTGATTATTTAGAAGATATTATTCCTAATAAAGAATCTACTTTCGATGTGGCAGATTGGAAACAGAAATGTTACGATGCCATGAACGATGATTTTAATACACCAATTTTAATAGCACATTTGTTTGAAGCAGTAAAATTTATCAATTTGATTAAAGATGATAAAGCTACGGTTTCTTCAGGTGATTTAGAGTTGTTAAATTCAACAATAAACGCTTTCGTTTTTGATGTTTTAGGATTAACAAACGATGCAAAAGAACAAAATTCTGATAAGCTTGATGGCGTGGTTGAATTGTTAATTAAACTACGTAAAGAAGCACGTAATAATAAGGATTGGGCGTTGTCGGATCAAATTCGTGATGAACTGTTAGCACAAGGAATTCAACTTAAAGATGGTCGAGAAGGAACAACATATTCAGTAAATTAATTGAAGAAAATTTTAGCATACCCATTTATATTATTAGTTCGTTTTTACCAAACGGCAATTTCACCATTTACACCTGCAACGTGTAGATATACACCAACATGTTCATCATATACGATTGAAGCATTGCAAAAGCACGGTTTATTTTATGGTGGATGGTTAGCATTAAAAAGAATTTTTAGTTGTCATCCTTGGGGAGGAAGTGGTTACGATCCTGTTCCCGAGAAAAAAGAAAAATAAATTATTGTCATTACGAGGAGTAAATGACGAAGTAATCTACATATTCACTGAGAGATTGCTTCACTTTGTTCGTAATGATATAAAATTAAAATTAAGAATAAATGAGTTATTTATCTATTGTTTGGGATCCTTCCATTGGGATTGATTTAGGTTTTTTTACCATTCGTTGGTATAGTTTAATGTTTGTTATTGCATTTGTTTTAGGAATGTATTTAATGAAAAAAATTTATGCTAACGACGAAATTCCACAAGAGAAATTAGATCCCCTTTTTATGTACACGTTTGTTTCGATGCTTATCGGAATGCGTTTAGGAGATGTTTTCTTTTATAGTTGGGATTATTACCAAAATCATTTATTAGAAATAATTCTTCCTTTTAAAAAATTAGCAGATGGTTCTTGGAAGTTTACTGGATTTACTGGATTTGCAAGTCACGGAGCAGCAATTGCGATTCCAATTGCATTGTATTTTTATGCAAAAAAACATCTTAAAAAATCGTGGTTATTCATTTTAGATAGAATGGGGATTATGGTTGCCTTAGCAGGATTCTTTATTCGTTTTGGTAACTTTTTTAATTCTGAAATCTACGGGAAACCAACAGGAAGTAATTTCGGGGTTATTTTTAAAGCAGCAGGAGAAACGGTTCCTAGACATCCAACGCAATTATATGAAGGGTTAAGTTATTTAGCATTGTTTTTTGTATTATGGTATTTCTATTGGAAAACAGATAAAAAGAAACAAGAAGGTTTCTTATTTGGGATATTTATGGTAGTGCTTTGGTCACTTCGTTTTTTTATAGAGTTTTTAAAAGAAGCCCAAGTGGAAGGGAGAGAAGATTGGGTGTTGAATTCATTAAATACAGGTCAGATATTAAGTATTCCGTTAGTTTTAATAGGAGTTTGGTTAATGTTTCGAAAACAAAAGAATATAGAATAAATAAAAAAATCCGAAGCTAAAACTTCGGATTTTTTATGTTTTAACAGTCTTGTGTAAGAATAGTTCGGTTTTGTGATTGGCTGATTTTCCTCAGGAAAATTGGACAGAGAAAAACGGCACGATACTTTTATTAATGACTAAACTATTATTCTTTTTATACGTCTTAAGTTAGCAATTGTTTAAATTTAGAGATATAAATCAGAAAGAAAGAAGCGTAGAATAAGGTTATGATATACGTGGAAACCTAGATTTGGTCAACATTGATAATCCCTACGCTTTTACTACTT
>NZ_VNIA01000010.1 GCF_008124875.1 Tenacibaculum adriaticum
CGTATATCATAACCTTATTCTACGCTTCTTTCTTTCTGATTTATAACTCTAAATTTAAACAATTGCTAACTTAAGACGTATATAAAAAATTGCTATTTTGTGCTTAACCAATGTTAGTTGCTTTGTTTGCTAGCTTCTGTTTTCCTTCGAAAAATCCTCGCACACAAACACGCAACTTTCCATATACGTAACCGATAGCGAAAACCCATCCAAACTCCACAATCCTTAAAACTAAATTCCAAAAATCAATTGAAATAAGTATCTTTAAGTTTTAACATTAAAACTATTAAATCTTATATGTATACAAATTTGAAATGGAAATAAAAGTTAGACATTCAAAACCTGAAGATTTTATCCTTATCTCAAATTATTTTACTAAAAAGCCAAATGATTATTGGTTAAATATGGGGGTTGATCCAACCAAGCTCCCTAACGAAGAATTTTGGTTAAATAAACTAAACGAAGAGTACATAAAACCTTTACAAGAGAAAAACCTCTTTTATTTAATATGGGAAATTAATGGTGAAGCCGTAGGGCATTCTAATGTAAATAATATTGTCTTTGGAGAAGAAGCTGAAATGCATTTACATATTTGGAACTCAGAGAATACCAAGAAAGGGGTTGGTATGAACCTTCTAAAACTAACAATACCCATGTATTTTAAAGTGTTAAAAATTGAAAAACTATTTTGTCAACCTTATGCTTATAACCCAGCACCAAATAAGGTTATTCCAAGATTAGGTTTTGACTTTGTAAAAAAACACAAACCTATACCTGTGGGTTGGATTCATTTAGATGATGATATGAATAGGTATGTATTATCGAAAGAAAAATTTAATTCAATGAAAGATTTTTTTAAAATTTAAGAAAACAATCTATTTAAACATCGGCATGATCCATTTTAAGAAAATATTAAACGTTGCTCAAATACGAAATACTGACAACTATACGATTAAAAACAGTACCGTTACTTCGTTAGAACTCATGGAAAATGCAGCCAATGCTTTTGTAAAATCCATTGAAAACGAAGATATAGAAGATAAAAAAATCGTTATCGTTTGTGGTGTTGGTAATAATGGTGGTGACGGTTTAGCGATCTCTAGAATCTTAAAAGAAAAAGGAATTGTTACCGAAACCGTATTGGTAAAATTTAAAGAAACACTTTCACCTGATTGTGCTGCCAATTTAAAACGATTACACCGTTTAACTACGCTTTACGAAGGATCTACGCTACCCGATTTTTCAAATTACGATATTATTATTGATGCCATTTTTGGTTCTGGTCTTTCAAAACCCGTACAAGGTTTTATTGGTAAAGTAATTGAGGCGATGAATGACTCTAAAAAAATAATTTTTTCAGTCGATATTCCTTCCGGGATGTATTGCGACACGATTTCTGATTCTGAATTTATTGTAAAATCAGATTTGGTCATTACATTTCAAAGACCTAAATTTTCTTTCTTTTTTCCTGAAAATGCACCCTATGTAAAAAACTGGACAGTGGCCAATATTGGTTTGGATGAAGAATTTATCCAAAGTCAAGAAGCCAACGAATATCTGTTAGATACTGTTATTTCTAAACATGTAAAAGTTAGAGAGCGACAGTCGCACAAAGGTTCGTATGGTCACGCATTAATAATTGCTGGTTCTTACGGAAAAATGGGAGCTTCGGTTTTAGCATCGAAAGCTTGTTTACGCAGCGGTGTAGGTTTATTAACCATGTATATTCCTAAATGCGGATATGATATTATACAAACTTCCGTTCCAGAAGCGATGTGTATAACCGATGAAAATTCAAACTTCATTACACAACTGCCTAATATTTCAAAATACAGTGCTATTGGAATTGGACCTGGAATTGATAAAAATTCACAAACAGTCTCGGCTGTAAAACAATTATTAGAACAAAGTAAAAGTTCTATTGTAATAGATGCGGATGCGATTAATATTTTATCCGAAAACAAGGAATTAATCAAACTCATTCCTAAGAATTCTATTTTAACTCCACATATTAAAGAATTCGATCGATTGGTTGGTGAAAGCAAAAACTCTCTAGAACGATTTCAAAAGCAACGAGAATTTTCAGCCAAAAACAACTGTATTATAGTCCTTAAAAATGCCTACACAAGTATTTCTTTTCCTGACGGAAAATTATTCTTTAACTCTTCAGGAAACCAAGGAATGGCAACTGGTGGAAGTGGTGACGTACTTACAGGAATCATTACTTCTCTACTAGCGCAACACTACACACCAGGAGATGCTGCCTTAATTGGTGTTTTTTTTCACGGAAAAGCAGGCGACAAAGCCGCAATACAAAAAGGATACAGCGCGTTAATTGCTTCCGATATTATTGACAATATCCGAATCGAAAAAAATTAATTTTTCCTAAAAGATTGTAAGAGAATAGCAATTCCCATTACTAATGCACAGCCAAGTAAATTCAACCATAAATACGGTAACCAATCTAAATACCAAACAATTATAATTAGTATTTGAGTTATAAGCGCTGCCACAAAAACAGCGTTCGATCTTACATATTTTATAAAAAATGCTAACAGGAAAATTCCGAGTACATTACCATAGAAAATAGAACCTATAATATTTACAAGCTGAATTAAATTATCAAATAAATTAGCTACACATGCTACTGAAATTGCGAGAATTCCCCAACCTAACGTAAACCACTTCGATGCTTTTACATAATGTGCTTCACTCCTATCTTCTGTTTGATTTCTTTTGTATAAATCGATGGCTGTGGTAGATGCCAATGCGTTTAACTCTGATGCAGTTGATGACATGGCTGCCGATAAAATTACCGCTAACAACAAACCAATGAGTCCTTTTGGTAAATTATGTAAGATGAAATGAATAAAAACATAATCTTTATCGTTCGTTTCTACCTCATCATTAGCCTTTGAAATAATCGCTTTGGCTTCTTCTTTTACTAATTTATCTTGCTCATTAAGTTCTTGTAACTCTAATTTTGATTGAGCCGTTAATCCAGAAAAAATCAACTCCTTTTTCTGAGTTTCTATTTGCTGATGTTTCGTTTCTAAAGATTGATATTCCCCATAAAACTCAGAATTCTCTACCGCTTCATTAGCTTTCGGATTAAAATTCAAAGGTGAAGCATTAAATTGATAGAATACAAAAACCATTACCCCAACCAACAGAATAAAAAACTGCATGGGTACTTTTAGTAATCCGTTAAAAATTAATCCTAACTGGCTTTCTCTAACCGATTTCCCTGATAAATATCGTTGCACTTGGCTTTGATCAGTCCCGAAATAAGAGAGCATTAAAAACGTCCCACCTAAAAAACCTGTCCAAACTGTGTAACGGTTATTTAAATCAAAAGAAAAATCTAGTACTTGCATTTTATCTGAAGCGCCAGCAATTTCTAATGCTTTGGTAAAAGTGATTCCATCTGGTAAATATTGAAGAATTAAATAAAAAGCAATAAACATACCTGCAAAAATTACAGCCATTTGCTGTTTTTGAGTAACACTAACCGCTTTTGTACCACCAGAAACTGTGTAAATAATTACCAGAATTCCTATAATAATATTCAGGGTAACCAAATCCCAACCGAGAACTGCCGACAAAATAATAGCTGGAGCAAAAATGGTGATTCCTGCTGCTAATCCTCTTTGAATTAAGAATAAAACAGCAGTAAGTGTTCGTGTTTTTAAATCGAAACGACTCTCAAGGTATTCGTAAGCCGTGTATACATTCAACTTATGGTAAATCGGAATAAACACCAAACAGATAATTACCATAGCAATTGGTAACCCGAAATAAAACTGTACAAAGCCCATTCCGCTATGAAACGCTTGCCCTGGTGTAGATAAAAATGTAATCGCACTGGCTTGTGTTGCCATTACTGATAAACCAATCGTCCACCATTTAGAATTGTTTCCACCTTTAATATAATCTTGAACGTTTTTGTTTTTACGAGTTACATAGGTTCCGTAAGCAACAATAAACAGTAAAGTAGTACCTAAAACACTCCAATCTAATAAAGATAATTTCTCCATATTACGAATTGTAGGCTTTAGTAATTAAATAAAACAAAACGATGTAAATAATATTGGCTACTAAAACAAGCGTGTATTCTTTTTTCCAACTGGAATTTAATTTCATTAGTTTGGTTTTAACTTTTTATGACCTGTAAACAAATTAACACATGCTTAAAAAGCACCAATTTGTATGTGCTACAAAATACAAATTGATAATTAAAACAATGGGTATTTAACATATCCTTAAGAAATACAACAAGTTTTAATATAGTGCAAATACCCTTTTTAATACCTAAAAAATAATACAGCTTGTTACCTAATTTTACATTTTAATAATTATCTTCTGGCACATCATTAAGTGTTTTTATGTAAGCAATAATTGCTTTCTGTTCTTTATCTGTTAACTCTAAATTATCGAAAGGAAGTGTTTGATGTGGCAACTCAAAACCTAAACCTGCTCCACCTCCTTTATTGTAAAAATCTAGTACTTGCTCAAGGGTTTCGTAGACACCATTGTGCATATAAGGTGCTGTAAGATCAGCATTACGAACCGTAGGCGTTTTAAACATGCCATAATGCAAATCAGACTTATACCTCCAATAAAAACCTAAATCATCGTCTAGTTTTTTGTTTTGAGCAGTTTCTGGTACTCCAATTACTTCTTTTTCTGTTTCTTTAAAAAACGGAGGAACTGTACCATTTGTTAACGGCATAAAATGGCATGTTGCGCATAAGGCCTTCCCCATAAACAAATTCACTCCTAATTTTTCTTCATCGGTAAAAGTGTTTTCTTCTGCACGCATATTTTTATCGAACTTAGAATCAAAGCCATTTAATGTTGAGATATAAGAAGAAATAGCTTTAATAACTTCAATATTCTTTTTAGGAACTTCTCCAAAGGCGTCTTTAAACAACTTAACGTAGGTAGTGTCTGTTAAAATTTTATCAGAAAATTGATGAACATTGGTATTGAATTCTTGCTTATTATTAAATACTGATGATATTTGATCATTTAAAGTTTGAGATCTCCCATCTAAAAAGAAATTTTGTTGAAACAACGTATTTATAAGCGTTGGTGTATTTCTTTGTAGTTTATTCCCTGTATTATCATTACTGGTAACTAAACCATCTGAATATGCTTTATCTGGTTGATGGCAAGTAGCACACGACATCGAGTTATTTGCTGATAATTTTTCATCAAAAAATAATTTTTTCCCAAGCTCTATTTGTTTTGTTGATGGATTCCTGTTATTTGGCTGTGTAAAAAAGGTAGTATTAAATGAATTTTTATCAAAGAAAGTTGGAGCGTCAAAATTAAACGGAGTTGTATTTACAGGTTTCCAAATATCACTTTCTTTTCTTATTGCAACCCAATTTCGAGTAATTGGATTCATATAATCTCGAATGAATGTATATCTATCAAAAGTATCAAAATCATTATTTTTATTGATGAAGCTTATTGCTTTTGAAATATTTTTTAAAAACTCTAAATCAAGCGCTTCATTTTTAGATTTTATAATTGATTGAATGCTATTCTCATATACAAACTGTAAACTTTCGAGTGAAATACTACTTTCGTTAATTCCTAAATGACTAACAGGCGTATCAAAACCAGAAACTCCTAAGCTTATAATTCTAAATAATTGTTGGTGTGTTGCTATAAAAAAACGTTGAGGGTTGAGTTTTCTATTCTCAATATTTTTTTTCAGTACAAACAAAAGACCTTTCGTTAACCTAATTTCTTCTTGGTATATATCATTTGCTACACCTCCATCGTAAATTGATTCTTCTATTTTTTGAAGTCCAATAGGTTCTAAAACCCTTTGTGTATCGTCAGTTAAAATAGGTAATGCAGGTCCGTTTGCTCTATGACCTACTTCAGGATTTAAATAAGAAGCATACGGCTCAGCTTTTTTAAATGCTGTTCTTAACTCGGTAAACAAGCTTTTTGCTTCTTTACTTTCAGGAGGAAACATTGCTAATGAATCAATATATATAAGTGCTTCATTTATATTTTTCAAATAAAAACCTTGTACATTATCAAAGTTTACGATTGATGTTACAGCTTTTTTACCTTCTTTATTTTTACAAGAGGTGATGATAATTAAAAAAAATAGTACAGAATAATTAAGTATATTTTTTATGCTCATAATTAGTGTTATTTAATAGAAAAAAGCCTCCCCTAATAATGGGAGGCTTATAAAAATATCTTTAGCAAGAACTATCTTGGTAATCCTTTTAATAATACGATTTGCCCACCTTGATTATGAGGGAAAGCTGTTCCTTTTACAAAATCATCACTTTGCCAATAATGTGGCTGTAAGTTTAACATAAAAGTATTTGGCTCTCCAAGTTTGTCTGAAACATCCGTTAAAGCACCAAATTCACCGCTAACACCAGTACTACCTCCTTGAGCTAAATCTTGTCTTACTACCAACTCTAATACCACTCTAGTATTATTTCCATTAAGATCAGATTGATAAATGTATGCTGAATGATTTCTACTGAATGAATTTGGATCTTCTTGAGTATAGATAAAATTATCTGTAACACAAATATTATCAGGACTTTGTAATAGATCTACATTCCCATCCATATTATTAGTATCAGTATTACCACTAATTACCTGCGTTAATTTTCCTGTTAATGGTGAAGCTGTATCTAATTCTAATTTATAAACTGTTCCCCAGTCATTATAAGTTCCTGCTCCAGGACCACGTCCTGTTACAGCAAAATAGACATTTCTACCGTTGGAATCAGAACCTTTTTGATAATCTATATCTTCTACTCTCATAAATGCAGAAGCTTGAACAGCAACACAAGCATCTTCCATTTCATTTTTAGTAAGATCTTTTCCGTTTGCTATTTCAACAAACTCAACATCATAGGTCTTTTGAAAATCTAAATTACTTTCATTATATATTGTACCAGCTGTTACATCTTGAACACCTCCTGCTCCGTCAGAAATTTGCTTTAACCTTAAAACATATATTTTTCCATTTTGTAAATCATCATCTGCGTTTTCAGAATAATAAAGAACAACTTGTCCTTCAGAACCACTAGAATCATCATCACCACCAATAATTACAGTTTTTCCTGAATAAGCGTCTTTAGGTAATGGCACTGCATTTTCCCAAGAAAATTCACCTAAAGCATCTAATCCAAAATCTGCTGTTGGTGTAGGCGTTACAATGTATGGATCAATACCTTTTACATCATAAGCAATACTTTCTGAAGCAGATAAGAAAAGATCTGACGAACCTCCATGAATATCGGCTTCCCACATAGTTCCTGAACATTGGCGTGCAAAATCTGCCACATCAGAATTTAACAACCAATCTCCTTTTAAAGGATTCATAAATTCATCAAAATAAATACGAGAAACTGCATGATCATCTTCTGCATTTGATATATAAAGATAACCATTGCTATTTGGGTCTTTTAATAAACCTGCCCCATCTTGAGCACCTAATAAAACAAAATCGTTAGATAATACATCTGTAGAACTTAGTAACGAATAAGCTTTAACATAATTAAATTGAGAATGAATTGCTACTAATGGTTCTAGCGAAGATTTGTTTTCAAAAATAGTTGCTCCTGGTATAAAATCTTCACCATCGGTACCATTTTGCCCATCAACACCGTCTACTCCATCTTTACCATCTATTCCATCTGTACCGTCTTCACAACTCATAAAAGTTGTAAAAGAAATTGATAATGCTAATAAAACTATTAGCGTTTTTGTCATTTTTTTCATTGTTAGTTTTAGTTTGAGTTAAATTTCACTTCAAAATAACGACACGTTTTTAAAGTGTTGGTATTCTTAATTTTAAATTCACATCAACTAAAAGTTAACAACATTATTAAATGATTAATAATTAGAATTATTATAAACAAAAGAAACAACTCTAATAAAGTGATCTTATTTTTTTCAACATTCCGTTTATTTTTTAATTAAAAACTCATTCGTTCTTTTATTTCTATATTAAATATATAAAACTACTTTTGGTTTATGATTTTTGAAACTATTATAAATAATTGGCAAATTGTAATTTTATTTTTTTCAATTGCTGTTCTATATTCTTCTGTTGGTTTTGGTGGTGGTTCTAGCTATTTAGCAGTTTTAGCACTCACTGGAATTGCCTATACACAAATTAGATCTACAGCTTTACTTTGTAATATCATTGTGGTTTTTAGCAATGTATTTCTATACCAAAAACACAAATTATATAACTGGAAAAAAGTACTCCCTTTAGTTTTTTTTAGTATTCCTTTGGCTTTTTTAGGAGGTTATCTTAGAATAAATCAAACGTTCTTCTTTATTCTTCTTGGCTTTACCTTATTATTTGCTGCAATTACTATGTGGGCTTCTAAAAAAATAGTCGTTTCAACACAAAACAAAAAAGACTTTAACACTACAAAAAATGTTGCTTATGGTGGAATTATTGGTTTTATATCTGGGATGGTAGGCATTGGTGGTGGTGTTTTTTTAGCTCCGCTTCTTCATCTAACCAATTGGGATTCTCCTAAGAAAATAGCTGCAACTGCTAGTTTTTTTATCTTAGTAAATTCTATTTCTGGTTTGATTGGTCAATATATAAATCCAGATTTTTTTATCGATTGGCAGCTAACTTCGATATTGCTCTTTACAGTTTTTTTAGGTGGACAAATTGGTATCCGAATAAGTAATAATTTTTTTAGCCCTATTCAACTAAAAAGAGCAACTGCTATTTTAATTGCCTTTGTTAGTATTCGCATTTTAATAAAATACCTTTAATCAATACTAATTAGATTATCTAATTTTAGATATATTTGACACATTAATCACTAACAAAAAATTATGCTAGAAAGTATTTTTACACTATTAATGCTTGTTGCTTTGCAAGCTGTTTTAGGTTTCGATAACTTATTATACATTTCATTAGAATCTAAAAAGGCTCCATCATCTGATCAAAAAAAAGTTAGAAAAGTGGGTATCTTAATAGCAATTGTGCTACGTATTGCTTTATTATTCATTTTAGTTTCTATTATTGACTTTTTTCAAGAACCTTTTTCTTTTTTAACTGGTGAAATAGAAAATGTTGCTCATTTTGCTTTTAACGGACACAGTATTATAGTCTTATTAGGAGGCGGTTTTATTATCTATACTGCGATGAAAGAAATTTGGCATATGATATCTACACAAGGTCTTGATATTTCTGAAATGGCTACCGAGAAAACAGTCAAATCATCAAATGCTGTTATTGCTAGCATTGTTTTAATGAATTTAGTTTTTTCTTTTGATTCAATTTTAGCTGCGATTGGGCTTACTAATGACATAGAAAATTCAACTACTGCTTTTATTATCATGGCAATAGCCATTGTTTTTAGTGGCTTATTAATGCTTTTTTTAGCTGATAAAATTTCTGTATTCTTATCAAAAAACAGAATGTATGAAGTATTAGGATTATTTATCCTTTTTATCGTTGGAATTATGCTAGTTACTGAAGGTGGTCATTTAGCGCATTTAAAACTTTTTGGAAATGAAATTGTACCTATGAGCAATACCACTTTTTACTTTGTTATCGCTATTTTAGTCATTACTGATGTTGTTCAAGGTCGTTATCAAAAAAAATTAATGGCCCAAAATAAAAATACTAAGTAATACTTTATTGTAAGGTATAATAAAAAAAGCAATTCTTATAGAATTGCTTTTTTTATTGAGTGTAAACATTACTTTTAATAAAATTCAATTCGCAAGAAAGTTGAAATTATCGTTTTTAAACAACGAGTAGCTTTTTCAACTATCTTTACAGCCATCTATTTTAAAGCATAATTTTGAAAGACATTTTACTTATAACACCTCCATTTACTCAATTAAACACACCGTATCCTGCAACAGCATACTTAAAAGGTTTTTTAAATACAAGAAGTATTGGTGCATTTCAAATGGATTTAGGTATTGAAGTTATTTTGAAGTTGTTTTCAAAAAAAAACATGCAATTTATATTTGATTTTGCATTCAAAAACAATCAAATTATCAGCGAAAATTGCGAACGTATTTATGCTTTAAAAAATGACTATTTACAAGTTTTAGATCAAGTTATTCTATTTTTACAAGGGAAAAACCAAACCTTAGCTAGGCAAATTTGCTCTGATAATTTCTTACCACAAGCCTCTAGATTTGATCAATTAGACGATATGGATTGGGCTTTTGGTTCTATGGGAATGCAAGATAAAGCAAAGCATTTAGCAACATTATATCTTGAAGATTTATCCGATTTTATAGTAGAATGTATAGATGATAATTTTGGCTTTAGTCGCTATGCTGAACGATTAGGTCAAAGCGCCAATTCATTTGATGAATTATACGATTATCTACAAACAGACACTACTTATATAGATACTATTACTTTACAAATCCTTGAAGAACGTCTAAAAACTATACAACCTAAATTAGTCTGCATTTCAGTCCCTTTTCCTGGTAATTTATATAGCGCATTTCGTTGTGCTCAATTTATAAAAAAGAACTACCCGGAAATTAAAATTTCAATGGGCGGCGGTTTTCCTAATACAGAATTACGTTCGGTTTCAGATGAACGCGTTTTCGAGTTTTTCGATTATGTTACACTAGATGATGGTGAATTACCTGTTGAATTATTAGCATCTAACGTTTTAAACCCACATGAAGATAATCCTGATTATAAACAATTCAAAAGAACATTTTTATTAGAAAACAATACCGTAATTTATATTAACAATTCAACAAAACCAGACTATAAACAAAGTGAAGTTGGTACACCAGATTATTCAGATTTATTACTGAATAATTATATTTCGGTGATAGAAATTGCAAATCCAATGCATAGTTTATGGAGTGATGGTCGCTGGAACAAACTCACGATGGCACATGGTTGTTATTGGGGTAAATGCACTTTTTGTGATATTTCTTTAGATTATATAAAAATTTACGAACCCATTGCTGCCAAACTTTTAGTAGACAGAATGGAACGTCTTATAGAACAAACTGGTGAATATGGATTTCATTTTGTAGATGAAGCTGCACCACCTGCTTTAATGAAATCCTTAGCAATTGAGATTCTAAAACGAAAACTCACCGTTACCTGGTGGACGAACATTCGATTCGAAAAAAACTTTACCAAAGACCTTTGTTTATTACTAAAAGCCTCTGGTTGCATTGCTGTTTCTGGAGGTTTAGAAGTAGCTTCAGATCGTTTATTAAAATTAATAGAGAAAGGTGTTAGCGTTGAGCAAGTTGCAAAAGTAACGAGAAATTTTACCGAAGCCAACATCATGGTACATTCCTATTTAATGTATGGTTACCCTACACAAACCGTTCAGGAAACAGTTGATAGTTTGGAAATGGTGAGACAACTTTTTGAAATTGGCGTTTTACAATCGGGATTTTGGCATCAATTTGCTTTAACTGCTCATAGCCCTGTTGGCTTAAATCCTTCAGCTTACGGAATTACCCCAAACTATATAGATATCTCGTTTGCTAATAACGATATTGATTTTAAAGATAAAACTGGTATTAATCATAGTAAATTCAGCTTAGGTTTAAAAACATCCTTATTCAATTTTATGCATGGTATTTGTTTTGATGCGCCTTTGCAAGAATGGTTCGATTTTAAAATTCCAAAAACAACTATTCCAAACCATTTCATAGAAAACTGCTTAAATTCTGATATTAACTTTAGCATTAAATCAACAGCAAAAATAATTTGGTTAGGCGGAAATCCGATAATAGCTAATCTCACCAAATCAAAAAGAGGTCATACAAAACAAATACTCCAACTAACGTTTCATGATAAAATGGAAACATTTCAAATCGTATTAGAAAAAGAAAAAGGAGAATGGTTTTTAAATATTTTACAGAAAATAACTCTTAGTAATGAAAAACAAATGTCTTTCTCTCAATTAAAAACAGACTTTGAAACTTATTTTGAAGATTTTGAATTGTTCTGGTTTTCAAAACCTATACGTACACTAAGAGACCACGGTTTGTTGGTTTTATAATATAATTGTTTAGTAATAAAAAAAGGCAATTCTATCGAACTGCCTTTTTATTTTATTTAGCTACATTTTATCCTAACCATGCATTTAACATCCAAATTGTTTTTTCTTGTTCAGAAATAAAATCACTCATCATAGAGTTTGTTCCTTCATCATCTGCTTCTGCAGATAAATCTAAAATCTCTCTTTCTATTTTTAATAATTCTGAAAGTGAATCAACAACCAAGCTTACTGCTTCAACATCCTTACTAATATTTTTTCCAACAGGAACTTTAGCAGCTTTTATATAATCATCAAACGTGTGCAAAGGAGTTCCTTGTAAGGTTAAAATTCGTTCTGCTATCAAATCAATTTTTAATTGAGAATCAGTATATAACTCTTCAAATTTCATATGTAATTCAAAGAAATTTTTACCTTTAATATTCCAATGTAAGCCTCTCAAATTCTGATAATATGTTTGAAAATTAGCTAATAATTTATTTAAATCTATTACTAATTTTTCTGATTTTACTTTATCTAATCCTAGAATTGTTTTTGTCATAACTTATTTATTTTTTATGTTGTTTTTGCTTTTCTTGTCAAATTTACTTTAATTTTAATAAAATAAACTATAATTATAATTGATAGTTTTAATATATTTATCAAAAAATATTATAAAATGACCATTACACAATTAAAATATACACTTGCTGTTGCAGAATACAAAAATTTTACTGTCGCTGCAGAACATTGTTTTGTAACACAACCAACATTGAGCATGCAAATTCAAAAATTAGAAGACGAATTGGATGCCAAAATATTCAACCGCTCTAAAAAACCTATTGAATTAACACCAGTTGGTACACGAATAGTTGAGCAAGCTAAGGTTATTGTAGATGAAAGTAATAGAATTATGGATATTGTTCATCAACAAAAAGGATATATTGGTGGAGAATTTAAATTAGGAATTATACCTACTATAATGCCAACTTTACTTCCTATGTTTTTGAAAAACTTTACCAAAAGTTATCCTAAAGTTCAACTAATCATTGAAGAATTAACTACTGAAGAAATTGTAAGAAAATTAATGGATGGTCATATAGATGCAGCCATTGCCGCAACTCCTTTAGAAAATGAAGCCATCAAAGAACGCGTTTTATATTATGAACCTTTTGTAGGGCTGATTCCTGAAGGACATCGTCTATTCAAAAATGAAAAGCTAGAAATTGAGGAAATTGAACTGGAAGATATTCTATTGCTTGAAGATGGACATTGTTTTAAGGATAATGTTTTAAACTTATGCAGAGCAAACAAAAAAGATACTAAAAAGCATTTTCAGCTTGAAAGTGGAAGTTTTGATACTTTAATCAAATTATCTAAAGATGGTTTAGGTATGACACTTTTACCTTATTTAAACACTTTAGATTTAAATGAAAAAGACAAAACATATCTACGTGAATTTGTTTCGCCTCCTCCCGCAAGAGAAGTAAGCTTAATTTATCATAAATCGCAACTTAAAATGCAATTGATAGAAGCTTTAAAATCTACGATAGATGGGGTAATAAGAGGTGCCATTGCCTTTAGCGATGTAGAAATTATAAGTCCGTTACAAAAGGCTTAAAAATAAAAAAGGAAGCTGTTTAGCTTCCTTTTTTATTTATGAGTACATTTTTTCTCTTTGCTCTTTCACTTTTGGATCATCTAAATAATCATCAAAAGTTGAGTATTTGTCTATAACTCCTTTCGGTGTAATTTCTATAATTCTATTTGCTACTGTTTGTGCAAATTCATGATCGTGTGTTGAAAACAATACTGTTCCTTTAAAATTAATTAACGAGTTGTTTAATGCTTGGATAGATTCTAAGTCTAAGTGATTGGTTGGTTCGTCTAACATTAAAACATTTGCTCTGGTCATCATCATTCTAGATAACATACAACGTACTTTCTCTCCTCCAGACAAAACATTGCTTTTCTTTAAAGCTTCTTCTCCAGAGAAAATCATTTTACCTAAAAATCCACGTAAGAACACCTCTTCTCTTTCCTCTTCTGTTTGAGCATACTGACGTAACCAATCGACCAAATTTAACTCACCATTTTGAAAATACTCAGAATTATCTGCTGGTAAATACGATTGTGTTGTCGTAACACCCCAATTATATTCTCCCGCATCTGCTTTTTCGTTTCCCGAAATTATTTGATAAAATTCGGATACTGCTTTAGAACTTTTAGAAATTACAGCTACTTTGTCTCCTTTATTTAAATTGATATCAATATTAGCAAACAGTGCTTCTCCTTCAAAATTCTTTGCTAAACCTTCAATATTTAAAATTTGATCTCCAGCTTCTCTATCTCTATCAAAAATGATCGCCGGATAACGACGACTAGAAGGTTTAATTTCATCTACATTTAATTTCTCAATCATTTTCTTACGAGAAGTTGCCTGTTTAGATTTTGCTACGTTAGCAGAGAAACGACGAATAAATTCTTCTAATTCTTTCTTTTTATCTTCTGCTTTCTTATTTTGTTGAGCTCTTTGTTTTGCCGCTAATTGACTTGACTCATACCAGAAAGTATAATTCCCTGAATAATTATTAATTTTACCAAAATCGATATCAGAAATATGTGTACAAACTGCATCTAAAAAGTGACGGTCATGAGATACTACAATTACTGTGTTATCATAATTTGCTAAGAAATTCTCTAACCAAGTAATGGTTTCAAAATCTAAATCGTTGGTAGGCTCATCCATAATTAATACATCTGGGTTTCCAAACAACGCTTGTGCTAATAACACACGTACTTTTTTCTTCGAATCTAAATCGGCTAGTAAAGTATAATGATCGTCTTCTTTGATTCCTAAGTTTGATAATAGAGTTGCTGCAGCAGAATCTGCATTCCAGCCATCCATTTCTTCAAATCGTACTTGAAGCTCTCCTATTCTTTCTGCATTTTCATCTGTATAATCGGCATATAAAGCATCTATTTCAGATTTGATTTTGTGTAATTCTTTATTCCCCATCAACACAGTTTCCAAAGCGGTATACTCGTCAAAAGCATAGTGATCTTGTGTTAAAACAGACATTCTCTTACCTGGTTCTAAATGAACATTTCCAGAAGTTGGATCCATTTTACCTGATAAAATCTTTAAAAAAGTTGATTTTCCTGCTCCATTAGCACCAATAATTCCATAGCAATTTCCTTGCGTAAACTTAGTGGTTACTTCATCAAACAAAATTCTTTTACCAAACTGAACTGATAAATTAGAAACTGATAACATTCTTCTTTTTTTTAAATTCGCTGCAAAAATATAAAATCTCTTTTCGTTATAAGAATTTGAGATCAATTATTTATACGTTAAATAACTTTAAAATTATTTCTTTTAACACCGAATTAACAAGTAGATTTGTGGCTTATGTATATTTTTGAACGTTAGACTAAATTTATTTAGCAATAAGAAAAAATGAATAAATATTTAATACCCTTTTTATCTATATTATTAATTGGTTGCAAAGGTTCTAAAGAGGATAAAACAGCTTATTTTGGAGGTAAGATCATTAACCCAAAAAGTGATTTTGTTGTCTTATATAATAATGATGATGTTTTAGACTCTATAAAACTTACTGAAGAGAATACCTTCACAGGAAAATTAGAGGCGATAAAAGCAGGTTTATATTATTTTAAGCACGGACCAGAACACCAATTTGTATATTTAGAACCTAAAGATAGTTTATTACTCCGTTTAAACACATGGGATTTTGATGAATCTTTAGTTTTTAGTGGTTCACATGCTGATAGAAATAATATTTTGATTGAAACTTTTTTACAAAACGAAATAGATCACAGAAAATTCTATAAATATTACTCTTTATCTGCTGAAAAATTTAAGGCAAAAATCGATTCAACTAAAACCAAAAAATTAAAAATACTTGAAGAATATAAAATGGCTAACGAAGATGCTTCAGATGACTTTTTAAACATTCTCGACATTGCTTTAACATACCCTTTATATACAAAACTAGAAAATTTTGTTATTGACAACAGCTTAAAAAAATCGCCTGAAGTTTTAAATAATGATTTTTTAACTCATAGAAAAATTATAGATATTAATAAGGATTCTTTGATGTTTTTCACTCCTTATAGGGATTATGTTTATGCTAATTTATACAGTGAAGTTTATCAGAAAAAAATTAAAAAAGATAGTGATGAATTTACAATATCCTTATTAAGGGATATTGATTCGAAAATTCATTCACCTCAACTTAAAAACAAAATTTTAAGACGAGAAACTATTCGTCATTTTTACAATAAATCTAGTTGTCAAATTAACAAAGAAGCTTTTAATACTTTTTTATCTCTTTCTTCAAATAATGAAGACAAAGAAATTATATCTAAACTATTAGAAGATGTAAAGCTAGTAAAAAGCAAGCATAAAATACCTTCATTTACCGTTATGGGCGCTAATGGAAGTATGGAAGCTATAGAGAAATTGATAAAAGGAAAAAAAACAGTTATTTATTTTAGAAATAAAATACATTCTTCTGACGACTGGGTAGCTTCTCGTATAAATTATTTAATTAATAAAAATCCTGACACTCAATTTCTTGTTATAAATATTAATGAAGAAAAGAATGAGTTTGTGAAACAATTAGATATTAAACATCAATATTATCTTAACCAAGGCAGTAAAGCACATTCCTTTTTAACAAGTAAATTTCCTCGTGTAATATTAGTAAATAATAAAGGAATTGTTGAGAATGCTTTTGGCGCTTTATCATCAGATAAAATTGAAAAACAAATCACTGATTTATAAAAAACTGGATTTTTATCTGTTAATTGCTTTATTTAATGTACTTTTGCGCCGTCCAAAAACTCACATATATAGTGAGTTAGAATAAAATTAATTAGAATTCGCGGGTGGGCATCTGTGAATTCGATAAAAATCACAGTATGTCAACATTTTTAGATTTAGGCTTGCAAGAGCCTATTACTCGTGCGTTAACTGATTTAGGTTATGAAAAACCTACAGTTATTCAGCAAAAAGCAATTCCTCAAATTATTTCTTCTAATGCAGATTTAAAAGCATTTGCACAAACTGGAACCGGTAAAACTGCCGCTTTTAGTTTACCCATCTTAGAGCAAATAGACCAAACCAATATGAATACGCAAGCGATTATTTTATCGCCAACGCGTGAATTAGCGGTACAAATTGGTAAAAATATAGAGCAATTTTCAAAATATTTGCCAAACCTTAAAACAACAACTGTTTATGGTGGAGCAAATATTGAAGAGCAAATTAGAAAACTGAAAAAAGGGGTTCAAATAGTAGTAGGTACCCCAGGTAGAACAGTAGATTTAATTAACCGTAGAGCCTTAAAGTTAGGTAATATAAAATGGGTTGTTTTAGATGAAGCTGATGAAATGCTTAACATGGGGTTCAAAGACGATTTAGATAACGTTTTAAGCGCTACACCTGAAACAAAACAAACTCTTTTATTTTCAGCAACATTTCCAAGAGAAGTGGAAGCAATTGCTAAAAATTATATGACTAGTCCTGTAGAAATAACTTCAGGGGAAAAAAATACAGGTTCAGATAATGTAAGCCATGAGTATTACTTAGTTACTGAAAAATCTCGTTACCCAGCTCTAAAAAGAGTTGCTGATGTAAACCCTGATATTTACGCAATTGTTTTTTGTAGAACACGTAGAGAAACTCAGCAAGTTGCTGATAATTTGATTCGTGATGGTTACAGCGCAGATTCTTTACACGGAGACCTGTCACAAGGTCAACGTGATAGTGTAATGGAAAAATTCCGTAAGAAGAGTATACAAATGTTAGTTGCTACAGATGTTGCTGCTCGTGGAATTGATGTTAATGATTTAACACATGTTATCAATCATAAGCTGCCAGATCAAATTGAAAACTACAATCACCGTAGTGGACGTACTGGTCGTGCAGGAAGTAAAGGTATTTCTATTGTTTTAGTAAACAATAAAGAAAAAGGACGTTTAAGCTATATTGAACGAATTATAAAAAAGAAGTTTATTCACACACCTGTTCCTTCCGGAAAAGAAATCTGTGAAAAACAATTATTTAATATTATCGATAAAGTTCATAATACTGAAGTTAATACGGGTGAAATCGAAACGTTCTTACCAAGTGTATACGAAAAATTAGCTGATTTATCTAGAGAAGAGTTAATTCAGAAATTTGTTTCTATGGAATTCAATACGTTTTTATCGTATTATGAAAATGCTCCAGATTTAAATAACTTATCCTCTAGAGATAGTGCAAGAAAAGGTGCATCTAGCGAAAACATGACTCGTTTCTTTATCAATCTAGGTAGAAAAGATAAATTAAACCCTGCAAAATTAATCGGTTTAATAAACGATCAGAAAGTTGGTGATAAAATAGAAATTGGCGCGATTGACATTTTAGATACTTTCTCTTTCTTTGAAATTGACAAGAACTATCAAGAGGCTACCTTAGAAGCTTTTAAAACAAACGAACCTGAATTTAGTGGTCGTTATGTTAATATTGAGATTACTAAAAGTGATCGAGGAAGCGGTGGTCGTGGAGGACGTCGTCAAGGCGGTAAAAAACCATTTGGCAATAAAGATAATGGTGGTGGTTTTGGTAGAAGAAGAAGTGCTGAAAATTCTAAATCATCAGGAGGAACTGGAAGAAGAAATAATAATCGTTCTTCTGAAAGTAGATCTTCAGATAAAAAAACCAGTGGTTTTGGTAGAAGACGTAGAGAAAAATAAAAGGATATTAATAGATAAAAAAAAGGAGCTTAAAAAGCTCCTTTTTTTTATCTATTAATTCAAACTAACTACTAACTAGCCATATCGAATTCACTAAAGAAAAACTTATTTAAAAACTTATTAATAGCTTTCTCTGCTTTTCCTTCTTCGATAGTTAAAGTACTTTCTACTTTATTTTTTACAACAGGAGACATCTCTTTATTCCAATCTCTATAAGATTCAAATTCATTCAACAAAGAACTTAATCTTAACTTTAATGTTTCGTTAATCTGTAAACTCTCTATATTCATAATAACTCTTTTTACTTCACTTTTATAGAGCAAAAATAAAACCAATCTTAAGTTTTACCATTCAAAATTGTTACATCAGCAAACAAATTATAAATAGCTCATTTTGAATATTTTAAATATTTACAATTTGATTATGTAACAAAATTTTAAATGATTTAAATAAGGAAGCTATTATGATAATTTAAAATCAGGAAATATAAAAAACCATCTATCAGATTATAAAGATGCATCCAACAAACGCTCTAAAGTAAAAATTGGATATAAAAAAAGGAGCTTTTTAAGCTCCTTTTTTTTATCTATTAATTCAAACTAACTACTAACTAGCCATATCGAATTCGCTAAAGAAAAATTTATTTAAAAACTTATTAATAGCTTTCTCCGCTTTTCCTTCTTCCATGATTGAAGTACTTTCTACTTTATCTATTTTAACAGGACCAGTAAGTATTTCTTTATTATAACCTCTGTAAGATTCAAATTCATTCAGCAAAGAATTTAATCTTAACTTTAATGCTTCATCAATTTGTAGATTCTCAATATTCATTATAATTCTTTTTTTTATTTCACTTTTATAGTACAAAAATAAAACCAATCTTAAGTTTTATCATTCAAAATTGATACAAGAGCAAATAAATAGTAAATCGCTAACTAACAGCAACTTACCTACTTAAAATCTAATTATGTAACAAAATTACAAGTGATTCAATAACTTAAAAGAATTTAAAAAAGAGCTATTAATAATGTTTTTTAATTAACCAATAAAAAATCCCGCTATTTGCGGGATTTTTTTTATAACATGGTAACTATTTTACTTCGCTACATTAACTGCTCTAGTTTCTCGAATAACAGTTACTTTAACTTGACCCGGATATGTCATATCATTTTGAATTTTTTGTGAAATATTGAATGATAATTCTGCAGCTTTAGCGTCATTTACTTTCGTACTCTCCACCATAACACGTAATTCACGTCCTGCTTGAATTGCATATGCTTTTTGAACTCCTGTGAATCCGAAAGCAATATCTTCTAAATCTTTTAATCGCTGAATATAACTATCTAAAACTTGACGACGTGCTCCTGGTCTTGCCCCAGAAATAGCATCACAAACCTGCACAATTGGCGACAACAAACTCTTCATTTCTATTTCGTCGTGGTGTGCTCCAATAGCATTGCAAATGTCTGGCTTCTCTCCGTACTTTTCGGCCCATTGCATTCCTAATAGTGCGTGTGGTAATTCACTTTCTGTTTCTGGCACTTTACCAATATCATGTAACAATCCTGCTCGTTTAGCTGCTTTTGCATTTAAACCCATTTCTGCAGCCATAATACCACAAAGGTTTGCTACTTCACGCGAGTGTTGTAATAAGTTTTGTCCGTAAGAAGAACGATATTTCATACGTCCTACAGTTTTTATTAACTCTGGGTGTAAACCATGAATTCCTAAATCGATAACCGTACGTTTACCAACTTCTATAATTTCTTGACTTATCTGTTTTTCAGTCTTTTTTACTATCTCTTCAATTCTTGCTGGGTGAATTCTTCCGTCTGTAACTAATTTATGCATCGATAAACGAGCTATTTCTCTGCGAACAGGATCAAAACAAGATAATATAATTGCCTCTGGAGTGTCATCTACAATAATCTCAACACCAGTCGCTGCTTCTAACGCACGAATATTTCTACCTTCACGACCAATAATTCTACCTTTAACATCATCGGATTCTAAATTGAATACCGACACACAATTTTCAACCGCTTGCTCTACTCCTACTCGTTGAATGGTATTTAAAACTACTTTACGAGCTTCTTGTTGGGCGGTCATTTTAGCTTCTTCAATAGTATCTTGAATATAAGCCATTGCATCTGACTTTGCTTCATCTTTTAACGATGCTAATAATTCTGTTTTTGCATCTTCTGCAGATAAACCAGAAATTTTCTCCAGCATATCTACATGACGTTTATGCAGTTTTTCTATTTCTGATTCTTTTTTATCTAAAAATTCTAATTTGTAGTCAAAATCAGATTCTTTTGTTTCTAAAGATTGATTTAACTTTTTATTTCTATCTAATTCTGAAGAAACCTTAGACTCTTTATCTCGAATTCTTTTCTCTACTTCTGATAATTTCTTTTCACGACCAAGAATAACCTTTTCATGTTCCGACTTAAGTTCAATAAACTTTTCCTTTGCTTGTAAAATTTTATCTTTTTTAATAGCCTCTGCTTCTGCTTTTGCTTCTTTGAGAATGCTATTTGCTTGCTTTTTTGTTTCCTGTATTAACTTATTAGATTTTGATTTCTCTAACATTTTAGCAATGGCAAAACCTATTGCTATACCTATAATTCCTGCTAACACAGAAAGAACGATTCCATCCATAAATTTAAATTTATCTGTATATATAAAAAAAGCCCACATCAGTAGGGTTTTTATAAACTCCTTAAAACAAGTTTAGAACTAACTGGCTGCTCAAGTTCCCGCTAAAGATATCATGCAAATGATACTTACGGTATACTTTACTAGCCAAGACTTATTCTTTTTAATTGAATAGTGTTGAGTTTATCAAACAATTTTACTAATGTAGGCAGTATGTTTATTGTTATGTAAAGAACTTATTTTAAATGATCTTCTAACATGTTAGTTAATTCATTTATTTTTTGCAATGCTTTTGTGGTTTCATTCGTTAATTTTAACGAAGATATTTCAGCTTTAGACGCAAATTGCAATGCACACATTGCTAACACATCTTGTTTGTCTGCCACCGCATAATTCTGTTCAAACTTCATTATTAAATCATTAATATCTTTAGCCGCTTTACGCATCCCTTCTTCTTCTTGCACATCATTCACGCTTAAAGGATAGGTTCTACCGGCTATAACAACATTAACTTTTAACTTTGTCATTTAAAGAACTTTTACGAATTCAATTGAGTGATACATTTATCAATCTCTCGAATCAAAGCATTTATTTTGAGTTTTGTATTTCTCGTGTTTTCCTTACTGCCTTCGATAGTTTTAGCAACTTTCAACAAATCGTATTTTTCTTTTTCTTTTTGCAATTGTTGCTCTTTCTCTTGTAATAAAAGCTGTAATCTAGTATTATTTTGAAGCAATGCCTCATTTTCTTCTTTTAAAAATTCATAGTTAGAAAGTATGTTTTTTAACTTAACTTCCATTAAATGAATTACTTTTAAAATATCACTCATTTATTTTTAGAGAAAAAACTATCTCAACAAATTTACTAATCTAAAGTAAGAATAGCAACAATTTTACTCTTTTTTACTAACTCACTAATGTTCAATGTCTTAATTTTTTGGTATAATTTTAGTAGTTTTGTTATAAAATTGTTGGGGTTTGAAATTTTATTATTCTTTATTTTTACTAATTATATACAGCTTTGGATATTCACAAACACAATATCCACAAAACTACTTTTCTCCCCCTTTAAAAACACCTGTAATTTTAGCTGGGACTTTTGGAGAGCTAAGAAGTAATCACTTTCATTCTGGTGTAGACATTAAAACTTTAAATAAAGAAGGGCTTCCTATTTATGCTCCTGCCGATGGTTATGTTTCTCGAATAAAAGTATCTCAATACGGATTTGGAAAAGCCATTTATTTAGAACATCCTAACGGATATACAACTGTATATGCTCATCTGCAAAAATTTGCTTTAGAGATGCAAGAATATGTTAAAAACATTCAATACAAAAAACAAAGTTATTATACAGGAAATTTATTTCCAGATTCACTAAGGTTTCTTGTAAAAAAAGGAGATGTTATTGGGTATACAGGAGATACTGGTAGTTCTGGTGGACCTCATTTACATTATGAAATTCGTAACACTGCCACTGGGCATATTATAAACCCCTTACTCTTTGGCTTACACCCAGAAGATACACGAAGACCAACTATATTAAGTTTAGTTGTTTTTCCTTTAGATGATGAATCTCGTATAAACGGAGCCGCACACAAAACAACAATTCCTTTTGAAGATTTAGGTAATGGAATTTTTAAAGCGGAATATACCAATGCTAATGGTTTTATAGGATTAGGTGTGAGTGCTTTTGATAGATTAGATAAAGCTAATAATAAAAACGGTTTGTATAGCTTAGAAATGAAGCTAAACGGAAATCGTGTGTATTATCATGATGTAGAAACTTTTTCTTTTCCTGAAAGTAAATACATCAACTTACTAATAGATTATGAACATTACGCAAAATTTAAAAAACGCGTTCAAAAAACCTACAAAGTCAAAGGGAACAGACTGAGCCTGTACAAAGATTTAGTTGATAATGGCAAAATACATATTAAAGAAGGAGAGAATTATAATATAGAAATTATAGCGAAAGATTTTGTTGGCAATACATCAATAGTAAAATTACCCATTCGTGGTGTTAAAAATAATGTTGTTTTTAAAGAAAAAGACACTACAGCTTATAAAATAAAAGCTACTAATTTTCATAAATTTCAACAGAAGAATGTAACGGTTGCTTTTCCTAAAAATACATTTTACAACAATCTTTATTTAGATTTTTCTGTAATTGAAGGTATTGCAAAAGTGCATGAACCTATTGTTCCATTAGATAAAAATTTTACGTTAACTTTTGATACCTCTAACTATTCTGAAAAAGAAAAACAACAAATTTACATTGCAAATGTAACTAAGGAAAAATACCCCTATTATGTTTCTACCAAGAAAAAAGAAGACAAAGTATATACGACTACTAAAACACTGGGAAGTTATACATTGAAACAAGATAGTATTTTACCTTCTATTTCATTACTTAATTTTAAAAATAACCAATGGATTTCTGCTTTAGAAACCCTAAAAGTTAAAATTAAAGATGAAGAATCTGGTATTAAAGATTTTGAGGCTACTATTGACGGAGAATGGATATTAATGGAATACAACCATAAAAAAGGGATCTTAACTTACGATTTTCCAGATAAAAAGTTGGTGGGTAGCAAACATCTTTTTAAACTTGTAGTTTCTGATAATGTTGAAAATACCGAAACAATTTCGGCTACATTTTACAGAAAGTAAACTAATTTCACATTGAAGAAACTAATTATTTTAATACTTTTTCCTGCACTGGTTTTTGCTCAAAAAACAGCAACTGTTAAAGGAAAAATCACCAATAAATTCAACTATCCAATTGAAGGTGTTGCTATTTCTTACTTAAATAGCGGAACCACTACAGATGCGTATGGAAATTATGAATTTCAAATTCCTGTTCGTAAAACTGTTAGTGTAACCTTTACTCATGTTTCATATAAAACACTAATTAAAAAGTTTACCGCTCGCGGATCGAGAACATTCAACTACTCTCCTACTCTAACTATAAAAAGTGAAGAATTAGAAGAGGTTATTGTTAAAAATCAAAAAAAGGAAGCACAAGGAATTACCGAAATAAACATCAAAAAAGTTGAACATGTAGTTGGAGCTAATGCTGGAGTAGAATCCGTATTAATGACACTTCCTGGCGTTAGTAACAACAATGAATTAAGCACACAATATAACGTTCGCGGTGGTAATTTTGACGAAAACTTAGTCTACGTAAACGGTATTGAAGTCTACCGTCCGTTTTTAATTCGTTCTGGTCAGCAAGAAGGATTAAGTTTTATCAATTCTCATTTAATTCAAAATATTAATTTTTCCGCAGGCGGATTTCAAGCGAAGTACGGAGACAAACTTTCATCTGTTTTAGATATTACGTACAGAAAACCTAAAGAATTTGGTGCACAAGTAGATTTAAGTTTGTTAGGAGGAAGCGCCACTATTGAAGGCACCATGCTAAACAATAATTTAAGTGCTATTCTTGGTGTTCGTTATCGAGACAATAGTTTGTTTGTGAATTCAAAGCAAACCGAGGTTAATTTTCGTCCGAATTTTACCGATATTCAAACATATTTATCGTACAACATCAATAAAAAACTTGATATCAGTTTCCTCGGTAATTTTTCTTTAAACAACTATAACTACAAGCCCTTAACGCGTAAAACTCGTTTTGGAACCGTTGCAAACCCATTAGAACTGATTGTTTTCTACGATGGACAAGAAAAAGATAGTTATCAAACTTTATTCGGTGCATTGTCAACAGATTATCAAGTTACAGATGATTTAAAAGTTACAGGAACCATTTCCTCTTTTAACACACAAGAAGAAGAATATTTTGATATTGCTGCTGCTTATAATTTAGGGGAAGTAGACACCAATGCTGGCTCTGAAAGCTTTGGAGAAGTTGAATTTTCTGAAGGAATTGGCTCTCAGCTCAATCATGCCCGTAACGATTTAGATGCTTTAATTAGTAATATTCAGTTAAAAGCAACTTTAAAAGACGGTAATAATGAATGGGCGACAGGTATAAAATACCAAACAGAAAATATTAAAGATCGTATTCGTGAATGGGAAATTATAGATAGTCTTGGTTTTTCCGTTCGCCCTCCTAACCATAATGTTCCGCAAGATCAACCCTACACTCCTTATGAGGGTCCTATTGAGCCTTTTCAAGATATTAGAGCTAATAACAATGTAGATATTAATCGTTTATCAGGATTTGTACAATTCAGCAGAAAAACAACCTTAAATGATCATCAAATTTGGTTAAATGGAGGTGTTCGTGCTCAAAGCTGGACAGTAACTGCAGATGGATTAAAAGCAGTAAGTCACTTTATTTTTAGTCCGCGTGTTCAGTTTAGCATCAAACCAGACTGGAAAAGTGACATGTTATTTCGTATTTCAGGAGGTTGGTATTCGCAACCGCCTTTTTATAAAGAATTAAGAGATTATAACGGACAAGTACATCCAGAGGTAAAGGCACAAAAATCTATTCATTTAGTAGCAAGTAACGATTATAGTTTTACCATGTGGGAACGCCCTTTTAAACTTACTACCGAATTGTATTATAAAAACTTATCGGATGTAAACGCCTACTCTATTGATAATGTTCGTATTCGTTATAGAGCTGATAATATTACAGAAGCTTATGCTTACGGATTAGATGTCCGTTTAAACGGAGAATTTGTACCAGGTAACGATAGTTGGGTTAGCATTGGTTATTTAAAAACGGAAGAAAGTATAAATGAGCAAGGATACATTGCTAGACCTACCGACCAACGTTTAAAATTTGGTGTGTTATTTCAAGATTATGTACCTAATCTACCCAACTTAAAAGCATATCTGAATATTGTGTATAATACAGGAGTTCCTGGTGGTTCGCCTTCGTATGCTGATGTTTATCAATTCCAAAATCGATTAAACGATTACAAACGTGCTGATTTAGGAATATCTTATGTTTTTGCTGATGCTAACAAAACGCACACAACAGGTTTTTTAAGCAATTTTAAAGAACTGAGTGCTGGCTTAGAATTATTTAATGTTTTTGATATCCGTAATTCGATTACCAATACTTGGGTACGCGATGTATATAGTAAAAATCAATATGGAATACCCAATTACATGACAGGACGCGTGTTGAATCTTAAGTTAAAAGTGAAGTTTTAGGTTAATTCTTCGAAATGGGTAAAACAACCAAAATGTTCTCATATCCGGGAATATAAACCGATAAAACAATATATTTGTTAGCATATAACCAGTTGGCAAACATTAAAAAATGAACAAACTACTATTAATATTTCTATTTATTTTCGAAATTGGATTTGGTCAAGACGCCAAATATCTTTCTGAAAATTATGAATTCAAGAATGGTGAAATCGCTTATATGTTTGGTAATGACGTTAAACTTCGTGACCAACCGAATACTGAATCTGATGTTTTATCTCTCTTAAAAATTGGTGAACAAATTGAAATAATGGAAAAGTCAAATTCAGCAATGGAATTCGACGGAATTGAGTCTCCTTGGTATAAAATAAAGACTAAAGATAAAATAGGATTTGTACTCGGAAGTTTAATTTCACTCGACAGAGTAATTAACGGAAATCTGACCTATTTAATTTCCTTAAAAAAAGATGGATTAAAATTGTATCTTAAAACAAGAGTTTTGGAAAATGAATTGGAGTTTAAAGAAAACACTTCTCAACTTTTTACTGGAGAATTTTCAATAAAAGCAACAGGAAATAAAGGACTTGAAATCATAAAAAGCATATTCGAAATTGATTATTTAGCAGAATCTTGTGGAGTAAATGGTGGCGGAATTTATTTATTCTATGATGGAAAGGAATTAATAAAAGCAATTGATTATACCCGAGTTGCAGACGCTGACTTATATTGGTTTATTGAGGAATATATTTTCCCAAATGATAAAGATGGATTAAAAGGAAAAATAGTATACAAAAGCGAGATTGGAGAAACCAAAGAATATGAAACGGAATGGACTGAAAGTAAAACAACCAGACGAATTTTAGAATGGAATGGCAAAGAAATATTTCCTAAAATAGAACCTGAAGAAGAATAACGATTTGCCAACACCGTGTAAAAAACATTGCTTATTTTAGTTAAGCCGTTTGGTCGTTGCTTTGTTTGCTTGCATCTGATTTTCCTTCGGAAAATCCTCGCACACAAACACGCAACGTTCCTTACACATAAACGTTATGCCCAAGCTAAAAACTACTCTGAATGTCTAAAGAAATTTGTCAAGAAATTAAACTAATCGCTGAAAATGCTCTTGATAAAATTGAAAGTAGTTTACCATCGGAAACAATAATAAAATTTATAATGTTTACCGAAACTCTAAGAGTTTTAGATTTCCATAGTTTAAGTTCATATAATCCTACTTCAAAGCTTTCTGAAGTCCCCAAATTCGACATAATGAAAATGGGTTGGAATCTATCTACATCTTATCTATTTGAAGGTTTTAAAACTTCTGGTTTTCCAATTGTAGAAAGCACAAAAGAAACATTTGGCTCTACTTCTAGTCTATTATACCATTTTGGTTGTATAACAATGTTAAAAAGGACAATAGATATGGTAAAGTCTGGGGCTTTATCTGTAGTAAAAACTGATGATAACACATTTGTCTTTGAGAAAACTAAAAATGTAAATTCTCAATTTCTTGATGATTTAGAATTCACCAATCTGGAAGAACTAGAAGAAGAATTAAAAGAAAAAACGGGAGAATATTATAAAGAATGGAACATTATTGAAAAAGATGATTTGGAAAAAGCCTTTGGCAGTCCTGGTAACTTTTTATCATTTACGGATAAGGAATTTAATCATTATTCGAGTGAAAATATTGAGAAATTGCTACACGACCAAGTCAGACCTTGGGATTCTGGACACGGAATAATGATGGGATATGGTAGTACTTTTGATATTGATATGCATTTTCTAGGGAAAGCAACCGAATTAGTCGGAAAATGGAGAGATGAAGCTGGGCTTCACCCAAAAACAAAAATCGGAAATATAACTGGTGGTGATTTAATGATAGTTGTTCTTTTTATGACTAGTTTTCATCTTAAACATATAAGTTACGGTTTAGTTGCATCAAAAAAACATCCAGAAATTTCAATAAAACAAAGCCTCACTCTTTGGGGCCCATTAGAAGACCTTATTAATGATATCGTAGAGTTTTCAGGTTTTAAAAAATCAATAATTACTGAAGCTTTCGACTCAATTATATTAAAACCTGATGACGTAAAACTATTGAAAAAACACACTTCTAAATTTATGCCTCTCGTTATTGATATTGGCAACGGTATAGTATTAAGACCTGTATCTAGTATAAATAGAAACCCTTTATTAACTATCAGTCAAATATTAGAGTATAGAAATCCAAATTTCAGAAATGACATTTCATTATATAGAGAAGAATGGTTAAGAAATAACCTATATGCTATGTTCTCAGGTGCTAGGTATAAAAATGTTGTTGGAAATATTAATCTTAAAACTGGAAATAAAATCGACACTGATATCGATGCTGCAATTTTTGATAGAATGACAGGTGAATTAGCGTTATTTCAAATAAAATGGCAAGACTTCTTTTTTAACGACATTAACAAATTAAAAAGTAGAGCAAGTAATTTAACTAAAGGACTAGATGATTGGACTTTAAAAGTAAATAATTGGATAACATCTAATGGCTTAAATAAATTACTACAAACATTAAGAATTAAATCAACAGAAGGAAGTCCAATAAGCAAGGTCTACCTTTTTGCAATTTCCAAAAATGCAGCTAGAATGAAAGGCTATGGTTATCAAACAACTGTGGATAATTTAGCAATTACAAATTGGCCACAATTTGCAAGAAACAGATTTGAAATCGGTCCTTCTGAAAAAGTTTTTAGAGACCTATTTGAGGCTCTGAAAGAACAAGAAAAAGACAACATTGAAACTAAACCGTTGCCTGCTGAATTTATTATTGGAAATAAGAATTTTAAATACAAAGACCTTTGGAGTACATATGGAAAGTAAAGCCTGGGCATAACAAAGAACTGAGGTAAAAAACAAGTAAATTTTACACTTTTTTAAACCAAAGTACTTTTATAATTTGCATCATAAGGCAATCCGCTTTTTACAAT
>NZ_VNIA01000011.1 GCF_008124875.1 Tenacibaculum adriaticum
GTATCAAACCTTATAGTTTCGGATAGGAGGTATGTATAAGTAGAGAAATTTGCAAAAAACTTTCGAGTGCAAATGACTTAAAACAAGGGTATTAAAAAATACTTTCAAAAAAGATTTAAAAAACACTTGTGAGGTTCAAAAGAGGTGGTATATTTGCACCCGCAAACGGATAAACATAGAGTTTAAAGTTAGCAAAAGTTCATTAACAAGATGTAAAGAAATAACGAAGAATAAGTTAAAAAATAATTCATTTTTTTCTTGTTTGGTAAGAAAAAGAGTTAGTATCTTTGCAGTCCGTTTTTGAGACGACAGTTCATTAAAATAGGTGTAAAACAAATTCGAAAAAAACTTCAAAAAAGTTTTTGTCATAATAAAAAGAGTTTGTAGATTTGCATCCGCTTTCAGAAAGAGAGCAAATGTTCAGAGAGATTTTGGAATAATCCTAAAAAGATTAGCTAGTTCGATTCTAGTGTTTCTACAAGAAAATTAATTGGAATTTTGGTTGAAATAGATCAAATAAGAAGGTTAATGAAGTTCATTGAAAATATTGAAATTGACAGCGTAAACAAAGAGTAGAATAACCACTCTAATTAATTAGAGAAATTCTTTTGAAACTTATTCATTAAAATTATTAAAAATTTACAATGAAGAGTTTGATCCTGGCTCAGGATGAACGCTAGCGGCAGGCTTAACACATGCAAGTCGAGGGGTAACAGGTAGCTTGCTATGCTGACGACCGGCGAACGGGTGCGTAACGCGTATAGAATCTGCCTTGTACAGGAGGATAGCCTTTAGAAATGAAGATTAATACTCCATAATACTGAGCTGTGGCATCACAATTTAGTTAAACATTTATGGGTACAAGATGACTATGCGTCCTATTAGCTAGATGGTAAGGTAACGGCTTACCATGGCAACGATAGGTAGGGGGTCTGAGAGGATTATCCCCCACACTGGTACTGAGACACGGACCAGACTCCTACGGGAGGCAGCAGTGAGGAATATTGGACAATGGAGGCAACTCTGATCCAGCCATGCCGCGTGCAGGAAGACTGCCCTATGGGTTGTAAACTGCTTTTATACAGGAAGAAACCATCTCACGTGTGAGATCTTGACGGTACTGTAAGAATAAGCACCGGCTAACTCCGTGCCAGCAGCCGCGGTAATACGGAGGGTGCAAGCGTTATCCGGAATCATTGGGTTTAAAGGGTCCGCAGGCGGTCAATTAAGTCAGAGGTGAAATCCCATAGCTTAACTATGGAACTGCCTTTGATACTGGTTGACTTGAGTTATACGGAAGTAGATAGAATAAGTAGTGTAGCGGTGAAATGCATAGATATTACTTAGAATACCGATTGCGAAGGCAGTCTACTACGTATATACTGACGCTCATGGACGAAAGCGTGGGGAGCGAACAGGATTAGATACCCTGGTAGTCCACGCCGTAAACGATGGATACTAGTTGTTGGGATTTAATCTCAGTGACTAAGCGAAAGTGATAAGTATCCCACCTGGGGAGTACGGTCGCAAGACTGAAACTCAAAGGAATTGACGGGGGCCCGCACAAGCGGTGGAGCATGTGGTTTAATTCGATGATACGCGAGGAACCTTACCAGGGCTTAAATGTAGAGTGACAGGGCTAGAGATAGCTTTTTCTTCGGACACTTTACAAGGTGCTGCATGGTTGTCGTCAGCTCGTGCCGTGAGGTGTCAGGTTAAGTCCTATAACGAGCGCAACCCCTATCGTTAGTTGCTAGCAGGTAAAGCTGAGGACTCTAGCGAGACTGCCGGTGCAAACCGTGAGGAAGGTGGGGATGACGTCAAATCATCACGGCCCTTACGTCCTGGGCTACACACGTGCTACAATGGTATGGACAATGAGCAGCCACAACGCGAGTTGGAGCGAATCTATAAACCATATCACAGTTCGGATCGGAGTCTGCAACTCGACTCCGTGAAGCTGGAATCGCTAGTAATCGGATATCAGCCATGATCCGGTGAATACGTTCCCGGGCCTTGTACACACCGCCCGTCAAGCCATGGAAGCTGGGGGTGCCTGAAGTCGGTCACCGCAAGGAGCCGCCTAGGGTAAAACTGGTAACTAGGGCTAAGTCGTAACAAGGTAGCCGTACCGGAAGGTGCGGCTGGAACACCTCCTTTCTAGAGAAAGATGGTGAGTTACAAAAGGAAATTTTACTCTTTGCTGTTAATTTTAAAACAAACACTAATATATAAGCTATTATAGTCTCGTAGCTCAGCTGGTTAGAGCGCTACACTGATAATGTAGAGGTCGGCAGTTCGAGTCTGCCCGGGACTACAAAAAGTTACATATTAGAAGGAAATTTTAGAAGTTGAGGAAGATGAGTTGTTACAACGAATAACTCAGGACTAAAAACTCATGACTAAAAATGGGGGATTAGCTCAGCTGGCTAGAGCGCTTGCCTTGCACGCAAGAGGTCATCGGTTCGACTCCGATATTCTCCACGAAGTCTTATATAGACTTAAAGTTCATTGACATATTGGTAAAATGATATCGTAAAGAATCAAGATAGAGAGTTAGATTAATATCTAACAGAATATTTTTATAAAGAATTAAATTATAAAGAGCTCGTTCTAGTATTAATACTAGAGCAAAAAGTACAATAAGCTAAATAAGGGCGTATGGAGGATGCCTAGGCTTTCAGAGGCGATGAAGGACGCGATAAGCTGCGATAAGCTACGGGGAGAAGCACATATTTTATGATCCGTAGATTTCCGAATGGGGCAACCCGGCATGTTGAAGGCATGTCACCTCGCAAGAGGAGCAAACCCGGTGAACTGAAACATCTAAGTAACCGGAGGAAGAGAAAACAATAGTGATTCCGTTAGTAGTGGCGAGCGAACGCGGATTAGCCCAAACCAATATTGTTACGGCAATATTGGGGTTGTAGGGCCACGATATTCGAAGCTAAGTGAATTAGAACTGTTTGGAAAGACAGACCAAAGAGGGTGATAGTCCCGTAAAAGTAAGCGAAGCTAAGATAGTGGTACCCTGAGTAGTGCGGGACACGAGTAATCCTGTATGAATCCACCGGGACCATCCGGTAAGGCTAAATACTCCTGAAAGACCGATAGTGAACTAGTACCGTGAGGGAAAGGTGAAAAGAACCCTAAGTAAGGGAGTGAAAGAGAACCTGAAACCGTACGCCTACAAGCGGTCGAAGCACATTTACTGTGTGACGGCGTGCCTTTTGCATAATGAGCCTACGAGTTACTGTTGCTAGCAAGGTTAAGGATTTAAGGTCTGGAGCCGGAGCGAAAGCGAGTCTGAATAGGGCGCATAGTTAGTAGTAGTAGACGCGAAACCGAGTGATCTACCCATGGGCAGGTTGAAGCTGTGGTAACACACAGTGGAGGACCGAACCAGTTGACGTTGAAAAGTCTTTGGATGACCTGTGGGTAGGGGTGAAAGGCCAATCAAACTCGGAAATAGCTCGTACTCCCCGAAATGCATTTAGGTGCAGCGTTGAGTAAAAGTTTTATAGAGGTAGAGCTACTGATTGGATGCGGGGGCTTCACCGCCTACCAATTCCTGACAAACTCCGAATGCTATAAAATGTTTCTCAGCAGTGAGGGCATGGGTGCTAAGGTCCATGTCCGAGAGGGAAAGAACCCAGACCATCAGCTAAGGTCCCCAAATATATACTAAGTTGAACTAACGAGGTTCGATTGCACAGACAGCTAGGATGTTGGCTTGGAAGCAGCCATTCATTTAAAGAGTGCGTAACAGCTCACTAGTCGAGCGATCGAGCATGGATAATAATCGGGCATAAGTATATTACCGAAGCTATGGACTTGAAAAAGTGGTAGGGGAGCATTCTATGGGTGTTGAAGGTGTACTGCGAGGTATGCTGGAACGCATAGAAAAGAAAATGTAGGCATAAGTAACGATAAAGGGGGCGAGAAACCCCCTCACCGAAAGACTAAGGTTTCCTCAGCGATGCTAATCAGCTGAGGGTTAGTCGGGGCCTAAGGCGAACCCGAAAGGGGTAGTCGATGGACAACAGGTTAATATTCCTGTACCTGCTCACACTAAAAGTGACGGATTTCCCAGATGTTTGCGTACTGACGGAATAGTACGCTGAGCCTAGCCTTCGGGCAAAGCGAAAACAAGTAAGAGGTTCCAAGAAAAGCGAGTGAAGCAGCCCGTACCGTAAACCGACACAGGTAGTTGGGATGAGAATTCTAAGGTGCTCGAGAGATTCATGGCTAAGGAACTAGGCAAAATAGACCTGTAACTTCGGGAGAAAGGTCGCCCCACTCCGGTGGGGCCGCAGTGAAAAGATCCAGGCGACTGTTTATCAAAAACACAGGGCTTTGCTAAATTGAAAGATGATGTATAAGGCCTGACACCTGCCCGGTGCTGGAAGGTTAAGTGGAGGGTTTAGCTTCGGCGAAGATCTGAAATGAAGCCCCAGTAAACGGCGGCCGTAACTATAACGGTCCTAAGGTAGCGAAATTCCTTGTCGGGTAAGTTCCGACCTGCACGAATGGTGCAACGATCTGGATACTGTCTCAGCCATGAGCTCGGTGAAATTGTAGTATCGGTGAAGATGCCGATTACCCGCAGCGGGACGAAAAGACCCCGTGAACCTTTACTATAGCTTCGTATTGACTTTGGATAAGTAATGTGTAGGATAGGTGGGAGACTTTGAAGCGGCGTCGCTAGGCGTTGTGGAGTCGTCCTTGAAATACCACCCTTTGCTTATCTAGAGCCTAACTCAGTAATGAGAACAGTGCGTGGTGGGTAGTTTGACTGGGGTGGTCGCCTCCAAAAGAGTAACGGAGGCTTCTAAAGGTTCCCTCAGCACGCTTGGTAACCGTGCGTAGAGTGCAATGGCATAAGGGAGCTTGACTGAGAGACATACAGGTCGATCAGGTACGAAAGTAGAGCATAGTGATCCGGTGGTTCCGCATGGAAGGGCCATCGCTCAAAGGATAAAAGGTACTCCGGGGATAACAGGCTGATCTCCCCCAAGAGCTCACATCGACGGGGGGGTTTGGCACCTCGATGTCGGCTCGTCACATCCTGGGGCTGGAGAAGGTCCCAAGGGTTGGGCTGTTCGCCCATTAAAGTGGCACGCGAGCTGGGTTCAGAACGTCGTGAGACAGTTCGGTCTCTATCTGCTGTGGGCGTTAGAAATTTGAGTGGATTTGACTTTAGTACGAGAGGACCGAGTTGAACTAACCTCTGGTGTATCTGTTGTTCCGCCAGGAGCACTGCAGAGTAGCTACGTTGGGAAGGGATAAGCGCTGAAAGCATATAAGCGCGAAACCCACCACAAGATGAGATTTCTTTAAAGGGTCGTGGAAGATTACCACGTTGATAGGCTATAGGTGTAAGTGCAGTAATGTATGTAGCCAAGTAGTACTAATAACCCATAGGCTTATGTACGGACTTCCCCTCTACGGAGGGGAGGACAACTCTTTGATAATTTATGATATTTTTTTACTAATATGTTAACTTATACAGTTGAAATATACTGAAACAATTTAAGGTGATTATAGCAATGGGGCTCACCTCTTACCATTCCGAACAGAGAAGTTAAGCCCATTAGCGCCGATGGTACTGCCAATGGTGGGAGAGTAGGTCGTCGCCTTTCTTTATACAGAAACCCAATCTTATATAAGATTGGGTTTTTTTTGTTTATAATACTTGCTA
>NZ_VNIA01000012.1 GCF_008124875.1 Tenacibaculum adriaticum
ATGTATCGGCTGGAACTCCAGTGAAACTTACTGGTGAAGTGCCTGATTGCGTATCTGTATAAGCTGTGTTTACTCCTGTTATTACAACATCTGCTATAATAGCACTTACAGATGAATCAAATGTTATATTTACATCTGCTCCGCCTAATGGTAATGCTCTACAATCAACTGCTTTGGTTACTGTATAGTTTGCATTGCTTAATCCGTTAAATGGTGCTACAACTTGAGTTGCTGTTTGACTACATCCGTTATCGTCAAAAACAGTTATAGCTACACTTCCGCCTGCTTCATTCGTTACTGCAAAACTAGTATTTGAACTATCTTGTGTAATATCATCTCCTGTACTTACCGTACCATTATCGTATACAAATACGTAACGTACATAAGTACTAGAGCCTCCTGTTGCTGTTACATTTACTATAGCATTGTCCGTTACATTATCCGTAGTACAGCCAAAATCTGTTATAACTGGTGTTAATACGATATCTGGGTTCTCATTAATCGTTACCTGAATCGTTGTCGTACATCCATTGGTTCCTGTTCCCGTAATATCATATGTACCCTGCGGTAATCCTGTATACGTTAACGTTGCTGCATTAAAGGTTCCTAATGCTGGAACTATACCATACGTTAATGGATTGATACTATTGTTTACCTCCGTTATCTGAATCTCTCCTGTGCTACTTCCAAAACAAATATCATCTACACTTGCTACTCCTGTGAAATTAGGTTGAATTGCTGGGGCTATAGTTATTTGACGTGTTTCAATACATCCAGAAGTTACATCTGTCATTACAACTTCATAAGTACCCTCAGCAGTTACTGTATGAGTTGTTGATGTATTGGTTCCAGAGATAGCTCCTATATTTACTCCTGGTGTTACTGCAGGAGCTGCTACTGCATTAATTGTATATGTAAAATCTCCTGTTACACCTAACCCTGCTCCTGAATTTACAGTAATTTCGATAACTGCTTCACCTGGTACACAATTTAAATTTTGTGCTGGTGTTAATGTGAAAATTAATTCAGGATATAATAATACTGGAGTTTGCGTATCTATACATCCATTAGCATCTCTTACAACAACATCATAACTACCCGGAGATAAGCTATTAAATATGTGCGAAGTGCTTGCTGTTGCTGATGTGAATGTTGTTCCTCCATCATTAGAATATTGATATGGAGCTGTACCGTTGGATACATCAACAGTTATTGTCTTATTTACATCACATGTACTTGTTACCACATTGTCTATTGTTGGTGATGGACTTAAAGTTAAAGTAACCGGGCCTAAATTAGCTGTACAACCATTAGTATCAGTTACTAAAACTTCAACATCAACAGAAGTAACTCCTCCTAAATCGGCATCATCTACTGTAACTAAGTTACCTGATAATGTATGAGTTATAATATTAGCTGGAACTCCTGTTTCATATACATTTGCTGTATAGGTATAACCAGGGAACCCTCCATTAACATTTTCAATTCTTACAGTACCATCTACATCACAAGTTATATTATTTACTATTGATAAATTACCTGTAATTAACGTTCCTTCTTGTATTAAAGTATCTGTACTAGCAAATTGACATTCTGTCGGTGCACCACTAGAGTTTGTTAATTCAATATAATATTCTCCTTGGTCTAAACCTGTAACTATTATATCTCCAAAACCATTTTGTAGAATAGATGTATATGCTGCTACTGCTACTCCATTATTAGATGCATCTCTTTTATATAATGTATAATTAAATGGATCTGTTAAATCTCCACTTGTATTATCTATTGAAAATGTAATTTGACCATTTGATGCTCCATTACATTCTGCATTATTTACTGTTGCTGTTATAGGAACAGATGGTGTAAAGGTGTCATAAACATCTTCATTATTTTGTTTTATACAACCTGTGGCATCTCTAACAAAGAAATCATATGATTGTCCTGGTGTAAGACCTGTAAATGTATATTGTGTAGCCGTTACTGGAGTTGGTGTAATCCAACCTGTAGGTGAATCTATTGCAAATTCATAAGGTCCTGTACCTCCAAATGCTTCTACTGTTACACTAAAACCTCCTACACATGTACCTGGATTAGCAACTGGATCAACAATAAGCCCCTCAACTGGGTATGGAATTTCATATTGTCCGTAAGCTAATAAACACCTTGTATTTCCTGTCCCTGCTACCCCATCAGAAATGCGTAATACTGGAAATACAATATCTCCTGAATTTAATCCTCTTATTTGACCTGTCCCAAAATCTGTCCAAGTAGCACCATTATCTATACTATACTGCAAAGTATAAGGTAAATAATCACTAGAGTTAATATTGATAAAATCGAACCCTGTTAATGCTGGATTCACAGCACATCCTGGAGGTAAAACTGGACTAATATCCATTACTAATGCCACAGGGTCCGTTAATGTTCTCGATTGAGAATCAGTACAACCTAAAGCGTCAGTAATGTTTATTGTATAATTACCCGCCGCTAGATTTGAAAACGTAATTGTTGAACCAACAAAATTAGTTTCTGTACTTGGTGTTGGCCCAACTACTGTAATATCGTATGGCGATTGTCCATTCGCTATATTTACCTCTATACTTCCGGTATCACCATTACATGTTGGTTGTGTTTCTGTTAGGGTAATATCAACATTAGTTACTAAGTTAATAACCACATCTTCAATTAAAAACTCACAGAATCCCGTACTTCCTCCATTATCTCTAATATAAACATCATAAGTACCGGCTGGTTGTGTAATAGGGTTTGTATTATTAAATGTAGGATCTAATGGTGTACCCGCATTAGCAACTGTAACAGAATACACATAATTACCATCACCTCCTACCGGGGAAACTTCTATAAACCCATTAGCACAACTTGCGTTAGTTACTACTGCTGTTGCTGTTAACTGCTCATTTATAGTTACTGATTGTTGTGTTCCTGCACATCCCGCGCCATCTACTACATCAATCGTATAGTTGCCATTA
>NZ_VNIA01000013.1 GCF_008124875.1 Tenacibaculum adriaticum
GGCACAAACAACTGTGGCGTGCCAACGATCACGAATGATGCGCCAGCAACCTTCCCAATCGGAGACACTACGGTGACTTGGACATCAACGGATGCCGCAGGAAACACCGCTACGTGTACACAAGTAGTTACAGTAGTAGACAATATCAATCCAACGATCAGTGCTTGTCCATCGGCAGTCACGGTGAATGTAGATGCAGGCACGTGTACCGCAAGTGGGGTAAGTTTAGGAGCAGCCCCAACAGGCACAGACAACTGTGGTGTATCAACGATTACGAATGATGCGCCAGCAACCTTCCCAATCGGAGACACTACGGTGACTTGGACATCAACGGATGCCGCAGGAAACACCGCTACGTGTACACAAGTAGTTACAGTAGTAGACAATATCAATCCAACGATCAGTGCTTGTCCATCGGCAGTGACGGTGAATGTAGATGCAGGCACGTGTACCGCAAGTGGGGTAAGTTTAGGAGCAGCCCCAACAGGCACAGACAACTGTGGTGTATCAACGATTACGAATGATGCGCCAGCAACCTTCCCAATCGGAGACACTACGGTGACTTGGACATCAACGGATGCCGCAGGAAACACCGCTACGTGTACACAAGTAGTTACAGTAGTAGACAATATCAATCCAACGATCAGTGCTTGTCCATCGGCAGTCACGGTGAATGTAGATGCAGGCACGTGTACCGCAAGTGGGGTAAGTTTAGGAGCAGCCCCAACAGGCACAGACAACTGTGGCGTACCAACGATCACGAATGATGCGCCAGCAACCTTCCCAATCGGAGACACTACGGTGACTTGGACATCAACGGATGCTGCAGGAAACACCGCTACGTGTACACAAGTAGTTACAGTAGTAGACAATATCAATCCAACGATCAGTGCTTGTCCATCGGCAGTCACGGTGAATGTAGATGCAGGCACGTGTACAGCAAGTGGGGTAAGTTTAGGAGCAGCCCCAACAGGCACAGACAACTGTGGTGTACCAACGATCACGAATGATGCGCCAGCAACCTTCCCAATCGGAGACACTACGGTGACTTGGACATCAACGGATGCTGCAGGAAACACCGCTACGTGTACACAAGTAGTTACAGTAGTAGACAATATCAATCCAACGATCAGTGCTTGTCCATCGGCAGTCACGGTGAATGTAGATGCAGGCACGTGTACAGCAAGTGGGGTAAGTTTAGGAGCAGCCCCAACAGGCACAGACAACTGTGGCGTACCAACGATTACGAATGATGCGCCAGCAACCTTCCCAATCGGAGACACTACGGTGACTTGGACATCAACGGATGCCGCAGGAAACACCGCTACGTGTACACAAGTAGTTACAGTAGTAGACAATATCAATCCAACGATCAGTGCTTGTCCATCGGCAGTCACGGTGAATGTAGATGCAGGCACGTGTACCGCAAGTGGGGTAAGTTTAGGAGCAGCCCCAACAGGCACAGACAACTGTGGTGTACCAACGATTACGAATGATGCGCCAGCAACCTTCCCAATCGGAGACACTACGGTGACTTGGACATCAACGGATGC
>NZ_VNIA01000014.1 GCF_008124875.1 Tenacibaculum adriaticum
ATTGTAAAAAGCGGATTGCCTTATGATGCAAATTATAAAAGTACTTTGGTTTAAAAAAGTGTAAAATTTACTTGTTTTTTACCTCAGTTCTTTGTTGTATGCAGTATTTTCTATTTCATATTATATGGAATGTAGTCTTCCCAGTACCAAGGCGTGTATGTATCTCCAATGCCTAATTCCAACACTTCTTTAAATATACTTTCGGCATTATCACTATTCGACATTAAAAGAATCCCAAGATGTTTCTCAGGAAATATAATTGAATAATGCTGGAAGCCCTCACCATGGCCTTCTTTAAAATATCCTTGACCATAAGGCGATTTTAAAATACCCCAACCCAAGCCATAACTCAAATTTATACTATCATTTGCATTTGTTGTCGCAAGTGACTCTGGACCGAATTGTTTCTTTGAATTAATCCGAATATTGGGTGCGAATATAAGATTGGTAACATCAGAATTATGTGAGCTCAATTCAATTATTTTTGTTAGAAATTTTGAGTAGTCAACAGGTGTTGTTTCCATGGAACCTGCCGCTCCCGCTTCATCTTCGGTGTCTTTATCTATTACTTTTTCTTCTTTAGTATGTCCATAACAATAGTTGTTTTCAAAGCGCTGTTGCCACACATAACTTGTCATATCCATACCTAAAGGATTAAAGACACGCTCTTGTGCCAATTGCTCCAATCCTTTACCTAAAATTTTCTCAATAACTATTTGCAACAATCTAATTCCTTCTCCGGAATAACTATACTCGGTTCCAGGGTCAAAGTAAATTTCAATTTCTTCTACTTCAGGCTGAAATACGCCAGTTCTGCTAACCCATCTCCAATTCGGAAATCCTGTGGTGTGTGATAAGCACATTCGTGCCGTTATATCTTTATATCTCTTATCGTTTTCAAGATTATGAAATCCTCTCCAAACTCTGTCAAATTGTATGTTGGGAATAGGTGTGTCTAAATACTCTTGTAAGGGTTTGTCAAGGTCAATGAGCCCTTCGTTGGCAAGTTGAGCCACAATATAGCCAAACACAGATTTACTTAAAGAAGCTCCATAAAACACTTGATTAATCTTTAGACTATCTTTTTTGGCAAAGTTTGAATAGCCAAATGCTTTTTGATAGGCAACAGTGTCTTTGTTAAAAATTGTTACTGAAAGTCCTGTTATATCTGCTGAATCAACAAGGGTTTTAATTCGGGCATCCAATTTAGCTCTTGTTATTGACGAGCCGTCTATTCGTTGAATTTGGTTGTTTTCTATTTTTTTAGAGCAACCTACACTTATGTAAAGTATGATAAAAGTAATTAAATATTTCATTTTTTTCAATATTATGTAAAACGTTTTGAATAAGATTAGTTGCGTGAGCACTAAATTTAGCAAATAAAAAACTAATAGAAAATCCGTGAGGATTTTCGTAGGTAGGCAAGAACCAAGCAGTTAAATTTATACGTCTTAAGTTAGCAATTGTTTAAATTTAGAGATATAAATCAGAAAGAAAGAAGCGTAGAATAAGGTTATGATATACGTGGAAACCTAGATTTCGTC
>NZ_VNIA01000015.1 GCF_008124875.1 Tenacibaculum adriaticum
TTCCGATTACATTGATGGCTACTGCGGTGTCTTCCTCCGTGGTTGCTGTATCTGTATTGGCTACCGGTGCATCGTTCACATCATTTATTGTAACGCTTACTGTGGCTGTAGCACAGGCTCCGTCATCATCACATACAGAGTATTCAAAAGCATCTGTTCCAAAGAACTCTGCATTTGGGGTATAGGTGATCTGACCAGTTACAGGATCAATAGCGATGGTTCCGTTTGCTGGAGCCGTGATCTCTGTTACACTTGTTGGATCTATCGTTCCGTCTACATCCGTATCGTTTCCGATTACATTGATGGCTACTGCGGTGTCTTCCTCCGTGGTTGCCGTATCTGTATTGGCTACCGGTGCATCGTTCACATCATTTATTGTAACGTTTACTGTGGCTGTAGCACAGGCTCCGTCATCATCACACACTGAGTATTCAAAAGCATCTGTTCCAAAGAACTCTGCATTTGGGGTATAGGTGATCTGACCAGTTACAGGATCAATAGCGATGGTTCCGTTTGTTGGAGCCGTGATCTCTGTTACACTTGTTGGATCTATCGTTCCGTCTACATCCGTATCGTTTCCGATTACATTGATGGCTACTGCGGTGTCTTCCTCCGTGGTTGCTGTATCTGTATTGGCTACCGGTGCATCGTTCACATCATTTATTGTAACGTTTACTGTGGCTGTAGCACAGGCTCCGTCATCATCACATACAGAGTATTCAAAAGCATCGGTTCCAAAGAACTCTGCATTTGGGGTATAGGTGATCTGACCAGTTACAGGATCAATAGCGATGGTTCCGTTTGCTGGAGCCGTGATCTCTGTTACACTTGTTGGATCGATGGTTCCGTCTAGATCCGTATCGTTTCCGATTACATTGATGGCTACTGCGGTGTCTTCCTCCGTGGTTGCCGTATCTGTATTGGCTACCGGTGCATCGTTCACATCATTTATTGTAACGTTTACTGTGGCTGTAGCACAGGCTCCGTCATCATCACACACTGAGTATTCAAAAGCATCTGTTCCAAAGAACTCTGCATTTGGGGTATAGGTGATCTGACCAGTTACAGGATCAATAGCGATGGTTCCGTTTGTTGGAGCCGTGATCTCTGTTACACTTGTTGGATCTATCGTTCCGTCTACATCCGTATCGTTTCCGATTACATTGATGGCTACTGCGGTGTCTTCCTCTGTGGTTGCTGTATCTGTATTGGCTACCGGTGCATCGTTCACATCATTTATTGTAACGCTTACTGTGGCTGTAGCACAGGCTCCGTCATCATCACATACAGAGTATTCAAAAGCATCTGTTCCAAAGAACTCTGCATTTGGGGTATAGGTGATCTGACCAGTTACAGGATCAATAGCGATGGTTCCGTTTGCTGGCGCTGTTACTTGTGTTACCGAAGTAGGGTCGATGGTTCCGTCTAGATCCGTATCGTTTCCGATTACATTGATGGCTACTGCGGTGTCTTCCTC
>NZ_VNIA01000016.1 GCF_008124875.1 Tenacibaculum adriaticum
TATGTACCCTGCGGTAATCCTGTATACGTTAACGTTGCTGCATTAAAGGTTCCTAATGCTGGAACTATACCATACGTTAATGGATTGATACTATTACTTATCTCTGTAATCTGAATCTCTCCTGTGCTACTTCCGTTACAAATATCATCTACACTTGCTACTCCTGTGAAATTAGGCTCTATTCTGTCTGCAACTACAACAGCTACTGTATTTGAACATACTGGCGTTGCTGCCATATCAAATACTTCAATTGTATATGTATCTGCTGTTGATACTGCAAAGGTTACTGTAGTTGTTGCTCCTATATTTGTTTGTGCTACAATTGTCCCTCCTAAACTATTCGTTACAGCATAATCATAATTACCTGATCCTGATGTAATGTTAATCTCTATGACTCCATCTGGACTTGCATTACAGTCTATATTCTTTGTCTGAATTGCTGTAAAGATTAAGTTAGGAGTAATTGTTATTAATGGACTTCCAATAGCGGTTCCTGGACAACTGTTACTATCTACTACTGATACTGAATAATCACCTGCTGCTACATTGGTAAAGGTATGTGCTGCTGTACCACTTGCTGTGGATACTATAGCACTCGTAGCTGTGTTAGTTAAGGTGAAGGTATACGTACCTGTTCCTCCTGTTGGAGTTACCGTAATACTTCCTCCTGTACTACTATCACATGAATTATCATTCTCTACTACTGTAAATTCAACTAATGTAGTATTTGCAACGGTTTCTGTTACGGTTACCTCACATCCGTTTGCATCTCTTACCGTAATATCATACGTACCTGACGTTAAATTGTTAAATACGTTATTACTGCTAAATGCTACTGCTGGTGATGTTCCTGATACTGGTGTTAAACTATACGTATAACCTCCCCATCCGTCTGATCCTGTTGCTGTGATGCTTCCGTCTCCTCCATTGAAACAACTTACACCTACCGCGTTCGTTGTTAATGCTAACGGATCTGTTGGCTCATCTATCGTTACCATTGGTGAAGTTACCGGACAGAATGGACTATCAGTCATTGTTACTGCTACATAATAAACACCTGCTGCTAAGCCTGAGATAGATACTGGTGTACCTCCAACTCCTACTCCTGTGATTCCTGTTGAGCTACTTGTAGCGTTATTAATAACATCATATGTATAATTACCTGTGTATACTGAACTTACACTGAAATCAAATTCAAACGCTCCTTCATTACTTCCTACACACGCTACATCATTTGTCTTATTTACATCTAAATTAAATGTTGGTGCTTCTTCTACTAAAATACTCGTCGTTAATACACATCCTGTTATTGGATTGGTTATCGTTACTGTATATGTATCGGCTGGAACTCCAGTGAAACTTACTGGTGAAGTGCCTGATTGCGTATCTGTATAAGCTGTGTTTACTCCTGTTATTACAACATCTGCT
>NZ_VNIA01000017.1 GCF_008124875.1 Tenacibaculum adriaticum
TCAACGGATGCCGCAGGAAACACCGCTACGTGTACACAAGTAGTTACAGTAGTAGACAATATCAATCCAACGATCAGTGCTTGTCCATCGGCAGTGACGGTGAATGTAGATGCAGGCACGTGTACCGCAAGTGGGGTAAGTTTAGGAGCAGCCCCAACAGGCACAGACAACTGTGGTGTATCAACGATTACGAATGATGCGCCAGCAACCTTCCCAATCGGAGACACTACGGTGACTTGGACATCAACGGATGCCGCAGGAAACACCGCTACGTGTACACAAGTAGTTACAGTAGTAGACAATATCAATCCAACGATCAGTGCTTGTCCATCGGCAGTCACGGTGAATGTAGATGCAGGCACGTGTACCGCAAGTGGGGTAAGTTTAGGAGCAGCCCCAACAGGCACAGACAACTGTGGCGTACCAACGATCACGAATGATGCGCCAGCAACCTTCCCAATCGGAGACACTACGGTGACTTGGACATCAACGGATGCTGCAGGAAACACCGCTACGTGTACACAAGTAGTCACAGTAGTAGACAATATCAATCCAACGATCAGTGCTTGTCCATCGGCAGTCACGGTGAATGTAGATGCAGGCACGTGTACAGCAAGTGGGGTAAGTTTAGGAGCAGCCCCAACAGGCACAGACAACTGTGGTGTACCAACGATCACGAATGATGCGCCAGCAACCTTCCCAATCGGAGACACTACGGTGACTTGGACATCAACGGATGCTGCAGGAAACACCGCTACGTGTACACAAGTAGTTACAGTAGTAGACAATATCAATCCAACGATCAGTGCTTGTCCATCGGCAGTCACGGTGAATGTAGATGCAGGCACGTGTACAGCAAGTGGGGTAAGTTTAGGAGCAGCCCCAACAGGCACAGACAACTGTGGCGTACCAACGATTACGAATGATGCGCCAGCAACCTTCCCAATCGGAGACACTACGGTGACTTGGACATCAACGGATGCCGCAGGAAACACCGCTACGTGTACACAAGTAGTTACAGTAGTAGACAATATCAATCCAACGATCAGTGCTTGTCCATCGGCAGTCACGGTGAATGTAGATGCAGGCACGTGTACCGCAAGTGGGGTAAGTTTAGGAGCAGCCCCAACAGGCACAGACAACTGTGGTGTACCAACGATTACGAATGATGCGCCAGCAACCTTCCCAATCGGAGACACTACGGTGACTTGGACATCAACGGATGC
>NZ_VNIA01000018.1 GCF_008124875.1 Tenacibaculum adriaticum
GATGCACCGGTAGCCAATACAGATACAGCAACCACAGAGGAAGACACCGCAGTAGCCATCAATGTAATCGGAAACGATACGGATGTAGACGGAACCATCGACCCTACTTCGGTAACACAAGTAACAGCGCCAGCAAACGGAACCATCGCTATTGATCCTGTAACTGGTCAGATCACCTATACCCCAAATGCAGAGTTCTTTGGAACAGATGCTTTTGAATACTCTGTATGTGATGATGACGGAGCCTGTGCTACAGCCACAGTAAGCGTTACAATAAATGATGTGAACGATGCACCGGTAGCCAATACAGATACGGCAACCACGGAGGAAGACACCGCAGTAGCCATCAATGTAATCGGAAACGATACGGATGTAGACGGAACGATAGATCCAACAAGTGTAACAGAGATCACGGCTCCAACAAACGGAACCATCGCTATTGATCCTGTAACTGGTCAGATCACCTATACCCCAAATGCAGAGTTCTTTGGAACAGATGCTTTTGAATACTCAGTGTGTGATGATGACGGAGCCTGTGCTACAGCCACAGTAAACGTTACAATAAATGATGTGAACGATGCACCGGTAGCCAATACAGATACGGCAACCACGGAGGAAGACACCGCAGTAGCCATCAATGTAATCGGAAACGATACGGATCTAGACGGAACCATCGATCCAACAAGTGTAACAGAGATCACGGCGCCAGCAAACGGAACCATCGCTATTGATCCTGTAACTGGTCAGATCACCTATACCCCAAATGCAGAGTTCTTTGGAACCGATGCTTTTGAATACTCAGTGTGTGATGATGACGGAGCCTGTGCTACAGCCACAGTAAACGTTACAATAAATGATGTGAACGATGCACCGGTAGCCAATACAGATACGGCAACCACGGAGGAAGACACCGCAGTAGCCATCAATGTAATCGGAAACGATACGGATGTAGACGGAACGATAGATCCAACAAGTGTAACAGAGATCACGGCTCCAGCAAACGGAACCATCGCTATTGATCCTGTAACTGGTCAGATCACCTATACCCCAAATGCAGAGTTCTTTGGAACAGATGCTTTTGAATACTCTGTATGTGATGATGACGGAGCCTGTGCTACAGCCACAGTAAGCGTTACAATAAATGATGTGAACGATGCACCGGTAGCCAATACAGATACAGCAACCACGGAGGAAGACACCGCAGTAGCCATCAATGTAATCGGAA
>NZ_VNIA01000019.1 GCF_008124875.1 Tenacibaculum adriaticum
AGTACAGCGAGTTTAACACAGGATTATACGTGTGGAACTTTAGGAGAGATTACTTTTACAGCGGCTACAGGCGGAACACCAGGAACATCAGGTTATACTTATGGAGTAAACGGCGTTTACGGACCAGGTTTAGTTTATGGAAACTTAACAGAAGGGACTTATGATTTAACTGTTCAAGATGGTAACGGCTGTACAGAGGTAGTTGATACAATTATAATAGATCCATTACCAGTAATTCCAGATTTCACGGATGCGGTAACCTATAATTGTGATGGGACAGGAAATATCACATTAACACCACCAGCCTTACCAGCCTTAACGTATAGTTATAGTATAGATGGAGGAGCAGTTCAGACGGGTAATGTATTTACAGATCAAACAATAGGTTCACATACGATAACGGTAACAGCGCCAAGAGCGTGTCCTAGAGATTTTGTAGTAAATGTAGCATCAGGCGAGGCCTTTGACGCGGCAATTACAGGAAGCACAGATGTAACGTGTAATGGAGGTACCAATGGAACGATTACTTTTGAAGTAACAAATTTCACAGGAAGCTATGAGTATAGTGTAAATGGAGGAGGGTTTGTTACCAGTAGTAATGCGACTGAGACGATTACAGGATTAGACAATATAGCCTATACAATAAATGTACGCCCAGATGCAAGTTCACCAGCAGCATGTACAATCACTTTAGGACCAATTACTTTAAATGAACCAACAGCGGTAGCGGCAAGTGCAGTAATCACAAAAGAAGTTACCTGTACAGCACCAACAGGAGCAACGATAGAGGTAACGGGATCAGGCGGAACACCAGGATATACGTATAGTATTGATGGAGGAGCCTTCCAAGCAAGCTCAACTTTTACAGGAATAGCAGCAGGAGCACATAATGTAGTGGTAAGAGACGCTAACAATTGTGATTCGCCAGCATTTGCTATTACGGTAGATCCGGCAGCAAACATAGTATTTACTTCGGTACCAACAGTATGTTATGCAGGTGGAAACACAGGGGAGATAGTAGTAAATGTAACGGCAGGAAATGGAGATTATCAGTTTATATTAAACGGAGGATCACCCCAAACTCCAACGCCGAGTACAGCAACAACGTATACGTTTACAGGTTTAAGTAATGGGAACTATACGATTGATGTAGTAGATGGCGCGGGATGCGCAGGAACACAACAATCAGTAACTATAAATGAGCAGTTAACAGCAACAGCAG
>NZ_VNIA01000020.1 GCF_008124875.1 Tenacibaculum adriaticum
ACGAATGATGCGCCAGCAACCTTCCCAATCGGAGACACTACGGTGACTTGGACATCAACGGATGCCGCAGGAAACACCGCTACGTGTACACAAGTAGTTACAGTAGTCGACAATATCAATCCAACGATCAGTGCTTGTCCATCGGCAGTCACGGTGAATGTAGATGCAGGCACGTGTACAGCAAGTGGGGTAAGTTTAGGAGCAGCCCCAACAGGCACAGACAACTGTGGTGTACCAACGATTACGAATGATGCGCCAGCAACCTTCCCAATCGGAGACACTACGGTGACTTGGACATCAACGGATGCCGCAGGAAACACTGCTACGTGTACACAAGTAGTCACAGTAATTTCTATTGTAGAAATCAAAAACGATGTAGGTGTAACTAATGAGGATATATCTGTAAATATAGATGTATTGAATAATGATTCTTCTGATTGTAAACCATTGGTAGTTAGTAGTGTAAGTAATGCTGCTAATGGAAATGTGTTGATCAATGGAGACGGAACAGTAACATATACACCAAATGTAGGCTTTACTGGAACAGATACTTTTACATATGTTGTAACTGTAAAAAATCCAGATGGAAGCGAAACAACAGAAACCGCAACAGTAACGGTAACGGTAACCGATGAAGGAACGCCAGTAGCAGCAGCAGATCCAACAGCGGCAACTACATCAGAAGACACATCAGTAACGACAGGAAATGTATTAACCAATGATACAGTAGTAGACGGAGCTACAATTACGAGTTTTGATGCAGTCAGTACAAATGGAGGTTCGGTAACTAGTAATGGAGACGGAACGTTTGTTTATAGCCCAGCGACAGGATTTGTAGGAACGGATAGCTTTACCTATACGCTTTGTGATGACGATACGCCAACACCAAGTTGTTCAACCGCAACAGTAACGGTAACGGTAACCGATGAAGGAACACCAGTAGCAGCAGCAGATCCAACAGCGGCAACTACATCAGAAGACACATCAGTAACGACAGGAAATGTATTAACCAATGATACGGTAGTAGACGGAGCTACAATTACGAGTTTTGATGCAGTCAGTACAAATGGAGGTTCGGTAACTAGTAATGGAGACGGAACGTTTGTTTATAGCCCAGCGACAGGATTTGTAGGAACGGATAGCTTTACCTATACGCTTTGTGATGACGATACGCCAACACCAAGTTGTTCAAC
>NZ_VNIA01000021.1 GCF_008124875.1 Tenacibaculum adriaticum
ACTTGTGTACACGTAGCGGTGTTTCCTGCGGCATCCGTTGATGTCCAAGTCACCGTAGTGTCTCCGATTGGGAAGGTTGCTGGCGCATCATTCGTAATCGTTGGTACACCACAGTTGTCTGTGCCTGTTGGGGCTGCTCCTAAACTTACCCCACTTGCGGTACACGTGCCTGCATCTACATTCACCGTGACTGCCGATGGACAAGCACTGATCGTTGGATTGATATTGTCGACTACTGTAACTACTTGTGTACACGTAGCGGTGTTTCCTGCAGCATCCGTTGATGTCCAAGTCACCGTAGTGTCTCCGATTGGGAAGGTTGCTGGCGCATCATTCGTGATCGTTGGTACACCACAGTTGTCTGTCCCTGTTGGGGCTGCTCCTAAACTTACCCCACTTGCTGTACACGTGCCTGCATCTACATTCACCGTGACTGCCGATGGACAAGCACTGATCGTTGGATTGATATTGTCTACTACTGTAACTACTTGTGTACACGTAGCGGTGTTTCCTGCGGCATCCGTTGATGTCCAAGTCACCGTAGTGTCTCCGATTGGGAAGGTTGCTGGCGCATCATTCGTGATCGTTGGTACGCCACAGTTGTCTGTGCCTGTTGGGGCTGCTCCTAAACTTACCCCACTTGCGGTACACGTGCCTGTATCTACATTCACCGTGACTGCCGATGGACAAGCACTGATCGTTGGATTGATATTGTCTACTACTGTAACTACTTGTGTACACGTAGCGGTGTTTCCTGCAGCATCCGTTGATGTCCAAGTCACCGTAGTGTCTCCGATTGGGAAGGTTGCTGGCGCATCATTCGTAATCGTTGGTACACCACAGTTGTCTGTCCCTGTTGGGGCTGCTCCTAAACTTACCCCACTTGCGGTACACGTGCCTGCATCTACATTCACCGTGACTGCCGATGGACAAGCACTGATCGTTGGATTGATATTGTCTACTACTGTAACTACTTGTGTACACGTAGCGGTGTTTCCTGCGGCATCCGTTGA